>FN543093.2:0-2400000 GCA_000027065.2 Cronobacter turicensis z3032 | reverse complement strand
GCTACCTTTATGCACGGCTTCTTTTGTGGCGCGGACGCCTCGGGCTTTTACTGTCAACGCGGGCGTTGGGTTATCTGCATCATCGGCAAGGGGACGCGGAGCTTTAACGCTATGCGCGGCGTTTACTCAAAAAATTCAGCAGGCACGACATGGCAGGGCGTTAAAAAACGCCCGTCAGAAACCGCGCAAGACGTTAATCAGAAATAGCGGCGCGCTGGCCACTTCATACAGGCAAAACACCACCAGGCGACGATATTCAGGCCCGGTAGCGTCAATAGCAGCGCCATCGACCAGCCGAACCCCGCTCGTCTGGCGATTTTATAAGAAGGGATAAAAATCAGCAGCCAGACCATAAAGGCCAGCGCCAGCGTGGGTATTCCAGGCAGCATAAGCGTCTTCCCCGTCCATTTTCAGATGGTTATCGGCAGCGCAGAGGGAAAGTTGAGAATTATCTGAAAGCGATCAGCGAATGGCCAGCACCGTCAGCGGCGCGCGCAGCATTGTGAATAGCTGAAACTGGCTGGCGTCTGAGACATCGCGCAGAACGTCGCCGTTGCGGTATATCAGGCTTTTGATGTGTCCGAGCTGGCGCCAGACGACAATCGCCGAGGCGATAAGCGAACAGTTCCGTTCCGTCTGAAGACACTCCAGCGTGGCGTACTGAGTTTCATCCAGTTGATTCGTAAAGACCTGAAGCGCATCCGCAGGAATAATGGCTTTAATGTCATCAAGCATAACGTCGCTGACAGCGTGGGAAAGACGTAACGTAACGCGTGTGGTTCTCATTGCGACAGAGTGGCCCTGAGTTGTAAAATTTATGCATAGGCTGACGTTAACACATCACGCGCGGATTTGATTCATCCATGTTTACAGCGGGATTAAGGTGAAGCAGATCAAGTTTTTCTGCGCGGCGGCCTTCACTGAGACTTGATCTGCGTCATAAAAAATCGCATATTGCGACCGCATTCTCAGTATGGATACGCCATCATGACGCTCTATCAACATATGCTCGTGTTTTACGCCGTTATGGCGTCGATCGCGGCGCTCATTACCTTTTTTATTGCGAAAGACAAAACCAGCATTAAGCTGCTCTGCGCAACGCTTATTGGCGCGACCTGGCCGATGAGTTTTCCCGTTGCCCTGCTGGTAGCGCTGTTTTAATCCGCAACCGAATCGCTCCGGCTTGAAATTCCTGTGCAATGTAGCACCATAAAGCCAGTTGAATTACCGGAGTGAAGTATGCTGCCTGAAAATTACGCCTCCCGCAGCGATGCGGAAAAACGCCTGCTGGCGGTGAACGCCGCGCTTGAACTTATCAAAGCCTCCGTGGCGGCCCCGAATAACTATGAAGGGCGTGATAAGCTCGCCAAAGATATCGAATATACCCGCCATCATCTGGCTGAACTGGCCGACGCCATTCAGGCCGCGCTGGAAAACCGTTAAGCCTGGGCAGGGGCTGGCGCGTTCAGCCTTTCCTCATTCGAACTGAACATCAGGAGACGCGATGGAGGCCATTAAGGGCTCTGAAGTAAATGTGCCGGATGCGGTCATCGCCTGGCTGCTGGACGGTCACGGCGGCGTAAAGCCGTTGCAGAATGACTGCGTTATCGATAAAGACCATCCCTGCTGGCTGCACCTGAACTATGCCAACCAGGAAAGCGCGCAGTGGCTCACTGAGACGCCGCTGCTGCCAAATATGGTGCGCGACGCGCTGGCGGGCGAGAGCCTGCGGCCGCGCGTCACGCGCATGGGCGACGGTACGCTGATTACGCTGCGCTGCATTAACGGCAGCACTGACGAACGTCCGGACCAGCTGGTGGCGATGCGGCTCTATATCGACGAGCGGCTTATCGTCTCCACGCGTCAACGTAAGGTGCTGGCGCTCGACGATATCATTCACGATCTGAACGAGGGCAGCGGCCCGGCGGATGTCGGCGGCTGGCTGGTGGACGCCTGCGATGCGCTGACCGATCACGCCAGCGAATTTATCGAAGAGCTGCACGATAAAATTATCGATCTGGAAGACAATCTGCTGGAAGAGATCGTGCCGCCGCGCGGCGTGCTGGCGCTGCTGCGCAAACAGTTGATTGTCATGCGTCGCTATATGTCGCCGCAGCGCGATGTCTTTTCACGCCTCGCCAGCGAGCGATTTAGCTGGATGAATGACGATCAGCGCCGCCGGATGCTGGATATCGCTGACCGCCTTGGTCGTGGGCTGGATGAAATCGACGCCTGTATCGCGCGCACCGCGGTGATGGCCGATGAAATTTCCCAGACGATGCAGGAGTCGCTGTCGCGCCGCAGTTATACGATGTCGCTGATGGCGATGGTCTTTCTGCCCAGTACGTTTCTTACGGGGCTGTTTGGCGTCAACCTTGGCGGCATTCCCGGCGGCGGCTGGCATCTGGGCTTTAGCGTTTTCTGCGTAGCGCTGGTGCTGGTGATTGGCGGTGTTACGTGGTGGTTACATCGAAGTAAATGGTTGTAAAAAAACGCCTTTTGCGCGCAAAGTGAACCAAAAAACCTCACGAGTTTGAGCGACATCAAGAAATGGTACGCCGTTTCACGGCATCATTCCTGTCGCAGGTGAATGCAACGTCAAGCGATGGGCGTTGCGCTCCATATTGTCTTACTTCCTTTTTTGAATTACTGCATAGCACAATTTGATTCGTACGATGCCGACTTAATTAAGTCGGCTTTTTTTTGCCTGCTGATTTTAACGTGACGCCGCCGCGGCTCGCTTTTCCCTTCTGTGACGCATCTTCTACGCTTAACGTATCTGCCATCAAAGAGGAAGCGACGATGCATCATCTGTATCAGACGACCATGAGCGATCCGGTGCCCATTGATCCCGTACCCGTGCCGGACCCAATCCCGACGCCGCAGCCGGTTCCCGATCCGCCATCGCCGGACCCGCGTCCCATCGACGATCCGCCGCCGCACATGCGTTAAGCAGGCAAAAAAAAGCCCTCCGCGGGGAGGGCATCAGGCTTATTTGATTTCCAGCACATCGAGGCGCTGCATCGGCGGCGCCTCTTCATCTTCCGGCGCCCAGCCGGTGGGCATCATCGGGATCTCTTCGCGATCAAACGCCAGATCGCCGCCGTTCACCACTTCAGAGCCGTGATGAATGCCTTTGAAGTCGAACAGTTCGGTGTCGCACAGGTGCGACGGCACGACATTCTGCATCGCGCTGAACATCGTTTCGATACGGCCCGGATAACGTTTATCCCAGTCGCGCAGCATATCGGCGATCACCTGACGCTGCAGGTTCGGCTGTGAGCCGCAGAGGTTGCACGGAATAATCGGGAAGCCTTTCGCCTGCGAGAAACGTTCAATGTCTTTTTCACGGCAGTAGGCGAGCGGGCGAATCACGATATGTTTACCGTCATCGCTCATCAGCTTCGGCGGCATTCCTTTCATTTTTCCGCCGTAGAACATATTCAGGAACAGCGTTTGCAGAATGTCGTCACGGTGATGACCCAGCGCGATTTTGGTTGCGCCAAGCTCAGTGGCGGTGCGGTAAAGAATGCCGCGACGCAGACGTGAGCAGAGCGAGCAGGTGGTTTTCCCTTCGGGGATCTTCTCTTTGACGATCCCATAGGTATTTTCCTCAACGATTTTATATTCCACGCCAAGGGCCGCCAGATATTCCGGCAGAATATGCTCCGGGAAACCCGGCTGTTTCTGGTCGAGATTCACCGCCACCAGCGAGAAATTCACCGGCGCGCTCTGCTGTAAGTTGCGCAAAATCTCCAGCATCGTGTAGCTGTCTTTGCCGCCGGAGAGGCACACCATGATGCGGTCGCCTTCTTCAATCATATTGTAATCGGCGATAGCTTCGCCGACATTGCGGCGCAGGCGCTTCTGCAATTTGTTGAGGTTGTACTGCTCTTTTTTGCTAATTTCTTGAATTTCAGACATTTAAAAGTGGCTCAGTTCTGCGTTGCGGCGCGCTCTGGCGGATTGCCCGGCGCGCGTATTCACCGTTGGCCTGCCCGCGCGCGGCGGAGATTGCCGCAGGCGCCAGCAGGCCCGAATGTGTTCCTGTGCGTGGCGTGTATGGTACGGATTACGGCGACGAATACCAGCGCGTTTTGCGCCGTAGCGCCTGTTTTGAAGACGTAACAATTTGCTGCCACACTGAGAAAGACCTGATGCCGGGCTTCGGAGTCTGCGGCGGGGGATAACCACAACGGGAGGGGCTATGCGTCTGGCGTCTTATAACGTAGAAAACCTGTTCGATCGCGCGCGCGTGATGTCGCAAAGCAGCTGGTCGCAGGGACGGCCGGTGCTGGAGAAATTCGCGCGGCTTAATGAGTTGCTCGGCGAAATTACCTACAGCGAGGCCAGCAAGAAAGAGATGGTTAAGCTCATGGTGGCGCTCGGGCTTGAGAAATCCGACACCGGGCCGTTTGTCATCCTGCGCCGTAACCGCGGCAACCTCCTGAAGCGCCCGCGCGACGGCGGTATCGAGATTATCGCCAGCGGTCGCGCCGACTGGGTCGGTTCGCTTGAGCTTATCGACTCGCCGGTGGATGAAGTCGCCATGCGCATCACCGCAAAAGTGATGAGCGATCTTAACGCCGATGTGCTGGCCGTGGTGGAGGCGGAGAGCCGTCCGGCGCTGGCGGCGTTTAACCAGGAAATTATCGCGGCGCTCGGCGGCGAGCCGTTTCGTCATGTGATGGTCATCGACGGCAACGACAGCCGCGGCATCGATGTTGGCCTGCTTACCGGCGCGGAATATCCCATCGGCCCGATGCGCAGCCACGTGGACGACCGCGACGCGCGCGGCCAGCTGATTTTTTCGCGCGACTGCCCGGAATATTCAGTGCCGCTGGCAAACGGCGATACGCTATGGGTGATGGTCAATCATCTGAAGAGTAAAGGCTACGGCGGTAAAGCGGAGTCCGACGCGAGGCGCAAAGCGCAGGCGCAGCGGGTCGCGGACATCTACAAAGCGCGCCGCGACGCCGGCGAGCAGTTTATTGCTATCGCGGGCGATTTCAACGACACGCCGGAGAGCGACACCCTGGCGCCGCTGCTGAAAGAGACCGATCTGCGCGACGCCTTTACTCACCCGGCCTTTGACAATGGCGGGTATCCCGGCACCTGGGGCAACAGCGCCAAAAACAACAAGCTCGATTACATTCTGCTGTCGCCCGCGCTCTGGGAGCGCGTCACCGCAGGCGGCGTCATCCGTAAGGGCATGTGGCCCGGTGAACGACCCGTTAAATGGGACGTTTACCCGGAACTGAAAAAGCCGCAACAGGCAGGTTCCGATCACGCAGCACTTTGGGTGGATCTCAATATTTAAACGCGGTTTTTTTAAACGCCGGGCTACGCAGCGTCCGCGCGGCCCGGATTTATCAGCGCTTTCTCATCCAGTGAAAAATAATAAAAACCGGCGCGCCTCGCGTAATATTTTTCACGTCGGCATGGATGAATTAATCAATTATAAGTCTTTGTTAATAAATTAAATTTGCCCTGCAGGCTCCGCCTCGCTAATAACGCGATCCGCATGGCATCACCCCACCAAAATAATCGTCCGCGCCGGGTAAAATTTACCCGTTTGGTTTCCCGCTTCGCTTGCATAAATATCTCGTCAACTATACTGAAACCTGATTTTATCGTTGGCGCTGATAAGCGTCAGGTTCCTGAAACCCGGATGTCTTTCGCACTGTTTACGTTCCGGCGCGAAAGGAAAAGAAACAGGAGAACAAACCATGACGACACGTCCACAACCGCCATTCCCTGAACAGCAGCAGAATGTCCCAGGCAGCACCGCGAAGATGCAGCCGCAGCCCGATCACGGCGAAACGAGCTATAAAGGCTCCGGGCGCCTCTCCGGTAAAGCCGCCATCATTACCGGCGGTGATTCCGGCATCGGCCGCGCGGTCGCTATCGCGTATGCCCGTGAAGGGGCCGATGTGCTGATCTCTTATCTTGATGAACATGACGATGCCAAAGACACCGCGCGTCTGGTGGAAGAAGCGGGCCGCAAAGCGATACTGGTGCCTGGCGATATCACCGACGCCGCTCACTGCCGCGCGCTGGTGCAAAAAGCCGCCGAGGAATTCGGGAAAATCGACATTGTGGTCAACAACGCGGCGTTCCAGATGACCCGCGATTCGCTGGATGAAATCAGCGATGAAGAGTTCGACCGCACCATGAAAACCAACCTCTACGGCATGTTCTGGATCTGCAAAGCGGCCGTGCCGCATATGCCGGCGGGCGGTTCCATCATCAACACCGCGTCGGTCAACGCCGACCAGCCGAAGCCTAAGCTCATCGCGTATTCCGCCACCAAAGCGGCTATCGTGAACTTCTCCGGCAGCCTGGCCGCGCTGCTCGCCGAAAAAGGCATTCGCGCGAACGCCGTCGCGCCGGGCCCCATCTGGACGCCGCTTATCCCGTCCACGATGCCGCCGGAGCAGGTCAAAGAGTTTGGCAGCCAGGTGCCGCTCGCTCGCGCCGGTCAGCCAGCGGAACTGGCGCCGGTCTATGTGATGCTGGCAAGCGACGAGGCAAGCTATGTCTCCGGCGCGACCGTTGCCGTCACGGGCGGCCAGGCGGTTATCTGATAAAAAGGAGAGAGGGATGCTCAACTATCCGCTTACGCTGACGACGCCGCTCGCGACCCACATCTTCGGCGGCACGCGCATCAAAACGCAGCTCGGTAAGGCGGAGCTGCCGGAATCGCGCATCGCTGAAACCTGGGAGGTTAGTGACGTCGATGGCATGATAGCGACCGTCACCAATGGCGAATTCGCCGGCATGTCGCTGCGTGAGCTGACGACGCGCTATCCCGATGAACTGGTCGCGCCTGGCTGGCGCGGCCCGTACTTTCCGCTACTCAGCAAATTTATCGACGGCAGCGGCATGCTGCCGGTGCATCTGCACGCGAACGACGACACGGCGCAGCGCCTGGAAAATCAGCCCAACGGTAAAACCGAGGCCTGGCATATTCTCTGGGCGGCACCCGGCGCCACCTGTCTTGTCGGTATCAAAACTGGCGTGAAAAAAGCGGCGATCCGCGAGGCGCTGCTGGCGGGCGATTACGACCGCGTCATGTACCGCCTGCCGCTGAAAACCGGTGATACGATTTATGTGCCGGGCGGCCAGCTGCACGCCTTCGGGCCGGATACGCTGATCTATGAAATAGAACAGACGTCTGATATTCAGCAGCACGCGATGCCGTGGAATATGGAAGATGGCTCGCCGGTACCGCCTGACGAGCAGGCCAGTAACATCGATAAACTGCTGGAAGAGTTGCGCCCGGAACTGCTGACCCAGCCGCAGCGCGGGCTGGTGCTGGAAGAGTGCGCCGCCGTTCAACGTTTGCTGTGCTGCGCCGGGCCTTACTTCGCGCTGGAGCGCTGGCGCTTCGACACCTGCTACGACTACCACTTCTCCTCGGTGCGTATTGTCACCAACATCGGCGCGCCGGTAACCCTTCACACCCCGAATGGCGCGGTGATGACGCTTGCGCGCGCGCAGAGCGTTATCCTGCCCGCCGCCCTCGGCGAAGCGGAGTTTTGCGGCAAAGGAGAGTTGCTGGTGAGTTACGTGCCGGATCTGGCGCAGGAGATTGTCGCGCCGCTGCGCGCCGCAGGCTACCCGCAGGCGGCCATCGACGCGCTTGGCGATATCAGCGGGCGTCTGCGCTAGCGCGCTGCTTCTCAAGCCGCCGGTAGAGCGTACTGCGCGAGACGCCAAGCTTACGCGCTGCCAGGCTCATATTGCCATTCACGCTCTGTAACACGGCGTCCACATCCGGCGCAGCATTCTCTGAAGGCTGCGCCGTTTCTTTATGTCCGTCTACGGAACAATAGGGGGGCGGCAGGTCGCGTAACGTGACAACGTCACCCTCATCGGCCAGCGCCAGCAGCACTTTCAGCAGGCTCGCGAGCTGGCGCACATTCCCCGGCCAGGGGAGACGCGCGATATGTTCCACCAGCCCGGCAGAGAGCGTAACGCCGCGCCGCGCGCCGCCCAGCTCCTGCCATAACCGCTGTACAAAGCGCGGTAGCGCGGGCCAGTCGCGCAGCGGCGGTATGCGCAGCCGGTACTCTTCAATACGGTAAAAGAGATCTTCGCGAAACGCGCCGCGCGCCACCATTTCGTCCAGCGGGCGGTGGGTGGCGCAGATAAGCGTAAACGCCACCGGCACAGCGCGGGTGCCGCCGAGCGGAACCACTTTTTTCTCCTGCAGCACCCGCAACAGGCGGGTCTGCATCGCAAGCGGCATATCGCCGATTTCATCAAGAAACAGCACGCCACCGTCGGCTTCGCGGATTTTACCGATATACCCGCGGCTGCTGGCGCCGGTGAACGCGCCAGGCTGGTAGCCGAAAAGCTCCGATTCAATCAGCTGCTCGGGCAGCGCGGCGCAGTTAATGGCGACGAACGGGCCGTCGCGCCACTGGCTCTGCTGGTGCAGGCGGCGGCTCAGGTGCTCTTTACCGCAGCCGGTTTCGCCGGTAATGCACAGCGCGATGCCCGCGTTCAGCAGGCGCAACGCCTTGGCGGTCTCAACGCCGCTCTCTTCGTCCTGCGCGATCGCGGGATGCGCGGCCCAGACGCGCCGCGCCGGAAGCTGACGGCGGGCGTGGTAGCGGCGCTGATTAATGGCGGTAAGCGCGTCGTCATCGCCTGCGGGCAGCGCCTGCGGGAACAGCGCGTCGAGGGAGAGGGTGCCGATATGCGCGGTGGAAAGCTTGAATTCATCCATCGCCAGTTTATTGGCGGCAACCAGCCGGTTATCGCTGAACGCCAGCAACAGTTCCTGGGCTGAGCCGAGAGCGGCGGGATCGGTGTGCAGGCGCAGCAGCCACTGCTGTGCGTCGAGTTGCGCGATAACCCAGTCGTGCTCCAGCTGGCGCACGGCCTGGCGCATCAGACGGCCTGCCTCCGCGACCGGCTGACGGGCGGGCGTCGAGAGATCGAGCACGCCCGCGATCTGTCCGTCCGGGCGAAACACCGGCACGCCGTAGCAGTAAAGCCCGGCGTTCTGATTGAGAAAATGCTGGCTGCCGTGGACTTCGCACGGCGCATGCAGCGCCAGCGCGGTGCCGATGGCGTTGGTGCCGCGCGCATGTTCGCCCCACAGATTGCCGGGCGCGAGCGCCACACGCTGCGCCTTATGCAGAAACTGGTTATTGCCGAAGGTATCCAGCACCAGGCCGGTATCGTCAGAGGCGACCACGACCGACGGCGCGCGGTTAAGGCTTTCGCCGAGCCGCTGCATCAGCGGGCGGGCCAGCTGTTGCAGCCAGCCATGCTGGGATCGCGCTTCTTCAAGCAGGGCGCGGCTCACAAACGAGGTGGCGTCGTCGTCGCGGGTCAGCCCGTAGCGCTGGCTGCGCTGCCAGGAGTCGTTCAGCAGACACGGAAAAGACAGCTCGTCGCAGTACGGCGTTAAGCCTGCGGAGGTCAACGAGGCGCTGTGCGGCATGGCGTTCTCCGGTAAGTGTACATGTTTCAAATATGTAGCATTTTGGTGTCTCATGTGTTGCGACACATGACACAGTTCCGCGACATTTTCCGCGCGACACGCCGCGACGACGTGCCAGTGCGCGGCACTTATTAATCTCAACACACTGTTTTTAATATATTTTTAAAAGATGCATTTGTGCTGCGCCACTCTGGCATAAGAACTGCTTATCTCTGTGTGCCGCACAGCAGACTGTGCTTAACCGATTGTCGCTACACTGAGGAATTTGCCATGAAATATGCTCACCCCGGTCAGCCTGGTGCTCTCGTTAGCTTTAAACAGCGTTATGGAAACTTTATTGGCGGTCAGTTTGTCGAGCCAGTCGAAGGTCAATATTTCACTAACACCACGCCGGTGACGGGCGCGGTGGTGGCGGAGTTCCCGCGCTCAGGCGCCGCCGACATCGAACGCGCGCTGGATGCGGCCCATGCCGCGGCGCCCGCGTGGGGCAAAACCAGCGTGCAGGAGCGTTCCAATTTGCTGCTGGCCATCGCCGATCGCATGGCGGGCCATATCGAACAGCTGGCGCTCACCGAGAGCTGGGATAACGGCAAACCCATCCGCGAAACGCTGAACGCCGATATTCCGCTGGCGGTGGACCACTTCCGCTACTTCGCCGGTTGTCTGCGCGCCCAGGAGGGCAGCGTGGCGGAAATCGATCAATACACCGTCGCTTATCACATCTACGAGCCGCTCGGCGTGGTCGGCCAGATAATCCCGTGGAACTTCCCAATCCTGATGGCGGCGTGGAAACTCGCGCCTGCGCTGGCGGCGGGCAACTGCGTGGTGCTCAAACCTGCGGAGCAGACGCCGCTTGGCATTTCCGTCTTTATGGAGCTGATTGGCGATCTGCTGCCGCCGGGCGTGGTGAATGTGGTGCATGGGTTCGGGCAGGAGGCGGGCGAAGCGCTGGCGCGCAGCAAACGCATCGAAAAAATCGCATTTACCGGCTCCACGCCGGTCGGACGGCATATTCTGGCCTGCGCGGCGGAAAATATTATCCCCAGCACCGTCGAACTCGGCGGAAAGTCGCCTAATATTTACTTTGCCGACATCATGCAGGCAGAGCCTGAATTTATTGAAAAAGCGGCCGAAGGGCTGATTCTGGGCTTCTTTAACCAGGGGGAAGTCTGTACCTGTCCTTCCCGCGCCCTGATTCAGGAATCGATTTACGAACCCTTTATGGAGCGTGTGCTGGCGCGTATGGCCAACATTCGTAAAGGCGACCCCTATGACACTGACACCATGATTGGCGCACAGGCCTCTCAGGAACAGTTCGACAAAATTCTCTCGTACATCGATATCGCGCGCGGCGAGGGCGGCCAGATCCTCGCGGGCGGCTCGCGTCTGAACCACGGCGCGGCGCTGGAGAAGGGCTTCTACATTGAGCCGACGCTGATTAAAGGCGAGAACGACATGCGCTTCTTCCAGGAAGAGATTTTCGGGCCGGTTATCGGTATCACCACCTTTAAAGACGCCGATGAGGCGCTGAAGCTGGCGAACGCTACCGAATTTGGCCTTGGCGCGGGCCTGTGGACACGTGACACCAATCTTGCCTGGCGTATGGGCCGCGAAATCAAAGCGGGCCGCGTCTGGACCAACTGCTATCACCTCTATCCGGCGCATGCCGCGTTCGGTGGTTATAAAAATTCCGGTATCGGCCGCGAAACCCATAAGAAAGCGCTGGAGCATTACCAGCAGGTGAAAAATTTGCTGGTCAGCTATGACATCCAGCCTCTGAACCTTTTCTGATCCATCCGAACGACCCGTTAACGAGGTGACTGATGAAAGTGATGAAAATGAAAGCGGCCGTGGTAAAAGCCTTCGGGCAGCCGCTGGAGATCCAGGAAGTGCTGGTGCCGGAAGTGACGCCGGGTAAAGTGCTGGTGAAAATCGCCGCGACCGGCGTCTGCCATACCGATTTACACGCGGCGGAAGGCGACTGGCCGGTGAAACCGAACCCGCCGTTTATTCCGGGGCACGAAGGCGTAGGCCACGTCGTGGCGGTCGGTCAGGGGGTGACGCACATTAAAGAGGGCGATCGCGTCGGCGTGCCGTGGCTCTATTCCGCCTGCGGCCATTGCGAACACTGCTTAAGCGGCTGGGAAACGCTCTGTCACGGCCAGCAAAACTCCGGGTATTCGGTGAACGGCACCTTTGCGGAGTATTGCCTGGCGGATGCCAATTACGTCGGCATCTTGCCGGATAATGTTGAATTCACCAGCATTGCGCCAATCCTCTGCGCGGGCGTCACGGTCTATAAAGGGCTGAAAATGACCGACACCAAACCGGGCGACTGGGTGGTGATTTCCGGTATTGGCGGGTTAGGGCATCTGGCTATTCAGTACGCCAACGCCATGGGGCTGAACGTGGCGGCGGTGGATATCGACAAGGATAAGCTGGAGTTCGCGAAACGCCTCGGCGCGCAGGTCGTCGCCAACGCGCTGGAAGTCGATCCGGGCAGCTATTTCCATGACACCTTCGGCGGCGCGCACGGCGTGCTGGTGACGGCGGTCTCGCCAAAAGCGTTCGCGCAGGCCACAACAATGATGCGCCGTGGCGGCACCATGGTGTTAAACGGCCTGCCGCCGGGCAAATTCGATCTCTCTATCTTCGATATGGTGCTGGACGGCACGACGGTGCGCGGCTCGATTGTGGGCACGCGTAAAGACTTGCAGGAGGCGCTCGATTTCGCCGGGCATAACAAAGTGGCGGCGGAAATTGCGGTCGAGCCGCTGGAGAATATCAACGATATTTTCGCTCGTATGCGTAACGGGAAAATCACCGGCCGCATCGTGGTTGATATGTCGCTGTAAAAAAAAGCGCCGCAGGGAGGCGGCGCTTTTTGTTTGCAGCAATGCTGATGTATTAACGCTTACGCTTTTTGACAGCCATAACAATAAAAACCACCAGCAGCGCGCCAATAATCATCCCTAAAGTATGCATCTTATTTCCCCGAGTTTACGTGAAGCCCTTACAGGCAGGCGGCGGAGTATAGCGAATTTCAACTTCAGATTATACCTGGCGATATCCTGACATTAAGCAGGGGAATCGGCGATGGTGGCGGTTTTAAAAAATAATCACGGCGCGGAATTACATCCTTATGGTCAGGTTGCAGGCCAGAATATTTCTCATTAAAGTGTAGGGTTTTATGACTTAAGGAAAGGTCATGTTTGGCTTATTGCATAAATTCTCGCGCCAGTTGCCCGCGCTTATTCTCTTCTGGTGTATTAACTGGTTCATTACGCTCTTTCTGCTCGCGATAGCGAATAAAACACATCACCCGTCGCTGGTCGGCGTAGCCATCTGGTTTAATATGCTGTGGGTGTGTGCGTATATTATTGAATACTACGGACGCGCGGCGTTTCATACCCATGAGCGCAAACGTCTGAAGTGTTTTCTGCCGCGCAAGCAGAACAGCAAAGTGAAAGCCTCGGTAGCGCTGTCTCGCACCGCCATGCTTTCCATCTCTTTAAGCTTTTTACTGGCGGTCGCGCACGCGCCAGGGATTATCGTCTGGTCTCTGGTGGCTGCTTCTTGCTTTTTCGGCGTGTTCAGCCTGCTCCTGTCTTATCTGTTTTGTCTTTCGGTCCTCTCGCCGCTCGCTGCATCGCTACTGAACAAAGCACTGGCCCTGCTGCTGGCGCTGGTGTTGTTTCTTGCCAGAATGATCGCCAGCGGCATTTTGCTTGAATCCTGGGATATTTCTGCCGCGCAGCTCCCGTATACCACCTGGTCAATGACGTTATTTCTGGCGGCATTCATCATGGTGAATATTGCCTATTTAATTGTGATTGTCATTGCAGGCGTGATGGAGGCGAACCTGAAAAATCGCAAGAAACGGGCCAAGCTCTCCATGGACAATCAATATATATTTATCGTGGCATTTACCTGCATTTTATCAGGCTTAATTATGGCTAATACCCGCACGCTGGGCGGCGCGTTATTAAATTCCTTTTATCAGTTTGATACCCGCACTACGTTTCGTTGCGGCGATCGCTACCAGACGATTTATGATCTCGGTGAAAAGGCGCGTTATTTAGCGGTGGGTGAAAATCAATATCGTGGGTTTTTCCTGAAGGACGGGGATTTGCACGGCGTGGCGGTGAAGTGCACGACCGGCGATAAATTTACCTGGTATCGGGTATTAAGTCGCGAGGAGCTGGGTGCAAACGCCCCTGCCAAAAACAGGGGCGATAAAGATAAGCGCTAAATTAGTCGCTGACTTTCTCGGCTTTGCCCGCGAGCTGCGCCAGGAAGTCGTAGCGTTTTTGCAAATCGGCGGCGGCGTCTTTCCAGAGCTGTTCGGCTACCTCCGGCTGCTGCGCGTTCAGACGGCGGAAGCGCTGCTCGGCGAGCAGGGTTTCCGCCAGCGCGTCTGACGGCGGGCGAGAATCGAGCGACAGCGGCAGCTTGCCTTCGTCGGCGCGACGCGGGTCGAAGCGATAGAGCGGCCAGAAGCCCGTCGCGGTGAGCTGGCGCATCTGATCGTGGCTCAGCGCCAGATCGTAGCCATGCTCCTCGCAGGGGCTGTAGGCAATAATCAGCGACGGGCCGGGGTAAGCTTCCGCCTCCTGAATCGCTTTCACCGTCTGGTTAAGCTGCGCGCCAAGCGAAATCTGCGCCACATACACATGACCGTACATCATCATGCTCACGCCCAGATCTTTGCGTGCCTTGCGTTTGCCGTGCTCGCCGAATTTCGTCACCGCGCCGAGCGGCGTGGCTTTCGACGCCTGTCCGCCGGTGTTGGAATAACACTGCGTATCAAGCACCAGAATATTGACGTTCTCAGTGAGGCTCAGCACATGGTCGAGGCCGCCAAAACCGATGTCATACGCCCAGCCGTCGCCGCCAATCAGCCAGATAGATTTCTCCACCAGCGCGTCGGCATCGGCGAGCAACTGTTGCGCGCCTTCCACGCCCTGTAACTGCTGGCGCAGGTCTGCGACCTGTTCGCGACGCGCCTGCGGCGTGGCGTCGTTTTGCAGCGCATCAAACAGCGCGGGTGAGAGCATATCGGCAAATTGCGCCAGCAGACGCCGCACGCGGGCCTTGTGCTGATCGACCGTTAAGCGGAAACCAAGACCGAACTCCGCGTTATCCTCAAACAGCGAGTTTGCCCACGCCGGGCCGCGGCCATTGGCATCGGTGGTATACGGCGTCGAGGGCAGGTTGCCGCCATAAATCGAGGAGCAGCCGGTGGCGTTGGCAATCAACATACGGTCGCCGTAAAGCTGGGTCAGCAGCTTGATATAGGGCGTTTCACCGCAGCCGGAGCATGCGCCGGAGTATTCAAACAGCGGCGTGATGAGCTGCGAGGTGCGAATGTCGATACGTTCCAGCGTGCTGCGATCGATCTCCGGCAGGCTCAGGAAGAAATCGTAGTTGCGCTTCTCTTCCTCCACATGCTCCAGGCGCGACATCATATTAATCGCCTTGATTTCCGGGTTCTGCCGGTCTTTCGCCGGGCAGACCTCGACGCACAGGTTGCAGCCGGTGCAGTCTTCCGGGGCCACCTGGAGCACATATTTCTGGCCGCGCATATCGCGGGATTTCACATCCAGCGCGGCGAGGGAGCCGGGCGCGTCGGCGAGCGCTTCCGGTGCCACCACTTTGGCGCGGATAGCCGAGTGCGGGCAGGCGGCGACGCAGTGGTTACACTGGGTGCAAAGCTCTTCTTTCCAGATGGGGATCGCCTCGGCGATGTTGCGTTTCTCCCACTGGGTCGTGCCGAGCGGCCAGGTGCCGTCCGGCGGCAGCGCGGAGACCGGCAGCGCATCGCCAAGGCCCGCCAGCATGGCGGCGGTGACGGTTTTCACAAAATCGGGCGCGGCGTCGGAGACCACCGGCGGGCGCATATGGCTGCTTTCATCGACGGGCTGGCGCGCCACTTCGAAGAGAGATTCGCGGGCCAGCGCCAGCGCCTGCCAGTTACGCTCCACCAGCTCCTGGCCTTTGCTGCTGTAGCTTTTGGCGATGGCGCCCTGGAGCGCCTGCAGGGCGCTGTCGCCCGGCAGGATCTGCGTCAGATGGAAAAACGCCATCTGCATGACGGTGTTGATGCGCGCGCCGAGCTGGCATTCGCGGGCGATTTTCGCGGCGTTCACCACAAAGACGCGCGCGTTTTTGTTATTCAGCGCCGCCTGAACTTCCTGCGGCAACTGGTGCCAGACCTCATCCGGCGCGTAAGGCGTGTTAATCAGGAAAATGCCGCCAGGCTTCAGGCGTTCGGCCATCGGGTATTTATCGATAAACTGCAACTGATGACAGCCGACGAAATCCGCCTGGCTGACCAGATACGCGGAGTTTATCGGCCGCTCGCTGACGCGCAGGTGGGAAACGGTCAGGCCGCCCGCCTTTTTGGAGTCGTAAACGAAATAGCCCTGGGCGTACCACGGCGTCGCGTTACCAATAATTTTAATGTTGTTCTTGGTGGCCGAGACGCTGCCGTCGCTGCCCAGCCCGTAAAACAGCGCTTCCAGGCGCGCATGAGAAGGCAGCGTATTTTCCGGCAGCGGCAGGGAGAGATGCGTCACGTCATCGTAAATACCGACGGTAAAGCGCGGTTTCGGCGCGGCAGCGCTCAGTTCATTAAAGACCGCCAGCACGCAGTCCGGGCCGAACTCTTTGGAGGAGAGCCCGTAGCGCCCGCCGATGACGCGCGGCAGGCTGTCGCGCTCGCCGCGGTTAAAGGCTTCCGCCAGCGCGGTCATCACATCCAGATAAAGCGGCTCCGCGTGCGCGCCAGGCTCTTTGGTGCGATCGAGCACGGCGATGCGTTGCGCGCTGTGCGGCAGCGCCGCCAGCAGGTGATGCGCGCTGAACGGGCGGAACAGACGCACTTTCAGCACGCCCACTTTCTCGCCGCGCGTGAGCAGTTCATCCACCACTTCTTCGCAGGTGCCGCTGGCGGAGCCCATCAGGAGAATCACCCGTTCGGCCTCCGGATGGCCGTAATACTCAAACGGCCTGTACTGGCGGCCCGTGGCGGCGGCGAAATCGTTCATCGCCTGTTCGACATGGTCATAGACCGCGTTATACCAGGGATTGGTTGCCTCGCGGGACTGGAAATACGTATCCGGGTTGGCGGAGGTGCCGCGGATAACCGGGTGTTCCGGGTTGAGCGCGCGGGCGCGGTGGGCATCAATCTCCGCCTGGGGCAACAGGGCGCGGATCGTGTCATCGGCGAGCGGCGCGATTTTATTGATTTCGTGGGAGGTGCGAAACCCGTCGAAAAAATGAATAAACGGCACACGGCTTTTCAGCGTGGCGATATGGGAAATCAGCGCGAAATCCTGCGCCTCCTGCACGCTTGCGGCGCACAGCATCGCGCAGCCGGTCTGGCGCACGGCCATGACGTCTGAATGATCGCCGAAAATCGACAGCGCGTGGGTGGCGACGGTACGCGCCGCTACGTGCAGCACAAAGGGCGTTAACTGACCGGCGAGCTTATAGAGCGTCGGGATCATTAACAGCAGGCCCTGGGAAGAGGTAAACGAGGTGGAGAGGGCGCCCGTCTGGAGCGCGCCGTGGACGGTGGCGATAGCGCCCGCCTCGGACTGCATCTCTACCACGCGCGGGACGTCGCCCCAGACGTTTTTCATCCCGTTGCCGGCCCAGGCATCGGCCTGCTCCGCCATCGTGGAGCTCGGCGTGATGGGATAAATGGCGATAACTTCACTGGTGCGAAACGCGACTGAAGCGACTGCGCCGTTGCCGTCGGTAGTAATCATAAAAGATCCTTACATTGCGCAACATTGTCAGGTCTGCGCGGGGGCGACAGACCCTGTAGTAATAAGGGAATTCTAGCAAACCCCCGGAAACGGGATTTTCGTTTTTGTGTACTGACTATTCGCCAGGTGAATCATTTCATGCGCAGGATCAAGAGAAGAAGGCCGAAAAGCGCAAAAAATTGTGTCTTCGTCCAAAAAAGCAGCAGTGGGAATCTCGACGCGCCGCGTCGGGCGGCCTATGATGCTCAGGTTTTGCTTGTCAACGAAAGGGGAGAAACATGCGAGCAGCGTTTTGGGTAGGATGTGCCGCGTTATTATTATCGGCATGCAGCAGCGAACCCGTTCAGCAGGCCACCGCGGCCCATGTGCCGCCGGGAATGCGGGCTGCGATGTCGAGCGCAGGGCAGGCGAACTGCGCGATGGTCGGGGGCTCGCTGTCGGTCGCGCGCCAGCTTGACGGCACGTCTACCGGCATGTGCGCGCTGCCCAACGGCAAACGCTGCAGCGAAGCGGCGCTCGCCTCTGGCGCCTGCGCCGCGTACTGATTACGACATCAGATCCGCCAGTTTATAGACCAGACTGTACTGGCGGTATTTCAGGGTGAGTTGCTGTTTCTCCACGCTCACCGTCGCTCCCTGACTTAACATCTCATTTATCAGCTTATCCAGTTCATTAAGCTGCGGCTCGGCGCATAACATGCGCGTTGACGCCAGCCCCTGCACCTTCAGCGTATCGCCATGCAGCTCTCCCTGACCCATAAAGCGGTTACACATGCTGCCGGAGACATGCATTTGCTCGCCAAAACTCAGCTCAGGCACACGGCGCGTGGCGTCGAGCGGCGCGCCGTTCACGGTTTGCAGCACGTAGCGGTGATGTTGCAGCATGTCAGGCGTGACGTGCGAAGAGGTGGCGCTCTGGCAGCCCGCGAGGGTCATTCCCGCCAGTAACGTGAAAAGGATGTTTTTCATGGGCGTCTCCCCGAGGTAAAAAACGCGACGCGCCAGACGGCGCGTCGGCGGTGTTACACCAGCTCGTTAGGGCAAGGCTGGCCTTGTTCCAGCTGGCGCAGATTGCCAAGCGTGGTTTCAGAAATGCTGATAAGCGCCTCTTCCGTCAGGAACGCCTGATGGCCGGTGAACAACACGTTGTGGCAGGCGGAGAGACGGCGGAACACATCATCCTGAATCACGTCGTTGGATTTATCTTCAAAGAACAGATCGCGCTCGTTTTCATACACGTCCATGCCCAGCGCGCCGATTTTCTGGCATTTAAGCGCTTCGATCGCCGCCTGAGAATCGATCAGGGCGCCGCGACTGGTATTGATGATCATCACGCCATCTTTCATCTGCTCAAACGCGCTCTGGTTAAGCAGGTGATAGTTTTCCGGGGTCAGCGGGCAGTGAAGGCTAATCACATCGGATTGCGCCAGCAGGGTCGGCAGGTCGACATATTCGACGCCAATCTCCAGCGCGGCGGCGCTCGGGTACGGATCGAACGCCAGCAGGCGCATGCCAAAACCTTTCAGGATGCGCAGCGCCGCGACGCCGATTTTACCGGTGCCGATAACGCCTGCGGTCTTGCCGTACATCGTAAAACCGGTCAGCCCCTCAAGGTTAAAGTTGGCGTCGCGGGTGCGTTGATACGCGCGGTGAATACGGCGGTTGAGACACATCATCATGCCTACCGCATGTTCAGCGACGGCTTCGGGAGAGTATGCCGGCACGCGCACCACTTTCAGCCCCAGCTCTTTCGCCGCGTCGAGATCGACGTTGTTAAAGCCCGCGCAGCGCAGCGCGATAAACTTCACGCCATGCTTTTTCAGCTCTTCCAGTACCGGGCGGCTGCCGTCGTCATTCACAAAAATACAGACACCGTCACAGTTCAACGCGGTTTTCGCCGTGCGCTCGGTTAACAGGAAGTCATAAAATTCAAGATCGAAGCCATAATCCTGGTTAACATGCTGCAAATACTTTTTGTCGTACTGCTTTGTGCTATAAACCGCCAGTTTCATAAGACTTTCTCCAGTGATTTGCTGTGATCACGTTAGCATAATTAAAAATATCGTACAAAGTTTAAAAAATAATTGTCGAACAGCTGCTTACCTCTAATTCTAGGTCAACTATGCTTTCAGAGCCGCCCTGGCTTCACCTCGCCCGGCAAAGCTGTCAGAATAACGGCTTTCTTCGGCATAAATTCTCGCTGAATCAGGATATTAACGGCCCATGAAGGGTAAATACAGAGCCGTCATCGCTTTATTACTTCTGGTTGTGCTGCTTCCTCTGACGCTGCTCTTAACCGCAGGCTACTGGTTGCCGACGCTCGCGGGCGTCTGGCTGCCGCAGGGTACGCGCATTGCGCTGGAGCAGCGCCCGCGCCTGACCCGCTCCACTATCGTGCTGCCGGATCTGCGTTATTTCGCAGGTAACTGTGAACTCGCTCACGCGCAAAACGTGGTGCTAAGCCACCCGACGCGCTGGCGGCTGCATCTCGACGCGCTCGCCCTTAACACCGGCTGCTTTAGCGCCATACCTGACGCTCCCGCGCCCGGCGCGGCGCGCACGCTCGCCCGGTGGCAGGCGATGCTGCCGGAAAGTGACGTCGATATTGCGCGCCTTACGCTCGCCGACCTGCCGGATTATGTCGGCGCATTGCGGTTGAGCCTGAGCCCACAGGCGCAGAGGGTCACGTTTACCGGCGATAAGCTGGAGGTCAAAGCGCGTCTCGAAGGGCAGGCGCTGAAGGTTGAACAGCTGCGTCTGGCGCTCTTTGACGGTCAGCCGCCGGTGTCGCTGCTCGGCGATTTCACGCTCGCGCTGATGCCGGACGGCATTCCGACCAAAGGCGAGGCGCAGGCGCGGTTTTCGCTGCCCCGGGCGCCGTATAACGCCCGCGCCGAGGTAACGTGGCGCGGCGGCGAAGGGCAACTGCTGGTCTTCGCGCAGGACGATCCCGATCCGCTGCTCGATCTCCCGTGGCAGGCCGGCCACGATTCATTCGCCTTCAGCGACGGGCGCTGGCGCTGGCCGTATCAGGGGTTTCCGCTGAGCGGACGCGCCGCGCTGCGTGTGGAGAACTGGCGCGGCGGGCTGGACGCGGCGCGCGTCAGCGGGCGAATCAATGTGGTGACGCAGGGGAACGCCGGGAAGGGCAACGCGGTGCTGACCTTCGGCCCCGGCACTCTGAGCCTGCGAGAAAGCGCGATGCCGCTGCGCATCACTGGCGAGGCCAAACAGGACGCGCTGGCGATTTACGCCGGTTTGCCCGCCATGCTGCGCGGCCCGCTGTTATCGCCGGAGCTGCGTTTCCTGCCGGGCGCGCTGCTGCGCTCGCGCGGACGTGTGATTGATGCGCTGAATATCGAAGAGATCCGCTGGCCGCTCGCGGGCGTCACGGTCACGGAAAAAGGCATCGACGGGCGGTTACAGGCTATCGCCCGCGCCAGCGAGCCCGGCCAGGGCGATATGCTGCTGCATCTCGATGGTCGCGCCGAAGATTTTCTGCCTGATGCTGGCCTGTGGCGCTGGCGCTACTGGGGCAACGGCACCTTTGAACCGATGCGATCGCGCTGGTCGATTGGCGGGCGCGGCGAGTGGCGCGACGACGTTATCACCCTCAGCGAGCTCAACACGCGTTTCGATCAATGGCAGTACGGCAGCATGACGGTCGAGCACCCGCAACTGGCGCTCAGCACGCCGGTGCGTTGGGCGCGGGCCGCCGCCGCCCAGGCGCTGGAGGGCGCGCTGAAGCTCGACGCCGGGACGACGCATTTTAGCCGCGGCGCCAGCCTGCCGCCCTCGACGCTCAACTTTAGCGTGCAGGGGCGCGACCCGAGCGCGTTTCAGTTTAAAGGCGACCTGCACGCGGGCGAGATCGGGCCGGTACGCGTCAATGGCCGCTGGGATGGCGAACGGCTGCGCGGTCAGGCCTGGTGGTCGCCGCAGCCGCTGGCCGTATTCCAGCCGCTGCTGCCGCCAGACTGGAAGCTGCTGCTGCGCGACGGCGGCTTTTACGCCCAGGTAGCGTTCTCCGCCGCCGCAGGCCAGGGCTTCGAGGCGGGCGGCCACGGCGTGGTGAAACAGGGCAGCGCCTGGACCAAAGACAACCAGTTCAACGGCGTTGACGTCGTGCTGCCGTTCCGCTTTCGCGATTCGACCTGGCAGTTTGGCGCGCGCGGGCCGGTGCGCCTGAATATCGCGGAGATCCAAAGCCAGGTGCCGGCGCGGGATATCACGGCGTCGCTCCAGGGCAGTTACCCGTGGAGCGAGGCGAGCCCGCTGGTGCTAAGCGACGTCAGCGCATCGCTGCTCGGCGGCAAAATCCGGATGCAGCAGTTACGCCTGCCGCAGCACACGGCCGGGCTGTTGCGGCTGGAAAATATCTCGTCGAGCGAACTCATCACCGCCACCAACGTCAAACAGGTGGCGCTCTCCGGGGCCATTAACGGGGCGCTGCCGCTGTGGCTCGATAACCCGCAGTGGATTGTGCATGACGGCTGGCTCACCAGCCCCGGCCCGCTGACGCTGCGCATGGATAAAGAGATGGCGGACGCGATGGCGCGTGATAACGCGGCGGCCGCGGCGGCGGTCAACTGGCTGCGCTATATGGAAATCTCCCGCTCCTGGACGCGGCTTGATGTTGATAATCTCGGCGTGCTGCGCATGCGCTCGGAATTCCGTGGCGAAAGCCACGTGGACGGCAAAACCAGCGGCGTGCGGCTTAACTATCAGCATCAGGAAAATCTTTTCACGCTGTGGCGCAGTTTACGTTTCGGCGACAATTTACAGTCCTGGCTTGAACAACACGCGACGCTCCCCGCCGCGCGCTGCAAGGCAACGTCAGGGAAGACCTGCGAGGAACAACCATGAAAATCGTAATCACGCTGATGGCGGGCCTCATCCCGCTGGCGCTGGGCGGCTGTACGCCGCGCATTGAGGTGGCGGCGCCGAAAGAGCCGATTACCATTAATATGAACGTCAAAATTGAACACGATATCCATATTAAAGTGGATAAAGACGTCGAAGCGTTGCTGCAAAGCCGCAGCGATCTCTTCTGAGGGGGCGAGCCAATGAGAAGCCTGCTGGTCGTGATGCTGACGCTGTTGCTGGCAAGCCCCGTCAGTTATGCGTTGACGCTGGAAGAGGCCCGCGCGCAGGGGCGGGTGGGCGAAACGCTCAGCGGTTATCTCGCGCCCGTGGCGCAGGATGCGGAAACGGCGACGCTGGTGGCGCGCATTAACCAGGCGCGCGCCGCAAGCTACCGCGAGGTGGCGCAACAGAACGGATTGCCGGTCGATGCCGTGGCTAAAATGGCGGGGCAGAAGCTGGTGGCGCGCAGCAAACCCGGCGAGTACGTGCGCGGCATCAATGGCCGGTGGATGAAAAAATAACGGCGCTACTCCCCACGGGTAACAGACGAGGCTGCGCGCCTGTGTCAGGCTCGGGAGACGTTTTTACAGGAGAAACCTTATGGCAACCGAATATACTCTGCCGCTGGACGGCGACCAGGCGTCGTCGTTATCCGCTATCGCGCAGGTGCTGCGCGCCAACGCCGGGCTGTTTAAATCGCTGGTGATGTCCGAGCACCCGGACGATATCCGCTACGCGTATCAGCCGGAGTCGTTTGAGGTCACCGATATCACCGACAGCACGTTTACGTTCCGCTGTCTGGTGCACTATTTCGAGCCCTGCGGCGATCGCGATATGCATGATCCGCGTACCTACACCATTCCCTACCAGGTGCGCGACAACACGCTGGTGTTCGCGCTCGATGAAACGCCGTGGGTCGTGGCGTAACGCCGCTTTCGCCCATAAAAAAACCGTCCCGGAGGGCGGTTTTTTCGTCTGGCCGTCTGATTATGCAGAGACCAGCGCGTCGATAGCGGCTTTGGCGTCGCTCTGCGCTTTGGTCGCCATTTCCGGGCCGTAGGCCACGCCTTCGGCAAACACGACGTTTACGTCGGTGATGCCGATAAAGCCCAGGAACAGGGAGAGGTACGGCGTTACCAGATCGGTCGGGGTATCCTTATGGATGCCGCCACGGGTGGTCAGCACGATAGCGCGTTTGCCGGTCACCAGACCTTCCGGGCCTTTCTCGGTGTAACGGAACGTCACGCCAGCGCGGGCCACCAGGTCAAAGTAGTTCTTCAGCTGGGTCGGGATGTTGAAATTGTACATCGGCGCCGCAATAACAATCACATCGTGCGCCTGCAGCTCAGCAATCAGTTCATCAGAGAGCGACAGCGCGTCCTGCTGACGCGGGGTCAGCGGCGCGTCTGACGGACGCAGCGCGCCGACCAGTTCGCCATCCAGTACCGGCACCGGGTTTGCCGCCAGGTCGCGCACGGTGATTTCATCCGCGCTGTGCTTTTCACGCCACTGATCCACGAAGTAGTCGGAAAGCTGGTTGGACTGGGAGTAACCTGCCAGAATACTGGACTTCAGAACGAGTACTTTGCTCATGGGATGTTCCTTTTGATTTGGTTGTCAGGGCGGTTGCCCCCGTTGCTTGACGACAACTCTATTCACAAACCGATTACAGTGATAGCGCAATATATCGAAGTCTATGTTCTAAATTTTTGAACAAGGCGCGTCAGGAAGCGGTGTGGTACTCTACCCTTAACGAAACCTTTAGCTACAACGGGCCGCGCACAGGCCGCATAACACCATGATGGAAAAACAAAACATTACCCTCTCCGCCCTGATGGCACGTCTCGACTCGCTGATGCTGCGCGATAAAAGCCGCTTCGCTCGTCGCCTGCACGGGGCCAAAAAGATTAAAAATACTGAATCTCAGCAGGCGCTTTTCGAACAGCTCTCTCAGGAGATGAGCGAGGCGGCAGGGAGAGTCCTGCTGCGCGAAGCGGCGCGCCCGGCCATTACTTACCCGGAAAACCTGCCGGTCAGCCAGAAGAAGCAGGATATTCTTAACGCCGTGCGCGACCACCAGGTGGTGATCGTGGCGGGGGAGACCGGTTCCGGGAAAACCACCCAGTTGCCGAAAATCTGCATGGAGCTGGGGCGCGGGGTGAAAGGGCTTATCGGCCACACCCAGCCGCGGCGTCTCGCGGCGCGTACCGTCGCTAACCGCATCGCCGAAGAACTGCACACCGAGCCGGGCGGCTGCGTGGGCTATAAAGTGCGCTTCAGCGATCACGTCAGCGACAACACCATGGTCAAGCTGATGACCGACGGTATTCTGCTGGCGGAGATCCAGCAGGACCGTCTGCTGATGCAGTACGACACTATCATTATCGATGAGGCGCACGAGCGCAGCCTGAACATCGATTTTCTGCTGGGCTACCTGCGCGAACTGCTGCCAAAGCGCCCGGATCTGAAAATCATTATTACGTCGGCGACCATCGATCCTGAACGCTTCTCGCGCCACTTCAACAACGCGCCGATTATCGAAGTTTCCGGCCGTACTTATCCGGTTGAGGTGCGCTATCGCCCGATCGTCGAAGAGGCGGACGATACCGAGCGCGACCAGCTGCAGGCGATTTTCGACGCCGTGGAAGAGCTGGGCCGCGAAGGGCCGGGCGATATCCTGATTTTTATGAGCGGCGAGCGCGAAATCCGCGACACCGCCGACGGCCTGATGAAGCTCAACCTGCCGCATACCGAGGTGCTGCCGCTCTATGCGCGCCTCTCCAACAGCGAGCAGAACCGCGTCTTCCAGTCGCATTCAGGGCGACGCATTGTGCTGGCGACCAACGTGGCGGAAACCTCGCTGACGGTGCCGGGTATTAAATATGTGATAGACCCCGGTACGGCGCGCATCAGCCGTTACAGCTACCGCACCAAAGTGCAGCGGCTGCCTATCGAGCCGGTGTCTCAGGCCTCCGCCAACCAGCGTAAAGGCCGCTGCGGGCGCGTCTCGGAAGGCATCTGTATTCGTCTCTATTCGGAAGATGATTTCCTCTCGCGTCCGGAATTTACCGACCCGGAAATCCTGCGCACCAACCTGGCGTCCGTTATTCTGCAAATGACGGCGCTGGGCCTTGGCGATATCGCGGCGTTCCCGTTTGTCGAAGCGCCGGATAAGCGCAACATTCAGGACGGCGTGCGCCTGCTGGAGGAGCTGGGGGCGATTACGACTGACGCGCAGGCGTCGGTGTATAAACTGACGCCGCTGGGCCGTCAGCTGTCGCAACTGCCGGTGGACCCGCGTCTCGCGCGCATGGTGCTGGAGGCGCAAAAGCATGGCTGCGTGCGCGAGGCGATGATCATCACCTCGGCGTTGTCGATTCAGGATCCGCGCGAGCGTCCGCTCGATAAACAGCAGGCGTCGGATGAAAAACACCGCCGCTTCCACGATAAAGAGTCCGATTTCCTGGGCTTCGTGAACTTGTGGAACTACCTCGGCGAGCAGCAAAAGGCGCTCTCGTCCAATCAGTTCCGCCGCCTGTGCCGTACTGATTACCTTAATTACCTGCGGGTGCGCGAATGGCAGGATATCTACACCCAGCTGCGCCAGGTGGTGAAAGAGCTGGGCATTCCGGTAAACAGCGAACCGGCGGGCTACCGCGAGGTGCACACGGCGCTGCTGACCGGCCTGCTGTCGCATATCGGCATGAAAGACGCTGATAAACAGGAGTACACCGGCGCGCGCAACGCGCGGTTCTCCATTTTTCCGGGCTCGGGGCTGTTTAAAAAGCCGCCGAAGTGGGCAATGGTGGCGGAGCTGGTGGAGACCAGCCGGCTGTGGGGCCGCATCGCGGCGCGTATCGATCCGGAGTGGATCGAGCCGGTGGCGCAGCACCTGATTAAGCGCTCATACAGTGAGCCGCACTGGGAGCGGGCGCAGGGCGCCGTAATGGCGAGCGAGAAAGTGACGCTCTACGGCCTGCCCATCGTGGCCGCGCGCAGCGTCAACTACAGCCAGATCGATCCTGTGCTCTCCCGCGAGCTGTTTATCCGCCACGCGCTGGTGGAAGGCGACTGGCAGACGCGTCACGCCTTTTTCCGCGAAAACCAGAAGCTGCGCGCCGAAGTGGAGGAGCTGGAGCATAAATCGCGTCGCCGCGACATTCTGGTGGACGACGACACGCTGTTTGAGTTTTACGATCAGCGCATCAGCGTTGAGGCGATTTCCGCCCGCCACTTCGACAGCTGGTGGAAGCAGGCGAGCCGCGAAACGCCGGATCTGCTCAATTTTGAAAAGAGCATGTTGATCAAAGAGGGCGCGGAGAAAGTCAGCAAGCTCGATTACCCGAACTTCTGGCATCAGGGCAACCTGAAGCTGCGCCTGTCCTACCAGTTTGAGCCGGGCGACGCCGCCGACGGCGTGACGGTACACATCCCGCTGCCGCTGTTAAACCAGGTCGAAGACGTAGGCTTTGAGTGGCAGGTGCCGGGAATGCGCCGCGAACTCATCATCGCGCTGATTAAATCGCTGCCGAAACCGGTGCGCCGCAATTTCGTTCCGGCCCCCAACTACGCCGAGGCGTTTTTAGGCCGCGTTACGCCGCTGGAGCTGCCGCTGCTGGACTCGCTGGAGCGCGAGTTGCGCCGTATGACCGGCGTGACGATTGACCGCGAGGCGTGGCAGGCCGAACAGGTGCCCGATCATCTTAAAATGACCTTCCGCGTGGTGGATGAGAAAGGCCGCAAGCTGCGCGAGGGCAAAGATCTCCACGCGCTGAAAGAGGGGCTCAAGGAGAAAGTGCAGGAGACGCTTTCCGCCGTGGCGGATGACGGCATTGAGCAGAGCGGGCTGCATATCTGGAGCTTCGGCACGCTGCCTGAGCGTTATGAGCAGAAGCGCGGCGGCTACCAGGTGAAAGCGTTCCCGGCGCTGGTGGATGAGAAAGAGAGCGTCGGCATCCGGCTGTTCGACAACCCGCAGGAGCAGCAGCACGCCATGTGGCGCGGCCTGCGCCGCCTGTTGCTGCTGAATATCCCCTCGCCGATTAAATATCTGCACGAGAAACTGCCGAACAAAGCGAAGCTGGGGCTCTATTTCAACCCGTACGGCAAGGTGCTGGATCTGATTGACGACTGCATCTCCTGCGGCGTCGATAAACTTATCGCCGAAAACGGCGGGCCGGTATGGAGCGAGACAGGCTTTGCGCAGCTTCACGATAACGTGCGCGCGCAGCTTAACGACACCGTGGTGGATATCGCAAAGCAGGTTGAGCAGATCCTGACGGCGGTCTTTAGTATCAACAAGCGTCTGAAAGGGCGTGTGGATATGACGATGGCGCTCGGCCTGTCTGATGTTAAAGCCCAGATGAGCGGGCTGGTGTATCGCGGGTTTGTCACCGGCAACGGTTATAAGCGCCTCGGCGACACGCTGCGTTATCTCAACGCCATTGAAAAACGGCTTGAGAAAATGGCCGTCGACCCGCACCGCGACCGCGCGCAGATGCTGAAGGTGGAAGCCGTACAGCAGGCGTGGCAGCAGTGGCTCAACAAGCTGCCGCCCGCGCGTCGCGACGACGACGATGTGCAGGAGATCCGCTGGATGATCGAGGAGCTGCGCGTGAGTTATTTCGCCCAGCAGCTCGGCACGCCATATCCGGTCTCCGATAAGCGCGTGTTGCAGGCGATGGAGCAGGTGGGCGGGGCGTAAATGTGAGGGCGGTGGGTGTTCGTGTGGCATGGGTAGGTGCGTAATGTGGCGACGGTGGGCGCGCTGCGCTTACCCACCCTACAACACCCACGCTCATCTGTGCGTAGGGCGGGTAAGCGAAGCGCACCCGCCGTCTCACCAGACCGGACTTACTTCACCACCGCGAGCGTAAATCCGTCCCAGCCCTTGCTGCCGACGATTTGCAGCGCGGTGGCGCGCAGGCGCGGATGGTTGCCCAGCATCTCAATGAAGGTCCGCACGCCCTGGACGCGCAAATCGTCGCTCTGCGGGTCGGTTACGGCGCCGTCGCGCACCACGTTATCGCCGACAATCACCGTGCCGGTGCGCGAGAGCGTCAATGCCCATTCCAGGTACAGCGGGTTATTCGGTTTATCGGCATCAATAAAAATCAGATCGAAGGGCGGCTCGTCGGCGTACAGCGGCAGGTTTTCCGCCGCGGGCCCCACGCGCAGCTGCACTTTCGGCGTCACGCTCGCCAGCGCCA
Source organism: Cronobacter turicensis z3032 (assembly GCA_000027065.2). Taxonomy (NCBI): domain Bacteria; kingdom Pseudomonadati; phylum Pseudomonadota; class Gammaproteobacteria; order Enterobacterales; family Enterobacteriaceae; genus Cronobacter; species Cronobacter turicensis. The sequence goes on along the minus strand of FN543093.2, from coordinate 2,371,691 downwards.
GGTTGGCGGCCGCCACAGCGGCGTGTTCCGCGTTCGCCTCAAGCGTCACCACTACGCCATCCTCCGGCAGCGCGCGCGCCAGCCACAGCGTGCTGTAACCGCCGAGCGTACCGATTTCCAGCACCCGTTTCGCGCCGGTCATCATCACTAAAAGCCCCAGAAACTGCCCCTGCAAAGGCGATACATCATGCGGCGGCAGACCCGCCAGACGGTTGTTCTCCAGCACCTGCGCCATCAGCGGATCGGCGGGAATTAGCGCCTGCGCGAGATACTCGTCCACTTCGCTCCATTCTTGCTGCATCGAACCGCTCTCCTGAAAGCGCGCCGCGCGGGCGCGTTATGCTACGGGTGGGCCACCTATGGAGCATAGCCGGGTTTCCCGCTTTGCGCTGCGCCGCCCGGCCACCCGCCGCCGAGCGACCGGTAGAGATCCACCTGCGCCAGCAGCAGATTATTTTTCACCTGCACCACATTAAGCTGCGCCGAAAAGAGCGTACGGCGGGCATCCAGCTCATCAAGATAAGAGGCGTACCCGTTCTGGTAACGGTTATGGGCGATACGCAGCGTCTCCTGCGCGGCCTGCGCCTGCGCCTGTAGCTCAACGAGCTGTTCGCCAAGGCGCTGCACCGCGTCAAGACTGTCGTTCACTTCCTTAAAAGCATTGCGCACCGTGCGCTCATAGCTGTACAACGCCTGATTCTTTTGTGACGTTGTCACGTCTACTTGCGCATTCAGCGCCTCGCGGTTGAGCAGCGGCGCCAGTACGCTGGCGCCTACGCTCCAGAGCCGCAGCGGATTGGCGAGCAGTTCCGGCAGGGTATTCTCCTGAAGCGATCCCGACGCGGTGAGGTTAATGCCCGGCAGCAGACGCGCGCGAGCCACTTGCAGCTGCGCGTCGCTCGCCACCAGCGTCTGTTCGGCCTGAACGATATCCGGGCGGCGGTTTAACAACGACGACGGCAACTGGGAGGGGATCGTAAGCGGGCTTAAGGCGTCAAACTCGCCGCCGCGCGCGACCGGGCCGGGGTTCTGGCCGATGAGAATGCTCAGCGCGTTTTCCTGCTGCGTGATCTGGTGCTGAATCTGCGGGATTTGCGCGCGCGTGGCGCGCACTTCGGATTCCGACTGCATCAGCTCCAGCCGTGAGCTGTAGCCGGTTTCATACTGGCGTTTCGCCAGCTTCAGCGCGTCTTCGCGCGCGGCAAGCGTTGATTGCGTTACCCGAAGCTGCTCATCCAGCGCCAGCAGCGTGATATAACCGCTGGCGACCTGCGACGCCACGGTGAGGTTCGCGGCGGCGGCCGCCGCTTTCTGCGCCTCCAGGCTCGCCCGTGCGGCATCGGCGGCGCTGGCGTACTGGCCCCAGATATCGACGTTATAACTGGCGTTCAGGCTGCCTTTATAGAGATCGCCATACACCGGCAGCCCCGTCGCGGCGGATTGCGAACGGCTGCGACCGGCGCTCAAACCAGCGTCGAGCGTCGGGAAGCGATCGCCGAGCGCCGCCTGTACCTGCGCCTGATATTGGTTAACGCGTTCGCGGGCCAGCAGCACGTCGCTGTTGTAACGCAGCGCCTGGTCCACATAGCGGTTAAGCGCGGAATCGTGAAAATTGCGCCACCAGAAACCTTCTGTAGGCGAGGACGGGCCGACGGCGGCGCGCCAGGCCGGCGGAATAACCAGCGTCGGGCGGGCCTGCTCCACGCTGCCTGAATGACAGCCCGCGAGCAGGAGCGCGGCGGCCAGCAGAGTCAGAGAGCGGCGCATTATTTCGCCTCGCTGCGGGTGTTGATCGTGACCTGTACCGACATGCCGGGGCGCAGGCGGGCGCGTTTTTCGGCGTCGCCCAGCACCTCGATACGTACCGGAATACGCTGGGCGATTTTCACAAAGTTGCCGGTCGCGTTATCGGGCGTAATGGCGCTGAACTCCACGCCTGTCGCCGGAGAGATGCTCTGCACGCGGCCTTCGAATTTCTCATCATTCAGCGCGTCCACCGTGAACGTGACCGGCTGGCCGGTTTTCACGTCAGCAAGCTGGGTTTCTTTCAGGTTGGCGATGATCCAGTTCTGCGGCGGCACCAGCGACGTCAGCCGCGCTCCGGCGGTCACGTAGCCGCCCTGGCGCACGGTAATTTGCCCAAGCTGACCGTCGCGTGGGGCGATGATACGGGTGTTTTGCAGGTCGATTTCGGCAAGCTCCAGCGCCGCGCGGGCATTTTCGACATCCGCTTCCAGCGACGCGCGGTTCACAATCACGCTTTGCAGGTTCTGACGCGATACCTCAAGCTGGGCGGCGGCCTGCTCAACGCTGGCGCTGCCCTGCGCGGCGCTGGCGATGGCGGCGTCGCGCTCGCGCACCGACAGCGAGCCGTCCTGGGCCAGTTCCTTCACACGGCGTAAGTCGGCCTGATTATGCAGGCTCTGGGCGCGGGCGCTGGCGAGCGCCGCTTTATTCTGGGCGATGGTCGCCTCGGCGCTGCGGCGCTGTTGCAGATTGTTAGCAAGCGCCGCCTCGCGCATCGCGAGCGTCGCCTGCGCCTGATGCACCCGCTGTTTGTAGATACGGTCATCGATGGTCATCAGCACGTCGCCCTGTTTTACATGCGCGAAATCCTGCACGTTGACGGCGGTGATATAGCCGTTCACCTGCGGGCTGATAAACGTCGTCATGCCGCGCACGTAGGCGTTATCCGTGGAAGCCGCGTGGCGGGTAAACGGCGGAAGCTGCCAGGCGTACATAATCACCAGCAGGCCGACCAGCCCGATGGCGCCGGCGGCGAAAAAGGACACCACGCGCAGGTTGTTTTTTTCCGGCGACGCGGGGGTGGGGGCGCCTTGTTGGCTCATCACTACTCCAGAATCATTTCAGTCAAAAAATCGTCAGGTTACTGGCCGCTCTGCATCGCCTGCTTCAGGGCACGGCGCGCGGCAAGCCGCAGGCGGATAAGCCGCCAGAAAATCCACAAGAGCGTCGAGGCGGCGATAGCCGCCGTCAGCAGACAGGTATCGTTATAGGCCAGAATATTGGCCTCGGTGGTCGCTACAGTTTGCAACTGCTGCACCGCCTGGGTGTTTAGCAGCGTCGGGTCGGTAAACAGGTTGCTCCAGAGCTGGCTATACTGCGCGAGCCGTTCATTCACCAGCGGGTTAAGCGAGGAGAGCTGGTCGGCGAGCAGGCTGGAGTGATATTTCTCCCGCCAGGTCTGAAAAGTGCCGAGCAGCGCCGAGCCGATTAGCCCGCCCAGGTTCTGGCTCATGCCGAACAGCACCGAGAAGCTCACCAGATTGCGTGGATCGGCGATAACGCCGCCGATGCCCGCCAGCATCGCCGGCGCCAGGAAAAAGGCGCTGCCGAAGCCGAGCAGGAACTGGCTTATCAGCATCTGGTCGGCGCGGGTCTGGCTGGTGGCCTGGCTGTCCATCAGCGAGGCGATAATCATCAGCGCCAGCGAGACCATGATCGGCCAGACGGTTTTTTGCGGGTTGATAGTGAGCGCGCTGGTGACGATGCCGCAAATCACGCCCGCCAGAATCGCCAGCGCCAGGTGCGTCATCTGCTCATTCTGTAAACCGATGTACTGCAACCAGCCGATAGCGCCCGTGTTCTGCTCCGCCAGGACAATGCGGATCAGCACCATAATCAGCCCGAGGCGCACGATACTGCCGCTGGAGAGCCAGCGGGTGTTCAGCAATGGGTTAGCGCGGTTATGTTCAAACGCGATAGCGGTGATGATGAGCACCAGCGAGGCGCCGAGCGCCCAGCCTATCCACGGCGCTTCAAACCACCAGTCGAGCCGCCCGAGCGACAGCGCGCCGCAGAGCAGCGCCATGCCGGGCGCCATCAGTAAGAACGTAATAAAATCTTTTTTCTCAAACACTTTACGGCGATCGCCCGGCGGTAATTTCAGCGCGATCACGCAGGCGAGTGAAATCAGCGCCAGCCCCAGCTCAAACAAATAGAGGCCGCGCCACTCCTCCAGTTGCAGCAGCTCGGTGGAGAAGAGGCGGGCGATGGGGATCGCCAGCTGCGAACCGGTAATACCGATGGTCAGCGCTTTCAGGCGATGTTTCGCGGGCCAGGCCTGGATCTGGTAATAGATGCCGAGCGAGCTGAGCGCCGCGCCCACCATGCCGTGCGCGGCGCGCACCATAATCGCGGTGTTGAGATCGTTAACGAACAGGTGGAAAAACGTCACCAGCACGTAGAGCACCAGGAACCCTTCGGTAAAGGCGCGCAGCCCGTATTGCTGGCGAAATTTCACCAGCAGCAGGTTGATGGAGACGTTGGTCATCACGTAGACCGCGGGCAGCCAGGCGATTTCCGTCGACCAGGCCGCGAACGTGCCCTGCAAATTTTGCAGGTTCGCCGTGACCATCGCGTTGCCGAGCGCGCCGGTCAGACACACCAGCAGCCCGACGATGCCATAGGCGATGCGCTTCCAGGGCGCATGGTGCGGCGTCGACGGCGAGCCGAGCAGCATCGGTTTTTCATGAGGCGCCCATTCGCGCGGCGCATAAGGGTCGTGTTTCACCGATCGCATTACTGTTTTTCAATTTCCTGCAACAAACGGTCCAGTACGCGACGCGTGACGGCCAGTTCTTCCGGGGGAATGGTGGAAAGGATAGTCTCCCTGAGGCTGTCCGCCTCGACTTTCACCTTTTCAAACAGCGCCTGGCCCTGGTCTGTGGCGACCAGCAGCCGCTTGCGACGATCGCCAGGCGGCGTGACGCGATCTATAAGATGCTGCTCCACCAGACGATTCAGCAACGGCACCAGCGTCGCGCTCTCCACACCCAGTTGCTGCGCCAGCTCGCCCTGTGACAGCGGCGTTGCATTGCGCGCGATGGCGGCGACGGCCACCCAGCTCGCCTGGCTCATGCCAAGCCCTTTCAGCCGCCGGTCCATCGCGAGCCGCCAGTGGTGGGCGGTCATCCACAGCAAATGTGAGAAAGTCAGGTCACGCGTATCCACAGCGGTTATCCATTCGTTAGTGCTCTAACTATTCTAGAGCGCGGCATTTTAATAATTCAAGTGAATGTAAATTAATCTTTAAAAAATATTGTGAATGTATTGCGGCGCGTTGTCTGAATTGCTACGGCGCGGGCCGCCGCTGCGCTATGCTGTTGAAGCGGGTTGATGCCGCATGAATGAGAGAGAAAGATGTCTGATTACCTGATTGAACCGAGCGATCCGACGCACCCTGACGCTATCGTTTTACTCGCGGCGCTCTCCGAGACGCTGGCCGCGCTCACCGGCAGCTCGGGCAGGCAGTCGTTTGATAATGACGATGTGCGCGTTAAGGGCGCGATTTTTTTGCTGGCGCGTAACGCCAGCGGCGCGGCCATCGGCTGCGTGGCCTGCCGTCCGCTTCAGCCTGGCGTCGCCGAAATCAAACGCCTGTTCGCGCTGCCGGATAACCCCGGCGCGGGGAGCCAGTTATTAAGCGCGGCGGAGCGCTTCGCGCGTGACTTCGGCTACCAGCAAGCGTGGCTGGAGACCCGTCGCACTAACCCGCGCGCGGTAGAATTTTACCTGCGCCGCGGTTATGAAATTATCGACAACTACGGACGCTATGTGGGGCAGGAGGATGCGGTCTGCTTCGCAAGAACGCTTCAGGACGAGGACGCAGCGCATGCTCAGCGGGCTTAATCACCTGACGCTCGCGGTGCGCGATGTGGCGCGAAGCCTTGCGTTTTACCAGTCGCTGCCGGGGCTGCGACTGCATGCGCGCTGGGACGGCGGGGCATATCTTTCGTGCGGCTCTCTGTGGCTGTGTCTGTCGCTGGATGAAAATGCCGGTTCGCCTGCCGCGGACTACACGCATTATGCGTTTACCGTAAGTGAGGCGGATTTCCCGCAGGTAGTGGAAACACTGACCGCCGCGGGCGTAACGCCCTGGAAAACCAACCGCAGCGAGGGCGACTCCTGGTATTTTCTCGACCCGGACGGGCATCAGCTTGAGCTGCACGTCGGCAGCCTCGCCACCCGGCTCGCCGCCTGCCGCGCCGCGCCCTATAAAGGAATGCGGTTTTATGATTAATCCTGGCAGCGTTTTTTTCGCGCTCGCCGGCGAGTGGGTGGCAGTTCTCAGATTAGGAGCTCTCCGGTAGGGGCGAGGCGCGCCAGTGGGTACGCTGAATGCTGGCTTTTACTATGGAGGTGACCATGAACATGATGCCTTTTCCTCTGCTTTCGGAAGGCACGCTGCAGCGTGTTAACCTCATCGGCGCGTGGCTCGCCCGTAACGATTTTGCCGCAGCGCCCGCCGCCGGGGACGCGCAGCTGATTGTGCTCGCGGGCAACGCGGTGCTACCGACCGTGGACGCCGCCGCGCATCTTGCTAAAGAGAGCGGACTGCCGCTGCTGGTTACCGGCGGGCTGGGTCACTCGACCACGTTCCTCTATGCCGCGGTGGCGCAGCATCCCCGCTACAACCATCTGCGCACCACGGGGCTTACCGAGGCGGGGATCCTGGCCCGCATCGCCCGCGATTTTCATGAAGTGCCCGACGAGCAGATTATCGTTGAGGAGAAATCCACCAACTGCGGCGAGAACGCCCGTTTCACCCGCGAGCTGCTGGAGCAACGTGGTGAATGGCCCGCGCGCGCCATCCTGATTCAGGACCCGACTATGCAGCGGCGCACCCACGCCACGTTTACCCGCGCCTGGCGCGACGCGCCGTCCCCGACCGAATGGCGGAGTTTCCCCGGCGTACAGCCGGTGCTGGAGAACGGCGCCAGGGCAGTGCAGTTCCGCGAGCCGTCCGAAGGGCTCTGGCCGGTTGAGCGGTATCTGTCGCTGGTGCTGGGCGAGATCCCGCGTCTGCGCAACGATGCTGGCGGCTACGGCCCGGCGGGCCGCGATTTCATTGATGAAGTGGTGATCCCGCCTGAGGTGCTGAACGCCTGGCAGGCGCTGCACGATGAACCACAGCTCACCAGCTTTTTACGTCACCGGTCGCTCGCCTGACGGCCCGGCTGCCCGTTTGCGCGGTTTGCAGCGCAAACGGGCAGCCGCGTGTTGAATAATTGTTACCTCCCGGCGGGATTCTTCGCCGTTTTTTCCGACCTGATTCACATTTTCAGCCAAAACGCTTCGCTGGCCTGCCCGTTATTCGTAGTTTTTTAACAATTCATTCACCTGTTAAAAACCATACGACAGCAGGAGCACGCAATGACAGCACCCGTACAACATCCGATGTATATCGACGGTCAGTTCGTTCAGTGGCAGGGCGAGACGTGGATCGACGTGGTCAACCCCGCCACGGAGGCGGTGCTCTCCCGTATCCCGGACGGAACGGCAGAGGATGCGGGCCGCGCCATTGATGCCGCCGCCCGCGCGCAGGAAAACTGGGAAGCGCTGCCCGCCATCGAGCGCGCCGGGTGGCTGCGTAAAATCGCTGCGGGCATTCGCGAAAAAGCGGCGGAGATCAGCGCGCTTATCGTGGCGGAAGGCGGTAAAACGCAGCAGCTTGCGAGCGTTGAAGTCAACTTCACGGCGGATTACATCGACTATATGGCCGAGTGGGCGCGCCGTTATGAAGGCGAAATCCTGCAAAGCGACCGGCCGGGTGAGAACATTCTCGTCTTTAAACGCGCGCTTGGCGTCACCACCGGCATTCTCCCGTGGAATTTCCCGTTCTTCCTGATTGCCCGCAAGCTGGCGCCTGCGCTCATCACCGGCAACACCATTGTGATCAAACCGAGCGAATTCACGCCGAATAACGCCATCGCGTTTGCGCAGATCGTACACGAGGTAGGGCTGCCGGCGGGCGTCTTTAACCTGGTGTTCGGGCGCGGCGAAACCGTCGGCCAGGCGCTGGCGGGTAACCCGAAGGTGGCGCTGGTGAGCATGACCGGCAGCGTCGGCGCGGGCGAGAAAATCATGGCGGCGGCTGCGAAAAACATCACCAAAGTCTGTCTGGAGCTCGGCGGCAAAGCGCCCGCCATCGTGATGGACGATGCGGATGTACCGCTTGCGGTAAAAGCGATTGTCGATTCGCGCGTGATTAACACCGGGCAGGTCTGTAACTGCGCCGAGCGCGTCTATGTGCAGAAGGGTATTTACGATCGCTTTGTGAGCGCCCTTGGCGAGGCGCTAAGCGCCGTGAAATTCGGCGATCCGGGGGCACGCGATGATATCGCCATGGGCCCGCTGATTAACGCGGCTGCGCTGGCGCGCGTGAAGGAAAAAGTGGCGCGTGCGGTCAGCGAAGGCGCGACGGTAGTGCTCGGCGGCAAGGCGGTGGAGGGCAAGGGGTATTTTTATCCGCCGACGCTGCTGGTGGATGTGCGCCAGGAGATGAGCATCATGCACGAAGAGACGTTCGGCCCGGTACTGCCGGTCGTCACGTTCGATACGCTGGAGGACGCCCTTGCGATGGCGAATGACAGCGAGTACGGCCTGACGTCGTCGATTTATACGCAGTCGCTCGCCACCGCCATGAAAGCGATTAAAGGTCTGAAGTTCGGCGAAACCTATATCAACCGCGAGAACTTCGAAGCGATGCAGGGGTTCCATGCGGGCTGGCGCAAATCCGGCATCGGCGGGGCGGATGGCAAACACGGTCTGCATGAATACCTGCAAACCCAGGTCGTTTATCTGCAAAGCTAAAAGTGCAGGGCCGCTCACGGGCGGCCCGCTGCGTTACTGTTTGCTCTCGATCCAGTTCATCAGCAGCGTCGGCCAGACGTGCGCAGGCAGCCCCAGCGCATCGCGAATGCCGAACCCGTGTTGCCCCTGTTCAAAAAGATGCATCTCTACCGGCACGCCCTGCGCGTGCAGCGCGTTAAACATCAGCAGGCTGTTTTCCACTTTTACCGCCGGGTCATCCACCGCGTGCAGAAGAAACGTGGGCGGCGTGCTGGCGTTAACCGCCCTTTGCGGCGAGTAGCGGCAGATAGCGGCGTCATCCGGCGCTGTGCCTGTCAGCGCCTCCCGCGAGCCGGGGTGCGCCACCGGCTCCTCCATCGTCATCACCGGGTAGGCCAGCCCCATAAACGCCGGGCGGGCGCTGAACGCGTCGGTTTCATCCAGCGGCGCGTACACCGCATCGTTCCAGCGCGTGCCGAGGCTTGCGGCAGCGTGACCGCCTGCGGAAAAACCCAGCACGCCGAGTTTATCCGGGTCGAGCTGCCAGCGCGTCGCCTGGGCGCGGATAAGCCGCATGGCGCGCTGGAGATCGGCGAGCGGGGCGTCGGCGCCTTCGGCATGGCCGTCACCGGGCAGGCGATAGGTCATCACAAACAGCGTATAGCCGCGATCGTTAAACTCAGGGGCCAGCGCGCTGCCTTCTTTATCCAGCACCACGCGGCGGTACGAGCCGCCGGGCGTCACCAGAATGCCGATGCCGTTAGGATTTTCCGGCGCGTAAACCACAATGCGCGGCGCGCGTATGCCGGTGACAGAGCGGTCGAGTTCGCTTGCGCCAGTCAGGCGCTCCTCAAGGGTAAACACCGCCGGGCTTTGACGCGCGCCCGGCGCCTCGTCCTGCGGCCAGACGGAGAGTTCGCGGCTGCGCGCAACCGCCTCGCGCATACGGGTCAACAGAGCGTCGTGGGCGTTCATACTCTCTCCTTTAATTTGTTTTGCGGTGGCATGAAAACTAATGAATATTTCATCTTCAGCCGTTATCCTGGTGTTTTCGTTGCGTTTAATCAGGATAGTCTTATGCGCAGTAAATACACCTCATTGCAAATCACGCTTCACTGGCTGGTATTTTTTCTGGTGGTTATGGCTTACGCGGCGATGGAACTGCGTGGGCTGGTGCCGCGACCTCTCGGGCGGCTGTTTATCTGGACGCACTTTAGCTGCGGCATCGCGATTCTGGTGCTGATGGTCACACGCCTGCTGGTGCGCATGAAATACCCCGCGCCGCCCATCGTGCCGAAACCGCGCGCGATGTATATCGGGCTTTCCCATCTGGTGCATCTGGTCATCTATCTGATGTTTATCGGTCTGCCGCTGCTCGGCATCGTTGCCAAATATTATGGCGGCAGTGACTGGTATGCCTTTGGCATCAGGATGCCGGTCGCCGCCGAGCCGGATGAAGACAGCGAAATGCAGTTGCGCGCTATTCACGCCTTTATCGCGAATCTCAGCTACTTTGTCATAGGGCTTCATGCGGCTGCGGCGCTCGTGCATCACTATTTCTGGAAAGACAACACGCTGCTGCGCATGATGCCGGGTAAGCGCGATTAACGCGCGCCGAAATGTGATCTTTCCGGCTTTTTACGCGGCGCTGCGTGGCGGAGCTCACATTTTAAGCGGCGCAACGTGGGCGGTCTGACAACGGCGGCTTATAGATCTATATCTATTATAGAAACACTCGCGCGATTGTCACCGCGCCAGCCGGGAGAGACAGCATGACGCAGTCAGTGCAACGTGAAGCGACAAGGGCAGACGTGGACGACCAGGCGCAACTGGCGCGTAAACTACGCAAGGTACTGCTGGCGACCGGCGTCGGCCATTTTGTTGAATGGTTCGATTTCGGGCTCTACGGCACGCTGGCGGCCATTATCGGGATGCAGTTTTTCCAGACCGGCGACCCGGCGGCGGCGCTGCTCTCGTCCTTCGCGGTGTTCGGCGCGGGCTTTATTATGCGCCCGCTCGGCGGGCTCTATTTCGGCTCGCTTGGCGACCGCATCGGCCGCAAGCGCGTGCTGGCGACGGTCATTCTGCTCACCTCCGGCGCCACCTTCATCATGGGCCTCTTGCCGACGTATCATCAGATTGGCCTGCTGGCGCCTGCGCTGCTGGTGCTCACCCGTCTGGTGCAGGGTTTTGCGGCAGGCGGCGAAACGTCCGGCGCGACCACATTCCTCGCCGAATACGCGCCGGTGGATAAGCGCGGTTACTTCACCTGCTGGATCGATAACTTCGGCTTTATGGCTTTCGTGGCGGGCTCTGGGCTGGTGTTTCTGCTGACCGCCAGTCTTGGCGAAACCGCGATGAACGACTGGGGCTGGCGCATTCCGTTCTTGATCGCCGGGCCGCTCGGCTGGGTGGGGCTTTACCTGCGAACGCACCTTGAAGACACGCCGGAATTCCAGGCGGCGGCGAAAGCGGGCACGACACAGGCCGCGCCGCTGCGCAGTACGCTTAAAAGCGCCCGCGGCGCGCTGCTGTTCTGCGTCGGGTTTGTGGTTATCAAAGCGGTCGGGCACTGGATGCTGCAAACCTTTATGCCGGGCTATCTGATAACGCAGATGCACTTCAGCAAGCTCGATGCCTACGCGATCACCACCATCGGCCTGTTCGGCATTGCGGTACTGGTGCCGTTTATGGGCTGGCTCTCTGACCGCTATGGACGCAGGCCGTTGATGCTCGCGGGCTGCGGCGGATTTATCCTCTTTACCTACCCGGCGCTGATGGTAATGGCGAATGGCAATATGCTCTCCGCGGTGCTGGCGATGTTGCTGCTGGGCGCGTTTATCGCCGCCTTTGACGGGGCGTGCAGCGCGGCGATGGCGGAGCTGTTTCCGACGAGCGTGCGCTACGGCGGGCTGTCTGTCGCCTATAACCTCTCGGTCGCCTTTTTCGGCGGCATCACGCCGTGGTTCTCGGCGTTTCTTATCGCCTCCACCGGCAATCTTTTCTCACCCGCGTTTTATGTCATGGGCGCGGCGCTGATCACCTTTATTACCGTGATGCGCGCGAAAGAAACCGCCGGGTTGCCGCTGCGCCGCTAAACTCCAGCGCTTCGGCCGGTTTTATTCCCGAAACACGGGAAGATCCACCGGCCAGGCGTTGCGCAGGCTCAGAAGCCGGCAGTGGACGAACCTGGCTTCGCGTTGATACCAGAAGCCGAACGACTGCGTCATCTGGTCGTACACCATCCGATCCAGATTCGCGAACGGAAAGACCATTAAACTTCCCCGCTGCGTGCGGCCGCCGCCGGTTTCAAAATGATCCCGGCCCCAGGCCTCCTGCGTGTGTGCATAGCGGTGCAGTATCACTTCAATCGTCTCTCTGCCGGGGCAGCGCAGCATTAACACACTGTTGTTAACATCGAGGGCGAAAGCGAAGGGGGGGAAGATCGCGAGTAAAACCACTAACAATAACGTTTTCATACCAGTCCTGTCCTTTACAGGGCGGCAGTTATGTCATCCTGCGAAGGCGTTGGTATTGAGATATATCATGCTGTTAGTTTGGTTGAGGGCTATATATACAACTGGTGAATGATTTGTAGACAGATAAGCAGTTTATGAATTTACTGGTGATAAAAACATCTTTGCTATCATTAATTTCGTCTTACCAGGTCTTATAGATTCGCAGCTACAAAATCGTATCTGTGTACGATAAGTCAAATACGGCAGAAAAAATAAACCCGTAAAGACAAGATCGATTCCACAAACTGCTCACGCCGTTTTAAATAAAATCTTATGGCTATGTAAGTCTATGAATAATTGCAGGAGGGTTTATATGGATAACTATCACATCACAAAAGAGGGTGATAAGTGGAAACTACAAAAAGAGGGTAATACGAAGCCGAGCAAAACTGCTGACACTAAAGTGAAATGCTTGGGATAACTCAGGAGGTTATGGATGATAAAAAAGCATCAGTCAAAATTCATACATCAGATGGTAGAATTCCGGAAGAAAGAACTTATCCCAGGAAGGATGATCCCAAAACGTCGAAAGGGTAGAGTAGACATAGCCGCCTTAGTAGCGGCTATATTTTTAAAGTTCACCTGCGTCTAATGAAACGTAACAGAAGATAAAGCACAAACGAACTGATGACTATGGCAAAGCAGGTAAAAAAATATAAAATAAAGTCCATTACGCTTTCATCACCGTAATTCCCTATACTCTCTGCAAGGGCATACTGAGCAGTTGCTGGTATGAAAAAGTACATGCTTTTCAAGCTTGTAATAAATATGATGAACCATATAAAGAGGATTAATAAATATTTCATCAGTAAACCTGTACAACCCCATGCGCTATTAAATAATTTCCTATGTATTGTCCGCTTGTTCGGAGAATAGCTCTGGCAAGTATATCAAAATCTTGCTGATTATAAAGCGTAATACAGCCTTTGCTTAAACCACTTGGACCAATAGGATGGAGACGAAACATTCCTCTAAGCACGCCATTGATGAATGTGCTATCATCAATTTCCCCATCGTCGCGGTACAGGGCAAACCAAGTACTGCGGTCCGAACCAGTAATAAAAGCATTAGCATCATCCCTGAATCGGGCAAAGGTACCACCCCTCCCACGTAAAATAATATAGTAACGCCCACATGGTAAGGGGCCAATATCTTTTAGCTCCGTTTTATTTGGGTTATTAGTAGCAGAACCATTACCAGAAAAGGCTGAGAAAAAACCGACGCCTGGACAAGAAAGCGTACCATTACTTTTTCCATTAAGATGGAAAGTGCACCGTAGTAGATCCATTACCATCACTCCATGTGAATGTGCTATTCAAATCCATATTATTTTTTTCTTTTACAGTGAGTTGGTGCCTTTTCTACAGTTGTTAACCCGTATCAATATTTCAAAAGCACAAAAATCCTGTAAAGATAATGCCAATAAAATGGCGCTTATACCGTATGTTGTTTTGATTTATTGTGCCTTATTCTTCTTAAAATCAATGCGTTGGATGATGTTAATTGTATTCATTCGTCTGCTCAATTATCTGCCAGGGGATATGTTTGGTTCTGGTTATCTGCCAGCAAAAACATACCGCCTGCAAATGACCGTTTGCAGAGGCGTACACGTTTCTATACCATACCCCCCTATAGTATCCATGAAGCCAAAACCATGCCGCATTCTCCTGAGGACAAAAAGCGCATCCTGACCCGCGTACGCCGCATTCGCGGCCAGGCGGAGGCGCTGGAGCGCGCGCTGGAGGCGGGCGAACCCTGTCTCCATATTCTCCAGCAAATCGCCGCCGTACGCGGCGCCGCCAACGGCCTGATGGGCGAAATGGTGGAAATTCACTTAAAAGATGAGCTGGTCAGCGGCGACACCACGCCGGAGCAGCGCGCGCAACGGATGACGGAAATCGGTCAGCTTTTGCGCGCTTATCTAAAATAACTATGACGACTCACTACAACGGAAGGACATTATGAAATCACGTGCAGCAGTCGCATTTGGCCCAGGCAAACCGCTGGAAATCGTAGAGATTGACGTCGCGCCGCCGAAAAAGGGCGAAGTGCTGGTCAAAATCACCCACACCGGCGTGTGCCACACCGATGCGTTCACGCTCTCCGGCGACGATCCGGAAGGCGTATTCCCGGCGGTGCTCGGCCATGAAGGCGGCGGCGTGGTCGTGGAAGTGGGCGAGGGCGTCACCAGCCTGAAGCCGGGCGACCATGTGATCCCGCTCTATACCGCTGAGTGCGGCGAGTGCAAATTCTGTAAATCCGGCAAAACCAACCTCTGCCAGGCCGTGCGCGCCACCCAGGGCAAAGGCCTGATGCCGGACGGCACCACCCGTTTCTCTTACAACGGCGAGCCGGTTTATCACTACATGGGCACCAGCACCTTCAGCGAATACACCGTCTGCGCGGAAATTTCGCTGGCGAAAGTGAACCCGCAGGCGCCGCTCGATAAAGTCTGTCTGCTGGGCTGCGGCGTCACCACCGGCATCGGCGCGGTGCATAACACCGCCAAAGTGAAAGAGGGCGACACCGTTGCCGTGTTCGGCCTCGGCGGTATTGGCCTCGCGGTCATTCAGGGCGCGGTCCAGGCGAAAGCCGGGCGTATTCTGGCGGTCGACACCAACCCGGAAAAATTCAAGCTGGCGGGTGAAATGGGCGCGACCGATTTCGTTAACCCGAAAGATTACGACAAGCCGATTCAGGACGTTATCGTTGAGATGACCGATGGCGGCGTTGATTTCAGCTTCGAGTGCATCGGCAATGTAAACGTGATGCGCGCGGCGCTGGAATGCTGCCATAAAGGCTGGGGTGAAAGCGTTATCATCGGCGTGGCGGGCGCAGGCCAGGAGATCAAAACGCGTCCGTTCCAGCTGGTGACAGGCCGCGTCTGGCGCGGGTCGGCGTTCGGCGGCGTGAAAGGGCGCACCCAGCTGCCGGGCATGGTGGAAGACGCGATGGCGGGCAAGATTCGCCTCGATCCTTTCATCACGCACCGCCTGCCGCTTGAGCAGATTAACGAGGCGTTTGACCTGATGCACGAAGGCAAATCGATCCGCACCGTTATCCACTTCGGCGACAAATAACCTTATCTGCCAGCGGCTTACCTGCTGCTGGCACCTTCACTTTCCCCGACTTTAGCCCCTCTTTTCGAATCTGTGAGCCAGGTATCGCTTTTAAAGGTAAGCGTTTACGCAAAACTGCCGATGTCCTAAAGGCAAGACTATTTTTGCATCTTACCCAAAGGGAAATCGTGGCCATGAAAAAAACAACAACCCGTGATTCCGGGGCGCTAAGCTTCTGGCATCACATTCGGCTTGTCCCGCTGTTCTCCGTCATCCTGGGAGGGATTCTGGTGTTGTTCGCGCTTTGCGGCGGGCTGGCAGGATACTTCCTTATGCAGGGCGACAGCGCGCTTAACAACGTAACGCAAGAGATACAGATCCGCAGTGGGCTTGCGGATAGCGCCAACCAGCTTCGCACGGCGCGTATCAATATGATCCACGCAGGCGCGGCCAGCCGCGTCGCGGAGATGGACGCGATGAAGCGCAACATCGCCGATGCGGAAAAAGCGATAGCGCAGGCCAATGTCGGTTTTAAACAGTATGTGGATCGCGAGTCGCATGCGGAGTCAGAAGCGGCGCTCGACAGCGAGCTGAAAGCCCGTTACGACGCCTACATCAGCGGCCTGACGCCGATGCTGAAATATGCCAAAAACGGCATGTTCGAAGCGATTATCGAGCATGAAAACGAAACGGCACGCAAGCTTGACGACGACTATAACCAGGTACTGGCGAAAGCGCTGGCGAGCCGCACCGAGCGTGTTGAGCAACTGCGTAGCGACGCCAGCACCCGCACCCACTTCAGCCTGATGGTGATGGTCGCCGCGTTCGCGGTCGCGCTGGTCATGACGCTCCTGACCTTCGTGGTGCTCCGTCGCGTGGTTATCGTTCCGCTGCAACATGCGGCGACGCGCATTGAAACTATCGCCAGCGGCGATCTGACGCTGCCGGAAGAGGCGACAGGGCGCAGCGAAATCGGCCGCCTGAGCCAGCATCTGCAAATGATGCAGCGGTCGCTGGTGAAAACCGTCAGCGCCGTGCGCGAAGGCGCGCAGGCTATCTACCAGGGCACCAGCGAAATCTCCGCAGGCAACACCGATCTCTCTTCGCGCACCGAGCAGCAGGCCGCCGCGCTGGAGCAGACCGCCGCCAGCATGGAACAGCTGACCGCCACCGTGAAACAGAACGCCGACAACGCTCACCATGCCAGCAAACTGGCGCAGGATGCTTCCGGTAAAGCCACCACCGGCGGGCAGATTGTCTCCGGCGTGGTGACCACAATGGGCAACATCTCCAGCAGCTCGAAGAAAATCTCGGAAATCACGGCGGTGATTAACAGCATCGCCTTCCAGACCAACATCCTCGCGCTTAACGCCGCGGTGGAAGCGGCCCGCGCGGGCGAACAGGGCCGCGGCTTCGCGGTCGTCGCCAGCGAAGTGCGCACGCTCGCCAGCCGCAGCGCCCAGGCGGCGAAAGAGATTGAAGGGCTTATCAGCGAATCGGTGGCGCTTATCGATCGCGGCTCCAGCGAAGTCGTCAATGCCGGGGATACTATGAAAGGCATCGTCGAGGCGGTGAAACGCCTGACCGATATCATGCTGGAGATCGCGGCGGCGTCTGACGAACAGCGTCAGGGCATTGAGCAGGTGGCGCAGGCCATCGCGGAAATGGACAACGTGACGCAGCAGAACGCCTCGCTGGTGGAAGAAGCGTCCTCAGCGGCGGTCTCGCTCGAAGAGCAGGCGGGTCGCCTGACGCAGGCGGTTGGCACCTTCCGCTTAAGCGCCGCCTCCGCAGCGCGTAAAAACGAGCCGCAACCGCCTGCCGCCCAGCCGCTGGCACCCATCGTGCCGCGCGCGGCGCTCGCACAGAGCGACCACTGGGAAACCTTCTGATCTATCAAGGGCAGCGCAGCCTGCCCCTCGCTCTACTCTTAGCCCGACCTTTGCCGCTCCCGTGAGCGGCTTTTTTTTGGCGCATCGTTTTCGGATTATGCTGTATCACTTTTCGCGTTTGCCGCCTGGCTTATTTCCGTATTCGTTGTCCATGCTTAAAGGGCTTTGTTTTTGACAACCCTAATGGAGGCACGAGATGCAGATCAAAACCGCTCAGGATCTTTTTGTACATCTACTTTCAGACACCTATAGCGCCGAGAAACAGCTGACCCGCGCTCTGCCGAAGCTGGCCCGCGCCGCATCCGATGAAAAGCTGGCCGCGGCATTCCGCGCTCACCTCGAGGAAACCCGGGGCCAGATTGAACGCATCGACCAGGTGGTGGAAAGCGTGCCTGAGCTTAAACTGCGCCGCATCAAATGCGTGGCGATGGAAGGGCTGATTGAAGAAGGCCAGGAAGTGATTGACGAAATCGAGCAAGGCCCGGTACGCGACGCTGGTCTTATCGCCGCCGCACAGAAAGTGGAGCACTATGAAATCGCCGCTTACGGCACGCTCTGCACCCTGGCAGAACAGTTAGGCTACAAAGACGCGAAGAAACTGCTGGCAGCCACGCTTGAGGAGGAGAAATCCACCGACGGCAAGCTGACCACTATCGCAGAAACCGCGGTCAACGCGAAAGCATCCAAAGCGGCGTAACCCCGCTTACCCGCGCTTTACCCTCAAAGCGCGACACGCCCAACCCCCGGCTTGCCGGGGGTTTTTTTATGGCATAACAAAAGAAAAGGGCGCCGTAGCGCCCTGGCGCTGGCGGGTTTGTTACTGCGCGCTATCGTCGAGGAACGGATAGTCGGTATAACCGGTCGCGCCTTCGGCGTAGATGGTTGCGTCATTCAGCGGGTTGTAAGGCCCGTTTCTGCGAAAACGCTCCACCAGATCGGGGTTGGCGATATAGAGCTTGCCGAACGCCGCCGCGTCCGCTTCGCCGCTGGCAATCACGGCCTCGGCGCTCTCTTTAGTCAGCCCTTCGTTGGCAATCCACGCGCCGGTGAATTTATGGCGGATCTGCGGCCCGACGCGGTTGGGCGTATCCAGCGCCTCACGCGAGAAGATAAACGCCAGGCGGCGCAGGTTTAACTGCTCCAGCACGTAGCCGAACATCGCCACCGGGTTGGAGTCGTGCATCGAGTAGGAGTTAGACATCAGGTTGAGGTGCACCCCGACGCGGTCGGCAGGCCATTCGGTCAGCAGCGCGTCCACCGTTTCCAGCAGGAAGCGCGCGCGGTTTTCAATGCTCCCGCCGTATTGATCGGTGCGCTGGTTGGAGCCGTCATGCAGGAACTGATCAAACAGATACCCATTCGCGGCGTGGATCTCCACGGCGTCAAAGCCCGCGCGTTTGGCGTTAATCGCCGCGCGGCGGAAATCTTCCACGATGCCCGGGATCTCATGGGTTTCAAGCGCGCGAGGGGTGCCGTAAGGGCGTTTCGGGCGCACCGTCGTCACGTGGCCTTCCGGGGCGATAGCGCTCGGCGCGACCGGCTTCTCGCCGTTCAGAAAGACCGGGTCGGAGACGCGGCCCACGTGCCAGAGTTGCAGCACCATTCTTCCGCCCGCCTGATGCACCGCATCAACGATCTCGCGCCAGGCGCCGACCTGTTTTTCAGACCAGATCCCCGGCGTGTTCGGGTAGCCGACGCCCTGCGGCGTCACGGAGGTGGCTTCGGTGAAGATAAGCCCGGCGCTGGCGCGCTGCGTGTAGTACGTTTTGACTATTTCGCCCGGCGTGCGCTCGTCCACCGCGCGCATGCGCGTGAGCGGCGCCATCACGACGCGATTTTTTAACTCCAGCGCGCCAATGTTTACCGGTTCTAACAGCGTTGACATAACAGAACTCCCGTCAGGATGAAGGCGTATCTGTCATTTAAACGATATCACGCGCCGGATGGCAAGCCTGGAGGCTTATTACTTTTCACGCTAACTAATGCCGCGACGCGCTTTCCACTCAGTTGAGCATCGATTTGCGAAGCGACGACAGCAGCGCCCGCGCGCCCTGAGAGAGCGGGGCGTCGACGCGGGTCAGAATGCCGATAGGCTCGCCG
This sequence comes from Cronobacter turicensis z3032, assembly GCA_000027065.2. Lineage (NCBI taxonomy): Bacteria > Pseudomonadati > Pseudomonadota > Gammaproteobacteria > Enterobacterales > Enterobacteriaceae > Cronobacter > Cronobacter turicensis. Next base: position 2,352,527 of record FN543093.2, on the reverse strand, counting down.
GGGCCAGGGATAGCGATGGGCAGCGCCGTCAGCGTCCCCTGACGTAAATCTTCTTTGACCGCGCCCGAGGGCACAAACCAGACATAGTTATAGTCGACCGTTAACTGGCGCGAGAGCGACGCCGAGAGCGTCTCAATACAGGTGGCGGGAAGCTGGCACCCCTGGCTTGCCAGCAGCGTTTCGGCGTTATCGCGGGGCACCGTGCCTTTGGGCGACACCACCACCGGCCACTCCATGACGCGGCTCAGGGTGACGTTATCCTGCAACAGCGGGTGCCCGGGGCGCACCACCAGCTTCAGGGATTCCATAAACAGCAGTTCGTAATTCAGCCCGTTCATCAGTTCCGGATCGGACATCCGGCCCACGCCGAGATCCAGCTCGCCTGATTTCAGGCCCGCCAGCAGCATGGTGTTATTCATGATGGCCACCTGCAGCGTGATATCGCTTTGCTGCTTGTGAAAAGGGCCAATGACCGCAGGCAGTACGCCGAGCGCGGCCGTGGGCAGCGCGCCGATACGCACGACATCGCAGCCTTCTTCCGGCTTGCGGTTCAGCGCCTGGCCGGCGTGATTGAGCGCGTCGAGCACGTTCACCGCGTGGGTGAGAAACTGCTCGCCAAGCAGCGTGAGCTGAGCGCCGAGGCGGCCGCGTTCAAACAGCCGCGCGCCGGTGAGCTGCTCCAGCTCGTTGAGCGTTTTGGAGAGCGCAGGCTGGCTGAGATTAAGGGTTTCCGCCGCGCGCCCGAGAGTGCCCTGCTGAGCGACGGCGACGAATGTATGCAAATGGCGCAAGCGAATGCGCTGGGAGAACAAACCGTTTTTTTCCATAGCTGATGTTAAAAACAGAGCGGGAGCCGTGACAAGATAACTTGTTTAATTTTGATAACTTGATAGCAAAATAATATTAACAAAACAGATAAATATGCAACATCATCCTCCGGCGGACTGCGAATATTTTAATGTGCAGATCGGCCAGACGATTTTCATATGACAGGGTGTAAACCAGACGGCTGGCGGGGGCCGGAGTAAACGCGCGGTTCCCGGTTGTTTTGCCATGCGTTTTGCCGGACGTGCGGCGCCGGATGGCTTGTTACGTTTTGGATCACAAATTGTAAATTCTTCACCGCTGATAGTGCCGCGATTCTCTACAATCTCAGCAATATTCACTGGAGGCACGACACCATGGCGAACAGCATCACGGCAGATGAGATTCGGGAACATTTTTCGCAGGCCATGTCGGCCATGTACCAGGAAGAAGTGCCGCAGTACGGCACATTGCTGGAACTGGTGGCCGACGTGAACCTGGGCGTACTGGAAAGCCACCCGCAGCTGCATGAGCAGCTTGCCAACGCCGATGAGCTGGCGCGGCTTAACGTCGAGCGCCACGGGGCGATTCGCGTCGGCACCGCCAGCGAGCTGGCGACGCTCCGACGGATTTTCGCCATTATGGGGATGCACCCGGTCAGCTATTACGATCTCTCCCAGGCGGGGGTGCCGGTGCACTCGACGGCGTTTCGCCCGGTGGATGACGTGGCGCTGGCGCGTAACCCGTTTCGCATTTTTACTTCACTGCTGCGCCTTGAGCTTATCGAAGACGAAAAGCTGCGCAAGCGCGCCGCCACGGTGCTCTCCCGGCGCGATATCTTCACCCGTCGCTGCTATGAGTTGCTGAACATTTACGACGAGCAGGGCGCATTTAACGCCGATCAGGCCGAGGAGTTCGTGCGCGAGGCGCTGGAAACGTTCCGCTGGCACAGCCATGCGACGGTGGACGCCGCCACCTATCAGGCGCTCCATGATGAGCACCGGCTGATTGCCGATGTGGTGTGCTTTCGCGGCTGCCACATCAATCACCTCACGCCCCGCACGCTGGATATCGACCGCGTGCAGTCGCTGATGCCGGAATATGGCATTGAGCCGAAAGCCGTTATCGAAGGGCCGCCGCGCCGTGAATTTCCCATTCTGCTGCGCCAGACCAGCTTTAAAGCGCTGGAGGAGCCGATTCGCTTTGGCGGCGACAGCCCCGGCACCCACACCGCGCGCTTCGGTGAAATCGAACAGCGCGGCATGGCGCTGACGCCCAAAGGCCGCGCGCTCTACGACGAACTGCTGGCGACGGCGGGGAGCGGCAAGGATAACCTGACGCATCAGCTGAAATTACAGGAGGCGTTCAGCCGCTTCCCGGACAGCGATACGCTGCTGCGCCGCCAGGGGCTGGCCTATTTCCGCTACCGCCTGACGCCGGTCGGCGAAACGCACCGTCAGGCTATTCGTCCCGGCGACGATCCGCAGACGCTTATTGAGCGCGGCTGGCTGGTGGCGCAGCCGATTATCTATGAAGATTTTCTGCCGGTCAGCGCGGCGGGGATTTTCCAGTCCAATCTCGGCGAGGACGCGCGGGCCCGTCGCCACGGCAACGCCAGCCGCGATACCTTCGAAGCGGCGCTCGGTTGTCCGGTGCTGGATGAGTTCACGCTCTATCAGGAGGCGGAAGATCGCAGCAAACGACGTTGCGGTCTGCTCTGAAACGGCTACGCTCCCAGGATTGCCGTTTAAAAAAGGAAGAGGTATGTGCAACCTGGAAATGCCGATAGTTACTACCACGCACGGCGACGTGCGCGGATGTACAGAAAAGGATATCGCCGTGTGGCGGGGCATCCCGTATGCCGCGCCGCCGGTCGACGAGCGCCGCTGGCGCGCGCCGCAGCCGCTGGCTGCCTGGCAGGGCGTGCGCGACGCGACTGTCTTTTCCGCTGCCAGCTGGCAGAACGCCGGATTTTGCCGCGAGCTTGCCGGAGGCGATCCGGGCGCGTTCAGCGAAGATTGTCTTTATCTCAACGTCTGGGCGCCGGTGGCGCGCGATGCGCCGCTGCCGGTGATGGTCTGGCTGCATGGCGGCGGCTTTACGCTTGGCGCGGGCAGCCTGCCGCCCTATGACGGCCAGGCGCTGGCGCGTCGCGGCGTGGTGGTGGTGACGGTGAACTACCGGCTCGGGCATCTTGGCTTTTTCGCCCATCCGGCGCTGGAAGACGAAGACGCCGCCGGGCCGGTTTATAACTTTGCGCTGCTCGATCAAATCGCTGCGCTGCGCTGGGTACAGGACAACATTGCCGCCTTTGGCGGCGATCGTGACAACGTCACGCTTTTTGGCGAATCCGCCGGGGCGCGCAGCGTGCTGTCGCTGATGGCTTCACCGCTTGCGAAAGGGCTGTTCCATAAAGCGATTATCCAGAGCGGCTACACGCTGCCCGATATCCCGCGCCGCAAAGCGCTGCTTAATGGCGCGGCGCTCACCCGCCACTTAGGTCTTAAAGCGCCTACCGCCGCCGATCTGCGCGCGCTGCCCGCCGATACCTTCTGGCAGCTCACCGCGCCTTATGTCACCGGGCCTGCGCCGATTGCGGGCGATATTGTGCTGCCGGAGCCGATGCTGGAAACCTTTTTCGCCGCGCGCCAGCATCCGATGCCGGTGATGGTCGGCAGTAACAGCGACGAGGCCAGCGTGCTGGCCTATTTCGGCGTTAATCTGGAAGAGCAGATCCGCAAGCTGCGCCGTGAACGGCGCTTCGGGCTCGGGCTTATCCGGTTGTTGTACCCTGGCGTGCGCGGCGACCGGGAGCTGGGGCGCCAGGTCTGCCGCGATATGGCGTTTACCACACTCGGCTTTGTGGTGATGCAGGCGCAAAGCCGACGCGGCGTGCCGTGCTGGCGCTACTGGTTTGATTACGTGGCTGAAGGCGAACGGGAGACGTTCGCCAATGGCGCCTGGCACGGCAATGAAGTGCCTTATGTGTTTGATAATCTGGGGCAGGTCGAGCCGCTGAAAGATTACGCCACGGCGGCGGATTATACCTTCGCCGGGCAGGTGGCGGACTACTGGGTCAGCTTTGCAAAACACGCCAGCGCGCAAAGCCAGGCGCTCGACGGCCCGGTGCGCTGGCTCGCCTGCGTGCGCGGACGCGACCGCCTGCTGCGTATAGGGCTTAACAAAAAAGCGGGGTGGCGACTGGAAAATCGCTTTATGCGCGCGCGTCTCGCGCTCTTTAAGCGGGTAATGCGCTATCACGTGACGCTGGACTAAGCGCGTAAAAAAACAAAACCCCGCGCGGTGGCGTGGGGTGATGGTGGTGTTTCCCGAAAAGAACCCGGCGAAGCCGGGCCACCTTGAGCTATCATCATTAAAATTAGGGTGTCGACCGACGGTTTTGTATCGTGCTGTTGTCGGCCCCTCCCACAGGGAGGAATATAGGCATATACAGGGGCCTGAACGGCGTGACGCCGCCAGTCTCTGCGATGCCAGAAACTATCCTGTCCCGGTGCGGCTGGCAAGATGGGCCGTCATCGTTTTTTGTGATGGTTCTCGCGAATCCCTCTGAAACCCGCTACGCTGCGCGGTTTTACCCGGTGCGCATAAAGTAACCTGTTGATTTTACGGCCACCCGCGCCGCCGCGCCTGACATAAATTCACCCATCCTTCGTCATCTATTGACTTGAAAAATAAGAAATTATTTAATTTTTCCACCGCCTGTTGGCTTCATCCTGAATTTTGTCTAGAGTGAGCGGTCATATTGCTTGTAACATTTGCCGCCGCCAGGCTTCGGCCTTGCGAAATACCTCGACAAAAAAGGACGGTTTTCAGGCATGAACCGCAGACGTTTTATCAAGGCCTCGTTGGCCCTCGCCGCGGCATGCGGCACTCCAGGTCTCGCCACGCTTTTCTCCCGCAACGCCTGGGCGCAGGAGTCCGATATCGCGGACGGCCAGACGCGCGCCTTTGATTTCAGCGTGTTACAGGCTATGGCCGCCGAGCTCTCGCAAAAACCGTGGGGCGGCGCGCCGCGACCGCTGCCCGATACGCTCGCAAAGCTCACCCCGCAGGCCTATAACAGCATCCAGTATGACGCCGGACATTCCCTGTGGAATAACATCGAGGGCCGCCAGCTCGACGTGCAGTTTTTCCACGTCGGCATGGGCTTTCGCCGCCGGGTGCGGATGTTCTCGCTCGATCCGGCGACCCGCCAGGCCCGCGAAGTGCATTTCCGCCCTGAGCTCTTTAACTACCATGACGCGGGCGTCGATACCCGCCAGCTGGAAGGGCAGACCGATCTCGGCTTCGCCGGTTTTCGCGCGTTCAAAGCGCCGGAGCTGGCGCGTCGCGATATCGTCTCTTTCCTCGGCGCGAGCTATTTCCGCGCGGTAGACAGCACCTTCCAGTACGGGCTGTCGGCCCGCGGGCTGGCGGTCGATACGTTTACCGATACGCCGGAAGAGTTCCCGGATTTCACCGCCTTCTGGTTTGAAACCCCGAAAGCGCAGGACACCACGTTTATCGCTTACGCGCTGCTGGACAGCCCGAGCGTGACCGGCGCGTATAAGTTCATCATTCATTGCGAATCGAGCCAGGTGATCATGGAAGTGGAAAACTTCCTGTTCGCGCGCAAAGATATCAAACAGCTCGGCATCGCGCCGATGACCAGTATGTTCAGCTGCGGCAACAACGAACGCCGCATGTGCGACACCATTCACCCGCAAATCCACGACTCCGACCGCCTGGCGATGTGGCGCGGCAACGGCGAGTGGGTGTGCCGCCCGCTCAATAACCCGCAGCGCCTGCAATTTAATGCGTTCGCGGATGAAAACCCGAAAGGGTTTGGCCTGTTGCAGACCGACCATAAATTCGAGAGCTACCAGGACGTCATGGGCTGGTATAACAAGCGCCCGAGCCTGTGGGTGGAGCCGCGCAACCGCTGGGGGAAAGGCACCGTCTCGCTGATGGAAATCCCGACCACCGGGGAAACGCTGGATAACATCGTCTGCTTCTGGCAGCCGGAAAAACCGATCCGCGCCGGGGATAAGCTTAACTTCCAGTATCGTCTCTACTGGAGCGCCGACGCGCCGGTACGCACGCCGCTGGCGCGCGTTTACGCCACCCGCACCGGGATGGGCAGTTTCCCGGAAGGCTGGGCGCCGGGCGAGAACTTCCCGGCGCAGTGGTCGCGCCGCGTCGCCGTGGATTTCGTGGGCGGCGATCTTAAAGGTGCCGCGCCGCGCGGCATCGAGCCGGTGATTACGCTCTCCAGCGGCGAGGCGAAACAGGTAGAGATCCTCTACGTCGAGCCGTTTGACGGCTATCGCATCCAGTTCGACTGGTATCCGACGTCCGACTCCGTCGACCCGGTCGAGATGCGCATGTTCCTGCGCTGTCAGGGCGAGGCCATCAGCGAAACCTGGCTGTGGCAGTATTTCCCGCCCGCGCCGGATAAACGCAAATATGTCGACGATCGGCAGATGCGCTAAACCGCCGCCCGCGAGCCCCGTTTCGACGGGGCTTTTTTATGGGCGCGATGCGCAAAAGACGAGAGACAGGCTGGTGTTTGCGCACAACCCCGCCGATTCCGGCAGTGTTTTTACGCGGCCCGCTGTGATACCTCTAGAGACTTACACACCAGAAGGAGACTCACGTGCAAAACGCCACCAGCGCTACCTTTCAGGACGAGAGGCTTATCGTTAACGACAATCTTGAACTGCATTCTGTTCATGAACGGTTTACCGGGCCGCTGTTCTCACTGGTGCAGCGCAATAAAGACTGGCTGCAAAAATCGATGAACTGGCCGCAATACGTCAACAAAATCGAAGACACGCGCCAAACCATTCAGGGCAACGTGATGTTGCACCATCGCGGCTACGCGAAAATGTTTATGATTTTGCTGGATGGCGAAATGGTGGGCGTGCTGTCGTTTAACCAGATTGAGCCGACCAACAAAACGGGGTATATCGGCTACTGGCTGGATGAGCAGCACCAGGGGCAGGGGATTATCTCCGGCGCGCTGCAAACGATGATGGCGCACTACGCGCAGACCGGCGAGGTGCGGCGTTTTGTCATTAAATGCATCGTCACCAACGAGGCGAGCAACCGCGTGGCGCAGCGCAACGGCTTTACGCTGGAAGGCCGGTTAAAAGAGGCCGAATACCTGAACGGCCAGTTCTACGACCAGCATATCTACGGGCGCATTATCGACGCGGATGCTTAAACCAGGCCCGGAAGGGGCGTGCGCTGAATGTGTTCGTCACCCCCCAGCGTCTTAAAACCGCACAACCGGATGGTTTCGCCAGGCGGCGCTTCGATGATGACGTCATCGTTCACCGTCACGCTGTCTTCAAGGATGACGTCGCCGCTTATCCGCGCCCGTCCGGCGACCGTCACATGGTTATCGAGCCGCACCGGGCCGCCGGTGATCACCGCGTGTTCACCCACGCGCACGTGATGCCCCAGCAGGCAGTTGCCCTCAATAACCGCGTGGCCGGAGACCTGCGAACTGTAGCGCACCGTCGGCGAGGCGTTCTCCTCAACGCCCGCTACCAGCCGGGCGTTGCCATGGATTTTCGCGCAGTCGCACACCCAGACGTCGTTCTCTTCGTTGCCTTCGAGGATCGCGTGTTCAAACACTTCGGCGCGATGCTCGATAAACGCGTGCGTCACCAGCGCGTGACCGTAAATCTGGGCCTGATGCACCACCCGCGAGGCGCTGATCGTGGCGCTGCCGTAAATATGCAGCGCGCTGTCGCTGTCCGCCGTTAAGCCTTTCGCGCCGACCACCAGGCTGTTTTGCATCACCCGCGCGTCGCCGAACAGATGGCATTCGCCGCGCACCACCGAGCACTGCACCATCGCGCGGCCGCTGACGTGCGCGCCGTCGCTGATTTCCGCGGCATCAATCCAGGCATCGTCGCTGATCACCGCGTCATGATGAATCTCGCAGGTCTGGCTGATACGCGCGTTGCCGCGAATTTTCGCGCCGGCGAACACCACGCTGTTGTGGTCATACACCCAGCATGCGCCCTGCTGGCTAAGGTTTTCCTCGCTCTCCACCCAGCCGCCCGGCGTCCCGGCGCTCACGTCGGCGAAATCGCGCAGCGCGATAAGCTGGCGCAGCGTCACGGTGCACGGCTCGCCGTGGCGGGTGTAGCGAAAGACGCGCGTGGCTTCGCTGAGCTGGTATTTATTCATCAGGGTTTCCTTGTCAGAGACGATAAATTAACCGTAGCAAATTTTTACGCGCCGGGAAGGTGATAGCGTTCATGAGGGAAGTTTTATAAAATGCATGCAGAATATATCTTTGCTGCTCGCCGCCTGGCGGCACCGGCAGACACCTTTTAAGGAACCACGATGAACATTCGCGATGAAAATTACTTCACTGAAAAATATGGCCTGACGGCCACACACTCTGATGTCTTAAACGCCGTTAATTATGTCGAGCCGGGCCGCGCGCTGGATCTCGGCTGCGGCAACGGGCGCAACAGCCTTTATCTCGCCGCCCGTGGGTTTGACGTGACCGCGTGGGATAAAAACCCGGCGAGTATCGCGAATCTGGAGCGCATCGCGGCGGCGGAAGGGTTCAGTAACCTGCATATCGCGGTTAAAGATTTAAATACGCTGCGCTTTGACGGGGAGTATGACTTTATTCTCTCCACCGTGGTGATGATGTTTCTTGAGCGCGACACCATTGCAGGGCTTATCGATAATATGCAGCGCTGCACCGCGCCTGGCGGGTATAACCTGATTGTCGCGGCGATGGATACTGACGATTACCCGTGCACCGTTGGGTTTCCGTTTGCGTTCCGCGAAGGGGAACTGCGCCGCTATTATGAAGGCTGGGATCTGATTAAATACAATGAAGATGTCGGTCAGCTTCATAAAACCGACGCCAGCGGCAACCGCATTAGCTTACGTTTTGCGACCATGCTCGCGAAAAAACGTTAATGTGACTGGCTTTTTATGGAGCCGCCCGTAACGCGGCTCCGGATTAATGCCATTAATTTTTTTATATATTTTCATAATTAACATCAGCTTTATTTATTGTTCTAATCCGATTTTATGTCCCGGATCGCTTTTTCCTGTCATGTCGTCGTTTTTATGACTCTTTTTGTGCGCCCGTTTGCTATAAATTCTGTGCTCCCCCAATCACAGGTAACCTTCTATGCACAGCTCATCGGTATTTAAAGCTTCCGGCGTGGCGGCGCTATTGCTGCTGGCCGGCTGTTCCTCCAGCACCACCAAACCTGAACAATATTCCGGCTTCCTGAAAGACTATTCGGGGCTGGAGAAAGCCACCTCAGCCACCGGTAAACCGGTCATGCGCTGGGTCGCGCCGGGCTTCAAACTGAATAACTACGACTCTATCGTTTATAACTCTGTGGTGTATTACCCGGCGCCGAAACCGACCGGGCAGATAACCCAGCCGGTGCTGGACGGCCTGCTGAAATATACCAACGACAAGCTGAAAACCGCGGCGGCAAGCCGTAAGCCGCTGGTGACGACGCCTGGGCCGCGCAGCGTGATTTTCCGGGGGGCTATCACCGCCGTCGACAGCAGCAAAGAGGGGCTGCAATTCTATGAAGTGCTGCCGATTGCGCTGGTGGTGGCTGGTACCCAGGTCGCGACAGGCCATCGCACCATGGACACCAGCCTGTTCTTTGAAGGCGAGCTGATTGACGCGGCGACGCAAAAAACGGTCGTCAAAGTGGTGCGTAAAGGCGAGGGGAAAGATCTCAGCAACGAGAAGACGCCGCTGACGGTCGACAACCTCAAACAGGTGATCGACGACATGGCGACCGATGCGCGCATGTTCGATCCCGCGCCGAAATAAACCGAACAGAGGGAGCCTGGCTCCCTCTTTTTTATCCCGCCCGGCGCGCCAGCAGCGCGTAGCTTATCCCGCCCGCTATCAGCCCCCAGAACGCCGACCCCACGCCCAGCAGCGTGACGCCGGACGCCGTCACCAGAAACGTAATCAGCGCCGCGTCGCGGGCGCGTTCATTCGCCAGCGCCTGATGCAGGCTGCCGCCAATGGTGCCGAGCAGCGCCAGCCCGGCGAGCGTTTGCAGCCACGGCAGCGGCAGGGCGGTCATCAGCGCGCCGACGGAGCCGCCGCACACGCCCGCCAGCAGATAAAACACGCCCGCTATTGCCGCCGCCATCCAGCGTTTGTCGCGGTCCGGGTGCGCCTCCGGGCTCTGGCAGATGGCTGCGGTGATGGCAGCGATGCAGATGGAAAAGACGCCGAAGGGCGCAAGGATAAGCGCCAGCAGGCCGGTCGCGACCATCAGCGGCGAGACCGGCACCCGGTAGCCGGAGGCCTGCAGCGTGGCGACGCCCGGCGCGTTCTGCGAGGCCATCGTCACCAGAAAGAAGGGCAGGCCGACGCCGAGCAGCGAAGAGAGGCTGAACGCGGGCGAGACAAACTCCGGCGGCGCGAAGTAAAAATGCAGTGCCGCCGTATTCACTTCGCCCTGTAACAGACAGACCGCCACCCCCGCCAGCAGCGCGGCCACCACGGCGTAGCGCGGCGCGAAGACTTTACAGAGCAGCCAGGCGCCCGTCATGGCGGCGCACAACGCAAAATGCCCCTCCAGCGTGCCGAACGCCTGTAGCCCGAAGCGCAGCAGAATGCCTGCCAGCATCGCGGCGGCAAGGCCCGGCGGGATAATTTTCATCAGGCGGGCGAACAGCCCGGTAGCGCCGCAGATGACGATAAGCGCCGAGGCGAAAATAAAAATGCCGACCGCCTCATGCAGATTGCTTCCCGCAAGCCCTGTCGCCAGCAGCGCCGCGCCGGGCGTCGACCAGGCGGTCAGCACCGGCGCGTGATACCACAGGCTTAGCGCGAGCGTGCTGACGCCCATGCCGATGCCGAGCATGGTCATCCAGCCCGCCGTTTGCGCGGGCGTGGCGCCTGCCGCGGCGGCGGCCTGCCAGATAATGGCGGCAGAGCTGGCGTAGCCCACCAGCACCGCCACAAAGCCCGCAATGACGGCAGGCGCCGGAGGAAGAGAAAAACGCATAAAAACTCCGCTGTGCGTTATAACGTCCACAGACTCTATCATCGTGCGCTATAACGCACAAGGCGCTATACTGGCCACTATTAAAGGAGAGCGTATGGATATTACCGCCCATCTCGCGCAGACGCTGAAAGCGCTGCGCCAGCAGAAAAACTGGAGCCTGACCCAGGCGGCGCAGGAAACCGGCGTGTCGAAAGCGATGCTCGGCCAGATAGAGCGCAACGAATCGAGCCCGACGGTCGCGACGCTGTGGAAAATCGCCACCGGTTTTAACGTGCCGTTTTCAGTGTTTATCACGCCGCCTGCGCCGGGCGCGCGCACGGTGTTTGACGCCCAACAGACGATGCTCGTGGAGCCGCTCTTTCCGTGGGATGAACAGTTGCGCTTCGATATGCTCGCCGTCACGCTCGCGCCCGGCGCGCAGAGCGACTCCACGCCGCATGAAAACGGCGTGACGGAGCATGTGGTGGTGATTGAGGGCGAGCTGGAGCTGCAGACGGACGGCGTCTGGCGGCGGCTCGGCCCCGGCGAAGGGCTGAAGTTTGCCGGCGACAGGCCGCACGCCTATCGCAACGCGACGCCGCTGCCGGTGCGCTTTCATTCGCTGATCCACTACCCGGCGCCATAAAAAAAACCGCAAGCGAGCTTGCGGTCAACGACAATCTACAACGACACGATGAAACTGAGGTGATAGGTCAGGAATACCGCCCCAGCGTATCCCTTGCAGCGCGCCGCGTGAAATAAACCTTTGTGCAATACTTTCCCGTAAAACGGCAAACCCGCGGCGGCGGCGTGAAAGAGTTCCCGAACGCACGGAATGTGACTACAATAGCCGCCTTTCAAATAACGGATAACGACGAATTATGCGCCTGCAATCGCATCACCTTGAACTGCTCAGCCCCGCCCGCGATACCGCTATCGCCCGCGAAGCCATTCTGCACGGCGCAGATGCAGTCTATATCGGCGGCCCCGGTTTCGGCGCCCGCCATAACGCCAGCAACAGCCTCCAGGACATCGCAGACCTGGTGCCGTTCGCCCATCGCTTCGGCGCGAAGGTGTTTATCACCCTCAACACCATTCTGCATGACGACGAGCTGGAGCCGGCCCGTAAGCTTATCGGCCAGCTTTATGACGCGGGCGTCGACGCCCTGATCGTGCAGGACATGGGTATTATGGAGCTGGATATTCCACCCATCGAGCTGCATGCCAGCACCCAGTGCGATATCCGCAGCGTCGAGAAAGCGAAGTTCCTCTCCGACGCCGGTTTCTCGCAAATCGTGCTGGCGCGCGAGCTGAATCTCAATCAGATCCGCGCCATTCATGAAAATACCGACGCCACCATCGAATTCTTTATTCATGGCGCGCTGTGCGTGGCCTATTCAGGCCAGTGCAATATCTCCCACGCCCAGACCGGGCGCAGCGCCAACCGCGGCGACTGCTCGCAGGCTTGCCGTCTGCCGTACACCCTGAAAGACGATCAGGGCCGCGTCGTGGCGTATGAAAAACACCTGCTGTCGATGAAAGACAACGATCAGACCGCCAACCTGGCGGCGCTGATCGACGCAGGCGTGCGCTCCTTCAAGATTGAAGGGCGCTACAAAGACATGAGTTACGTGAAAAACATCACGGCGCACTACCGTCAGATGCTCGATGCGATTATTGAGGATCGCGGCGATCTGGCGCGTTCTTCCGCGGGCAACACGGCGCACTATTTCGTGCCGTCCACCGAGAAGACCTTCCACCGCGGCAGCACCGATTACTTCGTGAACGCCCGTAAGATAGATATCGGCGCGTTCGATACCCCGACGTTTGTCGGTCTGCCGGTCGGCGAAGTGCTGAGCGTCGGCAAAGAGCATCTGGATGTGGAAGCCACCGAGCCGCTGGCGAACGGCGACGGGCTGAACGTCATGATCAAGCGCGACGTCGTGGGCTTTCGCGTCAATGTGGCGGAAAAAACCGGTGAAAACCGCTACCGCGTCTTCCCGAACGAGATGCCGGCGGCGCTGAAAACCCTGCGCCCGCGCCATAAGCTCAACCGCAACCTCGATCACAACTGGCAGCAGGCGCTGCTGAAAACCTCCAGCGAGCGCCGCATCGGGGTGGATATTGAACTCGGCGGCTGGCAGGAACAGCTGATCCTGACGCTAACCAGCGAAGACGGCGTCAGCGTGACGCATACGCTCGACGGGCAGTTCGACGAAGCCAATAACCCGGAAAAAGCGCTGACCAGCCTGAAAGAGGGCCTGGCGAAACTGGGGCAGACTATCTATTTCGCCCGCGACGTGCAGATTACGCTGCCGGGCGCATTGTTTGTGCCTAACAGCCAGCTCAACGCGTTTCGCCGTGAAGCGGTCGAGGCGCTGGATGCCGCGCGCCTGGCGAATTACCAGCGCGGCGCGCGCAAGCCGGTCTCCGTGCCGCCGCCGGTCTACCCGGAAACGCACCTGAGCTTCCTTGCGAACGTCTACAACCATAAGGCGCGTGAATTTTACCAGCGTTATGGCGTGCAGCTTATCGACGCCGCGTATGAGGCGCACGAGGAAAAAGGCGACGTGCCGGTGATGATCACCAAGCACTGCCTGCGCTTTGCCTTTAACCTCTGCCCGAAACAGGCGAAGGGCAACATCAAGAGCTGGAAGGCGACGCCGATGCAGCTGGTGCACGGCGACGAAGTGTTAACGCTACGTTTTGACTGCAAACCCTGTGAAATGCACGTGGTCGGCAAAATCAAAAACCATATCCTGAAAATGCCGCAGCCGGGCAGCGTGGTCGCCTCCATCAGCCCGGAAGATCTGCTGAAAACCCTGCCGAAACGTAAAAACGCCTGATAGATAGCCCATCCCTGAAAGCCAGAGCTTACGCTCTGGCTTTTTTTATCTTCATTCCATACCGCTCAACAAACCCGCACAAACTGGCCGTTCTCCAGGCAATTGCGCCGCTTCGCTTAAAAATAGGGTTGTCAGAACAGTACAAATCAAACTACTGTATATAAACACAGTAAATAACAACATAATGAATGGATGGAGCACGCCATGTTAATGATGCGTCTCTTGCCACAACCTGATGCCGAGGGGTTGCCGCTGTTCCTTGAGAAAGTGGCCTGCGGATTTCCGTCGCCCGCTCAGGATTACGTCGAAAAGCGCGTGAGCCTTGACGCGCACTGCATTGTGCACCCGAACGCCACCTATTTTTTGCGGGCGTCCGGGGAGTCGATGAACGGCGCCGGGATCGAGGATGGCGATTTGCTGGTGGTGGACAGCGCCCTGAAGCCGCAGGAAAACGACATTGTCGTGGCCGCGCTAGAAGGGGAGTTCACCGTCAAAACCCTGCGGCTGCACCCGGTGGCGCAACTGGTGCCGATGAACCCGGATTTCGCGCCGATCCCGCTCGTCGGCGATGCCGACGTGGTGATTTTCGGCGTGGTGACCTGGGTGCTGAAGAAGAGGCGCTGAGATGTACGCGCTGGTCGACGTGAACAGTTTTTATGCCTCCTGCGAGATGGTGTTTCGCCCGGATCTGCGGGATAAACCGGTCGTGGTGCTGAGCAATAACGACGGCTGCGTCATTGCGCGCAGCCGTCAGGCCAAAGCGCTCGGCATCACCATGGCGGAGCCGTATTTCAAACAGCGCGCGCTCTTTGAGCGTCACCGCGTGGCGGTCTTCAGCTCCAATTACGCGTTTTACGCCGACATGAGCAAACGCGTGATGGATATTCTCGAAGAGATGGCGCCGCAGGTGGAGATCTACTCGATCGACGAGGCGTTTGTCGATCTGCGCGGCGTCAGTAATGTGATGTCGCTGACCACGTTTGCTCAGGAGATCCGCGACCGCCTCTGGCGCGAAACCCATCTGCCGGTCGGCGTGGGCATTGCGCCGACCAAAACGCTCGCCAAGCTTGCCAATCTCGCCACCAAAAGGTGGCCAAAATCGGGCGCGGTGGTCGATCTCTCCGATCCGGCCCGGCTGCGCAGGGCGCTGGCGCATTTTAAGGTGGAGGATGTCTGGGGCGTCGGGCGCAGGCTCAGCAAAAAGCTGACGGCGATGGGCATTGAGACCGCGTTTGATCTCGCCAACAGCCCGGCGTGGGTGATCCGCAAAAATTTCAACGTGGTGCTGGAGCGCACCGTGCGGGAACTGCGCGGCGAACCCTGTCTGGCGATGGATGAATTTGTCGCGGCGAAACAGCAGATCGTGTGCAGTCGTTCGTTTGGCTACCGGGTCACGGATTATCAGGATATGCGTCAGGCGGTCTGCGCCTGGGCCGAGCGGGCCGCGGAAAAGCTGCGTCAGGAGCATCAGTTCTGCCGCCAGGTGGCGGTGTTTATCCGCACCAGCCCGCATGACGAGCCGGACGACCGCTACAGCAATCAGGCGCTCTGCCAGGCGCTGACGCCCACCAACGACACCCGCGAGATCGTGCGGCTGGCGGTAAGCGCGCTGGACGCCATCTGGCGCGAAGGGTATCGCTACATCAAAGCGGGCGTCATGCTGGGGGATTTTTTCAGTCAGGGCGTGGCGCAGCTTAATCTTTTCGACGAGCACCCGCCGCAGCCCAACAGCGCGCCGCTGATGCATCTGCTTGATGAATATAATCGCTCAGGCCGGGGAAAGCTCTGGTTCGCAGGCCAGGGGATCGTAAAACCCTGGGCGATGAAGCGCGACTTTCTCTCGCCCGGCTACACCACACGTTTCAGCGAGCTGCCGCGCGCGAGTTTGTGGTGAGGGTAGCTGGCGCGAAGCAGCATCCGGCATCGTAAGGCTCACAGGTTAAGGTGTTTCTGAACGTCGTAATAAACTCAGCACCGCTCTGTCAGTTCGAATTCCTCAAACATCAGCGGCATGTCGGGAGAGAAACAGCTGGCGCGGGTGAAAAACGCTTCATGCTCATTGCGCCAGTAAGCGAGGCTTAAATCGCCTTCGCCTTCCAGAGCGGCGAGCTGTTCGGTGACGTCGCAGAAGTTCACCAGACGCAGCGTGTGGGTGCGGATAACGCACAGCGGCTCGCCCGCGCCGTTGAGAATAATATGATAATCGCCCGGCAGGGTCGGGTCGGCATCCTGCCGCCAGGCGTGATAATCGCTGCAGGTGGCGCGTTTGGCGCCGTGCGCCACCAGCGCGCCCAGCTCGTCCGCCATGTGCGGTGAGTCGCCAAAGCCCCAGGCCCGCGCGCCGGGATATTTCTGTTGCAGCTCGTCTACGGTCATTCTGATACTTCCCTGTTAAATTAATGTAAGAAAATAGCATATCGTGAAAATAGAAAGCCAGCTAATGATTATTTAATCGTCTCGTGTGATTAATTAAGCTGGCCGGTAAAATAAGACGCTGTTTTTTCCCCATTAAAGCAGTTAATCGTGCCGTAAAGTAGTGTAAACGAGTTGAGAAAAGTCTAACGGCATGGTTTAATTCGGGCGTGTTTGACTACCGAGGCCAATTTTGATCCGCAACGACGAGAAGCAAGACCGCGGATAAATTGAAAGATTATGGACAACCTGTTCAATTGTTTTATTGCACTGTTTTACGTTTTTTCCAGCCCTTTCCCATCCAGCCTTCTTTGCGGTGAACAGCACTGGCGCACAGCGCTTTAGTCAGCCTCTCTCTTTAATTTCGTTTCAGGCCATGCTTGTACGCCTGTCGCTATTTTAGTCATTTTTAATGACGCGTATTTACGCGCCATCAAACAGGCCTGTGTATTTTTTCAGGCGGGAGAGAGACCATGTTTTACTGGATTTTATTAGCATTAGCGATCGTGTCAGAAATTACCGGGACGCTGGCATTAAAATGGGCAAGCGTAGGCGGTGGCCACGCCGGATTTATTTTAATGCTGGTGATGATTTCCCTTTCTTATATTTTGCTGTCTTTTTCGATTAAGCGCATTGCGCTGGGCGTGGCATACGCTCTGTGGGAAGGTATCGGGATTGTTTTAATTACGCTCTTTAGCGTGCTGCTGTTTAACGAAACCCTGACGCTGCAAAAAGCGCTGGGTCTGCTGGTGTTAATTGCCGGGATTTTGCTGATCAAAACCGGCACCCGCACCGTAACCCGCAAAGCAGAGGTGCGTCATGTCGCAGGTTGAGTTACAGCATATTCTCTGGCTGCTGCTGGCTATCGTCCTCGAAATTGTCGCCAATATCTGGCTGAAGTTTTCTGACGGTTTTCGCCGTCCGGTGTATGGCGTGGCGTCGCTCGCGGCCGTACTGGCCGCCTTCAGCGCGCTGGGGCAGGCGGTGGAAGGCATCGACCTGGCGGTGGCGTACGCGCTGTGGGGCGGTTTCGGGATCGCTGCGACGGTAGCGGCAGGCTGGATAATGTTCGGCCAGCGTCTTAACCGCAAAGGCTGGGCGGGGCTTGGGCTGCTGCTGGTGGGGATGGTGATCATCAAGCTGGCGTAAGCCGTAAAGAAAGAGAAAGGGGCGCTGAGCGCCCCTTTTTTTATTCGCTCGCCAGCGCTTCGAGGCGCTCGCGAAAACCGGTCACTGAAATCGCGCGGTTATCGGCGCGCCAGCGGTCTTTGGCGGCGGGGGCCGAGCTCTGTACGCCAATCAACTGCCAGCCGGTGTCGGTGTGCAGCATCAGCGGCGAGCCGCTGTCGCCGGGCAGCGTATCGCACTGGTGCGCCAGCACGTTGCGCTGCGCCCAGCCGGTGATAAGACAATCCTGATGGCTGTAGAGCGCGTCGAGATGATCTTCCGGGTAGCCGGACTGCGTCACACGCCGTCCGGTGGCCTTCAGCGCGCGGTTCAGGGCCGCGCGATCGCCTTCGAACAGCGGCAACGGCGTCAGGCCCGAGGGCGGATTACGCAGGATAATCAACCCGAAATCTTCAGGCGCGGCGGAAGACGGCACAATCCAGCCTTCGCCGTCGGCTTTCAGCTTATGTCCGAGCGACGGCGACACGCGTCCTTCAATGCTGTGAATTTCGTAGCGCCACTTACCTTTTTGGGCAACAAAACGCAGCGCGACCGCGCGATCGGGCGCGCCGTCCGGCGGTGAGAGCAGACAGTGCCCGGCGGTTAGCGCCAGATGCGGGGAGATAAGCGTGGCGGTACACAGGTTGCCGCTCTCGGTTTCGAGCTGCCCGATGGCGTCCCAGGGAGAAGCGGCGGCGTCCGGTACGGGCGTGCGGTCATCGTGGCCAAAAAAGAGAGTCTGGACGTCACTGGCCGCTTCGGCCGCGTCATCGCCCTCGTCGGCGTGCGTAATAAAAGCAGGTAATAATAGCGATCCCAGTAACAAGAAAACGGTTTTGCGCATATCACTCTCTGGTGGGGCAATTATGATTATTAAAGTAACCCTGTGAGGTAACTATAGACGTGACGCGAGCAAAGTGAGAATAAAATCAGCGTGCTAGCGACGTTTACCAGTAAAAAAAGATCGTCAGCGCGCCACATAACAGCAGTAACGTCAGGATTATCTCAAACTGATAACGGCGGATCATGTCGGGCCTCCGGAAACGCAGCCCGCGCGTCCGGCGCAACGGCGACGCGCGTGCCTGAGCGCGCAGGCCTGACAAAAGCGGCGAAGAAAAACGGCGGGGCGTGAAGGGACTATAACGGCGCGACGGGGCGGGCGTCCGTAGGTGATTAGTATCGGCGTGTAACGGAATGTACACACCGGGCGCGCGGCCCGGTGTGTACAACGGCGTCAGAGGTAGCGCGCCGTCAGGTGATCGCGGAAATAACGCGGGTTGAGATCGTCGCCGGTGGCGTTAATCATCAGCTGCGAGGTGGTAAAGCGGCTGCCGTGCTGCCATACCGACTGGCGCAGCCAGTCGAACAGCGCGCGCAGATCGCCCGCGGCAATCGAGGCATCCAGGTTCGGCAGCGCCTGGCGCGCAGCGTGGAAAAGCTGAGCGGCATACATCGCGCCGAGCGTGTACGACGGGAAGTAGCCAAAGCCGCCATCCGTCCAGTGGATATCCTGCATACAGCCGTCGCGGTAGTTGCCGGTGGTGGAAATCCCCAGCCACTGCTGCATTTTCTCATCCCACAGGGCCGGGATGTCGTCCACCTCGATATCGCCGTCGATCAGCGCACGCTCAATCTCATAGCGCAGCACCACGTGGGCCGGATAGCTCACCTCATCAGCATCGACGCGGATAAAACCCGGCTTCACGCGCTGGTTCCAGGCCAGATAGTTCTCTTCCTCAAACGCCGGTTGCTGACCGAAACGTGAGACCACCTGCGGCAGCAACAGCTTCAGGAATGGACGGCTGCGCCCGAGCTGCATCTCGAAAAACAGGCTCTGGGATTCATGGATAGCAGTAGAGCGAGCCAGCGCCACCGGCTGGCCCGGCCATTCGCGCGGCAGGTTTTGTTCGTAGCGGGCGTGGCCGGTTTCGTGGATCACGCCAAACAGCGCGCTGAAGAGTTCGTTTTCATCATAGCGCGTGGTGATGCGCACATCTTCCGGCACGCCGCCGCAGAACGGGTGCGCGCTGACGTCCAGCCTGCCGCCGTCGAAATCAAAGCCGAGCAGGCGCATGGCTTCAAGCCCCAGCTCGCGCTGCTGCGCCACCGGGAACGGCCCCTGCGGCGCGGTGAGTTCGGTGCGCTCCTGTTTTTCCACCGCGCGGGCGAGGAGATCCGGCAGCCAGCCGCGCAGATCGCCAAACAGCGTATCGA
This sequence comes from Cronobacter turicensis z3032, assembly GCA_000027065.2. Lineage (NCBI taxonomy): Bacteria > Pseudomonadati > Pseudomonadota > Gammaproteobacteria > Enterobacterales > Enterobacteriaceae > Cronobacter > Cronobacter turicensis. The sequence goes on along the minus strand of FN543093.2, from coordinate 2,333,068 downwards.
GGCGCGCACTGGTCATGTCTGGTTCAAAGATATCGAGCAGCGCATCGTAGCGCGAACAGCCTTTGGCTTCCGCGCGGATGGCGGCCTCTTCACGGCTCAGCTTTACCACCTCTTTGAGGTTTTCCGAGAAGCCGTCCCAGTCGTTGGCCGGACGCTGGCTGCGCCAGGCGTGTTCGCAGCGGCTGCCCGCGAGCGATTTGGCCTCGACCAGCGCTTCGGGCAGCAAGGCGGCCTGCTGGTAATGGCGCTGCATTTCGCGCAGGTTCGCCTGTTCGAGATCGTTTAAGTCTTCCTGCTCCGCGCCGCGCAGCCACTCAGCCATTTTTTTATCAGTCAGGATCTGATGCTGCAGCACGCTCAGTTCCGCCAGGGCTTCGCCGCGCGCGCGGCTGCCGCCCGGCGGCATCATGGCGAACATATCCCAGCTTGCGATAGCTGAGAGATGAGAGAAGCGGGAAAGCCGCAGGAACGTGCGGCTAAGCTGTTGATAGTTTTTGTTTTCCATAAGGCCTCGTGACGTTGTCGGCAAGCTGAAAAGGTAGCACTAACCCTGACGAAACACGAGGCCTGGCGGGCGATTAGCGGACGCGGCGATGCAAACCGCTGCCGACCAGCAGCGCCAGCACCAGCAGCAGCGCGATAAACCCGCCGACGCCGTTCCAGCCGTAGCGGTGCCAGAACAGCCCGCCGAGCGTGCCCGCAACGCTTGAGCCTAAGTAATAGCTGAACAGATAGAGCGAGGACGCCTGGCCTTTGGCGCGCCGCGCCCGCGGGCCAATCCAGCTGCTGGCGACGGAGTGAGCGGCGAAGAATCCGGCGGAGAAAAGCAGCATACCCGCGAAAATCAGCCACAGGGATGAGAACAGTGTGAGCAGCAAGCCGCACAGCATGATGCCGGTAAAGCCGAGCATCACCGGGCCGCGCCCGAAGCGCGCGGTCATCGCGCCCGCTTTCGGCGAACTCCAGGTGCCGGTGAGATAAGCGACCGACAGCAGGCCCACCGCCGCCTGGCTTAAGTGCCAGGGCGAGAGCATCAGCCGGTAGCCGATGTAGTTAAACAGCGTCACAAACGCGCCCATCAGCAGAAAACCTTCGGCGAACAGCAGCGGCAGGCCGTCGTCGCGCCAGTGCAGGCGAAAGTTAATCAGCAGCGTGCGCGGACGTAGCGACGAGGCGCGAAAATGACGCGAGGCCGGGAGGATTTTCCAGAACATCAGCGCCGCCGCCAGCGCAAAGCAGCCGATAAAGGCCATCGCCACGCGCCAGCTGAAGAAATCGGTGATAACCCCGGTCAGCAGACGGCCGCTCATCCCGCCAATCGAGTTGCCGCTGATGTAGAGACCCATTGAGAACGCTACCATGCTGGGGTGGATCTCTTCGGAAAGATAGGTCATGCCGACGGCCGCCACGCCGCTCAGCGACAGCCCAATCAGCGCGCGCATCAGCAGAATGCCGTGCCAGCTGTGCATCATGGTGGCGAGCAGGGTGCAGATGGAAGCCAGCAGCAGGGCGGTGACCATTACATTTTTGCGCCCAATAGCGTCGGAGAGCGGCCCGGTGAACAGCAGCCCCACAGCCAGCATTCCCGTTGAAACCGAAAGCGAAATACTGCTGGCGGCGGGCGTGACGCCAAATTCCTGCGACAACACCGGGAGAATGGGCTGTACGCAATACAGCAGGGCGAACGTGGCGAGACCGGCGGAGAAGAGCGCGAGCGTGACGCGCATAAAAGCGGGCGTGCCGCGTTTGATGTACGTTACCGGCGCGGCAATCACAGCATCGTCAGCTGCCTGCGCCGGGGCGGCGCTGACGGTAGGGGTACGACTCACAGCATATCCTTACGTAATATCCCCGCGATTGCTGGCTGCGGGTGAGGCACACACGAAGAGTAGAAAGCGGCGAATCATCTGTCTAATATATTAATAATCTCAAATAATACGTATTAAATATGAATATCGAACTGCGTCATCTTCGCTACTTCGTGGCGGTGGCCGAGGAGCTGCATTTTGGCCGCGCCGCCGCCCGGCTGAATATCTCCCAGCCGCCGTTAAGCCAGCAGATCCAGGCGCTGGAAGCCCAGACCGGCGCACGGCTGCTGGCCCGCACCAACCGCAGCGTCAGCCTCACGGCGGCGGGCCGGCAGTTTCTCGCCGACAGCCGCCAGATTTTAAGCGAGGTCGAGGCCGCGGCGGTGCGCGCCGCGCGGCTGCATAACGGCGAGACCGGCGAGCTGCGCATCGGTTTTACCTCGTCGGCGCCGTTTATCCGCGCCATTTCCGATACGCTCTCCGTGTTTCGTCGTCGCTACCCGGATGTGCATTTGCAGACGCTTGAGATCAACACCCGTTCGCAGATAGCCCCGCTGACCGAAGGGCGGCTCGATGTGGGGCTGCTGCGCAATACGCCGCTGCCGGAGACGCTCGCCTGGCAACTGGTGCTGCGCGAGCCGCTGCTGGCGCTGATCCCCTGCGATCATCCGCTCGCCGCGCGCGAGGCGGTGTCATTAAGCGAGCTGGCGGGCGAACCGTTCGTCTTTTTCGATCCTCACGTCGGCACCGGGCTGTACGACGATATTCTCGGGCTGCTGCATCGTTACGGCGTACAGCCGCGCATCACGCAGGAGGTGGGCGAGGCGATGACGATTATCGGGCTGGTGGCGGCGGGGCTTGGCGTGTCGATTCTTCCGGCGTCGTTTCAGCGCGTGCGGCTGGAGGAGATGCGCTGGGTCAGGCTGCAGGAACCAGACGCGATTTCGGAAATGTGGCTGGTCTGGGCGCGCTATCGGGAGCAAAGCGCCGCGGCACAGCGTTTCATTTCTCTGCTTAATGGGGCGGCGCAGAGGCCGGAAACAGCGGCGAATCCCCGTAAAAATGTGCGGTAAATCACAAGGCTAAGTAAAAATTTGACGCGCCCTGGCGAAGTGATTCACCATAGCCGAATGTTTATTTCGAAGCGCGAAAATAAGGGAGTGGAACGTGGTTGCTGACAGTCAACCGGGCCATATCGATCAGATAAAACAGACCAATGCGGGCGCCGTGTATCGCCTGATTGATCAGCTTGGCCCGGTATCACGTATCGATCTTTCCAGACTGGCGCAACTCGCCCCGGCCAGCATTACCAAAATCGTGCGCGAAATGCTTGAGGCGCATCTGGTTCAGGAAACGGAAATCCAGGAGCCGGGCAGCCGTGGGCGACCGGCGGTAGGGCTGGCGGTGGAAACCGACGCCTGGCACTACCTGTCGGTGCGCATTAACCGCGGCGAAATCAACCTGGCGCTGCGCGATCTCAGCAGCAAACTGGTGGTGGAAGAGCAGCTCGACCTGCCGTTGCAGGACGCCCGCCCGCTGCTCGATCGCATTATCGACCATATCGATCGCTTTTTTATCCGCCATCAGCGCCAGCTGGAGCGGCTGACCGCCATCGCCATTACGCTGCCTGGCGTGATTGATACCGAACACGGGCTGGTGCGCCAGATGCCGTTTTACGATATTACGGATATGCCGCTCGGCGCGGCGCTGGAGGCTCATACCGGCGTGCCGGTGTTCGTCCAGCACGACATCAGCGCCTGGACGATGGCCGAGGGGCTGTTCGGCGCCTCGCGCGGCGCGCGCGACGTGATTCAGGTGGTTATCGATCATAACGTCGGCGCGGGCGTCATCACCGATGGCCGCCTGCTACACGCGGGCAGCAGCAGCCTGGTGGAGATTGGCCACACTCAGGTCGATCCTTACGGTAAGCGCTGCTACTGCGGCAATCACGGCTGTCTGGAAACCATCGCCAGCGTCGACAGCGTGCTGGAGCTTGCCCAGCAGCGAATGAACCAGTCGATGGGCTCGATGCTGCACGGCCAGCCGCTCGGCGTGGAATCGCTGTGCGACGCGGCGCTGGCGGGCGATCTGCTGGCGCGCGACATTATTCTCGGCGTCGGGGTTAACGTCGGGCGCATTCTCGCCATTATGGTCAATCTGTTTAATCCACAAAAAATTCTGATTGGTTCGCCGCTTAACCGGGCGTCCGATATTCTCTTCCCGGCGATTGCTGACGCCGTTCGCCAGCAGTCGCTGCCCGCCTACAGCCGGAACATCAGCGTGGAAAGCACTCAGTTCTCAAACCGCGGCACGATGGCCGGGGCGGCGCTGGTGAAAGACGCGATGTATAACGGTTCGTTGTTGATTCGCCTGTTGCAGGGCTGACAACTTTTCTCTGATCCACTAAAAATTGCGCTATCTCAAGCTGACCCTGAAAGTCTTCTTTTAGACTTTTGCCACTGGATCATTCTCTTTAACACAATGGCAGATGGAGTCAGCGATGCTTAAGCGCGTCTTTATTACCGGTACAGATACCGCCGTCGGAAAAACGGTGGTGTCCCGCGCCCTGTTACAGGCGCTGGCCGCCACCGGCAAGCGCGTGGTGGGCTATAAGCCGGTGGCGAAAGGAAGCAAAATCACGCCGGAGGGGCTGCGGAACAAAGATGCCCTGGTGCTGCAAAGCGTGTCCACCCTGACGCTGCCGTATGAGGCTATCAATCCCATCGCGTTCAGCGAAGAAGAGAGCAGCGTGGCGCACAGCTGCGCCATTAACTATTCGCTGCTGTCAAACGGCCTCGCGCAGCTGTGTGAACAGGCGGATCACGTCGTGGTGGAAGGCACCGGCGGCTGGCGCAGCCTGATGAACGATTTACGCCCGCTCTCCGACTGGGTGGTGCAGGAGCAATTACCGGTGCTGATGGTGGTCGGCATTCAGGAAGGGTGTCTGAACCATGCGCTGTTAACCGCACAGGCGATTGCGAGCGACGGCCTGCCGCTGGTGGGTTGGGTGGCGAACCGTATCAATCCGGGGCTGGCGCATTACGCCGAAATTATCGAGGTGTTAAGCCAGAAATTGCCTGCGCCGCTTATCGGTGAATTACCGTATCTGCCGCGCGCCGAGCAGCGCGAGCTGGCGAAGTGGGTGGATGTGACGCGGCTTGGCGCGCCCGATCCGTTGCGCGCCGCGGTGTGAGTGGTTTTATGGCGGGTGCGCTGCGCTTACTCACCCTACGGAACCAACGGTGAGGGAATAATGTAGGGCGGGTAAGCGCAGCGCACCCGCCGTTTTACCTACGACTTTGCCGTTTTACATGCGCACCCGTCGTGTTACTTATCCCTCGTGAATATTGAGCGCCCGTCGCGTGCGGCCGGAGCTGAGATAATCGGCGATATAATCCTGCGAAATCTCGCCGCTGTAGCGGCCCTCTTCATCCACGATCGGCATCCAGACCGTGTTGTGCTCGTAAAGGCGCGATAACACCACGCGCAGATTATCTTCCGCTTTGCCGGTCACCCGGAACGGATGGGCGATATCGGCGCAGACGCCTGTCGCGCCACGCGCTTCACGGCGTTTTACAAACCCCAGCGGCTTCTCGTTTTCATCCACCACCGTCACGGAACGCATATCGTTGTCGTCCATCAGCGCGAACGCCTGCGCAAGCGGCGTCGAAGTGCGTACCGTAATGGTCGGCTGTTTGTCGGTCACATCGCCCGCCTGGATCAGCAGCAGGCGTTTCAGCGTGCGATCCTGGCCCACGAAAGAGCCGACAAACTCGTTGGCCGGTTTCGCGAGCAGCTCGTCGGGGCTGGCGCACTGAATGATTTTCCCCTGGCGGAACACCGCAATGCGATCGCCAAGCTTCAGGGCTTCGTCGATGTCATGGCTCACCAGCATCACCGTTTTCTTCAGCTGACGCTGCATCTCCAGGAACTGGTTCTGGATGACCTCGCGGTTAATCGGGTCGACCGCGCCGAACGGTTCATCCATCAGCAGCACCGGTGGATCCGCCGCCAGCGCGCGGATAACGCCGATACGCTGCTGCTGACCGCCGGACATCTCTTTCGGGTAGCGGCTCAGGAAGCGTTTTGGATCCAGCGCCACCATCGCCATCAGCTCGGTCGCGCGCTCCTTGCAGCGCGCTTTATCCCAGCCCAGCATCCGCGGCACCACGGTGATGTTTTCTTCAATGGTCATATTCGGGAACAGACCAATCTGCTGGATGACGTAGCCGATATTGCGGCGCAGCGTGACGGTATCGAGATCGGTCGTGTCTTCTCCGTTAATGAAAATCTTGCCCCCGGAGGGCGCTATCAGCCGGTTAATCATCTTCAGCGTCGTGGTCTTGCCGCAGCCCGACGGACCGAGCAGCACGCACATTTCGCCTTCCGGCACGTTCAGGTTGACGTTATCGACGGCGTTAAACGTCTGGCCGTTCTTCTGCACAAACTGTTTGGTGAGGTTTTCAAGTTTAATCATTAGCGGATCCCCTTAGGCGTCAGCACAACCTGCAAGCGGTGCAGTAACCAGTCCAGAATAATGGCCAGTAAACAGATCATCAGCGCACCGGCGATAAGCATACGAATGTCGCTCCCGCCAATGCCGTTAAGCAGCAGTAACCCCAGACCGCCTGCGCCGATAACGGCGGCGATCGCCATCACACCGATATTCATCACGACGGCAGTGCGGATGCCGCCGAAAATCACCGGCAGCGCCATCGGGATTTCCACCCAGCGCAGGCGCTGCCAGAACGTCATGCCGATACCGCGACCGGCTTCGCGAAGCCCCGGCGGCAGGCTGTCGAGCGCGGTGTGGGTGTTACGCACAATCGGCAGCAGCGAATAGAGAAATACGGCGGTGATGGCGGGCAGGGCGCCGATGCCCTGACCTATCAGCGAGAAAAGCGGGATCATCAGCCCGAACAGGGCGATAGACGGAATGGTCAGCACCAGCGTCGCCAGCCCAAGCACCGGCGTGGCGAGCCATTTGTGGCGCACAATCAGAATGCCGAGCGGCACGCCGATAATAATCGCCAGGCCCACCGCCAGCAGCACCAGCCACAGATGCTGGAACGTGAGGCTCGCCAGGAAACCGGCGTTATCGATCATATAGTGAATGGTCTCCATCATCCCTCCTTAAAGCAGGCCTTTGTCGCGCAGGAAGTCGCGGGCGACCTGTTGCGGCGTCTGGTGATCGATATCCACCTTCGCGTTAAGCGTGGTGATAGTGTCATTATCCATCAGGCCGGAGATCGTATTCAGCGCGTCCTCAAGCCCCGGATTCGCCGCCAGCGTATCCTTGCGCACCACCGGCGTGACGGCATAACTCGGGAAAAAGCCCTTGTCATCTTCCAGCACTTTTAAATCGAACCCTTTCACGCGCCCGTCGGTGGCGTAAACCAGGCCCGCGTCCACAAAGCCATCGCGGATAGCGTTATAGACCAGCCCCGGATCCATCTGACGGATCTGCGGGCGGTCGAGCGGCATGTTGTACGCCTGTTGCAGCGGCTTCATGCCGTCGCTGCGCCCGTAAAACTCCAGATCGAGCGCCAGCATCCAGTTCTTGTCCGGATCGGTTTTGCGCACCTGTTCGATTTTCTCCGCCAGTTGCGAGATCGTCGAAATATGCTCCTCTTCGGCGCGCTTACGCTGCATCGCGAACGCATAGGTGTTATTCATGCTGGCGGGTTTCAGCCATACCAGGCCGAGCTTCGCGTCGAGTTGTTTCACCGTGTTATAGGTTTCCTCGGGCGTCATCCGCTTGTTGATATGGTTGAAGATAATCAGCGACGTGCCGGTGTACTCCCAGGTCATATCCACCTGTTTGTTGATCATGGCGTTGCGTGAAATCACCGTGGCGATATTGGTGCGCGGCTCCACCTGAAAGCCTTTCTTTTGCAGGTACAGCACCGTCATGGCGGAGAGAATATGTTGCTCGGTAAAGCTCTTGGTGGTCAGCACCAGCGGCGCGGCCTGAACGGTCGTTGTTGCCAGCAGCAGGCCAGCGGCGGCAATGGTCAGCCAGCGATTCAGCAGGGTCATCGGAAGCTCCTTATCATCAGGCGGTATGCGGACTGAGCACGCGGCCCAGCGCGGCGAGCGCCATATCCAGAATCAGCGCGAACAATGCCGTCGCGGCGGCGCCAAGAATGAGCGTCGGGAAATCGTTCAGGTAGATGCCCGGGAAAATCAGTTCGCCGAAGCTGCTGGCGCCGATAAGAAAGGCGAGCGGCGCGGTGCCGACGTTAATGGCGGTGGCGATGCGAATGCCCGAGAGCATCACCGGCCAGGCGTTCGGCAGCTCCACCTGCCATAGCCGCTGGCCTTTGGTCATGCCGATGCCGTTGGCCGCTTCAATCAGCGACCCCGGCACCGAGCAAAGCCCGGCGTAGGTGTTACGCACAATCGGCAACAGAGAGGCGAGGAACAGCGCCACGATAGCCGGTTTATCGCCGATGCCAACAACCACCATCGCCAGCGCCAGTACCGCCAGCGGCGGCAGGGTATTGCCGACGTTAAAGATCTGCATCGCGTATTCCGCAAAGCGGCGCGCGGCCGGGCGGCTTAAGAGAATGCCGCTCGGGATACCGACGGCGAGCGCCAGCGCCATGGAGCTGAACACCAGAATCAGATGCTGTTTACCCAGATAAAGCAGGTCTTCGCGGCGGGCGGCGATGGTTTGAGGGCCGATGCCCCAGACCAGCAATCCGATGACCACCGCGAGTCCGGCCAGCGCCCCGATGGCGCGTAAACTCAGTGAGGCTTTCTGCATGAGGCGTTGTCTCCCTGGTGCACGTTTTATGGCGATGAGGATCGCCTGTTGTTATGCCGTGTGTCGGCAGGGTGTATTGAGCTATAGCAACCGGGCGGGAAGGATTCCACATGAGGTAACGTTTAGCCGATCAATGATTTACCCCGGAAATTAACGGTTTCCCCTTATCCCGCCTCGCTTGAGCGGCCCGACAGAGAATTATCTTAAAAGCGAAGGAGAATAAGTGACACCGTAACAAAAGAGACCGCTGCGGTGAAAAAATCCCGGCGTAGCGCGCAGTTATGGTAGGGTCGGAAAAAACCGAAACCAGAAGACGGAACGTAAAACGATGGGGCTGTTGATAAAAGCGCTGCTCGGCGCGGCTGTCGTGGTGCTGATAGGGATGCTGTCGAAAACGAAAAACTATTACCTCGCCGGGCTGATCCCGCTCTTTCCGACCTTCGCGCTGATTGCCCACTATATCGTCGTCACCGGGCGCGGCGTGGAGGCGCTGCGCACGACGGTGATTTTCGGGATGTGGGCCATCATTCCTTACTTTGTCTATCTGGCCTCGCTGTGGGTGCTAAGCGGGATGGTCAAAGTGCCCCTGGCGCTCGGCGGCGCGGTGGCGTGCTGGTGCCTGAGCGCCTGGCTGTTAATCGCGTTGTGGGGCCGCTTTCACTAACGGTAAAGCGGTTTTTGCGAAACCGGCATCAGCAGCGCGCTGCGCCAGTGGGCAAGCGTCGCGCGGGTCAGCCCACCCAGCGCCACGTAAAACGGATGCTGCGCCTGCGCGCAGAAGACCTCCAGAAAACGCGGCGCGAACGGCAGCAGATGCCAGGCCAGCAGCTCGTCCAGCTCACGGGTTTTTCCCTGCTCCGCGAGCCAGGCGGCCAGCAGCAACAGCAGACCGATATGATCCGCAGGCTCCTGAAGCGGCGTTTCAAAAGCGATGGCGTTCTCACGCAGCCAGCCCTGCAATGCAAGCGTGGAGTCGCCAAACAGGACCGACTCGCGATCGAGCCAGACCGATCCCCAGGGCGGCGCCGGCAGCGCGTGCGGACCGATGAAAAGCCGCTGCCACGCCTGCGCCAGCGTTTCGTCCCCGGCGTAGCGCGCGCGAAACCCTGCCACGCATGCGGCATCGAACGCACAGGGCCATTCCCGCTCCCAGCCTGGCGCGCGCAGCGCGTCAACAATGGCGCGCGCCTCGGGAGCCTCCGGCGAGTAATAAAAGAGCGCCCCCAGAATGCGGGCGCTACAGGCGATATCCGTTAATTTCTGTTCCACTGCGTCACTGTCCTGAAAAAGCCGGGCGGCGGGGCCGCCCGGAGATTATCCCGCAACGGCCATGCCGACCGTCATATGCAGACCATAAAAGAGGCCGCGGCCGATAAGCTCGCCCACCAGCACCAGCGCAAACCCCGCCGCCAGCCCCCACGGGCGCGGCGGCACGCGGCGCGCCAGCGGGCAGAGCCAGCAGCCGATGCCGAGCGCCAGCAACACCATGCGCCACGCCTGCCAGAAGCCGTAATCCGGCAGCAGGGCGCTCGCCTGTTGGACGGAGCTGTGAATGCCCGCAAGACCCGCGCTCTGCATCAGCGCCGCCGCCAGGCTTACCGCCAGCGCGAGCACGCACACCACCGCGAACGCCCGCGGGCCAGCAACGCCCGCGCCCGCCAGCAGGAGCGCGCCGAGCAGCGGCCCGCCGAGGAATGCCGTCAGGAAAAAGCCGAGCGTGGTGTAGCCGTTATGCCAGGTCGGCACCGTGTTTATCTGATACACACGGGTCATCGCGAAAATAAACAGCACGCCGAGCGCCATCGCCACGATGAGCCAGATTTTCCCGAGCGTCTGCGGCATTTTCCCGAGCGCCGCCACCAGCCACCACAGCCCGCCGACCGCGAAAAACAGCGATCCGCTGGCGATTTCATTACTGAGCGGCGAGTGGCCGAGACGGTTCAGGGAATTAAACGCGCGCAGCGGCGAGCCGAGATGCATCACCGAGGCGAGAAACGCGATACCCATTAAAACCCACAGAAAAAACATGGCGCGCACAATGCGCGTGCGTTCATCCTGACTGCCAGCAAACCACGCCAGCCCGGTGACGATAAGCCCGCCCGCCACGCACTGGCCGAGCACGGTGAATAACACCAGCGGCCATTCATGCCATCCGCTTCCCATTTCAGACCTCCTTCGGATTCGCCAGTTTGCCGGTGGTGTCACCGGTCGGGCGGCTGTTTGCATTGGGTTTAATCACGATATTCGGGCGGGTAAAGTGCGCGGCGGGCAGCGGCGCGACCTGCGCCAGCGAACCGTACTTTTTACGCAGCTCCTCAATCGGCGCCATATCCAGCGCGCGCAGCGGGCAGGATTCGACGCAAATCGGTTTTTTGCCCTCAGCGAGGCGTTCATAGCAGCCGTCGCATTTGGTCATATGCCCTTTGGCCGCGTTGTATTGCGGCGCGCCGTACGGACAGGCCATATGGCAGTAGCGACAGCCGATACAGACGTCTTCATTCACCACCACAAAGCCGTCTTCGCGCTTGTGCATCGCGCCGCTCGGGCACACTTTGGTGCAGGCCGGATCCTCACAGTGGTTACAGGCTATTGAGAGGTAATAGGCAAAGACGTTTTGATGCCAGACGCCGTTATCTTCCTGCCAGTCGCCGCCTGCGTATTCATAGATGCGGCGAAAGCTGACATCAGGGGTGAGATCTTTGTAATCCTTGCACGCCAGCTCGCAGGTTTTACACCCGGTGCAGCGGCTGGAATCGATATAAAAGCCATATTGTGTGGTCATCAGGACTCCTTAAACCCTGGCAAGCTGAACTAAATTGCTGTGAGACGGATTACCTTTCGCCAGCGGCGACGGCCGTTGGGTGGTCAGTACATTAATAGAGCCGGCGTGATCGACGCCCTGCGCGTCAGGCTGGTACCACGCGCCTTCGCCCAGCGCCACGACGCCCGGCATAATGCGCGGCGTCACTTTCGCCTCGATGCGCGCTTCGCCGCGCGCGTTCCAGACCCGCACCGGGTCGCCATCGTGTATGCCGCGCGCCTGCGCATCCTGCGGGTTAATCCAAATCTGCTGGCGACACGCGGCCTGTAAAACGTCGACGTTGCCGTAAGTCGAGTGGGTGCGGGATTTATAGTGAAAACCGGTGAGCTGGAGCGGGTACTGCGCGCGCAGCGGATCGCTTGCCTGTTCAAAACCGGGGCTGTAGACCGGCAGAGGGTGGATGACATCGCCTTCCGGCAACTGCCAGCGCGCGGCGATATCGGCAAGCGCCGATGAGTAGATCTCGATTTTGCCGGAGGGCGTGTCGAGCGGGTTCGCGGTCGGGTTTTCCCGGAAAGCCTGATAGGCGACGTGATGGCCCTGCGGATCCCGAAGCTTAAAGATCCCCTGTTTGCGGAACGTGTCGAAATCCGGCAGTTCCGGGATCGCGCGCTGCGACTGGGCGTAAAGATGGCGCAGCCAGCCTTCCTGCGTGCGGCCTTCGGTAAATTGCTCACCGACCCCCATGCGCACCGCGAGCGCGCTGGTGATGTCATAGATAGTGCGACATTCAAAGCGCGGCGCAATCACCTGGTCGGCGAAAATCACGTAGGCCATGTTGCCGCAGGAAGCGTCGAGCGCGAAATCCATCTGCTCAGACGCAGTGCAGTCCGGCAGCAGAATATCGGCATAGCGCGCCGAGGCGGTCATATGGCAGTCGATCACCACGATCAGCTCGCACTTTTTGTCGTCCTGCAAAATTTCGTGGGTGCGGTTAATGTGCGAGTGCTGGTTGATAAGACAGTTACCGGCGTAGTTCCAGATCATCTTAATCGGCACGTCGAGCTTCTCTTTGCCGCGCACGCCGTCGGCGGTAGCGGTCATCGACGGGCCGCGCTCAATGGCGTCGGTCCAGGTAAACATCGAGATACTGGTCTGTACCGGGTTTTCCAGCGTCGGCATCCGCTCGAAGGGGAGTGAGAATGAACCTTCGCGCGCGCCGCTGTTGCCGCCGTGAATGCCGACGTTCCCCGTGAGAACAGGGAGCATCGCTATCGCACGGCAGGCCAGTTCGCCGTTGGAATGGCGTTGCGGCCCCCAGCCCTGCGCGATAAACGCCGGTTTGGCCTCGCCGATTTCGCGGGCGAGTTTGATAATGCGCGCTTCGGGAATCCCGGTAATGGGCGCGGCCCAGGCGGGCGTTTTGGCGGTGTTGTCCGGCCCGTCGCCCAGGATATAGGCTTTATAGTGGCCATTAGCCGGCGCGCCAGGCGGCAGGGTTTTCTCGTCGTAGCCGACGCAGTAGTTATCCAGAAACGGCTGATCGACATAGTTTTCGGTGATCAACACCCAGGCGATCGCGGCGGCCAGCGCGGCATCGGTGCCGGGGCGGATCGGGATCCACTCATCCTCGCGCCCGGCGGCGGTGTCGGTATAGCGCGGATCGATGACTATCATTCGCGCCTGCGATTTCGCGCGCGCCTGCTCAAGGTAGTACGTCACGCCGCCGCCGCTCATGCGGGTTTCGCCGGGGTTATTGCCAAACAGCACCACCAGCTTGCTGTTTGCAATATCGGACGGGCTGTTGCCGTCGGCCCAGCCGCCATAGGTGTAGTTCAGGCCCGCGGCGATCTGCGCGCTGGAGTAATCGCCGTAGTGGTTAAGATAACCGCCGCAACAGTTCATCAGGCGGGCAATCAGCGTTTTCCCCGGCGGCCAGGAGCGGGTCATAGTGCCGCCGAGCGTGCCGGTGCCGTAGTTGAGATAAATCGCCTCGTTGCCATATTCGCTGATAATGCGCTTCATGCCCTGGGCGATAGTATCCAGCGCCTCTTCCCAGCTGATGCGCGCGAATTTGCCTTCGCCGCGTTTGCCGACGCGCTTCATGGGGTATTTCAGACGATCCGGGTTGTAGACGCGCCGCCGCATGGAGCGCCCGCGCAGGCAGGCGCGGACCTGGTGCAGCCCGTCATAGTCATCGCTACCGGTGTTATCGGTTTCGACATAGCGGATCTCGCCCTGCGCCACATGCATACGCAGCGGACAGCGGCTGCCGCAGTTGACGGTGCAGGCGCTCCAGACGACGCGTTCATCTGGCGCAATGGCGCGTCCCACCGCAGCCGCCGCAGGCCGGAGCCCGAAGGGCAGGGAGATGCCGCCTGCCGCGAGCGCCAGGCCGCCCAGCGCGGTGCATTTCACCAGCGTGCGGCGGCTGATCCCGACCGGACTATCGGTATTTGACATTACTCACTCCTTGTCTCCAGAACGGAGAGTCAATGTGGTTCCTGTTGTTCTGATTTTTGTGTTCAGCCCGCGTCAGATCTTCGCTATCTGCACCAGATTGGTGTGCTGTGGGTTGCCTTTGGCGAGCGGCGACGGGCGCTGCGTCGTCAGAACATTGACGCAGCCGCCGTGATCGATGCGGTCGCCGTTCATATCGGCATGGTGCCACGCGCCCTGGCCCATGGCGCTCACGCCGGGCATGATGCGCGGTGTCACTTTCGCCTCCAGCCGCACTTCGCCGCGCGCGTTAAACACGCGCACCCGATCGCCGTTTTCAATGCCGCGAGCGCGGGCGTCGACCGGGTTGATCCAGACTTCCTGACGACAGGCCGCCTGTAAGACGTCGATGTTGCCGTAGGTGGAGTGGGTGCGGGCTTTGTAGTGGAAGCCGAAGAGTTGCAGCGGGTAGTCGCGGCGCGCCGGGGAATCCCAGCCTTCGAATGTCGAGGCGTAAACGGGCAGAGGGCTGATAGTTTCATCCTCGCGAAGCCGCCAGGTCTGCGCGATGCGGGCAAGCGCGGCGGAGTAAATTTCGATTTTGCCGGAAGGGGTGTTCAGCGGATGCGCGTCGGGATCGTCGCGAAAGTCTTTATAAGCCACGTAATGCCCATCCGGATCCTGGCGCTTATAGATGCCCTGCTGTTTGAGCGCCTCATAGTCGGGCAGTTGCGGATCGCGGGCGCGCATTTTCGCATACAGGTATTGCAGCCACTGCGCCTGAGTGCGCCCTTCGGTAAAGCGCTGGTGGATCTCAGGCCCGAGGCGCTTCGCCACTTCGCTCATCATCCAGTAAATCGATCTGCGCTCGAATTTCGCAGACGTCGCGGGCTGGGTGAAGATCAGATAGCCCATGTTGCCCGCGTAGTCGTTGGGGATGATATCCTCCTGTTCGACGGTCATTAAGTCCGGCAGGAGGATGTCGGCGTAGCGGGCCGATGAGGTCATGAAGTTTTCAATTACCACGATGGTTTCGCACTGGGTGTCGTCCTGCAAAATCTCATGCGTGCGGTTGATATCGGAATGCTGATTAGTGATGGTATTGCCCGCGTAATTCCAGATGAACTTGATGGGCACGTCGAGCTTTTCTTTACCCCGCACGCCGTCGGCGAGCGCGGTCATCTGCGGGCCGCGGGCGATGGCGTCGGTCCAGCTGAAGCAGGATATCTGCGTTTTCACCGGGTTTTCCAGTACCGGCATACGCTCAATGGTGATGGTGTACGTCGATTCACGCGCGCCGCTGTTGCCGCCGTGAATGCCGACATTGCCGGTGAGGATGGGCAGCATCGCGATGGCGCGCGACGTTAGCTCGCCGTTCGCCTGGCGCTGCGGCCCCCAGCCCTGGCAGATATACGCCGGTCTGGCGCCCGCGATTTCGCGGGCCAGCTTTATGATGCGTTCTTGTGGAATTCCCGTGATGTGCGCCGCCCAGGCGGGGGTTTTGGCAATGCCGTCTTCGCCCTGGCCGAGAATATACGCTTTGTAATGACCGTTCGCGGGCGCGCCTGCCGGGAGCGTTTTCTCGTCATAGCCCACGCAATAACGATCGAGGAACGGTTGATCGACTAAATCTTCATCGATCATCACCCACGCGAGCGCGGAGACCAGCGCGGCGTCGGTGCCGGGGCGGATCGGGATCCACTCATCTTCACGCCCGGCGGCGGTATCGGTGTAGCGCGGATCGATAACAATCATGCGCGCCTGCGACCGTTCGCGAGCCTGTTCAAGGTGATACGTGATCCCGCCGCCGCTCATGCGAGTTTCCGCCGGGTTGTTGCCAAACATCACCACCAGCTTGCTGTTAACGATATCTGACGTGCTGTTGCCTTCGTTCGAGCCGTAGGTGTAGGGCATGGCGGCCGCGATTTGCGCGGTGCTGTAGGTGCCGTAATGGCTGAGAAAGCCGCCGTAGCAGTTCATCAGCCGCGCCACCAGCGAGGCGTAAGGCGAGGAGCGGGTGATATTGCCGCCCACGACGCCGGAGGTGTAGTTGATATACACGGCCTCATTGCCGTACTGCGCGACGATGCGCTTCAGGCTGTCCGTAATGGTGTCGAGCGCCTCGTCCCAGCTGATGCGCTTAAACTTCCCTTCGCCGCGTTTGCCGACGCGCTTCATGGGGTAGTTCAGACGAGCGGGGTGGTTGATGCGCCGCCGGATCGATCGTCCGCGCAGGCAGGCGCGAACCTGATGATCGCCATACATATCGAGCCCTGTGTTGTCGGTTTCGACGCGCCAGACGGTGTCGTTGCGCACATGCAGGCGCAGCGCGCAGCGGCTGCCGCAGTTCACCGAGCAGGCGCCCCAGACAATCTTATCGTCAGGCGGAGTAACGGAGGTGTTGACGGCGGCGGCAATGCAGCTGAAACCGAAAGGCAGCGTGACGCCGCCCGCCGCCAGCGCCAGGCCGCCCAGTGAAGTGGTCGTAAGAAAATGACGACGGCTGATGCCCTCTTGCTGTTGTGACATAACGCGCTCCCTGGCGGGCCGCTGAAAACACCGGGCGGCCATGAGGTAAGAAACTCAGATGATTAGAGCGCTAATGATTAGCGCAAGAAGAGTTTTACCCAGAATGGAGTAGAAAACGTTAACGAGGGTCAATAGATGGGGCGTAAGGGAATGTGGATATAAAAAAGGGGCCGAAGCCCCTTATGCGATTATTGCGGTTCGCTGGCTGCGCCCTGCGACGTTGCGCCGCCTGCGGCGTTGCCGCTCTGGGTGCGGGTGTAGAGAATTTTTTGCGTATCGTTGGCGCAATGACCGACAACCTGCGCATCCGGCTGGTCAGCCTGGTCGTTAGGAACGATAGTTAACGTAAACCCGTTCTCCGGTACGCCATTATTAATGATGCGCTGTTCAATATCGGCTTTGACTCGTTCACAGGAGTTTTGCGCAGCGCTGACCGGTAATGTCGCGGCCAGCAGCAGGGCGCCTGCCCAGTAACGTTTTTTCATTAACGGCTCCTTATTGACGTAAAACAGATGTAGTAAGCATAGCAGTTGTTATATATATCACTGACTTTTCAGATATCATGCCGCTTTTGGCGAGGCCGCAGAAGGATAATAAAGACGTGAAAAAATACGTGACGGTAATGATGGTATCGCTGGTGCTTACTGGTTGCGATAAGCCAGACGCGCTGGCGCCGTTCAGCCCGGAGATGGCGAGTTTCTCCAGTGAGTTTAATTTCGATCCGCTGCGCGGCCCGGTAAAAAATTTCACCCAGAAGCTGATTAACGACAGCGGCGAGGTGGAGACGGAAGTGAACGGCACGCTCTCCGAGGAGGGATGTTTCGAGACGCTGAACTACGTTGATAAACCGAGCAACAGCCATATGTCGCTGGTGCTGGACGCCAACTACTACCTCGACGCGCTGAGCCGTGAAAAACGTATTCGTTTGCAGGGCAAATGCCAGCTGGCCGAACTGCCTTCGGTGGGCATGGTGTATGAAACCAACGATCGCGAATTTGTGGTGAAAGGGCACACGCCGGATGTCACCGTGAACTACCGCTACGATGAAGAAGGTTATCCGCTCGGCAAAACCAGTAAAGCCAAAGACGCTGAACTCTTAACCGTGGCCACGCCCAGCGATAAGCGTAAAAAACACGATTACACCTCGGTGACGAAGCTTAACGATAAAGTGATCGATACGGCAAAGCAGAGCTGCGAATATGACCGTCACCTCAATCCGTCAAGCTGCGTACTGGAAATTACCGACGCCAGCGTGACGCCGCCCGTGCTGCACAAATTCACGATTCAGAACGAAATCAACTACTACTGACAGGCTCTTACGAGCGATCGTGTTAAAAGCGCAGGCATGCCTGCGCTTACACGTTATTGCGCGGTCGGTTTCAACAGCATCGTCCCGGCGGGCTTGAGATGCGTCAGGTACTGGTGCTGGAAAATGCACATGCGGATGGTGTTGCGATACTCGCCATTAATGAAAAATTCATGAACCAGTTCGCCTTCCACCATAAAGCCCAGCTTGCGGTAAATATGAATCGCTTTGGCGTTTTCTTTATCCACAATGAGATAGAGCTTATAGAGATTCAGTACCGTAAAGCCGTAATCCATCGCCAGCTTTGCCGCGCGGCTGGCAAGGCCTTTGCCCTGATGCTCCGGTGAAATAATGATCTGAAACTCGGCGCGGCGGTGGACGTGGTTAATTTCCACCAGCTCCACCAGACCTGCTTTATCGCCGTCACACTCCACGACAAAGCGGCGTTCGCTCTGGTCGTGAATATGTTTGTCGTAGAGATCGGAGAGTTCAACGAACGCTTCATAGGGCTCTTCAAACCAGTAGCGCATGACGCTGGCGTTATTGTCGAGCTGATGCACGAAACGCAAATCTTCACGTTCGAGCGGGCGCAGTTTGACATCAACGTAATCTGACATCGTTCATCCTTTATATGCGCGGGAAAAACCAGCCCCCGCGGCGCGGGAGCCGTGATGCAAACGGGGGTTACGGATTAATGACGCGGCCGGTGCGGCGGTCAAGGCAGCGCAGGGTATTGGGTTCCCAGTAAGCGTTGAGGTTCGCGCTTTTCTCGCAGTTATCCTGAGCGTCGAACGCGACATCCGCTTTATCCCACTCTTTTTCGGCGCGTTTGTTCACTTTCTGACGTAAAGAACGGGTGTCATTCCATTGCTCTTTATCCATCGCAGCATCCTGGCGGGTCCGCGCGTTGTCGCCGGACTCAATAATCAGTTTATCGGTTTGCGCGTGGGCAACGCCTGACAGCGCGCCGGTCAGCAACGCCAGCAGCAGTGAGTGGCGAAGGAGTTTATTCATGGCGATATCCTTAATGAAGCTGTTCTTGTCGTGAGGCCGACACGCTTTACTATATCATCGTGCGCGAATCGCGCACAGCGGCAGCGATGACCGATATTACTTCAAAGAGTCTCAATATGATTAAAACCACTTTGCTGTTTTTTGCCACCGCGCTTGCGGAAATTATTGGCTGTTTTCTGCCGTGGTTGTGGCTGCGCAAGGGGGCGAGTGTGCTTTTACTGCTGCCGGCGGCGCTGTCGCTGATGCTTTTTGTCTGGCTGTTAACGCTGCACCCGGCGGCGAGCGGGCGGGTGTACGCCGCTTACGGCGGCGTCTACGTAATGACCGCGCTGCTGTGGTTGCGGGTAGTGGATGGCGTGCGCCTGAGTCTCTACGACTGGGCAGGCGCCGCCGTGGCGCTGTGCGGTATGTTGATTATTGTCGCAGGCTGGGGCCGCGCCTGACGTTGTTCCTGCTGTCTTCCCGTTTTTGTCACTGACAGCGCTTCACGCTTTGTGAAGCGTCGCGCATTTTTCCGCCCAATGAACTTGTATGGTAGTTAAGTCAGTTGATCGCAATGTGTACAGCATGACGCATTGCCGTTTCTAAAAGGAAAGATGCATGAAGATCAGTAAAGCGGAAGTATTTGTCACCTGCCCGGGGCGCAACTTCGTGACGCTTAAAATCACCACCGACGAAGGTCTGACCGGGCTTGGCGACGCCACGCTCAACGGGCGCGAGCTTTCTGTCGCCAGCTACCTGCGCGATCACCTCTGCCCGCAACTGGTGGGGCGCGATGCGCAGCGCATCGAGGATATCTGGCAGTTTTTTTACAAAGGCGCTTACTGGCGTCGCGGACCGGTGACGATGTCGGCGATTTCCGCTATCGACACGGCGCTGTGGGATATCAAAGCCAAAGCCGCCGGAATGCCGCTTTATCAACTGCTTGGCGGGGCGTCGCGCGACGGCGTGATGGTTTACTGCCACACCACGGGCCACACCATCGATGAGGTGCTGGAAGACTACGCGCGCCATAAAGAGCAGGGATTCAAGGCGATTCGTGTGCAGTGCGGCGTGCCCGGCATGAAAACCACTTACGGCATGGCGAAGGGCAAAGGACTGGCGTATGAGCCCGCCACCAAAGGCCAGTGGCCGGAGGAGCAGCTCTGGTCCAGCGAAAAGTATCTCGATTTCACGCCGAAACTCTTCGAGGCGGTACGTGAGAA
Organism: Cronobacter turicensis z3032; assembly: GCA_000027065.2. Lineage (NCBI taxonomy): Bacteria > Pseudomonadati > Pseudomonadota > Gammaproteobacteria > Enterobacterales > Enterobacteriaceae > Cronobacter > Cronobacter turicensis. Next base: position 2,313,237 of record FN543093.2, on the reverse strand, counting down.
ATTCGGCTTTAACGAACATCTGCTGCACGACATGCATCACCGCCTGACGCCCATCGAGGCGGCGCGTTTCGGTAAAAGCATTGAGGATTACCGCCTGTTCTGGATGGAAGATCCGACACCTGCCGAAAACCAGGCCTGCTTCCGCCTCATCCGGCAGCACACCGTGACGCCAGTCGCGGTCGGAGAAGTATTTAACAGCATCTGGGACTGCAAACAGCTTATCGAAGAGCAGTTGATTGACTACATCCGCACCACGGTGACCCACGCGGGCGGTATTACCGGCATGCGCCGCATTGCGGATTTCGCGGCGCTGTATCAGGTGCGCACCGGCTCGCACGGGCCGTCGGATCTCTCGCCAGTCTGTCACGCCGCCGCGCTGCATTTCGATCTCTGGGTGCCGAACTTTGGCGTGCAGGAATACATGGGCTATTCAGAGCAGATGCTGGAGGTCTTCCCGCACAGCTGGACATTCGACAACGGCTATATGCATCCGGGCGAGAAGCCGGGGCTGGGCATCGGGTTCGATGAAAAGCTGGCGGCGAAATACCCCTACGATCCGGCTTACCTGCCGGTGGCCCGGCTTGAAGACGGCACGCTGTGGAACTGGTAATCGCCGGGGCAGGGCAGGAACGCTTTCCAGGGATGAACATCTGGAAAATGCATGAGATGTCGCCGTGGGCGACGCAGACAGCCGGTCGGATTCCCGGCCGGTAAAGAGTGCAACAGGAGCCTTGTATGGATACCAGGGTCACAGAGATTGGCGCGATGGCAAAACCGTTGCGAATCAAGAAAATCGAGGCGGTAACGCTGATTTTACTGTTTCTCGCCGGGATCGTTAATTTTCTGGATCGCTCATCGCTGAGCGTCGCCAGCGAAGCGATACGGGGAGAGCTGGGGCTATCGGCGACGGAGTTCGGCGTGCTGCTGTCGGCGTTTTCACTCTCCTACGGGCTGGCGCAACTGCCCGCCGGGATGCTGCTGGATCGCATTGGGCCGCGCATCGTGCTCGGTGCCGGGCTGATTTTCTGGTCGCTGATGCAGGCGCTGACCGGGCTGGTGAACTCATTCAGCCACTTTATCCTGTTGCGCATTGGACTGGGCATTGGCGAAGCGCCGTTTATGCCCGCGGGCGTTAAGGCCATCACCGACTGGTACATCCAGAAAGAGCGGGGCGCGGCGCTGGGGATCTTTAACTCCTCGACGGTGCTGGGCCAGGCTATCGCCCCGCCAGTGCTGGTGTGTATGCAACTTGCCTGGGGATGGCGAACCATGTTCGTCATCGTCGGGCTGGCAGGGGTCATCGTCGGGGTTTGCTGGTACGCATGGTACCGCAACCGCGCGAGCTTCGCCCTGACCGCGGAGGAGAGCCGCTTTCTGTCAGCCCCGGCGAGTCCGCCGCCACGCCTGAAGTTTGCCCAGTGGCGGGCGCTGTTTAAGCGCCGTACCACCTGGGGCATGATCCTCGGCTTTTCCGGGGTGAACTATACCGGCTGGCTGTACATCGCATGGCTTCCCGGCTATCTGCAAGCCCAGCAGGGATTTAGCCTGGCGAAGACGGGGTGGGTTGCCGCCATCCCATTTCTTGCCGCGGCGGTCGGGATGTGGGTGAACGGCTTTCTGGTAGATAAGTTTGCCCGTGCCGGGTACAGCCTGACGACGGTGCGTAAAACCGCCATTGTCGCGGGGCTGGTGCTCTCGGCACTAGGAACGCTGCTGGTGGTGCAGTCCTCTACACCGGTGCAGGCGGTGGCCTTTATCTCGATGGCGCTGTTCTGCGTACATTTCGCGGGCACCTCGGCGTGGGGGCTGGTTCAGGTGATGGTGTCGGAGGAAAAGGTGGCGTCGGTGGCGGCAATTCAAAACTTCGGCAGTTTTGTCTTCGCCTCCTTTGCGCCAGTGATTACCGGATGGGTGGTTGATACCACGCACTCCTTTAACCTGGCGCTGGTGATCGCCGCCTGCGTTACCTTCGCCGGGGCGTTGTGTTACCTGTTTATCGTCAAGGACCCAATTACCTAATAACGCCTGCTCGCCGGTGGCGAAGCGGCAGGGCGCAGTGCCCACCTCTGTTCGGTTCGTGCACTGAACGGACCTGCTGTCGAACTGACTATTGGAGCGCAAGATGAAAAGTATCGTTATCAAACAGCCCAACCAGCTTGAAATTGAGACGCGTGCCCTGCCGCAGCCGGGCGCCGGTGAGGTCCGCGTAAAGGTGAAACTGGCAGGCATCTGCGGTTCAGACAGCCACATCTACCGCGGGCATAACCCGTTTGCCAGATACCCGCGGGTCATCGGCCACGAGTTTTTCGGCATCATCGATGCCATCGGTGAGGGCGTAGCGCCCTCACGCCTGGGGGAACGCGTGGCGGTGGATCCGGTGATCAGCTGCGGTCACTGCTACCCGTGCTCAGTGGGGAAACCCAACGTCTGCACCTCGCTGGTGGTACTCGGCGTGCATCGCGATGGCGGTTTCAGCGAATACGCCGTGGTGCCGGCTCGTAACGCCTGGGTGGTGCCCGATGTCATTCCCGACGAGCACGCGGTGATGATTGAGCCATTTACCATTGCCGCTAACGTCACCGGCCAGGTCAATCCTGGCGCGCAGGACATCGCCCTGGTGTACGGCGCCGGGCCGATGGGTCTCACCACCATTCAGGTGCTCAAGCACGTTTATCAGGTGAAGCAGGTGATTGTCGTGGACCGTATCGAGGAGCGGCTGGAGATGGCGCAGCGCAGCGGGGCGGATCTGGCCATCAACAATCTCCAGCAGTCGCTGGCGGCCATTCTTGAAGAGAAAGGCATCCAGCCCACGCTTATCGTGGATGCCGCCTGCCATCCGGCCATTTTGCAGGAAGCGGCGCTGCTTGCCTCTCCTGCCGCGCGCATTGTGCTGATGGGCTTTTCAAGCGAACCGAGCAGCATCACTCAGCAGAGCATCACCGGAAAGGAGATCAGCATTTTCACCTCCCGGCTCAACGCCATGAAGTTCCCGATAGTCATCGACTGGCTGAGTCGCGGGCTTATCGACCCGACAACGCTCATTACCCATACCTTCGGATATCAGCATATTACGGACGCCCTTGAGCTGTTTGAGAAGAACCAGCGGCAGTGCTGCAAGGTGCTTCTCACGTTCAACCCCTAATAAGGAAAACCCGGCGCAGGCTGACAGAGACGATGGCTCACGGACGGGCCAGGAGCGCTGCTGCCTGAAAAATGCCGGAACGTCATGCGAGTTTGTGGTCCGCATCTTACCTATTCAGAGATAGCAACTATGACGCACGTAAAAGCTGAACGATCGACTTCAGACCTGGTTAAAGCTGCGGTATCCGGCTGGCTGGGCACCGCACTCGAATTTATGGATTTCCAGCTCTATTCGCTGGGTGCCGCGCTGGTGTTTCATGAGATCTTCTTCCCGGAACAGTCGGCCGCGATGGCGCTGATCCTGGCGATGGGCACCTACGGCGCGGGCTACATCGCCCGCATCGTCGGGGCGTTTATTTTCGGCAGAATGGGTGACCGCATCGGGCGTAAGCGGGTGCTGTTTATCACCATCACTATGATGGGCATCTGCACCACACTGATTGGCGTGCTGCCGACCTATGCGCAGATCGGCATTTTCGCGCCGGTACTGCTGGTAACGCTGCGTGTTATCCAGGGGCTGGGCGCAGGGGCGGAGATCTCCGGCGCGGGCACTATGCTTGCTGAGTACGCCCCGAAAGGTCGGCGCGGTATCATCTCCTCGCTGGTGGCGATGGGCACCAACTGCGGTACCCTGAGCGCCACTGCCATCTGGGCGCTGATGTTCTTCCTCCTCGACCGTGAAGAGCTGGTGGCGTGGGGCTGGCGCGTACCGTTCCTCGCCAGCGTCGTGGTGATGATCTTCGCCATCTGGCTGAGGATGAACCTGAAAGAGAGCCCGGTATTTGAAGCCGTGAGCGAAGGCGACCAGGCACCCGCCCAGGCGAATCCGCAGGACGCCTCGCTGGGTGCGATGTTCAAAAGCAAATCGTTCTGGCTGGCAACCGGCCTGCGCTTTGGTCAGGCGGGTAACTCCGGGCTGATTCAGACCTTCCTTGCCGGTTATCTGGTGCAGACCCTGCTGTTTGATAAGGCGATCCCGACCGACGCGCTGATGATCAGCTCCGCTATTGGGTTTATCACCATTCCGCTGCTCGGCTGGCTGTCGGATAAGTTTGGACGACGCATCCCTTATATTCTGCTTAACGTCTCGGCGATTATTCTCGCCTGGCCGATGCTGGCGATTATCGTCGATAAAAGCTACGCCCCTGGCGCCATCATGCTGTCGATTATCGTGATACATAACTTCGCGGTGCTTGGGCTGTTCGCGCTGGAAAATATCACCATGGCGGAGATGTTTGGTTCGCGTAACCGCTTCACCCGCATGGCGATCTCCAAAGAGGCGGGTGGACTGGTGGCGGTGGGCTTCGGGCCGCTCATTGCCGGCGTGCTGTGCAACATGACCGGTAGCTGGTTGCCGATTGTGGTGATGATCGTTATCTACTCGCTGATTGGTCTGGCCTGCGCCTGGCTGATGCCAGAGGTGTGCGACCGCGATCTTAACCAGCTGGAAGACGCCGCCGAACCCGCGGCTCCCCGTAACGTGCGGGCAGGACACTACGTCTGAGGCCACGCATCTTTTCTCTCTGCGCTCACCGCCCGGTGGGCGCAGAACAGAAACATCCTGTTACCATTCTAGTCAAGGTAGTCGGCAGAGCCTGTTCAGGATCAACGTCCTGCGCGACGCGACACGTAATCTGTTGAACCACTGTTTCATTTACAAAACGAGCCACCGCTATGACCACACCACTCCTTACAGCACATGCTTTGCTCCCTACTTACGACCGCACCGCGCTGGTGCCGCGTATTGTTCATCTCGGTTTTGGTGCCTTCCATCGCGCCCATCAGGCGGTCTACGCCGATATCCTGGCGGCTGAACACGGCAGCGACTGGGGCTACTGCGAAGTCAACCTTATCGGCGGCGAGCAGCAGATCGCCGATATCCGCCGTCAGGATAATCTCTACACCGTGGCGGAAATGTCCGCCGACGCCTGGCGCGCCCGCGTGGTGGGCGTAGTGAAAAACGCGCTGCATGCGCAGGTGGATGGTCTTGAGGCCGTCTTTGCCGCGCTGTGCGAGCCGCAGGTGGCGATTGTTTCGCTGACCATCACCGAAAAAGGCTACTGCCATTCGCCCGCCACCGGTGAGCTGGTGCTGGATAATCCGCTGATCGCCGCCGATCTCGCGCACCCCAAAGCGCCATCCTCTGCCGTTGGGGTGATTGTGGAGGCGCTGGCGCGCCGTAAAGCCGCAGGGCTTGCGGGCTTCAGCGTGATGTCCTGCGATAATATGCCGGAAAACGGGCATGTGGCGCGCAACGTCGTGATGGCGTTCGCCCGCGCGCTGGACGCCAGCCTGGCGACGTGGATCGAGGAGAACGTGACGTTCCCGTCCACCATGGTGGACCGTATCGTGCCGGCGGTGACGCCGGAAATGCTCGATAAAATCGAGCAGCTGACCGGCGTGCGCGACCCGGCGGGTGTCGCCTGCGAGCCGTTCCGTCAGTGGGTAATTGAGGATAATTTTGTCGCGGGCCGCCCGGCGTGGGAAAAGGCGGGCGCGCAGCTGGTGCGTGATGTGGTGCCGTTCGAAGAGATGAAGCTACGTATGCTTAACGGCAGCCACTCGTTCCTGGCGTATCTCGGCTATCTGGCGGGGTATCAGCACATCAACGACTGCATGGAAGATGCGAATTACCGCCATGCCGCGCATGCGCTGATGCTTAACGAGCAAGCCCCGACGCTCGGCGTGCAGGGTGTTGATCTGGCGCGTTACGCGGATCTGCTGATTGAGCGCTACAGCAACCCGGCGCTGCGTCACCGCACCTGGCAAATCGCGATGGACGGGAGCCAGAAACTGCCGCAGCGCTGGCTGGATTCTCTGCGCTGGCATCAGGCGCACGGCAGCGCGGCCCCGCTGTTGACGCTCGGCGTGGCGGGCTGGATGCGCTACGTGAGTGGCGTTGATGAGCAGGGCAATGCGATTGAGGTGTGCGATCCGCTGCTGAATGTTATTCAGGAGGCGGTACGCACAAGCGAAGACGGTGACGCGCGGGTGAAAGCGCTGCTCAGCATTCGCGCGATTTTTGGCGAGGATCTGGCGACGCGGACAGAATTTGTCGCGCAGGTGACCGAGGCGTATAAGCTTTTGCGGGAGAACGGCGCCAGAGCGACCGTGGCGCAGTATGTGAAAGCAGGGTGTTGACAGCGCGAGTGGGTTGATTCTGAGGGTGGGTTTTTAAATGTGGCGGGTGCGCTGCGCTTACCCACCCTACATAACCCCATCACATTTATCATTCACAGGGCGGGTAAGCGCAGCGCACCCGCCATCTCACAATATCAACCCCGCCCGCCGGACGATTAATGCAGGCCCAGACGAATCAACTCGATCGGCTCGAATTTCCCTTCGCAACCTTCCACCTCAACGGTGCGGCCACGGCGGATCTGCTCCGGCGTCATGCCGTCGCCGTGAATCGCTTTAATTACGCCGGTCTGCCCGGTGGTGCTAATCATCACGCGGCTGCCGGTGGTAATGGAATTACGGTTGCGATCGTAGGTCATCATGGTGTTATCTCCTCTGAATAGTTGGGAAAGATCCAGACGAGCCCCATTTTAAAAATCACTACCGGAAAAATGTTAATCTCGATCAAAAACGAGGCAATTGTGTGATGAATGTCACTGCCCGCTACTACTCGCCTGCGGGCGCGTTACGCACAATCTTTCCGCTCGCGATATCGATATCAATAGTCGCCACGACAGGCGCCACTTCAGGGTCTGCGCCTCCACGGCAGTCTTCGCGGGTATGATTTTCGCGCACCAGCAAACGGAAAATTCCGCCGTCCTGCGCGTTCTCATAAAAAATGCACTGGCCGTGGGGATTAAGCTGCAACGAGACGGTGCGGGTCACCCTGGCAAGTGGGCTGGCGCTGATATCCTCACGCCACGTCTCGCCCGCGCCGGTGGCGTGAAGCGCCGCCGATTCCAGCCAGCCTTTCACGATGCGCCCGTCGTTGCCGTACCACGTCGCCTCGCTGAAGCCCGGCCGCGTGCGGCTCACGCTCACCGTATCGCCCGCCACCAGAAACACCTGCTGGCTGCGGCACTGCGCGTCGGGCGCGGTGTAAAAGAAATGACGGCCGCTGCCGGTGACTTCGTAGCGGTTCGCGGTTTCCGGCGTGTCCTGCGCATCGTCCAGCTCACGCAGACGAGCGGCGCAAGCGCCTTCAGGCTTGAGCGCGTCGGGCTGCGCGTTAAGCGCGGCGGTTTCGATCCACCCGGTCGCCACGCGGCCCTGATTGTCGCGATAGCTCACCCAGGCGAACGGGCGCACCTTTTCATCGGCGTCCGGGGCGTCGCTACGGGAAAGGCGATAAACCTGTACGGCATCGCCCGGCACCAGAAAAGCCCCAAGGCGGCATTCCGGTGACGGCGCGGAGTAAAAATGCGCGCGGGGCGTAGCGGTGACGGTACTCGCCGACCACGTAAAATCCGCGGCGGCCGCGGCGTTCGCTTCGCTCTGAAGGCAGTCAGCCAGCAGCGGCGAAGAGAAAAGGGCACAGCCCACGAGCAGTAATGCGCGCATCACCTGTCCATCCTGAGTTGTTTAATCGCGCCGCGCGGTTACTCTTCAGTAAACCACTCGCGGTTTTCCTGGCGGATCAGCAATACCGATTCGCTGATCTCCTGCAAATGCAGGCGCATGGTGTCGTCGGCCGCCTGCGGGTCGCGGCGCTCCAGCGCGTGAAAAATATCGTTATGCTGGCGCAGCAGCATTTCCGGCGGGGAGACGTGATCGAGGCTCATATAGCGCACCCGGTCAATGGTCGCTTTGATGTTCTCCACGGTGTCCCAGGCGAGCTGGCAGTCGGCGACCTGCGTCAGGCGGTAGTGAAACTCGTCGTCGAGCTGAAAAAAATCGCTCAGCTGTTTGCGATCGATGGCCGTGCGCTGCTGGTTAAGGTTTTGCTCAAGCTGGTAGAGATCGGCATCGGTCACCATCGTGGCGGCGCGCTGCACGACGGCGCGCTCAATGGCCTGGCGCACAAAACAGCCATTGCGCACCTGGCGCAGCGAAATCTTATTCACAAAACTGCCGCGCTGCGGGCGGATCTGAATCAACCCGTTCTCCGCCAGCTTGATAAACGCCTCACGCACCGGCTGGCGCGACACGTCAAAACGCACCGAGACTTCCTTTTCAGAAAGCGGCGTGCCCGGCGGGATCAAACAGTGCACGATATCGCGGCGCAGGATGCGGTAAATCTGTTGACTCACCGGCTGGGTCGGGTTGAGCGGAGTTTCAGCGGCCATTCTATTGTCTTAATTTGCGGGTAACTGCGGCAATTTAACATTAATTGCCCACCCCGCCCAGCATGGGCAGGCAGCGGGCATAAGGGAATTACTGCCGATGTACGCTAAGCCCGGCGAAGCTCTGGCTGACCGGCATCATCTCCACGGTGTTGATATTGACGTGCGCCGGGAGCGTCGCCACCCACCAGACCGCTTCGGTCACATCGTCCGGCGAGAGCGCGGTCGTATTTGCGTAAGTTTTACCGGCTTTATCGTCGTCGCCTTTAAAACGCACGTTAGAAAATTCGGTGCCGCCGACCAGGCCCGGCTCGATATCCGTCACGCGGACCGCGGTGCCGTGTAGATCGGTGCGCAGGTTCAGGCTGAACTGACGCACAAACGCTTTGGTCGCGCCGTACACGTTGCCGCCCGCGTAAGGCCAGCTGCCCGCCGTGGAGCCGATGTTAATCACGTGGCCGCGGTTACGCTCGACCATGCCGGGCAGCACCGCGCGGGTCATATACACCAGACCTTTATTATTGGTGTCTATCATATTCTCCCAGTCCTCGACGCTCGCTTTATGCGCAGGCTCCATGCCCAGCGCCAGCCCGGCGTTATTGACCAGCACGTCGATATCGCGCCACTCCAGCGGCAGGCTGCTGATGGCTTCTTCAATCGCCGCGCGGTTGCGCACGTCCAGTTGCAGCGTCAGCACGCTCTCGCCAAGCTCATCCTTTAGCGCGTCGAGACGCGCCTGGCGGCGGCCTGTCGCGATGACTTTATGACCGTTCTTCACAAAACGACGGGTAATGGCCTCGCCAAAACCTGCCGTCGCACCGGTAACCAGAATAATCATCTCGCTGTTCCTCAAGGCTTTTTCAGAGCTGTTACCTTAGCACGCCCGACGCGCCCTGTGGAATATCACTTCCTGATACCTGGCGGCGTTAAAGCATTGCCGTTTGCGGCGAGGGTGCATAAGCTGTGTTTTTACCATCACGCCTTTGCGGAGATCCTCATGTCGGTAACCACCCCTTTTTCTTCAGCCAGTACGCTGCCTTACGAGGCGCCGCCGTTCGACGCGATAACCGATAACGACTATCGCCCGGCCTTTGATGAGGCGGTGCGCCAGAAGCGCGAAGAGGTGGAGGCGATCGCCGCCGACCCCGCCGCGCCGACGTTTGAAAACACGTATCTGGCGCTGGAGCGCAGCGGGGCGATGCTCACGCGCGTCACCCACGTCTTTTTCGCGATGACGTCAGCGCACACCAATGATTATCTGCAAACGCTGGATGAGGAATTTTCTACGGAGCTGGCGGCGCTTGCCGATGATATTCACTTCAACGATACGCTGTTCGCGCGGCTCAATACCGTGTATGAACAGCGCGACGCGCTCGGGCTGGATGATGAATCGCGGCGGCTGGTGGAGGTTGTCTGGCAGCAATTTATGCTCGCGGGCGCGACGCTCGGCGCGGAGCAAAAAGCGCAGCTTAAGGCGCTTAACCGCGAAGCCGCGCAGCTTACCAGCCAGTTTAACCAGCGTCTGCTGGCGGCGGATAAAGCGGGCGGGCTGCTGGTATCGTCCCGCGAGGCGCTGGCCGGGCTGAGCGAGGCGGAAATCGCCGCCGCCGCGCAGGCCGCGCGGGAAAAAGGACAAGAAGGACGCTGGCTTATCGCGCTGCTCAACACCACGCAGCAGCCTGCGCTCCAGGCGCTTGAGGATCGCGAAACGCGCGAGGCGCTCTTTAAGGCGGGCTGGCATCGCACCGAAAAAGGCGACGCCAACGATACCCGCGCGCTGGTGTTGCGTCTTGCGCAGTTACGCGCGCAGCAGGCGGCGCTGCTCGGCTTTAAGGATTTCGCCTCCTGGACTATCGCCGATCAAATGGCCAAAACGCCGGAGGCGGCGCTGCGCTTTATGCGCGATATCGTGCCGGCGGCGACGGCGCGCGCGAATCGGGAGCTTGCGGATATTCAGCAGGTGATTGACCGCCAGAACGGCGGTTTTCAGGCCGAGGCCTGGGACTGGGCGTTTTATGCCGAACAGGTGCGGCGCGAAAAATACGCGCTCGACGACGCGCAGATCAAACCGTATTTCGAACTCGACAATGTGCTCGTCCACGGCGTCTTCCACGCCGCCAGCACGCTGTTCGGCCTCAGTTTTCAGGCGCGTACCGATATCCCGGTCTACCACCCGGATGTCCGCGTCTGGGAGATTTTCGACCAGGACGGTCGCGGGCTGGCGCTGTTTTACGGCGATTTCTTCGCGCGCGACAGCAAAAGCGGCGGCGCCTGGATGGGGAATTTTGTTGACCAGTCGACGCTCGCGGGCCACAGGCCGGTCATTTACAACGTCTGTAACTACCTGAAGCCCGCCGCCGGTCAGCCTGCGCTGATCTCCTGGGATGACGTTATCACGCTGTTCCATGAGTTTGGCCATACGCTGCACGGTCTCTTTGCCAGCCAGCGCTACGCCACGCTCTCCGGCACCAACACGCCGCGCGATTTCGTGGAGTTCCCGTCGCAAATCAACGAACACTGGGCGAGCCATCCGGATGTGTTCGCGAACTTTGCCCGACATTATCAGACCGGCGAGCCGATGCCGGACGCGCTTCGTGAAAAACTCTTCCGCGCGGCGCGCTTTAACAAAGGCTACGACATGACCGAACTGCTGGCCGCCGCGCTGCTTGATCAGCACTGGCACAGCCTGACGCCGCAATCGTCGCCAGAGGAGGTGTCCGCGTTTGAGGCTGCGGCGCTGGCGCAGGAGAACATCGCGCTGCGGGCCGTACCGCCGCGCTACAGAAGCAGTTATTTCGCCCATATTTTTGGCGGCGGCTATGCGGCGGGCTATTACGCCTATCTCTGGACGCAGATGCTTGCCGACGACGGCTATCAGTGGTTTGTGGAGCAGGGCGGGTTAACGGCGCAAAACGGCGCGCGCTTTCGCGAGGCGATTCTTTCCCGCGGCAACAGCAGCGATCTCGAAGCGTTGTGGCTCGCGTGGCGCGGTCATGCCCCGCGCATTGAGCCGATGCTGAAAAACCGTGGGTTAAGCGAATAAGCCCACGTTTAGGTGACGTTGAACCTGCGCGTGGCATGATGCAGAAATAAGCGTGTTGTTGAGCGCAGGACAATAACAATCCATGCAAGCCTTACCGTCAGACTCTTCTGGCGGTATTTTTTTGTCTGACGTTCAGTCATCCCATTTGTTGCTGCAATACGCGGCAAGAAATCCCGCCAGCAATACAATTCCCGGCATACAGATAAACAGATCCGCGGCACCCGGCATCGCCACTCCCGCCCTGAGTCACACCATCCTTTATGAAAGACCTTCATGTGTGACGTTAAGACGACAGTCCGATAACCGTTATGCGACAGATGCGCTCAGCGCGCTTCTTCGCGGAGCGGCTCGTCAGGAAGATTAGCCGCATCCGGCAGTTCAGGCGCGGCCGCGAAACCGGCGCCGGCGCTGAACAGCGGCATACCGTCAAGCTGCCACTGCTGCCAGAGCGCAAGCTGGGCGGGGGTCAGCGGCACATCGCTGTAGACCAGATAGTGATCGGCGGCGAACTGCGTGAGATCGGGCAGCGGCACCGGCTGATGCATCACATCAATGCGAAACCCTTCGCCGGAGAAGCGAATCGCCTCCAGCCAGACGTTCAGCGGATCGTGACTGTTCATCGCCATCACCACCAGCCCGCACGCCGGACGCTTGCGCAGCGGCTGCATCAGAAAGGTGGCGTACTCAATAATCAGCGTGTCGAAGCGCGCGCGGCGGGTCAGCTGCGCGCTGGTGTGGCCGTGGTTCAGCCACAGGCGTAGCGGCTGCACGACGTTATCCAGCAGCATCGCGGCGGGCAGTTCGCGGCCCATTTTACGCAAGAGGGCGCGGCCTTTCTCCATGCTGGTTTTCTCAAGCGTTGCGAGCAGTTGTTCCTGCCACACTTCCCACTGGCTCACCAGCGCGCTTTTTTCACCCTTCAGGATGCGGGCGACTTCATCCAGCGGCAGGCCGCGATCGAGCCATTTCAGGATGGCGTGAATGCGCATCAGATGGCTGTAGTCAAAATAGCGTCGGCCGCTGTCGTCGCGCATGGGCTGCAGTAATCCTGACCGCTGCCACGCGCGTAAGTTAGGCATGCTAACTCCGCACTGATCGGAGAGCATTTCGATCGTGAAATGAGACATGGCGAATCCTTAAATGCCAGCTGCTATACAAAACAGGAGAGGAGTGGCCCTTTCAGCAGAAGAAACGAAAGGAAGAAGAGAACAGGGTCTACGCTAACATACTTCGTCTACCCTGCTAATCATTTACTGCGCATTATTCATTATTCGTAGTGAATATGAATATTCATTAGGTGAGCTGATAATGCCGGTTCGGCAATAATTTCACCGGCTTCTGCGGCTCGTCATTCATTTCACGCAAGTCTATTTCAATATTATTACAAAGCGCGTCCAGCGGCAGATCGTTATCTTCGGTGCCAAACGGATCTTCCAGCTCCTCCGCCAGCGTATCCAGCGCAATAAACGTGTATGAAATAAATACCGAAACAAACGGCGTCATAAAATGCAGGTCGGTCACCAGCGCGAAAGGCAACATAATGCAGAAGCAATAAACCGTGCGGTGCAGCATCAGGGAATACGCGAAAGGCGGCGGGGTATTGGCGATGCGTTCACAGCCCGCCAGTACTGCCGAAAGCTGGTTAATATGCTGATCGAGCGTCTGGAACAGAATATCGGAAAGTCCGTTGCGCCGCGCGGCGAGCCATTCGCCCATAATAAGTAAAATCGTATTACAGGGCGAATTACTGTGCATCACGCGCGCCATTTCGCTGCGGGTGAGATAGCGGTCAAGCACGTTATCGAGCTTTTTGCGGCGCAGCGTCAGGCGCAGGCAGTGGCAGAACGCCACTTCTAAATTCACCAGATGGTGCAGCTCCTGGGCATTATCAGGCATCAGGGTGCGGGCGGTGCGCAGCAGCGAGCGACAGTGGATAACCAACTGGCCCCATATCTGGCGCGCCTCATTAAAACGCGCGAAACAGGTGCTATTACGAAAGCCGAGAAAAATCGCAATCGCCACGCCGAGAATACTGAATGGCGCGGTGGTGAGTTTTATTCCCAGCGCCTCATACCACGGTAAGAAGAAAATTACCGTCACTGAAAGCAGGAAATTAAGGAGTAGACGCGTAGAGATTTTGGCTAATACGGAGCCATGCCAGACAAAAAGTCGGGCAAACCAGTGCTGTGGGGGACGAACAATCATGATACTCACAAGGGGTTAACAAAAGCGCTACGTATTAAACGAGATAGCGCTTTCGTCTGCAACAAGAAAAACGCAGCGTCTTACCCTAAAGGAATAAAATTGGCCTTTTCACGTGCCAGCCAGTCGCGGGATTTTCTCAGCGAACCGCCTTTACGGAACAGCAGAAACACATCCTGTCCCATAATGAGCACCATAAACCGGTCTTTTAACTTCATGGTGGGGCAGCAGTACCATTTCTGTTTCATTAATCACTCCTCGGCGGAAATTAAATCAACGAACGACACTTCGCAGATAAATAATAGTCCTGACAGCGGCACTGAAATAATTAACGCTTTCTTTTAAGATTTTTCTTATTAAGCGAAGGCGCTGGAGCAGAAATTCCTTTGCTATTCAGGAGATAAAAGCGCAACACGGGATATATCGTACAGAACGTAACGGCAAAATACTTGCTGGCGGCTAATGTGACTTGCGAAACGGGGAGGCCTGCCTATAGTTACTTCTGCGTTCGCACTGTGAGGACGCGGTTTAAATTATCTCTGCTTATCCGAGGAGAATATTATGGCTCAACATCGTGGTGGTTCAGGTAATTTTGCTGAGGATCGTGAACGCGCTTCTGAAGCCGGTCGTAAAGGCGGTCAGAACAGCGGCGGGAATTTTAAAAATGACCGCGAGCGCGCAGCAGAAGCTGGCCGTAAAGGCGGCAAAAGCAGCAGCCGTTCGTCTTCCTGACGGACCGGCGGGCCGCATGCGCCCGACATAACGTCTCTCCGGTATGGGTTACTGCCCATACCGGAGGTTGTTGCGCATGACGTAAATACCTCTTATTTATTTAATTACCTTATGAAATTACAACGCGCATTAAAAATAACGTTGCTGCCGCTTCTTTCTGTCGCCTTTTTAGCGCAGGCAGAAAAAGATACGCCGCCGGGTGCTGATAAAAGCACGACGACCAATTTACTGGAAACCGGCTCAGCGGTATTGCAGAGCAACGCCCCGTTAAAAGGATTTGATATATATCTGGTAGGCTTTCATCCGATGAAAGAGATCCCGGAAAAACAGATGGAAGCGCATCATTATTGCCATCAGGTTAATCAGGATTTCGCCCAGTGTGTCTTATTTGATGGTAATACTAAAGACGCCAGGATGAATGGTGTAGAATATATCATCTCCGAAAAACTCTTTAATGAACTGCCGGCGCAGGAAAAACAGTACTGGCATCCACACAATGGCGAAATCCTCAGCGGGCAGCTTATCGCACCGGGTATTCCGGCGCCGGTGGAGCACCGCCTGATGCAGGATAAAATGAACAGCTATGGCAAAACCTGGCACGTCTGGCATACCGGCGGACCGGGCGATAAAGGCGACGCGCTGCCGCTCGGCCAGCCGATGCTCGCCTGGTCGTTTAACCGCGACGGAGAGGCGAAGCCGGAGCTGGTGTCCGAGCGGGATAAAAAGCTGGGCGTGAATACTGAAGAGATCCGCCGCTCGCGCGCCGATCTTGAGAAACTCGCGAAGCCGCAAAGCGGCGTCGATGCCCTGAAGGGGCAGTTCAAAGGCGACATCAAAGACATCCCTGGCGTTGTAGACAGCAATACCGCGTCTGAGAAAAAATAACCCTTGTTTGTGCCTTTCGTTTTCCCCACTCCGGTGGGGATTTTTTATTCCTGCATGAATTTTTTTCATCACCCATGAAATTTCCTCGTTTGCCAGAGGCAGGGCGACGTGCGACTCTCTGGACATATAGCCATCCAGACGGCCAAATATTCAAGTTTTGAACTATCACCTGACGTGACCATCGCGGCAGGCTACGAGGAGAACACCATGCAGCGTCAACATGCCCCGTTTCGCGCCGATATCGTCGGCAGCTTTTTACGCCCGGATGCCATTAAGCAGGCCCGCCAGCAGTTTGCGGCAGGGGAGATAGATGCCGCGCATCTGCGCAACATCGAAAATGACGCCATTCGCCATGCGGTCGAGCAGCAGTGCGCCTGCGGCCTGCATGTGGTGACCGACGGCGAATTCCGCCGCGCCTGGTGGCATCTCGATTTCTTTGGCGCGCTGCAGGGCGTGGAGCTGGTGGAAGTGAATCAGGGGATTCAGTTCAACGGTATTCAGACCAAAGCGCAGAGCGTGCGCGTGACCGGCAAAGTGGCGTTTGGCGACCACCCGATGCTTGAGGATTTCCGCTTCCTGAAAAGCGTCAGCGGCAATGCCGAGCCGAAAATGACCATCCCGAGCCCGAGCGTGCTGCATTTTCGCGGCGGCGCGGCGGCCATCGACCGTAACGTCTACCCGGATCTGAATGACTATTTCGACGATCTCGCCACGACCTGGCGCGACGCCATCCGTGCCTTTTACGACGCAGGCTGCCGCTACCTGCAACTGGATGATACCGTCTGGGCGTACCTGTGCTCTGACGAGCAGCGTCGTCAAATCCGTGAGCGCGGCGACGATCCGGACGAGCTGGCGCGCATTTATGCCCGCGTGCTGAACCAGGCGCTGGCAGGCAAGCCGGAGGATTTAACCATCGGGCTGCATGTCTGCCGCGGTAATTTCCGCTCCAGCTGGATAGCCGAAGGCGGCTATGAGCCGGTGGCCGAAGTGCTGTTCGGCACCGTCAACATCGATGCGTTTTTCCTGGAATATGATAACGACCGTTCCGGCGATTTCGCGCCGCTGCGCTTTATCCGTCCGGGCAAACAGCAGGTGGTGCTGGGGCTTATCACCACCAAAAATGGCGAGCTGGAGAACCCGGAACTGATTAAAACGCGGCTGGAAGAGGCGGCGAAATATGTCGATATCAGCCAGATCTGCTTAAGCCCGCAGTGCGGTTTCGCCTCGACCGAAGAAGGCAACAGCATTACGCCAGCCGAGCAGTGGGAAAAAGTGCGCCTGGTGACGAAGGTTGCCAGCGAAGTGTGGTAAGACGGGGCTTTTGATGTAAACGGCGGGTGCGCGTCGCTTACCCGCCCTACAAAAATTCACCCTCATCCTATGGCGGGCGCGCTTACCCGCCCTACAAAAAGCCGTCCTCACCGTAGGGTGGGTAAGCGCAGCGCACCCACCCTTTATAATGCGCGCCGCTGACACACAATTCCCTTAATCATCGCAAAAAATGATTCCTGCGCTGATTCATCATCATCTTTAATTATTTCCCCCCTCATTGCACATTTATGACGCACCGTTGCACCATCGCGATCGTGGTTATTATTGAAAACCCTGTCCTGTTAATTAAACTCCCCCTCTATATTCAATAAAAAATTCACAATAAGTTGAAATATAAGTAATTTTAAAAACTGGCACTCCCTTTGCTAAATAACTCTCATCTTGTATACCAGATGGGATGCCAGTTATGTCACCGAGTTCACCGCTGTTTACGCCTCTGACGCTTGCTGAGTGGCGCAGGGAATATCAGGACGATCCGACGCGCATTACGGAAATTTATTCCACGGCTTTTACTGATGAAGAGAATAACGATCCGGCATGGATCACCCGCGCCAGCCCGGCGCATCTTGAAGCCCAAATTGCGCCATTGCTGGCGGCCATAAAAGCGGGCAAAAGCCTTGCGGATTTTCCACTCTTCGGCGTGCCGTTTGCGGTGAAAGACAATATCGATGTTGCCGGTTTGCCCACCACGGCCGCGTGCCCGGCGTTTGCGTATACCGCTCAGGAGGACGCCACCGTGGTGGCGAAACTCAAAGCCGCAGGCGCCATCGTGCTGGGTAAAACCAATCTGGATCAGTTCGCGACAGGGCTGGTCGGCACCCGGTCGCCGTACGGCGCGGTGCCCAATACCTTTAACCCGGCGTATGTCAGCGGTGGCTCCAGCGCCGGTTCGGCCTCAACCGTGGCGCGCGGGCTGGTCGCTTTCGCGCTCGGCACCGACACCGCAGGCTCCGGGCGCGTCCCGGCCGGTTTCAATAACATTGTCGGCCTCAAACCCACCAAAGGCTGGCTGTCGAATCGCGGCGTGGTGCCCGCGTGCCGCCTGAACGACTGCGTCTCCATCTTCGCGCTAAGCGCCGCCGATGCCTTTCAGGTGGCAAGCCTTGCGGGCGGTTATGACGCCGCCGATGCCTACTCGCGCGCTAACCCGCGCAGCGCGCCCGCGCGTCTGCCTGCACAACCGCGCTTTGCGGTGCCCGATGCGCCTGAATTTTATGGCGACACCCACAGCGAGGCGGCATACCGCCAGAGCCTGACCCGCCTGGAAGCGCTCGGCGTCACGCTGGTGCCGGTCGATTTCACGCCGTTTCGCCAGCTTGCGGAGCAGCTCTATCAGGGCGCGTGGGTGGCGGAGCGCACCGTGGCGGTGGGCGAGATGCTCAGCCAGCCGCCGGAGGCGATGGACCCGACCGTACGCGGCATCGTGGAGGGCGGCCTGAAATATACAGCCTGCGACGCCTGGCAGGCGGAATATACCCGCGCCGCGCTCGCCCGACAGATTGCGCAGGTGCTGGAGGCCGTAGAGGCGCTGGTCGTCCCGACCTCGCCGACCATTCATACACTCAGGGAAATGAACGCGGAGCCGGTACGCTACAACTCGCACTTCGGCTACTACACCAATTTCACCAACCTGGCCGATCTCTGCGCGCTGGCGCTGCCCGGCGATTTCCGCGCCGATGGCCTGCCGGCTGGCATCACGCTTATCGCGCCCGCCTGGCATGACGCCGCGCTGGCGCACTTCGGCGCGCGCTGGCAGCAGGCGGTGCCGCTGCCGCTCGGCGCGACCGCTAAAGCGCTGCCTGTGGTCGAACCGTTTGCGCCGTCGCCGCACCATGTGCGCCTCGCAGTCGTCGGTGCCCACCTGCGCGGCATGCCGCTCAATCATCAGCTTACGACCCGCAACGCCGTGTTTATCGAAGAAACCACCACGGCGGCGGACTATCGCCTCTATGCGCTCGCCAACACCACGCCGCCAAAGCCGGGGCTGGCGCGCGCCAGCACCGGGCAGCCCATCGCGGTGGAGCTGTGGGATATCCCGCTGGCACGCTTTGGTGAGTTTGTCGCGGAGATCCCGGCGCCGCTCGGTATCGGCACGCTGACGCTTGCCGACGGCCGCGCCGTAAAAGGCTTTATCTGCGAACCGCAGGCGCTTGCGAGCGCCACGGACATCACCGAATGGGGCGGCTGGAAAGCCTGGCTTGCCCGCCACCAGAGCGCCTGAGGAGAAAACCATGTTCAGCAAAGTGCTTATCGCTAACCGTGGCGAGATCGCCTGTCGCGCCATTCGTACCCTGAAGAAAATGGGCATCGCCAGCGTCGCGGTTTATTCCGCACCGGATCGTAACGCGCAACACGTGCTCGACGCCGATATCGCCATTGCGCTCGACGGCGACGCGGCGCGCGACACCTACCTTAACGTCGATAAAATTCTCGCAGCGGCGAAAGCGAGCGGGGCGCAGGCTATCTTCCCCGGCTACGGCTTTCTTTCCGAGCGCGCTGAATTCGCCGCGGCGTGCGAAGCCGCGGGCCTGGTGTTTATCGGCCCGACGCCGCAGCAGATTGGCGATTTTGGTCTCAAGCACCGCGCCCGCGCGCTCGCGGCACAGGCGGGCGTGCCGATGACGCCAGGCAGCGGGCTGTTGCGCTCGCTTGAGGAAGCAACCCAGGCGGCCGCAGACATTGGCTACCCGGTGATGCTGAAAACCACGGCGGGCGGCGGCGGCATCGGGCTGACGCGCTGCGACGACGCGCCTTCGCTGGCGCAGGCCTGGGAGAGCGTAAGGCGCCAGGGCCAGCAGTTTTTCAGCGACGACGGCGTATTTATCGAGAAGTTCATCAGCCGCGCCCGTCATCTGGAAGTTCAGATTCTCGGCGATGGCGAAGGCTACGTGGCGGCGCTCGGCGAGCGCGACTGTTCGCTCCAGCGCCGCAACCAGAAAGTGGTGGAAGAGACGCCTGCGCCGGGGCTGCCGCAGGCGACCCGCGAAGCGCTGCACGCCGCCGCGGCGGCGCTTGGGGAATCGGTCAATTACCGCAGCGCCGGCACCGTGGAGTTTATCTATGACGCCGGGAGCGATCGCTTCTGGTTTCTGGAGGTCAACACCCGTTTGCAGGTGGAGCACCCGGTGACCGAGGCCGTGACGGGGCTGGATCTGATTGAATGCATGATAAATATCGCCGCGGGCGAACCGCTGGACAGGGCGCGGCTGGCGCAGACCCCGCAGGGGGCCGCCATTGAAGTGCGCCTCTATGCCGAAGATCCGCTGAAACACTTCCAGCCGTCGCCGGGGCAGCTTACCGATGTGTACTTTCCTGATGACGTGCGGGTGGACGGCTGGGTCAGTACCGGCGCGGAGGTGAGCGCGTTTTACGATCCGATGATCGCCAAAATCATCGTTCACGGCGACAACCGCCCGCAGGCGCTGGCGAAACTGCGCCTGGCGCTCGACGCCACGCGGCTGCACGGCATCGCCACCAATCTCGATTATCTGCGCCAGATTATCCGGCTGGAGGCGTTTGAAAACGCCACCATGTGGACGCGTCTGCTGGATGAGGTGAGCTACCGCGCCCACGCCATCGAAGTCCTGGAGCCGGGCACCTGGAGCAGCGTGCAGGATTATCCGGGCCGTCTGGGCTACTGGGATATCGGCGTGCCGCCATCCGGGCCGATGGACGATTACGCCTTCCGGCTGGCCAACCGTATCGTGGGTAACGCGCCGGAGGCCGCCGGGCTTGAGTTCACGCTCCAGGGACCGACGCTGCGCTTTCACAGCGACGCCATCTTCGCGCTCACCGGCGCGGACTGCGACGCGGAACTTGATGGCGAGCCGGTCGCCTGCTGGCAGCCGGTCACCGCCCGCGGCGGACAGACGCTGACGCTGGGCCGCGCCCGCACAGGCTGTCGCGGTTATCTGGCGGTGCGTAACGGTATTGACGTGCCGCAATATCTCGGCAGCCGTTCCACCTTCGCGCTCGGGCAGTTTGGCGGCCATGCCGGACGCACGCTGCGCCCCGGCGACGTGCTGGCGATATCACGCCCGGCGCTCGCCGCCTGCGCCACGCCTGCGCCCATCTCGCCGCCTCAGACGCCGGAGCCGGGGCTTATCCCGCGCTATGGCGAGGTGTGGGATATCGGCGTGCTTTACGGCCCGCACGGCGCGCCCGATTTCTTCACTCCCGAGTCGATGGATGCGTTCTTCGCCGCCGAATGGCAGGTGCATTACAACTCCAACCGTCTCGGTGTGCGGCTGGTGGGCCCGAAACCGGAATGGAGCCGCGCCGACGGCGGCGAGGCGGGCCTGCATCCGTCTAATGTTCACGACTGCGAATACGCCATCGGGGCGATTAACTTTACCGGCGATTTCCCGGTGATCCTCACCCGCGACGGGCCGAGCCTCGGCGGGTTTGTCTGCCCGGTCACCATTGCCCGCGCGGAGCTGTGGAAAGTCGGCCAGGTGAAGCCCGGCGACCGCATCCGTTTTCATCCGATTAGCATCGAACATGCGCAGTCGCTGGAGCTCGCCCAGGAAGTGGCGTGCAACCATCTGCGCGCGGTCAGCGCTCGCCTGGACGAGACGCCGTCGCTGCTGCCAGGCGCGACCGGGAGTGCGGCGATCCTCGCGCAGTCGCCAGCGCAAAACGGGCTGCCCGCCGTGGTCTGGCGGCAGGCGGGCGACAGCTACATTCTCATTGAATATGGCGACAACGTACTGGATCTGGCGCTGCGCCTGCGGGTGCATCTGCTGATGAACGCTCTCCGCGAGAGCGGCGTCGCGGGCATCGAGGAGCTTTCGCCCGGCGTGCGGTCGTTGCAGGTGCGTTACGACAGCCAGCGCCTCGGGCAGCGGCCCTTGCTGACGCTGCTGATGAACCTTGAGAAGCAGCTCGGCGATGTGGAATCGCTGAAGATCCCCTCGCGAGTCGTCTGGCTGCCGATGGCGTTTGAAGACAGCGCAACGCTTGGCGCGGTGGAGCGGTATCAGCAAACCGTGCGCGCCCAGGCGCCGTGGCTGCCGAATAACGTCGATTTTATCTGCCGCGCGAACGGGCTGTCGCACCGCGACGAGGTGAAAAACATCGTATTTGACGCGAGCTACCTGATCCTCGGGCTGGGGGATGTCTATCTCGGCGCGCCGTGCGCGGTGCCGGTCGATCCGCGCCATCGCCTGCTCAGTTCGAAATATAACCCCGCGCGTACCTGGACGGCCGAAGGCACCGTCGGCATCGGCGGGATGTATATGTGCATCTACGGCATGGATTCGCCCGGCGGCTACCAGCTGGTGGGGCGCACGCTGCCCATCTGGAACAAATTCCTCAAAAACCCGCAGTTCGGCGAGGAGCCGTGGCTGCTGAAGTTCTTCGATCAGGTGCGCTTCTACCCGGTGAGCGAAGCGGAGCTGAACGATTTCCGCGACGCCTTCCGCGAGGGCCGCGCGTCTGTCCGCATTGAAGAGAGCGAGTTTGATTTTGCGGCGTATCGCGCCTTTTTAGCGGACAACGAGCAGGATATCTGCGCGTTCCGCGCGCGTCAGCAGGCCGCGTTCAACGCCGAAGTGGCGCACTGGCACACCCAGGAGCCGGAGGCCGACGCGTATGAGGCTGACGCTGAAGACGAGACAGAAAGCGAGGGGCGGCTGGTCAGCGCCGATCTCAACGGCAACATCTGGAAGATCCTGGTTGAGCCGGGCCAGCGGGTGAAGCAGGGCGAGCCGTTGATCGTGGTGGAGGCGATGAAGATGGAGCTGATGGTGCATGCGCCGGTGGATGGCGTGGTGGCGCGCATTCGTTGTCAGCAGGGGCGGCCTGTCGCGCCCGGCGATGCCCTTTTGTGGCTGGGTTGAGCGGGCTTACTTGTTATGACAGGCGGCGGGTAAGCAACGCGCACTCGCCAGACACAGGGAACACAGGAGGCGCTATGCCATTCACCGCCCGACACCGCGCGGCGCCCCCGGAGGCGCAGGGCGATCGCATCTATCGGCTGATGAAACAGGAGATCTTCGATTTCCGGCTGCTGCCCGGCGATCGCTTCAGCGAAAACGACGTCGCCGCGCGCATGGGCGCGAGCCGCACGCCGGTGCGCCAGGCGCTGCACCGGCTTGAACAGGAAGGCTATCTCGATGTCCAGCCACGCAGCGGCTGGCAGGTGCGGCAGATCGACTTCGACCACCTGGAGGCGCTCTACGATCTGCGCATTGTGCTGGAAACGGAAGCCGTCGCACGGCTCTGCGCCTTGCCGGCGCACGTCACGCCGCTGCCGCTGTGCGAGCTGCGCGAATTCTGGATAGCGTCGCCGCCGCTTGCCCAGGGCGGCGATGTCGCGCCGCACGATGAGGCGTTTCACATGACGCTCGTCGGCACCGCGGGCAACCCGGAGATGGCGCGCGTGCATCGCGAGGTCACGGAAAAAATCCGCATTGTGCGCCGCATGGATTTCACCCAGGCGTCACGCATCAGCGCGACTTACGCCGAGCATGGCCAGATCCTGCTCGCCATTTTTGAACGCAACCTGAAGGAGGCCCGGACCCGACTGCACGACCATATTGCCCAAAGCCAGAAAGAGGTTCGCAAGATTACGCTTCACGCCCTGCAACAGGCGCGGCGTGGAACGCCAGATTAACCGTACACACAGCATCCATTATCAGGAGTCACCCTTATGCATCGTCGTACTCTGTTAAAAGCTTTCGCCCTTTCCGCCTCGGTCATCAGCATGGGGTTCGCCTTCAGCGCCCAGGCCGCCGACACTATCAAAGTGGGCATCATGCACTCGCTCTCCGGCACGATGGCGATTTCCGAAACGCCGCTCAAAGACGTGGCGCTGATGACCATTGATGAGATCAACGCCAAAGGCGGCGTTCTCGGTAAAAAGCTGGAGCCTGTGGTGGTCGATCCGGCCTCCAACTGGCCGCTGTTCGCCGAGAAAGCCCGCCAGTTGCTGAGCCAGGATAAGGTCGCCGCCGTTTTTGGCTGCTGGACGTCGGTCTCGCGCAAATCCGTACTGCCGGTCTTTGAAGAACTCAACGGGCTGCTCTTCTACCCGGTGCAGTACGAAGGCGAAGAGATGTCGCCGAACGTCTTCTATACGGGCGCCGCGCCCAATCAGCAGGCGATCCCGGCAGTGGAATATCTGATGAGCGAAGATGGCGGCGGCGCGAAACGCTTCTTCCTGCTCGGCACCGATTATGTCTATCCGCGCACCACCAACAAAATCCTGCGCGCGTTCCTGCATTCTAAAGGCGTTCAGGACAAAGATATCGAAGAGGTCTACACCCCGTTTGGCTACAGCGACTACCAGACCATTGTCGCCAATATCAAGAAATTCTCCGCAGGCGGTAAAACGGCCGTCGTTTCCACCATTAACGGCGATTCCAACGTCCCGTTCTATAAAGAGCTGGCGAACCAGGGGCTGAAGGCGACCGACGTTCCGGTGGTGGCGTTTTCGGTGGGCGAAGAGGAACTGCGCGGTATCGATGCCAAACCGCTGGTGGGCAATCTGGCCGCATGGAACTACTTCGAGTCGGTCGATAACCCCGAGAACAAAAAATTCGTCGCGGATTACCGCGCTTACGCCAAAGCGCACAAGTTGCCGAACGCCGGTACGGTGGTCACTAACGATCCGATGGAAGCCACCTATGTCGGCATTCATATGTGGGCGCAGGCGGTAGAGAAGGCGGGCACGACGGATGTCGATAAAGTGCGCGCGGCGATGGCAGGGCAATCGTTTAAGGCGCCGTCCGGCTTTACGCTGACAATGGACAACACCAACCACCATCTGCATAAACCCGTGATGATTGGCGAAATTGAAGGCAACGGCCAGTTCAACGTGGTGTGGCAGACCGAAGCACCGGTGCGCGCGCAGCCGTGGAGCCCGTATATCGCCGGTAACGATAAAAAAGCCGATACGCCAGTGAAAACCGCCAGTCATTAACGGGCGTTGAGCCAGGCATGGTTCAGGTTACGCGGTTGAACTGGCGGGTGCGCAAGCTTACCCGCCCTACAGGAAAGCCTGTGTTTTGTCGGGCGGGTAAGCGAAGCGCACCCGCCATAAATGCCGCCCGACACCACCGAGGCATAACGGTTGCAAAGGAGATACCCATGACATTATTCCGCTGGCTGATGATCGCCGCCTTGCTGGCGCCGTGGCTCGCGCGCGCCGGTGACGCCGACGACTTCGCGGCCGCCAGCCGCAGCCAACAGGCGACGCTGCTGCAAACCTGGGCCGCGTCGCCGGATGCCGCGCGTCTGCCGTTGCTGGTGGCGCTCGGTCAGGAAAATCTGGTCGTCGATACGCAAAAGCATCCGTTCGCACAGCGCCCTGATGGCCTGACCGCGCTCGGGAGCGCCGCCACGCCGGAAGGGGCGGTGAAACCGCTGCGGCTGACCAACCGCCTGCGCAATCTGGCCGCCGCGGCGCTGGCTACCCATCGTCTGGTGAGTGACAACGTCACGGAACGCCTTGATGCCGCCCGGTCTTTACAGCGCGACGGCGACCCGCACATGGCGCCGTTACTGACCCAGCGCCTGGCGGACGAAAAAGAAGCCACCGTGCGCGAGGCGCTCTCCACTGCGCTCGCCACGCTTCAGCTGACAAGCCCTGATTCCGCCGTGCGCCTGAAAGCGGTCACGCGGCTTGGCGAATCCGGCGAGCCGCAAACCCGCGCGCGGCTTCAGCCTTTTACCGACGCCGCCAGCGAGCCTGACGCCCGCGTGCGTGAGGCCGCCACCGCCAGCGTTCACGCCATTGACAGCCGCCTGAAGGTGGGCGAGCTGCTCGGCCAGGCGTTTATGGGGCTGTCGCTCGGCTCGATTCTGCTGCTGGCCGCGCTGGGGCTGGCGATTACCTACGGCCTGCTCGGCGTCATTAATATGGCCCACGGCGAAATGCTGATGCTTGGCGCTTACGCCACCTGGTGCGTGCAGAACGCGCTGGCGGCCTTCGCGCCGCAGTGGCTGGCGTTCTATCCGGTGCTGGCGCTGCCGGTGGCGTTTATGGTCACGGCCTGCGCGGGGATGGCGCTTGAGCGCGCCATTATTCGCCATTTGTATGGCCGCCCGCTGGAGACGCTGCTCGCCACCTGGGGGATCAGTCTGATGCTTATCCAGCTGGTGCGCATGACGTTCGGCGCGCAAAACGTCGAGGTGGCGAACCCGGCCTGGCTCTCCGGCGGCATCCAGGTGCTGCCAAACCTGATCCTGCCGTGGAACCGTCTGGTGGTGATGGGCTTTGTGCTGCTGGTGCTGTTTTTCACCTGGCTTGCGCTCACTAAAACCCGGCTTGGGATGAACGTGCGCGCGGTCACGCAGAACCGCGCGATGGCGGCCTGCTGCGGCGTACCGACCGGACGCGTCGATATGCTGGCCTTCGGACTCGGCTCCGGTATCGCGGGCCTCGGCGGCGTGGCGCTCTCCCAGCTTGGCAATGTCGGGCCGGAGCTCGGCCAGGGTTACATCATCGATTCCTTTTTAGTGGTGGTGCTGGGCGGCGTTGGTCAGCTGGCGGGCAGCGTGGCGGCGGCGTTCGGTCTGGGTATTTTCAATAAAATCCTCGAACCGCAGGTCGGCGCGGTGCTCGGCAAAATCGCCATCCTGGTGATGGTTATCCTGTTTATCCAGAAACGCCCGCAGGGGTTGTTCGCACTCAAAGGGAGGGCCGTGGAATGACGCAGCCGATCGCCTTAACGCTGGTTCAAAAAGCGCCGCGCCTGAGCGTTATCGCAGGCGGGCTGGCGCTGGCGGCGCTCTTCGCGCTGCCGTTTCTCACGCTCTTACCCGCAAGCCACCCGCTTGCGGTCTCGACCTGGACGCTGACGCTGATGGGCAAAATCCTCTGCTACGCGATTGTCGCCGTGGCGCTGGATCTGGTCTGGGGCTACGCCGGGCTGCTGTCGCTCGGCCACGGGATTTTCTTCGCGCTCGGCGGCTACGCGATGGGCATGTACCTGATGCGCCAGGCGGCAGGCGACGGGCTGCCCGCGTTTATGTCGTTTCTCTCCTGGAGCGAGCTGCCGTGGTACTGGTGGGGCACGTCGAATTTTCTCTGGGCGCTGCTGCTGGTGGTGCTGGTGCCGGGGCTGCTGGCGCTTGTCTTCGGTTTCTTTGCGTTCCGCTCGAAAATCAAGGGCGTCTATTTCTCCATCATTACCCAGGCGCTGACCTTCGCCGGGATGTTGCTCTTTTTTCGCAATGAAACCGGCTTTGGCGGCAACAACGGTTTTACCGGCTTTACCACGCTGCTTGGGTTTTCACTCACCGCGGCCGGCACGCGCATCGCGCTCTTTATCGCCACGCTCGCCTTGCTGCTGGCCTGCCTGGCGGTCGGACTGTGGCTCGCGCGCAGCAAGTTTGGCCGGGTGCTGACGGCGGTGCGCGACGCCGAAAGCCGACTGATGTTCTGCGGCTACGATCCGCGCGGCTTCAAGCTGCTGGTCTGGACGATTTCCGCCGTGATGTGCGGCCTTGCCGGCGCGCTCTATGTGCCGCAGGTCGGCATCATTAACCCCGGCGAAATGTCGCCGACCAACTCCATCGAAGCCGCCATCTGGGTGGCGCTTGGCGGACGCGGCACGCTGGTGGGGCCGGTGTTCGGGGCGCTGCTGGTCAACGGGGCTAAAAGTCTCTTTACGGTGGTGATGCCGGAGTACTGGCAACTCTTTTTAGGGCTGATATTTATCCTCATCACCCTGTTTTTGCCGCGCGGCGTGGCGGGGCTTCTGCGCAGAGGAGAGAAATAATGCACGCTACGGATACGCTCTATACCCGGCAGTATGAGACCGACCGCTTTCGCGCGCAGACCGATCCGGTGCTGCAACTGGAGAAAATCAACGTCAGTTTCGACGGTTTTCAGGCGCTCACCAATCTGACGCTCTCGACCGGCGTCGGCGAACTGCGCTGCATTATCGGCCCCAATGGCGCGGGCAAAACCACGCTGATGGATGTCATCACCGGCAAAACCCGGCCTCAGAGCGGGCGGGCGATTTACGATCAGCAAACGGATCTGACGCGTCTTGATCCGGTAGAGATCGCCCGGCGCGGCATCGGGCGCAAGTTCCAGAAGCCGACGGTGTTTGAGGCGCTGACGGTGTTTGAGAATCTGGAGCTGGCGCAAAAGGGCGATAAAACGGTGCGCGGGACGCTGCGCGCGCGGCTGAACAGCGAGCAGACGGACCGCATCGACGCGATGTTGGCGACGCTGCGCTTAGGGGCTGAGCGCCAGCGTCTGGCCGGGGCGCTCTCACACGGCCAGAAGCAGTTTCTGGAAATCGGCATGCTGCTGATGCAGGAGCCGCATCTGCTGCTGCTCGACGAGCCTGCGGCGGGCATGACCGACGCGGAAACCGACTATGCCGCCGAGCTGTTTCGCGCGCTGGCGGGCAAACATTCTCTGATGGTGGTGGAACACGATATGGGCTTTGTGGAAACCATCGCCGACAAAGTGACGGTGCTGCATCAGGGCCAGGTGCTGGCGGAAGGGTCGCTGGCGGACGTTCAGGCCAACGAGCAGGTGATCGACGTCTATCTCGGGCGTTAAGGAACAGCGATGTTAAACGTAAACGAACTGCATCAATACTACGGCGGCAGCCATATTCTGCGCGGCGT
Organism: Cronobacter turicensis z3032; assembly: GCA_000027065.2. Taxonomy (NCBI): domain Bacteria; kingdom Pseudomonadati; phylum Pseudomonadota; class Gammaproteobacteria; order Enterobacterales; family Enterobacteriaceae; genus Cronobacter; species Cronobacter turicensis. The sequence continues at coordinate 2,285,070 of FN543093.2, read as the reverse complement.
GTCGCTTGAGGCGCGCCCTGGCGAAGTGACCTGTCTGCTCGGGCGCAACGGCGTCGGCAAAAGCACGCTGCTGAAATGCCTGATGGGACTGATCCCGGCACGTACCGGCTCGGTGACCTGGCAGGGCGACGTCATTACCCGTTATAAACCGCACCAGCGCGTGGCGGCGGGCATCGCGTATGTGCCGCAAGGGCGCGAGATTTTCCCGCGACTGACGGTGGAGGAAAACCTGCTGATGGGGCTGTCGCGCTTTCGCGGCGCCGACGCCAGAAGCGTGCCCGAGGAGATCTACACGCTGTTTCCGGTGCTGAAATCGATGCGCCAGCGGCGCGGCGGCGATCTCTCCGGCGGGCAGCAGCAACAGCTCGCCATCGGGCGGGCGCTCGCCAGCCGTCCGCAGTTACTGATCCTCGACGAACCCACCGAGGGCATTCAGCCGTCGGTCATCAAAGAGATAGGCGCAGTTATCCAGGCGCTGGCCGCGCGCGGCGATATGGCTATTCTGCTGGTGGAGCAGTTTTACGATTTCGCCGCCGGACTGGCGGATAACTATCTGGTGATGTCGCGCGGCGCTATCGTCCAGCGCGGCACTGGCAAAGCGATGGAAGCTGACGGTGTGCGAAGGCTGGTGGCGATATAACGGCTGTGATGAAAGGCTGGTGGGAGGCTGGCCTTTATTTAACGAATGCTGATGGTGATAACCGGTAATCAGTGCGTTACTCGCGCCAGTGACTGAGCGAATAATAAGTATAAAATGATTCGATGTGAAATTGATTACTGGAACAGGGCGGTTGCAAATGGATGCCACTGAAATACATACGATGGACAAGCTTCTGATGAGAGATATCGAGAAAGAAATCATCGAATTCATAGAGCGGGATTATAACCCCAGAGAGTATTTTCTCTTTGGCCCCAAACGTCCCGTGACGCGCGACACCCGAATCAGAGATGACCTGAAACTTGTCTTCGAGGATAATGAAGAACTGCTGCAAGCCTATTTCAGCCGATGGAGTGTCGAGCCGGGCAGCTTTGAAATTCTCGATTATTTCCATCCCGACTATTTTGGAAGCAAAGAGCCTGACCCGCATAAACCTCTCACCATCGGTATGCTGGTGGAGAGCGCCGAGGCGGGGCGCTGGTTATATGAATAAATCCCGTTAATCTCTTGACGATATGGCTAAATTTCTCAACGACGTGGACTGAGCGCGGTGTTGCAGAAAGGATAAATGAGCATGGATAACGATTTCAGGCGATTCTTCTGTGAGATAATTTTCCGCCCCCTGATGGTGCTCGTCTCCATGTCTTGCATGCTCATGTTACATGATGCGATCTATTACTCTGTCTGGCGGGTATATTATGGCGCTTATAGCGTTCGGCTGGCGGCTTCGCTTAATTTAGTCTTGTGGTATGGCATGTTCCCGGCATTTATTGTGATGGCTTTATTACCGCTTCGATTAATTAATGGCTATTTCTTTCTGATGTTTTTAATACCGACGCTGCTTTTTGGTTTCGGTGGCTCAACACATTTCATGCTCTGCGTACTGTTAAGCTTTTACTGGCTTCTCGGCTGTGGGCTGATGCTTTTCATAAAGTATGTAGCCTATCGCAGAGTCACAGTATTACTAAAGATCGCTCCGTTTTAAAAAATGCGGGCGGCATATTCCCCCGGCCCGCATTTTTTTTACTCTGGCTGCATCACGCCGACGGTTTTAACGCGCATGCCTTTCACCATCATCAGATACGCCGTGGCGGCGAAGACCATGAGCGACGCGAACAGCGACCAGGAAGGCAGTGTGGTCAGTACAAAGCCGCTGTACATCGGGTTGAACGCCGCGCCCAGCCAGCCGAGCGACTGTACGGAAAAGTAGCCCGCTTTCAGGCCCGGCGGGGCGATATTGTCGATCAGCATATATTCGCCCGGCGCGTAGATGATTTCCCCAAGCGTAAAAACCGCCGCCGCCGCGCCCCACATCCAGAGATTGGTGCCTGACATCAGGAAACCGCCGAGGCCGAGAATAAAGCAGACGGTGCCGAAGAGCATCAGGCGGCTTAAGTTCTCGGCGCGCAGTTTTCGGCCCACCAGATATTGCAGCGAAACTACAAGAACGGCGTTGACCGGCAGCACTACCGCGACAATCTGCTGCGCCAGCGCGCTGTCGGAGAACGTCAGCACATATTGCGAGATACAGATGGCAAAGGAACCGGCCACCAGCGAGCCGAGAAACGCCGAGGCGGTAAACCACAGCAGACGCTGATCGCGCCACAGCAGGGAGAGCGGGGGCGGGCCTGCGGGCGAATCGGCCTGCTCATGGGCGGGCGCCACGCGCTGTACAAAAACGCTGATCACCATAAAGGTCATGCCGGAGGTCACCGCCGAGAGCCAGAACGGCATATTCAGGCCATACACCATCAGCAGCGTGCCGACCGGCGGACCGACCGTCCAGCCGATATTCAGAAAGGTGTAGTTGAGCGAGAAAATACGCGCTTTGGCCGCCACGCCCAGCGTATCGGCGAAATAACTCTTCAGGACGGTAGAAAACACGGAATACGCGCAGTTGATGATGGCGAAAAAGAGGATCACCAACAGGGCGTTATGCGCCAGCGGGATCGCCACAAAACCCGCCACAAACACCGCAATAGCGATGAGCATGTAGCGCTTTTTGTCGAAGCGGTCAGCGAACACGCTGAACGCCAGGCTGAAAAAGACGCCTGCGGTCATGGCGCTGGTGAGCGCGACGCCGATTTCATCAACCGACATCGCGAAGCGTTTCGCGAGATAAATCGCCATAAACGGCAGCGTGGCGCCGCGACCGATAGTCAGCATTAACGACGAGCCCAACAGCGCGACGGTGGAACGCGTTTTCTTTGATAACATTTTCTTATCTTTTTTATGGGGTGAGCGGGAGCGAGCGCCTGATTCAGGTCTCTTTTACAGCAATAACACGCCATTTGCGCCCTGTACACCCCGTTCCGGGTTCAGAAGTGCTTTACTTTCCCCCATAAATTAGTGATCTGTCTCTCACCGGAAGATTCCGGTATGGTGAAGTATTAACATAATTTTAATAAATAACAGGGGCAGGGGATGACGCGTAAAGACGGGCTGCTGGCACTACTGGTCGTACTGGCCTGGGGGTTGAATTTCGTCGTAATCAAAGTCGGGTTACACGCCATGCCGCCGCTGTTGCTGGCAGGACTGCGTTTTTTGCTGGTCGCCTTTCCCGCGCTGTTATTTATTGCCCGCCCGACAGTCCCGTTTCGCCTGCTGCTGGGCTATGGACTGACGATAAGCTTCGGGCAGTTCGCGTTTCTCTTCACCGCTATTAAGTTCGGGATGCCCGCGGGGCTCGCCTCGCTGGTGCTCCAGGCGCAGGCATTTTTCACGATCGTGCTCGGCGTGTTTGCGTTTCGCGAACGTCTCCAGGCCAAACAGCTGACCGGCATTGCGCTCGCCATCGGCGGGATGCTGGTGCTGATTGAGGGCAGCCTTAACGGCCAGCATGTGGCGCTGACCGGCTTTATGCTGACGCTCGCCGCGGCGCTGAGCTGGGCCTGCGGCAATATCTTCAATAAAAAAATCATGCAACTGCCGACGCCGCCAGCGGTGATGTCGCTGGTGGTGTGGAGCGCGCTGATCCCGGTGCTGCCGTTTTTTGCGGCGAGCCTGATGTTCGACGGCGCGGATGCCGTGGTGCAGAGCCTGGTGAATATCGACAGCGTGACGGCGCTTTCACTGGTCTATCTGGCGTTTATCGCGACGATTTTGGGCTACGGCATCTGGGGGACGTTGCTTGGGCGTTACGAGACCTGGCGTGTGGCGCCGCTCTCGCTGCTGGTGCCGGTGGTGGGGCTTGCCAGCGCTGCGCTGCTGCTTGATGAGCGGCTTTCGGCATTACAGATTATCGGCGCGCTGCTGGTGATGGCGGGGCTGTATATCAATGTGTTTGGCTGGCGGGTACGGCGGGCGGTGCGCAGCGCATAAAAAAACCGGGCTGAGCCCGGTTTTTTTTTAACGCGACTGGTTGTAGTACGGCACACCCAGCTCGTCTGATTTATCGCTGCCCGCGCTGCGATGGCTGAGATCCAGCGACTCGTGATGCTCAATCGGCACCATCATCGTGCTCTGGTCCCCGGCGCACGCGTCGGTTTTGGGGCTGCCTGCCAGCGCATAGCCGGAGGTCAGCGCCAGCAACAGCGCTGCGGCGCACGTTACGGATTTCATCATATCCTCGGTTATCTCCCAAAGGAGAAGTGTAACGGCGGAGTGCCGCCGTCGGCGTTCTTTGCTGCTCAGTGATTCAGCGGGTGAAGATACTTGCCTTCGCCCGGCATCCGCGTCACGCGATATTTATGCGGCGGCACGGAGAAATAGTTCTTAAACGTGCGGGTCAGCGTCTGCTGGGATTCAAACCCATAGCGCTCGGCCAGATAAAGAATCGGTTCGTCGCTCTCTTTGAGCTTGAGCGCAATCTCAGTCAGCTTCCGGTTGCGGATATACTGGCCCAGCGAGTGACCGGTTTCTTTTTTGAACATACGTTGCAGGTGCCATTTCGAGTAACCCGAACGCGCCGACACTTTCTCAAGGGAAAGGGGGGATTCCAGGTTATCTTCAATCCAGTCCAAAATGCTATGAATAGTAATGGCATCATTGTTGCGTCTGGACATCGTCTTACCTCTTTGCTGTTACGGCAGCACCCTTTTAAGCAGGTATTCGAGGGTCGCCACTTCGTCTGCCGTCAGGTTTTTTGTTAATTCTTGATGCAGGTTTTGTCCTACAAGCTGGTGGCACTGTTCACACAGCACCGCGCCTTCTTCCGTGAGCTCAACCAGTACGCCCCGTTTATCATTCGGGTTGGGTAGCCGCGCCACCCAGCCCTTGCATACCAGACGATCCAGCATGCGCGTCAGAGCGCCTAAATCCACTGAGAGCACTTTTTTCAGCTCCCCCGGCGTGATGCGGCCAGGACAGCGAATGGAACAGAGCACCTTAAACTGCGCCGCGGTGATATCGAGCGGGGCGAGGTACTCATTGAGCAGGCGATCCTTTTTCTGATTCACCAAATGAATCAGCCGTCCTAAAGGAATAATCTCGTTAAACAGATCGCTGTTATTTTCCAACATAGTTGCCCAGGCAAGTAGATTAGTCACGCGAGATATTATTGCCCAGGCAAACATAAGTCAACCGAATGATTTTTGAGATCACACGATCTGCTAAAACGTGTCAAAAATCCTTCAAAATCAAAGGTGAGTTGTTGTCTATCAGTGTGATAGCTGCTGCCTGTTAATGGCAGGAAGGTGCAATGCGGACGGCGGGAAAACCAGAAAGCAGAGGTAAAAACGCCGCCTGAAAAGGCGGCGTTAAGGTTAACCGTGGTGCGGCTGCTCTTCCGGGAGCTGAACCGGCCAGCGCCGGAAAATCACAATCGCCCAGACAAATGCGGCGAGCGCCGGGATAGCGCCCATATAGCCGATGGACGACATGGAAAGCTGGAGGCTCACCTGATTGCCCACCAGCGCGCCCGCGCCGATACCGATGTTAAAGATGCCGGAGAAAAGCGACATCGCAACATCGGTGGCGTCCGGCGCCAGCGCCAGCACTTTCACCTGCATCCCAAGGCCGATAAGCATAATCGCGATGCCCCAGAAGGCGCAGAGGACCGTCAGGTTAACAGCGCTGTGCGACGCCGGCAGCAACAGCAGCAGACAAATCACCAGTACGCCGATTGCGCTGCTGATAAGCCCGGACGCGTGCAGGTTGCCGAGCTTGCCGAAAATCACGCTGCCGATAATCCCGGCGGTGCCGAGCACCAGCAGCAGGAAGGTGGCGAAGTTTTCACTCATGCCCGCGACGTTCTGCACAAACGGCTCAATATAGCTGTAGGCGGTGAAGTGCGCGGTCACGACCACGGCGGTCAGCACGTAAATGCACAGCAAGGCCGGGCGGCGGAACAGCGCCGGCAGGCTCGCGAGCGAGCCGGAGTGTTCGCTCGGGATTTTCGGCAGCAGTTTCACGAGGCAGGCGAGCGTAATCAGCGCGCCGATGCCGATGACGAAAAACGTGGTGCGCCAGCCGAAATATTGCCCGACGATGCGCCCGATAGGCAGACCGAGTACGGACGCCAGCGCGGTGCCGGTCGCAATCAGGCTCAGCGCCTGGGCGCGTTTGCCAGGCGGCGCCAGCCGAATAGCCAGCGAGGCGGTAATCGACCAGAAAATCGCATGGGCGAAGGCGATGCCGATACGGCTAATCACCAGCACCTCAAAGCTCCACGCCATAAACGACAGCATGTGGCTGGCGACGAAGACGACAAACAGCGCAATCAGGAGTTTGCGGCGCTCCACCTGGCTTGTCAGCAGCATAAACGGCAGCGACATCAGCGCCACCACCCAGGCGTAGATGGTCAGCATGATGCCCGCCTGCGCGGATTCCATATGGAAACTCGCGGCGATATCGGAGAGCAGACCCACCGGCACAAACTCGGTGGTATTAAAAATAAATGCCGCGACCGCAAGCGTAACTACCCGCAGCCACGCCGTTTTGCGAGAGACTGTATTCATCGTCATAAAAAAAAGATTCGCGCTGGTCAGAAGTGAATAAGAAGCAAGCGATCTTAAAACGTTCGCCTGTCGGGATACAACCATTTTGTGACGCAAATCTCATTTTTACGCCCTTTATGAAACAGGCGAAACGGCAGCAAAGCAAATGTCGTCACGGTTTTCAGCACGCGTGATAGTCTGAAAAAAAGAGGGCACAGAGAACAGGGCGGAAATAACAATGCAACCAATTGATTTTTATCTGGTGGACGCGTTTGCTGAGAAAACCTTCGGCGGCAATGCGGCGGCGGTCTGTCCGTTAAGCGAATGGCTGCCGGATGAGACGCTGCTTTCGATGGCGCAGCAGCATAACCAGTCAGAGACCGCCTTTTTCGTGCGCACCGACGACGGTTTTGAGCTGCGCTGGTTCACCACGCTTGATGAAATTAATCTCTGCGGGCATGGCACGATTGCCGCCGCACATGTGATTTTCGAGCATCTCGATTATCCGCACAGCGAAATCCGCTTCTCGACGCGGTTTGTCGGCGAGTTAACGGTCACGCGCAGCGGCGACTGGCTGACGCTGAACTTCCCGGCGTGGCAGGCGCAGCCGGTGGACGCGCCCGCGTTATTGCTGCGCGCGCTGGGGATTGACGGCGCGGTGTCGGTCGCGCTTTACCGCGACTATCTGGTGGAGCTCCCAACCCAGGCGCAGGTGGAGGCGCTGACGCCGGATATCCAGGCGCTGCTGCCGCTCGGCAAGCAGGTTTGCGTGACCGCGCCCGGCACGCCTGGCGGTCCGTATGATTTCGTCAGCCGCTTTTTCTGCCCCGGCGAAAGCGTGGCGGAAGATCCGGTGACCGGCTCCGCGCACAGTATGCTTATCCCGTTCTGGGGCGCAAAGCTTGGCAAAACGTCAATGATGGCGCGCCAGGTGTCGGCGCGGGGCGGCGATTTACGCTGTGAATGGCAGGGCGATCGCGTGCTGATTGGCGGGCAGGCGGTGACCTATCTTATCGGGCAGGCGCTGCTGCGCTGACGGTGTCGGCGCCCGGCGCGGGCGCCATTATTATTTTCAGGGCAGGCGCGCGATGTTCGCTTTAATCACCGCCACGGAATGCTGAAATTTGGCCTGCTCTTCGCCTTCCAGCTGCAGTTCAATAATTTGCTGCACGCCGTTCTGGGCCAGTACCGCTGGTACGCCAATGGCCACATTGTCCACGCCATATTCGCCATCAAGAATGCACGATACCGCCAGCGCCCGGTGACTGCCGGTGAAGATATTGCGGCAGATCTCGGCGATAGTGCCCGCGATGCCATATTCCGTACAGCCTTTGCGGGCGTAAATCTCAAAGCCCAGCTTGCGCACTCTGTCGGCGAGCGCCGCGGTGTCGAGCGGCTTACCCGTTTTGCGCTCATAAACCTGCGCCACCGGCGAGCCATACACCGAGGAGTGCGACCAGACCGGAAACTGGGTGTCGCCATGTTCGCCCAGAATAAAGGCGTCGATGCTTTGCGGGCCGATCTCCAGCGCTTCCGCCAGCGTGCGGCGCAGGCGGGTGGTGTCGAGCCAGACGCCGGTGCCGATCACCTGATTGCGCGGCAAGCCCGAGAGTTTCCATACCTGCCACGTGATGATATCGCACGGGTTAGTCGCTACGAGGAAAATGCCGTTAAAGCCGCCCGCCATCATCTGCGGAACAATCTGGCCGACGATGCGCGCGGTATTGGTCAGCTCGTCAAGCCTCGTCTGGCCCGGTTTCAGCGCGCCGCCGGAGACGGTGATCACCGCGATATCGACATCCGCGCACTCCTTTGCCTGGCGGGTGGAGATGGTAATCATCCCCGGCATATACGCGGCGGCGTCGCGCAGATCCTGACAGTGTCCTTCAACGCGCGCGGCGTCGAGATCCACCAGAATCAGCTCCTCGCCGATATTCTGGTTCAGCAGCGCCCAGGCGGCGGCGGTGCCGACGTTGCCCGCGCCGATAATCATCACTTTTCGTGCTCTGTTATTCATGGCGTCATTCCTTGTTAACCCATTTCGCCGCACAGAGTACCTGCACAACCCGGTGCCGGGAAATCCCCTTTGCGTATTAAAGGGCATATCATAAGACAATCCTCTGACAACCCGGTTGCGTGCGCGGCGCGCAGCCGGTAAAGCTAGTAAAAAACACGGAGGAGCCGCTATGTACCCGATATCCATCGAAACGCCAGGCAGCGCAGAAAGCCGGGCGCTGATCGCCGCGCTGGACGCTTACCAGAGCACGCTGTATCCCGCAGAAAGTAACCATCTGGTGGACCTCGCCGGACTCCCGGATGACGCCATGATTTTTATGGTGATCCGCCATCAGAACGTGGCCGTGGGCTGCGGGGCGGTCATGCTGACCGGCGACGGCTGCGGGGAAATCAAACGGGTGTATATTGATGAGCGCCACCGCGGGCAGCGGCTCGGCGAAAAACTGATGGCGGCGCTGGAAGCCGCCGCGCGGTCACGCGGTTGCCATACATTGCAGCTGGAAACCGGCATTCACCAGCAGGCGGCGGTGAAACTTTATGAGCGCTGCGGCTATACGCAGACCGGGCCGTTTGCGCCATACCAGCCCGATCCGCTGAGCCTGTTTATGCAAAAGCGGGTGTCGGACACGGCGGCAGCAGTGCTGTGAAGGCGTCAATCTGGCGGGTTTTCGCGCCGCGTCGCCAGATAAGCCAGGTATCAATGTAGCGCCATTTATCGGCCAGCGGCCACGCCTGCACCTGATGGCTGCCCGGCATACTCTCCAGCATGCTTCGCGGGATCATCGCCACACCCGCCCCGGCCACCACGCACGCCAGCATGCCGTGGTAAGACTCCATCTCGTGGATCTTGCCCGGCATCGCCTGGTCCTCTTTAAACCAGCTCTCGAAATGCCGCCGGTAGGAGCAGTTCGCGCGAAAAGCGTAAATGCTGGCGCCGTTGATCTCCTGCGCGCGCGTCACGGTCGGATGATTCGCGTGCGCCACCAGCATCATCTCTTCCTGGTAGACCGGCATACCTTCCAGATTCGGATGCAGGACCGGACCGTCGACAAACGCCGCGCTGAGTTCGCCCGCCAGCACGCCGTCAATCATGGTGCCGGACGGGCCGGTCGCCAGATCGAACTGAATTTTCGGGTAGCGCTGGTTAAAGGTAGCGAGCACGGCGGGGATGCGCACCGCCGCGGTGCTCTCAAGCGATCCGAGTGAGAAAATCCCCTGCGGCTCGTCGCCGGAGACCACTTCGCGCGCCTCCTGCACCAGCGCCAGAATACGTTTGCTGTAAGCGAGAAAACTGTGCCCGGCGGGCGCAAGCCTGAGGCGCTGGTTCTCGCGGATAAACAGATCCACGCCTAAATCGTCTTCAAGCTGGCGGATGCGGGTGGTCAGATTTGACGGCACCCGGTGGACACGCTGGGCGGCGGCCGTGATGCTGCCGGTTTCGGCCACGGCGTTAAACATCTCAAGCTGGGTTAAATCCATCGCATTCTCTCCGGGTGAATGGAATCGTCAATATTATTCACTTTTCAGAAATACCAGAGCAGGCCAGGCTATGGCAATAGCATTGACGATGTGGTGTGAAAAATCGTCGCCCATAACCACTCATAAGAGAGAGGCCCATTGATGAGCATTTCCCCTGCAACCCATGCGATTTCCGTAAACCCGGCCACCGGCGAAACCCTGGCGGCATACCCGCTGGCGAGCGCTGAAGAGGTTGAACTGTCGATAACCCGCGTAAGCGCTGGCTTTCGCCGCTGGCGCGCGGCCAGTCTGGATGAGCGCGCGCAGACGCTGCGTAATATCGGCGATGCGCTGCGCGCGCGCAGTGAAGCGCTGGCGCAGATGATCACCGCCGAAATGGGTAAACCCATTCTTCAGGCGCGCGGCGAAGTGGCGAAATCCGCCGCGCTGTGCGACTGGTATGCCGAACACGGCCCGGCGATGCTCGCGACAGAACCGACCCAGGTGGAAAATCAGCAGGCTGTGATTGAATACCGTCCGCTCGGGCCAATCCTCGCCGTAATGCCGTGGAACTTCCCGCTGTGGCAGGTGATGCGCGGCGCGGTGCCCATTCTGCTCGCAGGCAACACCTATCTGCTCAAACACGCGCCGAACGTGATGGGCTGCGCGCTGCTGATTAATGAGATTTTTGAAGATGCGGGCGTGCCGGATGGCGTGTTCGAGGTCATTAACGCGACCAACGACGGCGTCAGCCAGGCGATTAACGATCCGCGGATCGCCGCCGTCACCGTCACCGGCAGCGTGCGCGCGGGTGCCGCTATCGGCGCGCAGGCGGGCGCGGCGCTGAAAAAATGCGTGCTGGAGCTGGGCGGCTCCGATCCGTTTATCGTGCTGGCGGATGCCGATCTCGACGAGGCCGTGAAAGCGGCGGTGGCCGGGCGCTACCAGAACACCGGACAAGTCTGCGCCGCCTCCAAGCGTTTTATCGTCGAAGCCAGCATCGCCGATGCCTTTAGCGAAAAATTCGTCGCGGCCGCGCAGCAGCTGAAGATGGGCGCGCCGACGGACGAATCCACCTTCCTCGGCCCGATGGCGCGCTACGATCTGCGCGACGAGCTGCATGCGCAGGTGACGGCAACGCTCAGCGAAGGCGCGACGCTGCTGCTGGGCGGCGAGAAGGTAGCCGGCGCGGCGAACTACTACGCGCCGACAGTGCTGGGCAACGTGACGCGCGAGATGACCGCGTTTCGCCAGGAGCTGTTCGGGCCGGTGGCGACGATTAGCGTGGCGCGAGACGCCGAACAGGCGCTGGAACTGGCGAACGAGAGCGAATTTGGTCTGTGCGCCACGGTGTGGACCGCCGATGATGCCCGCGCGAATGATTTCGCGGCGCGTCTGGAGTGCGGCGGCGTCTTTATTAACGGCTACTGCGCAAGCGACGCCCGCGTGGCGTTCGGCGGCGTGAAGAAGAGCGGTTTTGGCCGCGAGTTGTCGCACTTCGGCCTGCATGAGTTCTGCAACATCCAGACCGTCTGGAAAAACCGTCGCTAAACGCTACGGCGAATAAAAGCGTTATCCCGTCCTGCGTATAGTTGTCTGGTTTTACCGGCGGGTGCGCTTCGCTTACCCGCCCTACGGTGGTCGTGGTTCAGCCTGGCCGGCAGGTGCGCTTTACTTACTCAGGGGCCGCCTGCGCGGCCCTTTGTCATATCCGTGACATGGTTCTGTCATTTTTGCTTTGTAAACTCGCGGTGGTTTTCGCTGTTTAACGAAGAAAAACATGAACCTAACTAAAATTTACCGCGCCATCCGGCGCGTCGTACCGCGCACTCGCTTCGGGCTGATGGCCGGTATTCTGTGTGTTATTACGCTTTTTTCCGCACTGCAAATTCTCTCAACGGTAATGCTGTCGTCACTCCTTGGCGACACGCAACAGCAGGTCCAGCATCGCGAAGCGCAACGTCAGCAACAGTCGGCGATGGATGACGCCCGCGTTACGCTCCTGATGGCAAGCGATTTGCTGAATCGCGCAGGCATCTACTTTATGCAGGATAAAGAAACCGGCTCGGTGGGGAGCTGGAACAGCCTGATGGATGAGGCGCAGGCCGCGCTGAAACGTTCCCATACTGCATTCGAGCGCTACAGCACGCTTAACCCGGCCAAAAACGATCCGCTGAAAGCGAGCTACCAGAATTTCTACGGCGCGCTGAAAGAGCAGGCGGACGGGCTGGTCACCACCAACAGCATTGACGCGTTTTTCGCGGTGCCGGTGCAGGCGTTCCAGGCCGATTTTAACGACAACTTCGCCCGCTACCAGAGCGCGAACGCGCAGCGTGCGGATCGCGACAGCCGCACGCTGCTGGATAGTCTGGAGCAGGCGCAACGGCTATTTATCATGGCGCTCGGCGTACTGCTGATTATCGCGCTGCTGGTGTGGCGCAGTATGGCCGTCTGGGTTATCCGCCCGCTCACGCGGCTTATCGCTCATATCAACCGGCTGGCGGCAGGCGATCTCTGCGCGCCGCTGCCCGTGGGCAGGCTGGTGAACCGGGAGATGGCTGAACTGAGCCAGAGCATCAGCCAGATGCAGGGCGGGCTGCAACAGCTGGTCAACGAGGTGCGCGAGGCGACGTCCGCGATGGTCGCGAATATCGGCGAGCTGGCCGTGGGCAACGAGCAGCTTTTCAGCCATTCGGCGCTGCAGGCGGAGGAGCTGCGCAAAGTGACCGCGCATATTGAAACGCTCGAAGCGCATGTGGAAGAGAACAGCGAATATGCCCGCGTGGCGAACGCCCGCGCCGATGAAGCGCGCGGTATTGCCGCTGGCGGCGATGAAATGATGCAGACGGTGAACCACTCGATGCAGGATATCGTGTCGCGCTCCTCCGAAATGCGCGGGATCGTGGCGATGATCGACAGCGTCGCCTTCCAGACCAATATTCTCGCGCTGAACGCCGCCATTGAAGCGGCGCACGCCGGGAGTCATGGACGCGGTTTCGCCGTGGTGGCGAAAGAGGTCGGGCTGCTGGCGCGTAAGAGCAGCCATTCGACCCAGACCATCCAGGCGCTTATCCATCACTCCTTACAGGGGATCGAGAAGGGGTCGGAGGCGGTGTCGAAGCTCGAAGAAAATCTGGGGCGGGTGATGGCGCTGGTCAGCCATCTGACGGGCCTGCTCGGGGAGATCGCCGTGGCGACCGTGAATCAGGGCGACAGCATTCGCAAGGTGACGCAGCGCATCGGCGCGCTCAACCAGGTGGCGGGGGAAACCGGATCGCTGGTGCAGCACACCACGCACGCCTCGCTGCGCCTGCGCGATGAGTCGCGTCGCCTCACGGATGCCGTCTCGCGCTTTCGTCTCCCCGCCTGAGATTGCTATACTCCCGGCCCGAACGATCGTCCTTCGCGCCGGGAGTCTCTGGTGACCCACACGCTTAATAACGAATTACTGGCTTCAATTCTTGAACAGGTGCGCCCGCTCGCGGTACAGGGCAAGGTGGCGGACTATATTCCGGCGCTGGCCGATGTGCCCGCCGACCGGCTTGGCATCGCCGTCTGCACCGTGGCGGGCGACTGCTTCAGCGCAGGCGACGCCGACGAGCGCTTCTCCATTCAGTCGATCTCTAAAGTCCTGAGCCTGGTCCTCGCCATGGGCCGCTATGACGATCACGAGATCTGGGAGCGGGTAGGGAAAGACCCCTCCGGGCAGCCCTTTAACTCGCTGGTGCAGCTGGAGCTGGAGCAGGGCAAACCGCGTAACCCGTTTATCAACGCGGGCGCGCTGGTGGTTTGCGATATGCTGCAAAGCCGCCTCAGCGCCCCGAAACAGCGGATGCTGGAAGTGGTGCGCAGCCTTTGCGGCGCGCCGGATATTACCTACGACACCGCCGTGGCGCGCTCTGAGTTTGAACACTCGGCCCGTAACGCCGCCATCGCGTATCTGATGAAATCCTTCGGCAATTTCCATAACGATGTCATCACTGTGCTGCAAAACTATTTTCACTACTGCGCGCTGAAGATGAGCTGCGCGGAGCTGGCGCGCGCCTTTCTGTTTCTGGCGAATCAGGGACGGGCGCCGCACCTCGATACGCCGGTGATAAGCCCGGTGCAGGCCCGTCAGGTTAATGCGCTGATGGCGACGAGCGGGATGTATGAAAGCTCCGGCGAATTTGCCTGGCGCGTGGGGATGCCGGGGAAATCGGGCGTCGGCGGGGGGATTATCGCTGTGGTGCCGCATGAGATGTCTATCGCGGTCTGGAGCCCGGCGCTCGATCACGCCGGAAATTCCCTGGCAGGCATCGCGGCGCTGGAAATTCTCGCGCGCGAGATTGGCCGTTCAATTTTCTGAGGAGGCCGTATGGATGCGCTGTTTGCGCGACTGAATCGCTCCGCCTTTCGCCGCCGTTTTCATCTCGGCGCGAAAGAGCGGCAATATTGCATGGATAAAGGCCCGGAGGTGATTGACCAGCACGCCGCGGACTTTATCGCGAAACGGCTGGCGCCCGCCGAGCCCGCTAATGATGGCAAGCAGACGCCGATGCGCGGGCACCCGGTGTTTATCGCCCAGCATGCTACCGCGACGTGTTGTCGGGGATGTCTTGCGAAATGGCATAATTTGCCTGCGGGCGTCGCGCTCAGCGCCGCGCAGCAGGCCTATATCGTTGCTGTTATCCATCGCTGGCTGGTGCAGGAGATGAACCGCTAAACGACGGCGCGATTTTCCGCCCGTGCTCAAACACCGCCAAATTTGTGTTTAAAACGTGTTAAGCTTATTGCCATTCCGTTATCCCGGCGCCGTCTCTCAGCCGCCGCCCGCAGCCGTAAGCGATAGATTATGTTTAACCAGGCGCAGTTGGCTGGTTTTCGCGAAGAAAACATGTTGCTCAACGCATCCCTCCTTTTTCTTCTGACCACGCTGTTTTATTTCGTGGGCGCGATGATGCGCCTGATTGAGCCATTGTCGCTGTTCTGGCCGCTGAATGCGGTTATGGCGGCGGTGTTTGCCCGTTACCCGTTTCTGAACCGCCCAGGGTATTACGCCATCTGTTATGTGGCGATGCTGGCCTATGATGCGATGACCACTAACTGGGGCGCGGCTTCGCTGCTGATTAACTTCTCCAATATGGTGTTTATCATCACCGTGGCGCTGCTGCTGGTGCGCGATAAACGGCGCGGACCTGCCTTCTCAAGGCCCGTTAACGCGCTGCGGCTCTTTAACTACTGTCTGCTGGCGGCGCTACTCTGCGGCTTTTTTGGCGCGATGGGGAGCCTCAGGATTAACGATCAGGGCTTTCTGCCGCTCCTGTGCGACTGGTTTAGCGAGCAGTTCTGTACCGGCGTGCTCCTGATGCCGTGGATCTTAACGCTGGCGCGCCCGTCGTGGCCTGCGCGCGTGAAGCCGGAAGCCCTCTGGCCGCTGCTGGCGCTGGTGGCGTCGCTTGCGGCCTCGGTGGTGATCGGCGGCGCGGGCTCTCTGGCGTTTCCGGTCGCGGCGCTTATCTGGTGTGCGGTGCGCTACCCGCTCAACGTCACTTGTTTCTTAACGCTCTGCACCGGCGTGCTGCAAATTATTCTCGTGAGTGCCGGGATCATTGAAATCAGCTCCGCGAAGCTCTCTGTCGGCAGCCAGATGTTTTCAACGCGTCTGGGTGTGGCGACCATCGCTATCTGCCCGGCGATTGTGGCGGTGAGCGTCAGCGCCATTAACTCACTGCTGGCGCAGATCTCCCGGCGCGCCAATTACGACCATCTCACCGGCGTTTATTCCCGCTCCGGGCTTTTCGAGGCGCTGGCGCGCGACGATAACAATCCAGCGCTCGCCGGGCGGCCGCTGTGCGTGATGCTGATGGATCTCGATCATTTCAAAAGCATTAACGATAACTATGGCCATGAGTGCGGCGATGCGGTGCTGGCGACCTTCGGGGAGAAACTGCGCGAGCTGACGGGCGACGCCGGACGCGTGGCGCGTATGGGCGGCGAAGAGTTCGTGGTGGTTTGCCCGGATATGACGCTCGACCGCGCCTGCCAACTGGCTGAGACCCTTCGCCAGCAGGTGGCCGGTGAGCCTGTTGTCTGTGAAGGGCAGACGCTTTCTTTCAGCGTCAGTATCGGCCTTGGCTATGAGGCCGCGCCGCAGGATCGCGTGAGCGACACGTTTACCCGCCTGATGCGCGAGGCGGACAGTCTGTTGTATCAGTCCAAACGAGAGGGGCGCAACCGGACATCGGTACACGATGAGCATCAGCCGACGCTGCGCCTGGCGCAACATTTGTCATAACGTTATCGTAACGATCCCGTGACCATGTCACGTGAATAACATATTGAACTGCCGTTTCTTTTCAGAATGTGAGCGATTGTTTCCGCGAGCGCTTTAAAGTACTTGCCGCCAGGATCCTGGGTTACTAAGATGGCTGGGTTTCGTCACCGGATACTGGTATGAAGAGCGCATCTGAGCAGCTAAACCGTCATCAGCATTCCTCCGCGCTCAGGTTCGTCAGGCGCATGTTTTTTATGCGCCAGCTGGGCACCACGCTCTGCTTCATCCCGCTGTTCGCGCTATTACTGGAGCTTCAGCGCCCGTTATGGGCGCAGGCGCTGCTGGCCGCGAATGCGTTTCTCTGGCCCCTGGCCGCGCGTTACCGCGCACGCCGCAGCCATCACCCCGCGCGCACCGAACTGCAAAACCTGCTGGCGGACGCGGCGGCGGGGGGCTTCTGGATAGCCCAGACGGCGCTTTCGCCGCTCACGTCTGTTGCGATCGCCACCATTTTGCTCTCCGACAGGCTCGCGGCGGGCGGTTTCCCGCTGATGCGCCAGGCGGCGGGCGTCATGACGTTAATGTTCGGCGCCACCTGGTTTGCGCTCGGGCTGCCGGTCCACCTGGCCGTTTCTTCCCGCACGCTTTATGCGACGCTGCCGCTGATCTCCATTTATGTGCTGGCGCTCAGTATGGTAAGCCATGCGCTCTCCGCGCGCCTGAGGGAGAAAACCCGGGAGCTTGAGCGTTACGCCAATACCGATCCGCTGCTCAATATTGCTAACCGGCGCAGGCTTGAACACGACATTGATGCGGCGCTGCAACGTTTTCACAAACATGAGCAGCCCGCGGCGCTTATGTTTATTGATATTGATGATTTTAAAGCCGCGAACGATCGCTATGGCCACGAGGCGGGGGATCAGCTGCTGGTGACGTTTTCTGAGACCCTGCGCGAGGCGACGCGGGCGGGCGATACGGTGGCGCGCTTTGGCGGCGATGAATTTGTGGTGCTGCTGCCTGATACCTCCTTTGGCCGCGCCTGTGCGATAGCCGATCGCATCATGGCGCAGGCCGCGCAGATGAACGTTTTCCCGGACAGCGCGTTGCGCTGCACGCTCAGTATTGGTATCGCGCGCGCCACGGCGGACATGCGCGGCGCGGCGCAGTGGCTGAAAGCGGCGGACGACGCGCTTTACAGCGCCAAGCGTGAAGGTAAAAATCGTATTTACGCGCTTTGACGGCGGCGGTCTCTTTGCCTGATGCCGGATACGCTATGCTTCAATTAAACAGTGCTTACAGGTTGCGCAATGAAAACACCCGATATCCCGGTTAATGAGCAGGCGCGTCTTCAGTCCCTGCATGATTCTGGCCTGCTTGATGCGGCGCCGACAGAGCGTTTTGACCGTCTTACCCGGCTTGCGAAGCGCCTTTTTAACGCCCCGGTTGCGTTGATCAGTCTCGTCGATCAGGAGCAGCTCTGGTTCGCCTCCTGCGATGGCGTCGAGCCCAAACCTATCCCCCGCAACGTCTCGTTCTGCGGCCATACGATTTTAAACAACGCGCCGCTGATTATCACAGATGCGCTGAGCGATGAACGGTTTCACGATAATGCGCTGGTGAACGGCCCGCCGCATATTCGTTTTTATGCCGGTTGCCCGGTGCAACTGCCCGATGGCGCCACCGCCGGTTCGCTGTGCATTATCGACACCGAACCACGCGAATTCAGCGAGGCTGACACGCTGCTGCTGCGCGATCTGGCGGCGATTGTTGAAGATGAGTTTATGGTGCTGAGTGTGGCGACCATCGACGATCTCACCGGGCTGCTGAACCGTCGCGGCTTTACCTCGCTTGCCGGTTACGCCTTCTCAACCCACCGGCGTCGCAGCGAGCCGATGTCGCTCGGCTTTATCGATCTCGACTATTTCAAAGAGATTAACGATACCTGGGGGCACGCGGCCGGGGATGAAGCGTTAAACGCGATGGCGATGCTGATGAAAAACGCATTCCGCGACAGCGATCTCCTGGCGCGGCTCGGCGGCGATGAATTTGTGGTGCTGTTTAACGATACCGACGATAAAGGCGCCTGGATTGCGATGCAGTATCTGGTCGAGCAGACCGACGCTTTTAACCGCGAGAGCGGCAAACCGTGGCGGCTCGGCCTTTCCTGGGGTGTGGTGCAGTTTGATGAAGACAAGCATCGCGATCTTGCCGGGCTGCTGAAAGGGGCCGATAACGAAATGTACCAGATGAAAACCACCCACAAGCGCGCCGCAGGATAAGATTTTCCTCTGATGCGTTGCGGCGTATCTCCGCCATGATAGGGAATATCTGATAACCCTTTGATAAATCCCCATGGCGGAGTACCAATGACCCTGGCGTATACCGTTCGTCGCCTCAGCGCGGCGGAAATCCCCACTCATCTTGCTTCCCTGTGCGATGTGCTGACCGACTGCGTGGAAGGCGGCGCGTCCGTCAGTTTCATGCTGCCATTCAGTCCCGAGAAAGCGCGCGCGTTCTGGCTTGATGTCGCGCAAAGCGCGGCCCGCGATGACCGCCTTGTGCTGGCGGCGTTCGATGAGGAAGGTAAGCCTGTCGGCACCGTACAACTTATCCTGAGCCAGCCGGAAAACCAGCCGCACCGCGCGGATGTCTCGAAACTGTTAGTCCATCGACGCGCGCGTCGCGCCGGCATCGCCCAGGCGCTGATGGAAACGCTGGAAAGCGAGGCGCGTAAAGCGGGCAAAACGGTACTGGTGCTGGATACCTCCACTGGCAGCGATGCCGAACGATTTTATTCACGTCATCAATGGAAAAAGGCCGGCGTGATCCCGAATTACGCCCTGATGCCGGACGGCAGTCCCTGCGGCACAACTCTTTTTTTTAAGCAGCTATAAAATTTTTTAATAAATCAGCTCAGTTTGATCGAAACGGGGTTTCATTAATGTTTGTTCTGATAGCGTGGAGGACAGTTTCAGTCAGCGTTCTGCTGTTAATCCATCAAGGAACCCATTGTGAAAACATTGAATCGTCGTGATTTTCCCGGCGCGCTCTATCCGGAGCGCATCATCCAGTTCGGTGAAGGGAACTTCCTGCGGGCTTTTGTCGACTGGCAGGTTGATCTTCTCAATGAACATACCGATCTGAACGCCGGGGTGGTCGTGGTGCGTCCTATCGCCAGCGATTTCCCGCCTTCGCTCAGCACGCAGGAGGGTCTGTATACCACGATCATTCGCGGTCTGAATGAGAAGGGCGAGGCGGTGAGCGAGTCACGACTTATTCGCTCCGTGAATCGTGAGATTGCCGTTTACGGTCAGTACGACGAGTTCCTGAAGCTCGCGCATAATCCGGATATCCGCTTTGTGTTCTCCAATACCACCGAGGCGGGCATTAGCTATCACGCCGGCGATAAATTCGAAGACGCTCCGGCGGTAAGCTACCCGGCGAAACTTACACGCCTGCTGTTCGAGCGTTTCAGCCACTTTAACGGCGCGCAGGATAAAGGCTGGGTGCTTATTCCATGTGAGCTTATCGATTATAACGGCGAGGCTTTGCGTGAACTGGTGCTGCGCTATGCTCACGAATGGGCGCTGCCTGCCGCCTTTACCGCCTGGCTTGAGAGCGCCAATACTTTTTGCTCGACGCTGGTTGACCGTATTGTTACCGGCTATCCGCGCGATGAAGTGGCGCAACTTGAGGAGAGTCTCGGCTATCACGACGCCTTTCTGGATACCGCCGAACATTTCTACCTGTTTGTGATACAGGGGCCGCAGTGGCTCGCGCAGGAGCTGCGTCTCGATAAACTCCCGCTCAACGTGCTGATTGTCGATGACATCAAGCCGTATAAAGCGCGTAAGGTGGCGATTCTGAATGGCGCGCATACCGCGCTGGTGCCGGTCGCTTTCCAGGCCGGGCTCAATACGGTGGGCGAGGCGATGGATGACGCGCAGATTTGCGCGTTCGTTGAGAAGGCCATCCATGACGAGATAATCCCGGTGCTGGATCTGCCGCGCGACGAGCTGGAATCCTTTGCCGATGCGGTGGTGAGCCGTTTCCGCAACCCGTATATCAAACATCAGCTGCTCTCTATTGCACTCAACGGCATGACCAAATTCCGCACCCGTATCCTGCCGCAGCTGCTGGCGGGGCAGGCGCAGAAGGGGACGCTGCCGCCGCGTCTGACGTTTGCGCTGGCGTCGCTCATCGCGTTTTATCGCGGCGAGCGCAATGGCGAACGCTATCCGCTGCAGGATGACGCCCACTGGCTGGAGCGCTATCAGCAGCTCTGGACGAAATTCGGCGATAAAACCATTACGCTGCGCGAGCTGGTGGACGCCGTACTGGGAGATAGCGAGCACTGGGAGCAGGATCTGACCACCGTACCGGGGCTGGCGGAGCAGGTGACGCGCGATCTCGACGCTATCCTTACCCAGGGCATGCGTCACGCCGTCGCACCGCTGTGCTGATACGCGAATAATGTCAAAACCGAACCCGGCGCCTGCCGGGTTTTTCATAAAGCACTCATTTTAGTTACAACATCCTTTTGTTGATTTCAAAAACCTGAACTTACGCGTCGGCTTCCTGTACCGTCTGGCAAAGTAAAAAGAGCAAACCGTCACATTCTTCGCGCAGACTCTCAATTCCAGGCGTTATCCGGGTGCGCTTGCAGAAACGCTCTACACTCTATAACGCATGACTTTCTTTCGATATTTACCTCTGAAACGCAGGAGCGCGTATGTCTTTTCCACTCTCTGGTCTTTCTCTGCGGGTAGGGCTGGCTCTGGGCTTAGCCTGTGGCGTTGCCGCGCCCGCCGCTGCCTGGGATAATCTCTATGTCTTTGGCGACAGTCTGAGCGATACCGGCAACAATGGCCGCTACACCTTCGACAGCAGCAGTCATTCGCTGTATGACGAAATCCTCGCGAAAAAATATGGCCTCACGCTTTCGCCGTCTGACCAGGGCGGCAATAACTACGCCGCAGGCGGCGGCGTAGCGGTACCGGCGCTTGGCGCAGACAACACGCAGGATCAGGTGCAGCGCTATCTAAGCCAGACAAATGGCCGGGCGGATGGCGACGGACTGTATATTCACTATGTCGGCGGCAACGACCTCGGCGCCGCCGTATTGCAACCGCTACAGGCGCAGTCCATCGTGACCGGCAGCGCCACGGCGGCGGCTTCTCAGGTGCGCACGCTCTTAAACGCGGGCGCCGGTACGGTGATTGTGCCGACGGTGCCGGATGTTTCCGCCACGCCAACGTTAGTCGAAACCGTGATTCAGCTGGGAACCGCCGGTAACAGCGCCGCGCTACAGGCCGCGTTCGCCTCGCTCGGGAGCGCGCAAACCCCGACGCTCGCGGCGCGTCAGGAGGCGATCCGCAACGCATTTTACGCGGCGGCGGGAGAAGTGAGCCCGCTCCCGGCGCTGCAACAGGCCCTTGGCGATGCGCTTTACGCCGCTTATGAGACGGCCGCCGAACAGGTCTCGGCGTTAAGCCAGCTCTATAACGCCACCGAAGAACAGGCGCTGGTCGCGAACGGCGGCGGTAATATCGTGCGCGCCGACATCAACAAAATCTTCAATGAAATTCTCGCTAATCCCGCGCAATTCGGCATTACCAATACCGCGGGTATGGCCTGTCCGCCGGGGCTTTCCGCCGCTGACTGTACGTCATCGAGCGCCGGGTTTAACGCCAGTCAGGCGTGGCTGTTTGCCGATCACCTGCATCCAGGCCCGCAGGTGCACCGCCTGATGGCGGACTATATCCAGTCGATCCTCGCCGCGCCGTCGCAGGTCGCGCTGCTTAACAAGGCGACAGCCGCGCAGGTGCAGAACAGCCGCGCCACGCTCGACAGCCGTTATCAGCAACGCCGTAGCGAACAGGCGGAACAGGGCAGCGCGGGCGTCTTTGGCGGCTACAGCGGCGAATATGCCCGCTACACAAAGAACGAGACCGGCGACGGCAGCGCCAACACCAATAATCTGACGATCGGCGCGGATTACCGGGTGACGGAAAACTGGCTGGTCGGCGCGCTGATTGCAGGCTCGCTCGATGACCAGCGACCGACCGATAACCTGAGCTTTGACGCGCGCGGTTATCAGGCGGCGCTTTTTACCGCGGTCGATTTCGGGCCGGGATGGGTTAATGCCGACGTCCACTGGCTGAAAGGCGAATACCGCAATATTCAGCGCCGCGTGGAGCTCGGGCCGCTGACGCGCGTCGAGACGGGTGAAACCGACGCTAAACTCTGGGGGGCGCGCCTGACTGCCGGGCTGGATCTGCCGGTGACCCGCGCGCTGACTACCGGGCCGGTGGTACAGTACGCGTGGGATTACAGCCATGTCGATGGTTACAGCGAAGCGGGCGACGACAGCACCGCGATGCGCTTTCGCGATCAGAACTTCCATTCGCAAATCGGCAGCGTCGGCTGGCGTCTGGATGCCGATCTCGGCATGGTGAAACCTTACGCGCAGGTCGATTACAAGCATCAGTTCGGTGATTCCGTCTGGCGCGGACAGGGCGGGCTGAAGTCCACGTCGCTCACCTTCAGCCGCGACGGCGCGGAAGATGACAAAAACTGGATGGATATCACCGCAGGCGCCAGCGTCGCGCTGAGCAGCAACGTGTCGGCGTTTGCGGCGCTGTCGCAAACCGCCGGGCTTAGCAGCGGCGAGCAGACGCGCTATAACATCGGCGTCAGCGCGTCGTTCTGAGTCAATTCACGCCATAAAAAAGGGCAGCCGTCGGGCTGCCCTCTGTATTTTACCCACTAGCCGGTTACGGCTCGCCATACAGCGAAATCAGGCGGCGCGTTACGCCGTTAGTCCAGCCGAAGCCGTCCTGCAACGGGTATTCGCCACCGCCACCGGGGCGCGGCGAATAATCGGCGATATGGTACTTCTCAATGAGTTTGTGGTTCTCGTTGTAGAATCGTTTCACCGTACGCAACCAGTTGTTGGCGATAATATCCGCCAGCGCATCGTCGCCGTAGTTTTTCAGACCCTGAATGGCCATCCACTGCAACGGCGCCCAGCCGTTCGGTTTATCCCACTGCTGTTCCGTTTCCACTTCCGTGGTCAGAATACCGCCCGGCGAGAGCAGGCGTTCACGCAGATTCACCGCGATGCGTTCCGCCTGCGCGTAGCTGGCGAGCCCGACGTAGAGCGGCACCACGCAGGCGGCGGAGAACGACGCCAGCTGACCGCGACGCCAGTCGTAATCGCGGTACGTGCCCATCTCGTTATCCCACAGGTAGCGGTTAACCGCTTCGCGGCGGTCAATGGCCTTTTTACGAAATACCGTCGCGGTCACCGGATCGCCTTTAAGCTGCGCGATATTGGCGATGGCGGTTTCCAGCTTGTAGATAAACGCGTTGAGATCCACCGGCAAAAAGTGCGTGGTGCGAATGCTCGCGAGCCGGTCAGCGTCGCGCAACCAGCGGGAAGAGTAGTCCCAGCCGGAAGCCGCGCCCGCACGCAGGTCGCGATAGACTTCATTCGCCGGTCGCCCGGACAACTTCGCGGTTTCCACATCCTCGCGCCAGGATTCGTCTCGCGGCGTATCACGGTCATCCCAGTAGCGGTTTAGCAGTGTGCCGTCCGGCATTTTCACCACGTGGCGGAAGGCCTGACCGGGTTCAAGGTTTTCCGCGCCATCCATCCAGAACGCGTATTCCATCAGCAGATGATCGAGATAGCGCCGCGCGCCGCGCACGCCGTCCTCTTCGAACAGTTCGACCATCAGCGCGAACACTGGCGGCTGCGAGCGGCTCAGATAATAGGTACGGTTGCCGTTCGGGATATGCCCGTAGTTCTCAATCATCCAGGCGAAGTTATCCGCCATGCAGCGCAACATATCGTGGCGGCCGCTTTCGGCAAGGCCGAGCATCGTGAAATAGGAGTCCCAGTAATAGGTCTCCGTAAAGCGCCCGCCCGGCACGATATAGGCCTGAGGCAGGGGCAACAACGAGGAGTTTTCCAGATGCTCATGGGGCTGGCGCGTCAGGATTGGCCACAGGCTGTCGATATGTTCAGTCAGCGTCCGGTTAGGGTCCGAGACATACGGATTAGTATTGATAACCGGAAAGTAAAAGTGTTCTTCGACAAAACGACGCAGGTCGAAGCCCGGCAGGCGTTTCGCCTGACGATAGTTCATCAGAATGGTCAGCGGCGATACTTTCGGCGCGCAGTCCGGGAACGTTTTACTGTCCGCAAAAATACGGGAGGCCTGAACATGCTCAAACAGCTCTAAATAGCGGTCTGCCGGCGTCAGCGCGTCCGGGGAGGGCATCCCCTCAATAGATTCAGGCTGCGGCTCGACATCGCGGGTTTCCGGGATGAGTTCACCCGATTCAGGGTCCATGCGCGCCTTTTCAGCTAACTCCTCTGTAAAAGGTAAGCGTGTTGTCTGTTGAAACATGCTAATACGTACCTCCAGAGCGGCTTTCGTTTCAGATTCTGTAAGTTTAGCAAATCGTTATCGCTCTTTAACCGGACGGTAAAGAGTTTAAGAAGAGACTGAACGCCGCGAGGCGTCCAGTTATCCGTACAGTATGCGTAACGCCTCAGGGCGCAATGGTGGTCTCGTAAAAATTACGACCAACCATTTTGCCTTGCGCATCAAGGATTTCGTACTCAATACGCAGCGCGCCAGGGGCGGAGGGAGTGAACGTCAACCGGGCAACCTGGCGGCCACTGTCAGGCGGAAGGGTCATCGGTTTGCTCTCTTGCTGCCCGGTATTGCCGGGCGTTTTCACGCGCCAGCGCAGTGTACACCCGTCGCAGGCCGAAAAACTATCATTTATCGCCCATAAATTAACCACTCCGGGGGCGCCGGCGCGCCAGTTTAGGGTCACCGGCTCGATAGACGGCAGAAGCGGCTGATACGCGCGCTGCAGCGCATAATAACCGGCTTTCGGCTGGCGCAGATAATCCACCACGCCCCAGTTAATCGACGGCCAGGTTTCGACAAACATAAAGTGGAACAGGGCGGTCACCGGTTGATACCGCTGGCGACGATAGCTTTCCGCCGCCATCCCCACCAGGTCGGCCTGGTATTTCTGGGTGTTATGGATGAATTCCTCCATATTCTCACCACGCGGGATCTTCGCAAACCCAAAGGTCTGGAACGGCTGGAAGTTA
The DNA here is from genome assembly GCA_000027065.2 of Cronobacter turicensis z3032. Lineage (NCBI taxonomy): Bacteria > Pseudomonadati > Pseudomonadota > Gammaproteobacteria > Enterobacterales > Enterobacteriaceae > Cronobacter > Cronobacter turicensis. The sequence goes on along the minus strand of FN543093.2, from coordinate 2,259,667 downwards.
TGGTATTTCCAGACGGTCCAGTCCGGATCGTCCGCTTTTGTCGAGGCGGGCCAGCGTTTATCGGCGGGGATAATCGTTTTGAGCGTGGAGAGTTTCGGCAGCGCCTGCGCGCCGAACTCGGTGATGATGCCGGTTTTCGCCGGTTGCAGCACATCTGTCATTACGCCGAAATACCAGCCCTGCCAGTAGTGTTCTTCCACCGCCGAGAAACGATGCACGATGCGGCTGTCATCCTTTGCGAGCGCGTCGGCCACGCGTTCCGTCAACACGCGGTTGAGATTTTTATGCCAGTCCGGGAAGCGCTTCTCCATCCACGGCGAGTTCCACGGCGGCTCATTATGGCCACCCCAGGCGATAATCGCAGGCGAGTTACCGATCTGCTCGATCATCTCCAGACTCTGACGCGCGGCGTTATCGGCGAATTCGGCGCTGTCGTTATAGCCCCACTGGAGCGGCACGTCCTGCCAGATCATTAGCCCCATTTCGTCGGCCATGCGATAGAGCGGGCGGCCTGCCACATGCCCGTGCACGCGAATGGCGTTGGCGTTCATTTTCAGCGCCAGAGTGATATCGCGGCGGTATTTTTTCTCATCCATTTCGCTCAGCCACGGCGAGCCGATATAGTTGCTGCCCTTGATAAAAATTCGCTTGCCGTTCAGCACCCAGCCTTTGTTATCCGGCTGTTCGACAATCTGGCGCAGGCCGGTGCGGCTTGTGATGCGCTCCATCTCGCCCTGGCCATCGCTGAACGTGGCGCTGACGCGATAAAGGTGCGGAAAGCCGTAGCCATTCGGCCACCAGAGCTGCGCGTTTTCCATCGGCAGCGTGAACGTCAGGCGCTGCGGCGTGGCGCCGGTCGCCTCCAGACGCACCTTTTGTTTCTGTGTAAAGTGCGCGCCTGCAAAATTCGCCGGGCGGGCGCGCAGGGTTAACTCAGCCTCGCGCGCCGTGGGGGCGCGATAGACCAGCTCGACACGCAGCTGCGGTTTATCAAGCCCATGTTGCCAGTCGGGGCGCAGGATAAGGTTATCGACCGTGACGCCGCGGCTTAAATGCAGCCGCACCGGCGCCCAGATCCCGCCGGAATTAGCATCCTGACCGCGCGGCGACCACGCGCCGCCGGGGCGGGTATCGTGCTGATTCAGTACGCCTTTCACCATCGTTTTATGCAGCGGCCAGATAGTCTTCGGATCTTCAAACGGGCTGTCGACGCGCACCGCCAGCTTGTTGTGACGTTGTAACTTATCGGTAATATCATACGCGAAACGCTGGAAGTAGCCTTCATGCCTGCCGAGCGGCTGTTGGTTGAGCCAGGCGTCGGCGTAGTAGTCGACGCCGTCGAACACCAGCGTCGCCATGGTGTCCTGCGGTAACGGTGGCAGAGTGAATTCATGGCGATACCAGAGCACGCCCTGATGATCCCAGCCTGCGGTATACCAGTTTGACGGCACCTTTAACGTGCGCCAGTCGCGCACCGGCCCTTGTCGCCCCATAAACGCGGCGTCATTGCCGTCATGGGCGCGCCAGTTGCCCGCGAGCGACCAGTTGGCAGGCACCGGCACCGACGGCGCCGGATTGGCGATGACCGCGCCGCTTGTCAGCACAAATAACGCACAGGCCAGATGTTTCATGCCCCCTCCAGCAGTTGGATCAGGAATTCACGCACGCGACGCTGCTGCGTCCCGAGCGCCTGACGCCAAGCCTCGCGCCGCGCCGACGGCGCGCCAGGCTCCTGGCTTTCTATCTCCTGTAAAAGTTCCGTCAGCCCGGTAAAGCCGAACGTCGCCGCTTCGCCGCGCAGCTTATGCGCCAGCCGGTGAGCCTGATCGCCGTCGCCCGCGGCAAGGGCGGCATCCAGCAGCGCCGCCAGCTCGTCAAAGCCTTCCGCAAACAGCCCGAGCAGCTCTTTTAACAGTTCCATATCGCCGTCAAAGGCGGCCAGAAGCTGCGCGCTGTCCGGCAGGCCATCGGGCGGCGGCGGGGCGCTTTGCGGGGCGAAACGCGACAGTTCATCGGCAAGCGCGACCAGCGCCACCGGTTTTGAGAGATAGCCATCAAAGCCCATCGCGAGACAGCGCTCTTTATCGCCCTGCATGGCGTGAGCGGTCATCACAATCGCAATCTGATGCCCGCCGCGCAGCGCCTCTTCCTGACGCAGCGCGCGGATCGCCGCCTCGCCATCCATGACCGGCATCTGCAAATCCATCAGCAGAATATCCCAGCCGCCACGGCGCCACGCCTCCAGCGCCAGCAGCCCGTTATCGACCGTGACGCACTCATGGCCGAGTTTCTCCAGCAGGCGCACCGCCAGTAGCTGATTCACCGGGTTATCTTCGGCCAGCAGAATGCGCATCGGCGCGCTGTGCGCCAGTTCCGCGACTACGGAGGCCGCCGTTTTCACCGGCGCGGGTTTGGCCGGATCCGGGCGCAGCGCCTCGCCAAGGGCGCGCGCCAGCTCCTGCTGATCGACCGGTTTATTGAGGTACCAGGCGATCCCGGTACGGCGCAGCGTGGAGAGATCGAGATCGCGGCTCATGGAGCTGAGCATAATAATTTTGCTGCGCGAGGCCTGCGGGAGGACGGAAATCTCCAGCGCCAGCGAAATGCCGTCCATTTCCGGCATCTGGGCGTCGAGAACGATCACCGGGAAATCGCTGTCGTTTTCCAGCAGCGCCAGCGCCCCGGCGGCGCCGGAGACGCAAACCGGGTTTAAGCCGAGCTGATTGAGCATCGCCTGCATCAGACGGCGGTTCGTGGCGTTGTCATCGACCACCAGCACCCGCTCGCCGTTGAAGTGCGTCAGCGGCTGGACTTCCGGCGTCGCCTGTTCGGCACTGTGCAGCGGCAGGGTAAAGCTAAATTCGCTGCCCTGGTTCGCCTCGCTCGCCACCGTCAGCTGGCCGCCCATCATCGCCACCAGTCGCGCGGAGATCGTGAGTCCGAGCCCCGTGCCGCCGTAGCGGCGCGTGGTGGAGGTATCCGCCTGGCTAAAGGCCTCAAAAATCACCTGCTGTTTTTCCGGCGGAATGCCAATGCCGCTGTCGCGTACCCGAAAGCGCCATTCGCCGTCCTGCGCGGCCGGGGCGACGGCGAGCAGAATTTCGCCCTGCGGCGTAAATTTGAGCGCATTGCTGAGCAGGTTGGTCAGTACCTGGCGCAGGCGCACCACATCGACGCGCATCATCTCCGGCACGCGTTCATCCACCTCGACCAGCAGCTCTATCTGTTTTTCGCTCGCGAGCGGCATCAGCGGGCGCACCAGCGACTGAATAAACGGCCGCAGCGCCACGTACTCCTCATGCAGCACAATTTTGCCCGCCTCGATTTTCGAAAAATCGAGGATGTCGTCGATGATATGCAGCAGCGACTGCGCCGAACTCATCACCAGCGACAGGTATTCACGCTGCTCGCCGTTCAGCTCGGTATCCAGGCAGAGCTGCGTCATACCGAGAATGCCGTTCATGGGCGTGCGGATCTCATGGCTCATATTGGCGAGAAACGCACTTTTGGCCTCATTCGCGGCGCGCGCGGCATTGGCCGCATCGCGTGAAATCAGCTCCGCCTCTTTACGGCGGGTGATGTCCTGAAGGGTGCCTATCAACCGCTCGATTTCGCCGGTCACCGTCAGCGCGATGATCTGCCCGGAGAGCAGCATCCAGAGCCACTTGCCGCTGCGGTGCTGCACGCGGATCTCGCATTCAAAGACCGGCATCTGATGTTCGCTGGCGCGCTGCATGGCGTTTTTCAGCAGATCCCGATCTTCCGGGTGGATCAACGACAGTAAAAAACGGCTGGTATGTTGCAACTGGCCGCGAGGTTCGCCCAGCAGATTCAGAAACGCGTCGTTCAGGTGCAGGACATCGGTAGTGACCTGCCAGTCCCAGATGCCGATATGAATCGATTCGGCGGCCAGCAGGAAATCGTCATGCAGCAACTGACGCGTACTCTGAACGGTATCGAGCGCGGTGATGTCGGTATGGAGGCTGATGATGCCGCCATCGGCAGTTCGCTGATGCTGAATAAACAGCCGCCGTTCATGTAGCTGGCGCACTTCACAGTGGCCATCGTGGCGGCAGTTGGCGAGCAGCGAGGCGATAAGCGTGTCGCGGCTGCGGCTGTCGGTCTGAAAACCTGTATTGATAAATTCCACCGCCAGCGCGCTTAACGCCGCGCCCGGTACAAGATGCGGCCCGATGCCTGGATAAAAGCGGCTGACCTGAGCATTCCAGGCGACCAGCCGCTCGTCTTTATCGTAAAACAGCAGGGCGGCGGGCAGCGCATCAAGCGCGTCCGCAAAGGCGGCGCGGTTCATAACGGCGCCCCAGGCTGATAGTTCAGCTCCGCCTGGCGGCGCATATACTCAAGCCCCGGCGCTATCGTCATCGCCCAGGCGGTCAGTACCTCTTCATCGCAGTCAGGATCAAGCTCCGCCACGGTGTCGAGGATCGCGCGTCGCCAGTGCGCGAAAAAGTTGGGCGGCAGGCGCACGCCGTTGCTCTCCTGCTGGCGCGCCAGCCGTTCCAGAAAATCGGGCACCATCAGCACGCCGTCGACCATCAGCATCGCGAAAAAGCTTTTATAGACGAAATTACGCAGCAGCCGCGGCTCGACGGCCGCGAAGTGGTGTTCGGTTTCCGGCGTCATATGAATAAAGCGGGTAAAAAAGCGTTCAAAAAACGGCTGTTTGTCGTCGTCGGGAAACAGACGGCTGTAGCTTTCATCAAACAGATCCCGATAGAGCATCATGGGCGAACCTCCGGGCGGCTTTCGCCAGGCAGACACTGGCGCAGGGGGTTGAACACATCGCTCAGGCGGCGGCTGAAGTAGCTGCCGGGGGCGGGGGCGTCGCTTGTCAGCAGCGGGCCGCCGTTGGCTTTATAAAAGAGCGCTTCCAGTACGGTCGCGTTGGTCGAGAGCGTCAGCGCCCGGTTATAGTCGCCGGTCGCCTCGACGCGGCCTTCATACCAGCCGCGTTTTTCGTCATACATCAGTCGGGTCGTCTGCATCAGCGCGTCGGTATAAGGGGTATCCCACAGGACCCAGAGCGAGAACACCGCCTTGGTGGAGACCTGCGCGAGGCGCGGATACTCTTTGCCGTCGTCGCCAAGGGTGTTCCAGGGATAACCGTTGGCCCAGATGGTATCGGCGGCGTGCCACGGCGCGGTGGCGAGATTGAAATCGGCGCGGGCGGTAAGGATCTTCTCCTGCTGCCAGCGGCTCTCCTGCGAGAGATAGACCAGCTTCGCGCGCTCGCGCAGGTTGTCGATTTTCTCGCGATCGACGCCCGGGACCTCCCAGCCAAATTCCAGCCCCGGCAGCGTGTACGGCAGGGTTGTGATAAGCGATGGCTGCCAGGTCGTGCGCGGGTCGCGGGCGTCCACCGGCAGCGCGCGGTCGTATAAAATAACGTTCTGCGACGGCGGGCCCCAGGCTTTCGCGGGCTGAAATCCCCACAGGCTGAAGCCCGCGGCGGCGTATTCGCTTTCGCCCAGACGGATTTCATCGCGCGGGGCCAGTTGCCCGTTTTGCATCTGGGCGGCGTAAAGCGTGCCGTCTTTATCGATGACCGGGCAGAAATTCCAGCGCATCACCACGCGATCCAGATATTCGCTGTACTGCGGGTGATATTGCGCCACCAGGCGCAGCGCAAGCATCAGACGCGCCATATCGCGCGCCGACCAGCCCATGACGCCCGGTTTGCCGGTAAAATCCACCATGGTGGGCGACCAGGTGGAATAGAGCCGGTTCGGCGTCTGACGGGCGGTGAGCGGCAGACGGTTCAGCGTGCCGAGAATGCGGGTTAGCCGGTCGTCGAACGTTTTTTCATCCACCAGAGCCAGCTCGCGCGCGGCGGTTAACGCAATCAGGGCATCGCCTATCTGCCAGAGCGAGGCGACAGGGCGCTTATCGCTGCCGTTCACGAGGCCCGTCGCCTCCTGGGTGTTATTTTCAAAATAACGCCAGGCGATGGCGGCCCATTCGCGCTCCTGCGGGGTCAGCGCGCTGATGCGCGCCGAGGTGTGCCAGCCCCCGTGCGAGAGCCAGCGCCATCCCGCGCGGTCATCACGTAGCAGAAGCCAGGCAATGACCGCGCCCAGCACGGCGAGGATAAGTAGCAGGCGGCTTACTGTTTTAAGCATGTCGCGGTGACCGGTGGCAGTTTCACAGGTTCGTCCTCTTTACAGGTCGCGCACTGGCAGGCCTGACAGGTCGGCTTGCTGCGTATCGCCGTGCCGCTCTGCTGGCACCAGTTCTGGATGCCCGGCGTCATGTTGAGGAACGGACGGTTACGGCGGGTATTGTTATCCTCGAAGAGATCGACCAGCTTTTTCTCCCACAGCGACGGGGCGTAATGTTTATTTTTCGGATCGTCGGTATTAAAGCGCAGCAGCTTGCCCTGTTTTTTATAGAGCAGCGCTTCGAGCATGATGCCGTTATTGTTGCCGGTAAACGCGTTGATCGGCCCGTCGCCATTTTCATAGATGCCTTCGTAATAGCCCTGTTTCGGATCGTTGGCGTTCTCAATGGTCGTGAAAAGACGGTCAGTGTAAGGCGAATCCCACAGTACCCACATGCCAAGCGCCGCCTTGAGCGACACCGCCGCGACCTGCGGCACGTACTGGCCTTTGTCGGTGATGGTGTTCCAGTTAAAGCCGTCGCTAAAGACGGTGTCGTAAACGAAGTACGGCGATTTATCGAGCTGATGCTCGGAGCGGGCGGTGAGCACGCCGGTGATGGTGTAGCGGTTCTCCTGCGCCTGATAAACGCGGTCGGCAAAGTTTTTCATCCACGGGTGCGAGTAGTTGTTCGGGCTGTCTTCGCGATCTTTAGCGGTATCCCAGCCCATCTCCAGCCCGTAGAGCAGGTATGACTCGGTCACGACATAGTTATGCTGGCTGGTACGGCGCGGGTCGCGGGAGTCATAGGGCACCAGCACACAATAGATGTCCGCCAGCGCGTAAGGCTCCGGGCGGCTCGCCTGACAGGTATTAAAGCCCCAGAGCTGATAGCCCGCCGCGCCATACTCCTCATACCCCAGACGGCCTTCCTGAACATATTTGGGCTGGTTATTTTCCAGATAAGCGCCATACATGGTGCCGCAGGGATCTATCACGTTGGTGAAATCCCAGCCCAGCACGATGTTATCGACGCTGTTGCCATACTCCGGGTAGCGCTCTTTGACGTTTTTAAGCCAGATCAGCATGCGGCCGATATCCAGCGCCGAAAAGCCGATTTCGCCCGGTTTGTTCAGGTAGTTCACTTTCTGCGCGGTGATGGTGTTATAGGCTTTGTTTGGCACCTGGCTGCGGAAGAGATCGAGTTTATTGAGCGTGCCGAGCAGCTTCAGCATACGGCGATCGAATTCCGCTTTATCAATAATCCCCAGTTCACGGGCGGCAACCATTGCGCCGATATAGGAGCCGGTATCCCACATAGTGGTGGAGGGATACTGGTTGACGGCGTTGACCAGCCCGGTCGTCGGCTGATAGTTGACCACGAAATATTGCCAGGCGTTTTTCGCCATTTTCATTTCGCGCTCGGTCAGCTCGCCATGACGCGCCGGATAGTCATTCGCGGGCAGTTCGCCCCGGCCCTGCGCCGTCACCGTGCAGCCCAGCAGCAAAAAGACGCAGGCGCAGAAGCGAATAAACAGGGGCAAAGATTTCAGACTCATGGCGTAACTCCCGCAGAAGCAGTGGCGGTAGAAGGCGTGTACTGGCATCCCAGACAGAGCAGTTGCCCGCCCGTGATATAGGCAAGGCTCTCCAGCACCACCGCGTTGGTGTCGGCATCAATCACAGTATTCACGCTGTTATTTAAATTCAGGCCGCGCTGCCAGCCTTTTCCCGGCACGAGGAGCGGCTGCACCTGCTGGCGCAGGGCTTCGCTCCAGCCGTTGCGAAACAGCGCATACCAGGCGAAGGCCGAGCGGGTCGACGTTATCGCCGTACGCTCCGGCGCGGTTTTGTCGTACGCGGTCTCGCCCGGTTCGCGCTGCGGCTGGCGTTCGGGAATCGCGGCGGCGTAGTCAGGCGCCTGTTCGGCGTAATCTGTGCTGATGGGCGGCTTGCGCACCCGCAGGCTGTGACGACGTTGCTGGATCTGCATGATGCGCCACGCCACTTCGCCGCTCTGGGCGTCAAAGCCCAGCTCAAGGCCGGTCAACAGCCAGGGGAGGCTCACCAGCGACGGCTGTTTGCCCCACGGGGTGCGTAGCCCTTCATCCGGCACCATGATCCCGTCGATATCGATCATGCTCTGGCCTTCCGGCGGCTGCGTGACTGCAAGCCCGGCCGTGGTGTTAATCAGGCGCAGGGTGTGGCTGGCGTAGGTGCGATAGCCAAAGTTGTCGCGCGGCTCGTCGGTCGGGATCACCCAGTGGCGTACCGCAAGCGCGGCGCTGGTATTTTTCGCCTGCACAAACAGCGCGTCGAGATCCCAGCGCGCCAGCAGCGCCTGGACGGCAGGCGCATGTTGCGGGTAGTGCCACAGCAATACCTGAAGCGCCATCAACAGCCGTCCGGCGCCGACCGCGCTGCTTTCGGGCTTGCCTAAAATCTCCTGTTTATCCGCGCGGTAGTAAGCGGCGGGCAGACCGTTCGGCGTCAGCGGCAGTTCGCCCAGCGCAAACAGCGCCTGCGCCACGCGCTCGTCAAATTCGTCGCGGGTAATGACATCCAGCCGGTAGGCAGAAACGGCCGCCAGCAGATAACTGCCGGTGCTCCAGAGGCTGAACCACGGCGCGCCGTCCTGGGCGTTGACCAACCCGTCGGGGCGCGTGTTATTGACGAAATATTGCCAGGCCACGCGCGCCCAGATGGCTTCATCAAAGGTGAGCGGGCGGGAATCGGGCAGCGGCGGGAAATCTGCGCTTAACGTAATGCCGCTGCTGCTCTCCACGCGCGTCGGCATCTGGCGCTCAACCCAGACCACCACCGCGAAGCCAATCAGAAACCCCACCAGAATGGTGATATAGCTGCGTGCGCTCAGCAGGGCGTCGGTCACTTTCATGCGCCGCTCTCCTCATCCGCCGGTTGCCACATGGCGGCCATGATCATGGGCAGCATGGCGGCGATATTCACCGCGCCCCAGAAGATATTAATCACATAGCCGGAAGGGTCATCCACCGCGCCGCGCGCCACCTGGATACCGCCCCAGATAAGCCCGATTAACGTGAGCGCCACAATGGCTATCTGCGGCTTCACCAGGTAGAGAAACCGCCCGGTCTGGCGCTCTTTGGGCGTCACGTGAAACTTAATCTGTTCGCCGCGCAACACCGTATCGAGCGCTTTCAGGTTCATTGAGAAAAACGCCAGATACGAGGCGCGGCCATCCCACGCCGAAATCCCCCAGGTACCGAACATAAACGCCAGCTCCGAGACAATAAAAAAGGGCAAAAAGTGCAGATAGAAGGGCGTCGACCAGGCGGAGACGGGAGGGATACCGGTGAAGAGATAAATCAGCGGCGAGATCAGAAACACCGTATTCCACACGCAGGCCAGATAAGACCAGAACGTCGTGGCGTACATCAGCGTCTGGGGCAGCGAGAGCTTAAAGCGGCGGCGGCTGAAAATATTGTCGTGAAAGAGAATATCGAGGGAGCCGGCGGCATATTTAAAGCGCTGGATAATCCAGGTGAGCATATCCTGCGGCGAAAGCATTTTGGATTCGATACGCGGGTGCATCACCGAGCGCCAGCGGCGCGCGCTGTCGCCATGCAGCACGATGGAGGTGTAGATATCTTCCGAGACGTGGAATTTATAGGGCGTCAGCTCGGTGTCATAGAGCACATGCGGGCGCATCGCGTCCTGGAGCGCTTCGCGCATCGACGGGTCGCTGATATCGCGCGTGTGGCGGTCAATCTCTTCTTCCACCGTCCAGACATAGCTGCGCAGCGCCGCCTGCATAATCGCTTCACGGCGGTGCACCGACGCCGCGCCGCAGCAAAATGCCGCGTTGGCCCAGTTGCGGCGGCGCAGGATCACATCATAAAACATGCGCGGATCGTTAAAGAACGGATCGCGCCCGATAGTCACCGGGCCGACGATTTTCTCCGACAGCCAGCCGAGCGCGTAACCCGGTTTACCCGCCTTACGCGACAGCCAGCGCGGCAGCCGCTCGCCTTCGGGTAAATCGAAAAACCACTGCGGCGTCTGCACCCAGGCGACATCCGGGTCGCGGAAATAACCGAGCGTATGCTCAAGCAGCGTAGGAAAGACGCGGGTGTCGGCGTCGCAAATCACGATAAAATCGCCGTCGGTCTGCTCAAGGCCGTTGCGCAGGTTGCCCGCCTTAAAGCCGATATTGGTTTCGCGGGTAATGTAATTGACGCCTTCTTCCTCGCAGACCGCGCGCATCGCAGGCCTGCGCCCGTCATCGAGCACGTGAATACGGTAATCGAGCGGGCCGGGATAGCGCATCTTCAGCGCATCCTGAATGGAGAGCCGCACCAGCTCGACATCTTCGGAATAGGTGGCGATGAAAAGGTCGACGCGCACCGGGCGCGGCTCGGCCTGGTCTTGCGCATTCAGGCAGTCGTTAATATCCAGCGGCGCGGGCTGCTGGGGCGGATCGTCTTCACGCCACAGGTTGATAGTGAACAGCACCGTGCCAATCCAGGCGCAGGTTTCCGCAATGACCAGCGGCAGGGCGTACCACAGCGCATCCATGTTCAGCGATTCCATCCAGCGCCAGCGAATATAATTCGCGCCCAGCACTAATGCCGCGACCGACATTACCTGCCAGAGAATCTTCACCACGCGGGGCGTTTTTAACGGCTCCGGCGGTTTACGGTCTTCAAAACGGGAGAAATAAAAACCCATAGCGGCATCATCATCCAGACACAACAAAGACAGTGGCGGGGAATAATTATCAAAGGTAACTATTCACCGTCAGCGAAATATCTCTGGCATAGCAGTGCATTCGTTTTAAGTTTATGAAGTGATTGTAGATGCCCGCGCTAAACTTTCCAGCAGGATAAATTCACATCAGAATTTGCGCCGCTTCGTCTTTTCGTTTACCCACCGGTGAAAATATATTTTCCGCGAAACGCTGACAGCCGCTTATTGCCGTATACACTCTTCTGATAATACTCAGAATATATTGCGCCGCCGGAAACCGGCGGCCCCAGCCGATAAGAAACCAAGCCGATGAGCGATACTGCAAGCGTAGCTTCAACCCGCGACATGCCGCGCGCGCGCGTCTCCTGGCGCTACGTAGCGGCCGACCGGCGCGATCTGCGTATCGACCTGATGCGCGGCATCGCGCTCGTGATGATGGTGGTCGCCCATACGGAAGTCATGTCGATATTTAATATATTGACGTGGGAGCGATTCGGATTAACGACAGGGGCCGAAGGCTTTGTGATCCTGGCGGGATTTATGCTCGGCATGCTCAATCGCCAGCGTCTGCATAAGGCTGTTTTACTGACCGTCGGCTGGACGCTGTGGCGGCGTGCGTGGAAGATCTATCTGGTTAATATCATTATTATCCTGAGCGTACTGCTGTTATCAAAAATAACTCTTATCAATACGTTTGAAATAACCCATTTCGTCGATCGTTTCTCCGGGAATAGCTGGTCGCTGTTTCCGACTACGCCGCAAATTAAAGAAACCTGGTTCAATATTATTTTGTTTTTGCAAATTGGCCCACACCAGACGCAAATTCTGGGTCTCTACGTCTTTCTCCTGCTCATGAGCCCGTTTTTTCTGGCGCTGCTGCATTATCGTAAAACCCCGTGGCTGATTGCCGGGGCGGCGCTGGTTTATGGCCTGTATCAGGTGACGCCGTTTCGTCTGACCGCCAGCGAATTCGAGTTTGCGTTCCCGCTGATGGCCTGGCAGTTCATCTACGTGCTGGGGATGTGCTGCGGCTGGTACAAAGAAGAGCTGTTGTCGCTCGCGCGCACCGGTGCCGGCAAGGTGACGGTCACCTTTATGGTTATCTGCGCGCTGGTCATGATGTTTATCGCCCAGAATCATACCAATCCCTTTATGCCGCCGGGCCTGCTGATGCATGTGATTTCGCCGGCGGATTTCAACATGATTTACCACACCTGGGCGGCCAAAAACGGCCTCGGGCCGCTGCGCGTTCTGAACGATTTTTGTCTGATGGTCACAGTCTATCTGCTGCTGACCTGGTGCTGGACGCCGCTCTATCGCCTGACCGGCTGGTTTCTTATCCCGCTCGGCCAGCATTCGCTCTACACCTTTATTCTGCATGTCTATGTGGTGCTGCTGGTCAGTCAGGTCGTGCATTTCGATTTATGGCATCAGGCCTGGCTTGTGAATACGCTGGTCCACAGCGTGGCGCTGGGCATTCTCTGGCTGATGGCGAAATATGATGTCGCCGGACGCTGGATCCCCAATTAAGGAACGACACGGGTATGACGAGGATATATCACTGCTTCGGTCTGGCAACGCTCGCGCTGGCGGCGCAGCCGGGTCTTGCCGCACAGACGCCTGCGAGCGCGCAGAGCGGGGCCAGTGCCGATAATGAATCCGAGCCTATCCAGGCGGGCGTGTTTACGAGCCGCTGGGGACGGCTGTTTTCGGGTAACGATAATAAATTTTCCGGCGCGCTGAGCTTTAACAGCGGGCTGAAAGAGCAATACGTCACGATCCCGAACAGTAGCGATACGGCGTCGCAGACCAATAAAATTAACCAGACGCTCAACCTGAGCCTGCAATATTCGCCGTGGAGTTATCTCTTCGCCAACGTCACGCTGCGCGCGCCGGTGCGCGACTTAAACCGCTATACCACGGATTTCCGTTACAGCTTTGGCTACGACGACTGGCACGCCAACACCTTCAGCCTCGTCTACAGCAACTATGGCGATAACCACATCTGGCCATCGGACAACAAACGTCACAGCTATTTTGAACAGGGCGGCGTGACGGCGGCGTATAAATTCTCGCTGCCGAAACCGCTGGAGAAACATCTGCTGATTAACAAAGGCGATTCGATTATCTGTCAGGTGGGCTATACGTGGGTGCCGCGCTATTACGATCTCAACAGCAATGACATCCGCAGCAACAAAAATGTGGTGCTGGGCGGTTGCGGCTATACGCTTAAACAACATTTCTTCGTGCGCGCCACCGCGTTCTGGTACCCGGACAGCAGCCAGCAGCAGCCGTGGAACGGCGACTACAGTTACAGCTTCGGCTATGCAGGCTATAAACCGGGCACGTTCTCGCTCCAGTACGCCAACTACAGCGGCACGCGGTATCCGGGCCATGCAAGCGGCAACGGCAAGTTCCGCGAGGGCACCGTCAGCCTTATCTGGTATTTACCCCTCTGAGGAGCTTCGATGCCGGACAGACAGCGGATTTTGATTGTTGATGACTCTACCGTTTACCGGCGGCTGATCGGCAGCATGCTGGGAAAGTGGGGCTACGAGGTGCTGGAAGCCGTTAACGGCGTCGCCGCGCTGGACGTGCTGGCCACACAGCCGGTCAATATGGTGCTGAGCGACTGGGAGATGCCGGTGATGGATGGCCTGACGCTCTGTCAGGAGATCCGCGCGCGCTTCCAGGAACACTACATCTACCTGATTTTATTGACGGCGCGTGAGAGTGTGGACGATCTGGCGCTCGGCTTTCAGGCGGGCGCCGATGACTTTCTCAGTAAACCTGTCAACCAGAGCGAGCTGCGCGCCAGACTGCATGCGGGCGAGCGAATTCTGGAGCTGGAAGCGACGCTTGCGGCCCGTAACGCGCGGCTGCGCGAGGCGCTGACGCAAATCGAAAGCGATCTTCAGGCCGCGGCGCAGTTACAGCGCTCTGTGCTGCCAGGGCGGCGCATGCAGTACGACAGCTTCTTCGCCGACTGGCTGTTTGTGCCGTCAGCCTATGTGTCCGGCGATATCTTTAATCTTTTCCCGCTCGACAGACATCTCGGTTTTTACTGCGTGGATGTGGCGGGACACGGCGTGGGCGCGGCGATGATGTCGCTTGCCGTGGCGCGCCAGTTCCTGCACGGACGCGCGGTAGAGCGGTTTCTGTTCGATGGCGACGGCGTGACCGCGCCGCATGAGGTTATCCGTATTCTGAACGAGCGATTCTGCCATGACGATACGGAAATCGTCAGTTACTTCACGATGATATACGGCGTTATCGACATCGAAACCGGCGAGGGAAAACTGTGTCAGGCCGGGCACCCGACGCCGTTTATCACACATCCGGACGGTTCCATTACCCGTGTCGGCAGCGGCGGGGCGCCGGTGGGCTTACTGGAAAGCTTAAGCTGGGAAGAGGCTTCGTTTACGCTGCGCCCAGGCGACCGGTTATGCCTCTACAGCGACGGCATCACGGAGTGTGAGAACCCACAGCAGGAGCAGTTTGGGCATGAGCGGCTGGAGCAGTGGTTACAGCGTCACGTTTCCAGCCCGCTGGACGCCATTTTCCCCGCGCTGCACGAGAAGCTGGTTGACTGGCGCGCCAGAAAGCAGGGCGATCAGGTGGCGATGGCCGACGACGTATCACTGTTAATTATTGAACGAAGCCTTGAGGGAGTGCGCGATGAATCTTGAAACTGAACATCTTGATGGCGTGAACGTGATAACGCCGGTGGTAAGACGGCTTGACGCCTCGGTCGCCGCCGCGTTTCGCCAGGGCGTAAGTGAAGAGATAAGCCGTACTACGGGTGGGTTGATTATCGATTTCTCGCGCGTGGATTTTATCGACAGTAGCTGCCTCGGCACCCTGATTGCGCTCTTTAAACAGATGAACGGCAAAGGGGACATGGCGCTCTGTTCGCTGAACAGCAACATCATGAATATGTTTAAGCTGACCCGCATGGACAGGGTGTTTATCCTCTGCCCGGACCGCGCCGCTGCGCTTGCCCGGTTGCAAAAAGGGTGAGCCGATGAGCGCCGCCCTGACGCTTCCCGCGCGGCTCGATGCGCTGGGCCCGCTCGCCGACGCGCTGGCGCAGTTTATGGCGTCGCTGCCGGTGGATGACGACTGGCGTTTCGCGTTCGATTTAGCGGTGTGCGAAGCGGCGGCAAACGTCATCCGTCATGCGCTGGAAGAGACGCCGACGCGTGAGTTTACCGTTGAGTTTCAGCACGACGACGCGAGCGCAAGCGTGACGTTCACCGATGACGGTAACGCTATTCCCGATGACAAACTGGATGCCGCGCGCGATTGCGCGCAGGACGACGACACGGCGCTGATGAGTGAAGGCGGGCGAGGGCTGATGCTGATTTTCGCCTGTGTCGATGAAGTGGAGTATCACGCGGGCGGGGTTAACCGCCTGACGCTGAGCAAGCGGCTTTAAGGTGACGTTGTCACTTTATAGTGATCGTTAATGCGGTTCGTAGACCGTCATGGTGAAGATTAGCGTCGCCTGGTGTTCATTGGCGTAACCGTGCGGCGCGTCAGTCCGGGCGACAGCGGAGGCACCCGCGTTAATGTGCAAACGTTCGTCATTGACGGAAAGCGTGAGAATGCCTTGCTCAACGTGCAGCAGCTCCGCCGTCCCCTGAGGGTGCCCCGGAGAGGTAAACCGCTCGCCCGGGCGCATCTCCCAGCGCCACAGCTCCACCATACTGGGCCCGCTGGTTCCGGCCAGCAGCCGTGCCGTACCGCCAGAGTCTCCCGTCCACAGCACCGGGATCTGCGAGGCCTCAATCAGGCGCGCCGCGGGCTGACTCGCCACATCCAGTAAATCCGCGACCGACAGGCCCAGCGCGGCGGCAATCTTACAAAGGATTGCAATGCTCGGGTTAGCGGCGGCCTTTTCAAGCTCGACCAGCATGCCTTTACTGACGCCCGCGCGACGCGAAAGCGTATCCAGCGTGACATTGTGTTCTTTGCGCCAGCTTTTCAGCCGCTGTGCCAGGGCAACGCTGAGCGAGTCAATATCGGCGCCTGGTTCAGTCATTATATTGACTTTTTGGGTCACTGGTCATTACCATGAAATAAAATAGTCATTACAGGATTATCCGATGAAACCCTTAAGACCGTCAATTGCCCCGGAAATTGCCCAGCTCGCGCCGGGGTTCCGCGCCATCAGCATTAATGTCATTGCCGCGCCGCTGGCTGATGAAACCGTCGGAAGAAGGGCGCTGGAAGCCGCTTGCCGCCACGTACAAGAGAACGATTTTCCGTGGGCGCAGGCGCATCTTGCCGCCTGGGACGCCGTTTTTCAGGCGTTCGGCGCGAAGCCAAAACGCACGCCGTGCTCCGCGCAGGCGCTGCGCAAACGGGTCGCGCGCGACGGCACGATGGCATCACTCGATCCGGTCGTTGATCTCTATAACGCCGTGAGTATTAAATACGCCGTGCCGATCGGCGGGGAGAACCGCGCCGCGTACCGGGGCGAGCCCCGTCTGGTGATCGCCTGCGGCAGCGAAGTATTCGATACCTTTAAAGATGGCGAACCGGTGAATGAATCGCCGGATCCCGGCGAACCCGTCTGGCGCGACGATGCGGGCGTCACCTGCCGCCGCTGGAACTGGCGTCAGGGCGTGCGCACACGGCTGGATTCGCAGGCGCAGGCGATGTGGTTTATTCTGGAGTGCTTACCCGAAATGCCGGTGGCGGCCGCAGAAGCCGCCGCCCGTGAACTCGCTGACGGTTTAACCGCGATGATGCCGGGTGCCGAAATCACCACAGAAACGATTCAGCCAGCCTGAATCAGTAAAGGAGAACAGGATGGCCGGACGACAGATTACGCTGGAACCTTACAATCCGGCATGGCCTGCGCAATTTGCTGAGGAAGAGAAAAGGGTGCGCGAAGCGCTCGGCGACGTTGCGCTGGCCGTTCATCATATTGGCAGTACGTCGGTGCCGGGGCTTGCGGCCAAACCGGTTATCGACATGTTGATTGAAGTTACCGGTCTTGCTGAACTTGACGCCCGTAATGATGCGATGCGGGCGCTGGGCTACACGCCGCGCGGTGAATTCGGTATTCCGGGCAGGCGTTATTTCATCAAAGGCGACGTTGTGCGCACGCATCATCTCCACGCGTTCGTCGCCGCAAGCGAGCACGTGACGCGCCACCTGGCGTTTCGCGATTATTTGCGCCGTCACGATGTTGTTATGCAGGAATATGCGCAGGTCAAATTCGCCGCCGCACGCGACAGCGGGTTCCAGTCCGACATCTACTGCGAACTGAAGAACGATTTTATCGCGCGGGTTGAACGCCAGGCGCTGGCGCAGCGATAAGCGCTGAGGGAGGATTTCTTTACGACGTTTGGCGTGGCGCGCGGCAATTTCTCCATTACCACTTATTATCCGCCCGATCCGCCGCTGAGCGTCATGCTCAATCCATTGCGCAAACGCGAAATCCCGCAGGTGCCGTTTTTTACCATCGGCATGCTTATTGACTCCGCGCGGGCGGGCCGCTGGCTTTATGACTGACGGCGCGTTTAGCCAGTTTCTTCTGAAGTATGACGACCATGACAGGAAATCCCGCAGCGCTTATAGCACTTATCACCAGTAGCCTGTCCAGGTTTTGCGGGTTTATTGCATGTTCAGGAAGTAATAAGGAAGAGAGAAAGAACGCGAGCGTGGTTATCAGATACATGATTGCTGTCTGTAGTGAAGAAAAACTGGCCCGTTGCGCATCTGCAGGATAGCCAACCACCACCGCTGTTGCGCAAACCAGTCGGCTGTATGAGGCGCCCAGAAACAGGGTAATAAAGAGAAATACGCTGTGATAGCCCATCGCAGGAATGAGCAAACTTGCTACCAATAACAGCGTTGAAAAGGTGGACAGGGCCAGAGGAGATATACGCGACGTAAGAACGCCAGTTATTTTTGTAGCTGCATAACCTGCAATTCCTCCACTTAAAAATAATAAGGGCAAGAGATGTGCTTGCGCGCCCATATAATAAATCATTAATGGCGTCAAAATAGGTATGATAAGCATCGGGCTGAACTGCACCAGTGCAGTACAGGAAGCGAAGAGTAGAGTATGAATATCAAAAGAGAGTCTGGTCTTTACGCCCGATGAGACCGCGTCACGGGGAAGGATAAATACGATTAGCGGCAAACAAAGCAGGCATAACACACTGATTAACCACAACGACGCCCGCCAGCCATAATACGTACATAAAAACATGACCGCTGGCATGCCGACGATACTTACGATCGAAAATGAGGCGATTACCGTTGCCAGCATTTTTCCGCGTAAATGGGCAGGGGCATAATTTATCAAAATACTCATACCCACTCCCATTGTCGTTCCACCCACCAGGCCTGCGCAAAACCGTATTGTCAGCAGCGCCTCAAAATGCGGGGTGATGGTGCACAAAAACGTGAGAATCCCCAGTAGCAGCATATTCCTCAACAAGAATTGTTTTTTATTAAACCGGTCAATCCAGTAAAAGGCCGCCATCCCCGAAAGAACCGCGCCCAGCGTGTACATACCTGAGACATAACCAGAAAACGATACAGGAACCGAAAATCCGTCAGCCATAAAGGCAAAAACGGGCGTTAATGCCATATATTCCAGAGCATTCGTGAACTGGATAAAAGCCACGACAAGGGCTATCCGCATCAGAGATTTATGATTAAAGATTTGTGTATTCAGTGGCATAGCAAGCAACC
The DNA here is from genome assembly GCA_000027065.2 of Cronobacter turicensis z3032. Taxonomy (NCBI): domain Bacteria; kingdom Pseudomonadati; phylum Pseudomonadota; class Gammaproteobacteria; order Enterobacterales; family Enterobacteriaceae; genus Cronobacter; species Cronobacter turicensis. Next base: position 2,241,110 of record FN543093.2, on the reverse strand, counting down.
CGGCGATTAAAAGATACCTGATTGTAACTGCTATCAATGCTGATGGTTATATGGTAGAAATGGCAATCATTATTATCATATATGGGATAGTTGATGCATCCGGTTCTGGATTTTAAAACTCTGAAAGTGTTCATTGCGGTGGTTGAAAAAGAAAGTTTTGTCGGGGCATCGAAACTCCTTGAAATGCCGACCTCCAATGTCAGCCGCTGTATTGCGCAGTTAGAAGAAAAACTGAGTCTGCAGCTCATTGAGCGCAGCACCCGGCATATGAAACTGACCCAGGCGGGTCATCTGCTTTATAGCCGGGCGAAGCCATTACTGGAGGCGCTTGAGCAAACGGAGACAGAATTGACGTTGCGGCAAATGCAGCTCAGGGGGCCACTGCGTATCTGTATTCCCAGTGAATCAGGGCCTGCATTGCTGGGCTCTGCTATCGCCGATTTCGCCTGTCAGTATCCCGAACTGGAAATCAGCTGCGTCACCAATTTGTCAGGTTTTGAATCCCTGCGAGACGATCTTGATGTAGCAATCATTATTACCCGAGGACAGATGGACGACAGTGACTATATAGCCCGTCATCTGATGACCATTCCTTGCACTATTGTCGCCGCGCCCTCGGTGATCCAGCGCTATGGCACGCCTTCTCATATACGGCAATTTGAAGAACTGCCCTGTATTACAACGGTTAGCGCGCTGAAAGGGGCGCCCTGGCAATTTGTGAATACAAAAGGGGATTTCGAGACGATAAAGGTTAAAGGGCATTATCGCGTCAATAGCGGAGAGATGGCAGGACGCGCGGCCGTAGCCGGAGTCGGTTTTGCCATTCTGGCGAAACAAGCCTGCCAGCCTTACATTAACGATGGACGGCTTATCGAGGTTCAGTTTGAACAAGCGGCAGCGCCGTTGCAATTATTCGCCGTGTATTCAAACCGGCGTTTTTTGCCCGCGAAAACAAGAGCGTTTATTGATTTCGTACATCAGCGATTGAACCCGTAGCGCGGGTAAGCAAAGCGCACCCGCGGAGGGCAATTCATTCAACGTGACAGATGAAGTGTAAAGGCGCGCAGCCAAGCAGCAGCCCATGTCGCCGGGTCCGATTGCTGCGAGCATCCGGCCATTAACGGAATACGTTTTCTCTCAACGTCTCTGGATATGGAACGCGGTTGTGTTCAGGCGTCATGCGCACCCGCAAAATCTTATAGCGGCGTGGGAGCTCGGGCCGAACTTACTGAACATCGCCGGGAGTCTCCTTTGGTGCGCATAATGTATATTATGTTAAATTGGATTTGGCATCGGAACCACGCATATCAGCCCTGGCTGTCAGACTCCTTATTACCTGCCCTGCATATCTCAACCGGGATAACGCCAAACCTCTGCCTTGCTCCCGGTGCGCTACGCGAAATCCGTTGGTCTGAGCCTCACAACTTTTCTCAGATTTCACGTAGCGCACCGTTTTTACATTGCCTTTCGCAGGTGCGCTCTGCTTACCCGCGCTACGGCGTTATCAGCAAACTCTTCCGGTTGCGCGTTAAACCGCGCGGCTTCGTCCATCAACGGCGCATGTCCTGAGCTTGCGACCAACTCTGACTGTATGCGCGGGTTGATCGCTTTCGCTCTTTCAGCAACCGACCGCGACACTTTTAACATCTGCTGACGACGCACGTAGCGCGGGTAAGCGGAGCGCACCCGCGGACGTCATTCTGGACACAGGTATCCATGGTGACATTAATTATGTTTGGGGATAATTACTGGGCGTTATTTAATAACGCAATAATTAGCACTACTGCCTGCTGTAAAGCCTTTATTTCGGGTTAAGTTGTTTCTGAATATGAATATCCGCGCCGAAGCACTTCTCGCGAGAAATATTATTACGGCTTAATGTCAATAAGTGTAAAGGATGAGAAAGCGCTGGCGATGAGCCCCGTTTTTAGTAAAAATTCCGGCACCCAGTATATAAAACCGCTTGTCAGTGAGACGATATGGATTTCCGCGCCAAACCTTTTTTCGCCCTTTTGTTCTGTGTTTACCTGACAGGATGCGCTCACCAGTCGCCAAAACCGAAAGCCAACGCCCCGCTCCCTGATACCACCGCAAGCCAACACCGGCCGGACCTGATACCCGTTATCGCCGCCCTTCACGACCAGATGAACACCTGGCGCGACACGCCTTATCAGTGGGGCGGCACAGAGCGTGACGGGATCGACTGCTCGGGTTTTGTCTGGCGTACCCTGCACGACAGATTTAATCTGCCGATGGCGCGCGTCACCACGCGGGAATTAATTCAGATGGGGAAAGGCGTTGATAAAAATAAACTGCGCCCTGGCGACCTGGTGTTCTTCCGTATTAAGGGCGCGCTGCATGTCGGCTTTTATGACTCTGACGGTGAATTTATTCATGCTTCAACCAGTAAAGGCGTTACCCGATCATCATTAGAAAACCCTTACTGGCAAACCGTATATTTAGAAGCGCGTCGATTGCCGGATAATATCAGCCAGGTGGTGACGATGAATCATAATTCCGCCCCCGATCTCGCCAGCAACCGCGGGTGATCCTGAGGCCACCGTCTTCTGTGGCCTCGCTGGCCCCTGCCCTGCGCGGGCTTTATACGGCTGGCGGATTATCGTCGCCGCCTTTGTCACTCAGTTCATTAAGCACAATCTCTTTAGCGGGCGCGTCATCAAGCCTGCCTGCGTAGTCGCCAGAGACATCCGGCAGGCTGGTAAACTGCCCGTCGATAAACAGAAACTCCAGATGTGCGGCGATATCTTCCAGCACCGCGGAGGCGCTCTTCAGCCCTTCGCCATGCTCATCGTTGCCATCAAGCCGCCAGGCGAACGTGCCATTCTCGTCGCGGGCTTCGCCCAGGTCGATAATCCGGCCGTCAATGTTTTGCGCCAGCACGCGGCCATCGCAGAGAAACAGAAAATAGGGCATCCCGTCGCGTTGGGTGGATTCCGGCATCGTGAACTCCTTGCTGATGAATGAAATAAAAGTATAGCAGGCGGCAGCGCGCCCTCTTCTGAAGGGAAAAGGCCGCCCGACGGCGGCCTGTTTTTACTTCGCTGCGCTGACGCGCCAGACAGCGTTACCGGCGTCGTCGGCAATCAGCAGCGCGCCGCTGTTATCCTGCGTCACGCCGACTGGCAGCCCGCGCACCTGTTTCTGATCCTCCGTCAGGAAACCGGTCACGACCGGCTGCGGCATCCCGACCGGTTTACCGTTTTCAAATTTCACCCACACCACCTGATAGCCGTTGAGCGGCGAGCGGTTCCAGCTGCCATGTTCGCTCACAAACGCCCCGCCGCGATACTGCGGCATGTTATCGCCGGTGTAAAAATGCAGGCCAAGCGGCGCCACGTGCGAGCCGAGCGCGTAATCCGGCTTGATCGCTTTTGCCACCAGATCCGGGCGCTGTGGTTCAGCGCGTTTATCGACGTGATTGCCAAAATAGCTGTACGGCCAGCCGTAGAAGCCCTTCTCCTGTACCGACGTCATATAATCGGGCACCAGATCGGAGCCGATTTCATCGCGTTCGTTGACAATCGCCCACAGCTTGCCGCTCACAGGCTCCCACTGGAGGCCGGTCGGGTTGCGCAGGCCGCTCGCATAGATACGGCTGGCGCCGGTAGCGGCGTCCACTTCGAGCACTGCCGCGCGGCGATATTCCGCGCCGATGCCGTTTTCCGTGATATTGCTGTTAGACCCGACGCCCACATAGAGCTTGCTGCCGTCCGGGCTTGCCAGCAGCGATTTGGTCCAGTGATGGTTAATCGGCCCGCCCGGCAGTTCAGTCACTTCCTCGCCCGGCGAGCGGATCGCCGTTTGTCCTTCCTGATACGGGAACTTCACCAGGCTGTCGGCGTTCGCTACCCACAGCGTATTGCCGGTGAGCTGAATGCCAAACGGCGCGTTAAGGTTTTCAATAAAGGTATGCTTCTCCCATTTACCGTTAACGTTACGCAGCAGCGTGATGCGATTACCGCCCGGTCCGCCCTTACCCGACGCCTTTTGCACCACGCCCATAATCAGCTGTTTGGGGCGTGTGGTCGGTTTTGGCGTGCCGTTGGATTCGGCAATCAGAATATCGTTATTGGGCAGCACATAAACCTGGCGCGGATGCATCAGTCCGTCGGCGATTTTTTCAATCTTCAGACCCTGCGCCACTTTCGGCATTTCGCCCTCTTTCCACGCCACGCCTTCCGGCACCTGCATCGGCGGCAGAAGGAAGTTTTTCGCTTCCGGGAGTTCCGGGTTGGGCCCGACCTGTTTTTGCGGATCGAGCGTGGCGCTGTTATCACAGCCGCTAAGCAGAACGCCCAGCGAGACGGCCAGCGCGAGACGATGAATGTTGTTCATGCAGGCTTCTCCTTAAGCAGTGCGTTGGCGTAACGCGAGTTGAACATTGGCCAGCAGCATCAGCGCCACAACCAGCGTTGAGAGAATGACGCCCGCAGGCACCACGGCGTAAGCATCACGGCTGTGAATAAAGGCGTTGAATATGGCCAGCACGATCGCCACCAGATTCAGCCAGAAGTGTAGCCGCTGCGCCGGGCCATGCAGATGGCGACGTCCCGGCAAGATCTGCCCGAGGCTGATTAAGCGCGGAATAATGGCGATCACAAGGCCGATGGCGATAAGCCAGCTTGCGGCATCGGTCCACATCTGCACGTAGCTTTTCATATAGAGGATGTCGAAAATCCAGGCGGCCGTGAAGAAGCCTAAAGGAAGGGGATTGAACAGTTCATAAAGCGCCACGGCGGCTGCCGGGGATCGTGCGGTCGTGTGCGGGTGCATATCCGTCTCCTGACGTCATCCAGAACCAGCGACGGCAGCGCCCAGGCGCCGCACGTCAGCGTGCCTGTAAAAGCGTAGTCAAGATGCGCGAGAATGACGGAATAATCGAAACCGTGTTTTAGCCAGATGGCGCGCAGGCGGCGCCAGCCGGGCCGCTGGCGTCAAAAATATCAGACGATGGCGTCACCCCATTTCACCGCTTCATGCGTCATATCGATGATATCCCGCTCGGTAAGATTCAGTTCCTGCGCCACATTGACTACCTCCGGCCAGTCGGCGCACTCGAACGCCTCGCACAGCCGGACCAGCGCGCCCGGCACGCCTTCCCGGTTAAGCAGCGCTTTTTTGACTTCCTTCGAGACGTAAATCTGCTCAAGCAACGTCTCCATCGGGATATCCATAATCGCATCGAGGCGCGAGAACAGCCCGGTGATAAACGCGTCATCCTCGCTCACGTCGCCGATGCGGTGCGCCGCGAGTTCGCAGAAGCGCCCGTACACCAGACTGACGTTGTAGAGCTCGCTCACCGAGGTATCGCTGATGTGCGTGACCGCGAGGATCGTAATGAACCTTTTCAGTTCATAGAGCCCAAGAAACGCGAAAATGCTGCGAAACGGCAACGATTCGGCGTTAGCGTGATAGTTATGCTGATACTTGATGTTATTAACGTAGCGCATCAGCTTATAGGTGATCGCCACATCCCGGCTGATCAATTTTTCGAGCTTCGCCATATCCGGGCGGGCCGCGTTCACCTCGCGGATAAGCTCCAGGATAAAGACTTTTTGTTCAGGAAGCTTTTTCGTCTTGATGAGTTCCGGCTTGCTGTAGAAATAGCCCTGGAAAAGATGAAAACCCAGCTGCAGATACTGATCAAATTCCTCGCGCTGCTCGACTTTTTCAGCCAGCAGTTTACAGCGCAGATTCGGGTGCGCTTTCAGGAACGTTTTGATCTGTTCAACGCTTGTGGACTGAATATCAAACTTAATGACGCTGATATAGGGTAAAAAACGGCTCCACTCGCTTTCCAGCGTGAAATCATCCAGCGCGAAGCAGTAGCCCTGCTCGTACATCTCACGCACGGTGGTAAACAGCGCGTTATCCGGCACGCTGTTCTCAAGAATCTCTATCACGACATTCTGGCGCGGCAGCGACTGCGCCAGCCCGTTGACGATCATTTCATACGGGAAATTGATAAATGACGTATGTCTCCCGGACAGGCGCTGTAATGGCGTGACCAGAAAATGATCGGCAAGCAGCTGACTGGTGGCGAACTCGGCGGTAACGGGTGGAAAGGCGTTGGTCAGCCCGTCCCGGTAGAGTAGCTCGTAAGCCACCGTGTTCAACGACGCGTCAAAGATAGGCTGCCGCGCTATGAAGGAATACATTTCAACCTCCGGTTTCGTTTTTTCGACGTCCATTACAGCGATGCGCTGCTTGTTCGACCGGCACTAAAACATTCCTGAATACACTCTTCCGGCACTCAGCCGGCAGAACCGCAAGCCATACGTAAGCTCCCGAGGTATAACGCTTACGCCCTGTGCGCCATTAAAGCGCGGCTTTATAAGATATTTATCGGCGTGCGGCTCGCTTTCTTGAGCATATATCCGGGTCACGCGCTGGCGTTTGCTCAGCGGGTAAAAAGAGCGCGAGTAACGCCAGCGCCCCGAAAATGGTGAGCGCAGGTACGGCGCTTAATGTGTCCAGCAGCGCGCCAAAGAGCGCGGAGCCCGCCATCTGGCCGGTCGCCAGCAGCAGAAATACCGCGCCGAGGCCCGCCGCCGGAAACTCTCCTGTCGCCGCCACTCCGCTGACCAGCAGTACGCCGGAGAGCGTGATATAGGCAAAACCATAGAGCGCCGCCACGCCCCAGCACAGCCAGGGGTGTGAGGCGCAGAGCGCCAGCAGGCCGAACGCGGCCACGGTAAGGAGTTGCATCAGGCGGTGCGCGTGGTTAATGCCGACGCGGACAATCAGCACGCCCGTCAATACGCCAAAGCAACCCGCCACGCCAGTGACCAGCCAGAGCAGCGTGACATCGCGGCCTTCCATCCCCGCCAGCGACTGAAACATCAACGGCCCGAAGGACCAGTACGCCGCGCTCACCACGCCGCTTAACAGGGCGACAATCAGCGGCGGGCGCAGTGCGGGCCGCCGTAACGCCGCCAGTTGGGTTTTTAGCGAGAGGCGCTCACCCACTGCGCCGGACGGCATAGCGCGCCAGGCCATCAGCGTCGGGATAAGCGCGAGTGCGGCGAAGACCAGCCAGATCTCACGCCATTGCCCCGGCATCAGCAGCACGGCCAGCGCCGATAAAATGATGCCCCCGCCCGTTCCGGCATTGATAACCGTATTGACGCCAGGGCGCTGCGCCGGTGTCACCTCGCGGTTAACCGCTTCGGCCATCGGCGGCGAGACCAGCCCGGCGCTAATTCCGGCGCATATCACCCCCACGGCCAGCCAGAGCGGCCCTGTCGCCTGGGCGAGCACGATCAACCCGATAATCGCGAACAGACCCGCAAGCAGCGCAGGCAGCCGCGGCCCGGTGCGGGCAGTGCAAAAAGATGACGCCACGCTCGCCACGCCATAGGCCGCGAACGACGCCGCCGAGAGCGCGCCAACCCGCGTCGGGGACATCGGGATATCCCGGATAACATCGGGTAACTGTAATCCCCAGGAGAAACGCGCCAGTCCGTAGGCGGCGGCAATAAGCGAAAACCCGCTCAGGGCGAGAAATTTATGTCCGGACAGCAAGGCGACCTCAGCGAAGTAAATATCCTCCACTGAGTGTAGCCGCCCGTTGGCGCATGATCAGCGCATCAGGTGAGCAAGTTGTTCGCCGCAGGTTTGCGGCGCGGCGATAAGCGCAGCGCGTTTCGCGTCATCCAGCCCCTGCCAGGTGCTGATGACTTCGCGGCCAAGCGCGGCGGAATAGTGCTGGCGTTGCAGCGCGTAATCGTTGTTGCTGCCTTCAATCACGTTTTCCATCCCCGCCGCCCAGTCATCAGGGCGTTGATGCTGGTTCTGCAGCGTACAAAACACCGAGGCGTAATACGCTTTATCTTCATCGCTGAAGTGCGGCGTCAGCCACCAGTACGCCAGCGCCGCGCAGGCGATAACAGGAAGAACAACGCGCCAGGAGAGTAATTTCATAAGTCGTTTCTGATAAGTCCGTGAAAACGCGGCATGTCCGCCGCAAACGGACAGTATAACGGTTTTGCTTAAACTCAGGCTCTACGGCCTGACGAAACGCCCGGTTTACAGCCTGCTACACTGAAATCACAGACAACCGGAGGGTGCATGAAATTAGGTTTCGCATGTAAGTTTTTAGATTCAGGACTCAAACAGGAATTCCCGTTTAAATCGACCACCCGCACCCGCTTTTTAAGTCTCGATCATGCGACGCGTCTGACGCTGTTATCACAGCTCGCGCAGACGAATCTCAACCACCTTTATCTGACGCTGGAGCAGCTTGCACAACTCCCCCCCGCTTTAAGGATGATGCGCATCGGCAGCGATCTCCTGCCGCTCTATACCGTGCCGGAGGCAGGCCCGGTCTATCAGGAATTTTTCGACGATCTGGCGCCGTTATTTACCCGCTGCGGTGAATTTGCGCGCGAGCATGATATTCGCCTCTCCTTTCATCCTGGCCAGTATTCGGTTTTAGCGTCAGATAATCCTGACGTTGTCGAACGCGCGCTTGAGGATGTGGAATATCACGCCCTCTGTGCGGTAATGATGGGGTACGGCCAGCAGTTTCAGGATTTTAAAATCAATATTCATATGAACGGTAAACGCGGTTTCGCGGGTTTTCACGAGGCGTTTGGCCGGTTAAGCCCGCAGGCGCAGCGGATGCTGACGGTGGAAAACGACGAAATATCCTGCTCGCTGGATGATGTACTCCAGGCGCAGGCGCTGTGCCCGATAGTGCTGGATATTCACCACTATTGGGTAAAAGAGAATGCGTTTATTACGCCGGACGATCCGCGCATCGAGCAAATAAAAGCGTCATGGCGCGGCGTGCGCCCGGTTCTGCATTATTCCATCTCTCAGGAGGGGCTTATTCCTGAACAGGGATTTCCTGAGCAGTCACAACTCGGCGTCCCGAAAACCAAACTGCGCGCGCATTCCGATTATTATTTCAACAGCACGCTGAACGACTGGGCGCTCTCGTTTACCGATTTCGACCTCATGTGCGAGGTGAAGATGAAAAATATCGCCCGCGACCGGCTTTATGATTATGCGCTTTTAAAAGGCGTGGTCGGGGATTAAACCTGACCGGTGTATTTGTAGGGCGGGTAAGCGACGCGCACCCGTTGAAGGCAATTAATCCACTGGCCGTTAATGATTCGCCGTTATCGCCTCGAACTGCGTCGGCGGCAGCAGCGCGAACGACTGTTTCATTTCACGGGTTTCCGCCCCGGGCGTGCGGCCAAACAGGCGGCGAAACTCCCGGTTAAACTGCGACGGACTTTCATAGCCGACGCGCAACGCCGCCGTGGCGGCGCTGAGATTATCGCGGATCATCAGCAGCCGCGCCTGGTGTAGCCGCACGGCTTTGATGTACTGCACCGGCGAATTGCGGGTCACCGCTTTGAAATGCGCATGGAAAGCGGGCGCGCTCATGCCCGCTTCGGCGGCAAGCGTCGCGACATCCAGCCGCCCGGCGTAGTCGGCGTGAATGCGTTGCAGCACGCGGGAGATGCGGCTGAATTTGCCAAAACTCGCCAGCGCCGCGCGGATGGCGCCGCCCTGCTCGCCAATCAGTACGCGGTAGTAGAGCTCTTTGACAATGGCCGGGCCCAGGATCTGCGCCTCCTGCGGGTGGCTTAACGCGCGCAGCAGACGCAGCGTGGTATCGGCAAGCGGCGCGTCCAGCGGCGTCGAGAGAATACCTTCCGGCGGCGCGGCGCCCGCCCCTCGTTCGCCATCAAGCGCCAGCACCAGTTCGGCAATCACGGTCATCTCCAGCCGCACCGCCACAGCCAGCAGCGGCTTCTGCGGCGTGGCGTCGGTTTCGGTTGAGAACGGCAACGGCACCGAGAGCACCAGATAGTGACTGGCATTGTAGGTATAGATCTTATCGGCGAGATAACCGCGCTTGCAGCCCTGGCAGACAATAACAATACACGGCTCATACAGCACCGGCGTGCGCGCCAGCGCCCGGTTGGAGCGCATAAAGCGCACGGCATCGAGCTGTGAGCGGGTGTAGCCCTCCTGCGGGGCCAGCTGTTCCAGCAGCGCTATCGTTTCACGCTGGACGGGCTGCATTGTCATCGCGGCATCTCCGTTATATTTTCCTGCAACGATTGTGGCACGTTGCGCGCAAAGCTTCACCAGGGTTAATAGGATCAGGCAATACAGCGAGAGGAATGGCGCTACTGAAGGATACCTCACGGGCGTAGGCTTTAGACATACGGCACCGGCAGCCCGCCGGGCCTTCCTGTGAAGGAGTAAGCACCATGACGATGACCGAAGAACGCAAAGTTATCCTGCTCACTGGCGCCAGCAGCGGTATCGGCGAAGCGACGGCGCGCCTGCTGGCCGCCCAGGGCTACCGTTTACTGATTGGCGCGCGCCGCACCGACCGTCTCGCGGCGCTGTGCGAGGAACTGCGCTTTAACGGCGCGCAGATAGACTACGCGGCGCTGGATGTCACCATGCTCGACAGCATGGAAGCCTTTGTGCAGGCCGGGCTGGATAAATATGGCCAGATCGACGCGTTTATCAATAACGCGGGCGTGATGCCGCTCTCGCCGCTGGCCTCTCTTAAGGTGGACGAGTGGAATCAGATGCTCGATGTCAACGTGCGCGGCGTGCTGCACGGCATCGCCGCCGTGTTGCCAGTGATGCAAGCACGAAACCGCGGGCAGATTATTAATATCGCCTCCATCGGCGCGTATCGTGTTTCCCCGACGGCCGCGGTTTACTGCGCCACCAAATATGCGGTGCGCGCCATTACCGACGGGCTGCGCCAGGAGAATGAAACGATCCGCGTGACGTTAATCAGCCCGGGCGTCGTGGAATCGGAACTGGCGACGCATATCACCGATGAAACCGCCCGTGTGGCGATGGACGATTTCCGCCGCATCGCGCTGCCCGCCGATGCCATTGCACGCGCCATAGCCTACGCCATCGAACAGCCCGATAACGTTGACGTGAGCGAAATCGTGGTGCGTCCGACCGCCAGCCCGTATTAATCGTTTCAGGCCGGGGTTCGCCCCGGCGCTTTGCCTGCGCACGTTCTTTGCGTTTTTTTACAGGCCCGTTTACCCGGCGCGGCGCGCCCGTTGGCTATAGTCAAAAACGAATGCTGATAAAACCGTTATGGAGAACCGCCTGTGTCTTTACGCCTTTCCTGCGCGGCGCTGCTTTGCGCCCTCGCCGTCCCTGCGCTTGCCGAAACGCCCGCTTACGGCCCGGAACTTGAAGGTTTCGATTACGGCTGGCCGGTCGCGCGCTTTGAGTTTGACTCCCAGCGCCAGCCAATGCAGATGGCGTATATCGATGTGAAACCGAATAAACCCAACGGCCGCACCGTGGTGCTGATGCACGGCAAAAACTTTTGCGCCGGAACCTGGGATACAACGCTTCGCACGCTGCGCGACGCCGGGTATCGCGTTATCGCGCCGGATCAAATTGGCTTTTGTAAATCCACCAAACCCGAGCGCTACCAGTACAGCTTTCAGCAACTGGCGCAGAATACCCACGCGCTGCTGGAAAAACTCGGCGTGAAAAAGGCAACCCTTATTGGCCACTCTACCGGCGGGATGCTGGCTGCGCGCTACGCGCTCATGTATCCCAATGAGACAGAACAACTGGTGATGATTAACCCGATAGGCCTTGAGGACTGGAAAGCCAAAGGCGTGCCGGCGCAGTCGGTGGAGGCGTGGTATCAGCGCGAACTGAAAACCAGCGCGCAGAGCATTCGCCACTATGAACAGAGCACCTATTACGCCGGGCAATGGAAACCGGAATATGATCGCTGGGTCACGATGCTGGCAGGCATGTATCAGGGCGCGGGCAAAGAGAAAGTGGCGTGGAACTCCGCGCTGCTCTACGACATGATCTATACCCAGCCAGTAATTTATGAATTCGGGCAACTGACAATGCCGACGCTGCTGTTGATTGGCAATAAGGACACGACCGCGCCGGGCAAAGACGCCGCGCCGCCAGAGGTGCAAAAGACGCTGGGCGACTATCCGGCGCTTGGCAAAGCGGCGGCGCGCGCCATTCCACACGCGACGCTCGTGACCTTTGACGATCTCGGCCACGCCCCGCAAATTCAGGCGCCGGAGCGGCTCCATAAAGCGCTGCTGGATGGTCTGAATACGCTGAAATAATCAACTGCCCGCTGCGCAGGCGGGCCTTTTTCATCAGATAAAACCGTAAAACCCCTTTCTTTCTCCCTGCATCCACCAGGCTTTCTATACTGTTGGCCGGGAGGTTTTACATGCTAAGAATATTTCGCTCGCTTTTTACCAGCCCGGAAAAGCTGGTTCATGCCGTTCATCCGGCGCATATCCAGGATGCCATTGACGAAGGAGAACGCATTATCATCGATGAGGACGGCAACGCCTCGGTTAACGTTGCGTGTCTCGCCGTACAGGAAGATTTCGCCCGTCATGTTGAAATGCTGAAGAGGGCTTAAGATGGGAACGGCGATATTTATGGTGCTGATGGTGTGCGGCTACTGGTATACCAGCCGCGACCTCTCCACCCGTTTTAAATTTATGCGCACCTCAGGGTGGGATGTCTATTTCCTGGTGGCGCTCTACGGCTGTATTTTCGTGTTGCAGGGCATTATCGCGACCGGTCTGTTATGGCTGGGGCTGCTTGGGGTCTCTACGCTGCTAAATGCGTTCCCCGCATGGTCCGGCAGCGACGACTATCACTACCAGATGGCGTTTATGAACTGGAGCTTTCTCGGCATCCAGGCGCCGGTTGTGCTGATGCTGGGCTTTGCCATTGTGTTTTGTCTCTACCGCGCGAACTGGTCGCCCACGGCAAAGCTCGACAACAGCGGGCGTCGCTCGCTCTACCGCACGCTGTCACGCGCGAACGGCATCGAGGGGCTGCTCTATGAATGTATGGAAGAGGGCGAGCTTATCTGGATAACGATGAAATCCCAGCGCGTTTACATCGGGATGATCCACAGCGCGACCTTCGACAGCACCCGCAGCGACATCAGTAACCTGGTCTTAATCCCGATGCTGAGCGGCTACCGCGATCGCGAAACGCTGGATTTGCGCGTCGAGCATAACTACAGCGCCTGGTATGACAGCCATGACATCACCCTTCAGGCCGGGGAGAAATCGGCGCTCGCCTATCGCAAAGTCATTCTGCTGAACCAGATTGAGAGCCTGTCGCTGTTCGATCCGGCGCAGTCTCTCGCGCTCGGCATGCGGGACACGTAGCGCAAAACGCCTCGCGGGCGGGTGTGTTACCCTGCCCGCTTACGTCAACACAGGGTTATGCGTATGAATGACAGTCACTCCTTTATGGCGCCGGTGCCGCTCGATAAAGCGTACCGGTTAATCAACCACGGACCGACGGTGCTGGTTTCTGCCCGCCATGACGGCGTGGAAAACGTCATGGCGGCGGCCTGGGCCTGCGGGCTCGATTTCTCGCCGCCGAAAGTGACGGTGGTTATCGACAAAATCGCCCGCACCCGTGAATTGCTGGAGCGCAGCGGCACTTTTGTATTGCAGGTGCCGACCGTCGCGCAGCGTGAAATGACGTATGAGTTAGGCACGCTGAGCCTGCATAACGAACCTGAAAAACTGAAACTCGCCGGTGCGGAGCTGTTTCGGATGGAGGGCGTTGAGGCGCCTCTCGTCGCGGGCTGTTCCGCGTGGCTCGCCTGCGAATTGATTCCCGAGCCGCATAATCAGCAGCAGTACGATCTGTTTATCGGCCAGGTGACTGCCGCCTGGGCCGATACCCGCGTATTTCACGATGGCCGCTGGCATTTCGAAGAGGCGCCGCCGGAGCTGCGTAGTCTTCATCACGTGGCGGGCGGGCATTTCTACGCCATCGGCGAGGCGTTCGCCCGCCCCGGCAGCGAGATTTAAACGCCCTTCTTTCCCCTTTTAAAGCCAGCGCGTCTGGCTTTTTTTATGCCTGTTTCCCACACGCCGCCCCTGCTGTTTGCGCCCTTTTTTATCTTGCGAAGCTTTTGAGACGGCGCTGACGTTACAGAATAATACTTGGATCCTTTAATGTATGTTGTAACTAAAGCAGTAGATTATCGTTCGCTTAAGGCAGTGCGCCAATTTATCGCGAGGTTTTACGCGGTTTTTTCTCTGGCGCACGCCTCGCGGCGGCAAGTCCTTCGCGCGCCCAGCGTAATAATTCCGCGCTATCCTCCACCAGCTCCTCTGATATGTGGTAATAACCAAGCGCCACTGCCTGCTGGCCGCCGCTACGGCGCGTCGTGATATAGGTAAAAGGAAGGAACCCCTGCGCGATAAACTGCTCGCGGTTCTGCGCGTCCGCTTTGATATACACCTGCGCATCGCCGTCCACCAGCGCAAACATCCGCCCCGCCTGAAACAGCGCCACACAGCCAAACATGCGGCGGGTGTCAACCGCACCGAGGGGCGCCAGCTGATCCAACAGAAAAGTCACATATTCACGGGAAATGCTCATTGCTCTCCTCCGCCCGGCTCAGGGCATGGAAATTAACGCCAGCTTAAAAAGGTCGGGATCGAAATTAAGATCAACTTAATCTCAAAGGATCTTTAAAAGTGACAGGGTTGACGGCTCTGCATGCGGCGGGATCGAATGGGATCACCGCTCAGGATATTTTTTGTTCACTTTGCACATGTTATCCACAGGTAAGCGGAGCCGCACAATAATAGCTTTATGATAAATGAGTAAGCCATTGATACGCAAAGCTAAAGCCCCTCTCTTTTGACCCCGGTTAATTCGCAGCGCGAAAGTTTGGGTTACGTCACATTTTTAAATGACTTTTTATTTAAGCGAAATCAGACAGTTACGTGGATTCTGAGAGCATCAACTTGCGAAGCGCGTAATGAATGCCAGAGTTAACAAGGACTTGATGATTAAGCACAGCATTGTGCCAGACACTGGAAAGGAGGATGTATGAACCGTTTTCAAGAAAAAGTCGTGGTCGTGACGGGTGCAGGATCAGGGATTGGCGCGGCGGCGGCACGTCGGTTTGCCCGTGAAGGCGCAAGCGTCGTGCTGGTTGGCCGTACCAAAGAAAAACTCGATAAAGTGGCGGCGACGCTTGCGCAAGGCAAACATCTGGTAGCGCCCTGCGATGTCTCCGATGCGGCACAGGTGCAGGCGCTTGCTCAGCGCGTCACGGATGAGTTTGGTCGCGTTGATGTGTTAGTGAATAACGCCGGCGTGATTGTGCAGGGTAAAATTCATGAGATTTCGCTTGAGGACTGGGAAACACTGATGGGCACCGATCTCAATGGCGTTTTCTATTGTCTGCACGCGTTTATGCCGGGCCTGCTGAAGACCAAAGGCAACGTGATTAATATTTCTTCCGTCTCGGGGCTTGGCGGCGACTGGGGGATGAGCGTCTATAACGCGGCGAAAGGCGCCGTGACGAACTTTACCCGATCGCTGGCGATGGATTACGGCGCTGACGGCGTGCGCGTAAACGCCATCTGTCCGGGCTTTACCTTTACCGACCTGACGGAAGATACAAAGCAGGATGACGCGCTGCTGCAAAAATTCTATGAGCGTATCCCGATGAAGCGCGCGGGCGAGCCGGAAGATATCGCCGATGCGATTGCGTTTCTCGCCAGCGACGATGCCCGCTATATCACTGGCGTGAATCTGCCGGTGGATGGCGGCCTGACAGCGTCGAACGGCCAGCCGAAACAGGCGTAATAAAAAAGCGGGCCATCAGGCCCGCTTTATAACGTTGATGACCGTGTCGTTAAGCGGCCGTCACAGGCGCAAGACGCGCGCCCTGCTGGAGCGATGCCATATCAATGACAAAGCGATATTTCACGTCGCTTTTCAGCATCCTTTCCCACGCTTCATTGATTTCCTGAATGTTGATAACTTCCACATCGGCGGAAATATGGTGTTTCGCGCAGAAGTCGAGCATCTCCTGCGTCTCCGCGATCCCGCCAATGCAGGAGCCCGCCACGCTACGCCGCCCCATAATCATCGGTACCGTATTGACTGCGGGCTGCACTTCTCCGAGCAGGCCGACAAAGACCAATGTGCCGTCGATTTTAAGCGTGGACAGATACGGGTTGATATCATGCGCATAAGGCACCGTGTCGATGATCAAATCGAAATGTCCAGCTACCTGCTGCATCTGACTTTGTTCTTCAGAGAGCACCACATGATGCGCGCCGAGGCGGCGGGCGTCCTCTTCTTTACCCGGTGAGCGGGTGAACAGCGTGACATCGGCACCGAGCGCATGGGCAAGCTTGATAGCCATATGCCCGAGACCGCCAAGACCAACCACCGCGACACGGCTGCCTTTGTCGACGTTCCAGTGGCGCAGCGGCGACCAGGTAGTGATCCCGGCGCACAGCAACGGCGCGGCGCCCTTAAGATCCAGCCCTTCCGGCAGACGCAGCACGAAATCCTGCGATGCGAGAATGATTTGCGAATAGCCGCCGAACGTGAATTCGCCATCGTGACGGTCAATGCCGTTATACGTCTGGATGCAGCCTTCGAGGCAATATTGTTCGAGCCCGTCGCGACACGGGTGACAGGTACGACAGGAATCGACCATACAGCCGATGCCCGCGAGATCGCCGGGTTTGAATTTTTTCACGTCGCTGCCGACCGCCGTGACGCGGCCAATGATTTCATGGCCCGGCACGATGGGATACTGGCTAAAGCCCCAGTCGTTGCGCGCCTGATGGAGATCGGAATGGCAAACGCCGCAGTAGAGAATTTCCAGCACCACATCATCGGGGCGCGGGGCGCGGCGGGTAAATTCAAAGGGAGCCAGCGGCGCTTCGGCGCTCTGCGCGGCATAGCCCAGCACTTTCATAGTCATTATCATCTCCGGTTACGCGTATCAGCGGTGTTTACTTCTTATACTGCGCATCGGTGACTTTTGCCAGGCACCGGGCAAAGACGCGTTAAAGCATCGCGGGGGAGAAATACGCTAACGCATTGATATCGTTATTACCGCTCCCCTCCCCCGCCGTCTGCGGATTATTCTGCTTTCGGAAAATCCACCACAGTGTCATTCACCCGGTTCACCATATTGGTAAACAGGATGGCGCTGACGGCGCTCAGGATCTCAATGACCTGACGGTCGTCGAAACCGGCAGCGCGCAGCGCAGTCACGTCGCTTTCCGGCAGCGTGCCGCGGGTCGTGATGACGGTTTTCACAAAGCGCAGCAGCGCGTCGATATGCGAGTCCTGGGCGAACTGTCCGGCACGCAACGCTCGCGTCTCTTCAGCGCTGTAGCCCGCTTTTTTCGCCATCAGCGTATGCGCGGCAAGGCAGTAATCACAGCCGGTGGTCTCGCTCACCACCAGATTAATGGCTTCCAGCTCGCGGGCGCTCAGCGCGCCTTTTTTCAGCGCCATAGTATGTTGCAGCGCCTGTGACAGCATCTCCGGGGCGTTGCTGCCGATCGTGGCATACGCATTCGGGACTTTACCCATCGCGCTTTTCAGCGTATCAAACAGCTGGGCGGTTTTACCGGTAGCGGTGTCTGTCGCAATGGTCTGTAAACGGCTCATGATGCACTCCTTCGTGAATGAATGCCCGTCTGCGGGCGTTCCGTGCATAGTACGCATGACGCCCGGCGCTATCTGCCGTCCGGCGTCCCGGATTTTTGTCTTATCGTCTCAGGAGTTCTATGGACAGCCTCAGCCAGCTTATCGCCCTCCTCGCGCCGGAAAGCTCCATTGATTTACACTGCCGTTTTGCCGGGCGTTGGGCGTCAGATCACGCGCAAAGCCCGGCCGGTCATATCCCATGGCATGCGATCCTCTCCGGCAACGCGCGTCTGGTGCTTAATGGCGAGGTTATCACGGCGCAGGCGGGCGATATTTTTCTGCTGCCGCATGGCGCGCCGCACCGCCTGGAAAGCCATAAGCAGGACGGCGCCCGCGCGCCCGCGCAGCGGCACGAGAATGGAGTCATCACCGAAGTCGTCACCGAAGGCGACGAGGCGCCGCTGGTCATGTTGTGCGGTGAATTTCGCACCGGCGTCAGCGGCGCGCTGCTGTTCAGCGGGCAGCCTGCGGTGCAACGTATCGCCACAGGCGCGCGGGACGACTGCCGTTCGCTGACGGCATTATTAACAATGTTGTCGGATGAGAGCCTGAGCGGGCGCCCGGGCGCGGCGGCGATTGTGCGCGAACTTTCCTCGACCTTACTGACACTGGTCCTGCGCGCGCTGTTAAGCGAGGAAAACGCCGCGCCGGGCATGCTGCCGCTGCTTGCGGATAAACGGCTGGCGCCCGCCGTCAGCGCGGTACTGGCGAACCCCGAACACCCCTGGACGCTGGAGAGCATGGCGGCGCGCTGCTTTCTTTCCCGATCCACCTTTGCGAGACACTTTGCAAGCCGTTACCCGCTCACCCCGCAGGGCTGGCTGAACCAGGTGCGCATGGCGCGCGCGGCCCGGCTGCTGGAGCGCGAACAACGCGCTATCGGGCGGGTGGCCGAGGCGTGTGGCTATCTGACCCAGGCCGCGTTCAGCAAAGCGTTTAAAAGCGCCTGGGGCGTTACGCCCGGTCAGTTTCGCCAGCAGCACGCCCGCATTTAGGGGTTATCGCGAGGCAGCTGCGCCATCATCGCGCAGAACGCCTCGCGGGTGACGCCGTGTTCCGGGTGGTCGAAGCGCATCCCGAAATCCCGTTGCAGGCAGTCATATACCGCGTCGTCATCCGCCAGCGTCTGGCGATCGCCATTCACAGTGAGATGCTGATTCAGCAGTTTTAACGGTTTCTGCCCTGGCGGATGCAGCGCCGCCAGCAGATGATGGCGGAAATGGGAATCGGGCCAGTGGGCGATAAAGTGGTTGGCCATCAGGTAATCCGCAGGGTACTGACGCGCCTGGTCAAAGCGGTAAAGTGCGTGCCAGTCGTCGCCCTCTTCTTTCAACAGCAAAAATTCGCTCTGCTGGCTCTCAACACGAAATCGTCCTTCAGGGCCGGTTATCTCAGCGCCATGCGCGAGCGGGATCGGCGCGCTGAGCGTCGCGCCGCCAAAGCCAACATCGGCAATCCACGGTTCATCATTAAGCATGACCTGCACCAGCCGGTGGGTGCGCGGCGGCATGTCGTTGGGGTCGGCTATCAATACCCGCGCAGCAAGCGCCTCCACGGCAAACCCGCATTCCGCCAGCGCACGGGCAAAGAGCGCATTTTGCTCAAAACAGTAGCCGCCGCGCCCCGCCTCCACCAGCTTGATGAAAATCGCGTCGTCATCGAGCAGGATCTCACGCCCTAACAGCACATCGAGATTTTCAAAGGGAATGGCGGCGGTGTGATGCCTGTGTAGCGCGTTGAGCGTCTCAAGCGTCGGGCGCGACTCGCCGGTGTAGCCGATACGGCTGTAATAATCCTGTCGTCTGAATGCCATGAGGGTTCCTTATTCTGCGTCCTTAGCCTGTCTGATAATAGCTGCTTTAGCGTGAAGCGATGTGACATGGCGTGTTCAGGTTGTTGAATCATAACCGTATGCGCGAGAGCCAGTGCCGCACGGCGACGCTATTACCACGTCGATGATAAAACCCGCAGCGCTTTTTACCGCTTCGCTTAGGGGAATGATTTTCCTTTATTTCCTTTTATGTAAAGGCAATGTAAAAATAAAATTCAATTGCAATTATTTATTTGTTGAAGTTATACAATATGCGGCTGGGCGTACATATTTACGACGCAAGTGAATAATTATTATCCAGTTAATTTAACTTAGGATTACTCTCAAAAAACAGAATATCCCGGATTACCGCTCCCTTTCGAAAATATCTGCTACGCTTTTTAGTGCGTATCAAATTTATAAATTCTGTAGAGGACGCATAAATATTTCTTTACAGGTAACTGTATATTTCGGAAGAGGTGATTTATGACGACATACGAAGAAAATTATCATGACTGGCTGCGTGACGCTCATGCGATGGAGAAACAAGCGGAACAGATGCTGGAGTCAATGGCCTCCCGTATTGAGCACTATCCTGACCTCAAATCACGTCTTGAGCAGCATCTGGAAGAGACGCGCCACCAGCAACAACTGATTAATTCTGTTATTGAAAGAAATAACGTATCGACCTCTGTCGTAAAAGACACCATGAGCAAAATGTCCGCGATGGGCCAGGCCGTTGGCGGCATGTTCGCCTCTGACGAAGTGGTTAAAGGCGCTATCAGCGGCTATGTCTTCGAACAGTTTGAAATTGCCTGTTATACCTCGCTAATTGCTGCAGCAAAAGCGGTGGGTGACGAACAGGGCGTAGTGGTATTTAAACAAATCCTTGAACAGGAAATTGCGATGGCCGAATGGTGTCTGAACCATTTACCGGATGTCACTCAGCAATTCCTTAATCGCGCCGCCGCGCCTGGCGTTGAAGCGAAAAAATAAATTCTTGATTAATTTGCCTGCCAGTTTTCTGGCAGGCACAAATTGAGTGTTGTCGTGTAAAACAGGAGAACCTGATGTTCCGACATGTAAAACAATTGCAATATACGGTCCGCGTCGCGGCACCGAATCCGGGTCTGGCAAATCTTTTGCTGGAGCAATTTGGTGGGCCGCAGGGCGAACTCGCCGCCGCCACCCGCTACTTCACCCAGGGTCTGGGAGATGAAGATCCGGCACGTAAAGAAATGCTGATGGACATCGCCACAGAAGAACTGAGCCATCTGGAAATTATCGGTTCCCTTGTGGGGATGCTCAACAAAGGCGCTAAGGGTGACCTGGCGGAAGCCACCGAAGCCGAAGGCGAAATTTATCGCTCCATTACCGGCGCGGGTAACGACAGCCACCTGACCCAGGTCCTCTACGGAGGCGGGCCGCCGCTGACTAACTCCGCAGGCGTACCATGGACTGCGGCGTACATTGATACGATCGGCGAAGTGACGGCGGATCTGCGCTCAAACATCGCCGCCGAAGCGCGCGCCAAGATCATCTATGAGCGACTGATAAACCTGACGGACGATCCGGGCGTTAAAGATGCGCTGGGCTTCCTGATGACCCGTGAAGTCGCGCATATGCTGTCATTTGAAAAAGCGCTCTACTCTATTCGTAATAACTTCCCGCCGGGCAAACTGCCGCCGGTGGAACAGTATGCGAATGTTTATTACAACATGTCCAAAGGTGACGACCTGCGCGGTAGCTGGAACAGCGACGAGAACTTCGAGTACGTCGCCGATCCGCAGCCGGCAGTTAATGGAGGCGACGGTATGATTGATATCCAGCTTTCGCCGGAACAGCAGGCGAGCGTACTGACCATGGCACAGCGTTTACAGTCCGATCCGGGCATCAACCCGGTGACCGGCGCGGAAATGGGCGCATCTGTGCCCCCGGTAGAACGCCAGTCGAAAAAGCCGGTTGAGAAAAAATAACCGCGCTTAAACAACAAACCCTGCTCCGGCAGGGTTTTTTTATGGCTTACATCTCATAGCCAGGCTTGCGCGCCAGCGTGTCGAGCTGCGGCGCTATCTCTTTATCCCATACGTCGTTTTTCCACTGCTCCGGCTGCACTTCATTGAGCGCCACCGACACCGAACTCTCTTTGCTTTGCAGATGCTTTACGATGACCTGGGTCAGCTCGTCGGCAAGCGCCTGCTGTTGCGCATCGCTGAGATCGCGCGGAAAGAACTTCACATCAATATGCGGCATAACGGTTCCTTAAACGTGAACGGCCTTTCATCATGCCTGAAATCTCTCGCGGAATTCACGTTTTTTACCCCTGGCCAAACGCCGCATACGTGACGTTGTCACGAATTTTGGCATTTTTTGCCCTCAACGCGGCCTGGCGCTGGCGGCAGGTTTTTCTGCCGTCTGGTTTAGGCTACTATCCTGCCCTTAATGAAGATAACAATGGTGTAACCTGCCCGCGGCCGTCACGGACGGCGCGGCATTCAACCGGGAAACGTTTATGAACCTTAATGAAATTATCCGCACGCGCCATACCAGCAAAGCCTATGACAACAGCCGTAAGCTGACGGCAGAACAACAGCAGGAACTGCTGGATCTGCTGCGCTTTAGCCCCTCTTCCGTCAACTCCCAGCCGTGGCACTTTTTTGCCGTTACCACCGAGGAAGGCAAACAGCAGATCCTGCCGGCGCTGATGGACGCCAACCAGGTGAAGGCGAAGAACGCCGCCATGACTGTAGTCTTCACCATTAAAGAAGAGCTAAACGAAGCGCATCTGCTGCAGTTGCTGGAAAAAGAGCAGCAGGATGGCCGTTACGACAGCGACGAAGCGCGCGCCGGTAATGACAAAGGCCGCCGCTTTTTTGTGGGCCTGAACAGCCAGACCCCGGAGCAACAGCGCGAGTGGATGACCCGTCAGGCTTATCTGGCGCTCGGTTTCCTGCTGCTGGGCGCGGCCGCGATGGGCCTTGACGCGACCCCTATCGAAGGCTTCCACCCGGAGAAAATGGATGAAGTGCTGGGCCTGAAGGAAAAAGGTCTGCGTAGCGTGGTGGTGGCGACAATTGGTTATCGCAGCGATGCGGATTTCAACGCCACCCTGCCGAAATCCCGTCTGGACCAGGATGTGGTGATCACGCAGCTCTGACAGCGTGGCTTCACGAACAGGCCGCCTACGGGCGGCCTTTTTTTACGGCGCTACTTATCGAGTTCCTGAATAATGTCATAAGCCGCTCTGACGCGGTCGTCATTCGGGAACCACTTGTTGGCGAGCATAATCAGCGCGATGCGTTTTTCCGGAATAAACACCGCGTAGGCAGAGAACCCGTTCGTCGAGCCGGTTTTGTTATACCACGCCGCCTGCGGCGCAGGCTCCGGCGGCACGATAGCGGTCGCCGTCAGCCCTTTCATGATGCGCTGGCTGCTGTTGCCTTCCACAAGTCGTGAGAGCGGCGACGGCCACGGATAATATTCCCACATCATCCCCTGCGTGAATTCGCCGCTGCGGTAGTAGCCGTTGTGCGTGGCGTTAATCGCCTGCCGCCAGCGCGGAGCAACATCACGTTCGCCAAGCTGAATTTGCAGATACCGCAGCAGATCGGCGCTACTGGATTTCAGCCCGTAGGATTCGGCATCCAGCGGGCCGGGCGTGACCCGCACCGGTTTATCGTCTTTGTTATAGCCCTGCGCGTAGTCGTCCATCGCGGCATCCGGCACGTTGATAAAGCTGTGCGTCATACCGAAATCCGCGAGCAGTCCCTGCTCCATCGCCTCGCTGAAGGGCTTATCGAGCGCCTTCGCGGTGATCATCCCGAGCATCCCAATCCCAAGATTCGAGTAGACGCGCTCGGTCCCCACCGGCTGCGCGGGCTGCCAGGCGCGATACCACGCCATCAGCTGCGTGGTGTTTTTCACGTCATCCGGTACAAACAGCGGCATCCCCGAGGTGTGCGTGGCGAGATGACGCAGCGTCACGCGGTCGAACGCGCTGCCATTGAGTGCTGGCAGATACCGGCTGGCGGGCGCGCTGAAATCGAGTTTGCCCTCCTGTTGCGCCGCGCTTGCCAGCGTCGCGGTAAAGGTCTTACTGAGCGAGCCGATTTCAAAAAGCGTCTTTTCATCCACCGGTTTGCGCGTCGCTTTCGACGCCACGCCGTAATGCCAGAAATGGGTCTCGCCGTTCACCGAAACTGCCACCGCCATACCGGGGATCTGGTAGCGCGCCATTAGTGGTTCGACTACATCATCCGGGCGCGAAACGGGCGCGGCCTGCGCGGCGCTCCCGAGCACTATCATCATTAACAGCACGCTGACTTTGCGTTTCATCGGCTCTCCTCGCCTCATGCTTGCACAGAAAAACGTCATTATCAGGGTTTCGGGTGACAAGACAAGGCGCCATGCCGCCGCGTATAAAGCGTTGGATTTTGCGCGCGTTATAAACAACAACCCTGAGTGTTTTGCGTGCTAATCCGTTCTGGCTCACACCCTCACTGGTAGGCTTTGCGTAGCCCGAAGTTTGAGGTTAGGATGCTGCGCCATGTTTTGTCTTATCCGTACAACATAATCACAGGAAAGACGAACATTTGCCGTACAAAAAACCAGCACAGGCAAACGTTTGGTTGGTTTACGGCGGTCGGTTATTTTGGCTCGTTCAGGTTCAGACAGGATTACAGGAAAACCAATGAAAACAACGAAGCAAAACGCGGCTGAGCATCGCGCCGCGAAACGACGCTGGTTGAACTCTCATGAAGAGGGTTATCACAAAGCGATGGGCAACCGTCAGGTGCAGATGATAGCCATCGGCGGCGCTATCGGCACCGGTCTGTTTTTAGGCGCGGGCGCGCGTCTTCAGGCGGCCGGGCCGTCGCTGGCGCTGGTGTATCTGGTGTGCGGTATTTTCTCGTTCTTTATCCTTCGTGCGTTGGGCGAGCTGGTGCTCCACCGCCCGTCGAGCGGCAGTTTTGTTTCTTACGCCCGTGAGTTTCTCGGCGAGAAAGCCTCCTACGTGGCAGGCTGGATGTATTTCGTTAACTGGGCGATGACCGGTATTGTCGATATCACCGCCGTGGCGCTCTATATGCACTACTGGGGCGCGTTCGGCGATGTGCCGCAGTGGGTCTTCGCGCTGGGCGCGCTGGCGATTGTCGGCACCATGAACCTGATTGGCGTGAAATGGTTCGCCGAAATGGAGTTCTGGTTTGCGCTTATCAAAGTGCTGGCCATCGTGGTGTTTCTGGTGGTCGGCGTGGTGTTTCTTGGCACCGGTAAACCGCTGGACGGCAACGCCACTGGTTTCCATCTGATAACCGATAACGGCGGCCTGTTCCCGCATGGCCTGCTGCCTGCGCTGGTGCTGGTTCAGGGCGTGGTCTTCGCCTTTGCGTCTATCGAGCTGGTCGGTACCGCCGCGGGCGAATGTAAAGACCCGCAGACGATGGTGCCGAAGGCGATTAACAGCGTTATCTGGCGTATCGGTTTGTTCTACGTCGGTTCCGTCGTGCTGCTGGTATTGCTGCTGCCGTGGAACGCCTACCAGGCGGGCCAGAGCCCGTTCGTCACCGTCTTCTCGAAGCTTGGCGTGCCGTATATCGGCGACATCATGAACATGGTGGTGCTGACCGCGGCGCTCTCCAGCCTGAACTCCGGCCTCTACTCCACCGGCCGTATCCTGCGCTCCATGTCGATGGGCGGTTCCGCGCCGAAGTTTATGTCGAAGATGAGCAAATCCCAGGTGCCGTTCGCCGGTATTCTGGTCACCGTTTGCGTCTACATCGTCGGCGTGTTCCTGAACTATCTGGTGCCGTCGCAGGTGTTTGAGATAGTCCTGAACGTCGCGTCGCTGGGCATTATCTCCTCCTGGGCGTTTATCGTGGTGTGCCAGATGCGCCTGCGTAAAGCTATCAAAGAAGGCAAAGCGGATGATATCGCCTTTAAGCTGCCGGGCGCGCCGTTTACGTCCTGGCTGACGCTGCTGTTCCTGGCCGCGGTCATCGTGCTGATGGCGTTTGACTACCCGAACGGCACCTTTACCGTCGCCTCCATACCGCTTATCGCTGTCCTGCTGATTGCGGGCTGGTTTGGCGTGCGTAAGCGCGTGGCAGAGATCCACAGCACCGCGCCGCAACCGCATCAGGAGTAAATAGCGTGTGGTGAAAAGGAGCCGAAAGGCTCCTTTTTTATGCGTACTATTACTGGTAGCTTGTCCGAAACGCCGCCGCCCTTCACGCTATGGCGCTGCACTCCGTCTACAAGGAACCGTTATGAAATCTGCAACTCTCCGGGCGCTGGCCCTGGCGCCGCTCTGCGTCGCGCTAAGCGTCGCCGCCGCGACGTCAAAGCCGCCTTACTTCAACCATAAAGACTGGAGCATGGTCTGCGATAACACCGGCACCTGCCGCGTGGATGCGTATGAGGCGGATGAAGGCACCGGCGGCTCGCTGCTGCTGACGCGCAAGGCCGGGCCGGACGCGCCGGTCACCGGCCAGATCCGCCTTGGCGATATGAATGACGACGACAAACCGTCGCAGGGGCCGATGCGCCTTGAAATTGACGGTAAAACTCTCGGCACGCTGAGCGAAAACCGCAAAGAAGAAACCTGGCAGCTTGATGAAGCGCAGACCGCCGCCGTACTGAAAGCCGTGAAAGGCAAAGGCGGCGTGGTGTTTCACTCTGACAACCGCCGCTTTGCGCTCTCCGCAGCGGGCGCCAGCGCCGTGCTGCTGAAAATGGACGACGTCCAGGGACGTATCGGTACGCCCGGCGCCATCATAAAAAAAGGCGATAAACCTGAAAGCTCCGTACCGGCGCCGGTCCCCGCCCCGGTTATCCACGCCGCCGCCGTCAGCGACGCGCAACCCACCACGCTCACCGGGGCGGCGCTCGCCACGCTGCTGCCGCGCCTGAAAGCCACGAAACTCGATGGCGACAGCTGCGACGGGTTCAGCGATGACATCCTGCGTAACGAGCCGGTTACCGTCACGCCGCTCGGCAACGGCAAAGCGCTGATCTCCGCCACCTGCTGGCGCGCCGCCTATAACGAAGGCAATGGCTACTGGGTCATTGACGAATCGCTGAAAGGCAAGCCGACGCTGGTGACGCTTATCGGCAGCGATTATGACAAAGGCGTTATCACCTCCGTACAGCGCGGGCGCGGCATCGGCGACTGCATGGGGATCGCCAGCTGGACCTGGAACGGCGAAGCGTTTGTACAGAGCAACGACGAGAATACCGGCGAGTGCCGGCTGGTGCATTCAGGCGGCGCCTGGGAGATGCCGACGCTGGTCACCGAGGTCATTCCGGCGAAATAATCAGAGCGGGCTGCGGCCCGCTTTTTTCATTTCCGGCAAAGCTTCGCTAAAAAAAGCATTTATTTATTCGCGCTAAGTTATTCCAATAAACACTTTTCATTTTTATTCCCGCCCCTGCACGATAAAAGCCAGAACGATATATCACCCTTCACTTTTATTATTAGCGGGATAGTTATGAAAAAAATGACCGGGCGCGCCTGGCTGGGGCTGGCGTTAATGACGGCTGCCGGACTGGCGCAGGCTGAAGGCAATATCCGCATCGCCCAGCAGTTCGGCATCGGCTATTTACTGCTGGATGTGGTGCGCGACCAGCAGCTTATCGAAAAAGAAGGCAAAAAAGACGGGCTCGATATTAAGGTGGAGTGGCGCACGCTCTCCGGCGCCACCGCCATGAACGAAGCGCTGCTCTCCGGCGCGCTGGACGTCGCCTCGGCGGGCGTGCCGCCGCTCCTCACGCTTTGGGATCGCACCAAAGGCCGCCAGAATGTCAAAGCCATCGCGTCGCTCGGCTCGATGCCTAATTATCTGCTGAGCAACAATCCGGCCGTGAAAAGCGTTCGCGATCTCACCGATAAAGACCGCATCGCCGTACCGGCGGCGGGCGTGGGCTTCCAGTCCCGTACGCTGCAAATCGAAACCGCGCGGCTTTACGGCAACGGCGACTATAAGCGCTTTGATAAACTCAGCGTGAGCCTGCCGCACCCGGACGCCAGCGCGGCGCTTATCGCCGGGAAGTCGGAAATCACCGCGCACTTCTCCAGCCCGCCGTTTCAGTACCAGGCGCTGGAGCACGGCAATGTCCACAAGATCCTGAGCTCCTACGACGTGCTGGGCGGCCCTGCCACCTTCAACGTGCTCTACACCACCCAGCAATTCCACGACGACAACCCGAAAACCTACCGTGCGTTTTACCGCGCCTTAAGCGAGGCGGCGAAAATTATTAACGCCGATAAAAAGGCGGCGGCCGCGGCGTATATCCGCACCGAAAAATCGCGCCTGCCGCAAGCGCTGGTCGAAAAAATTGTGAATGATCCTGAAATTGAATTCACCGTCTCGCCGCAACGCACCTTTATTTATGCCGAAAAGCTGCATGAGCTTGGCGTATTAAAAAATAAAGCCGACAGCTGGAAAGATTATTTCTTTAACGAGGCCTGGGAAAATCCCGGCAGTTAATTCACCTGCGACGATAAAGGAAAAACAGATGACCACAACGCTTAACGCCACGCCGGTTGCCGCGCAGTCGTTTACCATTACGCCCTTCGCGCGACTCGGCGCGGAAATCACAGGGCTGGATCTGCGCCTTCCCGTCAATAACGCCGACTTCGCGCGCATTCATCAGGCGCACCTCGACCATCACGTGGTGGTCTTTCGCGACCAGAAACTCACGCCGCGTCAGCAGATTGATTTCAGCCGCCGCTTCGGGCCGCTGCAAATCCATGTGCTGAAGCAGTTCCTGTTGCCTGACCACCCGGAAATTCTCATCGTTTCAAACATTATTGAGAACGGTCAGCCGACTGGTCTTGGCGACGCCGGTAAATTCTGGCACTCCGATCTCTCCTATAAAACGCTGCCAAGTCTCGGCTCCATGCTCTATGCGCAGGAGCTGCCGGAGGAAGGCGGCGACACGCTGTTCGCCGACATGGAGCTGGCGTATGAAACGCTGCCCGCCGAACTGCGGCGCGCTATAGAGGGCAAAAAAGCGGTGCACTCGTACACCGCCACTTACAGCCGCCCGAAATTCGGCAGCCACTGGCGACCGCAATTAACGGAACAGCAGCTGGCCGAGGTGCAGGCGGTGTCGCATCCGGTGGTGCGTACCCACCCCGAAACCAGGCGCAAGGCGCTGTTCGTCAGCGAAGGATTCACCACGCATATCGAAGGGCTGCCGGAGACGGAGAGTCGCGAGATTCTGGAGGCGCTCTGGGCCCATAGCGTGCGCCCGGAACATATCTACCGCCATCAGTGGCAACCCGGCGATATGGTGTTCTGGGATAACCGTTCGCTGATTCATCTTGCGACCGGCTGCCCGGCGCACCTGCGCCGCAAGCTGTACCGCACCACTATCGAAGGCGATGCGCCCTTTTAACGGAGACAGCCATGCTGAATGCACAGACTGATGGCCCGCTGCTGCGTCTCGACGCGCTGAGCCTGGAGTACCGCACCCGTGACAGCCGCGTTCGCGCGGCGCATGAGGTCTCTTTTGACGTCTGGCCCGGCGACCGGTTCATCCTGCTTGGCGCGTCGGGCTGCGGCAAATCAAGCCTGCTGAAAGCCATTGGCGGCTTTCTGACGCCCGTCAGCGGCACCATTCGCCTTGAAGGTGACGTTGTCACTAAACCGGGGCCGGATCGCATGATGGTGTTTCAGGAGTTCGATCAGCTGCCGCCGTGGAAAACGGTGCTGGAGAACGTCATGTTCCCGCTGGTGGCGAGCCGTCAGGCCAGCAAAGCCGACGCGCGCGAGCGGGCGTTGCACTTTCTCGACAAAGTGGGGCTTGCCGCCTTTGCCGACGCGCTGCCGCATATGCTCTCCGGCGGCATGAAACAGCGCGTGGCGATTGCCCGCGCGCTGGCGATGAAGCCGAAAATCCTGCTGATGGATGAACCGTTCGCGGCGCTGGATGCGCTCACGCGCCGCCACATGCAGGAAGAGCTGCTGGAACTCTGGGAGGATGCCGGTTTTACCCTGCTGTTCGTGACCCATTCCATTGAAGAAGCGCTGATGGTCGGCAGCCGCATTCTGGTGCTCTCGCCGCATCCGGGCCAGGTACGCGCGGAGATCAACTGTCATCAGTTTGGGATGGATGATGCCGCCAGCCCGGCGTTTGCACAGGCCGCACGCCACATTCACGACCTGCTGTTCCCCGTTCATGCCACCCAACCGGCGAAGGAGACCCGCTATGGCGCCACTGCCCCCCGTCCGTCCCGAGTATCAGCGTGAAACCGCGCTGCCCGGCGCGCTGCCGCTGGACACGCCGCTGCCGTTAAGCACCCGACTGTGGAACCAGGCCTGGGTACGCAAAACGCTGCTGGTCATTTTGCTGCTCGCCCTCTGGGAAGGTGTGGCGCGTATCCAGAATAACGATCTGATGCTGCCGGGGTTTCTGCAAACGCTGCGCGCCTTCAGCGAAGACATGCACAGCGGCGAGTTGCCGGCGAAAATCTTCAACTCGCTCGGCACGCTGTTAAAAGGCTACGCCATTGGCAGCGTGCTGGCGCTGGTGTTCAGCGCGCTGGCGATTTCAACACAGCTCGGGCGGGATCTGCTCAGCACACTGACCGCGATGCTTAACCCGCTGCCCGCGATTGCCCTGCTGCCGCTGGCGCTGCTCTGGTTCGGGCTCGGTCAGGGAAGCCTGATTTTTGTGCTGGTCCACTCGGTGATGTGGCCGATTGCGCTCAATACCTGGTCGGGGTTTCAGAGCGTGCCGGAAACCTTACGAATGGCCGGGCGAAACTACGGGCTGAGCGGCCCGCGGCTGGTGCTCAACATTTTGATCCCGGCGGCGCTGCCGTCCATTATCTCCGGGCTGAAAATCGGCTGGGCGTTCGCCTGGCGCACGCTTATCGCCGCCGAACTGGTGTTTGGCGCGTCGAGCGGCGACGGCGGGCTGGGCTGGTATATTTTCCAGAACCGCAACGAGCTGTTTACGGACAGGGTGTTCGCCGGTCTGGCAACCGTGATTATCATCGGGTTGCTGGTGGAAGGACTGGTGTTCGCCACGCTGGAAAAAGCGACCGTTCGGCGCTGGGGCATGCAGCGTTAAAAAAATACCCCGCAGACGCGGGGCTTTTTTTACAGCGCGATGCGGATGACGTCATCCGGGCGGGTGGCTTCCTGCTGGCGGCTGGAAGCCTGCTTCACGGTAACAAACAGCGTTTTGCCGTCCGCTGAAAGCGCCAGGCTGTTCGGATGCACCGGCGTCTGGAAGGTTTTAGTGACAGCGTAACCTTTGGCGTCAATCACACTCACGCTGCCCGCCTCGCGGTGCGTCAGATAGACTTCGTTGCGCGCCGGGTTAAACAATACGGCGAGCGCCTTAGGCGCCTCTACGGTTTTGATAACCTCGCCGGTACGGGTGTCAACAACCCGCAACTGCGGCTGCTTCGAATCCGCCACAAACGCGCGATGGCTAGCGGTATCCAGGCTCAGGTTGATAAAGAAGTGCTCTTTACCGTCGTCGGCCAGCTTTTTGCGCGACAGGATTTTATGGGTCGCGGTATCGATGGTAATAAATTCGCCGTCGGCGTTAGTGGTATAGAGACGTTTCGCCGCGGCGTCGAGCGCCAGCCCCGCGCTGTATTTACCGAGCCCCGTAATGCTGGCGCGCGGTTTCACCGTCTCGCCATCCACCACCCAGATCTCGCTCTCGTCGCCAATGCCGCCGATATACACGGTATTGGTGTTTTCATCGACCACCAGTTCACGCGGCTGCAACGGCTTCACGCTTTCTGAACGCACGCGCCCGTCAAGCACCAGGCGCCCTTTCACATCGCCCGTTTTCGCATCTACCGCCGTCACCGCGCCATTAACGGTATTGCCGAACCACAGCGTGTTGGTGTTGGTTTTGGTATTGATAGCGGCGCCGAACGGTTTGAGATCGTTATGAATCACCTGAGTGACATCAAGCGTCGTCGGGTCGAGGCGGTAAATCACGCCGCCTTTATCCAGCTTGCGGCTCTGGGAGGTGGCGACAAACAGCGCCTGCTCCGACGGGCTGTAAGCCATTTCATACGCGCCTTTGCCGACCGGCTTGCGCAGCATCTCATCGGCCGCCTCTGTCGTGAAGGTCGCAAAGGTACCGGCGATGAACAGCGCGCCAAGCAGTGCGCGCGGCATGGAAAGGTGACGTAACGGCATAAGAACTCCCTTTTAAACATACAGAATGGGTTGCATCACACTGGAACCAAAAGCAAAACGTCGCCCGGTTTGGCCGTGGCGTTTTATTATGGATGAGAATAATAATCATTATTTTCGTGAAGGGAAGCCTTTTTACGGCTCGCGAAATGACACGAGGCCGCTACACTTGCCAGAGTTAACGCTACGTGCCGTTAAGTTTTTCAAAAATTTACATAACGTTTAAGATTACGTCACAGATTTTATTATTTTTGTTACTTCCGGGACTTTGTAAACCGCATGAATATCTCCCGCGCTGTCTATGCGCCCTTCGCTTTTTTGCTGCCGGTCGCGTTCACACACGCCCAGGCCGCCGCTGCCGATGAACAAACCATGATCGTCACCGCCGCCCCCGGCGGGATCTCTGAGCTGGACACGCCCGCGTCTGTCAGCGTCGTGAACGGTGACGATCTGCGCCATGCCGCGCCGCAGGTGAACCTCTCTGAAAACCTGGGCAGCGTGCCAGGCCTGCAAATCCAGAACCGGCAGAACTTCGCCCAGGATTTACAGCTGTCGATGCGCGGTTTCGGCTCGCGTTCCACCTACGGCGTGCGCGGCATCCGGATGTATGTTGACGGTATTCCGGCGACGATGCCGGACGGCCAGGGTTACACCTCGAATTTCGATCTCAACAGCGTTGAGAGCATCGACGTACTGCGCGGGCCATTCTCGGCGCTTTACGGCAACGCCTCCGGCGGCGTGATAAATGTCAAAACCGAAACCGGCGCGCAACCGCCGAAGATTGAAGCGGGTACGTATTACGGCAGCTTCGGCAGCGTGCGCTACGGGCTGAAAGCGTCGGGCGCGACCGGCGACGGCACCCAGGCGGGCGATGTTGATTACACCGTCTCCACCACCCGCTTTACCACCCACGGCTATCGCGATCACAGCGGCGCGCGTAAAAATCTCGCCAATGCGAAACTCGGCGTGCGCCTCGACGAGGCCAGCAAACTGACGCTGCTCTTTAACAGCGTCGACATCAAAGCCAACGATCCTGGCGGTCTGACCCGCGACGAATGGCGTGAAAACCCGCGCCAGTCGCCGCGCGGCGATGAATTCAACACCCGTAAAACCACGAAACAGACTCAGGCGGGACTGCGCTACGAGCGCGCGCTTACGGCCAATGACGACATCAGCGTCATGGCGTACGCGGGCGAGCGCGAAACCACGCAGTTTCAGTCATTCAAACAGGGCTTTCAGACCGCACCTACCAACCCTGGCGGCGTTATCGACCTCACCCGCCACTATCAGGGCATCGACAGCCGCTGGACGCACCGCGACGCGCTGCTCAGCCTGCCGGTGAGCTTTACGCTCGGTCTTGATTACGAAAATTTGAGCGAAGATCGCAAGGGCTATGAAAACTTCCGGCTGGTGAACGGCGCGCCGCAGTATGGCGAGAAAGGCAATCTGCGCCGCAATGAACGCAACCTGATGTGGAACGTCGATCCGTACCTGCAAACCTCGTGGCAGCTTACCGACAAACTGAGCCTCGACGCGGGCGTGCGCTACAGCAATATCTGGTTCGATTCGAACGATTTTTACGTGGCGCCGGGCAATGGCGACGACAGCGGCGAGGCGAATTATCACAAATGGCTGCCGGCAGGATCGCTGAAATATGCGCTGACCGACGCCTGGAATGTGTATGCCTCTTATGGCCGCGGCTTTGAAACGCCGACCATCAACGAGCTCTCTTACCGTTCTGGTGGTCAGAGCGGCCTGAATTTTGCGCTCAAACCATCCACCAGCGATACGGTCGAGATCGGCAGCAAAACGCGTATCGGCAATGGTCTGCTGACCGCCGCGCTGTTCCAGACCGATACGGACAATGAAATTGTGGTGGATCAGAGCGTTGGCAGCGGGCGCAGCAGCTATAAAAACGCCGGGAAAACCCGTCGTCAGGGCGTTGAGCTGGCGCTTGACCAGCAGTTCGGCGACGCGTGGAAGGTAAAAGCGGCATGGACATACCTTGACGCCACCTACCGCACCAACGTCTGCCGCACCGGCGACTGCAACGGCAACCGGATGCCTGGCATTGCGCGCAATATGCTGTACACCTCGCTCGGTTACGAGCCGGAAACCGGCTGGTACGCGGGCGGCGATGTGCGTTATATGGGCAGCATCATGGCCGATGACGCCAACAGCGCCAAAGCGCCGTCGTATACCACCGTAGGCCTCAACACCGGCTATAAATTCCAGCGCGGCAACTGGCTGCTGGATGTGTTTGGCCGCGTCGATAACCTGTTCGATAAATCGTATGTCGGATCGGTCATCGTTAACGAATCCAACGGCCGCTACTACGAGCCCGCGCCAGGCCGTAATTACGGCGTCGGCGCAAGCCTCAGCTACCGCTTCGAGTAACGCTGGCGGGAGCTTTCAGCGACGGCGTAATGCAAAAAACGGGCTTAACAGCCCGTTTTTTTATGCCCTTTGCAACCGTTGCAGATGCGAGAAATCAACCGACTGGCGCGCCTGCCACAGATCGTATTCGTTCTGCAACCCCAGCCAGACATGCGCCGAGCTGCCGAGTACCGCAGAGAGACGCAGCGCCATTTCCGGGGAGACGTCAGATTTGCCGACCAGCAGCCGCTGCACCGTCGACGGCGCGACGTCCAGCGCCTTAGCCAGCGCGCGGGCGCTGAGCCCAAGCGCTTCCATTGACTCCTGCACCAGCCTGCCAGGGTGTGGTGGGTTAAACATCGTTGCCATCAGTGGTAGTCCTCATAATTCACGATAAAGACATCGCCATCCCGAAACGTAAACGTGATGCGCCAGTTTCCGCTGACGGTCACAGCCCATATACCTTTGCGGTCCCCCGTCAGGGGGTGCAGGAAAAAGCCCGGTAAGTCGACGTCAGCGGGTCTTATCGCCTGATTCAGCACCGCCAGTCGAAGAGAAATCTTCCTGGCATGCCGGGCATGAATGCCTGCGGTAGAACCCGTCTCGAAATAGCGTTGCAGGCCTTTATGCCTGAAGCTTCTGATCATCCCTGTCGCCTCGCTCCTGATGAAGATCGTAAATCACTGTTGCGCTATACGCAACACTTTAAATAAGCGTCAAGTCACGGCTTACGCTTTCCACTGCGCAGCACCTTATCAACCATGCGCACACGCCAGAAGCCTGATGCTGAATGACGGTTAAACCCTTCGGCACGGCTCGCATTTCTGATAACAACGCTTTCCCTCTTTCCGGCGCAAAGACACGTCGTTAGCCATGCAGGCCATGCCGTCGCGCCTATACTTAACATTCGACGAATTCCGTTTAACCGCCAAAAGGAATCCGCTTATGAGCCGTCTGTGGCACCAGAACGCCGTCATTTACCAGATAGATCCCACCCGCTTTTTTGACAGCAACGCCGACGGCTGGGGAGACCTGCGCGGCATTGTTGAAAAACTCGACTATGTTGAATCGCTTGGCGCGACCGCCATCTGGCTGACCCCGTTTTATCTTTCGCCGCGACGCGATAATGGTTATGACGTCGAGAATCACACCGAACCGGATCCGCGGATTGGCACGCTGGAGGACGTGGAGTGGCTGATAGCCGAAGCGGGCAATCGCGATATCCGGGTGATCATCGAACTGGTGGCGCAGCACACCTCCGATACGCACGACTGGTTTCAGGAGGCGCGCAAAGGGCGCGACAACCCGTTTCACGATTACTATCTGTGGCGCGACACGCCAGGGCCGGACGAGCCGGCGCCGATGTTTCCGACCATTGAGCCGCACATCTGGCGCCGGGATGACGAGGCGCAGCGCTACTATCGCCACCTCTTCTACCATCACGAGCCGGATCTCAATCTGCGTCATCCGGATGTCATTGGGGCTGTGGATCGCGTGTTGCGCTTCTGGGCGGAGAAAGGCGTCGCGGGCTTTCGCATCGATGCCGCTTCGCACATGGTGGAGCAGGCCAGCCTGCCGGGCGACCGGGAGAGCGGCTACCGGCTGTTTAACCACTTCTATGACCTGCTGACGGAAGATCATCCGGATATGATCCTGCTCGGCGAAGTAGACGTAAACGTCTCGGAATTTAAGGATTTCTTCGGCGGCGGCGAACGCCTGACCACGCTGCTAAATTTCTGGATCAACAAAAACACGATTCTGGCGCTGGCGCGCGAAGAGGCGGCGCCGCTGGTCAAAGCGCTTAACGAACTGCCGATGCCGCCCGCGAACGGCGGGTACTGTTTCTGGCTGCGCAACCATGACGAGCTGGACCTTGAAGATCTGGAGCCGGAAGATTACGACTTCGTGATGGAGAAATACGCCCCCGATCCGGACATGCGGATTTACGGGCGCGGCATTCGCCGCCGCCTGGCGCCGATGCTCGACGGCAACGAGCGCCAGCAGGCGATGGCGCATGCCCTGCTCTTTTCGCTGCCCGGCACGCCGGTGGTCCGTTATGGCGCGGAGATCGGCATGGGGGATCTGCTCTCACAACCGGAGCGCGAATCAGTACGCACGCCGATGCAGTGGCGCGCGGGGCCGGGCGCAGGGTTTTCCGCCTGCGATCCGGCGCGATTTGTGGAGCCGCTCATCGCCGACGGTCCGTTTCGCTATCAGGCGATTAACGTGGAAGAACAGGAGGCGCGCGACGGCTCGCTGCTGCACCGCATCCGGCAGATTATCGCGGTCTGGCGCACCCTGCCGGAAATCTGCTATCAGCATTTCCATCCGTTCACGGTGCGGGAAAAGAGCGTGTTCGCGGTGCGCTATCAGAACCATAACGTCGCCACACTGATGCTGACGAACCTGAGCCATGAGGCGGTGACGGTGGATTTAGGCGAGCTGAATCTGGAGGACGCCCGCGAAATACTGGCGGATGATGATTATCCGCCAGTCGCCTGCGAGCTTCGCATCAACGGTTACGGCTACCGCTGGCTGCGGGTACGGTAAGTTATCGGCGGCGGAACAGGCTTTTTAACAGCAGCCCGGCCACCGCCACCGCCGCCACGCCCATCACACGTGAATCGACGGCCACCGCCTTGTTCTTCGCGTGGCTGTCGAAGCGTCCATGCGCCTGATGGCCGTTCTCCAGCGGCTGAAACAGGTAATCGGGGCGTTGTGTTGGTTCAGCTTCGTCGGTCAGCTGCCCTTCCCAGGTTTTCGTTACATAGCGGTCCAGCAGCCCCGGGAAAAACATATTGCCGATAATCGACATCACCGTATTCTTGCCCAGCCACACTTCGCGCGGCGGACGGCGCGCCACGGCGGCGTCATAAATCGCTTTGGCGGCGACTTCCGGCTGGTAAATAGGCTCAATCGGCTGCATCCGGTGATGAAATTTATTGCGCGCCCAGTTGAACTGCGTGGTGTTAATGGCAGGCAACTGCACCATTGAAACCCGCACGCCGCTTTTCTGGTGCAGCAGTTCGCAGCGCAGGGAATCGGTAAACGCGCGGATCGCCGCTTTCGCGCCGCAATAGGCCGACTGCAACGGGATAGAGCGCCACGCGAGCGCTGAACCCACCTGGATGATGGTGCCGCTGTCGCGCAACTGCATATAGCGCAGCGCGCTGCGGGTGCCGTTCACCGCGCCGAGATAAGTAACTTCCGTGACGCGGCGGAACTCGTCAAAACTGATGTCCTCTACCGGCGCGAGCACGGTCGTCATGGCGCAGTTCACCCAGACCGACATCGGCCCCAGCTCTTCCTCAATACGTTGCGCCGCATTACTGACCTGCTGCGGGTCCGCTACGTCGGCACAGATGCCAAGCACCCGCCCGCCGTAACGCTTTAAATCTTCCGTGGCCTCCGCCACGCCCTGCTCTCCACGGGCAATGATCGCCACATCATAGCCAGAGGCCGCAAAGTAACTGGCTGTCGCGCGCCCGACTCCTGAACTGCCGCCGGTCACGACAGCAACAAAGGCGTTTTTTGTCATGTCGTTATCCTGATTTGCGTTAAGGGTAACGAAAGCTTAGTACAGCGCGGGAAAAGTGGGCGCCCGGCAAGCCGGGCGCGAGAGAAGAAAGTGCGAAAGGCGAAGGCGAAAGGTCAGAAAGTCGTCCAGCCCTCTTCCGTAACAGGTTTACGCGCGGCGGCTGGCGCCGGCGCTGCCGGACGACCTTGCGCGGCGTTCGGGCGCAGCGCAGCAGGTTGCGCATTCAGGCGAAACGCGCCCGCCAGCTGGCGCAGACGCGCCGCCTGGGCGTCAAGATCGCTTGCGGCGGTGGAAGACGCGCTGACCAGCGCGGCGTTCTGCTGCGTGGTGGCGTCCAGCTCGCCGACCGCGCGGGCGATTTGCTCAATGCCGCGGCTCTGCTCCTGCGAGGCCGACGAAATCTCTTCCATAATATCGTTCACGCGGGTGACCGAACTCACCACGTCATCCATCGTCTCACCGGCGCGGGTCGCCAGCGTGCTGCCGGTTTTGATGCGATTGACCGATTCATCAATCAATACCGCGATATCTTTCGCCGCCTGCGCGCTGCGCTGAGAGAGGCTGCGCACTTCCGAGGCGACCACCGCGAAACCGCGGCCATGTTCGCCCGCGCGCGCCGCTTCCACCGCCGCGTTCAGCGCCAGAATATTGGTCTGGAACGAAATGCTGTTAATCACCTCGGTAATGTCGGCGATTTTGCGCGAACTGGCGGAGATATCCTGCATGGTCTGCACAACATCGCGCACCACCTCGCCGCCACGTTCGGCAGTCTGCGACGCCTGTGCGGCGATCTGGCTGGCGTGGCGGGCGTTATCGGCATTGTTTTTCACGGTCGCGGTGAGCTGATCCATGCTGGCCGCCGTCTGTACTACCGCCGTGGTCTGCTGTTCGGTACGCGCCGACAGCGCGCTGTTGCCGGAGGCGATTTCGCCCGCCGTATGGGTCAGACGCCCGACGCTTGCGCGCAGCTCGCCGGTCATCTCACGAAGCCTGGCGTTCACACGCGCCATCGCGCCGGTAAGCCTGCCGAACTCGTCATGGCGATCGGTTTCAATCTGCGTGGTTAAATCGCCGTCGGCGATACGCTCGGCGAACGCCAGGTTTATCATCAACGGACGGATTATCTGACGGCTGATGGCCCAGGCGACGATAACGCCCAGTAAAATCGCAAGCGCTCCCAGGATCAGGGCAAGCGTTGAGGAGCCTGACGCCAGGTCGTCATTCTGCGCTTTGGTGAACGCCACCATCTGTTTAATCGCGCTGCTGCTGCGATCGCCTGCGGTTTTCACCGTGTTTTCCGCGCCCTTAAGCGATTCCCAGGCGGTGTAGTAGTCACGGCTCAGCGTCTGGTAGCGCACCGTATCCTGCCAGAGGCCCGCGAACGGCGGTAACAGCTCCGGCGAAAGACGGCTTACGAGCGCCTGATATTGCCCTTCCACCGCGCTGAAACGGCGCTGGAGCGCCTCGCTTGCCTGCGCTGTGCCGGTAAAGCGCAGCGCATAAGCGTAATCGCGAAGGTCGCTGATAGCGAACAGGAGATCGTAAATCGCAAAGGAGAGTTCGGTGTCGGCCACCGGCGTGCGGATGAGCTGGGTATAGCGCGCGGTTTCATCCTGGCCTGCCAGCGCGTCGAGCTGGCTGCGAAGCTGGTTGAGCGTTGCCGTGGCGTCGCTCATGGTGGTCACGCTGCCCCGAAAACTTTCCAGATAACGCTGGATATCGGCGACGATCGCGCGTTCGTTAGCCGGCCAGTCGAGCGCGCTGGCTTCACCGGTTTTCGCGAGCGCGTCATCGACATAGCGACGCATCAGCACGCGGGCTTCGTCATCGCCGGTATAGAAATATTTGAGCCGGTTAATTTTGGCCTGAAAGACATCGATATTGATGTCGTAGATAAGATTGCTTTTGACGGAAACGTCGTGGATGGCCATAAAACGCGCCACAGAAAGCGCTGTCGCCAGCGCCACCAGCAGCAGCACCACGCCAAATCCGGCGGCGAGCTTGCGGGTTATGCGAACGTTCCGTAATCGGTTTACCAGTACAGCCATCCTGCCTCCTGTTTTACGATAATCGGGCCTCGTTAAAAAGCCCCAGGAGGTTATCGGCTAACCCGTCGTTTTTTTAGCAAAATGTGGAAAAAAACGGCAATAAAATAGGCCGCGCGGCGACGTTAAAGGATTATCAGGCGAAATGCTAAGAATGTTACACCGGTGAAATTCTGATTCACTCCTCACAGGAGTGCATCGCGTTTTCTGTAACGCCATTTTCTCCAGGTGACCGTTATCATTTCTTATCCATAAATAATGTTAAACAGGGAGCACTATGGCGCTGTTTTGCAAAAACAAAATTTATATGGCGACACTTGTCCGACGCGCAGCTAAGACGCTGCTGTTTGTGGCGCTTTTTTGCGTCTTTGCGTGTGTTATTGATACGTCCCGGTTTATCAGCCTGGATGCGGCCAACGCGTTCGCCAGCTGGTTACATGGTAGCGCTAATCAGGAAAACCATGACGAACTGTGGTTTTTTACTGATATCACGCTCTCCCTGCTCTGCGCGGCAGTAACGACACGCCTCGTTATTCTGATTTGCCGCAAAGCGCGTGGCATCTCTCAGCGGTCAGCCTGAGCAGGCGTGCGTTAAATACCCGCTAATAAAAATGGCCTTTTACCCGACAGCCTCGCGGGAAGCTGTCGTGACAAAGGCCATCAGGCGCGTGCATAACTCATTCCAGTAACGCAGCCGGATACCGCGGCGGTATCGGTTAGCGCGGGCGATGCAGGCCCGGATCGACATTGCCGAAATCGAGACCATAGAGATGTCCGTAAGGGATAAAGGATTCCAGCATCAGCGCGCGCGCCTCGGGCGGCTGCGGCTGGAGCCAGGAGCGGAGTATGCGACGAAGGCGTGAGCGCGACGCATGACGGCGGACAGGGTGCTGCATGATGATCGCCTCCTCGGCGGTGCGCAGCGTTGTGCTGCCCTGTCAGTAAAGCGCCGGGGAGACGAAAAAGGAAATACGCATTCCGGCAATGTTTTGCCGGTGCGCGGTTTAGCCGAAATATTGTTTTTTCAGGATCAACGCGCCGTCGTTAATCGCTTTATGTATCGCGCGTGCGGCCGCGTCGCCATCGCCTGCCTCAAGCGCTTCCAGCAGATCGTCATAATTATGATGTCCGCGCACAAAATCGTCTGACTGCGGATAGAGATAGTTAAAGCACGGACCAATGCGCATCCAGAGTTGTTCAATCAGCGACACCAGCGTCGGCATCTCCGCCCAGTTGTAGAGCTGAAAGCGAAACGCCCGGTTGGCCTGCAACGCCTGCTCAACATTGCCGGACATTTTGGCTTCGCGAAACGCATCGCAGAGTTCGCGCAGATGGGCCATACGCGCCGGGGTGATATTTTGCGCTGCCGCTTCCGCCGCCATCCCCTCCAGATTTTTGCGGATCTTCGTGACTTCGTCGTAACGCGCCTCGCTGATTTCCGGCACCAGAAACGCCTGCGCAGGCGTGGCGTTCAGCGCGCCGGAAGAGACCAGTCGCAGCAGCGCTTCGCGTACCGGCGTGATGCTGATCCCCAGCTGATCGGCGATTTCCTTCGTGACCAGACGGGCGCCCGGGCGCAGGCTG
The DNA here is from genome assembly GCA_000027065.2 of Cronobacter turicensis z3032. Taxonomy (NCBI): domain Bacteria; kingdom Pseudomonadati; phylum Pseudomonadota; class Gammaproteobacteria; order Enterobacterales; family Enterobacteriaceae; genus Cronobacter; species Cronobacter turicensis. The sequence goes on along the minus strand of FN543093.2, from coordinate 2,200,049 downwards.
CCAACGATAAGGGCGTTTTTCAATCTTACTTCCACTTGCATGGTTAAACTTAAGCGTTGCGCTTTTTCCAGATCCAGCATGTTTATTTCCTGTCGTAAAAAATTTACTTTGTATTAGCAGGCGCTTAACTGACGTCTCGTCATCCTGACCAGAGGATATATCTTATATCCTTGATAACACGGTTTTTGTGGTCAGGAAAACCGAAAATAATCAAAACTTTCACTGACCAGTACGACAACCATTAAGGTATTGACCTAATGAAACGACTGTCCCGTAAGCTTCTCTCTCTTTCTGTGGCGCTTTCTTTATTCGCTCCGCTCAGTCAGGCCAGTTCGCTGACCATCGCGCAGCCCACTTCCGCCACCGCCATGGATCCCGGCTTTCTGAAAGAAGCCGCGACGCTGGTGGATAACGTTTTCGATACGCTGGTGCTGCGCGACGCGCAGATGCAACTGAAACCCGGCCTTGCCACCCACTGGGAAGCCGTCAACGACACCACCTGGCAGTTCGACCTGCGTAAGGATGTCAAATTTACCAACGGCGAGCCAGTGAATGCCGCCGCGGTCAAATTTTCCATCGACCGAATTCTCGACCCGGCCAACCACGCGCCCACCATTTCTTACATTCGCACCATCAAATCCGTGGACGTTGTCGGCGACTATCAGGTGCGTATTCACACCAACGGCCCCGATCCGCTCCTGCCCACCCGCATGAGTCGTTATCCGGCTTATATCGTGCCGCCTGGTTATGTAAGTAAAGTCGGTGCTGCGGAATTTGCACGAAAACCTGTCGGAAGTGGCGCTTATATCGTCAAAACTTTCATTCCCGATGAACGTGTTGTGATGGAAGCCAACCCGAACTACTGGCGCGGCAAGCCGTCGATTGATGAAGTGACCTGGCGCCCGATCCCCGAGGCGACCGCGCGCATTACCGCGCTGCTGACCGGCGAAGCGCAGCTGGTAGAAGGCGTTCCGGCGGATCTCGCCCCGCTGGTGAAGAGCAAACCCGGCGTGAAGCTTGAGCAGGTGAAAGGCGGCGGGCTGACGATTTATCTCGGCATTAAAAACAGCGAGCCGCCGCTGAATGACGTGCGCGTGCGTCAGGCGCTGTCGCTGGCGCTGAACCGCGATGCCTATACGCAGTCGCTGCTGCACGGTTTCGGCACGCCGACCGGTACGCTGGCAGGCCCGAAAGATTATGGCTATAAAGCCATTTCCGCGCCGAAACAGGACCGGGAAAAAGCCAAAGCGCTGCTGAAAGAAGCCGGTTACGCGCAGGGCTTTACCCTGAAATTCCAGGCGCCGCGCCGTTATATCGCCAGCGCTGACGTAGGCCAGGCGATTGTGGCCGATCTCGCCGCCATCGGCGTGAAAGCGCAGCTCGAAGTGCCGGAATGGTCGGTTTACACCCAACAGGTGGCGTCCGGCAAACAGGCGCCGCTCTATATGCTGGGCTGGGGCTCCACCCAGACGCTGGATGCCGACGCCGCGCTCTATCCGGTGCTGCACGCAGGCGAGCCGTACTCCACGGTGAGCGATCCGGCGCTTGATAAACTGTTAAACGAGAGCCGCGCCACGGTAGATGCCGCGAAACGTAAAGCGCTGCTGGAGCAGATTCAGGACCGCGTCGCCACTGAACAGCCGCTGATTCCACTCTACCGGGAAGACGCGATTTACGCCTCCAGTGACAACGTCACGTTTAAAGGCCGTGAAGACGCCCGCGTGTCGTTGTTCGATATGAGGGTGAAATGATCTTCCCTGGCCGTTACGCATCCCGTTCACGCCGCCGTCCCCTGCCGGGGGACGGCCTTCTTGGCGGCGCGCTGCTGGCTGTACTCATCCTGGCAGCGCTCCTCGCCCCCTGGCTCCCGTTACCCGACCCGCTGCAAAGCGATCTCGCGGCGGTCTTTCAGGCTCCTGGCCCGCAACACTGGCTGGGCGCCGATCAACTGGGCCGCGACGTGCTGGCGCGCATTCTCGCCGGCGCCCGTCTCTCGCTGTTCGTGGTGATGATCGCCGCACTCATCGCCGCCACCATGGGCACGCTGATGGGCATGGTGGCGGGCTACTTCGGCGGCTGGGTCGATGCGCTTATCATGCGGCTTATCGATATTCAGCTGGCGGTGCCGTTTATTCTGCTGATCCTGCTGGTAATGGCGCTGTTCGGCACCTCGCTTGCTAACATTATCGTTATCATGGGCGTGACGAGCTGGGCGATTTACGCCCGCGTAGCGCGCGCCAGGACGCTGGAAATTCGCGAGCTGGAGTATATCGAGGCCGCGAAAACCATGGGTTTTTCGCACCTGCGCATTATGCTGCGCCATATTTTACCGGCGCTCGCGACACCGCTACTGGTGCTGCTGACGCTCGATATCCCGCGCCTCATTGTGCTGGAAGCCTCCGTCGGTTTTCTCGGCATGGGCATCCAGCCGCCGACGCCGACGCTTGGCAATCTGATTGGCGAAGGTCGCGCCTATATGTTGCTCGCGCCGTGGCTGGTGGTCTGGCCTGGCTGCGCCATCGCCATGCTGGTGGTGGGCTGTAACCTGCTCGGCGACTACTGGCTGCGCACCACCCAGGCGAGGGTCGAATAATGGCGCGCTATCTGATTTCACGGTTTTTCCAGGCGCTGCTGGTGATGTTCGGCGTTTCGCTGCTGATTTTCTTCAGCCTGCACCTGACGGGCGATCCGGCGGCGGTCATGATGCCGCCCGGCGCCACCACGCAGGAGATTGCCGATTTCCGCCACGCGATGGGCTTTGACAGGCCGCTGCTGACCCAATACGCCGATTACGCGGCCCACCTTCTGCGCGGCGATCTGGGCGAGTCCCTGCGTTTTGGCCAGCCGGTAGCGACGCTGATTGCCGAACGCCTGCCCGCCACCGCGCTGCTGGCGCTGACGGCGCTCGCCTGGAGCACGCTCGCGGGCCTCGCGCTGGGGCTGCTAAGCGCGCTGTGGCGCGACACAATCTGGGACTTGCTGGCGCGCCTGGTGGCCTTTAGCGGCCAGGCGGTGCCGGTCTTCTGGCTGGGGCTGTTGATGATTTTGTTCTTCAGCCTGCAACTGCGTCTGTTGCCTTCCGGCGGCTACGGCGAACCGTTACAGCTCATCATGCCCGCGGTCTGTCTGGGCGCTTACTACATGAGCGCGATGGCGCGACTGGTGCGCGCGAGCCTGATTGACGTGCTTGACCAGGATTACATCCGCACCGCGCGCGCCAAAGGCCTCAGCGCCTGGCGGGTGCTGGTCCGCCACGGGCTTCGCAACGCGCTGATCCCCGTGGTGACGGTTCAGGGGATTTCGCTGGCCGCGCTGCTTGGCGGCGCGCTGGTCACGGAGATCATCTTTGCCTGGCCGGGCATTGGCCGCCTGGCGGTACAGGCTATTCAGAACCGTGATTTTCCGCTGGTGCAGGGCGTGGTGCTGCTCGCCGCGCTGACATTTGTGGTGGTGAACCTGTTGATTGATTTGCTTTACCTGGTACTGAACCCAAGGATACGTTTATGACCGTTCAGCCGAATGCCTGCCTGGAGGCGACGATCGAGCTGCTCTCGTCGCTCACCGCCTGGCAAAGCGTGGCCGACGAGCCGGACGAACAGCGCTCCCTCGCGGCCTGGCTCGAAGCCTGGCTTGCCGACGAACTGGAGGCAGAAGTGATCCTGCCGGTGGCGCAGCAGCCTGACGACCGCCCGCCGCTGGTGCATGTGCGCGTGGATATCGGCGCGCCGGACACGCTGGTGCTTTACAACATGTATGACGTGATGCCCGCCGATCCCGAGGGCTGGCAGGTCGACCCGTTTACCGGCGGCATCCGCCGCTGGCCCGATAAGGGCGACGTGTTTATCTCGCGCGGCGCGGAAAACAACAAAGGCCCGCTCGCCGGTATGCTTACCGTGGTGCGGGAGCTGTGGGAGAGCGGCAGGCTGACCACCAATCTGGAGATCCTGCTGGAGGGCGAAGAAGAGTGCGGCAGCGGCACGCTCCGGCGCTATCTCGCCCGTACGCCGTGCCCGGTGTCGCCTGCGCTCGCCGTGCTGTTCCCGTCGCTGTGCGAATATGGCGGCGGCGCGCCACGGCTCTATCTCGGCTTTACCGGCATGACCACCGGGCGTCTGCGCGTCGCGGGCGGCGACTGGGGCGGCCCGCAGGCCGCCATTCACGCGAGCAACGCGGCGTGGATAGCGAACCCCGCGTGGCGGCTGGTGCAGGCGCTCGCCGCCATCGCCCCCGCGGGGCGCAACGGGGTGCTGGAAACCCTGCCGCTTGACGACGCCGCCCTGCACATTCTCGACGAGCTGGCCCCGCAATTCAGCATCGCAGACGAACTGGCGATGCGCAAAAGCCAGCGGCTGACGATTAGCGGCGACAGTCGCGAAGCGCTGGCGTTTTTACTCGGCAGCGCGGTGCTGAATCTCAGCGAGATCCGCACTACGCCCCTGCCGGGCCGCGGCATTATTCCCCCGCTCGCCTGCGCCGAATTCGCGCTGCGCACGCCGCCGGGGAGTTCACCGGAGAGATTGCTGGACGCCATGCGCGCGTCGCTCTCTCATCAGGCCATTACCGGCGTAGAGCTGGTCGTTGATGACAGCTATCCCGGCAGGCGTTTTTCGGCTGACGACGCGGGCGTGATGGAACTTCTGAACAGTTATCACCAGCAGCAGGCCCGCCCGCAGATTTGGCCCTGGGCGCCCGGCTGCGCCCCGGCGTATGCTTTCGCGCCCGTCGCGCCCGCGTTTCTAATCGGCGGGCTCGGCTATGGCGGCAACGCGCACGGCGTGAACGAGTTTGTCACCCTGCGCGGGCTGTCGCGCTATACCCGGTCGCTGCGCGACTGGTTGCTCTCATTCTGACGGATTCAGGAGATAACCATGCGATTTCTCACCGGCCAGCAGGTGGCGGAGCTCGGCGGGCTTGACCCGCACGCGGCGCTGAAGGATGTCACCGACGCGACGCTGCTGATGGCGGCAGGCGACGCCGTGATGCCCGCCGAAACGCACGTGCCGCTCGATACCGCGCCCGGTAAGGTTTACGCCCTGCCTGCGCGCGTCGGCGGGCGGTTTAACGCCACCGGCGTCAAGTGGACGGCGCACCGCCCGCAGCCGCAGGACAATCTTCCGATGGCGCTGACGATGACGATCATCAACCGCGCCGACAGCGGCGTGCCGGTGGGGCTTGTAGAGAGCGGCGGGCTGACGGCGGTGCGCACCGCCGCGGTCTCGGCGCTCGCCCTGCGCCACGCCGCGCCCCGCGAGGTGAAACGCGTGCTGCTGCTGGGCGCGGGCGTACAGGCGCGCGCGCATCTGGCGATGTTACGCGCGCACTTCCCGTCGCTCGCTGTTGCAGGCCTGTGGAACCGCACGCCCGCGCGGCTTGAGGAGATGCCCACGGCGACGCTGCCGTTTCCGTGTGAAATCTACCGCGATCTGAATGAGGCGCAGAAACAGCCGTGGGATGCCGTTATCACCTGCACCGGCGCGCAGCAGCCTTTTCTCGGCCCCGAATGGTTCCAGCCGGGCCGGTTAATCCTGCAGATTGGCTATCATGAAGTGAGTTTTGCGGCGATCAACCGCGCCACGCAGGTGGTGGTGGACGCCTGGGGGGAGTTTCGCCATACCAGCGCCAAAAGCCTGTTTCAGATGTATCGCGCGGGCGAATTTGCCGATGACGGCTGGGCGGCGGATCTCGCCGCGCTCTTAACCGGCGCGTGGCGACCGATGCCGGACGACTGCGTTTACTTTTCATCGTTCGGGCTGAACGTGTTTGATATCGCGCTCGCCGCGCGGGTGTTGCAGAAGGCGGCGCAAGAAAACGTCGGTACCGCCCTGCCGTTATTTAGCGTCTCTTAAGCGTCTTCGCGCAGGCGCAGCGCCTGGTGGATATCCGGCGCGCTGTCGATAAGCCGCCGGGTATAGGCATGGGCGGGCGTTTGCAACACCTGCCGCGTCGGCCCTTCTTCCACCACTTTCCCGAGGTAGAGCACTAACACGCGATCGCAGAGCTGGCGCACCGCCTGGAGATCGTGGCTGATAAACAGTACCGACAGCCCGAGCTTGTCGCGAAGCTCCGCCAGCAGGCGCAGGATCTGGCCTCTCACCGGCAAATCGAGCGCGGCTACTGCTTCATCCGCCACCAGCAGTTCCGGCTCCAGCGCCAGCGCGCGGGCGATGGCGATTCGCTGGCGCTGCCCGCCGGAGAACGCCGCCGGACGCCGCTGCGCCCATTCCGGTTTCAGCCCGACCAGCGTCATCAGTTCGCTCACCCGTTCGGCAATCGCCGGGCCGTGGCGCAGCCCGTGCACCCGCAGCGGCTCGGCGAGCTGATCGCCGACGCTCATGCGTGGATCGAGGCTGGCGTAAGGGTCCTGAAAAATCATCTGCGCGCGGCGGCGCACGCGGTGTCGTTCAGCGCGGCTCGCCTGCGCCATCTCAATGCCGTCAAAGAAAACAGCCCCGCTGTCTGCGTCGATAAGCCCGATGGCCGCGCGCCCGAGCGTGGTTTTGCCGGAGCCGGATTCGCCGATAAGCCCGACGATTTCGCCCCGCGCCACGCTAAAGGTGGTGGGATGCAGCACCCGCTGGCGCTCCGCCGGAATAAACGGCAGCCGCGGGCGGCGCGGAAAGCTTTTCACGATGCCCGTCACTTGCAACAGCGGCGTCTCATCGCGCGCCACCACGCGCTCGGGCGGCTCCTGCGGCGTGGAAGCCGCAATCAGCCGCCGCGTCCAGTCGGCCTCAGGCGCGGTAAAGAGCGGCGCCACCGGCCCCTGCTCGACAATTTCGCCGCCGTTCATCACACAGGCGCGATCGGCATAGCGCGCCACCACGCTGAGATCGTGCGTTACCAGCAATACGCCCATCCCCATCTCCTGCTGGAGATCTTTCAGCAGGCCGAGGATTTGCGCCTGAAGCGTGACATCCAGCGCCGTGGTGGGTTCATCGGCAATCAGCAGGTCTGGTTTGCCGCTAATGGCGCTCGCTATCATGACGCGCTGGCGCATCCCGCCGGAGAGCTGGTGAATATACTGACGCGCCCGCTTTTCCGGCTCGCCGATGCCGACATGGCCCAGCAGCGCCACCGCCTCGCGGGAGGCCGCTTTCCAGCCCAGCCCACGATGACGCACCAGCACTTCGGCAATCTGCTCGCCCACTTTCAGCACCGGATTCATGCTGCTCATCGGCTCCTGGAAAATCATGGCGATATGCCGCCCGCGCAGGCCCGCCGGGTATGGCGCATCGGGAAGAATGGGGATGGTATCGTCGAAGCAAATCTCACCGCCGCTCTGCCAGACGCCGCGCGGCAGAAGGCCGGTGACGGCTAAAGAGGTGAGCGTTTTGCCGCAGCCGGATTCGCCGACCAGCGCGACCATTTCGCGGCGTTCGACGGTCAGACTGACATCATGAAGTAAGGTTGCCTGGCGACTTTGCAGGCTCAGATGAGATACGGTTAACAGCGGCACAGGCGGCTCCCGACAACAGGCTTTGGTCGAGCATATCGGCAGCCGCCGTGGTTAACAAGTTGTTATTTAGCTGGTTTATGCTTCGTCCTGGCCGACGCGGATCACCAGCTTGCCGAAGTTTTTCCCTTCCAGCAGGCCGATAAACGCCTCCGGCGCGTTCTCAAGACCATCCACAATGTGCTCGCGGTAGTGAATTCGCCCTTCAGAAACCCACTGGCCCATTTCGCGCTGGAACTCTTCGATGCGGTGGCCATAATCCTGGTTGATGATAAAGCCCTGCATCCGGATGCGTTTTTTCAAAAGCGTGCCCATCAGGAGCGGCAGACGATCCGGGCCAGGCGGCAGGTCGGTGGCGTTATAGCCGGAAACCAGCCCGCACAGCGGCACGCGCGCGCCGGTATTAAGCAGCGGCATCACGGCGTCGAAAACTTTACCGCCGACGTTTTCATAGTAAACATCAATGCCCTGCGGGCAGGCGGCGGCAAGTTTCTCAGCAAAATCCGGCGCGCGGTGGTCGATACACTCGTCAAAGCCAAGATGCTCCACCGCGTAACGACATTTCTCTTCGCCGCCCGCCACGCCGACGACGCGACAGCCTTTGATTTTGCCGATCTGCCCGACGCTTGCGCCCACCGGGCCCGTCGCGGCGGCGACCACCAGCGTTTCGCCCGCTTTCGGCGCGCCGATATCCAGCAGGCCCATATAGGCGGTGAAGCCGGGCATCCCCAGCACGCCGAGGAACCACGACGGATGCTCAGGCGATTTCCCAAGCGGCGTCAGTTGTTTCGGATCGCAGATGCAGTAATCCTGCCAGCCGCTATAACCGACCACCCAGTCGCCGGGGTTGAAATCGGGGTGAAGCGATTTCTCCACCACGCCGACGGTGCCGCCGACCATGACTTCGTCAATCTGCACCGGGGCAGAATAAGACGGCTCATCGCTCATGCGACCGCGCATATACGGATCGAGCGACAGATAGACGGTGCGCACCAGCACCTGACCTTCGCCTGGTTCGGCGATGGTATCTTCTTCCAGACGGAAGTTCTCCGCCACGGGTTTGCCATGCGGACGGGAGGCCAGCACCCAGCGGCGATTACGGGACGATGGTTGGGTCATGATGTTCTCCTTAGTTTTCAGGGCATCCAGAAAGCGTAGTGCATTCACGTCAACTGGCGACGTTATTCAGACGCACGATCAGATAGACGCACGGCGCGTCGCTCTGGTTGATAAAATGGCATTCGTTCGGCGGGCCAAGCTCCAGGCAATCGCCCTCGCGCATCAGGTGGCGGGTTTCGCCTTCGCGAAACACCAGCTCGCCCTGCTGCACCCAGATAAGCTGGCGCGCGAACGCATAGGCCGAGGCGGGCATCGGGATATCGCTGCCGGCGGGCAGCTCCACCTGAACCAGATCCAGCGGCAGGTCAGATTTTGGCGAGACGTGGCGGCGCAGATAGTGGCTTTGCGGATCGCGCCAGACCGGCTGATCGGCAAAGCGCAACAGCCGCCCTTCGTTCATCTCCGCGCGGGCGATAAGCGTGGACATGCTCAGCCCCAACGCGCCGGAGAGCCGCCCCAGGAGCGTGGCGGTCGGGCTGCTTTCCCCGCGCTCGATTTTATGGATCATGGCGCGGGACACCCCGGCGCGCTCTGCAAGCTCGCTCAGCGACCAGCCGCGGGTTTCGCGCTCGACGCGGATACGCTCACCAATCCGTTGATTTAATGTGTCGATTATATTATTCATAACGTAACATTATAGTGTACGACTGCCGGGGTTCAACCATGCTGATTCGCCATGCCACTGCGGACGACTGCGCCGCTATCGCCGACATTTTTAACGATGCGGTATTACATACCGCCGCCATCTGGAGCGATTCCACCGTCGACACGGAAAACCGCCTCGCCTGGTTTTATCAGCGCGGCAACGCCGGGTATCCGGTGCTGGTGGCGGTACTGGGCGACACCGTGGTGGGCTACGCCTCATTCGGCGACTGGCGCGCCTTTGACGGCTTTCGCCATACGGTTGAGCACTCGGTCTACGTGCATCCTGATCACCATGGCAAGGGCATCGGCAAGGCGCTGATGACGCGACTGATTGTCGAGGCGCAGGCCATCGGCAAGCATGTGATGGTGGCGGGGATTGAATCGCGCAACGCAGGCTCCATCGCGCTGCATGAAAAACTCGGGTTTACCATCACCGCGCAGATGCCGCAGGTGGGCACCAAATTTGGCCGCTGGCTGGATCTGACGTTTATGCAGCTTCAGCTCGACAATCGCAACGAGCCGGACGCCATCGGATGAATTCGTCGCTCAGCCTGCTGTTTCTGACCGCCGCCGGGGCGGGTCTGGTGGTGCAAAACATGCTGATGGTGCGCATCACGCAGTCGGCCTCCACCATTCTTATCGCCATGCTGCTCAATTCGCTGGTAGGGATTGTGCTGTTCTGCGCCATTCTCCTGCTGCGTAACGGCACGGCGGGCTTCAGCGAGCTTATCGCCACCGTGCGCTGGTGGACGTTGCTGCCAGGGCTGCTCGGGTCGTTTTTCGTCTTCGCGAGTATTAACGGCTATCAGCATCTCGGCGCGGCCACGACTATTGCGGTGCTGGTCGCAAGCCAGCTGATTGGCGGGTTGCTGTTCGATATTGCGCGCAGTAGCGGCCTGACGCTGCGGATGGTGGCAGGGCCGGCGGCGGGCGCGGTGCTGCTGGTGATTGGCGCCTGGCTGGTCGCCAGGCGCACGTTCTGAAGGTTACGCTTTCGGTTTCTGCCCGCTGCGGCGCGCGCTGACGGTCGCCAGCGCCGCCCAGTCGAGCTGTTCATCGCCGTGGGCCAGCGCGTCAAGGTAGTTATCGCGCAGCACGCCCGCTACTCCCATCGGCACGTTTTTGCTCTCGGCGGCCTGCTGCGCGAGACGCACATCTTTGAGCCCCAGCTTCATGGTGAAACCGGCGGGCGTGTAGCGATCTTCGGCAATCATCGCGCCATAGTTTTTATACGCGGGCGCGGCAAACAGCGTGCTGGTCATCATACCGAGAAAATCGCCTTTGCCGACGTCATAAGCCTCCACCAGCGCCGACGCCTCGCCCATCGTCTCGATCGCGCTCGCCAGCATAAAGTTCGCCGCGAGCTTCACCGCCGCGGCCTGCGCCGGGCTGTCGCCAAAGGTCCAGGTTTTCTGGCCCAGCACGTCGAAAATCGGCTGCGCTTTCGCGAGCCATTGCGCCTCGCCCGCCGCGAGAATATTCAGATTGCCTGCCGCGGCGACATCCACACGCCCAAGCACCGGGGCGGCGAGATAGCCGATGTTCCGCTGACGCGTCAGCGCGTCCATTGCCTCAGTAAACGCCACGGAAACGGTCGCCATATTAATCCACAGCGCGCCCGGCGCGAGCGACGCCAGCGCGCCCTGCTCCACCACCACGTTTTCGGTGGCCGCGTCGTCGGCAAGAATAGTGATTAAGATATCAGCGCCATGAATCTCTTTCGGGCTTGCCGCAACCTGCGCGCCGGACGCGCGCAGCGCCTCTGCAGACGCAGGCGAGCGGTTCCAGACCGTGACCGTAAAGCCCGCTTTAACCAGATTTTGCGCCATCGGCTGGCCCATGCCGCCCAGACCGAGAAAAGCAATATGCATGAGAATTCCTTGTAAATTATAAAATTTTGCCGCCGCGGGTCAGCTCGGCCAGGCGCTCCGCCGCCTCGCGCTCGCGGTCTTCTTTGTGCTGACGACCATGATGGGCGATCGCGTTGCGCAGTTGCTGTTGCAGGTCGTAACGCTCCTCGCGGCCTAGTTGCGCGTCATCGCTGAGCGCAATCAGCAGCTCATTCATAGGAGCAATAACATGTTGTTCAATCACCGCGTCAACGCGGCGCTGCATTTCATCACGATGTGTCATAAAACCTCCTTAAACGCGTCGCCGCGGCAGGTGCCGCGGCGCAGTGCTTAGTTGATTTTCGCTTTCGAGAAGTCGCTGCCCATCAGGCTTACGCTGTACCCCGTGACGTTGCTGCGAGTCGCGTAGAAGGTGCGGCCGTTGGCCAGCGGCACCCACGGCGCCTGCTGGTAGAAGATCTCCTGCGCCTGTACGTAGCGTTTCGCGCGTTCTTCCGGCGCGCTGACGCGTTTGGCCTGATCGATAAGGTCAGTGTATTTCTTATCGCACCAGCGGGCCGCGTTCGAGCCGCTCTGGATGCTGTCGCAGCTCAGCAGGACATCAGCGAAGTTATCCGGATCGCCGTTGTCCGACATCCAGCCATACAGCGCGGTATCATGCTCGCCCTTGCGGATGCCGGAGAGATATTCACCCCACTCGTAGCTGACGATTTTCGCCTTCACGCCCACTTTCGCCCAGTCGCTCTGGATCATCTCGGCGATGCGGCGCGAATTCGGGTTATACGGGCGCTGCACCGGCATCGACCACAGCGTCGCTTCAAAGCCCTTCTCCAGCCCCGCCTGCTTGAGCAGCGCTTTCGCTTTTTCAGGATCGTAATCGTAGGTTTTCAGGTCTTTATCGTAACCGAGCATATTCGGCGGGATCGGTGATTTCGCCACCGTGCCGCTGCCCATGAACACGGCATTGATGATCGATTTTTTATCGACGGCGTAGTTCAGCGCCTGGCGCACCAGCACGTTGTCGAACGGTTTTTTCTCGGTGTTGAACGCCAGATAACCGACGTTCAGCGCCTCGACGCTGTGCAGCGTCAGGTTTTTATCGGCTTTGATCGGCTCAAACTGCACCGGGCTCGGCGCCGGGATAATCTGGCACTCGTTGGTTTTCAGCTTCGCAAGGCGCGTCTCGACGTTCGGGGTAATCGAGAAGATCAGGTGTTTGGTCGGCACCGCGCCATCCCAGTAGTTCGGGTTGGCGATGTAGCGGATAAGCGAATCGACTTTGTACTGTTGCAGCGCATACGGACCGGTGCCGATGGGCCAGTTATCGACGTTCTCCGGCGTGCCTTTTTTCATCATCGCATCAGCATATTCCGCTGAAAGAATAGACGCGAAATCCATCCCCCAGTCGGCCAGGAACGCGGCGTTTGGCTCGCTCAGGGTGAACTGGACGTGATAGTCGTCGAGCTTTTTCACCTCAGTGATGAGCTTATCGAGACCCACATCCTGGAAATATTCGTAATTGCCCTGCGACACCTTGTGGTACGGGTGATTCGGGTCTTTCTGGCGCATCACCGAGAAAATCACATCGTCGGCGTTGAAATCGCGCGTCGGTTTAAAGAATTTATTGCTGTTGAATTTCACGCCCTGACGCAGCGTGAACGTCCAGGTTTTACCGTCCGGGCTGACCTTCCACTCGGTGGCGAGCGACGGCACCGGCGTATTGGTTTTCGGATCGAAATTCACCAGGCGGTTATAAAGCACCTGGGAGCTTGCCACGAAGCTTGGGCCGGAACTCGCGATTTGCGGGTTGAAGGATTCCGGGGACGCCTCGGAGCAGTAAATCAGGGTATCGCTGTTCGCCGCGATCGCGCTTGCCGGTAACAGGGCGCTCAACAGCAGCCCGAGCAATGTTTTTCCTGTCTTCATCTTGTGCCTTTTATTTTACTTTTCAGGAGGAAAGCCATCTCATCATAGCCTGCGTTGAGTGGCAAATAACAAAAAACTGTACCTTTATGCCTTTCCGGCATTTTCCGCCTGAATATCAGTCAATTTTAGATAAAAATGATTTACGCTCCGGTTAAGTCGCGTTATCACCGCGAATTTTTGCTTAAGTCAAGAAAATTCCTAAGATTCAATGACCCGAGAATTTACGCTTTTTCGCGTTTCTTTCACCCTTTGCTTGACCCGTCTATCGTTCAAAGTAGAGCCGTGAAAAAGTTTTCCCAGCAGAGAGAATGACGTGGCAAAAATTCTATTGCGCAGTGGCGACCTTGACGACTTCCAGTCGGTAGGCGAAAACGGTCAGGCGGTTTTCGAGTCTGCACTGCAAATCCGTGAAACTCTTCGCCTGCGCAAACAGCCGCTGGTGGAGTCTCTTGCTATCCCTCAGCTTAACGAAGAGGGTGACCGCGTGGACTGGTATTCGCCGGTCAGCGGCAAGGTAATGGGCTGGGCGTCCGCCAGCAGCGAGGAGCGCGAGCGCGCCCTGCGCTTTCTGGAAAGCGCGCTCTCCAGCGCTCGCGCGCTGAGCAAACGCTGCCTGGAGTCGGAAAAAACCGCCCAGCAGCTTTTTGGCGCGCTGCTCGCCAAGGCCGTGCAGTTCCCCGGCGCGAATTTCCTCTATCTGGTGGACGGCAAGCCGGTCATCACCTTCTGGGGCTTCGTGAATTTAAACCAGGGCGCGCGCGATGACGTGCTCGAATGTTTACACGAAGCCGAGCCTGTCGAGCCGGAAATCATCATGACGCCGCAGGAAGAGCCGGAGCCGGAACCCACGCCAGTGATGATGGCCGAGCCGGACGCGCCGCTGCTGGCAACGCCCCCTGTTGCGCCCACGCCTGTCCCGGCGCCTGCGGTGTCCGTCCTGGCCTCCGCGGCCGCGCTGGCGGCTTATACCGCCGACGCCGACGCCGCGCCAGAAGACGCCGAGCCGGTACCGGTGAAAGCCCGGACGCCCGCCCGCCGCTCGCGTGTTCCGCTCTGGACATGGCCGCTCGCCGCGGCCGTCGTCATCGGCGCCGTAGCCGCCCCTGTCACCTGGTATATGTTGCAGGAGAAAGAAGCGGCCGCGCCGACCGTGTCGGTCGCAGAGATCAAAGCGCAGGAAATCGCGCCTGCGCCGGTGAAATCGGTCGATGCGCCGCCCGCGGCTGCTCCCGCTCCTGTGGCGCCCGTCATCGCGCCAGCCACTACCTTGCCGCTCGCTGCAGCCCAGATAACGCCACCTGCGCCGGTGGTGGAAGAGAAGCCTGTCGTTGCGCCAGCACCGGTCGATAAAAACGCGCTGGTGATGGACGCGAATCAGGTCAAAGCCGGGACCACCCGCTTCCTGAACGGCACCTGGCGGCTTAGCATCGGCAGTCCGGACCCGCTTACCGGCAAAGCGACCTCGATGCGTATCGATATGAAAAACAACAAAGGCATGGCGCGCGTGACGCTTGGCGATAACGTCGTCTGTAAAGCCGAGCTGTTCTCTGGCCTTCACCAGACCGGCGAGCTGATGATTAAGACGCGCGGCAAAGCCCGTTGCAGCGACGGTTCCCGCTACCCGATGCCGGAAATCGCCTGTAAAGCTGGCCCCAATGATGTTGCCGAGTGTACCGGTCGCTATGATGAAAAGACCGTTCTGCCCCTGACCATGAAGAAAGTGAGCGCCTGATTTATGCTGGCTAACCTGTGTGATTACAAACAGAGCGTCACCCTGATTGAAAACAGCGGGGTGCAATTTCTTGATTTCGGCCTGACGCCGATTGAAGCGCCCCACGACGGGCGTTTCGTCCGTAAAACCGCCAACGGGCCGCTGCTGCGCCTCGATTACGATATCGCCTCCGGCAAATTCACCCTGCCCGCGCGCCAAGGCGGTCAGCCTGAAGTGGTGAAGCCAGAAAGCAGCGTCTCGCTGAGCCAGTCGCTCGCGATGATGGATGGCATCTGGCTGCCGTTGCCGGTGCTGCGCTTTAACCCGCCGCGCACCTTCGTACAGGGCCCGGATAACTGGGCGCGCGTGCAAATCCGCAGGCTCAGCGAGCCGGACGGCGCAGGCAATACTCACCGCGTGACGCTGGCCTTCGACACCCAGATCCAGACCGATGAAGGCGCGGCCTCTCAGCTCGCGCCGGTCGAGAACGACGTGCGCAACGGAACGCGTTTCGCCCTCGCCTGGCGCGATGATGAAGTCGCCGATTTCCTCGACCAGACCTGGGTCGACGGCTGGCTGCGCGAAGCGTTTACCCAGTTTGCAGGCGCTCAGGAAGGCCGCAGCGAACAGGAGATCCAGCGCGCGCTGAAAGTGTTCGAATATCAGGCCCACTGGCTCAATATGATGTCGCTCCTCGGCAACCAGCTGAGCGTGCCAGAGCTGAAAATCGTGACCGGCACGCTGAGCTCTCAGCCGGTGGCGGTGGATCTGATTCTGGATGTGGGAAACACCCATACCTGCGGGGTGATTATTGAAGATCATGGCGAAGCGAACGACGGCCTGCGCCAGACGATGGAGCTGCAGGTACGTTCGCTGAGCGAGCCGCAGTTTATGAACGCGCTGATGTTCACCAGCCGCCTGGCCTTCGCCGAGGCGCGTTTCGGCAAACAGCATTTTTCGGTGGAGAGCGGGCGCGACGAAGCGTTCGTCTGGCCTTCTATTGTTCGCGTGGGCGACGAAGCGCGCAAACTGGCGATGCAGCGTCTTGGCACCGAGGGCAACAGCGGGATTTCGAGCCCTCGCCGTTACCTGTGGGATGAAACCCCGGCGGCCCAGGAGTGGCGTTTTAACCTGATGACCCCGAAAACCCAGCGCGAGCCGCTGGCGACCGCGGGTCCGCTGATGAACCTGATGAACGACGACGGCGAACCGCTCTGGCAGTTGCCGCCGGAAGAACGCCTGCCGGTCTTTTCGCCGCAATACAGCCGCAGCTCTCTGATGACCCATATGCTGTGCGAGCTGCTCGCCCAGGCGGTCTGCCAGATCAACAGCGTCGCCAGCCGCCTGCGCATGGGCAACGCCAGCTCGCCGCGCCAGTTGCGTCAGCTGATCCTGACGCTGCCGTCGGCGATGCCGAAACAGGAACGCGAGATTTTCCGCCGCCGTATGCAGGAGGCCATCGCGCTGGTCTGGAAAGCGCTGGGCTGGCACCCGCACGACGACGATTTCAGCGCCGAAAAAGGCCAGCGTAAGAGCCGCGTGCCGGTGCCTGAGATCCAGATGGAATGGGATGAAGCGAGCTGTGGTCAGCTGGTATGGCTCTATAACGAAGCAATGGTGCATTTCGCCGGGCAGACCGAGCGCTTTTTCGCAAGCCTCGCCCGCCCCGACCGCGAAACGCCGCCGGGCGCCACGCCGGGCCGTCAGCTGCGCGTCGCCTCGATTGATATCGGCGGCGGCACGACGGATATGGCGATTGCCGAATACCAGCTCGATGACGGCGTCGGCAGCAACGTGAAAATCAGCCCGACCCTGCTGTTCCGCGAAGGGTTTAAAGTGGCGGGCGATGACATTCTGCTGGATGTCATTCAGCGCTGCGTGCTGCCTGCCTTGCAGGAACACCTGCAAAAAGCGGGCGTGGCCGACGCCGCGACGCTGATGTCCACGCTGTTCGGCGATTCCGGCCGCATGGACACGCAGGCTATCCTGCGCCAGCAGACCGCGCTGCAGCTCTTTATGCCGCTGGGTCACGCCATACTCTCGGCGTGGGAAAACAGCGATCCGGCTGACACGCAAAGCGGCCTTTACACCACCTTCGGCGAGCTGCTGAAACAGCCGCCGACCCGCAACGTGCATAACTATCTCCACCAGGCGATTGAGCATGCGCTGCCCGCAGGCAGCCCGGCGTTTAACGTGCTGGACGTGCCGCTGCAGGTGAGCTTCGGCGAGCTTGAAGAGGCGCTGCATAACGGAAAGTTCAGCATTTGCGCGCCCATCCAGGCGCTGTGCGAGGCCATCTCGCACTATTGCTGTGACGTATTGCTGATAACGGGCCGTCCGGGCTGCCTGCCGGGCCTGCAGTCGCTGATTCGTCTGCTTCAGCCGGTGCCGGTCAGCCGTATGGTCTGGCTCGATAACTATGAAGTGCATGAGTGGTATCCTTTCAGTCAGCACCGCCGCGTGGGCAACCCGAAATCCACCGCCGCCGTTGGCGCCATGCTGTGCAGCCTGGCGCTCGACCTGCGCCTGCCGCGCTTTAACTTTAAAGCGGCGGACATTGGCGCGTACTCCACCGTGCGTTATCTCGGCGTACTGGATAACGTGGTCAACACGCTGCGCGACGAGAACGTCTGGTATCGCGAGATCGATCTCGACGCGCCGGGCGCTAAACTCGACGCCCGCCTGCACTTCCCGCTGCGCGGCAATGTGACGCTCGGCTTCCGCCAGCTCGATAACGCCCGCTGGCCCGCCACGCCGCTTTACACGCTCTCGGTCAACGCGCCGGAGCTGGCGAAAGCGATCGCCGGCGACGGCGTGCTCAACGTGCGCCTGGAACTGACCGGCGGCGGCAAACATGAAGCGCCGGAAGGCTTCATGCTCAGCGAGGCCTGGCTTTCCGACGGCACCCGCGTGCCGCCGGAGCAGGTCACGTTTAAACTTAATACTCTGGCTGACCGTCGCAGTTCCGGCAGCCACTACTGGATCGACAGCGGGAGCGTTTATCTGAAATGACAGTTTCTACCCTCATTAACCAGACACTCACTACACCTGTCGCCCTGACCCGTTGGGTCGAAACCACCCGCGCGCATGCGCCGCTGCTGGATGAAGAAGCAGGCCCGCTGCTGGCGCGCCTGAGCGCGCTGCGTGCCGGCGCGCAAACGCTCAATACGCTTGT
Organism: Cronobacter turicensis z3032; assembly: GCA_000027065.2. Lineage (NCBI taxonomy): Bacteria > Pseudomonadati > Pseudomonadota > Gammaproteobacteria > Enterobacterales > Enterobacteriaceae > Cronobacter > Cronobacter turicensis. Next base: position 2,182,170 of record FN543093.2, on the reverse strand, counting down.
CAGCGAACCGCGCACGCTCGGCCTTTACGGGCACTCCCAGGCGGGCAAAGCGCACCTGCTGGCGACGCTGGCCAATGGCTCACAGGGCCAGGTGGCCGTCGCGCCTGGCGATAAACATCTCGACTGGCTAACGCATATCAACCCCGGCCACAGCGCGACCGCAATGGCGGTACGCTTTACCCGCACGCCGTCTGCGTTGCCGGAAGAATTTCCGCTGCGCCTGCGGCTTTTCAGCGAGGCGGAGCTGGTACAGATTTTCCTGGCGCATTACCAGACCAGCGGTCAGGCGCGCGCCGTCAGCGAAGAGGAGCTGCGCCAGCGTTTAGCCCAGTTCCAGAGCCTCGGCCAGCCGCAGAGCCACCCGGCCATCAGCGCGCCGGACGTAATGACGCTCGCCGCGCGCTGGCGGGAAGTGACGCCTGCTCGCCAGCGCACGCTGAGCGACGACGCGTGGCATCAGCTTGCTGAACTGCTGCCTGCGCTGAATCTGCCCGAACGCGTGCGGTTGTACGCGCTGCTGTGGGGCGATATCGCTGAACTGACGCAGCAGTTTATGACGCTTGCCGAAGGCCTGCTGCTGCTGGGCCATGCCCGCGAAGTGGCCGCGCCGCTGAGCCTGCTGGTCGATAACTTCTCCCTGCCGGTGGAAGGCTTTCTGCTCCCGGCTGGCTCCGGCGAAGAGGCGCTGCCCGACGAAGTGCTGGTGCGCGCCCTCGAACAGCATCAGTTGCAGGGCATGGTCAGCCTGCCGCTGACGACGTTGACGCTGCTGTGCGCCGAGCTGACGCTGCCGCTCGCCACGCCATCGGTGCCGGAAGGCGTGGATCTGCTGGATATTCCCGGCGCGACGTATCGCCAGAACGACAGCCTGAACGCGAGCAAAATCGCGTTTCTGCTCGACTACTATCGCCAGCACCAGCAGCCGGACGTGCTGATGGTGTGTAACGCCGTGCAGAGCCGCGCCGATATCGCGCCGGTCGCGCGCACGCTGCTGCGCTGGGTGAACGCCACGCAACCCGCCTCCCCGGACGCGCTGCCGGGCCTGGTGTGGGCCATTACGCCGCACGATGCCCGTTTCCTTGATGGCCAGCATCTGGACGAGGGCGTACAGCGTCTGCTCGGCAAGCCGGGCCACACCTGGGGCACGTTGCAGGCGCTCGACGGGCGTAATCTGCAACGCCTGACCGAATGGCTGTCGCAGGCGCTGAGCCAGAGCAGCCGCGAACGCCGTCTGGCGCTGCTGACCGCACAGGCGCAGGCCCAGCCCGCACTGCTTTTCAGCCGTTATCTGGCTCCGCTGACTGCCGATGAAGCGACGCTGCGCGCCACGGCGGAAAACGGTGTGCGCACATTGCAGCGCCAGGCCGCGCGGCACGGGGATCTCCTTCAGGCGCTGCTGCCCGATCCGGCCGCCCTGCAGGCGCTGTGTGAAACCGAAGAGCGCCATGAAGAGACGCCGCAGGGGCTGTTTAGCGCCGAGATTGATCTCTTCGGCGAGTCTGCCTCCGTGCGCCCCGCCGACCCCGCCGCTGGCGCCTCGCTGGCGCGCCGCGCGCATCGCCTGTGGGTGAACCACGTTCGCCAGTGGATGCAGAACGAGGAACACGCCGCGCTGCTCGGTATCGACGCCGCCACGCTGCACTGGCTCGGCGATACGCTGATTATCGCGAGCTATCGGCTCAGTCTGACGGCCCGCCTGGAAACGCTGGCTGCCCATGAAGGGCTTTCCGGCGCGCAGCTGCGTGCCGAGCTGGGTAACTTCGTGAGCTGGCTGGGCTTCGAGCGCATGCCGCAGGCGGAGCGTCCGGCAAGCCGCGTCAACCCGAACGAGCGCCTCTTCGCCTCTGCCGTCGCGCATGATAAGCGCCTGACGCGCCTGGGCGAAAAGCCGGTACATGCCGCCACCCGCTACGTCTACGACTGGCTGGTGGCGCTTTACACCCGCGCGATTGAAAACATCGGCTATGAGCACCCGCTCGATATCAAACCTGCCGACCGTAAAGCGCTGGCGAAAATCATCGGCCCGCGTTAACCCTGACGCCGGCGCTTCTGCGCCGGCGTTTTACCCCGGTTTTCCACCCTTTGCCGGTTGTGGTATTCCACCAGGCGGTTGTAGCGCACGTCGTCACGCAGAGCGCTGCGGCTGGCCGCAAACGGACGCCCGGTGGTGGCCGCCGCGCCCCAGGGGGCTTTCGCGTCAAAACCCGCCTCTGTGAAGGAATCGCGAATAAGCGCCTGCCCGTTGGCGGTATGGCCCGGCCGGTAGCCTGTTTCCCGCGCGCCGTGATCCCATGCGCGCCCCAGCTTCGCGAATAAGGTTTCGCCAAAACCGTTATCGGTGGTAAAGCGGCACTGCTGAACGAGGAACCCGAAGGGAAGATCGTGGGGTGTGGAAGGCGCCAGCACGAACGCTTCGCCCGCGCCACGTGAGGAGACCGTATGAAAGCGCACGTTTTCAAAGCACGCGCTTGCCGAACCAAAAACATAATCGACATCCCCTTCGATATAACACTCTTTCACCCGCACGCGGCTGATGTGCGATGCCTCACCCTGCGGCGCGCCACGGCTGTTAAGCCAGAGCGTATCCTGACGGCTGATAAGCCGCAGGCGCTCAAGTTGCACCCTGTCGCCGTCGGTACGCAGCGCCACGGCCTGATGCGCCTGCCCGTCAACGCTATCCAGCAAGGTGTTGACCACGCTCAGGTTCAGCAACTGAAAGCCGTCTGACTGCGCCCATACGACCGCGGACGCGCCGGTGCCAATCTCAGACGCGCCAGACGCGGCGATACGTTGATAATGCTCCCATGCCGGATCGCCCGGCTGAAACTCGCCGCAGGCATTGACCGCTGCCTGATACTGCTGCGGCGTGAAACGCGCATCCAGCGTCAACTCAAAGCGCACCTGTTCCGGTGATTCGCCGGTGCCGTAAATGGTGATGGGGGGCGCATCCGCTGGCAAATACACGACGCCACGATAGACGCCGGGCGCAACGGCAATCCAGACGCGCGCCCTGCTCTGTGCGCCATCAAAAGCGGCGTTCACCGCCTGCTGCACGGTACGGAACGGTCCGCGCCGCGCATCGACCACCCACGCGCGCCCGGGCGGCGGCGGGGTTATGCCTTCAGGCCTCCAGGGGCCGTCCGGCGAATGTAGCCAGCCGCCCCGCGCGAAGAGATTTTCCGGGGTATAGCGTAACGCTTCAGAATCGCTGAGCACCGGGCGCTGTGCGCTTTCCGGCCCGGTTTCTTCAGGGGTTCCTTGTACAGCCGTCATCCTGTTCTCCTGTCTGCCCTGTTTTGCCTGCTGTGAGGTTCTGGCCCCGGAACGCGCGTTGTTCCTGCGACGCGTTTCGCGCACTGGATAACTGTTTATTTATACAGCCATAATGCCGCCTGCAAGCGACACAGGCAAACCGTCGTTGCGATTTTGCGAGCCGTCTTCAGAAGTCTGTAATCCAGGAAAAAGCGCAATCGATTTTTGTTGCCGTTGTGCTGAAATAGCGTTGCTCCATCTGACTGAGGAAGGGTTATGAAAACGAAACGTCTGAGCGCGCTGGCGCTCCTGCTTGCGGCTTTTACCGTCTGCGCCACACCGGCGCTGGCTAACCCTGGCAACGGGAATGGTAATGGTAACGGCCATGGCAACAGCGGCAATCATGGCAACGGTAATAAGGGTAACAACGGTAAAAACGCCGACAATAAAGACAAAGAAAAAGGCAACGCATCGGGGCGTAAAAACTACGGCAAACCCGACCACGTTGAATCAGATATCAGCTTCAGTCGCGCCCGCAGCCTGGCCGTGAATTATGGCCTCACCGGCTATGAATCGCTGCCGCCGGGCATCGCGAAAAACCTCGCGCGCGGTAAACCACTGCCGCCGGGTATCGCGAAGAAAACGGTGCCGGCCAGCATGCTGAACGAACTGCCCTATTATCCTGGCTATGAATGGAAAATGGTCGGCGATGACCTGGTGCTGATTGCGCTCAGTACGGCACTGGTGACCGCCGTAATCAACAACGTATTTGACTAAACCAGGTTTTACGCACATCAAAGCCGGGCACTGCGCCCGGCTTTTTATTTGCCAGGCGCTAAACCCAGCATCGCGCGCGCCGCCTCGCGATCGTGTCGTCCAGGGGCGTAATCCTCAAAGTTTTGCCCGGAGACTTTAATGATATGTTCGGCGATAAACCTCGCCCCTTCGCGCGCGCCAGTCTCGCCCTCTTTCAGGCAACATTCCCATTCAAGCGTTGCCCAGCCGGAATAGTCGTAGCGCGCGAGCTTGCTGAAAATGGCCTTAAAATCAATTTGCCCGTCGCCGGGTGAACGAAAACGGCCCGGGCGGTCAATCCAGGGCTGATAGCCGCCATAGACGCCGCTATTGGCTGACGGCCTGAACTCCGCGTCTTTGACGTGAAACGCCTTGATGCGCGAATGCCAGTGGTCGATAAACCCCAGATAATCCATGTGCTGAAGCAGCATATGGCTCGGATCGTAGAGGATATGGCAGCGCGGGTGATTGTCCGTCAGTTCCAGAAAACGTCCGAATGTCACGCCGTCGTGCAGATCTTCGCCAGGATGAAGTTCAAAGCAGAGATCCACCCCCGCCTCGTCAAAGCTGTGCAGGACAGGCAGCCAGCGGCTCGCCAGCTCCTCAAACGCCTCTTCCACCAGCAGCGGATTATGCGGCGGCCATGGGTAGAAAAAGGGCCAGGCGAGCGAGCCGGAAAAGGTGGCGTGCGCCGTGAGATTGAGGTTTTGCGAGGCGCGCGCCGCAAGCTTTAGCGTGCTGACCGCCCACTGCTGGCGCGCAACCGGATCGTGGCGTAGCGCGTCTGGCGCGAAACCGGCAAAAGCCTGGTCATACGCCGGGTGTACCGCCACCAGTTGCCCCTGAAAATGCGTCGACAGTTCGCTGATTTGCAACCCGAGATTACCGAGCGTCTCACGCACCTGCGCGCAGTAATCGAGGCTTTCCGCCGCTTTCGCGAGGTCGAAAATATGCGGCAGATGGGTCGGAAGCTGCACCGCTTTATAGCCAAGCCCTGCCGCCCAGGCCGCCAGCGTATCGAGCTGGTTAAACGGTGGACGATCGCTGATAAATTGCGAAAGAAAAAGGGAAGGCCCCTGTAGCGTTTTCATTCTCGCTCCTTATGCGCCTGCGCGCGAATACGCTGATGCCAGCGTAAAGCATAGCCTGGCGAGCCATAAGCTTGCCGCATGGCCCCCGCTACAAATATAACCCCTTGTTTTGGTAGGTAAAAATTTATTTAAGCTAAATTTTTTGCAAGATAAACCGATAACCGTCTGGTGGCACTCCTCTTTTTCGGGATGCCGGGTCGTTGTGTTACAACCTCACGCAAGGGAACAACATGTCAGTAAGGCGTTTTTCATTTCTCGTTTTCAGTCTGTTACTTTTTATCTTTCTCGTCAGCACCGTCTCCAACCTCTGGTCGCTCACCCGCAGCAACCAGTCGCTGGATAACGTGAACAAAGAGATTCGCGTAGTGCTTTCGGTGATTGACCCGATTAACCACAGCCGTACGCTGCGCGTGCGCCTGATGGAGGCGATGATCAACGCTTCTATCGGCGATACCCAGAAAACGCAGGCATCGCTTGAGAGCGCCAACGAAGTGATGCAAAAAGCTGTCGCAGCGTTTAATAACTATAAAGCAGCCCCTGCTGTTGAGGGTGAGGAGGCGCTGGCCGCCCCGTACCGTCAGGCATGGCAGGCGTATGTCGATGACGGCCTGCGTCCGCTGATGGATGCGGCAAGCCGCAACGATACCGCGCGTTTTAACCAGCTGGTGAGCACGACGATCCCGCAACTGGATCGCCAGTTTGAAATTACGCTCGATCAACTGCTGGCGTTCCGTGAGAAATATGCCCAGCGTCTGAACCATGAGGCGCAGGAACGCTTCGTGAACAGCATCATCACCATCGCGGTGTTTGCCCTGCTGTTTACGCTGCTGATTGGCGCGATGTTTATTCTGCTGAAGCGCCGCGTGCTGGCACCGCTTGATGCGGCACGTCGTCACTGCCAGCAGATGGCGGAAGGCGAACTGCACACCCCGGTGCTCTCGGGTTCGAAAGATGAGATTGGCGATATGCTCGGCTCGCTTGAGCAGATGCGTCTGTCGCTGGTCGATATCATCGCCCAGGTACGCGACTCCAGCCAGAGCGTTGCCCACGCCGCGGAAGAGATTGCCGCCGGTAACGTCGATCTCTCGGCGCGTACCGAAGAGCAGGCCGCTTCTCTCGGTGAAACCGCCGCCAGCATGGAACAGCTGACGTCCACCGTGAAGCACACCTCGGAGAACACCGCTGAGGCGAATAAACTCGCGGGCAATATGCGCAGCGCCGCGCAGGAAGGCAACGCTATCGTCGAAGAAGTTGTGGTGTCCATGCAGGAGATCGAGTCCAGCTCCAGCAAAATCGACAACATTATCGGCATTATCGAAGATATCGCCTTCCAGACTAATATCCTGGCGCTTAACGCCGCGGTGGAAGCCGCACGTGCAGGTGAACAGGGTCGTGGTTTTGCGGTGGTGGCAAGCGAAGTGCGTAACCTGGCGCAGCGTTCGTCTGTCGCGGCGAAAGAGATCAAAGAGCTTATCGAACAGTCCGGCGAACAGGTGGTGCTGGGCAGCGACCGCGTGGCGCGCGCAGGCGAAAGCATGAAGCGTATTATCGGCTCGATTAAGCAGGTCTCTGAACTGATGTCAGAAATCGCGCTCTCAACCGGCGAGCAGAGCCGTGGGATTGAGCAGATTAACCAGGCCGTCGCGCAGATGGATTCGGTTACCCAGCAGAACGCCGCGCTGGTGGAAGAAGCTTCTGCCGCCGCCCACTCGCTGAAAGAGCAGTCACAGCTGCTCAATCAGGCCGTGGCGGTATTTAAGCTGAACTAAGCTTGATACCGTGACGACAGGGCAGGCTTCGGCCTGCCCTTTTTTATTGCGCTTACAGCGGTTTATCGAGCTTGATCACCCACAGTTCATTCTGCGAGGCGGGTTTTTCCAGCGGCTTAATGCCGATTTTGCTTGCGACCGGCTGACCGTCCAGGGTCAGATGCCCTTTACCGTCGACGTTATAGTCGTCCATCGCTTTTTTATCGCCCTGCGGCTCCAGCAGCGCTGACTGCAAACCAAAATCGTTGTCGTTAATGACCGCGATAGTTTGCGGGTCGACAAGCGCCAGCCCTTCGGCTTTCTCCTGCTGCCAGCCCGCCTCGCGCAAATCCACCGCCAGCTGTTTTGTGGCGAGCTTCACGCCGCGCGCGTTAAGTTTTTGCGCATCGTCAAATTCCGGCGGCTGGGTGTCATCCAGCGTGCTCAGATCGGTGGCGTTGCTGAGATCGACCACATAAATGCGGTTGCGCATGGTTTTGTTTTTATCGCCGCCCTGTTCGATGAGCAGAATGCGGTGGTCGTCCAGCGCCACGATATCGCCGATTTTGGCGTCTTTGGCTTTTTTATAGACGTCAATGTCAATCGGGTAGCCGTACATCGCCGTTTTGCCGGTCGCCGGATCAAAACTCACCAGACGGGTAAAGCGCGCCGTGTTTTTGGTTTTGCCGTCGATATCCAGCGTGCTTTGCACCGCCGCGATAATGCGTCCGTCCGGCATACGGGTCACCCCTTCGAAGCCGCGGTTAGGCTGACGCCATTTAATGATATTCGGCAAACCGCCCGCCACGCCCTCTTCGCCTTTACCCGCCTGCGGGCCATGTTTGGCGAGGATCGCGCCGCTGGCGTCCACATTGATGATAAACGGGCCGTACTCGTCGCACAGCCAGTAGCCGCCTTTGCCGTCAGGCGTGATCCCTTCGGTATCCAGCCCGCGTTTATCGCCGCTGAGCGTTTGCAGCGCGTCGTTGAGCGCCAGTTCATTCGTCGCGCCGATAAGCCCGGCGGGCAGCGGCAGCCCGCTGATGTTGCCCTGATCGTCATGCAGCGGCATCGGGTCGCTCGCCTGCGCTTTATCTTTGCTGACGCGGATGGTCATCATCAGCGGCGTATACTCGGGGCTCGCGAAAATTTTCGACTCCTGCTTGCCCATTTTCGGCGAGTCCGCGTTCGGGCCGCGGTCGGTCACGGTCGCGAAAATCAGGTCATCGCCCTCTTTGCGTAAAAACAGCAGCCCGGAGCCCACGCCCACCGGCAGGCCATCCGGAAACGCGCTGGAATAATTACCGGAATAGACCACATGATCTTCCTGCGGGAACGTCACAACATAGCGTTCGACCTGCGGCGCGGCGGCCAGGGCGCAGAGCGGGAACAGCGCGGCGAGCGCAAGCGTAAGGGGTTTGATTTTCATTATTCTCAGATCCAGAGTCGGGGTGGCACTGTTATAAGGCGCGTGCGTGACAGATTAATGACAGCGCCACTTTCCCCTGTGGATTCAGCAGCTCACAGCGTTAACCGCCACGCATACTGAAAGCGTGACGGCGACAAACCGGGCAGTGTTTCTCACCCGGCTGCCACGCGCGCCACGGCTCGCCGCAGCGTTCGCATCGCGCCGGATACAGCGCCATGCGCACAGGCGGCACGGCTTCACCCGCCACGACCTCTGCCGCCTCCACCGGGCACACCGCCGCGCAGTCGCCGCAGCCATCACAGCGCGACGAATCAAGCGTAACGGACGGTTCGCTAAAGCGGATCGCGCCGCGGGCGCACACCCGACCACAGGCGCCGCACAGCAGACAACGCGTGGCGTCCAGCGTGATGCGGTACGCCGTAGAAAACGCCTCCGCCGCGCGGCGCCCGGCGGCATCATGCGGTACGCGAGCGCCTTCCGGGCGCAAAAGCCGACGTCTTGCCTCACCGGCCTCAGGTGAAACCGTCACGCACTGCCAGCCCGGCTCGCCGCGCCTTTGCAGCCACAGGTTAAGTTCAGCCAGCGGGCGCAGCCAGTGCGGGTTCTGTGTGAGATCCACCGCGACCGCGCGAATAGCGTAATGCGTATGCCAGAGCATCAGCTCTTCTGCGGCGACCGGCAGCGTGAACGGCCCGAGCAGCACGCCGTCGCGGTGACGACGCATCAGCGGCGAGAGATATTCCAGCGCGTCCGCCGGGCAGACAAACAGGCAGATCCCGCAGCCGGTACAGCGATCCGACGCAAGGATAACGTCATGGTGGTGAAGGGCGAGCGCGCCGGTCGGGCAGCGGGTGACGCAATAATCGCAGCGGCTGCGGGGCAGCCGTTTTCTGGCGCAGCGCGCGCCCACACAGGGTTGTGCGGGCGCAATCATGTCAAAAAGATTCATCAGACATCGATGCAAAAAAATGCCAGGCGCAGCAACAGTTCGCCGAGCAGGATCAGCCCGCACCCGGCAATTTGCGGCGTTCGGCCCCCGTGAGGACGTGTTAGCCCTATCATCAACAACAACGCGCCGCCAACCGAACTGCACCACCCCGCAAGTCGCAGCCCGGCGCAGGCGTCAAAGGCGGCCAGCGGATGCAGCGGAAACGTCACTGGCACCACGGCATGCGCTAAATAGTGATGATAGGCAGGCTGAATGAGCAGCCGGATCAGCACAGCCGAAAGCGCCAGCAGCGAGAGACGACGGCTTACCGCGAGTTCTGCCTGGACGTTAAAGGCCGGACGCAACGCAAGACGCAGCTGTAATATCGCCGCGCCGATTAACGCCACCGAGCCCAGGAACATGGCCCAGGTGTTGACGTGCTGCCAGGTCATGACCGACGCGTGGCAATAAATAGACGCCATCGCGACAATATCCGCCAGCCCCGCCATTACCGTTAACCACAGGAGCGACCACGACACGGCGCGCTTCATCATCAGCAGCAAAATGCTGATGGCGAGCAGCGCCATAAACACGCCCGCCAGCGCGATTTCCCGGCTGAGCCAGGAGCTGGAGAGATGGCGCAGCGCGTTAAACGCATTGAGCGGATACCCCAGATGCAGCGTTGAGGCGAGCAAACCGAGCGCCGCCGCAACGCCCACGCCAAGGAGCGCAGGCAGTGTGGCAAACATGCGTTGTCCGGCGCGCGGCATCTGCCCGGCCGTGAGGCAGAGCATTAGCGTAAAGCCCACCGCGCCCTGCATGCACAGCGTGAAAATCACTAACGGAAATTCATGCATCATGTTGTTCCTCCTGCTGTGCGCCCTGATGCGGCTTGATAACCAGATTCGGCTTTGTAATGGATGACGGCGGCAGCCCTTTTACGTCACAGAGCGCGCCGAAGCGTTCGCGCAGCGCGCTAATCGGCCCGAACTGAATGGCGCCGAGGGGACAGGTCGCAACGCACACCGGCGGTTCGCCCTGCGCCAGCCGATCGATGCAGAAATCGCATTTCGACATCTGCCCGGTTTGCGTATTGCGCTGCGGCGCGCCGTAAGGACACGACCAGGCGCAGTAGCCGCAGCCGACGCACTTATCGGTATTCACCCGCACAATTCCGTCGCCCTCGCGTTTGTGCATCGCCGTGGTCGGGCAGTTGCGCGTGCAGATGGGGTCGGCGCAGTGATTGCACGAAATCGACAAGGTGTAAGCAAAAACGTTATGGAGAAGCCCGCCCGCGCCCGTCGGCGTGAAGCCGCCGCCGTGAACTTCATAGACGCGGCGAAAACGACGCCCCACGTCGAGATTGTTTTTGTCTTTACACGCCACCTGGCAGGCTTTGCAGCCCGAACAGCGAGATGAATCGATAAAAAAGCCCAGTTGCTCCCGGCTGACCGGGGGATAATCCTTAAACTGATGCATGTTTGGTTACCTCAACCAGCAGGGTTTGATGGGCATTGCCTTTGGCAAGCGGGGTGATGCGCGCGCTGGTCAGCACGTTCGGGCAGCCGCCGTTGTCGACGCCGTCAGCGTCCGGTTGCCACCAGGCGCCCGCCTGCATCGCCACTACGCCGGGCATAACGCGCGGCGTCACTTCCGCGGGAATTTGCACCACGCCGCGATCGTTATAAATACGCACACTATCCCCCTGTTGAATGCCGCGCGCCTGCGCGTCCTGGGGGTTTATCCAGAGCTGCTGGCGCTGCACTTCCTGTAGCCACGGGTTCGCGTATTGCGTGGAGTTGGCGCGGTTTTTTCCCTTCCAGGTAATGAGCTGTAACGGGTATTTCGCGCGCAGCGTATCCTGCGGCCCTTCCTGTGCGGGAACATAGTGGGACAGCGCCGGGATCTCCGGGTGTTGCATCTCCCAGAGCCGCTTTGAGAAGAGTTCGATTTTGCCGGAGGGCGTCGGGAACGGATGGTTGTCCGGGTCGCGGATGTTCTCTTCAAACGCGACATACGGCGGCGATTTCAGGTAGACGTGCGGATTGCGGCACAGCCCGGCGAAATCCGGCAGGTCGTGGTCTGCCAGCGCCTCGCGGGTTTTCTCCCAGATATGCGCTATCCACTCTTTTTCGCTGCGCCCTTCGCTAAAGCGCGCCTCAATGCCGAGCTTGCGCGCGACGTCGCGCAGCCAGTCGTAGTCCGAGCGGCGTTCAAACTCCGGCTCCACCAGCTTTTGCGACAGCAGCAGATAGTTGCCGGTGCCCCAGGTTTCGCCGATGTTCCAGCGCTCCATAAAGCTGGTTTCCGGCAGCAGCAGGTCGGCATAGCGGGCGCTGGGCGTGAGGAAGAGATCGCTCACTACGATAAACTCGACCTTGCTTTCATCTTCCAGCACTTTCACGGTCTGATTGATATCCGGGTTCTGGTTCGCCAGATAGTTGCCCGCGAGATTAAAGATGAATTTGATGTTGCTGCTGAGCGTTTCAGCGTCTTTCAGACCGTTATCCGGCGTCACTTTCGCCGCGTCATCGCAGGCCTGCACCCAGTTCATGATGGAGATTTTCGCCGTCACCGGGTTCGGCACGCTGTACGGATCGGCGCAAAAAAGCCGGTTGCCGATGCCGCCGTAGCCTGCCGCCCAGCCGCCTTTAACGCCGACGTTGCCAGTGATCGTGGCAAGCAGCGTGGAGCCGCGCGCGGTGCGCTCGCCGCAGATATGGCGTTGCGGCCCCCAGCCCTGAATCAGCGCCGCCGGTCTGGTGGTGGCGTAGTCGCGCGCCAGCTGGCGAATGGTCTGCGCGGGCACATGGGTAATGCGCTCCGCCCACTCCGGCGTTTTTTTCACGCCATCTTTCTCGCCGAAGAGGTACGCCATCAGCGATTCGCCCGCCGGTACGCCTTCCGGCATCGTATTTTCATCAAAGCCGATGACGTGGCGCGCGATAAACGCGCTGTCATGCAGGTTTTCGCTGATGATGACGAACATCATCGCGTCCATCAGCGCGTTGTCGGTGGTGGGCAGCAGCGGCACCCACTGGTCGGCGAGCGACGCCACGGTGTCGGAGTAGCGCGGGTCAACCACGATAAACCGGGTGCCGTTGCGCTTCATCTGCTGAAAATAGTGATTGGTGTGGCCGAAGATGGTTTCGTTCGGATTATGGCCCCAGAGGATCACAAGTTTTGTGTCTGAGAGCGTATCGAGCGAGCTGCCGCTGGCGGCGGTGCCGTAGGTGTAAGGCGTGGCCGCGGCGGTGTTGCCCATGCTGACGGAATGGTATGACTCCAGATAGCCGCCAGTCATATTCAGCAAGCGACGCGCCATTTTGTCGCCGGAAAACGCGCCGCCGGACACCGCCGTGTCGGTGTGCATAAAGCGCGACGCCGGGCCATATTTCGCGGTAATGCGCCGCAGGTTATCGGCAATCAGCGTCGTCGCCTCATCCCAGCTGATGCGCTCGAACTGGCCTTCGCCGCGTTTGCCGACGCGCTTCATCGGGTATTTCAGCCGGTCGGGGTGATAGACAAACTGCCGGTAGCCGCGCCCGCGCACGCAGGCGCGCATCAGCGGCATGGCCGGGTCAACCTCGTTATCCGGACACGTGGAGATGCGCGTCACCACGCCCTCTCTGACGTGCGCGCGGATATCGCATTTGCCGCCGCAGTCAAAGGTGCTGCATGTCGGCACGATTTTCTCCGCCGCCTGCGGCTGTACTTCAGGCTCATCAGCGTTAGCCGTGCCTGCCTGGACAAAAAGCGGCGCGGCCGCCAGCGCCGATGTGGCGCGCAGAAAGTCGCGGCGCGTCAGCCCGCCCTCGCCCGGCCCGTCCTTTTGGGTTAGTGGTTTCATCCTGTTCCCTCATCAAAAGGGCGTATTCTGCAAAGCCCTGAGACGGGAAAGCTTGATGAGTATCAACAGGAAAAAACTGAACGGCGCGTAGCGGAAAGTTTCAGAAAAACGGGCGGGAAGAAAGGCGAAAAAGAGACAAACGGCGCCGCCGGTTCCGACGACGCCGTGGCGTTACTCGTTATGCTGTTGCTCGCGGGCGTCTTTCACCTGGGCTGGCGTGACGGGCGCGGCGTGGTTGCCGAAGCTGCCGCGAATGTAGTTAGTGACGTCCGCCGCGTCCTGATCGCTGAGCGCCCAGCCGTAGCCCGGCATGCTGTACGGCAGATGGCCCTGCGTCACCGCGGTTTTGCCGCCCTCCAGCACCACGCGCAGCAGCGTCAGCGGGTTATCGGCATTCACCGTCAGGTTATCTTTCAGCGCCGGAACGGCGTATTCTGCTCCCTCGCCGTTGCTGGCGTGACAGGTGGCGCAGTAGCGGGCATAGAGCTGATGCCCGTTCTCCATTTCCGCTTTCGCCACCTTCGGCGCATCACGCTTCACCGGCTCGCTGCCCGGCAGGCTTAACAGATAGCCCGCGATGGCGCGGTTATCGTCATCGCTCAGGTATTGCGTGCTGTTGGTGACCACTTCATCCATCGGCCCGCTGAGCGCCGCGTGTTTGCTGCGCCCGTCGCGCAGCAGCACGGCGAGATCGTCCTCGGACATTTTCAGCCCGCGCAGCGACGGCGCGTACCAGCCGTTGAGTTCCTCGCCTGCGAGGAACTGCTCGTCACGCTCGTCGAAGGCTTTCTCCTGCATCCCCACGCCGCGCGGCGTATGGCACGCGCCGCAGTGGCCCGGCCCCTGCACCAGATACGCGCCGCGGTTCCAGGCGGCGCTTTTGTCCGCGCGCGGCGTAAACGGCTGATCGTCGGCAAACAGGCGGTTCCAGATGCCGAGCGGCCAGCGCATCGAAAGCGGCCACGGAATGTCGCTTTCGCGGTTTGCGGTGGCCTGCGGTTTGACCTCGTTCATCAGATAGTCATAGAGCGCGCGCAGATCGTCATCGCTCATTTTCGCGTACGACGGATACGGCATCGCCGGGTAGAGATGATGACCATCCTTTGCGATGCCTTCACGCATGGCGCGGGCAAACTCATCGTAGCTGTAGTTGCCGATACCGTGCGTGGTGTCCGGCGTAATGTTGGTGGAGTAAATATCGCCGAGCGGCGTGGCGAATTTCAGCCCGCCCGCCAGCGGCGCGCCGTCCGCGGCCGTATGGCAGGCCATGCAGTCGCCCGCGCGCGCCACATATTCCCCACGCGACATCTCCTGCGCGCCCGCCTGGGCCGCCCACAGGCTTAACGCTAGTAACGTTATCTGTTTCATGCGCCCTCCTTCGCCATCTCGTGCAGCTCTTTCACCGCGCGGTAGCCCTGGTCTATCGCCGAGTTGGCATACGGGCTCCAGTCGGCGTCCGAGTTGGCGATGGTGATGCGCCCGACCGGCTGGCGGGCTTTTTCGATGACTTTCTGCGAGCCCTCTTCGTCGTCAAACAGGCCGCTGAAGAAGTAGGAGTAGCCGTGCGACCAGCGGTTGACGGTGATCGCCGCGATATCGCGCTCGTGGTCGAAACCGGCCGCGCCAAACATGCCCTGTAGCTGATCGCGGATCATCGTCTCATGCACTTCGAACGGCGTGCCGAGCAGAAACGCGCGGCCCTTGCGGAACTGCTCGCGGGCGCTGAGCCCGCTGCCGGGGAACGTCGGCACATAGACCATATGCAGGCCAATGGGCGCGTTCGGATCGCGCGGGTGCTGGTAGCCGCCCATATCTACCGGGTAGTCGAGTTTGACCCGGCTGTACGGCGCGGCGGGGGAATAGATTTCATGTACGCCGAGCTTCATAAACGGCTGCCAGTTGCGGATAACCACTTTGCTGTAGACCAGCGGGGCTTTCACGTTCTGCTTCAGCGCCTCCTGCTGGTCATGGGGGATCTCCGGCACCAGATACGGGATCATCATGTTGTAGCCCGCCATCACGGTCTGGCCGGCTTTGACTTTGTGCAGTTTACCGTCGCGCAGGTACATTACTTCCACGCCGTCCGCCACATTGGCGGCGTGGACGCCGGTGCTGTTGAGGCGCAGGCGCACCGGATGCTCTGCATTATCAAGCTGGCTGTAGTCGAAGGTCGCCAGCACGATATCGTCCATGCTGCTGCCCGGCGCCACGGCCGGAATAAGATGACGCACCATCAGGCGCGCCAGCCCGGCGTTACCGTCAGGGAAGTGGTAGATATACGGCTCTTCGAGATCCGCCAGCGATTCCGCGTCGAGCGGCGGCAGATTCATGCCGTCAAGCCCCGGCAGCGCGCAGATACGCGCGTCGCTCGCCGAGGTGCCGTCGATGCCGATGGCCTGGAAATCGTTGGTGCGCTGCTGGAAATAACGAATGGCGCTGGCACTGAGCCCCACCTTTTCGCTCAGGAACTGGCTGTAGCTGTGAGCATCGAGCCAGGCGACTTTATCTTCAACGCTCATCCCGGCGAGATAATCTTTTTTCTCCGTGTGCAGCGCGATTAACGCGTCGCGATCCGCCTGCGGCAGCGGGAAGTCATTAATGAACGCGCGAATATCGCGGGCGTTCATGCGATCGGGCGGAATATCGTCCGCCACCGCGCGTCCCGGATCGCCGCTGACGATTTTATCAACACCGAAGTTGGTTTTATCGAAATAGACGCCGCGGCTTAAGTGGCGATCCGGGTAGAACGTCTGGTCGAAGCTTTTCGCCATGCGCTCAATGCTGACGTTCAGCGTTTTCAAAAGCCCCATCGCGGTTTCGCTGAAATTACTGGCGGGCGACTGAAAAGACTCGCTGCCGCCGTAGCCGAGCAGCGTTTTCCCGTCGACGTGAAATTCGTTGCGTTTGGCGTGGCCGCCAAAATCGTCATGGTTATCGAGCAGCAGGATGCGCTGCTGTTTACCGCGCAGCTCCTGCCAGAAACAGGCGGCGGCAAGCCCGCTGATGCCCGCGCCGACAATCACCAGATCGTACTCCTCCTCCACCGGGACGCTGGCGGGATCGAACCGCTTGCCCTCACGCCCCAGCGCGTGCGCCTGTTCGAACGAGCCCGGATGGTTGCCGCGAAGCCCCGTGAGCGTCGGCGGATAGTAGAGCGACTGAGCTGCCGTCTGCGGCGAGGCGCGCAAAATTTGCCACGGCGTCATTCCGGCGGCCACGGTAATGGCGACGCCATTGAGAAAATCACGGCGGGTGATTGCCATAGAACTTCCTTAAAGGACAAAAATTATTGTTTTCAGTTTGTTATATAATGGTACAGAATTTTTGCCTGCCAGGCACCCCGGCAGGCGTGGGATTGCGGAAGATTCAGGCGGAAAGTTTGCCGGTTTGCGCGACTTCATCCAGCCGCTGTTGCATCTCTTTCAGGTTATTAAGCAGATTGTTATCGGCCTCGGTGGCCGTTGCGCCTTTGCCGGTTATCACGAAGTGATAGTTTTCCTCGCGGCAGGTGGCCGTATATTCATACGTTCCGCCCGGCTGCTGTTTTTTGTCGATAGACAGTGACATACATCCTCCTTTCAGTCGTTATCTCTTAAAAGGTAGAGTATTTTCGCGCACTGCGTCAGGGGATCGCCGAAAGCTCAGCCAGCCGGAAGTGATCGGGTTTAAACACGCGCGTGCGGCACGGTGCCTCAAAATGCCAGGTGTCGTCCGCCGCCAGGTTAAAAGTGATGGCGGTGCTGTAGCCCACCACCATGCCGTTGCGCAGGAGATTAAAGGCGACATAGACCTGCCGTAAGGATCGGTCGGTGAGGTTTTTGACCATGCCTTCAAGGCGCAGCTTACCGGCCTCGGTTTTCACAAAATGCACGTCAGTGAGCGACACGGGCGCGATATCCGCCCGCGCGCAGGAGATAAACAGCGCGCACGCGAGCGCGAAGAGAGTTAACAGTCGTTTCATGTGTTCTCAGATGAGTGGAAAGTATCAGGACTGCTCAAAATGCTAACTGATTCATAACCTCGATTTAACCAGTAAAACCGCTAAAGGGTAAAGGGATGTGAATGTTCGCGCCGGGCTGCGGGTATACTGGCGGTGACTGAGGCTAACGGCGCCAGCACGCATACAAAATCGACCCGCCGCACCTTTAGCGCGGCGTTTCATATACTCAAATAAAGGGCGTGATTCACAACGCGTCAGCGCGCAGGAGCGTAATCCTGTTCACGTAGCAAATCATCACTGTTTGTCTCCTTCGCGCCCGTCATCAGCCAGCGATTTACACAGATACTTCGGCGACTCGGTGTATCCCTGACGGTAATAAAAACGGTGCGCGTCGCTACGGCGGCTGTGGCAGTGAACCTCCATGCGATCGCAACCGCGTGAGCGGGCGAGCGCCTCGCCTTCGCTTTCCAGCAGCCTGCCAATGCCTTTGCTGCGGGCGCGGCTGTTAACGCAGAAATAGCTAATGCGGCAGAAATCCCCTTCCACCGCCAGTTGGGGAATAAAATGCAGCGACAACACGCCCAGCAGCGCGCCATCTTCTTCGGCGACCAGCAACCTTTCATCAGGGTGCGCCAGCAGTTCAGCGATGCGTCGTTCGATAAAGTGTGCCGTATCCGGGTAATCCAGTTCGGTTAATAAGGCGCTGATGGCCGGGGCATCAGCAGGTGTCGCGGCTCGGGTCGTTATCATCGTTATCCGTTTTCTGTGCAGGTAAAATACAGGATGGTGGTGAGGTGACGTTAGCCTGGTCGTGATAAGCGGCTGTGTCACCTGCGGTTTCTGGGGGCAGTGGTTTACTATAAGCTAATGAAAACGGCTTTTCCATACCGTTAATATTTCCTGTTTGGCCCCTGTTATTGTGATAACCCTGTTATTTCCCGTAGGTGAAAAATAATAATAAAAGCTTATTATTTCTCTTTTACGAGACCCTACAAAGGAAGAGACATGCCTGAGCCAGCAACGTATTCAGCGATAGCAGCAACCTGTGCAGCGATTGCTGCAGGGATTAATGCTTACATCGGTTATAAAAACAGAATGGACGCGCTGGATAAGCCAGTTCTGGACAGACTCATAAAAAAAGCAGAAGAGTGTAACGCACTGATTATTAAGAACCACCATTCAATGATATATGAAGATGATAAAATGGGAGACACCTCTCGTATATATACATTGCTTTATCTTTCTATGAAAGACTGTGAAAGCATCGGCAAAGGCATACCGCTTATAAACAGAATTGATTATTTTAAAAACAAAAGAGATTCAAAGATTGAGGATCTTAAAGACTATTTTTTTGACATATTGCACGCAACTATCTGGGTTGACCTGAAAGATAAAAATGCGGCAAAGAAGTCAAGAAACGATACTTTAAAATCTCAGGCCAACGCTGTGACAAAGTTTTATGAAAAACAAATAAAAAGAAAATAATGTCAATGTCGTTTTTTCAGATGATACCATTATTTCTTACCCGGAAATTTAAATCCGCATGCGCTGGCCGCCATGACAAAAAGCTGATTTGCCTGTTTACGGCAAATCAGCCTGTGTATTTATCCGTGCTTAATCATCATGAATGGCCCTTTTCTACGGAACTGTGTTGATGTGGTACAAAATCAGGTTCTCAGCAATGAATTAGCGCAAGGCAAGTCGACATCTTCAGAGTTTTTGAGTTGTTTTGCGTTAATTTCTTGCCCCGCCCATACTCCATTACAACACCCTCATAAAGATCTCAATTAATAAGCACCACTGCTTGATAAAGGGTACAAAGCCTTGCATGTCTTACTTCTGTCCCGGTATCTCCGCACACTCATCAAACTCACCATAACGTGCATCGTTGATGATGTTAGTAAAAATAAAAAGCCCACGTAAGTGGGCTTCTTGCTAAGCTATCGATTCTTCTTTTTCTCTCCTGAGGCAATTTTTTCTTATGTGCTCAGCGAGTCTGTGTCCAAGTTTTATGCTTGGTTTCTCTATAAAATTATACGTCCCATAAGACATACATAATGTTGCAACCACAAGGCAAAAGAGTATGACTGCCCCATCTCCACTTTTGAAAAGACCTAATGGCCCAATGTAAGATAATGAAACCTTTTTAACTACAACATGATTTATATATATTGAATAAGACATTTCCCCCAAGTATATTAAAAATTTGGGGTAATTTATATTTAGGTTTTTCGAAATAATTAGGATTGAAATAACAATGCCAACAGAACACCAACCCCAAAACAAAGGACCTATAGATGCTGTCGCGTGAGATACCATAAAAATAACAGAAACTGTAAGTACAATCAATGAAAGGAAGGTTATAACTTCATTAGCTTTTACATGCTTTTCGTAAAAAACATATATATATGCTACAACCATCCCCATAACGAAGTCCAGTATAAGCGGACTAGATACAAACATAAAGTTATAGATAAGTCCACTGAATTCATTTTTACCTGTTACTGCGACCAATGAAAACTCACCATATAGATTTTCTTGCACTACGTACATGACAACAATAATCACAGCAGAGCAAATCGCCACTCTATATTTATGAGATAATAAAATTGATAAAGCAAACACGAAATAAAAATATGATTCATAGGTAAGTGTCCATGCTGAATATATGGTGCTTAACCCAAACCATGGAGCCTTGCCATTGTAGTCTATTGGTATAAGAAGATAGCTTTTAATAACATCAATATAATTAAAAGCTTCATCATGATATGATAAAAGGTATGCTGAAAGCACAACAAAATACAGAGGGTAAAGCCTGAAGAACCTTTTAATGGCAAATTCTGAAAATGTATTCTTTTCTCTGTTTCGTGATGAATAGACTATTATGAAACCACTAATAACAAAGAATATATCAACTCCAGCCTCACCAAACAGGAAAAGTCTGTCACCAAGATCTTTCAGAGGATATACATCATTTAAATAATGTCTGAAGTGGAACAACACAACGAGCATTGCTGCTACTCCCCTCAGTACTTGTATGCTATCAAGCCTTCCCTTACTCACGTGTTCACCTATGCATAAAATAGAATTAAGGCTGCAATAGAAGGTTGCAGCCCTTTTTTAATAATTATGCCAACCTACTTTGTCACCTGCAATCGTTCCCTGTAGATTATGCGAGAGCCTGTTGCTGTGACTTTGGTCTGATACGTAAGCTCTGTATCCTGGCTTACAATCCTTAAACTCATGCTTGTAGACAGAGTGCTGGAGATGACAGGAGTATCCGCACTTAAAATTTTATATCCAGTAGTAGCATTGATATTAACCCTGCCGTCGCCACCAGATAATGCTTTTGTTGCTGTTGCAATGCGCTCACATACTCCTTTCCCCAGATACTTAAATCCTGATGGCACAGAAGCTGCATCTGCGTTTCGGCAACCAAATGTGTTAACGGCAGAATAATTATTCCGTGTCATTATCAGTTTGCCTGCTGCCTCATTGAAGTAACCACCAATAAGGTCACGCCTTGATGTACCAGAAAAATTATACAAACACCGAGTGTTGATCGGGTCAGTTGTTATATTGCTCCCAAAAAACCAGGATTAATTAATGTTAATGAATTTCGCGCGCCATTGGTGAAGTAAAACGCTCTGGCTGAAGAGCCAATGAGTGGCGTAGTCCTTGCCATCAAAGAATCCATTGCCGCTGTAGCGCCCTGTGAACCTGCCGTAGAGGCATAGAAATAATCATTTAAGAAATAGAGATTTGCTGTGAGCGTACAATCCAGAAACATCACCAT
Organism: Cronobacter turicensis z3032; assembly: GCA_000027065.2. Taxonomy (NCBI): domain Bacteria; kingdom Pseudomonadati; phylum Pseudomonadota; class Gammaproteobacteria; order Enterobacterales; family Enterobacteriaceae; genus Cronobacter; species Cronobacter turicensis. The sequence goes on along the minus strand of FN543093.2, from coordinate 2,161,341 downwards.
GTGAGTCCCTTCAAATGCCTCTATACCTCTCTCAAAAGTTACGTTACTGCTTTGCAGTGCTGTAGATGCCTTCTTAAGATTTCCACCAGGTTGCAGGCCAGTGCCGACGTAAACCCAAACTTCATTGCAAATCAGATGGGGCATACAAATGCACAGATGGTTTTCAATTTCTATGCTAAGTGGATATCCATCAAAAACATAGACCCGATAGCCATTTTAAACCTCAACGCAGAATGAATGCCCCGCTGATGCCCCAGGGAAAAGTGGCTGATAGTTAAAAGTACGCCCGATCAGCCACTTCGCAGTTTCAGTGCTTAATCATCACATGCCGCACCACGGTGTAATCCTCAAGCCCGTACATCGACATATCCTTGCCGTAGCCGGAGAGTTTCTGGCCGCCGTGAGGCATTTCGCTGACCAGCATAAAATGCGTGTTCACCCAGGTGCAGCCATATTGCAGGCGAGCGCTGAGGCGGTGCGCGCGGCCAACATCGCGGGTCCAGACGGATGACGCCAGCCCATATTGCGAATCGTTGGCGTAGGCCAGCGCCTGGGCTTCATCCTCAAACGACGTCACGCTGATGACCGGGCCGAACACCTCGCGCTGCACGATAGCGTCCTCCTGCTTCGCGCCGGCGAGTACGGTCGGCTGGAAGAAATAGCCTGGCCCGTCGACTTTTTGACCGCCGGTGACCACGCGAATATGCGGCAGCGCTTTCGCGGCTTCCACTGCCTGGCTCACGCGCTCCAGATGCGCCTGAGAGCTGAGCGGCCCGAGTTCGGTGGTTTCATCCTCCGGCGCGCCCGTTTTCAGACTGCCCACTGCGGCGCCAAGTTTTTCAACAAGCGCGTCGTAAATCCCTTGCTGGGCGTAGATACGACACGCCGCCGTACAATCCTGGCCCGCGTTATAGAAGCCGAAGGTGCGGATGCCTTCGACGACGGCGTCGAGATCGGCGTCATCAAACACCAGTACCGGCGCTTTGCCGCCGAGTTCCATATGGGTGCGCTTGATGGATGAGGCAGTCCGGCTGATGATGTGCTCGCCGGTGGCGATAGAGCCAGTGAGCGACACCATGCGCACTTTCTCATGGCCCGTCAGCGGGTCGCCCACCGTCTGGCCGCGGCCAAACAGCACGTTCAGTACGCCTGCCGGGAAGATATCTTTCGCCAGCTCCGCGAGCTTAAACGCCGTCAGCGGCGTAATTTCAGACGGCTTGAGCACCACGCAGTTGCCCGCCGCCAGCGCCGGGGCCAGTTTCCAGGCAGCCATCATTAGCGGATAGTTCCAGGGCGCGACAGAGGCCACGACGCCCACCGGATCACGGCGGATCATCGAGGTGTGATCCGCCAGATATTCACCGGCGGCAAGGCCGTTTAAACAGCGCGCGGCGCCGGCGAAGAAGCGAAACACATCCGCCACCGCCGGGATTTCGTCACCCGCCACACAGTGCAGCGGCTTGCCGCAGTTTTTCGACTCCAGCTCCGCGAAAATCTGCGCGTTAGCCTCAATCACCTCCGCGAGTTTCAGCAGCGCCTCGGCGCGCGCTTTGGGCGTGGTGAGACGCCAGTGTTCAAAGGCCGCATCGGCAGCATTAACCGCCGCATCCACCTGTTCAGCGCTGGCTTCGGCAATCTCCAGCAGCACCTCGCCCGTCGCGGGGTTATAGACCGGCAGGCGCTCGCCCTGGCCTTCCACCAGCGCGCCGTTAATCAGTAATTGACTCTGCATAGCGTGTTCCTTTGAGGTTATTTGCCGCTACCGGCGACAGTTTCATCATCGCGCGTCAGCCACCAGGCCCCGAGGATGGGGATCATGGTGAGTAGCATGACGCAGAGCGCCACCACGTTGGTCACCGGCACGTCGCGCGGACGGCCAAGCTGGTTCAGCAGCCACAGCGGCAGCGTGCGCTCGTGGCCTGCGGTAAACGTGGTGACAATAATTTCATCAAACGAGAGCGCGAACGCGAGCATGCCGCCCGCCAGCAGCGCGGTGCCGAGATTCGGCATCACGATATAGCGAAAGGTCTGCCAGCCGTCGGCGCCCAGATCCATCGACGCCTCAATCTGGCTGTACGCCGTGCGCCGTAACCGGGCAATCACATTATTAAAGACCACCACCACGCAAAACGTGGCGTGGCCCACCACCATCGTGAGAAACCCCGGTTCAATGTCGAGCTGTTTAAATGCCGTCAGCAGCGCGATACCGGTGATGATCCCCGGCAGCGCGATGGGCAGCAGCAACAGCAGCGACACCGCGCTTTTGCCGAAAAACTCGCGCCGCCAGAGCGCGGCGGCGGCCAGCGTGCCGAGCACCAGCGCCAGAAGCGTCGCCAGACTCGCGACCTTAAGTGACAACGTCACCGAATCGAGAATATCTGAACGGTGCGCCGCGACGTGAAACCAGCGCAGCGTGAAGCCCTGCGGCGGAAAGCTGAAAGCTGACTCTTCGGTGTTGAACGCGTAAAGCGCGATAATCGCCAGGGGGAAGTGCAGGAAAATTACCCCGCCCCAGGCGGCGATTTTGAGCGGCCACGGCGCGCGGTCAGAGTGCATCGAATGCTCCCAGGCGCTTCACGAACGCCAGATAAATGGCAATCAGGACAATCGGCACCAGCGTAAACGCCGCCGCCATCGGCATATTGCCGATCGCCCCCTGCTGGGAATAGACCATGTTGCCGATGAAAAAGCCCGGCGGGCCGACGAGCTGCGGCACGATGAAGTCGCCGAGCGTTAACGAGAAGGTGAAAATCGAACCGGCGGCGATGCCCGGCACCGCCAGCGGCAGCACCACGTGGCGAAACGTCTGAGAGGGCTTCGCCCCGAGATCGGCGGACGCCTGCAACAGCGACGGCGGCAGACGCTCCAGCGCCGCCTGAACCGGCAGGATCATAAACGGCAGCCAGATATAGACGAAGACCAGAAACCGCCCGAGCCCGGAGGTGGAGAGCGTATTGCCGCCAATGCCCGGCAGCGTCAACAGCGCGGTGAGCGCCCCTTCCAGCCCCAGATGTTGCAGGAACCACTGCGCCACGCCGTCGCGCGCCAGCAGGAGCGTCCAGGCGTAGGCTTTGACGATATAGCTCGCCCACATCGGCAGCATGACGGCGATATAAAAAAACGCCTTCAGCGAGCCGCGCGTATAGCGCGCCATATACCAGGCCATCGGGAACGCGAGAATGGCGCAGGCGATGGAAACGGCGATCGCCATCACCAGCGTGCGCACGATGATGTCGTAATTGGCGGGGTTAAACAGCGCGCTCAGGTTGGCGAGCGTTAAATCCGGCGTCACCGACATCGTAAAGTCGTCGAAGGTGTAAAAACCTTGCCACAGCAGCGTCAGCAGCGAGCCGAGATAGATAATGCCGAACCACATCAGCGGCGGCAGCAGTAACAGAAATAACCATAAATTTGGACGCCGCCAGAGCAGCGCCGCCGCGCGTCGCAGCGGGCCACTGGCGCGTGCAGGGGGCGAAAGCGTCATGTCCATCTCACCCCTCTCCATGCAGCCGGATCATGGCGGCGCGCGCCCAGGAGGCGGTCACCGCCTGGCCTGCCCGCGGCAGCGCCGCATCGGCGACCGGCGAGGGATTCGCCTGGCTCACCAGCAGTTTTTCGCCGCTCTCCAGCATCAGTTCTATGCGCGTGGCCGCGCCCTGGAACTGCACCGCCTGCACCGTGCCGCGGACATGAATATCGCCAGGCTCGTTAAGCCGGATATGCTCAGGGCGCAGCGAAAACGTACCCGGCTCACCGCCGAGTTCGCGCATCATGGCGTCGCTCAGCACATTGGCGGTGCCGACGAAGCCCGCGACAAACGGCGTGCGCGGACGCATATAGAGCTCGCGCGGCGCGTCTACCTGCTCGATTCGCCCGTTGTTAAACACCGCCACCCGGTCGGACATCGACAGCGCTTCGCCCTGATCGTGCGTGACAAACACAAACGTAATGCCGAGCGAGCGTTGCAGATTTTTCAGCTCCACCTGCATCTGCTCGCGCAGTTTGAGATCGAGCGCGCCGAGCGGTTCGTCGAGCAGCAGCACGCGCGGCTGATTCACCAGCGCACGGGCGATGGCGACGCGCTGGCGCTGACCGCCGGAGAGCTGCGACGGTTTGCGCGCATGGGTAAAGCCGAGCGCCACCCGCTCCAGCGCCTCGCGGGCGCGGGTAAGCCGCGTTTTTTTATCGACGCCTTTCACCATCAGCCCATAGGCGACGTTCTCCAGCACCGACATATGCGGAAACAGCGCGTAGTCCTGAAAGACCGTGTTAACGTCGCGCTCCCACGGCGGCAGCTCGCTGGCCTCCCGGCCAAACAGGCGAATCGCGCCGTCGCTCAGTTGCTCGAAGCCCGCAATCATCCGCAGACAGGTGGTTTTGCCGGAGCCGGACGGCCCCAGCATAGAGAAAAACTCCCCGTCTTCGATGGTCATGCTGACGTTATCGACCGCGCGCACGTCGCCGTAGCGCCGCGAGACCTGCTGAAACTCTACTGCGTAAGCCATACGTCCCCCGCACTTAGCGCCCGCCCATGATGGCGATGTAATCCTGGGTCCAGCGGCTGTAGGGCACATATTTCCCGCCCTGCGACACCGGGGTTTTCCAGAAGGCGATTTTGTCGAAGAAGGTAAAGCCGTTGGTTTCGCAGCCCTTCTCGCCGAGCAATGTGCTGGCCTTGCAGCCTTCCGGCACCGCCGGGAGCGAGCCAAACCAGGCGGCGACGTCGCCCTGCACTTTCGGCGTCAGCGACCAGTTCATCCACTGATAGGCGCAGTTGGGGTGTTTCGCGTCGGCGTGCAGCATGGTGGTGTCGGCCCAGCCGGTCACGCCCTCTTTCGGGAAGACGGTGGCGATGGGCTGGCCTTCGTTTTTCAGCGCGTTGGCCTGATACGGCCAGGCGCTCGCGGCCACGACGCCCTCGTTTTTGAAATCGCTCATCTGTACCGTGGTGTCGTGCCAGTAACGGTGAATAAGCTGATGCTGGTCACGCAGCACTTTCAGCACCGCGCCATACTGCGCCTCGGTAAGCTGGTAAGGATCGGTGATGCCGAGCTCCGGCTGGGTCGCTTTAACGTAGAGCGCCGCGTCGGCGATATAAATCGGCCCGTCGTAGGCCTGCACGCGGCCCTGGTTTGATTTGCCGTCCGCCAGCGCCTGCTTCACAAACAGCACCGCCCAGCTGTCCGGCGGCGTCGGGAACGCTTTGGTGTTGTACATCAGCAGGTTGGGTCCCCACTGGTACGGCGTGCCGTAGACTTTACCGTCGAGGTTGAACCATTCGCCCTTCACGAGGCGTGGGTCGACATTTTTCCAGTTCGCAATGAGCGCGGTGTTAATCGGCTGCACGCGTTTGCCCATGATGAGGCGCAGCGAGGCGTCGCCGGAGGCGGTGACCAGATCGTAACCGCCTTTCGCCATCAGGCTGACCATTTCATCTGACGTGGCGGCGGTTTTGACATTGACGGCGCAGCCGGTCGATTTTTCGAATTCGGTTACCCAGTCATAGGCTTTATCCGTCTGGCCGCGTTCGATATAGCCCGGCCACGCGATGATATCGAGGCGGCCTTCCCCCTGGCCGAGTGCTGAAGGCGGCTCGGCGGCGCTGACGATGCCGGTCGTCAGGCACAGCGCGGCGGCCGCGCTAAGCGCGAAGGATTTGGTCATGGTCAATACTCCTGTCTGAATGATGAGTCGGCCGCCGTGCCGTAAAAATATCTCCCAAAATAACCATATACAGGCACGGATAAACGCGCCTGCGGGCGCTGGCGGAATTTATTCAGGTTGTGACAAACCGCGCACTCTTTATTGTTTCGGTGCTTAAGTTGCATAAATCTGGCAGCGGTTTTTCACAGTGTAGACAGGCGCTTAGCGATGTGAAGCGTTTTGCGTTAACTATTATGATTTCCTATGCCCCACAGGAAATACGATTCACAGAAATAATCCCTCTGGAATAAGCCCTGCTCAGCCATGGTTTTTTATTTCGGCAATAACCTTTTCTTTATTTGAGAATATAAACGCGCAAAAAAGACGGCTTATTTTGCGCGTTTAATTTCGCATTGCGGCGAGGTCGCCATCGCCTCGCGGATAAGCTGCGCGAGCGTTTTAACCGCCTGCTCTTCACGCTCGCCCCATGCCCAGGAGGCGTTAAAGCGAAAATAGTTATGCCAGAGCGCGCTGGTGGTGAACATTTTCCCCGGCGCGATGCTTATCTGGTGCGCCAGCGCGCGCTCGTGCAGCTTGCCTGCGTCGAGCGACGTGGGAAGTTCTACCCACAGAAAATAGCCGCTCTCGCTGCGATGAATTTTGACCGCCTGCGGAAAGTGCCGGCGCAGCGACTGCCATGCCGCCTGTTTGCGCTCCGCCAGCAGGCGGCGCAGTCGTCGCAGGTGAGTGTCGTAGCGCCGGGTGGCGAGATAATCCACCAGCGCCATTTGCATCGGCGAGCTGGTAGAAACGGTGCTCATCAGCTGTAGCTGCTGGATACGTTGCGCATGGCGCCCCGCCGCTACCCAGCCGATGCGAAAACCCGCCACCAGACATTTAGAGAAGGAAGAACAGTGCAGCGTCAGCCCCTGGTCGTCCCAGGCTTTCACCGGCAGCGGTTTTTCGCGCCCGTAATAAAGCTCGCTATAGACATCATCTTCAATCAGCACCACGTTGTAGCGCGAAAGCAGCGCCATCAGCTGCTGCTTTTTCTGCGCGCTCAGCGTAAAGCCGAGCGGGTTCTGGGCGTTGCTCATCAGCCAGCAGGCTTTGACCGGGTATTCCTGAAGCGCCTTTTCCAGCGCCGCGAGATCGATCCCCTGCACCGCGTCGGTGGCGACAGACAACGCTTTGAGCCGTAAGCGCTCCAGCGCCTGAAGCGCGCCGTAAAAACAGGGGTTTTCGACAATCACCCAGTCTCCCGGCTCGGTCACCGCCTGGAGACTCAGATTTAACGCCTCAAGCGCGCCTGCGGTGATGACGATTTCATCCGGCGACACATTCATCCCCTGCATGGCGTAACGCCGGGCGATGGCGTTACGCAGCGCCTCATTGCCCGGCGGCAGGTTCTCAATCACGCTCATGGCATTGGCCGAGCGGCTGACGCTTGAGAGCGAGCGGTTGAGCTGCGCCAGGGGAAAAAGCCGTGGGTCGGGAAACGCGGAGCCGAACGGCACCACGGCGGCATTCGTACTCGCCTGGAGCACGTCAAAGATATAGGTGTTGATATCCACTTGCTCGTCGCGCGTGACCTGTTCGACAGCCTGCGGCGCGCGCGGCGTTGGTTTCGGGGCCACGTAGTAGCCAGACTGCGGGCGGGCCACGATGATCCCCTGGCTTTCCAGCGTCTGATAGGCGTGGCTCACGGTCATAAAACTCATGCCGCTGCTGACCACCTGCTCGCGCAGCGACGGCAGCCGGTCGCCGGGGTGCCACACCCCGAGGGCAATCTGATCGGTAATCTGCTGAGCCAGCCGCTGATATTTTTTCATCGCACCTCGCGGCATCCGGCCGCTTTCACAAGGGGTTAACGCAAAGCGCGTATCATCGTGCCGTCTGGTTAGATCAGGCAAGCGAAATCGCAACTTTTTATTTAACTGTTATAGTCAAATAACGTTTTTCTGTTTCTGCACGTTCGTGCTGCTCCTGATTACCATGATCGCGGACAACGATATGTCATGAGGTTTGCATGTTTGGTTTAGATGCGTTTCATCTGGCAAGGATTCAGTTCGCCTTTACTGTTTCTTTCCACATTATTTTCCCCGCTATCACTATCGGTCTCGCCAGTTATCTGGCGGTGCTGGAAGGGCTGTGGGTGAAAACAAAAAACCCGGTATGGCGCTCGCTGTACCATTTTTGGTCAAAAATCTTCGCCGTTAACTTCGGGATGGGCGTGGTCTCAGGCCTGGTGATGGCCTATCAGTTCGGCACGAACTGGAGCGGCTTTTCGCAATTCGCGGGCAGCATTACCGGCCCGCTGCTGACCTACGAAGTGCTGACCGCGTTCTTCCTGGAAGCCGGTTTCCTCGGCGTGATGCTGTTTGGCTGGAACAAAGTCGGCCCCGGCCTGCACTTTTTCTCCACCTGCATGGTGGCGCTCGGCACGCTGATCTCGACTTTCTGGATCCTCGCCTCCAACAGCTGGATGCACACGCCGCAGGGCTTTGAGATCCACAACGGCCAGGTGGTGCCGGTGGACTGGGTGGCGGTGATTTTTAACCCCTCCTTCCCGTACCGTCTGCTGCATATGTCGATAGCGGCGTTCCTGAGCAGCGCGTTTTTTGTCGGCGCGTCTGCCGCCTGGCATCTGCTGCGCGGCAACGATACCCCCGCCATTCGCCGCATGTTCTCCATGGCGCTGTGGATGGCGCTGATTGTCGCCCCGGTTCAGGCGATGATCGGCGATATGCACGGGCTGAATACGCTTAAGCATCAGCCAGCCAAAATCGCGGCCATCGAAGGCCACTGGGAGAACCCGCCGGGCGAAGCGACGCCGCTGACGCTGTTCGGCATCCCGGATATGGATGAAGAACGCACCAAATACGCGCTGGAAGTGCCGAAACTCGGCAGCCTTATTCTGACCCACAGCCTTGATAAACAGGTACCGGCGCTCAAAGAGTTTCCGAAAGACGAACGCCCGAACTCCACTATCGTGTTCTGGTCGTTCCGCATCATGGTGGCGATGGGGCTGCTGATGATCCTGCTGGGCGTGGTGAGCGTCTGGCTGCGCTATAAGCACCGGCTCTATACCTCGCGACCCTTCCTCCACTTTGCGCTCTGGATGGGCCCCGCCGGGCTGATTGCTATCCTCGCGGGCTGGGTGACGACCGAAGTAGGCCGCCAGCCGTGGGTAGTGTACGGGTTGCAGCGCACCCGCGATGCGGTCTCCGGCCACGGCGATTTACAGATGAGCCTGAGCCTCATCGCCTTTATCGTGGTCTACACCTCGGTCTTCGGCGTCGGCTATAGCTACATGATCCGACTGATTAAAAAAGGGCCGCAGCCGCTGGACGATATCCCCTCCAGCACCGACGGCAGGCCAGCGCGTCCGCTTTCTGCGGCGGGCGAATCTCTTGATAGCGCAGAGGAGAAAGCATAATGGGCATCGATCTCTCCATCATCTGGTTCGTTATCATCGTCTTCGCCACGCTGATGTATATCGTGATGGACGGCTTTGATCTCGGCATCGGCATTCTGTTCCCGTTTGTGCGCGACGGCCACGACCGCGATGTAATGGTTAACAGCGTCGCCCCCGTGTGGGACGGCAACGAAACCTGGCTGGTACTGGGCGGCGCGGGCCTGTTCGGCGCGTTTCCGCTGGCCTATGCGGTGATTATCGACGCGCTGACCATTCCGCTGACGCTGATGCTGATTGGCCTTATCTTTCGCGGCGTGGCGTTTGAATTCCGCTTTAAGGCGACGCCCGCCCACCGGCCTTTCTGGGATAAGGCGTTTCTGAGCGGCTCGATCCTCGCCACCTTCTGCCAGGGCGTTGTGGTGGGCGCGGTGATTAACGGCTTTAAAGTTACCGGCCGCACCTTCAGCGGCTCGGCGCTCGACTGGCTGACGCCGTTCAACCTCTTCTGCGGCGTGGGCCTGGTGGTCGCCTATGCGCTGCTCGGCGCGAGCTGGATTGTGATGAAGAGTGAAAACCAGCTGCACCATAATATGCGTCGCCTGGCGCGCTCGCTGCTGCTGGCGCTGCTGGCGGTGATCGTCATCATCAGCGCCTGGACGCCGCTCGCGCATCAGGCGGTGTCCGAGCGCTGGTTTACGCTGCCGAACCTCTGGTTCCTGCTGCCGGTCCCGGTGCTGGTGGCGCTGTTCAGCGTCTGGCTGTGGCGCAAACTGGCGGACACACAGAGCCACACGCTGCCGTTCGTGCTTACCCTGGGGCTGATTTTCTTAGGCTTCAGTGGGCTCGGCATCAGTATCTGGCCGAATATCATTCCGCCTGATATCACGCTCTGGGAGGCCGCCGCGCCGCCTGCAAGCCAGGGCTTTATGCTGGTGGGCGCCCTGCTGATTATCCCGATAATTCTGGTGTACACCTTCTGGAGCTATTACGTGTTCCGCGGCAAAGTTCAGCATGGGGAGGGCTATCACTGATGGAACATCACGATTCGCCGCGCTGGAAAAAGCTGATGTGGCTGGTGGTAATCTGGGCAGCCAGCGTCCTGGCGCTCGGCGTGGTCAGCATGATGTTGCGCCTGCTGATGAGCGCCGCCGGCTTAAAAGCGCATTAATCTCTCTTCGGGCCAGCCTTCGCGCTGGCCCTGTTTTTTACTTCCCCCGCCACGTTTAACTCAGGTTGATTGATCAACCGCTGAACTCCCGATACAATTAAACAATCCATCCAGACGGATTGTTTAATAATGAGCCAGGCACACCATCGTTCTAAATCACCAGAGGCGCTGCGCCAGACCTTGCTGGAGTGCGCCGTCCAGGTTATCGCCGAGCAAGGCCTGACGGGCCTTACGCAGGAAAAAGTCATCCGCCGCGCAGGTATCAGCAAAGGCGGTTTACAGCACCACTTCCCTACCCGCCAGGCGCTGGTGGATGGCGTGATGCAGCATCTTCAGCACATGCTGCTGGAGGAGATCCAGACGTTAATGGCGCAGGATCCAAACCCGAACGGCCGCGCCACCCGCGCCTACATTCATACCTGTGTCAGAAAAATGCCCGACAGTGAGCAGGCGATGAACCGCGCGCTGATGACGGCGATTTTTGCCGATCCGGCGCTTCAGCAGCGCTGGGGCGTCTTTTTACGGGACGCCCTGCCGCGTGACGACGACCTCGCGTCGCCTGAGCAGGCGCGGCGTCGGCTACTCTGCCGCATGACGGCAGACGGGCTCTGGTTCGCCGCGCTGTGTGGCGACCACACGGTGCCGCCTGACGATCGGGCGGCGTTAATCGAAACCTTACTGGCAATGACGGAGTGACGTTATGACCTGGCTGCTGCTCTCTGTGGCGATTGTGTGTGAAGTGATTGGGACGACCTTTCTGAAACTTTCCGAAGGCTTCAGCCGCCTGCTGCCGACGCTGGTGACGGCGGTTTGTTACGGCATTGCCTTCTGGTGTTTAAGCGTCACCATGCGCACCATCCCGACCGGCATTATTTACGCCATCTGGTCCGGCGTTGGCATCGTGCTGATTGGCGTGGTCGGCTGGATCTTCCTCGGTCAAAAGCTCGATCTGCCCGCCATGCTCGGCATGGGGCTGATTATCGCAGGCGTCATCGTGATAAACCTCTTTTCCCGCGCGGTCGCGCATTAATCTCCTGCCGGGACTCGCGCCCGGCTATCGCTTTTTCTTATTGTTCTCTCACGGCCAGGCCTGGGCTTATTGATTTCCGAACCTAAGGATAATCCTAAGCACTAAAAATATATTGTCAGGCCGCCATCACATATAGGCACAATATTATTATGCCTATAAACGCAGCGGCAAAATAATAGCTGCAAACATAACCGCGACTATTTCCAAAAATTATAATCACCACCAGAAATAATTACTTAAAAACGCGAATTTTCATTCGAAATAGCGGTATGTAATTTTTTGTCATTTATATGGATGAGATGCGGCACTTATAAAATATAAAAAGCGCGCCACATCGCACCGGGTATTCCTCCGCTACCTTATGCTCACCCTGGCTTTCAGGTATTTCATTCAACGAGGTTTATCATGGTGCAGCAATCAGCAGTGCTGGATAAAGTGACGCCTGCCCAGGACCGCCTGACGGTCCGGGAGAAATTAGGTTTCGGATTTGGTGATGCGGCCTGCAATATGAGCTGGGGCCCGGTAACCATGTTTTTAACCTGGTTTTATACCGATATATTTGGCTTAAACGCCGCGCTGATCGCCACCATGTTTTTAGTGGTGCGTCTGCTGGATGCGTTTATTGACCCGCTGATCGGCGCGCTGGCTGACCGTTATCCCACCCGCCACGGCCGTTTTCGTCCGTGGATCCTCTACGGATGCGTGCCTTTTTGCGCCATCTGTATTTTCGCGTTTTATACGCCCGATTTAAGCACGGGCGCCAAAGAGATTTACGCCTTCGTCACCTATTTACTGCTCTCCGTACTCTACAGCACCGTGAATATTCCTTACTGCTCGCTCGGCAGCGTGATTACCGCAAACCCGGTTGACCGCGTGGCCTGCCAGTCTTACCGGTTCACGATGGCTAACAGCGCCGTGCTGCTCTGCTCGCTGACGCTACTGCCGCTGGTGGATTACCTCGGCGGCGGCAATCAGCAGAAAGGCTTTTTTATTACCAACGCGATGTTCTCGGTCATCGGCCTGTGTCTGTTTTTACTCTGCTTTTTTAATACCCGCGAGCGCGTTATCCCCCAGCGCGAAAAACAGGAAAATATTGTCCGCAATTTCCGCTCGGCCTTTAAAAATGATCAGTGGTTGATGGTGGTCGCCGGGATGTTTATTGGCTGTATTCCGGCGTTTGTCTGCGGCGGCGCCACTATCTATTTCACCAAATATTTAATGCACCTCGATAACACCATGACGACGCTGTTTATCAGTATTGGCGTGGTCGCCTGCGTGCTCGGCAATCTCGCGACGAGTTTCGTCACCCGTTATATTTGCAAGGTGAAACTGTATATCGCGGTGGGCTTTATTACGGCTGCCATTTCCGTCGTGATTTATTTTGTTGACCCGCAAAATGTGATGCTGATCTTTATTCTGAATACCCTGCGCGCGTGGATTGGGGCGATTACCGTTCCGGTATTCTGGTCGTTTATCGCCGATGCCGACGATTACGGCGAGTGGAAACTGAAAAAACGCATGTCCGGTATTTACGCCTCCGGCAACCTGTTTGCGCTGAAAGTCAGCCTGGCTATTGGCGGCGCTATCACCGCGCTGGTGCTTTCCGCCACGCATTATGTCCCGGAAGCCGCCGTGCAGTCTCCGGCCACCCAACAGGCCATTATGATGCTGATTACCTTTATTCCGGCTATCGGCGGCGTACTGACTTCCATCATATTCCTGTTTTATAAGCTCGACAAAAAGACGATGCAGAAAATTCAGGACGACCTGAGCGTCGGCAAATATGCCAGCGATGCCGCCCTTCGTTAATAAGGAGACGTTATGACCACGCTTTCATTCACGCTCGACCCGCAGAACGTGATTTCCGCCATCGACCCGCGCCTGTTCGGTTCGTTCATTGAACATCTGGGCCGCGCGGTTTATACCGGCGTCTATGAGCCGGAGCACCCGCTCGCGGATGAAGACGGGTTTCGCCAGGATGTGATTGACCTCGTCAAAGGGCTGCACGTCACCACGGTGCGCTACCCTGGCGGGAATTATGTCTCCGGCTTTAACTGGCGCGACAGCATCGGGCCGAAAGAAGAGCGCCCGGTGCGCCTCGACTACGCCTGGATTAGCAAAGAGACCAACCAGTTTGGCATTGAGGAGTTTGCCCGCTGGTGCGAAAAGACCGGCGTCGAGCCGATGATTGCCGTGAACCTCGGCACCGGCACGCCGCAGGAGGCGGGCTATTTCGCCGAGTACTGCAATCACCCCGGCGGCACCACGCTCAGCGATTTGCGTATTCAGCATGGCCGTCGCGAGCCGTATAACTTCCGCCTGTGGTGTCTTGGCAATGAGATGGACGGGCCGTGGCAGACCGGGCAGATGAACGCCCGCGAATATGCGCACAAAGCGCGCGAAACCGCCAAGATCCTGCGCTGTATCGACCCTAAGGCGCAGCTGGTGGCGTGCGGCAGCTCAAGCTCGGCGATGACGACCTTCCCGGAGTGGGACCGCGTCGTGCTGGAGGAGCTGTACGATTACGTCGATTTCATCTCCTGCCACCAGTATTACGAGAACGAAGGCAGCGAGACCGATTTTCTCGCCTCCTTCGTCAATATGGACAATTTCATCGAAACTATCGTCAGCACCGCCAATTACGCCAAAGCGGTGCGGCGCAGCAATAAAGAGATGATGATCTCCTTTGATGAGTGGAACGTCTGGTATCTGCGCGGCGATCCGTGGGACGCGCCGATGAAAGATCCGGCGAACCGTTTTCGCGAGGCGCCGCCGCTGCTTGAAGACCGCTACTCCTTCCTCGATGCGCTGGTGATGGGCGGCCTGCTCTGCTCGCTGCTGAACCACGCCGACCGGGTGAAAATGGCGAGCCTGGCGCAGCTGGTGAATGTGATTGCCCCGATTTTCACCGAGCCGGGCAAAGGCGCGCTCTGCCAGACGCTTTACTGGCCGTTCGAGATGGTCGCGAGCGTCAGTGACGGCGTGGTGCTGCGCCACCAGCTGCCGGTCCCGACGTTCAGCAGTAAATATGGCGACGCCCGCAGCGTTCAGTCGTCGGTCGTGTATAACGACGCGCGCGGGGAAATTTATATATTTGCCGTCAACTGTGATTTCACCACCGCCTTTGAGCTGGACATCAACCTGCCGGCCTTCAGCGACTGCCGCCTGAAGGAACACAAAGTACTGCGCAGCGACGATCTCTACGCGAAGAACACGTTCGACGATCCCAACCGCGTGCATCCGGAGATTATCGATTACCCGCACGGCAGCCTGCGCGAGAACACGCTCATGCTCTCGCCGCTGACCTGGAACCGCATCACGCTGTCGGTCGCCCGCGCGTAAGGAGAACGCCGCGCGCCCGCGCGCGTTGAAGAACCTCTGACAGGCCCGAACCGCCGTTTTCGGACGGCGGCAGGGCCGCTGTATGCCTGAAAACTGAAAACAATAAGAGAGACACGATGAAAAAGATGATGGTACTGCCCTGTGTATTCAGCCTGCTGGCGCCCTGCGCGATGGCGGAAATGAAAGTGAATACGCCGCAGGGCGATCTGAAATTCTACGGCGATGTGGAGTTTAACGTCGATGCGGCGAGCCGCACCGGACAACTTACGTCGCTGCGCACGTCTGACGATAAAGACTGGAAACCGGGCGACCACGAAAAGTGGGACGTCAATGGACGTATTCTGCTGGGTGTCGATGGCTACCGCGAGAAAAACGGCAATTTCGCCGGGTTCACGGTGCAGCCGCTCGCGGATCTGTCAGGGCATACCAATCTGGATGACGCGGCGTTTTACTTCGGCCAGCCGCAGGCCTGGAAAATCAAAGTGGGCCGTTTTGAAGCCTACGACATGTTCCCGCTCAACCAGGACACCTTTATTCAATACTCCGGCAATACCGCGAACGATATCTACGGCGACGGCTTCGGCTATGTCTATATGATGAAAGAAGGCCGCGGGCGCAGTAGCAACGGCGGCGCGGTGCAGTTCAGCGGCGAATACGGCAACTGGTACTTTGAGCTGAACAACATGGTGAAAGACGGCACCACGCTGTTTGCCGACGACACCTACCACGGCAACGCGCTGGAGAACAAAAAGAACGTCATCTATATGCGCCCGGTGATTGCGTGGCGCGACGACCACTTCTCCGCCGCCGTGGCGATGGAAACGAACGTGGTGAGCAATGCTTACGGTTATAACGACGCCCAGGGGCGTTTTCAGGATCAGTCAGACCGCACCGGCTATGGCGCGACCTTTACCTGGAACAGCCTGAAAAACGATCCGGACGACGGGACGGTGATTAACCTCAACACCGCGTATATGGACGCCGATGATGAAACCGACTTCAGCGCCGGGGCCAACGTCCTGTGGCGTCATCTGGAACTCGGTTATATCTACGCGCATAACAATATTGATGATTTCAATATGACGAGCGTCGGTGAAGAAGACGGCCAGCTGAAATACCCCGGCAAATATGACATCCACACCGTGCACCTTTCATACGGCTTCACCAACGTAATGGATATGGATAACTTCAATATCTATCTCGGCGCCTACTGGTCGCAGCTGTCGCTCAAAGAGAGCGACTACGACAACGAAGGCGATAAAGACCGCTACGGCGCGCGCGTTCGTTTTAAATATTTCTTCTGACGCCCTCGCCCCTTCGCGCCCGCGGAGGGGCCAAATATATTTTCCGCATTTAGATAGCGATTTTTGTTGGTTCTCATCCCCGTCGCCCTGCGTTTTTATTACGTCGACAGACAACAAATAACAACGGACGATAAGGGACATTCACCATGCATTTTTCCATTACCGCGCGCAGCGTGGCGCTCGGCCTCGCGTTCAGCCTGATAACCGCAGCCAGCGCGGCGCCGGTGAAAGGCGGCACGCTGATTTATCTGGAGCAGCAGGCGCACACCACGCTCTACCCGCCCGCGGGCGGCTTTTATCCCAACGGCGGCATCCTGAACCAGATAACCGATAAGCTCACCTGGCAGAACCCGAAAACGCTGGAGATAGAACCATGGATAGCGCAGTCGTGGAGCAGTAACGCGGATAAAACCGAATACACCTTTAAAATCCGCCCAAACGTGACGTTCTCTGACGGCACGCCGCTTGACGCAACTGCCGTGGCGAAAAACTTCGATACGTATGGGCTTGGCAATAAAGCGCTGCGCCTGCCGGTCTCCGAGGTCATCAATAACTACCAGCGCAGCGAAGTCGTCGATCCGCTGACGGTGAAGTTTTACTTCAGCAAACCCTCGCCCGGCTTTTTGCAGGGAACGTCGGCGATTGGCTCCGGGCTGGTGTCGCTCAGTACGCTCGCGCGCAATCTTGATGAGCTTGGCGACGCGCGCCATATCATCGGCTCCGGCCCGTTTGTGGTGCAGAGCGAGACGCTGGGCCGTGAGGTGAATCTTACCGCGCGCAAGGATTACCAGTGGGGCCCGCAGAACAGCGCGCAGCAGGGCCCGGCGAATCTTGATGGCATCAAAATCGTAGTGACGCCGGAGGACAGCGTGCGCATCGGCGCGCTGCTGGCAGGCCAGGCGGACGCCATTCGCCAGGTGCAGGCCTATGATGAAAAACAGGCGGCGGATCAGCAGTTCCCGGTCTATGCCGCGCCGACCCGCGGCGTCAATGACAGTATCGCCTTTCGACCCGCCAACCCGCTGGTGGCCGATCTGAAAGTGCGTCAGGCGCTGCTCCATGCGACCAACGCGCGCCAGATTGTCGACACGCTGTTTTCGCCGAACTATCCGGTCGCCACCTCTGTGGTGGCGAAAAGCGCGCCCGGCTACCGCGATTTAAGCGCCAGACTGACCTTCGATCCGACGCTTGCGAACCGTCTGCTGGACGAGGCGGGCTGGCAAAAAGGCGCGAACGGCATCCGGGCCAAAGCGGGACAGCCGCTGAGCCTGACGGTCTATGAATCGCTGCCGCAGCCGCAGAATAAAGAGGTGCTGCAACTGGTGGCGCAGCAGTGGAGACAGGTGGGCGTCCAACTCAACGTGCGGGCGGGCGACGCGGGCACCAAAGCGCAGGACAGCCTCGATCCGGCCAAAACCCCCGTGAATGTGGTGGAAGTGGGCCGCGCCGATCCGGACGTCATCAAAAGCCAGTTTCATCCGTTGAACCGCGACGCGCTGTTGCAAAAAGGCGGCCTGAGCCAGAAAACCGACTTTATCGACGACAAACTCAATGCGTTGCTCACCACCATCGCCTCGGAAGTCGACCCGCAAAAACGCCTCGCGGCGGCAGGCGACGCGCAGACGTATCTCATCGATAACGCTTATATCATTCCGATCTTTGAAGAGCCGCAGGTTTACGCCGCCGCGCCGTGGGTGAAAAACCTCGCGTTCGAGGCGGTAGGCCGTCCGAGCTTTTACGGCGCCTGGCTGGAGAAACACTGATGGACGGGCGTTATCTCGGCGCGCGCGTCGGTCAGGCGCTGCTGGTGCTGTGGGCCAGCTTTACGGTCTCGTTCGTACTGCTGCAACTGCTGCCGGGCGATGCGATCGCCATTAAGTTTCAGAACCCGGAGCTGGGGTTAAACGCCGCCCAGATAGCGCAAATGCGCACCGCCTATGGCGCCGACGCGCCGCTGTGGCGGCAATACCTGGAAAGCCTCGGCGGCGCGGTGCGCGGCGATTTCGGCTTTTCACTCCAGGCGGGCGTGCCGGTGAGTGCCCTGCTCGCCGCCAGCCTCCCCGCCACGCTGCGCCTCGCCGCGCTCGGGTTTACGCTGGCGCTGGTTATTGCCGTCCTGCTCGCCGCGCTCTCCACGCTTAGCCACGCACGCGTGCTGCGCCGGACGTTCGCGGCGCTGCCGTCGCTGTTTGTCGCGGTGCCGACGTTCTGGCTCGGGATCACGCTCATTCAGCTCTTTTCTTTCCAGTTGCGGCTGATCCCGGTGATAAATCCAGGGTTCTGGGAGGGACTGATATTGCCGGTGATGACGCTTGCGGTGCCGATCAGCGCCCCGCTGGCGCAACTGTTGATTCGCAATATTGACGTCGTTATGCACCAGCCGTTTGTCACCGTCGCGCGCGCCAAAGGCGCCAGCCACCGCGGTGTGCTGTGGCGTCACGTGGCGCGCAACGCCCTGCTGCCGGTGCTGACCGTCGCGGGCCTGCTGCTGGGTGAACTCATCGCAGGCGCGCTGGTGACGGAAACCGTGTTTGGCTTAAATGGACTCGGACAACTGACCCGCGACGCGGTGAACAATCAGGATCTGGCCGTGTTACAGGCCATCGTACTGGTGGCGGCGCTCGGGTTTGTTCTCATCAATCTGCTGGTGGATCTACTTTATCCGCTGCTCGATCCCCGGCTGTCACTGTCGCGGAGGGCCGCCTGATGACCACGCTCGATCTCACTCCTGTCAGGGCGCGCCGCGGGCGTTTTTTGCGGCGTCCGCCTCTGCCGCCAGGGCTGACGCTCGCCTGGCTCACGCTGTTGCTGACCGCGCTGTGGGCGCTGTTTCCGTCGCTTTTCACCGCGTTTGATCCGCTCACCGGCACGCCGGGCGCGCAGCGCCTGCCGCCGGGAAGCGAACACTGGCTCGGCACCGATCAACTGGGGCGCGATCTTTACGCCCGGCTGGTCTGGGGCGCGTCGCATACGCTCAGCGGCGCGCTGGTGGCCGTCGCGCTGGGGCTTGGCGCAGGCACGCTGTATGGCGTCGTCGCCGGTGCCGCGGGCGGGCGCACCGAACAGTGGCTGATGCGGCTGGTGGATGTGTTGCTCGCGATCCCCGGCCTGCTGCTGGCGCTGTGCGTCATTATTCTGCTCGGTTTTGGCACGGTGAACGCCGCGCTGGCGGTGGGCATTACCTCGGTGGCGAGCTTTGCGCGTCTTGCCCGCGCTGAAGTCGTCCGGGTGCGGCATACCGATTATGTCGAGGCGGCGATCGCCTGTGGCGGCACCTTCTTCAGCACGCTGTGGCGCCATATTTTGCCCAATTCTCTGACCTCGGTGCTGGCTTACGCCGCGCTCCAGTTCGGCAACGCCATTCTTGCGCTCTCCACCCTGAGCTTTCTCGGCTACGGCACGCCGCCGCCCACGCCGGAATGGGGATTGCTCATTGCCGAAGGGCGCAACTATCTCTCGACCGCCTGGTGGCTCACCACCTTCCCCGGCCTTGCGGCAATCGCCGTGGTGCTGGCCGCTAATACCCTCAGCCACTATTACACCCGGAGAGCATGATGAGCGAACCCGTCCTGGATGTACGCACTCTGAGCCTCGGCTGGCGTCACGGGCGCGACGTGCGCCGCGTGGTCCATAACGTCTCTTTTTCCGTCGCCCCCGGCGAAGTGCTGGCGATTGTCGGCGAATCCGGCTCCGGCAAAACCACACTCGCGCAGACAATTATCGGGCTTGCGGGCGAAAACGGCGTGTGGCTGGGCGGGGATATCCGCCTGAACGGCGAAACGATTACCCACGCGAGCGAGCGACGGATGAACGCCCTGCGCGGCAAAGTTATCAGCCTGGTGCCGCAGGACCCCGGCAGTTCGCTGAACCCGGTGAAAACCATCGGCGAACAGGTTGCCGAAGTCTTACAGCTTCACACCGGGCTGGGGCGACGCGCGCGCGACGCAGAAGTGGTGGCGCTGCTTGCGCGCGTCGGCCTCAGCGAACCGGCGTTGCGGGCGAAGCAGTATCCGCACCAGCTCTCCGGCGGCATGAAGCAGCGGGTGCTGATCGCCATTGCGCTGACGCTGAAGCCCGCGCTTATCATCGCCGATGAGCCCACCAGCGCGCTGGACGTCACGGTGCAGGCGCGCATTCTCGATCTGCTGGATGAACTGCGCCGCGACGCCGGCACCGCCGTGCTGTTTATTACGCACGATCTGGCGCTGGCCGCCTCCCGCGCCGATCGCCTGCTGGTGTTTCGTCACGGCGAAATTCAGGAACTGGGGAGCGCGGCGCAAATTACCCACGCGCCGCGCGCGGCCTATACCCGGCAGCTCTTTGCCGACGCCCCGGCGTTTGCCGACAGCTTTCGGACGCGGCCAGCGCTGAATGGCCCGCCAGCGGCGGAGATCCGCGCGCTGACGCAGCGCTTCACGCTGGGCGGCCATACGCTGACCGCGCTGGACGCGGTAAACCTGACGCTTGAGCGCGGCCTTACCCATGCGCTGGTAGGCGAATCCGGCAGCGGCAAGACCACGCTGGCGCGCATTTTGCTCGGCTTTCAGACGCCGGTCAGCGGCACGGTGACGGTTAATGGCACCGAGTACGCCACGCTCAGCCGCGAAGCGCGCCGCCCGCTGCGCCAGACGATCCAGATGGTCTGGCAGAACCCGTTTTCGTCGCTCGATCCGCGCCAGAGTCTGTTCTCGATTATCGAAGAACCGCTTCGCAATTTTACCCGCCTCTCCCGCGCGGAACGGCGCGAGAAAGTCTATGACATGGCCGCGCGCGTCGCGCTGGCCCCTGCGCTGCTGGCGCACAAGCCGCATCAGCTCTCCGGCGGCCAGCGTCAGCGCGTGGCGATTGCGCGGGCGCTGATCGCGGCCCCGCAAATCGTCATCCTTGATGAGGCGACGTCAGCGCTGGATGTCACCGTGCAGGCGCAAATCCTGACGCTGCTTGAAACATTGCAGGATGAGCTCGGCCTCACCTACCTGTTTATCTCCCACGATCTGGCGACCGTGCGCCGCTTCGCGCATCAGGTCTCGGTGCTGCGCGCCGGTAAGCTTGTGGAGCACGGCGATGTCGCCTCCGTGTTCCACGCGCCGCAGAGCGATTACACGCGCCAGTTACTGGACGCCATTCCGGCGCCCCGCCCGTTTAATAAGGATGTCGCATGACAATAAAACGTTTAGGTTTTTTCACCCGCCTGCTGGACCGCGTCAGCGCGGCCGAGCGCTACCGCCTCGCCACCGAGCAGATCCTGCACGCCGAGCGCTGCGGTTTTGACACCGCCTGGGTGGCGCAGCACCACTTTCATGAAGCGGAAGGCGGGCTGCCCTCGCCACTACTATTTTTAGCGCACGTGGCGGCGCAGACCCGGCGCATCCGGCTCGGCACGGGGATCATTACGCTGCCGATGGAGTCGCCGTTGCGCGTGGCGGAAGACGCCGCCGTGCTTGATCTGCTCAGCGACGGGCGCGTCGAACTGGGGCTGGGCTCTGGCGGCACGCCCTCTTCATTTCCGCCGTTCGGGCTGCGAAGCGAGGCGCGCGGCGAGGCCTATGGCCGCCATCTGGCGCTGCTGCGCGCAGCGCTGAACGATGAGCCGCTGGCGGGCACTGATAATCATCTCTACCCGACCGCGCGCGGGTTACGTCAGCGGCTCTGGCAGGCGACTTTCTCGGTGGACGGCGGCGCGCGCGCCGGGCGCGACGGTGACGGCCTGATGCTGTCACGCACCCAGCCGCGCCCGCCGGGCAAGCCGGATATGCCGCTGGACGCGTTGCAAAACCCGATTATCGACGCCTATCTCGACGCGCTGCCCGCTGGCGTCGCGCCGCGCATTATGGCCTCGCGCACCGCGTTTGTGACGGACAGCAGCGACGATGCCCGCCGCTTCGCGCAAACGGGGCTTGCGGCCCAGGCGGAGCAGTTCCGCGCCCAGGGCCACCGGCTCGCGGGCGAAACGCTGGAAGACTATATCGCCGCCTTCGATGTGCATCTCGGCACGCCGCAGGAAACGCTCGCCACGCTATCAGCCGATACGGCGCTGGCGCGCGCCACCGATCTGTCGTTCCAGGTGCACTCCATCGATCCGCCGCACCCGTTTATTCTGCGCTCCATCTCGCTGCTGGCGCAGCAGGTGGCGCCCGCGCTGGGCTGGAAACAGGGCGCACCGTTCGCTGATGTCATCTCCCTTAACCCGATCAAGGAAACTTTATGACCCGCTCGCCCGATCTTCTCGATACCCTGGCGGATATCGCCCCTGGCTCCCCGCTGGCACTGGCGCGCGCCACCCGCGACGCCGCGACGCTGAACATTGTCCGCAGCCACGAGGCGCTGTTTAGCGGCGCAAGCGATCTCACCCGCGCGGAGCGCCTGCATCTCGCCCGCGAGGTGGCGCGCTGGCATGAGGATGAGGCGCTGTACGCGCACTATTCGGCGGCGGTGGAAAACGAACCGGCACCAGCAGCGCGTCTCTCCGCTGCCCTCGGTCATGCGGAGATCCTGGCGTTTCGCCCGGTACAGGCGACCGCGCAGGCGATAACGGCGCTGACGGAAGCCGGATTCAGTGAAGAAGCCATTGTGACGCTCGCCCAGGTGGCGGCGTTTGTGAGTTTTCAAAGCCGCCTGCTTCGCGGCTACAGGTTGATTAACGGCGGGCGCGTGGCGGGCGAGACGGCCATACCGCCCGCAGGCCGCTGGCATACCACGGCCACCACGCAGCGCGGTCAACCCGCCCCGACCGCCTTTACACAGGCTGAACTGGACTGGGAGCCGTGGCTTGCGCCGAAAGCGCTCGCCGCGTTCAGCCCCGACGAGCAGGAGACGCTGCACCGTTTCGGGCATCAGGATTCCGGGTATTTCCGCCTGCTGGCTCGTAACCTGCCCGCGCTGGAAGCCCGGACGCTGACGGATAAAGGGATTTTCTATACGCCGGGCGGGCTGGCGCGAGCGGAGCGGGAGCTGGCGGCGACGGTCGCGAGCAAAGTGAATGGCTGCATTTACTGCGCCTCGGTGCATGCCCGTAAGGCGAGTCAGCTGTCGAAAGATAACGACGCGGTGCAACGTTTGCTGGAAGTGGCGCCGGGTGGAAGCCTGAGCGCCGGGCAGTCAGCCCGCTGGCAGGCGATTATCGATTTCAGCGCCGCGCTGTCGGCCACTCCCGCCTCGGCAGGGGCGGCGCACGTGGCGGCGCTTCGGGAACAGGGGTTGACCGACCTGGAGCTGCTGGATCTGGTGCAGGCCACCGCCTTTTTCGCCTGGGCGAACCGCCTGATGCTGACGCTCGGCGAGCCTTTTGTGCCAGCCTGATCTGGCGCCGGGCGTCAGTGCGACCGGCTACTGCGCGTTAAACGGGCTGTGGTGATGCAACACAGCGTCGATAACCTGCAGCGCGCCGCTCTGGTTGTTGGAGCCGGTCGCAAAGCGCGCCGTCTCTTTCACCTCCGCCGCCGCGTTCTCCATCGCAAAGGAATAGGTCGCCAGACGCAGCATTTCGAGATCGTTGGCGCTGTCGCCCACCGCCACGCAGGCTTCCGGCGAGATATTCCAGCGCGCCATCAGGCGCTCAAGCCCGCTGGCTTTGTGCGATCCGGGGATAATCAGATCGACAAACCCGTAGCCGCTGGTGACGGGCTTGACGACGCCTTCCAGCTCGTTATGCAGGTTCTCAATCAGCGCCGGGATCTGGTTATCCGGCAGGTTGAGGGAAAATTTGAAGATGATGTCGTCGATATCGAGCAGGTTTTCCACCGGCTTGAGGCGATGATAGTGCTTCGACATCAGGCTGATGAA
Source organism: Cronobacter turicensis z3032 (assembly GCA_000027065.2). Taxonomy (NCBI): domain Bacteria; kingdom Pseudomonadati; phylum Pseudomonadota; class Gammaproteobacteria; order Enterobacterales; family Enterobacteriaceae; genus Cronobacter; species Cronobacter turicensis. The sequence continues at coordinate 2,137,654 of FN543093.2, read as the reverse complement.
CGCCTCCGGCGCGCCTGCCTGGTAATACGCGCTCGCAAGCCCGCACACCACATAGTTGAAATCGCCCTGCGCCGAGAGCGTATTCACCACCTGATGATACTGTTCGCGGGTCAGCTCGCCGTGGTGGATGCGCTCGCCATGGTCATAAACCAGCGCGCCGTTTTCGGCGACAAACGCTATCTCGTCTTTGATCTCCGGAAAGAACGAGATGAGCTGGTAATACTGGTTGCCGCTCGCCACCACAAATTTAATGCCCTGCTGCTTCAGCGCCGCATACTGCGTTGTAAACCTTTCTTTATCGTACTGTTTGTTGTCGTTAAGAAAGGTGCCGTCCATATCTACTGCGATGAGCTGAATTTTCATACTGCCTCATTTAGTCGTTACCACATAAGCGGCTCATGCTATCACTGTTTTATTCGCTTGCCATATGAGTAAAGGTGGAATCATTTTCATATGAAAGCTTCAGGTTACAGCGAATCGTCTCTGTTTAAAGATAGCGGAAACCGTAGCGCGGCTAACGGGAAGTCTCATGCAGACGTACCGGGCGATGTGTGCCCGGTGCGGATTAACGGCTGCGCTTGGCGTGGCGCTCCCAGTTCTCCTGTTTCGCCTCGGCGGATTTCTTCAGCGCCACGTAACAGGCGCCGCTGCCGCCGTGGTGGGCAAGCGCGGTGCAAAACGCCTGAACGTCATCAAGCTCGGTCAGCCAGCGCGCCAGATAGCTGCGGATCACATTGGCGTGGGCGTTATCCTCGCGCCCTTTGCCGTGAATGATAAGCAGATTGCGCAGCCCGTCGCGTTTCGCCTGGTGAATGAAAGCAAAAAGCCTCTGGCGGCATTGCTCCACCGGCTGGCGCAGCAGGTTCAGGCTCGCCTGCTGGGGATATTTACCGAGGCGCAGTTTATCCAGCACGCCCTGCTGGAGCCCCTCGCGGCGGAACTCAAGCGGCTGTTCGCGCGGGATAAGATCCAGAAAACCGGTGGTCAGCGGGTTGTCGAGCTGTAAGGTATCGATGCGCGGCGCAAGACGCGGGGCTTTCGGTTTCAGGCACGGCGCGACGTTGGCATTTTTCAGGGGTTTGACATCTTCCATGGCGTCAAGAAAGAGTGATTTGTCGTCAGGGTTCACGGTCAATCCTCCGGGACTTCGTCAGGGCGCACACTATAGCTTCCCTTTCAGAATGGCTCAATGTGCCGCGCTGCGCGCACTATTTTCTGCGGGCATTTTTCGCGCTTCGTTAAAGCGAAACGCTAACAGTAAAAATAAATCGCATATCTCCCCGATAATGACGCAGCAAACAAGGCGATGCGGGATCACATTATTCAGTTTCGCTAATGCTTCATGTTAAATATATGTGAAATAAATCACCCCTTCGCTGTGACAACGGGCATTTATGTTGCTATATATTTCTTATCCGCATGTTAAGGAATAATAAAGCGGTACCAAAGCCAGGAAGCGCTGCTGTGTGTACTGTGGGGCCTGAATATGATGTCTTCAGGCTCTATTTTTTATTTTCCAGAAAAAAGAGAGTTCGCTTTGTTTTTTCTGGGAATGCAGGCGGCGCAGCGCGAATTTGTATCCCTTATTCTGCTCCCGCAGTGACATGGGCGCGCCGTTTAGCGGCCGCTTCGGGCAACGGAATGCCCGGTTTATCCCCCCTCCGCTCCTCCTGTGGCGGTATGGCGAGCCGCTGGCCGCCATGCTATTTTGACGCCTCAACAAGGAGACCGCGAATGCTGACCTTACTGGAAGATAAAATCGATACCCCCTTAGGCCCGCTGTGGGTTATCGCCGATGAACAGTCGCGCCTGCGCGCCGTGGAATGGGAAGAACACAGCGATCGCATGGAGCAGTTGCTGGCGATTCACTACCGTTCTGAAGGCTTTCGCCGCGTGGGTTGTGAAAATCCCGGCGGGCTCTCAGACGCGCTGCGCGCGTGGTTTGCCGGCGATCTGGCGGTGATTGACACCCTGCCCACCGCTACCGGCGGCACGCCGTTTCAGCGTGAAGTGTGGCAGATGCTGCGCACGATCCCGTGCGGCCAGGTGATGCATTACGGTGAGATGGCGCAGCGGCTGGGACGTCCGGGCGCTGCCCGCGCCGTAGGGGCGGCGAACGGCTCAAACCCCATTAGTATTGTCGTGCCATGCCATCGCGTTATCGGCCGTAACGGCACGCTAACCGGGTATGCGGGCGGCGTGGCGCGTAAAGAATGGCTGTTGCGCCATGAAGGCTATTTACTGATTTAATTCAAACTGGAAAATAATGTTTTCTGGAAATTATTAAACACGTCGTAATTCAGTTGGATGGCGGTAAACGCCAGATTTGAACCAGGATCTTTTGCCTAATTGCTCATTAGCCCGATTTACCTGTACGTTCAATTTATGTTAAAATTGACTAATATCAATTAAGGCTTGAGCGAACTTATGATCCCGGAAAAGCGAATTATACGACGCATTCAGTCTGGCGGTTGTGCCATCCATTGCCAGGATTGCAGTATCAGCCAGTTGTGTATCCCTTTTACTCTGAATGAGCATGAGCTTGATCAGCTCGATAATATTATCGAGCGCAAAAAGCCCATCCAGAAAGGGCAAACGCTCTTTAAAGCGGGCGATGAATTAAAATCGCTGTACGCTATCCGTTCCGGCACGATTAAGAGCTACACCATCACCGAACAGGGCGACGAGCAGATCACTGGCTTCCACCTGGCAGGCGATCTGGTGGGCTTTGATGCTATCGGCACCGCGCATCACCCCAGCTTCGCTCAGGCGCTGGAAACCTCCATGGTTTGTGAAATCCCGTTCGAGACGCTCGACGATCTCTCCGGCAAAATGCCGAGCCTGCGCCAGCAGATGATGCGTCTGATGAGCGGCGAGATCAAAGGCGACCAGGATATGATCCTGTTGCTGTCTAAAAAGAACGCCGAGGAGCGCCTGGCGGCCTTTATTTACAATCTGTCGCGCCGTTTCGCCGAACGTGGTTTCTCGCCTCGCGAATTCCGCCTGACCATGACCCGTGGCGATATCGGCAACTACCTTGGCCTGACGGTAGAAACCATCAGCCGTCTGCTGGGCCGTTTCCAGAAGAGCGGAATGCTGGCGGTAAAAGGCAAATACATCACCATCGAAAATCACGAAATCCTGGCGGAACTCGCCGGACAATCGCGCAACGTGGCATAAGCTTTTCCTCTCCCGCCGGATCGTTAATTTTTCGTGATTTATTGATCCGGCTGGGAATTCTCTCCTGTTTCATTCACATCATATGGGTTACTCTTAAATGACAAACTGTGGGTAAGCAGTTGTAAGGAGACCCTGTATGGCAAGGTATCAAAATATGCTGGTGGCCATCGACCCCAATCAGGATGACCAACCGGCTCTACGGCGTGCAGTTTATCTACACCAGCGCATTGGCGGGCGAATCAAAGCCTTTCTGCCGATCTATGATTTTTCCTACGAAATGACCACCCTGCTGTCGCCTGATGAGCGCACCGCGATGCGCCAGGGCGTTATCAGCCAGCGCGCCGCGTGGATCCGCGAGCAGGCGAAATACTATTTAGACGCGGGCGTCCCCATTGATATCAAAGTGGTCTGGCATAACCGCCCCTTTGAAGCCATCATCCAGGAAGTGATCAGCGGCGGACACGATCTGCTGCTGAAAATGGCGCACCAGCACGACCGTCTGGAATCGGTGATTTTCACGCCGACCGACTGGCACCTGCTGCGCAAATGCCCCTGCCCGGTGTGGATGGTGAAAGACCAGCCGTGGCCGGAAGGCGGTAAAGCCGTGGTGGCGGTAAATCTCGCCAGCGAAGAGCCTTACCATACGGGCCTGAACGAGAAACTGGTGCGTGAAACGCTGCACCTGGCCGAACAGGTTAACCATACCGAAGTGCATCTGGTGGGCGCCTACCCGGCGACGCCGATTAATATCGCCATCGAACTTCCCGATTTCGACCCGAGCGTCTATAACGACGCCATTCGCGGCCAGCATCTGCTGGCGATGAAAGCCCTGCGCCAGAAATTCGGCATCGGCGAGCGCGTTACGCATGTCGAAAAAGGGCTGCCTGAAGAAGTCATCCCGGATCTGGCAGAGCATCTGCAGGCCGGGATTGTAGTGCTGGGCACCATCGGGCGCACCGGGATTTCCGCGGCGTTCCTCGGCAACACCGCCGAGCAGGTCATCGACCATCTGCGCTGCGATTTGCTGGTGATTAAGCCGGACGATTTCCAGAGCACCGTTGAGCTTGATGATGAAGAGGACGATGACGACTGAGGTCTCTCGTCTGAAGAAAACCCGCCGCCCGGCGGGTTTTTTATTACTAAAAACTAAAACGAGCGCGACAGGCGAAAAAAAACCGCCAGCAGGCTGGCGGTTCTGAACGCTGAGATGAATTACAGCGCTTTCAGGATGGCATCCACGCTCGCTTTCGCATCGCCAAACAGCATCTGCGTGTTCTCTTTGAAGAACAGCGGGTTCTGCACGCCGGCATAGCCGGTGTTCATCGAGCGTTTAAAGACGATAACGTTCTGCGCCTTCCACACTTCCAGCACCGGCATCCCGGCGATGGGGCTTTTCGGATCGTCCTGGGCGGCCGGGTTGACGGTATCGTTCGCGCCAATCACCAGCACCGTGTCGGTATCGCTGAAATCGTCGTTGATTTCATCCATCTCCAGCACGATGTCATAAGGCACTTTCGCCTCCGCCAGCAGCACGTTCATATGCCCTGGCAGACGGCCCGCCACCGGGTGAATGCCGAAACGCACCTTGATACCGCGCGCGCGCAGCTTCTCGGTGATTTCCGCCACCGGATATTGCGCCTGCGCAACCGCCATGCCGTAGCCTGGAGTGATGATCACCGACGTGGAGTTGCGCAGCATTTCTGCCGTTTCTTCCGCCGTAATTTCACGGTGTTCGCCCACTTCGTCGCTTTCACCTGTGGAGGAGCCGTCGGTGCCGAAGCCCCCGGCAATCACGCTGATAAACGAACGGTTCATCGCCTTACACATGATGTAAGAGAGGATCGCGCCTGAAGAACCCACCAGCGCGCCGGTGACGATCAGCAGATCGTTGCTCAGCATAAAGCCTGCCGCCGCAGCCGCCCAGCCAGAGTAGGAGTTCAGCATAGAGACGACCACCGGCATATCCGCGCCGCCGATAGACGCCACCAGATGCCAGCCGAACGCCAGCGCGATAACCGTCATCACGAACAGCGCGAAACCCTGCATTCCGGCGCTCTCTGTCTGCACGAAAATCAGCAGCAGAATGAAAGAAACCACCAGCGCCGCCAGGTTCAGCTTGTGACGGTTCGGCAGCATCAGCGGTTTTGAAGAGATCTTGCCGCGCAGTTTGCCAAACGCCACCACCGAGCCGGTAAAGGTCACCGCGCCGATGAAAATGCCGAGGAACACTTCGGTCAGATGGATATTCACCAGCACCGGCGCGAGACCCGGCTCATGATGCAGGTAGCTGTTAAAGCCCACCAGCACCGCCGCAAGGCCCACGAAGCTGTGCAGGATAGCCACCAGCTCCGGCATTTCGGTCATTTCAACGCGTTTAGCGAGACGAATACCGATAGCCCCGCCGATCGCCATCGCGATGATTATCCAGCCCACATTGCTGGCGTACGGCCCGAAAATAGTGGCGATCAGCGCAATCGCCATCCCCGCGATGCCGAACAGGTTGCCCTGCTGTGAGGTTTCGTGCTTCGAAAGCCCCGCCAGGCTGAAAATAAAGAGAATTGCGGCGACGATGTACGCAGCCGTAACTAATCCTCCAGACATAACTTACCCCTTAGTTCTTCCGGAACATTTTCAGCATGCGCTGAGTGACGGTGAAACCACCAAAAATATTAATGCTGGCGATGAGGATCGCGATAAAGCTAAAGAAGCTGATCCAGCCCCCGTCGCCAATCTGCAACAGCGCGCCGACGACGATAATCCCGGAGATAGCATTCGTTACCGACATCAGCGGCGTATGCAGCGCATGGGAAACGTTCCAGACGACGTAATAGCCGACCACGCAGGCGAGCGCGAAGACAGTGAAGTGGCCGAGGAACTCTTTCGGCGCCACGTTCGCCAGCCAGCCAAACAGAATAATAGCGAGCGCAATCAGCGCATATTTACGCCACGGCGACGATGGCGCAGGCGGCTCAACCGGCGCGGCTTTCGGTTTCGCGCTCGCGGCAGCCTGCGGCTGCGCGGAAACCTGAATCGGCGGCGCAGGCCAGGTCACTTCCCCTTCGCGGATTACCGTCACGCCGCGCACCACGACATCGTCGAAATCAACCACGACCGCGCCGTCTTTCTCTTTGCACAGCAGTTTCAGCAGGTTGACGAGGTTGGTGCCGTAAAGTTGCGACGACTGGGTCGGCAGGCGGCCCGGCAGATCGGTATAACCAATCACCTTCACGCCGTTGGGGGTGACGAAAATTTCATTCGGCACGGTGTATTCACAGTTGCCGCCGTTTTGCGCCGCGAGATCGACAATCACGCTGCCCGGCTGCATGGAATCGACCATTTCACGGGTGATGAGCGTCGGCGCCGGTTTGCCTGGGATCAACGCCGTGGTGACGATAATGTCCACCTCTTTCGCCTGGGCGGCGAACAGCGCCATTTCCGCTTTAATAAAGGCCTCGGACATCACTTTGGCGTAGCCGTCGCCGCTGCCAGCTTCTTCTTTAAAATCGAGTTCCAGGAACTCGGCGCCCATGCTCTGCACCTGCTCTTTTACTTCCGGGCGGGTGTCGAACGCGCGCACGATAGCGCCAAGGCTGTTGGCGGCGCCGATAGCGGCAAGGCCCGCGACGCCTGCGCCAATCACCATGACTTTGGCAGGCGGCACTTTGCCGGCGGCGGTGATCTGGCCGGTAAAGAAGCGGCCAAACTCATGGGCGGCTTCCACAATCGCGCGGTAACCGGCGATATTGGCCATTGAGCTTAAGGCATCCAGAGACTGCGCGCGGGAGATGCGCGGCACGGAATCCATCGCCATCACGGTGACGTTTTTCGCGGCCAGTTTTTCCAGCAGCTGGGGATTCTGGGCAGGCCAGATAAAGCTAATCAGCGTCGTGCCGGGGCGCAACCGCTCGATTTCGTCATCCTGGGGCGCGTTAACCTTCAGGATAACGTCCGATTCCCAGACCTCGACGGTCTCCACGACGCTTGCGCCTGCGGCGATAAACGCGTCGTCATCGAAACTCGCCAGCTTACCGGCATCGCGCTCCACCGCGACGCTGAATCCCAGTTTCAGCAGCTGCTCCACCGTTTTTGGGGTCGCCGCGACGCGGGTTTCCAGCGCCACCCGCTCTTTTGGTACACCAATACGCATAGTATTCCCTTCCATCGATTTTTAAGATGGTCTGTCACTCGCTTAGCAGACGAAAACGCCCGGCGAAAAAGCGCAGCGCCGTGGTGTTCGCCATCCATATCGTTGTCACAAACTTTCTATAACCTACTGAAATAAACGCCTTCGATCCACCGTCGGGGACAACTATTTAACGGTTAATGCGTGAAAGTGTAGCGTCCTTCCCGTCTGGCAGGGATTTTTGCTTAAAATGTGTGGTCAGCCGCTACGTTTACGCTCTTTACGGGGAGGAAAAAACGATTCTGCGCCGCCAGCGCGCACTGGTTTAACAATGATTTAACTTAAAAAGTCATAAGCTTTATCAATTTTAGTGGTCAGATGACGATTTTCGCTATTCATAACCTGAAGTTATTTATAAACCGCGAGCGGCAGCACCAGGTGTGAAAAATGGCGCAGACATCCGGCACCTTTCAATGCAATAATCAACGACTAACCATTTCACACAGGCTGTATCAGTACCTGTTTTGCGCAAGGCGAAGGACTATTTTTATGAAGCTCAAGCATACCCTTCTGGCGACCGCTCTGTTTTCCGCGGCTTCGCTGTCCGCTCAGGCGGCGACAGAGTTAACGCCGGAACAAGCCTCGGCGCTGAAACCGTTTGACCGTATCGTCATTACGGGCCGTTTCAACGCCATTAACGAAGCGGCCAACGCCGTTTCCCGTCGCGCAGACGCATTGGGCGCGGCGTCTTATTACATTCAGGACACCAGCGATACCGGCAACAGCGGCAACTGGCGCGTGGTGGCCGATGTCTACCACGAAAACGCGCCGAAAGCCGACGCGCCGAAAAACCGTGTGATCAATGGCGTGACAGAACTGCCGAAAGATCAGGCTATCGCGCTTGAGCCGTATGACACCGTGACCGTCCAGGGCTTCTACCGCAGCCAGCCGGAAGTGAACGACGCCATCACCAAAGCGGCGAAAGCCAAAGGCGCGGCCTCTTTCTGGATTGTGCGCCAGGTTGACACCAACCAGGGCGGCAACCAGCGCATCACCGCGTTTATCTATAAAGCCGACGCTAAAAAACGCGTACTGCAAAGCCCGGACGCGATCCCGGCGGATTCCGAAGCAGGCCGCGCGGCGCTCGCTAAAGGCGGCGAAGAAGCCAAAAAAGTAGAAATCCCGGGCGTCGCGACCACCGCCTCGCCAAGCAGCGATGTGGGTCGCTTCTTTGAAACGCAGGAATCGAAAGGCGGACGTTACACTGTCACTCTGCCGGACGGTACGAAAGTCGAAGAGGTAAACAAAATCACCGCCGCGCAGATGGTGCCGTTCGACAGCGTGAAGTTTACCGGCCACTACAGCAGTATGACCGATATCTCCTACAACGTGGCGAAACGTGCCGCGAAGAAAGGCGCCAAGTACTATCACATCACCCGTCAGTGGGAAGAGCGCGGCGGCAATATGACCATCAGCGCCGACCTCTACAAGTAAGACAGATTCTCAAAACAAAGCGGCTACGGCCGCTTTTTTTGTTTTTCCGCTACATTTTGTGTACGTCGCATTGCAAGCGAGCTTCGCACTCCGTAAAATCCCGCGCCTTAGTGCGATCCACCATTTTTATGCGCTCTGGCACAATAATTATTCTGGATCTTTCCTTTTGCAAAACAGGTTGTCTATGGAAAAGAAGCTGGGCCTCGCCGCGTTAACCGCGCTTGTTTTAAGCTCCATGCTGGGTGCCGGAGTATTCAGTCTGCCGCAGAATATGGCCGAGGTGGCAAGTCCTGCGGCGTTGCTTATCGGCTGGGCCATTACCGGCGCGGGGATCCTGCTGCTGGCGCTGGCAATGCTGTTCTTAACGCGCCTGCGCCCCGATCTTGACGGCGGCATTTTTACCTACGCCCGTGAGGGATTCGGCGAGCTGGTCGGTTTCTGTTCCGCCTGGGGTTACTGGCTGTGCGCCGTGATCGCCAACGTCTCTTATCTGGTTATCGTCTTCTCCGCGCTGAGCTTCTTTACCGACACGCCGCAGCTGCGCCTCTTTGGCGACGGCAATACCTGGCAGGCCATCGTCGGCGCGTCGGTGCTGTTGTGGGTGGTGCATTTTCTGGTGCTGCGCGGCGTGCAGACCGCCGCGAGCATCAACCTGGCCGCGACGCTTGCTAAACTCCTGCCGCTTGGCCTGTTTGTGGTGCTGGCCGCCATCGCGTTCCGCCTGCCGACCTTTACGCTGGATTTCACCGGCGTCGATCTGGGTGTGCCCGTCTGGGAGCAGGTGAAAAACACCATGCTGATTACGCTGTGGGTGTTTATCGGCGTGGAAGGCGCGGTGGTGGTTTCCGCCCGCGCGCGGCACAAAAAAGATGTCGGCATGGCGACGCTTTTGGCCGTTCTCGCGGCGCTTGCGGTCTATCTGCTGGTGACGCTGTTATCGCTTGGCGTGCTGGCGCGCCCGGAGCTGGCGCAGATGCGCAACCCGTCGATGGCGGGTCTGATGGTGCAAATGATGGGCCCGTGGGGCGAAGTGATTATCGCCGCCGGGCTGATTGTCTCGGTGTGCGGTGCATACCTGAGCTGGACCATTATGGCGGCTGAAGTGCCGCTGCTGGCCGCGCAATATAAGGCGTTTCCGCGCCTGTTTGCTCGCCAGAACGCGCGTAACGCGCCGTCGGCCTCGCTGTGGCTCACGAATATCAGCGTGCAGATCTGTCTGGTGCTGATCTGGGCCACCGGCTCTGATTACAACACGCTACTGACCATCGCCTCCGAGATGATTCTGGTGCCCTATTTCCTGGTCGGCGCTTATCTGCTGAAAATCGCGAAGCGTCCGTTACATCAGGCGATTGCTGTCGGGGCATGCATTTATGGCCTATGGTTGCTGTATGCCTCAGGCCCGATGCATCTGCTGCTTTCCGTCGTGCTGTACGCGCCTGGGGTCGTGTTCTTCCTCTATGCGCGCCGCACCCATGTGGATAACGTGGCGCTGAAAGGTCAGGAGAAAATCGTCATCGGCCTGCTGCTGATTGCCGCGCTGCCGGCGACCTGGATGCTGGTGCGCTAATCTCCTGCCGCTAACGCTTAAGGAGAGTTATGGTGAAAAAACTGGATAAACCCATCGTTATCACCGGCGCGGGCCGCCGTATCGGCCTTGCGCTGGCGCACCATTTCCTGGCGCAACAGCATGATGTGATTGTCAGCTATCGCACCCATTACCCGGCGATTGACGTGCTGGAAGAGGCGGGCGCGGTCTGCATTGAAGCCGATTTCTGCCATGACGACGGCATTCTGGCGTTTGCCGAGGCCGTTAAAGCGCGCACCACGCATATTCGCGCGCTATTGCACAACGCCAGCACCTGGCAGGATGAAAGCCCGCCTGTTCCGCCCGCTGATGTGCTGAACGCCATGCTGCAAATTCATGTGCATGCGCCCTATCTCCTGAACTTCGCCCTTGAGCCGCTGCTGCGCGGCCAGGGCCACGCCGCCTGCGATATTATTCACTTTACCGATTACGTCGTGGAGCGCGGCAGCGCGAAATACATCGCCTATGCCGCGAGCAAAGCGGCGCTCGATAATCTCACCCGCTCGTTTGCGCGCAAGCTCGCCCCGGAAGTGAAAGTGAACGCCATCGCGCCCTCGCAAATTCTCTTTAACGAGCATGACGACCCGGAGTACCGCCAGAAGGCGCTCAATAAATCACTGATGAAAATCGCCCCCGGCGAAAAAGAGATTATCGATCTGGTGGATTATCTCCTTACCAGCCGTTACGTGACCGGCCACAGCTACCCGGTGAACGGCGGTCGTCCGTTGCGTTAACCTGTTGAGCCGCCATTGCTGGCGCGTCGCGCCGGCCCGGTGTATCCTGGTGTTTTTACCGCAACGCAGAAACCTATGAGCAAGATCGTTTTTGTTGAAGATGACCCGGAAGTCGGCGAGCTTATCGCCGCCTATCTGGGCCGCCACGATATCGATGTGGTTGTCGAAAGCCGCGGCGATCGCGCCGAAGCGGTCATTGAGCGCGAGAACCCCGATCTGGTGCTGCTGGATATTATGTTGCCAGGCAAAGACGGCATGACGCTGTGCCGCGATTTACGCGCCCGCTGGCCGGGGCCGGTGGTACTGCTGACCTCACTCGACAGCGATATGAACCATATTCTGTCGCTCGAAATGGGCGCAAGCGATTACATTCTTAAAACCACGCCGCCCGCCGTGCTGCTGGCGCGTCTGCGTCTGCACCTGCGCCAGCATATGGCCGCGCCTGGACCGACGGATAGCGCCCCAACGCTACAGCCCCATAAGGCGCTGCGTTTCGGCACGCTGTGTATCGATCCGTTAAACCGCCAGGTTACGCTCGTGGGCGAACAGGTGGCGCTCTCTACCGCCGATTTTGACCTGCTGTGGGAGCTCGCGACCCATGCCGGGCAGATAATGGATCGCGACGCGCTGTTAAAAAACCTGCGCGGCGTGACGTATGACGGGTTGGATCGCAGCGTGGATGTAGCGATTTCAAGGCTGCGTAAAAAGCTCAATGACAGCGCAACCGAGCCTTATCGTATAAAAACAGTGCGCAACAAAGGGTATCTGTTCGCGCCGCACGCCTGGGAAAGCGAGGCGTAACGTATGCGCCGCGCTCCCCCGCGCGGCGCTGGCTGCGTTAAATCTGCACCATCCCGCCATCGGCGAACAGCTCGACGCCATTCACAAAGCTCGCCTCGTCAGACGCCAGGAACAGCACCGCTTTGGCTATCTCTTCCGGCTGGCCGACGCGCCCGAGCGGGATCTGCGCGGTGAGTTCGTTTTTAACGTCTTCGGCCTGGTCGCCGCCGCCGAACAGTTCATTCAGTCCCGCCGTGTTAACCGGCCCCGGGCTGATGGCGTTCACGCGAATATGCCGGTCTTTCAAATCGAGTATCCAGTTGCGGGCAAAACTGCGCACCGCGGCTTTGCTCGCGCTGTAAACGCTGAACGCGGGCGTGCCGCTGGAACCGGCGGTAGACGCCGTCAGCACCACGGCGGCGCCGTCACGCAGGAGCGGCAGCGCTTTCTGCACCGTAAAGAGCACGCCTTTGACGTTGGTATCGAAGGTCTCATGATAATGGGCCTCGGAAATCGCGCCGAGCGGCGCCAGCTCACCGCCGCCCGCGTTGGCAACGATCACATCGATATGGCTGTGGCGCTGCTGGACTGCCTCATACAGGCGGTCGATATCCGCAAGCTGGCTCATATCGCCGCGCACACCCGTGACGTTGTCACCTAGCTGTTGCAGCGCGTTCTCCAGCGCCGCCTGCCGGCGCCCGGTAATAAACACATGCGCGCCTTCATCGGAAAACGCTTTAGCGGTGGCAAGACCGATACCGCTGGTGCCTCCGGTGACGATAACGACTTTATGACTGAAACGTGCGTTCATGATTTTATCCTCAGTGAATGATGAGCGGCTGTCAGGGGCTGAGAATAAGCGCTTCCCATCAGGCTGTGTACCAGGACAAAATGGCACCCTGCGTTCTGTCTGAGGAACGATAATGCAACCCGATCTTAACGACTATTTTTACTATGCCGAAGTGGTGAACCACGGCGGTTTCGCCGCCGCCAGCCGGGCGCTGAAGCAGCCGAAATCGAAGCTTAGCCGGCGTGTGGCGGGGCTTGAGGCGCAGCTTGGCGTGCGGTTGATTGAGCGCTCCAGCCGCCGTTTTCGCGTTACCGATATCGGCCAGGCGTTTTACGACCGGTGCCGTGCGATGCTGCTGGAGGCTGAAAAAGCCCAGGCGGTCATCGCCCAGGCGCGTAAGGAACCGCAGGGCGTGGTGCGTTTCAGTTGTCCGACGGGCATGGTGGAAATTATCCAGGCCCTGCTGCCCGACTTCATGAGCCGCTACCCGCAGGTGAAGCTGCAAATCATCGCCATCGATCGCCCTGTCGATTTGATCGAAGAGCGCGTGGATGTGGCGCTGCGCGTGCGCACGGAACTCACCAGCGACGCCGAGCTGATCATGCGCTCGCTGGGAACCTCGAACCGCATTCTGGTGGCAAGCCCTACGCTTGCGAGTAAACTTAGCGGCGCCATCGACACCCTCGCCTGCCACCCGACGCTCGGCACCAGCGACGAACCCGGCGAATTGAGCTGGACGCTGGAACATGAACAGGGAAAGCGCTGTCTGATTCGCCATCAGCCGCGGCTCAGCTGCAGCGATTTTACGGCGATCCGCGCGGCGGCCATCGCCGGGCTGGGGATTGCGCTGCTGCCGGATCACGTCTGCGCGCAGGCGCTGAAAACCGGTGAGCTGGTGCATGTTTATCGCGGCTGGCAGGGCCAGCGCGGGATTGTGCATCTGGTGTTTACCACGCGTCGCGGACTGCCGCCCGCGGTCAGAGCCTTTATCGACCATCTGGCCGCGCACTTTCCGCACACGACATCGGCTATCCAGTAACCGCGCCGCAGGCGTGAGATATCTTCATGAAAAAACTCTTTATTCAGTTCTATTTGCTGCTGTTTGTCTGTTTTCTGGTGATGACGATGCTGGTCGGGCTGGTCTATAAGTTCACCGCCGAGCGCGCCGGACGTCAGTCGCTGGACGACCTGATGAAAAGCTCGCTCTACCTGATGCGCAGCGAACTGCGTGAAATTCCGCCGCACGAGTGGAATAAAACCATCAAAGAGCTGGATCTGAACCTGTCATTTAAGCTGCGCATTCAGCCAATGAACCAGTTTCACCTTGATGACATTAACAACCGCCGCCTGCGCGAGGGCGAAATCGTGGCGCTGGACGACGAATATACGTTTATCCAGCGAATCCCGCGCAGCCACTATGTGCTGGCCGTCGGCCCCGTACCCTATCTCTATTTCCTGCATCAGATGCGTCTTCTGGATATCGCTCTGATTGCGCTGATCGCCATCTCGCTGGCGCTGCCGGTGTTTATCTGGATACGCCCGCACTGGCAGGAGATGCTGCGTCTTGAGTCGGCGGCGCAACGGCTTGGCGAGGGACATCTGGATGAACGTATTCATTTTGATAAGGCGTCGAGTTTTTCGCGGCTCGGCGTGGCGTTTAACCAGATGGCGAACAACATTAACGCGCTGATTGTCAGTAAAAAACAGTTGATTGACGGGATAGCCCATGAGCTGCGCACGCCGCTGGTGCGGCTGCGCTACCGGCTGGAGATGAGCGATAACCTGAGCGCGTCAGAATCGCAGGCGCTGAACCGCGATATCGGCCAGCTGGAAGCGCTGATTGAGGAGCTGCTGACTTACGCGCGGCTTGACCGGCCGCAAACCGAGCTACATCTGACGCACCCGGCGCTGCCGCGCTGGCTGCATGACTATGTTGACGACGTGCGCTTGCTGCACCCGGAGCGCGAGCTTATCGTCACGCGCGTCGATGACGGTGATTATGGCGCACTCGATATGCGCCTGATGGAGCGCGTACTGGATAATCTGGTGAATAACGCGCTGCGCTACAGCGAGCAGCGGCTGCGGATCGGGTTGTCGCTGGATGGCGCGCAGGCGACGCTTGAAGTGGAAGATGACGGCACCGGTATTCCGGAAGATGAGCGCAGCCGGGTGTTTGAGCCGTTCGTGCGCCTCGATCCGAGCCGCGACCGCGCCACCGGCGGGTGCGGTCTGGGACTCGCGATTGTGCATTCCATCGCGACGGCCATGAGCGGCGAAGTGAGCGTGACGCAAAGCGACCTCGGCGGCGCGCATTTTCGTTTTCGCTGGCCGGTGGTGGCGATGACAGAGGGCATGTAGCGGTACGGGGTTATTCTGGCGCGCGCGCGATGCTTACCCGCCCTACAGACGTTGTTAACGCGTTCATAAATACGTAGGGTGGGTAAGCGCAGCGCACCCACCATTTGCATCCCCCACCTTCCCCGCCCGCTTTTTTCCTGTCCGGCTTTTAACTCGCTATGGTCAAACCCGGTAAAACTGTGCTACACATAAAGTATGTTGTAACTAATGTGAGCGCATCATGGCCCGTTACGATCTTGTTGAACGCCTTAACGTCACCTTTCGCGAATTAGAACATGCATTAATGGAGATGCGGGATGGCCTCGCGGCCTGTCGTCTGCTGGCGGCGCGGGTATTTAGCCTGCCTGAGGTGGAAAAAGGCAAAGAGCACGATCCGCTGCTCTCCATTGCGGTGACGCAAAAAATCGGTAAAGAGGCGCTGGAGGCGGCGCTGCGTCACTTTACGCACCTGTTCATCCAGCAGCAGTCGGAAAAGCGCAGCAGTAAAGCGGCAGTGCGCTTGCCGGGCGCGGTCTGTTTCAGCGTCGATGACGCGCAGCATCAGGCGCTGCACGCGCTGGCGCAGAAAATCAACGCGCTGAAAGCGCAGCTGGAAGAGATTATCACCGTAGAGTCTGGCCTGCCCTCCACCCAGCGTTTTGAATGGGTGCACCGCTATCTGCCGGGGCTGATTACGCTCAATGCTTATCGTCGGCTCACGGTGCTGGATAACCCGGCCACGCTGCGTTTCGGCTGGGCGAATAAGCACATTATTAAAAATCTGACGCGCGATGAGGTGCTGGCGACGCTGGAGCGCGGGCTGAAAGCGCCGCGCGCGGTGGGCGGGTTAACCAAAGAGCAGTGGCATGCGCGCCTCACGCAGGAGTACAACGATATCGCCGCGCTCCCCCAGAAGGCGCGACTGAAAATTAAGCGTCCGGTGAAAGTGCAGCCGGTAGCGCGCGTCTGGTACGCGCAAAACCAGCGGCAGGTGCAGTACGCCTGCCCGTCGCCGCTGATTGTGCTGTGTCATGAGACGCGCGGCGGCGCGGTGCCGGATATCGGCGAACTGCTGAACTATGATGCGGAAAACGTACAGCACCGCTATAAGCCGCAGGCGGAAGAACTCGTCATGATGATCCCCCGCCTGCACCTTTACCTCGCGCCCTAATCAGGGCTTCATGCTGCCCACCATCTCTTCCGGACGTACCCAGGCATCAAACTCCTCCTCGCTGAGATAACCGAGTTTCAGCGCGGCGGCTTTCAGCGTCAGCCCCTCTTTATGCGCCTTCTTGGCGATCTCCGCGGCTTTGTCGTAGCCGATATGAGTATTCAGCGCCGTCACCAGCATCAGCGATTCGTTAAGCAACTGGCTGATGCGCTCGCGGTTCGGCTCGATGCCGATAGCGCAGTGATGGTTAAAGCTCTCCATGCCGTCCGCCAGCAGACGCACCGATTGCAGGAAATTATGAATGACCATCGGGCGGAATACGTTGAGCTCAAAATTGCCCATCGCCCCGCCCATGTTGACGGCCACGTCATTGCCCATCACCTGGCAACACAGCATGGTCAGCGCTTCGCACTGGGTCGGGTTCACTTTCCCCGGCATGATGGAAGAACCGGGCTCGTTTTCCGGGATCGAGATTTCGCCGATGCCGCAGCGCGGGCCGCTTGCGAGCCAGCGCACGTCGTTGGCGATTTTCATCAGCGAGGCGGCGAGCCCTTTCAGCGCGCCGTGGGCATGCACCAGCGCATCGCAGGTGGCGAGCGCCTCGAACTTATTGGGCGCGGTGACGAATGGCTGGCTGGTAAACGCGGCGAGCTCTTGCGCCACGCGCTGCGCATACTCCGGATGCGTGTTCAGCCCGGTGCCGACCGCCGTGCCGCCGAGCGCCAGCTCCGCCAGATGCGGCAGGCTGTTATCGATATGCTTCAGGTTATGCTCAAGCATCGCCACCCAGCCGGAGATCTCCTGACCGAGCGTCAGCGGCGTGGCGTCCTGCAGATGGGTACGGCCAATTTTCACGATATCGCTGAACGCGCTCGCCTTATCGCTGAGCGTCTTATGCAGCACTTTTAGCTGCGGGATCAGCTGTTCGCGCAGCGCGATAACCGCGGCGACATGCATCGCCGTCGGGAAAACATCGTTCGAGCTCTGGCTCTTGTTGACGTCATCGTTCGGGTGCACCTTGCGCGCCATGCCGCGCTCGCCGCCGAGGATTTCGCTCGCGCGGTTAGCCAGCACTTCGTTCATGTTCATGTTGGTCTGGGTGCCGGAGCCGGTCTGCCAGATGGCGAGCGGGAACTCCTGCGGATGCGCGCCTTCCAGCACTTCGTCGGCGGCTTTAATGATGGCGTCGCCGCGCTCAGCGGGCAGTAAGCCGAGATCCATATTGACCTTCGCGGCGGCGCGTTTGGTAAGCGCCAGCGCCTCAATCAGCGCCGTCGGCATTTTCTCGGTAGAAATGCGAAAATGCTCCAGTGAACGCTGCGTCTGCGCGCCCCAGAGTTTATCTGCCGGCACGTCGATAGCGCCCATGGAATCTTTTTCACTGCGGTAGGCGGTCATTACTTTCTCCTTGATAACAAAGATGGGATTGCTCGCATGCTTCAGGAATAAGTATTGATGGCTTCAGAGAATTTGTATGGCGCTTTGTGCGCTCTTTTTGCGGTTGACTGGCCGGGCGCGGCTGCGCCTTACCCGGCCTGCATCAGGGTCGTTTACATTACTTCAGGCACGCCGAACACTGTCCGGCCTGGATTTGCTGGAAGAAATCGTTGCCTTTGTCATCCACAAGGATAAACGCCGGGAAATCTTCAACTTCGATTTTCCAGATAGCTTCCATGCCGAGTTCGGGATATTCGACGCACTCCAGATGACGGATGCTGTTTTGCGCCAGCACCGCCGCCGGGCCGCCAATGCTCCCCAGATAAAAACCGCCATGTTGCTTACAGGCGTCCGTCACCTGCTGGCTGCGGTTGCCTTTGGCGAGCATGATCATGCTGCCGCCGTTGGCCTGGAGCAGATCCACGTAAGAATCCATACGTCCGGCCGTTGTCGGGCCGAGCGAACCGGAGGCGTACCCTTCCGGCGTTTTGGCCGGGCCTGCGTAGTAGATCGGGTGATCTTTCACGTACTGCGGCAGCCCCGCGCCGCTGTCGATGCGCTCTTTCAGTTTCGCATGCGCGATATCGCGCGCCACGATGATGGTGCCGGAGAGCGACAGCCGCGTGGAGACCGGGTACTGCGACAGCTGCGCCAGAATGTCGCTCATCGGGCGGTTGAGATCGACGCGCACCGCCTCGCCCTCGCCTGCGCGACGCAGCGCTTCGGGAATGTATTTGCCCGGGTTGTTTTCGAGCTTCTCGATCCAGATGCCGTCGCGGTTGATTTTGGCTTTGATATTGCGGTCCGCCGAGCAGGAGACGCCCATGCCTACCGGGCAGGACGCGCCGTGGCGCGGCAGGCGGATCACGCGGATATCGTGCGCGAAATATTTGCCGCCGAACTGCGCGCCGAGGCCGAGATTGCGCGCTTCCTGCAACAGCTCGTCTTCCAGCTGGACATCGCGGAACGCCTGGCCGTGTTCGTTACCTTCGGTCGGCAGGCCGTCGTAATATTTGGTCGAGGCGAGTTTAACGGTTTTCAGCGTCGCTTCCGCCGATGTGCCGCCAATTACAAACGCCACGTGGTACGGCGGACAAGCCGCGGTGCCGAGCGTGCGCATTTTCTCCACCAGGTACGCTTTCAGTTTGCCAGGGGTGAGCAGCGCTTTGGTTTCCTGGTACAGATACGTTTTGTTCGCAGAGCCGCCGCCCTTGGCGATGCACAGGAATTTGTACTCCTCGCCGTCAACGCTGTAGAGGTCAATCTGCGCCGGCAGGTTGGTGCCGGTGTTGACCTCTTTGTACATATCAAGCGCCGCGTTTTGCGAATAACGCAGGTTATCCTGGGTATAGGTCTCGTAGACGCCCTGCGCCAGCGCGGCTTCATCGCCGCCGCCGGTCCAGACGCGCTGGCCTTTTTTGCCCATGATGATGGCGGTGCCGGTATCCTGGCAGGTCGGCAGAATGCCTTTGGCGGCAATCTCCGAGTTGCGCAGGAATTGCAGCGCGACATATTTGTCGTTTTCGCTGGCTTCCGGGTCGCTCAGGATATCCGCCACCTGCTGCTGGTGGGCCGGGCGCAGCATAAACGAGGCGTCGTGGAACGCGTGGCGGGCCAACAGGGTCAGCGCCTGCGGCTCGACTTTCAGGATTTCCTGACCTTCAAATTCGGAAACGGAGACGTGATCGCGGGTTAACAGGTAATACTCGGTCTCGTCCTTTTTCAGTGGAAAAGGCTCTTGCCAGAAGAAGGGTTTGCCAGACATTGCACTCTCACTTACAGCTACAGTTAAGAAATTCGTCGTTCCGCCACTGATTCCGTGTGCGGCATGAAAAAGCGAGTCGCTACATCGTACACAATTTTTTAACAAAAACTGAGACTAAACCGACTTTTTACCCAGCCGGGTTACTTCGCGTCGCTTTATTGGTTTAATACCGAAAAATGTTTTCCTTCGAATACAGGGACTGATCATGCAGAAACTCATTAACTCGGTGCAAAACTACGCCTGGGGCAGCAAAACGGCGTTAACGGAACTCTATGGCGTGGCGAACCCGGAAGGCCTGCCGATGGCGGAGCTGTGGATGGGCGCTCACCCGAAAAGCAGCTCGAAAATTCAGGATGACCAGGGCCAGACCCGCGCGCTTCGCGAGGTAATCGACGCGGATAAAACCGCCCTGCTCGGCGCGCCGGTGGCGGAGCGCTTCGGCGAACTGCCGTTCCTGTTTAAAGTGCTGTGCGCCGACCAGCCGCTCTCAATCCAGGTCCATCCGAACAAGCAGGCCTCCGAAGAAGGCTTCGCGCGCGAAAATGCGGCGGGCATTCCCCTGGACGCCGCCGAGCGCAATTATAAGGATCCGAACCACAAGCCGGAGCTGGTCTTCGCCCTGACGCCGTTCCTCGCCATGAACGCGTTTCGTGAGTTTTCTGAGATTGTCTCCCTGCTGCAGCCGGTCGCGGGCGCGCATACCGCTATCGCGCATTTCCTGGCCGAGCCGAATGCCGACCGCCTGCGCGATCTCTTCGCCGGGCTGCTGAATATGCAGGGCGAGGAGAAATCCCGCGCGCTGGCGGTGCTGAAAGCGACCGTCGCGAGCCAGCAGGGCGAGCCGTGGGACACCATTCGGTTTATCGCGCAGTTCTACCCGGACGACAGCGGTCTCTTCTCCCCGCTGCTGCTGAACGTAGTGAAACTGAATCCCGGCGAGGCGATGTTCCTGTTTGCTGAAACGCCGCACGCCTACCTGCAGGGCGTCGCGCTGGAAGTCATGGCCAACTCGGACAACGTGCTGCGCGCGGGCCTGACCCCGAAATATATCGATATTCCGGAACTGGTCGCCAACGTGAAGTTTGTCGCCAAACCGGCGGCGCAGTTGCTGACGCAGCCTGAGAAAGATGGCGCGGCGCTGGAATTCCCGATCCCGGTCGAGGATTTCGCCTTCTCGCTGCACGATCTTCAGTCGCAGCCGCAGCGCCTGGCGCAGGAGAGCGCCGCGATTCTGTTCTGTGTCGAGGGCGAAGCGGTACTCAGCAAAGGCGACGAGCGTCTGACCCTGAAACCGGGCGAATCGGCCTTCGTGGCGGCGAATGAATCGCCGGTCAACGTGAGCGGCGTGGGGCGTCTTGCGCGCGTCTATAATAAGCTCAACTAAGTTACTGATCTTTTAAACAAGGATTGCTAAGCTTGGTAACATCTTTGCCAGTCATGCCAGACGGACCGCCGTCTGGCTTCGTTTTAAGGGAACTGAATCATGAAAAAATCGCTGGTCGCCGTGGGCGTGATTGTCGCTCTCGGGATTATCTGGACAGGTGGCGCGTGGTACACCGGTAAGCAGTTTGAAAAACATGTCGGCGAAATGGTGGCCGAAGCCAACGCGCAGCTTAAGCGCAGCGCGCCGCAGGCGGGGCTTGAGCTGAGCTACCAGGATTACCAGCGAGGGATTTTCAGCAGTCATCTGCAACTGGTGGTGAAACCTGCGGCAGGCCAGCAGGAAGCGCTGCTGAAGCCGGGTCAGAGCGTGGTGCTGGAGCAGGTGGTGAGCCACGGCCCCATCCCGCTCGCCGATCTGAAAAAACTGAATATCCTGCCCGCGATGGCGTCCGTGCATACCACGCTTGTGAACAACGCCACGACCAAAGCGCTGTTTGATATCGCGAAAGGTAAATCGTTCGCTGACGTCCAGACCCGCATCGGCTACGGCGGCGCGACCTCCAGCGATATCCAGCTCCAGGCGCTGAACTACGACACGCCGGATGAGAAAGTGTCGTTCAGCGGCGGCGAATTCCAGCTGGATGCCGATAAAGACGGCAATGAAGTGAGCCTGAAAGGCGAAGCCGGAAGCGGCCTCGTTAACGCGGTCAATGAGTACGGCCAGCACGTTCAACTCACTTTCAATGGCCTGAAAGCTGACGGCAATACCAAAATGACCACCTTTAACGAGCGCGTCGGCGAGCAGAAGCTGGATCTCGAAAAACTGGCTATCGCGATTGAAGGCCAGGAGATGGCGCTGCTGGAAGGCATCAGCCTGAACGGCAAATCCGAAGTGGCGAAAGATGGCAAGAGCATCGACAGCCAGATGGATTACGTCATGAACAGCCTGAAGGTGCAGAACCAGAATCTGGGCAGCGGCAAAATGACGCTGAAAATCGGCAACATCGACGGCCAGGCGTGGCACCAGTTCAGCCAGCAGTATAACGAGCGCAGCCGCGCGCTGATGGCGCAGCCGGGCATTATGGATAATCCGGAGCAGTATCAGCAGCAGGCCACCGAAATCCTGCTCTCGTCCCTGCCGCTGCTGCTTAAAGGCAACCCGGTTATCACTATCGCGCCGCTGAGCTGGAAAAACGCCAAAGGCGAAAGCACTTTTAACCTGTCGCTGTTCCTGAAGGATCCGAGCCAGGCGCCGGTCAGCGCGACGCAGGACGCGCCTGCCGAACAGCTGGATCGCGTGGTGAAAACCCTCGACAGCAAGCTGGTGATCCCGGTAGATATGGCGACCGAAATGATGACGCAGGTGGCGAAACTGGAAGGCTACCAGCAGGCGGACGCCGAGAAGCTGGCGGCGCAGCAGGTGAAAGGTCTCGCGGCGATGGGCCAGATGTTCCGCATCACCACGATGCAGGACAACAGCATCGTCACCAGCCTTCAGTACGCCAACGGCCAGGTCAACCTGAACGGGCAGAAAATGCCGCTGGCGGAGTTTGTCGGCATGTTCGGTATGCCAGGTCTGACCGCGCCAGAGCCGCAGGGGATGCCGGAACCGGGCGCAGTGCCGCAAACCGCGCCGCAGCTGGTTCCGCAGCAGTAAAAAAGCAAACGGCCTCTCAGGAGGCCGTTTTTATTGCGCCTGTCAGCGCCGCGCCACCAGCCGTGGCCCGAGAATCAGGCTGCCGGTGGATTCCTCACCGAGCTGAATACGCTGTAACATGCGCTCCGCCACACAGTGCCCCATTTCCCTGGCGGGCGTCGTCACCCAGGTCAGCGGCACGTCATCAAGCCGCGCCTCCGGGACTTCCGCGAAGGCCGCCAGCGTCACGCTGTTTTCAAAATAACTTTCATAGCCTCCGTCACCGCTCTGTCGCCCGGCGCGCATCAGGCCGAACCACGCCCCCATCGCCACGGTGCTGTTATGACACAGCACGGCAGTGATAGTCGGGTTAACGCGTAGCAGTTCCGTAATGGCTTCCGCCGCCTGTTTCTGGCCTGCGGGACATTCAACAATCCATTCACTGTGAAATGGCAGGCCGTACTGCAGCAGCGTGGCGCAGTAGCCGCCGAGTCGTTCGGCGCGGGTGAGCGACGAGCTCGCGCCGCCCAGCCACGCGATGCGCTGATGGCCGCGATGAATAAGATGTTCGGTCACCAGTCGCGCCGCCTGCTGGTTATCCGGGCGTACCGTGTCCACTTCATCATGATGGCTGGCGCGCGAGGCAAAAAGCAGCGGGATGTTGCGCGCGCGGGCCTGCGTCTGCCACGCGGCGACCTGGCCCGTACCGCCTGCCACCACAACCCCATCCACGCCCTGATCGAGCAGCGTATCGAAACAGCGCTGCATCCGGGCTTCATCACGCCCGCCCTGGAGCAGAAAGAGCATTCGCCCCTGCGCTTCCAGCGCCTCAGACAGCCCGGCGGTTAGCTCGGCGTAAAACGGCGTGGTGAGATCGCGCACGATAAGTCCAATCACGCCGCTTGGCCCGCCGCGCAGCGCCGAGGCCTGCCGGTTGCGCACAAATCCTAACTGCTCAATGGCGTCATTTACCCGCTGGCCGGTGGCGCTGGAAATCCGTCCTTTGCCGCTCAGCACCAGCGAAACGGTGGCGACCGAGACCCCCGCCGCCTGGGCGACATCATTGATAGTGATTCTTTTCGCCTGTGTCATTGGCTACGCTTTTTGCTCCATTACTGGCAGATAAAACCTTTTACCTGTCCCACTATTATAACGGTCAGGCCTGGGTAATGTTCTGTGATTCAACGCGCATTAAACTTTGATAAAACGTTTTATCTTG
This sequence comes from Cronobacter turicensis z3032, assembly GCA_000027065.2. Taxonomy (NCBI): domain Bacteria; kingdom Pseudomonadati; phylum Pseudomonadota; class Gammaproteobacteria; order Enterobacterales; family Enterobacteriaceae; genus Cronobacter; species Cronobacter turicensis. The sequence continues at coordinate 2,114,020 of FN543093.2, read as the reverse complement.
CGATCCTTCGTTCAGGCGATGGGATCATTTAACGCGAGGTGTCGTTTATGACGGCGAATACGGGTCAAAAAAATACGCTTTGGGGATTTATGCAGCAGCTCGGCAAAACGTTTATGTTGCCGGTGGCGCTGCTGTCGTTTTGCGGCATTCTGATGGGCATCGGCAGTTCGCTCAGCAGTCACGACGTGATTACGCTGATGCCGTTTCTTGGCAACGGCGTGTTGCAGCTCATCTTCACCTGGATGAGCAAAATGGGCTCTTTCGCCTTCAGTTTTCTGCCGGTGATGTTCTGTATCGCCATCCCGCTGGGGCTGGCGCGAGAAAACAAAGGCGTGGCGGCGTTTGCCGGTTTCGTCGGCTACGCGGTGATGAACCTGGCGGTCAATTTCTGGCTCACCGCCAAAGGCATTTTGCCGACGCAGGACGCGGCGCTGCTGAAAGCCAACAACGTGCAGTCGGTGCTCGGCATTCAGTCCATCGATACCGGCATTCTGGGCGCGGTGATCGCAGGCGTGATCATCTGGCTGTTGCATGAGCGCTTTCATAAAGTGCGTCTGCCGGATGCGCTGGCGTTTTTCGGCGGCACGCGCTTCGTGCCTATCGTCACCACCGTGGTGATGGGCCTGGTCGGGCTGACGATTCCGCTCATCTGGCCGTTCTTCGCCAAAGGCATTAACGCCCTGGGCTGGCTGATTAACAGCACCGGCAGCTTCGCGCCGATGATTTTTGGCACCGGCGAGCGCCTGCTGTTGCCGTTCGGCCTGCAGCATATTCTGGTGGCGCTGATCCGCTTTACCGAGGCGGGCGGCACCCTGGACGTTTGCGGGCATAGCGTTTCCGGCGCACTGACTATTTTCCAGGCGCAGCTTAACTGCCCGACATCGCACGGCTTTGCCGAAAGCGCGACTCGCTTCCTGTCGCAGGGAAAAATGCCGGCGTTTCTGGGCGGTCTGCCCGGGGCTGCGCTGGCGATGTACCACTGCGCTCGTCCGGAGAACCGTCACAAGATCAAAGGGCTGCTGATTTCCGGCGTGATCGCCTGCGTGGTGGGCGGCACCACGGAGCCGCTGGAGTTCCTGTTCCTGTTTGTGGCGCCTGCGCTCTATCTCATCCACGCGGTGCTGACCGGGCTCGGTTTTACCATGATGGCGATCCTTGGCGTGACCATTGGCAACACCGACGGCAATATTATTGATTTTGTGGTCTTCGGCGTGCTGCACGGGCTTTCCACCAAATGGTACTGGGTGCCGGTTGTGGCGGGCGTCTGGTTTGTGGCGTACTACGCGATTTTCCGCTTCGCCATCGCCCGCTTTAACCTGAAAACGCCGGGCCGCGAAGCCGAAACCGCGGCGGTGAATGTCGCGCCATCAGGCCATACGGGCAAATCGGGCTATGACGTCCCGGCCATTTTGCAGGCGCTCGGCGGCGCGGAGAATATTACGTCGCTCGATAACTGCATCACCCGCCTGCGTCTCACGGTGAAGGAGATGTCGCGGGTGGACAGCGCCGCGCTTAAGGCCAATCGCGCCATCGGCGTGGTGCAGCTTAACCAGCACAATTTGCAGGTGGTGATCGGCCCGCAGGTGCAGTCGGTCAAAGATGAGATGGACAGCCTGATGCACACGGTGCAGGCGTAAAGCGGGAGGCGATATGTTCGATTTTTCACAGGCGGTGGATCGTCGCGGCACCTGGTGTACCCAGTGGGATTACGTGGCCGACCGGTTTGGCGCAGACGATCTCCTGCCCTTTACCATTTCCGATATGGATTTCCCGACCGCGCCCTGCGTGCTGGAGGCAGTGTCGCAGCGGCTGGCCCACGGCGTGCTGGGTTACAGCCGCTGGCAGAACCCTGAGTTTACCGGTGCGATTGCGCACTGGTACGCCACGCGCTTTCACTGCGGTATTCCGCGCGAGGCGCTGGTCTATGGGCCGTCGGTTATCTGGATGGTGTCGCAGCTGATTCGCCAGTGGTCCGCGCCCGATGACGAAGTGCTGATCCACACGCCCGCCTATGACGCGTTCTGGAAAACCATTGAAGGCAACGGGCGGCGCGTGCTCAGCGCCCCGCTCACGCAAAGCGCGCATGGCTGGCAGTGCGACATGACGGCGCTTGAGGCGCTGCTGGCGCGCCCTGCGTGCAAAATCATGCTCCTGTGCAGCCCGCATAATCCAACCGGCAAGGTATGGCGACGCGACGAGCTGGAGACGATGGCGGCGCTCTGCGCGCGTCACGGCGTGCGGGTGGTGAGTGACGAAATTCATATGGATATGGTCTGGAGCGAACATCCCCATATCCCCTGGAACGCTGTAGGACAGGGGCGTTGGGCGCTGTTCTCGTCGGCGTCGAAAAGCTTCAATATTCCGGCGCTGACCGGGGCCTGGGGGCTTATCGCGCTGGAAGACGACCGCGAGGCGTATCTTCAGGCGCTGAAAGGCCGCGATGGGCTCTCGTCGCCTGCCGTGTTATCACTGGTCGCGCATATCGCTGCCTATCGCGACGGCGCGCCCTGGCTTGATGCGCTGCGCGACTACCTTCAGGAGAATCTGCGGTTTGTGGCACAGCGACTCAATGGCGCGTTTGCGCAACTCGACTGGCAGCCGCCCGAGGCGACGTATCTGGCGTGGATCGATTTACGCCCTCTCGGCCTTGATGACGAGGCGCTACAAAAGGCGCTGATTGAGCGTGAGAATGTGGCTGTCATGCCCGGATACACTTACGGTGAGGAAGGACGCGGCTTCCTTCGCCTGAATGTGGGCTGCCCACGCAGCAAACTTGAGCAGGGCGTGGAGCGGCTAATTTGCGCAATTCGTTCACTTTAACCGCAAAAGGGGCCTTTATGGCCCCTCTTTTGTTGCGCAACGTAGCATTTAGGCGGTAATTATTTTTATAATGTTATGCACTTTATTCTAAAAAAAGAGTGCCATCATGATTGATACCCGCCTTCCCCTTACCGACCTCCATCGCCATCTTGACGGCAACATCCGTGCGCAAACCATTCTTGACCTGGGCCGCCAGTTTAATCTCGCCCTGCCCGCCGATACGCTGGAGACGCTGCGCCCGCACGTACAGATAACCAAAAACGAACCGGATCTGGTGAGCTTTCTTGCCAAACTCGACTGGGGCGTGAAGGTGCTCGGCTCGCTCGAAGCCTGCCGCCGCGTGGCGTATGAAAATATGGAAGATGCCGCTCGCAACGGTCTGCATTATGTCGAGCTGCGTTTCTCGCCGGGTTATATGGCGATGACGCACAACCTGTCGGTGGCGGGCGTGGTCGAAGCCGTGATTGACGGCGTGCGTCAGGGCAGCCGCGACTACGGCGTGGACGCCCGTCTTATCGGCATCCTGAGCCGTACCTTTGGTGAAGAGGCGTGCGTGGCCGAGCTGGAGGGCCTGCTGGCGCATCGCGATCACATCACCGCGCTGGATCTGGCGGGCGATGAGCTGGGCTTCCCTGGCAGCCTGTTCCTGAATCACTTTAACCGCGGGCGTGACGCGGGCTGGCATATCACCGTTCACGCCGGTGAAGCCGCAGGCCCTGAGAGCATCTGGCAGGCGATTCGCGAGCTGGGCGCCGAGCGTATCGGCCACGGGGTGAAAGCAGTAGAAGATCCGGCGCTGATGGATTTCCTGGCGGAACAGGGGATCGGCATTGAGTCCTGCCTGACCTCGAATATTCAGACCAGCACGGTGGCGTCGCTGACGCATCATCCGCTGAAGACATTCCTGGAGCACCATATTCTGGCCACCATTAATACCGACGATCCGGGCGTACAGGGCGTGGATATCGGTCATGAATACGAGGTGGCGGCACCGGCGGCGGGGCTGAGCGCGGCGCAGATCCGCACCGCACAGGAGAACGGCCTGAAAATCGCGTTCCTGACAGACGCGGAAAAACAGGCGCTGGTCGCTAAAGTCAGCGCGGCCTGAGCCGCGCGGTCAGGTCAGGAGGCTGAGGCCTTCTGACCTGTTTTCTGCTCGTGACGGCGCGCATAGCGCTGCGCCATCACCGCGCAGACCATCAGTTGGATCTGATGGAAAATCATCAGCGGCAGCACCATGATCCCCACCTGACTTGCCGGAAACAGCACATTCGCCATTGGTACGCCATTCGCGAGGCTCTTCTTGGAGCCGCAGAAGACGATGGTTATCTCATCTTCTTTATTAAAGCCAAGCAGGCGCGACATCCAGACATTCACCACCAGCACAATCGCCAGTAGCACCAGCGACACCACCACCACCGCCAGCAGCGCCAGTCCGGTCACCTGATGCCAGATCCCCTCCACCACCGCTTCGCTGAAGGCGACATAGACCACCAGCAGAATCGATGAACGGTCGGTCATATTGATAAGCTTTTTATGTCGGTCGACCCAGCGGCCAATCAGCGGGCGCGACAGATGGCCTACCACAAACGGCACCATCAGCTGCAGCACAATTTTCCCGATGGCGTCCAGCGTATTGGTGTCGCCCTGCTGGGCCTGCATCATCACGCCCACCAGCACCGGCGAGAGGAAAATCCCGAGAATGCTCGACGCCGAGGCGCTGCACACCGCCGCCGCCACGTTGCCGCGCGCAACGGAGGTAAACGCGATGGCCGACTGCACCGTCGCAGGCAGCGCGCAGAGATAGAGAAAACCCATATAGAGCGACGGCGGCAATATGCTGTGCGGAATAAACTTCATCGCCAGACCGATCAGCGGGAAAAGCACGAACGTGCTGAGAAACACCATCAGATGCAAACGCCAGTGCCCCATTCCGGCCAGAATCGCCTCGCGGGAGAGTTTCGCGCCATGCATAAAAAACAGCAGCGCGATAGCGGCCGTCGTGAGGTATTCAAACACCGTTTTGACTCGCCCTTCGCAGGGAAACAGCGACGCGACAATCACGACGCCAATCATAACCAGTAAAAAAGTGTCGATTTTCAGGCGCTTCAGCCAGTTCATTGTCAGTTCCTTGTAGTGTTGCAGGTTAATCTACTTTGCAACAAAAAGCCGATCCTGGCGAGTGATGCGGGTGAAACCGCGCGCCTGAGTGACGCGCCGTTTAATAAGGCGGGAAAAGCGACGCCCCGACGACCCGCGCCGGGGCGTCATACCTTAGCTGCGCAGGCAGACCGCGGCGCGGCGTTTCGCGGACTCAATGCCCGCTTCAATCAGTTCCATCACCACGATGGCCTGGCTTGCCGGCACCGGGTTTTCGCCTTCGCCGCGAATGGCGCTGCGTACGGCAGCGTAATAGGCCGGATAGTTGCCCGGCACCGTCAGCAGAGTCTGCTCATCAAGCATCTCGCCGCGCGCCACCGTCAGCACGCCGTCGCGCATATCGTAGCCCCAGTTTGCCTGCGGCGGACGCGCCCCCGCCTTCAGGCGCTCCTCCTGTGGATCAAGCCCGAACTTCACATAGCTGCCCCGGGTGCCATGCACGATATAGCGCGCGGATTCCGCCGCCGCCAGCATGGTGCCGTGCAGCACGACGCGACGTTCCGGGTACGCCAGCACCGCGTGGAAATAGTCAGTCGCCTGCGCGCTCGGACGCAGTTCGGCCAGATCGACGTTAATGCTCACCGGCAATCCAAACAGCTGTACCGCCTGGTCCAGCAGATGCGGCGCCAGATCGTACCAGATGCCGCTGCCCGGCCCGGCCTGCTCGCGCCAGCGGTCGCGCACCTGAGGACGGAAACGGTCGAAATGTGATTCGAAATAGGCGACTTCGCCTATCTGCCCTTCGGCGATAATCTGTTTGAGCGTCAGGAAATCGCTGTCCCAGCGGCGGTTATGAAACACCGACAACACCAGGCCTAAGCTTTTTGCCAGCGTTTCAAGCTCGCGCGCCTGCGACAGCGTGACCGTAAAGGGTTTATCCACCACCACATGTTTACCGGCTTCCAGCGCCGCTTTCGCCAGCGGGAAATGGGTATCATTCGGCGTGGGAATGACAATCAGATCGAGATGCGGATCGTTGAACAGCTGTTTGGGATCGGATACCACCGGCATTCCCGGCCAGTCGGCGTGGACTTTCGCGGCGTCGCTGCTGGAGACGGCGGCAAGCTCCATCCCTGGCGTGCCGGCGATAAGCGGCGCGTGAAAGGTTTTACTGGCATAGCCGTAACCGATTAATCCCACCCGGACGTTATCTTTCATGTTCATTCCTCTGCTGAGTTAACCCTCGTATTTGACACCATTCCCAATGCGGCCTCAACGCTTTCACAACCAAACGAAAATAAACGGCTTATTTCAGAATTTTCATCATTTTTTTCACAAGGGTCAGAATCATTCTGGCGAGCAGGTGAAGACATCCCCCTTCTGCCGCATTCCATTAACAACAAGCCATCATCCGGCGAGACGTGAGCGCTTTATTGTTTTGATGAAATAAGCAACACGACTTAAAAGAAATAGCGTGGCGTTTATCTCGTCATTATTGACGCGTAACAGGAGTGAATAAAATATGAACGCGCAATCCGCTCGGCTGAAAACCCCTGGAAATAGCAGGTCTGCTATCAATAGGCCAGGCGCGTGCGGCGTGCACGGTTTCCAGCTGTGGTTTACATATTGTCGTAAAAAGGCGGAAAACCGGCACGAACGGGATATTGCCAGCGCTGGCGAAGCGCGTTACTCTTTCTCTCTGGGCGCCGGGCCTGCGTTAATTCTCAAGGAAAACTCTTAAATGTTATTCAGGCTTTTATTAAACCTGCATAACCCCGTTTTTGCGTTTATTCTTTACCCGGCCCGCCTTTTACGGCGACATTCCTTTATTATTTTATTGCGCGGATAACGTTTAACATGACCGTTCAGGACTATTTATTAAAGTTTCGTAAAATCAGCACGCTTGAAAGTCTGGAGAAATTGTTCGATCACCTTAATTACACCCTTACTGATAATCAGGAAATTATCAATATGTATCGTGCCGCGGATCACCGCCGCGCGGAGCTGGTGTCCGGCGGTCGTCTGTACGATCTCGGTCAGGTGCCGAAAACCGTCTGGCGTTACGTGCAGTAAGCCGCAAAGGTAGCAATCAGACAGAAAATCCTTATAATCTTTGCGCTGTAATTATTCTTTAGCCATTTGTTGAACTTATATCCCGGGAGGTTATATGACCGACGCGTCTCCAGTGCGCATCGGAGGCTGGTTGCTCGCCCCTCTCGCCTGGTTATTGATGTCTTTACTCAGCACCTCGCTTGCTGTCGCGCTCTATGTCATGGGGCTGGCTTCCCCGCAGGTGCACCAAATGCTCAGCGCGCAAGGCACGTCGGATGTGCTTTTCTGGTATGGCTCGATGCTGTGCGCCATGGCGATGTGGGGCTATACGCTCTGGCTGACTATCGCTTTTTTCAGGCGCCGTCAGGGCGTGCCGCGCCACTATATTATCTGGCTGCTGCTCACCGTCCTGCTGGCGATTAAATCTTTCGCGTTCTCGCCGGTGAGCGACGCGCTGGCGGTGCGTCAGTTGCTGTTCCCATTACTGGCCGCCGCGCTGCTGGTGCCCTATTTCAAGCGCTCGGCGCGCGTGAAGCAGACGTTTGTCAGGGCAAAATAACCTTACAGATTCCCCGTTGTCGCGCGTTGTCGGATGTCCGATAATGAGCGGCTTTTTTCGTTTCAGGTCGAATAATGACTGATTATTTGCTGTTGTTTGTTGGAACGGTGCTGGTCAATAACTTCGTTCTTGTGAAGTTTCTCGGCCTGTGTCCGTTTATGGGTGTTTCCAAAAAACTTGAATCCGCGATCGGCATGGGCATGGCGACGACGTTCGTGATGACGCTGGCGACCATTTTGTCATGGATCATCGATCACCTGATTCTGGTGCCGCTTGAGCTGGTCTACCTGCGTACGATGGCCTTTATTCTGGTTATCGCCGTGGTGGTGCAGTTCACTGAAATGGTGGTGCGCAAAACCAGCCCGGCGCTCTATCGCCTGCTGGGCATTTATTTGCCGCTGATTACCACGAACTGCGCCGTACTGGGCGTGGCGCTGCTGAGCATCAATCTGAACCACACCTTTTTGCAGTCGGCGCTGTATGGTTTTTCCGCCGCGGTCGGCTTCTCGCTGGTCATGGTGCTGTTCGCCGCCATTCGCGAGCGCCTGGTCGTCGCCGACGTGCCGCTGCCGTTTCGCGGCAACGCGATCGCGCTGGTGACGGCGGGCCTGATGTCTCTGGCCTTTATGGGCTTTAGCGGGCTGGTGAAGTTCTGATGGAAATGATTGTTATCGCGGTGATCGCGCTGACGCTACTTGCCCTGCTGTTCGGCATGCTGCTGGGCTACGCCTCGCGCCGCTTCGCCGCCGAAGAAGACCCCGTGGTCGATCAGGTCGACGAACTGCTGCCCCAGAGCCAGTGCGGCCAGTGCGGCTATCCGGGCTGCCGCCCGTATGCCGAAGCGGTCGCCAATAACGGCGAGCAGATCAACCGTTGCGTGCCTGGCGGCGAGCCGGTCATGCAGAAAATCGCCACGCTGCTTAATGTCGAACCGCAGCCGCTCGACGGCGACGCCGCGATGGCCGAGCCGGTACGCATGCTGGCCGTTATCGACGAGCCGAACTGTATCGGCTGCACCAAATGTATTCAGGCCTGTCCGGTAGATGCCATCGTCGGCGCCACCCGCGCCATGCACACCGTGATGAGCGACCTCTGCACCGGTTGTAATCTCTGTGTAGACCCCTGCCCGACGCAGTGTATTGAACTGCGCCCGGCCGCCACCACAACGGATAACTGGAAGTGGGATCTCAACACCATTCCGGTGCGTAACATTCCTGTGGAACAACATGCTTAAGTTATTTTCTGCGTTCAGAAAAGAGAAAGTCTGGGATTTCAACGGCGGCATTCATCCGCCGGAGATGAAAACCCAGTCTAACGGCACCCCGCTGCGTCAGTTGCCGCTGCCGGGCCGTTTTATTATTCCGCTTAAACAGCATATCGGCAGCGAAGGCGAGATCTGCGTGGCGCCGGGCGATAAAGTCCTGCGCGGCCAGCCGTTGACCCTGGGACGCGGCCGGATGCTGCCGGTACACGCGTCGACCTCCGGCACCGTGACGGCGATTATGCCGCACCCGACAGCGCACCCTTCCGCTCTGCCGGAGCTTTCCGTGATTATCGATGCCGACGGCGAAGACAGGTGGATCCCCCGCGACGGCTGGAGCGACTATTCGTGCCGCAGCCGCGAGGCGCTGATTGAACGTATTCATCAGTTCGGCGTAGCGGGCCTCGGCGGCGCCGGCTTCCCGACCGGCACCAAACTACAGGGCGGCGGCGATAAAATCGAAACGCTGATTATCAACGCCGCGGAGTGCGAGCCCTATATCACCGCCGATGACCGCCTGATGCAGGATTGCGCCGCGCAGATTATCGACGGCGTGCGCATCCTGGCGCACATTCTCCAGCCGCGCGAAGTGCTGATCGGCATTGAAGACAACAAACCGCAGGCTATCTCGATGATGCGCGCCGTACTGCATGGCGAGCATAAAATCCGCCTGCGCGTGATCCCGACCAAATACCCGTCGGGCGGCGCGAAACAGCTCACCCAGATCCTGACCGGTAAACAGGTGCCGCACGGCGGTCGTTCCTCTGACATCGGCGTACTGATGCAGAACGTCGGCACCGCCTTTGCCGTCAAGCGCGCCATCATTGACGGCGAGCCGCTGACCGAGCGCGTGGTGACGCTGACAGGCGAAGCCGTGGGCCGCCCGGGTAACGTCTGGGCGCGTATCGGCACGCCGGTGCGCCACCTGCTGGAACATGCAGGATTTATCCCGACCAGCGAACAACTGGTGATCATGGGCGGGCCGCTGATGGGCTTCACCCTGCCCGGCCTTGACGTGCCGGTCGTGAAAATCACCAACTGCCTGCTGGCTCCCTCGGCAACCGAGATGGGCGCGCCGCAGGAAGAGCAGCACTGCATCCGTTGTAGCGCCTGCGCTGACGCCTGCCCGGCCGATCTGCTGCCGCAGCAGCTTTACTGGTTCAGCGTCGGCCAGCAGCACGACAAAGCCACCGCCCACAATCTGGCTGACTGCATCGAATGCGGCGCCTGCGCCTATGTCTGCCCGAGCAATATTCCGCTGGTGCAATATTTCCGTCAGGAAAAAGCGGAAATTCGCGCCATCGCCGAAGAAGAAAAACGCGCCGCCGAAGCCAAAGCGCGCTTTGAGGCGCGCCAGGCCCGTCTCGAACGTGAAAAAGCCGCGCGCCTTGAACGTCATAAAAAATCGGCTGCACAGCCTTCCGGCCAGGATCAGGACGCCATTCAGGCGGCGCTGGCCCGCGTGCGCGGGAAGAAAACCGATGACCAGCCGGTTGTGATCGCCGCTGGCGAAAAACCGGATAACAGCGCCATGATCGCCGCGCGTGAAGCCCGTAAGGCGGAGGCGCGTGCGCGTCAGGCGGAGAAAGTCCAGCAGGCGATGGCCGCCAACAGCTCCGTGCCTGCGCACGAAGCGACCGAGCCTGAAATTGACGCGACAGCAGACTCAGTCGACCCGCGCAAGGCCGCCGTGGAAGCCGCTATTGAGCGCGCCAAAGCCCGCAAAGCGGCGCAGGCCGGGGAAAACGCGACCGCAGACGAAAAACCTGCCGAGCCGGTCGACCCGCGCAAAGCCGCCGTGGAAGCCGCCATTGCCCGCGCCAAAGCCCGCAAAGCAGCGCAAGCCGGGGAAAACGCGACCGCAGACGAAAAACCTGCCGAGCCGGTCGACCCGCGCAAAGCCGCCGTGGAAGCCGCCATTGCCCGCGCCAAAGCCCGCAAAGCAGCGCAGGCCGGGGAAAACGCGACCGCAGATGAAAAACCGGCCGAGCCGGTCGACCCGCGCAAGGCCGCCGTGGAAGCCGCCATCACCCGCGCCAAAGCCCGCAAAGCGGCGCAGGCCGGGGAAAACGCGACCGCAGATGAAAAACCGGCCGAGCCGGTCGACCCGCGCAAGGCCGCCGTGGAAGCCGCCATCACCCGCGCCAAAGCCCGCAAAGCGGCGCAGGCCGGGGAAAACGCGACCGCAGACGAAAAACCGGCCGAGCCGGTCGACCCGCGCAAAGCCGCCGTGGAAGCCGCCATTGCCCGCGCCAAAGCCCGCAAAGCAGCGCAGGCCGGGGAAAACGCGACCGCAGACGGAAAACCGGCCGAGCCGGTCGACCCGCGCAAAGCGGCCGTGGAAGCCGCTATTGAGCGCGCCAAAGCCCGCAAAGCGGCGCAGGTGAATGAGCGCGCGCAGGCGGCGAACGAAGAAGAAGATGAAGCGGACGATCCGCGCAAGGCCGCCGTTGCCGCCGCGATTGCTCGTGTGCAGGCGCGCAAGGCTGCTGAAAAGGTTGTTAACGAGGATTAAATGGTTTTCAGAATCGCGAGTTCCCCTTATACCCATAACCAGCGCCAGACGTCGCGTATCATGATGCTGGTGACGCTGGCCACCGTGCCGGGCATCGCCGTGCAGTGGTACTTTTTCGGCTACGGCAGCCTGGTGCAGATTCTGTTAGCCATCGTCAGCGCGCTTGCCAGCGAAGCGCTGGTGGTTCGCATGCGCAAACTGCCGCTGAAAAGCCATCTTGGCGACAACTCCGCTCTGCTGACCGGTCTGCTGCTGGGCGTGAGCATTCCCCCCCTGGCGCCGTGGTGGATGGTGGTGCTTGGCACCGTATTCGCGGTCATCATCGCCAAACAGCTCTACGGCGGGCTTGGCCACAACCCGTTTAACCCGGCGATGATTGGCTATGTGGTATTGCTTATCTCATTCCCGGTACAGATGACCAACTGGTTGCCGCCGCAGCAGATCGCCGCCACGGCACCGGGTTTTCTCGACGCGCTACAGGTCATTTTCCACGGCGTAACCGCCAGCGGCGATACCATGTCACAGTTGCGTATGGGCATTGACGGCGTAAGCCAGGCCACGCCGCTGGATACCTTTAAAACCGGCCTGCACGCCGGCCATCCGGCAGGCGAACTGCTGGAAGCGCCGATTTACGGCGGCGCGCTGGCGGGCCTCGGCTGGCAGTGGGTCAATCTGGCTTATCTGGCGGGCGGTCTGTTTCTGCTCGCGCGCGGCACGATCCGCTGGCATATCCCGGCCAGTTTCCTGGTCACGCTTGCGGTGTGCTCGACGCTCGGCTGGCTTATCGCGCCGGAGAGATTCCTGTCGCCGCTGATGCATTTGCTGTCAGGCGCGACGATGCTTGGCGCGTTCTTTATCCTTACCGATCCGGTGACGGCCTCCACTACCAACAAAGGGCGTCTGGTCTTCGGCGCGCTGGCAGGCCTGCTGGTGTGGTTGATTCGCAGCTTCGGCGGCTACCCGGACGGCGTGGCGTTTGCCGTGCTGCTGGCGAATATCACCGTGCCACTCATCGATTACTACACCCGCCCGCGGGTTTACGGTCACCGGTAAGGGGAGCCTATGCTAAAAACGATTCAGAAACATGGCGTGACGCTCGCCGTTTTCGCGGCGCTGACGACCGGTCTTACGGCAATGGTCAACGCACTGACGAAAACCACGATTGAAGGCCAGGCGGCGCTCCAGCAGAAACAGCTGTTCGATCAGGTGCTGCCGCCCGAGATGTATGACAACGATATTCAGCAAAGCTGCTATCTTGTGAGTGCGGCCGCGCTCGGCCGCGGCGAAAAGCAGTTGTGGGTGGCGCGTAAAGGCGATACGCCGGTGGCGGTCGTGATGCAGGCGACGGCGCCAGACGGTTATTCCGGCGCGATACAACTGCTGGTCGGCGCGGATTTCAACGGCACCGTGCTCGGCACCCGCGTCACGGAGCATCATGAGACGCCAGGGCTTGGCGATAAAATCGAAACCCGCATCAGCAACTGGATCACCGGTTTTACCGGTCAGGTGATCCACGGGCCGGATGATACCCGCTGGGCGGTGAAAAAAGATGGCGGCCAGTTCGACCAGTTTACGGGCGCGACGATCACCCCGCGCGCGGTGGTGAACGCGGTAAAACGCGCGGGCCTGTACGCCCAGACGCTGGCGCCGCAGCTTGCCACCCTGCCTTCCTGTGGAGACACCCATGAATGACGTGAAATCAATTCTGGTTAACGGGTTATGGAAAAATAACTCGGCGCTGGTGCAGCTGCTCGGCATGTGTCCGCTGCTGGCCGTGACCTCTACCGCCACCAACGCGCTCGGCCTCGGCCTTGCCACCACACTGGTGCTGGTGCTGACCAATGCCTCTGTCTCGACATTCCGCCGTTGGATGCCGGGCGAGATCCGTATTCCCATCTACGTGATGATTATCGCGGCGGTGGTGAGCATCGTGCAGATGCTGATCAACGCCTATGCGTTCGGGCTGTACCAGTCGCTCGGCATTTTCATCCCGCTTATCGTCACGAACTGTATTGTGGTCGGCCGCGCCGAAGCGTTCGCCGCCAAAAACGGCCCGCTGCTCTCGGCGCTCGACGGCTTTGCCATCGGCATGGGGGCCACCGGCGCGATGTTCGTGCTCGGCTCGCTGCGTGAAATTCTCGGCAACGGCACGCTGTTTGACGGCGCTGACGGCCTGCTCGGCAGTTGGGCGCGCGTGCTGCGTGTCGAAGTGTTCCATACGGATACGCCGTTCCTGCTGGCGATGCTACCGCCGGGCGCCTTTATCGGCCTCGGTATGATGCTGGCAGTGAAATACCTGATTGACGAGCGAATGAAACGCCGCGCCGCGAAACCGGTTGTGGTGGAGGCGGCTGCGGAAAAAGCGTCATGAACCAGGCAAAACGCATCGAAATTCTTACCCGACTGCGCGAGAACAATCCGCATCCGACGACAGAGCTGCATTTCACCAGCCCGTTTGAGCTTTTAATTGCCGTTCTGCTCTCGGCGCAGGCCACCGACGTGAGCGTCAATAAAGCCACGGCGAAGCTCTACCCTGTCGCCAACACGCCTGAAGCGATGCTGGCGCTCGGCGTTGACGGCGTGAAGGAATACATCAAAACCATCGGGCTGTTTAACAGCAAAGCGGAGAACGTGATAAAAACGTGCCGTATTCTGCTTGAGCAGCACGGCGGCGAGGTGCCGGAAGATCGCGCGGCGCTGGAAGCGCTGCCGGGCGTCGGGCGTAAAACGGCGAATGTGGTGCTTAATACCGCGTTTGGCTGGCCGACGATCGCCGTTGATACGCATATTTTTCGCGTCAGCAACCGCACCAAATTTGCGCCCGGTAAGAATGTCGAAGCCGTCGAAGAGAAGCTGTTAAAAGTGGTGCCAGCGGAATTTAAAGTTGATTGCCACCACTGGCTCATCCTCCATGGACGCTACACCTGCATTGCCCGTAAGCCACGCTGCGGCTCCTGCATCATAGAAGATCTGTGCGAATACGCAGAAAAAGTGTACGAGTAGTTAACGGCGCGACGGTGGTCATCTCAGACACCATCGTCGCGCGATTATCGTCGCGGAAGGCTTTTTCATCACCTCGTTGTCACGTCCATTATCCCGCCTTAAATCAGTTCGTCAGGTTAATCGTTTTTTTTCGACAGGAATTTTCTATAGATTTGTGAGAATCATCACATTTGCAACATTCTGTTAAATTTCCGTTGCAATATTCGGCTGTAAGCCTTGCGGCACCTCGGTTATCACTGTCACCAATAACATAAATATCGGGCTTTCTCTGATATTCAGGTCTATCTGACTGCCTGAAAGGTTAATCAGCAGAACATATAACCATGAGCCGCTTCAGCTCGCACTTCAGCAGTTAAAAAATCTACAATTGCTCTTATCATGAAATTTAACGCTGACTGTTAGCGAAACGAATGGCTGATTATCCCGCCCGGCTTATATGTAACAGATTATTACAAAAGCCTTGTGCCAGCGGTCAGGATAGTGAACATTACCCGCCGTTTCTCACTTCATATAACAATAAAAGCGCATGCCGCCAGGCACCACGCGCATACCACCCCCGCGGTTAATGCGGGCTGTAAAAAAAGAGGTATATGTGTCGACTGCAAACAAAAAACCAGCAGAAAGCGTGAGTATGAACGCTTTCAAACAACCGAGATCGTTCTATCTCATTTTCTCTATTGAGTTATGGGAGCGTTTCGGTTTCTACGGCCTGCAAGGGATCATGGCCGTTTACCTGGTTAAACAGCTGGGTATGTCGGAAGCGGATTCCATTACATTGTTCTCCTCCTTCAGCGCGCTGGTGTATGGCCTGGTGGCTATCGGCGGCTGGCTGGGCGATAAAGTGCTCGGCACCAAACGCGTGATTATGCTCGGCACGATTGTGCTGGCTATCGGCTATGCGCTGGTGGCCTGGTCCGGTCACGACGCGGCAATCGTCTACTTCGGTATGGCGACCATCGCGGTGGGTAACGGCCTGTTTAAAGCCAACCCGTCGGCCCTGCTCTCAACCTGCTACGAGAAAGATGACCCGCGTCTCGACGGCGCATTCACCATGTATTACATGGCTATCAATATCGGTTCGTTCTTCTCTATGCTGGCGACCCCGTGGCTGGCTGAGAAATTCGGCTGGAGCGTGGCGTTCTCGCTGAGCTTCGTCGGGATGCTGATAACGCTGGTCAACTTCATCTTCTGCAAAAAGTGGGTAAAAGATTACGGCTCCAAACCCGACTTCGCCCCGCTGCATGTGGGTAAACTGCTGGCGACTATCGTGGGTATCGTCGTACTGGTCGCCATCGCCACCTGGCTGCTCCATAACCAGGGCATCGCGCGTCTGGTGCTGGGCGTTGTCGCTCTCGGTATCGTGATTATTTTCGCGAAAGAAGCGTTCGCCATGCAGGGCGCCGCGCGCCGCAAAATGATCGTCGCGTTTATCCTGATGCTCGAAGCGATTGTGTTCTTCGTGCTGTATCAGCAGATGCCGACGTCCCTGAACTTCTTCGCCATCCGCAACGTTGAGCACTCCATTCTGGGTATCGCGTTCCAGCCGGAGCAGTTCCAGGCGCTGAACCCGTTCTGGATCATGATTGGCAGCCCCATTCTGGCGGCTATCTACAACAAAATGGGCGACCGTCTGCCGATGCCGTTTAAATTCACCATCGGTATGCTGCTGTGCTCTGGCGCGTTCCTGGTACTGCCGCTGGGCGCGAAATTCGCCTCTGAAGCCGGTATCGTCTCCGTAAACTGGCTGATCCTGAGCTACGCGCTGCAAAGTATCGGGGAGCTGATGATCTCGGGTCTTGGCCTTGCGATGGTCGCACAGCTGGTGCCGCAGCGTCTGATGGGCTTCATTATGGGCAGCTGGTTCCTGACTACCGCTGGCGCGGCGATGATCGCCGGTAAAGTGGCGAACCTGATGGCGGTGCCGGAAAACGTGTCCGACCCGCTGCAGTCGCTGGAAGTCTACGGCCGCGTCTTCATGCAGATTGGTATCGCCACTGGCGTTATCGCTGTGCTGATGCTGCTCACTGCGCCGCTGCTTAACCGCATGACGCAGGAAGACAAACCGAAAGAAACGGATACCGCGCACGCATAATTATTCGGGAAACGTTATTCAGGCCGTCAGATTTTATGCTGACGGCTTTTTTTTTACCCGATCGCGCTCTACCATAATTTGGTTCATTCATGAGAAGGGAGTATTGCCATGAAACTGTTTTACAAAGCCGGCGCGTGTTCGCTTTCGCCGCACATCATTCTGCGCGAAGCTGATATCGATTTTACGCTGGTGGCGGTGGATTTGGCCGCGAAGCGCACGGAGAACGGCGAAGACTATCTGACTATCAACCCGAAAGGTCAGGTGCCGGCGCTGCTGCTGGATGACAATACGCTGCTGACAGAGGGCGTTGCTATCGTACAGTATATCGCGGATAAAGTGCCGGACCGCCAGCTGCTGGCGCCTGTCGGCAGCATGACCCGCTACCATACGCTGGAGTGGCTGAACTATATCGCCACAGAGCTGCACAAGGGCTTTACGCCCCTGTTCCGCCCCGGTACGCCGGACGAGTACAAAACTACCGCGCGCGAGCAGTTGCAGAAGAAGTTTGAGTATGTGAATGAGGCGCTGGCGCAGAAACAGTGGCTGATGGGGCTGCGCTTCAGCGTGGCGGATGCTTACCTGTTTACCGTGCTGAACTGGGCGAACGCGGTTGGGCTTGAGATGCAGGCGTTTGAAAATATCGCCGACTACCAGGCCCGCGTGAAAGCGCGTCCTGCCGTCGCGGCGGCGCTGAAGGCGGAAGGCCTGAGCGCGTAACAGAGCAGTGAAGCGCCGCGCCTGCTTCAGGCGCGGCGTTTTTTACAGTTTTACCGCGGTAAAGTAGTGCTCCGGTTGCGCGATGCCGTCCTGCGCCGCCACGACCTGCAATTCATACTCTTCCATGCGTTTGGTGGTCACCATGATGTCGTAGACCGCCGCCGTCACATGTTCCAGCGCCTCGCGAAGCGTCGCGCCCTGTAACAGTTTCACCAGCAGCAGACCGCTCGTCACGTCGCCGACGCCGACCGGCTGACGCGCGCCGAAATCCACCAGCGGACGGCTGATGTGCCAGGCCTCGTCAGATGTCACGAGCAGCATTTCAAAACGGTCCTGATGATAGCCTGCGCGCGCCAGATGTTTCACCAGCACAATCTGCGGGCCGCGCGCGATAAGCTCGCGTGCGGTCGCGACAGCCTCGTCGACGCTCGCCACTGCATGGCCGCTCAGCATCTCCAGCTCCAGCAGATTCGGCGCGATGATGTCGCTTGCCGGCAGCGCGAAACGTGCGTGAAACTCCGCCACGCCCGGCGCCACGATACAGCCCTTTTCCGGGTGGCCCATCACCGGATCGCAGAAATACTTCGCCTGCGGATTGGCCATTTTCACCTGGCGGACAATCGCCAGAATATGCTCGCCCTGCTCCGCCGACCCCAGATAGCCGCTCAGTACCGCGTCACAGCGCGACAGCTGGCCGATAGCCGCGATGCCCTGCACGATCTCGGTCAGATGCGACGGCGGCATCACCGCGCCGGTCCACTGCCCATACTGCGTGTGGTTGGAGAACTGTACCGTATTTAGCGGCCAGACATTGGCGCCGAGACGGCGCATCGGGAATTCAGCCGCGCTGTTGCCGGCGTGACCAAACACCACGTGAGACTGGATGGCGAGAATGTTCTTCATGATTTTCCGGGTGAAACGAGAGGTCGGGTTAAAAATAAAGGGCGTGGTTTCCCACGCCCTTGACTGGCTGAATGTTATTTCCAGCAGACGAGGCAGTAGTTTTTCTTACCGCGACGCAGCAGTGTGTAACGGCCAAACAGGCGGTCGCTGTCGCTGAAGGTATATTCCGGATCGGCCTGTTTCTCGCCGTTGATGGTGATGGCGTTGGAGGCGATGGTTTTACGCGCCTGGCCGCGGGACGGCTGCAGCTCGGAATCGACCAGCGCCTGCATCAGATCCGCGCCTTTTTCCATCTCAATCATCGGCACGCCATCCTGCGCGAGCTGCTCGAAATCCGCTTCGCTCAGCGCATTAAGATTACCGTTGAACAGGCTTTCGGTAATGCGTTTCGCCGCGGCAAGGCCTTCTTCGCCATGTACCAGACGGGTGACCTGCTCGGCCAGCACATACTGGGCGCGCGGCGCTTTACCGCTGTTTTTGTCTTCTTCTTCCAGCGCGTTGATCTCATCAAGGCTCATAAAGGTAAAGAACTTCAGGAAGCGGTAAACATCGGCGTCGGCGGTGTTGATCCAGAACTGGTAGAACTTGTACGGACTGGTTTTCTTCGGATCCAGCCATACCGCGCCGCCTTCGGTTTTGCCGAACTTGGTGCCGTCAGATTTGGTGATAAGCGGTACGGTCAGGCCAAATACCTGGTTCTGATGCAGACGACGGGTCAGATCGATGCCCGAGGTGATGTTACCCCACTGATCGGAACCGCCGATTTGCAGCGCCACGCCGTGCAGTTCATTCAGGCAAGCGAAGTCGTAACCCTGCAACAGGTTGTAGGAGAATTCGGTAAAGGAGATGCCCACATCGTCGCGGTTCAGGCGCTGCTTCACCGCTTCCTTGTTGATCATCTGGTTGACCGAGAAGTGCTTGCCGATATCGCGCAGGAAAGTCAGCACGTTCATGCTGCCGAACCAGTCATAGTTGTTCGCCGCGATAGCGGAGTTCTCGCCGCAGTCGAAATCGAGGAACGGCGCCACCTGGCGGCGGATTTTATCCACCCACTCCTGGACGGTGTCTTCGGTATTGAGTTTACGTTCGGTCGCTTTAAAACTCGGGTCGCCAATCAGACCGGTGGCGCCGCCGACCAGTGCAACCGGTTTGTGCCCCGCCATCTGAAAGCGTTTCAGGCACAACAAGGGAACCAGATGGCCCAAGTGCAGGCTGTCGGCGGTGGGATCGAAGCCGCAATAAAGGGCGATCGGCCCCTGCGCCAGTCGCTGCGCTAACGCTTCTTCATCCGTCACCTGAGCCACAAGGCCCCGCTCCTGCAATTGTTTAATCAAATTGCTGCTTGCCATCGATTTCTCCATGTATTTACGACTGCACCTTTGCCGGTACACGGCTTTTCGCCCACTGGCGAAAGAAAAAATTCAGGGAGGCATAGAATAAAGCGCAAGCCCTGGGAGCGCCAGCGCTTGCATAAGAAAATCGCTCACTTACGGGGCGAGACGGTCGATTTTCCAGCCGTCGGCATCGCGCTGGTATAAAAAGCGGTCATGCAACCGGTGTTCGCCGCCCTGCCAGAATTCCACCTGGTCAAGCGAGACGCGAAAACCGCCCCAGAAACTGGGCAGCGGGACCTCGCCTTGCTGGAATTTTTGTTTGAGTTCGAGGAATTTACTTTCCAGCACGCCGCGCGCAGAGATACGGCTCGACTGCTTAGAGACCCAGGCGCCAATCTGGCTGTCGCGCGGGCGGCTGTGGAAATATTTGACGACGTCAAGCGTCGAGAGACGTTCGGCTTTGCCGGTGACCATCACCTGGCGCTCCAGCATATGCCACGGGAACAACAGACTGATGCGCGGATTATTTTCGAGATGGTGCGCCTTGCGGCTGCCCAGATTGGTGTAAAACACCATGCCGCGCTCGTCGAAATGCTTAAGCAGCACGATACGCTGATACGGCTGGCCCTGTTCATCGACGGTGGCGACGACCATGGCGGTAGGATCGGCGAGCCTCGCCTCACACGCCTGCGCGAGCCAGCGTTCAAACAGCGGCAGCGGCTGGTCGGTTAAGTCGCGGCGGCGCAGCCCGCCTTTGGTATATTCGCGGCGCAGATGCGCAATCTGTTGCAGGTTGTCAATATCAGACATAGCGTTGAACCAGTGAGGATCGGGAGGCGCTATTGTGCGCCCCACCCGCTAAAATCTCAACGCTTCGGATTTTGTAACTGACAGTGATTTAACACAATATTGTCGCGATAGTAGACCGTCGCCTCATCTCCTTTCGACCAGAACGCATAGATGCCGTCGGTATAGCGCGTGCCCGAGGCGGCGCGTCCCTGATTCAGGTGCAGCATTTTATCGTCCAGCACGAAACTGACCTGCTCGCGCGGTTTATTGAGCGAGACCGTCAGCGGTTTTTCATCGCAGCGATATTCGAGGGTATCGGTGTTCATGCGCTCAACCATAGCGTCATAGTAGCTACAGCCAGCAAGCAGCGTGGGGAGCAAAACGACAAGCAGTTTCTTCATGGCATATCCTGAAAGCGTATTTCTGAAGGGGGCAGGACGCCCCCGTAACGCATTCAGTCTATCGGCTTAGCGGAGCAGGAAAAGTCGGCAAACTCCGATTATTTAAGGGGTTGGCCGGGAAAACCGCGCCGAGCACGCTGGCTTCGCGCGCGCCGGTGACGGAGGGCAGATTCCCTGATTTGCCGCTCAGCGTGCGGTACGCCAGCCAGGCAAAGGCCAGCGCTTCCATGTCGTCGCCGCGAATCCCCATCTCATCCGTTGAGGAGACTTCGGTGCCCGGCAGCAGCGCGGCGAGACGCGCCACCAGCCGGGGATTGCGCCCGCCGCCGCCGCAAATCATCAGCCGCTCCGCGCCGCCGCTTAGCAGCACATCGCGCGCGATGGTGCTGGCGGTCAGCTCCAGCAGCGTCGCCTGCACATCCTGCTCAGGCAGCCCGGCGAAGGAGGAAAGCTGGCGCTCTATCCACCCGTAATTGAAGTATTCCCGGCCGGTGCTCTTGGGCGCGGGCGTCGAGAAATACGGGTCGCTCAGCATCTTTTGCAACAGCGGCTGCACCACTTTACCGCTGGCGGCCCATTCGCCGTCTTTATCAAAAGGTTTGCCCTTCTGGCGCCAAATCCAGGCGTCCATCAGCATATTGCCAGGCCCGGTGTCGAAGCCTCTTACCGGCTGGCCCGGAAAGAGCAGTGAAAGATTCGCGATGCCGCCGATGTTCAGCACCATGCGCCGCTCCGTCGGATGCGCCAGCAACGCCTGATGAAACGCGGGCACCAGGGGCGCGCCCTGCCCGCCCAGGGCCATATCGCGACGGCGGAAATCGCCCACGACGCTTACGCCGGTACGCGCCACAATCTGATTGTTATCGCCTATCTGCATCGTATGGGGCGCGCTGCCGACAGGCTCATGCCAGACCGTCTGGCCGTGGCAGCCAATCGCCATTACATCTTCCGGGTTAAGTTTTTGCTGCTGCATCAGCGCGTTGACCGCATCAGCAAACAGGCAGCCGAGCTGGTTATCAAGCCTGCCGAGCTGGGAGAGCGTCAGCGGCTGTCCCTGACAGATATCGAGGATCGCCGTTTTAATGGCCTGCGGCATCGGCCAGCTCAGGCTCGCCTGCTGCGCCACCATATGTTCATCAATGGCGGCCAGCACCACGTCCACCCCGTCGAGGCTGGTGCCGGACATCACTCCAATGTAGCGACCTGATTTCATACGC
Source organism: Cronobacter turicensis z3032 (assembly GCA_000027065.2). Classification (NCBI taxonomy): domain Bacteria; kingdom Pseudomonadati; phylum Pseudomonadota; class Gammaproteobacteria; order Enterobacterales; family Enterobacteriaceae; genus Cronobacter; species Cronobacter turicensis. The sequence goes on along the minus strand of FN543093.2, from coordinate 2,092,257 downwards.
AATCCTTAACCCCTGTGTGAAAACGTGCGGAACAACGAGCCCGCGCTCGCGACCCTCAATCATAAACATTCACCCTGATTGAGCAACGGAATAATCCCGCCCGGCGCAAAAAGCCCGCTTTTGCCGCGCCGTTGATTTACCGTTCAGGCAGATTATTTTACGATTTTTATCATCGGCTCCGTGAAGAATGTGAAATATCGCGGTCTTATGCCATATAATTTGAACATGATGGATGCTCAGGTGAGCATTTGTTGGTGAACAGGAGATTTACATGATTTCACGTGTACTGGTTGTTGCACTGGCAGGTTTAACGCTGGCGGGCTGCGTCAACAACGATAGCCTTTCGGGTGATGTTTACACCGCCTCTGAAGCCAAACAGGTACAGAACGTCACTTACGGCACCGTAGTGAACGTTCGTCCGGTGAAAATCCAGGGCGGGGATGATACCAACGTAATCGGCGCACTGGGCGGCGCGGTGCTGGGCGGCCTGCTGGGTAACACCGTCGGCGGCGGCACCGGTCGTTCGCTTGCCACGGCGGCGGGCGCTATCGCAGGCGGCGTAGCCGGTCAGGGTGTTCAGGGCGCGGTGAACAAAACGCAAGGCGTTGAACTGGAAATCCGCAAAGACGACGGCAACACCATTATGGTGGTTCAGAAACAGGGCAATACCCATTTCTCTGCAGGTCAGCGCGTAGTGCTGGCCAGCAACGGCAGCCAGGTTACCGTCTCTCCGCGTTAAGTCGCACGGAATACCGGTTTACAAACAAGAACGGAGGAGCATCAGCTCCTCCGTTTTTTTATGCGCTATTTTTGATTGTGATGTTGTGCCTTCACACGCCGGTCAAAGAGACCGTTTACTCTTTCGCCGACAATGCCAGAATATTTTTCTCAAGGCGCGCCACGATGCGCAGCATCTGGTCATGTTCTTCCTGCGAAATGCCGGAGAGAATTTCACCGCGCGTTTTCAGAATAACGTCTTCCAGCTGCGAAATGATCGGCGCGGCTTTTTCCGTCAGCTTGATGCGCTTGGCGCGTCGGTCGCTGGCGCAGGTATGGCGGGCAATCAGCCCCTTCTCTTCGAGTTGATCGAGCGTGCGCACCAGCGACGGTTGCTCGATACCGATGGCCTTGGCCAGTTGAATTTGCGACTGATCGGGCGGCAGCGCGTGGATATGATGAAGTGTCACCCAGTGGGTCTGCGTTAATTCCAGAGGCTTCAGGCGATGGTCAATCAGAGCACGCCAGATGCGCACCAGTCTTGTCAGGTCAGAGCCTAATGGCGATTCCAATTTCATCTCCTTATAATTAGCTTGCTAAGTTATTATGCTGATTTTAGACTAGTGTGCAGTATTTAGGTAGCTAAAACAAATAACCGCCCTGGCGATGAATACCGCAACGTCTATAATTTTAGACCACAACGGCGTATCTGAAACGGCTACCATCTCTTCGATTTTCAAGGATTAATCTTTCGTGATATCGCACTTGTTCACTTCAGGGTTTGCGCTTTCGGATCTTATCGCTGGCGCGTCGGTCTATTTCCCGCCGCTGTTTAAGGCCGTGATGCTAGGTTTTTTTATCTGGCTGATGGTGCATCGCCTGCTGCGCGACTGGATGTACGCGGGCGATATCTGGCACCCGACCCTGATGGATCTCTCCCTGTTTATCTTGTCAGTCAGCCTCGGGCTGGTCATTCTGATTGTGTGGTAACCGCATGCGCCTGAAAACCCTGAAATATTTTTCTACCCTCTTCGTGGTGACCGCCGCCCTGCTGGCAGGCTGGTTGGTCTGGAATTACTACATGCAGTCGCCCTGGACGCGCGACGGCAAAGTACGCGCCGAACAGGTGAATATTACGCCGCAGGTTTCCGGCACCATTACGCGCCTGCTGGTGCGCGATAACCAGAAAGTCAAAGCAGGCGAACTGCTGTTTGCCATTGACGATACGCCCTACCGCATCGCCGTGCTGAATGCCGAAGCCCAGATTGCCCGCGCGCAGACCGATCTCGCCAAAGCGAATAACGAAGCAAACCGCCGCCGCCATCTGCCGCATAACTATATTTCCGCCGAAGATCTCGATACCGCCAACATCAGCGTCAAAGCCGCACAGGCGGCGCTGAAAATGGCCGAGGCGTCGCTTGAGCAGGCGCGCTGGCAGCTGGAACAGACGCGCGTGGTCGCCCCGGTTGACGGCTGGGTGACGAACCTGTCCAGTCGCGTGGGGAATTACGCCACGCAGGGCCAGCCGGTCTTCGCGCTGGTGGACAGCCGCTCGTTCTATGTGGTGGGTTATTTCGAAGAGACCAAACTGCGTCACATCCGCGAAGGTGCCCGCGCGCAGATCCTGCTCTACAGCACCCATACGCCGCTGCATGGCAAGGTAGAAAGCATCGGGCGCGCCATTTACGATCAGAGCGTCGAGAGCGACAGTAGCCTGGTAGCGGATATCAAACCTAACGTACCCTGGGTGCGGCTCGCGCAACGCGTGCCGGTGCGCATCGCGCTCGACAACCTGCCAGACGGCGTCACGCTGGTGTCCGGCACCACCTGCACCGTCTCGCTCACCGACTAAGCGCCGCGCATGAATCTTGACTGGCTCACCTGGCAGCGCTCCCCGTGGGGCAAAGCGACGCCCGCGCAGTGGCGTTACGCGCTGCGCAACGGCATCGCCATGTCGCTCGCGCTGACGATCGCTTACGCGCTGGATCTCGACGAGCCCTACTGGGCGATGACGTCTGCCGCCGTGGTGAGTTTTCCGACAGTAGGCGGCGTTATCAGCAAAAGTCTCGGGCGCATCGTGGGCAGTCTGCTTGGCGCCAGCGCCGCGCTGATCATCGCCGGGCACACGCTTAACGATCCGTGGTTGTTCACGTGGGCGATGGCGCTGTGGCTGGCGTTCTGCACCTGGGTTTCCGGGTATTTCCACAATAACGCGGCTTACGCCTTCCAGCTGGCGGGATACACGGCCGCCATCATCGCCTTTCCGCTGGTCAATACCATTGAAACGACGGAGCTGTGGGATATCGCCCAGTCGCGCGTCTGCGAGGTGATCGTCGGCATTCTGTGCGGCGGACTGATGATGATGATGATGCCCGGCCAGCCCGACAGCGTGACATTTCTCGGGGCGCTGCGCAAAATGCAGGCGCGGCTGCTGGAGCATGCCAGCCTGCTGTGGAAACCGCAAACCACCGACGCCATCCGTACCGCCCATGAGGGCGTGATTACGCAGGTGTTAACCCTTAACCTGTTGCGTATTCAGGCTTTCTGGAGCCATTACCGCATCCGCCAGCAGAATCAGTTGCTCAATTATCTGCTACACCAGCAGCTGCGCCTGACCAGCTATATTTCCGGTTTGCGCCGCCTGCTGATGAACTGGCCTGAACCGCCACAAAGCCTCTGGGCGGGTCTCGATGCGCTGCTTGACGAACTCGGGCAACCCAGGCCCTGCCCGTTACGGGTAGCTCGTCTGCTGGCGGCGCTGGCACCGCCTGAGGACGGCGATTTTCGCCATCAGGCCTTCTGGCTGCGGCTGCGCGATTTCTGCCGCGTGTGGATGAACTGCCAGCGCTGGATAGCGCGGCTCGACACGGCTGTTCCTGACGACAGCATCAGCGTACCCACCGCGCCGCCGCTGGCGCGCCACACCGACAACGCCGAAGCGCTCTGGAGCGCGCTGCGTACCTTTTGCGTCATCACGCTTATCGGCGCATGGGCGATCAATACCCGCTGGGAAGCGGGCAGCGGCGCGCTGACGCTGGCGGCGATAAGCTGCGTGCTCTACTCCGCCTCGCCGTCGCCGCACAACTCGCTCAATCTGCTGCTGCGCACGCTGTTGCTGCTGACACTGTTCAGCTTTGTGGTCAAGTTCGGGCTGATGGTTCAGGTCACCGATCTCTGGCAGTTTTTGCTGTTTTTATTTCCGCTCCTGACCACGATGCAGCTCATGAAGCTGCAACAGCCGCGTTTTGCCGGGCTGTGGGGCCAGCTGATTGTGTTTATGGGCTCGTTTATCTCGGTGACTAACCCGCCGGTTTACGATCTGGCGGATTTCTTGAATGACAATCTGGCGAAGATTTGCGGCGTGGCGTGCTGCTGGGTGGCGTTTGCGGTATTGCGTCCGGGCTCCGACCGGCGCAAAGGGCTGCGTCATATTCGCGCCCTGCGCCGCGGGTTTATCGATCAGCTCAGTCGTGTTCCCCAGCGGGGCGAAGCGGCGTTTGAATCACTGGTTTATCACCATATTAGCCAGCTCAGTAACAGCAAGGACGAGGCGACCCGCCGCTGGCTGCTGCGCTGGGGCGTGGTGCTGCTGAATTGCTCTCACGTGGTCTGGCAACTGCGCGAATGGGAAACCCGCGCCGATCCGCTCTCGCAGGTGCGTGATGTCTGCATTGAAACACTCCGGGATGTGATGAGCGTCAAAGGGGTGCGTCAGCGTCCGCTGGCGGCCGCGCTCGGCGAGCTTGAGCGCATCAGCCTGACGCTCGCACGTCATCATCAGCCCGATGCCCGACGGCTGGCGGGGATTATCTGGCGTCTGTGGTGTTCGCTGTCACAGCTGGAGCAGGCGTCGCCCTCACCGCAGGAGAGCAACGCCCGGGGAGTGGTTAAATAACGCCGCAGGCGTAACGGGCGCCGCCGCCGCCAAGCGGTTTCGGATGATCGGACATGTTATCGCCGCTGACATGCACCATCAGCGCTTTGCCTTTGATTTCATCAAGCGTTTTAATTCGCGGCGCGGTCACCGGCTCGGTGGCTTTTCCGTCATTATTGACGGCCAGCGCCGGCAGATCGCCTAAATGCCCGTCGCCCTCAGGCCCGGCGTGTTTACCGGTCTTTTGTGGGTCGAAATGACCGCCTGCCGCTTCTGCCGCCGCCATTTTGCCGTCTTTCATGGCGGGCTCGCAGCTACCGTTGGCGTGGATGTGAAAACCGTGCTCGCCTGGCGGCAGCCCCTTAAGATCGGGCGCGAATTCGAGGCCTTTATCGGTTTCAGTGATTTTGACCGTACCGACCGACTGGCCGACGCCCTGGTCGGTAGCCAGATGCAGGTCCACTTCCTGGCTGGCGGCCTGTACGACGCCGCATGTCAGCAGCGCCATCGCCGCCAGAGTCAATCGCTTCATATTCCCTCCAGGTTCAGGTGATTCTCGTTAAGTCTATATCAGACTGGCGATTTTCACCGGAAAGGAGGGAATAGCGCCGTCAGGGAACGTCGTAACCGAGCGCGGCCTTGCGGATGCGGAACCACTGCTGGCGCGACAGCTCAAGCGACAGCGCGCCCATCGCGCTTTTGACGCGATCGATTTTGCCGGAACCGATAATCGGCAGCGGGCGCGACGGCAGACGCATCACCCAGGCGTAGACCACCTGCTCAATGGTCTGCGCGCCCGTCTCTTCTGCGACCTGCCGCAGCTCTGCGCGCAGCGGCCCACAGCTTTCTTCGCTGAACAGCCGCCCGCCGCCAAGGCATGACCAGGCCATCGGGCGAATGCGTAACTGCTGGAGCAGATCCAGCGTTCCGTCCAGCAGCAGCGGCTGATGTACCGGCGAAATCTCAACCTGATTGGTCGCGAGCGTAAACGGCAGGCGCGACTGCAATAACGAGAATTGCGCTGGCGTGAAGTTCGAGACGCCAAAATGGCGGACTTTGCCGCTTTTATGCAGAGCAAGGAACGCTTCGGCGACCTCATCGGCATCCATCAGCGGATCGGGGCGATGGATCAGCAGGAGATCCAGCACATCGGTACTGAGGTGGCGCAGGGAGTTTTCCGCGCTCTGCACAATATGCGCGCGATCGGTAATGTAATGCCCCAGGGCGTTTTCCGGCTTCGCCGTAGTGGCGATACCGCATTTGGTGACGATTTCCATTTTTTCGCGCAGATGCGGCGCCAGACGCAGCGCCTCGCCGAAAGCGGCTTCACACTGATAGTTTCCGTAAATATCGGCGTGATCGACCGTGGTAATGCCCAGCTCCAGATGTTGCTCGATAAACCCCACCAGCTCGCGGGCGGAGTAATTCCACTCCATTAAACGCCAGTACCCCATTACCAGACGTGAAAACGTCGGCCCCTGGGGCGCCATAAGAATACGCTCAACCATAAGTACTTACCTCAGAAAGGAAAACTGCCGGGGATTATACGCAAGAGACGCGGTTAAAACAGTGAAGGCTGCTGCGGTTCTTCGTCAGGTTCGGCGCGACCGGCGCGCAGTTTACGGAGCATCCGCTGGCGACAGAGGCGCAACACCTCTTGCTTCTGAGCGTCGTTCATCTTCTGCCAGTTGAAACGCTCGTCGCGGCTGCGCATGCAGCCACGGCAGTAGCCGCGTTCATCCGACTGGCAAATCCCGCGACACGGACTGGGAACTGGGAAAAACTCGAGCTGCTCGGCCACAACGGCTCCTCGTTAACATGATAGTTACAATTGAAGCCTGAACTGCGCCGGGATGCAAGTTTGCTCACCAGAGCGCCACGTAATTGCAACAATTGTGTTGCCGTTGAGCTTTCGTTGAATCTGCCTGGCGTGCTGTTAAAGGCAGGTTAAGGTTTCACTAATCTTTGCGCCGTAGACTGCCTGCATCATTAATGGAGTTTTTATAATGCCAACTATTAAAAAACTGCGCTGGAGCGACTTGCGTTTCAACCTGTTCAGCGCCCTGATCTTCACGCTGATGAATGCGCTGTTTATTGGCCGCTGCTGGACGCTTATCGCCCCACATCATCTGCACGACATGCTGTTCGCCGCGAGCGTACCGCTGGTGCTGTTCTGCGCCTGGCTGGTGATTTTCAGCATCATTAACCTGCCGTGGCTACGCAAACCGGTCCTGGCCATATTGCTCCTCGGCTCGGCGGCCAGCAGCTATTTTATGTATACCTACGGGGCGGTAATTGACCAGAACATGATGGTCAATATTTTCGAGACCAACTCTCAGGAAGCCGGGGCGCTGATAACGCCGCAGCTTGTCGGATGGCTTGTGGTTGCGGGCCTCGTACCGGCGTTGCTGCTGAGCCGCATTGAGGTGGTGTCCGGCAGTTTACTCTGGACGGCGCTGCGCCGTCTGGTCAGTATTCTCGCGAGCCTGCTGGTGATCATTCTCGTGGCGTCACTATTTTATAAGGACTACGCCTCGCTGTTTCGCAACAATAAAAACATCGCCAAGATGGTTACGCCCGCCAACTACATCAGCGGCATCGTCAAATATACTCATTCACGCTTTTTCGCGGGCGACCAGACGCTGGTGCGCATCGGCGAAGATGCCAAAAAAGGCCCAATCATTCGCCAGCAGACCAAAAAAACCGTACTGGTGGTGGTGATTGGCGAAGCCTCCCGCGAGCAGAACTATTCGCTCGGCGGCTATGATCGCGACACTAACCCGCAGCTGAAAAAACAGGGTGTGGTGTTTTATCCGCACGCCACCTCCTGCGGTACGGAAACCGCCATTTCAGTGCCCTGCATGTTCTCCGGGATGCCGCGCGCGCATTACGACGCCGGACTGGCGCATCATCAGGAAGGGCTGATGGACGTACTGGCGCATGCGGGCGTTAACGTGCTGTGGCGGGATAACGATGGCGGCTGTAAAGGCGCCTGCAACCGCATTCCACATACAGACATGACTGAATGGAAGCTTAACGAGCTGTGTAAAGACGGCTCCTGCCTCGACGACGCGCTGCTGTGGCGTTTCGATAACGTGCTGGATGGCCTGAAACAGGATTCCGTGATTGTCCTGCACCTGATGGGTAGCCACGGCCCGGCGTATTACCGCCGCTACCCGGATAATTTCCGCCGCTTCACCCCGACCTGCGACACCAACGAGATCCAGGATTGCGACCGTCAGGCGCTAATTAACACCTATGACAACACCATTCTCTATACCGACGATGTACTGAGTCGCACCATTGACGCGCTGCGTAAGCATCAGGACACGATGAACACGGCGCTGGTCTATCTCTCCGATCACGGCGAATCGCTCGGCGAGAACGGCATTTATCTGCACGGCGCGCCATACCTGCTGGCGCCCGATCAGCAGACGCACATTCCGCTGCTCTTCTGGCTCTCCGGCGATTACGCGCGCCAGTACGGCGTGGATACCGGCTGTCTTGGCAAGCGCGCGGCAACGGATGAGGTATCTCAGGACAACCTCTTCTCCACCGTGCTGGGCATCATGAATATCCAGACTTCGCTTTATCAGCCGCAGGAGGATATGCTTAGCGCCTGCCGGAAAAATTAACGTTTCTGGCGGTTTTCACTAAGGCGACTTGCATTAGACCGACTGGTCTATTAGATTGGATTGTATGAACCGAACACCTGAACACGATACGCGCGAACACCTTCTTGCCACCGGCGAGCAGCTCTGCCTGCAACGCGGCTTTACCGGCATGGGGTTAAGCGAGCTGTTAAAAACCGCGGGCGTACCGAAAGGCTCCTTCTACCACTACTTTCGCTCTAAAGAGGCGTTTGGCGTGGCGATGCTGGAGCGCCATTACGCCCGGTATCAGGCCTGCCTTGAGCAGCACTTCAACCCGGCAGGTCCGGCGCGCGAACAGCTGATCGCCTGGTTTGAAGATACGCTTCGTCACTACTGCCAGACGGGCAAAATGACGGGCTGCCTGACGGTGAAGCTCTCAGCCGAAGTGTGCGATCTGTCGGAAGATATGCGCGGCGCGCTCGATAAAGGCGCGGTGCAGGTTATCGCCCTGCTGGCAGGCGCGCTGGAGCGCGGCCGCGACGCACAGGCGTTGACCTTTAACGGCAGCGCCCAGCAGCGGGCGCAGGTGTTATACGTGCTCTGGCTTGGCGCAAGCCTGCAGGCCAAAGTCTCGCGCAGCGGCACGCCGCTTGAAAACGCGCTGGCGCACGTCAAAGAAATGCTTTGAACAGAGCGCCTGCCGAAAGGCAGCGCTTTTTTATTTCGCTCGTTACAAGACGACCGGTCTACTCAGGAGTGACTATGCAAGACGAAAAGCTGTTTACCCCGCTGAAAGTGGGTGCCATTACCGCCCCTAACCGCGTATTTATGGCGCCGCTGACCCGCCTGCGCAGCATTGAGCCAGGCGATATTCCGACAGCAATGATGGCGGAATATTACCGCCAGCGCGCCAGCGCCGGGCTTATCATCAGCGAAGCCACCCAGATTTCCGCACAGGCCAAAGGCTATGCGGGCGCGCCGGGTCTGCACAGTGATGAGCAAATCGCAGCGTGGAAGAAAATCACCGCCGCGGTACACGAGGCCGATGGCCGTATCGCCGTACAACTGTGGCACACTGGCCGTATCTCGCACAGCAGCATTCAGCCGGGTGGCGAAGCGCCGGTTGCGCCTTCCGCGATTAATGCGGGCACCCGCACCTCGCTGCGTGATGAAAACGGCAAGGCTATTCGCGTCGACACCACCACCCCGCGCGCGCTCGAAACGCACGAAATCCCGGGCATCGTTGATGATTTCCGCAAAGCCGTCGGCAATGCGCGCGACGCCGGTTTCGATATGGCAGAGCTGCACTCCGCCCACGGTTACCTGCTGCACCAGTTCCTGTCGCCGTCCTCTAACAAACGTACCGACCAGTATGGCGGCAGCGTGGAAAACCGCGCGCGTCTGGTGCTGGAAGTGGTCGACGCCGTAAGCAAAGAGTGGAGCGCCGACCGCATCGGCATCCGCGTGTCGCCGATTGGCAGCTTCCAGAACGTCGACAACGGCCCGAACGAAGAAGCCGACGCGCTGTACCTGATTGAAGAGCTGAACAAACGCGGCATCGCGTACCTGCATATGTCCGAGCCGGACTGGGCGGGCGGCGTGCCTTACACTGACGAATTCCGCCAGAAAGTCCGCGAGCGTTTCGACGGCGCTATCATCGGCGCAGGCGCCTACAGCCGCGAGAAAGCCGAAGCGCTGATCCAGAAAGGGCTTATCGACGCGGTGGCGTTTGGGCGCGACTATATCGCTAACCCGGATCTCGTCGAGCGCCTGCGTAAAAAAGCCGAACTCAACCCGCAGCGCCCGGAATCCTTCTACGGCGGCGGCGCGGAAGGCTACATCGATTACCCTACCCTGTGATCCAAATTGATAGCGGCGGCCTTCCGCCGCTATACTAAAATCCTGTTTCACCCAAAAGCATCATCACAAGCCGTTTATTTAAGAGGATCTTATGCGCTTACTTCACACCATGCTGCGCGTTGGCGACCTGCAACGCTCCATCAATTTCTACACCAACGTTCTGGGCATGAAACTGCTGCGCACCAGTGAAAACACAGAATACAAATATTCGCTGGCGTTTGTCGGTTACGGTCCGGAGAGCGAAGAAGCGGTGATCGAGCTGACTTACAACTGGGGCGTGGAGAGCTATGAGCTCGGCACGGCTTACGGTCATATCGCCATCAGCGTGGACAACGCCGCAGAAGCCTGCGAGCGCATCCGCAACAACGGCGGCAACGTCACCCGTGAAGCGGGCCCGGTTAAAGGCGGCACCACGGTTATCGCGTTTGTTGAAGATCCGGACGGTTACAAAATCGAGCTTATCGAAGAGAAAGACGCGGGTCGCGGCCTCGGCAACTGATCCCTCCGGCGGGCGTTCTGCCCGCCTTGCTGCATCCCGTCGTGAAATTTGCCATAATGCGCGCTGCTTTAATTCCCCAAACTTAAGAGACGCTGATGTCCGATAACGCTCAACTGACCGGTCTGTCCGACCGTTTTCGTGGCTTTTACCCTGTTGTCATCGATGTGGAAACCGCCGGTTTTAACGCCAAAACCGACGCGCTGCTGGAAATCGCCGCCGTGACGCTGAAAATGGATGCCGACGGCTGGCTCACCCCCGATGAAACACTGCATTTTCACGTTGAGCCCTTTGAAGGCGCCATCCTCCAGCCCGAAGCGCTGGCGTTTAACGGTATTGATCCGCATAACCCGTTGCGCGGCGCCGTCAGCGAATATGACGCGCTGCACGCTATTTTTAAAATGGTGCGCAAGGGCATGAAAGAGAGCAACTGCAACCGCGCGATCATGGTGGCGCATAATGCCACGTTCGATCACAGCTTTATGATGGCGGCCGCGGAGCGCGCGTCGCTCAAACGAAACCCGTTCCACCCGTTTGTGACCTTCGACACCGCGGCGTTAAGCGGGCTGGCGCTGGGTCAGACAGTACTGGCGAAAGCGTGCATCGCGGCGGGCATGCCGTTTGACAGCGCCCAGGCGCACTCGGCGCTCTATGACACAGAACAAACCGCCCTGCTGTTTTGCGAAATCGTCAACCGCTGGAAACGCCTGGGCGGCTGGCCGGTGCCGCCGCTCGCCGCAGAAGACGCGACGCCGCAAGACGGCGAGTGAGCTAACGCAGCGCAAAAAAAAAGCGGCCTCCAGGGCCGCTTTTTATCTGCGCGATAAGGCGCGACGGGATTATTCCGCGTCCGGGGTTGCCGGGTTGTGCTTCGCTGCCGTCTCTTTGATCAGCGGCTGCAGTTCGCCGCGCTGATACATTTCAATAATGATGTCGCAACCGCCGACCAGCTCGCCATCCACCCACAGCTGCGGGAAGGTCGGCCAGTTAGCGTATTTCGGCAGTTCCGCGCGGATATCCGGGTTTTGCAGGATATCGACATACGCAAAACGCTCGCCGCAGGCGGACAGCGCCTGTACCGCCTGCGCGGAGAAGCCGCAGCTCGGCAGTTTCGGGGAGCCTTTCATGTACAGCAGAATCGGGTTTTCAGCGATCTGGCGTTGAATTTTTTCAAGCGTAGTGCTCATTGTCTTACTTCCTCAAGCGTCATTACGGCGTTAGCTTTACATTGTAGCGGCTCCGGAGCGTCCCGAAAATGCATAATCTTGCGCTTAAGCCCGGCGCCGTGCCGTGGTGAAAGAGAAGCAAATAATAACACTTTTCTGTATGCTGCCGATATTCTCCTCTGAGGAGGCGCGCTAAAATGCGCATCCACGCAGCGGCAACTGGCTAAAAAGAGTGCGCCGGTTAACGAAACTGCGCGGTAAAGACGATTTGCTGCTTAACTTCGGACAATTTTTTAGATTAGAATCAGCAAGCTCTTAAAATTCATCCGTTGGCATGATTGCCGGCTTTATGCAGGGGAATGCTCAGTGGCGCGCAAAACAAAAATTGCTCTTACGCTCTGTGCTTTATTAATGACTTCATCACTGGCATTTGCGCCATGCGCGCAGGCGTCGGAGCAGACGCGCGCCTCGAAGGTACAAAAGGCGCACGCCAGTACGGTGAAAAAGAAAACCAGCACAAAAACCGCCAAAAAAAGCAACAACGAAACGAAGACTAAAACGAAAACGGCGAAAACCGCCAGCGAGAAGCGAAACACCACCGCAAAACGCACCAGCAAGACCACTTCTACCGTCAGTAAAACCGCTTCCCGCCGCGCTTCCACTACTTCCGTTAAACAGGCCAGCAACCGACTGAGTGCGCAGACCTGTAGCAAAACGCGTAAAAATCGCAAAACTAAATGCGTCAGCGGGCCGCTGACTATCGCGGATGCCCACAAAGCGCGCGTGAAAAAAGCCCAGACGACCGCCATGAACAAGCTGATGAACCAGATCGGCAAGCCGTATCACTGGGGCGGCGCTTCGCCCCGCACCGGTTTCGACTGCAGCGGCCTGGTCTGGTATGCGTATAAAGATCTGGTGAAATTCCGCATTCCGCGCACCGCCAACGAAATGTATCACCTGCGCGACGCCGCCCCGGTTAACCGTGGCGAGCTCGAAAGCGGCGATCTGGTGTTCTTCCGCACCCAGGGCCGCGGCACTGCCGATCACGTCGGCGTCTATGTCGGCAACGGCAAGTTTATTCAGTCGCCGCGTAGCGGTCAGGAAATCCAGATAACATCGCTGAGCGAAGATTACTGGCAGCGTCACTATGTCGGCGCGCGCCGGGTGATGACGCCGCGCACCATTCGCTAATCGGTTTATGCACATCAAAAAAACGGAGAAGGTCGCCCTTCTCCGTTTTCTTTTTTTACTGCGCTTATGTTATTCGGCGCTGCACGCCGTTTGCGCCTCGCGACGGCTGGAGAGCAGCACCAGCAGCAGGCCGAGCGCGGCAATCAGCGCCCCCATCACCGGCACCACGCTATAGCCGAAGCCCGCGTGAATAACAGCGCCCCCCGCCGCCGCGCCAAGCGCGTTGCCAAGGTTAAACGCACCGATATTGACCGATGACGACAGGCCTGGCGCTTCACTGGCGACGCGCATCACGCGCATCTGCAGCGGCGGCACCACGGCGAACGTCGCCGCGCCCCACACCACCATGCTAACGGCCGCGCCGATTTCCGTCTGCGCCAACCACGGGATCGCCGCCATGATGATGATAAGCAGCATCAGGAACCCCTTCAGGGTGCCGCTCACCGAGCGGTCCGCGAGGCGGCCGCCCAGATAGTTGCCGATGGAAAACCCTACGCCTATCAGCACCAGCATGGCGGTGACGAACGCCGCGCTGGCGTCAGTGATATGGTGCAGCACCGGCGCGATATAGGTATAGAGCGTGAACATCGCGCCCGCTCCGAGCACCGTGGTCAGCAGCGCGCTCACTACCTGCGGGCGCATCAGCACCGCGAGTTCGCTTTTCACATCCGGACGCTCGCCGCCGCCGCCTTTCGGCAGGGAGAGCCAGAGGCTCGCCATCGCCACCAGCCCAAGGCCCGCGGTCGCCAGGAACGACATCCGCCAGCCAATAGTTTCGCCAAGCCAGGTCGCCGCCGGCACCCCGCCGATATTGGCGATGGTCAGCCCCATAAACATCGTCGCGACGGCGCTCGCCTGTTTATGCTTCGGCACCACGCTTGCCGCCACGACCGAGCCGAGCCCGAAAAACGCGCCGTGGTTAAGGCTGGTGAGAATACGCGAGGCCATCAGCGTCATGTAATCCGGCGCCAGCGCCGAGAGCACGTTGCCGAGCGTAAAAATCGCCATCAGGAAAATCAGCGCGCTGCGTCGTGCGCGGTGCGACAACAGGAGCGTCATCAACGGCGCCCCCACCATCACGCCAACCGCGTAAGCGCTTATCAGCATACCGGCGGCCGGAATCGAGACGTTGACGCCGTTCGCTATTACCGGCAACAGCCCCATCGGGGAAAACTCGGTCGTGCCAATGCCAAAAGCACCAATCGCCAGTGCCAGTAACGGGAAATTGACTTTCATTCATTGCTCCAGAAATTGTACAACAGCGCCGGGGAATGCCCGACGTTACAGCAGGATGCAGAAAGGATGGCACTTTCAGTCGGAAAAGATAAGTGACAAAAACAGCAAAATATTATTGCGCGAGTGTTAAAGAACACGCAAAAATTGTTATTAGCGAATCATAAGGAAATAGCGTGAAAAAGAAAGGGAACGGCGAGCGAAAGGCGTTTAAGCGCAGGAATGGTATAAGAAAGCGGGAGAACGCAGGCGCACTCCCGCCTGGCGCTTAATGCAGGATGGCGGTAAAAGCGCCCGCCACAATAAGACCCAGCACAACAAGGGTAGTGACCAGCGAAAATTTCAGATCGGTACTCATGGTATTCTCCTTAAAGACCCCATAAAAATCAGGTAGTGCGCATTTTTGCATAAACGGGCCGAAAAATCCTGCGACATTTAACCAGATATGCGTTTTCCCTCTTCCCCTTTCGATAAAGATAAGCCAAAATTCGTCGCTACTTTATTCGGTACCGGCCATCGACCCCTCCTCACGATAAATGTCGCGTTTCCCGGCATGCCGCACGTCCCCTCGTGGCAAACAGGGGTGTGTACAGGCAAACGATTAACCCGTGATTTTGCAGGGCTCAGCCAGGGGTCTGGAGTGATTATTAATGGCAACAATTAAAGACGTCGCGAAGCGAGCCAACGTTTCCACAACAACAGTCTCACATGTAATTAACAAAACCCGTTTTGTGGCGGAAGAGACGCGCAACGCGGTATGGGCGGCTATCAAAGAATTACATTATTCGCCAAGCGCCGTGGCGCGCAGCCTGAAGGTGAACCACACCAAATCTATCGGGCTGCTGGCGACCAGTAGCGAAGCGCCCTACTTTGCAGAAATCATCGAAGCTGTAGAAAACAGCTGCTTTGCAAAAGGCTATACGCTGATCCTCGGTAATGCGCATAACAATCTGGAAAAACAGCGCGCGTATCTGTCGATGATGGCGCAAAAGCGCGTCGACGGCCTGCTGGTGATGTGTTCGGAATACCCGGAGCCGCTGCTGTCCACGCTCGAAGAGTACCGTCATATCCCGATGGTGGTGATGGACTGGGGCGAAGCTAAAGCGGATTTCACCGACTCGGTTATCGATAACGCGTTCCAGGGCGGTTATCTCGCGGGGCGTTATCTTATCGAGCGCGGCCATCGCGATATCGGCGTGATCCCGGGGCAGCTTGAGCGCAACACCGGCGTCGGGCGTTTTTCCGGCTTCATGAAAGCGCTGGAAGAAGCGGCCATCAAGGTGCCGGAGAACTGGATCGTGCAGGGCGATTTCGAACCGGAATCCGGTTATCGCGCGATGCAGCAGATCCTCTCGCAGCCGCAGCGCCCTACCGCCGTCTTCTGCGGCGGCGATATCATGGCGATGGGCGCTATCTGCGCGGCCGATGAGATGGGCCTGCGCGTGCCGCAGGATATTTCGATTATCGGCTACGATAACGTACGCAACGCCCGCTTCTTCAGCCCGGCGCTGACGACAATCCATCAGCCGAAAGAGACGCTGGGCCAGACCGCGTTCAATATGCTGCTCGATCGCATCGTTAACAAACGCGAAGAGTCGCAGACCATCGAGGTGCACCCGCGCCTTATCGAACGCCGCTCGGTGGCGGACGGCCCGTTCCGCGACTATCGTCGTTAATCCCTTCCGGGAGCCGTATCACTGCGGCTCCCGCAGCCACTCCTTGTTCAGCGTTTCACTGTCCCCCAGATAATCAAGCAGCCAGCGCAGCGCGGGCGAGGCGTCGCTTTGTCGCCACGTCAGGCAGCAGGCGGCGTCCGGGAACGGGTTTTCCAGCGTCAGCGCGCGCCACTCTTCGCGATCCAGCCATGGCTTGGCGAAATGCGTCGGCACCATGCCGATACAGAGCCCTTCGCTAAGCGCATCAGCGGCGCAGTGCCAGTCCGGCACCACCACGCGTCGCTGGTTATCCAGCAGCCAGGTGATGCGTTTGGGCAGCGATCGCGAGGTATCTTCCAGCACCAGCGACGGGTAATCACGCAGCCTGTCATCGCTTAGCGCGCCTTCATGCTGCGCCAGCGGATGATGATGCGCCACCACGCAGCGCCAGCTCAGCATGCCCATATCGCGGAACGCGAACCGCCCGCCCACCGGGATCGCCTGCGTGGCGCCGATGGCAAGTTCCACGCGCCCATCCGCCAGCGCATCCCAGACGCCGTTAAACACCTCCTGCGACACCTGCAACTCGACATCGGAAAAGTGCCGGTAGAAATCGAGCACCAGCTGGCGGGTGCGCTCAGGCCGCACGATATTGTCCACCGCGATGGAAAGCTGCCCGCGCCAGCCGTTGGCTATCTGCTGGCACTGCTGACGGGTGATCATCATTTTTTTGATAACAGAACGCCCCTCGCGTAAAAACCAGGCGCCCGCAGGCGTCAGCACCACATCGCGATGGCGTCGCTCAAAGAGCGACACCGCGAGCCATTCCTCAAGCTGACGCACCGTATAGCTCACGGCAGAAGGCACGCGGTGCAGTTCCGCCGCCGCCGCGGTGAAGCTGCCAGTGCGCGCGACGGCGTCGACGACTTCCAGAGAATATTCAGACCACATTTTCTGCCTGCAAAATTTTTGAATGGAAACGGCAAATATTAGCGTTTCACAAGCCGGTTTGCACTCCGTACACTCCGGGCTCTTTCGCGTATTAAGAAGTGAGTCATTGTGATGCGACCTGATAAAGGATTTCTTTGCTGGCTGGCCGGGCTGAGCGTGCTCGGCTTTCTGGCGACCGATATGTACCTGCCCGCGTTCGCCGTTATCGAGGCGGACTTACACACGGCGCCATCGGCCATCAGCGCCTCGCTGAGCCTGTTTCTGGCGGGATTCGCGCTGGCGCAGCTGGTCTGGGGCCCCCTCTCTGACCGTTTTGGCCGCCGTCCGGTACTGCTGGCGGGGCTGGGGATTTTCGCCCTCGCCTGCCTTGGCACCGTCTGGGTAGAGAGCGCAGGCGCGCTGCTGGCGCTGCGCTTTATTCAGGCCGTGGGGGTCTGCTCCGCCGCGGTGAGCTGGCAGGCGCTGGTGACCGACCGCTACCCGGCGCAGCAGGCGCGCCGCATTTTCGCGACCATCATGCCGCTGGTCGGCCTTTCTCCGGCGCTGGCGCCGCTGCTGGGCAGCTGGATCCTGAACCACTTTTCCTGGCAGGCGATTTTCGTGGTGCTGTTTGCCATCACGGTATTGCTGATTATTCCGGCGCTGCGTCTGCCTTCGGGCGCGCCGCAGGGCAATAAAGGCGGCGAACCGCTGAGCTTTATGATGCTGCTGCGCTCGCGCGTCTACAGCGGCAATGTGCTGATTTACGCCGCCTGCTCCGCCAGCTTTTTCGCCTGGCTCACCGGCTCGCCGTTTATCCTGCATGAGATGGGCTACAGCCCGGCGGTGATTGGCCTGAGCTATGTGCCGCAAACCATCGCATTTCTGATAGGCGGTTACGGCTGTCGCAGCGCGCTGCAAAAATGGCAGGGTGAGACGCTGCTGCCGTGGCTGCTGGCAGGCTTTGCGTTGAGCGTACTCGCCACCTGGCTTGTGGGATTAAGCGAGGCGGTTACGCTCACCACCCTGCTCATCCCCTTCTGCCTGATGGCCATGGCGAACGGCGCCATCTACCCGATTGTGGTCGCCGCTGCGCTGTTGCCGTTCCCGCAGGCCACCGGACGCGCCGCCGCGCTGCAAAATACGCTCCAGCTTGGGCTCTGTTTTGTGGCAAGTCTGGTGGTGTCATGGCTGGTCGCCACGCCGCTGCTTTCGACCACCAGCGTCATGCTGGCAACCGTACTACTGGCGGGGCTTGGGTTCCTGCTGCGCGGGCGTCATCGGGTCACGCAGTCATCAGTCGCGTGATAATATGAAATTTTGTGATTAGCTTGCTAACGGTCAACGGTTGAATCATCGTAAAGCGAGGCCTATACTGGTTCGCGGCTCTACGATAATTAGCATAAATATTATGTAGTAACGGGAGCCGCTGGCTCCCGTTTTTATTTGGAATGACATTTCTGGCAAGGGTCATCTCCCTTCCTCTGTTCTACGTCGGATATCAGGCTCGCGGACCTTTCCGTGATATTTCTCACATACCGAAAATTGCGACTACGCTGTTTGAAGGTTCTGATCACATCAGTGATGGAGAAGCTATGAGTTCATCGTGTATAGAAGAAGTCAGCATACCGGACAATCACTGGTATCGCATCGCAACTGAACTGCTCAGCCGGGCCGGGATCGCCGTTAACGGCGCAGCCCCTTCCGACATTCAGGTGAAAAACCCTGACTTTTTTAAGCGAGTTTTGCAGGAAGGTTCTCTCGGTCTTGGCGAAAGCTATATGGACGGCTGGTGGGAGTGCGAGCGTCTCGATCTCTTCTTCACCAAAGTGCTGCGCGCGGGGCTGGAAGATCAGCTGCCGCACCATCTGAAAGATACGCTGCGCATTCTCAGCGCGCGTCTGTTTAATTTGCAATCCAAAAAACGCGCCTGGATTGTCGGCAAAGAGCATTACGATCTTGGCAACGATCTCTTCAGTCGGATGCTCGACCCGTATATGCAGTACTCCTGCGGCTACTGGAAAGAGGCCGATAACCTTGAGGACGCCCAGCAGGCGAAGCTGAAGCTTATCTGCGATAAACTGGCGCTTAAGCCTGGCATGACGCTGCTGGATATCGGCTGTGGCTGGGGCGGTCTGGCGGCGTTCGCGGCGCGGCACTATGGCGTGTCGGTCACCGGCGTGACCATTTCCGCGGAGCAGCAGAAAATGGCCCAGGCGCGTTGCGAAGGGCTGGACGTCACCATTCTGTTGCAGGATTATCGCGATCTCGATTCCCAGTTCGACCGCATCGTGTCGGTCGGTATGTTTGAGCATGTCGGCCCGAAAAACTACGCCACCTATTTTGACGTCGCCGACCGTAACCTCAAGCCTGACGGTCTCTTCCTGCTGCATACCATCGGCTCGCGGAAAACCGATAACAACGTTGACCCGTGGATCGACAAGTATATCTTCCCGAACGGCTGCCTGCCGTCGGCGCGCCAGATTGCGGCCGCCAGCGAGCCGCACTTCGTGATGGAAGACTGGCATAACTTTGGCGCGGACTACGATAAAACGCTGATGGCCTGGTATGCGCGTTTCCTCGACGCATGGCCGGAGATAGCCGATAACTACTCTGAGCGGTTTAAACGCATGTTTACCTATTATCTCAACGCCTGCGCGGGCGCCTTTCGCGCGCGGGATATCCAGCTGTGGCAAGTGGTCTTTAGCCGCGGCGTGGAAAACGGCCTGCGCGTCGCCCGTTAAGCATTCACCCCGGCGCATGCCGGGGGCTTTTTGCCACTCACTCTTCCCCGCTTTGTGATACTACTCACGCTTTCACGACGTTTCCTTTCATAAAAGTGATCGCGGCAACAATCAGGCCACAGACACATGGAAACCGGTTTCCATTTTGTTTCAAACTGAGCGCTATTCCCCCCTGCCTGATAAAGGAAACGCCTCATGAGTCTGTACCAGAGTATGGTCCATGTTATTGAAAACAAAATCACGCCGCTGGCGGGCGCGATGGGTTCGCAGCGTCACGTGGTCGCGATCAGGGACGGTTTTCTCGCCGCCCTGCCGTTTATGATCATCGGTTCGTTCCTGCTGGTTTTTATCTTTCCGCCCTTCTCGCCGGATACGCAAATCGGCTTCTGCCGCGCGTGGCTGGATATTTCGCTGAAATACCGCGACCAACTGATGCTGCCGTTTAACCTCAGCATGGGCGTGATGACGTTTTTTATCTCGGTTGGCATTGGCGCAAGCCTCGGCAAGCACTACCAGCTTGATCCGATCATGACCGGCCTGCTGGCGTTTATGGCGTTTCTGCTGGTGGCGGCGCCTTATAAAGACGGGCAGATCTCCACGCAATATTTCTCAGGCCAGGGCATTTTCACCGCGCTTATCACGGCGATTTACGCGAGCGAAATGTACGCTTTCCTGAAGCGCCACAATATTACTATCCGCCTGCCGAAAGAGGTGCCGACCGGCGTCGCGCGCTCGTTTGAAATTCTGATCCCGGTGGTGGTGATTGTCTTTACGCTCCATCCGCTCAACCTGCTGATTGAATCCACTACCGGCATGATCCTGCCGGAAGCGATTATGCATCTGCTCTCTCCGCTGGTGGCCGCGTCCGACTCCCTGCCAGCGATTCTGATCTCCGTTTTAATCTGCCAGATCCTGTGGTTTGCGGGCATTCATGGCGCGCTGATTGTCACCGGCATCATGAACCCGTTCTGGATGGCGAACCTCTCCGCCAACCAGGCTGCGCTGGCGGCCGGCCAGGCGCTGCCGCATATTTACCTGCAAGGGTTCTGGGATCACTACCTGCTGATTGGCGGCGTGGGTTCGACTCTCCCGCTGGCGTTCCTGCTGCTGCGCAGCCGCGCGGTGCACCTGCGCACCATCGGTAAAATGGGCGTCGTGCCGAGCATGTTTAACATCAACGAACCGATTCTGTTCGGCGCACCGGTTATTATGAACCCTGTCTTTTTCCTGCCGTTTATTCTGGTGCCGATGGTGAACGCCGTTCTTGCCTGGACTGCGACCAAACTTGGCTGGCTGGCGCAGGTAGTCTCGCTGACGCCGTGGACTACGCCCGCGCCCATCGGGGCATCATGGGCCGCTAACTGGGCCTTCAGCCCGGTCGTCATGTGTCTTATCTGCATGGTGATGTCGGCGCTGATGTACTACCCGTTTGTGAAAGCCTACGAGCGCACACTCCAAAAACAGGAGGCGGCACAGGATACCGCTAATGGTGACACTGTCACTAACAATGCCTGATTTTACTGCGCCTGCCTTTCCGGCAGGCGCCTGACTGAGCTATGAGGATGGATATGCACTACTCATTTCCCGAAGGATTCTGGTGGGGCAGCGCCAGCTCGGCGCCGCAGACCGAAGGTGAAAGCCTGAGCCACGGCAAAACGCCCACCACCTGGGACCACTGGTTCCGCCTGCAGCCGGAGCGTTTTCACCACGGCGTTGGCCCTGCGCAAACCTCCACGTTTTATCAGCACTGGAAAGAAGACATCGCGCTGCTGAAGGCGCTTAACCACAATACCTTCCGCACGTCCATTTCCTGGGCGCGCCTTATCCCGGACGGAACCGGCGCGGTGAATCAGGAGGCGGTCGCCTTCTATAACCAGGTGATTGATGAACTGCTGCGCCAGGGCATTACGCCATTTATCAACCTGTTCCATTTCGATATGCCGCTGTCGCTTCAGGAACAGGGCGGCTTTGAGAACCGCAAGGTTATCGACGCCTTCGAGGCTTACGCCCGCACCTGCTTTGAGCTGTTTGGCGACCGTGTCACGCACTGGTTTACCTTCAACGAGCCGATTGTGCCAGTGGAAGGCGGTTACCTGTATGACTTCCACTACCCGAACGTGGTCGATTTCCGGCGCGCGGCGACGGTCGCCTTCCACACGATGCTGGCCCACGCCCGCGCGGTGAAGGCCTACCACGAGCGTAACGACGGCGGCGAAATCGGCATTATCCTGAACCTCACGCCCTCTTACCCGCGTTCGCAAAACCCGGCGGACGTGAAAGCGGCGCATATCGCCGATCTGATGTTTAATCGCAGCTTCCTCGATCCGGCGCTGCACGGCAGTTACCCGGAAGAGTTAGTGGCGTTACTGGCGCAGTACGATCAGTTGCCCGTCTGCCAGCCTGGCGACAAAGAGCTGCTGGCGGCAGGTGTGGTGGATTTGCTCGGCATCAATTACTATCAGCCGCGTCGCATTCAGTGCCGTGATTCTCAAGTCAACCCGGACAGCCCGTTTATGCCGGAGTGGTTCTTCAGCGCTTATGAAATGCCGGGCCGCAAAATGAACCCGTATCGCGGCTGGGAGATTTATGAGAAAGGCGTCTACGACATCCTCACCCGCCTGCGTGTAGAGTATGGCAACCCGCGCTGTTATATCTCTGAAAACGGCATGGGCGTTGAGAACGAACAGCGCTTCGAGCGCGACGGACAGATTCAGGATGATTACCGCATCGAGTTTGTGCGCGATCACCTGAAATGGCTGCACAAGGGCATGAGCGAAGGCAGCCGCTGTCTGGGCTACCACATGTGGACCTTTATCGATAACTGGTCCTGGTGCAACGCCTACAAGAACCGTTACGGCTTTGTGTCACTCGATCTGGAAAGCCAGAAACGCACGATTAAAAAGAGCGGTGAATGGTACCGCCAGGTGGCGGCAAAGAACGGGTTTGATGAGTAACCGAGTGGCGGCCCCGGCGCCGCCACGCTTTGCAGGAAAATACGATGTCCACCATTAATGATGTCGCGCGCCTGGCGCGCGTCTCAAAAGCCACCGTTTCCCGCGTGCTGAGCGGCAATCGCGGCGTGAAGGAAGAGAGCCGTCTTGCGGTGCTGCGCGCCGCCGAGATGCTGAACTATCAGCCAAACGCCATTGCGCAGTCCCTCTCCAGCCAGATGACCCACTGCATCGGCGTGATTTGCGCCAGCGAACATGTTCAGCAGGCCACCTGCTGGCTACAGGCGCTGGAAAAAGAGCTCAGCCAGCACGGTAAACATCTGCTGCTGCGCTTTGCGAGTTCCGCGCCAGAGGTAACGCGCGCCCGCGCCGAGCTGGATTCCGGCCTGTGCGACGCGCTGATGATTGTCGGCGCCCGCTTTCCCCTGCCCGCGCTTGATGATGATGTGATTCTTGTCGATTGTTTAAGCGCCGCCACGGCGCAGGGCATTCAGTTTGACTGGCTCTTTGCGGCCCAGACGGCGGTGCAATATCTGTGCAGCCACCAGCGCCGCGATATCGCGCTGATTAACTTCCCGGCGGGCGACGCGGCGGCAGAGATTTTACAGGGGTATCGTCAGGCGGCGGAAAACCACCTGATCCCGTTTCACCGCCAGCGTGTGATTGAAGATGAGCCGGTACTGCGTATCGCGCTGCAAAAGCTTATTAACAGCGGCGTGAAATTCAGCGCGCTGCTGGTAACGGACGACAGCCAGGCGCGTGAAGCCGTGGCGATGCTGCGGGAATACCGTTTCGCGGTGCCGGAGCAGGTGCTGGTGTTTAGTCTTGAGAGTTCGGGGCGCGGCATGGGACTGGAGAGCGTTCCGGCGATCAGTTATTCGCTGGAGAGTATCGCCCGGCAGGCGGTAGCGCTGCTTTCCGGCGGCGCGCCGGGCGAACGGGTGCGGGGTACGCTGGTGAGCGCCTGAGCCCACCAGCAGAGCATTATTCTGTGGGGTGCAGCTGCGCGGTAATCGCCGCGGCGGCTTCGCGAGAGGCTAATACACGCTCAACCGTATCCACGACCGCCTGGGTCTGCGGGTCAATTTCAATATTCACCCGCTGGCCCAGTTTTTTTGCGCCAAGCGTGGTGCGCTGGAGCGTTTCCGGGATCAGGAAAACACAAAAGCGCGTCGCCGTTACTTCACCGACCGTCAGGCTGATACCGTCAATGCCGATATAGCCTTTGTGCAGGATATACTTCATCAGCGTCGGGTCCTGAATTTTAAACCAGATCTGCCGGTTATTTTCCGACGTCAGGATCTTCGCAACCTCCGCCGTGGTCATAATATGCCCGGACATTAAATGACCGCCAATTTCATCGCTGAATTTCGCGGCGCGCTCAATGTTCACCACATCGCCAGTCTGTAAATCCCCGAGATTCGTAATACGCAGCGTCTCTTTCATTAAATCGAAGCTGACGCGGTTGCCGTTAATTTCCGTTACCGTCAGGCAGCAGCCGTTGTGCGCCACCGATGCGCCGGTCTCAAGCCCCGGCAGCAGCGCGTCCGGCAGCTCCACTACATGGGTGCGGAAATTCGGTTTTTCATCGATAGCCACGACTTTCGCGGTGCCCTGAACAATACCGGTAAACATATTTTGCCACTCCTGGATTCGCTAACATGGCGGCGCGCGGCCGCGAGATTCATAACGAGAACAATAACAGGTGGAATATGCCCTTGCCAGCCTGAGCGGTCTTAAGCGCATTATTTCACTGGCTTAATAGTGAACTCTCGCTACAATAGTCTGACTAATTCCCCTGCATTTTCTTCTTGCTGCCCGTTGCGGCGGCTTTTTTGTCTCTCAAATAACAACAATATACAGGTGTTCACGTGCAGAAGTATTTTGTCGAAGCGCGTCAGTTATTAGCTCTGGCAATCCCGGTGATTTTCGCGCAAATCGCCCAGACCTCGATGGGGGTTGTCGATACCATTATGGCCGGCGGCTACAGCGCCACGGATATGGCGGCGGTCGCTATCGGGACCTCCATCTGGCTGCCTGCTATCCTGTTCGGCCACGGCCTGCTGCTGGCGCTTACGCCGGTCATCGCCCAGCTTAACGGCTCAGGCCGCCGCGACCGTATCGCCCATCAGGTACAGCAAGGCTTTATGCTGGCCGGGCTGGTCTCTGTGCTTATTATGATTGTGTTGTGGAACGCCGGGCATATCATCCGCGCGATGCATAACATCGACCCGCTGCTCGCCGACAAAGCGGTGAATTACCTGCGCGCGCTGCTGTGGGGCGTGCCGGGCTATCTCTTCTTCCAGGTGATGCGTAACCAGTGCGAAGGGCTTGCCAAAACCACGCCTGGCATGGCGATGGGCTTTATCGGCCTGCTGGTGAATATTCCGGTGAACTATATCTTCATTTATGGCCATTTCGGTATGCCGGAACTGGGCGGTGTGGGCTGCGGCGTGGCGACGGCGTCGGTGTACTGGGTGATGTTCTTTTGTATGCGTTACTGGGTCAAACGCGCGCGCTCGATGCGTGATATTCGCCTGCAGCCGGACGCCAGCCGCTTCGACTGGCCGGTCATTCGTCGTCTGGCTCAGATCGGGATGCCGGTGGCGCTGGCGCTGTTTTTCGAGGTGACGCTTTTCGCGGTGGTGGCGCTGTTAGTGTCGCCGCTCGGGATTGTCGATGTGGCGGGTCATCAGATAGCGCTCAACTTCAGCTCGCTAATGTTCGTGCTGCCGATGTCGATGAGCGCGGCGGTGACGATTCGCGTGGGTTTCCGTCTGGGCCAGGGCTCGGCGCTTGAGGCGCAGACCTCCGCACGCACCGGCATCGCGGTCGGTATCTGCCTCGCCGTCATGACCGCGCTCTTTACCGTGGTGTTCCGCGAGCCTATCGCCCTGCTTTACAACGACAACCCGGAAGTGGTCACCCTTGCCTCGCACCTGATGCTGCTGGCGGCGATATACCAGATTTCGGATTCGATTCAGGTGATCGGCAGCGGCGTGCTGCGCGGTTATAAAGATACGCGTTCAATTTTCTTTATCACGTTTATCGCCTACTGGGTGCTGGGCCTGCCGAGCGGCTACATTCTGGGCCTCACCGACTGGGTTGTGGAGCCGATGGGCCCGGCAGGTTTCTGGTTCGGCTTTATCCTCGGCCTGACTTCGGCCGCCATCATGATGATGTGGCGTATGCGTTACCTGCAACGCCAGCCGTCGGAAACCATCCTGGCGCGCGCCGCGCGCTAATTCCCGCGCCGCCCCTGTGGGCGGCGTTTTTTTATCCGCTTGATGTGCGCCAGCCCGCGATGCCGATCACTTTGCCATCATTCTGCGCAAATACACGGCAATCGCGTGAAATATGAAAGAAAATTGACGTTTGCCCCTTGCCAGGCGCCGGGGCTGCCGTTAATATTCGTCCCCGCTGTCACACAGCATTGCGTTCATAGCTCAGTTGGTTAGAGCACCACCTTGACATGGTGGGGGTCGTTGGTTCGAGTCCAATTGAACGCACCATCCTAATGTGCGTCCGTAGCTCAGTTGGTTAGAGCACCACCTTGACATGGTGGGGGTCGGTGGTTCGAGTCCACTCGGACGCACCATTCAGTAGTCTTCAGGTTTCATTTTTCTGTTTTGTCCTAAACCTTCTGATGCAATTAATCTCAGTCAGCCTTTCGGACTGTGTATTCACATCATTTGGTGTTATGCAGATGCGGTGAAAGTTTCTGGTCAAATTGGTGAAGGTCATCTTTCCGCTGCCTGATGTGAATTACCTCGTTCAGCGGTTTCAGCCGTTCGTTTAACACGCGCTGGCAGGCAATTTTGCCCTGCCAGGCAAACGATAACAGTGTATTCGCTCCCACACCAGCATGCGCGAGGCGCGAAAGGTGGTAAGCGTGAGAGAGAAATAATCATACCGGGCACAGGCAAGTTATCGCCGTTTGACAGAGCTGATAATATGCTCTGCCATCTGTTCAAGCTCCTGCGCATTCATGGGCGGATTATTTTTGGCCTGTCGACTGTCCTGCATCACATAAAGCAATAAATCTGGCTGCAAATTTCGGGCCTGGTGATCCCCGCGAACATAAGCAACATAACCATAATTAATATAATTCAGGTGGTTAATCACATGTCCTTCGGAGTCATAGACTGGAACATTTTTGTACGTTGCCTTAACGAAAGTTCCTTGTCCGGTACGTCCGTCCATTTTAATTGTTCGCCATTTCGGCTTGATTAACTCCTTTGACACAGCAGACCACTGATATTGCCAGTTCCATAACCACGTAACATAATCTTTATCATTCAGGTCATCCTCTTTACCCGCTTTGGGTTTCATCCCAAGATCCTGAAAAAAAATTGTAACATCCGGATGATCTTTCAGACGGTAAGTGACCGCCATATTACGAGGCTCGTGCCCGGAATCGCCTGCAATAAATCCATAAGGTAAACAAAAGCCCGGCTCCACTGGAACTTCATAAAGATCACGTGATCTGAAGCGTTTCAGAAGTGAAATAACTTCTGGTTCAGAATAACGTAACTGCGCTTCGGCCGTCTGAGACTTATTACCTGTATCTTTAGAGTTCATGCTCCAGAAATGATAAAGGCGCCCCTCACTGTTTATATAAATCGTATACCCTCTGTAATCATAATTCACAAAAGCGTTAATGTAATCCTTTATAATGTACTGGTATTTCCTTTTAAACTCAGCATCCATAGCGGTTGGCTTATCAATAAGATCAAGATCGAGTTCTTCTTTATGTTTTGCTGTTTCTATATTAAAGTTAAAACTGTCTATCCTTTTTTCCTTATATAAATTAAAGTCTATAGCCCCACTACTTTTGCTCGATATACCCAACCTATATTTCCCATAATAAAACGATGAAAATTGAGCCTGAGTAGTATCCTTTCTTGAAATGTCATACTCACCTCCAAATGTTATTCCATTTGCTGCATATCGGCTAACAATAAAAAAACCATTACTTTCTAACTTTGGTTTTGGATCAAGAAAGCCTTTTAAAGGATATAATGCAACGTCCGCAGCGCTCGGCAATGAAAAGGTATAATACCCAACACACTCATCCTTCCAAATAGAATTTGGAATTACCTTTGAATAACCGATGACAGTATAAAAAAAAAGCAACATAATTTTTTTCATTTAAATCAAGCCATCCAGTTTTTGTTCTTCATTTTGTACAATCAAGGTTTGATCGTTATCGTTTAAATTATTATCGGCAATAAGCCTCATATTATATGGTATTAAATTATTTTCTCCTTCCGTCCAATGTAAAGGTAGTTGATGAATAAAGTCTTTGGTATTAATAAGGCCAGAATTTTTATATCCTTCCCAAAAGGTTATCGAAAACGGCATTTTTTCTTCTTTAGCTATATTATTAACCGTTGCTATGGCCAGATCGATGCCATTTTTACTGAGCCTTGAACTGTAGTTTCTGAACCGTTATCTTCGTGGTAACTTTCATTATGCATATCGCCGTCTTGACACGTGTTTCTCGGTATGAAATCAAAAATATCTTCATAAATTTTTGTATTATAAATCGCTAACTCCTGTATCTTTTTCCAGGTGCTGGGTGAAGCAGGCTTATTCATTACTTCTGTACATTCATCTGCCGCGCTCCCCAGCCACTTATGCCACGCCTTTTTTCGCAATTCACGGGCAAAGTTGCGATACGGCACTGAATTACCACTTCCATCAAGGTCGGTATAACCGTGTTCTGTATCTGATATTAGCACTGCAAGTTCAGAATCCCTGTCGCCATCCAGACTACGGTCATTAATATTCGCGCTTCCTATCAGAACATATCTATCGTCCACAATGGTCAGCTTGCTGTGCACATATATCTGCTCCGTCACTACCATTCCGTTTATTTGTGCATGGTCACGCAGATTTAACAATGTAACATATTGATTACACGCATCCATTGGAATATCGGTATAATAATTTTCACTTTGCCCCTCGAGTTCTTTTATTTTTTTGGCCCATTCTTTACGGGGTGTCGCCTGTAATTCAAGTTGCTGTCTGACCCACAGGCTACGTCGAACAAGATTTAAAAGGCTGCGAGAACCGAATATCAGTGACTGGCGTGTCAGATGTATCTGTGCAACTATTGACGGATCATCAAGCCGACCTTCGGGATGAACCGGCAATACGATGTAAACATGAAATGGCTGTACCATGTGGCTCAAAATTGCACGCTTAATACGTTCACCAAGCCATTCGGCTATCGGGTTTTGGGGCATATCTTTATCCGGAAAGAGTCGGGTAGCCCATGCACTTATTGACGGATTAATATTCCTGGCTACTGGACTCAGAGGGGTATCTTCACCAATTGATGATGTCCCAAATGCCGATACAAAAAATTGATTTTCAATATAAATATAATGTTCTGCTTTACTGATGAGCAGAAGAAGGCTGCGTAAGATATCATCTTGTTTGAGTTTCGGCTCAGCCATAACTCCAGGGTTATTTTTATATTCGTCACGGCGCATATTCAGCGAAGCACTGCGCAATACCTGTACCTGACAGGATCCTTTTTTTCGGACGATATATTAGGTATTTCGAGTTCTGGAATAGTTGAGAAAGATCCGACACTGGCGCGTAAGCGACAGCAGCGCCAGTCGGGTAAGGATGCCGTAAACCGTTCTGCCGCCCTGCATTCCGAGGCTTGCGTATTTCATCAGCGCCTGTTCTGGCCGGATGTCTGCCTGCGGGGTGGTAAATTCGATATTCCAGCAAAACGGCTCGCTTAACGCCTCGCGTCCGGTAACATATTGCCAGAGAGTAGTTGGCAGCCGATAACGTTTCTCGCTGTTGAAAGCGCATGCATGTCGAACATTACGTCACTCCTTTACCTGCACCAGATTTAGCCAGCCTTCGCCCTCACTTAAATACTAATTATTTTTAATTTGAAAAGATGCGTAACATGAGGCAATAGAATGGCGACTTCTTTCATTTTCATTATGTAGATAATTGAGCAAATGTGCCTTAATCAGACGATCACGAATAAAATCATTTCCAAACGAGCAACCAAATAAAAACATGACTATAATAAAATAAATTTTTTGCTTGCATCGCTTTAATTTTAAAAAATCACAGTGCTGTTCCGCAAGATCTGTAAATTTACTAATCGAATTAATGCCAATAAAGTCAAAACGTTGAGGGTAAATTTCTCTTAATATATTACGCAGTAAAGCATGATTATATTTTGAACTAACAGAAAACCTTTCCATGCTAAAAAAACGGAATCTATCATAACTCTCCTTAAAGAAAAAACCATCGTCACCATAAACCACTTTAATATATTTATCTAATCGTGAATAAAGAATCATACTTTTTTCAATTTGGGTTAAATGGTTTTCTCTACATTCACCTGTCAACCATTGATATAGTGGATCTTTTCCGAAATTAGCACCGAACATCAACATCATATCAATATACAACCGAACAGGTCCTCTTTGGGTATAACCCATCTTTTGCGCAAATAAAATACCCTGTTCTATATAAGTGCGGACGTCTTCCAATCTCACAGAGGAAATCAGTCCTGGAAGCACACTCTGAGCGTGTTCAGTCAACTCACTTACATAACTATCGAATGACATTCTTTTTAGTAAGTCAACTTGGCTTTGACTAAACTCCATAATTACAAATCTCCTGCTGGTGCAATAACGCTTATGATTATTGATATGCAAAATTTATTTAATTGAGTTTTCTTTTATGTAATCTCGATAAGAATATTGTGCCGGTGATACTGCATGCCAATATCCCGCTTTGTTTACCATAGCAAGACCATAAGTCATGAATAAAAAATCACCTTTATAAAACGTCCTTAACAATTCCACCTCATACTTAACTCCGTCGTAAGAAAAGAAAATAAGAAAATAATCTTCCGTTGGCTTAAAATTTTCACTATTGAACTCAGACCTTAAATACTCATATGAAAGTTTATTTTTTACGCAATGAAAAAAATCTTGGTTATTCATGTTATTTAAGCTTTTCAATTGCGGTTGAGTGCCCACTGAATTTTTTATTGCCTCCTGTAGGCTGAGGGTTATTCCAAAATCATTCAAATTATCAATGGGATGGTATTTTAATATTAGCAAATAAAAATCATTTATTTTTATATATTGAGGATCTCTAAGCCAATCACTGGCATCAAACCATATCCGCTTGCTTGGCCATTGTGGATCATTTTCATTACCTGTTGAAACGATAACGGCCATTTTATATTGTTGCTGATACATATGACAACCTCTAATAACCAAAATAAGTATACAAATTAACATAATGGCGCAAGAATTGAATTTATCCTTTGACTTTATCATTATCCCACTCGCATGGCGTATATTGCTGCAGTCCTCGCTTCAGTCCTGTTGGAGTGTTTCCTGTTCTCGGATATCGCCAGGCTCCATTTGGCGATAGTGGCCCCCCTCATTTTTTTCATTCTTGGTCCTCTCAATTAAGTCCTGCATTCTCTTTATGTTTTCCTCATAATCATCTGGCTTCTGGGGTTGAGTCATATTCTTATTGCCTTTCGCAACTTCTTCTGCATGTCTTTTAATTTTTTCTGTATAGTCTTTTATTACTTTATAATAATTACCCGCCTGTATTATTTCCTCCTGCGTTCCATAAATCCCTACATAACTGGAACGCTTTTCAAATGCGTGTATCTTCACGTCCCAGGCATCAGCCATTTTCTGTGCTGGACTATTCTTTTGCCCGGCATCTTTTCCTGTAAAATCATCTCCATCAACTGATATCCCAGCCCGACAGGCATAAGTTGTAATTTCCGCATCATAATCAAAGACTGATTCATATACACATTGAATATCTGTGATATCAAATCCCCCCGCACTTTCATCATCCCCTGCATAATGAAAAGAAGCGATATTTATTACACCATGACAAAAGAAGACCATTTTTTTAATAAGTCTCTTTTTTACCTTACGCTGATTAAGAAAATCAATAAATTCATTTTTGTTTTTCACATACACAACACGACTTTGTTGTTCATGCGCATATTCATTAATTTTTCCAATATCATAGCTTGTGTAACCAGCCTGAAAAACCACCAGAATGCGTTGTATCGTTGTATTCCCTTCACTGGCAGCAGGAAAATCTCTTAGCTGCCTTATACCACAGTTTATGAAACGGTACTGGTTACCCGGACTGTCTTCGGTCAAACCAAAGCCTCCCTGCCAGCGCCAGTCTCTTGGGGCAGTTCTCGCAGCCACTACCGCGATATAATCATAACCATTACAATAAGGGACCTCTTTTTCAGGATAATTCGGAGCAGTCACTAGTGATATTTTTCTTTCTGCGATCTCCTTTAATGAACCAAAGCTATTTCCTCGCCGTCTATATCCCTCAGCCAATTTCCCAACCATTGCAAAAAACTCCTTAGGCTGTGGAGTTTTCACTCTAGCAGTCTTTCCAGCTTCGTTTGTATTACCATGATTATTAAGTTTCTCATCATCAAAATGGACGGACCATGGAATATGCCTGAGATCAACTGGCTCTCCATTAACAGATACAAGTTTAATCTGATGTGTAAATTCCTTATTGCAACTTGCAACAGGTTCGCCTGCTTCACCAGTACAGTCAGACATAGTTGTCGGATCTAATGAGTTCACAGTCATTACAGCACCTCTTTGCTCCCGATATTGTTAGCCGAAATACTCACATTCAGCGCATCTTTATCACTCTGGTATATATTTATTTTATTGTCACTAAGGAAAAGCCATCGCATTGTATATTTCATCAAATGTGTGCTCTGCTCTTGTGACAATAGTTCAGGAAGTGCTTTCAAAACCCGACAATCATAAAAACGAAAAACACCTGTTTGTTTCGAAGGGAACGAAATCATCAGGCATGACTGCAAATGTTGAGACAGTGATAAAAGAGGCTGGGCGCTGATAATCCATGAGACAGCCGGATATTCTTTTTCCAGCTGGCAGATCTTTACAAAAACATCCTCTGTTAAAGCAGACATATCCATCAACCACGGTCCTGCAAAAGCCAGTACTTTATCTTCCGGTAAACTGAAAAGGGAACAAACGCCCCCCTCTTCATGAAGCTCTGCACAGGTAGCCCGCTCGTACTGAATACCGTCAACCAGGGCATATAACCTTGCTAATTCTGACGATTCCCTGATTTTCAATAGTTCCCGGAAAGCATAGTGCTGATCTGTCATGTTAGTTTCCTCTCAATACAACAGGTGTTCCATTCAGCGCGGCATGAATCAGGCAGCTCAGACATAACCTTTTACTCGTGATCGGCATGGTCGCCGCCTTCGCCGCAAACGTCTTCTCCACCTTCCTCAGATACACCTGTGGCGTTCCGTACTCTATTTTCCCGGCTTCCAGCTTCAGGTAACTTCCTCCGCCGATAAGCGTGATGCGCTTTTTGCCCGCAAAGGAAATGTCTTTCAGTGAAGTAAGGGTGAGCTTCTTCTCTGCCGCCAGCTGCATGCCGCCGTTCTGTGCCTGCACATCCACCGGGCCTTCGCCTGATTTCAGGCTCAGCGGCCCGCTGTGGGCAAACAGCCCCAGTTTCTCACCCGCCAGTGCGGTCATGTTGCCCATTACGCCCACGCTGATGTCGCCACCCGCACTCACCGCCAGGTTCTTCGCGGCCGCAAGCTGCATGTGCTCACTGCTGGTGAACGCTATCCCTTCCGGCGCCGACACGTGAATCATCTCGTTCAGCGG
Organism: Cronobacter turicensis z3032; assembly: GCA_000027065.2. Lineage (NCBI taxonomy): Bacteria > Pseudomonadati > Pseudomonadota > Gammaproteobacteria > Enterobacterales > Enterobacteriaceae > Cronobacter > Cronobacter turicensis. The sequence continues at coordinate 2,059,129 of FN543093.2, read as the reverse complement.
TTTGAGCCGCTCGCTGAACATCGCGCTCTGGCTCGCGATGTCCGCCTGCAGCGCGTTCGCCGCGTCTGCCGCAGCGGAGAGTTGCGCTATCTGCTGCAGGCAGAGGTCAATTTCCTTCAGCGCCGTTTCCCGGTCCAGTACCTCACCCGCCGCCTTCTGCTGCCCGTCGGCGCTGATCAACAGCCCCTTCGCCACCCGGATGACGCCGTATTCGTCGGTGCGCAGTTCAAAGCCCGCCCCGCGTGCTTTATTCTGTGCGTCCACCAGCCGGCCTTCGCCAAGCTGCGTTTTCCCGTATTCGGTGGTCAGGTGGATGTGCTCTTCACCCCGTTTATCTTCCATGCGCAGTTCATTCTGCGCGGGCGTGCGCAGAATATTCCGGCTGCGGTTGTCGCGGTTGACCACATCCGGGTGCGCGGAATCATGAAACGCGTGCGCGATATAAGGCCGGTCCGGGTCGCCGCCATCAAAGGCGATGGCTACTTCCGTACCCGTCAGTAGCGGCGTGTGCCAGCCGTACGTCTCCCCGGCATACGGCTTCGCCTGGCGAACCCACAGGTAGCTGTAACCGCTGTCGCCGCCCTCGCGGTCCATGTCCAGTTTCACCCGGTAGCGTCCTGCGTCATCCAGCCAGGCATAGGTGTCTTTCGGGTCACGGCTTTCCACCCGCGCCGGCACGGTGCCGTGAATTTCCGGGCGCGGGATTTCAGGCGGACGGTAGCAGTAGCGTTCGCTGTAGGGCATCCCCCACACCGACACGTGCAGACGCGAATCGCGCGAGGCGCGAAAAGTGGTGAGCGTGATAATCACCCCCTCTTTCAGCGCGCGGATGACGTCGCCTTGCGGCTCCAGCACGATTCCCGGCGTGAGCGAGCAGGCGTTGCTGAAGAGATGTACACGCAGCGAATTATTAAGTTCCCGCTCGTGATGGATCCGGGCATAAAACGCCCCGGTCTCACCAGCAGGCTCCGGGTCAGTGTCATCGCCCTGCTCCCGGTACGGCTCCGCGTAGCGATAGTGCTCACCGGTGGTGACCGCCGGGCTGCGCACCCTGACGGTGGCGTCCAGCGGTGTCGTGGCGGCGGGATAGTGATAGTCGCGCGTCTGCACGCCACCGGTAACGGCGTTATGCCAGGTGCGCACGCCCCAGACTGCCTCCTGCGCGTCGTCATGCAGGCCAGACGGCTCGCGGTACGGCAGACGGACGTCAAAATGATAGTTAAGCTGACTGTCGGCAAAGAGGGTGACATCCAGCCCACGGGCACCGTCCATTTCCGTACGCCACCAGATCCCCACTCCGGCAAGGATGCGCTGAATAAACGTAAGGTCGGATTCGCGCCACTGGGTGATTAACTCGCGCTCCGGATATTCCCGTTCCAGCCGGAAATCAAAATCCGCGCGTTCGAAGCCATGCTCGCGCAACACCTGCTCCACCACTTCCGGCACCGACTGGTTGAGAAATACGCGACACTGGCGCGCGTGCGACAACAGCGCCAGCCGGGAGGATAGCGTCACGCTGTAGTGCGACTGGTCCGCACTGGTGGAGAACCACTCCAGGCGAGTAATGATGCCGTAAACTGTCCGGCCGCCCTGCATCTGCAGACTGGCATACTTCATCAGCACCTGTTCCGGCAGGATGTTCGCCTGTGGTGTGGTGAATTCAATGTTCCAGCAGAACGGTTCGCTTAACGCCTCGCGCCCGCGAAAGCGCAGCACGTCGGGAGAGATCGTGCTGTGATGGATCGTAAGCACGTACCGCGACAGCCCCTCAGGCGGCTTAACCTCGTTATCCTTATCCATTGCTCACTCCTTTCTCTCTACCAGCTTCAGCCAGCCATCGCCCAGCTCCACCCGGCGAGGTTTATCCGGGTCAAGATCGTCGCGGGACAGCACCAGCCGCCAGCGGTTGTCTTTCATCTCCGGGTGGTTAAACAGCCCCACCACTGCCACGAATTGCGCGTTTTCATCCATTGGCATATCCAGCGAGACGTTGCCGTTGGGCATGATGAGCACCTCGCGTGAAGCCAGCAGTTCGTCTTTCAGCACGGTGTCTGCGTTTTGCAACACCGTGCCGTAATCGGCTGCATCCATGTTTTTACGATCCTTGAGCTGGTAAATCCTTACCATGGTTGCCAGCGGCGTCTGATCGCCATCCACGTTAAGCGCCGAGCGAGGCGCAAAATCGAGGTGCAGCGTTTTGATTTTTTTGTAAAACACAGATTTCGCCATACTGACCGTACCGTCTTTCACCGCCTGGGTAAGACCACAACCGGCCATGAGGCAGCAGAACACCAGGGGGAGCGCATGCCATCCTTTATTTGGCATAGACTTATTCCTTTATGAAAAGTGATTAATCGAAGCGGTAGTTGCCTTTCATAGCCAATGGTAATGCAGCGCAGTTCAGGCTTTCGTAACACCCCAGGCTGACCGTGATGAGCTGACGGTTATCGCTGAGTTTCCCGTTTTTCAACCCCAGCAGGCCAGTTCGACCCAGCTGGATGCGGCGGTGTTTAGTGAGCGCAGGATCCGGTAGCAAATGTACCGGCACCGTCAGACGTAATCGTGCGTCGCTGCGATAACCGAGATACACACGCATCAGTGCCAGCAGATCCATGTACAACTGACCGCCCGGTAGCCAGTCTGTCGCCTCCTGCGCATGGTGGGTGGATAATGTAATAAGCACCCGACTGTTTGCTTCGCGAGCGGTTTTCCCAAGCGTAGCCCGCTGCCTTAGATGAACGCGACGACCAGCCCCCAGCCCGCAGCGGTTCGTCACCCGCACTTGCACGGGATCATGGTCATTGATATCAGCATGTGTATCTGGCGCCAGCAGGCTCACCAGCGCGCGGATCCCTTCGGCATTGCGCGTCGGTAAGCGCATGGCGCCCAGCAGAGCCAGAAAACGCGAAACTGGCGTAGCGACATGCTGCGCCGTACCGGGAATGCCAAGCCCAACCAGCCCCAGCAGGCACTGGGAGGTGGCATCCGTGGCACCAGGTTCAAATGTCGCCGGGTATGCATATTTGCGCCAGATGCGGTAATACTGCGTGACGACGCGGTGGCTGAAGATATCCAGAAACGAAGAAACCGCTTCATAACCTTCACGTCGCTGGGCGACATCATCGAGATAGCCTCCTGCCAGCGGCGAATCGACACCGTACATGCCAAGAAACGTTGTGCGCACCGTGGGCGGAACGTCGGGATGTTCCGCATCAATTTCTCCCTTGCGCAGTTCGCTGGCTGGAAACCCCATCCCCGGCCAGGGACGAAAACGTACCGGATCATTACCCGGGTGGCTGGTGCTTCCCAGGAGCGGCCTTGCGGGATGTTCTTGCTCCAGCAACTGGCAGAAACGGTAGAAATTAACACGCCAGATATCATCGCCTAATTGCTCTGTCAGCCCGGTATGCGCTGACTGTGGTTCTCGCGCCATCTCAGTCGTTTCCCTGTCGGTTGCAACACCAGCGTGAGCTGGTTAAAAAGATGAATATCCGCGTAAAGCGCAAAGAAGCGATGCAGCATTTCACCAAAGAGATTGACATCGCCTTCACCCGCAAAATGCTGAGTGTCCAGCGTCACCTCTATATCCACGCCTCTTTGCATAAAACCCTGTTCAAAGCGGCGTATAAGGGTGTGTTTAACCGCGACGATCGCGTCCAGACGACGACGGTTCATCTCATCATCGGTCCAGTCGTATAGCGCCAGCGTGCCGCGCAGCACTTCCGGGTTATCCATCATGCTAAGAAAATTCGAGCCCAGATGGCTCATTACGCGCCAGTGAAAACGATCGCTGGCCGGAGGATAAAGCGGCTGGGTGGGCGCGGTAAGGTTGAGCACGCTGACCGGCACTTTGCCGATTTTCACTACCCTGTCAATCAGGGTGCTTTGCAGCGCTTTACGGGGCAGTTGACCATTGGTGCCGGTGATACGCATCGACAGCGATTCTGGTTTTTCGGCCAGTTGTTCCATTTCAAATGAGCGACCACCGAGAATCAGCCACGTATCGTGCAAGCCGGAAGGGCCTCGCTTCACGCGGGTATGAAAATAGCGCTCAGGCGCATCGAACCGCATCATGCCGCCACGGTGTCGAAAACTGGTAAAGGGGACATAAGCGTGTTTGCCGTTTTTCACGGCACCGTGAAGGTTATCGACACTGTAGATTTCAGTGTGACCATCCTGAAGGCGTAATGGCCGCAGCAGGTACTCATTTTCCAGGGGATTGAGCGTCAGAGGATCGGCCTCCAGCGTAAAGAGGTTGATCACAGGCGCGCAGTGCAGACGGAAGTTTTCGGTTTCGAACGGCAGGTCGGCAGACCATGCCTCGGTGAGTACGATATCAATTTCAAACCAGTCGCTTTCAGCCGTCAGACCGATGGTGTCAAGACCGCGCAATTCAACAAACAGAAATTTCGACCTGAAGCTGAAATACTCCAGCAGCAACTGATAACCGCTGAACGCAGAATCCCCTTTCGGCCATAGCCGGTCTGTATCGTCGAAACCCATCGGGCGAAACCAGCCATCAAAACGCAGGCGCTCGGCGTGGGTTCCGCTATGGCGCGCATAGATGGCATGCACCTGGCGGGTCAACGCCAGGTGCAGCGCCGAGCTCACCGGGCTTTCCGCATTGAGGAAAATCGCCACGTTATCTATTCCGGCTTTGGCCCAGTCAACTTTCTGGCTGCACGTAAAGCGCAGACGAATGGCGGAGCGCCCGTCAGATTCAGTATGCAGACGCGCCTCAGTCAGACTCAGCGGTTGCAACGTTACTTCGCGAGTGGTGCGATACTGGCAGGCCGTTTTGTGCGGTCCGACCGGGCGGGATAATACGGAAAAGCTCTCCGGCAGCGATTCGGCCTGCCGAAGCCCGCGCCAGTCGGGCGAAAACTCAACAATCGACAGTGAAGGAATGGTGCGCATGTAGTGCGGCCAGAGCAGGCTTACCAGCCCTTCTGTAAGTTCGGGAAGATCGTCGTCAAGCTTCTCGCGAAGCCGCCCCATTAAAAACGCAAACCCTTCAAAAAGGCGCTCGACGTACGGATCCCGGGCGCCGGGTTTATCAAGATTCAGCATCGCCGCCCGGTCAGGGTGGGTGCGGGAAAATTCCTTTCCGGCTTCGCGCAAATAGCGCATTTCAGCCTCGTAGTAGCGCAAGGTTAAATCATCCATGCACAAATTCCTGAATGTCATTAGATTTGGAAAAAAGCTGCACGACGCGACGCGGCATGCAGAAAGAGTGATTGACGCCCGGCCTTGCCTGCACGGCCCTAAGGCGCCGCTGTTATCCTTTCGTCGTGCGGATCAAGACGGATACACAGGCGGAGATCGTCAGCAACATGGGGGTTATTTATTCCGCCCCTTGCTCCAATGCATTCTCGACAGGCGTTAATTCTTCCGTGTTGAAAATCGTTTCAGGCAGATGAAAATCCTGCAGTTTCAGTAGTGCGAGCGGCCCGTCGCCCATTTCGGTTCGCATGATAAATTTCAGTGGGCTGCCGTCTGGCGTAAGCCACACCAGCTGAATCCGGCTGCTGTCAATTGGCGTAATCTGCGCCTTGCTCAGCAGACGAATAAATCCCCACTTCCCGGACTGGTTGCTGTAAAGCTGCATACCGCTGGTTACGGTACGCCAGCTAAGATCAACGCCCGGATACCAGGTCTCTCCCGGCCAGACAAAGCTTCGCCAGCTCTCCATCTGGTTGAAGTAATCGAGCTTTTGTCCGTCAAGCGTCAACTGCACGCGGGCGACATCGCGCGAGGGACGCGCCATCAGCTCAAAACGCGCACTGGCGTCTCCCTGCGCGAAAACCGTATCGGCAATAGCCGCCAGTTGATTGATTGCTGTAAGAAACGCCGGATTCACCGTCATTCCCTGGCTGGCAGAGGGGTCCACCACCCAGCGGTTACCCTCCTGATGTAAAATTCCCCCGAGATTATTTTTCAGGAAGGTGGCGATACGCCCGGAGTCAGCGCGCAGGAATTGCGCCAGTATCGGCAACGAGGCATCGCTACCGGTAGATTTAAACGGATAACGCCCGGCAAATGCGTTGTTCCATTGCTCAACAATGGTGGTCTTCCAGCGATCATTCAGGCCATTGGCTGCCGGGGCCAGAACCTGACGCCAGGCCAGATCCAGCGGCTGGACAAACAAGGCCTGCCCAAAACCGCTCCACTCCTGGCCAAGACTGGCCGCGACAAGGCTGCCGTAATCGCGGGTATCAGTCAGATCGATGGCTTTGCCCTCAAAGACCGTTTGCGCCAGCTTCTGCGCCATGGCTTGCGGATCAGGTGCGCTGGTCACCTGCTGAAGCTTAAGGCGTACCTGCGTAACGCGGGAAAGCCAGGACTGAAAGCTCAGATTGCCGCTCGCCCCGGCACCGTCTTTGCCTTCCATTAATCCGTTTAACGGGCCGAACACGCTCTCGAGCGGTCCTTCCGGCCCCTGCGCCTGTTTAAGGAATTGCTTTGCCCTTTTTTTACTCCCCATCAATTTTTTAGCAGAATCCACCAGTGAATCCGCCAGCGCCTCACTCTGCTGACCCGTTTTCCCCTGATAGTTCAGGGTATTCATCAACGCGACTAGCGGAGACTGACGCACATCTGCCAGCAGATTCAATTGCGCGATGGAATCAGATAACGAATCCGCTTCAATCCACTGGATGCTGTTGAGCATATTGAGCCAGGCATTGCCGAAATCGGTAAAGTAGCGTTCTGTCAGGCGTGCTTTGAGCGCCTCTGGCGAAATGTCGGCATCGGGCTGGTGGGCTTTATCGGTGAGTACCCAGTCAATGGCATCGTTACGGGATTTCACCACCTCATCAATGGCGCCCTGGACCTGCTCTTCCCAGGCCTGACGGGTGAACATGCCCGGCACTACCTCATCTGTGGTAAACAGCGTGGACGCATCGGTGTCGCCCGTCATATCCGCCAGCTGTAAGTCTGGCCAGTTACTGGCAATGCGCTTCAGCATCGCCTGATAGAGCCCGGTTTCTGCGTTACGCTGGCCTATCTGTTTAAGCAGGATCTGGCGAACGGTGCTGATAAGTTCAACATCAGGTTTGATTTTCCATTCCGGATGCGCCGGAAGGTTTTGCGCATAAAACGCCACTAATTTTGGCGACAGCTCGCGCCAGAGACCATCCGGTACGCCCTGACGCTTCGGCCAGATATTCACAAGTGTTCTGGCAAGCCAGCTTGCATCTGCGTTATCCGGTTGCGCCAGCATCAGATACCCTTTCAGTACATCATAGGCCCGTTGCGTCCCTTCAACTCTGGCTCTGCTGAGCGGCGGAAGTCGAACAAACGCTTCCAGTTGCTGCTGGAGTTGCGCGGCGGCGGCGTCACGCATCAACTGGGTATTATTCCTGCCATACAGCGGCCACAGCGCCGCGAGCATGTCATGATCCTGATTCAGCCCAAAGCGGGTATACCAGGGGGCGCCGGTTGCTTCCCTGTGTTGCAAACGCGCCATAGTCTGCTGGAGCCCCATCTGGTGTTTCAGGCGTTCTGAAAGCGGCTGCGTGCTATCCGCAGCGAGGCGGCTTGTCTCCTGCGCCAGATAAATATCGGTACGGTTAATGCCGAGCGACAGCAGCGTCCCCGCTCCCCAGCAAACCGCAAAAGCCAGCAGAAAAAGTGATAGTATCCTGACCCCGTCAAGACCCATTTTTTGGGGAAGTACCTGCACGCAGTCCTCCGCTACCGCCTGCCAGTTAGGCGTATTCAGGCGAGTATGAGGAATAACGGGATGGTGTGCCGCTGCCGGGCTGAACATTACGCCACGTAACCGGTAAGCCGCAGGCCCGCGCATTAAGCCTTCGATCAATACGTTGAGCTGTGATTTCAGCTCCCCCTGTAATCGGGAAGCCAGATGCAGTAAGGCGTCATGTCGCGGCTCCGCCAGCATCTGCGCGATACCTGCCCGACGCAGGCGAGGCGTAAGCGCATCGAGAACGTTCATCGCGTCGTCTGTCGTGGCATCCGGCCCAAAGAGTATTCCCGTTGCCATATCTTCGCGCGTCTCCTGTGACCAGCGCGCATTATCCGTTAGCCATAACCAGACCGGCGCCTGCCAGCCCAGCCATTGCGCGGCTTGCTGACGACAGCGGACAAAAGCATCACGCTCTATGTCAGTTGGCATTTTTTGGCTGTCGAGCACATGAACAATGCCATCCAGCGGACGGCGTGCGCGCAAACGTTTCAGGGCATGAAGTAGAGCCTCATCCTGTGGCGATTGCCCGTCGCCACCGTAAATCAGCACATTGCCATCGCCCTCCTGCCAGCATACGCTGCAAAGCCCCGGCGCCGCTTTTTCCGTATCGTCCGCCTTGCCAATCACCAGCAAGATGCGGACGTTATGCTGCCAGAATCGACCATAGCGCAGGCGAAGATGCTCTATAACGGGCGTTTCATTGAACACGGCTCCGCTTTTATCTTCCGGGCCGCGTAGTATTTCTTCATCATTCCCGGAAGCCTGTGTTTTATTCCTTCCCCACTCCAGATAGAGCCCCGATTTACCCGCATATTCAAAGGCTTTATCTATCAACCACCCCATAAGAAGCATGAAAAAAGCCAGCACTGAGCAGACCGTCAGGATCCTTGGGCCATCAAAGGGCCCGAGCCCGATATTTCTCGCCACCCACTGCGGACAGGCGTACAGCAAAAAAGCGACGAGTACCTCCAGAAAAAACAACGCGGCCACCGTCGCGCCAATAAGCGATTTTTTCTTTACCTTAGACATTCCCTGGCGTTTCCTTTAATCCATGTTGACGGGAAAGAACCACAACCCAAATCTCATCTTTGTCGGCAACCGTCTGTGCCGCGACTACCTGTTCACCGCGTTCATCGAACGCGGCGGCCGCCATCGTGACAGCCAGCCACACAGAGGCTTTTCCGGCATAACCGAGCACCGGATCCAGACAAGAGTTATTTTCAGTCAGGCTGAACGTGACGCCGTTTTGTTCGCAGGCAGTGTTCCATTCAGAGCCTGCAAGTAATAATGGGCCAGTAACCCAGGCTCCACGGAGGTATTGAGCAGAAAGCCGGGACCACAGCAGCGCTTTTGCCAGTGTGCTGGTGAGCGTGGCAGCGTGCCCCTTTTCCGGGCGGTGCAGCTGGATCGCCTGAGGAAATTCCATGGACTGGCGATTGCAGAGGATGACGGCGGTAATAGCATCCGTTCCTCCTTCCTCTGGCACAGGTGGAAATGACAGCGTAATCACAATCAGTAATGACGGGATATCCCAGTACCGGTCCAGCCAGCTATCGAACGCTTCCATACCGGAACCCGAAAACTTACAAAACTGCAGTCCCGTTCTTGCGGTAAAGTCGCGCTTGATGGATTCGCCTGCCTGAAGCGCGACTTGATCGTCGCCGTCAATGATTAACCAACAGGGAATGCCTGACGGTAATTTCTCTGCGACACGCGTGATGCAGGCTAAGATTTTGACGACGGCGCTCTCCAGCGCCTCTGCGAAATTATCCTGAAAGCCGGAAAGCTCGGCGTAGCGAATCATCCTCCTGCCACCCCGCGGCATTATCAGCGCAGGAACCGGCGTTGCGTCGGCAATGGCATGAACCAGCCTTGAGGCTTCTCTTCCCGCCGGGGTCTGTACGGTACTTCCCAGGATCCAGGCGCACCGTTGCCCACGCCGAATTTCGTTAGCCAGCAGAATGTCACGCTCCACATTTCTGGATTCCGTCGCCCTCTGTTCAGCCTTGTAACCAAGACGGCGCAGGCTGAACATTACCCCCCAGAGACAGAAAGGCAGACCCAACGCGGTAAACCAGAATACAAAACCGGTACGCGCTGTCGGCCAGTTCCAGAATGTGAACGCCGATCCTGCCAGGATAAAAATGACCAGCAACAGCAGCCATCGTCGCGTCACGGGGCGTTTAGCTAAAGGCGCTTTTTCCGGCACAGCGTCCAGCCAGACGGGCATGATTAGGCAACCTTCGCGGGAACAAATGAACTGATCAGGCTGCAACCGCAAGCACATTTATGACCATGGAAAGCAACCGGTATACCGTTATCCAGATAATTGGGGTTGCCTTCTATAATGAGGGTTATACCGTGCCCGGGAATAGGGCATGAGACCTCATCCCCTTTTCTGGCAACCCCAATCCCGCCGAATTTCATTGCTGAAGAGCATGTCATAACAAATCCACCGTGAGTGGTTTTATCGCCTTTACGAATAATGGGTAGCATAGAATTAATGGCCTCAATTGCGTTGAACGGGTTTGTGAGAACAGGAAGATTATGATGTTGAATGATTTTTTGATTGCTGTCCGATGCAGATCGTTTTAATTCGGAATTTATTTATAAAAACCTATAACAATAAAAACAGGTGGCATGTGCATTTATTATTTTTAATTATTAATCTTAGCCCCTTAGCATTTTAAAGATTGAGGCTAAAAAAGATTATTTATTAATGAATTCTACCTGTTTAACTTTTCACCCACATCAGGTGCCCGAGATTGAGCTGGATCTTGCCATACTCCGTGGCGAGCTTGATGTGCTCCTGCTGCCGCTGGTCTTCCAGCCGTAATTTGTTGTTCGCGGGCGTGCGCAGCACGTTGCGGGTGTGGTTGTCGCGGGTAACGTGGTCCGGGTGTGCGGAGTCAAGCTGCGCGTGGGCGATGTACGGACGGTCCGGGTCGCCGCTGTCAAAGGCCACCGACACCTCCGTGCCGTCCAGCAGCGGGGCGTGCCAGCCGTAATTATCGCCCGCATAGGGTTTCGCCAGCCGCAACCAGAGGTACGCATAACCCGGCTCGCGGCCCAACGTCCAGCTTCACCCGGTAGCGCCCGGTCTCGTCCAGCCAGGCGTAAATGTCGCCCTTCTGCGTGCTCTCCACCCGGGCAGGCAGCGTGCCGGATATCACCAGTCGCCTGCGCAGCGGCGGGCGAAAGCAGACCGTTTCGCTGTAGGGAATGCCGTCAAAATCCAGTAGGAAACTGGCCCGGCGCGAACCGCGGCTGCGGACACGGGTAATGACGATGCCCGCGGTAAGGGCCTCCGGCAGGCTGCCATCCGCCTCCAGCACCTGGCCGGGTAACAGATGCGGACTGGTGCTGCGACCGGTTATCAGCGACTGCCCGTTGAGAAGTCGCTCATGACGAAGCCTGGCGTAATACGCGCCGGTCTCCGGGCTGTCGCTGTCGCCTTCGGTCAGAAACGGTATCACCACAAGTGATACACCTCACTGGTGGTGATACCGTCAAGACGGCACCTTACTCATCCACTCCAGATCCGCCTGCCATTTCCCGCAGTAGCTCAACTCAAGCCGCTCCAGATTCCGATAAAACCCTTCCCAGCGCCCCATTTAACGCCGCTTCCACCACTCGCTGTGATGTTACCCCACCAGACGGTTCACCACCGCTATTAGAAAAGAAAATTATACAATAAATATCAGAGGCACTTTTTCACCCCGTTAAGAATATACGCTAATTATATGATTTTAAATATTTTATCCGCTCATTTGTTTTATCAAGCAGGCATTTTATATATATACCTGAAAAACCCGTCCCTGTTCTTGACTCATAAGTTTCGTAGTCACAACTAGCATCTCTCATTTTTATCCAAGCCTGCTGAGATTTTTTTAGAAAAACGTCACGCGACTGTACTTGCCCATAAAAATCAGCACCTTCTTTTCTGTATTGCTGAACTTGAATCGTATAAACCTGATTAAGCTCTTTATCTGCTTTTGAATAGTCCCGGCTAATTTCACTATAATACATATCTTCATCATGAGAGGACGCAGCTTGCGCTGCATTACACATTATTAAAAAAAAGTGAAACACTACACTTAATAAAGCTTTCATTACAAATACCTCTTCCTTGCATTAAATCTCTCTAGTGGAACACCGAAAGCAGTTCGCCAGTGCGTATTGGATATGTTATTTTTGAAAGCTTGTGCGCCTTCATTCAAGTCACTCATGAAATACCTTCTGGTTGAGGGGAATTATCTCCTCTGAAAGTTAAATCCACCAAAACATCTTGAGTTTTTTGGTCAAAGCTATCGAGATCGGCTGTCACCCTAACATTGTCAATATCAACACCTTTTGAAAGCACTCTCTTAGTTACCTCGTACTGATGTTTATATACTGCTTTAAAAAGAAAGTGCTGCTGTTTTCGTGTAAGAGATTGCTCATTCAGCGGAACTGTTTTGTTAATGTCATTACAATATATAAGAGCTTCAGAACCTTGTTTGCCAACACTTCCTAATAGCCAAATCTTTAACGCTTCCGACAATGGCCTTGAGTCTTTTTCCATTTCTTGTAGAAGACTTTTTATATACGTAGTTGTTTGCTGACCAAGATCAAGGCCTCTTCCAAACGTAACGCCAGATCTACCAATAACAATTCCTCTGTTATTAGGCACATGTGGATGCCTGGAAAAGTATATGCTATCTTCTATATCGTTACCCTCTGAATCAAATGTTAATTGGCCAAAAGGAACCGTGAGCCATTTAAGAGCCATCTCATCATCACTTAATTCCTCCAAAAACATCACCGGATGAAAATGCCACACCGCCTCATCCTTATCAAAAGGCGGCACCTGACTCATCCACTCCAGATCTGCCTGCCATTTCTCGCAGTAATCCACTTCCAGCGGATCCAGATCCTTATAAAATCCTTCCCAGCGACCCGTTGAACGTCCCTTGCACCACTCGCTGTGATGTTTCACCACCAGGCGGTTCACCACCGTCCTGACCAGCGGATCGCGCACCGTCAGCGCCTGCCGCACTTCCTCCGCCGTCACCTTCCCGTCACGGTTGCCGTCCATCTCTGTCATCAGGTCCCCGTAAAACGCCGGTACCTGACTGTACTGATGCTCCGTCTCCTGCTCCGCAGACCGGCTTATCTCCCCGAATGCTGCCGGCACCCAGCCCTCATACGGGCTGTTCATCACGTCGCCACCGCCCGTTTCCTCCAGCGGCTGAAACCCCTGCCTCACCAGTTCGTACTGGTTTATCTCTTCCACATCGCTCTGGGGCAGCCAGCCCTCGCCGGTGATGTTGTACCACCAGGTCTGTGACGCATCCGCCACTGGCGTCGCCGCCTCCCGCGACAGAAGACGTTGCGCGCCAGCGCTGACGGTGGTGGCAGTAAAGACCGGCTGCCCTTCTGTGTCCTGGCGGACATACAGCGTCTTTCCCTTGCCGACCAGGAGCCAGCGCTTCTCCCCCTCCACCCTTTCCGGGTTGGCCAGGAACGCCGGCATCCGGCTGTCGGTACTCAGCACTTCCAGATGCACATACCACTCTTTGTCCACCAGCGTGCGGCTCTCTGAGGGCGACTCCGTACACCCCATAAACCCGACCGGCGTGCCCGCGCTGACGGTCCACGCTTCCTTTTCCCCTGTCACCACCACGGTATCGTAAACACCCTGTTGTACGGCCCGGCGCATCCACTCCGGCATCAGTAACTGCAGGTCGCCGTCCGGCTCCGTCAGCGTGGCGTCCAGCGTCACCCAGTACTGCTCCGCTCCCGGCACATCCCCGTTCAGCAGACGGGCCAGCCCGAAGGTGGCCAGGGTGGCTTTGCCTTTTGTCGTGATATAAAAGCGTCCCGTCCGCGACACCAAGAACCGGTCGCCGGCCTTCAGACTCCGCTTCGTTTTCGGCGGCGCGGCATAATCTCCGGCGGCCCCGTTTTCCGCAGCGCCCTCCGGCAGACCGTTCTGTCCGGGGGTATATTTACGCAGCCGTATCCCGCTGTGCCCTTCACGCACTTTATAACAGGGCGACACCGGATAATCCTCCACCGCTGCCAGATGCATGTAGAGACAGTAAAATTCCAGCCAGCTTTTTTCCTTCTGCGGGTCGGGCTGACAGACCGATTTCACCAGCACAAAGCTGCTGCTGTAACGCAGCGGCTTTCCGCAGTACGGGGCGGTCAGGTACGTATTGTTCAGCCGGTACGCCACCACCGTCCCGTCGGCCATAAACTGAAGCGGGACCGGCTCGCCGGTATTCTGTGCCTCCGGGTTCAGGGCCGAGAAAGGATTAGTGACATCGCTGATATGAATGCCACCGTGCCACAGGGTGTTTGCGCCCAGCAGCCAGGTACCGTGCGCCTCGCCATCAACAAGCCGCATCACGTCATCACATGAACGAAACACCTGACCGTCCGTGTTCCTGACGGGGTAACTGATTTTCATACGGCCTCCCTAGCGTGAAAACCGGCCGCGCTGCGGGGGCGAAACCAGCTCCGTGTCAGCCTTCCCGAATGTCTGCGTGACGCCCCTCATTGCCGCCCCTGCATCCGAGTAATTAAACACTTAGCGGGTGATATAAAATTGGCCCGTTCAAAACCAAAGAGTTGTTTTGATTTTTAATTAAGGAAATTTAAAAAAATCACCCCTCACCACTGAATCTGGTACATCCTCAATACTGTCACTTTCAATATTTTTCTCACCAAATGAATTAGAAGAGCATTCTTTAGAGCTTATAGTCTTCCCGTTTTTTTTGATTTCAAGAAATGCCAAGGCTCCGGGTTTTTCTTCAGGAACCCCAAGAACATAAGTATAAGATGCATTATTAAAACCAAAGTATGTGGTATAAGTTCCAAGATCCAACCATCTTTTTAACTTCCTTTCAGAGTTGAATTCTATTTTAAATTTGATAGCATGAGACTCTTTAAAATAATATTTAATTTTGTTATTTTTATCAGCACAAAATGCAGCGGTCCGTTTTATTTGACCCGGAAGGTCACATGACGCCACAAGATTTTCTTCAACGTTGCATCCAGCAGCATGGCAATTATAAAAAAACATAATGAAAAAATAAAAAATATAAATTTCATAAAAAAACCTTTTCACATAATTTGTAAGCATCTCTTCTCTCAGCAAGCCCCATAGCGCCACCATTCACCATTCTAGTAACCCCTGCAACATCATCATAACCTTTGCCTAAATCAGCCATGTACGGCTTGTATTTCACCCAAAACCAAATAGCACTTCGAATAGCAGACGGCATCTCGTTTATCATTTCGGGTGAATTTACTACATCTGGAGCCGATCCCTCCCAATAAGTATTATAATCTTCGAAAAAACCATTATATTTTTCATATCCTGTAATTTGCATTAGCCCCCTAAAATTTAACCATTTTCACCCATTTATTGTTCGCATAGGCAATGATAATACCTTTAATAAAATACTGCCCATTTTCTTTTTTTATTTCATACTGTGGCGCAGGATAAGGGCAATTTTCTACCCCATCTATGTAACTCAAAAAAAACTTATTTTCTTTGTGAACCATTCTATAATCACCGACACATGAAAGAGGTGCATGCCACGTAGTTAATCTAATATTAGCAATCATTTCATTGGAAATGGTTATATCATATCGTAAATAAACCCGACTTCCATTTATAAGCATCTCCCCTTGCTCTTCAAAAAAATATTTTCCCACCCATTCCGATTCAGGCATGCTAACTTCATTCGAGATACAGAAAGGTGAGAAAAGATTAAGTACGACAAAAAAAATGATTCGCAGCATTACTCTTCCTTATCCAGCACAATTAATATTTGTCAGCTTTATTACCCCACCCAACGTTTTCGAAAAAAAGTATGAACAGTCATGCTCAGAGAAAGTCTCATTATCTACAGAAGCCAAAATATCCTCCGTTAAAACAATTCTTTTGCCATTAGCTTCCTTTACACGAAACGTATAAGTTACACTTTTCCTTTTGTATACAACAGGCTTATCAAGTATAATATCTTGGTTGTTTATGATTTCTGCATTTATATATTCCAAAAAATAATTTTTTGAATCATCTCCATTAAAGATAACCCCAGGGTTTTGCAACGCCAAGGACACCCCATCTCTTTGAATGTATGCTCGTGGTGGTTTGGTTCCATAGTTTATAAACATATTTACATCCGGAAAATAATTGACAAGACTCATGTAATCTTTTTCACTAATTTTTTTCGATGAAAAAACAGATGAAAATTTTAGAAAATAATCATTAAAACAATTATCATCAGCAAGTAAACTTGTCGAAAATAAGAGCATTATAAAAAAAACATTTTTCACTATAACATCCTTAATGTGTACTAGAAAAATTCAATTCAGGCGCATCCATATCAATAACTTGCAACTTATAATCATCATCAGATATTTCATATCCTTTAGGCTTCATGATATAAGAAACATCAGATAGACTATTAGGCCTAATGGACATGCAATTTGCTGTTCCGATTCTTCCCCCTCCCTGATTGCCGCCTAAAAGCAACAAATATCCTCTCTTATTAATACCATAGACGAAAGCAACGTGACTGTAATTCATCACAACTATTGCACCATAAAAGGGTTTGTCGACCTGCTCACCGCCTTGCCAGTTTATTGCACTCCATGAATTAGCTAAGGCACTATTAGTTGCACAATAAGAATATCCAGCCTGGATCATGCACCAATTTACAAAGGATGAACACCATGAAGTTGAACCATCATTTCCGCTCGCATTTGTGGTATTATGATATATTTTAATTCTATCATTTAAGACATCATCTGTTTCAATCAATGCTTTATAAGCTTGATATTCTTCAATAGCAATTGGCATCCAGTCAGGTCCGGCTTTGAATTTTTTCAAACAATTACATTGATTACGATAAACTTCACCCTCTTTTATTAAAGCATGTAGACGAGACAAGAGTTCTCTTTTTTGTATGATGCCATCATTATTACCATGATTTCCATTCACAGATGTATCCAAACTGGCATTACTGTTATAGGATCTTTGGTTATCACGCTGGGAATACAATGCTGCATCATCTGGTTTCCCTACACCTTCCGGGCAAAATATATATGTATAAACATCCTCAGGTTTCTTAATGAGATCAAATTTATCTTTATTAGAAGTAAAATAAAATTTAACGTATTCTAGTTGCTCAATCTCATCCATTAATGCCAGATCTTTTTTTGTAACATTACAGCCATGCGTTTGATTTATTTGATCTACGGCGGCTTGTGTAAATTGTATTAAGCCAACCGCGTGATTAGAAACCAAATCATCGTTACGGTTTATCTCTGAATTGCTATATGCGTGAAGTTCTATTTTTGGTCTTGGCCCATTAGCACCTTGCACATATATTACATCACCATTTTTATCTTTGACTTCCCTGTATCCTATTACTGAAGAAGAAAACATTCGACTTGTTTCAACAGACATGCACCCCATTAGTACATCCGCATAATCCTTACCTTTCTCTCTCCCCCAAAGTTCGTTGCAAATTTGAAGAGTTTTCTTTCTAAACCTACAGCCTTTTTCTTTGCCATGTACATTATCAACTATTTGACCCCAGATGAGCTTGGCACAATCCAACTCAACACGTAAAGCCCCAAGAAACATTACCGGATGCATATGCCATGGCTCCGCCACCATTTCCGGCACCTGTTTCATCCAGACGATCTTATCCAGAAAGGCTTCGGTATAATCCCGCCACGCCTGAGCATCTTCGCCCAGCGAATCCAGGTAATTCTTCCACGGCGCATCACCTTTGCTGTAGTACCACTCTCCCGGATGTTTCACGATTAACCGGAATAACTGATTCCGGTAAGAGGGGTTATGTATCGCCTGTACATATTCCTCTTCTGAATAATACCCATCCCGGTTACTGTCCACCTGCTCCAGAAGCCGCCGGTAGTTAAACGCATTCAGCGCATATTCACTGCGCGTTTCCGCCTGCGCGGCCGCATATAACTGCTCCAGAATACTCTTCACCACGCCCGCCGGGTGATGTATGCCGTCTATCAGGTCAAAATTGTCTGTTGTACTCTTCAGCGTTGTAAAACCCAGCGCCGCGAAGGCATACCGCGAAATTTTTTCTGCCTTTTCTGCTGCAAGCCAGCCTGCTTCCGGCTCGATTTCATAATAGGCCGCGCGCTTTTTATCCGTCACACTGTGGCCGTCCCGGTCCACGCCTGTCACCTGTGACATCTCGACCACTCCCGGCGCCGTGGTTTTCCGCTGCGCATCCACCATGACGCCCTTTGCGTCCGGCATCATCAGCGGCACATCCTTGTCATATTTCAGACAGACAGGATCGTCTTCCCCCACCTTTTCCGGGATGGTCAGGAAGTTCTCCAGGTTTTCATCCGTGCTCAGGCACTCAATATGCACCTGATAGCGCGACAGCTTGCCGTTATCCGTTGGCAGCTCAAAAAACCCCAGGTGCCCGATACTGTCTCCCGCCATAATCTTCAACGGCGTGCTCAGACTGACCACCCTGTCAAACACAGGTTGACCGTCTGACGTACTTTCGTTTTCTGCTGTCAGGCTGTCACCATCAGATACCATCCAGACCCGGTTACCTTTTGCCTCCTTTCCCGCGACCTGACCGAGCGTGACCAGACTGAAGGTGTGACTGTCGCTGCTGCGTATCACCTGGAATGCTGTATTGCTCAGGTCAGCTGATACCGGAAAACCGGCCTGCAGCGTGCCGGCGCTATGGTTTGCCAGCACATCGTCCCGGCTCAGATAGTAGCGCCAGTTTTTTGCCGTTCTGTAACGTGTCAGTGAGCCGCCCGCCGGACTGTAGGCCGGAGTGCAGTTAGTCCACCATGACGGTGTATCTGCCGTACCGGATGCCAGAGGCGACCCTTCAGGCACGTTCACCAGCGTGACCTCACTGTACTGACGGTTTTGCTGATTACGTGACGCGCTGATGACCTCATTTCCCAGTGTTACATGGCTTCCGGCGGGAAGTGAGCCTGCTTTTTTCCCGCTATCACATCCTCAGCACTGGCGTAATAGGTCAGTGCGCTGGCCGTCACCCTTTCATTTTCATCACCTTGCCGGTAAACGCTGAAAGGCGCCATGTTCATGTACAGCGTAAAGAATGTCAGCCCGCTTTCTTTTTTCTCTCCGGGCTGCACGTAATGTCTGACCAGCACAAAGGAGCCGGAAAAAAGAGCGGACTGCCGTGCCATTGAACGGATGCATAGTCCTTACATACCCGGTACGTAATTATCTCGCCATCCGCCATGCATCTGACAGACTGCTCCCCTTTACAGGGCTCACCCGCCACGTACTTCACTTCGGAACTGTTGTTACCGCTAAGGGCGCACCAGGGTGTTGTGAGGTTGGTGATATGTATGCCCCCGTGCCACATTCCCTGCGTTCCCACCAGATAGGGGCCGGAATTTTCACCATCCAGGTGAGTCAGTATTTCTTCCTGGCTGTTAAACGCTTTACCCTGACCATCTGACGGAACAGGGAAAGTGATTGCTGGTAAGACTGACATTGCATCCGTGCTCCGTGTTAGTTACTGGCCCATTTCCCGGTATTCTTTTCATCCACGCTGGTGTCAGACTTCTGCGAGTCAGATGACACCACGCTGACATCAGACTTTTGAAAATCAGGTGACTCACCTTTCATCGACGCCCCCGTCCCCGTCCCCGTCACCAGATACGTCGCCACCTTCATCAGCATGTCGCCCTGCGAGCCGTGCTCGATGCCGCTTTTGCTCAGCTTCAGGTACGATCCGCCGCCGTTCAGCGTCAGCGTCTCCGGCGTGCTGAGACAATCTCATCCTCATTACTCGTGACGGTGAAACGGTCACGCGCGAACAGCGACATCGTGTTGTGCTGCGCCTGTATCTCCACCTCGCCCTGATTCGCCACCACCTTCGCGCCGTCCTTATGCACAAACAGCCCCAGCGCTTTCTCCACCGTCACCGACAGGTTTTTCATCGCCCCCACATCCAGATGCTGACCGGCGTTTATAATCCTGATACAAGTGCTTGCTTGATCCAGGCTATCATGTCTAGAAAATGTTCACTTTATTTCTTCTGTTCCAGAGATTTTTAGTAAATTAAAAAACGATTTCGACTAGCTTTAACTTTCTTGAAATATAAGTTGTTTATTTTTAAATCATAGCTTTATATCATTTGTAAAGGTTGTCATGGCAAACCTTTGATGTTAATATAGCCTTGGCCGTAATTAGGACTTATCTCTAGTCTGCATCGTATTCTTCACCGTTCCAACGTAGTATATACTTAGGTCCGCAAAATATATCTTTCATTCCATTATGAAAGTGCTTGGTCACCCCTAAAAAAGTACACATATATGTTCCGTCAATAGATTTTCCATCATGCATATTTATATCAAACGTTAAGATTGGCGAGCTATCGAGGCTGGACATACAATCTAATTGCTCACAAGTACCAGGTGGAGTTGTATTTGAAAATATATATTTAATAACATCTTTATATCCATCACCATTCAGGTCAACATTTACTGTTCCCATTTGCCCATCCACAAAACCTGTGTCTTTTAATCCACTGGCGCTAACTAATATATCATTCCTATTAATGCAATATGCTTTTGTAGATATAACTAACATGCACAATGCTCTTGTAAAATATTTTAATCGTAAGTCCATATCATCCAGCCTCAGGAATGCCTAATTTGTAATTAATTCTGATATTCTCAGCTATTTCATTTTTAGTGATTTTACCGTCATTGTTTCTATCGTGATAAAGGTTTTTGCTATAATAGTCTCCATCGCTTGTTTCATAAACAATGTCATTTGGTCCAAGCAATATCGTCTTAGGTCTAAAAATAGAGTAATAAACATCTTCAAGAGTCCATTTTTCTGTTGGAACTCCAACATTGTCTGCCTGCATTTTAAAGTATTTCTTAACATATTCCATTTGCTCTACATGGTTCATCAACCTGAGTTTATGGGTTGAAGTTCCAAGATCTTTAGCCGTATCATCCATAAACTGAATTAGACCCGTTGCAGATGAGCCAGGATTCTTGATATCTGTTCTGAATGTTTTCCCCGTTTCGAGTGCTATACAGGCCATTATGTAATTAGGATCAATATTTAACTCTTTGGAAACTTCTAATAGTTTAGACCTAAATGCCTCTGCTTTGATTACCCCAAATTTTTCTGTAAATTTTTTCATCCATATAATTTTATCTCTTTTAATAAATGAACCCAGAAACATCAGCGGATGCATATGCCATAACACCGGCCCCAGTTTTAATTTCTTCAGTTCCTGCATCCAGCAGAGCCTGTCAGTGAACTGCTGCGTGTACGGCACCCAGTCCGGTGCATACTTTTCCAGCGTTTTAATAAAACCTGCCCACATATCCTCGTCACTTCTGTAATACCAGTCACTCGGATGCATGACGATGGTTTTATACAGCGTATCCCGGTAAGACGGATTGTGAACCGCACGCCGGTATTCATCCGGTGAATATAAGCCGTCACGGTTACTGTCTATTTTATTCAGCAGCCGCCGGTAGTTATGGGGATCCAGTGCATTGCTGACCCGCCGGTCCTTCTGCGACACCTCAAGCAGCTTTTCGTAAAGCTGCCTTACCAGCCCTTTCGGCTGCTTTTTTCCGTCGAGATGAACAAAGCTCTCCGGCGTGTCTTTCATTACAGTGAAGCCCAGTTTTCCGAGGTCATACTGCGACAGCTGCTCCGGTGATGTCTCGCCTTTAAGCACAAACCCTTCCGGGAAATGATAGTACTGCTCCGGTTTATCCCTGGTGCCGCCTGTTTCCACCGGCACCTGTGACAGCAACAGGAGGGTGTCTTCTTTTGTGTTGTCGGCGGTTTTAATAAAACCCGTGTTCACGTCGTGCTGATACAGCGCGAGACCGGGCGTGCATCTGATGTACAGCGGATTATCTTTCCCTGCCGCCTCCGGGTTAGTCAGGAAGGTTTCCAGATTGTCATCCGCGCTCAGGCATTCGATATGCACCTGATAACGGGATTCCTTCCCCGCGTCTGTCGGTGCCTGCACAAACCCCAGATGTCCGACCGGGGCACCGGCTGCAATGGCAAACGGTTCATTCACACACACCACATCGTCAAACTGCATTTTATCCTTCGCTGATGCCATCAGGGGCGCCCACCACGCCGGACGCACAGGCCCCTCATATTCAGGCACCAGATTTCCCCGGTCGCACACCACCCAGACGCTGTCGCCTGCGCTCAGCGCCGGATTACCCTCCAGCCCGTCAACCAGCGTGACGCGGGCATACTGACGGCCGTTTTTGGCCTTTTGGGTGGCCGCCGCATCGGTTTTATCCCATGACACCCGCGTTCCGCCGGGCAGCAAGCGCACACACCACAGTAGCGTGTCATCGATATACGCGTTAATGTGCTGACCGTCCGCCACTTTCATGAGTTTACTGTCCTGCGGGTAAGCGCAATACGGCGCCAGATGCATGTACAGCGTGTAAAAATGCAGGCCACTTTTTTCCGTTTTACCCGGCTGGATATAGTGCCGGACCAGTACAAAAGAACCCGAAACGCTGAGCGGCCCGGTTATCCCGCTGACCGGGATATAATTCTTACAAAGCCGGTAAGCCACCACCTCACCGTCTGCCATACAGCGTACCGCATGCTGGCCGTTATACTGTGCGGTTTCGCCCGCGCCATTACCGCTGAGCGCGCACCACGGTGTCGTTGCATCCGTGATGTGAATGCCGCCGTGCCACATCCCGTTACGACCAATCAGAAAGAACCCGGTTGATTCGCCCTCCAGATGCGCCAGAATTTCATCGGTATGATTAAATTCCTGTCCGCTTTCCTTACGGATGGGGTAGCAAATGTTAATTATGCTTTTCTGCGAAGAGTTCTCCGGCATATTCTCTGAGCCAGAATCTTTATAATGATAAAGTACATATTTTGTATTCTGGTCACGATAAACCTGAGCTGGATAAAATCCCTTGTCCTGAACATAATCTGACACCCAACTTGTGCCATTAAACATGGTCATATGACCATGCGGATGACCGGGCGCGTTTTGGATAACGACAACGTCCCCTGCTCTCTGGGATGAAACTGAATACACGCCACCCGTATTAACCGTCGTGGCTGACTTATCCGCTTCAAAACCGATTGACTCCAGCCATGCTCCATAATCTTTAGCGGCATTAATATCAGAACCAGCAGACGATGCTCCTCCTGAAATTAATGCAGCTTTAACATATCTTGCACACTGTCCGTTACCATATTTATATTTCCTGGCAAGGATTTCTGCGTTTTTATTTAACGTGGCAATAGCTCTTTCTATATCGATCATTTCACCACCATTACTGCTGGTTACAAGTTTCACTAACCCTTGAGTAAAGTTTCACTGAATCCATTAACCATCGCCCCTGTTTCTTTATCAGGTGTATCTGATAGACTGACTTACTTCTGTTATAACCAAGGATGAGATTTATATCCGCTGTGTTTTTTTTGAGCTCCAGATTATTCGTGAATATGTTATAAGCCCAGTCCCGGCATGCTTCCTGAGCGCTGGTGAAATAATCCGCACCAGTGTCGTTATCTTGCATAAGATTTCTGAGATGTTGCGTCGTATATTCACTTACAGCCTTTTCACTGTCTGCCAGACTACGTTTAATATCTGGGTCACCCCAGGCAGTAAGATATGCGAAATAAAATTGCTTAACCGTCTCCTCCGGGGATGAAATGCTACTCCCGGCAACCTCAGATTCCTGTCCAAATGAAACAGAAGAAAAGCAGGCAGCCATCATTAAAACGGTAGCTAACCTTGAAATGGAATTATTAATTTTCAAAGTCCTGCACATCCTGTTTACATGACAAACTAATGTAGCTATCACTGCGATATAGTGCATGTTTTTCACCCCTAGTCATTCCTCGATTTACTGCTGAAATCATCCTGTACCGAAATATCGCCTTTTCTGAAATTCACGGTTTCATTTGGCATGTCAGCCCCCGTCCCCGTCACCAGATAGGTCGCCACCTTCATCAGCATGTCACCCTGCGAGCCGTGCTCAATGCCGCTTTTGCTCAGCTTCAGATACGACCCGCCGCCGTTCAGCGTCAGCGTCTCCGGCGTGCTGATGACAATCTCATCCTCATTACTCGTGACGGTGAAACGGTCACGCGCGAACAGCGACATCGTGTTGTGCTGCGCCTGTATCTCCACCTCACCCTGATTCGCCACCACCTTCGCGCCGTCCTTATGCACAAACAGCCCCAGCGCTTTCTCCACCGTCACCGACAGGTTTTTCATCGCCCCCACATCCAGATGCTGACCGGCGTTTATCATGGTGTTTCCGGCGCTGGTCAGCTGGAGATGTTCCCCGGAGCTGAGCGCCATCCCCCGTGGCGCGCTTGCCAGCACCACGGCGGAATGCAGCTGCGCCAGCCGGTCCTGCACCAGAGACAGCTGCGTGCCGATATCGCAGGTCAGCGCCTGCGCCACCTTCGCCGCGTTATTCAGCGCCTGCATCTCACGGTTCGCCTGATTTATCTGGCCCAGCGCCTCTGTCATCGCCAGCACCGGTCCCTGCGCTTTCAGCTGCTCATGCGCCGACAGGTATATCCCCTTTGCCGCCCGCACCGCGCCGTACTCATCCGTGCGCAGCTCAAAACCGGTGCCGCGCGCCTGTCGCCGGGCATCCACCAGATGCCCCAGGTTCAGCTGTGTCTTGCCGTACTCCGTGGCGAGCTTGATGTGCTCCTGCTGCCGCTGGTCTTCCAGCCGTAATTTGTTGTTAGCGGGCGTGCGCAGCACGTTGCGGGTGTGGTTGTCGCGGGTGACGTGGTCCGGGTGTGCGGAGTCATGCTGCGCGTGGGCGATATATGGACGGTCCGGGTCGCCACTGTCAAAGGCCACCGACACCTCCGTGCCGTCCAGCAGCGGGGCGTGCCAGCCGTAATTATCCCCCGCGTAGGGTTTTGCCAGCCGCAGCCAGAAGTTGCATATCCGGCTCTTTGCAAATCTCTGGCCCATTCCATGGGGTCGTTACTGTTAAATAAAAAATGGTATCTCGGATTTTTTTGGAAAAATTCCGCTCGTCCATTAATACTCGTCTCATAAGAGTCGTACGCTTGAAATTTATCAACAATCCTAGCTCTTACTCCATTTTCAACTTCATGGGTATAATCTTCAACTAATCAGGATTTCCATGTGCTTTTATTCAAAATATATTGTAACTGTATTTTTTTGAATTTATGTCAGTAGGTACAGATTTTCCATATCCCGTTTCTAATATAGCCTGCGCAGTCGTAATACGCGCCGGCCTCCGGGCTGTCGGGGTCACCTTCTGATACCAATGAATTTTATTGTTTCAGAATTAAACAGTATCGAGTCGCCGAAGATGGGTTCATAACTCATGAAGGATTTTAAGCAAAAATTTACCTTTTATCTGTGTGTTCCTTGGAAATATATCTAAGACATACCTTTGCAATAACCATTTTTACCAATTATTTTTAAAATCTATTTGACTCAGTGATGCCAATTCAACCCAGCCAGTAACTTTACCACCTGACTTTGTTTGATAAATAACTTTGGTATAATTGCCCTGCGTTTCTAACCGCTGCACATAATCCCCATTCACAATGAATGCCTTTGTTTTTTTCATTCCAGAGTTAGATTTATCAAAAAAATACACACGCTTTTTGCTACGAACCTGATAAACGACCTCACCTGAAAGACAGTATATCTGAGCTTTATTATACTCATTATTGTAGGACAGCTTTATTGGTTTTTTGGGATCGACAGTTATATCAAACAATTCTGCCTTGCTTTTTTTAAACAAAACCCACCCTATCGTCCCCGTGCCATTAGTATCAATAACTAGTTTTGCTCTAATAATAGAATCGTTATCATCATCAATCATCAAATTTACTTCTTTGGGTTTAACATTCCATTCGTTAAACGGATAACTACTACTCCTCACTAATTCAGTAAAATATGAGTAACATTGCTCTGGGCTTGCAGCAAATGACATAGGTAACGGCAACACATAAAATAACAGAATCATTATACTTTTATGAGCTTTCATTTGCTCTCCCCTTTGATTTCATCAACAAAAGTATGCCTCATTTTCGAAATGGCAGATCTATAGTGCTCTTGTACTGTTGGGTTTCGTGAGTGCCAATTCGCCCAATTACCCCCATTCCTTTTTATGTAATCAACCTTATATTCCATTGCAGCCAAGACAGATGGGAATATAATATATCCCTTTTTTCTGCTTGTGATTTGCTGATTACCCCCTTGGCCACTTAACCCTTTATTTTCGAAGGCCCACCAAACTCCAATAGGTGAATATTCAGGGTGGCGTAAAAATAGAGACTCATTCCAACCATACCCTGGCGGTTGAGGATTTTTCCCAGATACCTCCATGCCACCTGCACCACATCGTTTGTACTGCGTTGATAGAAAATGACCTGTTTCATCCCTATATAGCTGCTCGATTGTTTTAGCCATATCGTAGCCGTATTCTTCATAAATAGTTTTTAATGCTTCTTTAGCATCTGAGGGGGTATAATGTCTATATATAGAAACTGATTGAATTTTCAAAGAGCCAAGAAAAAATATCGGATGCATATGCCACAGCGCTGGCCCCAGTTTTTCTGTGGTCACATCCTGCATCCAGACCATCTTATCGAGAAAATCTTCACTGTATTGCTTCCATTCCGGTGCTTCTTTCTCCAGCGCGTTCAGGAACGGTTTCCAGATGGCGTCATCTTTTTTGAAATACCAGTCGCTTGGATGTCTGACGATTGTTTTCTGAATGACGTCCCGGTAGTCGGGATTATGCAGCGCACTCCTGTATTCCACCGGAGAATAACGATCGCTTCCGCTGTCAATTTTATCCAGCAGCCGCTGATAATTATGCCTCACCAGCGCATGGCTTGTGCGGGTATCACCGGTCGCCGCCTCGCAGAGTGCGTTGATAAGGCTGCGGAAGAAGCCGACAGGCTGGTTTTCTCCATCCAGGTAATCAAAACTGGTTGACTGCACAATTTCCGTTCTGAAGCCCAGCTTTGCCAGATCATACTGTGACAAAAGCTGCGGCTCCGCCTGCCCTTTGGGCGCGTAGGCATTTTCCGGCAAAAGCTGCCAGTATTCCTGCTTTGTGGATTTATCCGTTTCAGTAGTGACTTTACTCAGTGGCAGGATCCCTGTCCGCGTTGCCGACGTCGTCCCTTTTGCAAAGGTGCCTTTCGCGACATCTTTTGTGTACAGCGCAAGCCCCGGTGAATACTTCAGCCAGAGGGGATTTTTCTCCCCCGATTTTTCTGGATTGGTCAGGAATTTTTCCAGATTATCATCCATGCTCGTGCATTCGATATGTACCTGATAACGTGCCTCATAGCCGCCCTCTGTGGGCGCCTGAAAATACCCCATATGCCCGACGGGGTCGCCAGCCTTTATGGCAAACGGTTTACTGAGGCTGACCGTTTTATCAAATACCATGATCTCTTTCGAGGGAGGAAGCAGATGCGCCCACCACCCGGGGCCACTGCCCGGCGCGGGTTTTATGTTGTTATTATCGACCAGCATCCATACCCGTTGCCCGGCTTTCAGCTTTCCGCTGTCAGCATTGAGAGTTGCCAGCCCGTAAGTGCGCCCTCCATGAGTGGATATCAGTGACTGATCAGAGGGATCCCAGGTCACAGGCATTTCCTTTTTGACCGTACCAGCACTCGCAGGTTTCTGGTCACTGCGACTCAGGCTCATGATTAACCAGTCAGCTTCAGAATAACCGGAGAGAGTGTCCTGGGTGATCCAGTGGACATTTTTAGCGCTTTCATAGGCCGAGTACGGTGCCAGATGCATATACAGGGTACAGAAATGCAGCCCGCTCGTTTTTTTCTCGCCCGGCTGGATATAGTGTTTTACCAGTACAAATGAACCCGAAAAATACAGCGGACCGGATTCCCAGCCCAGCGTCAGGTAGTCCCTACAGATACGATACGCAACCACTTCCCCGTCGGCCATACAGCGAATCGCCTGCTCACCTTTATAAGCGACCGGGAAGTCGATCATTTCTGATGTCGCTTTGCCACTCAGGGCGCACCAGGGCGTTGTGGCATGAGTGATATGAATCCCGCCATGCCACATCCCGTTGCGGCCAATCGTATACTGACCGGTTGATTCGCCCGCGAGATGCGAAAGAATATCGTCCAGACTGGCAAATTCATTCCCGCTCTTACCGGAAGGAACAGGCCAGGCAATTTTGGGTAATACAGGCACTATTCAGCCTCCCTCAGTCGTTAAAAGCTTTGCTGCTCATGGTGTTTTCCTGAGTAATATCTTTCATGCTGAATTCAGGCGCTTCATGGGGAAGCGTTGCCCCCGTCCCCGTTACCAGATACGTCGCCACCTTCATCAGCATGTCACCCTGTGAGCCGTGCTCAATGCCGCTTTTGCTCAGCTTCAGATACGACCCGCCGCCGTTCAGCGTCAGCGTCTCCGGCGTGCTGATGACAATCTCATCCTCATTACTCGTGACGGTGAAACGGTCACGCGCGAACAGCGACATCGTGTTGTGCTGCGCCTGTATCTCCACCTCACCCTGATTCGCCACCACCTTCGCGCCGTCCTTATGCACAAACAGCCCCAGCGCTTTCTCCACCGTCACCGACAGGTTTTTCATCGCCCCCACATCCAGATGCTGACCGGCGTTTATCATGGTGTTTCCGGCGCTGGTCAGCTGGAGATGTTCCCCGGAGCTGAGCGCCATCCCCCGTGGCGCGCTTGCCAGCACCACGGCGGAATGCAGCTGCGCCAGCCGGTCCTGCACCAGAGACAGCTGCGTGCCGATATCGCAGGTCAGCGCCTGCGCCACCTTCGCCGCGTTATTCAGCGCCTGCATCTCACGGTTCGCCTGATGTATCTGGCCCAGCGCCTGCGTCATTTCCAGCACCGGTCCCTGCGCTTTCATCTGTTCATGCGCCGACAGGTATATCCCCTTCGCCGCCCGCACCGCGCCGTACTCATCCGTGCGCAGCTCAAAACCGGTGCCGCGCGCCTGTCGCCGGGCATCCACCAGGTGCCCCATGTTCAGCTGCGTCTTGCCGTACTCCGTGGCGAGCTTGATGTGCTCCTGCTGCCGCTGGTCTTCCAGCCGTAATTTGTTGTTCGCGGGCGTGCGCAGCACGTTGCGGGTGTGGTTGTCGCGGGTGACGTGGTCCGGGTGTGCGGAGTCATGCTGCGCGTGGGCGATATATGGACGGTCCGGGTCGCCACTGTCAAAGGCCACCGACACCTCCGTGCCGTCCAGCAGCGGGGCGTGCCAGCCGTAATTATCGCCCGCATAGGGTTTCGCCAGCCGCAACCAGAGGTACGCATAACCCGGCTCGCGGCCGGTGCGGTCAACATCCAGCTTCACCCGGTAGCGCCCGGTCTCGTCCAGCCAGGCGTAAATGTCACCCTTCTGCGTGCTCTCCACCCGGGCAGGCAGCGTGCCGGATATCACCGGTCGCCTGCGCAGCGGCGGGCGAAAGCAGACTGTTTCGCTGTAGGGAATGCCGTCAAAATCCAGTAGGAAACTGGCCCGGCGCGAACCGCGGCTGCGGATACGGGTAATGACGATGCCCGCTTTCAGCGTCTCCGGCAGGCTGCCATCCGCCTCGAGCACCTGGCCGGGTAACAGATGCGGGCTGGTGCTGCGACCGGTTATCAGCGACTGCCCGTTGAGAAGTCGCTCATGACGAAGCCTGGCGTAATACGCGCCGGTCTCCGGGCTGTCGCTGTCGCCTTCGGTCAGAAACGGTTCGGCATAGTGATATACCTCACCGGTGGTAATGCCGTCTGTGCTGCTGACGGACTGCGTGCTGTCCTGCGGCGTCAGCGCCTCGCGGTAGTTATAGTCGCGAGTGGCGACGCTGCCGCTCACCACATCAAACGCGGTCTGGAGATCCCAGACGCTTTCCTGTCCGCTGTCGCTCATGCCCGACGGATGTCGCAACGGCATCGTCACGCCAAACTGGTACTGCGCCTGGGAGTCCTGAAAGATCACGACATCCTGACCAAGCCGGCTGTCCATCTCGAAACGCCAGAAAATACCCACTTCTGCCAGCAGGCGCTGGATGAACGCCAGATCGGTTTCGCGCCACTGCGTGATCAGTTCACGCTGCGGGTATTCACGCGACAGGCGAAACTCGAAATCAGCGCCTTCCAGCTCATGCTCACGCAGTACTTTCTCCACCACCTCAACCACCGACTGATTAAGGTAAATTTCACTGCGTCGGGTATGCTGCATCAGGGCGATACGCGGCACCAGGCGCAGGGTGTACCGCGTTTCGTCTGCCGAGGTTGAAACACGCCGGAACGACTGCACCACGCCATAAACGCTGCGCACTTCTGTTGCGGGCGCGCCGGTAAACAGCGGCGTCTGGAAAGTAAAGGAACCGGGTTTGAGCAGCAGCGTGTCGCAGGCGATATCGGGGTTCGCACAGGTGAGCGCGATGTCGTAATACCAGGGTGCGCTAAGCGCTTCTTCCGCGCTGAAACTCAGCACGTCCAGAAAGTCACTGCAGCCATGAATATCGACCCGATATCGGGACTGGCCCAGAAGCTGCGCCGCCTGAGCGACGGTTGTATCCAGCGTAACATCACTCATTTCCGCGCTCCTTTATCGCCACATCAAACTCCATCACCACACCCTCTTCCTCACTCCACCCCAGCGTCAGAGAGAGCGGCTTCTGCTTCGCCGCCATGTGGCTTAATAGCTGCTGACTCAGCACCGGCAGGATCTGCTGCGCCAGCAGGCTGTCGATATTGCGCGCGCCGGTGTCCGGCAGCAGGCAAGCCGCCGTCAGGGCGTCGTACAGGCTTTCTCTGATTTCTGTCGTCAGGCCGTAATGACGATGCAGGCGCAGGCTTACCTGCGACAGCTTCATTTCCACGATGGCACGCATCGCCTGTGGGTGCAGCGGGCGGTAAATCACCGTCTGGAAGCGAGCGAGTAAGGCAGGCTGGAAATGGTCGCGCAATATCGGGCGCAGCAGTTCATGCAGGTCGGTATCGGTGGCATCCGGCTTTTCTTCCAGCAACTGCATGATGTGGTCGCTGCCAAGGTTGGAAGTCATCAAAATAACCGTATTGCGAAAATCGATTTCGCATCCTTCGCCGTCGCGCATAAAGCCGCGGTCAAACACCTGATAGAAGAGGTTCATGACGTCGCGGTGCGCCTTTTCCACTTCATCGAGCAGCACCACGCTGTAGGGACGTTTGCGCACCGCTTCGGTGAGAATGCCGCCCTGGCCGTAACCGACATAGCCCGGCGGCGACCCCTTAAGCTGCGAAACGGTGTGCGGCTCCTGATATTCTGAAAGGTTGATGGTTATCAGCGATTTTTCGCCGCCGAACAGCGCATCCGCCAGCGCCAGCGCCGTTTCGGTTTTGCCTGTGCCGCTCGGGCCGGTGAGCAGGAACACACCCTGTGGGCCATTTTCTGGCGTGAGCCCGGTTTTCGACGCGCGCAGCCGCTGCGCGACCGCCTCCAGAGCCGCCGTCTGACCAACCACGCGCGCGCCCAGCTTCTGCTCAAGGCTCAGCAGCTCTGTCTGTTCATCCTTCATCAGGGATGAGAGCGGCACGCCGGTCCAGTCGGCAATCACCGTCGCCACGGTACGCGCATCCACATCCAGCCCCAGCAGCGGGTTGCCCTGCTGAGCGATCGCCAGTTCTTCTTGCACTGCCGCACGCTCCGCCTGGCGGGAAATATCGCGCCGGCAGGCCAGCAACCGCTCCGTTGCGGCGAGCTCCTGATCGTACTGCGTTTCCAGCGAATCAAGATCAAGAATAATGCAGACTTCTTCCTGTTCAATCGCCGCCAGTCGCTCGCCATGCGCGGTACTGCCCAGCGCGATCTCTTCCAGCAGCGCCTGCTTTTCGAGTTCGAGGGCGGTAATGCGGGCGCGCCGCTGCGTCAGCGGCTCCGGTACGGTATCGAGACTCATGCGCACACGGGCTGACGCCGTATCCAGCAGGTCCACCGCTTTGTCCGGTAGCTGGCGCCCGGTGAGATAACGCCGTGAGAGCGTGACGGCGGCCCGGACAGCCTCATCGGTAATGTACACGCCATGGTGCTGCGCGTAGCGGGGTTTCAGGCCGCGGAGCATCAGGCAGGCGGTGTCGTCGTCCGGCTCATCGACTTTCACCCTCTGGAAGCGGCGCTCCAGCGCGGCGTCACGCTCAAAGTATTGCTTGTACTCGCTCCAGGTGGTGGCCGCGATGGTTCTGAGTTCGCCGCGCGCCAGCGCCGGTTTCAGCAGGTTGGCCGCGTCTGCGCCGCCCGCCTGGTTGCCCGCGCCAATGAGGGTATGCGCCTCGTCGATAAACAGCAGTACCGGCGCAGAGGAGTGACGCACCGCGTCAATGATGGTTTTCAGCCGCTGCTCAAATTCGCCTTTCACACCCGCGCCCGCCTGTAACAGGCCGAGGTCAAGCGTGCGTACCGATACCGGTTTCAGGTTATCCGGCACGTTGCCCTCCGCGATTCTGAGCGCCAGACCTTCCACCAGCGCGGTTTTGCCGACCCCCGGCTCGCCGACCAGTATCGGGTTGTTCTTGCGACGCCGTGAGAGAATATCCACCATCTGGCGGATTTCGTTGTCACGGCCAAAGACCGGGTCGATGTCTCCGGCTTTCGCTTTCGCCGTGATATCAAGAGTGAACTTATCCAGCACAGCCTGAAGCGCCGGGTTGAGTCCGCCCTCTTTTACCGGCTCTTTTTCCGCATGACCGGCAAACGCCACGCCGTCGCCAGAGTCGCGGGTGAGTTGCGCTTCCTGCTGCGCCTCGGGACGTTCATCCGACTGCGCATCCAGCATCGGGCGCAGACGCTCAAGTTGCGCGCGTGAAAGGCTCTGTAGCGGCCATATGCCGTCGCATTGAATCAGCGACGGTTTTTCGGTTATCGCCATCAGCAGATGTACGCCGCGTATCTGGCTGTTATCTTCCAGCGAGGCATACAGCCAGGCCTGTTGCAGCAGGCTTTGCAGATGATCAGCAAGCTCCGGGCGTCCGCGCACCGAGCGAGGCAGCCTGTCCAGATGCGCGAGTAAATTCTGCCACAGCCCATCCATATCCCATTCGTAGCGACGGGCGATCACCGTGATATCCCCTTCGCCCAGTTCCAGCAGCTTGAGCAACCAGTGCTCAGGCGCAATAGAGGCGTGAGCGCGGGTCTGACACAGCGTGGCCGCCGCTTCCAGCGCGCGGGCGCAGTAAGGATTTAAACGGCGCAGTAATACGGCTGACTGGTGTTCCATATTCATCTTCCCTCTGATTGCAGACACGCTACCGCCCCTCGCTGTTTATTTACCAAAGCGCATCAGGTCAGTACCGAATTGTGTTTTTGTTTGCTCAGCCGCCGACTACCGGCCACTCAGGAAACAAAAACTGCGGGCAGAGAGTCCTGCCCGCACGGGCGGATTACCCTAAATAATTCGCGCTGCAGGAAGGCGGCAAAAGTGTGAGTCTCCGGGAGCACAGTGAACTATGTGACCGGGCGAGCACATGCAGCCAACGCACCTGCGGCGCGAAGTGTGACGGGTAATCAGGCGGTGGTACGTTCGTTCCAGGAGTCGGAATGAATGATGTTGCCGTCCTTGTAGGTCCAGGTGATTTTTTCGTAGCGCAGTTCAATGCGCTCAAGATGGTTGTGCTTCTCCTTGGACGGGTCCTTGATGTCGTGCATCAGTGGCGCCACTTTCACCAGCTTCACGTTCTCCAGTTTCGTGTTGAAGTACTCCACTTCCTGGCCCGCGTCGTTAATGCGGTACCATTTGAACTCTGCCGATTTCAGGGTCTGGCCGGTGGTCACCGCCTTGTAGAGGTACGGGCTGGACGCGTCGATCTCCTTAGTGAACAGGAACGGCGTGTGAATACGGGTACCCGTCAGCTTGCCGGTGTTGTTGTCGGTCGGGATGTACAGGGTGTGCTCCTGCGCCACCACCTCGATGCTGCCTTCGCGATCCTTCACGTCAACGGAACCCTTGATGTCCGCGCCGCCATCGTCCTTCAGCCAAAGATAAACAGGAATTGCCATTGGATTGTCTCCATTTAAGGTTGAGTACCGCTCTCATCCTGTGAGGGCGGCAGGGGGATGTCCGGCAGCCGGCAGGCGTCGGCCTGCGGCACCAGACTGATTTCAACGCGACGGTTCAGCGCCCGTCCCTGTGTGGTGGTATTGGGGGCTGCCGGACGGCTTTCGCCGTAGCCCTGCACGGCAAAGCAGCTCTCCGGCACATCGCCGGTGTCGCGCATCCAGTCGCGCACCGATTCGGCGCGCTTAAGCGACAGTTGCTGGTTGGCGCGCTCGTCGCCCACATCGTCGGTGTGCCCGGCAACCACAATCAGCCAGCCTGGTTTGGCCTTAATGCCTACCAGCGCATTGACCAGTACCTTCGTGGAGCCGGGCTTCAGCCGCCACTGGCCGGTATCGAACAGTGAGAGGCTATCGAGACGAACGGTGTGGGGTATGGAATCCCGCGGTGTTGGCTGAGAGACATACGAGTCGATCGCCTGTTGTAAAGCGAGCCAGAGGCGCTGCCCGTTGTACAGGCCCAACCCATAACGCTGGGGTTCACCCTGCCGCTGCCAGCGTTCCAGTAGCAGCGCGTCACGCTTAAGAATGCCAAGCGAATGCGCTTTGGGGGCGTAATGCGTCATGGGGATGGCGTTCCAGCGTGCGAGATCGCCGCCTATTCGCTGAATCAACCGGTGATTGTTGGCAACAGAAAAAGCAATTGCAGCCAGTGCGCAACCCAGCAGAAGGACGGTGACACGACAGCCTGTTTTCCCGCCTGGAATCGGTGCCGCATAGGGTGCCAGAAGCGGAAGCAACGGATCGGCAAACCGTGAGGCTGGCGCCGTATGCGTTGTAACGTCAGGCAACTGCAACCGGGTTCGCTGATATAACCACTGCGGCCACAGAGCTGAACGATTACCGGTGCAGGCGCCAGTGCGGAATGCCACTGCAAACGGGTGCAAAGGTGGAAACAAACGGTCAGGGTTAATCAACTCACTCATGACAACCTGGCGAATAAAAGCAAAAGCCTCATTCAGTACAGGAATCGCCATGATGTTATTTTCGTCCTGCTGCCATTCATCCAGCGACGCCTGCGGTGCATTCTCAGGACACACGAAGGGCTTATCGCCGCGCACAATGACCCATGGCGTATCCGGCCCGGAAAACCGGCAGCTGAGCACGACCGGAAGCAGGGATCCCGTAAGCGCGGTTAACTGCCGGATCGCCTGACGTAATGTTTTAAGCCCCGCGCGTAATACCGCTTCATCCTGGTGCTTATCCGGAAGGCAGCAGTACATCACCGAAAGCTGCCCTGTCAGCGCGGGCTGGTGAGCCTGAAACCTACGGATAAGAGTGTGCAGTTCGCTGACATTATCGACACGCAGCCAGTACCCTTGTGCGGTATGGCGAACCGGTTGCCCGGAAAACAGCTCATCCAGCCCATCGCCGCAGACCAGCACAACCGGCCCCTGGTGCGAGTCAGGTAGTAAAGCAATGACCGTTGCGGCCTCTGATGGTGAGGTTTTACGCCTGCACGCCATCCACAGCAGGCGGCAGGCGACAGCCAACATCACTACTGTGATCAGCCACTTCATCACCACTGGCAGTGGAAAAAACACCACAGTAACCACAGCAGTGCCATAAGGCTAATAAGGACAGGCAGGATGCCGGAGACAATGAGCGGTTTACGCATATCAATGCTGCTCCGGAAGTTGAGCAGACAGCAGCGCCTGGAGCCAGAGGTGTCCGCACCACCAGACAGCGCCCGTGACGACGACCGAAAACAGGATCCAGAATCCAACGGATCGCAACAGACTATAGCGACGTTTCTTAGTTCTGCGGACCACCAGTGAAATATCCGTATTGATCGGTGAAACCCGTGCGCTAAGCGCTTTCAGCGTCTCCTCACGCTGAGTGGTACTGACCGTTTTCACACCATACAGTCCCTGGAAACCGAGCGAGAGGACGCGGTGATAGCAGGTCAGTACCGCCTGTGATGGAGCAGGCTGGCGTAACACTTCCGCGATGCGATCCCAGATAGCTTCCCCGGCGCGTAAGGAACCAAAGTAACGGGCCTGCAGCGGCGCCGTACGCCATTCTTTCTGCCCTTCATCCGTAACAGGATCTTCACCGCCCTCTCCCAACGCTGGTTTACGGCTCATGACGGTTTCATCAAGCAGCGCGCACTGGGCATAAGAGATATGGTCTATGCTGGTGTCGTCATAACCCGCCTTTTGAAGCGCGTCGCGGACGCTTTCTACCTGATCGCAGCAGCGTTGATACAGCGATTTGCCGTCAGGAACCGAAGAGCCATATCGCAACAGCGTGACCGTAAGCCAGGTATCGGCCATCAATTTATCTATGTCGATTTCTTCTCTCATGAGCGCAGTACCGCAAACAGTTCAATCTCCAGCGCCCCCAGCAGCGAGGGCACATAGAACATACAGACGCCCTGCTCCAGCATGTCGCGCGCCGCCGCGCTTTCCATATCCAGCGCAAAATAGTGATTTTCCAGACGCACCGGCAGCGCGGCAGGCACGCGCGTGACAGGAATAAGCGGTATCCCGTTTAGCGCATTGATAGAAATGGAGTTCACCTCATCCGGGGAGCCGGCTTTACACAGGCCAGGGAAACGCTCAGCAATCTCCCAGGCGGGAATATCGGAGCGTACCGAAAGATAGAAATCCGCTTCTTCACGCAGCCGCATATCATGCAGCGAGGTTTTCCATGTCAGTTCGTCAATGCGGGACATGGGCAGCGCGATAACCCGTGAAGGCAGGCTTGCTTCCAGCAATTCGGTTATCAGATCGAACAGCGGGGGGAAAGTGTGCTCCGGCTCGTCATGGTCATAACCAGGAATAGTGTCCAGGTCGTGTTCCAGGGAAAACGTCAGCATACTGCCTGCCAGCCTTGCCAGTTCAGCCCAGACTTGCTCAGGATGACGAGCCGGAAAGCGCTCATATTCGCTAAGCACACGCGCATGAGAGTTAAGCGCATTGAGCAGCCAGAATAACGACACATCCGCGACGGCAAAATCGGCCAGCCGTTCGTTACTTTCGCGACGCATAGACATCAGTCGCTGGCGTCGGGAACGCAACTGACGGTTAAGCAAGACCAGGCGCTCCTGCAACATCGCGTTCGAGGAAAACAGCGCCATCGGCGGAATAAAAGCTGCATCTTGCCGCCAGCCGCCCTGTCCGTCACGGACAAGTCGGCTGACAGGACAACTCTGCCAGAATGCATTGCTTTCGTGCCCAAAGCGTAAAGAGAGATTAAAGTGAGCCACGGCCACTGATTCCTCTTCTGTCCCGAACACATCGGGCAGAGAAACCCACTCCTCGCGGTAACGTAACGGCCGCTCAGAGGCTGCGGACGCCTTCTGCACATTAACGATGCCTGGCTGCATCAGCGGCAACGCCAGCAGCAAAGTAAGGGTGTCCTGACCCGCCAGCTCACTCGGGTTAAGTTCGCGCGGCGGCGGCGCAAGATCGCTATTCAGCGTATCTACCAGCGTGCCATCGGGTAGCCATAAACGCAGCGCGCGCACCTGAATGCGGCCGGATGACAGCAGCTCGTCATCCAGTTCAACTTTCTCCACACCCCAGGGAAAAGGCGATGACAGGGCCGACACCCCGGCGTTCGTGAAGGCTTCCCAGGCAGACTGTTGCTGGAACTGCTGAGGGGACAGCAGTGCCCCCTCGTTCCATAATGGTCGATATATCTTCATTACCTCTCCGCGCGTCAGGCTTTCGCTTTCGGCATCTGCGACACCAGCGACAGGTTGACATCCATGCCTTCCACCTGGAAATGCGGCACGGCATAGAGCCTGACGCGGAAAAAGCCCGGATTGTCTTCGATGTCTTCCACCACCACTTTTGCATCGCGCAGCGGGTGTGACGCCTGAAGCTCATCGCCCGGATCGGTCATCTCCGTGACCAGCCCACGCACCCAGTTATTCAGCTCAAGCTCCAGCAGGCGGCGATCTTTGGTGGTGCCGATGTTTTCGCGCTGGATAAGCTTCAGGTAATGCGCAATACGCGACAGCAGGAAGATATACGGCAGGCGCGCGTTGATGCGGCTGTTAGCGGTAGCGTCCGGGGTATCGTACAGCGCCGGTTTCTGCGCGGAGTTCGCCGAGAAGAAGCAGGCGTAATCGCGGTTTTTGTAATACGAGAGCGGAATAAAGCCGAGGTTGGCGAATTCAAATTCGCGGGTCTCCGGGATCATCACTTCCGACGGGATTTTCACCTGATTGCCGGTGCCAAGATCGTAGAGATGGATCGGCAAGTCCTGCACCGCGCCGCCCGCCTGCGGGCCGCGGATCTGCACGCACCAGCCGTTATTAATAAAGCTGCGCACCATATTGGCGGCGAAGGCGAACGAGGCGTTGGTCCAGAGGTATTTCTCATGGTCCGGGCCTTTCACTTCTTCCACGTAGTTAAAGCTGCGCACCGGCACGGTATCCGGGCCATACGGCAGACGGCCCAGCACACGCGGCATGGTCAGGCCGATATAGCGGGCATCGTCGGTATCGCGGAAGGATTTCCATTTGATGTATTCCGCGCGATCAAAGTAGTTGCCGATATCCTTGATGGCCGCCACCTCTTCCATCGTGTCTTTCAGGAAGAATGTCGGGCCGACGGCGCCGATAAACGGCATGTGCGCCGCGGCGGAAACTTTGGAAATATTGCGCAGCAGGGCCATGTCCTGCGCGCTGGCGTCGAATTCATAGGATGAAATCACCGCCCCCACCGGCTCGCCGCCGGGCGTGTCATATTCCGCCGTGTAGGTGTGCCAGTAGAGGCCGCTCTGCACAATTTCCGGGGCATCCTCGAAATCCTGACGCAGATCTTCTTTGGAAATATCCAGAATTTCGGTGCGCACGTTCTGGCGGTAATCGGTACGGTCCACCAGATGCTTCAGACCGCGCCACAGCGATTCCACTTTCTGAAATTCACTGTGGTGCATCACCGCATCCAGCTGGCGACTGATTTGCCAGTCCAGATCGGCGATATGGTGATCGAGCAGCGTTTTATCGAGCTTTTCGACTTTCTGGCCAGACTGTTTCAGGCGCTCCAGAAAGACCTGTACCGCGGCGGTCACGCGCTCATCGGCAGAGGCGTCCGCCAGGCTCTGGCTGTCCTGCCAGGTATCGATATCGCCAAGCGCGGCGACCGGATGCAGGTTGATTTTTTCAAACAGCGAGGCGTACACGCCGCCAGTGGTTTCCAGCACCTGCGTTTCGCCGGCAGAAGAAGGGGTATTCTGAACAGACATCAGCATTTCTCTCATTAATCCGTAATAAACCCGGTCCGCCTCAGGCGTTTTTCGGGGCCAGCGAAGCCAGTTCCGCGCGTAAGCCATCGCTCAGCGCCGGATCTTTTAAGATGGTTTCCAGCTCTTTTCGGAAGGTGGCGTTATCAAGCAGATTCGATTTAAGGTCGCGCAGTAAATTGCGCATCGCGAGCATGGCTTTAAGCTGGGGAATTTGCCGCGCCACCTGCTCCGGTTCAAAATCTTTCATCTGGCGGAATGTCAGGCGCACGTTTTCTTCGCACCCGTTACCCGCCAACGTATTTTCCACGGCCAGATTCACGACAGGCGCAAATTCGCAAAGCACACTGTCAAAATTATTCTTATTGACGTCGATTTTTTTACGTTCGGAAAGCGGGTCTGTTTCCTGGCCGTTACTGAAATCGCCGGTGACTAATAATTTCAGCGGAAGCTCTACTTTTTTCTGAGCGCCGCCAGTGTGCAGGTTTAATTTGAGATTAATACGGGCTTTAGGAATTTCTTCCTGAAATGAACCAGACATGACATGTTCCTTCATAAAGGCAGTTTGACGTTGACGGAAAGAACAGGGAGCGTCAGCGACAATCCCTGCCGCGTTCTCTGCCGTATCCTTTACGGCAGTTAAAAAACAATTACTTGAATATGTTACGCCCGGCGCTGACGTTAACAAGGGGCTCACTATCTATATATGTTACACCGCATTTCAAAGACAAATAAAAATTACATGTATCACCCAATACTACATTTAAAAAACCATACTCTGTCTATTAATAATCAATAATAACCACATATCATTGCAAAAAACATCCAGTTCCGGACATGAGAAAACCTCCCCAGCCAAAATCTCATTTCTGTAGACGCAGATTTAGTGTGAAAGCAGCACTCTTTTTATAAAATTAAATTCATAACAGAAATACATTTTAAATATTAATACACGCCTAATTATTATTTATATTTGAAATATCTTCTTGCCGACAAGCAATAATCAAAACAACAAAGCAGCATTATTGATTTATTACGCTGAATAGAGGTGGATTCAACGCCCCCATCAGGAAGCCATCAAGCTCAGGAACGCTGAACATTACACAGCCGATTAACACGCGAGATGGAGTCAGTTTCATCACGTGGCTCCTGAAACTGGCATTAACGCCGTGTCGCGCCGGAGAGCATCCGTCACCGGCGAAGAAAAATGATGTTTTATATTTTCAAAGCATGCGTTCGTACAGCCTGTTACAACCCGCTCAAGAGATCTTCATCCGATTTGCTGAGCGGCCGCCAGGTCCCGTTCCTGATGGAAGTGATCGCGTAGGCCGCGCGCGCCGTTCTGCCGTTGCCGTCAGGGAATGGGTGCCAGCCGGTTATCCAGGCGAAGAGGCATTGTGGGTAGTGCGGCGAACCGGCCGAGACCGCGCTCATCCCGAGCTGGTGGCTGAACAACTCACGTCCGGAAAAGGAGGAAGGCACCGGCGTATCATTAGGCACGATACCGCGAGGCGTCGAACTGGCGCCTGGCGCGACCCGGCGATGCAGCTCTTCGACATCCGCAATCGATGAAATCGAAAACCCAAAGTTCAGGTAATGCGAAAGATAGCTCTTAATCAGCGGCGCGGTCCCTGCCGATGACGTCGAGGCCCCGGCAATCCACTGCGCCGCTTCTTCGATAGCCTCTTCTTCGGTTATCTGCATGGGCGTCCCCGGATGCGCAGGGGCGAGCCGCGCGAAGTGTCCCGTCAGCCGGGCCAGCTTCTTGCATTCAAGCGTCAGCAGCACGCCCAGCATCGCTTTGTCCTGCACATCCAGCGCGCGGACGGTATGCGTAATAAGATTGCTGGCAGGTACGGTGCCAATGGCGTGAACCAGTTCGTTGTAACCGTCGGCTTTAGAATAATCGCTGGGTTTCAGCATCAGACGTCCCTCATCTGTTTTATTCATCAGCGGCCCATCCCGCTGACGAATATAATAAAAAGACTTTCAGTATTGCCTGTATCGCTGATTTTTGCCTGAACGCGTGCCGCAAAATGTTTTAACGATGCGGCTGGATGGCGGTTTCGGAAAATCCTCATGATGGCGGAGAGCGGTTTTGCAGGCGAGCGCTAACCCTTTACGGGCGCGCGAATTGATAACGACAAACGCTCTGCGCGTCAGCAGAGCCAGGGGCAATCCTGACTGCTTTTGCCCTGCCAGGTTCATGCGCGGTAAACACGGCCAGTACTGTTGACGCGCCTATTCCCTGAGTAAGCCGCAACGCCGCGCGGCGGCAATCACCTCTTCTGCGGGCACGCTAATCCGCTTTTCAGCATCCGGGGCGCCCGCCTCGCTCAGCCACGCCGCCGCCATTTCAAAGCCGAGCGTATAGCCGTACCAGCGCGGCAGCGCGCCGCTGCCAAAAAACCAGGCCGCATGGTCATAATGCGTGTCATTGAGCGCGGCGCTGCTGACGCCCGCGGCGGTTAACGCGGCACGTTCAACCGCGCATTCCCAGGGCTCCGGCGCGCTGTGCATCAGCCAGGTGACGAAATGCCCGGCGAGCCCTTCGCTCACCAGCGCTTCACCGAGCGTCCAGCCATAGCCGGGTCCCGCCATGCGCATGCAGTGATGCACCTCATGCAGGATCTGCCGCCGGAACGTCCCGTCAGTCAGCGATGAACAGAGCTGCGGGTTATCCGGGTCAACGCCCATGCTGAATAACGCGCCGTGGTACGCGCGGCCCGCGATACCGATTTCCGGGATAACCTGACCCGGCGCGCGGTACACAAGCATATCGAGTCGCGGCGGGGTTACGGCGTTTGCCAGCGTCTGACACGCCGCGTCCGTTTCTTGTGCGATCCGGTCGCAAACATCGCGTAAATCGCCCTGCGCCTCCAGCCAGTGCAGCGTCCAGTGTTTCATTGCGGCTTCTCCTCCCAGAGCCGGAATTAAAAAAGGCCACTCGCGCGGCCTTTTTAATATTACACCTCCGGGAACACCAGGTTATTCCCCGGCGCCTCGCGATGAAGATGAATAAAGTTCAGGTGGCGCTCGTACTGATCGAGAATATCGATGATCACCTGCTCTTTGTTGTAATCCATCAGATCATTGCCCTGGCTGCCCTCCAGCAGGAAGGTTTCCAGGCGGAAATAGTGCGATTTCCCACGGCGGGCGCGGTAGGTAAAGCCCGGCACTGAATATTGCTGCGGCCACACCTGATAGACGAAATCCTGCTCCTCGCCCAGATGCACGCGCAGATCCAGATACCCCAGCGGCGTCTCTTCATCCGGCTCCACCTTTTTCAGCGTCACGCGGCCGCCGCGCAGTTCCAGCTCTTTGGCAACGTCTTCCATCGCCGGGAAAATGACCGTTTCCATCATCTGCTGGGTATAGCGTGTTCCCGGATAGTTCATCAGGCGTGACAGCCGTTTTTTCCAGCTCAGGCGGTCATTACCCGACGGAATATAAGGCGCCGTATCGCGGCTGGCGCTGGCGCGACGGTGATCTTCCACCTTCAGCGATTTATACAGCCCGGCCATGATGAAGAAAATGACGAAGCTGAACGGCAGCCCCATGATCACCGTGGTGTTCTGAAGCGCCGAGATGCCGTTGGTCATCAGCATCCCCATGGTCAGCACGCCGATGGCGACCGACCAGAAAATACGCAGCCAGTTGGCGGCGTCGCTGTTGATGTCTTTCAGTTTCGAGGTGAAGTTCGCCAGCACCAGCGAGCCGGAATCGGCGGACGTCACATAGAACAGCATACCGGTAATAGTCGCGACGGAGGCGCTCAGTTTAAACGCCGGATACTCCGCCAGCAGGCTGTAAAAGCCGCGTTCGGCATGGGCGATAACTTCCTGCGCAAAGCCTGCGTCGCC
Organism: Cronobacter turicensis z3032; assembly: GCA_000027065.2. Taxonomy (NCBI): domain Bacteria; kingdom Pseudomonadati; phylum Pseudomonadota; class Gammaproteobacteria; order Enterobacterales; family Enterobacteriaceae; genus Cronobacter; species Cronobacter turicensis. Next base: position 2,016,217 of record FN543093.2, on the reverse strand, counting down.
GTGAATGATCTCATACAGCGCCGCGTTGCCGAACACGGAGAGCCACAGCAGCGTAAAGGTAAACGGAATAATCAGCGTGCCGAGCACGAACTGGCGAATGGTGCGCCCGCGCGAAATACGCGCCAGGAACAGCCCGACAAACGGCGACCACGCCACCCACCAGGCCCAGAAAAACAGCGTCCAGCTATTCATCCACTGGCGCGGCATATCAAAGGCGAAGGTATTGAGCGTCATCCCCATAAAGCGGTTGATGTAATCGCCAATGTTGAGCACCAGCGCATTCAGCAGGAAATCCGTTTTGCCCATAAACAGCACAAACAGGATAAGCCCCAGCGCCAGGATGACGTTCAGCTCAGAGAGGAAACGAATGCCTTTATCAACGCCCGAGGTGACAGAAATGGTGGCAATCACTACCGATAACACAATCAGCGCCATCTGCGCCGTCAGCCCTTCCGGAATATCGAACAGCACTTTCAGGCCATAGTTAAGCTGCACGACGCCGATGCCAAGGGTAGTGGCGATGCCGAAAATGGTGCCGATCACCGCCGCGATATCGACCGTGTGGCCGATAGGCCCGTTAATGCGCTTGCCGAAAATCGGGTACAGCGCGGACCGAATGGTCAGCGGCAGATTATAGCGATAGCTGAAGTAACCCAGCGCAATCCCCATCAGCGCGTACATCGACCAGCCCGTCAGCCCATAGTGAAACAGCGTCCAGACCATCGCCTGGCGCGCGGCCTCGATAGTCTGCCCTGCCCCCGTCGGCGGCTGCATATACTGCGTGACCGGCTCCGCCACCGAGAAAAACATCAGGTCGATGCCGATGCCTGCGGCAAACAGCATCGCCGACCAGCTCAGCAGGCTGAATTCCGGTTTTGACTGCTCCGGCCCGAGTTTAATATCACCGTAGCGCGAACAGGCCATGTAAATGACGAAAACGATATAGAGCGTGGCGGCCAGCATGTAATACCAGCCAAACGTCGCCGAGACCCAGTTGACCGCGATCTGGATCCAGGCGGCGGACAGCTCGCTGAAGAAAATGGTGACCAGTGAAAAAGTCAGAATCAGCGCGGCTGAGGTGTAAAACACTACCCCATTAATTCTGTTTTTTTCACTGGCAGGTGGATTAGTCATCGGTTACCTCTGGTTAATGTCCTGTCAAAAATGAAAGCGTTAGCGCGAGTGTGGTTATCTGCCCCGCAAGGCGCGTCTCTTCTCCTTTCAATAGTTCACCACGGTGATTAATCGCCTCTTAGCGTAGTCTACCGTTCCGCTTTTGCGACAATTCAATCACAACATCTTAACAATTTATTTTTTTATATTGAACGTCCAATCAAAAAAAGTTTAAATAGTCGCTAACACGTGGTGAAGCGGAGTCTGGGGTCATGCCAAAGGTAGGAATGCAGCCGATACGGCGCAGGCAGTTAATTGATGCAACGTTAAGCACCATCAATGACGTTGGGATCAACGACGCCACCATCGCGCAGATCGCGCGTCGGGCGGGCGTTTCGGCGGGCATTATCAGCCACTACTTTAAGGACAAAAACGGCCTGCTCGAAGCGACCATGCGCGATATCACCCGCCAGCTGCGCGACGCCGTCGCCGCGCGCCTCATACCGCTGGCGCAGGCCAGCACCGAGGCGCGCCTGCTGGCGATTGTCGAAGGCAACTTCGATGACACCCAGGTGCACAGCGCGGCGATGAAAGCCTGGCTCGATTTCTGGGCCAGCAGCATGCATCAGCCGCAGCTCGGTCGTCTGGAGCGCGTCAGTAGCCGCCGGTTGTTTTCGACGCTCGCCGCTGAATTTCGCCGCGAACTGCCGCGCGAGCAGGCGCGGCTGGCGGCGCATGGCCTGGCGTCGCTCATTGACGGCCTGTGGCTGCGCGCGGCGCTCAGCGGCCAGCCGTTTAATCTGGAGATAGCCCGCACGCTCACCACCCAATTCATCCGTCAGCAACTGGCTGGCGCAGCGCCCTATTGAGAAGGAGGAATCATGTCCCGATTCGCAGAACAGCCGCTTTACATTGACGGCAAATATGTCCCGTCCGCCACGGGGAATACCTTCCAGACCCTCAATCCGGCGAACGGCGAGGTGCTCGCCGAGGTGCATGAAGCAGGCAAGCTTGATGTCGATCGCGCCGTTGAGGCGGCCCGCAAAGGCCAGAAAATCTGGGCGGCGATGACCGCGATGGAGCGCTCGCGCATTCTGCGCCGCGCGGTCGATATTCTCCGCGCGCGCAATGACGAACTGGCCGCGCTGGAAACGCTCGACACCGGTAAACCGCTGAGCGAAACCCAGGCGGTCGATATCGTCACCGGCGCCGACGTGCTGGAATACTACGCCGGGCTTATCCCCTCGCTCGAAGGCCAGCAAATTCCGCTGCGCGAAACCTCTTTCGTTTATACCCGTCGCGAACCGCTCGGCGTGGTGGCGGGGATCGGCGCGTGGAACTACCCGATCCAGATTGCGCTGTGGAAATCCGCTCCGGCGCTCGCCGCCGGCAACGCCATGATCTTCAAGCCGAGCGAAGTAACGCCGCTCACCGCGCTTAAGCTCGCGGAAATCTACACCGAAGCGGGCGTGCCGGACGGCGTGTTCAGCGTGCTTAACGGCAGCGGCGCGGTCACGGGCCAGCTGCTGACTGAACATCCGGGCATCGACAAAGTGTCGTTCACTGGCGGTGTCGCCAGCGGCAAAAAAGTGATGGCGAACGCGGCAGGCTCGACGCTGAAAGAGGTAACGATGGAGCTTGGCGGTAAATCGCCGCTCATCATTTTTGACGATGCGGATCTCGATCTTGCCGCCGATATCGCCATGATGGCCAACTTCTACAGTTCAGGCCAGGTCTGCACCAACGGCACGCGCGTGTTTATCCCGGCGAAATGGCAGGCCGCGTTTGAAGAGAAAATCGCCGCGCGCGTGGCGCGTATTAACGCAGGCGACCTGAACGACCCCGCCACCAACTTTGGCCCGCTGGTGAGCTTCGCGCACCGCGATAACGTCATGCGCTACATCGACACCGGCATTCGTGAAGGCGCGCGCGTGCTGTGCGGCGGCAAACGTCTGACCGGCGCCGGGTTCGACAACGGCGCGTGGGTTGAACCGACCGTCTTTACCGACTGCCGCGATGAGATGACCATCGTGCGCGAAGAGATCTTCGGGCCGGTAATGTCGATTCTGACTTACGAGCGCGAAGAAGAGGTTATCAAACGCGCCAACGCCACCGACTACGGCCTCGCCGCAGGCGTCGTCACGCAGGATCTCAACCGCGCGCACCGCGTCATTCACCAGATTGAAGCCGGTATTTGCTGGATCAATACCTGGGGCGAATCCGCGGCCGAAATGCCGGTCGGCGGCTACAAACACTCCGGCGTTGGCCGTGAGAACGGGCTGATGACCCTGCAAAATTACACGCAGGTGAAATCGGTACAGGTCGAGATGGCCCGCTTTCAGTCCGTATTTTGATCCCCTTTTAACCTGAGGAACGACTAATGGAATTTGATTACATCATTATCGGAGCCGGATCCGCAGGGAATGTTTTGGCAACAAGACTGACCGAAGACAGCGATGTCACTGTGTTACTGCTGGAGGCGGGCGGTCCTGACTATCGTTTTGATTTCCGCACCCAGATGCCCGCGGCGCTGGCATACCCGTTACAGGGCAAACGTTATAACTGGGCCTATGAAACCGAGCCTGAGCCATATATGAACAACCGCCGCATGGAGTGCGGGCGCGGCAAGGGCCTCGGCGGCTCATCGCTGATTAACGGCATGTGCTACGTGCGCGGCAACGCGATGGATCTCGACAACTGGGCGCAGCAGCCCGGCCTTGAGCGCTGGACGTATCTCGACTGCCTGCCCTACTACCGTAAATCCGAGATGCGCGATAGCGGCGCGAACGACTATCACGGCGGCGACGGCCCGGTCAGCATCACTACCTGCAAACCGGGCAACAATCCGCTGTTCGCGGCGATGATTGAGGCGGGCGTGCAGGCGGGCTATCCGCGCACCGACGATCTGAATGGCTATCAGCAGGAAGGTTTCGGCCCGATGGATCGCTTCGTCACGCCGAAAGGCCGCCGCTCCAGCACCGCGCGCGGCTATCTCGATACCGCGAAGCAGCGCCCGAACCTGAAAATCATCACCCATGCCACCACTGACCGTATTCTTTTTGAGAACAAACGCGCGGTGGGCGTGGAGTATCTGCGCGGCGCCAGCAACACGCCGCAGCAGGTCTATGCGCGCCGCGAAGTGCTGCTCTGCGCAGGCGCCATCGCCTCGCCGCAGATCCTTCAGCGCTCCGGCGTCGGCAATGCTGAACTGCTGAAGCAGTTTGAAATTCCGGTGGTGCATGACCTGCCAGGCGTCGGCGAGAATCTTCAGGATCACCTGGAAATGTATCTGCAGTACGAGTGCAAAGAGCCGGTGTCGCTCTACCCGGCGCTCGAATGGTGGAACCAGCCGAAAATCGGCGCGGAGTGGCTGTTTAACGGCACCGGTATCGGCGCCAGCAACCACTTTGAAGGCGGCGGGTTTATCCGCAGCCGCGAAGCGTTCGCCTGGCCGAACATTCAGTACCACTTCCTGCCGGTGGCGATTAACTACAACGGCTCGAACGCCGTCGAAGCGCACGGTTTCCAGTGTCACGTCGGCTCCATGCGCTCGCCGAGCCGCGGCCACGTACGCATTAAATCGCGCGATCCGCGCCAGCATCCGGCTATCCTGTTTAACTACATGTCGCATGAGCAGGACTGGCAGGAGTTCCGCGACGCCATTCGCATCACGCGCCAGATTATCAACCAGCCCGCGCTGGATGAATTCCGCGGCCGGGAAATCAGTCCAGGCATCGACTGCCAGACCGATGAACAGCTTGATGAATTTGTCCGCAACCATGCCGAGACTGCGTATCACCCGTGCGGCACCTGCAAAATGGGCAGCGATGAGATGGCCGTTGTGGATGGCGAAGGCCGCGTGCACGGGCTGGCAGGCCTGCGCGTGGTGGATGCGTCCATCATGCCGCTTATCATCACCGGCAACCTGAACGCGACCACCATCATGATTGGCGAAAAAATCGCGGATAACATCCGTGGCCGTACGCCGCTGCCACGCAGCACCGCCAGCTATTTTGTAGCGGGCGACCGCCCGGTGCGCGGCGAGCCGCTGCGTTCGTAACCGTATCGCCGGTGGGCATCACGCTTACCGGCGCTCTCCCGACCGCCCCCTGTTGTTTCTCATCAGTTACCCCAGGTTTTCTGACGCAATCTCGTCCTGCAACCACTGCCCGAACGCCGCCAGCGCCGGATCGTTCATGCCCGACTCCGCCGGTGTTATCAGACAGAACGTTTTACTGAGGCTTAGCGCCTCCGGCCAGGGCGCCACCAGCGCGCCGCGCGCCAGTTCATCTTCTACATACCTGCGCGGCACCAGCGCCACGCCCTGCCCCGCCAGCGCGGCGGCGATCGCCATCTCATGTAAGTCGTAGCGCACGCCCTGCGCGGGGTTATTCAGCGCGGTTCCGGTTTCACGCGCCCAGTCCTGCCACGCCTGCGGGTTCTGACGGCGGTGAATGCGCGGCAGCGCGTTGAGCGGGTCATCAGCGTCCGCCGTGGTCAGAAGCGACGGATGACACACCGGGAGCAGCCGCTCCTCAAACAGCCGCGTGACGCGCATTCCGGCCCAGGCGGGGTGTTCAAAATGCAGCGCCGCGTCAAAGCCGCTGCCGCTCAGAATAAAGGGCTCGGTACGGGCGGCGATGTTAAGCGTGATATCGGGGTGACGGGCGCGAAACGCGCCGAGACGGGGGATCAGCCAGCGGCTGGTGAAGGTCGGGAGCGCCGCCAGCTCCAGGTGCTGGCCGCCTTCCGGTATGCCGCGGATGTACTGCGCGTCCATATCGAGCCGCGCCAGCGTCTCACGCACGCGAGCGGCGTAGCGCGCGCCCATCGGGTTAAGCCTGACGCGGCTGCCGGTGCGGTCGAAGAGTTTGCAGTCGAGCAGCGCTTCCAGCCGCGCAATCTGGCGGCTGATGGCGCTTTCGGTCAGCGCGAGTTCTTCGGCGGCTCTCGCGAAATTACCGTGACGGGCGGCCGCCTCGAACGCCTGCAGCGACGCGCTGCCGGGGATTTTTCTGCGCATGAATACGGCTCCTTATGCGCCATTCAGTGACGAAAAGTCATCAAAGCGTGAAATAGTATCGCTTCACCACCGGTAATGCAGCCTTTAGCATGATGAAACATCAACATACGACGCATATTTGCCGGAGATACACATGGAAGGTCATGCTTTTTCGTCACGCCAGGTGGGCGATTACCAGGTTACTGCGCTTTTCGACGGCACGATGGCCGTGGGGTTTGAATTGCTTGCGGGCATCGATGCGACTGCCGCTGAGGAAATACAGAAAAGCCACGGCGTCAGCGCGCCCGCTACGATAGACATCAGTGGTTATCTTATCCGTGGGCGCGGCCGCGTCATGCTGGTTGATGCCGGAACCGACGGCAGGAATAACGCCGGGGGAGGATTGCCTGACGCCCTGCGCGCGCTCGGCGTCGCGCCTGAGGATATCGACACTCTTTTGCTGACGCACGGCCATCCGGATCACCTCGGCGGCCTGCTGCGCGAAGACGGCGCACCCGCTTATCCGCACGCCGCGCTCTGCCTGCACCCTGCGGAGGCGGCCTTCTGGCAGGACGAGGCGCGGTTAATGGCGGCGAATGAACGCACGCAGCGCAATATCCTGCTGGCGCGCCGCACGCTGGACGGTTACGCGCCGCGCCTGCGTTTTACGGATGACGCGGACATCGCGCCGGGTATTCGCGCCGTCCCGCTACCGGGCCATACGCCGGGCCACACCGGCTTTCGCATCGATTCAGGCGGGCAACGGCTGCTTATCTGGGGCGATATCGTGCATTACCCGTTTATCCAGACCGCGCATCCATCGGTCACTGTCGCCTTTGACCACGATCCGGCGCAGGCTGAAGCCACCCGCCGGACGCTGCTCGCGCAGGCTGCTCGTGAGCATCTGTTGATTGCCGGGATGCACACCGGCCGCCAGGGTTTTGCGTATGTGCGCAAGGCCGATGACGGTTATCGCCTGATACCGGCGTGACGGCACCGCTGTTTTCAGGCGCAAACCGTTACTTTTCAGCGGGCGTATAGCGTAAATAGCCAGCCACCCCGCCACCGCCGTCGTTCGGATGATGGCTGCCTTCCGTGACTTTGATTTCAGGAAAATCAAAGGGAGAAACGCCTTCAAGGCACGCCACATTCACGCCATATTGATCCGGGTTTGAACGCCGCTGGTGAAAAGTATAAATGCCGCATACCGAACAGAAATAGTGCGCTGCCTGGCGGGTATTAAAACGGTACTCTGTGAGTTTTTCCTTACCCTCCAGCACCGTAATACCGGTAAGCGGCGCCGAAACCGTAATGGCGCCGCGCATCCGGCAATAAGAACAGTTGCAACGTCGGGCGGTATTCAACCCGTCCGTTAATTCCACGGTAAATTTTACCGCGCCGCAATGACACTGGCCGTTCATTTTTTGCATGATGTACGTCTCCTCGCCGGTAACGTTTATTTTCAGATGCGCTCGTCCACGCCGTGGGACGCATTGTTAATTATGCGATTCGACCCCTTCTTTTCCGCGCAGACGTGAAGACAAACGGGGCCGTTATCGTATATATAATAGTTACCCTCTCTCTTTTAATGATCCTGGCTGAACCATACCGCCGCACGAAGCGGTGGCCGTTGCGTTCAGCTTTTTCCCGGCGCGCTGCGCTTATTTAAGACTACACAACATTGCCCATGCTCACGCCCCTGATATGCTGGGCGAGCAAAAGGAGGAAGTCTCATGAACAATGTGATTTACAGCATGATTGCTAAAATCTCGAAAATGGATGCAGAAGCGAAAATTCTGACGGCTCAGGTAGAAGCGCAGGCATTGCTGTTAAGCGCCATGCTAATGACCATCGGGAAAAACGGCGGAATGGATGAGATGATTGGCGGTGTTAAAAAAGCCATCAATGCGGCGCTGGATGCGGAAGATAATCCATTTAAATCGGATACTGAAATATTACTAAGTCAGTTTAACGAGCTGTTATCGATTGCCTGCGTGCTGGATAACGAAAAGCCGGAACTGGATATTGAAGCTTTGCGTAAACTCTCATCCTCTCTCACCAGCGATAAGCGCTTCTGACGCGCAATTAACCGCTACAGGGGCGATGCCCCCGTAGCGAGGAATTAATAGAACTGTCTGATCGCGTTTTCGGTTTCCTGATCGCTCACCAGGCCGGAAAAACGCGCCACAAGATAGGTTTCCCCGTCAAGCTTATAACTCTCAATCGGCAGCTCAAGCGTTGCGCCTTTTTCTCCGCTCATTCTCATGACCGCCAGTTCATCGTCCACAGCGACATGCTCAACCTGTCCGCCTGGCATAATTGTCACGACATTCTTTGGCATACGTTAGCCCTCTGGTGTGATTAATAATCGACCTTAACACAGGCAAGGCAAGCGCGCCTGATTTTATAACCCGCTTAGTAATGCGGGAATGGGGCGGGTTTCGGCTGCCAGCGCGCGACGGCCGCCTTAATATCGTCGCCATAAGGCTCCAGGTCTGCGGTGCCTGTCAGATACGCCACGCTGTCGTCTGAAAGCCAGACGGTGATAAAAAAGGTAATGGCGCCCTCACCCGGTTCGCGGGAGGGTTGCGTCAACGTTCTGGCGCCTTCTGCCACTTCGGCCAGTTCGCCAGCCCATCCATGGCCGAATAACATCACGTCAAGCATAAGCATCCTTAAAGAAAGATCAGATGAGGCACGCGATGTGCCACGGCGTTACCGGTCGTCTGATAGCGCCAGAAATGGTGCTTACGGGAATAACGTTTCTGCGATCGCGTAAAAAGAAAAGGTCACGCCGGAGCGCGACCTTTGGAAAGGTTTACCTTGCTTAAGTATCAGGCTCGTGTGCCACCCTGACGGGTGAAGCACGGTGGGTAAACAGGCGCTGTAGCTGGTGTTGGCTGGGTGTACAGCCCCTGAAACCACCCTACCATGAGATCGGAATTACCAATAGAAAATTAACAATCAATTGCCAATAACGATTAATGTAGCGTAATTTGCCTTTCTCCGACACGAAGTAGCGAAAAGGGCACCCAGGCAGACGAATTGATCGGTTTACTGGTTTTTTATGTCGCCGTACACCGCTCTGTTAAAAAATTATCCGCCAAAACCAACCAGAAACACGCTTTCATTTTGAAAGATAAACCAAAAAGCAGTGGATTACGCCGTCCGCCCTTTGTCTAACCGGCTAAGGCTAAACGCCAGGGCAAGCAGCGAGGCGGCGGCGGCAATCCATAACGCAAGACGCACCCCGGCAGCCCCGGCGACGCCGCTGGCCTCAGGCGATCCGAGCGTGAGGATCACGCCCACCAGCGCCGCGCCCAGGCACTGGCCGAACGTGCGCATAATCGCCAGTACGCCGGAGGCATAGCCGCTGTGCTCGCGGGGCGCGCCCGCCAGCATCTCGCGATTATTTGGGCTCTGAAAGCAGCCAAAACCAATGCCGCACAGCAATCCGCGCAGGCTGATATCCCAGGCGGCGGCGTGCGCAGGCAGGAGCGCCAGCGCCACCAGGCCCGCCACAAAAAGCGCCAGACCTGCGGTGGCGATAGCCGAGGGCGCGTAGCGGTCAGCCAGCCGCCCGGCGTGCGGGGCCACCAGAATGATCCCTACCGGCCAGGCGGTAAAAAGCAGCGCGGCGTGCAGCGCGCTAAAGCCGTACACGCTCTGGAACAGAAACGGCAGCGCCACGAAGGTCATCCCCTGGCTCACAAACGACGCCAGCGAGGTCAGCGCCGCGAGCGTAAACCGCGCGTTCGCAAAAAGCTGTGGCGGTAATAGCGGCTCTGGCGCGCGCGGTAACCGCCAGGCCAGCAGCAGGCCCGCACTCAACGCCAGCGCGCTAAAGCCCAGCATCGCGGGAAGCGATAGCGCGTCTGACGCCATCACCGCCGCGCCCAGCATCAGCGCCGAGAGCAGCGCGCCCGGCACGTCAAACGGCCCGCGCGCGGGCTGTCGGTCCCGGGGAAGCGTGCGAAGCGCGAGAAACAGCGCCAGCGCGCCGGGCGCAATATTGACAGCAAACAGCCAGGGCCAGCCGAGCGTGGCGAGCAGCGCGCCGCCCGCTACCGGCGCGATGGCCGTGCTGGTGGCGATAAGCAGCGCGTTCATGCCGAGAATGCGCCCGAGCAGCCGGTTGGGGAAGATGGTGCGCAGAATAGCCGGCGCAATGCTGAGCGTCGCCGCGCCGCCCACGCCCTGCAACAGGCGCATCGCGACCAGCCACGGGAGCGACGGTGCGAGCGCGCAGCCGAGTGAGGCGAGCGTAAACAGCCCGACGCCTGCGGCAAACAGCGTGCGAAAGCCGAGCCGCCCGGCGAGGGCGGCGAAAATCGCCAGCGTCATGGCCGCCGAGAGCAGATAACCGTTCGCCACCCAGACGGTCTGCGCCGCCGTGGCGTGCAGCGCCCGCGCCATCTCCGGCAGCGCGATATTGACCATCGCGCCGTCGAACACGGCCATCGTGGTGCTGGTCATCACCGCTATCATCGCCAGCGCGCGCTCGCGCCCCGGCAGCCCTTCATCGCCGGGCAGATCAGTAAATAACGTCATGGTCACTCCCAAATGTGTGCTTGCATCCACTCTACTTTCCGGCGATACATAGCGGAAGACGCAACGATTGCACTGTAAACCTGCATGAAACGCCATCTGTGACAACGAGGCGCGGAGCCTGACGATGAATGACCCGGATTTAAACCTGCTGTTCGCGCTTGATGTGCTGCTCGCTGAGAAAAGCGTGGCCGCGGCGGCGCGCCGTCTTAACCTGAGCGCGTCGGCGATGAGCCGCACCCTGAGCCGCCTGCGCGACGCCACCGGCGATCCGCTGCTGGTGCGCGCCGGTCGGCAGATGGTGCTCACACCCTATGCCGAATCCCTTCGCGAACGCACGCAGGGCGCGGTGTTCGCCGCCCGTGCCGTGCTGCGCCCCGCGCCGCAGGCGTTTGATATCATCAGCCACCAGCAGACCTTTACCCTGCGCGCCAACGACGGCTTTGTGGAGGCGTTCGGCCCGGCGCTTATCGCCGCGGCCGCCCGGCGCGCGCCCGGCGTGCGCCTGCGCTTTGCGCCAAAGCCAGTGAAAAGCGACCGGCCGTTGCGTGAAGGCGAGGCAGATCTGGAAATCGGCGTGCCGGGCGAAATGGGGCCTGAAATCAAACAGCAACGGCTGTTCCGCGATCGCTTTGTCGGCGTGGTGAGAAGCGGCCATCCGCTCGCGGGCCGCGACGTGACGCTTGAGGATTACACCGCGTGGAGCCATGTGGCGGCATCGCGGCGCGGCGTGTTTACCGGGCCGGTCGATGACGCGCTCGCACAACACGGGGTATCGCGAAATATCGCCGCCGTAGTGCCAGGGTTCCCGGCGGCGCTGGCCGTCGCGCGCGGCACCGATCTGGTGGCGCTGGTGCCCGCCTCGTTTCTGATTAATCTGCCGGGCATCGCCGGGCTTACGTGGTTTGAACTGCCGCTCGCCACCCGCCCGATTACCGTATCGCAGATGTGGCACCCGCGTCTGGATGCCGATCCAGCGCACCGCTGGCTGCGCCAGTTTGTGCTGGCCGAATGCCGCGCGCGAATGCCGGAAGGCTGAACGCCGGGCAAAAAAAATCCCCCTTGCGGGGGATTCGTTATGTCACGCTGATTACCCCTGCGCAGACTCCCGCAGCCGGGTCTTCAGGGCGGTGTACTCGTCAATCACATACTGCTCGGCGGCGCGCTGATCGGCTATCGGCTCGACACGCACGGCGCAGTACTTGTACTCCGGCGTTTTCGTGATCGGGCTTAAGTTCTCCGCCACCAGCTCGTTACAGGCGCCGATCCACCACTGGTACGTCATATAGACCGCCCCTTTGTTCGGCCTGTCGCTCACCTGCGCGCGGGTAATGACTTTGCCTTTGCGCGATACCACCCACACCAGCGCCTCGTCTTCAATGCCGAGGCGTTTTGCGTCAGCACTGTTGATTTGCGCGTAACCCGGCTCATCCGCAAGCGCCGCCAGCGCGGCGCAGTTGCCGGTCATTGAGCGGCAGGAGTAGTGCCCCACTTCGCGCACCGTGGAGAGCACCAGCGGATACTCCTCGTTCACCCGGTCAAGCGGCGGCGCCCAGTCGCAGGTGAAGAACTGCCCGAGCCCGTTCGGCGTGGAGAATTCCTTCTCAAACAGGTAATCGGTGCCCTGATCGGCCTCGGATTCATCACGACACGGCCACTGAATGTAGCCGAGCTCACCCATTTTCTCGTAGGTGGCGCCATAAAAATCGGGGCACAGCGCGCGCAGCTCATCCCAGATCTGTTTGGTGTTGTCGTAATGCATCGGATAGCCCATCCGGGTGGCGATTTCGCTGATGATCTGCCAGTCGGTTTTAAGATCCCACTTCGGCTCCACCGCTTTAAAGAAGCGCTGGAAGCCGCGGTCCGCCGCCGTGTAGACCCCTTCATGTTCGCCCCAGGAGGTGGAAGGCAAAATCACGTCCGCCGCCGAGGCGGTTTTGGTCATGAAGATGTCCTGCACAATCACCAGCTCCAGAGACGCAAACGCCTGGCGCACCGCGGACAGCTCGGCATCGGTCTGCAGCGGATCTTCGCCCATGATGTAGGCGGCGCGCACTTCGCCATGCGCCACGCGGTGCGGCAACTCGCTGATGCGATAGCCGGTATGCGCGGGCAGCGATGCCACACCCCACGCTTTGGCGAACTTCTCGCGGTGCTCAGGGAATTTCACGTACTGGTAGCCCGGATAGGTATCCGGCAGCGCGCCCATGTCGCACGCGCCCTGCACGTTATTCTGCCCGCGCACCGGGTTAACGCCCGCGCTCGGCTTGCCAAGATTGCCGGTCAGCAGCGCGAGGCTGGTGAGTGAACGCACGGTCTCGACGCCCTGATAAAACTGCGTTACGCCCATGCCCCAGAGGATCGCCGCGCTTTCCGCGCGAGCGTACATCCGCGCCGCTTCGCGGATCTCACTGGCGCTGACGCCGGTGATGGCTTCCACCGACTCCGGCGTATAGCCCTCGACGATTTTGCAATACTCGTCAAACCCTTCGGTACGCGCCGACACAAAGGCGTGGTCCCAGAGATCCTCTTTGATAATGACGTGACCCATTGCATTCAGCAGCGCGATGTTGGAGCCGTTTTTTAGCGCCAGATGCATATCCGCAATTCGCGCGGTTTCAATTTTCCGCGGGTCGCAGACGATAATTTTCGCCCCGTTTTTCTTCGCTTTGATCACGCGATTGGCGACGATCGGGTGCGAATCCGCCGGGTTGTACCCAAATACAAAGACTAAATCGGTATTTTCAATGCCAGTGATGGAGTTGCTCATGGCGCCGTTACCGACCGACTGGTGCAGACCTGCAACCGAGGGGCCGTGTCAGACGCGCGCGCAGCAATCGACGTTATTCGTGCCGATCGCCGCGCGGGCAAATTTTTGCATCACATAGTTGGTTTCATTGCCGGTGCCGCGCGAGGAACCGGTGGTCATGATAGCGTCCGGGCCATACTTCGCTTTAATGTCGCCAAGGCGTTGCGCCACATAATCCAGCGCCTCTTCCCAGGAGACAGATTCCAGCCGGCCGCCGCGCTCACGGCGGATCATCGGCGTTTTCAGGCGCGGGGTGAGGATCTGGGTATCATTGATAAAATCCCAGCCGTAATAGCCCTTCAGGCATAAATCGCCCTGATTGGTTTTCCCCATTGCCGCTTCCGCCTTAACGACCTTGCCGTTATCGACGATCAGGTTGATTTTGCAACCCGACGCGCAATAGGGGCAAACCGTAACGACTTTTTTCATCGGTCATGCTCCAGAGTTAACTGCGTAAATAGTGGAGCGGATAATGCAGAAAGCGTGCCAGCTCCCGGAAGGCGGGCTGCGCGCGGGTTGCGGAAGTAAAAGGTCTGTCGAGGACGCGCCTGTCGTCAAAAATGACGTGACGACAGGCGCGTGACGGCTCAGCGCGCTGGCAGCGCGTCGTAGCCTTTAAGGCGGTAATTTAAAAGGGATAACGCCCAGCAGGCGATAAACAGGCCGACCACGATAAACCCGGCGTTGCCGAGATTGTCATTCACGCCAGCCACCAGATCCCAGACGCCGCCGGAAAGTCCGAATTTATCCATCAGCAACCCCAGCGCCTCCAGCCCGCCGATAAACAGCGCCACCACCACCGACGTGCCGGTAATGGTCATGTTGTAATAGAGTTTGCGCTGCGGCTTGCTGAAGGCCCAGCCATACGCGCCCACCATTACCAGGTTATCCAGCGTATCGATAAGCGCCATCCCGCTGGTAAAGAGCGCCGGGAAAACCAGAATCGACCAGACCGACATCCCGTGGGACGCGCCCGCCGCTGAAATCCCCAGTACGCCAATCTCGGTCGCGGTGTCAAAACCGAGCCCGAAGAGAAAACCGACCAGATACATATGCCAGCTTTTGCTCACCAGCCGGAAAGTGGCGCGAAACAGCCAGCTCATCGGTCCGCCTGCGGTCACGGTGTCGGCCTTATCATTCAGCGGCTCGCCGCGTTTCAGCCTGCTGAAGCTGTGCCAGATACCGCGCAGGATAACCAGATTCACCAGCGCCATCGCCAGCAGAAACACCGCCGAGACGGTGGTGCCAATCACCCCGCCTACGTCGTGAAACCAGGCCATATCTTCTTTTACCGCCGCGGCGGTCGCGGCAATGGCGACGGACGCCAGCACCACGATGCTGGAGTGGCCGAGTGAAAACCAGGCGCCGACGCCACATGGGCGCTGGCCCTGCTGCATCATTTTGCGCGTAACGTTATCAATGGCGGCGATATGGTCGGCGTCCACCGCGTGGCGCAGGCCGTAGCCCCAGGCCAGCAGGCTCGCGGCCATCAGCGCGGGGGTGTCGTGAAACGCATAAAACGCCCAGAGCCAGGCGGCCAGGTTGGCAAGACCGAGCGCGGCCACCAGGGCCAGCGCGCGGGGCGGGTGATTACGCAATTGAGTCAGCATGACGTCGTTCCTGTAAGTGATGAAAACGCGGCGGCGGCAATCGCCGCCTGGCCGAACGCCACCGCGCCGTCGCCCGCGGGCAACGCTTGCGGCAGCAGCAGCCGGAAATCGTGAAGGTAAAACGCAAGCCGTTCGCGCAGAAGTTGGTTATGCAGCACTCCGCCGCCGCAGGCGATAGTCGTGATGCCGCGCGCGCTGGCATGACGGCGCGCCAGCGCGGCCAGCCCGCAGGCGAGCGCATCGTGAAAGGCCCAGGCGCGGCCACCCTCCGGTGCCTCGAACGCCAGCAGACTGCGCCAGAAGGCGGGCATATCAAACTCACCCCCGTTAAGTGACAACGTCACATCATGCGCAACCGGGCCGTGGCGCATCGCCAGCGCTTCCAGGCGGCAGGCCGCTTCGCCTTCATAACTTTGCGCATCAGGCGCCACGCCAAGCATCGCCGCCACAGCATCAAACAACCGCCCTGTTGATGACGCGAGCGGCGCATTAATGCCGCGCGCCATCGCGCGCGTAAGCGGCGCCCAGGGTTTATCAAGGAGCCCAGCGGCCTGCGGGTGCGTCTGCCACTGCGGCACAAACGCCTGCCAGTGCGCCAGCCAGTTACGCCACGGCTGACGCGCCGCCAGGTCACCGCCCGGCAGCGCCACGGCAGGCAGGCCGCCGAGCCGCTCGCAGCGGGCGTAATCCACCAGCAAACACTCGCCGCCCCACAGCGCGCCGCCCTCGCCCATGCCGATGCCGTCGAGCGCCAGCGCAACCACAGGGCCGCCGTCGCGCGGCCAGCGGTGCTCCGCCAGGCACGCGGCAATGTGCGCATGGTGATGCAGGACACGCATCACCGGCAGCCCCATCGCCTCGCCAAGCGCACTGCTGCGATACCCGGCGTGGGCGTCCACCACCACCTGCTGCGGGTGAAAATCGTAAATGTCGCGAAACAGCGCCAGCGCCGTGCGCCACTGCGCTTCGGTCTGCGCGTCGCTGAGATCGCCCAGATGCTGGCTCAGCACCGCCTCGCCGCCGCGCGCGAGGCAAAAGGTATTTTTAAGATCCGCCCCGAGGCAGAGCGTGGCGGGCAGTTCGGTAACGCCTGGCGGAAGCGGGATGGCATCCGGCACAAAGCCGCGCGCCCGGCGCAGCATCTCGCCGCAGGATCGCATCACCGAATCATCCATCCGTTGCAGGATGTCGCGATTATGCAGCAAAAAGCCGTCGGCAATCTCCCCAAGCTGCGAGAGCGCCTGGGCGTTGGTGAGCGCGGGCGGCTCGCCGCTGCGATTGCCGGAGGTCATCACCAACGGA
The DNA here is from genome assembly GCA_000027065.2 of Cronobacter turicensis z3032. Lineage (NCBI taxonomy): Bacteria > Pseudomonadati > Pseudomonadota > Gammaproteobacteria > Enterobacterales > Enterobacteriaceae > Cronobacter > Cronobacter turicensis. The sequence continues at coordinate 1,999,833 of FN543093.2, read as the reverse complement.
CGCCCGACGCCCTGCATCAGCAGGTGTTGCAGCGGGTTCGCGGGCAGCATCACACCGGTTTCGTTAAGCCCCGGCGCGATGGCCTCGCACAGCGGCGGCAGGTGCGCGTTATCCACCAGCACAATCGGGGCGGCGGGCGTGGTCAGTTGCGCGCGGGCGTCATCCGGCAGCCCGGCGGCGTCCGTCAGCATCACCGCCAGCGGTTTTGCCGGGCGATGTTTGCGCGCGCGCAGGCGCGCCACGGCGTCAGGGTTTTGCGCATCGCAGGCGAGATGAAACCCGCCGATGCCTTTGATGGCGACGATCAGGCCCTCGTTAAGCGCGTCGATGGCGGCCTCAAGCGCCGCCTCTTTGTGTGCCGCGCGCTCGCCGCTCACCCAGCTCAGCTGCGGGCCGCACGTCGGGCAGGCCACGGGCTGCGCGTGAAAGCGCCGGTCGGCCGGATCGCGGTATTGCGCGTCGCACGGCGCGCAGAGCGGAAAGCCCGCCATCGCGGTGTTGGGCCGGTCGTAGGGCATGGCATGAATAATGGTGAAGCGCGGGCCGCAGTGGGTGCAGTTGATAAACGGGTAGCGCCAGCGGGGGTCTGCGGGATCGTTGAGTTCGCGCAGGCATTGCGGGCAGGTGGCGGCGTCCGGGGTAATTTGCGTGCGCATCGCCCCGCCGCCGCTTTCCCGTATCGAAAATTGCTCAGGCCGGTGCGGCCAGCGAAACGGCGCGGCGCTGACGCTGTCGATACGCGCGAGCGGCGGGCAGTGCTGCCAGAGCGCGGCGATAAACGCCCCTTCGCCGCCGGTCAGGCGCACTTCCACCCCTGCGCCGTCATTACAGACGTCGCCGGTGAGCGTGAGCTGCTGCGCCAGTTGCCAGATGAAGGGGCGAAAACCGACCCCCTGCACCCGGCCCTGAATGCGTAAAATCGTACCGTTAAGGTTCATCGTCTCGTCGAAAACGCGCGGGCGCAAGGCCCGCGCGGGCTGAGCTATACCGCGGCGGCGTCGCGCAGGCGCGCCTTCATGCTGGTATAGGTGGTCTGGACATAGGCTTCGGCATCGCGCTGATCGGCGATAGCCTCGACATTCACCGCGCAATATTTGGTTTCCGGCGTTTTGGAAACCGGGTCGAGATTGTCCTGGGTGAGCTCGTTGCACGCGCCGATCCACCACTGGTAGGTCATGTAGACCGCGCCGGGGTTGATGCGCTCGCTGACATCGGCACGGCTGATAACCCGCCCGCGACGCGAGGTAACCCACACCAGCTGACCGTCACGCACGCCGAGGCGATCCGCATCCTGCGGGTGCATCTGCACGCGGCCCGGCTCGTCGGCGAGCGTTTGCAGCGCCGCGCAGTTGCCGGTCATTGAACGGCAGGAGTAGTGCCCTACTTCACGCACGGTACAGAGCACCAGCGGGTAGTCGGCATCCGGCTGCTCCGCCGGCGCGCGCCACGGGGCGGCGAAAAGCTGGCCTTTGCCTGTCGGCGTATCGAAGTGATTCCCGGCGTAGAGGTACGGCGTGCCGGGGTGATCCAGCGTCGGGCATGGCCACTGCACATGTCCCATATCGCCCATTTTCTGGTACGTCACGCCGTAAAAGAGCGGGCAGAGTTCGCGCATTTCGTCCCAGATCTGCTGGTTGTTGTCGTAATGCATCGGGTAGCCCATCGCGGTGGCGATAAGGCTGATGATTTCCCAGTCGCGTTTGACGTTGTATTTCGGCGAAACGGCCGCCTCAAAGCGCTGGAAACCGCGGTCGGCGCAGGTAAAGACGCCGCCATGTTCGCCCCAGGAGGTGGCCGGTAGCAGAACGTCCGCCACTTCGGCGGTTTTGGTCATAAAGATGTCCTGCACCACCACGAAATCGAGCGCGTCGAAGCCCTGACGAACCAGACCGAGATCGGCTTCGGTCTGGAGCGGATCTTCGCCCATGATGTAGTAGGCTTTGACTTTGCCTTCGAGCGCCAGGTGCGGCACCTCGGTGATGCGCACGCCGATTTTATCGTCCATCACCGCCGGGTCGATCCCCCAGGCGCGCGCGAATTTTTCGCGCACCGCCGCGTCTTCGACATCCTGATAGCCCGGGAACTGGTTTGGCAGCACGCCCATGTCGCACGCGCCCTGCACATTATTCTGGCCGCGCACCGGGCCGACGCCGACATGCTCGCGCCCCAGATTGCCGGTGAGTAGCGCCAGGCTTGAGAGCCCTTTCACGACATCCACCGCCTGACCGAACTGCGTGACGCCCATGCCCCACATAATGGTGGCGGACGGCGCGGCGGCGAACGTGCGCATCGCCTGGCGGATCTGCTGCGCGCTGACGCCGGTGAGATGCTCGACCGCTTCCGGCGCGTAATCTTTTACCGTTTCGCGGTATGCGTCCAGCCCTTCGGTGTAACGCGCCACATACTCTTTGTCGTACAGCGCTTCTTCGAGCAGCACATAGCCAAAGGCATTCACCAGCGCCATGTTGCAGCCGTTATTGATTTGCAGATGTTGATCGGCGATGCGCGCGGTTTCGATTTTGCGCGGATCGCACACAATCACCTTCGCGCCGTTTTCTTTGGCTTTCAGCACGCGACGCGCGACGATCGGGTGCGAATCGGCGCAGTTATAGCCAAACACCAGCAAGCATTTGGAGTTTTCAATATCGCCGATGGAGTTGCTCATCGCGCCGTTGCCCAGCGTCTGCTGAAGCCCCGCCACGGACGGGCCGTGACAGACGCGCGCGCAGCAGTCAACGTTATTGGTGTTGAGCACCGCGCGGGCGAACTTCTGCATCACGTAGTTGGTTTCGTTGCCGGTGCCGCGCGAGGAGCCGGTGGTCATGATAGCGCGCGGGCCGTACTGCTCTTTAATCGCTGACAGACGCTCTGCGGTATAGCGTATCGCCTCTTCCCAGGAGACCGCCTGAAGCGCGCCGCCTTTCTGGTAGCGGATCATGGGCTGGGTGAGGCGCGGCGTCAGAAGCTGGGTATCATTAAGGAAATCCCAGCCGTAATAGCCTTTCAGGCAGAGCTGGTTCTGGTTGGTGACGCCTTCGGCGGCCTCGGCGCGAATGATTTTGTTGTTATCCACGACGAGCTTAAGTTTGCAACCCGCACCACAGTACGGACAGACGCTGGTGATTTTTTTCATCAGTAACAGACCTGTTAAAAGTGAAATCGGCGGCTTAAAAAGCCAGTGATGAGAGGCCATCGAGCGCGGCGCGGCGGCGGCGTTCGGCGCTGAGCGCTTCCAGGCGGTTACGATCGATACAGACGATGGCGTTAGTCGGGCACGCCTCGATGCAAGCCGGGCCTTCGGCGCGGTGATGGCAGAGATCGCATTTGTTGGCTTCGGCTTTCTCGGCCAGCACGTTGAGGCCCGCGCCGCTGTTGCGTACAACCGGGCGCACCACGACTTCCATCGCGCCGTAAGGGCATGCCACGACGCAGGTTTTGCAGCCGATGCAGCGTTGCTGGTGGACGTGGACAAAATCGCCGTCGCGGCTGATAGCGCCGTTCGGGCAGACGCTGGCGCACGGCGCGTCTTCACACTGGCGGCACATGGTGGCGGTAGAGACATTCACGCCCTTGACGACATGAATGCGCGGCAGAAAGGTTTGCGGGGTAAGCGCGGCGCAGTCCTGGTTTTCCTGGTGCGACACCACGCACGCCACCTCGCAGGTGCGGCATCCTATACATTTACTTGAATCAGCAATGATGAAGCGGTTCATCATGATCTCCGGCTGTGGGTTGAACCCACTCGTTAATACACGATCCATGCCAGATTTTAATTAACTGATTTTAAATGGTTTTATTTTTGAGGGGTGTTTGACCGGAGGTGTCATCGACATTTATGACGATGAAAGTGACGGGTTTCAGGCAACAAAAAAGCGGGTCTGATTACCCGCTTCGTCGGTTGTACGTTTTTACTGCGTTACGCGCACAGTTCCGTTTCACCGTGGGCGACGCTGAGAGTCAGTTGCAGCCCATGTTTACGGTAGTGATTGTAACGTTCGCGGAACCAAGCGGACTGCGCCTCGCTCATGTTGCCGGTCACGGCGTCAATGTCGATACGGCGTCCTGCTACGTTCATACGAGCAAAGCTGCTCGCCAGAAAATCAAAGTTCTTGAACGAATAAATATCTTGTCTGTTCATCAGTTTCTCCCTCCACTGCTTCTACTGTATACGATGCAGAACCGCGCTTTTTTTATTCAGAGGATTCCTGGTGGGCGTCAGGCGGTTTCGGAAGGTTCCTGAAGATGGGAGGCGTTGATTTTTAAGGGTTGAAGTGATGAATGTGCGAGACGCGTTCGATGAAATTAAAGGTGGGTGCGCTTCGCTATCCTTCTTGAAAGAAAAGCAACGCTAATGTGAATGGTTTTGCTCCGGCTAAAAAAAAATCGTCCCAACGGGGCGATTTTCCGCCGGGAGCCGGGATTGCAAAGGGGGCGGCGGCGAGCCCCCTTTGCACGTTCGCGTGAGGAAAGCGCCCATATAAAGGCGGCATTATGGCGAACGGAACGTATTCACCGACCTGGTATATTTCCCTTTCCCCGGTATTTATCCAAAACGCAAATGGTGGGTGCGCGATGCTTACCCACCCTACAATCCTGGGATAACACTTGACGTAGGGCGGGTAAGCGCAGCGCACCCGCCATCCCGACGAGGGCTATACGCTCTCCTCGACCGCGAGCGCTGCAAACCCGCCGTGGCCGGTCCACTGCGCCAGACGGTCATACACGGTGTCGACCGCGCGTTTCACCGGGTCGGTCATCGGATAATAAAACCCCACGATATCGGGCTGGATGCCGAGAAAAATCACCTCGCCCACGTCCTCGCGCAGCTGATCCACCAGATAATTTAGCGGCATATTGTGGGTCGTCATCATAAACATCTCGGAGATATCCTCCGGGTCAATAATGCGGATCTCGCCAGGGTCAAGCCCCATCTCGGTGGCATCCACCAGCAACAGCCGCGCCGGGCGCAGTTCGCGAATAGCGCCGATATCATTCTCCGGCGCGCTGCCGCCGTCTACCAGCACCCACTCGCCCTGCGGCGCGGCGCGGAATTTCTCGGCGAGCAGCGGACCTGCGCCGTCGTCGCCCATCATGCTGTTTCCGACACACAATAAAACGTCAGTCACGATCCCTCCTCACCATCACATAAACCGCCGGTTCACGCTGGATGGCCTGCAACAGCCCGAGCAGCTCACGGCTCCACGCCTGCTGCTGCGCATTCTGGCGCGACAGCGCCTCGTCAAACGCGCGCGCCAGCAGCGAGACATGATTCTGGTCGATAACGATTTCCCCGTAGCGCGGCACGCCCTGCATTTTGCGCTGCGCCTCGCCGGGCGCGAGGGTGGCGATCCACGCCTCGTATTCCTGAAACGGGCAGACCAGCGACGCTTTCAGGCAGTCGATCACACCCAGATGATGGCCTATCGCCAGGCTGTAGTAGATAACCTGCTGCGCCTGCGGCGGGGTGTCGTCGTTTTCATCGACGAACTTGCGCGAGAGGCGGCTGAACACCACGGTTTCGCTCATCCGATACGCTCCTGCGCCACCACCGCGTCAAGCTGCGCGACGATTTCACTCAGGCGCGGATCGTTCTCCTGCGACAGCCAGCCCGCCACGCTCTGCTCGCCTGCCGTCAGGTGGCGCAGATAGTCATCGGCAATCTGACGCCCGTAGCGATATCCCGCCAGGCGGCGCGCGGCGCGATCGACACGCACGCGCAGCGGCTGCACCATCTCCGGGTGCAGAATGGCGGCGGCCTGGTTGTCCTCTTCGCCAGGCGCGCGGGCGTGGATTTTCTGCTCCAGCAGGCCGAGCGCCATCGCAAAGCCGTAGAGCGTCGCGGCGGGCGTCGGCGGGCAGCCGGGGATATAGACATCCACCGGAACGATTTTGTCGGTGCCGCCCCAGACGCAGTAGAGATCGTGAAAAATGCCGCCGCTGTTGCCGCACGCGCCGTAAGAGATACAGATTTTCGGATCGGGCGCGGATTCCCAGGCGCGCAGCGCGGGCGAGCGCATGGCGCGGGTCACCGCGCCGGTAAACAGCAGAATGTCGGCGTGACGCGGCGACGGTACAACTTTGATGCCGAAGCGCTCGGCGTCAAAGAGCGGCGAGAGCGTGGCGAAAATTTCGATTTCGCAGCCATTGCAGCCGCCGCAGTCGACGCGGTAGACATACGCCGAGCGCTTAATGTTTTTCAGTAGCGAGGTTTTCATGCGCGCGATGGATTCTTCCACCGTCACGGGCACCGGAATGTTGTTGTCATCGCGTGGGCCAAGCAGGTTCATTACACCGCCTCCTTCATTTCGCGGGTCAGGTCGATAAGCTCTGAGGGCGCAAGGCCCTGCTGGCGTTTACAGTCAGGACAGGTTTCAAAGCTCGCGCGATGGCGCTCGGCGCGTTCATCGCCGTTGTGCGCCAGCAGCGCTATCGCGTAATCCACCTCTTTTTGTACCGCGAACGGCTGCTGGCAGACGCGGCAGCGGCAGAGCGCAAAGCTCGCCTGCTGGAGAAAATCCTCTTTACGCCAGACCGCCAGCTCATATTCAGGCGTCAGGCGAATGGCGGCCGTCGGGCAGACCTCTTCGCAGCGGCCGCAAAAGATGCAGCGGCCAAGATTGAACTGCCAGTCGAGGCGGTCGTGTTCAAGGTCGGTTTCAACCGTTAAGGCATTAGACGGGCAGGCGTTGATGCAGGCCGCGCAGCCGATACACTGCTGCGGATTGTGCTGCGGCTTGCCGCGAAAATTTTTATCGACCGGCATCGGTTGCAGCGGATAGGGCTGCGTCGCCACGCCGGTTTTCAGGGCTTTTTTGATAAAGGTAAACATGTTGTCTCCTGTCGCCTGCGCGACGGTTCTACCCGGCGGGTGCGCTGCCGCTGACCCGCCCTCTTAATATGTGAGCGATCCCCCGTAGGGTGGGTAAGCGAAGCGCACCCACCGCGGCTGTCTATTTCAGCGGCGAGTTTTTGCGCTCAATGCTGTAGCGCTCCAGCTCTTTGTACGGCACCACCTGGCTTTTCTTCTTGCGAACATCCACCACCGTCATACGGTCGGTGCAGGAGTAGCACGGGTCGAGGCTGCCGATAATCAACGGCGCGTCTGACACCGTATTGCCGCGCAGCATATAGCGCAGCGTCGGCCAGTTGGCGTAAGTCGCCGCGCGGCAGCGCCAGCGGTAGAGCTTCTGGTTGTCGCCGGTCATGCTCCAGTGAATGTCATCGCCGCGCGGCGCTTCGGAAAAACCGAGCGCGAAGCGGTTCGGGATATAGGTAAACCCTTCGACCAGCAACGGCCCGCCTGGCAGGTTATCCAGCCCGAAGTCAATCATATTGAGCGCGGTGAACACCTCGTTGATGCGCACTTTCAGGCGAGAGATCACGTCGCACCCCTGCTCGATGTGCACTTCCATCGGCAGCAGTCCGTAGCCCACAAACGGGTGATCGGCGCGGGTGTCGCGGGCGTGGCCGCTCGCGCGCACCATCGGCCCCACATTACTGAAATCGCGGGCGATCTGCGGGTCAAGACGGCCAATGCCCACCGTGCGCTGTTCGATATTCGGCGTGCTGAGCAGAATGCTCACCAGATCCTGCACCTCCCGGCGCATCTGCTGGGCCAGTTGACGGGTCTGGATCATGTCATCTTTCAGCAGATCGCGGCGAATGCCGCCAATCAGGTTCATGCCATAGGTTTTGCGCGCGCCGGTCAGGATCTCCGCCATCTTCATGGACGTTTCGCGCACCCGGAAAAACTGCATAAAGCCGGAGTCGAAGCCGACAAAGTGACACGCCAGGCCGAGGTTCAGCAGGTGACTGTGCAACCGCTCGACTTCCAGCAGAATGGCGCGGATCGCCTGCGCGCGTTCCGGCACCTGAATGCCCATCGCGTTTTCCACCGACGTGGTGTAGGCCGTACTGTGGGCGAACCCGCAGATGCCGCAGACGCGGTCAGAGAGAAACGTCACTTCGTTGTAGCCCATGCGGGTTTCGGCGAGTTTCTCCATGCCGCGGTGGACGTAAAAGAGCCGGTAGTCGGCGTCGATGATGTTTTCGCCATCCACGAACAGCCGGAAGTGGCCCGGTTCGTCGGAGGTGACATGCAGCGGACCGATGGGCACCACGTTATTTTTGGCATCGCCCAGTTCGTTGATGAACTCATAGGTCTCTTTATCGCTGGTCGGCGCCGGGCGCTGGCGGTAATCCATGCTGTCTTTGCGCAGCGGATACAGGTCGTCCGGCCAGTCATCCGGCAGCACCAGGCGGCGCTCATCCGGCAGACCAACCGGAACCAAACCATACATATCGCGCACTTCGCGCTCGCCCCACACGGCGGCGGGCACGCGCGGCGTCACGGACGGGAACTCCGGTTTATTCGCATCCACCTCGACCCGCACTGTTATCCAGCACTTCACGCCCTGCTCCATCGAGAGCACGTAGTAGACCGCGTAGCTGCCGCAGAGCTTGCGCTCGTCGTTGCCGAACAGCACCGACAGCCAGCCGCCCTGCTGGTAGTAAAGAAACTCCACCACTTCCGGCAGATAATTGATTTTCACCGTGACCGTTAGCTGGTCTTTGGTTTGCCAGGCTTCATCGAGCACCACGCCGGGAAACGCCTCATGCAGCGCGCGCAGATAGTGTTGCCCTGTTTTTTCTTCAGACATTGTTCAGTTCTCTTATCACGCCGCCAGCAAGGAGACGAAAGCTAAAAAGGCCAGGCCGAAACCGGTCCAGGTGACGCGCGAAACGGCGTTAAAGCGCAGACGCGCCATGCTGTTTTCAAAGAGCGCGATGATAAGCACGCCCGCCAGCAGTTTGACGACGGCCAGCGCCAGAGCAATCGCCATGCCGCTCAGGCTGAAAGTCAGCATTTGCCCCCAGGGCACAAATACGCCGACGAACATTTGCAGCACCACCAGCTGTTTGAGGCTGATCCCCCATTTCAGCAGCGCAAAGCCCGCGCCGCTGTACTCCGACAGCGGGCCTTCCTGTAACTCCTGCTCCGCTTCGGCGAGATCGAACGGCAGCTTGCCCATTTCGATAAACGTGGCGAAGGCGCAGGCGGCGAGCGCCAGCACCAGCGTCAGGCTGTGCGCGACGGGCCAGTCATAAACTCGCGCGGCGATCAGGCTGATATGCGTTGAACCCGCCACCGTCGCCGCGACCCACAGGCCGAGCAGCAGAATCGGCTCCACCAGTACGCCCAGCATCGCCTCGCGGCTTGCGCCGATCCCGGTGAACGGGCTGCCGGTATCCAGCCCGGCAATCGCGAAAAAGAAGCGCGCGATAGCGAAGAGATAGAGAAGCGTGATGAGATCGCCCGCGCCCGGCAACGGCGAGCGGACGGTGATGACCGGCAGCGCGGCGGCGATGGTGAACATAACGGCCAGCATGGCGTAAGGCGTGAACCGGAACACCCAGCCGGACGCCGCAGGCGCCACGCTCTGGCGGCCCAGCAATTTCAGCAGATCGCGATACTCCTGTAGTACGCCTGGCCCGCGACGGTTATGCAGGCGCGCGCGCGCCACGCGGGTGACGCCTGAGAGCAGCGGCGCGCAGGCAAAAAGCGCCAGCGCCTGTAAAAGAGGGAAAATCAGGTTTTGCATCTCACACTCCCCGTGAAATCACGACGACCAACAGCACGGCCAGTTCGACCACCGCCAGACGACGGCACAGTACCGGCAGGCTGGCGCTCTGCCAGCCCGGCAGCAGGCGCGCCGGATTAAGGATATGGCGCAGCTGAATCAGCGGCGCGAAGGCGGCCTTAACGGGCCGGGCGAAACCATGCGCGGTAATGACCATCTCCGGTTCGTGGTCGTAGCCGCAAACCCAGGCGCTGCCGCGCGTGCGCGACGGCAGGCGATCGCCTTTGAAGAGGATCATCAGCAGGAACGGCAGCAGCAGCGAGCCCACCAGCAGCAGCGTGATCACCGGCTGCGAAACGGTGGTGCCGGAAGTGACGATCGGCAGCGGGACGGCGCGGCCCAGCAGCGGCAACAGCCACGGCGCGGCGACGCCGCCCGCCACGCAGCACAGTGCAAGCCCCATCACACACAAGCGCATGAGCCAGGGCGCGTCGGTCGCCTGCGCGGCGGCCTGCGTGCGCGGCGCGCCGAGGAACGTCACCCCGTAGACCTTCGCCATACACATCACCGCCAGCGCGCCGGTAATCGCGAGCCCCACCGCCAGCAGCGGCCCAAGCAGACGGGTGATAAACAGCGGCTGCGCGCCCAGGTCAAAGAACGCCTGATAAATCACCCACTCGCCCGCAAAGCCGTTCAGCGGCGGCAGCGCGGCCATCGCCATCAGGCCCACCAGCATGGAGATCGAAATAAGCGGCATGGTTTTGCCGATGCCGCCGAGCTTTTCGATATCGCGCAGGCCGGTGCGGTGAAAGACCGCGCCCGCGCCGAGAAACAGCGTGGTTTTAAACAGGCTGTGGTTGAAGAGATGATAAAGCCCGCCCACCAGGCCGAGCGCCACCAGCGCAGGCTCGCCAAGCGAAATGCCGACAAGCCCCGCGCCGAGCCCCAGCAGAATAATGCCGATGTTCTCAAGCGTGTGGTACGCCAGCAGCCGCTGGATGTTGTGCTCAAGCAGCGCGTAAAGCCCGCCGATAAACGCAGTCACCATGCCGAGCACCAGCACCAGCACGCCGCACCAGAGCGGCAGCGCGGCGTTCATCAGCGAAAAGACCAGGATGCCGTAGAGCCCCACTTTCAGCACCACGGCGGAGAAGAGCGCGGCGGCGGGCGCGGCGGCCTGCGCATGGCCCTGCACCACGCCGCCGTGCAGCGGGATTACGCCTGCGAGCAGCCCGAAGCCCGTCAGTCCCAGCAGCCAGATGATGGCGCCGAACGGCTGCCCGGCAGTGAGCGAGCTTAACGCCAGCATGTCGAGCGTGCCGTACTGTCGCCACAGCAGCCAGCAGGCGAGCGCCAGCAGCAGCGTGCCGAGACGCCCCAGTGCAAACCAGAGCTTGCCGCCCGCGCTGTCGCCGGTCAGGAACACGGCGGCAAGCGCCATGATTTCCGCCATCGCCACCAGCGTCGCGAGGCTCTGGGCGGTAACCGCGAGCGTCGCGGCGCCAAGCAGCAGGTTGATAAGCGCCCCGCTGGCGCGCGCCTGCCCGTCGCGCGGGGTGATAAGCGTAAACAGGCAAATAAAGAAGCCCGGCAGGCCGAGTGTCGCAAGCCAGATTGCGTTAAAGGCGGTGAGATGCACCGCGAGCGAGCCGATATGCGTCGTAAGCGGCCCGTCGTTGACGTTGAGCAGCAGCCCGCCGCCCGTCGCCAGCGCGCACAGGCAACCCAGCGCGCCGCCAAGACCGGCAAGCCGTGCGCTGAGCGGCTTATGCCAGGCGCTCAGCAGCGCGAGCGCAAGCCCGGCGCCAAAGGCCGCCAGCGCGCCCTGATATAAGAAAATCGCGTTCATTATTCTCCTCCGCGCGGTTGCAGCAGCAGCGATAAGTCGCCGAGATCGGCATTAATGGTCAGTTCGCGTTTACGGCGGCTGGCGCGGGCGATGTCGTGGTTATCAACAAGCTTCAGCGCGCCGGTTGGACAGGTGCGTATGCAGGCCGGGCCGTCAGCGTCGAACTGGCAGAGATCGCACTTCACCGCAACAGCGCGCACGCCAGGCGTCCAGTCGAGAAACGCGCCGACGCGCGCAGGCGCAGGCGGCGCGGGGGGCGCTTTCGGGCTGTTGACGTTAGCGGGGATATGCAGCGGGCGGCTGCCGGAGAATTCAATCGCGCCGAACGGACAGGCGATGCCGCACAGTTTGCAGCTCACGCACAGGCTTTCATTGAGCTGAATCGCCCCCGCCTCGCGCGTGATGGCGTTCACCGGACAGACCTGCGCGCAGGGCGCGTCTTCGCAGTGGTGGCAAAGCTGTGGGGCGGAATCTTTTTGGTTACGCATAACCGTCAGGCGCGGCCTGGATTGCAGTCCATGCAGGCGGTGCGTCTCTGAACAGGCAGCCTCGCAGGTGTGGCAGCCGATGCAAAGCGTGGAGTCGGCAATGATAAAACGGTTCACCAGGTGTTCCTCAGGTGATGGACATTTTTGACGAAAAGTGACGACGACGGACGATTTCGACAGTCGGCGACACGTCGCCCGGTTAATGTGACGACGCGTCGCGGGCCGCCAGGATCTCGCTGATATGCAGCGGCGTGTCGTGCTGGACGGCGTCATACAACCCGTCGTACAGCGCGCCGATTTTGTCGAGGTAGTGCGCCAGCACCCGCTCGCGGTCGCGGATATCCACCGCGCCATCCAGCATGCCTTTTGCGTCAAGCTGTGCGGTGGCGAGCAGCGTCTCTTCGCTGCCGTCGCGGCGGGCTATCAGGTAGTTAATGGTGCGGCAGTGAAAGCCTTCGGCCTGCTCCACGCGGATGGCGAAATGCTCAAAGAGAAAGAAGCACAACCCGTTTTGCGGCTCGCAGCCGAGCGAGTGATGCAGCTTCTGACGCGACAGCGTAATGGCCTGGACCAGCGTATTGCAGTAGGTGTGCCAGTGCGTCTGTAACGCGCGGTGACGGTCGGCGATAAACTCCGCCTTCTGGCTTAGTTCGGACAGGATCATAGTGGTTAGCTCATTTAACAGAGATAACCCTCTGTAGCAGGAACCATGCCATTTTTTAATTATCTGTTTTTAATAGATTTATTCTGAAACGTCACGTCACGCCGTCTGTCATGACATGTCATTTCGACAGCCTCGACACCCGCCGCGACAGCCTTCCGCCACCCTTCTCCCGCGCTGGCACCGTTATTGCATTGCTTATGGCATTCGCAAACGCAAAGCGTACCGGAGGCGTTATGCACGAACTCACCCTCTGCCAGCGGGCAGTGGAAATTATTGAACAGCAGGCGCAGCAGCTTGGCGCACGCAAGGTCACCGGCGTATGGCTGGAAATCGGCGCGTTCTCCTGCGTCGAGCGCAGCGCGCTGGAGTTTTGCTTTGATCTGGCGTGCCGCGACACCCGCGCCGAGGGCTGCGCGCTGCATTTAAGCCAGCAGGAGGCGCAGTGCTGGTGCCCCCACTGCCAGCGGAATGTCGAGTTACTCACGATGCTGGTACGCCGCTGCCCGCATTGTCACAGCGCGGATCTGCGCATCGATGCCGATGACAGCGTGCAAATCAAGCGTCTGGAAATAGAACAGGAGTAGAAGATGTGTACGACCTGCGGTTGCCAGCACGGCAACCTTTATATAGAAGGCGATGAGCGCAACCCGCACTCGCCGTTTCGCGCCGCCCCCTTTGCCGCCGCGCCGCGCGCCGCGGCCCCCATCGCCACGATAAGCCTCAACACGTTCTCGCCTGAAATAGCGCCAGATGGCGCTCTCGATTACGGCCACGGCGAAGCGGGCACCCATGCGCCTGGCCTGAGCCAGCGCAAAATGGTGGAGATTGAAATCAACGTGCTCGATAAAAATAACCAGATTGCGCAGCGCAACCGCCAGCGGCTCGCCGCGCGCGGTCAACTGGCGCTGAATCTGGTCTCCAGCCCCGGTTCCGGCAAAACGACGCTGCTCACCGAGACGCTCAAACGCCTGCTCGATACCACGCCCTGCGCCGTTATCGAAGGCGATCAGCAGACGGTGAACGACGCCGAGCGCATTCGCGCCACCGGCACCCCGGCGATACAGGTTAATACCGGCAAAGGGTGTCATCTCGACGCACAGATGGTTCAGGAGGCGATGGCGCGCCTGCCGCTTGCCGATAACGGCGTGCTGTTTATTGAAAACGTCGGCAACCTGGTCTGCCCGGCGGGATTTGATCTCGGCGAGCGTCACAAAGTGGCGGTGCTCTCCGTGACCGAGGGCGAAGATAAGCCGCTCAAGTACCCGCATATGTTCGCCGCCGCCTCGCTGATGCTGCTCAATAAAATCGATCTGCTGCCGTACCTGAACTTCGACGTCGAGCAATGCATGGCGTACGCGCGCCAGGTCAACCCGAATATCACTATCCTGCTGGTCTCCGCCATGCGCGGCGACGGCATGAACGCGTGGCTCGCCTGGCTGGAGGAACAGCGATGTGCATAGGCATTCCGGGGCAGGTCTGCGAACTGCTCTCAGACAATCTCGCCCGCGTCGAGGTGTGCGGCGTGCGGCGTGATGTCGATTTAACGCTGGTAGGCACGCATGACGATAACGGCCAGCCGCGCCTCGGCCAGTGGGTACTGGTGCATGTCGGTTTCGCCATGAGCCTGATTAATGAGCGCGAGGCGCGCGACACGCTGGAGGCGCTGCAAACCATGTTTGAGGTGGAGCCGGATGTCGGCGCGCTGCTGTATGGCGAGGAGAACCGCTGATGCGTTATGTCGATGAATACCGCAACCCGGAACGGGTGCTGCGCCTGATGGACCGGCTGTGCGAACGCGCGCCGCTCTTAAACCACACGGCGCAGAAACCGCTGCGTATCATGGAGGTGTGCGGCGGCCACACCCACGCCATTTTTAAATTTGGCCTCGATCGCTTGCTGCCGGAGAACATTGAGTTTATCCACGGCCCCGGCTGCCCGGTCTGCGTGCTGCCGATGGGACGCATCGACAACGCCACCGAAATCGCCCGCCGTCCCGGCGTTATCTTCTGCACCTTCGGCGACGCCATGCGCGTGCCGGGCAAAAACGGCTCGCTGCTCCAGGCGAGAGCCCAGGGCGCGGACGTGCGTATCGTCTATTCGCCGATGGACGCGCTGAAAATCGCCGAACAGCAGCCAGAGCGCGACGTGGTGTTTTTCGGTTTAGGCTTTGAAACCACCATGCCCGCCACGGCGCTGACGCTTATTCAGGCGAAAGCGCGCGGCGTGCGCAATTTTTACTTTTTCTGCCAGCACATTACGCTTATCCCGACGCTGCAAAGCCTGCTGGAGCAGCCGGATAACCAGATTGACGCGTTTCTGGCGCCAGGGCATGTCAGCATGGTGATAGGCACCGACCCGTATGATTTCATCGCCGGGCGTTTCGCGCGCCCGCTGGTGGTGGCCGGTTTCGAGCCGCTGGATCTGTTACAGGGCGTGCTGATGCTGGTCGAGCAGCGTATCGCCGGAGAAAGCCGCGTGGAAAACCAGTACCGCCGCGTGGTGCCGGACGCGGGCAACCCGGCGGCGCAGCAGGCGATCGACACGGTGTTTCACGTCGAGGGCGACAGCGAATGGCGCGGGCTGGGGGTGATCCGCCACTCCGGCGTGCGGCTTCGCGCGCCGTTTCAAGCCTTTGACGCCGAGGCGCATTTCGCGCCCGCGCCGCAGCAGGTCAACGATTCCCCCGAAGCCCGCTGCGGCGAGGTGCTGACAGGCCGCTGTAAACCGGCCCAGTGCCCGCTCTTCGGCGCCCGCTGTAACCCGCAAAACGCCTTCGGCGCGCTAATGGTCTCCTCCGAAGGAGCCTGCGCCGCCTGGTATCAGTATCGTTCAGAGGAGTGCGACGCATGAACACCATTACTCTCGCCCACGGCAGCGGCGGCCAGGCGATGCAGCAGTTGATCGACCGCCTGTTTATGCAGGCATTTGAAAATCCGTGGCTGGCGGAGCAGGAAGATCAGGCGCGCCTGCCGCTTGCCGAACTGACGGCCAGAGGCGACCGGCTGGCGTTTTCCACCGACAGCTATGTTATCGACCCGCTGTTTTTCCCCGGCGGCGACATCGGCAAGCTCGCGATTTGCGGCACGGCCAATGATGTCGCAGTAAGCGGCGCCGTGCCGCGCTGGCTCTCCTGCGGTTTTATTCTTGAAGAGGGTCTGGAGATGGCGACGCTTGAAAAAGTGGCCCACAGCATGGCCGCGACGGCGCGCGCGGCAGGCATCCAGATAGTCACCGGCGATACCAAAGTGGTGCCGCGCGGCGCGGCGGATAAACTCTTTATCAATACTGCCGGGCTTGGGGCTATCCCCGCCGATATTCACTGGGGCGCGCGGCAGCTGGCGCCCGGCGACGTGCTGCTGGTCTCCGGCACGCTCGGCGATCACGGCGCGACTATCCTTAACCTGCGTGAACAGCTGGGGCTTGAAGGGGAACTGGCGAGCGACTGCGCCCTGCTCTCGCCGCTGATTCAGCAGTTGCGCGCCGTGCCGGGCGTGAAAGCCCTGCGCGACGCCACTCGTGGCGGGGTCAACGCCGTAGTGCATGAGTTCGCGGCAAGCGCGGGCTGCGGCATTGAGTTACAGGAGCGCGCGCTGCCGCTGAAACCCGCCGTGCGCGGCGTCTGCGAGCTGCTCGGTCTGGATGCGCTGAATTTCGCTAACGAGGGAAAACTGGTGATTGGCGTGGCGCGCGAGGCGGCGCAACATGCGCTGGCGGCGCTGCGCGCGCACCCGCTTGGGCAGGATGCGACTATGATTGGTGAGGTGGTGGCGCAAAAAGGGGTGCGTCTCGCCGGAATTTATGGCGTAAAGCGCACGCTTGATCTGCCGCATAGCGAACCTTTACCCCGGATCTGTTAAACCCTGTTTTTGCGCAAGAACCTGATAAACAGGCTGTGCCTACAATATTGATTTACGTTTTCGCCTTTTGCGAAATCATTCTGGATGAGCCTAATGTCATACACACCCATGAGCGATCTCGGCCAGCAAGGGCTGTTCGATATCACTCGCACTCTGATGCGCCAGCCCGATCTCTGCACGCTGGCGGAGGCGCTGAAATCGCTGCTCAACGCCGCCGGCTTAGCGGATCGGGTCAACATTCTGCTGTATCACCCGAAACATCAGCGTACCTGTTTTTACAGCGTCGACAGCGTCGGGAATGCCGTGACGTATGAAGATGAAACGGTGCTCTCCCACGGGCCGGTGCGTCGGCTGCTCTCCCGCCCCGAGGTGCTGCACTGCCGGTATGACGAATTCGCCGACACCTGGCCGCAGCTAGCTGCCCTGCCGCTCTACCCGACGTTTGGCTACTACTGTCTGGCGCCGCTCGCCGCCGAAGGGCATATTTTCGGCGGCTGCGAATTTATTCGCCACTCGCCCGAAAGCTTTAGCGAAAAAGAGTTTTCAAGGCTTCAGACGCTGACGCAAATCGTGAGCGTGGCGGCGGAACAAATCCAGACCCGCCTTGGCAACAGCCAGGATTACGCGCTGCTGTGCCGCGAGCGCGACGACTTTCGCATTCTGGTCGCCATCACTAACGCGGTGCTCTCCAAACTGCATCTTGATGAACTGGTGACCGAGATTTCGCACGAGATCCACCGCTATTTCAGTATCGATTCCATCAGTATCGTTCTGCCCGCGGCGCGCAAAGGCAAGCTGACTATCTGGTCCACGCACTATGTCGATGAAGCCGCGCCGCTGCACGACCAGAGCGAAGTACTGGAGAAAGGCACGCTCTCGGCGCGTGTATTTAGCTCGCGTGAAATGCTGCTGGTGAATCTGCACCATCGCGACGATCTGGCGCCTTACGAACAGATGCTGTTTGAGATGTGGGATAACCAGATCCAGACCATCTGCCTGCTGCCGCTGATGTTTGGCGAGAAGATGCTGGGCGTGCTGAAGCTCGCGCAGTGCGAGGAGCATATTTTTACCGCCGCCAACTTAAAACTGCTGCGCCAGATTGCCGAGCGCATCGCGATTGCGGTGGATAACGCGCTGGCGTACCAGGAGATCCATCGTCTCAAAGAGCGGCTGGTGGATGAGAACCTGGCGCTGACGGAGCAGATCAATAATGTCCCGGCGGATTTTGGCGAAATCATCGGGCGCTCGGACGCGATGATGGCCGTGATGAAGCAGGTGGAGATGGTCGCCAAAAGCGACAGCACGGTGCTGATCCTGGGTGAAACCGGCACCGGCAAAGAGCTTATCGCGCGCGCCATTCATAACCTGAGCGACCGCAACGGGCGGCGCATGGTGAAGCTGAACTGCGCGGCGATGCCCGCAGGCCTGCTGGAGAGCGATCTGTTCGGTCATGAGCGCGGCGCGTTTACCGGCGCCAGCGCCCAACGCATCGGCCGCTTTGAGCTTGCCGACAAAAGCAGCCTGTTTCTGGATGAAGTGGGCGATATGCCGCTGGATTTGCAGCCGAAACTGCTGCGCGTCTTGCAGGAGCAGGAGTTTGAGCGGCTCGGCAGCAACAAAGTCATTCAGACCGACGTGCGGCTGATTGCCGCCACGAACCGCGACTTACGCCAGATGGTGGCGGACCGCGAGTTTCGAAGCGATCTTTATTACCGTCTGAACGTGTTTCCGATCCATCTGCCGCCGCTGCGCGAGCGCCCGGAAGATATTCCGCTGCTGGTGAAGGCGTTCACCTTTAAAATCGCGCGCCGCCTGGGGCGCAGCATCGACAGCATTCCTGCCGAAACGCTGCATGTCTTAAGCCAGATGGAGTGGCAGGGCAACGTGCGCGAGCTGGAGAATGTGATTGAGCGCGCGGTGTTGCTGACGCGCGGCAATGTGTTGCAGCTTTCACTGCCGGAGCTGACGCTGCGCCCGGCGAAAAAAGCCGTCGCGGCGCCGACGGTTGAGATACGCGACGGCGAAGACGAAGTGGCGCGGATAACGCGGGTATTGAAGGAAACCAACGGCGTGATCGCCGGGCCGAAAGGCGCCGCCGCGCGTCTTGGCGTGAAGCGCACGACGCTGCTTTCAAGAATGAAGCGCCTGGGGATTGATAAGGAAGCGCTGTAAGCGTTTGGCTTTTGGCGGGTGTTTATGGCGGGTGCGGCTTCGCTTACCCGCCCTACGGTAACGGAGACTTCGTTTACTGGCGGGTGCGCTTCACTTACCCGCCCTACGGTAACGGTGGCTTACGTTTACTGGCGGGTGCGCTTCGCTTACCCGCCCTACGGTAACGGAGTCTTCTTTTACCGGCGGGTGCGCTTCGCTTACCCGCCCTACGGGTAACGGTGGCTTACGTTTACTGGCGGGTGCGCTTCGCTTACCCGCCCTACGGTAACGGTGGCTTACGTTTACTGGCGGGTGCGGCTTCGCTTACCCGCCCTACGGTAACGGAGTCTTCTTTTACCGGCGGGTGCGCTTCGCTTACCCGCCCTACGGCATCGGACCTCACGTTTGATGTAGGGTGGGTAAGCGAAGCGCACCCACCACTCAATCACCGGTTAACGAACTACTCGCCCTTAAACATCGGCGGCGGGCGACGGAAGCGGCGGGTAAGCCAGGTCAGGTACATCAGCCCCAGCGCGGCCCAGATAAGCCCCATCGTCAGCGAACTTTTCTCAAGATTCAGCCACAGCACCGCGACCGTCAGCGCGCCTACCAGCGGCAGGATTAGGTAGTTAATCCGGTTCTTCCAGCCTTTGTTGCGCCCTTCCCGCAGGAAAAAGTGATTCACCACCGAGAGGTTCACAAACGTAAACGCCACCAGCGCGCCGAAATTAATGAGCGCCGTTGCGGTCACCAGGTCAAACGAAAGCGCGCTCAGCGCCACGACGCCCACCAGAATCACGTTCAGCGCCGGCGTGCGCCATTTCGGGTGCACATAGCCGAAGACCTTTTCCGGAAACACGTTATCGCGGCCCATCACATATAACAGGCGCGACACGCTGGCGTGCGACGCCAGCCCGGACGCCAGCGTGTTCACAAACGTGCAGCACAGGAAAACCGACTGGAACAGCTTGCCGCCCACATAGAGCGCAATCTCCGGCAGCGCCGCGTCCGGCTCTTTAAAGCGCCCCATCGTCGGGAAAAAGAGCTGAATAAAAAACGAGGCCGCGATGAAAATCACGCCGCCGTAGAGCGCCGTCAGGAAAATCGCGCGCGGAATGGTCTTGCCTGCATCCGGCGTCTCTTCCGACAGCGTCGTTACGGCATCGAAACCGAGAAACGAAAAACAGACGATGGTCGCCCCGGTGATAATCGGCAACAGCTGCGCGTTTTCGCTGACAAACGGCTGAACCGACCAGATGGTGCCTGTGCCCTCGCCCTTATGCAGGCCATGGATCACAAGAAAAATAAACACCGCGATGATAGCCACCTGCACCGTGACGAACAGCGTGTTGAAGTTCGCCACCAGGTTGACGCTTTTCAGGTTCGCGAGCGTCATGATGCCCACATAGAGCACCACCCAGATCCACTGCGGCACGTCCGGGAACATCGCGGAGAGATAGAGTTTCGCCAGCAGGACGTTGATCATCGGCAGGAACAGATAATCAAGCAGCGACGACCAGCCCACCAGGAACCCCACGTGCGGGTTAATCGCCTGCTGGGCGTAGGTATAGGCGGAGCCCGCCGTCGGGAAGCGTTTAACCAGTTTGCCGTAGCTGATGGCGGTAAACAGCACGCCCGCCAGCGCCAGCAGATAAGAGGCCGGCACGTGACCGTTACTGATGCCGGAGACAATGCCGAAGGTGTCGAACACGGTCATCGGGGTCAGATAGGCCAGGCCCATCATCACCACCTGCCAGAGTTTGAGCGATTTACGCAGTTGCGGACGCGCTGCGTCAACGTTGAGATCGTAGTTAATCGCCATCGCGCGTTCCCCCTTTCGTCTCTGTGATTCGTCGTGAAACAGAGGCCGGAGGGAGTCGTCGTGACGCGTGCTGAAAACGCGGATGAAGCAAAGCCTCAGGGGCGGGCCCATAATTACTGCGGCTCAGGCGGGTGCCCGCGCGCAGCGGACAGACATAAAGTGGCACCATCTCATTATCCTCGTAACGTATCCTGAACGTCGTCTGTAAGCCGCTGCCGCGCGCTATTCCTTCACGCGACACCGGAAACGCCGGCGCGACAGGCCCGGCGAGCTTTCGCCGCGGCCTTCTGTGGCGCGGCATGGTGCGTACTGAATCCGCTTTGGATATAAACAACCTGTAGCCTGGATAACGCCCGCCTGCCATACGCGCGGGGAAAGTTTCAGGCCAGCCGTCAGGCGTTTTTCAGCATCCACTCAATTTCCGTTTCGGTGATGAGCCGCTCGAACTGGATAAGCTCGTCGTTTTTGCAGGCGTGAAACACCTCGCAAAACCGCGCGCCCAGCCGCTCGCGCATCGCCGGATGAACCTGGAATTCGTACAGGGCGTCGCTCTGGCGGATAGGAAACGGGGTTCCTTCCTGCTCCAGACCGTTGCCTTCCACCGCCTCGGGCAGCGGCAAGTCGTTTTCCAGGCCGTGCACTATACCTGCAAGCACTGCAGACATCACGAGATAAGGGTTCGCATCCGCGCCCGCTACGCGATATTCCACGCGGTGGCTGTCGCGATCGCCGCAGGGAATGCGCAGCGCCACGGTGCGGTTGTTATGGCCCCAGGAGGCCTGCGTCGGGACATACATCCCCGGCTGGAAACGGCGGTAAGAGTTGACGTTTGGCGCCAGCAGCGCCATCGAGGCGGGCATCATGTCGATCATCCCGGCGAGCGCCTGCTTAAGCAGGCAGGAATCGTCGCCGTCGGGGAGCGCCAGCACATTCTGCCCGTTGTCATCGACGATGCTGATATGAATGTGCATTCCGCTACCGGCGTGCTCTTCATAAGGCTTGGCCATAAAGGTGGCCTGCATCCCGTGTTTTTCGGCCACCAGCCGCACGAGACGCTTGAGCGCGAGCGCGTGATCGCAGGCCTGCAAGACGTTGTCGGTGTGGTGAAGGTTGATTTCAAACTGGCCCGGCGAGGCTTCCGCCACCGCGCCATCGGCGGGGATCTGCTGCATGCGCGCCAGCTCGTCGATATCGCTTAACACATCGGCGAAGCGGTCGAGATTATCGACTGAGTAGACCTGGCTTTGGGTATTACGATCCTGGGTGCCGGGCGCGCACGGCGGCTGGAGATAGCCTTCGGCGTCGCGCTGGCGGTCAATGAGATAGAACTCCAGCTCTACCGCTACCACGGGGCGCAGACCGCGCTGGCGCAACTGCTGCCAGAGTCGGTTAAGCACGTTGCGCGGCTCAACGTCAAAGGGAGTACCATCTTCATCCTGCATGGTCAGCAGGAGTTGCCCGAGATACTCCGGGTCGGTGGCGGACGGCACCAGGCTTCCCGCGACCGGCACGCAGCGGCGATCCGGCTCGCCGAGATCCTGTCCCAGCCCCGCTTCTTCCACGACATTGCCCAGAATATCCATCGCAAAAACCGAGGCCGGGAAATAACAGCCCTTCTCGATTTTCAAAAGGCCTGTCACGGGAATGCGTTTGCCGCGAAAACTGCCGTTGAGATCCGTCAACATCACGTCGACATACTCCGTCAACGGATAACGCTCCAGGTAGGCATTCACTTCGCGCGCAAACGCACTGGTTCGCCTCTCTTCACTGTAATGCACAACATTTTCTACTGCCACGATATGGGTTTCCATGATTCACCGCCGTTGTTGCAGATACCGGTCTGCGCAATCAGACCGTTCGATATAATTTCCACTTTTAGAATCTAGATGCAACAGAAATGTTTTTCAAATGTTAAATGCGGTTTGAATTTTAGTTACAGCGCTGCTAGATTGAGAAAATATTGACCAGAAAGCGGCGCAAACGTGGCGTTTGTGCATAATTTAGTCCAGCGCGAGAGGAATGTATGGGCATTATATTTAACAGGCCGATGATAGGCGTCGTGATGTGCAGAAACAGTATCAAGGGGCACCCAAGCCAGACGTTGCAAGAGAAATACATTAACGCCGTGCTGAACGCTGGCGGCTTGCCGGTGCCCCTGCCTCATATCGTCGCTGAACCCGTTCTTCTCGATCAGCTGCTCGCTGAACTTGACGGCATTATGCTGCCGGGCAGCCCCAGCAACGTCCAGCCGCACCTGTATGGTGAAAACGGCGATGAGCCTGCCGCCGACCCCGGGCGGGACACTCTGAGCATCGCGCTGATTGAGCGCGCGCTGGAAAGGCGCATCCCCCTTTTCGCCATCTGTCGCGGGCTTCAGGAACTGGTTGTCGCCACCGGGGGGACGCTGTATCGTCGGCTGTTTGACGAGCCGGAACTGCTGGAACACCGCGAGGATCCTGAGCTTCCGTTGGATCAGCAGTACGCGCCGTCTCATGAGGTGCAGGTTGTGCCGGGTGGGCTACTTGGCAAACTGATACCGGGCTGCAACACGTTTTGGGTAAATTCGCTGCATGGCCAGGGCGCACGCACGCTGGGCGCGCCGCTGCGCGTCGAAGCGCGCTCGCCGGATGGCCTTGTAGAAGCCGCAAGCGTTATCGATCACCCGTTTGCACTGGGGGTGCAGTGGCACCCGGAATGGAACAGCAGCGAATACGCACTCTCGCGGCTGTTGTTTGAAGGTTTTATTACCGCCTGTCGGGGGTTTCGGGCCGAAAAGCCCCGGCCCGCCTGACGTTACTATAAAGGAAGAGACTCTATGAGCGATGTCACCCTGGCGCCGGGGAAGCGTTTAGCGCAGATCCGCCAGCAACTGGGTTTGTCGCAGCGCCGCGTCGCTGAACTTTCCGGGCTTACGCACAGCGCTATCAGCACCATTGAACAGGACAAAGTGAGTCCGGCCATCAGTACGCTGCAAAAGCTACTGAAGGTGTACGGGCTTTCGCTGTCGGAATTTTTTGCCGAACCAGAAAAACCGGACGAACCGCAGGTCGTCATCAATCAGGATGAGTTGATTGAGATAGGCAGCCAGGGCGTCTCGATGAAGCTGATTCATAACGGGGATCCGCATCGCACGCTGGCGATGCTGTTTGAAACCTACCAGCCCGGCACCACGACCGGGGAGAGGATTAAACATCAGGGTGAAGAGATTGGCACCCTGCTGGAAGGGGAAATCGTGTTGACCGTCAACGGCCAGACGTTCCACCTGACCGCAGGCCAGAGCTATGCCATCAACACCGGCATACCTCACAGCTTCAGTAATACCTCGGCCGGGATCTGCCGCATCATCAGCGCGCATACGCCCACCACCTTCTGATAACCGTTCAGCGCGTTCGGTTAGAAGAAGACGCCGGGCGCGCCTGACACGGGCCGCATCTGACCTGAGCTAAACGGGCTTTATTCGCCTGCGGGCTTCTGCGTCGAAAATTCAGGCGGAACCGCCGCCTTACACGCGCTAACCCTTTGTTATGACAGGAGAGGCTATGGAATTTCACGATTTACGCTACTGGCAGGATAAGGCGGCGCAGCTGTCCATCGAAGGCAGGTTATTTTATCAGGGCGACTACCGCCAGGCCGCGAGCGGCGACACCTTTACCGTGGTCAACCCGGCCACCGGCCAGCCGCTTGCTGAGGTGGCGCGCGGCGCGAAGCGTGATGTCGACGCCGCGGTGGCGAGCGCCCGTGCGGTGTTTGAGCGCGGCGACTGGTCGCAGGCCGCCCCCGCCACGCGCAAAGCGGTGCTCATGCGCATGGCCGGGTTAATGGAGCAGCATCACGAGGAGCTGGCGCTGCTGGAGTCGCTCGACACCGGCAAACCGATCCGCCATAGCCTGCGTGATGATATTCCAGGCGCGGCCCGCGCGCTGCGCTGGTACGCCGAAGCGGTCGATAAACTTTATGGCGAGGTGGCGCCCACGGATAGCGCGTCGCTCGCGATGATCGTGCGTGAGCCAGTCGGCGTGGTGGCGGCCGTGGTGCCGTGGAATTTCCCGCTGCTGCTCGCCTGCTGGAAGCTCGGCCCGGCGCTTGCCGCCGGTAACAGCGTGGTGCTCAAACCGTCTGAGAAATCGCCGCTCTCGGCGCTGCGTCTTGCGGCGCTGGCGCGTGAAGCGGGGCTGCCGGACGGCGTGCTGAACGTAATACCGGGCTTTGGGCACGAGGCGGGTCAGGCGCTCTCGCTGCACCCCGATGTGGATGTGATGACCTTTACCGGCTCCACCCGCACCGGCAAACAGCTCCTTAAAGACGCGGGTGAATCGAACATGAAGCGCGTCTGGCTCGAAGCGGGCGGCAAAAGCGCCAATATCGTCTTCGCTGACTGCCCGGATCTCGACCAGGCCGCCGCCGCGACCGCCGCCGGGATCTTCTATAACCAGGGCCAGGTCTGCATCGCCGGTACGCGCCTGTTAGTGGAGGCGTCCATTAAAGAGGCGTTTCTGGCGCGCCTGAAAGCGCATGCGCAAAGCTTCACGCCCGGCGACCCGCTCGATCCGCAGACCACCATGGGCACGCTGATTGATGACGACCACGCCGCCAGCGTGCGCCGCTATATTGAGCTCGGCCAGGAACACGGCGCGACGCTGTGGCTGGATGGCCGCGCGCAGACGCACCCGGCCTGCGTCGGCCCGACGATTTTTACCGACGTGGATAACCAGATGCGCGTCGCCCGCGAGGAGATTTTCGGCCCGGTGCTGGCGGTGACCTCCTTTACCCGCGAGCAGGAGGCGTTGCAGCTTGCCAACGACAGCGACTACGGGCTGGGCGCCGCCGTCTGGACCCGTTCGCTCTCCCGCGCCCACCGCATGGCCCGCCGTCTGAAGGCCGGTTCGGTGTTTATCAATAACTATAACGACGGCGATATGACCGTGCCGTTCGGCGGTTATAAGCAGAGCGGCAACGGGCGCGATAAATCGCTGCACGCGCTGGAAAAATTCACAGAACTGAAAACCATCTGGATGAGCCTGGAGCACGATCATGACTGAGCATGTAAACAGCTACTACGCCGCAAGCGCCAATCCGCATGCGCCCTTCCCGACGCTTACGGAGTCGCTCCAGTGCGATGTCTGTATTGTCGGCGGCGGTTATACCGGGCTTTCATCGGCGCTGCATCTGGTGGAGCAAGGTTATGACGTGGTGCTGCTGGAGGCCGCGCGGATTGGGTTTGGCGCGAGCGGGCGTAACGGCGGCCAGGTGGTGAACTCCTACAGCCGCGATATCGACGTTATCGAAGCGCGTTACGGTGTGGACACGGCGCGGATGCTCGGCAGCATGATGTTTGAAGGCGGCGAGATCATCCGCGAGCGCATTACGCGTTACGATATTCAGTGCGATTACCGTCCCGGCGGGATGTTTGTGGCGCTGAACCGTAAGCAGTATCTCGGCCTGATGGAGCAGAAAGCCAGCTGGGAGCGCTACGGCAATCGCGGGCTTGAGCTGCTGGACGCCGACGCGGTGCGCGGGGAAATCGCGAGCCGTCGTTACACCGGCGCGCTGCTCGATCACAACGGCGGCCATATTCACCCGCTGAACCTGGCGCTCGGCGAGGCGGAAGCGATTCGCGCCCTCGGCGGCAAGATTTTCGAGCAGTCGGCGGCGGTGAGCATTACGCACGGCCAGCCTGCCGTGGTGAAAACCGCGCAGGGTCAGGTGACGGCGCGCTATGTGATTGTGGCGGGCAACGCCTATCTCGGCACGCGTCTTGAGCCTGCGCTCGCGCGGCGCAGTATGCCGTGCGGCACTCAGGTGGTGACGACCGAGCCGTTGGCCCCGGAGGTGGCGGCGTCGCTGTTGCCGAATAATTATTGCGTCGAGGATTGTAACTATCTGCTCGATTATTACCGGCTGACGGCGGATAACCGGCTGCTTTACGGCGGCGGCGTGGTGTACGGCGCGCGCGACCCGGACGATATTGACCGGCTGATTATGCCAAAGCTGCTGAAGACGTTCCCGCAGCTTAAAGGCGTGAAGATTGATTACCGCTGGACCGGCAATTTCCTGCTGACGCTCTCGCGGATGCCGCAGTTCGGACGGCTTGAGAACAATATCTATTATATGCAGGGCGACAGCGGCCACGGGGTGACGTGTACGCATCTCGCGGGCAGGCTTATCGCCGAGGCGTTGCGCGGCGACGCCGAGCGTTTCGACGCGTTCGCGACGCTGCCGCATTATCCGTTCCCCGGCGGGCGTTCGTTCCAGATCCCGTTTACCGCAATGGGTGCGGCGTATTACAGCCTGCGGGACAGACTGGGGGTGTGATGGTCATGGTGAGAGTGTAATTGATACGGTGGGTGCGCTGCGCTTACCCACCTTACATCTAACGTGCAGCCCAATATCGTAGGGCGGGTAAGCGCAGCGCACCCGCCGTCCAGCATATATAGAACGCCTGTGACGGGTGAGATATACCAGGGCCGTGAACACGTTCCGTTCGCCATAATGTTTCCTTTATATGGGCGCTCGTTTCTCGCGAACGTGCAAAGGGGGCTCGCCGCCGCCCCCTTTGCAATCCCGGCTCCCGGCGGAAAATCGGCCCTCATGGGCCGATTTTTTTAAGCCGGAGAAAACCATCCCCTTACCGTCGGTTTATTGTAATTGGTGGGTGCGCGGTGCTTACCCGCCCTACAAAGCCTTTTCATCTCTTCGTCTTTCTATTATTACACGCAAAAAAAAGCCGCCCCGTATGGGGCGGCTGTTCTTACTACCTGTTATCAGAAGCTGACTTTCAGCGTCACCTGGCCACCGTAGCCGCCGGTGCCGGCGTCGTCGATAGTTTTGGTGTAGCCGGCGCGAACGCCCAGCGTCACGTTGTCGCGGATCTGGCCGTCGAGACCCACATCCAGCGCGGCGGCGGTGCCGTCCTGATCCGGATTGAAGGAGACTTCGCTGCCTGCCACGCCCGGCGCGCTCACGTTCACGTCGCCTTTGGAGTCAAACGTCTGGATAAAGGACGGACGCACCCACCAGCTCACCGGAACCGGTTTGCCGCTCTCTTTCAGCGTCGCGTTGTTGCCAAAGCGCAGACCGGCACGTACCTGCTGGCTGTGACCGTCGCCGAACTGCACGTCAGCGGCATCGTCGCCACCATCTTTCAGGTTCACGCCGCGGTACTGGTATTGCACCTGCGGTTCGAGCACCAGGCCGCTACCGATATCAAACGGCAGACCGGTTTCGAAGGAGCCGACATAGCCCCAGCCGTGCGTCTTCATACCGTCGCCGTCGCGCGGGTTGGTATCGAAGTTATGACGCGTACCCTGCGCCACCACATCAACCCACCAGCCGCTCTCATGCACGCCGTTGACATACAGACCGGCGCTGTACGCGTCGTCACGTACCGTACCCGCTTTCGATTTCTCGCTGCGCTGAACGTCGATGGCTGACAGACCTGCCGCACCGTAGATGCCGACACCCCATTCCATGGAGGACGCCTGGCCTCTCCACAGGTCGCTACCGATCTGCAGGAAGGTATAGCCGCCTTTGCTTTCCGGCGTGTTGCCGTTACGCAGATCCGAACCGCCATGCTCATGATTCAGCTGGCCTGCCTGGAAGCGCGCCCACACGTTGCTGCCATCCTCAGACGGGCTGCGCGCCGCGTAACGACGGCTGTCGAGCGAGCCAAGCAGCGCGCTGTCGTAGTCCATCGCCTGTGCATAGAGCGAGCTGTAGAGGTACATGGCCGAACGGTAGTTCTGCGGGCCGTTTTCGTTGCCGCTGCCGGACGCCGTGGTCAGATACCAGCTTTCGCTGCCAGCGCCCTGACGCAGACTGTAGTTATACGCACCCGCCTGCAGGTTGTTGGCAAGGCTGAAGGCATCGTCAGTGGTCGTCGCGCCATTAATGGCGTTTACCACCTGGATACCGTCGCCGGTCGTGCGCGCGCCCAGACCGCCCTGGTTACGAATGGCGATGCGGGTGTTGCCGGTCGCCGTGCCGCCGTTGATGATCAGGCTGTCGGTAGTCGCCGTACCGTCCTGGAACAGCGTGTTCAGGGTGATAGTGCCGCCATTGCCCGTCAGATTAGTGACCGTCAGGGTTTTCGGTACGAAGGCGCCGGTCGGTGCCTGGTAATCGATGGCGCCGCCCAGCGTCAGGTCGTCCAGCAGCGAGCTGCCGGTCATCAGCCAGGTGGAGCCGGCATCTACCGTCAGATCGGTCGGGTCAATCATACCGGTGAGCGAGGTGCCGTTGGTCAGTTGCAGTGAGGTGCCAAGCTGCGCGATAACGTCAGTCACCGCTTCCAGGCCGCTGAACACCAGCGTGCCGCTCTGCAGCCAGGTGCCGCCGGTCTGGTTCAGAACACCGCTGACGGTCAGTTTGCCGTCGCCTTCTTTATACAGGCTGCCGGTACCGTTGATATTCGCGGCAATCGTGTTGTCGCTCTGATCGGTGGTCACGCTCAGCTTGCCGGTGTTAGTGACGTTGCCCGCGATGGAGGAGCCATCTTTCAGCTCGGTGGTGCCGGTCAGAATGCCGCCATCCGTCACGCTGAGTTTACCGCCGTTCTGCACCACGGTGTTGTTGGCGATACCGTCCGCCGCGACCGTGAGCGCGCCGCCGCTTTCCAGCAGCAGACTGTTCGCCAGCTTGTTGGCGATGGAGAACTGACCCTGCGCGTTGGTGCCGTTAACGGTGGTGTCGGTGCTGGCGACAATGCCTGCGCCGCTGTTGAGATCGATGTTGGTCGCCTCAGCAGCATCCGCCACCGCCAGCATACCGCCCTGCTGAATGATGGTCTGGTCGGCCACGCCGCCTTTACGGATAAACTGTACGCCGCCTTTGGTGACGGTGGTCGCGATAGCCGTACCGCCCAGCGTCACGCTCTGGCTGCCGTTTTCGCTGACCGTAGACGAGGCCACCGTACCGCCGTTGTTGACGACCTGATCGCCGATCACAGTGTTGTCGATAACAATCCCGCCGTCATTGACGTTCTGGATCCCGCCCGCCTTGATGATGGTCGAGATAACCGTACCGCCGCTGTTGACGTTCTGCGTACCGCCAAGGTTGATAGTAGTGCTGGTCGCCGTACCGCCGGTCAGCACGTTCTGAATGCCGCCGTTCTCAATGTTGGTATTGAAGGTCTGGCCGCCGTTGTAGATATTCTGCGCGGTGGTGGCATACAGGCTGGTGTTTTTCGCCACGCCGCCCTGGTAGACGTTCTGCACCGCGTTAGCCGCGAGTTCAGCGCCGTCAGCAGTACCGCGCACGTTCTGCACAGAGCGGTTAATCAGCACTGTGTTTTCCGCCGTAGCGCCCGCGCCGATGTTCTGGACAGCGCCGGTATCCATGATAGTGCTTACCGCGCGACCGCCGCTCAGCAGATTCTGCTCGCCGCCGCGGTTACGGGTTTCGGTAACCACCGCGCCGTTGTAGACGGTCTGTTTCGCATCATCGTTCAGCCAGGTTGAGGTGACGTTCGCGCCTTTATACACGCGCTGTTCGCCATTCTCATACAGCTCCGTACCTTTCGCCGTGCCGTAAACATCCATCACGCCGTTGTCGAAGACCATCGTCACGTCCGCCAGGGCATCTTTGTTCACGCGCTGGTAGCCGTTGTTTTGCAGAATGGTCACGATAGAGTGGCCGTCCAGAACCTGCGTGCCTTCCACCGTCGTAAAGTCGGTGGTGCCGCCGGTAAAGACGTTTTCTCTGCCGCCCGCGGAGATGGTGCCGCCGTAGGTATAACCGCCTGAGTTGACGTTTTGCACGCCGCCTTTCTCGACACGGGTATCGAAGGCCTTGCCGCCGTTGCCGATATTCTGGGTGCCGCCCAGCAGACGGGTCGCCAGCGCCTGCGCGCCGTTGTTAACGTGCTGCTCGCCGCCGTTCATCACGGTAGAGATAGCCACTGCCGAGTTGCCCAGGATCTGTGAGCCGCCGGCGTTGATCACGGTGCTGCGCGACCAGCCGTACGGGTCGACAATCTGCTGACCGCCATTGTTGACAACCGCATCGAAGGACTGGCCGTCTACGCGCTGTACGCCGCCGCTGTTGACCAGCGTGCCTTTCGCATGGCCGCTCGCCATGATGAGCTGCACGCCGCCGTCGCTGATGCTGGTGCCGGACGCGGTGCCTTCAACCAGCTGCGTGCCGCCGCCAAAGACGGTGCCGTCAGACGCCGCGCCGCCCAGTTTCACATGCTGGACGCCGCCGCTGTGGACGATAGAGCCTGCCGCCAGACCGCCGACGTTAACGAGTTGCAGGCCGCCGTCGTTGATGACCGCCGAGATAGCCGTGCCGTCAACTGCCTGGGTGCCGCCCTGGTTAATCTGCGCGTCCACCGCTTTACCGGTTTCCTGCACGAGCTGTGTGCCACGGTCGCCGATGCTGGTGCCGGAAGCTGTACCGGCCACCACCTGGGTGCCGCCTGCGAAGATTTTCGCGGTAGACGACGCGCCGCCTTTGTTGATGTGTTGCAGCCCGCCGCTGGTCACGATAGAGCCGCGCGCCAGACCGCCGTTGTTGATTATCTGCGTACCGCCGTCTTTCACGACCGCGGACGTCACGGTACCGTCAACGCTCTGTACGCCGCCGCGGTTCACGTGGGTATCGTTCGCCATACCGGTTTTGGTGACGAGCTGGAGACCGCCGTCGCTGATGCTGGTGCCGGACGCCATGCCCGCAACCACCTGCACGCCGCCGCCGAAAATAACGCCGTCGGAAGACGCGCCGCCGAAGTTAATATGCTCCAGGCCGCCGCTGTTGACCGTGGTGGCGCGCGCCAGACCGCCGCTGTTGACGAGCTGGATGCCGTCGTTTTTCACGATGGTCGAGGTCGCTGTGCCATCGACGCGCTGCAGACCGCCCGCGTTAATCTGCGAAGCGAAAGCCAGACCGCCGGTTTTTACATGCTGAATAGCGTCATTGCCGATGATGGTACGGCCCGCGGTGCCGGAGACGGACTGAATACCGCCAAGCAGAACGGAGTCAGACGCCGCGCCGCCCAGTTTCACATCCTGAACGCCGCCGTCGCGCACCACAGTACTGTTGGCGTGACCGCCGTTTTGCACCAGCTGTACGCCGCCGTCGTTGATGGTGGCGTAGTTCGCGGTGCCGTCCACATTCTGCAGACCCCCGCTGTTAACGGTTGCGCTGACGGATTTACCGGTCGCTTCGATATGCTGTTCCGCGCCGGAATCGATCTGGGTGTTGGACGCCGTGCCCGCGAGTTGCTGAACGCCGCCGTAGAGGTGCGCGTCGGCAGAGGCGCCGCCTACAGAGACGTGTTGCAGACCGCCGCTATTGACCTGCGTGTTTTTCGCCAGACCGCCGCTGTTCACCAACTGAGTGCCGCCGTCTTTGACGATGGCGGAGATTGCCGTGCCGTCAACGGCCTGGGTGCCGCGGTTGTTGATCTGGGTGCCGGTCGCCTGACCGGTGACCTGAACCTGCTGCGAGCCGCCGTCATTCACGCTGGTGCCGGACGCGTTGCCGGACACTTGCTGGATGCCGCCGCCGAAGACGACGCTGTCAGAAGCGGAAGCGCCTTCCGCGACATACTGCAGACCGCCGCTGTTGATGGCCGTGCTGTCCGCTTTACCGCCGCGGTTCACCAGCTGGATGCCTTTGTCGTTGATGGTGGTGCTTTTCGCGGTGCCGTCAACACGCTGCAGACCGCCTGCGTTAATCAGCGTACCAGAGGCATTCGCGCCCACCTGGACATGCTGCACGCCGCCGTCGCCGATGATGGTGTCGCCCGCGGTGCCCGCCAGTTCCTGCGTGCCGCCAAGCAGGATGGAGCCAGAGGCCGCGCCGCCGAGTTTCACGTCCTGAACGCCGCCGCTGCGCACCACGGTGCTGTTGGCGTGGCCGCCGACCTGAATCAGCTGCGTGCCGCCGTCGTTAACGGTCGCGAAATTCGCGGTGCCGTCGACGTTTTGCAGGCCGCCGCTGTTGACGGTCGCGCTAACGGATTTACCGGTCGCTTCGATATGCTGTTCTGCGCCTGAATCTATCTGGGTGTTGGACGCCGTGCCCGCGAGTTGCTGAACGCCGCCGAAGAGGTGCGCGTCAGCGGATGCCCCGCCTACCGACACATGCTGCAGACCGCCGCTGTTGACCTGGGTGTCTTTCGCCAGACCGCCGCTGTTCACCAGCTGGGTGCCGCCGTCTTTGACGATGGCGGAGATTGCCGTGCCGTCAACGGCCTGGGTGCCGCGGTTGTTGATCTGGGTGCCGATCGCTTTGCCGGTCACCTGAACCTGCTGGGAGCCGCCTTCGTTGACGCTGGTGCCGGACGCCATGCCGGAAACCTGCTGAATGCCGCCGCCGAAGATAACGCCTTCAGACGCCGCGCCGCCCTGGGCGATGTATTGCAGGCCGCCGCTGTGGATGGCGGTGTTGTCCGCGAGGCCGCCGCTGTTAACCAGCTGGATGCCGTCGTTTTTCACGATGGTCGAGGTCGCGGTGCCGTCGACGCGCTGCAGGCCGCCTGCGTTAATCAGCGAGCCGAAAGCCGAACCGCCGGTTTTCACATGCTGTACGCCGCCGTCGCCGATGATAGTGCCGCCCGCGTTGCCCGCGAGCTGCTGGGTGCCGCCGAGAAGAATGGAATCAGACGCCGAGCCGCCGAGGGCCACGTCCTGAATGCCGCCGTCGCGCACCACGGTGCTGTTGGCATGGCCGCCGACCTGCACCAGCTGGGTGCCGCCGTCGTTAACGGTCGCGTAGTTCGCGGTGCCGTCGACATTCTGCAGGCCGCCGCTGTTCACGGTCGCGCTTACAGAGAGGCCGGTCGCTTCGATATGCTGTTCGGCGCCTGAATCTATCTGGGTGTTGGACGCCGTGCCCGCCAGCTGCTGCGTGCCGCCGAAGAGGTGCGCGTCAGCGGATGCCCCGCCTACCGACACATGCTGCAGACCGCCGCTGTTAACCTGAGTGTTTTTCGCCAGCCCGCCACGGTTAACGAGCTGGGTGCCGCCGTCTTTGACAATGGCGGAGATAGCCGTGCCGTCCACCGCCTGGGTGCCGCGGTTATTAATTTGCGCATCGCGGGACTGGCCGCCGACCTGTACCTGCTGGCTGCCGCCGTCGTTGATGCTGGTGCCGGACGCGGTGCCGGAAACCTGCTGAATGCCGCCGCCGAAAATCACGCCGTCGGAGGACGAACCGCCCGCGCTGACGTACTGGACGCCGCCGTTATTAACGGTGGTGTTGCGGGCGTAACCGCCGCGCTCAACCAGCTGATGACCGCCGTCGTTGACGACTGCGGAAATAGAGGTGCCATCGACAGACTGCGTGCCGCCGTTGTTGATAAGCGTGGTGGTCGCGGTGCCATTGGCAAGGACATGCTGTTCGCCGCCGTTACCGACCACGGTATGCACGGCGGAACCATCCACCTGTTGCACGCCGCCGTCCAGAATGACCGTTCTCTGCGCCTGACCGTCTTTTTCCACCACCTGCAAACCGTCATCAATGACGGTGCCGGTCGCCACGCCCTGCTGGCGAACAACCTGTACGCCGCCGTCGTTTAACGTGGTTTTCTGTGCAAGGCCGCCTGCGACAATCTGATTGCCCAGCGCGCCGATAGTATGATTTGTCGTCGCCCCGCCGACCAGAACCTGCTGGGTGCCGTTCTGCACCAGCTCATCCTGCACCGACGAGGTGACATCGGGCGTGAACGCGAACGCTCCGCCGCTGGCAAGCGCGCTTCCTACCGCTGCCGTCAACAACACCGCCCCGCTGGCGCGTTTGCCCTTCGCTCGCGTGAGCTCGGAAACCACGATAAACGCGCGCTGGACTTCACTCCACACCAGCCGGTAACTGCAATTAAGACTTCTCTTCATGTTGATGCCCTCGAAACCCGCTCAGACGCCGTTATGCGGCGTGCTGATTTGGGTCTGCCAATGCTGTTGTTTTGATGTCGAATGGGTTGCTTTTCAGAGAGATAAGCCGACGTAAATGGCCAATCACCTGTTTACCCGTGATAAAACGCGTACACTCGTACTGCCGGTCCGTGCCTTTGTGGCGCGGACACCAGAAATAGTCCTGATGGTCAAAATTAAGCCGCACGTCATCCCAGCAGCCGTTGCAGACGTGGGTGTTGATGACGCGCCAGGGGGTGTAAAACTCGCTGGCCGGCAGGCTGAAACCGCTTATCAGCACGACCGGAATGCGGCAGCCCCAGGCAAGCCAGGAGAGCCCGCTGCCAAGACCGATGAAAAATTCCGCATGCTCAAGCAGCGCCACACGGTCGCGCAGCGGCAGGTTGCCGGTGAAATCCTCCACGCCGTGGGGAATTTTGTTCCAGACGTAGCCGCGCCCGACGACGCGCTCTTTGTCGATACACAGGACGCGATAGCCCTGCGCTTTCAGAAAGTCGATCACCTCATGCCAGCCGCTGCCGTTATTCCAGAATTTGGCCTGGCTGGTGGATTGCGTGGCGATGCAAACGTAGGGTTCGGCTATCTGGCGCGGGGAATTCACGCGCAGATCGGGGACGATTTCGCTCGGGTCGACGCCGAGAATATGCCCGGCCGTGCGATGCAGGCCGACGGCGCGAAAGTCAAACGGCTGTTTGTCGAGATCGCCCTGAAAGAAAAGCCCGACGCGCCAGGTGGCGTAAGGCGGCTCACGGTGGGCGCGCTGGTTTGCCCAGCGCTCCGGCGCGTAAAACTGCAGTTCCGGGTAGACTGGCGCGAAGAGATCGATAATCGGCTGCGCCATGGTGCATTCCACCTGGCAGCCATATGTCTGACGGAAGCGTTCGGCGTAAGGCACCCATCCCACGAGGTCGCCCAGCGTGCCGGTGGGAAAGGAGATCAGCACCGGTTTGTCGCGCATATCCAGCGCGTGATCGAACAGCGGTTCGCTCTGCCCTTTCTTCCAGACCTGCAAACGAAACGGTACATAATATTTTTTGGTGCTAATCACCCAACCTTCAGCGATATCGCTCGCAAAAAGTATATTCCCCGTTTCGTCATCACTTATTTCGACGCGCCAGTCACCTGCCGGAAGCAGGAGCCTCGCGCCGTCGTTAAAATCGTACAAAATGCCTTCCGGACCCTGCTGCGTGGGTATTTCCGGGGGTAAAATAAAGGCGTAGCCATTACTGGCAGATGAAGAAAGCGTCATCGCCATACCTACCTTAATTATCAGTATCAGGGTTATGCTGCTATTAAATAATTAACCCGACGCGTTTTAGACACACGTCAATTCTCGGACATGTGTTGTCCGAGACAGTTATTTATCTGACATCTTGCCCATCCATTGAGCCGTCCGAATGATGGTTTTAGTGTAGCTACATCGTTACTTATTGCAAATTTTTACCAAATATAAAAAGCGTTATAAATCAAACACATGACGAAAGGTAACCTTGAGTGACTTTTCACTAAAGCTAAACTTTACAAGCATTTAGCTCTCCTATAGAGACACTCTTTTAGGATTATCCTTACCTTGCAATACGCAAATCAGGCTATTTTAGGGCGGGAACAATATATTAAGCAGCAGTAAGCCAGACGCTGAAAACATACTCTTTGTTTATTTTCAATAGGAAAAACGGAAGCGATACGCGCTTTCTTATGCCAAATATTAGTAGGGTAGCGCTAATGCAGAGACTTTATTAACGAATAAAAATTAAACACTCGTCACGCCGATTTAAATGAAAATAATTATTCTTTGGGTTCGCTAATAAACCATAATAGATATCCCGAAACGTTTTGGCTTACTGAATATATTTCGGGCAATTTTATATATATTTGCGAGCGCCCTCACAGGTGAGTTGTACAATAAAGACGTGATGATAACGTTTTGTCATGCTTCCTTAACGGATAAGCAACAGAAACGAAGCGGTGACAGGTTTTCCATTATGAAACAGCGTTTTTAATTCCTTTCTGCGCGTGTGGAAGCTATAATGCGGGCATTCTAACTTGAATGGTTTCAGCACATTGGATATCGCCTTTACCGTCGAACAATCGCTCACCCGCCCCCAGGCTGAACCACAAGCACACTTTCTCCTGCACGCTTTTTTGATGTCACCTATCCTTAGGCTGTGGCATCACAACTTTCGCAACACAAGTTTACCCAAACGGCAGAGCACGCCGCAGGGCATGATTTCCATATCCTTCAACTAAAGATTAAGACTGTCATGAAAAAGACGAAAATTGTTTGCACCATCGGCCCAAAAACCGAATCCGAAGAAATGCTGACCAAAATGCTCGACGCGGGCATGAACGTGATGCGCCTTAACTTCTCCCATGGCGATTACGAAGAACACGGTCAGCGCATTAAAAACCTGCGCAACGTTCTGGCGAAAACCGGCAAACAGGCCGCTATCCTGCTGGACACGAAAGGCCCGGAAATCCGCACCATCAAACTGGAAGGCGGCAACGACGTCTCCCTGAAAGCGGGCCAGACCTTTACCTTCACCACCGACAAATCTGTTGTCGGCAACAGCGAAACCGTTGCGGTGACCTATGAAGGCTTCACCAAAGATCTCTCCGTCGGCAACACCGTGCTGGTGGATGACGGCCTGATCGGCATGGAAGTCACCGCCATCGAAGGCGATAAAGTGATCTGTAAAGTGCTGAACAACGGCGACCTCGGCGAAAACAAAGGCGTTAACCTGCCGGGCGTTTCCATCGCGCTGCCGGCACTGGCTGAAAAAGATAAAAAAGACCTGATCTTCGGCTGCGAGCAGGGCGTCGACTTTGTGGCGGCTTCCTTTATCCGTAAGCGCTCTGACGTCGAAGAGATTCGCCAGCACCTGAAAGCGCACGGCGGCGAAAACATCCAGATCATCTCCAAAATCGAAAACCAGGAAGGCCTGAACAACTTCGACGAAATTCTCGAAGCGTCTGACGGCATCATGGTAGCGCGTGGCGACCTGGGCGTAGAAATCCCGGTTGAAGAAGTGATCTTCGCGCAGAAGATGATGATCGAGAAATGTATCCGCGCGCGCAAAGTGGTTATCACCGCGACCCAGATGCTGGACTCCATGATCAAGAACCCGCGTCCGACCCGTGCTGAAGCTGGCGACGTGGCGAACGCCATCCTCGACGGTACCGACGCGGTAATGCTGTCTGGTGAATCCGCGAAAGGGAAATACCCGCTGGAAGCCGTGACTATCATGGCGACCATCTGCGAGCGTACCGACCGCGTGATGACCAGCCGTCTGGAGTTCAACAACGACAGCCGTAAACTGCGTATCACCGAAGCTGTCTGCCGCGGCGCGGTAGAAACCGCTGAAAAACTGGAAGCGCCGCTGATCGTTGTGGCGACCGAAGGCGGTAAATCGGCGAAGTCAGTGCGTAAATACTTCCCGGATGCCACTATCCTTGCGCTGACCACCAACGAACTGACAGCGCGTCAGCTGGTGCTGAGCAAGGGCGTTGTGCCTCAGCTGGTGAAAGAGATCTCCTCTACGGATGATTTCTACCGTCTGGGCAAAGACGCGGCGCTGGAAAGCGGTCTGGCGAAGAAAGGCGATGTGGTGGTGATGGTGTCTGGCGCGCTGGTACCGAGCGGTACCACCAATACAGCGTCCGTTCACGTCCTGTAATAATATCCACCCTTTTTTTAGATATGATTAAAAAGGCGCCGAAAGGCGCCTTTTAATTTGGCTTAAATAGACGCTGTGAATAGAAAAGCAAATCGGATTTCACTATTTAAGTTTGTTTTTTTCTAAGATGAATCCGATGAAAGTTTCCTGTTTTCCTTCATTTTTTTTTAATGATCCGCGCAATGTCGATGCTTCTTTGAGCGAACGATCAAAATTAAGCGTATTCCCATCAAAAAAATATTCTCAACATAAAAAACTTTGTGTAATACTTGTAACGCTACATGGAGATTAACTCAATCTAGAGGGTATTAATAATGAATCGTACTAAACTGGTACTGGGCGCGGTAATCCTGGGTTCTACTCTGCTGGCTGGTTGCTCCAGCAACGCTAAAATCGATCAGCTGTCTTCTGACGTTCAGACTCTGAACGCTAAAGTTGACCAGCTGAGCAACGACGTGAACGCAATGCGTTCCGACGTTCAGGCTGCTAAAGACGACGCAGCTCGCGCTAACCAGCGTCTGGACAACATGGCTACTAAATACCGTAAGTAATAGTACCGTGTGAAAGAAAAATGGCGCACATTGTGCGCCATTTTTTTTGCCTGTTTTCAAGCCCTCTCGCCTCGCCGCTTTTTCTTTGGTTGTACGCTCCCCTTCCGGCGCATCATGCCATTCCACGTTATGAGTCAGCGTTACTGCACGGTCACCCGCGTTGAAGAGGCATTCATGCTCTCAGAGAGTCTCTCGCCGTCTGGCGACGTCACTGCGGCTCTGACGCTCTGTATCGTCGTGACGGGAGCTGGCAGCGCGCTGTGCGCGTCTACGACCACCGGATAACCCGCACGGCGCGTCAGCGCGTTATCGACCGCCATCGCGTCAGTGCCCGCATCGTCGATGAACTGTCCGAAAGCGGCGTTAATCGCCACCGGCATCGTCTGTGGGTTGTCGGCATCGCTGCGCGAGAGCGGCTGATGCACTTCCACGTAGCGTCTGCCGTCCGGCTCGCTGGCGTATTTCACAGGCTCATTGATTATCTGCACCCGCGTTCCCCACGCCACCTGGGTAAACAGCGCTTTGATATCCGCCGCGCGCATGCGGATGCAACCGGAGCTGGCGCGCAGCCCGATACTGCTACGGGCATTGGTGCCGTGAATGAGATACTCGCCGCCGCCCTGCTGTAAACGCAGCGCAAAACGCCCCAGCGGATTATTCGGCCCGGCGGGTATCACGGCAGGCAGCGTCACGCCGTGCGCCTGTGAGCGGGCGCGCATGGCGGCCGTCGGCGTCCAGGTGGGGTTGGGGATCTTCTGGATGATACGCGTCGTCATCACCGGCGTTTCGCGCCCCGTCAGGCCGATGCCTATCGGATACACCGCCACGCGATTCTCTCCGGGCGGATAGTAATAAAGACGCAGCTCAGCGAGGTTAACCACAATGCCTTCGCGCGGCGTGTCGGGTAGCAGCATCTGCGTGGGGATCGTCAGTTCGCTGCCCGGCATCGGCAGATAAGGGTCAACCGTATTATTCGCCTCCAGCAGCAACAGCACGCCGGTCTGGTATTGCTCGGCGATTTTCTCCAGATTTTGACTGTTTGCGGGCACAAGATACGTCTGGTTCTGGCCAATCAGACGGCTGCCGGGCGGCGGGAGCGGGTAATCAACGGCCAATGCCTGCGTCGCGCCCATCAGCAGCAGCGCGAGCAGCGGAAAGGAAAAGATCTGTTTCATAAGCACGACCTGTTTTCACCGGCGTGGCCGGAATGCTGAACATCCGCGAAGCCCGGGAGGGCCGCGCGTGACAGGAGAAAGCCGTGCTTTAAGATTAGCTCAGGTCGGCCGCTTTCGCGCGAATAGCGCGGATCATGGCTTCTAAACCCTGAGAGCGGGACGGGGTGAGATGCTGGGTCAGCGACATTTCTTCAAACCACGGGCGCACGTCGAAGTTCACGATATCTTGCGCGGTCATCTGCTGATAGAGCGCGAAGACCACGGCGATAAGCCCTTTGACGATAGCCGCATCGCTGTCGCCGCGCATCTCCATCACGCCATTGTCGCCCGGCGTCATGACAATCCAGACCTGGCTCTGGCAGCCCTGAATGCGGTGCGCGGGGGTGCGTTCGGCGTCTTCGAGCGGCGCCAGCCGCTGGCCCAGCTCGATGATATAAAGATACTTTTCTTCCCAGTTGGCGCAGCGGTTAAAGTTACGCAGCAGTTTTTCTTTCTCCGGCAAACCAGCCATTCTCGCTCCTTTTAGCCTAACAAACGATGAATGCGGATAAGCCCGGCCACCAGCCGGTCCACTTCATCTTCGGTATTGTACATCGCGAGCGACGCGCGGCACATCGCAGGCACGCCGTAAAATTCCATCAGCGGCATCGCGCAGTGGTGGCCGGTACGTACCGCAATACCGTAATTATCCAGAAAACTGCCCACGTCGTAGGCGTGGTGTTTGCCAAGGTTGAACGCGATGACGCCAAGGCGCTCCGTCGGGCCATAAATCTGCAAGTCCGGCACCGCCTGCAACTCACGCAGCGCATACGCCATCAGCGTGCGCTCATAGTCATGGATATTATCAAGGCCAATGGCGTCGACATAATCCATCGCCGCGCCAAGGGCGATGATACCGCCCGTGTTGGGCGTCCCGGCTTCAAACCGCCACGGTGCTGCGGCCCAGGTGGTGCCTTCGGTCAGGCTGACGGTCGCTATCATCGCCCCGCCGCCTTCCCACGGCGGCATCGCCTGGAGAATCGCTTCTTTGGCGTACAGAATGCCAATCCCGGTCGGCCCGTAGAGTTTATGGCCGGAGAAGAGATAGAAATCGCAGTCCAGCGCCTGTACGTCAACCTTGTGGTGCATCACCGCCTGCGCGCCGTCCACCAGCACTTTAACGCCCGCCTGATGCGCCGTCGCGATGAGGTCAGCGACCGGGTTTTCAGTGCCGAGCACGTTAGAGACGTGCGTGACCGCCAGCAGGCGGGTGCGCTCGTCCATCAACGAGGGCAGTTTGTCGACCTGTAGCGTGCCGTCCTGGTTAATCGGCAACACGCGAAGCTCAGCCCCGGTACGCGCGCAGAGCATCTGCCAGGGCACGATATTGGCGTGGTGCTCCATTGCGGTAACGATCAGGTTATCGCCCGCGCGCAGCTGGCTGTTGCCCCAGCTGTTCGCCACGAGGTTAATCCCCTCGGTGGTGCCGCGCACAAACACAATCTCTTCCGGCAGGCGCGCGTTAATAAACTGCGCCGCGCGGGTGCGCACGGCTTCCATACGCTGGGTCGCGTCTGCGCTCAGGGTGTGAATACCGCGATGCACCGCCGCGTAGCCGTGACGGTAGAACTCCGCCTCGGCCTCAATCACCGCCGTCGGCTTCTGCGCGCTGGCGGCGCTGTCGAGATAGGCCAGCGGCTGGCCGTTAACCTCGCGCGTCAACACCGGAAAATCGCTGCGGACCTGCTGTAGAGAAAAACTCATGCCTCTCCCCCTGCAAAGCGCTGGCCGATACGCGCCAGCACCTGCTGTTTAAGCGCTTCGTCGTGGATGCTTTCGGTCAGCTCCGCGGCGAACGCGTAAATGATCATCTGCTGCGCCGCCTGTTCGTTAATACCGCGCGAGCGCAGATAGAACATCTGTTCGTCATCGATACGGCCCACGGTGGCGCCATGGCTGCATTTCACGTCATCGGCGTAGATTTCCAGCTGCGGTTTGGTGTCCACTTCCGCCAGCCTGCCGAGCAGCAGATTGTTGTTGGTCATCTGCCCGTCGGTTTTAATGGCGTGCTGCGCCACTTTGATAAGTCCGTTAAAGACCGCGCGGCCTTTATCACGCACGATGGTTTTATGCAGCTGACGGCTGTTGCAGTAGCCTGTGTTGTGCTCAAGCCAGGTGCGGGTGTCGCACACTTCGTTATTTACCGGCAGCGCCAGGCTGTTCACGCGCAGCGTAATGTTCTCGCCGTTCAGCTGCGTGCTGGTGTTGTGGCGCAGTACGCCCGCGCCCAGCAGATAGCTGCTGCTGGCGGCGTGCGCATCCTGAGAAACCACCAGATCGTTATGCGCGAAATGCCAGCTCACCGGGTTTTCAAACGCGAGTTTATAGTGATTAAGCTGCGCGTTAGCGCCTACCTGCATGGTCAGGCGCGCGCCGGTAAAGTGCGGCTGCGCGTCACGGCTGACGTAATGTTCAATAACCGTCGCCTGCGCGCCTTCGTCGAGATCCAGATGATGGCGGTAATGCACGGTGTTGATTTCATCGCCCGCGCGGCCCGCGCTGATATGCATCAGCAACAGCGCTTTTGACGGCTGCTGGTTACGCGCCACGCGAATATGCGTCACGCTCTGCGCCAGGCTTTCGGTAAGGTGTAAAAACGCCTCAGGCTGCACCGGCGCGGGAAGCCCGCTGCGGCTGTCGTTCACGCTAATCTCAAAGCCGCTGTTCTCGGTCGCATCGCTCAGATCCGGTGCAAAGCGGCCATCGATGAACACCAGGCGCAGCGCATCAACGGGCAACGCCAGCGCGCTGAGTTCTTCACGGCTCAGCGCGGCAGCGGCCGGTGCGACGAAATCGTGCTTCAGCAGGCCGTCGAGCGGCGTGTATTTCCAGTCTTCATGCTTACGGGTCGGCAGGCCAAGGCGCAGCAGCTGTTGCAGATGCTCGCGCGCCTCTTGCGAGCGCTCCCCGCCCTGCGCTTCAAACAGGCGATGCCACTGTTGCAGCGCGTTACTGCTGTTCTGTAAGCCAGCCATAGCCCTGCTCCTCCAGCTGTTTGACCAGAGAGAAGTCGCCAGACTTCACGATCCGCCCCTGATACAGCACATGGACGAAATCGGGCTTGATGTAGTCCAGAATGCGCTGGTAGTGGGTGACGATGATGAACGAACGCTTGCCGTCGCGCAGCGCGTTAACCCCTTCGGAAACGATTTTCAGGGCGTCGATATCCAGGCCCGAGTCGGTTTCATCAAGAATGCACAGCTCCGGCTCCAGCACCGCCATCTGCAGAATATCGTTACGCTTTTTCTCACCGCCGGAGAAGCCGACGTTAACCGAACGGGTCAGCAAGTCTTCCGGCATTTGCAGCAGCTTGATTTTCTCTTCCATCAGATCCTGGAAGTCGAAGCGGTCAAGCTCGTCCTGGCCGCGGTATTCGCGCACCGCGTTAAGCGCGGTTTGCAGGAAGAACTGGTTACTGACGCCCGGAATTTCCACCGGATACTGGAACGCCATAAAGATGCCTTCGCCCGCGCGCTCTTCCGGCGACAGCTCCAGCAGATCTTTGCCTTTAAAACGTACTTCGCCGCCGGTGATTTCATAATCTTCGCGCCCGGCAAGCGTCGCGGAAAGGGTACTTTTCCCGGAGCCGTTCGGCCCCATGATGGCGTGCACTTCACCGGGTTTTATTTCAA
Organism: Cronobacter turicensis z3032; assembly: GCA_000027065.2. NCBI lineage: Bacteria > Pseudomonadati > Pseudomonadota > Gammaproteobacteria > Enterobacterales > Enterobacteriaceae > Cronobacter > Cronobacter turicensis. The sequence goes on along the minus strand of FN543093.2, from coordinate 1,956,479 downwards.
GGTTTAAACCGCGCAGGATCGCCTTCTCTTCAACGCTGACCTGTAAATCTTTGATGCTTAACATGTCTTATCCTTTTTCTTACCTTAGCCGACGCTGTGCTCAAGGCTAATGGCTAATAATTTTTGTGCTTCGACCGCGAATTCCAGCGGCAGCTCTGAGAAGACATCCTTACAGAAGCCGTTAACAATCATCGAGATAGCATCTTCTTCGCTGATCCCGCGCTGCAGGCAGTAGAACAGCTGGTCTTCGCCGATACGCGAGGTGGTCGCCTCGTGCTCAAGCTGGGCGCTGTTGTTGCGGCATTCCACATACGGGAAGGTATGCGCGCCGCAGTCGGGGCCAATCAGCATCGAATCGCACTGCGTGAAGTTACGCGCGTTAGTGGCGGTCGGCATGATTTTCACCAGGCCGCGATAGCTGTTCTGGCTTTTCCCGGCGGAGATGCCTTTTGAGATGATCGTCGATTTGGTGTTTTTGCCGATGTGGATCATCTTGGTGCCGGTATCCGCCTGCTGATGGCCGCTGGTCAGCGCCACCGAGTAGAACTCGCCGATGGAGTTATCGCCGCGCAGGATAACGCTTGGGTATTTCCAGGTGATGGCCGAGCCGGTTTCCGACTGCGTCCAGGACATCTTGCTGTTTTCGCCTTCGCACAGCGCGCGCTTGGTCACGAAGTTCAGGATGCCGCCGGTGTTGTTATCGCCAGGGAACCAGTTCTGCACCGTCGAGTATTTCACTTCCGCGTCTTTATGGATGATGACTTCCACTACCGCCGCGTGGAGCTGATAGCTGTCGCGCACCGGCGCGGAACAGCCTTCGATATAGCTTACGTAGCTGCCTTCATCCGCCACCAGAATGGTGCGTTCAAACTGGCCGGTTTTCTCGGCGTTGATACGGAAGTAGGTAGAAAGCTCCATCGGACAGCGCACGCCTTTCGGCACGTAGATAAACGTGCCGTCGGAGGCGACTGCGGCATTCAGCGCAGCGAAGAAGTTATCGTTCGACGGCACGACGGTGCCGATGTATTTCTTCACCAGCTCCGGGTGGTCGTGGATTGCCTCGCCGAACGAGCAGAAAATAATGCCCTGCTCCGCCAGCTTGTCGCGGTAGGTCGTGGCGACGGAAACGGAGTCGAAAATGGCGTCTACCGCTACTTCACGGCCTTCGCGCACCGGGACGCCGAGCTGGTTAAACGCCTCTTCCACTTCCTGCGTCAGGTAGCTGTTATTGTTGCCGCCCGGCTGCTGCACCGCGCCCGGCTGTGAGGCGCAGGCGTCGTCGCAATGGCCGCACGACGGCGCGGAGTAGTAGCTGTAATCCTGATAGTTCAGTTTGTCGTAATGCGCATGCAGCCAGTGCGGCTCTTCCATCTCAAGCCAGGCGCGGTAAGCGCTCAGGCGAAATTCGAGCATCCACTCGGGCTCGTTGCGTTTGGCTGAAATGGCGCGCACAACCTCTTCGTTGATGCCGTTCGCCAGTTCATCGGTCTGAAGCCGGGTAAAGAAGCCCTCTTTATAGTTAAGGGGGCCGCTCCAGGTGTTCACATCGTCAGTTGCTTCACTGTTACGGGACATAATTACTCCGCCTGGACCCCAAAACTTTCACCGCAGCCGCACGCGTGCTGCGCTTTAGGGTTATTGAATTTAAAAATCTGGTTTAAGCCTTCGCGCACGTAATCCACTTCGGTGCCGTCGATAAAGGGCATCGCCTGTAGCGGAACATAAAGCCGCGCGCCATCGGCCTCGAACACGAGGTCTTCGTCTTTCGGCTCGCTGACCGTATCGAGCACATAGCCAAATCCCGCGCAGCCGCTCTGTTTGACGCTAAGACGCACACCCAGCAGACCCGGTTTCTGCGCCATTAAGTCGCGAATATGTTTGGCCGCGTCTGGGGTCATCGTCAGGCCCTGCCAGTTAAACTCGGCGGGATTGAACGTACCGGTTTGTGATTCCATAGGTCTGTCTCCTGGAGTGAGTGCCTTTAGGGCGATAATGCTATGTTAGTGGTAATAATTCTCACTTCAACCTCTGCGGATCAGGGGTATTACCCTAAACGGCACTTTTTGAACACTTTCATTAAGCATAGACCCTACCGGAGAGCCTGCAGCGGGCAAAAATAGCGGTCGAAAGCGATGATTTATCAATACATTAACAAGCGAAACGAAGAGATTATCACGTTACCCCCCCACCTGAACAAAAGATGTATCGTTTATACCTATTTATGTTATAGATTTAATAGATACCGATAAATCAAATGCTTATATTTTTTCAGCGGGTTAGTGAAATCATGTTGCGAACAAATACGGACTGATGCGGACATTATTTTGCCGCCAACGCTCCCCTGAGACTAGGTTGCCCCAAAATGCACACCTGAAATCCCCAAAATTCGCTTTTAAACGTGCGCCGGGCTGTCACAACTGCCCTGAATCTCCCGAATGCCCTGCGTATTCTGTTTATCGATTTATATCAGCCATTACCGCACATTGTGGAATACGTACTCTCTGCACAATGTCATTAAAGCCTTTCAATGCACACATCCCCTCAGGATTTTTATCCTGACATGAGGGCAACGTAAGCACAATCTTATGGGGGGAAGGAGACGATGAAGAAGGTGTAAACTCTCGCATTTGTTGGAGGGTCTGATAAACAAAAGAAACTTGAATCCAGTCTGTATTATCACTCACTCTCTTCCATCTTTCGAAAACCAGCTCCCCGCCAGGAGGGGTATTATCAGGCTGCCCGGGTAAAGACCAGTTAAGATCGAACACCCCGCTGAGATTTGCAAGATTGGTATCATGACCCGCAATAAATAATAACGAGACGGGCAATTTAATGCCGTAATGATTTTCTGTTGACCCATTACTGACTAATGCCCGGCTTATCAAATCGAGTAGCGGTGTTGCTCTGGTACGTGCAACTTCAGGTGTTCTTTGCAAAAGGTCAAACTGAGCATTATGCAGACTTAATAGTTCTGCCCATTCTTTCTCCCCGTGAATACGCCCCCACGCGACCTCTGGCATTCCCTGCGCCTCTTGCAATAGAAATATTTCCGTCAGCATAGAAGACAGACTCCATGCGCCAGATAATGATACGTTATCTGAAGAAATTTTGAGTTCTGAAGGTAAGGCTCCCGGGAGTGTACAACCCGGCTGTCTTGTTGATTTACATGCTGCTGACCGGGAGAAATTGAGAACCTGTTCCAGAGTACGGAATGCAGAGTCATAACGCTGGGTGTACCGTTCAATGTTTCCTCCAGCTCGCGTCAGAATCGCTTCCTGAGTCTTTGATACATTAAACGAGCACACACCCGTTTTTGCTGGATTAAACAGGGGATCTTTCTTATCGTGCTCTTTTTGATAATGAACCTTATTTTGACATCCCGGCGCAAATCCAGCCAGAAATGCCTCACCGGTTTTACGAGTGCGCTGATCGGTATCTGCAATAACGGCCACCTGCTCTGGGGAAGGACATTCGTTACCTTCCAGAATACCTTTATCGACAAATACGCTTTTTTGATATCGCCCCAATTCGGTGACGAGCTCCCCACCCCGAGTCGTCAACCAGCCCAGCGGAACATCCCATTGAGGCCAGGGGTAAGGTGTGATTTCCTGCATTAACGGCGTGAACTTCGTTGGCGCTCTTACTCCGTGGCGACTGACTATCACAACGCGTTCAAGCTTCATTTCATCAGACACTTCCGCATGTAATGGAAAAGAACCAAGCATGAAAATAAAGATTAATAATTGAAAAAATAGCGTATTCATTGTCAGCCATCCTTATAGTTAATGAACCATAAATAGCTAATACAGGCGTTATCACCTTGTCATTTTATCACATAAGCATGCCTGCCATGCCACTTTTTCAATGAATCTGTTTGCATAATAAACTGAGTTCATTCCCTGTCCTTCCTCGCTATTATGCATTACTCTGCATAATCGCAGCTGTGCACTATTCCAGATTAAATACTCACCTGTCCCTCTGACAAAATCAGTGCTCGTGATTTAACCAATGAATGGATAATTTTTTATAGAAATAAAAAGTGAAATAAGGAAGTTAATAAAACCTCCTTATAATAATGAAATCCTCAGGTCACAATCAAAAGATAATTTAAAAAATGTATATAACAGTGAAAGCGATCAGGAAAAAATCGACAGGCTGGTCAGGAAATACCGAAAATAAAGCGCCAGTGATGGCGCTTTATTTACCAGTGAGAAAACTACACCACCGCCGTCGTCAGGCGTGATGAACAGCAGAGGCGGTCCTGCTCGTCGAAGATTTCTATCTGCCATACCTGATGGCGTCGCCCGACGTGGACCGCGCGGCAGACGCCGCGCACGCGGCCGCTACGCACGCTGCGCAGGTGGTTCGCGTTGACTTCAAGCCCGACGACGTTCTGCTCGCCTTCGGTGCAGAGATAACCCGCCACCGAGCCGAGCGTTTCCGCCAGCACCACCGACGCGCCGCCGTGCAGCAGCCCGAACGGCTGATGCGTGCGGTGGTCCACCGGCATGGTGGCTTCGATTTCATTGTCATCCAGTCGGGTGAAGCGGATATCAAGCAGTCCGACCATATTATTCGCGCCCATGGCGTTCAGCGCGTCAAGCGTCGCGGTACGTTGCCAGATCATACAATCATCCCCAGTAGCGCCTGTAATGGGTGGCGCACGCCGCTGCCCTCGATGCGTTTCACCTGACTGCGGCACGAATAGCCCGTTGCAAGACAGCGGGCGCGCGGCAGCCGCTGCATCGCCTGATGCCACGACAGCTCATAGATACCGAGGGAGTTGGCGTGATTTTTCACCTCATGCCCGTACGTCCCCGCCATGCCGCAGCAGCCGACGTTAACGCCTTCGAGCTTCGCGCCGAATTTCGCGAAAATCGCGGCCCACTGTCCGGCGGTGCCTGGCAGCGCCGTCACTTCCGTACAGTGACCAAACAGATACCACGACTCGCCGCCCACCGGCGCGGTCGGACGCTCCGCCAGCGCCGTGGTGAGCCACTCGTGCACCAGTTGCACGTGAAACTCGCCGCGCGCCTCGCCGAGCGTCTGTTTATACTCATCGCGATAGCACAGCACCAGCGCCGGATCGACGCCCACCAGCGGCATGCCGAGCGCCGCCACGCGGTTTAAGAAATCGGCGGTTTTCCGCGCGGTGCGGGCGAAGCGCTGGAGAAAGCCTTTGATGTGCTGCGCTTTGCCGTTCGGCGAGAACGGCAGCACTACCGGCTGGAATCCGAGCTTTTCGCACAGCCGCACGAAATCGGCCACCACCTGCGCATCGTAATAGCTGGTGAAGGGATCCTGCACCACCAGCACCGTGCGGGCTTTTTCGGCCTCCGGCAGCCGCTCCAGCTCCTCCAGCGTCATGCCGGCGCTACGGTGCCCCACCAGCTGCTGTTGCAGCGTCGGCGTGGAGAGCAGCGGCAGGTCGACCATGCCGATATGCCGTTCTGAAAGCGTACGCACCCACGGCTGGCTCATAAAGAAGTTAAAGGTTTTCGGCGCACGGGCCATCAGCGGCGCGTAGCTTTCCACCGTCGCTATCAGGTGATCGCGCACCGGGCGCAGATACCGCGTGTGGTAGAGCTGCAAAAAGCGTGAGCGGAATTCCGGCACGTCGATTTTAATCGGGCACTGGGTGGAACAGGCTTTACAGGCGAGGCAGCCGCTCATCGCCTCTTTCACCTCGTGCGAGAAATCATATTCGCCGCGATCGGCATGCCAGCTGTTACGGGTGCGCTCAATGAGTGACCGCAGGCTGGCGCGTTTTTGCGGCAGCGCTTTTTCGAGCGCCAGCGGATCGACGCCGCGATCGGAGAGCAGCCGCAGCCACTCGCGCACCAGCGTCGCGCGCCCTTTCGGCGAGTGAATGCGGTTGCTGGTGATTTTCATCGACGGGCACATCGGGCTTTTCACATCGAAGTTAAAGCACAGACCGTTGCCATTACACTCCATCGCGCCGCGCCAGGAGGTGCGCACCGCGAGCGGGATCTGGCGGTCAAACGTGCCGCGTTTGACCGCATCCACTTTCATCATCGGCGCGTCGAGGCCATACGGCGCGCAGATTTTACCGGGGTTCAGGCGGTTGTCCGGGTCGAACGCCGCCTTGATGCGCCGCAGTTCGTCATAGAGCGTTTCGCCGAAAAACGCCGGGCTATATTCCGCGCGAAAGCCTTTGCCGTGCTCGCCCCATAACAAGCCGCCGTAGCGGGCGGTAAGCGCCACGACCTCATCGGAGATGCGCTTCATCAGGACTTCCTGCTGCGGATCGCACATATCGAGCGCCGGGCGCACGTGCAGTACGCCCGCGTCCACGTGACCGAACATGCCGTAGCTCAACCCGTGACCATCCAGCAGCGCGCGGAACTCCGCAATGTAATCAGCGAGATGCTCCGGCGGCACGCAGGTGTCTTCGGCAAAGGGAATCGGCTTGGCGAGCCCTTTGGCATTACCCAGCAGCCCCACCGCTTTTTTACGCATTGCGTAAATGCGCTCAACGCCCGCGAGATCCCGGCAGACCTGCCAGCCGATGATGCCGCCCTGCGCCTGCGCCATAAACTCATCAAGCCGCGCACACAGTGCCTCAACGCGCTGGTCAATCAGCGCTTCGTCGTCGCCTGCGAATTCAACAATATTAAGACCGAGCATCGTTTTATCCGGCACGTCGGTAATCAGCTCACTCACCGAATGCCAGACGATATCTTCACGCGCCAGATTCAGCACCCGGGAATCCACGGTTTCGACCGACAGCGCCTGCGCCTCGACCATAAAGGGCGCGCTGCGCAGCGCCGAGTCGAACGAGTCATATTTGACGTTCACCAGGCGGCGCACTTTCGGCAGCGGCGTAATATCGAGCCGCGCTTCGGTAATAAACGCCAGCGTGCCTTCCGAACCGCACAGGATCCGGGTCAGGTCAAATTCTGAAAGTGAGTCGTTAAAGACGTGGCGCAGGTCGTAACCGGTCAGGAAGCGGTTGAGCTTCGGAAACTTCTCCAGGATCAGCGCGCGCTGCTCACGACAGCGCTCAAGTACGGTGTGGTAAACGCGCCCGAGCGACGTCTGGGCGCGGCCCAACTCTTCAGCCAGCGCGATCGGCATCGCCTGGGTATCGAGAATATCGCCGCCCAGCAAAATGGCCCTCACGCCGAGCACGTGATCGGACGTTTTGCCATACACCAGCGAGCCCTGCCCGGAGGCGTCGGTGTTGATCATCCCGCCAAGCGTGGCGCGGTTGCTGGTGGAGAGCTCCGGCGAAAAGAAGTAGCCGTACGGCTTCAGGTATTCGTTAAGCTGATCTTTGATGACACCCGCTTCGACGCGCACCCAGCCCTGCTCCGGGTTTATCTCGATAATACGGTTCATGTAGCGCGACATATCGACGACGATCCCCTGATTCAGCGCCTGGCCGTTCGTGCCGGTGCCGCCGCCGCGTGGGGTAAAAATCAGCGATTTAAAACGGGGTTCGGCGGCGAGGCGCGCCATCAGCGCTACATCAGCCGTTGAGCGGGGAAAAATCACCGCATCGGGGAGGAGCTGGTAGATACTGTTGTCGGTCGCCATCGTGAGGCGATCGGCGTAGTTGGTGGCGGTATCGCCGGTAAAACCTTGTTGCTCCAGTGCCTGCAAAAAATTCAGCACCGTCTGTACCAGCCCTGGCGCCTGAGAAATTTGTGGGATCATCGATCTTGACCCTGCCTGACATGTAGATGTTGGAAGTTATCGTTTGCGTTGTGCATTCAAGGTTGTATCACATTTTTATATGTCGCGCCTGCCAGAAATGCTCCAGGGGTGCGGCTATCCAAATGACCGGAAATCACTCATCATAAGAGCGCCCCGACAGGGGCGGGAACGCCCGTTGGGGCGTAACGCGAATGACAAAAGGTGAATGTGGTTTATGGTAAAACTTCGACAGCCCATGGACGTGCCGCAAATTCTGCTGTCCGTGTTGTTTCTCTCGGTCATGATCATCGCCTGCCTGTGGATTGTGCAGCCCTTTATTCTGGGGTTCGCCTGGGCAGGCACGGTGGTCATCGCCACCTGGCCGCTGTTGCTGCGGCTGCAGAAGATGCTGTGGGGCAGACGCTCACTCGCCGTCCTGGTGATGGTGCTCATCCTTATCATGCTGTTTGTTATCCCGGTGGCGCTGCTGGTTAACAGTCTCGTGGACAGCAGCGGTCCGTTTATTCACTGGCTGACCTCCGGCCAGATGACGATCCCGGATCTGGCCTGGCTTCACAGCATCCCGTATATCGGCGATAAACTTTATCTCGGCTGGCATAACCTCGTAGAGAGCGGCGGTTCGGCCATTATGGCGAAAGTGCGCCCGTATCTTGGCACGACGACCGGCTGGTTTATCGGCCAGGCGGCGCATCTTGGCAGGCTGCTGATGCACTGCGGCCTGATGCTGCTGTTTAGCGCCCTGCTGTACTGGCGCGGCGAACAGGTAGCGTTGGGGATCCGTCACTTCGCCATTCGTCTTGCCTCGAAGCGCGGCGACGCGGCGGTGGTGCTGGCAGGCCAGGCGATCCGCGCCGTGGCGCTTGGTGTAGTGGTAACCGCGCTGGTGCAGGGCGTGCTTGGCGGTATCGGGCTTGCGATTTCCGGCATCCCCTACGCGACGCTGCTGACGGTGGTGATGATCTTAAGCTGTCTGGTGCAGCTTGGCCCGCTGCCGGTGCTGGTTCCGGCGATCATCTGGCTCTACTGGAGCGGCGACGCCACCTGGGGCACCGTGCTGCTGGTCTGGAGCGCCGTGGTCGGCACGCTCGATAACATTATCCGTCCGATGCTTATCCGTATGGGCGCCGATCTGCCGATGGTGCTGATCCTCTCAGGCGTCATCGGCGGGTTGATTGCGTTCGGTATGATTGGCTTGTTTATCGGTCCGGTACTGTTGGCCGTTTCCTGGCGATTGTTCTCCGTCTGGGTGAGTGAAGCGCCGCTGCCGGAAGAGAATTCAAAAACTGTGATCGAAGCGCTGGAAGAGAGCGAAGAAGAAAAAGTAAAAAATTAAATGCAGGCGGGGAAACCCGCCTTTTACTTAAGTATTCCTTATTAATTATTTCCCTCCCATACTGGTCAGACCCGTGATTTATCGTAAATCCCGTCCTTTGAGTCCTTAATAATTCATTAACGCTGAACTATTGAGACGAATCTGATCGACGCAAAAAATGGATAAGCCTACTATTAATCCACGGTTATAAATCAACGCCTTGATTTATAAACATGGAAATCCCCTGAGTGAAACAACGAATTGCTGTGTGTAGTCTTTGCCCATCTCCCACGATGGGCTTTTTTTTATTCTGCCGCTGATTAATTATTGTTCAACCCGGCATTCACTCAGCATTTCCCAGTGATGTCCGAGCACGTGCGTTTCTCCTTCGACCGTCACCGTACCGCGGCTGCGGATATCGCCGCTGTTTGCCCCGACGCGTATTTCAAACTCGCCAGGCTCCACGATACGAAGGCCGTCACGGCGGGTGAAATTGAGCATATCTACCGGCACGCGGAACGTCACGCGCGCGCGCTCGCCAGGCGCCAGCGTTACCCGACCGAAGGCCTTCAGCTCCTGCACGGGTCGCACCAATGACGCCACCTTATCGCGCACATAAAGCTGCACCACCTCGCTGCCCGGCTGCGTGCCGCTGTTGGTGACCGTCACGGATGCCTCTACCACGCCGTCCATCGGCACGTGCGCCTGCGCGATGTCCAGTTCGCCATAGCGGAACGTCGTCCAGGTTTTGCCGTAACCGAACGGGTAGCGTGAACCGAAATGAAACGCGTAAGGCGTCCCGCCGCTCTTGAGCTTGTGGTTGTAATAGTAAGGCATCGCGCCCGCGCTTTTCGGCACCGACACGACCAGACGACCCTGCGGCTCAATTTTGCCGGTGAGCAGATCCGCAATGGCGTGACCGCCCTCCTGCCCTGGCGCCCAGGCCATCACCCACGCCGCCACGCGCGACTCCAGCCCGCCCAGGTGATACGGCCGACCGCCGGTCATGACGACCACCACCGGCTTGCCCGTCTCCACCAGCGCTTCCAGCAGCTGCTGCTGAACGCCCGGCAGTTGCAGGCTGTCGGTGTCGGAGCCTTCGCCCACGGTGCCGCTCTGAAAGAGCCCGGAGAGATCGCCGACAAACGCTAGCACCACGTCGCTTTCCGTTGCGAGCGTCACTGCCTGCGGGATCAGCGATACGTCATCTGAGACGGGCGACTGCTGCATCGGTTTTTCGCCGCTGTCCCCCGGGAAAACCGGCGCGCCCGCCATGCGTTTTTCAATGATATGGCACCCTCTGGCGTAACCGGTCATCGCGCTACCGAGCTGTTCGCGGAGCGCTGCCAGCGGCGTCGTCACCTGGCTGGTCTGCTCCAGCATATCGCTGATGATGAGATGCACCGGGAAGCTGTAGCCGCTCAGCAGCGCCAGCGGATCGTCCGCCGTCGGCCCGACGACCGCCACGCGCGGCGCGCCCTGAAGCGGCAGCACGCCGTTGTTTTCGAGCAGCGTCAGTGAGCGCGCCGCCACCTCGCGGGCGATGCGCCGCGTCTCGTCGCTTTGCAGCATAATGTCGCTCTCATCGGCGTAAGGATGTTCAAACAGCCCGAGACGGAATTTCTCCCCCAGCACGCGGGCGACAATCTCATCGACTTTTTCCATCGTGATAAGCCCGCGCTCCAGCGCCTGCGCCAGATGGCGCGCGCAGTCATCTTTCGGCAGTTCGATATCCAGACCGGCGTTAAAGGCGAGCGCCGCCGAGTGCGCGGCATCCTGCGCCACGCCGTGATGCTGATGCAGCAGGCTCACGCCGCCGTAGTCGGCGACGATAATGCCGTCGAAGCCCCACTGTTCGCGCAGCACCGTAGTGAGAAGGAAATCGTCCGCGTGGGTCGGCACGTTGTCGATATCGTGATACGCAGGCATCACCGATCCTGCGTGCGCCAGCTTCACCGCCATCTCAAACGGCAGCAGGAAGGTATCACTGAGCTCGCAATACCCCAGATGCACCGGCGCATGGTTGCGCGCGCCCTCGCTGAAGGAGTGGCCGACATAGTGTTTAAGCGTCGCCAGCAGATCGCGCTGCGGCCCCTGTAGGCCTTTCACGTAGTGCGTCGCCATCAGGCCTACCAGCCACGGATCTTCGCCGAAGGTCTCTTCCGTACGGCCCCAGCGCACGTCGCGGGACACGTCCAGCACCGGCGCCAGCCCCTGATGACAGCCGACGGCGCGCGCCTCCTGGCCAATTGCCTGCGCGGCCTGCTCTACCAGCGCCGGGTCCCAGGTCGAGCCGTAGTTGAGCGACGACGGAAACAGCGTCGCGTCTTTACACAAAAGCCCCACCAGACACTCTTCATGGAACATGGCGGGAATGCCCAGCCGGGTTTCTTCCACCAGCATCCGCTGGAGCCGGTTGGCGGCGCGCACGCCCTCGCGGGGCGCGACAATATGGGTGCCGAGCGGACGGGTTATCTGCCCTGCGCCGCGTTTCAGACGCTCCGCCAGCGCCGCCTGCTGCGTGGCGCCCGAAAACTCATCGCTCAGATCGGTACGCTCCCGGTGATCGCCGTCCGGCGACAGCACCAGCCAGTAAGCGTGCATCTGGGCGAATTTCTCCTCCGGCGTCATGCGGGCGAGCAAATCGGCGACGCGTTCAGCCACCGGACGGGTTGGGTCCTTATAAATAGTCATTGGTTACTCCTGAATGGCAGGCTTGAGAGAAGCGGTGTCTTCGCGTAACTGGCGTTTTTGCACCAGCTCCGCGGCGATAGCGGCAACACGGCGGCTGCTGAGCTGATAGAAGCAGAGCAGCAGCGCCATCAGTAAAAAGAGCGCGCAGGGGATAAGCGTAAAAAGCGAATTAATGGTGGTCAGCACGCTGGCGCTCTGGGTGGCCTGATTCGGCAGGTAATCGACCATGCCGAGGATCCAGCCCACCACTGCGCCGCCGAGCGCCAGGCCCAGCTTGATGGCGAACAGCGCCGTGGAGAACACCAGGCCGTCTAGGCGGCGTCCGCTGCGGTGCTCTTCGTAATCCACCACGTCGGAAAACATGGTCCACTGCAGCGGCGTGGTCAGGTTCTGAATAAAGCTAAAGACAATATTGATGGCGAAAATTAACCAGACGGCGGTCGGGGGAATAAAGAAGATCAGCGCCGCGAGCACCACGAAGCTAATAATCGTCCACTGGTAGGAGCGTACCCGGTCATATTTGCCAAGCAGGCGCTCTGATAATAACGCACCGGTAAGATTCGCCACCATGCCGGAGACAATAAATACAAACACCAGATCCGGGCGCAGCAGAACGTATTTCACGTAATACATCGTTGCGGAGCCGCGTGTGACCACCGCCGTTAATAACAAAATATTGAACAGAAATATGATGCGCCACTGGCTGTTGGCCGCCAGCAGTTTTAAATCTTTAAGCATTGAGCTATTAGCGTCATTCGCTGGCAGATACCGCTCGCGCGTCATGAAAAAACAGCAGAAAAAGAGCACCACGCCCAGCAGACCCATCAGCCCCATCGCGTAGAAATAGCCTTTCTGCGGGTTGCCGCTGCCGAGCCAGTCGACCATCGGCAGGGCGATGACGGTGACGATAAGCCCGCCGATAAACGAAAGCCCAAAGCGCCAGGATTGCAGTGAATGGCGCTCGCGTGGGTCCATGGTCAGCGAGCCTGGCATGGCGCAATAAGGCACGTTAATGGCGGAATAAACCAGGCTCAGCAGGCTGTAAGTGACGCAGGCGTAAATGATTTTGGTGGTTTCGCCCGCCTGCGGCACGTAAAAGGTAATCAGACAGCTGACGCCAAATGGAATGGCGAACCAGAGCAGCCACGGGCGAAAGCGGCCATACCGGGTGCGGGTGCGGTCGACCAGCGCGCCGATGCAGGGGTCGACAAAGGCGTCTATCGCCCTGACCAGTAAAAACATGGTGCCCATAATCGCGGCGGGCAGGCCGAAAACATCGGTATAGAAATAGGCGAGAAATAGCGTGGCGGTTTGCCAGACCAGCGCGCTCGCCATATCGCCTAAGCCGTATCCTATTTTATCTTTTGTCGTAAGAGCAGAGGTGAGGTTCATTATTATTGGCCTTATCAACGTTAGAAAGCGTGTTTCTCGCACGCAAACCACGGGTGCGATTTCAGGCCTAAGTATTGTGAACGCACCGCCCGCCAACAATTGCAGAAATCCACAGCCAGTTTATGATTTTTTGCTTTTTCCCGTATTTGTGATGCGGTGCAAATTACCCGTTACAAATAAAAAACCCGCCATCAGGCGGGTTTTTAAAATATATCGAGGGTTATTTATTAAGCTCTGCCAGACTGAGCCAGGTTTGCACCACGGTATCCGGGTTGAGCGAGAGCGAATCGATCCCCTCCTCCATTAACCAGGCGGCGAAATCCTCGTGATCCGACGGGCCCTGCCCACAGATGCCGACATATTTGCCCTGCTTTTTCGCGGCGCGGATCGCCATCGACAGCAGCGCTTTGACGGCATCGTTGCGCTCGTCGAACAGCTCGGAGACCACGCCGGAATCGCGGTCGAGGCCGAGCGCGAGCTGCGTCATGTCATTGGAGCCGATCGAGAAGCCGTCGAAGTGCTCAAGGAACTGCTCTGCCAGCAGGGCGTTGGACGGGATTTCGCACATCATAATCACTTTCAGCCCGTTCTCGCCGCGCTTAAGCCCCTGACGCGCCAGCTCATCCACCACCGCTTTCGCCTGATCCACGGTACGTACGAACGGGATCATGATCTCGACGTTGGTAAGGCCCATTTCATTACGCACGCGTTTTACCGCCTCGCACTCCAGCGCAAAGCAGTCACGGAAATTATCCGCGACATAACGGCCTGCGCCGCGAAAGCCGAGCATCGGGTTCTCTTCATGCGGCTCGTAACGCTCGCCGCCCACCAGGTTGGCGTACTCGTTAGATTTGAAGTCAGAAAGACGCACGATGACGCGCTTCGGCCAGAACGCGGCGCCGAGGGTCGCGATGCCTTCCGTCAGGCGGCCCACGTAGAATTCCACCGGGTTGTCGAAGCCTTTCATCATCTCGCGGATCTGGTTTTGCAGCGCCGGCTCCTGCTGGTCGAACTCCAGCAGCGCGCGCGGGTGCACGCCAATCATGCGGTTGATGATGAATTCGAGACGCGCCAGGCCCACGCCTTCATTCGGCAGGCAGGCGAAGTCAAACGCGCGGTCCGGGTTGCCGACGTTCATCATCACCTTCAGCGGCAGATCCGGCATGGTATCCACGCTTGAGCTTTTCACGCTGAAATCGAGGAGATCGGCATAGACGTAGCCGGTGTCCCCTTCGGCGCAGGAGACGGTCACTTTCTCATCGTCCTTGATACGATCGGTGGCGTCGCCGCAGCCGACGACCGCCGGAATGCCCAGCTCACGGGCGATAATCGCCGCGTGACAGGTACGCCCGCCACGGTTGGTCACAATCGCGGCCGCTTTTTTCATGATAGGTTCCCAGTCGGGGTCGGTCATGTCGGTGACCAGCACATCGCCCGGCTGAATACGGTTCATCTCGCTGATGTCGTGAATCACCTTCACGGTGCCCGCGCCGATGCGGTGACCGATAGCGCGGCCTTCCGCCACAACTTTGCCCTGGGAATGCAGCGTGTAGCGCTCCATCACCTGACCGCGCGAACGCACGGTTTCCGGGCGCGCCTGCACGATAAACAGCTTGCCGGTGTGGCCATCTTTAGCCCACTCGATATCCATCGGGCGGCCATAGTGTTTCTCAATCTGTACGGCCTGTTTCGCCAGCTCCTGCACCTCTTCCGGCGTGATGGAGAAGCGGTCGCGTTCGGCCTGCGGCACATCTTCGATGCGCACCTGTTTGCCGTGCTCCTGGGTGTCGGCGTAGACCATACGGATTTTTTTCGAGCCCATGGTACGACGCACAATTGCCGGACGGCCCTCCGCCAGACCCGGTTTATGCACGTAGAATTCGTCAGGGTTGACCGCGCCCTGCACCACCATCTCGCCAAGGCCGTAGGCGGAGGTGATGAACACCACCTGATCGAAGCCCGACTCGGTGTCGATGGAGAACATGACGCCTGAGGCGGCGAGATCGGAGCGCACCATGCGCTGCACGCCTGCCGAGAGTGCGACGCCGCGGTGATCGTATCCCTGATGCACACGGTACGAGATGGCGCGGTCGTTAAACAGCGAGGCGAACACATGTTTCACCGCCACCATGACGGCATCGATGCCCTGGACGTTCAGGAAGGTTTCCTGCTGGCCGGCGAAAGACGCATCCGGCATATCTTCGGCAGTGGCGGAAGAACGCACCGCAAAGGAGGCTTCGGCATCATCGGCGGAGAGCTGCTCATAGGCTTCGCGGATAGCCTGCTCCAGCTCCGGCTGGAAGGGGGTGTCGATAATCCACTGGCGGATCTGCGCGCCGGCTTTCGCCAGCTCAGTTACGTCGTCGATATCGGTTTTATCCAGCAGTTCATAGATACGCTGGTTAACGCCACGGCTTTCGAGGAACTGATTAAACGCCACGGCAGTGGTCGCAAACCCGTTAGGCACAGAAACGCCCATACCGGACAGGTTAGTAATCATTTCACCGAGGGAGGCGTTTTTGCCCCCAACTCTGTCTACATCATTCATGCCGAGCTGGTTATACCAAAGTATGAGCGATGACGAGCCATTGTTGGACATCGAAGCAATCCTTTTATGATATTTGAACGGGATTAAGAAACACCTGACAGCCGTTTTAGCCTGGCATAGAAAACGCTGCGGGAAAAACGGTGAATCGTTCAAGCAAATTGAAAATTTCAAATTTTCAGATAAATTCCGGATTTGGTAACTGCTTGATTAGGCTGGCTTACTCTTTTGGTCTATGATTTACAGTCATATTTGAAAAGTGAAACGCTGCGTTCATTTAAAATAAAAACAGCGTTTCATTATTAAAAATGAGAGAAGTGCCATGCGCGCTTCATGAACATTATTTTATGCTTGAGATGATACTCAACCTGAATTAAGGACGGATACAATGGATAATGTTGTCGATCGCCAGGTTTTTTATATTTCCGATGGAACCGCTATCACCGCGGAAGTATTAGGCCATGCGGTGATGTCGCAATTTCCGGTCAGCATCAACAGCATTACCCTGCCGTTTGTCGAGAACGAAAGCCGGGCCAAAGCGGTGAAAGAACAGATCGACGCCATCTTTCAGCAAACCGGCGTGCGCCCGCTGGTGTTCTACTCCATCGTGCTGCCCGAAGTCCGCGAGATAATTCTCCAAAGCCAGGGGTTCTGCCAGGATATCGTCCAGGCGCTGGTGGCGCCGCTCCAGCAAGAACTGCGGCTCGACCCGACGCCGGTCGCCCACCGTACCCACGGCCTGAACCCTGCCAATATCATTAAATATGACGCGCGGATCGCGGCGATTGATTACACCCTGGCGCACGACGACGGTATTTCCATGCGCAATCTTGATCAGGCGCAGGTGATCCTGCTTGGCGTCTCGCGCTGCGGCAAAACGCCCACCAGCCTCTATCTCGCGATGCAGTTCGGCATTCGGGCCGCCAACTACCCCTTTATCGCCGACGATATGGATAACCTGAATCTGCCGGCGGCGCTGCGCCCGTTGCAGCATAAGCTGTTTGGCCTGACGATTAACCCGGAGCGGCTGGCGGCGATCCGTGAAGAGCGGCGCGAGAACAGCCGTTACGCCTCGATGCGCCAGTGCCGGATGGAAGTGGCTGAAGTGGAAGCGCTCTACCGGAAGCATCAGATCCGCTATATCAACAGTACGAACTATTCGGTGGAAGAGATTGCCACCAAAATCCTCGACATCATGGGGCTCAATCGCCGCATGTACTGATAAACTAGTACAAAGGTGCAAAAGTCTGTGTTAGGGTAGCGTCACGTGGCCCGGTGAATCTTTTAATAGCCTTGTATTCAGGGCGGATTGGTTTATCGTGATGCCCATCACTTCCGGCGCTGATGCCGATGAAGCAACAGATTTTGAGACACCCATGATTAAAACTGATGAACTCCGTACTGCGCGCATCGACAGCCTGATTACTCCGGCGGAACTCGCAGAACGCTACCCCATGACGCCGGCGGTCGCAGACCATGTGCTTGACGCCCGCCGCCGTATTGAAAAAATCCTTAACGGCGATGACCCACGTCTGCTGGTGATTATCGGCCCCTGCTCAATTCACGACCCGGAAGCGGCGGTGGATTACGCCCGCCGTCTGGCGCGGCTGCGGGAGAAATACGATTCCCGCCTTGAGATCGTGATGCGCACCTACTTTGAGAAGCCGCGCACCGTAGTGGGCTGGAAAGGGCTAATTTCCGACCCGGATCTCAACGGCAGCTACCGCGTCAATCACGGTATCGAACAGGCGCGCCGCCTGTTGCTGGAGGTTAACGCGCTGGGCGTGCCGACCGCCACCGAGTTTCTCGATATGGTGGTCGGGCAGTATATTTCCGATCTCATCAGCTGGGGCGCCATCGGCGCACGCACCACCGAGAGCCAGATCCACCGCGAAATGGCCTCGGCGCTGTCATGCCCGGTGGGCTTTAAAAACGGTACCGACGGCAATACCCGCATCGCGGTGGACGCCATTCGCGCGGCGCGCACCAGCCATATGTTTCTCTCGCCCGACAAACATGGCCGGATGACGATTTACCAGACCAGCGGCAATCCTTACGGCCACATCATTATGCGCGGCGGTAAAACGCCGAACTATCATGCCGCAGCCATTAACGAGGCCTGCGAGGCGCTGCGGGAATTCAACCTGCCGGAGCGGCTGGTGGTGGATTTCAGCCACGGCAATTGCCAGAAGCAGCACCGGCGTCAGCTCGACGTTTGCGATGATATTTGCGAGCAGATCCGCGCGGGCTCAACGGCGCTCGCGGGCGTGATGGTGGAAAGCTTTATCGTGGAAGGCACCCAGAAAATTACGCCCGGCACGCCGCTGACCTACGGCCAGTCGATTACCGATCCGTGCCTCGGCTGGGATGACAGCGAAACGCTGCTGGAACGCCTCGCCCAGGCGGTGGAAAGCCGTCTCTGAATCATCGCTTCTGAATAACGCGTAACAAAAAGGGAAACCCGCGGTTTCCCTTTTTTATATTCTGATATTAAGCCGTTAGCTCGAACAGCTCACTTCCAGATGTTTACCCCAGTCCGGCGGGCGATGAGTGTAATCGTCATCCCGGTCATCGAAAGGATGGCGCAGCGCCTCCAGCAGCCGCGACAGCTCGCTGGCGTCGTCACGCTCCGCCGCCTCAATGGCGCGCTGGGCCAGCCAGTTGCGCAATACCAGCGCCGGGTTGACGGATTTCATCCGTTGCTGGCGCGCGTCATCCTCAACGCCCTCGTCTTCCAGCCGCGCGCGGTAGCGTGCAAACCAGGCGTCAAAGGTGGCGCGGTCGATAAACTCATCGCGCAGCGGCGAGGCAGACGAGCGCTGCTCCGTCTCGCTCAGCATCCGGAAAGTGCGCGTGTAGTCGCTCCCTTCGCGCGCCATCAGCGTAAGCAGCTCGCGCAGATAGTCGTTGTCGCCCTCTTTTTCGACGGTAAAACCGAGCTTAGCGCGCATCTGGCGGCCCCACTCGCGCAGCAACACGGGCTGGTAATCATCCAGCAGCGCATTAAGCCGCTCGGCCGGAATAATCGGCGAGAGCGCCTGCGCCAGACGTTGCAGGTTCCACAAGCCGACGCCCGGCTGGTTGTCGAACGCGTAACGCCCCTGGTAGTCCGTATGGTTGCAGATAAAGCCCGGCTGATAGTCGTCAAGAAAGCCGTAAGGGCCATAATCCATCGTCAGCCCGAGGATCGACATGTTATCGGTGTTCATCACGCCGTGCGCGAAACCCACGCACTGCCAGCTCGCCATCAGATGCGCGGTGCGCCTCACTACCTCGCCGAACCAGAGCGCGAAACGATCTTCCTCCTGCGCCAGGTGCGCGAAGTGATGCTCAATAACGTACTGCGCCAGCTCACGCACGCTTTCCGGCTCACGACGGTAGTAAAAGTGTTCGAAATGGCCGAAACGCACGTGGCTTTCGGCGATGCGCATTAGCATCGCGCCGCGCTCGGTGGTTTCGCGTCGCACCGGGGTATCGCTGGTGACGATACTGAGCGCGCGGGTCGTGGGAATGCCCAGCCCGTGCATCGCTTCCGAGGCGAGAAATTCGCGCACCGTGGAGCGCAGCACCGCGCGGCCGTCGCCCATTCGCGAATAGGGCGTGAGGCCCGCGCCTTTCAGATGCCAGTCCAGCTTGCGGCCGTCGCTGAGTTGCTGCTCGCCGAGCAGAATACCGCGCCCGTCGCCGAGCTGGCCGGCCCAGACGCCAAACTGATGGCCGCTGTAGACCTGCGCCAGCGGCGCCATGCCCGGCAGCAGCGTTTCGCCGCCCCAGACGCCGGCCGGGCCCTGATAGTCAAACAGCGTTTGCGGAAGCTCCAGCGCCTGCGCCAGCGGCGCGTTATGAAAGAACAGACGGCTGTTGTTCAGCGGCGTGGGCGTTAATTCAGTATAAAAACCTGGCAGTTCATCGCGCCAGGTGGCGGTAAAACGGGGATGTTGGCTCATGGCTCCTCCTGCGCTAAGTGTAGTGCGTTATGGAGGCGTTAAACACGGTGCAGGTTTAAGGTTATTGCGCCATGGCAAGCGTCAGAACGAGGGTTTCGCCATCCATCGCGGGCCACAAGGTGCCCTGCGCGCCATTGAAGCCGAGGCGGCGCGCCTCGTCCAGTGCCTCGTCGTTATCGACAGCAGGCAGGATCAGCGTCTGGCAGCAGGGCCCGACCTGATTCGCAATCGCATACATAAAAGGTTCAAACATCCCGCCCGCGCGCCGTTTTTGCACAAACGTTTTATCCAGCGCCACGCGACGGAACAAGCCGTCGAAAATCGCTCGCCCTGTGGCGGCCCCGGCGCCAAAGTTACACAGCATTAATGGAAAATAACGCGACAGCGAGAACATCGTTTTATTTTCTTTACCTTTATTAAGTTCAGGAAAATTCTCATTAATACCTAACTCAAGAAACGGTAATTGCGCGAGCCGTGCCCGTAATGTCGGGCTGGATAAAATAGCGTTGGCTATCTTATGATCAATGTTTACGACGGCGAAAAGAGAATTTTTTATAAATGCCTCGCGCCACTTTTCAATCAAACTTATTTTTTCGTAAAAAAGCATTAATCTTTCTTCAGGATTAATTCGCGGGATAATGAATTCCGTCGGAAAGCGAACCTGTGCGTTCAGGCTGGTGAAATGGGCAATAACTTCCATGCCCAACGGCCCCCCGGAGGTATGGGCGATCGGGGCGAACAGCAGATAAGACTGATACCGTGTATCGAGCGAAACAATCATATTGTCTGCCCTGCGCGTTATTAATAGGAACCCGCTATACTGGATTAAGTCACCACTACGTGCAACCAGGTTGATTCTGTTAAACTATTTATCCTGCCGTTTCGGCACCAATTTCAGATTACTCCTTACAGAAAGAGCTTATCCTGGTATTTCATTTGATACCAGCTTTAGTCAGATCCTTTACAGAATCACGCTCCATCATTTTTGGCGTGAATATTTGCTGTTCAGTTTCTTCTTCCAGTAATTTTCTCGCACCGAAACGCGCCATTTCCGTAATGGGAAAGTGAACGCTGGTAAGACGTGGGCGAACAAAATCGGCGCGCTCACCGCTGTCATAACAGATACAAGAAATATCGTGCGGGATCCGTAAGCCTTTTTCATTAATCGCGAGCATCGCGCCCACGGCCATCTCTTCATTGCAGCAGTAAATGGCGGTGGGAAGCGCGCGCGCCAGCAGCGCCTGCATTTGCAGGTAGCCGCCCTGTAGCGAGTAATCCGCCTCCAGACAGGCCACCGGGGTAAGATCTGCCGCCTGCATGGCGTCGAGAAAGCCCTGTAGCCGCAAACGGCTGGAGGAGCGCGACAGCGGGCCGTGAAGACAGGCAATCGCCGTGTGGCCGCGCGTCAGAAAATAACGGGTGGCAAGCGTACTGGCGCCGCGATGATCAAACGTGACGCAGCGTGATTCCAGCCCCGGCACGTCGCGGTCCAGCACGATAAAGCGCCGCCCCGCCGCCGCCATTTCGCGCAGCGCGTCGTCTTTCAGCATACGGATATGCAACAGCAGGCCATCGCAGCGCAAATTGTAAAGCTGGCTGATGGCGTCACGTTCGTTTTGCGCGCTGTCACGCCCCTGCGTCACCAGCAGTTGTTTGCCGTGGCGCTGCGCTTCACTCTGTACGGTATCCATCAGCGCGCCGAAAAAGCCGCCGCGATAAGAGGTGGTGACGAGTCCAAGGGTATGGCTCTGACTGGAGGCCAGCGCACGCGCCGCCGGATTAGGCGAGTACCCGAGCGTCTGAATCGCCGCTTCGACGCGCGCGCGGGTTTGTGATTTGACTTTACTGTCGCCATTTACCACACGGGAAACCGTAGCGCGGGACACGCCCGCATGGGCGGCGACATCTTCCAGAGTAACCATCAGGCGATCCCTTTCATCTGCGAGACCACCTGATAGTACCCGAAATTTTCGCGCCGGGTGAGCTTATCCCCGGAATTGCGGCAGGTAGTCGCGGTTGAGCGTCAGCACCTCACCCAGCAGCGATTCGGCAAGCACCGCGTCGCCCACCAGCGGATTAGTTATCAGCGCCAGCAAGCCGCTACCACGGCAGCCCTCCACCGCCGCCTGAATGGTGAGCCGCTCATACGTTTTCACCTGCACCGTTAAGGCATGCATCGCAGGTGGCAGCGCGCCGAACACCAGCGGATGCGCGCCCTGCGCGTCCACCACGCAGTTAGTTTCTACCACGGCGTCGTCCGGCAGCCCGTGAATAGCCCCGCGGTTGGCGGTATTGACCACAAGCGTCGCGCCGCGATTGTTATGAATGGCGTCGATAAGCTCCAGCGCCACCTGCGAATAGAACGCGCCGCCGCGAAAACTGAGCTGCTCAGGCTTCTGCGCCAGGTGCGGATCTTTATAGAGCTCGAAGAGTTCCCGCTCAACGGCCATTACCTGTTCGGCGCGGGTGCCGCGCCCGCGTGCCGCCTCCACTTCTTCTTCCAGCATCTGGCGGCTTAAGTAGAAATAGCGATGGTACGGGCACGGGATGGCGCCGAGCGCGCGCAGCAGCGGCGCAGGCCACGGGGCCTCCTGAATGTTGTTCATCGTGAGCGTCGCCCCGTCGCACAGCTTATCGAGCACCTCCTGCGTGCGGTCTTCGCCGCGCACCGTCACCTGGTGCACCCACACCATATGGTTGAGCCCTGCAAACCGCAGCGCGACCTCCTGCGACGGCGCGCCGAGCATGGCGGCAATCATATGGTGCATGGTGACGGGCACATTACACAGGCCGATAATTTTCGCCCGGCTGTAGCGCTGCACCGCCTCGGTGACAATCGCCGCCGGGTTGGTGAAGTTAATTATCCAGGCGTCCGGCGCCAGCGCCTCCACCTTGCGGGCGATATCAAGCAACACCGGAATGGTGCGCAGCGCTTTGGCAAACCCGCCGACGCCGGTAGTCTCCTGGCCTATCAGCCCATATTTCAGTCCGAGCCGCTCGTCGGCGGCGCGCGCCGGGAGCTGGCCCACGCGCAGCTGCGTGAGCACGAACTGCGCCCCGCGAATCGCCTCATCGGGCATGAAATGCACCGTTACGCGTACGTGCGTCAGGCCGTTTTTGTCGAGCATCCGGCGCGTCAGTCCTGCGATGATCTCTACTTTCTCGCGCCCCGGTTCGACATCCACCAGCGCGAGTTCATGCAGCGCGATGCTTTCTTTGCGGGCGATAAGCCCTTCCACCAGCTCCGGCGTATAGCTGCTGCCGCCGCCGATGATGGCGATTTTGATAGCCTGTTCAGTCATGAGGTTCTCCCGTTGGTCTGCGCCGGAGCGGTAACGGCGTCGCCTTCACGCGCCTGCTCCTGGCCGATCAGTTGTTTTTCATACACTTTAAAAAAGGGGTACCAGAGCAGTCCGTCAACCGCCAGCAAAACCACCACCAGCAGCGCGGCGCGCATATCCCAGGCGGCTGAGATCATGGCGCCAAGCGGCGCGGGCGCAGTCCAGGGGGCCATCGCCACCATTTTCTGCACCAGATCCATCTCCAGCGCTGCCCAGGCCAGCACGGCGTTGACCAGCGGCACCAGCAGCAGCGGCACAAACAGCGTCGGGTTCATCACCACGGGCGACCCGAACAGCAGCGGCTCGTTAATGTTAAAGAGCGCGGGCGCCAGGCTGAGCCGCCCGATTGTTTTCAGATGCGCTGAGCGGCTGCGCAGGTACAGCAGCGCCAGCACCAGCGTCGAGCCGGAGCCGCCAATACACACATAGAATGCCCAGAACGGGGCCGTGAGGATCTGCGTAGCTGGCGCGCCCTGGGCTATCAGCGCCGCGTTGGCCGCGATATTCGCCATGAACAGCGGATTCAGTAACCCTTGCACCAGGTTGTCGCCGTGGATACCGGCAAACCACAGCAGATTCGCCAGCAGTACGCAGAGCAAAATCGCAGGCAGGCTGTCGCCTGCGGCGATCACCGGCTGGAAAAGCTGCATGACCGCCGCCGGGATAAGCATCTGGAATTCGCTTTGCATCACGAGGCTCAGTGGATAGACGGTCAGCAGAATGCCGGTCATCGGCAACAGCAGATCAAACGAGCGCGCGATAGCGGGCGGCACCTGTTCCGGCAGGCGCAGCGTGATGCCATATTTTTTTAGAAGCCGCGTCAGCTCAACCGACCAGATAGCGCATAACAGCGCGGTAAACACGCCCTGCCCGCCGAGAAAATCAAGCGACAGTTTGTTATCCACCTGCGGCGCGGCGGCAAGCAAAAAAGCGGTCATAGACAAGAGCCCGGCCGTCAGCCCGTCCAGCTGGTACGATTTCGCCAGGCTATACGCCGTTCCGATGGAGACAAAAAGGCTCATCAACCCGATCGTCATAAAAAATGGCATGGTGATGGTGTTCCAGTGCGCTTTGGCAAAGCCGAGCCAGAGCCTGCCGAACGCGGAAGTCGTCGCCTGATCAAACGGCGGATTGGCGATGATAAGCATGATGCTGCCGATAATGAGAAACGGCATGGCGCAGATGAAACCATCGCGAATAGCGATGATATGCCGCTGGGTACCGATGCGTCCGGCAAGCGGCGCGATATGGCGCTCGACCAGCGCCATTAATCCGGAATAGAGACTCATGGTGCACCCCGTGTTGCGTGATACATGCGAAATCCCCCGTTGCGTGACGTTAAAATGAGAGCGCTCTCAATACAGATTTACTGTAGCTCAGACGGCACACGCCCTTTGTGAGAGCGCTCTCATTATGTTTAAAAAAACGACAAAATAAAGGATAAGAAGAGAAACCCGCCGCGGACGCAGCGGGCGAAAACTAGATACGGCGCGCCTGCCAGAACTTCTTGCGCCAGTAGACGTTATCTAAAGAAGAGCGCATCACGCCGCGGCTGGTGGAGGCGTGGATAAACTGGTTATCAGTGTCGTAGATACCGACATGGAGACCGTTTTGCCCGGAGCCGGTTTTAAAAAAGACCAAATCGCCCGGCAACAGATCGTCTTTATCGATTTCGGTGCCGATCTCCGCCTGCTGGCGGGTTTCGCGCGGTAGCCTCAGCGAGAAGCGGTCGCGGAAGGTCATCATCACGAAGCCGGAGCAGTCTACCCCGCCGCGGCTCATGCCGCCGTAGCGGTAAGGCGTGCCGTACCAGTGGTTAAGCTGGTCGTTGAGTTCGGCAATCACGGTGATGGAGTCGGAAAGGCGTGCGTTCGGCGGCGGCGCGCGGTGGGAGCTACATCCCGCCAGCAGCAGCGTCGCAACAAGAAAGATCCATAGCCGCATTTTTCAGGCAAATCCTCTGGCCTTATGATTTTTCGCTAATGTAGCCGCCAGCGCGTCTGCTGGCAAGATGGTCGCGCTCAGAGCGCATTGATAAGCACACTGTGGCCGTCCACCTGAAGACGGCGAAACGGCAGGCCGTAAGCCTCGCCGAGCCGCGATGGCGTCATCACCTCGTCGCGCGCGCCCTGCGCGAGCATTTTGCCATCGCGCAGCAGCCAGACGCGGTGGGCGTGGCGCAGCGTATGGTTGAGATCGTGACTGCTCATCACCACCGCAATGCCCGCCTGCGGCAGCGTCAACAACAGCCGGTCGAGCGCGGCCTGCTGCGCGACGTCCAGACTGTTCATCGGTTCGTCCAGAATCAGCAGCCTGCCGTGGGCATGATTGCGCGGATGGACTTGCAGGATAACGGCGGCAAGGCGCACGCGCTGCCACTCGCCGCCGGAAAGCGCGTTAACCGGACGCGTCAATTTGTCGTCGAGCATCAGGCTGTGCGCCACCTCCTCCAGCGCGGCTGCGCACTGCGCCCCGCCGTGCAGCGTCAGGTAGTGCCACACCGGCATGGCGAATGGCGGCGTCTGCTGCTGGGCAAGATAGGCGCGCTGGCGCGACAGCGTTGCCGTATTCAGTAACGCCATCGGTGTGCCGTTAAAGAGGATCTCGCCTGCGCCTTCAGTCAACCCCGCCATACGATGCAACAGCGTACTTTTGCCCGCCCCGTTGGGGCCGACCAGATGGACGATATCGCCCGCCTCAAGCGTCGCGCTGAGCGGCCCAAGGCGGGTGCCCACTGCGACGTCACGCAGTTGCATCAAAGGCGTCATTACTTCGCCAGCGCCAGCTTAATGGCTTCCATCACAATCGGATCTTCCGGCGTCATATCCGGCGAAAAACGCTGGATCACATGCCCGTCGCGGCCGACCAGGAATTTTTCGAAATTCCACAGGATGTCATCCGGGTAGAGCGGCGCGCGGCCTTTGCTCGCCATACGCTCATAGAAACCGCTCTGCTCCGGCGCGACGGCTTTCGGCGCGGCGGCAATCAGCTTCTGATACAGCGGATGGCGGTTGTCGCCGTTGACGTCGACTTTGCTGAACATCGGGAAGGTCACGCCGTAGGTGGTGCTGCAGAAGGTTTTGATCTCGTCTTCGCTGCCCGGCTCCTGGCCCAGGAACTGGTTGCAGGGGAAGCCCAGCACGCGGAACCCTGACGGCTCCCAGGCTTTATGAATATTTTCCAGCTGCTCATACTGCGGGGTCAGCCCGCATTTAGAGGCGACGTTGACGATCAGGAGGACTTTGCCTTTGTACTGCTCAAGCGAAATGGTTTCACCGTCAATGGTGGTCACTTCGGTATTCAGAATGTCGTGTTGCATAGCTTCCCCTTAAGAATGGTGTGATGGAACTAGCGTCCAGCCTTTAATAATAGCCAGATAAATACCGGCGCGCCCAGGGTGGCGGTAACCACGCCAATCGGCAGCTCTGCGGCCGCAAGCGTCAGGCGGGCGATAATGTCGGCCGCCAGCAGTACGCCGCCGCCTGCGAGCATCGCGGCGGGTAGCAACGCGCGGTTGTCGGCAATGCCGCACAGACGCAGCATATGCGGCACGACAAGGCCGACAAAACCAATCGCGCCCGCCAGCGCCACGCTGACGCCCGCGAGCCAGCCCGTCGCGATAACCAACACGTTGCGCCACAGCCAGACCGGTAGACCGAGCTGGCGCGCAGAGATCTCGCCAAGCGCCAGCATATTGAGCGCCCTCGCCTGCATCCCGCCCCAGACCAGCGGCGGAAGCAGCGCCAGCATCAGCCAGTCCTGCTGCCAGTCGACGCCGCTGAAACCGCCCATCATCCAGTACATTAACTGGCGCAAATCGAGACTGGTGGAAAAGTAGACGGCCCAGGTCATCAGCGCGCTACAGACGATGCCGAGCGCGACGCCCGCCAGCAGCAAACGGCTGGTGGAAAGATGACGCCTCGCGAAGTGTAGCAGGATAAGCGTGGCGATAAGCGCGCCCGCGATAGCGCATAGCCCGAGCGCCCAGCCAGGCAGCGCGCCGCCGCCCAGCATGACCGCGGCCACCAGTCCCACGCCCGCGCCGTTAGAGACGCCAAGCAGGCCGGGTTCGGCGAGCGGGTTTTCAAACAGCGCCTGCATCATGGCGCCGCACAGCGCCAGCGCGGCGCCCACCAGCACGACGGCGATCGTTCGCGGGAGCCGGATTTGCCAGACGAAGAGTTTTCCTGCGTCGCCTGACCACGCCGTCGGCCAGAGCCAGACGTCGCCTGCGCACAGGCTCACCATTACTGCCAGCAGCAGCGCCAGCGAAAGGCCCATCAACACGCGTCGCTCGCGGCGGCGTTGGCTATGGATGCAGAGGGAAAGTGAGGCCAGTTGAGATTTCATGCCTTTGATTTTACGGCTCGCTTTACGCAGGGCAAAGAAAAAAGGCCGCAGGATGCGGCCTTTTTGGTCAGGTCAGATTAACTTTCTTTCGGCGAAGCGTTCTCTACGCGACTTTTCAATTTCTGCCCCGGGCGGAAGGTAACCACACGGCGAGCCGTAATGGGAATATCTTCACCGGTTTTCGGGTTGCGTCCGGGACGTTGGTTCTTATCACGCAGGTCAAAATTACCGAAACCGGAGAGTTTTACCTGCTCGCCATTTTCCAGAGCGCGACGGATCTCTTCGAAAAACAGCTCTACCAGTTCTTTGGCATCCCGCTTGCTAAGCCCAAGCTTATCAAACAGATATTCTGACATTTCAGCTTTTGTAAGCGCCATAGGTTCAATCCCTCAATGATGCCTGGAATCGCTCTTTTAGTGCCGTTACACATTTCGCAACAGTAGCGGCAATCTCGTCTTCTTCGAGTGTACGGCCGGTATCCTGAAGGATCAGGCTGATGGCAAGGCTCTTATAACCCTCCGCAACACCCTTACCGCGGTACACGTCAAATAAGTTTACGCCAACTACCTGATTTGCGCCAACTTTCTTACACTCGGCCAAAATATCTGCTGCCGGTACGTTTTCAGACACCACAACGGCGATGTCGCGGCGGTTCGCCGGGAAGCGGGAAACCTCCTGCGCCTGCGGTAAAGCACGTTCAGAAACCTTGCTCCAGAGCAGCTCAAACACCAGCGTGCGGCCATTGAGGTCAAGCTTACGCTCAAGCTCCGGATGCACAACGCCAATAAAACCAATGCGTTCGCCTTTTAAATAAATGGCAGCACTTTGGCCAGGATGCAAGGCCGGATTAGCTTCAGCGCGGAACTCAATTTCAGATAATTTACCGGTAAGTTCCAGAACCGACTCCAGCGTCCCTTTCAAATCGTAGAAGTCAACGCCGCCTTTCGCCAGATCCCAGTGCTCTTCATAACGGTTGCCGCACAGCGCGCCAGCCAGCATAAGATCCTGGCGAATCCCGAGGTCTGCCTGCGTATCAGGCACAAAGCGCAGGCCCGCTTCAAAGATACGAACACGGCTCTGCTGGCGATTCTGGTTGTACACGACCGTAGTAAGCAAGCCCGTCAGGAGCGACAGACGCATCGCCGACATTTCGCTGGAGATAGGGCTTGGCAGGATCAGCGCTTCTTCACCCGGATGCAGCAGCTGCTGCACTTTCGGATCGACGAAGCTGTAAGTGATCACTTCCTGGAAGCCATGATCGTTCAGCAGCATTTTCACGCGCTTAAGCGACAGTTCCGCTTCGCGGTGGGTGCCCATAACCAGCGAGGCCTGCACCGGCTCGTTCGGAATATTGTCGTAGCCGTAAACGCGGGCCACTTCTTCCACCAAATCTTCTTCAATCGCAATGTCAAAACGCCATGACGGCGCTATGGCCTGCCATTCGTCCTGCCCTGCTGTGACGTCGCAACCGAGACGCGTGAGGATATCAGTAACCTGCGCATCCGCGATGTGATGGCCAATCAGGCGATCGAGTTTGCTGCGACGCAGCGTGATGGTTTCGCGCGTCGGCAGGTGGGTTTCGCGGGTGACATCGATAACCGGGCCCGCTTCGCCGCCGCAAATATCGAGCAGCAGGCGCGTGGCGCGCTCCATCGCCTTGTACTGCAACTGCGGGTCAACGCCGCGCTCATAACGGTGAGACGCGTCGGTATGCAGGCCATGACGGCGCGCGCGGCCGGTGATGGCGAGCGGCGCGAAGAACGCGCATTCCAGCAGGACATTACGGGTTTCGCCGTTTACACCGGAGTGCTCGCCGCCGAAAATACCGCCCATCGCCAGCGCCTTGTTGTGATCGGCAATGACCAGGGTATCCGCATTCAGGGTCGCCTCGTTGCCATCCAGCAGCGTCAGCGTTTCGCCCTCTTTCGCCATACGCACCACGATGCCGCCGTCGATACGGTCGAGATCGAACGCATGCATTGGCTGGCCCAGTTCGAGCAGCACGTAGTTGGTCACGTCAACCACGGCATCGATAGAGCGGATGCCGCAACGGCGCAGTTTTTCACGCATCCACAGCGGCGTCGGCGCGGTCACATCAATGCCTTTCACGACGCGGCCCAGATAACGCGGGCAGGCGTCTGCGGCATCGACCTGAATCGGCAGCGTATCGTTGATGGTGGCCGCGACCGGCGCGATGTCCGGCGCATTCAGCGGCTCGGCGTTGAGCACCGCGACATCGCGCGCCACACCGATAATACCGAGACAGTCGGCGCGGTTCGGCGTTACGCTGATTTCAATGGTGTTATCGTCAAGCTTCAGATATTCGCGGATATCAGCGCCAATCGGCGCGTCTGCCGGCAGTTCGATAATGCCGTTATGATCGTCGGAAATGCCGAGTTCGGAGAACGAGCAGAGCATCCCTTCGGACGGCTCGCCACGCAGTTTCGCCGCTTTGATTTTAAAATCGCCCGGCAGTACCGCGCCCACGGTCGCCACGGCCACTTTCAGGCCCTGGCGGCAGTTCGGCGCGCCGCAGACGATATCCAGCAGACGATCGCCGCCGACGTTCACTTTCGTGACGCGCAGTTTGTCGGCATTCGGATGCTGGCCGCATTCAACCACTTCACCGACGACCACGCCGTGAAACGCGCCCGCAACCGGCTCCACGCCGTCCACTTCCAGGCCCGCCATGGTGATTTGATTCGCCAGCGCCTCGCTGTCGAGGGCCGGATTAACCCACTCGCGTAACCACAGTTCGCTAAATTTCATTGTCCTGTCCTGCCCTTATTTAAACTGTTTGAGGAAACGCAGATCGTTTTCGAAGAAAGCGCGCAGATCGGTCACGCCGTAGCGCAGCATGGTGAGACGCTCCATGCCCATCCCGAATGCGAAGCCGGAATAAACTTCCGGATCGATGCCGACATTACGCAGCACGTTCGGATGCACCATGCCGCAGCCCAGCACTTCCAGCCACTTGCCGTTTTTGCCCATGACGTCCACTTCTGCGGACGGCTCGGTAAACGGGAAGTAGGACGGACGGAAACGAATCTGCAAATCTTCTTCAAAGAAGTTACGCAGGAAGTCATGCAGCGTACCTTTGAGGTTGGTAAAGCTGATATTGGTATCGACGATCAGCCCTTCCATCTGATGGAACATCGGGGTGTGAGTCTGATCGTAGTCGTTACGATACACGCGGCCCGGCGCGATGATGCGGATCGGCGGCTGCTGGTTTTTCATGGTGCGGATCTGCACGCCGGAAGTCTGAGTACGCAGCAGACGCGTGGCGTCGAACCAGAAGGTGTCGTGGTCCGCACGCGCCGGGTGATGCCCCGGAATGTTCAGCGCGTCGAAGTTGTGGTAGTCATCTTCAATTTCCGGGCCCGTCGCCACGGTAAAACCAAGCTTGCCGAAAAAGGTTTCGATACGGTCGATGGTACGGGTGACCGGATGCAGGCCGCCATTCTCAATGCGACGGCCCGGGAGCGAAACGTCAATCGTTTCTTCCGCCAGACGTGCGTTCAGCGCAGCGCTTTCCAGTTCATTTTTACGCGCGTTCAGGGCTTGCTGAACCTGCTCTTTGGCTTCGTTGATAACAGCGCCCGCGGCCGGGCGCTCTTCCGGCGGCAGCTCACGCAGGGTGGTCATCTGAAGGGTCAGATGCCCTTTTTTCCCTAAATATTCGACGCGTACGTTATCTAACGCGGCAACATCCTGGGCGCTGGTTATGGCCGCCTTTGCACTGGCAACCAGATCTGCGAGATGTGGCATGGTTTTCCTCGTTATTCGGCGCTTGCGCCGGTTTGTTGAACTCTGTCTTGTTATTCTTCTGTTTCAGGTGACACGCCTGGCGCCAGCGTAAGCCGACTGCGCGTTGTGTCGCCTGCCACTTGAAACAGACCCATAAATGGCAGATATAAAAAAAGCCTCCTGATGGAGGCTTCTGGCGTTGATTTTCCGTTTCTTTTCTTACGCGCAAAGCCCCTCTGATTCAGGCGCTAAAGTAAAAAAAGAAGCGGAAAATGGCAGCGTTCATGCTTGCGTTACCTTGACTGGCTTAATGACGGATTACCCTATTGAAAGGCCCGCCAGTAAAAATGTCAACAGATTGATATGGCAGAAATTAAAAGAGGGAGACAAGCTCCCTCTTTCAACTGGCTTACGCCAGAGCTGCTTTCGCTTTTTCAACCAGGGCAGAGAATGCCACTTTGTCGAATACGGCGATGTCAGCCAGAATCTTACGGTCGATTTCAACAGAGGCTTTTTTCAGGCCGTTGATGAATTTGCTGTAAGAAATACCGTTCTGACGTGCTGCTGCGTTGATACGTGCAATCCACAGCTGACGGAACTGACGCTTTTTCTGACGACGGTCACGATAAGCGTACTGACCTGCTTTGATAACAGCCTGGAAGGCAACGCGGTATACGCGAGAACGCGCACCGTAGTAGCCTTTAGCTTGTTTCAAAATTTTCTTATGACGTGCACGTGCCATCACACCACGTTTTACGCGAGCCATAGTGCTCTCCTGTTTCTATTCTGTAAAAAAGTTAAAAGTTAAACGGCTTATGCGTACGGAAGGCACGCGATTACCAGACCCAGATCGCCTTTGGAAACCATGGCTTTCGGGCGCAGGTGACGTTTACGCTTAGTCGCTTTTTTGGTCAGAATATGACGCAGGTTAGCGTGCTTATGCTTAAAACCACCTTTACCGGTTTTTTTGAAGCGCTTAGCAGCACCGCGTACGGTCTTAATTTTTGGCATTTTAATTACATCCACTTCGCATTGTTAATTAAACGAAACGTAGGCGAACAAAACCTGTGAAGCCCAAAGGCTCCACAGACAATGCTACTTGAAGGCCTTACTGTTTCTTCTTAGGAGCGAGCACCATAATCATCTGGCGGCCTTCGATCTTCGTAGGGAAGGATTCGACTACTGCCAGTTCTTGCAAATCTTCTTTCACGCGGTTAAGCACTTCCATACCGATTTGCTGGTGGGCCATCTCACGACCGCGGAAGCGGAGCGTGATCTTGGCCTTATCGCCTTCTTCAAGAAAGCGAATCAGGCTGCGGAGTTTTACCTGATAGTCGCCTTCATCTGTACCAGGACGGAATTTAATTTCCTTAACCTGGATAACTTTTTGCTTCTTCTTCTGTTCCTTAGAAGACTTACTCTTTTCATAAAGGAACTTGCCGTAGTCCATGATGCGACAAACTGGCGGCTCGGCGTTAGGGCTGATCTCAACTAAATCTACTCCAGCTTCTTCAGCCTTTTCGATAGCTTCTCTCAGACTCACAATCCCCAGCTGCTCGCCTTCCAGACCTGTTAAGCGAACTTCCTGGGCGCGAATCTCGCCATTGATACGATTCGGACGTGCCGTTTGAACTCGTTTTCCGCCTTTAATACCTTATTCCTCCAGTTGTTGAAGACTGCGGCTGCGAATCTCTTGCTGCAGCTTTTCGATTACGTCGTTGACGTCCAGGCTACCGAGGTCTTTACCACGGCGGGTACGAACGGCCACTTTGCCTGCTTCGACCTCTTTATCGCCACAAACCAACATGTATGGGACACGACGTAATGTATGCTCGCGGATTTTAAAGCCAATCTTCTCGTTTCTCAAGTCTGCTTTTACACGAATGCCAGCATTTTGTAGTTTACGGGTCAATTCGTTAACATATTCAGACTGCGAATCGGTGATATTCATCACCACGACCTGTACCGGAGCAAGCCATGTCGGGAAGAACCCGGCGAACTCTTCGGTCAGGATACCGATAAAACGTTCCATTGAGCCCAGAATCGCGCGGTGAATCATCACCGGCACCTGACGCTCGTTGTTTTCGCCCACATAAGACGCGCTCAGACGCGCCGGGAGCGAGAAGTCGAGCTGAACGGTACCACACTGCCATGCGCGATCGAGGCAGTCATAGAGCGTAAACTCAATTTTCGGGCCATAAAACGCGCCCTCACCCGGCTGATACTCAAACGGGATATTGTTCTCTTCCAGCGCAACGGCCAGGTCGGCTTCTGCGCGGTCCCACATTTCGTCCGTACCGATGCGTTTTTCCGGACGTGTGGAGAGCTTAACCACGATTTTTTCAAAGCCGAAGGTGCTGTACATGTCATAAACCATGCGAATACAGCTGTTCACTTCGTCGCGCACCTGCTCTTCTGTACAGAAGACATGGGCATCATCCTGAGTGAATCCGCGTACGCGCATCAGGCCGTGCAACGCGCCCGAAGGCTCGTTACGGTGACAGCTACCGAACTCCGCCATACGCAATGGCAGGTCGCGGTATGATTTTAGACCCTGATTAAAGATTTGCACGTGCCCCGGGCAGTTCATCGGCTTGATGCAGTATTCACGGTTCTCGGAAGAGGTTGTGAACATCGCGTCTTTATAGTTATCCCAGTGGCCGGTTTTTTCCCACAGCACGCGGTCCATCATAAACGGACCTTTAACTTCCTGGTACTGGTACTCTTTCAGCTTGGAGCGAACAAACGTTTCCAGTTCGCGGAAAATCGTCCAGCCGTCATTATGCCAGAACACCATACCCGGCGCTTCTTCCTGCATATGATACAGGTCGAGCTGCTTGCCGATTTTGCGGTGATCGCGCTTAGCGGCTTCTTCCAGACGCTGCAGGTACGCATTCAGGGCTTTCTTATCCGCCCAGGCAGTACCGTAGATACGCTGCAGCATTTTATTGCTGCTGTCGCCGCGCCAGTAAGCGCCTGCGGTTTTCATCAGCTTAAAGTGATGGCAGAAGCGCATATTCGGCACGTGCGGGCCGCGGCACATATCCACGTATTCTTCGTGATGATACAGGCCTGGCTTATCGTCACGGGCGATATTTTCATCAAGAATAGCGACTTTGTAGCTCTCACCGCGATTCACAAACGTTTCGCGGGCTTCCTGCCAGCTCACTTTTTTCTTGATGACGTCGTAATTGGTCTCCGCCAGCTCGTGCATACGCTTTTCGAGGGCGTCGATATCTTCCTGAGTCAGGGTATGGTCGAGATCGACATCGTAATAGAAGCCGTTGTCGATAACCGGGCCAATCGCCATTTTGGTATGCGGCCACAGCTGTTTAATCGCATGACCCAGCAGGTGCGCGCAGGAGTGACGGATGATTTCCAGACCGTCTTCATCTTTCGCGGTAATAATCGCGAGCTGAGCGTCCTGTTCGATAGGGTCGTTGGCATCTACCAGCTCACCATTCACACGGCCTGCGATACAGGCTTTCGCGAGACCCGGACCGATATCCAGGGCAACATCCATGGGGCTGACTGCATGGTCGTAATGGCGTTGACTGCCATCAGGAAGCGTAATAACAGGCATTATAAATCCTTATTCACAGTGGTGACCCACACGCAAGATCACATATGATAATTAAGTTTGACGGGTTTTAGTAAGCGCCACACCATCTGACCAACTATTGCCAAATTGGTACGCGCTTTGGCATACAACTGAAAATCGCTCTGCGTTTTCACGTTTGTATATGAGTACTTTAACATCTTTGGCCTTGCGGTTGTACCTGTTCGTCATTTAACGCCAGAAGCACGGCACCTGTTTCAGCAAACGCCTCGCCCTTATTTCCCGTTTCATTAGAACCGCCGCCCTTACCGTGTTACGCCTGGCAGTCAGATACCGCCTGGTTCTGGTGGGTGAACTTTTCTTAACAATAGCAAAAATTTAAACTCTGGAACTCATTTGCCGGCATCGTTTAAACAGGAACATTACGCCATGGCTCTGGAACCCGAAATCGCAGGTCTTGTTGATGAGTTTATCGCCGCAGGCCGCCCTTCACCGCGCAATCAAACCATGGAAGAGCGTCGCGCGGGTTATATCGCAAGCACCGTTCTCGCAGGCGCCCCTGAGACACGCGTGAATATTAACGATGTGATGATTGACGCTGTCCCGTTACGCATTTTCTCGCCCCTTAACGCCGAAAAATCGCTGCCTGCGATTATCTATTATCACGGCGGCTGTTTTGTGAGCGGCGGCTTTTCAACGCACGAGAATCAGCTACGCCAGCTTGCGTTTCTGAGCGGCTGTCGTGTGATTGCGGTGCAATACCGTTTAGCGCCAGAACATACCTACCCTGCCGCACATGATGACGCCGAACATGCCGCGCATCTTATCTGGCGAGACGCAGAAACGCTGGGCGTTGAACGCAGTCACATCACGTTTATGGGCGACAGCGCAGGCGGGCATCTGGCGCTGATAACCGCCCTGCGATTAAAAAATAGCGGCGCAGAGTTACCCAGGCAACTGGTGCTTATTTACCCGATGCTGGATGCCACGGCATCATCTGAAAGTTATACCGTGAACGGCAGCGATTATGTGCTGACGAGCGACGCGTTTCTGAGCGGTTTTGAAGCCTATCTTGCGGATACTGACGTCACGCATCCTGAAGCCAGCCCCTTATTTCGCGATGATTTTGCGGGGTTGCCGCCGGTACATATCATCACAGCGGAATATGACCCGCTGCGCGATGAAGGCGAAGCGCTGTTTGCCCGTATGACGCAGCAAGGCGTGAGCTGTACGGCGCAACGCTATCTGGGCGTTATTCACGGTTTCTTTCAGCTTGGCGGCATCAGCCAGACTGCGCGGAAGGTGATGCAGGATATTTGCGCCTCGATTCGTTCAGGAAATACGCGTTGAAGCGTTGATATCACCTGAGCGTTCGGGAAAGAATAATTAATCCCGAATGCTCATCGAATCCATTTTTTCTGTAGAAGAAATCAGAAGGATAATCTTTATGGGTGTTAAGGATTATCGCATTAAGCCCTTCGGTTAAGGATTGTTCAGCGATAAAATTCATCAGCTCTGAACCTACTCCCCTTCCCTGATATGCAGGCTCGACGAAGAACTCATCAATATAGTACTCAACCCCACCCGGCCACGGTTTCTTAAAACCGATACTGACGGCCACCATCCTATCGTCGTGCCAGGCGATATAGCCCCTGAAAAAATTATTCTTCAGATGCGCTTTGATGAAATTTATGATCAGCTCCAGCTCGCTCGTTTCAAACCAGGGCGCTTCTTTATAGACTGTCCGGTACAGAGTGGCGCACCCAGTCACATGATTTTCATTAAGCGTTGAAAAATGAATTTTCATTTTCATCCCTGCACAACAAGGTTTACGGGTCGCGTAAATCTGGCCCATAACGCAAGAAAGGTCAAAACGAATAAGTGCATTATGCGCGATGAGGCAAAAATGTCGCGTAAACGCTGTTTTCCTGCCCAGGCGTACCAGAGTAAATCAGAGCTTGCGTAAGGCAGGCGAGACTTTGCCTGCCTTATACATCAGAAATAACCGATGAGCGCTTATTTCTTTTTAGCGTCGACGAGGGCGTCGTCCGCTTTCCAGAGACGATATTTCACGTCGATATTTTCCGGCGTATACACCACTACCGGCAGTTTGCTGTTGTAGTTCAGCATTGCCGCGTCGCCAGGGTTAGCGGTAACGAATTTTTTCTCTTTCTTATTATCCGGGCAGGCCATCATAGTTGACGTATACATAACAGAGCCGTCTGCGTTCTTCGCAGGCTCAAAGGTGTAATAGTCGTACCCCCAGCCTTCCAGCGTCTTACGCTCGAATTTTCCGCCCAGCTGGTGTTTATTACAGTCCACGTTAAGCAGCTGGCCGATAATCAGCTCAACTTTATAAGCCGACTCATCCTGGCGCTCAGGTAATGCAATCACCTGGCGGACCATGCCTTTTTCAGCCTTCGGAAAAGACGCGGTATTTTCAGAAGCCTTTTCGGCCGCGAAAGCACTGCCGGACAGACAGCTGGCAGCGAGCAGACTTAACGTGAGCGTTGAAATTTTGTTCATTATTTACTTTCTCCATTGGTTTTAATTTCCACGGTAAAAACTGAACTCAATTTCAAAAACCGTGATAATCGCTGCCCTATTATTCATACGCAGTGTTTTATGTCACCCTCACGCAAACCATATCTTATTTTATGCTGTATCATTAATTTTACGATCTGTAAAAATGAGGATCTTCGCATAACTGCGATCCACCCTTTGCGTTCCCTGCCCGTGTCACAGGCGCGGCGTCATACCGTATTTTGGCGTTTTAATATTCGCCGCCCACACTTTGACCTCTTTCTGGCTCATTACCGTAAAGTCTGAACGCAACCGTTCTACCAGCGCATTGACCTTATCGGCATCCCGAACCAGATAATGCTCAATCCTCTCCGAACCTTGTTCGGCACAGACATATTCCGCGGGCACGATCTCGTTATTGATTTCAAGCGTCCTTGCCT
Source organism: Cronobacter turicensis z3032 (assembly GCA_000027065.2). Classification (NCBI taxonomy): domain Bacteria; kingdom Pseudomonadati; phylum Pseudomonadota; class Gammaproteobacteria; order Enterobacterales; family Enterobacteriaceae; genus Cronobacter; species Cronobacter turicensis. The sequence goes on along the minus strand of FN543093.2, from coordinate 1,918,949 downwards.
GCACGGGGCATTTACCGGTGGTCATGGAGGAGATCACCATATTGGCGGATCGATAGCCCGCCTGAGAAATGCTCAGCATCACCGGGCTGCCCTCGGCGGTCTGCGTCATATCATATAAAACGGCGTCTTTTTCATACCAGGTATTATATTCGCGGCCCTGAACTACGGCGCTGGCAGGGCCTGTGCTGCAGAGATAAAAGCAGCAAACTACAATTGTCTTTTTCATTGTTATTCATTGCCGGTGTGTGTACGGCGATCATTCACAATCTGCCTTTGAGAATCAAGCTATTGAGATTTTGCTTAGCATAATAAGGCGAGGGGTATAAGCGGGATATCAGGGCTAACCCGTGACAGGAAAAAGAAAAGCCCCCGAAGGGGCTTTAGATTTACTCATTAATGCGAGGATGCTGGTCAACCAGACGGGTTCGTTTTTCCTGCAAATCGGCTATCTCTTTATCAATATCTTCAATTTTCTGTTCGATATTGTCATGGTGCTCACGCAGAATTTCGCGCGCTTCCTGGATATCCGATGCCGCCGGCGTCGCCCCTTTTAGCGGACGATTCGCGGTTTCTTTCATTGTCAGGCCGGTAATCAGGCCAACAACCGCCACGACCATCAGGTAATAGGCTGGCATCATCAGGTTTTCGGTGCTTTCCACCAGCCATGCCGCAAGCGTCGGCGTCAGACCGGCAATCAGTACCGAGATATTAAAGGCGCTTGCCAGCGCACTGTAACGAAGATGCGTCGGGAACATCGCCGGGAGTGAAGAGGCCATTACCCCGGTGAAACAGTTCAGGATCACCGCCAGCATCAGCAGGCCGGAGAAAATCAGGCCAATCACGTTGCTGTTAATCAGTACAAAGGCCGGGATCGCCAGCACCATCAACGCGACGCTGCCGAAGATGACGAATGGACGGCGCCCGAAACGGTCGCTCAGCAGGCCCATCACCGGTTGCACAAACAGCATGCCGATCATAATCGCGATAATAATCAGCACGCCGTGTTCTTCGGAATAGTGCAGATTATGCGACAGATAGCTTGGCATATAGGTGAGCAGCATGTAGTAGGTCACGTTGGTGGAAATCACCAGACCGATACACGCCAGCAGGCTGCGCCAGTGTTTAGTCGCAATCTCTTTAAAGGAAACTTTTGGGCCGTGTTGCAGGCCTTCACGGTCGCCCTGCTCCAGTTTATCGACATGCTGCTGGAACGCCGGAGTCTCTTCCAGCGCGTGGCGCAGATAAAGACCAATCAGACCAAGCGGCAGCGCCAGGAAGAACGGCAGACGCCAGCCCCAGCTCAGGAAGTTATCTTCGCCAAGGATAGCGGAGATAAGCACCACCACCCCCGCGCCCAGCACGAAGCCCGCGATAGAGCCGAAATCCAGCCAACTGCCCATAAAGCCGCGCTTACGGTCAGGGGAATATTCCGCGACAAATATCGACGCGCCGGTATATTCGCCCCCGACAGAGAACCCCTGCGCCATTTTACACAGCAACAGCAGGACAGGTGCCCAGATACCAATCGATGCATACGACGGAATAAGCCCGATACAGAATGTACTGACGGACATAATCACAATGGTTATCGCGAGGATCTTCTGGCGACCATATTTATCGCCGAGCATACCGAAGAACAGCCCACCGAGCGGACGGATAAGAAAGGGAACCGAGAACGTCCCCAGCGCGGCGATCATCTGCACGCTGGGATCTGCATCCGGGAAAAACACTTTGCCGAGCGCGTAAGCCACAAAGCCATACACGCCAAAATCAAACCACTCCATCGCGTTACCGAGAGAGGCTGCGGTAATCGCTTTGCGAAGTTTCGCATCATCAATAATCGTGACGTCACTCAGAGAGATCGGCTCTACTTTTTTTCTTTTAAGCTTCATATCCATCCTCATTGAATTCGCTCTTTGACTCGGTTGACGGTCAATGCCGCCCCTTAGTCCGCTTCCTTAGCGATAAAGAAGCCTTATCTTTCCAGGACTTCCTTTAAGAGCGTAGCAGGATCTCTTCCCGCTGTTAGTAATGACACATCCGAATGTGCTTACCTGCGTTTTCAGATGCCTGACCCTTCTTTACCCTAACAGCGAACAAATTTGCGATCAACTTCACAGTTTATTTTATCGCGTTTTAGGTTATTCATTCGGCATATTTTATTAGGGAGCTAAGCGATGCCAGTCGAAAATGCCTGGTACTGACAGGGATATTTTTATTTGCGCTTAAGGACTGACAGAAATGATGAAAATTACGGTGCCAGCGAATTATTCTGATAAGAATGAAATGAGTAGCACACAGCAGTCGGCGAAAGAGGAGAAACAGGGGGTAACATAATGAAGCGCGAAAGAAACAAAAAAGCCGGATCGGGCGATCCGGCTTTTACAAAAGATCTTTGAAGCAATAATCCATCAGGACCAGTCGCCCGCAACCAGCGTCTGCGTATTGAAGGCATCATTCATGGACTGGCCGGTCGTGACCGCGCCGGGCTGAATGTTTGTACCTGCTTCAATGTCGCTTGCGCGCCATCCGGCATAAGGGGCGTTATTCTGCGAGGGCTGAGTCGTCGGGGCAGCAAAGGCGCTGAAGGAAAGCACGCTCAGGGCCAGGGCGGCGGCGGCAGTGTTGACTATGTTCATCTTTGTTATCTCTTCTTTGCAGCATAAAAATTCGGTGACGTTTTATTCACCACCAGTGTGCAAATAGTAGATCCAGATCACACTTTCGAACAGTGAAATTATTTGGCGTGCGACATCAAAGAAACTGAAGAGTGATGCAGCCACTTGAAAAGAAAGGCGTTCAGGAAATAAGGGCCAGTAGCAAAACACACGCAATGCTAAAAAAACCACGGAAAGACACGCAATAAAAACTAAAAAGGCTGGCAGCGCCAGCCTTTATCATGCGTGGTAAGCATGGCTTACATACGGTAACCCAGCGTCACCGAGGTGCGGGTGTCGGTATGATCCGGCGCGCTCGACGGCGGGCTGGAGTTCCAGGTCACGTTATACGCCACTTTCAGGCCGAAATGCTCGTTGATAGCCACGTCCAGCGCCGTCTCGGAGTTAACGGTGGTATCGTCAGCGCCGAACACGGAAACGCCCTGGGTGAATTTGGTGTTATCCGTCAGCTGCCAGGCGTAGATGCCGGAAGCATAACCCAGGGCCTGGGTTTTGGTCTCGCCGTTGGTGTACTCGTCGTAACGCACACCTGGACCGAATTCAAAACGCAGGCTGTGTACCGGCCCGTTCAGGAACTGACGACCATAACCCATTGTCAGGATGTCGCGCTCGCGGTAGCCGTTATAACGGTCCGTCAGCCAGCTCGCCTGGCCAAACAGATAGTCATAATCGGTCACGTTCACACGGCTACGTCCGCCAATGGCATATTTCTCAGATGAGCGTTCGTCATTAGAAGAGGTGTTGCTGGCGTTGCCCCACAGCGACCAGGCGGTGGTATTGCCATACCAGGTCAGGTTGCTGTCAGCCGTTAAGGAAGAACTTTTGGTGTTGCCGGTTTGTGCCAGGTAACCCGCGTTTAAATCACCTTCAAACGGTTTTTTCGCGGTGGAAGGATCGTCCATGACAGTAAAAACGGTATTATCAGCCATCGCGTGCTGGCTCAGCAGCGCGCCACCCGCCAGCAGCATTGCCAGGGGTACTGTCTTAAAAAGCTTCATGTTGATTTTCAGGTCCATACAACAAAAAAAAGGACCATTACGGTCCCGTAACTTTTTCTCTGGATCAATAAAATCCACCCACAGAAAGGTAACGAATTATAAAAAGAGCCCTCTGGCTTAGCAATGAATTCCTTTCGACATTTAAGAATAAGCGAACACCTAAAAATAAACTTTTTTATATATAGAACAGGCATCCGATTTATATAGGGTACAAGGTAAAATCAGCACATTATTCACCCACCGTCTGGCTGTCGGGTGCTACGCTTAGGGCAGTTTAAAAAACGGAGGCGATATGGTACGGATTTATACGCTTACACTGGCGCCCTCGCTCGACAGCGCCACAATGACGCCGCAAATCTACCCGGAAGGGAAACTACGCTGCAGCTCGCCGGTGTTTGAACCCGGCGGCGGCGGCATTAATGTCGCGCGCGCTATTGTCCATCTGGGCGGCACCGCGACCGCCCTCTTCCCCGCAGGCGGCGCGACCGGCGAGCATCTGGTTTCGCTGCTTAATGATGAACACGTCGCCGTGGAGACGGTTTCCGCCCATGACTGGACGCGTCAGAATCTCCATGTGCATGTCGAGTCGAGCGGCGAGCAGTACCGCTTCGTGATGCCCGGCGCCACAATAACCGACGATGAATTCCGCCAGCTTGAAGAGAAAGTCCTGGCGATTGAATCAGGCGCCATTCTGGTTATTAGCGGCAGCCTGCCGCCCGGCGTCAGCATTGAAAAACTCCAGCAACTTATTAAAGCCGCCCGTCAGCAAGGGATCCGCCTGATTGTCGACAGCTCCGGCGACGCACTCGCCGCCGCGCTGGAGATTGGCGATATCGAACTGGTCAAACCCAACCAGAAAGAGCTGGCGGCGCTGGTGAAACGCGATCTGACCGCGCCGGATGACGTGCGCCAGGCGGCGCAAGAACTGGTGCAGTCAGGCAAAGCCCGCCGCGTTGTCGTCTCGCTGGGCCCGCAGGGCGCGCTCGGCGTTGATGGTAAGGACTGCGTTCAGGTCGTGCCGCCGCCGATGAAAAGCCAGAGCACCGTCGGCGCGGGCGACAGTATGGTTGGCGCTATGACGCTGCGTCTGGCGCAGGACGCCCCGCTGCTTGATATGGTGCGTTACGGCGTGGCCGCCGGTAGCGCCGCCACTATCAACCAGGGCACGCGGCTCTGCTCGCTGGAAAACACCGATCGCATCTATCACTGGCTGACTCGCTAACTTTCCGGCCAGCCCCTCCGGGCTGGCATTTTATTGCTGACAATGAGGTTCGCCATGAGTGAAGTGACCCGCTATGTCGTCACCGTTACGTTTCATGAGAAAAACCTGACCGATATTAACGAGCTTAATAATCATCTGACCCGCGGCGGTTTCCAGCTCACGCTTGCCGACGACGACGGCAAAATTCACGAGCTGGGCACCAATACCTTCGGGCTGGTCAGCGCACTCAGCGAGCAAGAAGTCGCTGAACTGGCCGAAGGGCTTGGCGAAGCGGCGCTTGACCAGAAGCCGCAGGTCAACGTCACCACGTTTGAAGCCTGGCTGCGCGACAACGACACCGTTTAACGCCGTCCGGGCGCGGCAGGTTGTGCGTCCGCGCAGATTTTCACCCGCGCGGGCGCGTTAAGCTGACATTCTTTACGGGAAACCTGGGACAGTAATCATGTGGCATGCCATTACGCGTTTGTTAAACGAACAGCTGGGCGCCGGTGAAATCAGCCAGCGAACCGAACTGCCAGGCGGTGAAATTCACGCCGCATGGCGAATCGACTGGGCCGGACGCGACATCTTCGTGAAATGCGATGATTCCACGCTGCTGCCCTGCTTCACCGCCGAAGCCGATCAGCTCAACCTGCTGGCGCGCAGTAAAACGGTCACGGTGCCGGACGTTATCGCTGTCGGCAGCGACCGCGAATACAGCTTTCTTCTGCTGGAATACCTGCCGCCGAAACCGCTCGACGCGCATAACGCCTTTCTGCTGGGCCAACAGCTGGCGCGCCTGCACCAGTGGAGCGAGCAGCCGCAGTACGGTCTGGATTACGACAACCATCTCTCCACGACGCCGCAGCCCAACGCCTGGCAGCGCCGCTGGGCACGCTTTTTTGCCGAGCAGCGCATCGGCTGGCAGCTGGAGCTGGCCGCGGAAAAAGGCATGGAGTTTGGCGATATCGACCGGATAGTCGACGCCGTACATCAGCAACTGGTCTCTCACCAGCCCGCGCCCTCGTTGCTGCACGGCGATTTGTGGTCCGGCAACTGCGCGCTGGGGCCGAACGGGCCGTATATTTTCGACCCGGCCTGCTACTGGGGCGACCGCGAATGCGATCTGGCGATGCTGCCGTTGCATCCGGAACAGCCGCCGCAGATTTACGACGGTTATCAGTCGGTGTTGCCGCTGCCCGCGGGCTTTCTTGAACGCCAGCCGCTCTATCAGCTCTATACGCTCTTAAACCGCGCGACGCTTTTCGGCGGCCAGCACCTTGGGGCCGCGCAGCAGGCGTTAACCCGCGTTTTGGGCATCTGATAAAGGCGCGCCGCAGCGCGCGTTTCGCGTTTACAGAAACCCGAGCAGGGAGAAGAACACGTAGCCCAGCACCAGCACAATCACCGGTAGGACGTACAGCGGGAAGATTTGCAGGAAAATGGTATGGCGCGGCACCACGATGCGCGACTCCAGCGCGTCGCGGGTCAGTCCGTCTTCGCCTTTGGCGCGCTCAAGGATCAGGCTGTCCTCGACATGCTCGCGCAGAAAACGCGCCTGGCGGCACATCCGCGCGCCGGAGGCCTGTAACGCCAGACCGACAAAAATCAGAATATAGATAATCCAGAAGCTGATATTCGCGTTACGCGTGAAATCGGGTTGCGGCGAGTTGTACCAGAAGAGATTCAGGAACGGCGTGTTAAAGCGCACCATCTCAATCATCACGTGGGCGAAATCCATCATCACGGCGTTAATGCCCGGCTGCTTTTCGCTGTGCTGATACATGAATTTCAGCACCGAGATAATTGTGGAGAGCGTGGCAGGAATAAAAATCACCCATCCGGCGATGCGTTTTAAGACACCAATGCGTCCAGCTTGTTGATACGTCATGCTTTCCCCTTGATAGCGACGCGACAGATTCGCCTAAGTTTACCTTGTGACGCGTCTTTTCGCCTGAACTTTCCGGCACATGCACGGAAAGCGGTAGCCATAACGCGCTTTTCCGGCTATTGATTAACCTTTCCCGCGTAAAAAGTAAAAAGAAGGAGTGACAGCCGATGTCTTCGCCGCGACAGATCCTCGCCGCTATTTTTGATATGGATGGTTTACTGATTGACTCTGAACCGCTCTGGGACCAGGCAGAGCTTGAAGTGATCGCAACGCTCGGGGTCGATACCTCCCGCCGTCACGAACTTCCTGACACGCTGGGGCTGCGCATCGATCTGGTCGTGGCGCTGTGGTTCGCGCAGCAGCCGTGGAACGGCCCGTCGGTGGATGAAGTGACGCAGCGCATCATTACGCGCGCCATGACGCTGGTGGAAGAACAACGCCCGCTGCTGCCAGGCGTGGCAGACGCGATTGCGCTCTGTAAAGCGCAGGGGCTGAAGGTCGGCCTCGCCTCCGCCTCGCCGCTGCGGATGCTGGAGCGTGTGCTGACGCTGTTTGATCTGCGCGACCAGTTTGACGTGCTCGCTTCTGCCGAACACCTGCCTTACAGCAAGCCGCACCCGCAGGTCTATCTGGATGCGGCGGCGAAACTTGGGGTCGATCCGCTCTGCTGCGTGACGCTGGAAGACTCCGTCAACGGCATGGTCGCCACCAAAGCGGCGCGTATGCGCTCTATTGTGGTCCCGGCCGAAGAGAACCGCAGCGATGCGCGCTGGGCGCTCGCCAACGTCCGGCTGAACTCGCTGACCGAGCTGGAGCCCTGGCATCTGAAAGGCTGAGATCCCTTTCTACCGCTGCCCGTCCGGCAGCGGTTTTTGCTTTTCTTTTCCGCAAAAAAACGCCCGCCGTCATATTTTTAAAACACAGTTTCATTTGGCTTTGTCTTTTCTTCTGGCGACTCCTATCATTGCTCTGAATGCGAAAGGGAATTTCCCTGCGCCGCAATGATGAGCCAAAGAGGAACGGAACATGCTGGATACATTCTCGCTTGCCGGAAAAGTGGCGATGGTGACCGGGTGCAATACCGGGCTGGGACAGGGCATGGCGCTCGGACTCGCCGCCGCCGGGTGCGATATCGCAGGCGTCAGCCGCCGTCCGGCGCGGGAAACCGCCGCCAAAGTTCACGCGCTGGGACGCCGTTTTGTCGCTATCGAAGCCGATTTGGCCACGGCGCCGGTACAGCCGCTTGTCACAGAGGCCGTCGATGCGCTGGGCCGCCTCGATATTCTGGTGAATAACGCCGGGATCATTCGCCGCGACGACGCCATCGATTTCAGCGAAAAAGACTGGGACGATGTGATGGATCTCAACCTCAAAGCCCTGTTCTTCCTTTCTCAGGCTGTCGCCAGACAGTTCATCGCCCAGGGCAGCGGCGGGAAAATTATCAACGTCGCCTCGATGCTCTCTTTTCAGGGCGGCATTCGCGTCCCCTCTTACACGGCCTCGAAAAGCGGCGTGCTGGGCCTGACCCGCCTGCTGGCCAACGAATGGGCGCCGTACGGCATTAACGTCAACGGCATCGCGCCGGGCTATATGGCGACCAATAACACGCAGGCGCTACGCGAAGACGCTGACCGCAATGAGGAAATCCTTGCGCGTATTCCGGCGGGCCGCTGGGGAACGCCGGAAGATTTACAGGGGCCCGTCATTTTTCTCGCCTCGGCGGCGTCGGATTACGTTAACGGATACACCCTGGCGGTGGATGGCGGCTGGCTCGCCCGATAACCGCAAAGCGAGGCGTCACGGGGGCTGCGGTGACAAAGTGTTACACCGTCACCACTTTTCTCTACTGTATAAAAACCCTATACTGGATAGATTGACAGTTTCAGGGTTTTATCATGACGGCGGAAGGCCACCTGCTTTTTTCGATTGCCTGCGCGGTATTTGCTAAAAATGCCGAGCTGACCCCTGTGCTGGCGCAGGGCGACTGGTGGCATATTGTTCCCTCCGCCATTCTCACCTGCCTGCTGCCGGATATCGATCATCCGAAGTCCTTCCTCGGTCAACGGTTAAAGTGGATCTCAAAGCCCGTGGCGCGCATGTTTGGTCACCGGGGCTTTACGCACAGTCTGCTCGCGGTCTTCGGCGGCCTGACGCTCTTTCTGTTAAAAGTGCCTGAAACCTGGATATTACCTGCCGATGCGCTGCAAGGGCTGGTGCTCGGCTATCTCAGCCATATTCTCGCCGATATGATAACCCCCGCCGGCGTGCCGCTGCTGTGGCCCTGTCGCTGGCGCTTCCGTCTGCCGCTCCTCTATCCGCAAAAAGGCAACCAGCTTGAGCGCGTATTGTGCATGGCGCTGTTTGTCTGGGCGGTATGGATGCCGCAAAGCATGACCGACAGCAGCGCGATGAAGTGGTCGTCAGCCGCGATTAATTCCCTGCAAAACACCTTTAATCGCTTTATTCATCACCAGATGGAGCAGTAAATAAACTGAAATTGCGTTTTGATATAAACCATTCCATTTGGATATAAGGCACCCTCTTTTGATTCTGATACCCTTTGCGGCATAAAGGCATGCCATTTCGGCCATGCCGGTTATAAAAAAATCAGGAGAACGGGGATGAATCTTCCACTGATAGCGAACGTTGTCGCGTTCGTGGTTCTGCTGCTGTTGCTGGCGCGCACGCGCCATACCCAGTGGAGCCTGGCAAAAAAAGTATTACTCGGTCTCGCCATGGGCGTGGTCTTCGGCCTCGCGCTGCATACCATTTATGGCTCTGACAGCGAGACGCTGAAAACCTCCATCCAGTGGTTCAACATTGTCGGTAACGGCTATGTGCAACTGCTGCAGATGATCGTCATGCCGCTGGTGTTCGCGATGATCCTGAGCGCCGTGGCGCGTCTGCATAACGCCTCGTCGCTGGGTAAAATCAGCGTGCTGACCATCGGCACCCTGCTGTTCACCACGCTTATCGCGGCGCTGGTCGGCGTGCTGGTGACCAACCTCTTCGGCCTGACGGCGGAAGGTCTGGTGCAGGGCAGCGCGGAAACCGCGCGTCTTAACGCTATTCAGACAAACTACGCTGGTAAAGTCGCCGATCTGACTGTACCGCAGCTGCTGCTCTCCTTCATACCGAAGAACCCGTTCGCCGATCTGACCGGCGCGAGCCCGACCTCGATCATCAGCGTGGTGATTTTCGCGGCGTTCCTGGGCGTGGCGGCGCTGAAACTGCTGAAAGACGACGCGCCGAAAGGCGAGCGCGTACTGGCCGCTATCGATATCCTGCAAAGCTGGGTGATGAAACTGGTGCGTCTGGTGATGCAGCTGACGCCGTACGGCGTACTGGCGCTGATGACCAAAGTGGTTGCCGGCTCTAACCTGCAGGACATCATCAAGCTCGGCAGCTTTGTGGTCGCCTCGTATCTGGGCCTCGGCATTATGTTCGTGGTGCACGGCGTGCTGCTGGCGGTAAACGGCGTCAGCCCGCTGCGTTACTTCCGCAAAGTCTGGCCGGTGCTGACGTTTGCCTTTACCAGCCGCTCCAGCGCCGCCAGCATTCCGCTGAATGTGGAAGCGCAGACGCGTCGTCTGGGCGTGCCGGAGTCAATCGCCTCTTTCGCGGCCTCCTTTGGCGCGACGATCGGTCAGAACGGCTGCGCAGGTCTCTACCCGACGATGCTCGCGGTGATGGTCGCGCCGACCGTCGGCATTAACCCGCTCGACCCGGTGTGGATAGCCACCCTCGTCGGCATCGTGACCTTAAGCTCCGCCGGTGTAGCGGGCGTGGGCGGCGGCGCGACCTTCGCCGCGCTTATCGTCCTGCCGGCGATGGGTCTGCCGGTCACGCTGGTGGCGCTGCTGATTTCCGTCGAACCGCTGATCGACATGGGCCGTACCGCGCTGAACGTCAGCGGCTCCATGACCGCCGGTACGCTGACCAGCCAGTGGCTGAAGCAGACGGATAAAACCATCATGAACAGCGATGACGAAGCCGAACTGGCGCACCGTTAATCGCATCAAAAGTTATACCCCAAAACCCCGGCCTGCGCGCCGGGGTTTTATTTTTGCGGCGTTCCGTCGGCCGCACAGACGACAAAGCCCGCCATCCGGCGGGCTTTGTTATTTCAGGCGACCTCTTTCTTTTGCGCGTCGCGCCGGGCGATAAACCTTGCCCTATATCTCATCCTGCTTGAGCTGGTTGGCCCAGCGCTGGGCGGCTTCCGGGCTACTGAATACGGGCGAGCGGCGAAAACGATCCCCGGACATCACAAACGCCACATATTTGCCCTTCAGCACCCAGACATCGTCATACCCCTCCATGCGATCCGCATGATCCGGCGGGGCCGGCTCCTCACGTGGAACATAGCTGATAACGGGACGATTCTGATGACGAAGTGGTTTCATAAGCGTCGGATTCACTGGCTGTAAACAAAAGATAAACCATTATGATAGCGGATCGGACGGCCTTGCGTCGCATCATGCGTGCGCTGTGCCGTTCATTTGCCGCTTTTTACGCCGTCGCCTTTTCCACAAGAACTTCAGTGCTGTTCTATAGTTACCTTACATTTCATGCAGCCATCCGACTGCTTTAGAAAAAGGAAAGGAGACGAGTTCAATGTCGAATGATGAGAAACGCCCTAACCATGAAGCCCCGTTCCACGACGCGCGCTCATCCCAGCCGGGCATGGGATCGCTGGCGCCTGCCGATGGCTCCCACCGCCCTTCCCCGACGCCAACGGCGCCGGGCGAGCAACCGACCGCGCCAGGCAGCCTGAAGGCGCCGCAGGTGACGAACGATAAACTCGGCGCGCTGGACACCTTCCGCAAAGGCGGTGAGAACGAGGCGCTGACGACCAACCAGGGCGTGCGCATCGCTGACGATCAAAACTCGCTCCGCGCTGGCACCCGCGGCCCGACGCTCCTGGAAGATTTTATCCTGCGGGAAAAAATCACCCACTTTGACCATGAACGCATTCCTGAGCGCATCGTGCACGCGCGCGGCTCTGCCGCCCACGGTTACTTTCAGCCGTACAAAAGCCTGAGCGATATCACTAAAGCCGCGTTCTTAAGCGACCCGCAGAAAATCACGCCGGTCTTTGTACGTTTCTCGACCGTTCAGGGCAGCGCCGGGTCGGCGGATACGGTGCGCGATATTCGCGGCTTCGCCACCAAGTTTTATACCGAAGAAGGCATTTTCGATCTGGTCGGCAATAATACACCGGTGTTTTTCATACAGGACGTCCATAAATTCCCGGATTTCGTCCATGCCGTGAAGCCGGAGCCGCACTGGGCTATTCCGCAGGGCCAGAGCGCGCACGATACCTTCTGGGATTACGTGTCGCTTCAGCCGGAAACGCTGCACAACGTTATGTGGGCGATGTCCGACCGCGGCATTCCGCGCAGCTACCGCACCATGGAAGGCTTTGGTATCCATACCTTCCGCTTTATCAACGCCGAAGGCAAAGGCACCTTTGTGCGCTTTCACTGGAAACCGGTGGCGGGCAAAGCGTCGCTTATCTGGGATGAATCGCAGAAGCTGACCGGGCGCGATCCGGATTTCCACCGCCGCGATCTCTGGGAAGCCATCGAAGCGGGCGATTACCCGGAATATGAACTCGGCGTGCAGCTGATCCCCGAAGAAGACGAATTTAAATTCGATTTCGATCTGCTTGATGCGACGAAGCTCATCCCGGAAGAACTGGTGCCGGTGCAACTCGTCGGCAAAATGGTGCTGAACCGCAATCCGGATAACTTCTTCGCCGAAAACGAACAGGCGGCGTTCCATCCGGGTCATATTGTGCCGGGGCTGGATTTCAGTAATGACCCGCTTCTCCAGGGGCGTCTCTTCTCCTACACCGACACCCAGATAAGCCGTCTCGGCGGGCCGAACTTCCACGAGATCCCGATTAACCGCCCGACCTGCCCGTACCATAACTTCCAGCGCGACGGCATGCACCGGATGGATATCGACACCAATCCGGCCAACTACGAGCCGAACTCGATTAACGACAACTGGCCGCGCGAAACGCCGCCTGCGCCGAAAGCCGGCGGGTTTGAAAGCCATCAGGTGCGCGTTGAAGGCCACAAAATCCGCGAGCGCAGCCCGTCGTTTGGCGAATATTACTCCCAGCCGCGCCTGTTCTGGCAGAGCCAGACGCCGGTGGAGCAACGTCATATCATCGATGCGTTCAGCTTTGAACTCAGTAAAGTGGTGCGCAGTTATATCCGCGAGCGCGTGGTGGATCACCTCTGCCATATCGATATATCGCTGGCGCATCCGGTGGCCACTAATCTGGGTATTACGCTGACTGACGAGCAGATGCACGTGGCCCCGCCGAAGGACGTAAACGGGCTGAAAAAAGATCCGTCGCTGAGCCTGTATGCCGTACCAGGCGGCTCGGTAAAAGGCCGTGTGGTCGCCGTACTGCTTAACGACCATGTGAAATCCGCCGATCTGCTCGCCATGCTGCAGGCGCTGAAATCGCACGGTGTACATGCCAAATTACTGTACAGCCGCATGGGCAGCGTGACGGCGGATGATGGCTCGCAACTGGAAGTGGCGGGCACGTTTGCCGGATCGCCGTCGGTGACCGTCGATGCCGTGCTGGTGCCGGGCGGCGCCGCGAGCGCGCTTGCCGATAACGGCGATGCGGTCTATTACCTGCTGGAGGCGTATAAACACCTGAAAGCGATCGGCCTGATGGGCGACGCGCGCGGGCTTAAAAGCCGACTGGCGGTACCGGACACCGGCGAAGAAGGGATTGTCGAAGCCGACGACGCCTCAGGCAGCTTTATGGATGATTTCATCCACCAGCTCGCCTGCCACCGCGTCTGGGCGCGCACGCCGAAAGTGGCGTCCATCCCGGCATAACCGCCGCCTGAACCACACCAAAACGCCGCTTAGCGCGGCGTTTTTTATTTGCCGGCGCGCATCTCGCAACACACAGACGTAAAAAAACCGGCCGGAGCCGGTTTTTCTGTCAACAGCGCGATTACTTCTTCGGCGCCTGCGGGTCGGTATCGTACTCGGCACAGGTCTGGTAGCCAGAGTTCAGCACGTGGCCCGTTTCATCCAGCGCGACGAAATAGGTCTCGGTTTTACCGTTACGGCTGCCCAGGATATAGGTCTGGCAGGTACCGCGAGCGTGGATCATGGTAACTTCAGAAGACGGTTTACCCGCGATCTGCATGACCTGCTGACGGCTCATGCCTTTTTTCACATCTTTTACCACCGGCTGGGTAAACTGATCGGCGGTACGATCGTACGCGGTACACCCTGCCAGCATGGTCATAACTGCCGCTGCACTCAGAAATCCTGCAAACTTCTTGTTCATTGTGTCATCCTCTTTTTTTTCAGCGTGTGCAGATAAGCCTGGAATATAAAATAACATTTTTCAACTTGTTACCTGAAAGAGCGCCAAATTAAGAGTATTCCCTCAGCCAGAGCTGATGTCGCAAAAGGGTCTGGCGCCGCACAGAAGGGTGACACCTTGTCGTTTTGCCCACAACGGGTTAGCTTTAACAGATCACTGTTTCAATGCCTGCACGTTGCAGGCGCACAAGACTGGAGGGGTAAATGGCATTACAACAAGAAATTATTCAGGCACTTGGCGTGAAACCGCATATCGACGCCAATGAAGAGATCCGCCGCAGCGTTGATTTCCTCAAAGCCTATCTGAAGACCTATCCGTTTCTGAAGACCCTGGTGCTCGGTATCAGCGGCGGCCAGGATTCCACGCTCGCGGGCAAACTGAGCCAGCTTGCCATCAGCGAACTGCGCGATGAAACCGGCGATCAGAGCTACCAGTTTATCGCGGTGCGCCTGCCATTCGGCGTACAGTTTGACGAAAAAGATTGTCAGGACGCGCTGGCGTTTATTCAGCCGGATAAAGTTCTGACGGTGAACATTAAAGAAGCGGTACTGGCGAGCGAAAAAGCGCTGCGCGAAGCGGGCATTGAGCTGAGCGATTTTGTCCGCGGCAATGAAAAAGCGCGCGAGCGTATGAAAGCGCAGTACAGCATCGCCGGAATGACCAAAGGCGTGGTGGTGGGCACCGACCATGCGGCCGAAGCCGTCACCGGTTTTTACACCAAGTACGGCGATGGCGGCACCGACATTAACCCGCTGTTCCGCCTTAACAAACGCCAGGGCAAAATGCTGCTGAAAACCCTCGGCTGCCCGGAGCACCTCTATCTTAAAGTGCCGACCGCCGATCTCGAAGATGATCGCCCGTCCCTGCCGGACGAAGTGGCGCTGGGCGTCACGTATGACAACATCGATGATTATCTGGAAGGCAAGCCGCTCGATGAGAAAATCAGCCAAATTATTGATGGCTGGTACGTGAAAACCGAGCACAAACGTCGCCCGCCGATCACCGTTTTCGATGACTTCTGGAAACAATAATCGCTTTGCGGCACGCTCCCCGGCCTGACCGGGGAGTATCGCCCCGTTCGTTGTTACGTTTCTCGCCACAGCCTTTTCTCACGGATGACGTATGTCTGTTTCAACGCAGCGCGCCACGCTGCCGGGCCTGCTGGCCATTCTGCTCTGGAGCACCTCTGTCGGTCTGTTTCGTAGTATCAGCGAAGCGTTCGGGCCGGTGGGC
Source organism: Cronobacter turicensis z3032 (assembly GCA_000027065.2). NCBI lineage: Bacteria > Pseudomonadati > Pseudomonadota > Gammaproteobacteria > Enterobacterales > Enterobacteriaceae > Cronobacter > Cronobacter turicensis. The sequence continues at coordinate 1,903,573 of FN543093.2, read as the reverse complement.
GGCGCAGCGCTGATTTATACCGTTAGTTCGCTGTGTCTGATGGCGTCGCCGGGTCTTATTCACCCAGGCCGCTTACCGCGCCGCTATCTCCTGACCGGCGGATTACTGTTTGTTAGCTATGAAATCTGCCTCGCGCTGGCGATTGGGCTTGCGCACACCCGCGCGCAGTCGCTGGAGCTTGGGATGATTAACTACCTCTGGCCGAGCCTGACGGTGCTGCTGGCGGTGCTTATCAACGGCCAGCGCTGCCGCCTCTGGCTGTGGCCGGGCCTGCTGCTCGCGGTCGCAGGCGTGTTCCAGGTGCTGAAGGGCGACGGCGACTGGTCGCCCGCGCAGTTCTGGCTCAACATGCAGGATAACCCGGTTGCTTACGCGCTCGCATTCTGCGCCGCCTTCGTCTGGGCGCTGTACTGCAATCTGACGCGCCGCTGGAGCAACGGCCAGAACGGCGTGGCGCTCTTTTTCTGCGCCACGGCCGCCGTCCTGTGGCTGCAATACAGCCTTGCGCCGCAGCCGCCCCTGCAGCTGTCGGTTCCTGCCGTCGCGCAACTGCTCTTTATGGGGCTGTCCACCGCCACCGCTTACGCCGCCTGGAACTACAGTATTCAGCACGGCAATATGACGCTGCTCGCCACCGCTTCTTACTTCACGCCGGTGCTCTCGGCGCTGCTGGCGAGTCTGTGGCTGGGCCTTACGCCAGGCATGGCTTTCTGGCAGGGCGTCGCGATGGTCGTGGCAGGTTCGCTGCTCTGCTGGCTCGCCACCCGCAACCTGAACTGAAAATGACGCTTTTTCAACCACACATTCCCTGATAGACTGGATAAGTAAACAGTATTCAGGAGAGTGATGTGGTAAGGCGTACTGGCGCGCCGCGGCTGGAGTTTGAAAAAGCGGCAATTTATGAATACCCCGAACATCTGCGTCCGTGGCTTGAAGATCTGCCGAAGCACCCCGGCGTCTATGTTTTTCATGGCGAAAGCGAAACCATGCCGCTTTATATCGGCAAGAGCGTCAATATTCGCAGCCGGGTGCTGTCGCACCTGCGTACCCCGGATGAAGCCTCCATGCTGCGCCAGTCGCGGCGCATCACGTTTATCCGCACCGCGGGCGAAATCGGCGCGCTGCTGTTAGAAGCGCAAATGATCAAAGAGCAGCAGCCGCTATTCAACAAGCGTCTGCGCCGTAACCGGCAGCTCTGTTCATTGCAGTTTAAAGGTGAAAAACCAGACGTCGTGTACGCCCGCGATGTCGATTTCTCGCACCAGCCGGGCCTGTATGGGCTTTTTTCGAGCCGCCGCGCAGCGCTCGGCACGCTGCAATCCATCGCCGACGAACAGCAGCTCTGCTACGGCCTGCTGGGACTGGAGTCGGTTCGCCCTGGGCGCGCCTGTTTCCGCTCGGCGCTGAAACGCTGCGCCGGGGCCTGCTGCGGCAAAGAGCCGCTTGAGGCGCACAACGCGCGCCTGATGGACGCGCTGGAGCGGATGCGGGTTATCTGCTGGCCGTGGGACGGCCCGGTCGGATTGCGGGAAAGCTTCGGCGAGATGACCCAGTACCATATCATCCATAACTGGTACTGGCTGGGTTCCGTGTCGTCACTGAGCGACGCGGCGACGATCTCCCGCGCGCCACAGGGCTTTGATAACGACGGCTATCGCATTCTGTGCAAGCCGCTTATCAGCGGCGAGCATGAGATTATCGACATCGGCGCGCAGGCGCCTCAGAGATAGGTTATCTCGCTGAACAGCACCTGCCCTTCGGCTTTCAGTAGCCGAAGGGTATGACTCCCCTCCTGCCACCAGGCGCCCTGCTCTGCCGTCAGCAGTTTATCGTTAAGTTGCCAGGCGCCGCTTAAGACATAGACAATGCCGCCCCTTGCATGACCGGTCGTAAACGTGCGATCGGCGACGCGCACCTGCGCGCGGCAACGGTCGCGGCGGGTCATCAGGTTGAAATCCAGCGACATACGCCCGTCGGTCAGCTCCGCGCGCACCGGGTGCTCGCCCGCGAACGTAAACGGCTGATGACGCTTTAAGGTGTGGCGAAACGCGCCGCCGCTCAGTAGCGTGACTTCGCCGCCATCGAGTAGCGTCATCACGCGATCTACCTGCGGTACAACGTTAAAGTCGCCATTGCTGGCGAAAGAAGCAATGCTGGCGCGCCAGTTAAAATCCCGGCTTGGCGGAAAACAACAGATCTCACGGGTTTCGCCTGCGCCGTTACGCCACAGGTTCACCGGCATTTTTTTGACGTCGAAAAATTCCATCCCCACTCCTGAAAAACGCATCGTGCGCAAATCGCCGCAGACGTGCTGCGGCGAAAAATTATCGTTATACATGTTATTGCCTTGCGATCGGCACGTCAGTGGATGGCGGTCGCGACGTGTTAACGATACGCAGGCAAAAGCAGCCGCGATGCGGCAACGAGAATGATAACCAACAGAAATTACGTGGCAAGAGGGGCAAGAAAAGAAAAACCGCCGGCCCTGGCCAGCGCCATCAAAGGGCACTGGCCAAAACCGGCGGTCTTAAGCAGGGTCAGAATTATTCTGAATCTGCTGGCATTTTACCTTCCGGAGCCGGACGTTCTGTCAGACGCTTCTCAAAATTGGCATTAAACTGCTTTTTCTGCTCCGGGGTCAGTACGTTATAGATTTTGTTCTGGGTTTCGATGTGCGCCAGCATACGGGCTTTATGCTGCGCTTCCATTTTGTCGATCTGGGCCTGCGCTTTGTCTTTATCGAAGCTGTCGCTGGCAATCAGATCGTGCATCGCGCGACGCTCTTCCAGAGACGGACGCTCAAATTTTTCACGCTGGGCTTTACGGATGTCGCGAATTTGCTGCTTTTGCGCATCGGTCAGGTTCAGCCCCTGGAACATCATATCGTGATGCGGGCCGCGCGGACCTTTATGGTGCATCATTGGCGTGCCGTTCGCGTCAGGCGCCGGGGTCTCCGCCGCCTGCGCCAGGTTAGCTGCGCCAAGCGCCAGGGTAGAAGCAACGAAGATAGCCGTTAATTTACGCATAATGTTGTCCTTACTTTCAGTTAATTCAGCAACAGATTGTCGCCTTGACGAGATTAATTCTACGGGCAGATTCGTCAATCAGTCAGAGTCTGAGTAAAACAGTGAAAGCATAAAAAACAATTATTGTGCGATTATGGAGAAAATAAGGAAAAAGAGAGGAGAAAGATTTTAAAATATCACAACCGCTTGATTGTGAAGAGAGTGTGAGCGCAGTATAAAGGCGCGGCGCTGCAAAATAAAGCGCCCCTTCAGAATTATCCGCATTATTTTCACGGCCCGCCTGGGGCCGCCCGTTATTTTATTTCCCGGAGCATTAATCCGGCGCGTAAACCCAACGCGACGGACGGATTCGGAAACAACACCCGCTCATCGTCCTGCGCGTAATAACGCTCATCGCCATCTTCCGCCAGCAGCGTGCCCGCGCTAAAAGCGGTGAAATTTTCGGTATCGCCCGACATATGCAACACAAAGCGCTCGCTGCGCCGGGTGATCTGCTGCGCCACTTCAAAGCGTCGCGGCGCATCCGTACCGGCAGGCGCAGTCGATCCGTCAAGCAGCGCCGCCAGGCCCCGCTGCGTTGGCGCAAACTGGCTGAGATCGTTGTGGCCGAACGGCAGCGCCTTACCGAGCTCCAGCGTACAGCTCAGCGCCGCGAAGCGCTCGCATGATAAGTGTGTAAAGGTGCCGCCCGGCGCGCGGTGAAAGACCAGCGCCTGGAGCCCGGCTTCGCCAAGCCAGACGAGAAAATCCTCTGGCCACGCCGTGGTGCGCGCGGGCAGTACGCCAAAACGCGGGAAGCGTGACCCGCGAATGGCGGTATGCAGATCCAGATGCCAGCGCACCGTTTCATCGCCCGCTGCGAAAAAGGTCTCCAGCGCCTGTTCGAGACGCGCGGCGCGCGCGGTTTCGACGCCCGGCGTGGCGGTCTGCCAGCGCCCGCCAAAAAGACGGTTGAGATCATAATCGATAAACCGCCGTCCGGCCCGCAGCGCCGCCGGACTGCCCAGCACCACCAGCAGCCGCCAGGCGAGCGGCCGCTCGCCGCGCAGCAGCGGCGCCAGTAGCTGCTCCAGCATCTCCACCGGCGCGGTTTCATTGCCGTGGATGCCCGCGCTGAGCACCAGCGCGCCGCGCACGTCTTTGCCGGGCGTCAGTTGCAAAATGCCTTCATCCAGCCACTCGATAGTCACGCCGCCGCGTTGTTGCGTTGTCAGCGCGGGCGTCTCGCCGCGCAGCGTCTGTGCAAGAAAATCGTCCATGGCGTCTCCTTACTGCTGGAACGGATAGACATTGCCGAGCGAGAGCAGACGCGTCAGTTCATCCAGCGCCTCGCGCCCCTCGCGCAATAACTGCGGGTCAACCAGGTCTTCCTGCGTCAACCGGTCGCGGTAATGTTTGTCGACCCACGCGTTAAGCCGCGTAAAGAGCGCGTCATTCATCATTACCGCCGGGTTCACCGCCTGGCGCTCGTCGTCGGTCAGCGCCACGCGCAGCCGCAGGCACGCCGGGCCGCCGCCGTTAGCCATACTTTCGCGCAAATCAAAAATTTTCAGCTCGCTAATCGGGTTATCCGCCGCCACGAGCGTATTCAGGTAACGCCAGACGCCTTCGTGGCGGCGCGACTCTTCCGGCAGCACCAGCACCATGGAACCGTCGTCGCGGCTCAGCAACTGGCTGTTGAAAAGGTATGTCTCCACCGCATCCTGCACCGAGACCTCGCCTGCGGGCACCACCAGCGGCGTAAAGCCCGGTACTTTTTCAGCCAGCGCATCGAAGAGCGCGTGCTGGTGTAAAAACGCGTGTTCGTGGCAGAACAGCACCTGGCGGTTGGACACAGCAATCACATCGTTATGAAACACGCCCTGATCGATGACCGCCGGGTTTTGCTGCGCGAAGATGACGCGCTGCGGATCTACCTGATTCAGGCGCGCTACGGCCTGCGAGGCTTCCAGCGTCTGGCGCGCCGGGTAGCGGGCGGGCACCAGCGCCCCGCTCTCTTCACGCCCGTAGATGAAAAGCTGTAGGCCCGGCTCGCCATAGTCGCCGCCGAGCCGGTTATGGTTCGCCGCGCCTTCGTCGCCGAACATCGCTACCTGCGGCAGCGCCGGATGGACGGCAAAACGGGATTCATCGCGGAAAATCGCCCGCAGCAGCCGTTCGGTGCCGGGCGCTTCACTGGCGCGGTGGAATTTATTGTTGAGGTTCGCCACCGTCAGGTGCACTTTGCCGTCCAGCGCGTCGGCGGAAGGACACACCGTCGCGGCGTTCGCCACCCACATCGACGACGCCGAGCTGGCGGCGGAGAGCAGATGCGGCGCGGCGCGCCAGGCTTTCTCCAGCACCTGGTGATCGCTGCCGGTAAACCCAATCTGGCGCAGCGCTGCGAGATTCGGCCGCTCCTGTGGCGGGATCACCGCCTGCGGGAAACCGGCGTCCGCCAGCGCTTTCATCTTCGCGAGCCCCTGTTTCGCGGCAAGCTTCGGGTTCGAAACCTGAAAACGGTGCTTCGTTGACGCTTCGTTACCGAAAGAGAGTCCGGCGTAATGGTGAGTCAGTCCCACCAGCCCGTCAAAGTTGACTTCACGTGCTTTCATGCCTGCTCCTTGCCGCTGAAATCGAGGCCGGGGTTTAACGTCTGCGGCAGCGCGAAGGTCGGGCTTTCCAGCGAGGCCATCGGCCAGGCGCAGTAATCCGCCGCATACCAGGCGCTCGGGCGATGGTTGCCGGAGGCCCCGACGCCGCCGAATGGCGCTGTGCTGGCCGCGCCGGTCAGCGGTTTGTTCCAGTTCACAATACCGGCGCGCGCTTCCAGCAGCAGCCGATCGAATTTTTCGCGCACCGGCGAAATCAGCCCGCAGGAGAGCCCGTAGCGGGTGGCGTTGGCAAGCGTAATGGCCTCGTCGAAATCGTCATAACGCCAGACGCCCAGCAGCGGCCCGAAGACTTCTTCATCCGGCACGTCATCCACGCCGGTCAGCTCAACAATGCCCGGCGTGAGCAGCGAACTGCCCGCCTGCGCCAGGGCTGGCGTTAACAGCGGCTTGCCGCCCCGCGTCAGATGCCCCTGCCAGGCTTCCAGTACCCGCTCCGCCGCCTGCGCGCTGATAAGCCCGCCCATAAACGGCTGCGGCTCGGCGTCCCAGCGGTCAGGGCGCAGACGTCCGGCAATCTCAACGAGGCGCGCCAGGAAGGCGTCGCCCGCACCACCCCGTTTAACCAGCAGGCGGCGCGCGCAGGTACAGCGCTGCCCGGCGGTGATAAACGCCGACTGAATCGCCAGATGCACCGCGCCGTCGATATCGTCCGGATCTTCAACGATAAGCGGGTTATTGCCGCCCATCTCCAGCGCCAGGATCTTCTCTGGCTGACCGGCGAGCTGACGGTGTAACTGATAACCGGTGCTGGCGCTGCCGGTAAACAGCAGCCCATCGAGTTCCGGCTGGGCGGAGAGCGCCTGGCCGGTCGCGCGCGCGCCCTGCACCAGATTCAGCACGCCCGCAGGCAGCCCCGCCTGCTCCCAGAGTTTCACCACGGCCTCGCCGGTGTGCGGCGTCAGCTCGCTCGGTTTAAACACTAATGTGTTGCCCGCCAGTAACGCCGGGACGATATGGCCGTTCGGCAGGTGGCCCGGGAAGTTATACGGCCCGAAGACCGCCAGCACGCCATGCGGACGGTGGCGCAGCGTGGCCGCGCCGTCCGGCATCGGCGAGTGTTGTTCGCCGGTGCGGGTCTGGTACGCTTTGAGCGAAATGCCCACTTTATTGATCATCGCAGTCACTTCGGTGGCCGCTTCCCAGCGCGGTTTGCTGGTTTCCAGCGCGATGATCCGCGTCAGTTCGGTTTTATTGGCCTCCAGCAGCGCCGCGAATTTCTCGGCGATGGCCTGACGATCGGCGAAAGGCCGTTTCGCCCAGGCCGGGAACGCCGCGCGGGCGGCGGCGCAGGCATTTATAACCTGCGCCTCGTCGGCCGCATGGCCCTGCCAGAGCAGGCCGCCGCCGACCGGATCGCGTTTTTCCAGCGCCTCGCCTTGCCCCGTTGTCCACTCACCGTTGATCCATAAACTCATACTTTTTTCTCCTCAGGGCACAGGCGCACCAGGCGTACGCGATCGCCGTGGCGACATTGCAGGGCATCCAGCGTGGCGGCATCCAGAATCAGCCTGTCGGCGTCCGGTCTGGCGCGGATCAGCATCACGCGGAAATTATCGTAATTTTCGTTGGCGACCATACAGGCGGGCAGTTCGTCGTCGGTGACCGGCTGGCCTTCCGCGACCTCCACGAGGCGGCTTTTACGGATAGCCCGCACCCGGTCGATATCGCACTCCAGCGTCGGCCCGCCGTCGAAGATGTCGACATAGTTGCGATAGCGGAAGCCTTCGGCCTCCAGCACGGCGCGCGCGGGCGCCGTGTCTTTATGTACCTGTCCGATGACGGACTGCGCCTCTTCGGAAAGAAACTGGGTGTAGATGGGGTGCTTCGGCATCAGTTCGGCGATAAACGCTTTCTGCCCGGTGCCGCACAGGTAGTCGGCGCGGCTGAACTCCATAGAGAAGAAACGCTGGCCGAGGCTTTCCCAGAACGGCGAGTAGCCGTGCTCGTCAATCACCCCGCGCATTTCCGCGACCACTTTTTCATTAAAGCGCTCGCGAAACGCGGCCATAAACATAAAACGCGATTTGGAGAGCAGATAGCCGTTGCCGTTTTTGCGCCAGTCCGGGTCGAGAAAGAGCGTGCAAAGTTCACTGCTGCCGGTGTGATCGTTGCTGAGAAAGAGCGTGGGCAGCGCGTTGTAGACATTCAGCTCTTTCGACGCGTGCACCAGCGTGCCGACGCGGTAGTTATACCAGGGCTCGCTGAGCCCGACGGCCACTTCGATGGCGCAGATCCCGGCGACCGTGCGGCTTTGCGTATCTTCCAGCACGAAGACATAGCCCTGATCGCCTGGCGGCAGCTCGCCGCGCCAGGTTTGCAGGGAGCGCTCGACGCGGGCGCTGAGCGTTTTTTCATCGACCGGCAGCGAGGTCAACCCACCGCCGGTTTTGGCGGCGAGCCGGAGCAGCGCCGGGACATCCTGATGAGCGACAGGGCGAATCACCATCATGATGCGCCCTCCTTAATCCAGTTTTCACAGGCGCGCGCCACGCGGGCGAGCCCGGTTTCAATCTCCTGATGGCTGATGTTGAGCGCAGGCGCAAAGCGCAGCACGTTCGCGCCCGCAATCAGCACCATCGCGCCTTCCTTCGCGGCGGCGAGCGACATCGCCTTCGCCTTGCCCGCATATTCATCGCTCAGCACACAGCCGATCAAAAGCCCCAGACCGCGGATCTCTTTAAACACCCCGAGGCGCTGGTTCATGGCGTTGAGTTGCTCGACAAGCGCGTCGTGACGCGCTTTGACGCCATCCAGCATCTCCGGCGTATTCACAAGATCCAGCACTTCGCCTGCGACGGCGCTCGCCAGCGGGTTGCCGCCGTAGGTGGTGCCGTGGGTGCCAACCCCCATCACGGCCGCGCAGCGTTCGGTGGTGAGCATCGCGCCAATCGGGAAGCCGCCGCCGAGCGCTTTTGCGGTGGAAAGCACATCCGGCGTCACGCCGTAGTGCATGTAAGCATAGAGGTGCCCGGTGCGGCCCACGCCGGTCTGCACTTCATCAAAAATCAGCAGCGCGTTGTGGCGATCGCACAGCTCGCGCAACCCTTTCAGGAAAGCTTTGGTGGCAGGCACCACGCCGCCCTCGCCCTGCACCGGCTCGACAATCACCGCGCAGGTGTCGTCATTGATCAGCGCCGCGGCGGAATTGAGATCGTTAAACACGGCATGGCTGATTTGCGGCGGCAGCGGCGCGAAATCCTGGGAATACGCAGGCTGCCCCCCTGCCGAGACGGTAAACAGCGTGCGGCCGTGAAAGGCGTTTTTGAACGCCACGATGCCGCTTTTCTGCGCGCCGTAGTGGTCGTGGGCATATTTGCGGGCGAGCTTCAGCGCCGCTTCATTGGCTTCCGCGCCGGAGTTACAGAAAAAGACGCGGTCGGCGAACGTAGCGTCAATCAGGCGTTTGGCAAGGCGCAGCACCGGCTCGTTGGTATACCCGTTACCGGTATGCCAGATTTTCGCCGCCTGGGTTTCCAGCGCCTGGCGCAGTTTCGGGTGCGCATGGCCGAGAGCGTTTACCGCGATGCCGCCTGCGAAATCGATATACTCTTTGCCTTCCTGATCCCAGAGCGTGGACCCCTCGGCCCGCACCGGAATAAACGCGGCCGGGGCATAAACGGGGATCATCCACTCATCAAAGTTCTGGCGGGTAATTGACTGCGACATAGCGACCTCGTCCGGTAAATAAAAGGTTGTTTAGTTGTTAATTAAATGTGCATTTGCGCTCTTACTGTAGATTGCACGCTTCGTGCCAGCCAGAGGAGAAAATGCATAGCGGAGAGGGGGTGGCGTTAAATCAATAGGTTACGATCCGCCATTATTCACTTTTAATGCATAATAAGTGAATAAATTTATGACAAAGCGGCCTTCGCCATAAAAAAACCCGCACTTTTATGCATTGATAAAATATTGTTCTGGATTTGTGATCGTGACCGGGATTTGTCTTGAAAATGCGCCCCTTTACAGGGCGTCTGCGCCATCATGGTGCACCAAAATCGGGTTTGCGCCGCTTTCAGCTATCGCCACAACCTTGCCGGGGCGGGAGACGCGCGGACGGTTTTTCTGATACCATCGCGCCACTCTTGTTCATCCAGTGTGTTCGCGACTATGAAATTCATCTCTTTTAACATCAATGGCCTGCGCGCCCGCCCTCATCAGCTTGCCGCGCTGGTGGAACAGCATCAGCCGGACGTAATCGGCCTGCAGGAAACCAAAGTCCACGACGATATGTTTCCCCTCGAAGAGGTGGCGAAACTGGGCTACAACGTGTTTTATCATGGCCAGAAAGGCCATTACGGCGTGGCGCTGCTGACCAAAGCCACGCCGGTTTCCGTGCGCCGCGGCTTTCCGGGCGACGATGAAGAAGCGCAGCGTCGTATCATCATGGCGGAAATCCCGTCCGCGATCGGCGATATCACCGTGATCAATGGTTACTTCCCGCAGGGCGAAAGCCGCGACCACGCGGTGAAATTCCCCGCCAAAGCGAAGTTCTACCAGGATTTGCAGGACTATCTTGAAACGGCGCTCAGCAACGATAAACCGGTGCTTATTATGGGCGACATGAATATCAGCCCGGGCGATCTGGATATCGGCATCGGCGAAGAGAGCCGCAAGCGCTGGCTGCGCACCGGCAAATGTTCGTTCCTGCCGGAAGAGCGCGAATGGATGGGCCGCCTGCTGAACTGGGGGCTTAAAGATACGTTCCGCCACGCTAACCCGGACATCACTGACCGCTACTCCTGGTTCGACTACCGCTCGAAAGGCTTTGACGATAACCGCGGCCTGCGCATCGATCTTCTGCTGGCGAGCGACCCGCTGATGGCGCGCCTGGTGGAAACCGGTATCGATTATGATATCCGCGCCATGGAAAAACCGTCCGATCACGCGCCGGTCTGGGCGACCTTCTCGCTGTAATTCTTGCGGCTCCTCCTGCGGGAGGAGCCCTTCGGAAAACACACTATGCAAATCATTGATGTCGTGGCGGCGATCATCGTGCGCGAGGGTTGTCTGCTGCTGGCGCAGCGCTCACCCGCTGGCGACCAACCGGGGCTGTGGGAATTTCCCGGCGGCAAAGTGGAGCCGGGCGAAAGCCAGCCTGCGGCGCTGGCGCGTGAGCTGCAGGAAGAACTGGCGATACGCGCGCGTATCGGCGCGTATGTGGCAAGCCACACGCATGAGGTCTCCGGGCGGGTTATCCGGTTACATGCGTGGCGGGTGGACGATTTTGACGGCGAGCCGCAGGCGCTGTGCCACAGCGCGTTCGTCTGGTGTGAACCGCGCGAGGCGTTCGGCTATGCGCTCGCCCCGGCGGATATTCCGTTGCTGGAGGCGTTTATGTCCGCACGCGACGCCACACCAGCGGGTTCGTGCTGAGGGTTTTCTCGTCGCGCTGACACTGCAACAGCACGCCATCGGCTTTGATCACCGCCCCTTCGGAGTAATTCTGATCCTGATAGACGCAGCACTGAATGCACTGTTGCTGCGAACGCTGGCCGCCGGTATTAAATACCTCTTCCGGCACGTTGACCTGCACATCCGGGCGCAGCCTGTCGGCGCCCGCCGGCAGGGTCGCCAGCAGCGCCAGCGCCGCCAGTAAGCTCTTTTTCACTGACACCCCGTTTCCCCTCTCGTTATGTGATCCTGATTTCACTATAGCGCGTCGCGCGCTCGTGTAGACAGTATCGGCGCATCCGGCCCGGAGTTTAGCGCGACGGAATTACTCCGTCGCCGGTTGCGCGCCGCTGCGTTTGCGGGCGGCAGGCTTTTTGCCGCCCTTGCCCGCGCGGCGTTTTTGCGCCTGCTGGGGCGCCACCAGACCGCGGAACTGACGCACCGGGGCGCTACGCGCCTGGTCAATCAGCGTGTAGAGCGTGTGCACCAGCGGCTGCATGAAATCCTGATAGCGGCACTGCTTCTCACTGATTTGCGTCAGCGTCGACTCCCACTGCGCGGTCATGTCCGGGCGCGCGGCAAGCTCCGGCAGCGCGTGGATCAGCGCTTTTCCGGCGGGCGTCGAGTGGATATAGCGCCCCTGCTTTTCAAGAAAACCGCGCTTAAACAGCAGCTCGATAATCCCTGCGCGGGTCGCTTCCGTGCCGAGCCCGTCGGTGGCGCGCAGGATTTTTTTCAGATCTTTATCCTGCACGAAGCGCGCGATACCGGTCATGGCCGACAGGAGCGTGGCGTCGGTGAAATGGCGCGGCGGTTGGGTCTGACGTTCGACCACTTCACCCCGTTCGCAATGCAGCTCGTCGCCCTTTGCGACCACCGGCAGCGGCGTGCCGTCGTTCTCTTCGTCGCGCTCTTTCGCGCCGAGCAGCGTGCGCCAGCCCGCCTCAGCCAGAAAGCGCGCTTTAGCGATGAATTTGCCGCCCGCGATGTCAAGCTCAATGACGCATTTGCGAAACTGCGCGTCCTGACAGAACTGCATCAGGTACTGACGGGCGATAAGCCCGTAGATTTTCGCTTCGCCGTCAGAGAGCGACGCGGGCGCGCTGCGCGCCGTCGGGATGATGGCGTGGTGGGCGTCCACTTTTTTGTCGTCCCAGCAGCGGTTGCGACGCTCAGGATCGACTGCGGGCTGCGGCAGCAGATCCGACGCATGGACGCCTATCGCCTTCAGCACCGCATGGCGGCCCGCGAAGTGCTCCTCCGGCAGGTAGCGGCAGTCGGAGCGCGGATACGTAATGAGTTTGTGGGTTTCGTACAGCTTCTGGCAGATATCCAGCACTGCCTGCGCGCTCAGGTTAAAGCGTTTTGAGGCCTCGATTTGCAGCGTCGAGAGCGAGAACGGCAGCGGCGCGGCTTCGCCTTCGCGTTTGTCGTTGTAGCTGGTGACACGCGCAGGCTGCCCTTCGATACGCTTAACGACATGCTCCGCCAGGGCCCGGTTCAGAAGCCGCCCCTCTTCATCCTGATACGGCTCGCAGGCCTCGCTCGGCTGCCAGAGCGCGGTGAAGCGCTCCTGGGCGGGCGTAACGATGTGCGCTTTGACTTCAAAGAAATCTTTGGCGACGAAGTGTTCTATCTCTTCGTCGCGCCGCACCACCAGCCCCAGCACGGGCGTCTGGACGCGGCCTACCGAGAGCACGCCCTGATAGCCCGCGTTCTGCCCGAGCAGCGTATAGGCGCGCGTCATGTTAATGCCGTAAAGCCAGTCGGCGCGGGCGCGGGCGAGCGCCGAGGTGCTGAGCGGGACAAACTCGCGGTTCTCGCGCAGCTTGTCGATAGCGCGCTCCACCGCCTGCGGGTTGAGATCGTTAATCAGGCAGCGGCGCACCTGCTGGCGCTTTTCCGCGGGCAGTTGCAGGTAGTCGAGCACTTCGTCCACCAGCAGTTGCCCTTCGCGATCCGGGTCGCCCGCATGCACTATCTCCTGCGCCTCGCGCAGCAGCTTTTTAATCACATTGAGCTGCTTTGCGACCGACGGTTTCGGCTGAAGCTGCCACTTTTCCGGCACGATGGGTAAGTCGGCGAGATTCCAGCGGCCATAGCGGCTGTCGTAAGCGTCCGGCTGCGCCTGCTCCAGCAGATGCCCGACGCACCAGGTGACCACCTGGCCGTTCCCGCACTCAATAAACCCGTCGCCCCGGCGGTGCGGCTTAGGCAACACGTCGGCGATGGCGCGCCCCAGGCTGGGCTTTTCGGCAATAAACAACCGCATCGATTAGCGAATCTCCACCATGGGGCGGCCGCCGCGCGCGGTTTTCAGCTCGCCGATGGCGCTAAGCGTGATGCCATGCTCCGCCGCCACGGCCTGCACCTGCGCCTCGGATTGCGGATCGACCGCCAGCAGCAGGCCGCCGGAGGTTTGCGGATCGCACAGCAGGCTGCGCCAGGCGTCCGGCATGTCGCCCATCAGGTGGCCGTAGCTCGCAAAGTTACGGCTGGTGCCGCCCGGCACCGCGCCCTGCGCGATGTACTCCTCCACGCCCGGCAGTTTCGGCACGGCCTCATACCAGAGCTCCGCCTGCAGGCCCGCGCCCTGGCACACTTCGCTGAGATGGCCCAGCAGCCCGAAGCCGGTGACGTCAGTCATCGCCCGCACGCCGTCGATCTCTGCGAACTCAGCGCCTGCTTTATTCATGGTGCACATCACTTCCGTCGCAAGACCCTGATGCTCCGGGCGCAGCAGCGATTTTTTCTCGGCCGTGGTGAGAACGCCGATACCCAGCGGCTTGGTGAGAAAGAGTTTGCAGCCCGCCTCGGCGGTGCTGTTTTTCTTCACGCGCTCGGTCGGCACCACGCCGGTGACGGCGAGACCGAAAATCGGCTCCGGCGCGTCGATGGAGTGGCCGCCCGCCAGCGCAATGCCCGCCTGCTGACACGCAAAGCGCCCGCCTTCCACCACCTCGCGCGCGATTTCCGGCGCAAGCGTGTTAACCGGCCAGCCGAGAATGGCGATCGCCATAATAGGTTTACCGCCCATCGCGTAGATATCGCTGATGGCGTTGGTAGCGGCGATGCGGCCAAAGTCGAACGGGTTGTCCACGATGGGCATGAAGAAATCAGTGGTGCTGATAACGCTCGTGCCGTTGCCCAGGTCGTACACCGCCGCGTCGTCGCGCGTTTCGTTACCGACAAGCAGGTTGGGGTCGATAAACTTCGCCTGATCGCTGTGCAGGATGGTTTCCAGCACTTTCGGGGAAATTTTACAACCGCAACCTGCTCCGTGGCTGTACTGGGTCAGACGAATCGCTTGCTCACTCATGGACCGCTCCTTGTTTGGTCAGAATCAGGTGATCGTTATCATTCGATAAATAAAGCGCGCTTATGGTAGCGCCAGAAAGACGGGGTGGTAAGTATGGCTGTCTGAATTGCGCCGCTTTTGCTCACAATCCAGACAGTTTTGCGCGTGGGGTTCAGAAATGACGCACGAAGGGGGCGGTATCCGGCAGATTAATGGTGGTGGACGCCTTCAGTTGCGGCGTGCCGAGATAGAGAAAACCGACAATTTGATCCTGCTCGCGGCACTCAAACGCCTCGCGCACCAGGTTGTTGTCAGTGAACGGGCCGCTGCGCCAGATGCCGTTAAAGCCCTGGGCGAGCGCTGCCATCTGCATCGCCATGACCGCGCAACCGGCGCTGACCACCTGCTCCCAGTGCGGCACTTTGTGGTGCGCTTCGCAGTGGGCGACCACGGTGATAATCAGCGGCGCGCGAAACGGCGCGTTGCGGGCTTTGTCGATAGCCTTTTCATCCTGACCGTCGGCAACGGCGGCTTTCTCCAGCAGCGCGCTGAAGCGCTCACGCCCTTCCCCTTCGATGACAAAGAAACGCCACGGCTGTAGCGTACCGTGATCCGGCGCGCGCAGACCCGCCCGCAGAATGTTTTCCAGCGCGTCGCCCGTTGGCGCAGGCTCAGCGAGACGTGAGGCGCTGCGGCGGTTGACCAGCATATCTAATGCATCCATCTCAACTCTCCTTTGATGATTTTTACCCATAAAATTAACACAGCGGTATGTTTTGTTACACCCTGCCCGCGTTTCCTGCTGACAAGCCCGCCCGTGGTATTTACACTTTGTCGGCGTCCCGCCTGTAGCGGGAGGTTACGGGGTTCCCCGTTATTCACGGATTAGGGAGAGTAAATGCGTACCCTTTGGCGAATTATTGCCGGATTCTTTAAGTGGACCTGGCGCCTGCTCAATATCATCAGAGAGCTGGTGATGAATCTGCTGTTTCTGCTGCTGGTGCTGGTGTGCGTTGGCGTCTGGATGCAGTTTAACAGCGGCCCGTCTGAACCTGCGCGCGGCGCGCTGCTGCTCGATATCAGCGGCGTGGTGGTGGATAAACCGTCGGTTAATAATAAGCTTGGCGCGCTGGGCCGTCAGCTCTTTGGCGCAAGCTCCGACCGTTTACAGGAAAATTCGCTGTTTGATATCGTCAACGCGATTCGCCAGGCGAAAGACGACCGCAATATCACGGGTATCGTGCTGGATCTGAAAGATTTCGCCGGCGCCGATCAGCCTTCAATGCAGTATATCGGCAAGGCGCTGCGCGAATTCCGCGACGCCGGTAAGCCGGTGTACGCCATCGGTGAAAGCTACAGCCAGGGCCAGTATTACCTCGCAAGCTTCGCCAACAAGATTTGGCTCTCGCCGCAGGGCACCGTCGATCTGCACGGTTTCGCGACTAATGGCCTCTACTACAAATCGCTGCTCGATAAACTCAAAGTGACCACCCATGTGTTCCGCGTCGGCACCTATAAATCCGCCGTTGAGCCGTTTATCCGCGACGATATGTCGCCGGAAGCCCGTGAGGCCGACAGCCGCTGGATTGGCGAGCTGTGGCAGAACTATCTCGGCACACTCGCGGCCAACCGTCAGGTGCCGGCCAGCCAGATCTTCCCTGGCGCGCAGGCGATGATCGCAGGCCTTGAAGCCGCAGGCGGCGATACGGCGAAATATGCGCTCGACAATAAGCTCGTGGATGAGCTGGCGAGCAGCGCGACCATCGATAAAGCGCTGGTGAAACAATTTGGCTGGAGCGACAAGGATAAAGATTTCCGCGCCGTCAGCATTTACGACTACCCGGTGAACAAGCCGTCTGAACAGGGCGAGAGCATCGCCGTGGTGTTCGCCAACGGGGCCATCATGGATGGCGAAGAGACGCCGGGCAACGTCGGCGGCGATACCACCGCCGCGCAGATCCGCGACGCGCGTCTGGATCCGAAGGTAAAAGCCATAGTGCTGCGGGTGAACAGCCCCGGCGGCAGCGTGACCGCTTCTGAAACTATTCGTCAGGAGCTGGCGGCGGCGAAAGAAGCAGGCAAACCGATCGTGGTTTCCATGGGCGGCATGGCGGCGTCCGGCGGTTACTGGATCTCCACGCCGGCCAGTTATATCGTGGCGAACCCGAGCACGTTGACCGGCTCCATCGGCATCTTTGGCGTTATCAACACGGTGGAAAACAGCCTCGATTCCATTGGCGTGCATACCGACGGTGTCGCGACCTCGCCGCTTGCGGATGTGTCGGTCACCAAAGCGCTGCCGCCTGAAGTGCAGAAGCTGATGCAGTTAACCATCGAAAACGGTTATCAGCGCTTTATCGGTCTGGTGGCGCAGTCGCGTCACAAGACGCCGCAACAGATAGACCAGATTGCGCAGGGTCACGTCTGGACGGGTGAAGACGCGAAGCAAAACGGCCTGGTGGACAGCCTCGGCGATTTCGACGACGCCGTGAAAAAAGCCGCTGAGCTGGCGAAGCTGAAAACCTGGCATCTCGATTTCTATCAGGATGAGCCGGGCTTTGTGGATATGGTGCTGGCGAATCTGACCGGTTCGGTGCACGCGATGCTGCCGCAGGCGCTTCAGGCATGGTTGCCTGCGCCGGTGGCCGACGCGGCGCTGGCGGCGAAAAAAGAAGGCGATAAGCTCGCCGCCTTTAACGATCCGCAGAACCGTTACGCCTTCTGCCTGACCTGCGGCGACGTGCGCTAAGGCGCCTGCGTCGATCCTGTCACAGCCCGGCCAGCGCCGGGCTGATTTTTTTGCGCAGCGCCTCTATACTGCGCGGGTTTAAGCACAACGAAAGCTAACCTATGCAAAAGAAATCGATCTACGTTGCCTATACCGGCGGCACCATCGGTATGCAACGCTCCGAACACGGCTACATTCCCGTTTCCGGCCACCTCCAGCAGCAGCTCGCGCAAATGCCGGAATTCCACCGCCCCGAAATGCCGGATTTCACCATCCATGAATATGCGCCCCTGATGGACTCCTCCGATATGACGCCGCAGGACTGGCAGCATATCGCCGAGGACATCAAAGCGCATTACGACGAGTATGACGGCTTCGTTATCCTTCACGGCACCGATACGATGGCGTTCACGGCCTCGGCGCTGTCGTTTATGCTCGAGAATCTTAGCAAACCGGTTATCGTGACCGGCTCGCAGATCCCGCTCGCGGAGCTGCGCTCCGACGGGCAGATCAACCTGCTGAATTCGCTCTACGTGGCGGCGAACTATCCGATTAGCGAAGTGACGCTGTTCTTCAATAACCGGCTCTATCGCGGCAACCGCACCACCAAAGCCCATGCCGACGGCTTTGACGCTTTCGCCTCCCCTAATCTGCCGCCACTGCTGGAAGCCGGCATTCATATTCGTCGCCTGAATACGCCGCCCGCGCCGCACGGCCACGGCGAGCTGCGCGTGCATACGATTACGCCGCAGCCTATCGGCGTGGTGACCATTTATCCGGGGATCTCCGCCGACGTGGTGCGTAACTTCTTACGCCAGCCGGTGCGGGCGCTGATCCTGCGCTCTTACGGCGTCGGCAACGCGCCGCAGCATGGGGAATTCCTGAAAGAGTTGCAGGAAGCGTGCTCGCGCGGGATTGTGGTGGTCAACCTGACGCAGTGTATGTCCGGTAAAGTAAATATGGGCGGCTACGCCACCGGCAACGCGCTGGCCCATGCGGGCGTCATCAGCGGCTTTGACATGACCGTCGAGGCCACGCTGACCAAACTGCATTATCTGTTAAGCCAGGGGCTGGAGCCGCAGGCGATCCGCGAGGCGATGATGTGTAACCTGCGCGGCGAACTGACCCCGGACGACTAAAAGGAGCACGATATGAACTCACGCGCCCTGCTGCTGGTGGATCTGCAAAATGATTTTTGCGCCGGCGGCGCGCTGGCAGTCGCGGAAGGCGACAGCACGGTGGATATAGCGAACGCGATGATTGCATGGTGTCAGAGCCGCGGCGAGCCGGTGGTGGCAAGCCAGGACTGGCATCCGGCCAATCACGGCAGCTTTGCTTCTGTTCAGCGCGCCGAGCCGTTCACGCAAGGCACGCTTGACGGCCTGCCGCAAACCTGGTGGCCCGATCACTGCATTCAGGAAAGCGACGGCGCGGCGCTCCATCCGCTGCTGAACCAGAGCGCCATCGAACAGCGGTTTTATAAAGGCGAAAATCCGGCTATCGACAGCTACAGCGCGTTTTTCGATAACGGGCATCGCCAGAAAACCGCGCTCGACGCATGGCTGCGTGAGCGCGGCGTCAACGAATTAATCGTGATGGGTCTGGCCACCGACTACTGCGTGAAATACACGGTGCTCGACGCGGTAAGTCTTGGGTATACGGTGAATGTGATAACCGACGGCTGCCGTGGCGTTAACCTGACGCCGCAGGCCAGTATGCTGGCGTTTCAGGAGATGGCGGCGAGCGGCGCCACGCTCTATACGCTCGATGACTGGCGCGAAACGCAGCCGTAAGCCTCTTCAGACCTACGTTGCATTATAAAAAAGGCCGCAGAGCAATCCGCGGCCTTTTTTATGGCTTCAGCAAACGTCAGCTCACTCCGGCTTGAGCGTGGCGATAGGCTGCTGATTGATGCCGAACTCCGCCTTAAGCTGCTGCTTGCTTTTCATCACCAGTTGGCCGTCAGTGCCGATCGTCATGTGCTGCGGATTCGTGTTATGCCGCATCTGCCAGAGCATCACCAGCTGCAGGCTGTTTTCTTTCTGCTCGGGGGTGAGCGCCACGCCGTCGGGCCATTTTCCGAGCTCAACGGCCGTCGCAAGGCGCTCGTAAACGTCAGGCGTCATGCTGCTAATCAGGTCTTCCAGGTTCATAAAATCACGCTCCAGTGGAATAATTTGCTGAATCGATTCTTCAGCCTTTGATTTGCTCGCCGTTATCGTCATCGGTAAAGCTGAGCGAGGCCGAGTTGACGCAGTAGCGCTCGCCGGTCGGCTGCGGGCCGTCCGGGAAGACGTGGCCCAGGTGCGCATCGCAGCTGCCGCAGCGGATCTCAATACGTTGCATACCGTGCGAGTAATCGTTGATATAACGAATCGAGTCCTCGCTCACCGGCTCGTAAAAGCTGGGCCAGCCGCAGCCGGAATCATACTTGGTTGCGGAGTTGAACAGCGCCGCATCGCATACCAGGCAGCGGTAGACGCCATCACGCTTATTATGCAGCAGACGCCCGGTATACGGCGGTTCCGTACCGTGATTCTGGGTGACGTAGAACTGCATTTCCGTCAGGGTATTTTTCAGGTCGTCATGAGAGTTTTGATTGGCCATAAGGTGACATCTCGGCAAGGTTTAAGCAGTTACATTACCTGTAATATTCTAACAAAACATTAACAGTAAGGCGTACACTTTTGGTCTAAACTTAGCACTGAAAATGCAGCGAACAGGCAAATGTGATTAACATCACACTTTTGTTTTCGACGCCCTTTTAAATTCCTCTCAGCGTCCCCATATGGACCTGAGGCCAAAAGGAAGAGTGAGGTGAGTCAGTCGTGCAAAGCTTGTCCAGAGGATTGATTTGTCGCAATGATTGACACGATTCCGCTTGACGCTGCGTAAGGTTTTTGTAATTTTACAGCCAACCTTTTATTCACTAACAAATAGCTGGTGGAATATATGACTATCAAAGTAGGTATCAACGGTTTTGGCCGTATCGGTCGCATTGTTTTCCGTGCTGCTCAGAAACGTTCTGACATCGAGATCGTTGCAATCAACGACCTGTTAGACGCTGAGTACATGGCCTACATGCTGAAGTATGACTCTACTCACGGTCGTTTCGACGGTTCCGTTGAAGTTAAAGACGGTCATCTGATCGTTAACGGTAAAAAAATCCGCGTTACCGCTGAAAAAGACCCGGCTAACCTGAAGTGGGACGAAGTGGGCGTGGACGTGGTTGCTGAAGCGACCGGTATCTTCCTGACCGACGAAACCGCACGTAAACACATCACCGCTGGCGCGAAAAAAGTTGTTCTGACTGGCCCGTCCAAAGACAACACCCCGATGTTCGTTCGTGGCGCTAACTTTGATAAATATGAAGGCCAGGACATCGTTTCCAACGCATCCTGCACCACCAACTGCCTGGCACCGCTGGCGAAAGTTATCAACGACAACTTCGGCATCATCGAAGGTCTGATGACTACCGTTCACGCAACCACCGCTACCCAGAAAACCGTTGACGGCCCGTCTCACAAAGACTGGCGCGGCGGCCGCGGCGCAGCTCAGAACATCATCCCGTCCTCTACTGGCGCTGCTAAAGCAGTAGGTAAAGTACTGCCGGAACTGAACGGCAAACTGACTGGTATGGCGTTCCGCGTTCCGACCCCGAACGTGTCTGTCGTTGACCTGACCGTTCGTCTGGAAAAAGCAGCGACCTACGAGCAGATCAAAGACGCCATCAAGAAAGCCGCTGAAGGCGAAATGAAAGGCGTTCTGGGTTACACCGAAGATGACGTGGTTTCCACCGACTTCAACGGCGAAGTATGCACTTCCGTGTTCGATGCTAAAGCAGGTATCGCACTGAACGACAACTTCGTGAAACTGGTTTCCTGGTACGACAACGAAACCGGCTACTCCAACAAAGTACTGGACCTGATCGCTCACATCTCCAAATAAGTGAGATGAGATTCTGATCCTAAGGGCGACTTCGGTCGCCCTTTTTATTGGCTTTAAGACAGAGGATTGCCAGAAATGATCAAGACGATTTTTGCCTTGCCGGTGTCTGAACAGTTAACGCCTTATCTCTCCCGTCGTCAGCATGACGAACTGGACGTTATCGTTATCGACCATCCGCAGGTTCGCGCCGCCGTGGCGCTGCAGGGCGCGCATCTGCTGTGCTGGAAACCAGCTGGCGAAGAAGAGGTGTTATGGCTGAGCGCCAATACGCCGTTTAAGAAAGGCGTCGCGCTGCGCGGCGGCGTACCGATTTGCTGGCCGTGGTTTGGCCCGTCGGCGCAAAAAGATCTCCCTTCGCACGGTTTCGCCCGCAATCTGCCGTGGAATCTGAGCGCGCACAATGAAGATGACAACGGCGTGGTGCTGACGTTTGAACTGCACGCCAGTGACGCGAGTCGCCAGTACTGGCCGCACGATTTCACGCTCTACGCGCGCTACAAACTGGGCAAAACTTGCGAAATGGAACTGGAAGCGCACGGTGAATTTGAAACCACCTCCGCGCTGCATTCCTATTTCAACGTCGGCGACATCGCGGCAGTAAAAGTGAGCGGTCTTGGCGAGTCGTACATCGATAAAGTCAACGGCGGCGATCAAGGCAAGCTGGAAGATGGCGTGCAGACGTTCCCGGACCGTACCGACCGCGTTTACCTGAACCCGGAAGGGTGCAGCCTGATCCACGACGGCGCGCTTAACCGCACCCTTGAAGTGGTTCACCATCACAACAGCAACGTGGTGGGCTGGAACCCGGGCCCGGCGCTCTCCGTCAGCATGGGCGATATGCCGGACGACGGCTACAAAACCTTTGTCTGCGTGGAAACGGCCTGCGTCACCAAACCGCAGCAGACGCGTGAAGATAAACCGTCGCGCCTTTCTCAGACGCTGCGCGTGATTAAGCAAGCCTGATGACAGACGGCCTCGCTCTCGCGGGGCCGTTTTTTGCCCGCCCCTTTTCTTCCTTACTCTCCTGCCGGCTTGCGCCATAAAAAAAAGGGCGCACAAGGCGCCCCGCAACATGGCATTACGAATCAGAACGTATAGGTCACGCCGGTAGACAGCAGCGCAGACCAGGAACGGTCCACCATCGGGCTGTCTTTGGCTTCGTCGCTCAGGTGGGTGTAACGGCCGCTGCCGTAAACGCTCCAGCTGTCAGAGAGACGATAAGTGGCGGTCAGCTCAGCATACGGCGCCCAGCCATCGTCCGCGTCATAGCGATCAAGACCGCTGCGGCGCGACTCTTTGCCGCTCACGCCATAGTAGTAGTCGTTCTGGTTTTCGCTGCTCCACTCCACACCGATGCCCGGCGTCAGAGTAAGACCGCCGTTGGTGTAGCGATAGAGCCACGCCAGATCCCACACGATGCCGTTGCTGTTATCCAGCGTATCGGCGGCGAGCGAGGTACGCAGATAACCATACTGCGTGTTATGTACGTAAGACAGGCCCGCCATCAGCGTGGATCGACGCTCGTCCAGACGGCGCAGCGCACGGCTGTCGCTGTCGCCTGGCTTGAAGTGCAGCGGCGAGTAATACGCCATAATGGAAAGCTTATCGGCATTGTCATTCCACAGGTAGTATCCCGCACCAAGGCCGCGCACCCAGAAGTTATCACCTTCATAGTTGATAACCGGCAGAGGATAAACGTCGCGGTCGTACTGTTTATAAGGATTCACTACCCATCCTGCACCCGCGCCAACTGACAGTTTTCCTTCTGCATGCGCAAAGGTAGCGGCTGAAGCCATAACGGCACCCAGTGCCAGAAATTTGAATGTGCTCACAATCCATCAAGTCCTTTAGTCAAATGATCGGCTCGCGAAGTGTAACCGCCCCTTACGCTTCACCCCAAATTTTTTCGCACTTCTTTACATCACCGGATCGCGCAGCCTCGCATTTTCGCGTGACAGCTGCCTTGCAATTTTATGACTTCGCGGTGAATCCGCATGTCGAATGCAAATGCTGTAGCAGAAACAACGGGATGAGTGCTTGATTAATCACTGAATCCCCAATAAGGCGGCATGCAAGATTTTCAAATGCCATCTACGCTTAAAATTAAGAAGGTGCATTACCCTGACCGCAGTAGCACAGTGCAACGCGCAAAAAAATGCTTAAGTTGGCATTAGGGTTGCTGTACTCAGAATACGTCTTCCGGGAGCCTCCACTATTCATATGAACGGCTCTTTAACCTGTGCTAAAAAACGAAAGGACGGCATGCCATGAATATATTCGATCACTATCGCCAGCGCTATGAAGCTGCCAAGGACGAAGAGTTCACACTGCAGGAATTTCTTACCGTTTGCCGGCAGGATCGCAGTGCATATGCAAATGCGGCGGAACGGCTATTGATGGCCATCGGTGAGCCAGTGATGGTGGATACTGCCCAGGAGCCACGGCTCTCCCGTCTCTTTTCGAACCGGGTGGTCGCCCGGTATCCGGCGTTTGAAGAGTTCTATGGCATGGAAGAGGCCATTGAGCAGATTGTGTCGTACCTGAAACATGCGGCGCAGGGTCTGGAAGAGAAGAAACAGATCCTTTATCTGCTGGGGCCAGTAGGCGGCGGTAAATCGTCGCTCGCGGAGCGTCTGAAATCGCTGATGCAGCGCGTGCCTATTTATGTGCTAAGCGCCAACGGCGAGCGCAGCCCGGTTAACGATCATCCGCTGTGCCTGTTCAATCCGCAGGAAGACGCGCAAATTCTGGAAAAAGAGTACAACGTCCCGCGCCGCTATCTCGGCACGATCATGTCGCCGTGGGCCGCGAAGCGCCTGCATGAGTTCGGCGGCGACATCACTAAATTCCGCGTCGTCAAAGTCTGGCCGTCAATTCTTGAGCAAATCGCTATCGCGAAAACCGAGCCTGGCGATGAAAACAACCAGGATATCTCCGCGCTGGTCGGTAAAGTGGATATCCGTAAGCTTGAGCATCACGCGCAAAACGATCCGGACGCCTATGGTTACTCCGGCGCGCTGTGCCGCGCCAACCAGGGCGTGATGGAATTCGTCGAGATGTTTAAAGCGCCGATTAAAGTGCTGCACCCGCTGCTGACGGCGACCCAGGAAGGGAACTATAACGGGACGGAAGGCATCTCCGCCCTGCCCTTCAACGGCATCATTCTGGCGCACTCCAACGAATCGGAATGGGTCACTTTCCGTAATAACAAAAACAACGAGGCGTTCCTTGACCGTGTGTATATCGTCAAGGTGCCTTACTGCCTGCGTATTTCGGAAGAGATCAAAATCTACGAGAAACTGCTTAACCACAGTGAGCTGTCGCATGCGCCCTGCGCGCCCGGCACGCTGGAAACGCTGGCGCGCTTCTCTATTCTTTCGCGCCTGAAAGAGCCGGAAAACTCCAGTACGTACTCAAAAATGCGCGTCTATGACGGTGAAAGCCTGAAAGATACCGATCCGAAAGCGAAGTCATACCAGGAGTACCGCGACTACGCGGGCGTCGATGAAGGCATGAACGGGCTCTCGACCCGTTTCGCGTTCAAAATCCTCTCGCGCGTCTTCAACTTCGATCATACCGAAGTGGCCGCGAACCCGGTGCATCTCTTCTATGTGCTGGAGCAGCAGATTGAGCGCGAACAGTTCCCGCAGGAGCAGGCCGAGCGCTATCTGGAATTCCTCAAAGGCTATCTGATCCCGAAATATGCCGAGTTTATCGGCAAAGAGATCCAGACGGCGTATCTGGAGTCTTACTCCGAATATGGCCAGAACATCTTTGACCGCTATGTCACCTATGCGGATTTCTGGATCCAGGATCAGGAGTATCGCGATCCGGATACCGGTCAACTGTTCGACCGCGAATCGCTCAACGCAGAGCTTGAGAAAATCGAGAAACCGGCAGGCATCAGCAACCCGAAAGATTTCCGTAACGAAATCGTCAACTTCGTGCTGCGCGCCCGTGCTAACAATAATGGGCGCAATCCGAACTGGACCAGCTATGAGAAGCTGCGCACGGTTATCGAGAAGAAAATGTTCTCGAACACCGAGGAGCTGCTGCCAGTTATCTCCTTTAACGCCAAAACCTCAACCGATGAGCAGAAAAAACACGACGATTTTGTCGATCGCATGATGGAAAAAGGCTATACCCGCAAACAGGTGCGTCTGCTTTGCGAATGGTATCTGCGCGTGCGTAAATCGTCCTGACGAATCGCCCGGCGGCGCCTGCGCTGACCGGGCCTACAACGAAGCGAGCCGTACGCCGGAGCGCACAGCGCCTCCGGCGATACCGGTTCGGCATAAAGTTGGCAATGCAGTACGGGGGGCATATGACCTGGTTCATAGACCGACGTCTTAACGGCAAAAACAAGAGCACGGTAAACCGCCAGCGCTTCTTGCGCCGTTATAAAGCACAAATCAAACAGTCGATTTCCGAGGCGATCAACAAGCGCTCGGTGACCGATGTTCAGAGCGGCGAATCCGTTTCCATTCCGAATGACGATATCAGCGAACCGATGTTCCATCAGGGACGCGGCGGCCTGCGCCATCGCGTGCATCCGGGTAACGACCATTTCGTTCAGAACGACCGCATCGAACGCCCACAGGGTGGTGGTGGCGGCGGCGGCAGCGGCCAGGGTCAGGCGAGCGCCGACGGCGAAGGACAGGATGAATTCGTTTTCCAGATCTCCAAAGACGAATATCTCGACCTCCTGTTCGAAGATCTCGCCCTGCCGAATCTGAAAAAGAATCAGCATCGCCAGTTAAACGAATATAAAACCCACCGCTCCGGCTACACCTCCAACGGGGTGCCCGCCAATATCAGCGTGGTACGTTCGCTGCAAAACTCGCTGGCGCGCCGCACCGCCATGACCGCAGGCAAACGCCGCGCGCTGCGCGAGCTGGAGGCGAATCTGGAAGACGCGCTGAGAAGCGAACCGGCGCAACTGCTCGAAGAGGAGCGGCTACGCAAGGAAATTGCCGAGCTGCGCGCCAAAATCGAACGTGTGCCGTTTATCGATACCTTCGACCTGCGTTACAAAAACTTTGAGAAGCGCCCCGAGCCGTCAAGCCAGGCGGTCATGTTCTGTCTGATGGACGTTTCCGGCTCGATGGACCAGGCCACCAAAGATATGGCCAAACGTTTTTATATTTTGCTCTATCTGTTCCTGAGCCGAACCTATAAAAACGTTGATGTGGTCTATATCCGCCACCATACGCAGGCGAAAGAAGTCGATGAACATGAGTTTTTCTATTCGCAGGAGACCGGCGGGACCATTGTTTCCAGCGCGCTGAAGCTGATGGATGAAGTGGTAAAAGCCCGTTACGATCCAGCGCAGTGGAATATTTACGCCGCACAGGCATCCGATGGCGATAACTGGGCCGATGATTCCCCCCTCTGCCACGAAATTCTGGCTAAGAAAATACTGCCCGTGGTGCGTTATTACAGTTATATCGAAATCACCCGCCGCGCTCATCAGACGCTGTGGCGCGAATATGAAGATCTCCAGGCGAAATATGAGAATTTCGCCATGCAGCATATTCGCGATCAGGATGATATCTACCCGGTATTTCGCGAACTGTTTCATAAGCAGGCCAGCGAAAACTGGAGCTAACCAACCGGGCCGGCCCTGTGTCGGCCCACCGTATTACTTATTTATTACCTTGCGATTAAAGCCCTACTTAACTTTAATGTCAGCCCCGCTTAATTAACTAACGTCTCTGCTTCATAATATTTAGCAGCGCAACGCTTGTGTATTAATAACCCTACAGATTTTACTTACAGCCGGTTCGCTATCAGTTATAGTGAGCGGCACTATAAATAACGACGGGCGCCGTCGCAGGACCACCGTGAATCATGTTTAACAGGGTCTCATTGGGCTTGAATAAAACTTCGGGAATGGCAGGCATAATCATCGCCAGTCTATTCGCCGTCCTGGCGATTGCGCAAATAGTGTACTGGCAATTAGAAACACGTCGAATAGACGATTATAGCCAGGCGGTGCTGGAGCGCAGCGTAACGCTTTTACAGCAGGCAAACAATCTGGCCGCCCGCGAGATGAAAATGGCGCATTATCCCTCCTGTAGCGAAGCCGATCTTAATTCCCTGCGCACGCTATTGTGGGAATACCAGATGATCAAAGATGTTGGCCGCACCGGCGCGCGCGGGATTATGTGCTCAGCGCTCTGGGGCACGCTTGCGGTTCCGCAACCGCTGACTGCAACGGAAAATATCGTCAGCCGCGACGGCGCGCGCTGGTTATTAAATTTGCCGCTGACGGAAACCATCGAAGTCAGCGCCTGGTGGCGCAACAATCTGCTGATAATATTTTCCCCTTTTGTTTTTACCCGCTTTGAAAATGACGCAGAGACGGCGCATTACAGCGCCATTATTACCACCTCAAAGCGCGATCGGCGCTGGTTTACGCTTGGGCCGACACAGGCATTATTATCTCAAACCGACCCCACGTCGCACTATGCCTGGTATTTCATCACCCGGGAGCGCTGCAATGCGCAATACGATGTCTGCGTCATGGCCGGTACGCATCCTTATGGTCTGTTACAGGCGCGCTGGTATACCCTCGGATTACTTATCGCGCTCGGTCTCGCGATCGGGTTGCTGCTTTGCGCAAGCCTTGCCCTTTATCGACGGAAAAAAGCCTCGCTCCGCGCGCGCCTGGAAAACGCGTTAAAAAACGGCGACATGCGTGTCGTTTATCAGCCCATTTATGAAATTGAGACAGGCCGGATGAAGGGCATGGAGGCGCTGCTGCGCTGGCATGATAATAATGGCGAGGCGATTTCGCCGGATGTTTTTATCCCGCTGGCGGAAAAAGAAGGCATGATGAGCAAGGTTACTGAATTTGTCACGACGCGGGCCATGACGGAGATGGCGGAATTACTGACGCCATATGATCTGACGCTCAGCATTAATATCAGTCTGGCCGATCTCTTCTCCCGTCACTATCTGGCGTTTCTGATACAGTTTACCCAAAAGACCGGTCTTGCCGCGAACCGCATCATGCTGGAAATAACGGAACGGGAAAATGCAACGCTGGCGCACATGGAAGCGGCGATCGCCTTATTCAAGCAGCAGGGATTTTTAATCGCACTGGACGATTTCGGCACCGGTTATTCGACCATCTCCTGGCTGTCGCGGTTGCCTATTGATGAAGTCAAAGTTGATAAAAGTATTACCGAGGCGATAGGCACGCCGACGCTCAATAAAACGCTACTGGTCAATTTAATTCAGATGCTAAAAGCGATGCCGCAGCAAATCGTATTTGAAGGACTGGAGCAGCGCCTTCAGGTCGAATATTTGCAGGATAATTTTCCGGGATGTTACGGCCAGGGCTGGTGGTTTTCTCGCCCCATCGATAGCCAGGCGTTGCGCTTATTACTGACTATGCAGGCAAAATAAAACAGCAGCCCTGAGGCTGCTGCGATCACAGATAAAATCAGCGTGCCGGATTATTTATTACGTCCGCCGCTGTGGCTGTTCTGGCCGCCTTTTTTACCTGCTTCAGATGCGCGTTCCGGGTCATTTTTGAAATTCCCGCCGCTCTGCTGTCCGCCTTTTTTACCCGCTTCTGATGCTTTTTCACGATCTTCGGCAAAGTTGCCGGAACCACCACGATGTTCAGCCATAACAGCCTCCGAGATTGGGTTAGTGTTACCAGAAAAAACGTCAATACTGAAAAATCTATCGCCTGCCGAAGGTATCATTACGCTTACCGGTCAGAGCGCGCTTCCGTGCATTGTTTCCGCAAACGTCGCTATGTACGGACTATTCCCGTCAAAGCCCCGATTGTGAAACCGTATCGCCGTATTCCGGCGTTGCGCTTATTACGACGCGTCAGGGCAAAGTATTATCGCCCGCATTATGACGACCGCCGACTTCATAAGGCACTCTTATGACTCTAATACAGCTTTGCAAAGTAAGCCAAACGACAGAATTTTATTTTCTGTGAGAAATTACCCTAGCTTGTTTATTTTATTTGCTTTTATTTTGTGAAAATTTCCCGACGTTGCAAAATAAGCGAAGCGCCAGTAAGGTGACAATCCTTAACCTGAAACGAGGCGAAAAAATGAAAGGTATGGATATTCATCAGCAACTCGTGGATTTACTGACCGACGGCCAGGCGCGCTTTCGTGTGATGGAGCATGAGGCGGTGGGTAAATGCGAGGCGGTATCGGACATTCGCGGTACGCAGCTAAGCCAGGGGGCGAAAGCGCTGGTGTGCAAAATCAAAGGCAACGGCATTAAGCAGGTTGTGCTGGCGGTGCTCGGGGCCGATCTCCAGGCGGATCTTGCGCTGCTCGCGCAGCATCTCGGCGGCACGAAAGCCTCGCTCGCCAGCCCGGCGGAAGTCGATACGCTCACCCGCTGCGTCTTTGGCGCCATTCCGCCGTTCAGTTTCCATCCGGAACTCAAGCTGGTGGCCGACCCGCTGTTATTCGAGCGTCATGACGAAATCGCCTTTAATGCCGGCCTGCTCGAAAAATCGATTATCATGGATACCGCCGACTATCTGCGCCTCGCCAGGCCTGCGCTGGTGACCTTCCATCGCGCGCCGTCTACCAGCGCCGCTCCAGATACCGCACCGCGATAACCAGCGTGGCGGCTGTGGCGAAAAAGAACATCGTTATCCAGAGCGCATCGGGCGACAAAAGATCGTTCATCGTTTCTCCGGGGGTCTCGCGTCACTGTCAGAGGGGATACTGTTCCCACTGATACCGCCTTTTGATTGCAGAATCATGACGACAGGCCGTGCGTCTTCTTTTATGGCAAGGAGCTTTTCATGTTTGATATCACGCTGCTTATCCTCCTGGCGCTCGCCGGGCTTGGGTTTGTCAGTCATAACCTGGCCGTTACGGTGTCGGTGCTGGTGTTGATTGTGATTCGTATGACCCCGCTCAGCGCCTGGTTTCCGTGGGTGGAAAAACAGGGTGTCACCGTCGGGATTATTATTCTGACCATCAGCGTGATGGCGCCCATCGCCAGCGGCACCCTGCCGACCTCGACGCTGTTCCACGCTTTTTTAAACTGGAAATCGCTGGTCGCTATCGCCGTGGGCGTTTTTGTCTCCTGGCTTGGCGGTAAGGGCGTCGCGTTAATGGGCAGCCAGCCGTCGATTGTCGCCGGGCTGCTAGTCGGAACCGTGCTTGGCGTGGCGCTCTTTCGTGGCGTGCCGGTCGGGCCGCTGATTGCCGCAGGGCTGGTTTCTTTGCTGATTGGCCGTCAGTAGCCGTGCGTTTTACATGCTTTTTCACCTGCTGTATTCGCGCAGCGCCACACGGCCTGCGCGCCCACTGAGGTATCAATGACTAACCAGATTGCTTCGCGTCGCGGCGGCTGGCTGCAGCTGGCGGGCCTGCTGACTATCGCCACCACCCTTCGCGTGACCTTTACCGGCGCGGCCCCCTTGCTGGACGCCATTCGCCTTGATTTTTCGCTCTCGACCGCAGCGACAGGGCTCCTCACCACGCTGCCGCTGCTCGCCTTCGCCCTGGTGTCGCCGCTGGCGGCGGGTAGCGCTCGACGTTTCGGGATGGAGCGCAGCCTTGGCGGTGCGCTGCTGCTTATCAGCGCAGGGATCCTTCTGCGCGCATGCGGCAGCGCGGCGGCGCTGTTTGCCGGCACCGCGGTTATCGGTTGTGGAATAGCCATCGGCAATGTGCTGTTGCCGGGCATGATCAAACGCGATTTTCCGGGCAACGTGGCGAAACTGACGGGCGCCTATTCGCTGACGATGGGGCTTGCGGCAGCCGCAGGCTCAGCGCTGGTGGTGCCGGTTGCGGCGCTTGGCGGCGGCTGGCGCGGCGCGCTGCTGGCCCTGATTGTCTTTCCATTGATAGCTCTGCTCCTCTGGCTGCCGCAGCTGCGCGCGCGCCGGCACGACGCGATCGGCGGCAACGCGGCGGCGCATAGTCGCGGCATCTGGCGCTCAGCGCTCGCCTGGCAGGTCACGCTCTTTCTGGGCGTGAACTCGCTTATCTATTACATCGTGATAGGCTGGCTGCCGTCGATTCTGATAAGCGCCGGGTTTAGCGAAGCGCAGGCTGGTTCGCTACACGGCCTGATGCAGCTTGCCACCGCCGTACCAGGCATTGCGGTACCGCTGCTGCTCGCAAGACTTCGCGATCAACGCGGCATCGCCATTCTGACGGCGCTGCTCTGCGCCTTAAGCCCCGTCGGTCTGTGGTTTTTCCCGCATTTCGCGGCGTGGTGGGTGGTGATTTTCGGTTTCGGATCAGGCGCGACGATGATCCTTGGCCTGACGTTTATCGGCCTGCGCGCCAGCTCCGCGCATCAGGCGGCGGCGCTCTCAGGTATGGCGCAGTCGGTGGGGTATCTGCTGGCGGCGTGCGGGCCGCCCGCTATCGGCAGGCTCCACGATCTGTTGCACAGCTGGAGTCTGCCGTTAATGGTCTGCGCCGCGCTTGCCGTCGTGATGGCTATCGCGGGCGGGTTTGCCGGGCGCGCGCGGGAAATCGGCGCGCCGTAGGTTAGCGGCGTGCGGCGCGCAGAAATTCCCGCGCCAGCGGGACCGGACGTCCTTCCAGCGCCCCGCGCTCGTGCTGGAACAGCGTCGCCACAAAGAACGGATGGGTAGTCAGCTCAATGGCGCGCACGTCGCCGTCGTTATTCCAGCCGGTAACTTTCAGCGCGTCCGCGTTAAGCGCCTCGACGAATTCCGGCGCCACGCCAAAGTTACAGTGATACGCCTCTACAATTTCATCACGCCCGTAGGCGCGCGCGATAAGCGTATGCGGGCGCAGTTCAACCTCACCGGTCTGCTCCACCAGCGAACAGCTGAGCGGGGTAATCACCAGCCTGCCGCTCCGGGCGGTTTCACCGTGGTTCGCATCGCTCCAGCCCAGGACATTACGGGCGTATTCAATCACCGCATGCTGAAAGCCGCCGCAGGTGCCGAGGAAGGGAATCGCATTTTCACGGGCGTAGCGGATGGCGATAAACGCGCCGTCTTCGTTTTCATACGGGCTGCCAGGCACGACCCAGATGGCGTCATAGCCCACCAGATCCTCCGGGCTTTTAATGTCTTTTGTCGCAAGCCAGTCGTAATCGGCGGTAAGTTCCAGCACGGCGGCGGCGTCGTCAATCGCAAGCGGGATCGCCTGATGCGCTACCGTCGCGGCGTTGTAGTCGCCGACCAGCGCAATACGCAGGGTGGAAGTAAGCGGAGAGGTTTCCATGGGGTTTTCCTTATGCCTGAATGAATTAAGCACAACATAAGGAGCATCAGCATACCGATCTGCGCGCCCGCTAACAACACCCAAAATCAGCAGTGCCTCACGCAGGAATTTTGCGAGACGTCTCGGGCAATCACGTCTCGCGGTTTGCCTCCCACGTTCACGAGGCGGATAATTCGGTCGTGCATAACGATACGCCAGGAGGCAAACATGATTACGCTTAAACGGGTTTATGACGAACCGGACGCGCAGGACGGCTACCGGGTGCTGGTGGACAGGCTCTGGCCGCGCGGCATAAAAAAAGCGGATCTGCCGTTAGACGAATGGAATAAAGCGCTGGCCCCCTCCACCCCGCTTCGCAAGGCGTTGCATGGCGAGGTTATCGATTTCACGCACTTCAGCGAGCGCTACCGTGAAGAGCTGGCCGCACAGCAGGCCGAAGGCGAGCGTCTGGCGGCGATGGCCCGCAAAGGCACGCTCACGTTGTTATACGGCGCGAAAGACAGGCGCCAGAACCATGCGCAGATCCTGGCGGCGTGGCTCCGAGAGCTGGCTGAAAAAGCTTAGTCGAGAAGAAGCGCCGTTTCTTCGAGCGGCAGCAGCTGGCCGTCCAGCGGCATCAGGTGTTCGGCACGCACAAAGGCAAAGCCAGCCTGGCCGTCGGCGGCTACGACATCGCCGGTCACCAGCCACAGCGGGCGGGCGCAGGCTTTTGGCAGTTCGGTCATAAAACCGGTCACCGGATTAATAAACCGCTCGCCCGGTTGGCAGAGGCTGAAGAGTTCAACAGATTTACCGATATTCTCCCGTCCGGCAGCGGTACGGGCGCCGATAATAATGGCGAGAGCGCCTGGCTTGAGTTGTTGCATGGTCTTTCCGCGTTCGCAATAAACAATAGATCTCACGCGCAGATCAGAACATTCTTATGTCGCGATGTAAAGATTTCTGGATCAAAAAACCGTCCATTTTGCTGGCTCATCTCCCTATTTTCTTCATCCTCTTGCTTCGCTTTTACGTTAAGCTGGCGCTGTTAGTGTGATACCCCATATAACTGCAATGTTTAGCCTCATCTTACCCCGCGGCAGGAGCGGCGTGCGCCGCCATGAAAGCGCAGTACGGACAATTGCCCTGTCCGTGCAGCGTATTACGACAGCCCTTGATGCTCTCCTCCGTTGCTGCGGGGTGTTTTTTTCGCCATAGCCCCCCCTAAGATTTGTCTGATCACTCTGCATTGAGCTGCCGTTTAAAAAGCCGTTGCGCTTGCCCGATATACTTCGGTGATTCGCGGTATCTAAGGTTTTTCTTATGTCGGTCATCACTTCTCACGCTGCGCCCGCCTCGCGCAGCGGCATGGAACTTATTAAAGCCCTTACCACCGGCGAGCTGATGCCCGGCGGGTTATGGCAGAAAAAAAGCTATCGTCTGAAATTCGCGTTGCGAAGCTGTATCTATCTGCCCGCCACGCTGCGCTTTATGGATGCGCTTGCCACCAACCCGCGCTTTGAACAACTGCTGAGCGTACAGAAAACGCTGCCGGGCAAAATTCATCGCCACTATCTGCGTCTCGGGTTAAGCGCGGGCGCTCGTGCCAGCGCTATCATTAATCACTATGCGTTTATTCGCGATGAGGCGGCACCGCGTCTTGCCGATGCGCTTTGCGCCACCAGCCCGCAGCCGCTGTTTACCCTTGCGGCGAAAGATAAAACCGTCGTGATAAGCGCTTCTTCCGCGCACAAAGCGGAACGCGAAGGCGAAAGCACACTGTGGCTGCACTGCGACGACGTTCTGCTCGCCAGCCTGACGTTCAGCGTGGTGCGCGACGCCGCCGGCTATGGCATCGCTATTGGCGGCCTGCAGGGCCCGCGCAGAAGCGTACCGCATGAAGCTATTCGTGATGCAACGAAAGCCTGTTACGGCGTTTTTCCAAAACGTCTGCTGATGGAAGTACTCTGGCTGATGATTCAGCAGCATGACATGTCGCATTTCGACGCGGTAAGCAATAACGGCCACGTCTTTCGCGGGCTGCGCTATCGCTTCAGCAAAGGGCGGCACTTTTTTGCAAGTTACGATGAGTTCTGGGAATCGATTGGCGGCGAACGCCATGGCGCGCGCTGCTTCACGTTGCCGCTCACGGCAGCCCGCAAGCCGCTGGAAGAGGTCGCCAGCAAAAAACGCTCAGAGTACCGTAAACGCTACGAACTGCTGGATTCTCTGGCTGAGCAGTGGCGCGCGCTGAACGCGCAGTAAGCCTCAGGCGGCCACGGGATAACGGACATTTTCGGCCGCTGGATTATCGACCGCTTGACGCGGTGCTGGAACGCTATCCCGAACCTGAAGCGGCTACTGCCCATGAGCTTCAGCCCGGGCTCGGTTATTGTTGGATTACGCCTGATGAAGCGCCTGCCGCCAGGGTCAGGCTCGCCTCACGTTTTGCGCTGATTCGCAGCCATGTGCAGGCGATGCTGGAAGAGGCCCAGGATACCCTGCGTTAAGCGGGGCCGCAGATACACGCGGCGTTGCGCCCATTAAAAAACCGCCTGTCGGCGGTTTTTTTATTTTGCGTCGTCTTCCGAGCGATACGGCCCTTTCTCGTCGTCATCGCTGTCGTCACGCTTGCGCGTCACTTCCCCTTCCGGGCCCGGCGTACCGCCCCCCTGCTCTTCAGCCTGTAAGCGAAAAGCCTGCTCTTTTTGCGATTCACCGAAGTATCCGAAACCAAAAAACATGATGACCTCCTGTATCCATCAGAGTTAACACATTAAGTGTAGCTGACCAGAAAGCCTTCGCAGGCGCGGTACGCTTACCGTCTGTCTGAAAAGCGCAGGCCCCGCCATAGCCGGAGCCTGGCCGTCAGCTCGCCGCTTTGTCGAGCACGCGCTGGATAGCGGCGGAAAGTTCGTTGATTTCAAACTTCGCCACGTAACCATCCGCACCGACTTTACGCACGTGATCTTCGTTGGCGCTGCCGGAGAGCGACGAGTGGATCACCACCGGAATTTTCTTCAGGTTGGCGTCCATTTTAATGTTACGCGTCAGCGTAAAACCGTCCATCTCGGGCATTTCGAGGTCGGTCAGCACCATTGCGATTTTATCGGTAATCGACTGGCCTTCCGCCTGCGCCTCTTTCGCCATCAGCTTGATCTTTTCCCAGGCCTCAAGGCCCGTGGTATGCATAAGCGCAGGAATGCCCATGCTTTTAAGACCGTGCTCCAGCATCGAGCGCGCCACTTTGGAATCTTCCGCCACGATAGCAACCGCGCCGGGCTTCAGTTTGAAGCTGCGCTCCTGCATCACGGTATTCGGCTGACCGTCGCGCACCGACGGGATGATGTCATAAAGAATCTGTTCAACGTCCAGCACCAGCGCCAGCTCATTGCTCTGGTTGTCGCTGTCGAGGCGCGCGATGCTGGTGATGTTGCGTGAGCTGACGCCCGACTCCGCCGTATGCACCTGGCTCCAGTCGAGACGGATAATGTTTTCGACCGATTCCACGGCAAACGCCTGGGTGCTGCGCGCATATTCCGTCACCAGCAGCAGATTCAGCCCGGTCGTCGGTTTGCAGCCTGCGACCGCCGGCAGATCGACGACAGGAATGATCTGTCCGCGGATGTTGGCCATACCGAGCAGCGGCGCCTGCATGCCTGCGGCTTTAGTAATGGTCGGCATGGGCACGATTTCGCGCAGTTTGAAAACGTTAATACCATACAGCTCAGGTTTCTCCTCTTCACTCGCAGATCCCAGCCGGAAGAGAAGCAGTTCGAATTTGTTCGATAAAGCGAGATTCGCCCTCTCATCGATATCTTTCTGGAAGTTATCCATATTTACCTCAAAGGTACGCTTATGTGTGATGGCTCATGCGGCGAAGGGATAACGCGCTGGTGCCTGGTTTCAGGCACTCCTTGTGCCTGAATTTGGTTTAAATCGTTATCGGCAGGTTTTGGAAAAAGTAGAGGGGGGATGCGACAACAAAATTTCGGCAGGTAACAAAAAGGAGAGCGAGCGCAAAAAATGAAGCCGCCCGCAGGCGGCTTATGCCGTGTGTAAAAGTCAGGGCGCCTTGCGCCACGCGTCGTGCAGCGATTCCCGCCCGTGCGGCTCCTCTTTTTCAGGCAGGTCGTCTTCTTCCCACGGGTTTATCGTATTCGGCGCATCTTCGGGCAAGCCGTGATGCTCGTTATCGTCTGCAAGCGGTCTGTCGGGATGGCGATTGTCAGGCATAAAGCTTTCCTCATTTCCATGGGACAAAGAAAAAGTGTAGCCTGGCCTGCGAGCGCCGGACGCTTTTCTCGCCTCCCCCCTCGCCAACGACCGGTCAAGCGGCTAAAGTGAAACGTAGCGCCGACGCACTCACCAGAAGAGGTACAAATGACGGGCTCGATTGACGAAATTATTGAAAAACTCCAGACGCGCATCCTGGCGTATGAAATTCTGTTCCAGTCATTACTGGAAGAAGTGCCCGCCGTGCTGAAAGAACGGGTAGTTGATAATGCCCGCCACCATTTCGCAGGCCTTGAAGCGGGCGTCAATAGCGACCCGGAGCGGGCGCAAAAAATTACGGCAGCCCGCGCCGTGGTGGAACAACTGCTGGCCCGTAAGCACTGAGTTCAGAAAAAGGGTAACGCGGCGCAGAAGCGTCGCGTTTTTATTTACGCCTGCCCTGCGCTGTCTTGCTTTTATGCCGGAAAGAGAAAAAGAAAAAGCCCGCAAGCGGGCTTTTTTTACTGAATGGGGGTGTTTTTTAGCGGTGCGTATTCGTTTCCGAATGCATCATCGCATAACTGTCGTAACGTTCGGCCGCCGCGATCCCAACCAGCATGGCAGATTTGCAAAATATACATTTTGCACCGTGCGGATTTTTGTCGGTCACGTCGAAACGCGAAGTACGATACTGCGAGCCATGACACGCAGGACACTTGAAATGCAAACCTGCAGCGATCATGTTGTCTTTAAAGCGCCACCACATTCACGGCTGACGGGCCTTTAGCGCCGTTTTCAACCGAGAATTCAACCTGCTGGCCTTCGGTCAGCGTGCGAAAATTATCGCTCTGGATTGCGGAAAAGTGGACGAAAACATCTTTGCTGCCGTCAGTTGGTGCGATAAAACCAAAACCTTTATCCGCGTTAAACCATTTCACTGAACCATTCATTCTGTTAGCCATATTGTAATACCTTTATACTTGAGCCTTGCGGCGAAAAATGGTTTGCATAACAGAAATATTCAGTGCTTAAGAGGAAACTCAAAAGAAGAGATATCGAAGGATAACGTCTGGAGATGAGCACTACTGAAGTGGAGGACTCGTACCAACCACTGCACACGGGTTCTGCGTATCAAACCGAGGAGTTCATTAACGCACGCCCTGATTTTTTAAGCAAGCAATACTGTGCCTTTTACAAAACTATATATTTAGTAAAATGAAGCGGTAACCGCTAGTTCATGCGCGCGTTTATTGCCAGCATCACCTCAAAATAAATTCCCGGGCGCGTTAAACAAAGATAGTCGTGTCGTTTATTCGTTTTAACAAAATATATTTTCCATTGCCCTTTAAAGCGCGACGCTATTTTTTACGCTGCGTAATTTCATTACTCCCGGCCACCGCTGGCGCTTTCGTAACGGACGCCCGCGCAATAAACGGCGCGACGACGTGCGTCCTGCGCGAAATATTGTTAAGGTTTATCTGATGACAACACTGGACGAGGTAATGATGAACGCGTTTGTCAGGCCCACGCTTACGCTGCCTAATCAGGAACAAAAACTGCTGCTGCACTCCTGCTGCGCCCCCTGCTCGGGTGAAGTGATGGAAGCGCTCCAGGCTTCCGGTATCGACTACACCATATTTTTCTATAATCCCAATATTCATCCCCAGAAGGAATATCTGCTGCGCAAAGAGGAAAATATCCGCTTTGCAGAACAGCACGGCATTCCTTTTGTCGACGCGGATTACGATACCGATAACTGGTTCGAGCGCGCCAGAGGGATGGAGTGGGAGCCGGAGCGCGGCGTGCGCTGCACCATGTGCTTTGATATGCGCTTTGAGCGTACCGCGCTTTATGCGCATGAAAATGGCTTTAAGGTGATCAGCAGTTCGCTCGGTATTTCGCGCTGGAAAAACATGCAGCAAATTAACGACTGCGGGCAGCGTGCCGTCGCACCCTATGAAGGCATGGTGTACTGGGATTATAACTGGCGTAAACAGGGCGGCTCGGCGCGAATGATTGAAATCAGCAAGCGTGAGCGGTTTTATCAGCAGGAATATTGCGGCTGCGTGTATTCGCTGCGCGATTCTAACCTGCACCGCAAATCTCAGGGCCGACCGCTCATCAAGATAGGCACGCTCTATTATGGCGATGAGTCATAGCGGTAATAAAAGCCTTAAGACGCTTCGCATCACGCCCAAAAAAGCCCGGCTCCGCCCCGGGCTTTTTTTAATCGCTACTGCAGCTGCCGGAATCGCTGCCCGAGCTGCTGTCTGAACTGCAACTGTCGGAATAGCTGCTATGGTGGGACGCGTGCGAATGCGTTACCGTCGAGTCATACGATGCGTGGTTCGAGCCGGGGTGGTGCGACGTGTCAGTATAATTGCTGGTGTCGCCGCTGTGCCCGTGCGGCGCGGTAGTAAACAGCCAGATAACAGATTTTATGGCGTGCAGGATAACAGGAATACCCACCAGCGCCAGCGAGCTCCGCGTTACCCACACCCCGGCGGTGGTGATGATATCTGCCGTGAGGTAATCAATGAGCGGCGTGAGTGCGACCGCCTGAAACACCGCCAGCCATAGCCCCAGCAGGAAAATGTATGCGATGACGCTGCGCCCAATAAAGACGACCAGTTGTTTTATACTCAACCGGTAACCCCAGCGTAAGGTGTTTCGCCAGTGCGTAAAGTAGCGGTTTTGCATCCCTGACCTCCTGTTTTTCCGCGCCAAGATTACCGCGCCGCCCGGCGCCGTAAAACTACCAGAATCGTCATAACGCGGTGATATACGTAGCACGGCGCCCTTTCATCGGGATGACTTGCCGTTAACCGCCTGATTTAGCCTGTATAAAAAACACGCCAATACCAAATTAAAAAATAAATATCGGGCAATTGGCCGTGGATGTGTGTAAGGTGCTCTCTCCTCACATCAAAGAAGATACTTATGGCTATTCATAAAAGAAAATCGCAAGACAGTTACTTAAGCCGCGTTACCTGCCCGAAATGCAACGAAAAATCTGAACACAGCTCCGCCCGCGTCAACAAGAAAAAAACGCTCATCTGCCCCGCCTGCAACCATTTATTTGTATCCGCTCAAACCCCAGCGAATCAATACTAAGCTCTCTTTTCATATCCGGTTAAAAGCGCCGGTTATCTGGTGCTTTTAATAATGGTGTTCTTGATATTTCATTAGCGGCCTAACACTACGCCTCCTCAGTAAACACAGCCGGCCCACCTTCCTTCTCTTGCGGAGCAAATATCGCTTCACAAGTCCATAAAAAACCCTTAACGATAATTAAATCAGAAAACATCTTTTTAAAAAAATCGCCACCCTCTTAATATCATCGTAGCTACACCGTCTGGTTTATTAACAACCCCAAACGTCACTCTGCATTTCTTTGCTTTTATTTACTTTTCTGGCGTCTAAAAGCCGATCTCATGCCGCCGATATACGCCTTGAATTGTTTATATCGCATGATAGAGAGGCATCGTTGAGTATGAGAATGGATGTAAAAGGAATGACTATGACAGTTAGGCTTTTTTCATTTATAACACTGGGCGCGTTAATATTAAT
Organism: Cronobacter turicensis z3032; assembly: GCA_000027065.2. NCBI lineage: Bacteria > Pseudomonadati > Pseudomonadota > Gammaproteobacteria > Enterobacterales > Enterobacteriaceae > Cronobacter > Cronobacter turicensis. The sequence goes on along the minus strand of FN543093.2, from coordinate 1,863,554 downwards.
TTTTCTTGCCAGTTCATTATCTAATCTGTGGTCTTTAATGCGCAGTAATCAGGCGCTGGATGGCGTGGATAAAGAAATCCGCGTCGTGCTTTCAGTGGTAGACCCGATTAACCACAGCCGCACGGTCCGTGTGCGCCTGATGGAAGCCATGATTAATCAATCATTAGGCAAAACCTCACAGGCGCAAACTTCGCTGCAAGGCGCTAACGAGTTTATGCAGCATGCGGTGAAGACCTTCGACACCTATATGGCGTCACCACGTGCGCCAGGCGAAGAAGAGATTTTAATCCCGTATCAGCAAACCTGGCAGAATTATCTCAATAACGGTTTACGTCCGATGATGGATGCCGCAATGAATAATGACGTTGAGCGATTTAACCAGCTTGCCAGCTTTACCGTACCTGCGCTGGATTATCAGTTTGAAAATGAATTACTGAAATTACTCGCGTTCCGTGAAGATTACGCCCATAAGCTTAATCTGGACGCACAGGATCAATTTACCTTGAGCGTGACCCTGCTGGGCGGCTTTACCCTTATCTTTGTTTTGATCCTGATTGCGACGTTTATTCTGATCCAACGCCGTATCCTCAAGCCGTTAGACATCGCCCATACGCACTGTCAGAAAATGGCTGAAGGGGATTTACAGGATCCGATTATTTCTCATTCCGGAGATGAAATCGGCAAGATGCTCACCGCGCTTGAGCAAATGCGCCAGTCGCTGCGCGAGATTATTATTCAGGTTCGCGATTCCAGCGACAGCGTCGCCCTCGCGGCCGACGAAATCGCCGCGGGCAACATCGATCTCTCCGCCCGCACCGAAGAACAGGCCGCCTCACTGGGCGAAACTGCGGCCAGCATGGAGCAGTTGACGTCCACCGTGAAGCATACGTCTGAGAATACCCATAATGCGGATCAGCTCGCCGGCTCCATGCGTGATTCAGCACATGAAGGGAATCAGATAGTGGCAGAAGCCGTGGAATCCATGATGGAGATTGAATCGAGCGCCAGACGTATCGATTCCATTACCGGGATCATCGAAGGCATTGCCTTCCAGACTAATATTCTGGCGCTCAATGCGGCTGTAGAGGCGGCGCGCGCAGGCGAACAGGGCCGCGGATTTGCGGTGGTGGCGAGCGAAGTGCGCAATCTGGCGCAGCGTTCCTCCGCCGCGGCGAAGGAGATCAAAGAGCTGATTGAGCAGTCCGGCACCCATATTTCGTCCGGCAGCGAAAAAGTGACCCGGGCGGGTGAAAGCATGAAAGCCATCATCAACTCTATCAATCAGGTGTCGGTGTTAATGTCTGAACTGGCGCTCTCCACCGGCGAGCAGAGCCGCGGCATTGAACAGATTAATATTGCGGTGACGCAGATGGATGCGGTAACGCAGCAGAACGCCGCGCTCGTTGAGGAAGCCTCCACTGCCGCACTGTCGCTAAAAGAGCAGTCTCATTTGCTTAAGCAAACGGTGGACATCTTTAAAGTTAACTGACAGAGAAATGGGTTTAGGGGGCTGGAACACACAGTACCACGGCACCGCCGTTAGCATGTTCCTCCCGCCACAGCCGGGTAACAGGATGTACCCGCCACAGCCGGGTAACAGGATGTACCCGGCTGGTTTATTCTTTCAGCTGAGCGGGTCATTCCTGCAGGGGTTAACAGCCGCTTCATCGTCACTCAAGATGAATCTCATCAGAAGCATCGCATCCTGTTGGCGCTATATTCATCCGCAACAGGAAATATTAACCGGCCCATGCTTAAGGAAGGTCGCATGTCTGATGATTTATCCAGAATGGTACCGTGAAAATCTGCCGGGCTGGTTAGATGAAACGGTCATTATGGTGTGAGTGATTACATATCCGCCCGCATCGCTTTCACTCTCCATTCGCGAAAGGCTACCCTTTGCTGCCATTAAGATCGGGCGGTCCGTCGCATCCGCAATAGCATGTTTCATTAAGGCGAATTACGTTAGAATCGTTGCCCAGAAACCGAAGCGCGTTGACGGGTTTGAGCCCAGAAGTGAAGGCATCGGTAAACGAATCCACCATGTCGCAACGTGGATAAAAGCAACAAGGCTAAAAAGGAATGTATTATTCATGGCAGATGTGAGAAAGAAAAATAAACCTGGCGGCTACCTGCTGCGTAGTCTTATTGTCAGTGTGATTTTTCTGACAACGTTTTCCGCTAAGGCGCAAGACGTGCCTCATGTGAAATATCTTTTCTCGTTCAAATCCAGTAAAAGCACCTGCCTTCTGCGGGCTAATGATCTGCCCGCGTTTGACAATACCACGGACGATGACGGCACGATCGCCGCAGGCTTTAATATGACCGCCTTTCTGGAAAACGGTAATAACGATATTGAGTTATTAATGGGGCCGCAGGATGTGAAACAACCGCAGACGCTGTGGGCTGACTCCGCATGCCAGGTAACCATCTCCGATGATACCACTGACAACAGCGTTAAACTGGCCGACTACAGCCTGACGGTGAATGATAAAAAAGAGATAAGCGCGGTCAATACGGTTATTTATGCGACCGGTACGAAAACGTTTGAAGGTTACACCCCATCAGATGATGATTACGGGTTATATAATATGAAGGGGGTTATTACACTTGACCGTCTGCCTGAGTGGTCATGGGTGAATGCGACGCCGGTAACGGAGAACGATCTGCCGAAAATTCGTAAGGCTTATGAAGATATCTGGATGCAGATAAAACGCCGCGATGTGGAAGGCCTGAAACGCACAGCGAAAATTTCGAATGAAGAGATGGCCCAGGCGGAAGGCGCCACGCCAGATATTATTTTCCTTTCCACTGATTTTCCACAACATGTGAGTGACCCACAACTGACTCCGGTGGACATTGAATGGCAAGACTATCGCCTGATGCGTTATCGCGGTGGGCGTCTTTTCCGACTGGCTGCCGGATTCTTCCAGAATTCTCCGCTGATGTTTAAAAATAGCGAAGGGGAAGTGGTCTTCGTATACAACCCTTATTTTTCCATTATCGATGGTAATGTCGTTTTGGTTCGCTAACAAGCAGGCTGAATGAGAAACGTCATGGACGATGATTATCATTTTGCCCGCCTGATGATAATTATCGTCCCGCCTTTATGCGTTCACGCCTATTTTGCGCCAAAGCGGACTGTTATTGCAGCAACTCGCGGGTCTCACCCACCGCTAAATAGTCCAGCACCTTAGCGCCGCTCTTATACTGCCCCCATCAGGGCATGCGAATAATCTCTATACTCACATTTTTCCGGTTCTTAACGCATTAACCCAGTCCGGGCGATCGTTTTCCTGCGCGTGTCGGGCAGCCTTTTCCCAGTCGTAAACGACCTTGCGGAAATTCACCGTCCATTGATTAGCCTGCTTTTCCAGGATCGCATAGCGGGCATGCGGTGAACCCGCTTCCATTTTATGAAAGAAAGGATGCTCGTCATCATACGCCTGTAAACCAACGCTCCCCGGATTTACAATCAGGCACGTTGAAGAAATCTCAACACTGCGGGGAATATGCGTGTGGCCACAGAGAATAAGAGAGGCGTTATGATGCTTAATATGTTCATAAATCCTTTCATGAGAAGATTCCCGAACGCCTGTCTCCGTCACTTCCTCAAGGAGATACTCTTTATCATTACCCGGCGTTCCATGGACCAACAGAATGTCGTTATGCAGGGTCAGCCCGGCTGGCATTTTGCGCAGCCATTCCAGGTGTTCTGGCGAGAGATAGCGATACGCGTGGCGGTCCGATAACCCCATTTTCTCAGGCGTAGTTTCAAGCAGCTGCCGTTCATGGTTCCCTCTGATAGTGGGCAAATTGAGCGGTAAAAGTCTGTCAGCCGTTTCTGAGGGGAATAACCCGCCGGAGAGGATATCGCCAAGGTTGACAATAACGTCGACATTATGTTTTTCAATATCCTCCAGCACCGCCTCCAGCGCCAGTAGGTTACCGTGAATATCCGAAATAGCCGCGAGCTTCATAATAAGTTCCTTCTGAAAGTATTCTTCGCTCTGTCCCGTACAGAACGTTTACGCCCGGCGGCGCTGTACTGGCGCAACCATAATGCCTTCTTTTATTGACGCCGTCTGCGTTTAACCATACTCCCGACGCACCTAATTATCTCTGTATTTTTGCCGGGACGCCCTCCCCGACTACCCTTATTTAAAGCAGAAATCCTGTGTTTTGCTGACACAGGATTTTCTTATATTAAATGATCCGATGCGTCACTAACTGGCGTGCTCTGCACAGGACGCAACCTGCCAGGCAAGTCGGCGCAGGGATTAAGTTGTGTTCCATCATAAAAGCAACGATATAAAGTGCTGAATATGTGACTACGCTAAGTAAAGCGTCCTACGTGCTTGAAAGGAAATTTTGCATAAACGTAATGCTGCTTGAACCGATGCAACTTTCGCGTTTAGGAAAAGGCCTCATCGTGCTTTCAATTGCTATTTCTGTTTACGAGATCTATAACGCAGACGATAAAATCTCGGAGTCAGGAAGGTAACTGGCTATAAACAGCGCGGGTATTGCTGGCGCAGCCGCGGGTGGAGTGATGGCGGGAATGATGTGTGGGCCTGGCGCTCCTGCATGTGTACTTACAGGCGCCTCCGTTGGTGGTGCACTTGCTGCCTGGGAAAGGGATCGTTTATGGAATTGATTATGCAACAGGTTAATTCAATATCGCTAATGAAAGTTCGGGAAGCGACCGATTTATCACAGGCTCATTCTGAACTATTACTCAATGGAAATATCACAGGTATTATCGTCCCAGGGGAAATACTTGAAGCATCTGTTCAGATCAATGATCAGCGTTATGTTCTTTTTCTGACTGACGACGTTATTTTCGAAGAATCGCTGACTATCGCTCTCATTGATCTTTGTGAGGGTATCAAAGAGATTGTCTCTGTGGGCAATGAGTACTCCACAGGAAATTTTGAGGCGTTATCTATTACAGCAGATCGGATCAACTTCAGATTTATGGGTGATTATCTCTGGACTGTCACAGTATCCGATACACCACGGTTAAGGCTCCCTTTCTTATCAGATCCGAGAGGGGTAAAACGTGACGCTGCATTCAAAAAATACATAGATATTTCGGCTACTACTGTGTCTGAAAAATCTTGTTAAGCTTGTTTTGCGAACCATGGGGGGAGTGACAGAAGCTTCCCGCGGCTTCGCCCCTGTGCTCAGTGCGTCAGTCAAACGAGCTGGATAACAAAATACGTTAACCTTGATGGTAGCCCTCTTTCCAGACAGCGCGGGGTGCCGAGAGATCTGTAGAATGTCGATACCTTCCGCTACGTGCCAGAAGCGGATCTTTCTAGGGCTATTGTGTGTCAAAAAATTGAGCACAGGTCGCATCAGCACATCATATCTATAAGTCTATTTCTCCATCTGCAATATAAATCACGCCTTTCACTTCATTTGGCAATGTTTCATATTTCAATGGCGTTTTGGGTTTCGAAATTAATTTATATCCACCTTGTTCATAGTCGTAGCTGAACAACCCTTTACTTGACATCTCAACAAATGAGCGCAGATAGCAAGATCGTTGATTCTCATCTGAAAATGCAGGCAGATTGCCTTCTATCACATAGACCTCTGACAAAGGTTCCAGTGAGTAAATATAATCAAGAATAAAATTATAGTCCTCGACAGATGCTTTGATCCTTTCAGGAACCGGCCCCAGGCCTGCTGTTGCAAAATGCGCCAAGTACCCTTCCTGGCTGGATAAAAACCAGTCCAGATCATATTCTAAAAAGTCATCGTCCATTTCCGTCATTTTTTAACACCAAATATCTTTGTACATTTCTCACAACGTAGAATCACATCGCCATTACCTGAGCGGATGCGATGACCTATCACCTATCCCCGGTTGATTATCACATGCCAGTGTTAGTCCTGCATCTGATACACAATGGATTAAAGGACCGCTTTTCGCTCAAAGCGGACGTTTGGTCGTATTAATTCTTTAGCAGATCACTTTTACCATGACCGCACGGTCGGTACATCAGCCAGTCGCGTCGTATAACACGGCGACAGCATCTCACGCTTCATTTGCCATGCCTGTTGGATGCCCTGCCCTGCAAAATACAGAGTTCCCCGCCCCTGCTGGTTGAGTTTGTCCATCAGTGACATCAGCGCCTCGCTGTTCACGCGCGGCGCGTTCTCGTCAAACCGTGCCACGCCCTGTCTGAATAAGTCACCCATCATAACGCCCGCCATCTGGTATCGGTGGCCGTCACGCCATACGGCATCCAGATATCACATTGTTCCTGACTGTGCGGAAATCAGAGACACTTGTATGGTGTTGATAATATCTGTTCTGTGCCAGAAACGGGCGTGTCGGCGCCGCCGTAATAACAGGCTTTGCCTATAGATGTCGGTTTTAACCGGCCATCATTCACTCACTTGCCTGTCCATGCAGCGATGCGCAATCGTCAGGGACGCGTAAGGCGAAAACCGCTACCCGGCGCTGGGTCTAAGGCTGGCCTGAGAAACTCATTCTGCTCAGATCATCAATAAGCCCCGGTCCTTTGGGCTGCCAGTCGAGCTGCTGGCGTGTCCATGCACCGCTGGCACGCATATCCATCATTGTGAAAGCGGCGAACCAGCCGAAATGCTCTGCGGCCTGTTCTGATTTCAGCGAAACAGCAGGGATATCCAGGCCTGTCGCCACGGTTTGCGCAATCAGCCATGAGGCAATGTTTTCCTCCGCTACCGCATGATACCGTTCGCCACGTTCGCCTTGCTCAAGCACTTTTACATACAGCCCGGCCACGTCATCCACGTGTGCCGCACACCAGGCATTTTTACCTTCGCCAATGTAGGCTGCCGCACCTTTTTCTCTGGCAAGAGAGATGTAATAGCTGATTAACCCCTGGCGTTCGGTGTTGTGAACCTGGGGTAAACGCACCACGCGTACATCAATCCCGGATTCCAGTAGCTGAGAACCCTCCAGCTCAGAGGCTACACGTGGGTTAGGATGTGCCGGGTTGAAATTCTGCTCCAGAGCGGGCTGGCCGCTGCCGTCATCACCCATCCCGGTGCCGGAGGTGATAAGCAGCGGGCGCTGGCTGCCCTGCAACACAGAGCCAATAGCGCCAATCACTCGGCGATCTTTTTCGCAATTTTCCACAAAACGGGTGAAATCATGATCGAAGGCGGTGTGGATCACGGCATCGCACAGGTCGATGCCTGCAACCCACGCCCGGGGATCTTCCAGAGTTCCGCGCTGGGCAGTAACGCCCTTATCGGCTAACTGCCGGGCTGCTTCTTCTGAACGCACAAGCCCAGTCACCTGATGGCCGCGTGCCAGAAGGGCTGATACTACACGTGAGCCGATAAAACCCGTCGCACCCGTTACAAAAATACGCATAGTCTGTCTCCTGAGTAATTTACTGCAACAGCGTAAGCACGGATCTTTTACTATTAAAGTAGTGACGTTATCAGTGTATAAACACTAACAGGCTAATTTATGACTCTGCTTTCTGAAAATCCTCTGGGTGATTTTTTAAGGGCTCGCCGTCTGGGACTTGACCCGGCTTCGTTTGGTTTTTTGCCCGGCCGCCGCCGTACGCCGGGCCTGCGCCGCGAAGAGGTGGCTCAGCTCGCCAATATCAGCCCGACCTGGTATACCTGGCTTGAGCAGGGCCGCGGGGGAGCCCCCTCGCGCGAGGTGCTGAACCGCATTGCTGACGGGCTGCGGCTTACATCTCCCGAACGCGATCATCTGTTTATTCTTGCGTTTGGCCATCCGCCGGAAAGCCGGGTAAGTCCGTCCGGCAGCATAACCCCACGGCTGCAACGCGTGCTGGAAAGCCTGACGATTCCGGCGATTATCAAAACCGCCATCTGGGATGTAGTGGCCTGGAATCACCCGGCGGCGGTTGTGCTGAAGGACTACGCGCTGTTGCCGCCCGCGCGGCGAAATATTCTGCGCCTGCTGTTTACCGACCCGGAGGCCCTGGAGATGCAGCACGACTGGGAGGGCCTGGCCCGGCTCATCGTCAATGCCTTTCGGGCGGATGCCGCGCGCCTTGGTGCGTCAGAGGAAATCGCTCAGCTGGTTGAGGAGCTATCCGCTCAAAGCTCTGACTTCGCCCGCCTGTGGCGTAACAACGATGTTGCCGGGCATGCGGAAGGGTTAAAAATGCTACATCACCCGCAAATCGGGACAATTGAGCTGGAGTTTTGCACCTTTTCTGTCGAAGGGAGGCCGGATCTGACAATGATGCTCTTCAATCCAGCAACCGATGAAAGCAGGATGAAAATAGAGCGTTGGATTACCCAAAACCGGGCCCAGCGCGAATGCTGAGTCAAACTTTCTTCAGTTTGCCATGATTAAAACGTCCGCTTCTTGTTCAAAGCGGACGTAAATCGCATTACATCCTGAAGAGATCGCTTTTAACATGCCTGCGTGAGCGGCACATTATCCAGCCGTGATGTGTAGCACGGCAAAAGCATCTCCCGCTTCATTTGTACAACGACTGAATGCCCTGCCCTACAAATAAAGCGCTTCCCGGCCCTGCAGATTGAATTCGTCCATCAGTGGCATCAGCGCCTCGTTTTGGTTCCTGCCGTCTCAAGCATCCTGGCGATGCGCTGGCCGCTTCCCAGAAAAACGATGCACAGGCAAGGTGGTGAGAGAGCGTTTTCAGGCATAAAAAAACGGGAGCCCTTCGGCTCCCGTTCTTATGTAACCCATAAAATAGATTACATGTTCGCGATGATAGCGTCGCCAAACTCTGAGCATTTCAGCAGCTTAGCGCCTTTCATCAGGCGTTCGAAGTCATAGGTCACGGTCTTGTTGTTGATAGCGCCTTCCATACCTTTAACAATCAGGTCAGCCGCTTCGAACCATTCCATATGACGCAGCAGTAGATTTAGAAATTCATTACATCCGATTGAATTTACAAGCTTTTATGCTTAATAAGCATCTAAACTTATTATTTTTGCCTTCGCCATAACTCGTTGATTTTGTATAGTTTACGTAGAGTTTTGATAACCACTTCAAGGCAAAATGGATGTTCGCTTGAGCACATTCCTTTCATAATGCCCGCATTGTGCCAGGAGCGGACACTGTTAAGTTCGAAGCGTACTAAGTGGTAGGGGCAGGTCAGGTGGATGTGGCAATTAAAGGACAACTTACGATGGAGGCCAGAAAAGTTAAACCGGAAGCGCGTGTGCGATTTGAAAGGAACGGTCCAATTCTAACAATGCTCTGGGATTGGGAATATAAGGGAAAAAGCTGAGTTACAGCAGGGCAGAGTTGCGGGAGGACTATGGATGAGACACCGAAATGGCTGGGACTGTTGTGGATTTCTGGGTGATTTAGATGGGATTTTTGGAAAAGCGAGTTGATGATGCAGCACCACAATAAAATCTTTTAAAAATCAATTTTGAACTGTTCAGCTCTGCATTTTGATGTATCAACAGCAACCCACCGGGCTGGCCTTCGGTGGGTTGCGCATTTATGCAATAATATTTTTCCTGTGTGGCCAAAATGGTGAGTTACGAAAATAACTAATGTTTTTGAAATAAATCGTTTATATAGCTTTCGCTATGCTCTCTTTCATCTCTATGCCTATGAAAGTGATCTCTTTCATCCTCATCATAATCATAAGAGTTATAGAGGTGTGTAGACACATCGACTTTACAATACATATATTCAATTTCATTGTCCTCAAAGGGCAAATCGTACTCATTAATTAAATCATATAGCATGTCATATGCAATGTCATCAGCTTTAGCTCTTTCGTCATAATCTAATGATTGAATTTTTCCTGTTCCAGATAAATGTTCATCATAATTTTCATGCCAATATTGTTTGATATGTTCCATTAGTTCATGAGTAACTTCCTCTCCTTTTATTGCAGGTCGAAGATTGATTAAGTGTGCTAAGGGGAGGTAATCTTCATGGTTGAGAGTATATCGCCAACCAGACTTCATGGCATAATTTATAAAGTCAGAGATGAATTGATCTGAAAATAGATTTGGTGCATTTTTTACCGCCCATAACACGCACTCCCCAACTTCGTGATCGTAAGTGAGATATTCTTCTTCAATGTTTAAAAATAAGCTCGGATAGACCATTCTATTTTTATTGGTGGAGATTAAATTTGAATGTATGATCGAATGAAGAAGATGGATTGAGTATTTATTTAAGCATTTAATATCAACAGCTTTGAGCACTGACTCAAGCACTGAAACAAATACATCTGCATTGATTTTCCTATTGCTGTGCAAAGAGAATAAAGTGTTAATTGATTGATTTGTCTTAAGGGCTGAAAAGTAAAGTGCAAGAGAGGTTTCATCAGTAGCATAGCGATTGATGATATAGTCAGACACTGATGGGTTGAATGGTGTCAGTCTTATCATTAAATTTTTGTTTAGCTGTGTCAAACTCCTATTAAGTGTTGATTTTAATGACTCTTTTATATATTCATCTATTTTATTTACTTTCGAGTGAAAATTATTTTTATATTTCACATTGAAAACGCGCTTTAATGCATTTTTACAATTCTGTTCTTCAATGTTATTAGCATTAAAAACAACCAAGCAAACTAGATCAAGGACTTCCTCACGTGTTTGATTATTGAAACAGTGCGACCAGATCATTTCTGGATTGTCTAATGAATTTTCGATATATGCCCAAAAAACTCGAACTATCGATTCCTGATATTCTATCGCTATCTGTAATAAACGATATAAGTCGTGGATTAAAGTTTGGATGATGTATTATTTTCCAATAATTAAGATTGTCATAAAAAGTATCAGTGTACTCCTGCGGTAATGAACTATGCCAAACATGATTGTAAAGTATATCAGCCTTTTCCATATCAGTAAGATCTGATACATTTATCTCAAATTCTTTTTTTTCAATTTTTTCTATATTAAATATCTCACTGAGATTTTTAGCTCTGTTTAATATGTTGGTTCTTGACGTTAAAATCATCTTTTTGTTTTTGTCGGTAATGATTTTTTTAATAAACTGAACAATTTTAGAATCAGAGTTTCTAGTGAAAATTTCTAAAAGAGTAGCACCGAGAAAATCATCAAAATAGAAAAATTGCTTTCTATCTTTAAAATATATAGATTCTATTTCCGAAATTGATCCTTCAATGTGGTAAATTTCATAGTCGCTATTGCAATGCATAAGCATCACTTGTTTTGCAAGAGTGGTTTTACCAACGCCTGGTAAACCAGTGATGATTACGACTTTGTTTTCATCTAAAATCTCTAAAGCCTTTTGTAATTGCTTGGTTTCGATGAATTTGTATGATTCCTTCCTAGCATCTTCAATCAGGAAGTTACTATTTTGAATTGCAGAATTATTTAGCAGACCCATTAAAATGTTTGTACTGGAAAGCCAAAGTTTGTAATGGTTTCGTTCTATTTCTGGGTAAAGTGTTAAAAGATCATTGAGATACTCAGGGCCAATGATGTCATTATTGCTTAGAATGTAAGGATTAAACAAATCGAAGATTTCTTTTTTATTAGCAGGGGATAAACCAACGCTTGTGATGAAAATGTATCGATTAGGTTTTAAGTTTTCAACTTTTGCAACCTCTTCGTTTTTAAGTTTACTTAATAATCCACTATAGCCAGTTTTAACATAGTGTTTAACTTGGATTATTACTTCGCCAGAATGATAAAAACGACCATCAATCCCACCATCTTTTCCTGATTTAAAACGCTCAATAAGCAGATTTTCTCTCTTGCTTAAGAGGTCTGTAGCTAGTCTTTCAAACTCTTCATTATTGAGTGCTCTAAAATCATAGTTTGTCATTGAATTTCTTAATAATTGGCTGAATATGATAGCTATGTTACATGGTGGAAAAATCAAAAAAAAGTGGAATGATGTTAGATTGTTCTATTTATAGAGTTCATAAGGATTAAATTGTGATTTAGTGCATAATTTTTCGCACAATTGCACAATTTTTCAAGGTAACTAAACGATGTGCCGCGTCGTATATGGCGCAGCTTTGCTACCTTTCAGAAAGGGCACAGAAATGAGGTAGTAATGCGCGCAGGCGAGTCGGGGGAGCAAGCGCATGCAAAGGTGGACAGGTCGCTGGTTCGCAGCATTTAAGGAATCTGTATCTCCGCAGACCTGCATTAGTCGTTACGCCGCTTAGCACTCATCTTTACCGCCCTTCAGAAATAGTGCTGCGTATTCTAACGGAAAGTCAGAAAGGAGCGTTTACCAAAAAGGATGACGAGAAGGTCATTAACGAAACGGGGAAGCGGGTTAAGTAATCGGCCCACTTCAGAATATCGCACGCCTGTTTACACTATGTGGGCGTCCCCTTCTCGCTCAAAGCGGACCTTCTCTTTTCTTTAATTCCTGAACAATACCCCTTTTATCATGCCCGCACGGTCGGCACATCAGCCAGCCGTGTCGTATAGCACGGCGACAGCATTTCCCGCTTCATCTGCCACGACTGCTGGATACCCTGCCCCACAAAATACAGGGTTCCCCGCCCCTGCTGGTTGAGTTTATCCATCAGTGACATCAGCGCTTCGCTGTTCGCGCGCGGCGCATTCTCGTCAAACAGGTTCAGCTGCGCCACGCCCTGGCTGAAAAAGTCACCCAGCATCACCCCTGCTTTTTGGTACCGGTGGCCGTCGCGCCAGACCGCATCGAGGCAGCGCGTCGCCGCGGCGATAATGTCGCGCGTGTCCTGTGTGGGAGTCAGCAACTTTGTCCCGGCGTGGTTGCCGTAGTACGGCTCAGTAGAGAACGGCGACGTTTTCACGAACACCGAAATGTACCGGCAGAACTGATGCTCGCCGCGGAGCTTTTCCGACGCGCGCGCCGCATAGCTGCAGATAGCCTGGCGCATCGCCTCATAGTCGGTGATTCGCTCCCCGAATGACCGGCTGCAGACGATTTCCTGTTTCGCCGGGGCAAACTCCTCGATCTCCAGACAGGGCTCGCCGCGCAGCTCGCGCACGGTGCGCTCCAGCACAACGTTGAAGTGTTTGCGGATAAAGCGTATGTCGGTATCACAGAGATGCAAAGCGTTTTTAATGCCCATTGCCTCCAGCTTTCTGGCAATACGCCGACCGACGCCCCAGACTTCCTCTACCGGCATCAGCGCCATCAGCCGCCGCTGGCGCGCATGGTTTGACAGGTCCACCACCCCGCCCGTCTGCGGCCACTCCTTCGCCGCGCGATTGGCGAGCTTCGCCAGCGTCTTCGTCTGGGCGATACCGACACCACAATGGATCCGGGTGTTGCGCCGGACGGTGTCGCGTATCTCCCGGCCAAAATCAGCCAGGTCGCGACAGTTCCGCACTCCCGTCAGGTCGCAGAAAGCCTCATCGATGCTGTATATCTCAACGCGCGGACACATTTCCTCAAGCGTCGTCATCACCCGCTGGCTCATATCACCGTAAAGTTCATAGTTGCTGGAAAAGGCAATGATCCGCTGAGGGAACTGCATCTCGCGCAACTGGAACCAGGGCATGCCCATTTTTATGCCAAGCGCTTTGGCTTCGCGGCTGCGCGCTATCACGCAGCCGTCGTTATTGGAAAGCGCCACGATCGGCTGACCGACAAGATCGGGACGGAATGCCGTCTCGCAGCTCGTGAAAAACGAGTTCATATCAACCAGCGCGAACATTGCGGTGCAGGGTATTTATAACGCAAATGACAACGCCGACGATTTCGAGGTCGTCGGCGTCATAAACAGCAATAGGCGGGTAAGCCGGGTTCTCTGCGCGCAGCTGCGCCACCGGGTACGTCACCAGCCTTTTAACGGTAAACTCTCCGCCAATATTGGCGACCACGATGTCGTTATGCTTCGCGTGCAGACTGAAGTCCACCAGCAAAAGCGAACCGTCAAGGATGCCCGCGTCGCGCATCGAGTCGCCAGCAACCCGCAGGACATAGGTGGATGAAGGATGTGCAATAAGGTGGGAAACGAGGTCAATGCCGCTGTCGATATAATCGGCAGCAGGACTCGGAAACCCTGCTGAAATCAGGTCTGCATAGAATGGGATGTTGACTGGCGTAACCGGCCAGACGAGGGGGTGTATTTTCATTATGTACCTCCCGGTAAAATTACTGTGTATTTATACAGTAATTTCAGGAAGTAACGAAATCAAGACGCAGCGGCCTATTAATCGTAACGGCAGGTAATGTTTTTTATAAGCAGAGCAGCCCATACGGGCCACTATGCCTTATCATTTTCCACTGACCGATTCGCTTTCAGTATCTTCTTTGGTGGCGCTTCCCGCAGCAATGAGGCTGGAAACTGACGCCTGCAGCCGGTCCTGTTCCATTTCAAGCGCAGCAATACGCACCTTGTTGTCCTCATCACGCTGGCGCAGCGCTTTTATTGCAGCCAGAGCGTCAAGTAACATCGGCGTCTGGTCAAGCACCATGTTTTCGCCAACATCCTTCACGTATTCCTTGTCAATCTGCATAATCTGCTGGGCGATAACGCCACGGCGTGCCGACCGTTCAGGTTTATCCCACTTATAGCGGAACAGCTTAAACTCCATGCGGTTGATATTGTCCAGGCCAGCTTCGACATTAAAACTCCCTTTAACATCTTTCAGGCGCTCATCTGAAACAGCGGCCATCGTGAACTCGCGCCAGGGTTGCCATGCGCCGCCGTTGTCGCCATTCTGAGAGCGCGCGAAGTAGCGAGATGCGGAATTATAGGTTCCGGAAATCTGTAAGGCGTATGACGAAAAGTTGGAGTTGGAAAATGCCAAACAGCTTCCGGTACCTCCTGGACTGTTTGCCGCCCCAGAATAACCGAAAGCGACATGATTGGGCTTAATATCATTCCAGTCATTAACCGTAGCATACGTGCCGCCTGAAACATTGGCGACATCCCCCCAGTTGGTAAAGATCTCATTCCAACCAATATATCTGCCACCCTCAAAACTTGATGACGCTGCAAGATATCTACGAAAAAAAATACCACCAGTACCCTGATAGTTGGAATAAATTTGCGTGCTTCCGTTTGCTCCATTAGCACTGTTTGGCAATACTAAAAGCGATCCCGCCTTTCCTTCAGGATAGCCATTAGCCGTCGTCGCCTGTGCATTCAAGGGTTGCATGTACATCCCGGCACGACGCAGATATTCTGCTGTAGATATTGAGCCACTTAAACCGCCAACTGGCGCATGTGGCACCTGCAAGTTTTCCCACGTTGCTGCAATATCACCAGGTTTAAACGTTGTGGCTGTAACCTCGCCATTATCGGAAAAGATGCTCTTAATAAAATTGATTATCTTGAGCCAGCTTGGTCCGCTGAATGTCGAGCCATCTTTGAGAGTGACCGTGATATCGTCGCTGGCGCTGAAAACCTGTTGCCAGTTTGTCTTGTCGAGGTTAAGGCCACGTAATGCTTCTGCGGTCTGTGAGGCAAGGGCCGCAGTAATTAAGCTTTGTGCTTCCTGCGGAACGGCAAACCAGGCGGCACCGCTCTGGGTTGGTCCTGTGTAATCACTCACAAGCATCAGTTGAGTGTTATTTGTAATTGCTTTAACGGGCAGTGTATAAGGAGTTCCCCCAACTTTAACAACAATGAGATCGCCAGCTTTTAATTCCGTTGTGAATGATGTTCCATTACCAGTAACCGCTGCTGATTTATTTGTTAGTGTAAGAGTTCCTGCAGACATGACTGTCTCCTGAAATAAAAAAACCCGCCGAAGCGGGTTAAAGGTTTGGGATCACTCCATAGGGTATTTTATATCCTCTGGAATATATTGGCGTTTGGTTGTAGTTTTTCCCGTTCTGATTGATATACCTCAAGATTACAGAACCGGATTGCTGCTTTATGACTATCCCGTTCTTTGCGCCAACCCCCTCCTGATCCTCACTTATCGCCCCCATAAAACTCTCAAGAGGCATGAATGGCGTGCCAGAAACTGCAATCGTCAGTGTGTTGTTTTGCAGATCGTAATTTGGTGGAATTGTCAGAAATCCTAAAATCCTGGGCATGGTTGCCGCCGACTTTGCAGACCAGATCAGCTTGCCAGACGAATCGAAAACATCCATAAACCCGCTCTGAACGGCAACATCTGTTCTGGTTTTAGCCAGGTTAACTTTGCCCGGAACGAACCAACTTGCGCCGGGTAAACCCCAGCCGCCAACAGGCATTCGGAACCAGTTAAGCTGCCCGGGTTGATGGATGGCATTTGGTTCGTCAAGAAATGGAGCAAGCTCCCTTAATCTACCAAATCCTGGCACGTCACCATCAATACCGCCGACAGTATCCATTCGTGGAGAAGCTACATAGGAAGAAAATAGCGGGGATGTATAATCGCTATTTACAGTAACAATTCCATCATCGTTTCTTACTTCGAAGCCGCTCATATAAAATTATATAAATCAATAGTTAAAGTATCAGCGAATGATGTACCAGGCACAAAAAAGACAGTCACGCCACCATCATAACAAGATGTTCCCCATATCCTGGTTTGCATCAAAGTTGTCGTTATTGCGGCAAATGAACCCGACGCCGTCGCGCCGGGCATAGCAACATCGAATTGGTTAACGCCTCCGGGTGCTTTTACTGTAATTCTCCCCCTGTGCCTCACCATGTAATCGCCCAGGTCAACAACCAATCTTCCGCTGGCATCCCAGCACTGTAATCCGGCCATCAAAAGAGCCCCATTCTCACGCGCAGGACATTATTGGCGTCCCAGATTTGCACAATGTTATTGGTAATTAACATGCGACCATTTCCACCGCTGCCGTTAAGCTCGAAGTTTCCGTTTTTGTCCAGGCGCCAGCCTGTGCGACCTGCCACATAGTTCGTGGACTGTATGAATGCGCCAATTTTGGCACTGGTTATGGTGCCATCCTGAATAAAGGCAGAGCTCATAAACACCTGCCCACCCACCACAGCAAATGGCGAGAACTGGCTGGCACCGCTGCCGGTGGTCAGCACAAACTGATCGGCATTAAACGCAACACGCGTTACAACCGGCTGCCCGGCCTGCGCCAGCACCGCAATGCTCATGCCGGCACTGTAGTAGTCGCCGTTAATCCGCACGCCTGCTTTCAGCGTATGAATGGCTGTAGCACCACTGGCATCCACCACAGCTGTCAGTTTGTCTTCCAGCGCGGCCGTGACACTGCCTATCTGCGCCTGGACCTGGGTGCTCATTTCCGCCAGAGCCTTATCAACGTCGGCGATTGTGGTTTTCACCACCAGAATATCAGCGCGTACTTCGCCATACTGCTTCCACTGATGATCGACCGTGGCGTTGTTCGCCAGCGCGTTCTGCATCACCGCCTCGATGTTAGTGTCGATTTGCTGCTGGAGCGCCTGGCCGTCGGCACTCGTGAGAAAATCCCCGGTAATATCACCCAGGTAATCCTCCGCATTGTCGTTCGCCATACCCCGCACCCAGCCGGTCCAGGCTGACTGGCTCCCGATGCGGTCCACCAGCCGCGCGCGGTACCAGAAGATCTGCCCGGCACGCAGGCCAAGCTGCGTGTAACTGTGCGCCGGATAGGGCACATCCGAAAGCAGCAGCGCGTCGCTGCCGTCGGTCGCGGCGGCATACTGAATTTCGGTCATCAGCGTGTCGTCCGCACCGTCCGGGAAGTTCCAGTCGAGCTGGATGCCCCAGTTAATCGGCGTGGTGCGGAAGTTCAGCGGAACCGGCGGCTGCCCCACTTTGCCGGTCAGCGTCACCTCGTCGCTGGTCTGCCAGACCGAGGCAACATCGCTGGCGTTCACGGCGCTGACGCGCGCCATATACCGCCCGGCATAAATGCCCTGCACCTCAAAGCCGAGCGAGCTTGTGCGCGGCACATTCACCCAGTCGCCGTTATCCTTGCGCCACTGGCATTCATACGCCACGGCGCCGGGCGCCGCGGGCCAGGCGACACGCAGGGTTTCCACGCTGAGACCCTGCACCACGCGGCTGTAACTGCTGAGGGTCACCGAGGCTGGCGGCGCCTGCACGCCCGGCGGAATGGCCGATACCGGGCGCTCATCGAGCCGAGCGCCGGAATCGATGGCGGCATATTTATCCGGGTTGTGCTGCACGGCGCTGATGGTCCAGGTGCCGTCGTTATTGTCTTCAACGGATGTGACGCGGTACTGCTGGATTGCCACATCCTGCGCATCCACCGACCAGACCGCCTCGCGCTCCGGCGTTTCGCTGAATATCGCAGATACCGTGACGTTTCGGCCGCTGACCGCCTGAATGGTACGGGCCTGTGATTTGCCGGACGGCAGGTTGACGATAAGCCTGTCGCCCGCTTTTGCATCCGGCGCCCGGTCGAGCGTCAGCGCGCGACCGTTCACCTGACTGATACGCCCGCCCATCACCCGCCCGGACAGATACTGATCCGCCACGCCGATGATATGGCCCGGCAACGGGATCATGCCTTCCAGCCCGGTGGCAAAACTCACCATCCGGTCTTTAGCATTTGTCAGCAGCGCCCAGCGGCCGCGGCGGTTGGCCTCGGTGCGCCGCGTGCAGCCGATGGCGGAGATCTGCGTCTGGCGCACGCCGTAGCGCCGCACCAGGTCAGGCTCCATCACCGCTTCCACTTCATCGGTGTAATGGTTCTCCGGGTTTGACCAGCTCACCATCGCCGTTGAATAACGCTTCTTCTCGCTGCCGCTGGCGTAGGAGAATTTGCCGTCGATAACGTTGGCGCGGGTGTAGACATACGTCATATCGCGCGGCATATCCGCCAGCGCGGCCAGCTGATTACCGGCCCAGTAGGTCATGCCGCGGAAGATGCTCGCCAGGTCACGCAGCACCGTAAACGCCTCGTTCTGACTCTGGATATACACATCACAAAGAAAACGCGGCTCGGTACCGCTGCCGCCGGTACCGTCCGGCACGGGCTGATCGCAGTACTGCGCGATGCGGTAGAGCTCCCACTTGTCCACCTGAGAGGCATCCAGCCGGTCACCGGTTCCGAAACGGTCGCTCAGCACCAGGTCGTAAAACACCCAGGCGGGGTTATTGCTCCAGGCCCATTTAAACGAGCCGTCCCAGGTGCCGGAATAGGTGCGGGCCACCGAATCGTAAGTGGTGGGCACGCGGATTTGCCGTCCGCGGGCGCGCATGCTGATTTGCGGGATATTGCTGAACTGCTTCGCGTTGAACGACACAAACAGCAGTGCGGTGTTCGGATAGCGCAGTTTTGCATCGATGATTTCCGAATAGGCCTCGATATTCGTAGTATCCACGATACGGCTGGAAGTGCTGTCCGCCGTCGTCCGGCTTACACGAAGCTGCCAGCCGGTCCGGGCGGGCGGAAGGTCAATGCGATGGCTGCGCTCATACAGGGAGGTGGTTTTACCGTCGAATGCGCTGTTCAGCACAGTGACATATCCGCCACCGTCAGTGGACAGCTCAATTTTGTATTCAACGCGGTAGCCCACCACATCCCCGTTGTCCTTCATGCGCTGCAGTGAAGGCACACCGAGACGCACCCGGACCGCAGAAAGCTGCGTGTTGCTGATGGCGCGCGTCCACGGCTGTGTGGCTTTAAGCTGAGTGTTAACGGTGATTTCATTTTCCACCGACGGTATACCGGGGATGTAATCCTGCGTCTGAGTGCCAGGGCGAAATTCCCATTTCACATCGGGAAAATTAAGCGTGCCGTCGGCGCTGCGGATCGGGGTACCGTCGAAGAAAATATCTTTATCCGTCAGGCCGCCGGCGAACTCCCCCTCGCCCAGCGCCAGCAGTATTTTGGCCGTCGCGATCGACTGTAATGAATCAGGAGATTCCCGCGGCGTGCGTGAATTACCACCGCCACCCTTTTTACCGGTTATTTTTTCCATACTGCGCCCATAAAAAAAGCGCCCGCAGGCGCTGTTATCAGACCGGTTCTCACTGGTCGTTGGTGTAGATGCCGGCGGAAACAATCGCACCGCCGATTTCGCGCTCGCCATACAGGAGCCCGACGGGGTTACCCATTGCCGTGGTATTCACGGGCCCGCCGAATGCATAGCTCGGCGCGTTATCGGGGTCCTGACGCGATGCCAGCCCGCCGGGCTGGGGTGACAGCATCTGCACCACGCCGCCAGCCATTAAGCCGATCCCGGCCTGTAAGGCATACGGGCCCCACGTCGCCCCGCCCCATGCCTGGCCGATGGTCATGCCAATGGCACCGACCACCACCAGCACCGCGCCCAGTATGGTCTGCAGCACGCCCGCCCGCTTGCTGCCAGCAATCACCGGCGCAATGCGGATATCCACTTCGCCGCTGTTGTGCTTCAGCTCATCCTGGCCGATGTTCTTTTTCCCCTTGAACACGGCAAAGCGCAGGCCGCGCAGGTGCGCCGTCTGCATGTACTGCTCAAAGCCGGGGATAATGACTGACAGCGCGCGGCAGGCTTCCGCCGGGCTGGCTATCACCAGCCGGTGCTCGCGACCGAACCGCGCACCCAGCGCGCCGTAAAGCCGCACCGTTTTCAGTTGGTTCATGGCAGATCCTTGTGTCTGACAATTTTGATGGTGCGCTCGCGCAGGTAGCCCCCATACGGCGTGGTGCAGGAGAGCTGGCCGTAGAGGTGATGCAGCAGCTGGTTACCCTCCAGCAGAATACCGGCGTGATTCACCACCGGCGCGGACACCTGCATCAGCACCATGTCGCCGGGCCGAGGCTCTGTGACCTCGCGAAATCCCTCGGCATACCAGTTATCCATATAGAAATTTTCGCCCCGCTCCCACCACGGGTAATCCACGCTGTAGTTACGAAGCGTCACGCCCTGCCGGCGGTGCCAGTCCATCACCAGCGACCAGCAGTCCGCATAACCCAGTTCAAAGGCGCGCCCTTCCAGCGGCCTTTCGCCGCGGGGCGCGATGGTGCGCAGGTCGCCTTCCGGCCACGAGACGATTACCCAGGGGATGCCGTGGGCGTCGCACTGCAGCTGGTCGAGCTCGCTCGGCTGGGTGGTCACGCCGTCGCCCGGGTGGGAATGCACAATGGCGGTGACGGTGCCCCAGTCTTCCGCCGCCGCGTAATCCTCCGGCGACAGCTCAAACTGCTCCTCCGGCACGCCGGTGATGTTTCGGCACGGGAAATACCGCTCGACGCGGCTTTTCTGCGCCACCAGGCCGCAGCACTCGCGCGGGTATTCCGCCTCAGCATGGGCCAGGATATCGGCAATGGTTTTATCGCGCATGGTTACCTCCGGATCAGGCTGGCCCCCGGAAAGCCGCCGAAATCGAGCCGGGCATCCGGGCCAAAGCGTTTTTTACAGTCGGTCAGCAGGCCCGAGCATTTATCCTGTGCAGGGTCGGTCACCGGGTTACCTTTCAGATCAAACATGCGCGGGCCGTTGTAGGTACAGCCGTCACCGCTGCGGTATTTGTTGCGGCAGGCCCAGGTGCAGACCGCCGTGATTTGCCGCGTCGGGATCAGCAGTCCCTGCAGGTCCATCGGGCTGGAGAGGCGGAACTCCACCACTTCATTGTCTTCAGCCGCCTTGCTGTCGATGTAAAACACCTGGCGGAAATACTGCCCCGGATCGGCAGACGGGTTGCCGTCGGGAAACGTGCGCGCATCGAGATACTGGCCGAACGTATCCAGAACAGTAACCTTTGCCTGTACCATGTCATCAAAGCGCAGGCAGAGCGCGGTCACCACACCATCAAGGTTAGCGACACGCAGCACCGGCTCCGCGCTCTGGCCGTCACTCGACGACGCCAGCCCGGTAATTTCAAACGGCCAGGCACCGTATTCCTCGTCATCAAACCAGATGGATTTAGCGGCAAGCTTCGGGGTATCGCCGCCGCTCGCCGCGATTTCTTCCGGCGTGTGGGGAATGGTGCAGGCGTGAAAGCGCAGCACGCCCGCGCCGAACGCCGAGCCGTCGACGGTCACCAGGCGGACACTGTCGCCGGGCTCAAGCTTCTGAACGTCATTACTGATTGCCATAAGTACCTACGGAGCGAATGCCTGTGTGAAGGTTGCGGTGAGAGAGAAAATGCCACCGCCCGGCGCCGACGGGCGGTAGGCGTCACAGCGGTAAAGCCCCGCACCTTTCAGAGGTGCCTGCCAGATGAATGAACGGCTGCCGCCATGTCTGTCCAGGAAGTCCATAATCGCGGTGATGTAGCTTTCATCCCCGACGAATTCCAGATCCCATTTCTGACCGTGGGCGTTGATGCCGTCTCCCGACGCCTGGGCATACCCGTCGCCGAACTGCGCGCGGCGGACGCGGTGAGTCACCTCGCCCCCGGCATTAATGCGCGGGCACCAGGTAAAGGTTTCGGTTGCCATGTTTCACCCATAAAAAAACCCGCCGTAGCGGGTGGTAAATTGATTTTTAGCGCTTGCCCTGCGTGGCGTTCCACAAGGGGGTGCCGGGCTTGCGAAGCTGCGAATTGATGGTATCGAGAATGGCCCCGGTGAGCTGGTTAGCCACCGCGCCGGCGGCGTTAGCATTGCCCTGTGCAGCGCCTGTGCCGCCGGAGAAATTTATGGTCCCGATGCTGACACTGACACCCGCGCCGCCCTGCGTGCCACTGCCCAGCGCTTTTACACCAAGCCTGCCTGTAGCGTCGCGGGTGAGCGGCATAATGGCTTCCGGCCCGGCCTCGCCCATTACGCCGGCCCCTTTCGCAAACGCAAAAAAGGTGGGAGTGTCAACGATACTGCCGCTGTAGCTGCTCAGATCGGCTGACGAATAAACCCCACCCTTCGCGTTAAACTGGAAAGACGCGCCGTAGTTCTGGATGGCGGTGCCTGCACTGGCGCCGCCGGATGCGCTTCCGGCGACACCGCCCGCAATTCCCCCGAGGAGCGAGCCGAAAAGGCCGCTACCAGACGAGCCGCCTCCCATCGCGTTAACCACGGCCATCTGGAGCGCAATCTTTGAGATGATCTGCAAAACGGATAACCCCCAGTCTTTCCAGCTGGCCTTGTTACCCACCAGCATTGCAGAGACGTTATCAAGCGCGCTGTCCATCGTGGAAGTGATGCCCTGAGATACCGTGCCGGCAATGTTGCTGACGTTATCCATCCAGTCAGCAAGCCCCGCGCTTACGCCCGCGCGCCAGTCCAGTTCGCTGGCCTTCGCCTGCTGATATTTTTTATCAAGCGCATCCAGTGCAGCCTGGCGCGCAGCAATGGCCTCAGCCCCCTTATCGGTTTTATCAAAAACGCGCTCCACTTCCTGCCGCTCGCGGTACTGCTCACGCTGACGGTTCCCCATCCCAGACGTGGCGGAGGTTAGGTCAGCTTCATCCTGATAACGGCGCCCCGCATCCTTCAGATCTTTCAGCGCATCAGCCATTTCATGCTGTTTTCGGACAGCCTCATCGGCTTTCTGTGTCCACTGCGCCAGCGCCACGGCGCCAGCCTCAATGGATTTGCGTTCCTCTTCGCTCCACTTAAGGCCATTTTCATGAGACGCAGCGTAAAGCTCAGCCGCTTTTTCTCCCTGCGTGGCGCGCACCTTCTGAACTTCAACAGCGACACTCAGATCGGTGATTTTTCGGCTGTACTGCTCAGCGGTCTGCGCCGCCTGGCGTGACGCTTTATTCTGGGCGTGGGTTGCAGCCGTCTCATCCTTTTTCGCCTGGGCCAGCGCCTCATCTTTCCGGGCGGCCTGATCTTTGTTGTAAATGTACTGGGTATACAGCGCACCGGATAGTTTCAGATCCTGCGCTTCATAGACATGCTGCTGATGAAGTTTCTGCAAACCGGACAGGCTCGCCAGTTCATTATCGCGACGGGCTTTTTCCAGTGCCGTTGCCTGCTGCGGCGTCACGTTCGAAGTGGATATCACCGGACCGGTATAAGACGCTGGCCGGTTTGCCGGCGTAACACTCATACTTCGGTTCAAAAGATCGTAAGCCCCTTTCAGGGTGGCAATTGCTCCGGCCTCCTGAATGGCTTTCTGTGTGGCCTGTTCGCTGGCGTCGTTAAACAGTCTTTGAGTCTGCTGAAGTTTTGAAACAGCCTGCTCTCGCTGATACTCCAGTTTGTTCAGCTGATCCGTCAGAGAAATATTCTTCTCGGTGATATCGGCCTGATCCATAAACGTGTTAATCCACGTCATGGTTGGGTTTTGGTTATAGTCATGCTGAATTTGTGCGAGCCCCGCCAGGCTGACTTTGACACGCGCTATCTGGCTGTCGAGATCGGAAATATCTTTTTTTTGCGCATCCACTGATGAGCGAGCATCCGCCGCTGCGGATCGCAGGCCGAGGGATGACATATCCTTAAGACGGGTGTTGATCTCATCCAGGTTACTGGCAAAGCCTACAGCTTCTTTATGAACCTGCTCGGTATGCTGGTACAGGCCATACATCGCTGCACCAGATGCCAGGATGACGCCCGGCCAGCCGCCTAACAGGCTCAGTACGCCACCACCCAGGCGGGACATCACAGACGCTGTTTCAGTCAACCGACCGGCAGCAGCAGCGCGAGCGTTGATAGCTGTATTCAGTTGTGCCTGTGCCACGGTTAACTGACGCTCCGCTGTGATTTGCGCCTCGATACCTGCCGCGGCGGCACGAGCCTGTTGCGCGCGGTAAAAAGCCTGCCTTGCCGTTGCCACACTGATTTGGGCACCTCGCAGCTGCGCTTCAGCAAGCCCCACCTCTGCCGTCGTGTTCGCCACGACAGAGGCGGTGGCTGTTGTGACGCTGGCGGTCATATTGCCGAAGTATCGTGCCACCCCCAGCCCAACCAGCGCGCCTGCAACGTTTGCAACGGTATCAATGTTTCCGGCCAGGCCATCCAGTACGCCCGAAAGCGTGGAGGAGGCTCCCACGGCCTGGTTAGCTCCACCTACCCAGGCCATAAAAGCATTCTCTACTTTCTGTGCCGATCCGCTGATACTGGCCGGAAGGGTGTCAAATTCTTTACGAAGCTGCGCAACATTGGTCAGCAGCGGCACGATTTTATCGGTGGTCAACTCACCATTATTTGCCATGTTACGAAGCCCGCCGATCGTGGTGTGAAGCCCGTCAGCAAGAAATTTGGCGAGACGGCCTCCGCTTTCCATGATGGCATTAAACTCTTCACCACGCAGGACGCCCGAACCGAGCGCCTGACTGAGCTGCGTAATGACAGAACTGGCTTCTTCCGTGCTGGCGCCGGATAACTTGAGAGAGGTCGCCACGGTTTCGGTGACGTTTGCCACGTCCGCAGATGCATAGCCAGCGTCACGCAGGGACTGAGCGATTCTGCTGTAGAGGTTGGCGTTTGCCTCAAACGAGGTTCCGGTCCGCTGACTGATAGACATCAGCGACTGTTGCGCCGCGGTAAAGTCGTGTGCCGAAGAGGAAGCGAGGCGCAGACGACCATTCAGTTGGTTCCAGGTATCGGCATAATGAATAAGCTGCCCGGTAGCAAACGCTCCGGCAAACGCGCCAGCCATACCCGCAGCAGATGAGCGAACCGAAGCAAGCTGTGCATTGAGCTCGGCCAAAGAACGCTGCGTTTCCCGGGTAGCAACGGCTGCACGGCGGCCCCCCTGCTCCATCGTTTTGTAATAATCAGAGCCCATCCGGGCGGCGCGGGAAATCTCAGACTGAAATGACTGAGAATTTGCGGATATTTTGATTATTAATTCACGCAGAGTAGCCATATTTGTCTCATAAAAAAACCCGCCGAAGCGGGTTTATATTTGCGAATTTCACCTATATCAGGTGAATTAAATTACGCACTTAATTATTGCTGTGTGCATTTCACTGCTTTAAGTGACTCGAGCTGATTCAGACGGTCCTGAACTTTTTTACGAGCCTCATTTTTAGCCATACCATTTCCGATACCGAAGTCACCAAGGAAACCAAGCACAGTACGTCCATCAAACTGGCCAGTGCTCTCAATGTCTTGCTGTACGCTATGTGCCTTGGCGATCTCTTGATTAAGCGCTTTACAGTCGAATGTACTGGCCTCTTCACCCGTGACTGATGAAGCTTGTGGATACTGCTTGGTTGCGCATCCGGTAAGCATTACTACGCCAATCCCCAAAACTAATAATTTTTTCATTTTATGTTTCCTCAAATTGCAATCAGAAACATCCTAACATCAATATTTGCTTTCTACCTTACTCTTTTGCAGGGTTAAAGAATCAGTTTCTACCTGCCATCTTTTTAGTGTGCCTTTATGAAGCCCATATAAATGTAAGTGACGAATTCATTGTGCAAGTGCTGCAAAGAAGCCTTCCAGCCCGGCGCTGCTCTCTTCCTGTTCCGGGGCGTTCCACTGCAGGATCACATCATCAATGCTTAACTTTGCACCCTGCGAATTGAGTACCGCGGCGGAAACCTGCGCAGCCTGGATATCGCCGCGCCGGTCGCTGATGGGGTTGAGGCGGTCAAATTCGATCCACATACGCAACTCGCTGGCCGTCATTGTCTGCTTCAGTTCATGAAGCGTACGCCCCAGACGCAACGCCAGCGCCATCAGGAAGAAGGTGCCGGGCTGGCTTACGGCTTTTCCACTTCGGCGGCCGAGGTAGTCAGATCGAGCGCCTGCTTAAGAAGACGGGCGTGCACCGGGCCATAAAACAGCTCCACCTGCGGCTTGTCTTCTTCAGAAAAGACCTGCGTGCCATCTTCTTCAAGAAGTACATCAATAAACAACACGACGTCAGCGCTCTTGTTACGCAGCGCGCGCTCTGCAGCCGTCAATTCATCCGTTTCGCCATCTGTCTGCTTAGGGTTAAGCACCTGCTGCCATTCAAGCCAGGCCTGAGCGGAAGGCTCACGCAGTTTTACCGTGGCGTTTTCCCATTCAGGTACCGTCACGACTTTGGTACGGAAGCCCGCCATCGGTGCCAGCGCAAGCGCGCGAAGTGAACTCTGTGAAACCTGCTTTTCCATTTCATGACTCTCGTTTTAGCACTAAAAAAGCGGCTTTCGCCGCTGTGATTAACCTGCCGCCGGGGCCGGTACGATCGGGACGGGTTTTCCTTTGATGCGAAGCGTAAACGACGCCGTCACCACCCCGGCCGTGCCCAGGCTCCAGCTGTTCTGGCGTACTTCTGCAAGGAACGCATAGCCATTACCGGAGGGGAAAATCACCTGAAACGCATGCAGTGCATCGGTATCGTAAGCGGTGCGAAGCGTGTTCTGACCTTCTTCATCGGCTGACCAGTTACCGGAAACCGTCATTTCCCCGGGCGCAGCCAGGCCATTCGTCATCTCCTGCTCGGTGGAGCAAAGGGTGGTGGTGTCGATATCCGATTTCTGCCCGCCGGTATAGCTGAGTTCTTTGGTCGAACAGTTAATGGACTGCCAGGTCGCACCGGTGGGATTAGGCACCGTTGCCGGATCGGCGGAAACGTTAATTTTCGTTCCCTGCGTTTTTTCGTACTTTGAGGACATAGAGAGCTCCGGATATAAAAAAGCCGCCCGGAGGCGGCAGAGTAGATTATTGCCAGATCTGAACTTCCAGCGTGGCGCGGTATAGCGCTGTATCAGGCTCGTAACCATTAATCTCGTTCAGACCAACTGGATGCAGATCAGCGAGAGCAGATTTAACTTGCTCGCGCAGCGCGCGGGCGTCGTCAATCGAGCTGGCCCAGGCATCCACTTGAACCGTGCAGGCGGTTTCTGCCGGTCCGTATAAAACATCCTCACTGGCAGACGAGGGCAGAAGAAAAACCACCCACGGCGCTGCTGTGCCCTGGGGAGCGACATACGGGAAAACATTGCAGCCTGCCAGTGCACTGAGTCGCGTATAGATATCAGCCTCCGTCATTTCGCCAGCACCTCATCGATCGCCTGATTCATCCGCCGCAGCGCCACCTGTGTGGCCTCTTCCTGGCGGGTATCGAAGGCCGGACGCACAAAAGGGTGCGCCGGCATAGCTGATGTGCCAAGCTCAACGAAGCGCCAGTAAAATGCGTTACGCGGATTGCTGACCTTCATGGTGCTGTCACTGTTACCTGTAACCGGATTGACGCCGCGGATATGTACCCCTGATGAAATTTCGCCGCGGCGACGCGCTTTCTTCGTCACGACCACAATATTTTTCTTCAGCTTGCCGGTTTTGACGGGGGCCCTTTTTTCGACCTCATCCTTCAGAACTTCGGCACCCGCTCGGGTTGCGTCACGTAATACCTTGTTATTTTCTGCCCTGCTGAGCGTTTCCAGATCCTTTGCAATGCCGGCCAGGCCTGAGAAATCAAGACTCGTTGAAATCACTGTTTAACCCCCTTCTCGCAGAGCAGTTCAAGTCTGGTGCCGTTCTCCGCAGAGATAGCCGAACTGATATCGTATATTTCACCGTTGCCGGTAGGCGGCAGGTGAACGGCGCGCCAGCCTGTCGTTACCGTAATACCCGGATACCGCCGCATCCAGATTCGGGTAGTGGTGCTGCTCAGCTCTGCGCCACCATCCATCATCTCCCGTCCCGATACATCCGCGACCTCTGCGCGTACCGAAGCAACTTCAACCCATCCTGTCGCCGGTTGCCCGGACGGTAGCCGCCCGGTCGCTGGTTTTTGCAGGCTTACCCTGTGCCGTAGTCTCCCCGCTTTCATATGCCATACACCCGGTAAGGTTGAAGAAGTGCTTCGGTGGAGAAGGCCAGCGCAGACGTAACGTTACCCACGTTGACGGCTTCCCGGTTTGAGTACCAGTGCCCGATAAGCATCAGCATGGCCATTTCGATATCGGCGTCATAGAGCAGCCGGTCAGGATCGGCCAGATAAGCAGTGTCATCCGCAGAATCATAAAGCCGGCGACGGGTCCACCTTTCCACATACCGCGCCGCGGCTTTTATGCTGATTTCTATCCATGCATCATCTTCAGTGAAATCCTGCTCGATGTTGCAATGATGCTTAACCTGCTCTTTGGTCAGCATTTGCGCCCCCTATTTGGCTTTGCCCTTTCCTTTCGGATCAGGGGCTTTTCCGGAATCTGCCTTTTTCTGGCCGGGCTCTTCTGCGTAACCGCGCTTAACAAGCTCGCGACCGTGCTGATCGAGCGTTTCGAATTCGGCACCTTCAGTCAGCACGTTGCCTTCAAAGTAAATGGGCTTGATAGCGATCAGCTTCATGACGCTCTCCTTCAGGGAAAAGAAAAGCGGCCCGGGAGCCGCTGCTAAGGGTTAAGCACCGCCACCGGCGACAGGCGCAGTAAACGCACCATAGATGAACGCCTCCGGGCGTTTCACCGCCAGCGCCAGGCGCTCTTCACAACGAATCGAGATCATGTTTTTCTCGAAGTCATCAGCGTTCTCGGTGGAGATCACCACGTTGGCGTCTTCCCGGTCGAAGAGCTGCGCCGCCGCGTTGAACGCGCCGGTCAGGAACTTGCCCTGGAACGCTGCCGTTTCGGTCGCCACCACCGGCAGGCCCCAGAGGGTCGGCCCGCTCAGCGCCGCCGGATTCGCCAGGATGTAGCGGCCCAGACTGTCTTTGGTAAGTTCAATCTTCGCCCAGTCGATGAAGTGCAGAACATGGCCGGACGCCGGGAAGCGCGCCAGCTGTGCCTGCAGCATCGCCAGTCGTAGCACGTCAATCCCGTTCTGTTTCTCGACTTCAAACGCGGCGCTGAAAGCGGACGCCTGCGGCACAATGCCTTTCAGATGTGCACCGGTGCCGTCGCCAAACAGGATTTCCTGTTCTTCGACATACTTCAGGCCATATCGCATTTCCGCATCAATCGTGGACTGCAGCTGCGCGAAGTCATCCAGGATCTGCTTGGACGCTTTGAACATGTGCGCAATTGTGGTCACCGGCGTGATCTGGGTGGCGAACTGGATATCGCTGTACGGCTTGGTGGTGCCTTCCGGTACCACTTTTGCCGCATTGGTAAAGCCCGTCTGCTGTACCCAGAAGATTGCCGGCGCAGCGGTGCGGCCCGGAGCGATCAAGTCGCGGATGAACAGGCGCTGCTTCGGCGCGGTGTCGATACCAGGCAGACGCTGCGGCTCCACCACACCAGTTGCCACGTCAGTAGAAATCAGCGCTGCATTTACCGGCACGCTCACGCGCTTGCCGCCCTCCACGCTGGCGGCGAAAGCTTTAAGCGCTTCGCTGCTGATAACGGTCTGGCCGACGGTTTCAACCACTTTTGCTGCATTCGCCAGGGGCATTTGTGCCACCTGTTGTTCCAGCTCGCCGAGCGCGGCCTTGAGTGTTTTTTCCGCCTCTTTCAGTGCGTTAAACTCTGACGCCATTTTGTCGACGGTTTCTTTAGTTTCTGCCGACAACTTGCCGGTTTTCTGGGCTTCTTTCAGCGCCTCTTCTGCTTTGGCGTTGAATTTGCCGGTGGCCTCTTCAATGCTGGCGCTGACTTTTTTCAGGATCTCGTTTACTTCAGACATAACTTCTCCATATTTACTGGGCAGCCGCTTTCAGTCCGCTAATGGCGGCTTCCAGACGGTCAATGGTTTCTTTTTCGATGGTGGCAGCGCCTGGCGTACCGTCAGGGATGGCAGCAGCGCCCGGCGTGCTGCCCGATAAGGCTTTAAGCAGTTTTCGGCGTTCAGACCGTGGCGTGTTTGCTTTCGCCAGTAACGCATCAAGCTTGCGCAGCGCGGCGGCTGGGCTTTCCTCGTCGTCGGCGATTTCGTCAGCAGACAGCAGGCTGTCAGCAAAGCCCTTTTCTACAGCTTCGCTGCCGCCAATATACGTTTCACTGTCCATCATTTTGTCGACGGTGGAGGCGTCGAGGCCGCTGCGCGCCTGGTAGATACCGCTCATGGCTTTATCAAACGGCGCCATGTCAGTGGCAATCTGCGCCAGGTCGTGACGGTTGCCCATCGCACAGACCCAGCAGTTGTGGATCATGAGGAACGCGCCGCGGCCTATCTGCACTTCATCGCCTGCCATTGCGATAATCGACGCCGCAGAGGCCGCCAGCCCCAGCACTTTCACGGTGACTTTGCCGTCGTACTCGCGAAGCAGGTTATAAATCGCCAGCCCTTCGAACATGTCGCCGCCGGGGCTGTTGATGTTGACCGTAACGTCTGCGCCATTAAGCGAACGAAGCGCACCAGCGATACGGCTCGCGGTGACGCCCTCGCCCCAGTAATCTGCGCCTATCACGTCAAAAATCGAGATACAGTTATCGCCGTCGCGCGCCGCACGGATGCTCCCGTTCCAGCGCTCCATTGCCGCAGCGGGAAGGTCTGGTTTTTCGCGCGCAAAAGGTCGCCCCTCCGGCGCCGCCGGAAGGCTTTTAATGGTCATGGATGCTCCTAAGCCGCCTGTTTCAGCGGGGACTGTTCGAAGGGAATGTCGGGGAAAACGTGACTGTGAAGCTGACGAAGCGCGGCGGCCTGCGCTACCGGGCTGTTCTTTTTGAGGTCCTCCAGCGGCGTTAGGTTCAGCTGTACCGTGTAAATATCACCACCCTCAATGGGAGGCAGATTTTCCAGCCGGCGCACATCGTTACGTGACATCCAGCCGTTCTGCAGCGCGCTGGTATAGTAGGCAGCGCGTCCTGCGCTGTCGGCACGAAGCAGCCCCTCGACAGAAAACTCGGCAAAGATGTCCTCTTCACCGTTCAGCAGGCAGCGGGAAATCTCCTGCTCAATATTGACCAGCAAAGGGCGCAGCGTATGGGTCAGAAACTGCAGGTTCATTCCCTCCAGGCTTGATGCCCAGCTGCTCTGCTTAGAGGTATGCCCGACCATAAACGGCGGCACGCGGAACCAGCGACAGATTTCCTCAATGCCAAAAGAGCGCGTCTCCAGCATCTGGGCCGCTTCCGGATTCATCGTGACGTTCTGATATTTCAGACCGCCTTCAAGCACCATAATTTTCCCGGCATTCTTTGAACTGGTGAACTGTGCCATGTAGCTGCGCAGCCGTTCTCGTTGCTCTTTATCCAGCGGCATATCTGCTGAGAGAAAACCCGAACTCTGCAGGCCGTTCTCAAATATTTTGGCCGCCGACTCCTCGACCGCCATTGCAGCCCCGATCACATCGCGTCCG
The DNA here is from genome assembly GCA_000027065.2 of Cronobacter turicensis z3032. Taxonomy (NCBI): domain Bacteria; kingdom Pseudomonadati; phylum Pseudomonadota; class Gammaproteobacteria; order Enterobacterales; family Enterobacteriaceae; genus Cronobacter; species Cronobacter turicensis. Next base: position 1,831,689 of record FN543093.2, on the reverse strand, counting down.
GAACTCAGCGGCATCATGCCGCAGACCCCGTCAAGACCGAAGCCGCGAATGTGCATCAGGTTCTTTTCCGCAATGACACGCGCCGTACCGTTCTCGGTGTAGGTGTACTCAAGCCGGCCGGTATCGAGGCGTTTAACCACCATGTTCTGGGGAAGCAGCGGCACCAGCGAGACCAGTTTGTTGCCGATAAACAACTTTTCCACGAAGGCGTTACCACGAAGACAGATACTCGCCACCAGCATCAGCATAAACCGCGATGGCGTCATCTCCAGATTCGGCCGGCGACACAGTACCTGGTATACCTGATTCTGTTGCGCCAGCCTGCGCGATCCATCAGGCTGCCGCTCGTAAATCTTCAGCGGTAGCGTGGAGATTGACTCGCTCAGCAACCGGACACAGGCCCAGACCGCTGACAGCTGGATAGCCTTATTCGCAGTGACTACCTTCCCGCTGCTGCTCGTACCGTACCATTCCTGCCAGAACGTCCCGTTGGTCAGGCTGATGGGGACGCCCAGCCAGTTAAGCAAGGCGCTTTTCACCCTGCCTGGCTGCTTATTTTTCTTCATCAGAAACCTACCATGATGGGATTATCAAAGAAGCCGCTCAGGTCCTGCTGGTCATTACCACCGTTAACGAGCAAGCGACTCATCGCGGTGAACAGCGCAGCCGGACCATCAATCTTGGCCTCGGGTGTCGATTTGTTGGGAAAGATGTTGTCGTTACGATCTGGCTTCACCGTGACGTTAGACATCATCCAGTTCATCACGGGGTGATTGCTGTGGTGGAACCTGCCGCCGTACACCAGCGCCTCAACCTCTTTCATGGCTTCAGAGAAATTGCGCACCGTTTGCGGCACTTCCACAAGGGGTAAACCCTCTTCAGCAAGCGCCAGACTGAACTGCGTCGCGCTCCACGGATCGAAGCCTATTTCTTTCAGACTTTCCCCGCTGACCCACTGCTGTAGCTCTTCTTTTATCTGCGCATGATCGATAACGTCGCCATCCGTCAGGATAAGTTTGTCGAGCTCAGCCCACTTCCGGTAGAGCTCGGCCATCTGCCTCGAGCATTTTTCCAGCCGCCCCTCGGGCAGCCAGAATTTAAAGTCGGCGTGAACATGCCCGTCAGGCGATCGCCAGGCTTTTACCGCGGCGCAGATATCAATTTTGTTCGCCAGATCGACACCAACCCAAAGGGGATAAGTTTTCAGCTCATGTGCCGGTGCGATGAATTCGCATTTATCCCACTTCAGCATGTCCATCCAGGAGGACTCCGCCGTCACCCAGATATTCATATGTTTAGTGAAGAAATTAACGCGCGCTGATACCTGCTCTTTGGCTTTCTTCGCAAGGCGGCGTAAATCGTCCCAGCGCTTGCAGATCCCCAGTCCGGGATTTGCCTTTTGCCAGACCGCTTCGTCGAACGGATCGTCGCCGTCGTCCAGCGTGTAGATGATGGCGAAAAAGGTATCGTCCTTAACGGCACCTTCCACCTCACTGTTAAAACCGCGCAGCACCTTAATGGCGTAATCGCGAAGCTCGTAGCAGATGCCTTCTTTGTTAAAGCCCGCGGTGGTGATACCAAACAGCAGGGACTGCAGGCGCGCGCCGGTCGCCGTTTCCAGAACGTCCCATACGTCACGGGTTTTATGGGCGTGCAGCTCGTCAACAATGCCGCAGTGGATATTCAGGCCATCCAGGTTGTTAGCGTCACTAGAAAGCGGCTCAAATTTAGAGGCGCTTTGCTCCTGATAAATAGCCAGCTTGTTGAACTCGAACAGGCGCCCAAGCGTCGATTTCGCTTTTTTCACCATATTTTTGGCATCTTCGAAAACGATGCGCGCCTGGTCGCGGGTTGTGGCCGCAGAGTAGACCTCGGCCCCACCCTCGCCATCCGCGCCCGTCATGTACAGGCCAACACCGGAAGAAAGCGTGGATTTGGCGTTCTTACGGGCCACCTCGTTGTAAGCAGTACGGAACCGCCGCACCATTACCGGGCGGCCGCTGCCATCATTCCGCAGCACCACCCCGCCGGTTTCCTCATCAACCAGCGGAATAACGAAACCGTAAATATTGATAAGGATGAAAACATGCCAGTCCATCAGGGCGATCGGCTGCCCGGCCTGAGCGCCTTTCACATGCGGGATGAACTTATAAAAATTCAGGATGTGCTGGGCGCGGGGCTCGCTGAAGAAAATACTCCGCGCCTCGCCGTTTTGCAGATCGTCCAGAAAACGCTGGCAGGCCAGCCGGACATATTCACAGGCAATAATCTCCCCCGCCACGACGCGCTCGGCGTAGCGAATACCATCGGCAACCTTAGCCATTAATCCCTCGCTTTCATAAACTCAGCCAGCGGATCAACCGCGTCCGGCGTCTTGGCGCTGACCTTTGACCGACTGGCTGGCGTCATCCCGAACTCAGCCAGCATGGCGCGCAGCCGCTTCCAGGCATCTGCCTTCATCATTGCTGCCGGATGCGCCTTAATCAGTACATCCCCCGTCTGCGTTTCAGTGCGGTATGTATACCCCTCGATGTCCAGCGTATCGCAGTGGTGGCGGTACTCGGTATAAGCCTCAACCAGCAATTCGAGCGCGCGGGCGTCCAGCTGAGAAATGACGCCAACGGCATCCAGTTCTTCGGCCATTCGCTTAAACCAGTACTTCGCCTGTTTGTCGAAATGCTTTGGAGTTGGGGGTACCCCTGCAGGGGGTTGTGGCTCGTCTTTATTAATCGGGCGTTTTGATGGGTTACCCCTCACCAAACGCAGATGGGTCGGGGTTTTCGGTGGTCCGGACATAATCGAAAACTCCTATTAATCATCGAGTGGGGGACCCCATAAAAAGTTTTCTAACCTGCGGCGGTGTGAAAAAGGGTTAGGCGGCGGTACTTAGCAGGCAGGGCCCTGAACTTTCGACCCGCCCTCATTAGGCTTATAAGGTCTCAGTAAGTGTAAAGATGGCAATAATAACTGCGCCAGAACAACTTAATACTGTGACCAAAGCAATGATGGACACATGTAAGCCAGCCCAAAAGCCTTTCTTATCAATCCTAAACTTCCTACATTCTTCTATGACATTTTTAATCCAATATCCAAGAAGAGCCATTGCGCAAAGTCCATAAATAATAGCCATGGGAACCCCAACACCGGGATAGCCTTTCTTATCTGCCAAAATAACAATGAATGTCATGGCGGCGATTAATGTGACGTAACTGGCCGTGTTGTTAACCATCTGAGTCATAAAGGCTGCGGCTTCACCTCTTTGCAAAGACATGCTTTTCTCCTGTTTTAGTAAATGAACGAGAATCGTTGTTCAATTACTAAAAAAAGAAAACTATCAAATTTTGGTATTTTCTCTGCCGGTTTTACGTTTATGGCATGGCCAGCACAGCGCCTGAAGGTTGCTGTCGTTGTCTGTGCCGCCATGAGCTTTCGGGATGATATGGTCGACGGTTTCAGCCGGGCGCGGCCTGCCATTGCGCAGACATTCTTGGCAGATGTGCCTGTCACGTTTAAGGATGCGGGCACGGATGACGTCCCATTTACTACCGTAACCGCGTTGGTGGCGGCTCAGCCCTCGCTGGTGTTGCTGCCAGCCTTCATTACGGTGAGCCTCGCAGTAACCCGAACGGTCTGTTGTAGTACCGGGGCATCCGCGCTTGCGGCAAGCTCGAGGGATGACGGATGGCATACTGGAAGCTCCAATAAAAAAGCCACCAGCGAATGCCAGTGGCTCACGACTGAAAAAGTATTTTAATGCGCAGGCGAAACGCACCAGGAAAGTTACTTGAGCGACCCTGTCAAAACAGGTTATTCACATATATTGAAGAATTTTTTCTTTTATTCTTTTATCTACTTTTAATCGAAGCTTCTCTCCAGTTGAAAGTGCAATAATGCAACGGAGTTTTTTAGGGTGTGAATCAACTTTTTTCAGACGCACTGCCATTCTTCGGAACCATGAATCATCGTCATCAAGCATGATACGATAGTTAGCTTCATCTCCATTCTCCAATCTAATAGGGAGCGGATCTGATTCTGCGTTTCTAAAGAATTGTTGCAGTTCATTTCCGCCGCCAACATCCCATAAGATCGCTCTGATTCTGATTGCATGCATTGATCGATTAACTACCGTTACGCCTACTATCCTCCTATCGTCGTCTTCAGTAATAATGTATGCCGTTCTAACTTTCCCACCAATAAAAGCCTTGCGGTCTCTTAATGCGATGTAAAGAGAAGTGATAACAGCGAAGAAAGTTGCCATTCCAGAAAAGCATGTCCCAATCATGGACCAATACGCCCATTCTGCGGAGTCTTTCGCCGCTTGTAGCATAGTTAAAGCTATAACTTTTTCGTCCATACCATCCTCACCTTTTTTGGTGAGTATATTCCATTGCATTATCACAGGCACTCAGTGAATGCCTGCTGTAATGCCTTAGCAGACAGCGCCTAATGCACAATACGCCCACATTATCGCCTCCTGCATATTGATGCCTGAGATAGCCAGGCAACTTGTTGCTATCCGGCTTTTTCCCTCATATAAAACCAACAGCGAGTAATGCCACTCACGGCATAGCAAACATGACGAACCACGGACTTAGAGGTAACATTGTTTTCGATACGTTAACGGGTTCGACACAAAGTCCTAGGGAGTCACATGAAATTCACCAGCATTACACTGGTAGCACTGGCACTTACTGCTTGTTCAAACACACCTGTCCCTACCAACATGGCGAAAGAAGTTAAAGGTAGCCAGGTATTAACCAGTAAATACTCTACAGCAGCTTCCGAAAGTGGCACTGTCATCATTAAAAGAGATTCTGGAAAGATGGGCAGTATTTGCACTGTACATGTTTTTATAGATGGTACTCCCTTAGCCAAGCTTGAGTCAGAAGAAAAGATTACAGCCTACTTACTGCCAGGCAGTCACATCGTGAGCGCCGATCCTAAAGGTGCATGTACTGGAGGTTTAAGCGAGCAATCTATAACAATAACCGCAGGCTCAACCCAAGTTTATCGAGCAAGTTTTTCTAGTGCCGGTGATTTCAGTCTATCCCCCACAGCATTTTAAAAAAGGTTGCCATTACGTTTTACCTAACTCGTAATGGCATACGCCCCACAAAATAATGCCCAAACATCAAATTTTTAAATTCAGAAAGATTTCCTTTAAGTCATCCTTTCAGGATTTTATAGGTGTAAGGTGCTACTTTTTTAATCACTATAAAATCGCCGTTTTTTAAGTCATTATCATCAAGAAATGACTTAACGACCCGCTTGCTTCGGCACCGAAATATATTTTTGTCTGATACGATATCATCCATTATGCATGGGCCTTCCCCATACTGAACTTGTGCAAGCTTCAAAGCTCTCTCAGATTTATTCTTTCCACCAAAGATAGCTGGCTCAAAGATATCTAAGGCCTGAGTCAACAAAATGTAATCTCGTGACGCATTTGTTACAAATGGGATTCTGCGGCTTGTCATAAAGCACTCCTCTCAAACATAAAAGGTGCATTGTTTCAGGCTGAAATAGGCTTTTCCACATTTTAAATATCTTTTAAAACATTAAGTTACGCAGTTCAAATTCAAAGTGGCGAAACCCGTCAAACTTGCGCAACAGCGAAGAACCAACTATCGACTTTTGTCGCAAATTACTTTTCTTCATTTTAAACACTGTGAGTTCACGTAGCCTTGTAAGCCTGTCAATTGTTTGGTGACGGTTTCGATTCGCTTTCTGAGGGTGAAATAATCCCGTTCAGCGGTGTGAGTAAGTCGGGGGCCGGTGCCATCATCCACGCGGGTGGTGCCGGGCGCTCCGTTCGCGGGACAGGTGGCGTTGAGCTGCAACCGCTTACGACCAGCAGCAACATCGTGCTCAAGCTGAGCAATATTTTCTTGGGCATCAGCCAACTCCTTCGTGTATTTGTCATCGAGCGCAGCCACGTCGTGCTGACGGCGCTGCATAATCTCAATGTCATCTTTAGCCAGTTTTAATTCATGATTAACTTTGGTTAAAGATGCCTCGGCTTTGGTGAGCGACGCCCGGTAATAAAGTGCGAATCCAACAGCAGTCAGGAAGAGTAACGGCTTCCACCATGCCCGGGAAAAGCCCCATAGCGCAGCCATCAGAGCACCCGGCGCGCTGCCGCATAGCGGGACTGTCTGTCTTCCATCCCGTTCTGCCCACCGTTAATGATCTGCGTGACGCGCAGCAAATCGCCCGGATATTTCAGACAGCCTTTGCTGGCATAGAACCATGCCGCAGAGCGCGCTGCGGTGGCGTCTTCGGAAAGCAGTTCCGGCGTGCTCACAAGGTCGAGTTTCAGCACGGCACCGCAGTCGCGGTAATTCTCGAGCCCGGTAATCTGGATTAAGCCGCGTCCGCGATATTTCCAGCCATCACCCGAGGCGTTATTACCGAGGCGGTTGCTATAAACCAGATTGGCTATCGCGCGCTGACGCTCAAGAGGCAGCACCTTTTCATACGTGCGGCGGCCCAGCATGTTGGCCTGATCCTGAGTTAACCGGCCAGCCCGGATAAAACCGTTCAGCCCCGCGATGCTGTAATTGAAGCTCTCCACCAGCCTGGTAAAGCCGGTGCTTTCATGACTGACCTGCGCGATAAACATCGCCTGATCGCACGGTGCAGTGATGCCGTACTCGCGCATCGCCGCATCAATGTGCGGGAACCAGCGCGCAGCTAAGCTGGCGCTTAAACCAGCCGCCTGCTGAAATTGTTGTTGGTTCATTCGGGCCTCAGTACCTGAAAAAGGCGCGCCACGTTGCCCCGGGCACGGAACACGGCGGCGCAGATGATTAAGTTGATGATGACCGACGCCCAGTGTGTGTGGACGTAAAAGTCGAAGGCGTAGCGAAACGGCACAGAGGCATACGCCAGGATAATCAGGTATGCCAGCCACGATGCCCACCAGTTATGTTTGCCATCCGGCTTATGGAACATCATCAAGCGCAGAACAATCGCGGTACACGTCACAACGTTGGTCAGCACCAGAGGATCACTTATTACCATTGGTTCCTCCTCTCCACCTCTGCAACAGCGACAGCGGATCCTGCTCACTGAAAAAGGTGAGCGTCTTGATAGCCAGAGCAGAAAGGAGCACCGCGCCAAGCGCATCAAGTGGCTTATCGTTGTACTGGGTTACGCTTGCGAGCATGGAACCAACCAGCCCTGAACCGTACACCCCGGCAAAGTAGGAAACGATGAAGTATGCAGAGCGGCGAAAAATAGTCAGGTCTGCTGCTGTGGCCACGTAGAAGACGGCACCAGCGAACGCGCCGAATACGACACCATAATCAGTGCCGGTCAGCAGCCCGTACAGGCTGGCACCAGTTAACGCACTCGCAGCTGCAACAGACCCGGATACAGGTTCGGACATTTAGCCCCCTCGTCATTGCTGTGGATCCTCTCAGATGAGGGGAATAAAAAAGCCTCCATAAGGAGGCTCAATAATTAAGCAAAATCAAAGAATGAATATTAATTAAAAACCCCTAGAAAAAATCATTCTCCATTCTTCACTCTTTTCCATTCAGTTTTCAAGCAGCGCTTCATGGTTTTTATATAAGCCAATTTAGTTTTATCGTATATCTTCCAAGATTCGCCATGCTTCCTGAAAAGGGTATGCTTAAAGTCATCCTCATTAATTACGTTAACGATTCTATTCATCGCAACAAAAATTGCTCTTGATGTAAGTTCATTAGGATTTAACATCAACTCAATATTGGTTTTAACTTTTATTATTTCCCTTTTGATTTCGTATGTCCGATCTCTGTACATACGCGTCGCTTCATCCTGTGCGCTAAAGCGGTCTAACCTTCTAAAAGCCTTATAATAAAAGTATCTTGTACTTATGAAATCTTCGCAAAGGGAAATAAAGTCAGATGTTAAATCTCGTACATTATTAATCCATCCCTGACGGTTATTTGAAAGCACCTGTGCATTGAAAGATAGTGTGGAGACTTTTAGTTGAGTATTGATAGTTGCTTCTAAATCTTCCTTTTGCTGCAGTCTTAATTTTTCTGAATAAATATCGTTCTTTCGTATGCTGTAAAAAGCAATTAATGCAGGAATTAATGCCCCAACAAAAGCGGCTAATATAGTACCGACAACATTATCCCAGCCAAATCCTGTATTCACAGAAATCTCTGGAACTTTGCTTACACTTAAGATACCGCTATCAAGAAATGTTGTTTCAGATAATGGATATGGAATACCTAACCACGACATATAGCCTCCTTTTTGGGAAGCATACCAGCAGAAAACACCGCTGAGTAGAGGTTATTAAAAATCCATTAGCGTAAATAATGCATGGCCATAGCTTGAAGCTGCAAAAAGTAAAACCCGCTCGCTGGCGGGTTTATTAACTATGAACATACAATGCCCATCGTTAACATCAAAATTACACAAAAACGGCAAGAATGCAAGCATTGTGTTGCTAAATTATGCGATATTACTCGAACTTTGCATTCCGGTTACACGCCGTAACTGTGCATCTGAATAGCTTTCTTCCTGAAAGCATCGCGTTACAAGACTTTCATAGAACGGCTTCCAGCTGTAACGCCAGGTCCGTTCGGGAAGTCCTGGTAACAGCGCGAGAACACCGCGATAGGCTACCGACGATCTTGGCCTGCTATAGCCACGCCCTTCACAGCGAGCGCACTCTTTGTAAACCGGCACACCTTGGAACTCAGTGGCCTTGCGGTCCAGTGTCTTACCTGTACCACCGCACTGACAGCGCTTACTGATTTTTCCTTTGCCGCCACATTTTGGGCACAGGCAGTGATTCACGTCATCCACCTGCCGGAAGCGCTCAAAATCGGAAGGGGACTGTCCAGACTTTTTCACCCAGTCCGGCAGCCGCATCGTGTAGTGACTTTTCGTTATTTTGCTGGTGGTGGTGATCAGCCCCTTCCCTGTGCATTTCGAACAATCGACACTGTCGGCGGCTGAAGAGGCGTAATCGTTATAAGCGTATTTAGCCAGCTGCAACATACAGAGAGGAAGTTTCTTCCCGGCAGCGCGGCGGATAGCCAGCGGCACGCGTTCTTTCGCATATTCTGCCAGCCAGCGGATAGCGGCCTCTTTATCCTGTATGCTTACGCCAGCTTTACCCAGGAACATAGCCAGGCCAATCCCCGCTTCTGCCTGAGTCATACCCAGCGCGGCCATAACATCAGTAACAGCTAACTGCTCGCTTGCTGTAGCGCACGGGCTGTCGGAAATATGCATCCCTTTCGGGGCGAAAAATTTAATGATGCCATCTAAGTTCATGCGGTGGTCTCCACTCCACTACGCCAGAACGCCGATTGCCAGCGCCCTGTCTAAAAAACGAAAAATAAGCTCAAGCTGTGAGCCATATTTTTCTTCGAATGCCACGGTGTCCCGATGGAGCTCGTCGTGATGCCTTCTGCACAAAGGCAATACGAAAAGGTCATGGGCTTTAGTACCCATCCCGCCCTGCCCGTGGCCGATCAGGTGGTGGGGATCGTCTGCTCGCTGGTTGCAGCATGCGCAAGACTGCTGCTTAACCCAGCGGGTGTATTTCTCGTTTTCCCAGCGGCGGCGCTTTGGCCGCAGCATATAACTTTCAGGTGACTCAGGGTCGATCGTCAGCGCAACCACCCGCGGCTGTTGTTCCTGCGGCTTGTCGCAGTTCATTAACGTCTTCACGGCACCAGCACGCTGTGCTTTCGTCTGTACTATTTCCGCCGCCGACGGTCCCGGAACAATATCGCTTTCACGCGACACGCCCTGCACTGGCAAAGGCGGAAGGCGCAGCGCGCGGCGCGCCACACTGTCCGGCAGCGCATCAGTGATATCCATCCTGACAGCCCACCAGCATAATTCCGGCAGAGTCAGCTCGTGGGTATCGTCAAAGGCAAGGGCACCGCGCGCGACGCTGATAATCCAGGCTATCACATTGGAACGGGCAATTGCTGACAGACGCTCAGTAAAATGTTCGGCCAGCTGATTATCACAGTGCCAGCACAGACGCAGCGCGCCGGGCTCATGCCGCATCGTGGTCAGCTCATGGTGATGGTACTTACTGTGCGGCCACTGGCAGCCGCCCTGCTGCTTCATCAGCCAGTGCTCCAGCCCATTGATGCCGCCAACAGCCCGGATCACCCTCTCATCAGTAAAGAAGACCTGCAGTCCTTCGTCATCAGCCAGAGGCTGGTGCGCCGGCGGCACCACGCCGCTCGGGAACCGTGCCATGCTTTCTGGCTGCACCTCCACCAGCACGCGCGCTATTTCCGGTGTTAACAGAGCTCTCACGCTGCGTTCCCCTTCGCTACATGCTCAGCCCACAGCCCACCTATCCACTTAACACCCTTCGCTGTGAAACGCGCCTGGCTGAACGCGTGGTTGGATGTTGTGGAGGTACCCGTTTTCACCTCGAACCGTCCGGCATCAATATGCTGGTGGCGCGGCGTCAGCACCCCGCCGAGGCGGTACATAATCTCGTTGTCGATCAGGAACAGGCGGAAATCCGTCTCTTTGGCTTTTAACAGCTTTGCCACCTGACGGAATGAGAGCGAACCGCTGGCGGAGCAGTAGCGATCCACAAACTCCACCTTTGGCGCCGCGGCGGCAAGTTCCTGTGTAAGTCTTTCCTTTTGCTCGGCCAGATCCGCAGCAAGGCGCAGTGCCTCCGGTAGCGACCGCGGCACGCTCATCTGCTGCCCGCTTTCCAGTTCCTGCCAGCGATCAACCAGACGCGCGGTAAACTCCGGGCATAGCTGCGCCACGATGACATAGCTGTCACGCTTGTTAACCAGGTAGTGATGGTATTCCTGCCTGTTCTGCGGATGGGTGTACGGCAATGCCGTATACCCATCAATGACGCTCTTCTTTATTAACCGCTCAATGGCGGTGCACACGTCGGTATGACGTGAACCTACAAGCGAGGCTATTTCCCGGCTGGACATAAAAATCTCCTGACCTGCCAGCGCCGCATGATGCCTGGGGCAAAATGAAATCGGGTTTATCTGGTTCATACGTTTCTCCATCTCTCAGGCGGCTGCACCCGCCACAAAGTTACTGATCGTTATTTCCACCTTCCCTTTGCTGGTTACCGGGCCCCATTCCACCAGCATCTTTTTCACCTGGCTGTCGTCCTCCCAGACATGGGCCAGCGTCAGCGCATCGAAAAGTGCCTTCAGATAGTTATCCAGATCGCGGCGTTTCCGGTCAGGCGGATAAAGCACCACCTCCACCGCCAGCAGGCTGGTGACAGGCTTGGGTATGCGCCGCAGTTGCTCAACAACTGCCGCTGCGGCATTGCTCTGATATTTGCGCCCGTCGGCGCTGACAAGGTGACGGCCTTTTAGCGGCCCCTTAGTCGGGGCGCGCCAGTAACTGTTAACACTGGGAGGGAATGGCAAAACCAGTTTCATGCGCATAATTCCCCCTTGCCAAAAACACTAAAAAAGACTAATTTAACTAAATTAATCAATATTGAGTGAGATTTAACTAAAATGCACATTACCGAAAAAATCACAGAGGCTAAAAATTTTCTTGAGGCAGCAGCATTCCACGTTTCCTCTGGCCGGGAATTACCGGAAGCGCACAGAAACATTGTTAAAGCTTTAGTCTCGCTTGAGGAGTTAGAAAGAATGTTTGCTAAAGGCACCACTCCCGTGCAGGACGAACTGCAGGAAGCCTTCAAAGTTGCACGTCGTCTTAAGCTCTGGGCTAAGCGTCCTGAACAAATGAACACCAGAATCCTGAAAGCATTCCTTAAACTTTCCGATGAGACGGATCGCAAAGTATCTGAAGCACAACTTAAACAAGAGGTTGGCGAAGACAACTTCGACATTAATTTCGTACAGATGAAAAACATCGCCGAAAAGAACCACGGTAAAGTCTTTGATGTTAATGGCAGTGAAGTTTCAATCTGGCCGCCTGTCGCTGCTGCTGTTGAAGAGTTTCGTCGCACTGTATTCAGTAAATGACATCTTTTTGAACACGCTTTTGTGCCTCCGGGAATATGAGGGCTATTTCCCGGGAGCATAACGGCTTCGGTGTTACTGAGGCTGGACAGAAAAGTTATTTGCACTGCTCGCTCTCCATTTTATGCAGGAAAGAAATTGCCCGTTCACGTGCATCAGATTCACGTTCAACCATGGCGCGCAGCAGAGAAACGGCCTCATCTTCTTTGGCGATGCCGTTGAGGGTGATGCCGCGGGCGACGCCCCTTGATACCGATATAACTCCCTTCTTCTCCAGCTTACGCAGCATATCGGTCGCAGCGTTGGGTGAAGCGGCCCCCATAAGCTGGGCCACTTCTTTCTGTGTCGGCGGGTAACCGTTTCGTCTCTGGAAATCCGCGAGCATATTCAGCACCTCCTGCTGGCGGGCGGTTAAAGCAGAGGCAGAATTCATGCCGTTTTCTCCCGCGCGCCAGCCATTTCGCGAATGGAGGCTCTAAGCTGCCGAATGTTCCGCCAGTGCGTGGTGTCAATTGCCCCGACAACCAGCAGAACCTCATCCATCGCCAGGCCATGCTGCTCTTCAGCTTCGCGAGCGACCGTCGCAAGCCGTTCGTGCATGTCTTTCCGCTCCGCATCGTCCTGAAAGACAAAATCATGGAGGGCCATAAAAGCACGCAGCTTCACGCCGTTGTGATGCTCTTTAATCAGCGACTGCGCGCGCGAAATGACATCTGCGGTCACCGTCACCAACATCGGGCTTTCCACAGAATCGGCTGCCCAGCTGTGAGCAAAGCGGGATTCATGAAAGGCATACGTCTCTTTGCTGCCGAACGCCGCGCATGCACAGGCCCATACTTCAACGCCACTTCGCTCCAGGATGTCGGCTGCGGTCAGTGGCAACTCTGTTTCAGCAGCCTGCAGTTGCGGCTCAGTTTCTGAATGCAGATCTGTTTCATCCTCATCGGGTTCCGGGCGGTTACTCATCAGCAGGCGTTCAGCCTGACGGCGTATCTGTGCAATAAACGCGTCGCCGTGCGCTTCCAGCTCGTTACGGCTGATGTAGCTCATTGCCGGGCCGCGCCAGGTCCTATCGAATACCGCAATGGCACCCGCAAAAAACGCGCCGGACGGGATCTGCTTTTCGTCTTTAGGGACAAACCATGACGGAAGATCGAAACCGATACGGCCACGGATAAAGGCGATGTGATCCGCGTCTTCCGGCCACCAGACTTCGCTGGTGGCCGCCTTAATCAAAAAGACGTACCGCCCGCCTTTTTCCCGCATCTCGCTGGCATGCTGCATGATGTAACGCATGCCGGTGATGTACTCCCCGTCGTGCCTGGACGCGCGGCTGTACGGCGGGTTGCCAAACGCGGCGCCGTTGAGCTCGGCCAGACGCGCGGACCAGTCCTGCGTCAGCGCGTTATCTTCGGCGGTGTAATAAGCCTCACATTTGGCGTTCTCGCCATCAGAGAACAGGTCCAGTACGAGCGGGCCGAACATGGCGTTGATGCCCCAAAAAATATTGTCCGGCGTGCGCCACTGATCGCCGACTTCCTTAAGTTCGTGAGCCGGTTTGCTGCGCAGCGCTGCCAGCGCCTGGCTGTAAGCATTCAACGGGTGCATCACTGTTCCCCCACATAGTTACCGGCCAGATAGCAACGGCCTTCCACGTAACCAACGCGGTTGCTCATCTTCAGGCACTGGGTACGCTTCTTCGCCAGCCGTTCGCGGTCCCGGTTACTCTTCGAAGCATCGAATGCAGCCAGGTAAACATGTGCGGCGCGGCGCCATAAATTCTGCCTTTCAAGCTGGCAGGCCATCTCTTCGAAAACTTCGTGTTTCAGCTTCTCTTTTTTCATGATCTGAACCCCTCCGGAACCTGGCTGTAATCAACACCGGCATAGCTGGCTTTAAATGCGCTGTCGTCGCGCTGCACACTGCGCTGCTTCCACTGCTGGCGGGGCGGGCGTCCGCGCTCTTTCCAGCGGGTAGCGCTCAGCAGGTAGCCTTCAAGCTTGCCCGGGACGAACAGCGTCTGCGGGCGCATGTAGTCGTACATTTCCGTGTCGTGCCAGTGCTCGTGCTTGTAGTCGACAACGAGCTGCAGGTCGTCCACCGAATGACCTTCGCGCAGCCGGGCCCGGATGTTCTCCAGTGAGGATTTCGAGTTCTGGTAACGCGCGCCGGTGACCAGATTCAGGTGCTTCAGCACAGCAATCGCTTTATCGGTGATCAGCTGCTCAGCGTCGGGTTGCCGGGCAACCTGACAAGAAGGTTTTTTATCTGATGGTTCTTGTTTTGAATTTACTGACGGATCGTGTCCAGATTCTGGACCCTGAGAAGCCCCGGTTTTGCGGTTTTCCGGACGTTCAGATTCTGGACGTCCAGCTTCTGAACCTTCGGATTCTGAACGTCCAGATTCTGAATGTTCAGAAACTGGACCCTGAGAATAAGCACCGGCAGCCGCCTGGCGCAGGCGCGGCACGTTCAGCGTGTAGATGTTGGTACCGCTGCGCTGGCCCTGACGGCGTTCTTTACGGGTCAGCCATCCGTCACGCTCAAGCTCACCAACTGCGGTAATAACGGTGCTGCGACCGGCGCCAATCTGGCGCGCGATGGTGTCGATGCTGGGCCAGCTGATACCTTCATCGCTGGAAAAATCAGCCAGGCGCGCCAGAATCAGCAGCTTCGTGCCTTTGATTCCGGCACTCGCGCAGCCATCCCACACGTAGGCTGATAACTTAACGCTCATGCATCCACCCTTTTGAACTTCTCGCGGAACCGCTCAACAGGCCGCATGCAGTCGTGCGGGTAACCCTCGCGCCGGAAGATAACCTGTCGCTTTTCGGGGTCGTAACCGGTGACGTGGACTTCAGTTCCCCGCCAGTCGCGGTATCGTCTGTTGAGTTCCTGCACGCGAAAGCCTCCGCCTGGCGCTTAAACTCCTCTACCATCTGCTGAACGAGCTGGTAGCTGACGGGCACACAGTGGCCTGATACTCTCACTGCATACTGGTACTGCACCGGACCGGCTCCGCCCGGTACCGGCAGCGCAATAAGTTGCGACCTGCGGTAACGTGTTGTTAAACTGTTCATGCGTAGTTTCTCCACTATTGAAAAGACGCGCCCGACGCCTCGAGCTGCACACTCGGGGCGTCACCTTTTCTGGTGCTCATAAATACTTCTACTGCCTGGTCTGAAACCCCATACAGCGCCATAAAGCCCATGAATCCGTGGAACTGGTGGCGAATAGTCTTGCGAAACAGCTCAGAGAGCTTTTTGCGTTCATGACGGTCAATTACCCCATCTTCAGCCGCTTCAATCTGCGCCTGCGCCAGCTGGCCTTTCGCCGCGCTGGTTTTCATGTCGATCGCGAACAGGTCCACGTTGTCCATGCTTTCCGGCTTCGGAACGTCCACCAGCAGTTTGCCGACGCGCGCCGCGGCATATTCCGCCAGCATTGATATGCCGGACAGGTCCTCCATGCGCTCAAGTTCGGCCAGCGTGAAGAAGCGGCTGCCGCATTTCTGGTACATGTGGTTATGAAAGGTGTCGATGCTCATGCCGAGATCGGCAGCCATCCCGAGACGACCGGCGGGATGCGCCTTACACATCGCGCTGATTGCTGCTTTGATGTTGTCTACCATTTTGTTTGTCCTTTGGTAGTTACCGGTTGATTAATTTGCCGCTAAATTGGCGATGCCAGTTTTAGCTGCCTCTTGTTCGGTTGTCTGATAACGGCTGGGGTAAAGAATCTGCATTTCGTCTATTTCCCCGGCGTAGAACTTCACAAGCCTTTCAGCTAACTCAACGGAGGGGACTTGTTCACAACGCTCGATGCGACTGAGCGTGGCGGGGTCAACCTGAACACCGCCAGCAACATGAGATAATGTATAGCCGTGCGAATTGCGCAATTTTCTTAGTGGGGATTGCATAACACCTCCTTTATTTGCGTATTACGCATGTTATTGCATGTTGTTAACTTGCGCAAGTTGCTTTGCATGACACGCAAAAAGGACATGTAATATGCGCATGAACATAGGAAATCGAGTTAGACAGCTTCGCCTGGCGAAGAATATGAAAATTGCTGAATTAGCTGACGCCGTTGAGGTGGATGCAGCGAATATTTCTCGTCTTGAAACAGGTAAACAAAAGCAATTTACAGAACAGACACTTAATCGATTAGCGCATGCTTTAGGCGTTACTGTTGCTGACCTCTTTACCTCGACCGACAATGCGACTACTGTATATAAAAACAGTAAGCCAGATTCCGCAATCGGAGAGGGTACCGATGTGTTTAGAGTCGAAGTTCTTGATGCCAGCGCAAGTGCTGGTATGGGTTATATACAAGGAAGTGATGTGATCGATGTTATCCAGGCCATTGAATATAACCACGAAAAAGCTTTAGCAATGTTTGGTGGTAGATCCGCTGGAAACGTTAAAGTGATTAACGTTCGTGGCGATAGCATGTCGCCCACCATTGAGCCTGGTGACTTAGTTTTCGTTGATGTCTCAGTTAATGAATTTGATGGTGACGGCATCTACACTTTTGGCTTTGACGGCAAAATTTACGCCAAACGGCTTCAAATGATTCCTGACCAACTTCTTGTTATATCTGACAATCCTAAGTATCGGGAATGGAGTATAGACAAGAGCAATGAGCATCGTTTTTACATTTATGGGAAGGTTTTGATAAGCCAATCGCAAGCGTTTAAAAGGCACGGCTAACCCGTATTACATGAAAATAGGTCGCTTAAGCGGCCTTTTTTTTGCACCTTTGTTTGCACATCACGCAACTAAAACTTGCGTTTATCGCAACTTTGGATTATTTTCTATACGTCGTGAGCAAGCAAACAGATTACGCAACACACAAGAGCATCACCGAGCGACGGGCTCATAACCCAATCCACCCGGGCGGAAATCCTAACCGAAGATGCTCTTCTGTGTTGTGTGGAGAAACTACCCGGCGGCCAGTGCAGATGGCCGCCCCCTTTCACGGGAGTGAATAAAACCTGTTTAAACAGACTTACCCCATTTCGCATGGGTAGGGTTGCTATAACCAAAAGACAGCGCGGTGCAGCGCAAAGTTAAGTGGAGGAACACGCATTGAATTACAAAAAAATTAAGGAGCTCGCGAAATCGGGCCACCAGCTGGTGGTGCTTTTGGGCACGCAGAACGGCATGTATGAGGCCGCCTCTCTTGTTCAGAGTATGGCAGGACAGCTCGATATCTTAGGTGCAGTGTTAAACGAAAAGACGAAGCTATGCGAAGCTTTGGTGGTGGAGAACTCTTATCTACTGCCGGAAACTGCCAGCGAGCTGTCGCAAGGTATCAGAAATGCGCTCGATGCCTGCTCTGACTATCTGGATACTGACTGCGTAATGGATAGATTGAGTATCAGTTATGAAGAAGCTGAGCTGCGTACAGCTGGTGCATTTGAATTGCATGTTGCACTAGAAGCATTGGCAAATTCACTGAGCGAATGCGGTGCCGCATGAATAAACAAACAGATTACCGTGCCATCGTTGAGCGCATCGCCGTGATTCTGCATGGCAGCATTACTGATGTAGACCTTCTGACCGTTACAGTACGGGCGATGAAAGATCGTATCGAGAAGCTGGAGCAGCAGCACCAGATGGTGAATGAATACGACCGCACAGCGCCAAATAAGCCTACCATTTTATGAGGTGAATGACATGCTTCAGATGATGACTTTAGAAGAATGGGCCGCGCTGAAATACAGGAGTAATCCACCCAGTCTTAACACATTACGACGGTACGCTAAGCAAAGCATGTTCACCCCACCGGCGCGAAAAGAAGGCCGATATTGGCGAGTGCGCGAAGATGCGGAAATAACTGGAAATATAGCTCAACCAGTGATTAAAAGTTTAGATTCCCCTCAGCTTCAAAGGATATTGAGTGATGGCTGCCAGACCTCGTAAAAATAACGTTAAAGTACCAAATCTTTACCCACTCTACAGCCGCAAAGTGAATAAGGTTTACTGGCGATATAAGCACCCTATTACCGGGAAATTCCACAGTCTGGGTACCAATGAAGCTGAGGCTATTGCCATTGCGACAGAGGCAAACTCGCGTTTAGCTGAACAGCAAACGCGGCAAATATTAGCACTCAGCGACCGCATCGCTACCAGTAAAGGAAAAGCAATTACCACTATAACGTGGCTTGAGCGTTACTGGAAAATTCAGGAAGAGCGACTTAAGTCGGGAGACATAAGGCAAAATACATTTAAGCAAAAGGCTAAGCCAGTTTCGCTCCTGCGGGAGCGTGTGGGTATGAAACTAATCTCAGCGGTCGACGTTCGAGACATAGCGCAGATCCTTGATGATTATATTGCTGCCGGCCAGCCGAGAATGGCACAAGTCATTCGCTCCGTTCTAATCGATATTTTTAAAGAGGCGCAGCATTTTGGGGAAGTGCCTCCCGGTTATAACCCTGCCCTGGCGACAAAACAGCCGAGGCGACGAATCAACAGGCAGCGACTCTCACTGGAAGAGTGGCAAAAAATCTTCGATATTGCCGACGCTACTCATCGTTACATGGGGAATGCCATGCTGCTTGCACTCGTCACCGGTCAGCGTCTAGGAGATATCTCAAACATGAAATTTGCCGACATTTGGGATGATCACCTTCATGTAGTTCAGGAGAAAACTGGAAGCAAATTGGCAATCCCTCTTTCCCTAAGATTGGACGCAATTGGCTGGAATCTGAGAGACGTCATTGCGCGCTGTCGAGATTATGCTGTAAGCCCGTTCCTTATACATTTCTTCCGAGCCACCTCAATGGCTGAGCGTGGAGCGCAAGTGAAGTCGAATACGATAACAATGAATTTCAGTAAGGCGCGAGATAAAGCAGAAATACATTGGGGGGACGGTACACCTGCAACTTTCCATGAACAACGTTCATTAGCTGAGCGTCTGTATGGTGATCAAGGAGTAGACACTCAAAGGTTGCTGGGGCATAAATCTCCCCAGCAAACAGCCAGGTATCACGATAATAGAGGGAAGGATTGGAATTATATTGCACTAGCAAGCAGTTTAATTAAGAAATAACTAGATTCCGTTGAACCAGCCAATTGAAAATAGGGGTCATACTTGAACCAAATGGGAAGGATGATCCTAATAATATTTTCTTAACTACTCTTTCTTTTTTGGCAGTATCATGAGGTATATGATATACTTGTTTTTTATTAGAGTTTATATAGTTCTTAATGCGATGACTCATATAATCCTCTGAATTTAATGAAACACAAAGAGCGGCATCAAAAGTAATTATAATATATTTAATGTAACTGTAAAAAATCACTGAATCCCTTATCGAAATGTTAATTTCGCTATCTAATGTGGGTTGAGATAAATTTATTGGAAATTTCGTTAATTGCCCACGATGATTATGCATAGATTCAACTTGACTAAAACAATCCATTATTTCCTGGTTGACATTCCCTGAACCATGTATGAATGAATTCCTAATCTCTTTGAAGTATCGATACATTATTAAGAAATCGTTAATCCTAGCCCACCTATTCATATTATTAGAAGAAACGATCCCAAAAAAATTATTTTTTATAAAAGTTGAAGGATTCGAATTGACTTTGATAATCGCCTTCATATATCCATTACTTCCGTTCGTAGTAGGGAATTGAAGTGATTTTCTTGCTGTATCATCTCCAGGTAGTACATACTCACATATTTTTTCTGCCCATGCTTCGTACATTGTACAAGCTTCAAAGATAAGGGATTTACTGAAACGGTGTACATGTTCGTCCCATCCTTGGCTTAAACAAACTGATTCCAGATCAATTCCACCAGGTATTTCCAAACCTGTCAAAAACTTTTCTTTTAATACTTTATTATTCATATCAGGAAAACAATGTGTAAAACCTTTAACCTGCCACCACATTTCTCGAAGCCCAGCGTAACTTGCCCAAGTAAAGTTCAAAAAATCGCCCATTTGTTCATTGATTTTTTGTGTTTCAATGAAAAAGGTTTTTCGGCTCACCGTCATCATTACACCCTTTTTGATAAATAATTTTGATAAAATTTTGATAACCGTTACACAACTACTAATAAAAACGGGAACCAGTTGGCTCCCGTTCTTACCTAACCCAGCATCTGGATTACATGTTCGCGATGATAGCATCGCCAAACTCTGAACATTTCAGCAGCTTAGCGCCTTCCATCAGGCGTTCGAAGTCATAGGTCACGGTCTTGTTGTTGATAGCGCCTTCCATACCTTTCACGATAAGGTCAGCGGCTTCGAACCATTCCATATGACGCAGCATCATCTCAGCAGAGAGAATGATAGAGCCCGGGTTCACTTTGTCCTGGCCTGCGTATTTCGGCGCGGTGCCGTGGGTCGCTTCGAACAGCGCGCACTCGTCGCCGATGTTCGCGCCCGGCGCGATGCCGATGCCGCCCACCTGGGCTGCCAGGGCGTCAGAGATGTAGTCGCCGTTCAGGTTCATACAGGCGATAACGTCATATTCCGCCGGACGCAGCAGGATCTGCTGCAGGAAGGCGTCGGCGATAACATCTTTGACGATGATTTCTTTACCGGTGTTCGGGTTCTTGATCTTCATCCACGGGCCGCCGTCAATCAACTCGCCGCCGAACTCTTCTTTCGCCAGCTGGTAGCCCCAGTCTTTGAAAGCGCCTTCGGTGAATTTCATGATGTTGCCTTTGTGCACCAGAGTCACGGATTCGCGATCGTTGGTGATGGCGTATTCAATCGCCGCGCGCACCAGGCGTTTGGTGCCTTCTTCAGAACACGGCTTGATGCCGATGCCGCAATGTTCCGGGAAGCGGATTTTCTTCACGCCCATCTCTTCGCGCAGGAATTTGATCACTTTCTCAGCGTCAGCGGAGTCGGCTTTCCACTCGATACCCGCGTAGATGTCTTCGGAGTTTTCACGGAAGATAACCATGTCGGTCAGTTCCGGGTGTTTAACCGGGCTCGGGGTGCCCTGGTAGTAACGTACCGGGCGCAGGCAGACGTAAAGGTCCAGCTCCTGACGCAGGGCTACGTTAAGGGAGCGAATACCGCCGCCAACCGGCGTGGTCA
Source organism: Cronobacter turicensis z3032 (assembly GCA_000027065.2). Classification (NCBI taxonomy): domain Bacteria; kingdom Pseudomonadati; phylum Pseudomonadota; class Gammaproteobacteria; order Enterobacterales; family Enterobacteriaceae; genus Cronobacter; species Cronobacter turicensis. The sequence goes on along the minus strand of FN543093.2, from coordinate 1,810,659 downwards.
GCGGGCCTTTGATGGCAACGCGATATTCACGAATCAGATCCAGGGTTTCCTGGGGCAGCCAGACATCCTGGCCGTAAAGCTGGGTAGATTTCTCACCGGTGTAAATTTCCATCCAGGAAATTTTACGCTCGCCTTTGTAGGCTTTCTCAACCGCGGCGTCGACCACTTTCAGCATCGCCGGCGTCACGTCCACGCCGATACCGTCGCCTTCAATGAACGGGATGATCGGGTTGTGGGGGACATTCAGCTTGCCGTTTTGCGCTGTGATCTTTTCACCTTCCGCCGGAACTACTACTTTGCTTTCCATTCACCTCTCCTTCGAGCGCTTCTGGTTGTGACTCATTTTGTTAATGATTTGTAATAGGCGTGATAATACTACCTTAATGTTCTGCCCCATGCCACGCCCTTATGAATAGGGTATAATGCGGCAATTGATAAAGCCTGAAAATAGTATGAAGAAAACTTCTTTTAGAAATCACCGGCTTGAGCGATTCAGCTCACAACATTCCGCTAAGCGCCGCAAACCCGAAGGCCCGAAACGGCTGATCCTCTTTAATAAACCTTATGATGTGCTGCCGCAGTTTACCGACGAGGCAGGACGCCAGACGCTGAAGGATTTCATCCCGGTAGCGGACGTCTATGCCGCAGGCCGTCTCGATCGCGACAGCGAAGGGCTGCTGGTGCTCACCAACGACGGCGCGTTGCAGGCGAAATTAACCCAGCCCGGGAAACGCACCGGGAAAGTCTATTTTGTGCAGGTGGAAGGCGAGCCGACGGACGAAGCGCTGGCGCAGTTACGCACCGGCGTGACGCTGAACGACGGGCCGACGCTCCCGGCAGGCGTAGAGCGCGTTGCGGAGCCCGCCTGGCTGTGGCCGCGCAATCCGCCCATCCGCGAGCGTAAATCCATCCCCACCAGTTGGCTTAAGATAACCCTTTATGAGGGGCGTAACCGCCAGGTGCGGCGGATGACGGCGCATGTGGGTTTCCCGACGCTTCGACTGATTCGTTACGCGACGGGCGACTATACTCTTGACGCGCTGGCCTGCGGCCAGTGGCGAGAAGTCCCGCTCAAATAAGGAGAACCGGATGTTCAAACCCCATGTCACCGTCGCCTGCGTGGTTCACGCGCAGGGCAAATTTCTGGTCGTGGAAGAGACCATTAACGGCAAAGCGCTGTGGAATCAGCCCGCCGGTCATCTCGAAGCTGACGAAACGCTGCTGGAAGCCGCCCGCCGCGAACTATGGGAAGAAACCGGCATCCGCGCCGAGCCGCAGCATTTTCTGCGCCTGCATCAGTGGCTGGCGCCCGACAACACGCCGTTTTTGCGCTTCCTGTTCAGCATTGAGCTCGACGCGCCGCTGCCGACCGAGCCGCACGACAGCGATATCGATCTCTGCCGCTGGGTGAGCGCCGACGAAATCCTCTCGGCAACCAACCTCCGCTCCCCGCTGGTAGCCGAAAGCATCCGCACCTGGCAGCGCGGCGAGCGTTATCCGCTCTCGCTTATCGGCGCGTTCAACTTGCCGCGGCGTTAACCGCGCCGCACTATTTGTTTCGTAGCGAAACTTTTAACGGCAGCTTAACATGCTGCCGCCTGGCGCTACACTCAGCACCTTCTGCCATCTTGCCCATCTTCCTTTGTGCACTCCTGCTGCGCCGAGGCAAAAGCGCCTGTTTTTACACCAACCCGCACGCTTTTCTCGTCATTAAAGAACCTTAAATCCACGCCGATAGAGCATTGACCAGGAGGCTCGTAACGAAGGGACACTAATGCTATTTCGTGGTTGATCCTGAGGAGCCGTGATGGCCAGACAATCCGTTCATAAAAAGATGAGTACCCGCGCGCAGATGCTGTTGACGGGCGCATTAACCATCACGCTGGGTTTTGTCGTCACCATCGGCGTGCTGAGCTGGCAGTCCAGCAACGAACAAAAATCACTGGCGGAAAGCTATTTACGCCAGATTGCCCAGAGCGAAGCGCTGAGAATTCAGCAGGAACTCAACTATGCGCGCGATGTGGCGCATAACCTTGGCCACAGCATGGCGTCCCTGCCCCGCGCGGGCATCACCGACCGTAAAGTTGCCGATCAACTGCTGGAAGGCGCGCTGCGCGATAATCCGGATTACCTTTCTGTTTCCGTTATTTTTGAAGAAAACGCTTTTGACGGGCGCGATGCGGAGTTCGACGGCAAACCCGGCCAGGCGCCGAAAGGCCGTTATGCCTTCTTCGTCGATCATGACCAGTCGGGCAACTACCAGTTTCATCCACTGCTCTCCTACCTGACGCCGGGCCAGGGCGATTACTACCTGATCCCGCAAAAAACCCAGAAAGATACGCTGATCGAACCCTACAGCTACGCCTACAACGGCGTGCCGACGCTGCTGACCTCGGTGGCGGCGCCGATTGTCTCCGACGGCCAGCTTAAGGGCGTGGTGACCTCCGACATCTCGCTGGCGTCGCTTCAGCAAAAAGTCAATCAGATCAAACCGTGGGAAGGGGGCGGTTATGCGATGCTGCTTTCCACCGCAGGCAAAATTGTCTCGTACCCGGATAAAAAGCTGACCAGCAAACCGTTCCCTGGCGATACCGCCGGATTTACCAGCCATGTGGTTGAACAGGACGATGCCATTCTTGGCGAAAAAGCGTTGGTTACCTGGCAGCCAGTCACTATTGGCAACAGCACGGATAACTGGTATCTGGGCATCGTGGCGCCGGTAAGCCAGGTGATGGCCGCCGCGAATCGCCAGTTAATGAACGCCATTATCCTTATGGTGGTCAGCATTCTGCTGGTGAGCGCGCTGCTGGGCATCGTCTTTAGCCGTAAAGTGCTTAAGCCACTCGGCGGTGAACCGCTGGAAGCCGCGACCATTGCGCTGGCGGTGGCAGACGGCAAGCTTGATAACGTGATTGACGTTAAACCGGGCGATCGCGGCAGCCTGTTCTATGCGCTTAACACCATGCAGGCGCAACTGCGCGGCATTGTCGGGCAGATCAAAGAGGCGAGCAACTCGGTGCGTCAGGGCGCGGGTGAAATTGTCAGCGGCAACATTAACCTCTCGTCGCGTACCGAAGAGCAGGCCGCCGCGCTGGAACAGACCGCTGCCAGCATGGAGCAGATCAGCGCGACCGTGAAACACAACGCCGCCAATGCGCATCACGCGACCGAGCTGACCGCCAACGCCACGCAAATCGCCAGCCGTGGCGAATCGCTGGTCGGTCAGGTGGTACAGACAATGGCGCAAATCGACGACAGCTCGAAGAAAATCAGCGACATCACCACGATGATCAACAGCATCGCGTTCCAGACCAATATCCTGGCGCTTAACGCCGCGGTAGAGGCGGCGCGGGCGGGCGAACAGGGCCGCGGCTTTGCCGTAGTGGCAAGCGAAGTCCGAAGCCTTGCGCAGCGCAGCGCGAACGCGGTGAAAGAGATTGCAGCCCTTATAGAAGAGTCGGGTCAGCGCGTGGCTAACGGCGTGCAACTGGTGAACGACGCCGGGAAAACCATGCAGGAGATGACTCAGGCGGTGCATTCCGTGCAGACCATTATCGGTGAGATCGTCAGCGCGTCTGATGAACAGTCGAAAGGCATCAGCCAGGTGACGATCGCCGTGAATGAAATGGACGGCGTGACCCAGCAGAACGCCGCCCTGGTGCAGCAAATGGCGGCGGCGGCCAGCTCGCTCGAAGAGCAGGCGCAGCAGCTGGCGCAAACCGTCGAGCAGTTCAGCCTCGAAGACCGCTACGCCTGAATGACCTCCGCGGGGGCCTGACGCGCCCCCGCCCTCTTTTACCGCCTATCTTGTTAAGCCCCGACCAGTCGCAATTATTGCCGTTAAGCCCTTTTCTTCGCGCGCAAAGGCAAACCCGGCGCGCTCAGGGGGTGTTTGCGCCGCCTGCGCGTGCTAGAATACGCCGCCTTTGTTTTAAGTCGTGAGTGGTGCAATGTCTGATAACAGCCAGAAAAAAGTCATCGTCGGCATGTCCGGCGGCGTCGATTCCTCCGTTTCCGCGTGGTTACTGCAACAGCAGGGCTATCAGGTGGAAGGTCTCTTCATGAAGAACTGGGAAGAGGATGACGGCGAGGATTATTGCACGGCCGCTTCCGACCTCGCAGACGCCCAGGCGGTGTGCGATAAGCTCGGCATCGAGCTGCATACCGTCAACTTCGCGGCGGAATACTGGGATAACGTGTTCGAGCATTTCCTGGCGGAATATAAAGCCGGACGCACGCCGAACCCGGATATCCTCTGCAACAAAGAGATCAAATTTAAAGCCTTCCTCGAATTCGCCGCGGAAGATCTCGGCGCAGACTACATCGCGACCGGCCACTACGTGCGTCGCGCCGATGTGAACGGCAAAAGCCGCCTGCTGCGCGGCCTCGACGGCAATAAAGATCAAAGCTACTTCCTCTATACGCTCGGCCACGATCAGGTCGCGCAAAGCCTGTTCCCGGTCGGCGAGCTGGAAAAGCCGGAAGTGCGCCGCATCGCCGAAGAGCTAGACCTGGTGACGGCGAAGAAAAAAGACTCCACCGGCATCTGCTTTATCGGCGAGCGTAAATTCCGCGAATTCCTTGGCCGCTACCTGCCTGCGCAACCGGGTAAAATCGTGACCGTCGATGGCGATGTCATCGGTGAGCATCAGGGTCTCATGTACCATACCCTTGGCCAGCGCAAAGGCCTCGGCATCGGCGGCACCAAAGACGGCGGCGAAGAGCCGTGGTACGTGGTGGATAAAGACGTCGAAAACAATATTCTGATTGTCGCCCAGGGCCACGATCACCCGCGCCTGATGTCGGTCGGTCTTATCGCGCAACAACTGCACTGGGTGGATCGCGAGCCGGTCACCGCGCCGTTTACCTGCACCGTGAAAACGCGCTACCGTCAGGCGGATATTCCGTGCACCGTGCGTCCGCTGGATGACGATCGCATCGAAGTGCTGTTTGACGAGCCGGTCGCCGCGGTAACCCCGGGGCAATCCGCCGTGTTTTATCTGGGCGAGGTGTGCCTCGGCGGCGGTATTATCGAACAGCGTCTGCCGCTGCCGGTTTAAGCCTGATGCCGCCTGCGCGGCCATGAATGAACAGCCGCGATAAAAAGGAGTCTGTGTGGCAAAGAACTTCTACGACATCACCCTTGCGCTGGCGGGCATCTGCCAGTCGGCGCGTCTGGTTCAGGCGCTCGCGCATGAAGGTACCTGTGACAGCGAGGCCCTGCGCGTCTCGCTCAAGAGCGTGATTGACCAGAACCCGGCCTCCACGCTTGACGTCTTCGGCGGCCGCGAAGCCGGGCTGAAAGTCGGCCTGGAGACGCTGCTTGGCATGCTGAACACCAGCAGCCGCCAGGGCCCCGGCGCTGAGCTGACGCGCTATACGCTGAGCCTGATGGTGCTGGAGCGTAAGCTTGCCGGCAGCAAAGGCGCGATGAATACGCTTGGCAACCGCATTGCCGATTTAAGCCGCCAGCTTGAGCACTTCGAGCTGGAGTCCGACACGCTGATGAACGCGATGGCCGGGATTTATGTGGATGTGATAAGCCCGCTCGGCCCGCGCATTCAGGTCAACGGTTCGCCTAACGTGCTGCAAAGCCCGCAGGTTCAGGCGAAAGTGCGCGCCACGCTGCTCGCCGGTATCCGCGCCGCGGTGCTCTGGCAGCAGGTCGGCGGCGGACGTCTGCAACTGATGTTTTCCCGTAATCGTCTGACCACCCAGGCGAAACAAATTCTTGCTCAATGTTAACCTCTCAGGAGTGACTGATGGAATTATCCTCACTGACCGCCGTTTCCCCCGTTGATGGACGCTACGGCGATAAAGTCAGCGCGCTGCGTGCCATTTTCAGCGAATTTGGCCTGCTGAAATTCCGCGTACAGGTTGAAGTACGCTGGCTGCAAAAGCTGGCCGCACACGCAGCGATCAAGGAAGTTCCTGCTTTTGACAAAAACGCAAACGATTTCCTTGATGCGATTGTCGCAGGCTTCAGCGAAGAAGACGCGGCGCGTATCAAGACTATCGAGCGCACCACTAACCACGACGTCAAAGCGGTTGAGTATTTCCTGAAGGAAAAAGTGGCTGACGTTCCGGCGCTGCATGCGGTGTCCGAGTTTATCCACTTCGCCTGCACCTCTGAGGATATCAATAACCTTTCCCACGCGCTGATGCTCTCCACCGCGCGCGAAGAGGTGATCCTGCCGTTCTGGCGTAAAATTATCGACGCGGTCAAAGATCTGGCGCACCAGTACCGCGATATCCCGCTGCTCTCCCGCACCCACGGCCAGCCAGCCACGCCGTCGACCATGGGCAAAGAGATGGCGAACGTGGCGTACCGTATGGAGCGCCAGTTCCGTCAGCTTCAGCAGGTCGAGATCCTCGGTAAAATCAACGGCGCGGTCGGCAACTATAACGCCCACCTCGCTGCTTACCCGGAAGTGGACTGGCACCAGTTCAGCGAGGAGTTTGTGACCTCGCTCGGCATCCAGTGGAACCCGTACACCACCCAGATTGAACCGCACGACTATATCGCCGAACTGTTTGATTGCATGGCGCGCTTTAACACGATCCTTATCGACTTCGACCGCGACGTCTGGGGTTACATTGCGCTGAACCACTTCAAACAGAAAACCATCGCTGGCGAAATCGGCTCCTCCACCATGCCGCACAAGGTCAACCCGATCGACTTCGAAAACTCCGAAGGCAACCTGGGCCTGTCGAATGCCGTGCTGCAACATCTGGCGAGCAAACTGCCGGTGTCCCGCTGGCAGCGCGACCTCACCGACTCCACCGTTCTGCGTAACCTGGGCGTCGGCGTCGGTTATGCGCTTATCGCTTATCAGTCAACCCTGAAAGGCGTGAGCAAGCTGGAAGTGAACCGCGCTCGCCTGCTGGACGAGCTGGACCACAACTGGGAAGTGCTGGCTGAGCCGATCCAGACCGTGATGCGCCGCTACGGCATCGAGAAGCCGTATGAGAAACTCAAAGAGCTGACCCGCGGCAAACGCGTCGACGCCGAAGGCATGAAGCAGTTCATTGACAGTCTCGAACTGCCGGAAGAGGAAAAAACGCGCCTGAAAGCGATGACGCCAGCCAATTACATCGGCCGCGCCATCCAGATGGTCGATGACCTGAAATAAACCTCCACGCGCCACCTTCGGGTGGCGCGCTGCATTCTCCCCTCGCCTTTTCCGCACCTCTGTCGATCCCGGGCTGGTTTATCCAATGTTTATGCCCTTTCAGTAATAATTGGCGTTAAACTATTTATATAATTGATGGATAAGGGGACCCCGGATGCGCGTGCTGGTCGTCGAAGATAATGCTTTGCTGCGACATCACCTCAAAGTGCAGCTCTCTGAGCTTGGGCACCAGGTGGATGCGGCGGAAGATGCCAAAGAAGCCGATTATTACCTGAATGAACATCTGCCGGACGTGGCGATTGTCGATCTGGGCCTGCCAGACGAAGACGGGCTGAGCCTTATCCGCCGCTGGCGCGCCAGCGAGATTACGCTGCCCATCCTGGTACTCACCGCCCGCGAGGGCTGGCAGGATAAAGTCGAAGTGCTGGGCGCGGGCGCCGACGACTACGTCACCAAGCCGTTTCACATCGAAGAAGTGGTGGCGAGAATGCAGGCGCTGCTGCGCCGCAACAGTGGGCTGGCCTCGCAGGTGATCTCCATGCCGCCGTTCGTGGTGGATCTCTCGCGCCGCGAAGTGACCATTCACGACAATCTGATCCGCCTGACCGCCTTCGAATACACCATTATGGAGACGCTTATCCGCAACGCGGGCAAAGTCGTTAGCAAAGATTCGCTGATGCTCCAGCTCTACCCGGACGCGGAGCTTCGCGAAAGCCACACCATTGATGTTTTAATGGGCCGTCTGCGCAAGAAAATTCAGGCGGAATATCCGGGCGAGGCGATCACCACGGTGCGCGGCCAGGGTTACCGGTTCGATCTGCGCTAAATGAAAAAAAACGTGCTGCGCCACTTTTTGCCGCTCTCGCTGCGGGTCCGTTTTCTGCTGGCGACGGCGGCGGTGGTGCTGGTGCTGTCGCTTGCCTACGGCATGGTGGCGCTGGTGGGATACAGCGTCAGCTTCGATAAAACTACCTTCCGCCTGCTGCGCGGCGAGAGCAATCTTTTCTACACCCTCGCCCGCTTTGACAACGGCAAACTGACCGTCGAGATCCCCGATCATATCGACAGGCAGAGCCCGACGCTGACCTTTATCTATAACGAAAAAGGCAAACTGCTCTGGTCGCAGCGCGACGTGCCGCGCCTGATGAAAGCTATCCGCCCGGAATGGCTCAACGCTAACGGCTTTCATGAGCTGGAAACGCGCTTTAGCGATACGCGCGCGCTGCTGGGCGCGAACCGTGCCCTGCAAAAGCGGCTCAATGATTACGATCCTGACCGGGATGACGAAACCACGCACTCGGTGGCGGTGAACGTCTACCCGGCCACCGCCACCATGCCCGCGCTGACGGTGGTGGTGGTGGACACCATTCCTGATGAGCTGAAAAGCTCATGGAGCGTCTGGAACTGGTTTATCTACGTGCTCGCAGCCAATCTGCTGCTGGTTATCCCGCTGTTATGGCTCGCCGCCTGGTGGAGCCTGCGGCCGATAGAAGCGCTGGCGCGCGAAGTCCGCGAGCTGGAAGAACATCATCGCGAGCAACTGAACCCCTACACCACCCGCGAGCTGACAAGCCTGGTGCATAATCTCAACCGGCTGCTGAAAAGCGAGCGCGAGCGCTATGAGAAATACCGCACGACGCTCACCGATCTCACCCACAGCCTGAAAACGCCCCTGTCGGTGCTGCAAAGCACGCTGCGGTCGCTGCGGACCGGCAAAACCGATGTGGAGCAGGCCGAGCCGGTGATGCTGGAGCAGATCAGCCGTATTTCGCAGCAGATTGGCTACTACCTGCACCGCGCCAGTATGCGCAGCGGCAGTATGCTGCTCAGCCGCGAGCTGCACCCGGTGGCCTCGCTGTTAGATAACCTCACCTCCGCGCTGAATAAGGTTTATCAACGCAAAGGCGTGAGTATCACGCTCGATATCTCGCCGGAGATCGTCTTCATCGGCGAGAAAAACGATTTTCTCGAAGTCATGGGCAACGTGCTCGATAACGCCTGTAAATATTGTCTGGAGTTCGTCGAAGTGACCGCGCAAGTGGCCGATGACACGCTGCACCTGGTGGTGGAAGATGACGGGCCGGGCATTCCGGAAAGCAAGCGCGCGCTGGTGTTTGACCGCGGCCAGCGGGCCGATACGCTGCGCCCCGGCCAGGGCGTCGGGCTGTCGGTCGCCCGCGAGGTGGTGGAGCAGTACAACGGGCAAATCCTTACCGGCGCCAGCCCGCTTGGCGGCGCCCGAATGGAAGTGATTTTCGCCCGCCAGCAGCCGCCGGTTGGCGAATCTTCCGTCACGCTTCGAAAAAACCTGTCAGACAACCACGCAGAGTGACGCGCGTCCGTTATAATCCGACTCAACTTCAGAGCCTGCGGAATACAATATGGACTACCACGTAGAGATAAACTGGCCCGATTTCATTGAGCGCTACTGGCAAAAACGCCCGGTGGTGTTAAAGCGCGGCATTAAGAATTTTGTCGACCCGCTCTCCCCGGACGAACTGGCCGGTCTTGCGATGGAGAACGAGGTGGACAGCCGCCTGGTCAGTCATCAGGACGGTAAATGGGAAGTCAGTCACGGCCCGTTCCAGAGCTACGATCATTTAGGCGAAACCAACTGGTCGCTGCTGGTGCAGGCGGTCAATAACTGGCACGAGCCGAGCGCCGCGCTGATGCGCCCGTTCCGCGCCCTGCCGGACTGGCGCATTGACGATCTGATGATCTCCTTCTCGGTGCCGGGCGGCGGCGTCGGCCCGCACCTCGATCAGTATGACGTGTTTATTATCCAGGGCGTCGGCCGTCGCCGCTGGCGCGTGGGCGAGAAAGTGCCGATGAAACAGCACTGCCCGCACCCGGATCTACTCCAGGTCGCGCCGTTTGAAGCGCTGATCGATGAAGAGCTGGAGCCGGGCGATATTCTCTATATTCCGCCGGGATTCCCGCACGAAGGCTATTCGCTGGAAAACTCGATGAACTATTCGGTTGGTTTCCGCGCGCCGAGCGGCCGCGAGCTTATCAGCGGCTTCGCCGATTATGTGTTGCAGCGCGAGCTCGGCAGCCAGCGCTACAGCGATCCGGACGTGCCGGCCCGTGAATGTGCCGCGGATATTGTGCCGGCGGAAGTCGAAAAACTGCGCGAGATGATGCTGGATCTGATTCGCGATCCGGCGAATTTCAACGAGTGGTTTGGCGAGTTTATCACCCAGTCGCGTCACGAGCTGGATGTGTCGCCGCCGGAGCCGCCGTATCAGCCGGATGAAATTTATGACGCGCTGAAACAGGGCGATACGCTGGTGCGCCTCGGCGGCCTGCGCGTGCTGCGTATTGGCGATGAGGTCTTTGTGAACGGCGAGAGGCTTGACACGCCGCACCGCCCGGCGCTGCATCAGTTGGCCAATGAAATGGTGCTGAATGAGGCGATGCTCGGCGAGGCGCTGGAAGACCCGTCGTTCCTGGCGATGCTGGCGGCGCTGGTGAACAGCGGTTACTGGTATTTCGCGGATTAGCAGCGGTAGTGTATGACGGTGGGTGCGCTTCGCTTACCCACCCTACGTTAATGGCGTCCTGACGTGTGGTGGGTGCGCTGGCGCTTACCCACCCTACGCTAATGGCGTCCTGACGTGTGGTGGGTGACCCATCCTACAACATCATCTGAATGTTAACTAAACCTGTAGGGCGGGTAAGCGTCAGCGCACCCGCCTTTTTCATGCTTAATTAACGCGCAGGATCACCCCTCCCGCTGCGCCGTTAATTCGGCGATACGCACAATCACTTGCACCGCTTTCTCCATCCCTTCCAGCGTCGCAAACTCATGCTTGCCGTGATAATTGTACCCGCCGGTGAAAATGTTCGGACACGGCAGGCCCATAAACGACAGCTGCGCGCCATCGGTGCCGCCGCGGATTGGCTTTAACTGCGGCTCAATGCCGCAATCGATAATCGCCTGGCGGGCTATCTCGATAATATGCGGATGCTCGGCCACCTTCTCGCTCATATTGTAATAGCTGTCTTCAATCGCCAGCTCAATATAACAATCCGGGTGCAGCCCCTTGCCGACCTGCTTCGCGATATCCATCATGCGGCGTTTACGCGCTTCAAAATTCTCACGGTCAAAATCGCGGATGATGTAATGCATCTCGGCGCGATCCACCGAGCCTTTCATGGTGTGCAGATGGTAAAAACCCTCGTAGCCCTCGGTGCACTCCGGGCTTTCCCCGGCAGGCACCAGCGCATGAATGCGCGCGGCGAGCGACAGCGCGTTCACCATCACGCCTTTGGCGCTGCCAGGGTGCACGTTGTTGCCGACGATTTTGATTGTTACCGAAGCCGCGTTGAAGTTCTCATACTCCAGCTCCCCGATACCGCTGCCGTCCATGGTGTACGCCCAGCGCGCATCAAAGGCTTCGACATCAAAATGCTTCGCGCCCTTGCCTACCTCTTCATCCGGCGTAAAGGCCACGCGGATATCGCCGTGAGGAATGTTTTTCTGCACAAGCGTCGCCATGGCGGTCATGATCTCCGCGACGCCCGCTTTATCATCCGCGCCTAACAGCGTTTTGCCGTCGGTCGTGATAAGCGTATGGCCGAGCAACTGATGAAGCACCGGGAACATCACTGGTGAGAGGATCTCTTCGCCGGTGCCCAGCGCGATATCCCCGCCGCGGTAGTTTTCAACGATTTGCGGGTTCACGTTTTTGGCGGTGAAATCTGGCGAGGTATCGACATGAGAAATGAATCCGATGGGGGGGACGGGTTTATCCAGGTTCGACGGGAGCGTCCCGGTCAGCGTGCCGTGCTCGCTCAACGACACATTGACCATGCCCAGTTCTTCCATCTGAGTCTTCAGCAGGTTTAACAGCTTCCACTGGCTTTCGGTGCTGGGAACATGCTTCACCCCGGCCCGGGACTGGGTATCCATAGTGACATATTGCAGGAAACGTTCGAGTAATTTATCCATGTTCTCACCCCTGTTATTTTGTGACGTTATTATCATTAAGCATTAAAAGACAAATATTGTTTCAGGTCACCTTTCGCCCGGCGAAGAGGAATAATCCTGCCGGGAAAAAGGGGGTATTTCTCCCTTCGTGCAACCGACCTGACAGAAAGCGCGGAAATCCGCGTGAAACCAGCAAGAAAGCGTCTGTGGCATTGGCGATTTCTATGGTTTGCCGTAGAATGCCTGCCCTTATCACGTGCCAGACCCAAAGGTGGTTCATCACAAACCCCGCATCCGGTTTCTTCTTGATGCGTTTATTACGGGACAGAGTCAAAAAATTGAATACACAGCCGCGCTCGCTTTCCCCGCTTCTGCAACTGGCGGATATCGGGAAAAGCTTTGATGGTAAAACCGTCATTTCTGATTTCTCACTGACCATCAATCATGGTGAATTCCTCACGCTCCTCGGCCCGTCCGGCTGCGGTAAAACTACCGTACTGCGCCTTATCGCAGGCCTTGAGAACGCCGATACCGGGCGTATCACGCTCGATTCACACGACATCACCGACGTTCCCGCCGAGCATCGCCACGTTAATACCGTTTTCCAGAGCTACGCCCTGTTCCCGCATATGACGGTATTTGAGAACGTCGCGTTTGGCCTGCGGATGCAAAAAACGCCCGCCGCCGAAATAACGCCGCGCGTGATGGATGCTTTAAAGATGGTGCAGCTTGAGGAATTTGCCCAGCGCAAACCGCATCAACTCTCCGGCGGCCAGCAACAACGCGTGGCGATCGCCCGCGCCGTGGTGAATAAACCCCGCCTGCTGCTGCTCGATGAATCGCTCTCGGCGCTCGACTATAAACTGCGCAAACAGATGCAGAACGAGCTGAAAGCGCTGCAACGCAAGCTGGGTATTACTTTTGTTTTCGTGACGCACGATCAGGAAGAAGCGCTGACGATGTCCGACCGCATCGTGGTCATGCGCGACGGGCGCATTGAGCAGGACGGCACACCGCGCGAAATCTACGAAGAACCCAAAAACCTGTTTGTGGCGAGCTTCATTGGCGAGATCAACATCTTTGAGGCCATCGTCATTGAGCGTATCGACGCGCAGCGCGTGCGCGCAAACGTGGAAGGCCGCGAGTGCGTGCTGTATGTCGCCTTCCCTGTGGCCGCAGGCCAGAAACTCAACGTGCTGCTGCGCCCGGAAGATCTGCGCGTTGAAGAGATTAACGGCGACGGCGAAGCCGACGGCCTGATTGGCTTTGTGCGCGAGCGCAACTATAAGGGCATGACGCTGGAATCGGTCGTGGAGCTGGAAAACGGCAAAATCGTGCTGGTCAGCGAATTTTTTAACGAAGACGACCCCGATTTCGACCACTCGCTCGATCAGAAAATGGCCGTGACCTGGGTGGAGAGCTGGGAGGTGGTGCTGGCCGATGAAGAGCTCGCGTAAATTCCAGAATGGGGTGATCGCCACGATCGTCGGCTGGCTGGTGCTGTTTGTCTTCCTGCCCAACCTGATGATCATCGCCACCAGCTTTCTCACCCGCGACGACGCGCATTTCGTAAGCCTGGTGTTTACGCTGGATAACTACGCGCGCCTGCTCGACCCGCTCTATTTCCAGGTGCTACTGCATTCGCTGAATATGGCGTTGCAGGCGACGCTGGCGTGTCTGGTGCTGGGCTACCCGTTTGCGTGGTTTCTGGCGAAGCTGCCGGCGAAAGTGCGCCCGCTGCTGCTGTTTTTACTGATAGTCCCGTTCTGGACGAACTCGCTTATCCGCATCTACGGGCTGAAGCTGTTTCTCAGCACGCGCGGCTATCTGAATGAGTTTTTGCTCTGGCTTGGCGTTATCGACACGCCGGTGCGCATCATGTATACCCCGTCGGCGGTGATTATCGGTCTGGTCTATATTCTGCTGCCGTTTATGGTGATGCCGCTCTACTCCAGCATTGAGAAGCTCGATAAGCCGCTGCTGGAAGCTGCGAAAGATCTCGGGGCCAGCAAACTGCAAACCTTTGTGCGCATTATTCTGCCGCTGACGATGCCGGGCATTATCGCCGGGTGTCTGCTGGTGATGCTGCCCGCGATGGGGCTGTTTTACGTCTCCGATCTGATGGGCGGCGCGAAAAACCTGCTAATCGGCAACGTTATCAAGAGCCAGTTCCTGAACATCCGCGACTGGCCGTTCGGCGCGGCGACCAGCATTACGCTGACGCTGGTGATGGGTCTGATGCTACTGGTGTACTGGCGCGCCGCGCGCCTGCTTAACAAGAAGGTGGAACTGGAATGATCGGTCGCCTGCTGCGCGGCGGTTTTATGACCGCCATTTACGCTTACCTTTACATCCCGATCGTGATCCTGATTGTGAACTCGTTCAACAGCTCGCGTTTCGGCATTAACTGGCAGGGCTTTACCACCAACTGGTACAGCCTGCTGATGAATAACGATAGCCTGCTGCAGGCCGCCCAGCACTCGCTGACGATGGCGGTGCTCTCCGCCACGTTCGCGACCGCCATCGGCGCGCTGACGGCGGTCGCGCTCTACCGCTACCGTTTTCGCGGCAAACCGTTTGTCAGCGGCATGCTGTTTGTAGTGATGATGTCGCCCGATATCGTGATGGCGATTTCCCTGCTGGTGCTCTTTATGCTGGTGGGCATTCAGCTCGGTTTCTGGTCGCTGCTGTTCTCGCACATCACGTTCTGCCTGCCGTTCGTGGTCGTCACCGTCTATTCACGTCTGAAAGGCTTTGACGTGCGCATGCTTGAAGCGGCGCGTGATCTGGGCGCCAGCGAAATCATCATTCTGCGCAAAATCATTCTGCCGCTGGCGATGCCGGCGGTGGCGGCGGGCTGGCTGCTGAGCTTTACGCTGTCGATGGATGACGTGGTGGTGTCATCGTTCGTGACCGGGCCTGGCTATGAAATCCTGCCGCTGAAAATTTACTCGATGGTCAAAGTGGGCGTGTCGCCGGAAGTGAACGCGCTCGCCACCATTCTGCTGATGCTGTCGCTGGCGCTCGTACTGGCAAGCCAGCTGATGCTTCGCGATAAAACGAAAAGCCTGCCTCGCCAGGCCTTAACCCCAGGGGACGTAAAATGAAAAAATGGTCACGCCACCTGCTTGCTGCGGGTGCTCTGGCGTTCGGCATGAGCGCCGCGCATGCTGATGACAAGAACACGCTCTACTTCTACAACTGGACCGAGTACGTGCCGCCGGGCCTGCTTGAGCAGTTCACGAAAGAGACGGGCATTAAGGTTATCTATTCGACCTATGAATCGAATGAAACCATGTACGCCAAGCTCAAGACCTATCAGCAGGGCGCCTACGATCTCGTGGTGCCGTCCACGTACTTCGTCGACAAGATGCGTAAAGAAGGGATGATCCAGAAGATCGACAAGAGCAAGCTGTCGAATTTCCATAATCTGGATCCGGCGATGCTGAACAAGCCTTTCGATCCCAATAACGACTATTCCGTGCCGTATATCTGGGGCGCGACGGCAATTGGCGTGAACAGCGACGCCATCGATCCGAAAAGCGTGACCTCCTGGGCGGATCTCTGGAAGCCGGAATATAAAGGCAGCCTGCTGTTGACCGATGACGCGCGCGAAGTGTTCCAGATGGCGCTGCGCAAGCTCGGGCTTTCCGGCAACACCACCGATCCGAAAGAGATAGAAGCGGCCTATAACGAGCTGAAAAAGCTGATGCCGAACGTGGCGGCGTTTAACTCCGATAACCCGGCGAACCCGTATCTGGAGGGCGAAGTGAACCTCGGCATGGTGTGGAACGGCTCGGCGTGGGTCGCCCGTCAGGCGGGCGCGCCGCTGGATGTGGTATGGCCGAAGGAAGGCGGGATTTTCTGGATGGATAGCCTGGCGATACCGGCGAATGCGAAAAACGTTGAAGGCGCGCATAAGCTGATTAACTTCCTGCTGCGCCCGGATGTGGCGAAGCAGGTTGCCGAAACGATCGGTTACCCGACGCCGAATCTGGCAGCCCGTAAGCTTCTGAAGAAAGAGGTGGCGGAAGATAAGTCGCTTTACCCTGCCGAAGCCATCATCAAGAAAGGCGAATGGCAGAACGATGTCGGCGACGCCAGCGCGATTTACGAGTCGTATTACCAGAAGTTAAAGGCGGGACGTTAAGTTTCGTCGCGATGTCGTGGTGTAAAGGTGGGTGCGCTTCGCTTACCCACCCTACAACCGGAAGATGCGGC
This sequence comes from Cronobacter turicensis z3032, assembly GCA_000027065.2. NCBI lineage: Bacteria > Pseudomonadati > Pseudomonadota > Gammaproteobacteria > Enterobacterales > Enterobacteriaceae > Cronobacter > Cronobacter turicensis. Next base: position 1,794,372 of record FN543093.2, on the reverse strand, counting down.
GTTATGCGGTAGAGATGTGGCGTTGCGTGGTGGGTGCGCTTCGCTTACCCATCCTACGAATAACCGGTTAAAGAGCGGTGTAGGGCGGGTAAGCGAAGCGCACCCGCCGTTTCCCTCTGACACTGCCGTTTCCCTCTGACAACCCTGCCGTCAAAGCCCTTTCAGCAGCTTCTCGACATACTCCGGCACCACCTGGCTTGCCAGCCCGTAATGCTTCTCTTCAAACTCGCTGCCGACCTGGCTTGGCTCAAGGTTAAGCTCCACCGTATGCGCGCCCTGAAGCTTCGCTTCATGCACAAAACCGGCGGCCGGATAAACGTGCCCGGAGGTGCCGATGGCGATAAACACATCAGCGCGCGCCAGCGCTTCATAAATGCGGTCCATACCGAGCGGCATCTCGCCGAACCACACCACATGCGGACGCAACGGCGCCGGGAACTGGCAGCAGTGGCACTTATCGCCAGGCGTCACGTCGCCCGTCCACTCCAGCACCTGCCCGCTCTGCGAACAGCGCACTTTCAGCAGCTCGCCATGCATATGCACCACGTTTTTGTTGCCCGCGCGCTCATGCAGATTATCGATATTCTGGGTGACCAGTAAAAAACGGTCGCCGAACGCCTCTTCCAGCCGCGCCAGCGCCAGATGCGCCGCGTTAGGCTGGATCTCCGGTTGCTGAAGCTGACGACGCCGGGCGTTATAGAATTCCTGCACCAGTTGCGGATTGCGCGCGAACCCTTCCGGCGTCGCCACATCCTCAACCCGGTGCTCTTCCCACAGCCCGTCGGCGGCGCGGAAGGTGCGAATGCCCGATTCCGCCGAGATCCCCGCCCCGGTTAAGACCACAACCACAGGTTTATTCATTACTTCAGGTGTCATAATTCTGTCCCGGAAAAAAATTCGCTGGCGCAAGCGCTCGCGCAGCCGACGTTTATTCCTTCGAAACCGGCCCAGCCGGTGCAGACGACGCGATTGCATTTCAACTCCGTGAGCGTGTGAGATGGAGAAAAGCCGCGCCGCGCATACCGCCCGCGTCGCCGTGGCGCGCCTGCTCGATACGCGGCACTTTCGCAACAGGCAGCAGATACGCAGGCAGCTTCACTGAGAGCGCCGCCGTCAGATGCGAAAACCCCGACAGCCCGCCGCCCAGCACCACCAGGTGCGGGTCCAGCACCGTCAGCAGGCTCGCAACGCACGCCGCCAGCAGGTCAGTGTAGCGCTCAACATGCGCCTGCGCCTGGGCGTCACCCTGCTGCCAGCGCGCGATGATTTGCGGCGCCTCCAGTGATTCATGGTAGAAGTGTTGCCAGAGCCATGCAAAGCCCCGGCCGGAAAGATAGTTCTCAATACAGCCCGTTTGCCCGCAGCCGCAGCGGATCAGCGGGATATCGCGCCCGAGGATCGCAAGCGCGTCCACCGGCAGTCGAATATGCCCGAACTCGCCCGTGATAAAGCTGCGCCCGGTCACCGGTTTGCCCTCGACAATCACGCCGCCGCCGACACCGGTGCCGAGAATAAGCCCCATCACGACCGGATACGCGCTGAACGCATCGTCCCACGCCTCGGAGAGCGCAAAACAGTTGGCGTCATTATCGATACGCACGTCGCGCCCGAGCCGCGCGCTGAGATCGCGCCTCACCGCCCTGCCGCTGGCGGCGGGGAGATTGGCGGCGTAAAGCAGCCCTTCGTCGGTTTCAGGAATACCCGGTATGCCGATGCCGACATGGCCCGCGCCGCCGAAGCGGCGATCGGCCTCTGCCACCAGCGCGGCGATGACGTCAAGAAAGTTGTCGTAGCTGTCGTGCGGCGTCGCGACGCGGGTTTGCCATTGCAGACGCCGCGCCTCATCGTAAACCCCGAGGGCGATTTTGCTGCCGCCAATGTCAAACCCGTAATACATCCGCCGCTCCCTGAATTATTGTCCGCTCAGTACCCGCGCCGGATCGATGCGGCTTGCGCGCCGCGCCGGATACCAGCTTGCCAGCAGGCTCAACACCAGCGCCGTGATCAGCACATAGACCACATCGAGCGCGTGCAGCTCCGAGGGCAGGAAGTCGATAAAGTAAATATCGCCTGAAAGGAAATGATGGCCGATCAGTTTTTCAATCCCGTGAATAATGGCGGTCAGCTGCCATGACGCCAGCACGCCCACCACCACGCCGCTGACCGAGCCGAGCAGCCCGGCGAGCAGTCCGTACCAGACGAAAATCGCGCGAATCAGACCATCCTTTGCGCCCAGCGTGCGCAGCACGGCGATGTCGCTGCTTTTGTCTTTCACCGCCATCACCAGCGTCGAGACGATGTTAAAACAGGCGACGCCAATCACCAGCACCATCGCCAGATACATAATTGCGCGGATCATCTGGATATCGCGATACATGTAGCCGTAGGTGTTGATCCAGCTTTTGATATAGACATAAGCGTCCGTCACCTGACCCGCGTCACGCACCAGTTGATTCGCGTTGAAGACATCATTCACTTTGATGGCGATACCCGTGACACTGTCACCGAGGTTCAGATACCCCTGCGCATCGGTCAGCGGCACCATCGCAAAGCTGTGATCGAGCTGGCCGCTCAGTTGCAGAATGCCAGCCACCTGCAAACGCACGCGTTTAGGCTGCAACAACTTATGGTCGGCGTCAGAATTCGGGATCATGATAGAGAGCCAGTCGCCCTGCTTCACTTTCAGCGCATCCGCCACTCCTTTACCGACAATGATTTGCTGTTTGCCTGCCTGAAAACTCTGCCAGGCATTGTTCTGCACATAATGCGGCAGCGCGCTTAAACGCTGCTCCTGCGCCGGATCAACGCCTTTCACCTGGATGGCGCGCAGGTTCGTCCCGCTCTCCACCAGGCCGGTAAAGTTGACGTACGGCGCCGCCGCGACTATGCCGTTGACCTTTTCAACGCGCGTCACGACATCCTGCCAGCCGCGCCACGGTTGCTCCACCGGCTCGATTTCGCCATGCGGCACGACCGCCAGAATGCGGTTATTCAGCTCGCGCTCAAAACCGTTCATGGCGCTTAAGCCCACAATCAGCACCGCCACGCCAAGCGCGATGCCGATAGTAGAGATAACGGAGATCAGCGACACCATGCCGCTGCGTCGGCGCCCCCGGCTAAAGCGCAGGCCAATCAGTAACGATAACGGGGAACCCATTACGCCCTCCCCATCAGGGTCAGCTCAGGGTTCAGATGCCCGTCGCGCATCTCCAGCTGGCGCGACAGCCGCTTCGCCAGTTGCAGATCGTGCGTCACCACCAGAAAAGCGGTGCCCTGGGTTTTATTCAGCTCGCCGAGCAGGTCGAAAATACTGTCGGCGTTACGGGCGTCGAGGTTACCGGTCGGTTCATCCGCCAGCACCAGCCGCGGATTATTCACCAGCGCGCGGGCGATAGCGACGCGCTGACGCTCGCCGCCGGAAAGCTCAGACGGGCGATGGTTGCTGCGGTGCGCGAGGCCTACGGCGTCGAGCATCGCCAGCGCCCGGCGCTCGGTTTCCGCTTTCGGCGCTTTACCGATTAAAAGCGGCATCGCCACGTTTTCCATCGCGGTGAAATCCGGCAGCAGATGGTGAAACTGGTAAATAAAGCCAAGCTCGCGGTTGCGCAGTTCCGCTTTGGCGGAAGACGAGAGCGTGCTCAGCGCACGTCCGCTGAAAATCACGTCGCCGGAGGTGGGCGTATCCAGCCCGCCCAGCAGGTGCAAGAGCGTACTTTTGCCGGAGCCGGAACTGCCGACAATCGCCATCATTTCGCCCGCGTCGATGCTGAAGCTGACGTTGTGCAACACATCCGTTTGCACTTTGCCTTCCTGGTAGCGTTTGCACAGGTTGTCGCACTGTAACAGCACAGAATTACTCATAACGTAAAGCCTCAGCGGGTTCGGTGGCGGCGGCGCGCCAGGAAGGATAAAGCGTGGACAACAGCGCGACGGCCATCGCCGCCAGCGCAATACCGATGACCTGCAACGGCTCGATAACGACCGGCAGCGCGGCGCCATCAAGGAACGCGCCAATCACCGGCATCAGATTATTCAACTGGCTGGCGAGCAGCGCGCCGAGCAGCGCGCCAAACAGCGCGCCGATAACGCCTGCGCTGGCGCCCTGGACCATAAACACCGCCATGATTTGACGGCGCGTGAGGCCCTGGGTTTGCAGGATAGCCACTTCGCCCTGCTTCTCCATCACCATCAGCCCCAGCGACGTAATGATGTTAAACGCGGCGACGGCGACAATCAGGCTCAGCAGCAAGCCCATCATGTTTTTCTCCATGCGCACCGCCTGGAAGAGTTCGCCCTTACGCTCGCGCCAGTCCTGCCATTGGGTGTTCGCGGGTAAGGTCTGCTGGCTCAGCACATCCACTTTCAGCGGTTCATTCAGCCACAGCCGCCAGCCGGTGATATTGCCTGCCGGGTAGCGCATCAGGCGTGAGGCGTCCTGAATGTTGACCAGCATCTGGTAGCCATCCACTTCGCTGTTGGCGGCGAAGGTGCCGATAACGGTAAAGAGACGCTGGCTCGGCAGTCGGCCCATCGGCGTGAACTGGCTGGCCGACGGCACCATCAGGCGCAGTTGATCGCCGCGTTTGACGCCAAGCTGGCCCGCGAGCTGTTCGCCGAGAATAATGTTGTATTTCCCGGCGGCCAGATCCTGCTGGTTGACGTTGACCAGATACGGCGTCAGCGGGTCGCGCTGCGCCGGGTCGATACCCAGCATCACGCCCACCGCCACGCTGCGGGCGCTTTGCAGCACCACATCGCCGGTGGTGAGCGGCGCGATACGGTTAACGCCCTCAAGGTGGAGGCTGTCGGCAGGCAACTGCTGCGGATTGACGGAGCCTTTGGATGAACTGATAAGCGCCTGCGGCATCAGCCCGAGAATGTTGTTTTGCAGTTCACGCTCGAAACCATTCATCACGGAGAGCACTGTCACCAGCGCCAGCACGCCGAGCGTGATGCCGATAGTGGAGAGCCAGGAGACGAAACGGCCGAAGCGGTCTGCTGCACGCCCGCGCATATAGCGCAGGCCGATAAATAACGCGACAGGTTGATACATGAAATCCGTCTTGTACGGTTGCTAATGCAAAGTGATCAACGATAATAAAGCCCAGATCTGATTTATGGAACCACTAACCCACTCTGTCGCCGGGTTTTTATCCCGGACAAGCGGCACAACCGGAGCACGCTTCGCCTTCTATGCCTGAACAATATCGTTACTCTCTGCCCGTCAAAGCGGGCGATCAGCGTCAACTGGGTGAACTGACCGGCGCGGCCTGCGCCGTCGAGGTGGCGGAAATGGCGGAACGCCATGCCGGCCCGCTGGCGCTTATCGCGCCGGATATGCAAACCGCCCTGCGTCTGCACGATGAAATTCAACAATTTACCGAAAGCCTGGTGATGAATCTGGCCGACTGGGAGACGCTGCCGTATGACAGCTTCTCGCCGCATCAGGAGATTATCTCCTCGCGCCTGTCGACGCTTTATCAGTTGCCTGGTATGCAGCGCGGCGTGCTGATCCTGCCGGTGAACACCCTGATGCAGCGCGTCTGCCCGCACAGCTTCCTGCATGGCCACGCGCTGGTGATGCAAAAAGGCCAGCAGTTATCGCGCGACACGCTGCGCGCCCAGCTGGATCAGGCGGGCTATCGCCATGTGGACCAGGTGATGGCGCATGGCGAATACGCCACCCGCGGCGCGCTGCTCGATCTCTACCCGATGGGCAGCGAGCAGCCTTACCGTATCGACTTTTTCGATGACGAAATCGACAGCCTGCGGTTGTTTGATGTCGATACCCAGCGCACGCTGGAAGAAGTGGAAGCGATAAACCTGCTGCCCGCGCACGAATTCCCGACCGACAAAGCGGCCATTGAGCTGTTCCGCAGCCAGTGGCGCGACCGTTTCGAGGTGAAGCGCGACCCGGAGCATATCTACCAGCAGGTGAGCAAAGGCACCCTGCCCGCCGGGATCGAATACTGGCAGCCGCTGTTCTTTAACGAGCCGCTGCCGCCGCTGTTCAGTTATTTCCCGAAAAACACGCTGGTGGTGAGCACGGGCGATCTGGAAGCCAGCGCCGACCGCTTCTGGGCCGACGCCGTGGCGCGCTTTGAAAACCGCGGCGTGGACCCGATGCGCCCGCTGCTGCCGCCGGAAGAGCTCTGGCTGCGCACCGATGAACTTCATGCGCAGTTAAAAGCCTGGCCGCGCGTGCAGCTGAAAACCGAGGCGCTGGCCGACAAAGCCGCCAATACGAATCTGGGCTATCAGCCGCTGCCGGATATCGCCGTCCAGGCCCAGCAGAAATCGCCGCTCGACAGCCTGCGCCGCTTTCTGGAATCTTTCACCGGGCCGGTGATTTTCTCGGTGGAAAGCGAGGGCCGCCGCGAGGCGCTCTCGGAACTCCTGTCCCGCATCAAAATAGCGCCGAAGCGTCTTTTGCGGCTGGAGGATGCGCAGGAAGGCGAACGCTACCTGAGCATCGGCGCGTCGGAGCGCGGGTTTATCGATACTCTGCGCCACCGCGCTTTTATCTGTGAAAGCGATTTGCTGGGCGAGCGCGTCACGCGCCGTCGTCAGGAGAGCCGCCGCACCATTAACCCGGATACGCTCATCCGCAACCTGGCGGAGCTGCGTCCTGGACAGCCGGTGGTGCATCTGGAGCATGGCGTGGGCCGCTACGCCGGTCTGACGACGCTTGAAGCGGGCGGCATCACGGCGGAATACCTGATGCTGACCTACGCCGGTGACGCGAAGCTGTATGTGCCGGTCTCTTCACTGCATCTGATAAGCCGCTATGCGGGCGGGGCCGAAGAGAACGCGCCGCTGCATAAGCTCGGCAGCGACGCGTGGTCAAAAGCGCGCCAGAAAGCGGCGGAGAAAGTGCGCGACGTGGCGGCGGAGCTGCTGGATATCTACGCCCAGCGCGCCGCGAAATCCGGTTTCGCCTTTAAGCATGACAAAGAGCAGTATCAGCTCTTCTGCGAAGGATTCCCGTTTGAAACCACGCCGGATCAGGCGCAGGCGATCAATGCAGTGCTGAGCGACATGTGCCAGCCGCTGGCGATGGACCGTCTGGTGTGCGGCGACGTGGGCTTTGGTAAAACCGAAGTGGCGATGCGCGCGGCGTTCCTGGCGGTGGAGAACAATAAGCAGGTGGCGGTGCTGGTGCCGACCACCCTGCTGGCCCAGCAGCATTTCGACAATTTCCGTGACCGCTTCGCCAACTGGCCCGTTCGCATTGAGTTGCTGTCGCGCTTTCGCAGCGCCAAAGAGCAGGCGCAGGTGCTGGAGCAGGCCGCCGACGGGAAAGTCGATATTCTTATCGGCACCCACAAGCTGTTGCAGAGCGACGTAAAAATGAAAGACCTCGGTCTTTTGATCGTCGATGAAGAGCACCGCTTCGGGGTGCGTCACAAAGAGCGTATCAAGGCGATGCGCGCCGATGTCGATATTCTGACGCTCACCGCGACGCCTATTCCGCGCACGCTAAACATGGCGATGAGCGGCATGCGCGATCTGTCGATTATCGCCACGCCGCCCGCGCGTCGTCTGGCGGTGAAAACCTTCGTGCGCGAGTATGACAATCTGGTGGTGCGCGAGGCTATCCTGCGTGAAGTGCTGCGCGGCGGTCAGGTCTATTACCTATATAATGATGTCGAAAACATTCAGAAAGCCGCCGAGCGGCTGGCGAATCTGGTGCCGGAGGCGCGTATCGCCATCGGTCACGGCCAGATGCGCGAGCGCGAACTTGAGCGGGTGATGAACGATTTCCACCACCAGCGCTTTAACGTGCTGGTCTGTACCACGATAATCGAAACCGGCATCGATATTCCGACCGCCAATACCATCATCATCGAACGCGCCGATCATTTTGGTCTCGCACAGCTGCACCAGCTGCGCGGCCGCGTCGGTCGTTCGCACCATCAGGCCTATGCCTGGCTGCTGACCCCGCCGCCGAAGGCGATGACTACCGATGCCCAGAAACGTCTGGAGGCGATCGCCTCACTGGAGGATCTGGGCGCGGGCTTTGCACTGGCGACGCACGATCTGGAAATTCGCGGCGCGGGCGAGCTGCTGGGTGAAGATCAGAGTGGACAGATGGAAACCATTGGCTTCTCGCTCTATATGGAGCTTCTGGAAAACGCCGTTGACGCGCTGAAAGCCGGGCGCGAGCCATCGCTTGAGGATCTCACCAGCCAGCAGACGGAAGTGGAGTTGCGAATGCCGTCGCTACTGCCGGAGGCGTTCATTCCGGATGTGAATACGCGCCTGTCGTTCTACAAGCGCATTGCCAGCGCCAAAAAAGAGCAGGAGCTTGAGGAGATCAAAGTGGAGCTTATCGACCGCTTTGGTCTGCTGCCGGACCCGGCGCGTACGCTGCTGGATATCGCCGCCCTGCGCCAGCAGGCGCAGAAGCTTGGCGTGCGTAAAATCGAGGCCAATGAGAAAGGCGGCACCATTGAGTTTGCCGAGAAAAACCATGTCGATCCTGGCTGGCTTATTGGCCTGTTGCAAAAAGAGCCGCAGCATTACCGCCTCGATGGCCCGACGCGCCTGAAGTTCTTCCGCGAGCTGGACGAGCGTAAAAACCGTATGGAATGGGTGCGTCAGTTTATGGCGCAGCTCGCCGAACACACCCTCCCGTAATCCGATCACGCCCCGCCCGGGGCGTAACTTTACAATCCTTTGCAATCGTCCAGGGTTTCCTGGACGAAGCCCCGCCATACTTCTCTCTTTATCTATGAATTACAAAAACTTCTCCGCCTTTGGGATCGGTAAATGAAAAGAGAATATGCACGTTTTTCACGCTGGCTGTCATGGCTCGCGTTGGTCGCCAGCATGACGCTTGGCGCAAACCAGGCGCTGGCGAATACTTACCCCCTCCCCGCGCCGGGGAGTCGGCTGATTGGCGAAACGCTGTATCACACAGTGGCGGACGACGGCGGCTCGCTGGAGGCCATCGCCAAACGGTATAACGTCGGCTTTCTGGCGCTGTTGCAGGCCAACCCCGGCGTTGATCCGTATGTCCCGCGCGCGGGCAGCGTGCTGACGATTCCGCGCCAGATGCTGCTGCCGGATGCGCCGCGCGAAGGCATTCTGATTAATATTGCCGAGCTGCGGCTGTACTATTTCCCACCGGGCGAAAAGAGCGTCACTGTTTACCCGATAGGCATCGGCCAGCTCGACGGCGATACGCTGACACCGACGATGCAAACCACGGTCTCGCAAAAGCGCGCCAATCCAACCTGGACGCCGACGGCCAATATCCGTGCGCGTTATAAAGCGCAGGGAATCGATTTACCGCCGGTCGTGCCTGCCGGGCCGGAAAACCCGATGGGCCACCACGCCATTCGTCTTGCGGCCTACGGCGGCGTGTATCTGCTGCACGGCACGAATGCGGATTTCGGTATCGGCATGCGCGTCAGCTCCGGCTGTATTCGCCTGCGCGATGACGATATCAAACACCTCTTCAGCGTGGTGCCGGTCGGTACGCGCGTCAATATCATTAACGCGCCGGTGAAAGCGTCCATCGAGCCGGATGGACGTCATTTTGTCGAGGTGCATCAGCCGCTGTCGAAACGCATTGAGGATGACCCCAAAACGCTGCCGATTGTGCTGGACGCGATGCTGAAAACTTTTGAAGCCGCGCCGCAGACCGACCGGGAGGTCATGGGCCATGCCCTGCGCCTGCGCTCCGGCGTGCCGGTTAACGTCACCGCGCACCCGTCAATGCCCGCCAGCGACGCCATCTGAAACGAAAAAGGCCCTGTCCGATGACAGGGCCTTAAACGGTGCGACCGTGACGGCTTATTTATAGATAACCGCGGTGCCGTGCAGATTGTTCGGGCCATTCGCTGAGGTAATACGGAACGATTTTGCGCCCATCTCGTCAGCTTTTTGCGAAAGCTCGGCTTCCAGCGAGGAGAGGTTAGTCCCGGCCGTCGCAGAGACGGTGCCCGCTTTCTGCTGCCCAGCCGGAGTGGACTGCACCTGAACGGCGGCGACGCTTGCGAATGACAGTGAACTCAGGACCGCGGCGGCTAACAGTGCTTTAACGTTTTTCATGTGGGTACCCTTTCTTTTGTAATGCGGATTTGGTTACGTGGTCGTTAAAAATTATTTAATTAACGATCGATAGGTAAAGAATAGTTGTGATCCGCATCACATGTCAATATAATTTTTAACGATCGTTATATTAATAACGGCAGCCCTTACAGAATCGCCTGTAAAAGCATTCATGGCGCGGTTTTGCTGGTACTCCTGGTGCGAAAAGGGGTATTTTGGTAGCAGGTTTACATAAAGAGGTTAAACGGCACTATGACAACAGAAGTCCAAAGTTGCGCAAAAAAAAGCCGTGGCCGACCAAAAGTGTTCGACAGGGAAGCGGCGCTTGATAAGGCCATGGCACTCTTCTGGCAGCACGGTTACGAAGCGACGTCGCTCGCGCATCTCGTCGAAGCGACCGGCGCGAAAGCCCCGACGCTGTATGCTGAGTTCACCAATAAAGAGGGGCTGTTCCGCGCCGTGCTCGACCGCTATATCGCGCGGTTTGCACAGCAGCAGGAAACGCTCCTGTTTCACGCCGATAAACGCGTTGACGAAGCGCTGCACGACTACCTTTGCGCGGTAGCGCGCTGCTTCGCCAGTAAAGAGACCCCTGCGGGTTGCTTTATGGTGACCACTTCCGCCGCGCTTGCCGCGTCGTCTGAAGAGATTGCCGCCACGCTGAAATCGCGCCATACGCAACGCGAAGCGATTTTGCTGCGCTTTTTAAGCGAGCGTCAGGCGCAAAATGAAATTCCGCAGCATTGCGATCTGCCCGCGCTGGTACGCTTTATCAGTTGCCTGGTGCACGGTATGTCTGTCAGCGCCCGTGAAGGCGCCACGCAGGATGAATTGATTGAGATTGTGAATATGACTATGCGACTGTGGCCGCACCTGCTGTAAAGCATTTCTGTTGTTTCGTGGGCGGCGCCCGTCGCCCACACTCCCATTTATAACCCAAATGAATATCTCATTCCCACAGAGCGCCTTTCTGTTACATTTATTAATAGGTAAAAACTGGCAAATATATCCTCCAGAATAGCTACTCTTTTACGGTCAAAGAAATGATTATTCGTGTGCTAATTAATTAGCACCACCAATTATTAGAACAGGAGCTATTTACGTCATGAAGACGGGGCCGTACAGGGACGAGCACGTTTTTCCACACAGTATCCGTGGTGTATCGAGTTTCAGATATGGAAGGCACGAGACGCTTTTTGGCTATACACCTACAGAAGGAAGATGAACATGGTTTTGCTATTACCATTATTTAAGGTGCTAATAGTAATAACATTGTTATTTGGCCTTTGGTTGTTCTGCGGTGGTTCTATTCTTTTCGCATTTCTCTCAGTGCTGATCACTGGTTTTATCTTATTCAGACAACACAATGCTATGTAATTGTCCTTAAACGCTTATGTCTCACCTCACCGTGTGGCATAAGCGTTTTCACAACGCTTTTTGGTTCTCATTCACCTGCATAAGCAAAAAAAAAGCCCCTCAGCCTGAGTGCAAGAGGGGCAATTGGTGCGTAACGCTGTTTTATTTTCAGGTTTTCTGATTCAGTACCAGCTGTCCGTTGCTGTCCAGCGGGATACGGCTCCCCGGGTCGTTATCCATACGGATTTTGCCCTGCTCTTCCCCGATGCGGTATGTCACATCGTAACCCAGCATTTTCTCTGCTTTGTCATAAACCGTTTTGCAGCGCTGCTGCGTCGTGGTGTAGGTATCGCCTTCCTGCAGGTGGCCCTGGATCTGGTTGCCGGCATAGCCGCCGCCCAGCGCGCCCACGACCGTAGCGACATCTTTACCGCGACCGCCGCCAAACTGATGACCGATAACGCCGCCTGCAACCGCGCCCAGTACCGAGCCGGTCAGGCGGTTTTCATCCTGAACCGGACGGCGGTGCGTCACCGTCACGTTACGACATTCCTGACGCGGCGTTTTCACCGTCTCTTTAATCGGCGTGGCGGAAACCACCTGGGCATATTTCGGCGAAGCGCTGAATACATCCAGACTGGCCACCGCCGCTACGCCCAGCGCAGATGCAACCCCGATACCAATACCCGCTAACATTGATTTATTCACAGGAATTCCTCCCGGCTGTGCAATTAGTAACAATTTTGCAATTAAGGCCACAGATGGCCTATCGGAAAACGACTCAAAAAGCAGGATTACGTCGGGCAGAACCGCGGATTAAGAGGAGTCTGAAGGGAAAAGGCGACGGAAATAAAATGTCATCCGCCCCTGGGTGACAGAGGCGGATGGCGTGCTTAGTGCAGTTTCAGACGCGGGCGGATCACCCGGTTGATACTGCCCACCAGCATCATCAGCCCGGTTTTGAAGTAACCGTGCAGCGCAATCTGGTGCATACGATACAGCGAGATATAAACAAAGCGCGCGATACGCCCTTCAATCATCATCGAGCCGCGCATCAGGTTGCCCATCAGGCTGCCGACGGTGGAGAATTTCGACAGCGAGACCAGCGAGCCTTTGTCTTTGTAAACATAGGGCTTAAGCGGCTTGCCTTTGATTTGCGCCAGGATGTTATCCAGCGCGCAGGAGGCCATCTGGTGCGCGGCCTGGGCGCGCGGCGGGACGAAACCGCCTTCCGGGCGCGGGCAGGACGCGCAGTCGCCGATAGCGAAGATGTCAGGGTCGCGCGTGGTTTGCAGCGTCTGCTCGACCACCAGCTGGTTGATGCGGTTGGTTTCCAGGCCGCCAATCTCTTTCATGAAATCCGGCGCTTTGATGCCCGCCGCCCAGACCATCAGGTCAGCCTGAATAAATTCGCCGTCTTTGGTGTTGAGACCATCTTCCTGCGCGCTGGTCACCATGGTGTTGGTGAGCACGCGCACGCCCAGCTTGGTCAGCTCATTATGCGCAGCGCTTGAGATGCGCGGCGGCAGCGCAGGCAGAATACGCTCGCCCGCTTCCACCAGTGTTACGTTCAGCGCTTCGTTGGTAAGCCCTTTATAGCCATAGCTGTGCAGCTGTTTAACCGCATTATGCAGTTCAGCGGAGAGCTCAACGCCCGTCGCGCCGCCGCCGACAATCGCGATATTCACTTTGCCGTTAGCACCGAGGTTAGCGGAGTATTTCAGGAACAGATTGAGCATTTCCTGATGGAAACGGCGCGCCTGATGCGGGTTGTCGAGGAAGATGCAGTGATCTTTCACACCCGGCGTGTTGAAGTCGTTAGAGGTGCTGCCGAGCGCCATGACCAGCGTGTCATAAGGCACTTTACGTTCAGCCACCAGCAGCTCGCCCTTCTCATCACGCAGTTCGGCAAGCGTCAGGGTTTTGGCTTCGCGGTTGATATCCACCACCGAGCCCAGCTGGAACTGGAAACCGTGGTTGCGCGCGTGCGCCAGATAGCTCAGCGCGTCGACGCCCTCATCCAGCGAACCGGTCGCCACTTCATGCAGCAGCGGTTTCCACAGGTGGCTGTGGTTGCGATCGACAAGCGTGACTTTCGCTTTTTTGCCGCGGCCCAGTTTGTGACCGAGCTGTGTTGCGAGCTCCAGTCCGCCGGCGCCGCCGCCCACGATAACGATCTTTCTTAATGGCGTAGTCAACGTGACCCCCTTAAAGTGTTTAACTAATTGTTAATTCAAAGTTATTAAAAATAGCTTTTAATTAACAATAGTTTAGCAACACGGCCCACAACAGTGACGAGCATAACATGAACGGTGCATTGGTCATACCAAATTTGATGTGCATCAATTTTTATGCATTAAAGTTAAACAAAAAACGGGCCAGCGTTTGGCTGACCCGTTTGTTCGGTGAAGCGGTATTTTGGCGCGACGGCGGAATTACCCCAGCGCTTTGAACGCTTTAATGCGCTGAAGGTGCGGCGAGATGTTTTTAAACTTGTGCGTCTGCTCTTCGTCCCAGACGATTTCATAATATTGATGCAGCAGTTCGGCCGAACGCTGGCTGTCGAGCGCCTCATCCTCGCGCGAAAGAATCGCCAGGCAGCGATCGCGGTTTTTCTCGCGGAAGTTCTCTACGCACTTGGTCGCGATATCGAGATACTCCTCCGGCCGGTCGATTTTGCCTTCCATGTTTTCATACGGAAACAGGTTTGGGTTGAAAATCACCTGGCGGATGTCACATAAAAAGCCGATGCGCTCCGCCCAGAATCCCCCAAGCCCCACGCCGCAGATGAGCGGGCGTTCATCGACATTCAGTTGCAGCATTTTGTCCACTTCACGTAGCAGATGCTGCATGTCGTGTTTCGGGTGGCGCGTGCTGTAGCTGATAAGCCGCACATCCGGATCGATAAACTGCAATTGCAGCACTTTCTCGTGGTTACCCGGACTGTTTGAATCGAAACCGTGTAAGTAGATAATCATTGCATTCTCATCCCAGCGTAGCAGCTTCAGGGCAAGCGTTATTGCCCCGCCTTGTGCGTCTGCCAGCGCTCATGCAGCGCGGTAAGCTCCCCGCTTACCTGCTTCCAGCGCGCCGACGCCATCAGTTCCTGACGCGTAATTACACCTTTATGATACAAACGTGTAACACGCTCTGCTTTGATCGGTGACAGGTTATCAAGAACGCTTACGGCACCCTTACGATTATTACAGACAAGGATCATATCGCAACCGGCATCCAGCGCCGCCTGACCGCGTTCCGCGTAGCTGCCGAGAATAGCCGCCCCTTCCATAGACAGATCGTCAGAGAAAATTACGCCGTCAAAACCGAGCTCCTTACGCAGCACTTGCTTAAGCCAGTAAGGCGAACCGCTCGCCGGCAGCGGATCGACATCGCTATAGACGACGTGCGCCGGCATTACAGCATCGAGCATGTTGTAACTAATAAGCTCGCGAAACGGCAGCATGTCGTGACGACGGATGTCCGCGGCCGGGCGCGGGTCGCGCGGCGTCTCTTTATGGGAATCGGCGCTCACGGCACCGTGACCGGGGAAGTGTTTACCGGTCGCTTTCATTCCCGCGCTCCGCATCCCCGAAATGAAACGCTTCGCCATCGCCAGCACGTTCTCCGGCTCATCATGGAAAGATCGCTCGCCAATCGCAGCGCTGAGATGGCCGACATCCAGTACCGGCGCAAAACTGATATCGATATCCATCGCGATCATTTCACAGGCCATCAGCCAGCCAGCTTCTTCCGCCAGTTTGCCGCCGGCGTCCATTCCCAGCAGCGCGGCGAAACTTTGCGCCGCAGGCAGGCGGGTAAAGCCCTCGCGAAAACGCTGCACGCGGCCGCCTTCCTGGTCCACCGCAATCACCAGGTGATTGTGGGCGCTCGCGCGGATCTGGCGGACCAGTTCACGCAACTGCTCTGGATCGTGATAGTTGCGGGTAAAGAGTATGAGCCCCCCTACCAGCGGATGCCCCAGAATTTCACGCTCTTCGGCATCAAGCTCAAAACCTTCCACATCCAGCATGACCGGACCCATGTTTCTCTCCCTTCGTGTTAATGCATTTGCAGCTGGCGCCAGGCCTCGTCTGCAAGTGTGATAAATGTGCGGTCGCCGGTTTCCTGAAAACGGCGCTCATACCAGCCCGCCATCAGCAACCCGCTCCACGGACGCCAGCGCGCCACCTGACGGCGCAGTTGCATCTCATCGATAGCCGCGCGGCGCGCATAATCTGTTATAAGCGCCCATCTGGCCGCATCATCGAGCCAGACGCTGGCAAGCTCCAGCGCCACATCGCCATCGCCGGCATATTCCCAGTCGATAAGCATGAGCCGGTCCGGCTGCCAGACCAGATTGCCCGGATGAACATCCATATGCAGCGGCGCGAGACGCAACGGGCGCGGCTCGCCCGTGCGACGTAAACGGCGCAACAGTCGCAGCCAGAAGCGTGTGCGGCGCGAAGGCGCGCTCTGCTGCCAGTCGCGCAGCAGAAGCGGCAGCAGTTCGATGCGCCAGCCAAAACATGGCTGCTGGTGCAGATGATACAGCAGCGCGCCGAGTTGCGGCACCGGCGGCAGCGTATCGTGGATCTCGCCCGGTAAAAACGTGACCGCCAGCCAGCCGTTAACGCTACAGCGCGGGCGCGGGGCAAGCGCCGCAGGCAGCCGTTTCAGGGCGCGATACTGACGCGGGCTGCGGGCACGGCTTTTGCGCGCGTCGCGGCGCACCACGAACGTGTCATCATCGACGACTACCTGCCAGGCGCCGTCGCTGAGGCCGGGTAGCGCGCAAACGACAACGGCGGCCGAAGCCGCCGGAAAACACTGCGCTAAGAACCCTTCGGGGCTCAGATTATTGGGTTTGCTGAACGGCACCTTTACCTGACCAGATGATTTCGCCGGTCTGTACCAGCATCAGCTGCATTTGCAGCGTAGGCGCATTCACATTACCGCTGGCGTTGGCATACAGCACATACTGCGCGCCCACGTTGCGGGCGATGCCGATGGCTTTACTGCGTGAGCCAAGGCTATCCTGCGGCGAAAGCCCCAGTTGCTGTTTCGCCATCGAAAGCTGCTGTGCGGAAACCAGCGTGAATTTGGCGTTGTTCGCCAGCGCGCCACGCAGGGCTTCGGTGGCCGGGCCGGTTTGCAGCGAACCGTTAGTACGGTTATTCACGCTATCCACCAGCAGTACGCTGCCTGCGTTCACACCGTCGGCCTGCAACATTTTGCCGACCATCGGCGCCATCGCGCTGTTCCAGTCATAGGTGCGCGCTTTCGGCTCCGGGGTTGCGTTTTCAGGCTGATGTTCAATCGGGCCAGGCTGCGCCGGAATCGACGGCACGGACGGTACGGTAGGCACTGGCTGCGTCGGCGGCGGTACGGGCTGCGTCGGTTGCTGCGTGCCTGGCTGCGCTTCTTCTACCGGCGCCGGTTTCTGCTCGCCGGGCAAAATACAGCCCGACAGCGCCAGGGCGACGGTCGCCAGCAGCGCATAGCGATACATTCTGTTCAACATTTCCCCCTTCAGAGATAGAGATAAAGACGGGCTTTCCGTGCCGCCAGATAGTGAGTCTGACCGTTTACCGTCACGCGGCTCTGGGCCGGGATAACGACCGTCTGCGGGACTTCCAGCGGCTGGCCTTCCAGCCCGCGGGCGTCATACCAGTAAAAGCGGTAATGCACGGTAACGGGCGCGTCTTTGTTATTGTAAATGGCGGCGGCGGCGACAGGCTTGCCGTCTTGCAAAGAAAAGTCTGGTTTTTCAGCAGTGATGCCCGCTGCCAGCACGCTCGATTCCATCACTACCGCCTGATCGTCGCTGACGGGAATGGTCGGCGCGGAGCGGCAGCCTGCCATCAACACCGCAGCCAGCAGTAAGCCTGTGCGTGCGCGCCCCATCTCAGAGACCTTTATGCGCAAGCATCGGCCCCAGAGGGCGGCCGCCGACCAGATGCATATGGATGTGGTAAACCTCCTGCCCGCCGTGACGATTGCAGTTCATGATGAGGCGATAGCCATCTTCCGCGATGCCTTCCTGCTGCGCGATTTTCGCTGCGGCAGTAAAAAGACGCCCCAGCGCCTGCTCATGTTCCGCCGTAACGTCATTGACCGTCGGCACCAGCACGTTCGGGACGATTAGAATGTGGGTCGGGGCCTGGGGAGAAATATCGCGAAACGCGGTAACGAGCTCATCCTGATAGACGATGTCGGCAGGAATTTCGCGACGAATAATTTTGCTGAAAATGGTTTCTTCGACCATGGTTTTTTTCCTTCTTGGATAAACGTTAAGAGTATGAGCGAGATAATCGCTTCCTTTCAACCTTTGGCCCGGTTTTTCTTTATAAAGCGGATATTTATGGCGCGCCCTTCGCTTCTCGCTTCGCCATAGCGCCTGATGCTTCTCCCGTCTCGCTTACTCATCGGTTTGTCACACCTCTTACATTTGTTTACACCGCAAAGACAAATGATTATATTTCTCATTCTTATTGACATGGAACGTTGTTTTAGTCCCGCGATCTCTTTTCATCAGGCCAGGATGCCGCCGAAAAGCGTCGTATTACAATAGCCTGATGCGCAGCATCATTTTTTTATTTTAAGGGCAACACATGGCTAAGCATGCACTCCGTCAGGGCACCGTTCCGGCGTCCTCCCTTCCCTCTTTGCTGGCGCTCAGTATCGCCAGCGCGCTGGCGGCCCCGGCGGCATACGCGGCGCCCGCCGCCAGCGACACGATTGTGGTTGATGCCGCCGCCGACAGCGGCACGCCTGACGAGTCACAGGATTACAGCGTTAAAACCACCACGTCCGGCACAAAAATGCTGCTGGTGCCGCGCGACATTCCGCAGTCGGTGAGCGTGATTAGCCAACAACGCATGCAGGATCAGCAACTGACGACCATTGAAGACGTGCTGGAAAACACGACAGGCGTCACCGTCTCACGCATTGATACCAGCCGCACGAACTTCTTCGCACGCGGTTTTTACATCAGCAATTTCGCCTATGAAGATATGCCGACGTTTCTTGATAACCGCTGGAACTTTGGCGATACCGCAGGCGACACGGCGATTTACGATAAAATCGAGGTTGTGCGCGGCGCAGCCGGACTGATGAGCGGCACCGGGAACCCGTCGGCGTATGTAAATATGGTGCGCAAACACGCCGACAGCCAGACGTTTAAAGGTAACGTCTCGGCCACGTATGGCAGCTGGGATAAACAGCGTTACGTGATGGATGTGCAGTCGCCGCTGGTAGAGTCTGGCAAAGTGCGCGGGCGCGTGGTGGCCGGTTATCAGGATAATGACAGCTTCGTGGAGCGTAACCACTACCGCAAAAAATTCATCTACGGCGTTGTGGATGCCGACATTACCGATTCAACGCTGTTATCGCTGGGTTATGACTACCAGGAAAGTCAGGAAGACAGCCCGACCTGGGGCGGCTTCCCTTCCCTTTACAGCGACGGGAGCCGGACGCATTTCCGCCGAGGTTTCAACACCGCCGCCGACTGGGCGTATTCCGATCTTGATTCCACCAAAATTTTCGCCAACCTGACGCAGCGCTTCGATAACGGCTGGGAGGCGAAAGTAAACGCGATGCATGCCGAAACCAATTTCGACAACCGCCTGATGTATATCGACGGTTTCCCGGATAAAACGACGGGCCGGTATAACGCGGCGCTCTGGCAGGGCGCATGGGGCGGCTGGAACGTCGGCGAGCGTAAGCAGGATTCGGTCGACGCTTTCGTGCGCGGCGGCTACGAACTGGCGGGTCGCCAGCATGAGATGATGTTCGGCGGCAGCTACAGCCGTCAGCGCAACAATTACGATAACGCCTATCCGGTGAATGATAATTCCGGGCTGATGGATGTCGGGAATATTCACGATTATAACGGCAACACGCTGGCAAACCCGACATGGTCAAATTTTGCGCTCTACCAGCGAGACGTTATCCGTCAGAAATCGCTTTACGCCGCGACGCGCCTCTCGCTTGCCGATCCGCTGCATTTGATTCTGGGTGCGCGTTACACTGAATGGAACGCGAAATATAATCTGGAGCGCAAGCCGGATGAAATTCGCCGCAGCAAATCGGATGACGTTACGCCTTACGCGGGCCTCATTTACGATATCGACGATACCTGGTCGGCCTATGCCAGCTATACCTCTATCTTCCAGCCGAGCGGCCAGCGCGATGTGAACAGCGAGTTCCTCGATCCGACCACCGGCAAAGCCTATGAAGCCGGGCTGAAAGCCGACTGGTTTAACACCCGCCTGACGGCGTCGCTGGCGGTGTTCCGTATCGAGCAGGATAACGTGGCGGTGAACACCGGGGTGATCATTCCCGGCTCCGGCGGGCAGACGGCATATAAATCCGTCGATGGCACCGTCAGTAAAGGGGTTGAGCTTGAGCTAAACGGCGCGCTGACCGATAACTGGCAGCTGACCTTCGGCGCGAGCCGTTATATTGCCGAGGCGGGTGATGGCGTGGCCGTCAACCCTGACCAGCCGCGCACCACGATGAAACTGTTCACGCGTTACCAGTTGCCGAGCCTCCCTGCATTAACCGTCGGCGGCGGCGCGCGCTGGCAGACCAAAACCTGGCAGAATATCGCAGGGCCGAATGGCGACTCGCGCATAAGCCAAAACGGCTATACCGTGGTGGATCTGTTCACGCGCTACCAGGCGACGAAAAATCTCGCGGTCCAGGCGAACCTGAATAATGTCTTTGACAAAGAGTATTACGATTACCTGGGCACGTATGACGTGTACGGCGCGCCGCGTAACTTCTCCGTAACAGCAAGTTACAGCTTCTGACCATCATCAATACGCACGCATGGGGGCCTTATGGCTCCCTTTTTTATTCGCTGATGAACGGTTACAGCGGTAGAGGCCTGCTGATGTTCCCGTCTTTTCGCACGCGTTAGTGCGCTTAGTACAGACGTAAAAAAGGGAGGCTTGCGCCTCCCTTTTCATCTCCCCGTCAGCCAGGATTAGCTGTTACGGATGTATTCATCCATTTCGGTTTTCAGGTTATCGGACTTGGTGCCGAAAATTGCCTGAACGCCGGAGCCTGCCACAACCACACCCGCAGCACCCAGTTTCTTCAGGCCAGCCTGATCCACTTTCGCCACGTCAGCCACGCTTACGCGCAGACGAGTGATACAGGCGTCGAGGTTAGTAATGTTCTCTTTACCACCGAACGCGGCCACCAGAGCCGGCGCCATTTCACTGGTCCCGGTTGCTTTGGTGTCTTCGGTCGCGTCTTCACGACCCGGCGTTTTCAGATCCAGCGCTTTAATCAGCACACGGAAGATGGTGTAGTAAACCACCGCGTAGCACGCGCCCACAATCGGGAACAGCCACAGTTTGCTGCTGTTACCGGACAGAACGATAAAGTCGATCAGACCGTGGGAGAAGGACGTACCGTCACGCATACCCAGAAGGATACAGATCGGGAAGGCCAGGCCTGCCAGAATCGCGTGGATAACGTACAGGATCGGCGCCACGAACATGAACGAGAACTCGATAGGCTCGGTGATACCGGTCAGGAACGAGGTCAGCGCAGCGGAGATCATGATACCGCCCACTTTGGCGCGGTTTTCCGGTTTAGCGGAGTGCCAGATAGCGATGGCAGCAGCCGGCAGACCGTACATTTTGAACAGGAAGCCGCCAGAGAGTTTGCCCGCGGTCGGGTCACCCGCCATATAACGCGGGATATCGCCGTGGAACACCTGACCTGCAGCGTTGGTGTATTCGCCGATCTGCATCTGGAAAGGAACGTTCCAGATATGGTGCAGACCAAACGGTACCAGGCAACGTTCGATGAAGCCGTAGATACCAAACGCCACTACCGGGTTCTGATAAGCAGCCCACTGAGAGAACGTCTGGATTGCGGAACCAATCGGCGGCCAAATGAAGGACAGGATAACGCCGGTGAAGATCGCCGCCAGACCAGAGATGATCGGCACGAAACGTTTACCAGCGAAGAAGCCCAGATACTCAGGAAGCTTAATGCGGTAGAAACGGTTGAACATGTAGGCTGCAATCGCACCCGAGATGATCCCGCCAAGCACACCGGTATCCGCCAGGTGTTTTGCCGCGATTTCTTCCGGGGGAAGATGCAGTACCAGCGGTGCCACGACCGCCATGGTTTTTACCATGATGCCGTAAGCCACCACAGCAGCCAGAGCAGAAACGCCGTCGTTATTGGTGAAGCCCAGCGCAACACCGATAGCGAAGATAAGCGGCATGTTGGCGAAAACCGATCCGCCCGCTTCCGCCATAACGTGGGAAACCACGGCTGGCAGCCAGCTGAAGTTTGCAGAACCGACGCCCAGCAGGATACCTGCGATAGGGAGTACGGAGACCGGCAGCATCAGCGATTTACCCACCTTCTGCAGGTTAGCAAATGCATTCTTAAACATAATTGAGAGTGCTCCTGAGTATTTGTGCTTTTTTTACGCGTTTCACGCATCAGCCCGGGGGAGAAACGGGCCATAAACAGGGCATCTGAGTACCCTTTATTTATTACGCAGAGTAAAATAAATCACGCGATCTTTGTTTGACGGTTATCACGTTTCAAACAAGCCTTGGGCGAAAAATTGCGATTCTTTACATTAAGTGTTTCAGGATGTTTATAAATCGTCGTTCACCGCCTGAATTTCGGCGGTGAACTTTACTCGCTTTGCCCATTAATTACGAGCTTTAAAATAACTCGGATTTTCAGGCAGATTGCAGTGTGGCGAGGTCAATATGAAACAGCGTGGAGAAGTTGCGCGTGGTAGTTTCAGCGAGCGTTTCCAGGCTTACGCCCTTAAGCACCGCCATATATTCCGCCACATCGCGCACCAGCGCAGGCTGATTCTCTTTACCGCGGTGCGGAACCGGCGCCAGGTATGGCGAGTCGGTTTCCACCAGCATCCGATCGAGCGGAACATAGCGCGCGGCCTCACGGATCTGCTCCGCGTTGCGGAAGGTCAAAATGCCGGAAAAAGAGATGTAAAAACCCAGATCCAGAAGTTTGCCCGCCGTCTCTTTGTCTTCCGTAAAACAGTGTAGTACGCCTGAACAGTCCGTCACTTTTTCTTCGCGCAGAATGGCGAGCGTATCCTCGCGGGCATCGCGCGTATGGACGATAACCGGCTTGTTCAGCTCGCGGCCGATGCGGATGTGGTGGCGGAAAGATTCCTGCTGGCGGGCTTTCGTTTCCGGCGTGTAGTAGTAATCGAGGCCCGTTTCGCCCATTGCCACCACGCGCGGATCGGCGGCAAGGCGACGCAGCTCTTCCACGTCATAGTCTTCATCCTGATTCAGCGGATGCACGCCGCAGGAGTAAGCCACGTTGTCACGCTCGCCGATAAGCTCGCGCATAGATTTGTAGCCCGGCAGCGTCGTGGCGACCGCCAGAAAATATTTCACGTCGCGCGCGACGGCTTTCGCCAGCACGTCGTCCACATCTTTATGCAGAGACTGATAATCCAGGCCATCGAGATGGCAGTGTGAGTCGACTAAAAACATAACGTCTCTCTCAGAGGTGATAAGAAGGAAGCACCGCGTCAGGGCGCATATAGCGCTCCCAGGTGAGTAACAGTTCGGTCAGCAGCAGTTCGCGGTTGACGGCGGCGACGTTTAGCAGCCTGTCGCGGCAACGGAATAGCGAATCAAGCATCGCCTGAGTGACGGCCGGTGAAAAACGCTGCGCCAGCTGGGCCACGAGCACCGGATAATCAGTGTTGACCAGCGCTGCCTGGGCGCCATGACGCCACTTCAGCGCGTCCATCAGGAACGCCGCCAGCCAGTGCAGGCGAAAAGGCGCCTGTTCATGGTTCAGCGCAGGTAATAAAGAGAGCCAGTCGCCGCTCGTCAGCGCCGCCGTGATTTTCTCGCCAAGGGCCACGCGCTGCTGCCACTGCTCCGGCTGGAGCAGTTCAAGCGCGGCGGCGGGCGCGCCGCCGGTCAGACGCAGCGCGGCGTTAATCCGCGACGGCTCCGCCTGGATCTCGCGCGCAAGCCAGGCTTCGGCATAGCGCGTTTCGGGCGGTGCCAGATGCCAGCTGAAGCAGCGGCTACGAAGCGTGGCAGGCAGCTGTTCCGGCTCGCGGCAGCCCAGCAAAAACCAGGTATTTTCCGGCGGCTCTTCCAGCGTTTTCAGCAGCGCGTTCGCTGCCGCTTCCGTCAGTTGCGCCGCCTCTTTGATCCAGACCACTTTGGCGCCGCCGAGCCGCGCGCGATCGTAAAGCTTCTCGCTGATATCGCGGATAGCGTCGATGCCCAGAGTCGATTTGC
Organism: Cronobacter turicensis z3032; assembly: GCA_000027065.2. Taxonomy (NCBI): domain Bacteria; kingdom Pseudomonadati; phylum Pseudomonadota; class Gammaproteobacteria; order Enterobacterales; family Enterobacteriaceae; genus Cronobacter; species Cronobacter turicensis. Next base: position 1,770,673 of record FN543093.2, on the reverse strand, counting down.
CCTTCTCCGGCTCCGCCTGATAATAATCCGGGTGCGTGCCCGCCTGCATCAGCTGGCAGGCGCGGCATTCGCCGCAGCTTTTCTGGCCCTGCGGCTGCTGGCACATGCGCCAGCGGCTCAACGCGTAAATCAGCGCGTCGTCGCCCATACCGGGCAGCGCATGGATCAATACCGCATGGTGTCCCCTGCCGGCCTGCCAGTTACCGACCAGATGCTCAAACGAGGGGCGCAGCCACGGATACCATTTCATTATTTCTGCTCCTGCACCCAGCGCGCGATCGCCGAACGGATATCACGGCTGACGGCATCCAGCGGCTGGCAGGCGTCAATCGTGATGATGCGCGGATCGGCGGCGGCCAGTTCAAGGTAGCGGGCGCGGGTGCGGTTAAAGAAGTCGAGCGACTCCTGCTCGATACGATCGAGTTCGCCACGTGCGCGGGCGCGCTCAAGCCCAATGCGCGGATCGACATCGAGATAGAGCGTGAGATCCGGCGCGAAATCGCCGAGCACGGTCTGGCGCAGCGTCGCCAGCAGTTCACGGTCGATACCGCGCCCGCCGCCCTGGTAGGCTTGCGTGGAAAGATCGTGACGGTCGCCGATGACCCATTCGCCGCGCGCCAGCGCAGGCTTAATGACCGTTTCCACCAGTTGCACGCGCGCGGCATAAAACAGCAGCACTTCCGCGTTATCGGTGATGACTTCATCACCGACCGATTTGATATCCAGTACGAGGCTGCGCAGTTTCTCCGCCAGCACCGTGCCGCCCGGCTCGCGGGTGAAGGTCATATCAGTAATGCCGAGCGATTTCAGCGTCTCCACCACCAGGTTGCGCGCCGTGGTTTTCCCGGCGCCTTCCAGCCCTTCGATAACAATATATTTACTGCTCATTTTTATCCTTAAGCGCCTTGAGATAATCCTGCACCGCACGATTATGGCTGGCGAGATTCGTGGTAAACGTGTGGCCGCCCTTCCCGTCCGCCACGAAATAGAGATACGGCGTTTTCGCCGGATGCGCCGCCGCTTTAAGCGACGCCTCGCCTGGCATGGCGATAGGTCCCGGCGGCAGGCCGCTAATCACGTAGGTATTATACGGCGTCGGGGTTTCCAGATCCTTACGCGACAGCTTACCGTTGTAATTCTTACCCATACCGTAGATGACCGTCGGGTCGGTTTGCAGCCGCATGCCAATACGCAGGCGATTGATAAAGACCGAGGCGACCCGGTCGCGCTCGCTCGCCACCGCCGTCTCTTTCTCAATAATCGACGCCATCGTCACCAGTTGGTTCTGATCCTGGTAAGGCAGCCCGTCCATCCGCGCTTTCCAGACGTCATCCACCGCTTTCACCATTTTCTGATGGGCGCGTTTAAGGATCGTTACGTCAGAGGTATTCGCCGTATAGAGCCAGGTATCAGGCCAGAACCAGCCTTCCACCCACTCCGGATGCTCAAACTTGAGCGCCTCAGCCACCGTCGCGTAATCGTCGTCTTTGAGCGTATGTTTGATATACGGCGCTTCACGCAGCTGTTTCAGCCAGTCGCTCAGTTTCATGCCTTCGACAAAGCGCAGGGGAAACTGCGCCTCTTTACCGCTCGCCAGCAACTGCAGGGCATCGCGCACGGTCATTTGCGGCGTGAATCGATAGGTGCCAGCCTTGAAGTGAGAAAGATCAGGCTGCAGACGCAGCAGCCACTGAAACACGCGCGGGCGTTTGATCAGCTTCTCTTCATAAAGCTGTTGGCCAAGCGCGATACGCCCGGTGCCTGGTTTCAGGGTGAAAATCGTCTCTTTGGTGATCGGCAGTGGGCTGTGCGCCAGCTGGCGCACTTTCCAGTAACCGACGCCTGCCGCGATGGCAAGCACAAGAACCAGCAGTAGCGCGACGCGCAACATTTTCTTCATGGGAACCCGGTTATTCGCAGTGGGAAATGAGGTAGTAATACAGTTCGCGCGAGGCGTAAGCGTGGCCGTCAATCTCGCGCACCGGCACCAGCGGCATCAGCGCGTTGCAGATGAACACTTCATCCGCCGCGTCAAGCGCGCTGGCCGGCGCGTTAATTTCAGATAATCGCCAGGATGATTGATTCAGCAAGCCAATAATATGGCGCCGCATAAGGCCATCAACGCCAGCCTGATCGAGACGGGGGGTGAACACCGCTTTTCCTTTACGCCAGAACAAATTAGCCGCACAGCATTCCGTAACCCACCCTTCGCTGTCAAGCACCAGCGCCTCATCGGCGGGCGTCTGCTCAAGATGCGTGCGGATCAACACCTGTTCGAGCCGGTTCAGATGTTTGATGCCCGCAAGATGTGGATTGCGCCCCAGCCGCACGGGACTGGTCGCGAGGCTCACGCCGCGCTCGCGCCATTCATCATAAAAAGCAGGGTACGCGCCGCGGGAGACAATACGCGTGGGCGCGCCGCACCCGGCAATGCTATAGCCGCGCTTGCCAGCGCCGCGGGTGATGATGACTTTCACCACCGCGCTCCCCTGCCCCTGCGCCGCATGGCGCATTTCGTCACGCAGCACCTCGCTATCCGGCATCGGGATCAGCAACCGTTCACAGCCTTCGCGCAGGCGCGCCAGATGCTGTTCCAGCAGGAGAACGGCGCCGTCGCGTACGCGGGCGGTCGTAAAGCAGCCGTCACCGAACTGTACGGCGCGATCGGTCGTCGACAGGCAATCCTGTTCGATACCATTAATTAACAGCATAGAGGCTCCTTAACGGGTAGCGCATTAGTCTCGCAGGATGACCGACAGGGAGCAAGAGGGAGGGAAAATGCACAAAGGCCCACGCGGGGCGGGCCTTTGTAGCGGCTGTCAGACCTTTTTAAAGATCAGAGAACCGTTGGTGCCACCGAAGCCGAAGGAGTTACACAGGGTATACTCCATACCGCTCACCTGGCGCGCTTCATGCGGCACGAAGTCGAGGTCGCAGCCTTCGTCCGGATTGTCCAGGTTGATGGTCGGTGGAACAGCCTGATCGCGCAGCGCGAGGATGGAGTAGATAGACTCTACTGCGCCCGCCGCGCCAAGCAGATGGCCGGTCATCGATTTGGTGGAGCTCACCATGACGCGTTTCGCGGCGTCGCCGAAAACCGATTTCACTGCCTGCGCTTCAGCGACGTCGCCCGCTGGGGTCGACGTGCCGTGCGCGTTGACGTAACCGATCTGGCTTGCGTCGAGGCCCGCGTCACGCAGCGCGTTGACCATAGCCAGCGCCGCGCCTGCGCCGTTTTCCGGCGGCGAGGTCATATGGTAGGCATCGCTGCTCATACCAAAACCGACCAGCTCGGCGTAAATCTTCGCGCCGCGTTTTTTCGCGTGCTCGTACTCTTCGAGTACGATAATGCCCGCGCCGTCGCCCAGTACAAAACCATCCCTTTCTTTATCCCACGGACGGCTTGCCGCCTGCGGGTTATCGTTACGGGTGGAGAGCGCACGCGCCGCGCCGAAACCGCCGACGCCAAGCGGCGTACTGGCTTTTTCCGCGCCGCCTGCGAGCATAACGTCAGCATCGCCATAGGCGATGATGCGCGCCGCATGGCCAATGTTGTGTACGCCTGAGGTACACGCAGTGGCGATGGAAATGCTGGGACCGCGCAGACCGTACATGATGGTCAGGTGACCTGCCACCATGTTGACAATTGTTGATGGCACGAAGAAAGGACTGATTTTCCGCGGGCCGCCGTTAACCAGCGAGCTGTGGTTTTCTTCGATAAGGCCAAGGCCGCCGATGCCGGAACCGATAGCCGCGCCGATACGGGGAGCGTTCTCTTCCGTTACTTCCAGGCCAGAATCCTGCATGGCCTGTACGCCGGCGACAATTCCATATTGAATGAAGGCGTCCATCTTGCGCTGTTCTTTGCGCGAGATGATCTCTTCACAGTTAAAATCCTTTACTAAGCCAGCAAATTTCGTTGCATAGGCGCTAGTATCGAAATGGTCGATTAGGCTGATGCCGCTCTGACCGGCAAGGAGAGCTTTCCAGGTGGACTCTACGGTATTGCCGACAGGAGACAACATGCCAAGTCCGGTCACAACTACACGACGCTTAGACACGTTTGTCCTCCAGGGAGGGATAAAAAAAGAGATTCGTGGGACTAAAAAAGATAAAACTCAGGCGGTCGAATGACCGCCTGGAGATGTTCACTTACGCCTGGTGACCGTTGATGTAATCAATGGCAGCCTGAACGGTGGTGATCTTCTCAGCTTCTTCGTCCGGAATCTCAGTATCAAACTCTTCTTCCAGAGCCATTACCAGCTCAACGGTGTCAAGAGAATCAGCGCCCAGGTCTTCAACGAAGGAAGCATTGTTGGTAACTTCTTCCTGCTTAACGCCCAGCTGTTCGCCGATAATTTTCTTAACGCGTTCTTCGATAGTGCTCATACTCTTAAATTTCCTATCAAAACTCGCTTTCGCGATGGTTTTCGTAGTGTATAAAATGTTGAAAAAGTTGCAACTAAATCCCGGCAGGTCTTACCACGATTTTACGCTATTTTGCGGGCAATTGCCCTGATAACGCAAATAATTTTATTCGTGGTTAAACCATGTACATTCCGCCGTTGACGTGCAGGGTCTCACCAGTGATGTACCCGGCCTCGTCAGAGGCTAAAAATGCAACCGCACTGGCGATTTCTTTTGCGTCGCCTAAACGACCCGCAGGAACTTCCGCCAGAATACCCGCACGCTGATCGTCAGACAGCGCACGCGTCATGTCCGTTTCAATGAAGCCCGGAGCAACAACGTTTACTGTAATACCGCGGGACGCCACTTCGCGTGCCAGCGATTTACTAAAACCGATAAGACCCGCTTTCGCCGCAGCGTAGTTGGCCTGACCAGCATTTCCCATGGTACCGACCACAGAACCTATAGTGATAATGCGACCGTGACGTTTCTTCATCATAGCTCGCATTACCGCTTTTGACAGACGGAAAACCGATGACAGGTTGGTTTCGATGATATCGTTCCACTCGTCATCTTTCATTCGCATCAGCAGGTTGTCACGGGTTATCCCGGCATTATTGACCAGAATGTCCACTTCGCCAAATTCTGAGCGAATATTTTCTAGAACGGATTCGATGGATGCCGCATCGGTCACATTCAGCATCAGGCCTTTGCCATTCGCGCCCAGATAGTCGCTAATCGCTTGCGCGCCGCTTTCGCTGGTTGCGGTGCCGATAACCTTCGCGCCGCGTGCGGCCAGGGTTTCGGCGATAGCGCGGCCGATACCGCGGCTCGCACCGGTGACCAGCGCGATTTTTCCTTCAAAGCTCATGGTTTTCCTCGTTTTATTGCGCAAGTGCCGCTGACAGGCTGGCGGGCTCGTTAATGGCCGCCGCCGTCAGGGTGTCAACAATACGTTTCGCCAGGCCCGTAAGGACTTTGCCCGGACCGACTTCATACAGCTGCGTGACGCCCTGCGCCGCGATAAATTCGACGCTCTTCGTCCACTGCACCGGGCTGTAAAGCTGGCGCACCAGCGCATCGCGGATAGCTTCCGGCGACGTTTCGCATTTCACGTCAACGTTATTCACAACCGGAATCTGCGGGGCGTTAAACGTAATTTTTTCAAGCTCAGCGGCCAGTTTCTCCGCTGCGGGTTTCATCAGCGCGCAGTGTGACGGCACGCTCACCGGCAGCGGCAGCGCACGTTTGGCGCCCGCGGCTTTACAGGCGGCGCCGGCACGCTCAACGGCGTCTTTATGACCGGCGATAACGACCTGGCCTGGCGAGTTGAAGTTAACCGGTGAAACTACCTGCCCTTCAGCGGCGTCCTGGCACGCTTTCGCGATAGCGTCGTCGTCCAGACCGATAATCGCAGCCATGGCGCCCGTGCCTTCCGGCACCGCTTCCTGCATGAATTTACCGCGCAGCTCAACCAGACGCACGGCGTCGGCGAAATCGATGACGCCCGCGCAGACCAGCGCGGAATATTCGCCAAGGCTATGACCGGCCATCAGCGCAGGCGCTTTACCGCCCTGCTCCTGCCATACGCGCCACAGCGCGACGGAGGCGGTCAGCAACGCAGGCTGCGTCTGCCAGGTTTTATTCAGCTCTTCCGCCGGGCCTTGTTGCACCAGCGCCCAGAGATCATAGCCCAGCGCCGCGGAGGCTTCGCGGAACGTCGCTTCAATAACGGGAAAATTTGCCGCCATGTCAGACAGCATTCCCACGGCCTGAGAACCCTGCCCCGGGAATACAAAAGCAAATTGCGTCATTTTTTTATCCTTCTCGATTAAAAACGAACCAGCGCGGAACCCCAGGTGAAGCCGCCGCCGAAGGCTTCCAGCAGCACCAGTTGGCCCCGCTGAATGCGTCCGTCACGTACCGCTTCATCCAGCGCGCATGGCACGGAAGCCGCAGAGGTGTTGCCGTGTCGGTCGAGGGTGACGACGACATTGTCCATCGACATACCGAGTTTTTTCGCGGTGGCGCTGATAATGCGCAGGTTCGCCTGATGCGGCACCAGCCAGTCGAGATCGGCGCGATCCAGCTGATTCGCTTCCAGGGTCTCGTCAACAATATGCGCCAGTTCCGTTACCGCGACTTTAAAGACTTCGTTCCCGGCCATGGTCAGGAAGGTCGGGCTGTCCGGGTTCACGCGATCCTGGTTTGGCAGAGTCAGAAGTTCGCCGTAGCTGCCGTCAGCGTGCAGATGCGTAGACAGAATGCCTGGCTCTTCGCTGGCGCCCAGTACGGCCGCGCCTGCGCCATCGCCGAACAGAATGATCGTACCGCGATCCTCAGGATCGAGCGTGCGCGCCAGCACGTCGGAGCCGATCACCAGCGCATTTTTCACCGCGCCGGATTTCACGTATTGATCGGCAATGCTTAACGCATAGGTAAAACCAGCACAGGCGGCGGCGACGTCAAACGCCGGGCAGCCTTTGATGCCAAGCATACCCTGCACCTGACAAGCGGCGCTCGGGAAAGCGTGCGTGGCGGAAGTAGTGGCGACGATAATCAGGCCAATCTGTTCTTTGTCAATACCGGCCATCTCAATGGCGCGCAGTGCCGCTTCGTAGCCCATGGTGGCGACCGTTTCGCCGGGCGCCGCAATGCGACGCTCGCGGATACCGGTGCGAGTGACAATCCACTCGTCAGAGGTTTCCACCATTTTTTCAAGATCGGCGTTAGTCCGCACTTGTTCAGGCAGATAGCTGCCTGTACCAATAATCTTCGTATACATGTACGCTCAGTCACTCTTGGGTAATACAGATTCCAGGCGAGCGGCAATCCGCTGAGGGACTTGTCGCTGCACCGCCTGCACTGCCTGTTCAATCGCGACCGCAAAAGCTCGCTGATTGGCTGCACCGTGGCTCTTGATCACCGTGCCGCGCAATCCTAACAGACAGGCGCCATTATACTGGTCGGGGTTGAGGTGACTGAATCGCCTTGAGAGGCTTTTTTGTAACCAACGCTTTAGTAAAAGCCACCACCACGACCGTTTTTTACCTTCGCCCTGCGATTTGAGCAGCGAAAGGAACATCCTGACAACACCTTCCATCGTTTTTAACGTGACGTTACCGACAAAACCGTCGCATACCAGCACATCGGTTTTGCCGGTCAGTAATTCGTTGGCTTCGAGATAGCCGATGTAGTTCAACGATGGTACAGTTTTTAATAGCGCCGCTGCATCGCGGATGCTATCAAGCCCCTTTGTTTCTTCTTCGCCGATATTGAGAAGCGCGACGCGCGGATTCTCGATACCGAGTACTTCTTCCGCCATCACTGAGCCCATAATCGCAAACTGCGCGAGCATCGTGCTGTCGCAATCCACGTTGGCGCCTAAATCCAGCACCACCGTTTTACCTTTCTGCTGATGCGGCAGCACCGTCACCAGCGCAGGCCGCTCAATACCTTCGACAGGTTTAAGCAGCAGTTTAGCAAGCCCCATCAGCGCGCCGGTATTACCGGCGCTGATGCAGGCCTGCGCGCGCCCTTCTTTCACCAGCTCCAGCGCGATACGCATAGAGCTGCCGCGGCTGTTGCGCACAGCCTGGGAAGGACGGACATCACTGGCAATAACCGACTCTGCCGCAATAATCTGCAACCGCGAACGTTGTTCAAAATCAGCTCTGGCAAGTAATGGCGTGATGGCGTCGGGATCGCCGACTAAAAGAAGATGCAAATGTGGATCAGAATTCAGTGCCTGCAATGCTGCAGGCACTGTCACGGCAGGACCAAAGTCCCCGCCCATGACATCTAACGCCAGGGTTAGAGGTGTCAAGATATCGCCAGGTTACGGTTATCCCCGCCAGAGCGGGGAAAGCGCACTAAGCTCAACCACGCTTGCGCGTGATTACTTAGTGATAACCTTGCGACCGCGGTAGAAACCGTCGGCGGTGATGTGGTGACGCAGATGGGTTTCACCAGAGGTTTTGTCTACAGACAGGCTGGTGACAGCGGTCAGCGCGTCATGAGAACGACGCATACCGCGCTTGGAACGAGTGGGTTTATTCTGTTGTACGGCCATGGACCTTACTCCTCAATTACGGCTTATTCCTGCTCGCGCGGGAAACGCCAATTACTTACGCTTTAAACTGGCTAACACGGCAAATGGATTTGGTTTCTGTGCCTCTTCAGGCAGTTCACCAAAGACCATGTCCGCCTCGGACACTTCACAGTGTTCAGAATCATGCACCGGAACTACAGGCAGGGCGAGGATGAGTTCATCTTCAACCGTTGCCAGCAGGTCGATTTCGCCGAATTCATTAACTTCAATCGGCTCATACGCTTCCGGGAGTGCTTCCGCCTGATCGTCGTTAGAGATCGGGCTGAAACAATACGTTGTGTGGACGTGATGGCTAAACGGCTGACCGCAACGCTGACACGCGAGCGTTACCGTAACCGTTGCATCGCCTTTTAATACGGCGAGACGCTGGTTATCGATAGCGAACGACATGGAGCATTCGACATCGCTGTCCACACTGACCACAGATTCGGCGATACGCTCTACCTGTTCAGGAGTATAGATACCCTGGTAATCAAGGCGTTTTTGAGCCGTACGAACCGGATCAAGAGTCAGGGGTAATTTTACCTTTTGCATAGGGCGCGCATATTAACTTTGTAACGTCATAGAGTCAAAGAAAAAGGCGGGTTTGAAACACCTTTTACCATTTATTCGCACACATTGCGGCCGACAGTTTAAAATAGCGCTCATCGATTCGCTATCTTTCACTGAAAAATATGACCTCAATCGTGCTTGCTTCCACGTCGCCGTTTCGCCGTAGCCTGTTAGAGAAGCTCGGTTTACCGTTTGAAACCGCAGCCCCTGAGACCGACGAAACCCCATACGCGGATGAAACCGCACCACAATTAGTATTAAGGCTGGCTTTGCAAAAAGCGCAAGCGCTACGGGAGAAATATCCCCGGCATTTGATTATTGGCAGCGATCAGGTTTGCGTGCTGAATAATACCATTACCGGCAAACCGCACACCGTTGAAAATGCGGTTAAGCAATTGCAACAGGCCAGCGGCAATGTTGTTACCTTTTATACAGGGCTGGCGCTGTATAATAGCGCAACCGGCGCGCATCAGGCCGACTGCGAGCCATTCCACGTGCATTTTCGCACGTTAAGCGACCGCGAAATTGAAAACTATCTGCATCGTGAAGAACCCTGGCAATGCGCGGGCAGCTTTAAAAGCGAAGGGCTTGGCATCACGCTGTTTGACCGCCTTGACGGGCGCGACCCTAACACGCTGATTGGCCTGCCGCTGATTCGCCTTTGTGAAATGCTAAGAAGAGAAGGCGTCGATCCCCTCGCCCATCGCTGAACCCTGAAAGCAAAAAGCCCTGCAGTGCAGGGCTTTTTTAGGGTGCGGAGCGAGGCTTACTGCATGCCAGCCAGCTGACGCGCGACGGCCAGCAGTTCCTGCTGCTTCTCGCGCATCGCGCTCAGTTTTTCGTTAAACAGATCCAGCTGTTTCTGGTCGGTAAACTGCGCCATCGAGCCGACGTACTGCACTTTATTACCGAGACTGTTCAGGTAGTTGCCGATATCCAGCGCCTGACCAAGAATGGCGTCGGTCAGAGACAGGGTCTGGGTCAGCAGCGCGTTAGGACGCACAACCGTTTTCTGATAAGCCTGGTCGAAAACCGCTTTCAGATCGTCCGGCTGTTTCAGTTTGGAGTAACGGTCTTCCACGCTCTTCATGGTATCAGCGCGTTTCGACTCGATATTCCCTACTTCCTTGCGAGATTTTTCGATAGTGTCGCGTTTTTCAACCATATCTTTCGCGCTGGTCACGCTGCGCATCTGGCGCATCGCCTGATCGTTGCCGGAAAACGCCGTGGTCATTTCGCTGGAGTAATCGCTAAGAATGGCATAATCGTCAGCGTACTTGCCGAAGCTCTCTTTTTCCTGCGCGGTCAGCGTCGGGACGGACAGTTTCTCGGAAGGCAGAATGCGAGTCTGGAGGAACTGGATAAACGCTTTGCGCTGCTCCGGTTCTTTATTGTTATCACAAGCGGCGAGCTGCCATACCATACCTGTCATAAACAGGGTAAAGAAAACACGTTTCCATGTCCGGGATTGTAACCAGGCCATTTTCATCTCCATGCGGTTGTAATTGTATAAAAAAACACCCGGCCGAAGCCGGGTGTTTAGTATAGTGTATTTCATACCGCAGCGCGGGAAGGGAGTCCGAGAACTACCACAATCGGGAGGCTGTCAGCCGCCTGCGCGCAACACTTTCAGACAATGCTTAAGTTCTTCGTCCATCGGCGCTTCAACACGCATCGTTTCGCCGGTGCCAGGATGCTCAAAACGCAGCGCCGCCGCATGCAGGAACAGACGGTTCAGCCCGGTGGACGCCAGTTGCGCATCAAATGTGCGATCGCCATAGCGATCGTCGAACGCAATCGGGTGGCCGGCAAACTGTGTATGTACGCGGATCTGATGCGTGCGCCCGGTCACGGGGCTACAGCGTACCAGCGTCGCACTGGCGAAGCGCTCTTCTACTTTGAAACGCGTCTCTGAAGGTTTGCCCTCCTGATTGACGCGCACGATGCGCTCGCCGCTTTGCAGAATATTCTTCAGAAGCGGCGCCTGTACGGTTTTCACGTGCGACTGCCACTGTCCACGCACCAGCGCCAGATAATCTTTCTGCATCCCCTTATCGCGCAGCTGTTCGTGCAGCGAACGCAACGCAGAGCGTTTTTTCGCGACCAGCAGCACGCCGGAGGTATCGCGGTCGAGACGATGCACCAGTTCAAGGAAACGCGCTTCCGGGCGCAGCGCGCGCAGCCCTTCGATCACGCCGAAGCTCAGCCCGCTGCCGCCGTGCACGGCGGTGCCGGACGGTTTATTCAGCACCAGAATATGGTCATCTTCATAAAGGATAACGTCGCTTAACGCCGCCACCTTTTGTAAATGTGGAGAAACCGCTTCTTCCTCGCGTTCGGCCACGCGAACCGGCGGAATGCGCACCTCATCGCCCGCCTCAAGCTTATATTCCGGCTTGATGCGTTTTTTGTTCACGCGTACTTCGCCCTTGCGCAGGATGCGGTAAATGAGGCTTTTCGGCACGCCTTTGAGCTGGGTGCGCAAAAAATTATCGATACGTTGCCCGGCCTGATCGGCGGAGATGGCAACGATTTTTACGGATGGAGTCTCTGTTTTCATGGTGCGCGATTCTAAATACCGGATGACCGTAGCGCCACACATTTTTATATGCTTATATTTAGTAACTCATCGATTCACACAGCTAATGAGTTCGTTTTGTCATCGCTTCGGCGGAGCAGACGAACAAGAAGTTAAAAAACTGTGAGTAAGTCGGTGATAAAGGGCAAAAGTCAGCTTGCTATATCAAGCTTAGCAATGGAATAATGCGACTGTTTTCCGTGTTGAGACTTGTTTAGACAAGGAATTTTGCGGAATTACCAGTTTTGCCTGACAGTCCTTCCACGCGGCAATGGCGTAAGACGTGTTGAACTTTCAGGCAGTTAGCGGGCTGCGGGTTGCAGCCTGGCCGGTAAAGGGAAGCTTCCGGAGAAACAATCCCGGTCATTCCTCTGATAATTGCGCTGTATTTCCACCTGAAATACAGGCTACCGACACTCTGCGCCTCTTAAGCGTTCGACAACCGGGAGGTTGGCGGCGCGAACAGTCACGAGGCCATCGGTTCACTCCCGGTCAGCGTCACCATGCCCGCAGCTTTGTCGTCAATGTAAGAATAACGAGTAAGTTACGATGAAAAGAATGCTAATCAACGCAACTCAGCAGGAAGAGTTGCGCGTCGCCCTCGTGGATGGGCAACGTCTGTACGACCTGGATATCGAAAGTCCTGGACACGAGCAGAAAAAAGCGAACATCTACAAAGGCAAGATCACCCGCATTGAACCCAGTCTCGAAGCCGCATTTGTTGATTATGGCGCCGAAAGACACGGTTTCCTCCCTTTAAAAGAAATCGCCCGCGAATACTTCCCCGCCAGCTACGCCTCTCATGGTCGTCCGAATATTAAAGATGTCCTGCGCGAAGGCCAGGAAGTCATCGTTCAGATAGACAAAGAAGAGCGTGGCAACAAAGGCGCAGCGCTGACGACGTTTATCAGCCTCGCGGGCAGCTACCTTGTGCTGATGCCGAACAACCCGCGCGCGGGCGGCATCTCTCGCCGCATCGAAGGCGACGATCGCACCGAGCTTAAAGAAGCGCTTTCAAGCCTGGAACTGCCGGATGGCATGGGGCTTATCGTGCGCACCGCGGGCGTCGGCAAATCCGCCGAAGCGTTGCAGTGGGATTTAAGCTTCCGCCTCAAGCACTGGGAAGCCATTCAAAAAGCCGCTGAAAACCGTCCGGCGCCGTTCCTTATCCATCAGGAAAGTAACGTTATCGTACGCGCGTTCCGCGACTATCTGCGCCAGGACATCGGCGAAATCCTGATTGATAACCCGAAAGTGCTTGAGCTGGCCCGCCAGCACATCGCCGCGCTGGGTCGTCCGGATTTCAGCAGCAAAATTAAGCTCTACACCGGTGAAATTCCGCTGTTCAGCCACTACCAGATCGAATCTCAGATTGAGTCCGCTTTCCAGCGTGAAGTGCGCCTGCCGTCCGGCGGCTCAATTGTTATCGACACCACGGAGGCGCTGACCGCCATCGACATCAACTCCGCCCGCGCTACCCGCGGCGGCGATATCGAAGAGACGGCGTTCAACACCAACCTCGAAGCGGCGGATGAAATCGCCCGCCAGCTGCGTCTTCGCGATTTAGGCGGTCTTATCGTTATCGACTTCATCGATATGACCCCGGTACGTCACCAGCGCGCGGTTGAAAACCGTCTGCGCGAAGCGGTGCGTCAGGATCGCGCCCGCATCCAGATTAGCCATATTTCCCGCTTCGGTCTGCTGGAGATGTCCCGCCAGCGCCTGAGCCCATCGCTTGGCGAGTCCAGCCATCACGTCTGCCCGCGCTGTAGCGGCACCGGCACCGTTCGCGATAACGAATCCCTGTCGCTCTCCATTCTGCGTCTGATTGAAGAAGAAGCGCTGAAAGAGAACACCCAGGAAGTTCACGCTATCGTTCCGGTACCTATCGCCTCCTACCTGCTGAACGAGAAGCGTGAAGCGATTACCGCTATCGAAACGCGCCAGGGCGGCGTGCGCTGTGTGATCGTGCCAAACGATCAGATGGAAACCCCGCACTACTCCGTCCTGCGCGTGCGCAAAGGCGAAGAGACGCACACCCTGAGCTACATGCTGCCGAAGCTGCATGAAGAAGCGATGGCGCTGCCGTCAGAAGAAGAATACGCCGAGCGTAAACGTCCTGAGCAGCCGGCTCTCGCCACCTTCGTGATGCCGGATGTCCCGCCGATGCCGCAGGAAACCAGCGCGCCAGCAGCCGAACCTGCTGCGCCGAAAGCGCCGGTGAAAGCCGCAGAGCCTGCGAAAGAAGGTTTCCTGAGCCGCGCCATCAGCGCGCTGAAGAGCCTGTTCGCCAGCGAGCCTCAGGCGCAGCCTGTCGCGAGCGAGCCGGAACCGCAGCCTGCGAAAAATCGTGAAGATAAGCCGCAGGATCGCCGCAACGGCCGTCGTCAGAACAACCGTCGCGACCGCAACGAGCGTGGCGAACGCAGCGAACGCGGTGAGCGTCCGTCCCGTGAGAATCGCGATAACCGCGATAACCGTGACAACAGCGAAGCGCGCGAAGAAAACCGCCGTAACCGCCGCGAGAAACAGCAGCAGAACGCCGAAACGCGTGAAGTGCGCGCGCCGGTTGCTGAAGAGGTCGCGGAAAAACCGAAATCCCGTGACGATCAGCAGCAGTCCCCTCGCCGCGATCGCAACCGTCGTCGCTCTGAAGAGAAACGTCAGGCACAGCAGGAAGTCAATGTCCTGAACCGTGATGACGCCGTGGAAGAGACCGAACAGGAAGATCGCGTTGTTCAGGTGATGCCGCGCCGTAAACCGCGCCAGCTGAGCCAGAAAGTGCGTATCGAATCCGCCGCTGAAGCGGCGGCCGTCGGCAACACCGACGCGCCGGTTGCTGAAACGCGTGAAGAAGCCGCGCCGCTGGCGTTGCCTGCAAATGTGGAAACACCTGCCGCTGCGGAAGACAACAACCAGACGGGCAGCGAAAACGCCGGTATGCCGCGTCGTTCTCGTCGCTCTCCGCGTCACCTGCGCGTCAGCGGCCAGCGCCGTCGCCGCTACCGTGACGAGCGTTACCCGACCCAGTCGCCGATGCCGCTGACCGTAGCGTGCGCGTCGCCGGAAATGGCGTCCGGTAAAGTCTGGATCCGCTACCCGCTGCCGCGTGTACAGGAGCAGGAAGAGCAGCAACTGGAGCAGAACACCGCGCCGGTCGCTGAAACCCAGACGACTGAAGCACCGGTTGCGCCGGTAACCGACGCGGTTGTGGTCGAGCCGTCTGCCGTTGAGAGCGCGCCGCAGGAGACCGTGGTGGAAACCACCTATCCTGAAGCTATCTCCACGCCGGTTGACGCTCAGCCGCAGATTATCGAGCCGCAGGATGAAGCTGTCGCGCAACAGGTTGCTCAGAACGCCGTTGCGGCTGACGCGCCGGTTGCCGAAGACGCACCGCGCGAAGAAGCCGCTGCGGTGATGGCGGAAAGCGCGCCTGAAGAGGCACCTCAGCCGGAAGCGATCGCTGATGAGCCGGTGAAAACTCCGGAAGCAGCCCCGGTCGTTGCGCCGAACGCGCAGGAAACCGAAGTGAAAGCGCCGGTCGTGGCTGTCGCTTCTGCAAGCGTCGCCTCTGCGCCGATGACCCGCGCACCGGCGCCGGACTACGTGCCGGAGCCGCCGCGTCACAGCGACTGGGTTCGCCCGACGTTCGATTTCAGCGGTAAAGGTTCAGCGGGCGGCCACAGCGCTACCCACCAGGCCTCTGCCCCTGCGACGCGTCCTCAGCCGGTGGAGTAACCCTCCCCGCACAAAAAAAGCCGGTCTCTGACCGGCTTTTTTATTGCCTGTTTTCCGCTAGCTTTTCACCGCTGTCACCTGCCGCATCCCCGCAAGTTCAGGCATCACCGTTTTCATCAGCTCCAGGAAACGACGCAACCGCGCCGGATAATAACGCGCCCAGGGATAGAGCAGATAAACCGGCAACGCGGGCGCCTGCCACTGCGGCAACAGCTGTACCAGACGCCCCTCGCGCAGATCGTCCTCCACCACCCATGCGGAAACCATCCCGGCGCCAAGGCCGTTGAGAATCGCCCGGCGTATCGCGTACAGGCTGTCGGAGCTCAGACGCGGCATTACCGTGAAGGCCTGACGATCACCGCGCTGCACATGATGCAGCGTTACTTCGCGTCGATAAAACGTACTGAGCGCCACCCACGGCAGCGCGGCGAGATCGTCAATCTCCTTCACGGGCGCATGACGTTCCAGCAATGCAGGCGAAGCCACCACAATGCGCGGCACCTCGGCGAGCTGTACGGCAATGACAGACGGGTCGATGTCCGGGCCGACATGCAGCGCGCAGTCAATATTCTCGCCGATGAAATCCGGCGACTTGTCGTTAAGCATCCAGTCCACGCACAGGCCGGGGTAGCGGTTTAAAAAAGCGGTGAGCGGCTCAATAAGCTGATCCTGACCGAACGCGTGGGGCGCGCGTACGCGCAATACGCCAACCGGTTCCCCTTCGGCGTTTTTAATCTCATCCTCCAGCGCCTGCCAGCTCGCCAGTACGCTGCGGGCGTGCTGATAGCAGCGCTCGCCGTCATCGGTGAGTTTCATGGCATGCGTGGTACGCAGCAGGAGTCTCGCCCCCAGCAGATCCTCCAGCGATTTCAGGCGGCGGCTGACGGTCGCCTGCGTGGTATTCATCTGCTGCGCGGCGGCGGAGAGCGAACCGCTCTCAATGATTCGCACAAACGTATGCATCAATTCCACACGATCTATACGCTCAATACCCATCTGTTTTCATCTTGTCATACGTTACACGTATAACCGTTTTATCATGTCGGCCTCTACCGCGCCAGCCGCCGCGGTCGGAGAATCCCCCTACTGACTACTCACGAGGGTTTCACCATGAATAACCATAACGATACCGCACGCTCCGCCCCTGGGCTCTCCCGGTTGTTGATACTGATTCTGGCCATGGCGACGGGCCTGAGCGTCGCCTCCATTTATTATGCGCAGCCTATCCTGCCGCTTATCGGCAGCGATTTGCATCTGAGTGTGGACGGCATGGGACTTATCCCGACGCTGACCCAGGCAGGTTACGCGCTCGGCATTCTGTTTCTGCTGCCGCTTGGCGACCGCCACGACCGCCGCACGCTGATTCTGGTGAAATGCCTGGCGCTGGCCGTGATGCTGGCGCTCTACAGCCTGAGCGGCGGGCTGCACAGCCTGCTGGTGTTAAGCCTGCTGGTGGGGATGATGGCGACGATGGCGCAGGATATCGTGCCTGCCGCCGCAATCCTCTCGCCCGCAGGTCGGCAGGGTAAAATTGTCGGCACCGTGATGACCGGTCTGCTGCTCGGTATTCTGCTCTCCCGCTCGGTGAGCGGCGTCATCAGCGCCGCCTTCGGCTGGCGAGTCATGTATCAGCTTGCCGCCGCCAGCATCGCGCTCACCGGGCTGGTGCTGTGGCGTGTGCTGCCACGTTTTGAAACCCACGCGACGCTGAGCTATCCGGCCCTGCTGCACTCCATGGGCGGCCTGTGGAAACGCTACCCGACACTGCGCGGCGCGGCGCTGGCGCAAGGGTTTCTGTCGATAGGTTTCAGCGCGTTCTGGTCGATGCTTGCCGTGATGCTGGCGGCAGAGTTTCACATGGGTAGCGCGGTTGCGGGCGCTTTTGGTCTGGCAGGCGCCGCCGGCGCGCTGGCCGCCCCGCTCTCCGGCGCGCTCTCGGATCGCTTTGGCCCGGCGCGTGTGACGCAGCTCGGCAGTCTGCTGGTGATGGTCTCGTTTGCCGCCATGTTTGCGCTGCCCCTGTTGTCGCCTGCCATGCAGTTATTACTTATTGCCATCGCGGCGGTCGGTTTTGATTTAGGGCTACAGTCGTCGCTGGTGGCGCACCAGACGCTGGTCTATAGCCTGGAGCCGAAAGCGCGCGGTCGTCTGAATGCCCTGCTTTTTACCGGCGTGTTTATTGGCATGGCGCTGGGCTCGCTGCTCGGCAGTAAAGCCTGGGCCCTTGGCGGATGGCCTGCGGTGGTGGCGCTGGCGACGCTTGCAAGCGGCGTGGCGCTGGTGATTCGCCTGACGCAGAAAATGCGCCCGACAGGCTTCGCGGCAGAACAGCCCGCGCAACGGTAGGCAAAAAAAAGCCCGCCTCAGTATCGTGAGGCGGGCACATCAAGCATGCCCAGTTTCATGACATGCTTCAAATCGACAACGTTACTTATTCAGCTGGAACAGCGACATACCTTGCATATCGCTAAACGCTTTGTAAGAAGCCTGAAGCGCCGCCTGCTGCATCACGTAGGAAGAGATGGCCGAGTTCCAGTCCACATCCACCAGGTTACTCATCTGCGCCGTCTGGCCCAGAGTACGCTCAGCGCCCAGCTGATCCAGGTTTTCCAGCTCTTTGTGCTGGGTACCGACTTCCGCCAGCACCGTCCCGACGTTATCCAGCGAGTTGCTCAGACCACGTGAGGTTTTAGTGATAGCGTCCAGCAGGCCCTGCTGGGTCGTCTCATCCGCGCCTTCCATCGGCGTTTTCAGCGCAGCGATAGCGGAGTCGAGCATTTTGAACAGGTTGGTTTCGCTCGGCGAACCATCCGGCTCAGGCTTGGCATTGCTGGTGATGCTGTCAAACACCAGGTTACCGGTGTGGCCGATAACCATCGTACGCGCGGAATCCACCTGCTGCGTGATGTTTTCCGTACCGCCGTTATAGGTGACGTTGCCAGGCGTGCCGGAAAACGGCGCCGCATCGGTTTTATAGCCTGCAAAAATGTAGCGGCCATTACCGTCGGTGCTGTTCGCCAGGTTTAGCAGCTGATCGCGCATCCCCTGAAGGTCGGTTGCAACCGAGGCGCGGTCGGTATCGCTCAGCGTGCCGTTGTTCGCGTAAACAATTTTCTCCTGCGCGGAGGTAATCACGCTCGTCACCTGAGACAGTACGCTCGACTCCAGCGACACTTTCTGGGTCGCGAAGGTACGCGCCTGAGTGTACTGTTCGTTCTGCGCCTGCGCCTGAGAAAGCACCACAGCCTGAGCGGCGGCGATCGGATCGTCAGATGGACGGTTCACACGTTTGCCGGTGGACATCTGCTCACCGTATTTCAGCCAGGTACTCTGCGAGTCGGTAATGCCCCGCATGTTCTGCTGATACATCATTTGAGTACTAATACGCATCGTTCGGTTCCCTGTTAGCGAATCTGGAGAAGCGCGTCAAACAGTGCGGACGCGGTTTGCAGTACCTGCGCGTTCGCCAGGTAGTACTGCTGGAAGCGTTGCAGGTTGCCGTATTCTTCATCCAGGTTAACCCCGGAAATGGACTGCTGCTGGTTAGTCAGCTGCGTGACCACGTTAGTCTGGGTGGTGCTGGAGCTTTTCAGCGTGTTGGTTTTGTTACCCACTTCACTGATAAAAGCCGCGTAAGCATCGTTAAACGTTTTGCTGCCGCCGACGACTTTGCTGTTTTGCAGATCCAGCAGCGCTTTACCGTTACGGTTGTCGCTCTCGCCGGAGGTCGCATCCGACGCCATCGCGATTTCAGACTCGTCGTGAACGGCCACGTCCATGCTGATAATGACGTCGTTCACCGGCTTCACGATAAAGGTATCTTTGTTCGCTGCCGCACCCGTAATGCCAATCTTCAGGCCGTCAAACTCCAGCGCGGTCACGTTGCCGGAACCATCAGTGGTCGGCGTGGCGTTCACAGTGACGTTGTCAGACAGGCGCGTCACTTTCCAGTTCGTGCCGTCGTAAGCCATCTGGTAGTTGCTGGCTTTCACCGCAGAGCTATCGGTGATGGTCGCCGTCAGCGAAGCAGAGCCTGTGTTGCGCGCGTTGCTCATAGCCGCAGGCGAGCCCAGCGTGAAGAAAGCTTTACCGGCGTCGCCGTTGGCGTCAAAGCCTGCTTCGTGCTGTTTGTTGAATGCATCGCCGAAAGCGAGCGCAATCTGGCCCAGGTTATTGCGTGCCTGGTCTAAATCTTCGCTACGGAAGGCGAACAGGCCACCCAGTGAACCGCTGGTAACCAGTTTCTCCGGGATCTCAATGTTACCGGCGGTCTTGTCGACAAAAGCAATCGTGGTGCGGGCCGGATCGGCGCTGGACGGCACGGCGGCGATCTGGCTCGCCCTGCTGCCCTGCACCAGGTTATAGCCGTTCGCCATCGTGACGTTAAAGGTGTTGCCGTCCTGTACGGAGACATCCACGCCGACGATTTTATTCAGTTCGCTCACCAGCTGATCGCGCTGATCCAGCAGATCGTTCGGCGATGCGCCAGCGCCCATGCCGGTCAGGCGGGTGATCTGTTCGTTCAGCGAGGCAATCTGGGTCGCGAAGTTGTTGATCTGCTGGACGCTGGCGGTAACGGCCGTATTGACCTGTTTATCCTGGTCGCGCAGATACTGATCCACCACTTTAAACTGGTTCACCAGACCGTCTGCTTTACCGAGCAGGGTCTGACGCGCGGCCGGATCTTCGGCGTTGCTGGCCAGCGTTTGCAGGCTTTTGAAGAAATCCTGCATCGTGGTGGAGATGTTATTGGTGGTGCCAGAGACCATATCGTCGATTTTCGACATCTGCTCATAGCGGGTAGTTAACCCACTGCTCTGGTTTTGCGCGGCGTTCAGCTGATTGGTGATGAACGCATCATATTCACGCTGAATACCTGAAACAAACACGCCGTTGCCGACCCAGCCGCCCTGCGTCATGGTGCTGTTAGACTGCCCCAGAATAGTGGTCTGGCGGGTATAGCCTGCGACGTTATAGTTTGAAATGTTGTTGCTCACCGTGCTCAGTGCGGTTTGCGCCGCACTCAGGCCACTCATGGCGCTGTTAATTAAGCTACTGGACATGGAGGTTCCTTTTGAACATTCATATGCGGGTCCTGACGATATTTATCGGCAGCGCTTAAGAGAACTTGAGCGGTTTCAGAACAGCGTTGAGATATCCTGGCTGTACGCTTTGCTCACTTTTTCACCCACCGATTTCATCTGCTGAATCATGCTGGTCAGCTTGCGTGCGTAGTTCGGATCGGTGGCGTAACCGGCGTTCTGCAAGGCTTTCGCCCCCTCTTCCGCCGAGGCGGCTGTGGTGACCGCCGCATAGCGCGGGTTGCGCGTCAGCATGCCTACGTAGTCCGACAGCGCCTCAAGGTAGGAGCCGTAAACGCGGAACTTCGCTTTGACCTTTTTCGCTTCGCCGTTTTCATATTCGGTGGTGGTGATCTCGGTCACCGGCCCTTTCCAGGAAGAAGTCGCCTTAACGCCGAAGATGTTAAAGCTCGGCTCGCCGTTCTCTTTGCGGATCTGGCGCTGGCCCCAGCCCGATTCCAGCGCGGCCTGCGCCAGAATCAGGTGGTGCGGCACGCCGCTCTGCTCGCTCGCAAGCTTCGCAGGCAGCGAAAGCTGCGCCAGGAAGTCTTTGCTATCGCCGGAAAGCGGTTCTTCGTTTGACGGCGCTTTCGGCATGGCCTGGCGCACAATCTGCGTAATCGCCTGGTTGCGGTAGCTGTTCATGGTGTCGATATCAAACTTCATCGGCACCTGAGCCGCGGTATCCGCGGCGTCGGCAGGCTGCTCTGCGGCAGCCTGCTCGCCGCCCATCTGTTTCACCATCATGTCCGCGAGGCCTAAGCCTTTGCCCGCTGTCATCTGCTGGGCGATTTGCTGATCGTACATGCTGGTGTAAAGCCGGGTCTGATCGCTACTGAACAGCCCATCCTTGGGCAGCGCTTCGCGCATGCTTTTCAGCATCATTTGCACGAACATCCCTTCCATCTGACGGGCAACCGATTTCAGGTTGCCGTTCGGATCCTTTGCGACCTTAGTTTTCAGGTCATTAAGCGATTGCGCGTCAAAGGCGGCGCTGGACAGTAATTTGCTATCAGTCAGCATCAGATGATTTCCAGTTTTGCGCGCAGACACCCCGCGCTTTGCATGGATTGCAGAATCGACATCAGATCCATCGGCGTAGCGCCCAGCGCGTTAAGCGCGCGCACCACGCTGTTCAGGTTGGCGCTGGAGGTCACGCGCTGCAGCGCGCCGCCGCTCTGGCGCATATCGATCTGCGTCTGCGGCGTCACGACAGTCTGGCCGCCGCCAAACGGCGTATTCGGCTGGCTGACGTTGGCCTGCTGGTTGACCGTCACAGAGAGGTTGCCCTGCGCGACCGCGCAGCTGTCCAGCGACACTTCGCGGTTCATCACGACCGAGCCGGTGCGCGAGTTAATAATGACTTTGGCGTCCTGTACCGCGACATTCACTTCGAGGTTCTGGATACCCGCCAGCAGCTGTACCTGAGAGCTGCCGCCGCTCGGCGCGCGCACCTGAACGGTACGGGCGTCCAGCGGGACCGCGGAGCCATAACCGCGCGCGCGGTTGATGGTGTCGGAGATCTGCTGCGCCAGCGTGAAGTCATCATTATTCAGCTGCAGGTTAATGGTGTTGCCGTTGCCGAACTGGGTCGGCAGTTCACGCTCAATCACCGCGCCGTTGGTAATACGCCCGCCGTTAAGCTGGTTCACCTGCACGCTGCTGCCGCCTGCGGAAGCGCCCGCGCCGCCGATCAGAATGTTGCCCTGCGCCAGTGCGTAAACCTGGTTATCGACGCCTTTCAGCGGCGTCATCAGCAGCGTACCGCCGCGCAGGCTTTTGGCGTTACCCATAGAGGAGACCACCACATCAATGGCCTGCCCCTGGCGCGCGAACGCCGGGTAAGAGGCGGTAACCATTACCGCCGCCACGTTTTTCAGCTGCATGTTGGTGCCCGCCGGAACGGTGATCCCCAGCTGAGAGAGCATGTTGTTCAGGCTCTGGGTGGTAAACGGCGTCTGGGTCGTCTGGTCGCCAGTACCGTCAAGGCCCACCACAAGGCCATAGCCGATCAGGGAGTTTTCACGTACGCCCTGTACGGTGGTTAAGTCACGAATGCGGTCAGCTTGCGCGAACGTCGCGACGAGCAGCAGCAGGAGTCCTGGGAGCGATTTAAACATTTTTCACCTCTGTTACATCGGCGATAAATTAAGGAAGAAACGCTGTAGCCATCCCATGTTCTGCGCTTCGTTGATGTAGCCGTTGCCGACATATTCGATTCGGGCATCCGCCACCTGCGTGGACGGTACCGTGTTGCTGCCGCTAATGGTGCGAGGGTTAACCACGCCCGAGAAGCGGATGAATTCTGTGCCCTGGTTGATGGCGATCTGTTTTTCACCTACCACGTGCAGGTTGCCGTTGGCGAGAACCTGATCGACGGTCACGGTCAGCGTGCCGCTGAAGGTGTTGCTGGCGTTAGCGCCGCCTTTGCCATTAAAGGTATTGCCGCCGGATGCGCTGATATCGGCGCGCGCATTGCCGAAGAGGCCCTGCAGATAGCGAGGAACGGTGTCGAGACCAAAGTTGGTCTTGCCGTCGCGGCTGGCGTTTGCCGACGAGCTCTTGCTCGCGCTGACGTTTTCTTGCAGCTCAATAGTGAGCGTGTCGCCGACGTTACGCGGACGACGATCTTCGAACAGCGGCTGATAACCGTAGTTAATCTGCTGTACGGACTGGAAAATGGAACCGTTAACCACCGGCGCGGGGGCAGGTGCGGGCTGCGCGGTCGTCGCGCCCTGAACCAGCGGAGTAGAAGGCACCCACGCACAGCCCGACAGGGTTAATGCGAGAGCTATCGCGATAGGGCAGAGTTGCGCACCGGTCTTTTGCATTGCTTTCATCTTCGTAGTGGCGTTCGGTGTGGCATTACGCCACACCGAAACAGGCTTTAGAGTTGCGTCAGTTTTTGCAGCATCTGGTCAGTCGTGGAAACCGCTTTACTGTTAATCTCGTAAGCGCGCTGCACCTGGATCATGTTGACCAGCTCTTCCGCCACGTTGACGTTAGAGGTTTCGACATAACCCTGATACAGCAGCCCTGCACCGTTCAGGCCCGGCGTGCTTTCGTTCGGCGTGCCGGAGGACTGGGTTTCGGTGTAGAGGTTTTCACCAATGCTTTCCAGACCGCTGTCGTTCATAAAGGTGGTCAGGTTAATCTGGCCAACCTGTACCGGCGCCGCCGTTCCCTGCTGGGTCACGCTCACCACGCCGTCGCGACCGACGGTGATGCTCAGCGCATTCGCAGGAATGGTGATTGCCGGCTGAACCTGGAAGCCGCCCGCGGTCACGAGCTGGCCGTTCTGATCCACCTGGAAAGAACCGTCGCGGGTATACGCGGAGGTGCCGTCCGGCAGCAGAACCTGGAAGAAGCCCTGGCCTTTAATCGCGACATCTTTGCTGTTATTGGTCTGAGACAGGTTGCCCTGGCTGTGCAGACGCTCGGTAGCGACGGGGCGCACACCGGTACCAATCTGCAGGCCGGAAGGCAGCGTGGTCTGTTCAGAAGACTGCGCGCCCGGCTGGCGGATGGTTTGGTAAAGCAGATCTTCAAACACCGCACGTTGACGTTTGAAACCGTTGGTACTGACGTTCGCCAGGTTGTTGGCGATAACGTCCATATTGGTTTGCTGGGCGTCGAGGCCGGTTTTGGCAATCCATAAGGAACTGATCATAGTGTCGTCCTGTTGATTAACTCATCGACAATAACTGGTTAGCGCGCTGCTCGTTTTCATCGACGCTGCTGATGATTTTCATCTGCATCTCGAAACGACGGGCGTTGGCTATCATGTCGGTCATTGCTTCCACGGGTTTCACGTTACTGCCTTCCAGCACCCCGGACATCAGGCTGATGGTCGGGTCGGCCTGCAACGTCGCGCCGCGGGCGGTTTGCGCCTGCTGGTTTAAACGAAACAGTCCGTCGTCGCCGCGTACCACTTCCTGCGCGCTGGCTTTCACCATCTTCAGACGGCCTACCGGCGCAATGGTGTTCGGGGCGTCGCCCGGGTTCAGTACGGAGATAGTCCCGTCGGCGGCGATCGTGACTTCCGCGCCTTCCGGCACCACGACCGGGCCGCCCTCGCCCATCACAGGATTACCCTGGATGGTGAGCTGACCGGTCGCCGTGCGCTGGATGTTACCGTTGCGGGTATACGCTTCGGTGCCGTCCGGCGCCTGCACCGCCAGCCAGCCGTCGCTGCCCTGAATGGCAACGTCCAGCGGACGGGAGGTGTAGTCGAGCGACCCCTGGCTCATATTCACGCCAGGGGTGGAAGCCGTGACCAGCGTACGGGTTGGCAATGACAGCCCTTCTACCGGCACGGCGCGCAGCGCGTTGAGCTGAGCGCGAAAGCCAGGCGTTGATGCGTTGGCCAGGTTGCTCGCCGTGACAGACTGCTGGTTCAGCGTCTGGCTGGCTGCGCCCATGGCGGTATAAATTGCGTGATCCATTAAGCCATCCCTTCAGACAATTAGCGCAGGTTAACCAGGGTATTGAGGATCTGGTCCTGAGTCTTGATGGTCTGCGCGTTCGACTGGTAGTTACGCTGCGCGACGATCATGTTGACCAGTTCTTTACTCAGGTCGACGTTGGACGCTTCAAGCGCGCCGCTGGTCAGCTTGCCGAAGTTGCCGGTACCGGCAGAGCCCAGCAGCGCCACGCCAGAAGCGGTGCTTGCAGACCAGACGTTGTCGCCCTGAGAAGAGAGACCTTCCGGGTTCGCGAAGTTCGCCAGAACGATCTGGCCCAGCAGCTGGCTCTTCTCGTTAGAGTAGTTACCGACCAGGCTGCCATCTTCGTTCACCTGGTAACCCACCAGGTCGCCCGGCTTGTAGCCGTTCTGGTTGGAAGTCAGCAGGACGTTGGCGCCGGAGTTTTGCTGCGTGGTGCCGGTCAGGTTCATGCTGAAGCTGAACGCTGCGGAGCCGTTCAGGGAGGTCACAGAAATCGGCACCTGCTGGGAGCCCGCCGGTGCGGCGTTGGTGATGCCGGTCAGGGCGCCGCTGTCGCTGAAGGTCAGGCTGGTCAGCGGGGTGGTCGGCGTCGCGGAGCTAACGCTGGTGTCCATGTTATAGACATCCCACTTGTTATCCGCCGTCTTCACGTAGTACAGCTTCAGGTTGTGTTCGTTACCCAGGCTATCGTAAACGGTCAGCGGCACGCTTTTGTTAAAGGTGCTGGAGTTAGCCGGATCGAACGGGGTCTGCGCCGGAACATCATCAGAGGAGTTCAGGTTCATCACGAAGTTCGCGCTGGTGGTCTGGCTTGCCGGCATCTGCGCGGTCGGGATGGTCAGCGGAATCGGGTCTGCGCCCTGCTGAACGGTCGGCGGGGTGCCGGTTGCCGGATAGCCGGTCACCTGCATACCCTGCATGTTCACCAGGTTGCTTTTTTCGTCCAGTTTGAACTGGCCGTTACGGCTATAGAACACGCCGCCGTTGCTGTCGAGCAGACGGAAGAAACCGTTCTGGCTGATAGCTACGTCCAGCTTACGGCCGGTGTTGGTGGTTACGCCGTCGCCGAAGTCCTGGGTAATACCCGCGACTTTAACGCCCAGGCCCGCTTTCGAACCGGCAAACATGTCGGCGAAAGAGACGGAGCCAGACTTAAAACCATAAGTGGCGGAGTTGGCAATGTTGTTGCCGATAACGTCAAGGTTGGTGCTGGCAGCATTCAGACCGCTGACCGCTTGTGAAAAGGCCATTTCTTACTCCTGATAAGATTGAAGGCTTAAATAATTTGCCGTACCTGGTCGAGTGTCGTGGTCCCGTAGGTGCCCAGATCCAGCAGGTTCGAACCGTTGCTTCGCGTAATGCCGTTTACCAACGCGAAGTTAAGCGGCTGTGCGACCAACTGGGTGCCACCGTTGCTTGCGGCAATGGAGACGTTGTAGGAGCCATCCGGCGCCTTGGTGCCGTCGCTCATCGAGCCATCCCAAGAGAAGGTATGGACGCCAGCGCTCAGCGCGCCGATTTCGATGGTACGAACGACTTTCCCGCTCTTATCAGTGACAGTGGCGGTAACTTTATCTGCGGCCTGTTGCAACTCGACGCCAAACGGTGTCGTGGTGTCTTTGCCGGTCAGAATGGTGCTGCCCGGGATCATCACGCCGTGACCGATAAGCGCGCTCGCCGCAAGCGACTGGCTGTTATCGATCTGGCCGGAGATAGATCCGAGCGTGGTGTTCAGTTTCTCGATGCCGCTCACGGTGCTGATCTGCGCAAGCTGCGTGGTCAGTTCGTTGTTCTGCATCGGGTTGGTCGGGTCCTGGTTTTTCAGCTGCGCCACCAAAAGCGTCAGGAAGCTGCTTTGCAGGTCCGAGGCATTGCTCCCTGTCAGACTGGTGCTGGAGGTCGCGCTGCTGGCACTGCTGGGACTGTAACTTTCGTTAATGCTGGACGTAACCGACATAACTCTCTCCTTTATTGACCGAGCGTGAGCGTTTTCAGCATCATGCTTTTCACGGTGTTCAGCACTTCTACGTTGGCCTGGTAGCTGCGTGAGGCGGACATGGAGTTCACCATCTCGCCGACCACGTCAACGTTCGGCATACGGACATAACCCTTGGCATCCGCCAGCGGGTTGCCTGGCTCATAGACCAGTTTGTCCGGCGCCTGACTTTCCACGACATCCGTTACCTTTACGCCGCCGGTGGCGGCGCCTGGCGCGGCATCAACCTGGAAAATCACTTGCTTTGCGCGATAAGGCTGGCCATCCGGCCCGGTCGCACTGTCGGCGTTGGCAAGGTTACTTGCCGCCACGTTCATGCGTTTGGATTGCGCGGTCATCGCGGAACCGGCAATGTCGAAAATATTTAAAAGCGCCATCGCTTCTTAACCCTTACTGTTGCTGCAGCACGGACATCATGCTCTTGATTTGGCCGCCAAGAACCTGCAGATCGGTCTGATACTTCAGGCTGTTGTCGGCAAACTGGGTACGCTCACGGTCCATGTCGACGGTGTTGCCATCCATCGACGGCTGATCCGGCACGCGGTACAGCAAATCAAGAGAAGCGCCGGTCGACGCCTGAGCCGGTATATGGCGTGATGAGGTCATGGCGAGCGTCATGGTGCTTCCTGACGCGCGGCCCTGATCCATCACTTTTTTCAGTTGGCTGGCGAAATCAATATCGCGCGCCTGATAACCGGGGGTATCGGCGTTGGCGATATTGGCCGCCAGGATCTCCTGACGCTGAGCGCGTAAATTGATTGCTTCCTGTTGAAAGCGCAGCGCGGCGTCCAGTTTATCGAGCATGATTCCTCCACTTAGTCTGGTGAGTGTGCACAGCTTACTGTTCCTCACGCGTGCGTTATCGTTGGAATAAACGCAAAATGCGTCGCTATTTGTTGCCTTGAACAAAAACAGAGCAGAGTAGAATCCTCCCTGTTCCGAAAGTGGAGAAGTGCAATGAAGAGCCTGAAATTCTGTCTCGCCGCGGGTTTGCTGCTGTTAAGCCCCGGCATTTTCGCCGATATGCT
Source organism: Cronobacter turicensis z3032 (assembly GCA_000027065.2). Classification (NCBI taxonomy): domain Bacteria; kingdom Pseudomonadati; phylum Pseudomonadota; class Gammaproteobacteria; order Enterobacterales; family Enterobacteriaceae; genus Cronobacter; species Cronobacter turicensis. The sequence continues at coordinate 1,742,734 of FN543093.2, read as the reverse complement.
CAACGCGCAGCTGACGCCTTTCTTTTTGCAGCGTCTGGCGGGAATTAGCGATGCGGTGGTGGTGACGGTGAAAACGCCGGAGCCGCAGAGACTGACTTGCGACAATCCTGATTTCAGCCTGCCGGGCAATGCGCGTCTGTGGGGAAACCTTAGCGTGCAGGTACGGTGCGGCGATCAGAAACGGTATATGCAGGTCAACGTTCAGGCCTTCGGGAACTATGTGGTGGCAAGCCAGCCTGTCGCGCGCGGCGGCACGCTGAACGAATCCAACCTGCGTCTTGAGCGCGGTCGTCTGGATCTCCTGCCCCCAAACGCTATGCTCAATCTTGACCAGGCGCGCGAAGCTGTTACCCTGCGTGACCTCGCGCCAAATCAGCCGGTAATGCTGTCGATGGTACGTCAGTCCTGGCGTGTAAAAGCGGGTCAGCAAGTACAGATTATCGCCAACGGCGAAGGCTTTAGCATTAATGGCGAAGGCCGGGCCCTGAACAATGCGGCGGTGGCGCAAAACGCCCGGGTAAGAATGGCCTCAGGCCAGGTGGTAAGCGGCATCGTGGGTTCTGATGGGATTATTCTGATTAACCTGTAATCTTTATAAAGAATTCATTGTGGCTGCCGATATAGTTAATCAACTAACGATGAATATCGGCTCTATGCCGCGAGCCCCTCTATGAGGAAAAAATCAATGAGCATTGAACGCACGTCACCCCTGAAACCAGTGAGTACGGTGCAACCGCGCGAAAACAGTGAACCGCAGGCACCAAAAGCCCGTCCGACCGAAACCGCGGCGGCAGGTAGCGCCAGCGTCACCTTAAGCGGCGCCCAGGCAAAACTGATGAAGCCTGGCGCTGATGACATCAACGTTGAGCGTGTGGAAGCGCTGAAGGCCGCCATTCGTAATGGCGAGCTGAAAATGGATACCGGCAAAATCGCCGATGCGCTTATCCAGGAAGCTCAGAGTTTCTTGCAGGATAAATAATTTATGAGCCGTCTGTCAGAACTGTTAGACCAAATGACAACTGTACTGAATTCGCTGAAATCGGTGATGGATGCGGAGCAGCAACAGCTATCAGCGGGCAGCCTCAACAGTAGTGCGCTTCAGCGCATCACCGAAGAGAAAAGCTCGTTGCTGGCCACGCTGGACTATCTGGAACAGCAGCGCCGCAGCGAACAGAATACGCACCGCGACGCGCCGCCGGATATGGCGCAGCGCTGGCAGACGATTACTCAGAAAACCCTGCATTTGCGCGATTTGAACCAGCATAACGGCTGGTTGCTCGAAGGCCAGATGACGCGTAACGCACAGGCGCTGGCGGTGTTAAAACCGCTTCAGGAGCCGGCGCTTTACGGCGCTAACGGGCAGACTGCCGCGAGTATGCATCGCGGCGGGAAGAAAATCGCCATCTGACCGCAAGGTCCTGGGTTAAAAAAACGCCATTCCGGCAGGGTAAACCTGCTGGAAGGTTTTTTTGCATCTGAAGAAACGCATTGAGAAAACCGGGTATAAAAAAACGCGCCGGGGAAATACGCCTCCGGCGCGTTTTCTAACGGGTACGGCTTAACCGTTCAGTATGGTTTACGCGGTACGACGCGCGAAATCCCGCACGCGAAAGCCCAGTAACGTCAGCGTCGCGAAGTACGCGATAACGCCTGCGACCACGACACCAGCAAGACGCAGCAGACGTAGCGGCATCGTGCCCTGCGCCCAGTCCGGCATGATTTGCATGACGCCAAACAGCGCCGCGGACATCACCAGCACCGCGATAATCAGTCGCGCTAAAAATGCGCCCCACCCCGGCTGCGGCTGGAAAATCTTGCGTTTACGCAGCTGCCAGTAGAGCAGACTCGCGTTAAGACAGGCCGCAAGACCAATAGAAAGCGCCAGCCCCGCGTGTTTCAGCGGCCCGATAAACATCAGGTTCATCACCTGCGTCATGATGAGCGTTACGATGGCGATTTTCACCGGCGTTTTGATGTCCTGCCGTGAATAAAACCCTGGCGCCAGTACCTTCACGACAATCAGCCCCATCAGCCCCACCGAGTACGCCACCAGCGCCTGCTGGGTCATCAGCGCGTCGTGACCGGAGAATTTACCGTACTGGAACAGCGAGACGGTCAGCGGTCTCGCGAGAATGCCGAGCGCCACCGCGCTTGGCAGCGCCAGTAAAAAGCACAGGCGCAACCCCCAGTCCATCAGACGTGAATATTCGTCATGGTTGCCGCTCGCGAAGCTTCTCGACAGCGACGGCAGCAGAATGGTGCCCAGCGCCACGCCCAGCACGCCCGACGGAAACTCCATCAGGCGGTCGGCGTAATACATCCAGGAGACCGAGCCGGAAACCAGAAACGAGGCGAAAATCGTATTGATGATAAGCGAGATCTGGCTGACCGAGACGCCGAGGATGGCAGGCCCCATCTGTTTCATGACGCGCATCGCGCCCGCATCTTTAAAGTTAATGCGCGGCAGCACCAGCATGCCGATTTTCTTCAGGTGCGGCAGCTGATAAACGAGCTGCAACACGCCGCCTACCGTGACCGCCCAGGCGAGCGCCAGCACCGGCGGGTTAAAATACGGCGCGGCGAAAAGGGCAAAGCCTATCATGCTGACATTCAGAAACGTCGGCGCAAACGCCGGCACCGAAAAGCGGTTCCAGGTGTTGAGGATGGCGCCCGCAAGCGAGGCCAGCGAAATCAGCAGAATATAAGGAAAGGTAATGCGCAAAAGCGATGAAGTGAGCGCGAATTTATCTGCCGTATCGGCAAAGCCCGGCGCGGTTACCAGAATAACCCAGGGCGCCGCCAGCATGCCAATGACCGTGACGATAAAGAGCGCCAGCGTCAGCAGGCCGGAGACATAGGCCACAAACACCCGCGTAGCGTCTTCGCCCTGCTTGCTTTTATATTCGGCGAGGATGGGCACAAACGCCTGCGAGAACGCGCCTTCGGCAAATATGCGTCGCAACAGGTTCGGCAGCTTGAACGCGACGAAAAAGGCGTCGGTCGCCATCCCGGCGCCAAACACCCGCGCCACAATGGCGTCGCGCGCAAACCCGAGCACGCGGGAAAACATGGTCATCGAGCTGACCGCAGCCAGCGACTTCAGTAAATTCATTGTTGTTCTTTCCCATAAACACCGACGCCTGCAAGGCAGGCGTCAGGGGCTTTTCAGCGAAGCGCTTAGTCTACTCGACTGAAAGGGAAATACTACTGGCAGATGCGCGCCGCGGTTACTCGCGCATGGCCTCGCGCCACAGCCGCTCCACCACGCGCTGGGCAAGGAGCGCCTGCTCGCCCGCGGTTTCCGGAACCGTCTGATTCTGCACGCAGTCGATGAAATGGCGCGCGCAGCCTGCAAAGCCGCGCTGTTCAAGCGTGCTCTGCCAGCCGGGCGCCGGCCGCTGCACCACGCCTGCGCCGCGCTCTTCGCGCCACTCGCGCATATCGGTCACGTCGATCAGCGCGCCGTCAGTCACCGCCTGCACCCACTCGCGCTGGCTACCCGCGCGCCGGTGCATGCTGGTGGTGATGGAAAGCTCGCCGCGGCGAAAATGGTGTTCGGCATACCACATTTCGCCCTGCGCGGTGGTCTGCAACGCGCCGCTTGCAAGCGTCGCCTCGCCGCCGCCGAGCCACAGCGCGGTATCCACCAGATGCAGATAATCATCCAGCAGCGTAAAGCGCAGATCGTGGGGGCCGACGCTGTCGGCGCGATGTTTATCCATACGCAGCGACGCCCCTGCGCCCAGCGCGTTTTTCAAATCGCGATAGAGCGGCGCGAAACGACGGTTGAAGCCAACCATCAGCGTCAGGTTGCGCTGCTTCGCGAGCGTCACCAGACGCTCGGCATCGGCGAGATTCTCCGCCAGCGGTTTATCGACGCAGACATGCACGCCCGCGTTTAGCAGTTCGCTCACCACCTGATAGTGGCTGCTTGTAGCGCTGTGCACGAATACCGCGTCGCACTGCGCGGCAAGCGCCTGCAGCGAATCGATATATGGTATCCGGTACGCCTCGCATACTGGCAGCGCTTTGGCGCGCGTCGGGGAAAATGCTCCCGTGAGCGTCCAGTCCGTCGCCTGTGACAGCACCGGCAGCCAGGCTTTTTGCGCAATGCCGCCAAGCCCGACCACCCCAACGCGTAATTTCGCCACGATTATTCTCCCAGATGACCTAACAGTGATTCGAGGCGCTCGCGCAGTTCCGCCACCTCAAGCTCCAGCGCGTCGACGCGCGCCGTTAAGGCGTCGGTATCCGCGCCGGTGTTTTCGTCGTGCGCGACAAGCGCTGCGGCATCCGGCTCGCCGCAGAAGAGATGCATGTAGCGGCTCTCGCGCTTGCCCGGCTCGCGCGCAAGCCGCGTCACAAACGGGCCGTCGTCGCGGGTTGAGAGCGTCTCCAGCGCGCTTTCAAGCGCCGCCGTATCGCTGAATTCATGCATGCGCGCCGCACGACTGCGCAGCTCGCCCGGCGTCTGCGCGCCGCGCAGCAGCAGGGTCGTGACCAGCGCCACTTCGGCGGGCGAGAATTTTAAATCGCCAAATTCGGAATTGCAGAAGCGCTGCTCATACTTGGTCACGCGGTTGCCGAAGCCGCTGACGGTGCGCAGATAATGACGTTTGACCAGCTGATCCAGCGTCTCCTGCACCTGCGCCTCGCTCAGGTTCATCACCGGCTCGCGGTTGGTCTTCTGGTTGCAGGCCGTGACCACGCCATTGACCGAGAGCGGGTATTGCTCTGGCGTGGTGACCTGCTTTTCCAGCATGCAGCCGATAACACGCGCTTCCAGCGCGCTGAACTGATGTTTCATGGTTTTCTCCTCAACGCCCCGGCGTCCATTCGCGCGCGGTGAGCGCGGTCAGCACGTGATCGCGCCAGACGCCGTCAATCAGTAAGTAATCTTTGGCATAGCCTTCTTTTTCAAAACCGAGGCGCGCCAGCAAATCGCCGCTGCGCTGGTTATGCGGCATATAGTTGGCCATGATCCGGTGCATATGCTGGCTGCGCTGCATATAGCGAATGGCGCTGGTGAGCGCTTCAAACATCAGGCCCTGCCCCTGCCACTTTTCACCCAGCGAATAGCCGAGATAGCAGGCGTGGAACGAGCCGCGCACCACATTGGAAAAATTAGCGACGCCGCGGATTTCATGTTCGTCCGGATCGAGCAGCGCAAAATAGAAGGCGTTGCCCTGCTTGTGGAGTTCGTTAATCATGCCAAGCCGCGCCTGCCAGCCCGACGGGTAGCAATGGCTTTCATCGCGAATGGGTTCCCAGGGCTTCAGGAACTGGCGATTCTCGGCGTAGTAATCCGCCAGCCGCCATGCGTCGCGATCGTGCACCAGACGCACCACCAGGCGGTCTGTCGTTAATCTTACTTTCGGCACGTTACTTCGGTAGCCAAACATCGATACCCTGCTCCTTTCTCGGCATTATTCCTCACTCCAGCCCCGGACAGCGCGCCGTCGCGGGCATTACGTTTTACTATAACCGCGCCGAACAAAACAGTGAAAACAGCAACATGCCATTCTTTAACGCGCTACACGGCTTCACGATGAATTTCATCAATCAATCATAGCGATCGATAAAAAAATATTGTCGCGCAAAACATCACCACCTCGTACGCCAGGCCGTAAGATAGTACGGTCTCTTCGCTTTTTCCCTGGAGGGGAAATGTCCAGCGTGTCGCAGGCAAGGAGCCTGGGTAAATATTTCCTGTTAATTGATAACATGCTCGTGGTTCTGGGCTTTTTTGTCGTCTTTCCACTTATTTCCATTCGCTTCGTCGACAGCCTCGGCTGGGCCGCGCTGATGGTGGGTATCGCGCTCGGTCTGCGCCAGCTCGTTCAGCAAGGGCTGGGGATTTTCGGCGGCGCCATCGCCGACCGTCTCGGCGCGCGGCCGATGATCGTCACCGGCATGCTGCTGCGCGCTGCGGGATTTGCGACCATGGCGGTCGCCCATGAGCCGTGGGTGCTGTGGCTCTCCTGCATACTCTCCGGGCTTGGCGGCACGCTTTTCGACCCGCCGCGATCGGCGCTGGTCGTCAAGCTGGTACGCCCCCAGGAGCGCGGTCGCTTTTTCTCCCTGCTGATGATGCAGGACAGCGCGGGCGCCGTGACGGGCGCGCTTATCGGCAGCTGGCTGCTGCAATATGATTTCCGGCTGGTGTGCGGCGTCGGCGCGCTGCTGTTTGTGCTCTGCGCGGGCTTTAACGCCTGGCTGTTGCCTGACTGGAAGCTCTCCACAGTGCGCACGCCGCTGCGCGAAGGCATGGGCCGCGTGCTGCGCGATAAGCGCTTCGTCACCTATGTGCTGACGCTGACCGGTTATTACATGCTGGCGGTGCAGGTAATGCTCATGCTGCCGGTGATGGTGAACGATATCGCGGGCGAACCGGCGGCGGTGAAATGGATGTACGCCATTGAAGCCGTGCTGTCGCTGACGCTGCTCTATCCGCTGGCGCGCTGGAGCGAAAAGCGCTTTCGCCTTGAACAGCGTCTGATGGCCGGGCTGCTGGTGATGACGTTCAGCCTGGTGCCGATCGGTCTTGCGAGCAACCTGCAACAGCTGTTTACCTTAATTTGCCTCTTTTATATCGGCTCGATTATCGCCGAGCCAGCGCGCGAAACGCTGAGCGCGTCGCTGGCCGACGCCCGTGCGCGCGGCAGCTATATGGGCTTCAGCCGCCTGGGCCTCGCCTTTGGCGGCGCGCTTGGCTACGCGGGCGGCGGCTGGCTGTTTGACATCGGCCGCACGCTGAATACGCCCGAGCTGCCCTGGGCGATGCTTGGCGTGATAGGTGTCGGGACGTTCCTGATGCTCTGGTGGCAGTTCAGTCAGAAACGGCTCGCGCCGGGGCTGGTGGAGCAGGAAAGTTAAGAGCCGGGGAGCGATTTGCTCCCCGGCGTATTCTCCACCATACTGAAAAATCAGTAACCTGAGCAGGAGGAGAAACGTGAAGTTATATATTTACGATCACTGTCCGTTCTGTCTGAAAGCGCGCATGATTTTCGGGCTCAAAAACCTTCCGGTAGAGCTTATCGTGATGTCGAACGATGACGAAGCCACTCCCACCCGCATGATAGGCCAGAAAATGGCCCCGATTCTGCAAAAAGACGACAGCCGCTACCTGCCGGAAAGCATGGATATCGTTCACTACGTCGATAATCTTGATGGCAAACCGCTGCTCACCGGCAAGCGCAACCCGGCGATTGAAGAGTGGCTGCGCCGCGTTAACGGCTACATTAACCGTCTGCTGCTGCCGCGCTTTGCCAAAGCCCCGTTCGATGAGTTCGCCACGCCTGAAGCGCGTCGTTACTTTACCGAGAAAAAAGAGGCGGCGATTGGCTCCTTTGACGACCATATGGCCCACTCCGCCGGGCTGATTAAAAACATCAGCGACGACCTGCGCGCGCTCGACAAGCTTATCGTCCAGCCGAACGCCGTGAACGGCGAACTCTCTGAAGATGACATTCATCTTTTCCCGCTGCTGCGCAATCTGACGCTGGTCGCTGGCGTCAACTACCCTACCCGCGTCGCGGACTATCGCGACAACATGGCCAAGCAGACGCAAATTAATCTGCTCTCCAGAATGGCTATCTGACGATCCCGCCGGTGGCCTCCACCGGCGTTTTAAGCCGAATCCGCTTTTGCCGCTTCCACTGGCGGGGCATCCTGCTTTGTGTCAGGATCGCCCGACAGCACCAGAACGAGGGAAGCTCATGAAAAAAATGTTAGTCGCCGCGGCACTTATCGTCAGCGGCTTGCTGGTGGGATGTAACCAGCTCACGCAATACACCGTCACCGAACAGGACATCAACCAGGCGCTGCAAAAGCGCAATAACTACGCCAAAGATATCGGCGTGCCGGGTCTTGCCGACGCGCATATCGTCCTGACCAACCTGAACAGCGCGATTGGCCGTGAAGAGCCGAATAAAATCACGCTCAACGGCGATGCGAGTCTCGATATGACATCGCTTTTCGGTAACCAGAAAGCGCTGGTAAAGCTGAAACTGAAAGCCCTGCCAACGTTTGATAAAGAAAAAGGCGCTATTTATCTGCGCGAGATGGAAGTCGTCGACAGCAGCATCACGCCGGACAAAATGGCGCCGGTGCTGGAAACCCTGATGCCCTATCTGAACAAATCGCTGCGCAGTTACTTCGAACAGCGCCCGGCTTACGTGCTGAGCGAAGACCGCACCCAGGGCGAAGCGCTGGCGAAGAAATTCGCCAAAGGGCTGGAAGTGAAGCCTGGCGAAATCGTGATCCCACTGACTGATTAATGTGATACCGGGGGCGCGACGCCCCCGAATTTTCAGGAAAAGGATGCAAAGGAAAACGTTTACGCTTATCCTTAGTGCCCGGCATAAAACCAGCCATTACTGACTGTTTCCCCAAGCCGGAGCCTTCCATGACTGCACAACCCCAGGTTTTAACTATCCGCCGCCCTGACGACTGGCATGTTCATCTGCGCGATGGCGACATGCTGAAAACCGTCGTGCCTTACACCAGCGAAACTTACGGGCGCGCTATCGTCATGCCAAACCTGGCGCCGCCGGTCACGACCGTGGAAGCCGCTATCGCCTACCGCCAGCGCATTCTCGACGCCGTGCCGGAACACCACACGTTTGAACCTCTGATGACCTGCTACCTGACCGACACACTGGATGCGGACGAGCTGGAGCGCGGTTTTCAGCAAGGCGTCTTTACCGCCGCCAAGCTCTACCCGGCAAACGCCACGACGAACTCCAGCCACGGCGTGACCAGCATCGATAACATCATGACGGTGCTGGAGCGAATGGAGAAACTCGGCATGCCGCTGCTGGTGCATGGCGAAGTGACCCACAGCGATGTCGATATTTTCGATCGCGAAGCGCGGTTTATCGAGACGGTTATGGAGCCGCTCAGACAACGTCTGCCGGGGCTGAAAGTGGTCTTTGAGCACATTACCACCAAAGACGCGGCCGACTACGTACGCGAGGGCAACACGCTGCTCGGGGCCACTATTACGCCGCAGCACCTGATGTTTAACCGCAACCACATGCTCGCAGGCGGCATTCGTCCACATCTTTACTGCCTGCCGATCCTCAAGCGTAACGTACACCAGCAGGCGCTGCGCGAACTGGTCGCGAGCGGCTGCGATCGCGTGTTTCTCGGCACCGACTCCGCCCCGCATGCGCGCCATCGTAAAGAGGCCAGCTGCGGCTGCGCGGGCTGCTTCAACGCGCCTTCGGCGCTGGGGGCGTACGCCACCGTGTTTGAAGAGATGAACGCGCTGGCGCACTTTGAGGCGTTTACCTCGATTAACGGCCCGCGTTTTTACGGCCTGCCGGTGAATGAAGATACCGTGACGCTGGCGCGTGAAGAAGGCGTCATGCCGGAAACGATAACTGTCGCCGACGATACGCTGGTGCCGTTCCTCGCCGGTGAAGCGGTGCGCTGGACGGTAAAACGCTAAGCGCACGCTAAAAAAATCACACCCCCTGTTGCATGTCGCCCGGCAAGCCTGTATATATATACAGTATGATTAACAGGGGGTTGTTATGCGTATTGAAGTGACTATCGCCAAAACCACGCCGCTGCCGCCGGGCGCTATCGACGCGCTGGCCTGCGAGCTATCCCGCCGTATTGAAAGCCATTATCCGGAAATGCCGAATCATGTCAGCGTGCGCTATGCCGCCGCTAATCAACTGTCGGTGCTGGGTGGCGCGAAAGAAGATAAAGATCGCATCAGCGAAATTCTTCAGGAAACCTGGGAGAGCGCTGACGACTGGTTTACCACTGATTAACCCTCATAACTGTCTTCTCTATGGTGTCAGTTTTTCCGGGCTTCGCCGCCCGGTTTTTTATATTTGTCCTGCCTTTTTCTGCGATAGCGCGTTTTTTCCCTTTTAAGCATTTATCTCATTGATCGACTCTCTTAACAAAAATTTGCGAATAATTTGCCGTTTTATTGTTCAGTGAATTCAAAATCTCGAAAAAAATGTGTGTCAGGGTATTTATTTCTGCCCCATTTTCCTTTATTGGTTGATATACTTTATTTGCTTCAGAGATAAGAAAAGCCGCATTGAACCTCATGAGTCGTTGTCTATAAACACGTATAAAGGGGGTTATGATGGAAAAAAATGAAGTAATACAGACGCATCCCCTTGTTGGATGGGACATCAGCACCGTCGATAGCTATGACGCACTGATGCTGCGGTTGCACTATCAATCCTCTCCGCAAGTGGATCGCGAAGCGACCGAAGTCGGCCAGACATTATGGCTAACGACCGATGTAGCAAGACAATTTATTTCTATCTTAGAAGCCGGCATTGCAAAAATTGAATCCGGTGAGTACCAGGAAAGCGATTATCGCAAGCACTGATAACGTGCTTTTCTTAAAACTCAAAGGCATCCTCCGGGGTGCCTTTATTTTTTCCTGCTTGAGAATTGTCCTGCTCTTAATTACTCTGCTAACCAATGGTTTTCACGGAGTAATTTCATGGAATACGATCTGATTATCATCGGTAGCGGATCAACAGGCGCAGCGGCCGGTTATTACGCGACTCGCGCCGGGCTTAACGTATTAATGATAGACAGCGCCCATCCGCCCCATCAGGAAGGCAGCCACCACGGCGACACACGTCTTATCCGTCACGCTTACGGCGAAGGCGAGCGTTATGTGCCGCTGGTACTGCGCGCTCAGGCGCTGTGGGATGAGCTGACAGAACTCGGCGGCGAGCGTATTTTCGAGCGTACCGGCGTGATTAATGTCGGCCCCGCGGATTCCGAATTTCTGGCGAATGTCGCTGACAGCGCCGCACGCTGGCAACTGCCGCTGGAAAAACTGACCGGTGACGAGGTTATGACGCGCTGGCCGGAAATCCGACTACCGGAAAACTACCTCGGCCTCTTTGAACCGAATTCCGGCGTACTGCTCAGCGAAAAGGCGATCGCCACCTATATCCGTCTTGCCGAAGAAGCGGGCTGCGCACAGCTCTTCAACTGCCCGGTCAGTGCTTTTGACGCCACCGCAGACGGCGTCAGCGTGACGACCGCCGATGGCGTCTATCGCGCCCGCAAGGCGCTTATCAGCGCCGGTACGTGGGTCTCGCGGCTGGTGCCGGGCCTGCCGGTGACGCCGGTGCGTAAAATCTTTGCCTGGTATCAGGCCGACGGGCGCTACAGCGCGAATAACCGTTTCCCGGCCTTTACCGGCGAAATGCCGAACGGCGACCAGTTTTATGGTTTCCCGGCTGAAAATAATGAGCTGAAAATCGGCAAACATAACGGCGGTCAGGTAATTTCGCGTCCGGAAGAGCGCGTGCCGTTTGGCGCGGTGGCGAGCGACGGTTCGGAAGCATTCCCGTTCCTGCGCCATTTCCTGCCGGGCATCGGCGGCTGCCTGTATGGCGCCTCCTGCACCTACGACAATACGCCGGATGAGGATTTTATTATCGATACCCTGCCGGATGCGCCAAACGTGCTGCTGGTGACGGGGCTGAGCGGCCACGGCTTTAAGTTCGCTTCGGTACTGGGCGAAATCGCCACGCAGTTCGCCGCCGACAAGCCGTATGCATTCGATCTGACGCCGTTCTCGCTCTCGCGCTTTGCCGCTTCTGCATGATATTGCAGCGGGCCGGACTATCTTACCGGCCCCAATTTTTGACATCTTATTGTCAAAATTATTGATTGCCCGCTGACAAAACCTGATAAACCACTAAACTATTTTGCGGCTAAACAATCCCTGCCCTTCGTGCTGCTTGCTTTATAACCAATACGCAAATCGATATTCGCCTGTGATATAGCGGTATCAGGAATCAATTAGCGATTTTTATGCGATATATCCTTTTGTTCAAATTATTTGACTAATTTGTTTTGTTTTTTTGGTTTGCTTTTCATGCCCCTAAACGCCACTGTTTGAGTCATTCTTATTGACGGATGCATAACCATGCAGTGGCGTAACTCACCAACACGATATGGACATTTCTCGGTACTCCTTCACTGGCTGATGGCGTTGACCGTTTACGGCATGTTTGCGCTCGGGCTGTGGATGGTATCGCTTGGGTACTACGATGTCTGGTATCACCAGGCGCCGGAAATTCACAAAAGTATTGGCATCATTCTGTTTGTCTTCCTGCTGGTGCGCGTGGTCTGGCGTTTTATCTCGCCGCCGCCTCCGCCGCTGGCCAGCTATTCCCGGCTGACGCATTACAGCGCCGTCGCGGTGCATATCATGCTGTATCTGATCCTGTTCACCATTCTTATCAGCGGCTATCTGATCTCAACCGCCGAAGGCAAACCGATTTCCGTCTTCGGGCTGTTTGAGGTACCGGCCCTTGTCAGCGGCGCAGGCGAGCAGGCGGATCTCGCGGGCGATATTCACCTGTGGCTCGCCTGGATCGTCGTGCTGCTCTCGGTCGCGCATGCCGCCGCCGCGCTGAAACATCATTTTGTCGACAAAAACGTCACCCTGAAGCGGATGCTCGGGAAAGCGTCACATTAACCATGGAGCGAAATATGAAGAAAAGCCTGCTGGGGGTCACTCTGGGTGCCCTGCTGTTCACTACCGGCTCAGCCGTTGCCGCCGATTACAAAATCGATAAAGAAGGCCAGCACGCCTTTGTTAACTTCCGTATCCAGCACCTGGGTTACAGCTGGTTGTACGGTACGTTCCGCGATTTCGACGGCTCGTTCACGTTTGATGAGAAAAATCCGGCGGCGGACAAAGTCAGCGTCACCATTAACACCAACAGCGTCGACACCAACCACGCCGAGCGCGACAAACATCTGCGCAGCGCGGAATTCCTGAACGTGGCGAAATTCCCGAAAGCTACCTTCACCTCCACCAGCGTGAAGAAAGACGGCGATGAGCTGGACATCACCGGCGACCTGACCCTCAATGGGGTCACCAAACCGGTGACGCTGGAGGCCAAACTGTTGGGCCAGGGTAAAGATCCGTGGGGCGGCGAGCGCGCGGGCTTTGAAGCGGAAGGTAAAATCAAGCTGAAAGACTTTAACATCACGACCGATCTCGGCCCGGCGTCTCAGGACGTGGATCTGATTATCTCGGTTGAAGGCGTGAAGCAGAAGTAATCGCGCTTCGGCACGAAAAAAAACCGGTCAGTTGACCGGTTTTTTGCACCTGCGGGTTATTCCGGGTCCGGAATGCCAGGCGTGGTATTAAGACGTCCACGGGATTTATTAAAGATTTTATTACCGTTCTCACGCCCCGCGCGGCGACGACGCTGCTCCTCTTCCGGCAGCGACATCTCTTCCTTGCACACCTCGCTGCAACAACCGGAAAACTTCTCCGCACAGGCCGGGCACTGAATAAACAGCAGGTGGCAACCGTCATTTTTACAGTTGGTGTGGCTGTCGCACGGCGCGCCGCACTGGTGACAGTGCGCGATCACGTCATCAGAGATGCGCTCGCCCATACGCTCGTCAAACACGAAGTTTTTACCGACGAAGCGCACCGGCAGCCCTTGTTCGCGCGCTTTACGCGCATACTCAATGATGCCGCCCTCGATATGCCAGACCTTCTGGAAACCGTTATGCCGCATGAATGCGCTCGCTTTTTCACAGCGGATGCCGCCGGTGCAGTACATGACGATTTTTTTGTCTCTGTACTCTTCCATCATCTCAACGGCTTTCGGCAGCTGTTCGCGAAACGTATCCGCCGGGATCTCCAGCGCGTTCTCAAAATGGCCCACTTCATATTCGTAGTGGTTACGCATATCGATAAATACCGCGTCGGGATCGTCAAGCATGGCGTTGACTTCCGCCGCCTTGAGATAGTCGCCTACGTCGCTGGCGTCAAAGGTCGGATCGTCAATGCCGTCCGCTACAATGCGGTCACGCACTTTCATGCGCAGCACCCAGAAGGATTTCCCGTCGTCATCCAGCGCAATGTTCAGACGCACGCCATTGAGCGCCGGATGAAAAGCGTACAGCGCGGCGCGAAACGCCTCGACATGACTTTCCGGCACGCTGATTTGCGCGTTGATGCCTTCATGAGCAAGATAAATACGGCCAAAGACATTCAGCGCAGTGAGTGTCTGCCAGAGCGCGTCGCGCGTGGCTTTCGGATCGTCGATGGTGAAATATTTATAGAATGAGATGGTGGTGCGCGGCTCGGTTTCGGCCAGCATGCGCGCCCTCAGTTCCTCATTCGATATGCGGTTGTGTAACACTGGCATGGTGTACGTTCCTGCTATCGGTGGGGGAATAAATGACGGCCGGCATGATATAGCAATTACCGTTAATTTACATCCTTACATTTTGCGCTACATTTTCCATTCCTTCTCGATGATTTATCTTCAGACAGGCGGCGCGGCGCGAAAGGCACAGAATTTTGGTCGTTCGCAAAAAAATGCCACAATACGGGCCGTGAAAGGGCTTCGCCTGCAATTAATGGAATTTTCATGACGCATTTACCGCAATTTTCTCGCGCACTGCTGCACCCCCGCTACTGGCTGACCTGGCTTGGCATCGGCCTGCTGTATCTCGTTGTGCTGCTGCCCTACCCGGTTATCTGGCGGCTGGGCCGCGGGATGGGCCGCCTCGCGCTGCGGCTGATGAGACGCCGCGCGCGCATCGCGCATCGCAATCTTGAGCTTTGCTTCCCGGAGATGAGCGAAGCCGAGCGGGAGGCGCTGGTGGTAAAGAACTTTGAATCTGTCGGCATGGGGCTGATGGAGACCGGCATGGCCTGGTTCTGGCCTGACTGGCGCATCGCGCGCTGGATGGAAGCATCCGGGCTTGAGCCGGTCAAAACGCTGCTGGCGCAAAAAAAAGGCATTTTGCTGATCGGCGTGCATTTTCTGACGCTGGAGCTGGGCGCGCGCATGTTCGGGATGCATACGCCAGGCATCGGGGTTTATCGCCCGAACGATAATCCGCTGCTCGACTGGCTGCAAACCTGGGGGCGCCTGCGCTCCAATAAAACCATGCTCGACCGTAAGGATCTCAAAGGCATGATCAAGGCGCTGAAAGGCGGCGAGATCATCTGGTATGCGCCGGACCATGACTACGGCCCGCGCAACAGCGTGTTTGTGCCGTTATTCGCCGTCGATAAGGCCGCCACGACCTCCGGCACATGGATGCTTGAGAAGATGTCTAAAGCGAGTATCGTGCCGTTCGTACCGCGCCGCAAAGCGGATGGCAGCGGTTACGAGCTGATTGTGCTTGAGCCGGAATGCTCGCCGCCCATCGACAGCGCCGAAGAGACCGCCGCCTGGATGAATAAGATCATTGAGAAGTGCATCCTGATGGCGCCGGATCAGTATATGTGGCTGCACCGCCGCTTTAAAACGCGCCCCGAAGGCGTACCGTCACGTTATTAATCCTGACTGCCCGCCGCGCATCGCGTGCGGGCACCGCCTCTGGCGAATTTTTTCCATTCATTCTTGCAAACCGCAATCTTCGACTATTCTTTCCTGAAACAACCATGTCCGTTCAGGGAGTAAGCTATGACTATGTACGCCACGCTTGAAGAAGCCATTGACGCAGCACGCGAAGAGTTCCTTGCCGCAAATCCGGGGATTGAAGAAGAGGACGCGGTTGTCGGGCTGTTCAATATGCAAAAGTATGTGCTGCAGGATGGGGAAATCATGTGGCAGGTGGAGTTCTTCGCCGATGAAACCGACGAAGGCGACTGCCTGACCGTGTTGACTGGTGACGCCGCGCAGAGCGTGTTTGACGGCGATTTCGATGAAATTGAACTGCGCCAGGAGTGGCAGGAAGAAAATACCCTGCATGAGTGGGATGAGGGCGAGTTCCAGCTGGAGCCGCCGCTGGATACCGAAGAAGGGCGCACCGCGGCGGATGAGTGGGATACCACCCGCTAAGCGTTACTCATACGGGCCGTGATGCATATCGACCGGCAGAAGCAAGGTATCGAAGATAAGCGAAAACGGCAGGTCGAGCATCAGGATGAAACGCCACGGCCTGTCCCGCACGTCCCACTGCACGCCGGGGTAGTACTGGTTGCCATGCCCCTGCCCCGGCACGGCGCGACTGATGATGCTGCCACATCCGCAGAGCATCCAGACGGCAAGCAGAACGGCGATAATTCTCAAGTGCGACCTCGCGTTTAACGTAATACATCCAGTATAACAGCCCGTCAGACGGGCAAAAAAATGCCGGCCTTCGTGGCCGGCATTTTCATTTCATCACGCTTAGCGCGTGCTTAACGCCTGTGGGTTAAGCTTCAGCGTCTCGTAGTGACTTACCCAGGAGGAGTATCTCTGCGGGTTCGCCCAGACGCGGTAGTGCATACGCGCCATCGTGACCGGGTCGCTCAGCAGCACCAGACGGCGGTCGCGGTTGAGTTTCTCCGGCGTATCGTTCAGCGCCTGCTCGACGTGACGATCGCGGGCGATCTCCAGCACATGGCTTGCGCGATGACGCGCGGTCGCCATGGCGGTCGCCAGCGCGTTAAACGACGGATGGAACACCGCGTGCATGAAGCCATCTTCCAGCGAACGGCTGCGGTTGAGCACCAGATAACGGTCGGTATCCACCAGCACCTGCGGCGGCGAATACTCTTCCGGGATCAGGAACAGCTTCCAGCGTTTAGTGCGCAGGCCAACGGTCGCGCGGCTCGAAATCACCGATACGAACGGCGACAGGATCAGCGAGAACACGATAGGCGCCAGCCAGAACAGGAAACGCAGATCAAGCCACGCCATACCGACCGCCCACACCAGGCCCAGCAGCAGCTGCGAGCCGTGACGCAGGAACGCTTCGCTCCACGGGGTGGAGTCGTCGTCACGCTGCGGCGAGTTCCAGACCACTTCCCAGCCGAGGAACGCGCTCACCACGAACACCGTGTGGAACAGCATACGCACCGGCGCCAGCAGTACCGAGAACAGCACTTCCAGCAGCAAAGAGAGCGTGACGCGGAAAAAGCCGCCGTACTCTTTCGGGCCTTTACACCAGATGAGAATGATGCTCAGCAGCTTCGGCAGGAACAGCAGCACCATGGTGGAGGCGAACAGCGCTATCGCAAGCTCAGGACGCCACTGCGGCCACACCGGGAACAGCTGGCGCGGTTGCAGGAAGTATTGCGGCTCGGTGAGCGCGTGTACCACCTGCAACGCCGTCGAGAGCGCCAGGAACAAGAACCAGAGCGGCGCTGACAGGTAAGACATGACGCCGGTCAGGAACACCGCGCGGTGAACCGGGTGCATCCCTTTAACCAGGAACAGACGGAAGTTCATCAGGTTGCCGTGACACCAGCGGCGGTCGCGCTTGAGTTCATCCAGCAGGTTCGGCGGCAGCTCTTCATACGAGCCAGGCAGATCGTAGGCAATCCACACGCCCCAGCCCGCACGACGCATCAGCGCCGCTTCCACGAAGTCGTGGGAGAGGATAGAGCCTGCGAAGGAACCTTCGCCCGGCAGCGGCGCCAGCGCACAATGCTCGATAAACGGCTTCACGCGGATAATCGCGTTGTGGCCCCAGTAGTGCGATTCGCCCAATTGCCAGAAGTGCAGGCCTGCGGTAAACAGCGGCCCATAGACGCGTGTCGCGAATTGCTGACAGCGCGCATAGAGCGTGTCCATGCCGGAGGCTTTCGGCGACGACTGGATGATCCCGGCGTTCGGGTTCGCTTCCATCAGACGCACCAGACCGGTCAGACAGTCGCCCGTCATCACGGAGTCGGCGTCCAGCACCACCATGTAGCTGTACTGGTTGCCCCAGCGGCGGCAGAAATCGTCGATATTGCCGCTTTTACGCTTCACGCGGCGGCGACGACGGCGATAGAAAATCTGCCCCTCGCCCTGCACTTCGGCAATCAGCTCCATCCAGGCTTTCTGCTCAGCGACGCAGATATCCGGATTGTAGCTGTCGCTCAGGATATAGACGTCAAAGTGCGCCTGCTGGCCGGTGGCTTTCACCGACTCCCAGGTCGCGCGCAGGCCCGCGAAGACGCGATCCACGTCTTCGTTACAGATAGGCATGATAAGCGCGGTGCGATGCTCAGGGTTTATCGGCTCATCCCCCACCGTCGAGGCGGAGATACTGTACTTATCTTTGCCGATAAGCAGTTGCAAGAAGCCCATCAGCGCCGTCCAGAAACCGGCGCTCACCCAACAGAACAGGATGGCGAACAGGATAAGGATGCCGCTTTGCAGCACATACGGCAGCAGTTGCATCAGCGACACCAGCCAGTCCTGGCCCATCATGTCCGCCGGGTTGATCAGCGCCCAACCCTGATACGGCAGAATGGTTTTCATATACCAGGTGGCGACGACGGTCTGAGACAACGTCAGCAACAGCAGGATGTAACGGCGGATGGTGCCGACCGTACGCCATTTCTGCTCCGCGGCGCGCTCTTCTTTTGTCAGCCCCGCCATGTAGCGCGGCAGCACTTCGCGACCGCGCAGACGGTCCCAGAAGCGCCCAATCGGGTTGGTGCGCCACGGGTCCGGGAACATAGAGGAACGCGTTGCCTTTGGCATTGCCTGGATCTGGGTGCGACCTTCATCGTCTTTGATCAGCTGATCGCCCTTGAGCGAGTCTGGCCAGCGCTGTTCCAGACGCGTTTTCACCGAGCCCAGCGGGGAGTCATCCTCGCGAGCCCAGACGCGTCCTTCAGCGTCCAGCGCCTGATGAAGGGCCTGCATGTCCGATGTCGGCAGCGCCGCTTTCTCAGCATCGGAAAGCGGCAGCAGGTCGATATACTCAGTAGACTTATTCATTGGCAGGTAGCTGATAGCTCCAGGTTTCACTCAGCGGCTGATCGCCATTCATCAAGGCAGCGCGCATTTCAGTGGTTTTCTTGGCGTCTTTGATTTTCACGCGCAGCGTCATACGCCAGCCTTTAGTCACTGGGTTGTAGCGCACGCTGTTTTCCACGATCTCGCCGTTATCGCCAATGCTCGCCTGCGCGGTCACCGGCGTGTTATCCGGCAGCTTTTGCATCTCGGCGCCGGTGTAATCCACCACAAACGCGATGGTGCCGTCCGGCTGACGGATCAGGTTGGACTGTTTCACGTCGCCGGTAGAGCGGCGCGTCTGCAGTACCCACGCGTTTTCCGGGGCGTGCAGTTTGTCTTCGTCGCGGCTAAAGGTGATGGTGTATTTAAAATTCATCTCCTTGCCCGGCTCCGGCAGCTGATCCGGCGTCCAGTAAGCCACGATGTTATCGTTGGTTTCGTCGTTGGTCGGAATTTCCACCAGCTCGATTTTACCTTTGCCCCACTGCCCTTGCGGGGTAACCCACGCGCTCGGACGCAGATCGTAGCGGTCGTCGATATCTTCAAAGCGGGAGAACTGGCGGCCGCGCTGCAGAAGACCAAAGCCCTGCGGGTTTTCGGTGGTGAACGCGCTGACGGCGAGGTGTTTCGGGTTATTCAGCGGGCGCCAGATCCACTCGCCATTACCGGCGTGCAGGGAGAGCCCGTTGGAGTCGTGCAGTTCCGGACGGTAGTTGGTGGCCGGCGACGGCTGGTTCGGCCCGAAGAGGAACATACTGGTCAGCGGCGCGACGCCCAGTTTGCCCACTTTATCGCGCAGGTAAACTTTCGACTGCACATCCACAACCGTATCGCGACCGGGGGTGATGATGAAGCGATAGGCGCCGGTTGCGCGTGGAGAATCCAGCAGCGCGAAAATTGTCAGGCGTTTGTCGGTCGGTTTCGGACGCTCAATCCAGAACTCGCGAAAGCGCGGGAACTCTTCGCCGGACGGTAACGCAGTGTCGATAGCCAGGCCGCGCGCGGAAAGTCCATAAACCTGGCCCTGGCCAATCACGCGGAAGTAGCTCGCGCCCAGCATGCTGACGATTTCGTCGTTTTTATCTTTATTGTTGATCGGGTAGAGCACTTTGAAACCGGCGAAGCCCAGGTCTTTGACGGTGTCTTTGTCGTGCTGCACATTGCCGAAATTAAAATAATCCGGGTTGTACTTAATTTTGCGAACGGTATTGGCCGTCACCTCGTTAAGGGCAACCGGCGTGTCGAAGTACATACCCTGATGGTAGAATTCAAGCTTGAACGGGGTTTTGATTTTGCTCCAGTAGGCTTTGTCGTGATTGAACTGGATCTGTTGGTAGTCCGCGTATTTCATGTCGCGGAAAACGGAGGGCAGGTTGCTTTTCGGCGCTTCATAGCTCTTGCCCGCTAAGGATTTCGCCTGTTTTGCGACGTCATCGATAGTGAAGGCCCAACCCGAAGTGGTATAAAGTGACAACATTACTGCTGCACCCAGCCAACCCATTTTCATCATCTGTGTTTTATGTTTCATATAACTAAGCACTTCCCCCTTTGTGTGCTTAAATCAATCCGATCCATTTTAATGGAAACTTGCGGTTTCCGACAACACAATCCCCGCTTTGTTCAGCACGTCGGCTCAGTGATTAAACAAATGAATGCGCGCCATTTTCGCTTTGCGAATTTGTCCTGGAGACTGCGTGTCGGCCTTCCTGTAGGGTGGGGGCCGAATCTAAAACAGAATCAGCCTGAGGGATAAGGCGAATAGTCCGAGATTTTATGGAGTGATATGACGACATCGACACAGAGAGAATTTTTTCTCGATTCCATACGCGCATGGTTGATGCTGCTTGGCATCCCGTTTCATATTTCGCTGATTTATTCCACGCATCAGTGGCACGTCAACAGCCTGACCCCGTCGGTGGGCCTGACGCTGTTCAACGATTTTATCCACGCTTTCCGCATGCAAGTTTTCTTTGTTATTTCAGGGTATTTCTCCTACATGCTATTCCTGCGCTACCCGCGCAAACGCTGGTGGAAGGTGCGCGTGGAGCGCGTCGGCATTCCGATGCTGACCGCCATTCCGCTGCTGACGCTGCCGCAATTTTTGATGCTGCAATATGTTAAAGGCCGCACGGAAACGTGGCAGACGCTTTCCGGCTATGAAAAATTCAACACGCTGGTATGGGAACTCACCTCGCATTTATGGTTTTTATTAGTGCTGGTGGTTTTCACGACGCTCGGTCTGCTGATATTTCAGTGGGTGAAAAACGCCCCGGAAGGGAAAAGCGCGGCGCTGGCGGAACGCCTGACATTAGGAAAACTCTCAGCGCTGTTTTTACTTTTCGGGGTCGCGTTTGCCGCACTCCGCCGTCTTATTTTTATCGTTTACGCGCCGATATTAAGCGACGGGCTGTTTAATTTTGTGGTGATGCAAACCCTCTTTTATTCGCCGTTCTTTATTCTCGGCGCGCTGGCGTTTAAACACGCCTCGCTGAAAAACCGCTTTACCACCTTCTCGCCAGGCTGCGCGCTGGGCGCGGCGGCGGCTTTTGTCGCCTATCTGCTGAACCAGCGTTATGGCAGCGGCGACGCCTGGATGTATGAAACCGACAACGTCATCAGCATGCTGATGGGGCTGTGGATGGTGAATGTGGTGTTCTCGCTGGGCCATCGCCTGCTGAATTTCAAATCGGCGCGCGTCACCTATTTCGTTAACGCCTCGCTGTTTATCTATCTGGTGCACCACCCGCTGACGCTGTTCTTCGGCGCGTATATTACGCCGCACATTCATTCAAACGCGCTGGGCTTTATCGCCGGACTGGTGTTTGTGATTGGAATTGCGGTGGTGTTGTATGAAGCGCATCTGCGCATTCCGCTGCTGCGGTTTCTCTTCTCAGGCAAACCGCAAAATAAAACCCCGTCGCCGGGAACCGCGACGGGGTGATCATGACACGCGCCGCAAGGCGCGTGTGTTCAGAGCATCCACTCAACCGGCAGACGGTACACCAGGCGCACCAGCAGGCGCTGCCAGAACCGCGTTTTCGGCTCCTTTTTCCAGATAATCTCCTGACCGTCTTTCTCTTCTATCCAGTTGATGCGCCCCCAGCGGTCGAGCCGTAGCGCCCAGGCTGCCTCGCGCCGCGTGCGCGTAAAACGCTTATGAATCGCGCCCGCCAGCGTTTCGCTTTCAATGACAAAACCCATTTCGGTATTGAGCATCGCCGAGCGCGGATCGAAATTAAACGAGCCGATAAACACCTGATTGTTATCCACGCTGAACGTTTTGGCATGCAGGCTGGAGCCAGAGTTCCCGGTCAGGCCGCGGTCGTGCGGCACGCGCCCGGCATCACGCGTCGGTTTCAGCTCGTACAGTTCCACGCCGTGACGCAGCAATTTTTTACGCCAGCGCGCGTAACCGGCGTGAACGACCGCGACGTCATTCGCCGCCAGCGAATTGGTCAGGATCGCAATTTTCACGCCTTTACGGCGCAGCGCCAGCAGCATCGCCACGCCGCCGCGGGTCGGGACAAAATAGGAGGAGATAATGTCGAACTGCGTTTTAGGCTCGCCGATGTGCGTCATCATGCGCTGCGGCAGGAGCGTATTTTTGCGCGCTCTCCCCTGCCCTTTGCGCGGATCGTCGCTTAACAGGCGGGTTTTGGCCCACACCAGCGGTAGCGTGCGGGTTTCGATATAGCTCGCAAACGGCGTGCTCTCCAGGCGCTCCAGGTAACGCTGCGCCACAGGATCGTCCTTCCAGTGCGGCGGCAACTGGACGCGGGCGTCGATTTCTTCCGCCTCAACATCCAGCACATTATCCAGCGTCGAGACTGACCGGCTGCGCCAGTAGCGCTCGAAATCCTGCGTGACATCCGCCACCACCGGGCCAATTGCCAGCACGTCGAGATCGGAGAACAGCGGCTGTTCGCCCGCGCCGAAATAGGCATCGCCGACGTTACGCCCGCCAATAATCGTCACTTCTCCATCCACCGTGAAACTTTTGTTATGCATCCGGCGGTTGAGCCTGGCGAAATCGGTGAGATAGCCCAGCGCGCGCAAAGTACGGAAAGAGAAAGGATTAAAGAGGCGAATTTCGATATTCGGATGGGCGTTCAGCAGCCGCAGCGTGCTGTCCATGCCCACCGTATTGTTATCATCCAGCAGAATACGCACCCGCACGCCGCGTCGCGCCGCCGCCAGCAGCGCGCCGAACAGCAGCCGCCCGGACATATCGTCTTCCCAGATATAGTACTGAACGTCGATAGTCTGCTCCGCCATCTCCGCCAGAAGATAGCGGGCGGCGAAGGCGTCGAGACTGTCATCGAGCGGATGTAAACCGCTGTGGTGAGGATGCTGGGCCGTGGTCGGCGCAATAGCGCGTCCGAGCCGGGTGTTATGCGCCCGGCTATTCGTCGTATTGTCCCAGTAACCGCTGGTAAAGCAGGAAGTTTTCTTCGTCATAGCAGACAAAGTATACCTGCTTCGGTTGCGGGCGCCTGGTGAGATAGTCTGAAACGGTCTCGAAGGCGATTTGCGCCGCCGCCGCTTTTGGATAACCGTAGATGCCGGTGCTGATGGCCGGGAACGCCACGCTGTTATAGCCATTGGCCGTCACCAGCTCCAGGCTGTTGCGATACGCATCCGCCAGCAGCTGCGGTTCGTTATCGTGCCCGCCGCGCCAGATGGGCCCCACGGTATGGATGACGGCTTTCGCTGCGAGATCGCCTGCTTCGGTGATCACCGCATGGCCTGGCTGACATTCGCCCTGCTGCTGGCGCACCACTTTACACGCGGCCAGCAACGAAGGGCCGGCGGCACGATGGATAGCGCCATCGACCCCACCGCCGCCCATCAGCGAAGGGTTGGCGGCGTTGACGATGACGTCGGTATCGATACGGGTGATATCACCCTGCACCACATTAATACGTCCGGACATACCTCTCTCCTGACAATTTTCTGTTCTCTAAAGTGTAGAACAGCACACCGGGAGATTACTGCCAAAACCAGCTTAGCGGTAGGTTAATGTCAGAATACCGAGCGTATGCGCGGGGTTAAGGTAATCGAGGCGGCTGTGCACCCATTCGGAATGGATTTCACGCACGCCTGACGCGCGCAGCGTAAGTGTCTGACGATGCACCTGATTGCCGCGCGCGCAGGACACCTCTATGCGCGCCGTCTGGTGTGTAACCGCGCAGCCCTCTTCGACAATCGCGCCATGAAAGGCAATCGTTCCGCCCGGCTGCGCGAAGCCAGGACCAGAGAAACCGACGAATGCTGCGGTAATGAGCGTAACGAAAAGCGGCTTATACATAGCGATGACTCCTGCAGAGGCGTTATTATTTTAACTTGCAATTAACATATAAATTACAAATTGACATAATTAAAGCCGATACCAAAGAAATTCATCGCCTGGTCAGCGCAAAAAAAATGGTCTTAAATCAGGGGACGGTCTTCAGGTGCGCACGGGGGGCGACCACTGCCCGGTAAAACTCGCCGTGCCGCTGTCGCTGACGGTGACACGCAGCGTGACGGTATCGTCAGCCGCGACGCTTAAGAAGAACGTAGACAGCGCGAGCGGTGCGTTCGGGGAGAGAGTCAACACTTTTCGCTGTTGAGTGACGACACTACCGGAGCTGCCCTGCCGGCGCAGCTCCATCTCAATACGACACAGACAAGCATGGGCCACGGTCACGACAGGCGTCACTTGCCAGCCCGCATCCTGAGGCTGCGCTTTAAACGCCACCTCTCCGCTTAACGCGGCGATCATGAGTAAATCGAGCATAGTGGATGCCCTCCTGATAAAGCAGGGCCGCGGCCCTGCCCCAGGATAATCAGTACTGAGAGGCGCTGGCGTGGTTGCCGTAGCCGGTCTGGGTCACATAGACCTGTGAACCGGACGCGGTCTGGTTGACCAGCGCGCCGTTCTGTACGCCGTTCTGGTTTACCGTCACGCCGGAGTCGTGACCATTCCATTGATCGATGGTGGAGTTGTTGGCGAAACCGTTCTGATTAAGCAGAATTTTGCTGTCGTCAGAACCCTGCCCGACATCCGCGCCATTCGCAGTGCCAAGCTGGTTAATTTCAGTGGTTGAGTTTTTAGCATCCGACTGCAGTGCGGTCGTATTGTTATTAACGCCTTGCTGATAGATTTTCAGCGTGGAGTTTTCAGCGGACTGATGGAAAGGAAATGCCATTGCGCTACCGGAAACAACCAGTGCGGCGATAACAGCGATTTTAATCAATTTCATGAGACAACCCCCATTGGAAAGATGTTAAAAACACGAAATGGCGTTAACGCTGAATGATGCGAACGGCCATCATTGACTGCCTTTGCACAACAACTGCGGTTTTTTGCGTCCCTGCCTGGATAATGCTCGCGCGGTTCCCGACTCCTTGTTGCGTCACCGAGGCGAGATTCCCATAGCCTTCCTGACTAATCGTTGCCTGATTCGCGGCGCCTGTTTGCATGACAGCAGCCACGTTGGCTTCGCCTTGCTGATCGATAGCGGCCTGATTGGCGATACCGTTCTGGACAATCGTGGCCTGTAATGTCGCTCCTTCCTGGCGTACCAGCGCGTTGTTCCGCGTCCCTTGCTGGCCTATGATTGCCGCCTGATTCAGCGAAGAGCGGCTTAATTCATTTACGGCGAAGTTATATTCAGCGCCAGCCATATCGGCGTTAACCGCAAACGCCGCTGATGACGCTAATAAAGAAACAAAACAACAGCTCAGCAATAATTTATTCATATTACTCCTGGCCCTTAAGGCTTAACTGATTAAACCTCACGCCATAAGCGCAGATGAATATCAGACCTCGGCCATTCATCACGCCACGACAAGCAGTATGTCTCGCGTTATTTATAAAATACCTCACCTGTTTTTCGTATTTTAAAAGCTGGACTGCGATGCAGGCATGATTCACTTATGCACAATCTGGCTAAGACGCTCTGGCATTATTAATAGTATTGCCATGCTATTTTTTTATTTTCTTCATTATTACCACTCCCTCACAGCTTTCTTATTACTGAGATCTACGCCTGGTTTCTTATTCAGACCGTGAGAGAGCGCTCTCGCTGTCCAGGCGCCGTAAACTCTGCGCGGGATGAAAAGAAAATTTCAAATAAAAACATTATAAATCAGTTAAATAATCAATCCCACGCCCTCATTAAACCTGTATAAAACCATTTGTGTTGCTACATCCATAGTTAACTACCCCTAAAGCATAAGTAATATTTAACAATTTATAGTTACATTTAGTTACTTTTTTAACACTTGCTTTAAACAGCCCAGTAGTTAGATTGGACTAATAAGAATTTTCTTGCTTTATTTCTCTCGCCAGCCCTGGCGGTGTGTAACATTTATTTTTTGGACTACCACATAACAATGCTTACCGATACGGAAGGCTGATGTCTTTGTTTCCTCAGCCGTGTGTAAATAAAACGGGGTTTCATCATGATTAATGAATTCCATGCGTTACATGGTCAGTCATTATTGTTGATCACCAAACCGTCTCTGCAGGCCAGTGCTTTATTGCAAAATTTTAAAAGCGCGCTCAGTCTGGAGGGGAAAATCCATAATATCCAACGCTCTCTGGAAGAGATAACAACAGGAACGCTTATTCTTTTAGATATGGCCGAAGCCGATAAAAAAAGCATGGCCTACTGGAAAGATAATCTCGGACGACGTCCACAGACAGCAAAAGTCATTCTGCTAAATGTGCAGGATGAATACCCTTTTCAGGAAATAGAAAAATGGCCGCATATTAGCGGCGTATTTTACGCGACAGATGACGAAAAGCGCGTGATTGAAGGGATGCAGTGCATCCTGCGGGGCGAGTGCTTTTTCAACCAGCGTCTGGCGAGCTACCTGATTACCCGCTCCGGATTTTATCATTTTCTGAACTGCGACGCCGTGCTGCTAACGCATCGCGAAAAAGAGATCCTCAATAAATTGCGCTTCGGCGCCTCCAATATGGAAATCGCACGCTCGCTGTTTATCAGTGAGAACACCGTCAAAACCCATCTCTATAACCTGTTTAAAAAACTGGCGGTAAAGAACCGTACGCAGGCAGTGACCTGGGCAAACCATCACATGAGGGGCTGACCCATGAAGCGCTGGCTCTTGTGTGGACTGGTTGCCACGCTCTGGAGCGCTGCATTGTGCGGACGTGCTGTCGAACCGGAGATTCCGGGCCTGGTGACTGACCATACGGTCTCTTCGGTCGGACACGATTTTTATCGCGATTTCGCCGAAAAATGGGATACCCCTTTTGACGGCACGCTCTCGGTGAATGAAAAGCCGAGCGCACGCTGGGGGAGCTGGATAACCCTCACGCTCGATCAGGATGTTATTTACCAGACCTTTTTATTCCCCTCCCGCAAAGGGGCGGATAACGCGGTCGAGCTTGCGATAGCCCAGGCCAACGAGGCGCTGAAACAGCGCCAGATAGATAAGGCATTACTCAGTACCGGTGATTTAACCGGCGATGAATTTTAATTCACTGAACGACGGAGGCTGCTATGCAGCGGACATTTGCTGTCATGACGTTACTGTTGCTGTCACACCCTGCTCTGGCCGGAAATATGACCTTCCAGTTTCGTAATCCCAGCTTCGGCGGAAACCCGAATAATGGCCCTTTTCTGCTGAACAGCGCGCAGGCGCAAAACTCATATAAAGACCCGTCTTATGACGATTATAAAATCGATACACCCTCCGCGCTTGATAATTTTACACAGGCGATTCAGTCACAGCTGCTGGGTGGCCTGTTAACCAATATCAATAAAGGTAAGCCGGGTCGTATGGTCACCAACGATTTTATCGTTGATATCTCTAATCGCGACGGTCAGCTTTATCTCAACGTGACCGATCGTAAAACCGGCAAAACCTCCACGATCCAGGTCTCTGGCCTGCAGTCCGGCTCGACCAATTTTTAACCGCTGTGATAACAGAAGGATGATGACAATGCAGCGCCTGATCGTTCTAATCGCCACAATACTGTTAAGCGGATGCCTGACCGCGCCACCGAAAGAGGCCGCAAGCCCTACCCTGATGCCACGCGGACAGAGCTATCAGGATCTGATTCATCTGCCGGAGCCGAAAGGGAGGCTTTACGTCTCGGTATATAATATTCAGGATGAAACCGGGCAGTTTAAACCCTACCCGGCCAGTAACTTCTCAACCGCAGTTCCCCAAAGCGCCACCGCCATGCTGGTGACGGCATTAAAAGATTCCCGCTGGTTTATTCCGCTGGAGCGTCAGGGTCTTCAGAATCTGCTCAATGAGCGAAAGATTATTCGCGCCTCGCAGGAAAACGGTACCGTGGGCGATAATAACCGCATGCCACTGCAGTCGTTAATGTCTGCCAATGTCATGATCGAAGGCTCGATTATCGGTTATGAAAGTAATGTGAAATCAGGCGGCGCGGGCGCGAAATATTTCGGTATCGGGGCGGACACGCAATATCAGCTCGATCAGGTCGCCGTCAATTTGCGCGTCGTGAATGTCAGTACCGGCGAGATTCTCTCCTCGGTAAATACCAGTAAAACCATTCTCTCTTATGAGGTGCAGGCGGGCGTCTTTCGCTTTATTGAATATCAGCGGCTGCTGGAGGGCGAGGTCGGGTATACCGCTAACGAACCCGTTATGCAGTGCCTGATGTCGGCCATTGAAACGGGCGTTATCTATTTAATTAACGATGGGATCACGCGCGGTTTGTGGGAGCTTAACGACCCAGGCGCGGTGAATAATCCGGTGCTGAAGAAATATCGCGGTCTCTCCGCACCCGCCGTCTGACTGGCAGATAAAAAACCCGCTTACGCGGGTTTTCTTTTATTACTCCGTAGCAGTGGTTTTCTCAGGCTCACAACGCCCGGCAAGCCACTGCCCGCTGCACTTCATCGCCACACCAAACAGTAGCCCCAGCAGCAGCGCAGGCAACACGCCCTTCCAGTCGCCCTGCCCGGCGAACGTCGCGCAGGCGCCGATAAATGTTCCCGGCACGAATCCAAGCAACGTCTGGCGCGCCTGAATGCACATCAGAAACGCCACCACGCCGGTCATGGCGTAGCTTAGCCAGGCGAGTTCCGGCGCTACGGCGCTTCCAGCGATGATGACCTGCGCCCACAGCACGCCGCTGCATAATGTAAACAGGATAGTCAGAAAACCGGTGACGCCGCCTTTTGGGCTGGCAAACCAGGCGGTACAGCCGAGAAAGCCCGCCCAGGAAGGCAGGCCCAGCGACACGGCGGCCCACGCCCAGAGGGCGGAGAGCAGGCCGGTCGTTAATGCGAGAGAAATGTGTCTGTTCATGGCGGCGTATCTTAACAAAACGCCGTCCAGGAAATGCGATCTGCCGCACGTCATATGAAATAACGTACAGTGAGTTACATTTTAAATGTGACAAATATCACATTTAATTTACTCTGCGTCGTTCTCTTCTTCCTCTTCCTGCAGCTCTTCCCACATCGCCTGAATGGCTTCGCGGGTGACCTGCGCCAGCGTGCGCCAGAACGGCGTGGCGGCATGCGCTTCCACTTTGCCGAGGAACGTTTCATACCAGGGGATCAGGAACTCGCCGAATAAAATCTCCTGCGCTTGCGCCTCATCTTCCGCAGACTGATCTTCAAGCCACGAGGCTGCCAGCAACAGCAGGCCGAAATGATCCGCTGGCGCCTCGCCGAGCGGCATGCCGCGCGTGGTTAAAAAGGCGCGCACCTCCTGATCGCTCCCTCCCTCTACCCACGCAGAGCGCAGGGGCGTCACGCGGGCGTCGTCCTCACCGAACAGCGCCTGGTAATCTGCCTGAACCTCATCCGGCTGCGCGCTTTTTTGCAGCCGCGCCAGCAGTTCATCCTGCTCCAGCGGCCAGTTTTGCGCGAGCTTACCCTCACGGATAAGGCTGTAGATCGGCGCCACCACCGGGTCCTGCGGCGCGCGGTACCAGAGGGAGCCCAGCAGGCGGCAAATTATTGAAAACTCATTCATTAACAGATTCCATTTCAGGCAAAATTAAAGGGCGGCGAATTCAGCTATCGGCGTCATGCCGCGGGTTTCAAGGAAATCAAGCAGGCGACGCGGCGTCACGTTCAGGATGCGATCTTCGGGGAAATCGACGTCATCCAGCACCTTGCGGCACTCATGGAAATCGCCGAGCGTAAAGGCGGTGTGAGAATCAGACCCCAGCGCTACCCAGCCGCCTGCATCGCGTACGGCCGCGGCAATCGCTTTGCAGTTCGGTCCGCTGCCCTTGCGGGAATGGGTAAACGAGGAGTTGTTAATTTCAAGCGCAACCTGATATTTCGCGGCGGCGGCGGCAATAGCCGGAATGTCGACGGGATATTTCGGGTTGCCAGGGTGGCTGATAATGTGCACCGTGCCGCTCGCCATCGCCGCGATCATCGCTTCCGTATTGGCGTCTTTATCCTGCGGCGCGAATACCGGCTCGTGGAAGCCTGCGACGATAAGATCGAGCGAATCGAGCATCGGGCCGGTGCAGTCGATTTCACCCTCGCGGTTTTTAATATTCGCTTCGATACCACGCAGAATACCGACGCCATCCACCACTCGCGGCCAGATGCGCATATTAATAAAATGCCAGTGATGCGGCGCATCCGCCATGTCCGGGCCGTGATCGGTGATAGCCAGAAGGCGGACGCCTTTTTGTTTCGCCGCGGCGATGTAATCATGCAGGTTGCTGTAGGCATGGGTGCTGGCGACAGTGTGCATATGCAGGTCAACGGGATACATGGCGCTCTCCTCTGTGATTTTGTGCAAGGATAACAGGTATCCCCGGCGATTTTTAGCCGAATCGCCGGGCGGCGCGCTTAGTAGCCGCGCGCCACGTCCACCTGATTCGGCGGCATGTCGCCGCGCTCGATACGCGTAATACTCTGTGCGATAAACGCGGCCGCCTCTTCCGGGCGGGTAACGGCCGCCACGTGCGGCGTAATGCGCACACCCGGATGCCGCCATAGCGGACTCTCTTGCGCCAGCGGCTCATGATGAAAAACATCCAGCATCGCGCCCTTCACTTTTCCGCACTCCAGCGCGGCCAGCAGATCTTCTTCCACCAGATGAACGCCGCGCGCCAGGTTCAGGACATAAGCGTTATCCGCAAGCGCTGCGAGCAACCGGGCGTTCATGATGCCCACCGTTTCCGGCGTATTGGGCAGAAGGTTGATCAGTACCCGCGTGCCGTGCAGAAACGCAGGTAATTCATCCGGGCCGGCGAAGCTTTCAATGCCTGCCAGCGTTTTGCGGCTGCGGCTCCAGCAGCGCACCGGAAAGCCCAGACAACTCAGGCTCTGCGCCACCTGGCCGCCGAGCACGCCCGCCCCCAGCACGCCGACAGTGAAATCCGCATGACGATACTCTTCCAGCGGCTCCCAGCGCGCTTCACGCTGTAGCGCGGCGTAATCATCGAAACGACGAAACCAGTGCAATACCTGGCTTATGGCGTACTCCTGCATCTGCGCGGCCATGCCGGTATCCTCCATGCGATACAGCGGCACGCCGGGCGGCAGCAGATCCGGATGCTCGTTCAGGCGGCTTAAGAGCGAATCCACACCCGCGCCGAGCGCGAAAATCGCTTTCAGGTTCAAGCGCCCGCGCAGCATTTCATACGGCGGATGCCAGACCAGCGCGTAATCCGCGGCGGCGTTATCGCCAGGCAGCCAGGCGCGAAGACGCGCATGCGGCAGATGACGTTGCAGTAAAGGGGCCCACCCGGCGATATCAAAAGAGGGATGGTAAAAGAGGATCTCCACGGCGCTTCTCCTGACAGGTTAATGGTAGTAACCATAACAAAATCAGCCGCCTTTGGGGGTGGCGGCGACAGGAAAAGCAGGCAATGTCAGCGAATATTCACTGTTATCGATGCCGAGCCGGAAAACTCGCCGTTTTGCGGCGCCTTGCCGCTGAGGTTCACCGGCGCCGTCAGGATATTCACCTCGCCGGTACGCCGGGAGATATCGGCTGACGTATCCAGCGGCATCGGCACCTCGCCGGTATTGATGGGGATCACCTGCTCGCTGGCGTTTTTCAGCAGCACGCCGACATCGGCATTACTGGTGGCGAGCGCCTCCGGCATACCGTTCGCTGGCGCACCAGAAAACGTCATGGTTAAGACGACCCCATCGCTGATATTTTTGCAAACATACGCAATAGCCGTTTTTTTATCCACGAACCCGTCAGGCTTATGGCCACGGGTCGTGAAATTGCTGGCAAAAATGGTACCGAAATCAACGGAGATAACCTCGCCCGCGTTGATTTCACAGCTTTGCGGTACGGTAATAGTGCCCTGCAGAAAAATCTTCGCCATCGGTTCGCTGGAATACTGCCCCGGCCTGACGGTGCCATAGATAGCCGCCACCGCCATTTGCGGAATGACGATTTGCCCCATAAAAGGCTTACTGATGCGAAACATAAGCGAGCCGCTCTGCCCCGTCGTAAAGCTATTCAGCGAACAGCCATTATTTTTTTTATTCCAGATATCGGTAAACGGCACTGTCACATCGCCCACGTTGGCAATGTTAATCGCGGCTTCCAGATCGATATTGTCATTCACCCGGATAAAATACCCACTCCCGTACTGGATTGATGGCGCCAGATACTCACTTTTATAATTCACGCCAGGATGCGGATCTTTGTTGAGATCGCTGTCATCGCAGTCGCAATGCGCGCTGTAGCTTTCCGAGGAACCAAACCGTTCAGTAAAGGTTTTACCGCTCTGATTAACATCAGGATTGGTTACCGTCATACTCGCATCGACATTAAATATTTTCGGCCCGCCGGTCGTATTACAGAACCCCGTTGCCGCCCGTGAAAAAGACGTGATAACGGCGAGGCAGACCAGCAGCACGCATAACATGACTCTAAACATATTTTGTTCTCTTATTATCGGCATATAGCGGTCAGAGGGCGCAAATCGCCCTCGTCTGGCCCCGCTTCGGGTAGAACGATGGACGCCTGACAGCGCTGTCCGGCATGGTTCCCCCACTTCACCTGCACCACGCCGTTCTCTTTGACGCCAGACAGATACGCCACACCGCCTTCATCGACGATGCTTTCATAACCGTCAATGCCATCCAGCGTCACCAACGCGCCAAACGGCACCGGCTCGCCACTGGTCTGCCGCAGGGTCAACAGCAGGCGGAGCCCTTCGCGTGCATCAAAACGCGCATACACCAGCGCGCCTTTATTAGGGATGAGCGTCAGGTGCGTATTCTGCGCGTCCACGCCGGAGGGCATGGTGGTGGTATCCAGCGTCAGCTCGTTTCTTTCATAAGGCGAGAGCCAGGGAATAACGGCATAGCCCAGCCAGTCCGTCGAAACGCCAGCCTGGTTTTTAAAGCGGATATCGCTGGCCCCGTTGGCATCCACCAGCGCGAAGGCATCGCCGAGCGGCTGTGACAGCGTGACGCCATGCGGGTGCATTACCAGCGCGCCAGACGCGCCATAACTCCACTGCTGCGAATCATCAGAGTGGTAATAGCCGAGGCTCAGGTTAGCGAAGCGTGATTTATAATTAAGATCGGCGCTGCTGTCGGCGGTGTCATCGCCGCTCTGCCCCGCCTGGTTATAGCTCTGCTGAAGTGAATAGCTGAGCCTGCCGTCATCCATTAGCGTGCCGCTAAGACCACTCTGGTAACGCGTATCGCCATCCTGATTCTGGCTGACGTTAAAGGTCGCCCAGCTGCTAGCCAGCCAGCGGCTAAGCGGCACGCTGACGCCGAGCGCAATTTGTCGGTCGGTTTGAGCGTCTGTTTTATTCCACGCCGAAGAGAGCGTCCAGGTCACGCCTGCCGTTGAAAACGCGAAGCCCACCGAGAGATTCTGCTCTTTGTCCGTGCGGTTCCAGAAATCACGCTGATAGCCGTTGAGATAAAACGACCCGATATCGTTAAGCGTCTGGTTAATACTGATCTGCAACTGGCTGCGCTGCTGGTAATAACCGCTGTAGCGATCGTCGTACCAGGCCTCGTCGTGATTCGCCTCGTCAAAAGCGAAATAGCCGCTGGTGGAGTAGCGATAACCCGCAAGCGTAATAGCGGTATCCGTCAGTTCAATATTTTTGGAATACTGAAAACGATAGGACTGGCCTGATGACGTGGTGTTATTTTGCAGGTGACTGCGCGCATGGGTCACATCAAGCGAGACCGAGCCCCATTCATCCAGCCCGACGCCAACCCCCAGCGCCGCGGCCTGATAAGTGTCTGCACCCATTGCGCCGCCATACAGCGTCAGCTGATTGTTCAAACCGTAAATCAGCGTTCCCTGCGCAAACGCGGGCGTGGCATCCTGCGAACTGTTCGGATCGTACTCGCCCGCCGTCAGGCTATATTTTATCTGCCCTGGCCGCTGCATAATCGGCACGGCGGAAAACGGCTGGATGAACCGCCGCTCTTTGCCGTCCGCTTCTTTTATCGTCACCTCCAGATCGCCGCTATGCGACGTGGGGTAAAGATCGTTGATTTCAAACGCGCCCGGCGCGACGGTGTCCTGAAAAATGATGTAGCCGTTCTGGCGCACCGTGACTTCCGCATTTGAATTCGCGATGCCGCGAATCACCGGCGCGAACCCGCGCAGGCTGTCGGGCAGCATGTTATCGTCGGTGGCGAGCTGCGCGCCTTTAAATTTCACGCTGTCAAAAATCATCGACGGGGAATAGCTCTCGCCGAGCGTCAGCTGCGAGCGCCAGGGTTTAATATCCCGTTGCAGAAAGGTGTAGATGGAATCCCAGTGCGCCTCGTCGTCGCTTTTACTCCATGTGGAATAGTTACGCACCCGCCACGGGCCAAGATTCAGCCCGTTCTGGAGGTTAAGGTATTGCGAGGTATCGCCGTTCCCCACGTCGCTTTGCGAGTGCGCGCCGTTAAAGGTGTAGTTGCTAAACAGCGCCGGAATGCCGTCGTCCCAGAACTGCGGGTCGACATAGCCGCGAGCGGTACGGCGGAGCGCCGCCTGCGGGATGCTTACCTCCAGCGCCATCCGATGGGTATTAAGCCGTATTGATGCCGCCGGGATCAGCGCGCCAATATCCTCAATGGGCGCAAGCGGAGCCAGTGCCGCGAGCGCCGGATAGGCGTCAGTTTTTACGTTGAGTTCCTCCAGCAGCGCGGGCGTAATGACCGGATGGGTCTCCCCTTGCGCATTCACTGTCAGCGGAATCGTTCGGGTAAACATTTCACTGCCGTTAAGCCGGATGCGCAGCGGGTAGTTGCCCGCTGGCAGCTGATTTTGCGTACTAAAAATCGATAAATCTGCGCCCCGCTCCCCGGGATCGCCCTGCTCCATTAGCATCGGGTCAAACCAGACTTTCTCCTGCGCACAGACGCCAGCGCCGCCAACGAGAGCGTATGCCAGCACGGCGATAGTGAGACGACAAATGCCGCTTTCCGGGCCGTCATTAAAAAGGTTGGCAGTATTCTTCACGGCGCATTCCTTGCTGTACGGCTCACAGAGTGCGAGTCTCAGGTTTCGTAACACCGCCATAGTCGTTAATGACGCGCCAGCTCACCACCCGCCCGGTTTCCTTTGTTGGCAGCGCAAAGCGCTGGCTGGCGAACGGCGCCAGCATGTCGGCGCTCTGAATGCGGGTCGCGCCAACCTTCAGGCTGTCAAACACCATGTAGAATGGCGTCGGGTTTTCGGCCAGCAGATGGCCCTCGGCGAGATGAAACTTGAGCTGTTGGTAGGCCGTTTGCGCGTCGACCACCAGCGCCTGCGGACGGTAAAACAGTTTGATGCGGGTTTTGACCACCAGCTTAAGGGTATTGACCGCCTCCGGCGATGACGGTGGAATGGCGCGGATATTCAGATAAAACAGTGATTCGCGATCCTCCGGCAAGCTGCCGGTTTTCGCGATACGTAATTCATGGTCTTCTTCAGATTCAATACGGAACAGTGGCGGCGTGACCATAAAAGGACCGCGTGTTTTACCGTCGCCGTTATCTACCCAGGATTGCAATAAAAACGGGCTGGCAGCGCTGTTATTTTTAATGCTCAGCGCCGCTTCTTTTTTATTGCCTTCATAAATGACACGGGTGCCCCCCACCACAATACCGCCAGCGGTCGCGTTATTCACCAATAAGATCAGGAGTAAAAAAATATTCGCCCTGAGAATGTATTTTCTCGTCGCACGCAT
The DNA here is from genome assembly GCA_000027065.2 of Cronobacter turicensis z3032. Classification (NCBI taxonomy): domain Bacteria; kingdom Pseudomonadati; phylum Pseudomonadota; class Gammaproteobacteria; order Enterobacterales; family Enterobacteriaceae; genus Cronobacter; species Cronobacter turicensis. The sequence continues at coordinate 1,706,887 of FN543093.2, read as the reverse complement.
AGTCAACCCATGTCGAAAGAGGAACAATAAACCGTCAACTCGCGTTAACGGCTTATTGATACGTTAAACGAATCAGTAATTAACGATAATCAAAGGTTATATCTGTCGTTCCGTTGGCTGCGCCTGCGGCAACCGTGGTGCTCGTGGAGACATAATAAGCAATGAGATTAAGATCCATCGTCGCATCGGTGATTTCGAATTTACGCTGTGAGAACTGATTCATAGGAATAAGCGTTCCCTCATCATCTGTAATCGCAATCGCCACGCCGGTCGCGCCCCCATCCGCCACCTTCAGGTAATCCTTATTCACCGTATCAGCATCGCCAGTCAGATAGATGCTAAAGTGCGGGTTTTCGCCCTCTTCTACTACCGGGCAATTTTTCAGTTTGATATTCACCGGGATCGGTGGCGTCTTTACGCCCACGGTCGTGTTGAATTGCTTAACCGAATAGACACCCATATCAACATCCAGCACTTTATCGTCATCATCAATTTCACATGCCTGATCGGTAATTTTACCTGTGAAATTAATTTTCCCGTCTGCTGCCAGTACTGAAGCCGCATTTATCGCCAGGGCACCAGCGAGCATCATCAAACAGAGACGTCTTTTCATATCTTCTCCATCATTGTTTATCCCAAACCATATGTTTAATAAATAAATTCCTGCCACAGTGTAAAGCCAGCGCATATTATCCCGAGCCCAACTAGCTGACAATTCCTGAAATGAATTTTTATTTGATTCCTCCAGCTAGATAGCAAAACCGAATTGATGCGTGTTACATCCATTCATTCAATATACAGATATGTTGGCTCAATAATATCTTAAGAGTGAGCATTTTCAGCACAGATATATACATACTTATAAAGGCATTGATATTTATGTTTTGTAATTATGTGGATTTAATTAATAGGGTTTGCATTATCATGCGGATGAGTACTCTCTCCGGTTTGATTGCGGCGCATATAACGAAGCGCGTGTAGATGGCTCAGATTCATCAACGGCATTTGTTTGCTCATATTACGGACTTGCCATGCGGGAAATGAGTGGTTGTTTTAAACGCATTTTGTATGAAGTTTGTTTAAACGCGTCAGAAAGCGCTAAATTTCCGTTGACGGCTATGGGCCTTTCCCCTACATTAGCGCCCGTCCCGACACGTCGGGAAGACAATATGGTGAGGTGTCCGAGTGGCTGAAGGAGCACGCCTGGAAAGTGTGTATACGGTAACGTATCGAGGGTTCGAATCCCTCCCTCACCGCCATATTCAAAGAAAGAGCCTGTACGCAAGTACGGGCTCTTTTGCTTTTATATCTCGCCGACCCGGGAGGGATGAGAAGCCTCGACCAGGGTTCGACCACTGGCGCAGCCAGTGGGGCAGTCTGCGAGCCCTGCGAAGCTGACTGCCCGCAGGGTTGAGGCCCAACGGGCCGAATCAATCCCTCCCTCACCGCCATATTCAAAGAAAGAGCCTGTACGCAAGTACGGGCTCTTTTGCTTTTATATCTCGCCGACCCGGGAGGGATGAGAAGCCTCGACCAGGGTTCGACCACTGGCGCAGCCAGTGGGACAGTCTGCGAGCCCTGCGAGCTGACTGCCCGCAGGGTGAGGCCCAACGGGCCGAATCAATCCCTCCCTCACCGCCATATTCAAAGAAAGAGCCTGTACGCAAGTACGGGCTCTTTTGCTTTTATATCGCGCCAGGAAAACGGCAGGTGCGCTGCGCTTACCTGCCCTACAAAACCTTCCGTAGGGTGGGTAAGCGCCAACGCACCTGCCCTTCGCCGAAAAACGGCAGGTGCGCTCCGCTTACCTGCCCTATAAAACCTTCCGTAGGGTGGGTAAGCGCAGCGCACCCACCATTACATCCGGTTACCGCCGTGCGCCCGTCGTCGTCACCGGCTCGGCGACGCGCTCCATCGCGATCGGGATACTTTTATAAGCCGGGATACCGCTCTGCGTATCGTGGCTGTCCAGCGGCACCAGCACGTTCGCCTCCGGGTAATAGGCGCCTACCGAGCCGGGCGCCATATCGATAACCACCACGGTCAGGTTATTGAGCCGTCGCGAGGTCGGCTTGCCGTCCGGATCGAGCGCGGTCACGTTGACCTGATCCCCCACGCGCAGCTCGCGTTTTTCTGCCTCATCGGGGTTGATAAACAACACGTCCCGCCGCCCGGTCACGCCGCGGTAACGGTCATTCAGCCCATACAGCGTCGTATTGTACTGATCGTGGCTGCGAAGCGTCGTCAGCACCAGATCGTGACACTTCAGCGACCGCGGATCCTCATTAATCCCCTGCATCACCTTAAACTGCGCCTTGCCGGATGGCGTATTCCAGACGCGCTCCGAGGCCGCATTGCGCAGACGAAAACCGCCTGGCTGCTTCACCCGCTCATTAAAATTCTCAAACGCCGGGAACACTGCCTCGATGGCGTCGCGGATAAAGCTGTAGTCGCCGATCATTTTGTCCCAGTTCACCACCGTATCCGGCAGCGTCGCTTTGGCAAGCCCCGCCACGATAGCGGGCTCAGAACGCAGATGCGGCGACGCCGGTTGCAGCATGCCGCGCGAGGCATGCACCATCGACATTGAATCCTCAACGGTAATGCTCTGTTCGCCCGACGCCTGCACGTCCGTTTCCGTGCGGCCCAGCACCGGCAGAATATAGTTGTGCTTGCCGAGCAACAGGTGCGAACGGTTAAGCTTGGTCGCCATATGCACGACTAAATCGAGATTGCGCATCGCCGGGAACGTGACCTGGGGATCGGAAATCGCTTCGGCCAGATTACCGCCCAGGCACAGCAGCGCTTTGGCCTTGCCGTCGCGCATTGCCTGAATCGCGGCGACGGCGCCATGACCATGCTTCTGCGGCGGTTTAAAGCCAAAAACACGCTCAATACCATCAAGCAGCGACTGCGGGGGGATCTCCGTGATGCCCACCGTACGATCGCCCTGCACGTTGGAATGCCCACGCAGCGGGCAAATGCCTGCGCCTTTTTTGCCGATATTGCCGCGCAGCAGCAGCAGGTTGGCAAGCTGTTGTACATTCTGCGTGCCGTACTGGTGCTGCGTGATCCCCATGCCGTAACAGATAATCGTCCGTTCGGCCTTCGCATACAGGCGCGCGATATTCTGAATCTCTTTGCGCTCCATACCGGAAACTTTCAGGATGTGATCCCAGTCGGTCGCGTCGAGATCCGCCTTCAGCGCCTCAAACCCTTCGGTATGCTCACGAATAAACGCCTCGTCGATAACGCCCGGCTCGCCGTTCGCCAGCGCCTCGTCATGCATCGAAAGCAATATTTTCATCACGCCTTTCAGCATCGCGGCATCACCGCCGACCCGCACCTTATAATAGGTCGACGCCAGTTCCGTAGAGCTTAATGACAGCATCTCTATGGGGCTTTGCGGCGAGGTAAAGCGCTCCAGACCACGTTCGCGCAGCGGGTTAATGGCGACAATAGTCGCGCCGCGCTTCGAAACTTCACGCAGCGTGCCGAGCATACGCGGGTGGTTGGTGCCGGGATTGTGGCCGATGCACAGCACCAGGTCGCAGTGGTCGAAATCGTCCAGCTCCACCGTGCCTTTGCCGACGCCGATAGACTCCGGCAGCCCGACGCTGGTGGGCTCGTGGCACATGTTTGAACAGTCCGGGAAGTTGTTGGTGCCGTATTCGCGGGCGAAAAGCTGCCACAGGAACGCCGCTTCGTTAGAGGCGCGTCCCGAGGTGTAAAACTCGACGCTGTCCGGATCGTCGTAGCTGCGCAGAAGCTCGCCAATCTCCTGAAAAGCCGTTTCCCATTCAATGGGCTGATACGTATCGCTCGCGGGATCATATTTCATCGGGTGCGTCAGGCGCCCCTCGCCTTCCAGTTCGAACGCATTGCGCTCCCATAGTTCGCTGACGGTATGCGCCGCGAAGAATTCCGGCGTGGTGCGCTTGCTGGTAGCCTCCCAGGAGACGGCTTTCGCGCCGTTTTCACAAAACTCAAACGACGAGGCGTGCTGCGGGTCGGGCCAGGCGCAGCCGGGGCAGTCAAACCCCTGCGGCTGGTTAACTTTGAACAGGGCAATCACGTCCTGCTTCACCGACATCTGGCCGCGTATGGCATCGGCGACAGCCTTGAGTGCGCCCCAGCCGCCCGCCGATCCGCCATAAGGCGCGATGCCGATAGTACGATTTCGCTCTTTCATAGTGCTCCACTTTTTCTGTCTCATTGTTGTGGTTTAAGCCTGGTACAGAAAACCGGATAAGCGAAGCGGCAGCGAGGTTATCGGGTGGCGTAACAGGCCCTGATGGCGGGTTTTGCAGGCGAAAACGCCATTTCGTTTAACCCTTAACCGAACGATAAGGAAAGAAAAAAATCTGCTTGACCGTTTTCATGCAGATCCCTATAGTAGCGCCCCGTTGCCCCGCTACGCGTGGCAGCAAGACAATATGGTGAGGTGTCCGAGTGGCTGAAGGAGCACGCCTGGAAAGTGTGTATACGGCAACGTATCGAGGGTTCGAATCCCTCCCTCACCGCCATATTCAAAGAAAGAGCCTGTACGCAAGTACGGGCTTTTTTCTTTTATATCTCGCCGACCCGGGAGGGATGAAAAGCCTCGACCAGGGTTCGACCACTGGCGCAGCCAGTGGGACAGTCTGCGAGCCCTGCGAGCTGACTGCCCGCAGGGTGAGGCCCAACGGGCCGAATCAATCCCTCCCTCACCGCCATATTCAAAGAAAGAGCCTGTACGCAAGTACGGGCTTTTTTGTTTTATATCTCGTCAGGAAAACGGCAGGTGCGCTCCGCTTACCTGCCCTACAACACCTTCCGTAGGGTGGGTAAGCGCAGCGCACCCACCAACCGTGTGCCAGGAACCTGCCGTAGGGTGGGTAAGCGCAAGCGCACCCACCTTCCGCGTGCCAGGAACCTTCCGTAGGGTGGGTAAGCGCAAGCGCACCCACCTTCCAGTCGCAAAGAAAACGCAAAAGGTAAAAACAAAAAAAGCCCAACATCCGTTGGGCTTTTTCGTTGATGTGAAAGGCGGGCTTAATCGTAAGCGTTAAGCGTCCGCTGGCACAGCGCGGAACGCACGCAATCGGCTTTGCCGAACCGCACGATGCCAATCATCTCATCTTCCTCAAAACGCGCCAGCGCATCGCTCAGGCCAGACTGTACGCCTGCCGGCAAATCGCACTGGGTGATGTCGCCGTTGACTATCACGGTCACGTTCTCCCCGAGGCGGGTTAAAAACATTTTCATCTGCGCGGCTGTCACGTTCTGGGCCTCGTCCAGAATCACGACGGCATTTTCAAAGGTACGTCCACGCATATAGGCGAACGGCGCAATTTCAACTTTGCCGATTTCCGGGCGCAGGCAATATTGCATGAAGGAAGCGCCGAGGCGGCGCACCAGCACGTCATACACCGGGCGGAAATACGGGGCGAACTTCTCAGAGATATCGCCGGGCAGGAAGCCGAGATCTTCATCGGCCTGCAGGACCGGGCGGGTGACAATTATCCTGTCGACATCCTTATGAATCAGGGCCTCAGCGGCTTTCGCCGCGCTGATAAACGTTTTGCCGCATCCGGCTTCGCCGGTGGCGAATATCAGCTGTTTGCTCTCAATAGCCTCAAGATAATGCGCCTGAGCGTCGGTACGAGCGGCAATCGGCGCATTATCGCGGCTGTCCCGCGCCATGCCGATTGCTTCAACGCCACTCATTTGCACAAGCGTGGTGACCGATTCCTCTTCACGCTGCCGGTGGCTGCGTGAATCTCGTCTGAGAACGCGTCTGGCTTCACGACGAGCTTTGATCACTGCTTTCTGTCTTCCCATGGATGGCACCTTGTTAAGTTGGTTTACATGAGCCGCGTCCTGCTGGTGGACGCGATTATGCGCACAAACATTTGAGGTTTGGCTTCCTTTTAAGCCATGAATTGCCGGTCGAAAAGACGCGGTAGTACGGCTACGCGCACCGCTTACCGCATCGTCTGGAACAGGGGGAGAAGCCTGGAACAAGTTTGAGGGGGTGGAGATAACGCTGCCGGAGGAGGGTCCTCCGCGCCGGGTGGTGCGGGTTGCTTTCCTTTTAAGTCCAGTTCTGGACGCTACCATTCGCGATCTCCGTCGTGCTACTGCTGTCACAGTGGGGAACTACCGCTAACACGTTAAGTACAACAAAAATTATCATATTTGCAACATAATATTTACTAAAAGATAACTTTTGTTTTCTGTCTTCTGATGCCTCTTTTATGACAGAGAAATATTACAGAAATGTATCAACAGAATAGCCGCACGGAAACGCGCCGCCACGGCAGTGCGAAAATTGTTAGTAAATGAAACATAAAAAAACCCCGCCGTCGCGGCGGGGTTTTATCAGGCTTTCAGCAGGCCGTCGGCCAGGAAGCGGGATTTATCCGCCACGCCCGGCAGCACAAAGAAATAGCCGCCGCCGATGGGCTTCACATACTCCTCCAGCGCTTCGCCGTTAAGTCGCTTTTGCACCGTCAGGAATCCTTTTTCGAGATCGTGCTGGTAGCAGACAAACAGCAGGCCCATATCGAGCTGGCCGGAATTGGTCACGCCGAGCGAGTAACTGTAGCCGCGGCGCACCATCAGGCTGGACTGCGTTTCAGGCGTGCGCGGGTTCGCCAGCCGGATGTGGCTGTCAAGCGCAATCACGTTGCCTTCGGGATCCTTGCTGTAGTCCGGCACGTCGTGCTCATGCTGCATGCCAAGCGGCGCGCCGGTCTGCTTGTCGCGCCCGAAAATCGTCTGCTGCTCTTTGAGCGGCGTGCGGTCCCAGAACTCCACATGAAACTGAATAATGCGCACGGCCTGATAGCTGCCGCCCACCGCCCACGCGGGCTCTCCCTGCTCCGGCGTCACCCACACCACATTGTCCATTAACGGCGCGTTGCGGGTATCCGGGTTCGCGGTGCCGTCTTTAAAGCCGAGCAGGTTAACCGGCGTCTCTTTGCCGCGGCTGCGCGCCGCGTGATCGGAGATAAACCCTTCACGCTTCCAGCGCACGCTCAGCAGATCCGGTGTGTGCTTTATCACGTCGCGCAGCGCATGGATAACGGTATCCTGGGTATTGGCGCAGATTTGCAGCAGCAGATCGCCGTGACACAGCGCCGCATCCAGCGAATCGTTCGGAAACCGCGCCATCTTTTGCAGCTTTTTCGGCATCTGCGACGCAAGACCATAGCGATCGTCAAAAAGAGAACGCCCCAGCGACACGGTGATCGTCAGGTTATCCGGCGCAATCACCGGCCCCAGAATGCCGGAATCCATCGGCGGCAGACGCGGGTTCGCCGTTTGCGGCGCCGGGCCGCCTGCGGTTAAAAACGCGATGCGGTCAGTCAGCAGACGGAACAGACGTTCGAGATCCGCCTTATCGCCCGCCAGCACATCGAAAGCCACCAGCATCATTGACGCCTGTTGCGGCGTCAGCACGCCCGCCTGATGCTCGCCGTAAAACGGCTGCGTCTCCTGACGCGCATCCGGCGAGAGCGTGCCGGGCGCGCTTTCAGCTTGCGCGCCATGCGCCACCGGACAACCGCCGGTGACCGCGAGCGCGCCGGTCAGCGCGCCAAGTCCTTTCAGCAGACGGCGGCGCGCCGGTTGCGGCACGCCGTGATTATCATATTCTTGCATCACGCTTAGTCCAGTCCGAGCACGCCGCGCAGTAATGAGAGATCTTCAGCAAGCGACGTGATCGGCCCTTTCAGCGCGTTGCGGTCAGCGTCGGTCAGCTTGTCGTAGGTCTCAAAACCGTCTTTGGTGCGGTACTTCGCAAGGATCGCATCCACTTTTTTGAAGTTCGCGTCCACTTTCGCGAGCAGCGGCGCGTTCTCTTTTTGCAGCTGCGGACGCAGCAGGTTGACGATTTTCTGCGCGCCATCGATGTTGGCCTGGAAATCCCACAGGTCGGTGTGGCTGTAGCGATCTTCTTCGCCGCTGATTTTGCTGGCCGCGACTTCTTCGATAAGGCCCGCCGCGCCGCCCACGACTTTACCCGGCGGGAACGCGAGTTCGCTGATGCGTTTTTGCAGCTCCAGCACGTCGCTGTTGAGCTTGTCGGCATACTGATCCATGCCTTTGACGCTGTTATCGCCAAACAGCGCTTTTTCCAGGCGGTGGAAGCCGGTGAATTTCGGGTCGGCCGCTTTCTGTTCGTAATCGTCTTCACGGGCGTCGATGCTGCCGTCGAGATCGGAGAACAGCTCGGCGATAGGCTCAATACGCTCATAATGCTGGCGCGTCGGCGCATAGAGAGATTTCGCTTTGGCGATATCGCCCGCTTTTACGGCATCGGTAAAGGCTTTGGTGCCGGAGACCAGCGCGGCGGTTTCTGCGCTCACCCAGGTTTTATACTCAGTCACGGCGCCTTCCAGCGACATCAGCTCGCTCTTCGCCGCGGCTTTTTCACCGCCAACGGCCTTGACGATAAGCTTGCCTTTCGGGTTGCTCAGCAGGCCGCAGGTCATCTCATATTCGCCTGGCTCAAGGTTAGCGGTCATTTTCTGGCTAAAGCCCGGCGCGATGTTTTCGCGCTCTTCAACGACCATCACGCCTTTAAGGATTTCCCACTCCAGCGCCTTCTGGCTGTGGTTCAGGATGATGAACTGGGTTTTACCGGCATTTACCGTGAGCGTCATCGGCTCGCACTGTTTGTCGTTTACGGTAACTTTCACCTGCGGAATATCCGCGGCCTGTGCGGCAAACGCGGAACTGATAAGCGCCAGCAGCGTCACGGAAAGCGCGCTACGGCGAAGTTGTTTCGTCATGACCATCCCTCTAAAAGTATGTTGTAACTAAGCCGCGCACGGGCGCGGCAAAAAATCAGGCGTTCCCGGAGACGCGCGTATCGGCGCGAGCTGGCAGCGCATAGCACGCCAGCGCCGGGATCAGATAGATAAACCATACCGCCACTTCGCTGACGGTCGGCGCTTCCTGGTAGCCGAAAATGCCTTCCAGCAGCGTGCCGGTGAGCGAGTGCGTGGAGAGCACATTGCTGAAATCAAACGCCACCGCCTGGAAGTGATTCCACAGACCGGCTTCATGAAACGCGCGAATGGCGCCCGCCGCGAGCCCTGCGGCGACGAGCAAAATAAAGAGGCTGGTCCAGCGGAAAAACGCGCCGAGGTTAAGACGAATGCCGCCCCAGTAGAGCAGGAAACCAAGCACCACGGCGGTCGCAAGCCCAAGCATCGCGCCGAGCGGCGGCCAGACGCCCACATCCTGGCCAAACGCGGCCAGCAGGAAAAAGACCGATTCGAGGCCCTCGCGCGCGACCGCAAAAAACACCATCATCACCAGCGCCCAGCCGTGTCCGCCAGGGCGTTTCAGCGCGCGATCCACGGCCTGTTCCAGTTCGCCTTTCACATTGCGGGATACTTTACGCATCCAGAACACCATCCAGGTGAGGATCACAACGGCCACGGCCGCCACCAGCCCTTCAAACAGCTCCTGCTCTTTTTGCGGGAACTCGCCAGTGGTTTCATTGATGAAAATGCCAAGGCCCAGGCAGAGCGCGGCGGCGAGAAATACGCCTGCCCACATCACGCCAAGCCAGTGACCGCGCTGGGTGCGCTTGAGATAGCTGGCGATAAGGCTGACGATAAGCGCCGCTTCAAGACCTTCACGCAGCATAATCAGAAAAGGAACAAACATTCGGGCACCTGTAAATGTGAAATCAGGTCAACTGATGCAAAGAAAAGTAAATGGGAGTGAAAGTGATTATCATTACCGCCAGGAGAAACACAAGCGAAATGTGGGGATAAGTATGACGAAGTGTAAAAGTTGCGAAGTTGAGTAGTCACAGGATGAAACCATAAGCGAAATTCGCCCGTCCGGTGCCTCTAACTCCCCTTCCCTGATGCCTGACAATATTGGCGGGAAAAATATTCAGTCATCGCTTTTTCTTATTCCATTTGCCAGATAACGATGCGGGAAATTATGCTTAGCGCGCTGTTTACCGGCCGGTTTTTGTGTGGCTAACTATTTTTCTTTCAGACACCTGCGTAACTATGACAACCATACTGCACTTTGTTTTCGCCGTCGTGGCGATCCTCCTGCTCGCCTGGCTTGCCAGTTTTGACCGTAAAAAGATCCGCCCGCGTTATATTCTTCAGCTGATTGTGATTGAAGCGGCGCTGGCCTGGTTCTTTCTCCATGCGCAGGCCGGGCTGCTGGTTATCCAGTCCATTGCCGGGGCGTTTTCCTCGCTGCTGCACTTCGCCGCCCAGGGCACCGATTTCGTTTTCGGCGGCATGAGTCAGAAAGGCCTCGCGTTTGTGTTTCTCGGCGTGCTCTGCCCTATCGTGTTTATCTCGGCGCTGATTGGCATTCTGCAACACTGGCGCATTCTGCCAATTTTCATTCGCGTCATCGGTACGCTGCTGTCGAAAGTCAACGGCATGGGCAAGCTGGAATCCTTTAACGCCGTCAGTTCGCTGATTCTCGGCCAGTCGGAAAACTTTATCGCCTATAAAGGCGTGCTGGCGGATCTCTCCTCGCGTCGGCTGTTTACGATGGCGGCGACCGCCATGTCCACCGTTTCGCTCTCCATCGTCGGCGCGTATATGGCGATGATTGAGGCGAAATATGTGGTGGCGGCGCTGGTGCTTAACCTCTTCAGCACGTTCATTATTCTCTCGGTTATTAACCCGACGCGCCCGCAGGATGAGCCGGACGTGAAGCTCGAAAAGCTGCATGAATCACAAAGCTTTTTCGAGATGCTCGGCGAGTACATTCTGGCGGGCTTTAAGGTGGCGATGATTATTCTCGCGATGCTGATTGGCTTTATCGCCATTATCAGCGCGGTGAATGCGCTGTTCCTGACGCTGTTCGGCCAGAGCTTCCAGCAACTGCTGGGCTATGTCTTTTACCCGCTCGCCTGGCTTATCGGCATTCCGGCGCAGGATGCCCTGACGGCAGGCGGCATTATGGCCACCAAGCTGGTCGCTAATGAGTTCGTGGCGATGATCGAGCTGCAAAAAATCGCCGCGACGCTCTCTCCGCGCGGTCTCGGTATCCTGTCGGTATTCCTGGTGTCGTTTGCCAACTTCGCCTCTATCGGCATTGTGGCGGGCGCGATTAAGGGGCTGAACGAGCCGCAAGGCAACGCGGTGTCGCGCTTTGGTCTGCGCCTGGTTTATGGCGCGACGCTGGTGAGTTTACTCTCTGCGGCCTTCGCCGGTCTGGTGCTGTAAACGTAAAGGCGGGGTTTCCCCCGCCTTTTTTCAGAACTGAACGCACACGCGCTCATCGACGCGCATGACCGATTCCTGCGCGAAGCGGGATTTATAGATCCCGCGCAGCGCTTCAATCCCCTTCTCGCTCGCGCTGTCATTACTGTGAATAAGCATCAGCGCCTTGCTCGGCTCACGCGCCACCTTGCCATCGTTACCGAGCCACTGCCCGCGCGCATCAAACACCGTCAGCCCGTCGCGAAAACGCGGCGTAACGTCGTTATCCACAAAGCGCTGCCACTCTTCGCCCGTAATCACGGGGCCGGACGGCCGGTTAAGGCCAAAGTACAGCGTGGTTTGCGTCATGCGGTTTTGCGCGGCGCAACTCTGCGCCTGGTCTGCCGCGTGCGGCGCGCAACCAGCGAGCGTCGCTGCCAGTGCGAGTGAAACGATAACCTTGCGAATCGCCATCATCCTGTCCTTTTTTGTTATGGGTGAACGCGAAGATAACAGCGTAAATCGCGGCGTCTGGCAAGCTACCGGATTGATGAGAAAGAAAAAACCCGCCAGGCGGCGGGTTTGTTAAAACGCTTAGTGAGCGCGAAGCTTAGACGGCGCGGGCGTGTGGTACTCCTCGTCCGCTTTTTCAAAGCGCGCCTGTATTGAGGCCGATGGCGCTTTGCCCATCAGGCTCACCACCACGATACCGAGGCTTGCGAAGATAAAGCCCGGAATAATTTCGTAGAGGTTAAACCAGGCGAACTGTTTCCAGACGATAACCGTCACCGCGCCGATGATCATGCCCGCCAGCGCGCCGTTGCGCGTCATACGCGACCACATCACCGAGAGCAGCACCACCGGGCCGAAGGCCGCGCCAAAGCCCGCCCACGCGTAGCTCACCAGGCCCAGCACGCGGTTTTCCGGGTTTGCCGCCAGCGCAATCGCGACCAGCGCCACCACCAGCACCATCATACGGCCGACCCACACAAGCTCTTTCTGGCTCGCGCCTTTACGCAGGAACGCTTTGTAGAGATCTTCCGTAATGGCGCTGGAGCAGACCAGCAGCTGGCAGCTCAGCGTTGACATCACCGCCGCCAGAATCGCCGACAGCAGGATACCGGCAATCCACGGGTTAAAGAGGATCTGCGCCAGTTCGATAAACACGCGCTCGCCGTTCTGGTTCACCGCCGCGGCCTGATCCGGATGCTCAGTAAAGTAGGCGATACCGAAGAAGCCAACGGCCACGGCGCCTGCAAGGCACAAGATCATCCAGATCATGGAGATGCGACGCGCCTTAACAATAGTGTGATGGGAATCCGCCGCCATAAAACGCGCCAGGATATGCGGCTGCCCGAAGTAGCCCAGTCCCCAGCCCATCAGCGAAATAATCGCCACCAGGTTGAGGCCCTTGAGCATATCGATATTTTCGATGCTCTTCTGCTTAATGACCGCCAGCGAATCGTCCAGGCCGCCGACCGCGAAAATCACGATAACCGGCGTCAGGATCAGCGCGAAAATCATCAGGCTCGCCTGCACGGTATCGGTCCAGCTCACCGCCAGGAACCCGCCGATAAAGGTATAAAGGATGGTTGCTGCGGCACCCGCCCAGAGCGCGGTTTCATAGCTCATGCCGAACGTGCTTTCGAACAGGCGCGCGCCCGCCACGATGCCGGAGGCGCAGTAGATAGTGAAGAACAGCAAAATAACCAGCGCCGAGATAATCCGTAGCAGACGGCTGTTATCCTCAAAACGGCCGGTGAAATAATCCGGTAACGTCAGGGCGTTATTGTTGTGCTCGGTATGAACGCGCAGGCGCCCCGCCACCAGCTTCCAGTTAATCCAGGCCCCGAGCGTCAGCCCGATGGCGATCCAGCTTTCGGAGATCCCGGAGAGAAACACCGCGCCCGGCAGGCCCATCAGCAGCCAGCCCGACATATCCGACGCGCCCGCAGACAGCGCGGTGACGACGCTCCCCAGACTGCGCCCGCCGAGAATGTAGTCATCAAAGTTTTTGGTGGAACGCCACGCAATAAACCCAATCAGTATCATCCCCAAAATATAAATAAAGAAAGTCACCAGCATCGGTGTACTCGTCGTCATTTCACTTCTCCGCGTTATTGCCGGGTCGCCCCGTTTATCACCGCCGGAACGTAGCGGTGGCGTTATTGTCGTTTCGTGTGGCGGCAGTATCCTGCCGGAAGCGTTTTTTATTCACAATCGATTTAACACACCATTCACATGTTTTGCATCTGTGAAACCTGTACATTTTTTGAGAGGTTGCACTCGCTCACGCTTTTCCGGGTTGCACCTGTTAAAAATGTTAACCAGCCCCGAATTCTGAGCTTATAACCGCCTTTTAGCCCACGCGTCATAGCGATTTCATATTTAACATTTCATTCATTTTTAAGCTTGCTGGTGAGGTCACAATTAACAAGGTTGCACAAAGTTGCAACATGATGGATATTGCCGATCGTTCCCCTTTTTATACAGACCGAGACACAGGAGTAAGGGCATGGGCACCACTACGATGGGGGTCAAGCTGGACGACGCCACCCGCGAGCGCATTAAATCCGCCGCGACGAAAATCGACCGCACGCCGCACTGGCTGATTAAGCAGGCCATTTTTAATTATCTGGAACAGCTGGAAAACAGCGACGGCCTGCCGGAGCTGCCTGCGCTACTGGCGGGCGCGGCGAACGAAAGCGACGAGGCCGCGGCGCCGGTGGAAGAGAGCCACCAGCCGTTCCTCGAGTTCGCCGAGCAGATCCAGCCGCAGTCTGTCAGCCGTGCGGCTATTACCGCCGCCTGGCGACGTGCGGAAACCGATGCGGTGCCGATGCTGCTGGAGCAGGCCCGCCTGCCGCAGCCGGTCGCGGAAAAAACCCACCAGCTCGCCTGGAGCCTTGCCGAAAAGCTGCGCAACCAGAAAACCGCCTCCGGCCGCGCCGGTATGGTGCAGAGCCTGTTGCAGGAGTTTTCTCTCTCCTCGCAGGAAGGCGTGGCGCTGATGTGCCTTGCCGAAGCGCTGCTGCGTATTCCGGATAAAGCCACGCGCGATGCCCTGATCCGCGACAAAATCAGCAATGGCAACTGGCACTCGCACATTGGCCGCAGCCCGTCGCTGTTCGTCAACGCCGCCACCTGGGGTCTGCTGTTTACCGGCCGTCTGGTCTCGACCCACAACGAAGCCAGCCTGTCGCGCTCACTCAACCGCATCATCGGCAAGAGCGGCGAGCCGCTGATCCGCAAAGGCGTGGATATGGCGATGCGCCTGATGGGCGAGCAGTTCGTGACCGGCGAAACCATCGCCGAGGCCCTGGCCAACGCCCGTAAGCTTGAAGAGAAAGGCTTCCGTTACTCCTACGATATGCTGGGCGAAGCGGCGCTCACCGCCGCCGACGCGCAGGCCTATATGGTCTCTTACCAGCAGGCTATTCACGCCATCGGCAAAGCCTCTAACGGACGCGGCATTTATGAAGGGCCGGGCATTTCGATTAAGCTCTCCGCCCTGCACCCGCGCTACAGCCGCGCGCAGTACGACCGCGTGATGGAAGAGCTCTACCCGCGCCTGAAATCCCTGACGCTGCTGGCGCGCCAGTATGACATCGGCATTAACATCGACGCCGAAGAAGCCGACCGTCTGGAAATCTCCCTCGACCTGCTGGAAAAACTCTGCTTTGAGCCGGATCTGGCGGGCTGGAACGGCATCGGGTTTGTGATTCAGGCGTACCAGAAGCGCTGCCCGTTCGTTATCGATTATCTGATCGATCTGGCCACCCGCAGCCGCCGTCGTCTGATGATCCGTCTGGTGAAAGGCGCCTACTGGGACAGCGAAATCAAGCGCGCCCAGATGGAAGGCCTTGAGGGCTACCCGGTCTACACCCGCAAGGTTTACACCGACATCTCCTATCTCGCCTGCGCGAAGAAACTGCTGGCGGTGCCGAACCTGATTTACCCGCAGTTCGCCACGCATAACGCCCATACGCTGGCGGCAATCTACAGCCTGGCGGGCCAGAACTACTACCCTGGACAGTATGAATTCCAGTGCCTGCACGGCATGGGCGAGCCGCTCTACGAACAGGTGGTCGGCAAAATCAGCGACGGCAAACTCAACCGTCCGTGCCGCATCTATGCGCCGGTCGGCACCCATGAAACGCTGCTGGCCTACCTGGTGCGTCGCCTGCTGGAAAATGGCGCCAACACCTCGTTTGTGAACCGCATCGCCGATAACACGCTGTCGCTTGACGATCTGGTGGCCGATCCGGTCAGCGCGGTCGAACAGCTGGCCGCGCAGGAAGGCCGCGTCGGTCTGCCGCACCCGAAAATCCCGCTGCCGCAGGATCTCTACGGCGAAGGGCGCGTCAACTCCGCCGGGCTTGATCTGGCGAACGAACACCGCCTGGCGTCGCTCTCCTCGTCGCTGCTGAACAGCGCGCTGCAAAAATGGCGCGCCCTGCCGATGCTGGAAGACGCCGTGGATGATGGTGAACTGGCGCCGGTGATCAACCCCGCCGAGCCGCGCGACATTGTCGGTTACGCCCGTGAAGCCACCGAAGCCGAAGTGGCGCAGGCGCTGCAAAGCGCGGTAAACAACGCGCCTATCTGGTTTGCCACCCCGCCGCAGGAGCGCGCCGCTATTCTTGAGCGCGCCGCCGTGCTGATGGAAGACCAGACCCAGACGCTGATTGGCATTCTGGTGCGCGAAGCGGGTAAAACCTTCGCCAACGCCATCGCCGAAGTGCGCGAAGCGGTAGACTTCCTGCGCTATTACGCAGGCCAGGTCCGTGATGATTTCGATAACGAAACCCATCGCCCGCTCGGCCCGGTGGTCTGTATCAGCCCGTGGAACTTCCCGCTGGCTATCTTTACCGGCCAGGTGGCCGCCGCGCTTGCCGCAGGCAACAGCGTGCTGGCGAAACCGGCTGAGCAGACGCCGCTTATCGCCGCCCAGGGTATTCAGATCCTGCTGGATGCAGGCGTGCCGCAGGGCGTGGTGCAGCTGCTGCCAGGGCGCGGCGAAACCGTGGGCGCGCAGTTGACGGGCGATCCGCGCGTACGCGGCGTCATGTTCACCGGTTCAACGGAAGTGGCGACGCTTTTACAGCGCAACCTCGCAGACCGTCTCAATCCGCAGGGCCGCCCGACACCGCTTATCGCGGAAACCGGCGGGCTGAACGCCATGATTGTCGACTCCTCCGCGCTGACTGAGCAGGTGGTCGTGGACGTCGTCGCCTCGGCGTTCGACAG
Organism: Cronobacter turicensis z3032; assembly: GCA_000027065.2. Lineage (NCBI taxonomy): Bacteria > Pseudomonadati > Pseudomonadota > Gammaproteobacteria > Enterobacterales > Enterobacteriaceae > Cronobacter > Cronobacter turicensis. Next base: position 1,690,454 of record FN543093.2, on the reverse strand, counting down.
CGCCGGTCAGCGCTGCTCGGCGCTGCGCGTGCTCTGCCTTCAGGAAGAGATTGCCGATCACACCCTCACCATGCTGAAAGGCGCGATGGCCGAATGCCGGATGGGCAACCCTGGTCGTCTGACGACGGACATCGGGCCGGTTATCGACGCCGAGGCCAAAGCCGGTATCGAGCGCCACATCCAGACGATGCGCGCCAAAGGCCGCAAAGTCTTCCAGGCCGCGCGCGACAACAGCCTTGATGCGCGTGAATGGCAGACCGGCACGTTTGTCACGCCGACGCTTATCGAGCTCGAAAGCTTTGATGAGATGAAAAAAGAGGTCTTCGGCCCGGTGTTGCACGTGGTGCGCTACAACCGCAACAACCTGGCGGGGCTGATTGAGCAGATCAACAAAGCAGGCTACGGCCTGACGCTCGGCGTGCACACGCGTATCGATGAAACTATCGCGCAGGTGACCGGCAGCGCGCACGTCGGCAACCTGTATGTGAACCGCAATATGGTTGGCGCCGTGGTCGGCGTACAGCCGTTCGGCGGCGAAGGGCTGTCCGGCACCGGGCCGAAAGCGGGCGGGCCGCTCTATCTCTACCGCCTGCTGGCGAGCCGTCCGGAAGCGGCGGTGCAGACGACGCTTGAGCGTCACGACGCCCGCTACGCTCAGGACGCGCAGGTCAAAGCGCTGATTACGCGCCCGCACCAGGCGCTGACCGAATGGGCCGCAGGCCGTCCGGAGCTTAAAGCGTTGTGCGAACACTACCTTGCTCTGTCGCAAAGCGGCGTGCAGCGCACCCTGCCGGGCCCGACCGGCGAGCGCAACACGTATACCCTGCTGCCGCGCGAGCGCGTGCTGTGCCTGGCGGATAACGAACAGGACGTGCTGGTGCAGCTCGCCGCCGCCACCAGCGCGGGCAGCCGCGTACTGTGGGTTGACGAGCCGCTGCAACGCACGCTGGCCAAACAGCTTCCGGCCGCCGTGAACGCGATTATCGACTTCGCCAAACCGGACGTGCTGTTCAGCCAGTTCTTCGATGCGGTGATTTACCACGGCGATTCCGACCAGCTGCGCGCGCTGTGTGAGAAAGTGGCCGCGCGCGAGGGCGCGATTGTTTCGGTGCAGGGCTTCGCACGCGGAGAAACCAACCTCCTGCTGGAGCGCCTGTGGCTTGAGCGTTCGCTTAGCGTCAACACCGCCGCCGCAGGCGGCAACGCCAGCCTGATGACCATCGGCTGACGGTTAATAAACACGAAAGGCGCCCGCGGGCGCCTTTTTCTTTGGGAGAGGAAGTATTAACGTATATCTCCGGGTTCGATAAGCGGCTGCTTTTGCAGCTCGCCATCACGCATCACTTGATATCGATATTGATCAATCAAAAATATCTGCGCACCCGCACGGTTTTGCGTCACAACCATCAGCAGGTTTTTATCGATACAGCGAGAAGGGCTTTTTATTTCTTCAAAGCACAACCGATCGGCGTCACCTTCCGGTTGATAACCCTCCCCGAAGGCATAGACGAAGTAATCTAACGCGCCGCGAGGGTTATCGATTTTGAGGGAATAGTGCTTAATCAGACGTTTTTCATTATCACGCCACCAGGCTATTTTATCGCGATCGCGCCAGGGCAGACGCTCCACAATTACCGCCGCTGTATAGGGGTTTTGATGCACCGCGATGATGTTTACAGAGCGGTCAGTCATAAACCTGATAATAACGACCGCCGCCAGGATAATGACAAGCAGCAAAACTCGCTTTTTTATCATGCCAGCTCCTCGCTCAGGTTAAAGGTGGCCTCCATATTGGTCATAAAAGGTTTAAAACCAAAGCGGTGGTAATGCTGAAGAACAAACCAAATTCTGAAGAAAAGAAACTGGTTGAATTTGGGATTCCTGATATCCGTTTCATCAAGTCCAAAATGGTCCTGGCACTGATACTTCACCGTTGCAGACCAGCCATCCTCCTCAACCCGTAGCTGCGTCAGCGTGATTTGCGTGGCATGGATATCATGAACGGTGATGCCAAGCCCGTTAAATCTGTCGGATAAATCATTGAATTTTGGTAAAACAAGTTTGCCAAGCGTATAAGCAAACTGCCCTGTCAGCGCCTGCGGAAAACCTTTATTAGTATAATCAACGCCACTGCTAATGATTCTCCTGATAGCCAGTAACGTGCTGTTATGAGTGGTGTCTTTCAGGATGCGCTCACGTAGCGCCGCGTTAAGTTTCAAATCCTGAAAATCCGCCCCTTTTTCATGCTGCATGTGAGAAAACATACGGTTGATGATTTCCCGACAATCCCCATACATGGAAAACGGCCAGGAGGTGTTTCGTAATTCATCAAATAACAGCGTGGCGCACTGATCGACGGTCAGAAGATCACCCCGTCCTGCGCCATAAATACCAGCGAAACGGGATTGGGGATTAGAAAAGGCGGTCATTTTTCTAAGCTGATAAGGATCGACGCGGTCTGAAACGTGATTCAAATTAAAATGCTGCTGTAACTGCTCAGCCGTCAAATCGCCTGATTTCATATCCGGCGCCGATTTATCATTAAATTTACGCTGCGTGCAAAACAGAACAAGCGGAAAACTGGCATTACCCATCTGTATAACTCCCTGTTAATGACAGATCTTATTTCCGCTTAATATTACGCCTCACCTGGGCTCACTTCTCAGAGGCATTTTCCGTAAAACAGGCGCCGCAAGCCGACGCCCGTTTTACTTCACCGCACCCGAACGCCTTCAATAATCATCCGCTGAACATTCTCGACGGTGCGGTTAAAGAACGCCTCGTCGGCGAGCGTCGCGCCGGTGACAGCTTCTACCTGGGTCGCGAAATCAGCGTAGTGCTGGGTGGTAGCCCAGATCATAAAAATCAAATGGTGCGGATCGACGGGGGCCAGCTTACCGCTTGCCACCCAGCCGCTGATGATGGCCGACTTGGTCTCCACCAGCGCTTTTAAATCGCCCTGTAATTCAGTCATTAAAAGCGGCGCGCCCTGAAGCATCTCCAGACAGAACAGCCGCGAGGCTTCCGGAAAGTCGCGCGAGACCTCAAGCTTTAAGCGAATGTATTCGCTGATGGCCGCGAGCGGTTGCAGATCCGCCCGAAAGGCCCGCAACGGCGCCAGCCAGATATCCAGAATGTGCTTCAGCACGGCGACATACAGCGCCTCTTTGGAAGGAAAATAGTAGAGCAGATTGGTTTTGGAAACGCCTGAGCGCTCCGCCACCTGTTCCAGACTGGTGCCATGCAGGCCAAACTGGGAAAACAGCGTCAGCCCGGCGTCCAGAATAGCCTGTTTCTTCGCCGCTACCGCCTTTGAACGCTTGCCCGTCTCTTTTTGCGCGCCTTGTGCCATGCGCCCTCTCCTTCTGTTTTGCTCAAGCATAGCAAAAGCGCGCTCCAGGCTCGACCTCGCTGCACTTTGATTGCGCAACGCTGCCTGTTTTCTGTGCAACGTTTTTGACCGTTTAGTCCGCTTTTTCAGGTGCAAAAACAACACACTTGAGCAACACAATGATAACAAAAGCATTTTCAAAACTGGCATTCGCTTTGCAAAAGCCTCTGTGAGCGCGGCACGGGACGTGCAGGATGCAACGCCACGCGACGGTTCTTTTACCCGCAAAAGAGAGGTTCGTGATGAAAATTGGTGTCTTTGTGCCTATCGGAAACAACGGCTGGCTGATCTCTACCCATGCCCCGCAATACATGCCGACGTTCGAGCTGAATAAAGCCATCGTGCAGAAAGCCGAGCAGCAGCAGTTCGATTTTGCGCTCTCGATGATCAAACTGCGCGGCTTCGGCGGGAAGACCGAATTCTGGGATCACAACCTGGAGTCGTTCACCTTAATGGCGGGCCTCGCCGCCGTGACCTCGCGCATCCAGATTTACGCCACCGCCGCCACGCTCACCCTGCCGCCCGCGATTGTGGCGCGCATGGCGTCAACCATCGACTCCATCTCCGGCGGACGGTTTGGCGTGAACCTCGTGACCGGCTGGCAGAAACCGGAATATGAACAGATGGGCCTGTGGCCGGGCGATGAGTACTTCTCACGCCGCTACGACTATCTCACCGAATATGTCCACGTGCTGCGCGACCTCTGGGACACCGGCCAGAGCGATTTCAAAGGCGACTACTTTACGATGAACGACTGCCGCGTCAGCCCACGCCCGCAGCAGCCGATGAAAGTGATCTGCGCGGGCCAGAGCGACGCGGGCATGGCGTTTTCCGCACAGCACGCCGACTACAACTTCTGCTTCGGCAAAGGCGTGAATACGCCTGCCGCTTTCGCGCCGACCGCCGCGCGGATGAAAGCCGCTGCCGATAAAGCCGGGCGCAACGTCGGCTCCTACGTGCTGTTTATGGTGATCGCCGACGAAACCGACGACGCAGCGCGCGCCAAATGGGAGCACTACAAAGCCGGCGCCGATGAAGAGGCGCTGTCGTGGCTCACCGAGCAGAGCCAGAAAGATACGCGCTCCGGCGCGGATACCAACGTGCGCCAGATGGCGGACCCGACCTCGGCGGTCAATATCAATATGGGCACGCTGGTCGGCTCCTACGCAAGCGTCGCGCGGATGCTGGATGAAGTCGCCGCCGTGCCGGGCACCGAAGGCGTGCTGCTGACGTTCGACGATTTCCTGACCGGCATCGACGCCTTTGGCGAACATATTCAGCCGCTGATGCGCTGTCGCGATCATCTGCGCGTGACGCAGGAGGTGGCCTGATGAATGCGGTGAATCTGATGGCGCGCCCTGAGGCGCTCACTTTCGCGCCGGAACAGAGCGCGCTGATTGTGGTGGATATGCAAAACGCCTATGCAAGCCAGGGCGGTTATCTGGATCTGGCGGGGTTTGATGTCTCAACCACCGCGCCGGTGATTGAGAACATTAAAACCGCCGTGGCGGCCGCGCGCGAGGCGGGCATGACCATCGTCTGGTTCCAGAACGGCTGGGACAGCGACTATCTCGAAGCGGGCGGCCCCGGATCGCCAAACTTTCATAAATCGAACGCGCTGAAAACCATGCGCCGCCGCCCGGAGCTGCACGGCAAGTTGCTGGCGAAAGGCGGCTGGGATTATCAACTCGTGGATGAACTCACGCCGCTTCCCGGCGATATCGTACTGCCGAAACCGCGCTACAGCGGCTTTTTCAACACGCCGCTCGACAGCATGCTGCGCGCGCGCAATATCCGCCATCTGGTCTTTACCGGCATCGCCACCAATGTCTGTGTGGAATCGACGCTGCGCGACGGCTTTTTCCTGGAGTATTTCGGCGTGGTGCTGGAAGACGCCACGCACCAGGCCGGGCCGCCGTTCGCCCAGCAGGCCGCGCTGTTTAATATCGAAACCTTTTTCGGCTGGGTGAGCGACGTGCAGCGCTTCTGCGACGCGCTTTCTCCCGCCGCCCTCGCCCGCATCGCGTAAGGAGCCGTTATGCCAAAACAGGTCATTATTCCGCCCGGCGCCAGCACGCCCATCGCGCCGTTTGTGCCCGGCACGCTCGCCGATGGCGTGGTCTATGTCTCCGGCACGCTGCCTTTCGATAAGGCCAACAATGTGGTGTATCCCGGCGACCCAAAGGCGCAAACCCGTCATGTGCTGGAGACGATCCGGCACGTTATCGAAACGGCGGGTGGAACGATGGAGGACGTGACGTTCAACTCGATTTTTATTACCGACTGGAAAAACTACGCCGCGATTAACGAAATTTACGCGGAGTTTTTCCCCGGTGACAAACCGGCGCGCTTTTGTATTCAGTGCGGTCTGGTGAAGCCGGAGGCGTTGGTGGAGATAGCCACGGTCGCCCATATCGGGCCGTCAGGAGGCGCATGATGAAACTGCGTATAAGCGACGCTCCCTTCCCCGGCGCGCCGGTGATGGTGATGATTTCAGGCCTCGGCGGCCTTGGCGGCTACTGGCTGGCGCAACAGAACGCGCTCAGTCAGGCGTATCAGGTGGTGGTGTATGACCAGCGCGGCACCGGCGACAACGCCGATACGCTGCCGGAGGGTTATACGCTCACCGACATGGCGCAGGAGCTGCACCGCGCGCTGGCGCTCCACGGCGTGCAGCGCTACGCGGTGCTCGGCCACGCGCTTGGCGGACTGGTCGGCCTTGAACTGGCGCTGGCGTACCCCAGGGCGGTCAGCGCGCTGGTGATTATTAACGGCTGGCTGTCGCTCGGCACCTGGACGCGCCGCTGCTTCGACGCCCGCGAGCGGCTGCTGCTCGACAGCGGCCCGGCGGTTTACGTCGCCGCGCAACCGCTGTTCCTCTACCCGCCGCAGTGGGCGCAGGAAAACCAGCCGCGCCTCGAAGCCGAAGAGGCGCTGCAAAACGCCCATTTTCAGGGCACCGAAAACCTGCTGCGCAGGCTGTGGGCGCTGAAAACCGCCGATTATCGCGAGCGCGCCGCACGCGTCACCACGCCGGTCCAGCTGATTTGCGCGCGCGATGACGTGCTGGTGCCGTGGACCTGTTCGCAGGCGCTGCACGAGGCGTTGCCCCACAGTCGTCTCGATGTCATGACGTCCGGCGGCCACGCCTGCAACGTCACCGCGCCGCAACGCTTTAATTCTCTGCTTTATGCCGGGCTTGCGGCACTTACGCCCGCGCCCCACAAGGAGACCGTATGAGCGAAGCTCTGAGCGCCAGCGCGCTCGCCACCTTATTTACCGACGCCCGCACCCACAGCGCCTGGCGGGAAACGCCGGTCAGCGACGCGCAGCTGCGCGATCTCTATGAGATGGTGCGCCTCGGCCCGACCTCCGCCAACTGCTCGCCGGGGCGGCTGCTGTTTGTCAGAACGCCGGAGGCTAAAGCCCGCCTGAAGCCTGCGCTCTCCAGCGGCAACGTTGAGAAAACCATGCAGGCCCCGGTGACCGCCATCGTCGGCTGGGACAGTGAATTCTACGAGGCGCTGCCGACGCTGTTCCCGTACGCCGACGCCCGCGCCTGGTTCACCTCAAGCCCGGCGGTGGCTGAGGAGACCGCGTTTCGCAACAGCTCGCTACAGGCCGGGTATCTGATTATGGCCTGCCGCGCGCTGGGGCTCGATACCGGCCCGATGTCCGGCTTTGACCGTGCGGCGGTGGATGTCGAATTCTTCAGCGGCACTCCCTGGAAGAGCAATTTGCTTATCAATATTGGCTATGGCGATGCGGATAAACTGCACCCGCGCCTGCCGCGTCTTTCCTTTGAAGACGCCTGCGCGATCGTTTAAGGAGGCGTTATGAGTGAACAACAGGCTTTTCGCGATGCGATGTCCCGGCTCGGGGCGGCAGTGAATATTGTGACTACCGACGGCCCGGCGGGCATGGCGGGCTTTACCGCCTCGGCGGTGTGCAGCGTGACGGACAGCCCGCCGACGCTGCTGGTGTGCCTGAACCGCAACGCCTCTGTCTGGCCGGTGTTTCAGGCCAACGGTCAGCTGTGCGTCAACACGCTTGCCGCCGGGCACGAGGCGCTCTCTGGTCTCTTCGGCGGTAAAACGCCGATGGAAGAACGCTTCGCCGCCGCCCGCTGGCGTCGCGGCGTCACCGGCTCTCCGCAGCTTGACGGCGCGGTCGTCTCCTTCGACTGCCGGGTGGAACAGGTAGTGCCGGTCTCCACCCACGACGTACTGCTGTGCCGGGTGCTTGAAATTACACGAAACGACGATACGCACGGGCTGGTCTGGTTTGACCGGCATTATCACGCCCTCTCGCGCCCCGTCTGCGGGCTCGCCTCTTAGCTCCACAGGAGATACACATGGCCAATTCCTGGTTTCCTCGCTGGCGTAAACCTGCCGGCCCCGCGGGCGGCGTGGTGGCCCCGGACGAAACGCTCTCCGCCGGTCAGACGCTGGTTATGGGCGTACAGCACGCGGTGGCGATGTTCGGCGCGACGGTGCTGATGCCGCTCTTGATGGGGCTCGATCCGAATTTGTCGATCCTGATGTCCGGCATCGGCACGCTGCTGTTTTTTGTGATTACCGGCGGGCGTGTGCCGAGTTATCTCGGCTCCAGCGCCGCCTTCGTGGGGGTGGTGATCGCCGCCACCGGCTTTAACGGCCAGGGGCTGAACCCGAATATGAGCGTGGCGCTCGGCGGTATTATCGCCTGCGGCCTGCTGTATACGCTTATCGGCGTGGTGGTCATGAAATCGGGTACGCGCTGGATAGAACGGCTGATGCCGCCGGTCGTGACTGGCGCTGTGGTGATGGCAATTGGGCTTAATCTCGCGCCGATTGCGGTCAAAAGCGTCTCCGCCAGCGGCTTTGATGGCTGGATGGCGGTGATGACCGTGCTCTGTATCGGCCTCGTGGCGGTATTCACGCGCGGCATGGTGCAGCGGCTGCTGATCCTGATGGGGCTTATCGCCGCTTGGGCGCTGTATGCGCTGTTCACCAATGTGCTTGGCTTCGGCAAGCCGGTGGACTTCACGCCGGCGGCGCAGGCCGCGTGGTTCGGGCTGCCGCACTTCGCCGCGCCGACGTTCAACGTGCAGGCCATCATGCTGATTGCGCCAGTGGCGGTAATTCTGATCGCCGAAAATCTCGGGCACCTGAAAGCGGTGGCGGGCATGACCGGGCGCACAATGGACCCGTATATGGGGCGCGCGTTTGTCGGCGACGGGCTGGCGACGATGCTCTCCGGCGCAGTGGGCGGCAGCGGCGTGACGACCTATGCGGAGAATATCGGCGTGATGGCGGTGACGAAAGTCTACTCGACGCTGGTCTTTGTGGCGGCGGCGGTAATCGCCCTGCTGCTGGGCTTCTCGCCGAAATTCGGCGCGCTGATCCACACTATTCCGGCGCCGGTTATCGGCGGCGCGTCGATTGTGGTCTTCGGGCTGATTGCGGTCGCGGGCGCGCGTATCTGGGTGCAGAACCATGTCGATCTCAGCCAGAACGGCAATCTGATCATGGTGGCGGTGACGCTGGTGCTGGGGGCGGGTGATTTCGCGCTCACGGTGGGCGGCTTTACGCTCGGCGGGATCGGCACCGCCACATTCGGAGCGATTGCGCTAAATGCGCTGTTAAGCCGCAAACAGGCGCACGCGGCTGAGCCAGTGCTTACGCCGCAGGATCCACCCTCGCAGGCATAAAAAAACCGCCGGGAGTGCCCGGCGGTGAGGAGGGTTGCTATTAACCTTACGCTTTCAAATAAGGTGGTTAATAACGGTCATGCGAGGCGCTAACTATGACCGCCGCCATGACTGTTTTTGCCCCCTTTTTTCCCAGCTTCGGAAGCGCGTTGCGGGTCATTTTTGAAGTTCCCGCCGCTCTGCTGGCCACCTTTACGACCTGCTTCTGATGCTCTGTCACGATCTTCTGCGAAATTACCTGAACCACCACGATGGTTTGCCATTTCTGACCTCCAGATTGTGTGAATCATTAGACATCATACTGCATTCAGTAAAAGAGGATTCTTTCACCTCACGGCACTGGCCGGAGCCGTTATCGTTGCCGCGTGATTAAAAGCTTAGCCAGAGCCTATGACTTCGCCACTTTTCGGAAACATTTAGCAACATCAATCTGGCGTTTCGGTGAAGAATCTGACGAAACGATTAATAAACTATTCTTATGATTAAAAAATTTCAGGGATGGGAAAATGTGACCTGATGCTACAAATGACCTGTTTATAGATAAAGCCTTATTTTTAAAGCTTTTTTGCGCATCAGTTTGCACTCTGCCGCCGGAAGCATATGCTTTATAGATGAGCGCAGCGATACAGGCTGTGGCAAACACTGATACAGGAGCAAGGCTGATGGCGAAAGTTCTGGTGCTTTATTATTCCATGTATGGGCATGTCGAAACGCTGGCGCACGCGGTTGCGGAAGGCGTTGAAAAGGTTCAGGGCGCGGAAGTGACCATTAAGCGCGTGCCGGAAACCATGCAGGCGGAAGCGTTCGCGAAAGCGGGCGGCAAAACGCAAAACGCCCCGGTGGCCACGCCGCAAGAGCTTGCGGATTACGACGCCATTATCGTCGGTACCCCGACCCGTTTTGGCAATATGTCCGGCCAGATGCGTACCTTCTTTGACCAGACGGGCGGCCTGTGGGCCTCCGGCGCGCTGTACGGGAAACTGGGGAGCGTCTTTAGCTCTACCGGCACCGGCGGTGGTCAGGAACACACAATCTCCTCCACATGGACTACCCTTGCTCATCATGGAATGATCATTGTGCCTATCGGTTATGGCGCGCAGGAACTCTTTGATATTTCCACGGTTCGCGGCGGAACGCCTTACGGCGCGACTACCATCGCAGGCGGCGACGGTTCACGCCAGCCAAGCCAGGAAGAACTGGCGATCGCCCGCTATCAGGGCGAATATGTGGCGGGCCTCGCCGTCAAAATGAAAGGCTAACTCACTCACTTCACTGGAGGAAAGCATGCCAACACAAGAATCGAAAACCCATCACGTGGGGGAATGGGCCAGCCTGCGTAATACGTCCCCTGAAATTGCTGAAGCGATTTTCGAAGTGGCCGATTACGATGAGGTTATGGCCGAGAAGATCTGGGAAGAAGGCAGCGATGAAGTGCTGATCCGCGCCTTTAAGAAAACCGACAAAGATTCCCTCTTTTGGGGCGAGCAGACGATCGAACGTAAGAACGTCTGACCTTTCGGCCCTCTGCGCCTGCAGAGGGCTTCATTTCAGGGCTGCGCGACTCCACCACAATGCGCAGACGCGTTTGTATTCTTACAGCCCCACATGTGCGTGTCTGAGGTGCCCCCTCAGTCCTTCATTGCCCTTTTCCCTGCGCATTTTTATGCATTAAAAATCTTACAGCCTGTCGCTATCTGACGGTGAAATAGCCTGTCAGCATCGGGCGAACGCGCCAGGCTATGGCGTGATGTTATCCGGCGCGGGCGGCGTCAGGAGAACGTAGCGATAGAGCAACTGATTGAGCCGGGTTTCGGTCTCCTGGCGCAGCGCGGTCGGCACGACGCCCTGCTGGCGCTGTTCGGCCATCTGGCGCAGCAGCTCCTCGGCGGGCGGCATGGCGGCAAAGGCCTGGCGAATGTTAAACACCATCGTTTTGAGCTCGCTGCCAGTCAGGTATTTCCCCCGCCGCTCATCAAGCGCGTTAAGCCTGGCGGTAAGCTCATCAAGCTGCGTCATACCGTGGCGCCAGCTCTCCAGATTTTGCAGCGGCATCGCGCTGGCGCTCATCTGCTGACGCCACTGGCGGGTCAGCGCCTGCGCCTGTGGATGCTGCGGCAAGAGTGCGCCTGCCTGTCGCGCCAGCGCGCAGGCAAAGCGAATATTGCGATCCGGCGCTTGAGCCGCCAGCCAGTCGAGACGCTGGCGCGTCTGGTCAAGCACCGCCGCCGGGTCTGCCTGGCGCGCCTGTTCCGGCGTGAGCGCTGGACTGGCGGCCACCTGCGGCCAGTCGCGAAGGGACGCCGCTATTCGCACCTGCGCCGGATTGGGGCGGTGATACACCTGCCAGCCCATCAGCACCGCACTGCCCGCCACCAGCATGGTGAACATCCCGGCGATAAAAGGTTTCAGGCCGCGACGGGCTGGCGATTGAGGTGATATCACGTCTGACGCTGGCGCGCTGGCGGCGACATATACCCGGCGCACGTCGTCGACGTGAGCTTCGCTAACGTCTGCCGCATTCTGTACGACAGGCGGCGCATCACTCTGCTCCGCGTCATTTTCCAGCCGCGCCGCCGCGTTATGCAGATGCAGACGCAGCGCGTCCATCTGGCTCAAATGCTTAAGCTCAAGGCGCTCCAGCACCGCGATAATGTTCGTCAGGTGCTGCTCCGCCTGATAGAGCGCGCCGAGTTCCGCATAGCGCAGCGGCATGCTGCGCAGCGTCTGCTGCACGCGCTGGCTGAGGCTGCTTAAAATCTCCATGCGCGCATGCACCGGCTGCGGCCACAGGTTGCCCCACTGGCGCGCAATGAGTGCGTCGATAATCGCCAGCCCTTCGTTCAGGCCAGGCAACCCCAGCAAGCGCAAACGGGCCTGCGTATACGCTGCGGCGGTTTGCAGCTCAACGCCATTGCGCTCAAAGAGCAACAGCGATAACTGCTCGACACGGCGCCAGTTCACATCCGGGCGCGCCGGGTGCGTGAGTTTGCCGAGTTCTTCGCGAAGCGCGGCGTAGTCCGGTAGCAGGCGTGGATCGCCGCCGGTTTTCAGATGACGTTCAGTGGACGTTTCCATAATATCCCTGTCCTGAAGGCCGCTCAGCGCGCGGCGCGGTTATCCATAAACTGCTGTTGTTTGAGGTGGCGGATCAGCACCCGCCCTTCCGGCATAAATTCCGTACCGTAGCGCACCAGCCCCACGCCTTTTAACTCGGCGTCGATGGCGTAGCGCAGCTCACCGGGCGTCGTTTGCGGGAGCATGACGACGTTCAGACGCTTCAGCCGCGGCTCGTACTTGAGCAACACAGCGGAGAGCGCGCCGATCAGTTCATGCGCCGTACCCGGCATGCCCTGAAGAATTTTGGTCATATCCGGCATGCCGTAATCGGGCAGATGCTTGAGACTGCCGGCGCGGGTATTCAGAATGCGCTGCATGTTATCAAGCACCGACAAGACCACCTGATTCTCTTCGCTGACAACATCCAGCGGCAGGCCGCCTGCGAAATTGCCGTACAGAATCTCGTAAAGCGACGGCGCGCGAGGGTTTTCGGGCATCGGTTTCTCCTTCCCTGAGTGATGTGATGTACCGGCTTAACTGCACAAAACGGCGGCACGCGCCGGATCGATAGCGATAAGCCCCGCCAATAGCTGCTCCATATCGGTTTGCAGACGCGCCTTATCCGCCTCGCTGCGCCCGGCCCTCATGCGCAGCAGCCGTAATCGTCTGGCCCCCACTTCAAAAAGCCGCGCGGGCTCCCATTGTGAGAGCGTCATCTGCGATGCGCTCGCGTCCAGCCCGGCCAGCAGATGCAGCGCCAGATCGTTTTTGCCGTACTGCTCGGCAAGACGCGCCATTAGCAGACGCAGCAACCAGTGCTGACGCGGTGTGGTCAGTGCGGGCCGGGTCTGTAGCCAGCCGAGCGCCGCGTCAATGCCGTCGCTGTCGGCAAGCGCGACGGCTTCCGGCTCCAGTTGCAGCACCTCGTCGTCTCCGGCGCTGCACGTCTCCGCTGAGTGCGTGACATCGGGGTCCTGCGAACGCTCCCGCACCTGTTGCGCTATCCAGTGCTGCGTCACGTCGTCGGCAAACGGTGTACCGTCGCTGAAGGCGAGCGTCTCAAGGCCCGGCAGCCGGTTTAACAGACCGTTCAGATCGGCGCGAATGATGCCCGCAAGCGTCTCCTGCCCCGATTTCACAAGCCCTTCATGAAGATACCATTGCAAATCGAGCCACAAATGACTGCCGCCGCGCGAGAACAGGCTGTCGGCCTGCTCCAGCAGCTCCAGCCAGCTCTGCTGGAGCCAGAGACGTTTTAACAGGGCGCGCTGATCGGCCTTCGGCGGTTCAATGCGGGTGCGTCCGTCGCCTGAGAGCGGCGGCAACTGGTGAAGGGTGTCGTGGCGCAGGGATTTCATCAGCCGGTGGGCGGCAAGCCAGCCGTCGGGCTGATTACGCAGATAGTCAGCAAGCTGGCGGGCCTGATCCAGCAGATCTCGCCCGGAGGTAATGGCGCCGATAACGGGCGCCGTTGCCGTCTGCGCTGCGCCGCTGTCGCTGGTGGTTTGCGGGACCACCGCATCCACGCCGCCTGCTTTCATCAGCCGCGCTTCCAGCGCGCCGTAAAGCGCGGTGAGCGGCGCGCGCGCGGTGGGATCTTCATGAGCCAGCGCCTGCTCAATCAACAACAGCGCGCCCGCGGTGCGCCGGGCGTCATCCCGGGTTACTTCCGGGTAAAGCGACAGGCTGTCGAGCACGCGTGAGCACGCCAGCCACTCCAGCGCCGCCTGACGGCTGCGCGCCCGTTGCGGGTGCAGCGCGGCGCCAAAACGTTGAAGCAGCGCGGCGAGCAGCTCCAGCCCTTCGGCAAAGCCCGCTTCGCCGTCGCGGTGCAGCCGCGCCCAGGCGTAATATGTCGCGACGCGAATATCCTTGGCTGATGTGGTCAGCACTTTTTCCGCCAGCTCGCCGATAAGCGTGATATCCGCGCCGGAAAGCTTATTCACCTCTTCGCGGATCTGCTGGAAATCGTCGTCATAGCCCGGATCGTCGCCGGTGGGGGAATCCGCCGAAAGGGGTTGCAGCCATTTTTCCCAGAGCGCGAGACGGGCCTGCGCCTGTGCGGCAAGCTCCTCTGCCCCTGCCCGACAACTCTCTAAAATCGTCTGCAGCGATGCCATTGTTTCTCTCCCTGAAACCGCCTGCCCGCTTGACTTCAGCGAGAAGCGTTTATTTAACAGCGTGTTAAAGCGCAGATGCTACGCACGGAAGAGACAGACACAAGCACCGGGTAACGGGCAGATGTAAGCAGACTTGACGGATAAGGAGAGGAGTAATGCGGTTTTACGGCGCTGCAAGCGGCGGGCACGTTGTCTTCAGTAACAAGTTTACCGAAAATCGTTAAGGAAACCCTGATGGCGCGTGAAAGACAAAACGTTCAAATGAAAAAGGGGACGCCTTTCGGCATCCCCTTAAATTGGTTGGCGGAAGCGCAGAGATTCGAACTCTGGAACCCTTTCGGGTCGCCGGTTTTCAAGACCGGTGCCTTCAACCGCTCGGCCACACTTCCGCAATGACGCGAACTATAAACATCCCCCTGCGCCGTGTAAAGCCCGAATGTGTTCGATTGCCTTAAAAACAGCCAAAAGCGCGCTAATTGACTGAAATACCGGCACAACGATCACAAATACAGCAGTTTTACAGGCGATAACGGCAGCGCGTTTCGGTTAATGCTTTTTGATGTACATGTCTTTGGTGTAGTAAAAGCCCAGGTTATTGGAGTAAAAACCGCCAATCCAGGGTTTCACCATGTGGGTACGCACGTAGTGATAGACCGGAATGGCAGGCACGTCTTCCGCCAGGATAATCTCCGCCTGCTGGTAATACTTCCCGCGCTCGGTGACATTGGCGGCTTTCGACGCGTTCGCCAGGGTCTCGTCGTACGCTTTATTGGTATAGCGCGAGGTGTTCTGGCTGTCGCCCGTGCGGTAGTTGTTCAGGAAGGTCGAGGCGTCGTCGTAATCGGCGTTCCACGCGTAGCGCACCACGTCGAAATTGCCGGTGTGTTTGTTATCCAGCATGGTTTTCCACTCCTGGTTCTGGAGTTTTACCACTACGCCGAGATTTTTCTGCCACATGGAGCTTGCCGCGATAGCGATACGCTGGTGCGATTCCATCGTGTTATAGAGCAGATTAAACGTGAGCGGATGCTGAGCGTTGAAACCTGCCGCCTCCAGCAGTTTTTTCGCCTCGCCGACGCGTTTTTCCAGCGGCCAGCTCGCATAATCCGGCGGCGCGATTTTCACGCCGCCGATTTCCGGCTGGCTGTCCACCCACGCCGGACGCTGCCCTTGCGCCAGCACTTTTTGCGCGATGATGTCTTTATCGAGCGCCATGTTGAGCGCGCGGCGCACGCGCGGATCGTTAAACGGCGGTTTGCTGGTATTAAATTCATAGTAATAGGTGGAAAGCAGCGGCGAGACGTCAACCTGGTCGGGCACCGTTTTTTTCAGCTGGGTGAACTGGTTGAGCGGCACGGTGCTGGTGATGTCGATTTCGCCCGCTTTATAGCGATTCAGATCCGCCGTTTCGGCAGCGATCGGCAGGTAAGTGACCTTATTAATGACCGTCTCTTTATCGTTCCAGTAGCGTTGATTACGCTCGGCCACGATCTTTTCATTCACCACCCAGTCGGTGACTTTATACGCGCCGCTGCACACGAAATGCTCCGGACGCGCCCATTTATCGCCGAAACGCTCGACCGCGGTTTTATCGACAGGCACCAGCGACGGGTGCGCCAGCATCGACAGGAACGCTGCGGTGGGCTGCGTCAGCGTCACTTGAATAGTGTTGTCATCCAGCGCTTTCACGCCCAGGGTGTCCGTCGGCTTTTTGCCGTTAGCGATGTCGGCGGCGTTTTCAATGTTCATGTTGCCCGGAAAAGTGGCGTACGGAGAGACGGTTTTCGGATCGACCAGGCGTCGCCAGCTCCAGACCACATCTTCCGCCGTGATTGGCTCGCCGTCAGACCAGGTTACGCCCTTGCGCAGATGAAACGTCCAGACGGTGTTGTCTTTGTTCTCCCAGCTTTCGGCGAGACGCGGCTCGATAGTGCCATCTTTACGCACCGCCACCAGCCCTTCAAAAACGTCGCTGATGATGTTGAATTCGACGTCGCTCTCCACTTTATGCGGGTCGAGCGAGGCAGGCTCGCTGCCGTTGTTGCGCACCAGTTCCTGTTTTGCCGCCAGCTCAACGCCTGCCGGCACTTGCGCCGCATACGCCGTCGCGCATGCGCCGGAAATGACGGCAGCGAGAAGAGAAAAAGCCAGAGCCTTATGATTCACTTTCATTGTCCACGCCTTGTGTGTTGTTGTGATAGTCGTTAACACAGATAGACGCGCGACGGGTTTCACGCAACGGTTTTACGTCATATATAAGAGGGGGATCTGAAAGCACGCCAGCGTAACCCGCTTTTTATGATATAAACGCCTTTTCTGAGTCCTTGTTTTTAGAGAAATAAAGCAGCGTAAAGATGGGTAAAAGCCCTTTTCCCGTTGCGTGCAACCTTCTATGCTCGGAAACTAAACACCTGTAATGAGAGACTACTCATGGATCGCTTAATTACCTCTGCGCGCGACAGACAGTCGCTGCTTAGCACCCATAAGGTTCTGCGTAATACCTATTTTATGCTGAGCCTGACGCTGGCGTTTTCCGCGATCACCGCGACCGCCAGCACCGTACTCGCGCTGCCATCGCCAGGTTTGATTCTGACGCTGGTCGGCATGTACGGCCTGATGTTCCTGACCTACCGTCTGGCGGATAAGCCGAGCGGCATCCTGGCGGCGTTCGCCTTTACCGGTTTCCTGGGCTATATCCTGGGGCCGATGCTGAATGCGTATCTCTCCGCCGGTATGGGCGATGTCATCGCGCTGGCGCTTGGCGGCACCGCGCTGGTGTTCTTCTGCTGCTCCGCCTACGTGCTGACCACCCGCAAGGATATGTCCTTCCTGGGCGGTATGCTGATGGCGGGCGTGGTGGTCGTGCTGATCGGCATGGTGGCGAACATCTTCCTGCAGCTCCCTGCGCTGCACCTGGCGATTAGCGCCGTGTTTATTCTGCTGTCTTCAGGCGCCATCCTGTTTGAAACCAGCAATATCATCCACGGCGGCGAAACCAACTACATTCGCGCCACCGTCAGCCTGTATGTGTCGCTCTACAACATCTTCGTGAGCCTGTTGAGCATTCTGGGCTTTGCGAGCCGCGACTAACGGTTAGCCGAAACTGCCTTTAAGCCCCGCCCCGTGCGGGGCTTTGTTTTTTCTGGCGGCCGGAATTTGCTACACTGCGCGCTGTTTTAATCAGGGCAAGACTGCGTATGTTAACGTTTGAAGGTAAAGAGTTTGAAACCGACGCCGAAGGCTATCTGAAAGTCTTCGACGCCTGGAGCGAAGGCCTGGCGGAAGCCATCGCCGAAAAAGAAGGCATTGCGCTGACGCCGGAGCACTGGGAAGTGGTGCGCTTCGTGCGCGAGTTTTACATCGAATTTAATACCTCGCCGGCGATCCGCATGCTGGTCAAAGCCATGGCGACGAAATTTGGCGAAGAGAAAGGCAACAGCCGTTATCTCTATCGCCTCTTCCCGAAAGGCCCGGCGAAACAGGCCACCAAAATCGCCGGTTTGCCGAAACCGGTGAAGTGCATTTAATAGCGGATGCGGAACTCCCGGTGATCTTCAGCGGGCGAATGCGGCTCCGTCAGCACCTTTTCCACATGGGCGCTGCGCGGCCCGCCCGCTTTCAGCCAGGCGATAAGTTTCTCGACCTGTTCAGGCTCGCCGCAGGCCAGCACCTCCACGCTGCCGTCGTCCAGATTACGCGCATAGCCGGTCAGCCCCAGCCGCGTTGCTTCATGCTGCGTGGTGTAGCGAAACCCGACGCCCTGTACCCGGCCGTGTACCCAGGCCATCGTGCATTGTTGAGCCATAGCTGTTCTCCTTTGCGGTAGCGTTGCATTTCCCGGCTGAAGTCGGGAGAATGGCGCCCATTTTCTTTGATTCACAGAATAGCAAATTATGAGCGTACGTTTAGTGTTAGCCAAAGGGCGCGAGAAATCTCTCCTGCGCCGCCATCCCTGGGTCTTTTCCGGCGCCGTCGCGCGCATGGAAGGTAAAGCCGCGCCGGGTGAAACCATCGACATCGTCGACCATCAGGGAAAATGGTTAGCACGCGCCGCCCTCTCCCCCGCCTCGCAGATCCGCGCGCGCGTCTGGACATTCGATCCGAATGAAACCATCGATATCGCCTTTTTCACTCGCCGCCTGACCCAGGCGCAGCAGTGGCGCGACTGGTTGGCGAAAAAAGACGGGCTCGACAGCTACCGTCTTATCGCCGGAGAATCCGACGGCCTGCCGGGCGTGACGATTGACCGCTTCGGCAACTTCCTGGTGCTGCAACTGCTCTCGGCGGGCGCGGAATATCAGCGCCCGGCGCTGGTGTCGGCATTGCAGGCGCGCTATCCGGAGTGCTCTATCTATGACCGCTCCGACGTCGCGGTGCGTAAGAAAGAAGGCATGGAACTCGCGCAGGGCCCGGTTAGCGGCGAACTGCCGCCGGATCTGCTGGCGATTGAAGAGCACGGCATGAAGCTGCTGGTAGATATTAAAGGCGGCCATAAAACCGGTTATTACCTCGATCAGCGCGACAGCCGTTTCGCCACCCGCCGTTACGTGGAAGACAAACGCGTGCTGAACTGCTTCTCCTACACCGGCGGTTTTGCCGTTTCTGCGCTGATGGGCGGCTGCCGCCAGGTCATCAGCGTCGATACCTCGCAGGATGCGCTCGATGTCGCGAAGCAAAACGTCGAACTTAACCAGCTGGATTTAAGCAAAGCGGAGTTTGTGCGCGACGATGTCTTTAAGCTGCTGCGCAAATACCGCGACCAGGGCGAGACGTTTGACGTCATCGTGATGGACCCGCCGAAATTCGTGGAGAACAAGAGCCAGCTTCATGGCGCGTGCCGCGGCTATAAAGATATCAATATGCTGGCGATCCAGCTGCTTAACCCAGGCGGCATTTTGCTGACGTTTTCCTGCTCGGGGCTGATGACCACCGATTTATTCCAGAAAATTGTCGCCGACGCCGCAACAGATGCGGGTCGTGATGTACAATTTATAGAGCAGTTCCGTCAGGCCGCCGATCACCCGGTGATCGCGAGCTACCCGGAAGGTCTTTATCTGAAAGGGTTTGCCTGTCGCGTCATGTAACTTGAAAAGGAATACTCCGCCCTTATATACAGGGTATGAATGTTTCCCCGGAGGTGACAATGATTGCCAGCAAATTCGGTATCGGCCAGCAGGTTCGTCATTCTCTTTTAGGGTATTTAGGGGTTGTGGTGGATATCGACCCTGAATACTCGCTTGAAGAACCTGAAGTCGATGAAATGGCGGTTAACGCCGAGCTGCGCGCCGCGCCGTGGTATCACGTCGTGATGGAAGACGACGACGGCCAGCCCGTGCACACCTACCTTGCAGAAGTCCAGCTGAGCGGCGAAAGGCAGGAGGAACATCCGGAGCAACCCTCTATGGATGAACTGGCGCGATCCATTCGCCAGCAGCTCCAGGCACCCCGTCTGCGCAACTAAAAAAACCCGGCAACGCCGGGTTTTTTATTACTGAAAAAGACCGAGGCGCGGAATTTCTATCGCCGGGCAACGGTCCATGACAACTTTCAGCCCCGCATCGCGCGCCAGTACGGCAGCTTCTTCGTTGATGACGCCAAGCTGCATCCAGAGCGTTTTCGCGCCGATGGCAATCGCTTCCTGCGCAACACCCCACGCGGCTTCAGAGTTGCGGAATACATCCACCATATCGACTTTTTCCGGTACGTCGGCAAGCGTGGCGTATCCCTGCTGGCCGAGCAGCGTTTTGCCCGCCACTTTCGGCGAGACGGGGATCACGTGGTAGCCTTTATCCAGCAGATACGCCATCACGCGATAGCTCGGGCGGTCTGGTTTGTCGCTCGCGCCCACCAGCGCGATGGTTTTGGTGCTCTGTAAAATCTCTGCGATATCAGATTCTTTCATTTTACCTCCCCGTTAACTCAGTCCTTCAAGTGTATGCCAAAGGCGTCGGGCGCACCATGCGAAGCCCGCCTGCGCAGTTGTGCAATGCGAGCACGCAGTTTTGACCGGCTTCGCTTGCAGCCGCCATCACTTCCAGTAATCTGTAGGCAGTTATTTAATCCGGAAAATGATATGGAACTGACAACCCGAACTCTACCAGCCCAAAAGAAAATCGCCCTCGTGGCGCATGACCACTGCAAATCGATGCTGATGAAATGGGTAGAGCGCCATAAAGCGCTGCTGGCGAACCATACGCTGTATGCGACCGGCACTACCGGCAACCTGGTACAGCGCGCGACGGGCCTTGAGGTCAACGCTATGTTGAGCGGCCCGATGGGCGGCGATCAGCAGGTGGGCGCGATGATCGCCGAAGGCAAAATCGACGTGCTGATTTTCTTCTGGGATCCGCTGAACGCCGTGCCGCACGATCCCGACGTCAAAGCGCTGCTGCGTCTTGCCACCGTCTGGAATATCCCGGTGGCGACCAACCTCTCGACCGCGGATTTTATTATCCAGTCGCCGACGTTTAGCGACACGCTGGATGTGTTAATCCCCGACTACCCGCGCTATCTCGCCGATCGCCTGAAATAAATCAGGGCTTACGGGCCGTCGGCACGCCGAGACGCGTCAGCGCCTCGACAAACGCCGACGGCGCCGCTTTGTCATACAGCAGCCAGACGCGGTGCCGCGCGCGGGTCAGCGCCACATAGAGCAGGCGACGCTCTTCGGCATCCGGGAAATCCTCCGGCTGCGGCAGCAACGCCTGTTCCATGATGGATTCCCGCGCCGGGGCCGGAAACCCTTCCCGACCCTCGTTGAGCCCAAGAATAATCACATAATCCGCCTGCTGCCCTTTGCTGGCGTGGATCGTCATAAACTCCAGTTGCAGTTTCGGCCAGCGCGTCGCGGCCATCTCCAGCGCCGCCGGGCGCAGATGATGGTAACGCGCCAGCACCAGGATGCGCTCGTCAGGGCGCACGTAGCCGCTCATTTTGTCGAGCAGCGCCTCCAGGTGTTCCTGCGCGAGCAGCGTCACGGCTTTGTTGTCGCCCGCGCGCAGGCTGTTAAGCGGTTTTTCACGCTGGTGCGGGTTTTGCTGGATAAAGCGATTCGCGATATCGCCGATACGCCCGTTAAAGCGGTAGGTGGTATCCAGCGCGCATTGATCGCCCTCGCCAAAATGCGCCTCAAACGCCGTCGTCAGTGAAAGCTGCGCGCCGCTAAAGCGGTAGATAGCCTGCCAGTCGTCGCCCACCGCAAACAGGCTGGTGGCGGAGTTCTGACGACGCAGCGCCGCCAGCAGAGCCGCACGCTGCGGTGAGATATCCTGGAATTCGTCTACCAGAATATGCTTCCACGGGCTGACGAACCGGCCTTTTTCCAGCACATTGATGGCCTGATGGATAAGCCCGGAGAAATCGACCGCCTCTTCGGCTTTCAGCGCGGCTTTCCAGGCTTTCAGCAGCGGCGCCATCAGCTTAACGCGTTTCTGGAACAGCTCGCGCACCTCTTCGGGCGCGGCAGCTATCATCTCGGCCTGCGAGCCGCCATGCATACGCATTAGCCCAAGCCAGCGATCGAGTCGGCTCGCCAGCCGTTTGCCCAGCGCCTCGTCTTCCCAGAAATCACCATCATCGACGTCCCATTCCAGCTCGTCGTTAAGCCACTGACGCCACCCCTTCGCCTGCGCTTTTTTCTCGCGGCACTGTTCCCGCCAGGCGTTCAGTAAAAGTTCATGGCGCGCCGTCGTATCGTTTTCCAGATCGCTGACGCGCGGCGTTTTCCGCCCGCCCTGGCCGATAATCTGCAACGCCAGCGCATGAAACGTACGCGCGGTAATGGCGTCCGTATGCAGCCGCTTCAGCAGACGTTCTTCCATCTCTCTGGCGGCCTGACGCCCGAAGGCCAGCAGCAGGATCTGCTCCGCCGTCGCCTCGCCGCGCTCGATAAGCCAGCCTGCGCGCGCCACCAGCACCGAGGTTTTGCCGCTCCCCGCGCCCGCGAGCACCAGCAGCGAGTGTTCGCCGTTGACGACCGCCCGCGCCTGCGAGGGATTGAGCGGCGAGCTTTCAATATGCGAGAAGAAATCGGCGTAGCGCGTCAGCATAGCGTCGGTAAAGGCCTGATTATGCACCAGACGCTTCGCCTCGCTGTCGGCAAGCCAGGCCTGACATTCACGCCAGGCGTCGCGGCAGTTATCGAACGCCTCAAGGCGCGATGTCGGCACCGGCAGCGCCTGCAACGCCCGGCGCAACGCGTGACACAGCGCCTCGCTCTCGTCACGCTTAAGCCATTTCTCCTGGGATTCGCTACTGCGGAGCTTCTCCTGCCAGGCGTTAAGCACGCCTGCCGCCACCTCGCTCATCTCCAGGCTCCACGCCTGCCAGAGGGTCGTCAGATGGTGATAAAAGCGCTGGGTTTCAGCCCACTCGGTGCCGTGCAGGCGCACCACTTTGTTATCCGGGAGCGTAAATTCCAGCTCCCCCCAGACCAGCCCACGGCGACATTCGATGCCCAGCAGCTGATTAAACGGGATCAGATATTCATGCTTATCGCCGGAGACTTTCACCCCGGCGGTGAGGATTTCCGCACGATCATAGGGGTGCTGCGCCAGACGTTTACCCAGAGAGGTTGCTTTCAGTTCCATGAGGCTGCCAGTAAATGGTGTTATGGCGCTAAGTTTACCCGCCTGCGATATCACGCTCCAGACCCAAAACGCGTTACAATTGTTGTGGTTATCATTCCGGCGCTTTGCCGATGCTTTTGAGGTTTTATGCGTACTGTTTTAAATATTCTGAATTTCGTTCTGGGCGGCTTCGCCACGACGTTCTCCTGGCTTGTGGCGACGCTTATTAGCATCCTTCTGGTGGTGACGCTGCCGCTGACACGCTCCTGCTGGGAAATCACAAAGCTTTCGCTGCTGCCGTACGGTAATGAAGCGGTGCATGTCGACGAGCTCGATCCGGCAGGGAAAAACGCGCTGCTGAACACGGGCGGCACGCTGCTGAATATTTTCTGGCTGGTGTTTTTCGGCTGGTGGCTGTGCCTGCTGCACATCGCCGCAGGTATTGCGCAGTGTCTGACCATTATCGGCATTCCGGTCGGCATCGCGAATTTTAAAATCGCCGCGATTGCGCTGTGGCCGGTGGGCCGTCGCGTTGTCTCCGTCGAAACGGCCAGGGCCGCCCGCGAAGCTAACGCGCGCCGCCGTTTCCAGTAATTCCGGATGCGCTCATGATGCTCAACCCTTTGCTTCACCGCCACGCCTGGAACAGCGCGTGGCTGACCAACGTGCGCATTTTTATCGCGCTATGCGGGACGGCGGCGCTGCCCTGGTGGCTTGGCGAGGCGAAGCTGACTATCCCGCTGACGCTTGGCGTTGTGGCTGCGGCGCTCACCGATCTCGACGACCGCCTGACGGGCCGCCTGCGCAATCTGCTCATAACGCTGGTCAGCTTTTTTATCGCCTCCGCCTCGGTGGAGCTCCTCTTTCCGTGGCCATGGCTGTTTGCTATCGGGCTGACGGTCTCGACCATCGGTTTTATTTTGCTGGGCGGTCTCGGCCAGCGCTACGCCACGATCGCCTTCGGCGCGCTGCTGATCGCGATTTACACCATGCTCGGGGTTTCATTGTATGAGCACTGGTATCAGCAACCGCTACTGCTGCTCGCAGGCGCAGTCTGGTACAACCTTCTGACGCTTACGGGCCATCTGCTCTTTCCTGTGCGCCCGCTCCAGGAAAACCTCGCCCGCTGCTATGAACAGCTGGCGCATTATCTGGAAATCAAATCACGCTTTTTCGACCCGGATATTGAAGATGAAAGCCAGGTGCCGATGATGGAGCTGGCGATGGCGAACAGCCAACTGGTCGCGACGCTGAATCAGACCAAAGCTTCATTGCTGACCCGTCTGCGCGGGGATCGCGGTCAGCGCAGCACGCGGCGTACCCTGCACTATTATTTCGTCGCGCAGGATATTCACGAACGCGCCAGCTCGTCCCATATCCAGTACCAGACGCTGCGCGATACCTTCCGCTACAGTGACGTGATGTTTCGCTTCCAGCGGCTGCTTTCGATGCAATCGCAGGCGTGTCAGCAACTGGCGCGCTCTGTCCTGCTGCGTGCGCCCTACCAGCACGATCCGCGTTTCGAGCGCGCTTTTACGCATCTCGACGCGGCGCTCGATCGCACCGCTGCGGCGGGCGGTTCTGCATCGGAAATCAAAGCTGTGCGCTTTCTGGTCGCAAACCTGAAAGCGATCGACGCCCAGCTCGCCACCATTGAATCAGAACAGCCGTTTACGCAGCCCGTCGCCAGCGAGAGCGAACACAGCCTGTCGGATGACGGTCTGAACGGCTTCAGCGATGTCTGGTTTCGCCTGACCCGCAACCTGACGCCGCAGTCCGCGCTCTTTCGCCATGCAGTGCGCATGTCCGTGGTGCTGTGCGTAGGCTACGCCTTTATCCAGTTCACCGGGATGAATCACGGCTACTGGATATTGCTGACCAGCCTGTTTGTGTGCCAGCCGAACTATAACGCCACGCGCCATCGTCTGACGCTGCGCATTATCGGCACGCTGGCGGGCGTCGCGGTCGGTATTCCGGTGCTCTACTTCGTGCCTTCGCTTGAGGGGCAACTGGTGCTGATCGTTATCACCGGCGTGCTCTTCTTTGTCTTCCGGACCGTGCAATATGCGCACGCCACGCTGTTTATCACGCTGCTGGTATTGCTGTGCTTTAACCTGCTGGGCGAAGGGTTCGAGGTGGCGCTGCCGCGCGTGGTGGATACGATAATCGGCTGCGCTATCGCCTGGTGCGCGGTGAGCTTTATCTGGCCTGACTGGCAGTTCCGCCGGTTGCCCGTGGTGCTGGAGCGCGCGCTGAACGCCAACTGCCGTTATCTCGATGCGATCCTTGAGCAGTATCACCAGGGCCGCGATAACCGTCTGGCGTATCGTATCGCCCGTCGCGATGCGCATAACAGCGATGCGGAGCTGGCGTCAGTGGTATCCAATATGTCCAGCGAGCCGCGGGTGAGCGCGCAGATGCGCGATATCGCCTTCCGGTTTCTGTGCCTGAACCATACGCTGACCAGCTATATTTCGGCGCTTGGCGCGCACCGTGAAAAACTGACGCGTCAGGAGATCCTTTCTCTGCTCGACGACGCCGTCTGTTATGTCGACGACGCGCTGCATCATCAGCCCGCAGATGAAGCGCGCGTGGAGAAATCATTGACGGAGCTGGCGCAGCGCATCGAACAGATTGAGCCGCGCCAGGAGAGCAAAGAGCCGCTGGTGCTTCAGCAAATCGGTCTGTTGATTTCCCTTTTACCGGAAATCAGCCGTCTCCAGCGTCAGCTCGCTCAGGAGTGATTCTGTACAGAGAGCTGCATAAACCACTCCAGCAGCTCTTCGCGGATGTGTACGGGTAATGCCGCTTCATGGGTGCCGATAATGGCGCCCTGTAGCGCATAGAGCACTTGCAGGCTGAGGTTTTTCCGTGCTTTTCGCAGCTTCAGCCAGCACTCTTTCGCACCGTATGCGCAGAGCGTCTCCACATCGCGGATCCCGGCTTCCCACAACGACACCTCAAGCTGAACATTAAGATTGGGCATATCTTTAACCCGCCGCTCGCGGGCGCGCTCGGTTTTCTCCGCCTGCGCGCAGGCCAGCGCCGTTCGGGCGTGTTCACGCAGCAAGGGCGGCGAATTCCATAACGCTTCATCCACCAGATAATAATTGAGGCTGATGTGACGCCCGCGCCGGGTACAGACCAGCATCGGCGGGTTATGGGCGAGCTGATAGTCGCGACTCTGGTTGCTGGCGCGCAGGTAAAACCGCCCTTCGACGAGCATAGCGAACACGGCGTCATTAATGGCGAGGCTGTAGCCGCCAAACAGTGAACGATGGGTGACATTTCCCAAAGATGAAAGAGTATTCTGCACCCGAACAAGAGTGTCAGACGAGGATTTATCCATGATTATTCCTTTTATATCAACAAGTAACGGATAAAAAATTCCATTAGCTTTTCCCTTAACAGGAACATATGAAAGTTGCGCCCCATGAGCAATCCGAATTTCGTTTTCCGCCGATCGAGATGCGAAATTTGCGAGATGCTTTCCGAAATTTCGATTGATCTTTGGTCGCGCCAGCATTACTGTATATGCATACAGTAACTAGCGAGGCTGGACCTTTATGTACTTTTCTCATCAAAATCGCGCGCATGGCTCACGTCGTCTGGCAAAAGAAACGGCTGATGCTTTGGCTCAGGCTGAAACAAGAGGCCTGATCAGTGAAGTGATGTACAACGAAGACCAGCCGAGGATGACGCAAATGGTGTTGCTGCCGCTCCTGCAGCAGCTCGGATTGCAGTCCCGCTGGCAGCTGTGGCTTACCCCGCAACAGCGTCTGAGCCGCGAGTGGGTCGAATCCGCGGGCCTGCCACTGACGAAAGTGATGCAGGTCAGTCAAATGAACCCGCAGGTGACGCTGGATTCCATGATCCGTGCGCTGGAGACCGGTAACTACAGCGTGGTGATCGCCTGGCTGCATGATGATTTAACGGACGATGAGCATCGTCGTCTGACGGAAGCGGCGGAGAAAGGCAACGCGATGGGTTTCTTAATGCGCCCCGTTCAGCCCTCGCTTCCCGGTGACCGACCACGTTCTGGCTTAAGAATTCACTCAAGAATGGTGCATTAATCCTTTTTAGGATAAATCCTGGCAAAAATTTGTGCGTGTCTCTTTAGCAGAAGCGATAGAGGCGAATGAACGGCCAGACGGGCGCTAATGTCCGGTTCTGCACTTTACGAGTGTTTAAAATTGACGCAAAAATGTTAAATTTTGCTTTCGCAAGTTGTTTTTTTTCATATGCCTGACGGACTTCACACTTGTAAGTTTTCAACTACGTTGTAGACTTTACCTCGCCAGGGTGCTCATCAATAAACCGACAATATCGGTAGAGTAACCATTGAGCTATACCCCGGTGAAGGATTTAACCGTGAACTTTTCCTCAGGAAAAGCGCATGGCCTTTTTGGATGATAACGAGGCGCAAAAAATGAAAAAGACAGCTATCGCGATTGCAGTGGCACTGGCTGGCTTCGCTACCGTAGCGCAGGCCGCACCGAAAGATAACACCTGGTATGCAGGTGGCAAACTGGGTTGGTCCCAGTTCCATGATACCGGCTTTATCCCTAACGACGGTCCGACTCACGAAAGCCAGCTGGGCGCAGGCGCGTTCGGTGGTTACCAGGTTAACCCGTACGTTGGTTTCGAAATGGGCTACGACTGGCTCGGCCGCATGCCGTATAAAGGCGACACTGTAAACGGCGCTTTCAAAGCACAGGGCGTACAGCTGACCGCTAAACTGGGTTACCCGGTAACCGACGATCTGGACGTTTACACCCGTCTGGGCGGCATGGTATGGCGTGCTGACTCCTCTTCTAACATCGGCGGCGACGACCACGACACTGGCGTTTCTCCGGTATTCGCTGGCGGCGTTGAGTGGGCAATGACCCGCGACATCGCTACCCGTCTGGAATACCAGTGGGTTAACAACATCGGTGACGCGCAGACTGTTGGCGCTCGTCCGGACAACGGCATGCTGAGCGTAGGTGTTTCCTACCGTTTCGGTCAGCAGGAAGATGCAGCTCCGGTTGTAGCTCCGGCTCCGGCTCCGGCTCCGGAAGTACAGACCAAGCACTTCACTCTGAAGTCTGACGTTCTGTTCAACTTCAACAAAGCGACCCTGAAACCGGAAGGTCAGCAGGCGCTGGATCAGATGTACTCTCAGCTGAGCAACCTGGATCCGAAAGACGGTTCCGTCGTGGTTCTGGGCTTCACCGACCGTATCGGTTCTGACTCTTACAACCAGGGTCTGTCCGAGAAACGTGCTCAGTCTGTTGTTGACTACCTGATCTCCAAAGGCATCCCGTCCAACAAGATCTCCGCACGTGGTATGGGCGAATCCAATCCGGTCACTGGCAACACCTGTGACAACGTGAAACCTCGTGCAGCTCTGATCGAGTGCCTGGGTCCGGATCGTCGCGTAGAGATCGAAGTTAAAGGCGTTAAAGACGTTGTAACTCAGCCGCAGGCTTAAGTTAAACGTTAAGAAAAACCCCGCCACGGCGGGGTTTTTTGTTTTCTGGAAGCGTTATGGCAGCGATGGGTTTAATAAGAAGCGCGTGCAATCTTTGTTACCTTTGGCCTGACCGTGCGGTTCAGCCAGCAGAGCATTCACAACGAGCAGCAAAACGAATAACTGCATTACACCTTTCAAACCTTCCGCCCGGGTTACTCTTTCTTCCCCAGCAGTGCCTGTAAATCCTGCTTCAACGTCGACATGTGGTTTTCATATTTCTCTTTGCGCTCGGCGTCTTCTATCAGCTGAACAATCGTTTCTGAAAGCGTGACGCCGCGACGCTGCGCGAGGCCCGCGAGCCGCTGCCAGACAATAAACTCCAGGTCGATGGACTTTTTACGGGTATGCTGATGCTCAGCATTAAAATGCCGCTTACGACGGGCGCGAATCGTCTGCTTCAGGCGGTTTTGCAGCGCCGGGTTCATATGCTGCTCAATCCAGCCCAGCACTCTTACCGGTTCGTTTTCCATACCCAGCAAGAGATCCACCGCCTCTTTCGCCGCGCTGGCTTCGACATAACGGGTAATCAGCTCGCCTTCACGATGCTTCTTCACCAGATATTTCCACTTCCAGCCGCTTTCGAGGTTTTCGAGTTGTTGGTATTTCATTGCGATCTCAGGATGACCGTGTAACTCATTTCAGGATAACAGTTTTTTTTCGTTTCGCTGAGGGGAAATAATCGTCTGTGACGCATGGGGAGATTCTGCAGGGCAATATTGGCATTTCCGGTGTGTTGCCCCGCCCATTACGCTATAATCTCGCCTTTTACATCTGACTAAAAAACCTCGACATTGACCATTAACAGACTTACATCACAAGCGCTTGTACCCGATACGGAGACCTTCCAGTCCCGGTTCGTTGAAATGGATGCCGGTTTTGCGGCCGCGCTTGATTTTGAGGCGCTTCAGCCTCGCCTTCACGACGGACTGAGCCAGCTGTGCGCGCCGCGTCCTTTAAATGATTTCATGCTGGTAAAGGCTGACGAAGAAAAGCCTTTGCTGGAGCTTATCGCCAGCACCGCGAAAGCGCTGCTGCCGCCCCAGCCAGAGCTGGTCGGCGGTCACTATCTTATTGAAAACCAAAATATCACCCTGACGCCGCCCACGGGAACGCCGGGTGATTTCGCAGTGCTTCGCGACGTGGTTGTCGCCACCTGGGCTGAAGCCGGCGAGCTGTTCGGTTGCGTCAGACAGTTTGCTGGCCAGATTTCACTTGAGCCCGGTCTCGTGCATAAAGCGAACGGCGGCATTCTGGTCGTGTCGTTGAAAACGCTGCTGCTGCAACCGCTTCTGTGGCTGCGCCTGAAGCAGATGGTCATCACTAAACGCTTCGACTGGGTTGCGCCCGACGAGACGCGCCCGCTGCCGGTGTCTGTCCCTCCCCTGCCTCTTAATCTTCGCGTCGTGCTGGTAGGCGATCGCGAATCGCTGGCGGATTTCCAGGAGATGGAGCCCGTTCTCGCGCAGCAGGCCATCTACAGCGAATATGAAGACGATCTGCAAATCAGTGACGAAGAAGATATCGCGCTCTGGTGTAACTGGGTCTGCGCGCAGGCAGCGGAGCAGCAGTTGCCCGCGCCGGCAAGCGACGCCTGGCCGCTGCTCATCCGCGAAGCCGTGCGCTACACCGGCGACCAGGAAACGCTGCCTATCGATCCGCTCTGGATGGCGCGTCAGTTAACGGAAGTCGCCGCCTTCTGCGACGAGGCGACGTTCAGCGCGGCGCAATTTTCCGACATGCTGGCGCGCCGCGCCTGGCGTGAGGGATATCTTGCAGAGCGTATGCAGGATGAAATTCTGCTTGGACAACTGCTGGTCGAAACCGAAGGCGAACGCATCGGTCAGATTAACGCACTCTCGGTGGTTGAATTTCCGGGGCATCCGCGCGCGTTCGGCGAGCCGTCGCGTATCAGTTGCGTAGTGCATATCGGCGATGGCGAATTTACCGATATCGAGCGCAAAGCGGAACTTGGCGGGAATATTCACGCCAAGGGCATGATGATCATGCAGGCCTTTCTGATGGCGGAGCTGGATCTGGAGCAGCAGATGCCCTTCTCCGCCTCACTGACGTTCGAGCAGTCCTACAGCGAAGTGGACGGCGACAGCGCGTCGATGGCAGAGCTGTGCGCGCTTATCAGCGCGCTGGCCAATGCGCCGCTTAACCAGCAGATTGCCATTACCGGCTCGGTGGATCAGTTTGGCCGCGCGCAGCCGGTCGGCGGACTTAATGAGAAAATCGAAGGATTCTTTACCGTCTGTCAGGCCCGCGGTTTAACAGGCAAACAGGGCGTGATTATTCCTTCTGCCAACGTGCGTCATTTATCGTTATGTCAGGCGATTCTGGACGCAGTAGATGAAGGGCAATTTTCCATCTGGGCCATTGATGATGTCACAGATGCGCTACCCTTATTAACCACTCTCCCGTGGGATGGCGAAGGCCAGACGACGCTGCTTGGGGTTATCGGCGAGCGAATCGCTCAGGCGACGCAGCAGGATATCCGCCAGCGTCCGTGGCCGTTACGCTGGATGAACTGGTTTAACCACAACTGATCGGACTTGTTCAGCGTACACGTGTTAGCTAACCTGCGGGCTTCACTAAAATAAGGCATACTGAGAACATGGTAGACAAACGCGAATCCTATACGAAAGAAGACCTTCTTGCCTCCGGGCGCGGCGAACTGTTCGGCGCGAACGGCCCGCAACTGCCGGCACCCAACATGTTGATGATGGACCGCGTGGTGAAAATGACCGAAGCCGGCGGTAACTTTGATAAGGGTTACGTGGAAGCGGAACTGGATATCAATCCTGATATGTGGTTCTTTGGCTGCCATTTTATCGGCGATCCGGTGATGCCGGGCTGCCTCGGTCTCGATGCCATGTGGCAGCTGGTCGGCTTCTATTTAGGCTGGCTGGGCGGCGAAGGTAAAGGCCGTGCGCTGGGCGTGGGCGAAGTGAAATTTACCGGCCAGATACTGCCGACAGCGAAAAAAGTGACCTACCGTATCCACTTCAAACGCATCGTAAACCGTCGTCTGGTAATGGGCATTGCCGATGGCGAAGTGCTGGTGGACGGCAAGCAGATTTACACCGCGACTGACCTGAAAGTGGGCCTGTTCCAGGACACTTCTGCATTCTGATAGCCTCTCACGGCTCCTCAGAAAGGCGAAACCTCCGCAGTGCGGAGGTTTCTTTTTAAAGAGACAAGCTCACGCAATCTGAGCCCTGTCCTCCATGGCTTCTCGCCAGCCTCCCAGCCAATAAGACCTCTGATTCAGGGTCTGGTAAGGACACATTTCTTTGGAGCGTCCGGTGATACCGGCCTGATAACCACGATGATGTGCCCGTTCCAGGCGATCTCTTTTTTGTCTCTTCATGCCTCGTTTCCCTCATTTCAGGTCTGGTGGAAAAGAAAACAGTGATTACATTTTGCGCAATCACCCTTTACGAATACCTTCAAAGTCCGGGAACGTCAATGCGCAAAATTCACGCCAATGTCATATTTGTGAGCTACTTTGGATAAC
Organism: Cronobacter turicensis z3032; assembly: GCA_000027065.2. Taxonomy (NCBI): domain Bacteria; kingdom Pseudomonadati; phylum Pseudomonadota; class Gammaproteobacteria; order Enterobacterales; family Enterobacteriaceae; genus Cronobacter; species Cronobacter turicensis. Next base: position 1,658,592 of record FN543093.2, on the reverse strand, counting down.
ATTTATACAAAAAATGAGGGCGCGATGAGCATATCTGACTGGCATAAAACAAAAAGCCGCCGCCCTCTTTAAGAAGAAGACGACGGCTTTTAACATCATTCAAATTTTTTATGGCTGACGCGCGACCTCATCGGCAATAGTTTTCGCCTGCTGCTGCCAGGCTTGTGCGAGGGTTTTCACCATCGCGTCATAACCATCCTCTTGCTGCTTAAGCTCGGTATAGAAAGGCCGCTTAATGAGCTGCCCCTTATGCTTCAGCAACCATTCCCCGCTCACGATCACCCGTCCGTCATAACGGCCATGAAAGCCGGTCACGTTGACGTTCAGCGTATCCTGCTCCGCCCCCAGCGGCTGAGCGGAAACCACCCAGCCCGGCAGCGTGGCGCTCAGGTTGGTCACCAGCGTATTGCGCAGTTGCTGATCCAGCGGGCTCGCCCACAAGTTCTGACTGGCAATCACATACTGTACATCGGTGGTCTGATAGACCACGCCGTTACCTGCCAGATAATCGGGCACCGATACCTGTTCCACCCACAGCAGGTGCTGGCTGTTCATCGAGGCACTGTGCGCCACCGGCGCGGTAGACGCCGGGAGCTGATACCAGGTGGTTTCCTCTGTGCTGCTACAGGCGCTCAGTAGCGCAACGGCGACAAGCGGGAGCCATTTTTTCATTCTTTCGCCCTCTTCGGCTGCGGGTCCTTTTTCTCTTTCGATTCGAATACCAGCGCGTTGCTCTTCTCATTAAGCGTACGCAGTACTGGCTGAAGCTCACGCAACACCTGATCCAGACGCTGCATATCCGCCACCATTTTGTTATAAGCGGCAGAGCCCGGCTGGAAGCCCTGCATGCTGCGATTAAGCTCGCGCAGCGTTTTCTGCATGTCCGCTGGCAAATCCTGCGCCGACTGGCTCGACGTCAGTTGGTTCAGGTTATCGAGCGTCGTCTGCAAACGGCGCATGGTGCGCTGGCTTTCCGAGAGCGTATTTGTGGCCTGTTCAATCATCGGGTTGAGCGGCAGATTGTTAATCTTATCCAGCGTATCCATCAGACGCTGCTGGATCTGCGCCAGTCCGCTACTTACCGTCGGGATCACCGGGTAGCCATTGAATTTCGCCATCTCAGTCACCGGCGGCGCTTTCGGGTAGAAATCCAGGTCGACAAAAAGTTGCCCGGTCACCAGATTGCCGGTTTTGAGCGTCGCGCGAAGACCTTTCTTCAGCAGATCGTGCATATGGCTGGCGATATTCGGGTCTTCGCCAATCTGATTCGCCAGCCGTTCCGGCTCGATGCGTACCAGTACCGGAATACGGTAATCGGTCGTCACCGCCTGATGCAGGCCAGGCACAAAGAACGGCACCTGCGCGACAGTCCCGAGACGAATGCCGCGGAATTCCACTGGCGCGCCGGGCTGCAGGCCGCGAATGGTGTCTTTAAAGAACATCAGATAATCGATATGTTCGGTATAGAGCGATTCCTGAATGCTGCGCTGGTCGTCATAGAGCGTAAAGGCGGTTTTCTCGGCCACCGGCTGCCCGAGTTCCCAGCCATCCGGCACGTCAAAGCTGACGCCGCCGCTAAACAACGTGCTGAGCGAGCCCATCTCCACGCGCATACCGGAAGAACTGAGATCGACCGCGATCCCGCTGTCCTTCCAGAAACGCACGTTGCTGGTCACCAGACGGTCGTTCGGCGCATTGATAAAGAGCTGATAACTGATGGAGCGTTTTTGCGGGTCGAACGTGCTGGTTTCTACCGAGCCGACGCGATAGCCGCGAAACAGCACCGGATCGCCCGGATTAAGTTGTCCGGCTTTGCTGCTGTCGAGGATAACCCGAATGCCTTTAGCATCCGGCGGCGCCAGCGGCGGGGCATCCAGCAGTTTGTAGGACTCCGGCGCGCTGCCTTTCGAGCCCGGCTGAAGTTCAATGTAGGCGCCGGACAAAAGCGTGTTCAGCCCGGTAACGCCTTCACGACCGATCTGCGGCTTGACCACCCAGAAGGCAGTATCGCCGTACAGGAGTTTTTCCATGCCAGGGTTCATACGCGCTTTGATTTCGACGTGATGTAAATCGTCGGTCAGTACGGCGCTTTCCACCACGCCGACATCCACGCTGCGGCTCTTGATGGTGGTTTTCCCGCCTTCGATGCCTTCTGCGTTGGTGGTCATCAGCGTCACCACCGGCCCCTGATGGCTGTAGTGATAAAACAGGATCCAGGCGCCGATAAGCGCGGTAATTATTGGGAAGATCCAGACCGGCGACCAGTTTTTCACCTTCTTAATCTTCGCTTCCCCGCGATTATTTTCCATGTTCGGGTAACTCCTCATAACTTGAATCAGGCACACGGTCCCAGGAGAGACGCGGGTCGAAGGTCATGGCGGCGAACATGGTGATAATCACCACCATCGCAAACATAACTGCTCCCCAGGCCGGGTAAATATTCATCAGCGCGCCCATGCGCACCAGCGCGGAGAGCACGGCAATCACAAAGACGTCGATCATCGACCAGCGGCCGACGAACTCCACCACTTCATACATCAGATGCATTCGCTCGCGCTCCTGACGCCCATAACCTTTGGCGTCAAGGCACAGCCAGCCGAGGGCGATCATCTTAAGCGTCGGCACCATAATACTGGCGATGAAAATCACCAGCGCTACCGGGTAAGAGCCTTCATTCCAGATGAGGATCACGCCCGCGATAATGGTGGAAGGCATTCTGTCGCCCAGCAGATCGGTAATCATGATGGGCAGCAGATTCGCGGGCAGATAAAGCATGATGGAGCAGATGAGCAGCGAGACGGTCCACTGCAGGCTGTGTTTACGGCGTACATGGGCGTGGGTATGGCAGCGCGGGCAGCGGCCCTCTTCGCCGGGAAGGATGGCGGTGCAACACGGACAGGCCCGCAGTCCCTGACGGATACCGGCGACGCCCACTTTTAGCGGCTGAGCCACCGGCGGCATCGGCGCGATGTCATCCCAGAGCCAGCGGCGATCCACGCACTGGAAAGCGCGCAGCTGTAATATGCAGAACAAACACCAGGGGATAAAGCTGCTGCCAATGCCGATATCGCCATAGGCAATCAGCTTCACAAAGCTCACCAGCACGCCCGCGAGGAAGATTTCAGCCATGCCCCAGCTGCGTAGCTGAAACAGCACGCGGGCCATGGCGATTTTAAGCCGCGGCGGCAGCGTGACGCGGTTGACCAGCAAAAGGATCGTGACCAGACAGAACGCGGGCACGAGCTGGACAAACAGCATGAAAAGCGAGCCAAGGCTCGCATAGTCTTCATTAAACAGGACGCGAGGGATTTCCAGCAGCGTCACTTCGCTGCTGACGCCCGCCGCTTCCATATTGACGAAGGGAAAAAGGTTAGAGAGCAACAGCATGAACAGCGCCGCCAGCGCATACGCCGTTGGGCGCTGGCGCGGCGCGGCCCACTCGACGACCAGCGTCGTGTCGCAGCGGGGGCAATGCGCCTTTTGCCCCGGCGCCAGCGCCGGGAGCTTTACCAGAAGATCGCATTGCGGGCAGAGCATATGCTCGCCCGCATGATGACGTTCACGCATGCGGGTTCCTGAATAATCAGCTGTTTTTAAGTGATTCAAGATATTCCCAGCGCTCGAACGCTTCTTCCAGCGCGGCTTCGGCGGCGCTCAGCTGCGCCAGCACATCCTGCGTAACATCATGAGGCTGGTTAAAGAACGCCGCATCGCTGACTTTCGCCTGCAGCGCCTCAAGCTCTGCCTCCAGCGTCTCCAGACGGGCGGGCAGCTGTTCCAGTTCGCGCTGCAAGTTATAGCTTAGTTTGTTGCTGCCTCGTTTAACAGTTTCTGCCTTCGACTCCGCAGCGGGCTCCGCTTTTTTCGCTGTCGACTGCTGCATCGTGCGCGATGAGGCCTGCTGACCACGGGCGTCGTGATAGCCGCCCACATACTGACCGATGCGACCTTCGCCTTCGAAAATCCAGCATTCGGTCACGGTGTTGTCCACAAACTGACGGTCATGGCTCACCAGCAGTACGGTGCCCTGATAGCTGTCGATAAGCTCTTCCAGCAGCTCCAGCGTTTCCACGTCGAGGTCGTTGGTCGGTTCATCGAGGATCAGCAGGTTGCTTGGCTTGAGGAACAGACGCGCCAGCAGCAGGCGGTTACGTTCACCGCCGGAGAGCGCACGCACCGGCGTCATGGCGCGCTTCGGATGGAACAGGAAGTCCTGCAGATAACCAAGCACGTGGCGCGGCTTGCCGTTCACCATCACTTCCTGTTTGCCTTCGGCGAGGTTGTCCATCACCGTCCGTTCCGGATCCAGCTCAGCGCGGTGCTGATCGAAGTACGCGACTTCCAGCTTGGTGCCGCAATGCACCCGGCCGCTGTCGGCCTTAAGCTGGCCTAGCATCAGTTTGAGCAGCGTAGTTTTACCACAGCCGTTCGGCCCCACCAGCGCGATTTTATCGCCGCGCTGCACCTGGGCGGAGAAATCGCTCACGAGCACTTTCTCGCCGACACGGTAGTTGACGTTCTCCATCTCAAAGACGATTTTGCCGGAGCGGGTCGCCTCTTCCACCTGCATCTTCGCGCTGCCCATCACTTCACGGCGCTCGCCGCGTTCGCGACGCATCGCCTTCAGCGCACGCACGCGGCCCTCGTTACGGGTACGACGCGCTTTGATGCCCTGGCGGATCCACACTTCTTCCTGCGCCAGCTTGCGGTCGAACTCCGCGTTTTGCAGATCTTCGACGCGCAGCGCTTCTTCCTTCGCCACCAGATACTTATCGTAGTCGCCCGGATAAGAAACCAGTTTGCCGCGGTCGAGATCGACGATGCGCGTCGCCATGTTGCGGATAAATGAACGGTCATGCGAAATAAACACGATGCTGCCGGAGAACGATTTCAGGAAGTTCTCCAGCCAGTCGATAGTCTCGATGTCCAGATGGTTAGTCGGCTCGTCGAGCAGCAGCACACGCGGCGCGCTGACCAGCGCCCGGCCCAGCGCCGCTTTACGCAGCCAGCCGCCGGAGAGCGACGCCAGCGGCGTATCGGCATCCAGCTCCAGCTGCGCGAGGACTTCGGTAATGCGGTTTTCAAGCTGCCACAAATCGTGGTGCTCCAGCATCTCCTGCACTTTTGCAAGCTCTGACAGGTTTTTATCGCTTGGATCGCTCATGACCAGATGCGAAATCTGGTGATAACGCTTCAGGTATTCGGCCTGCTCCGCCACGCCTTCCGCGACGAAATCATAAACGGTGCCCGCAACGTTACGCGGCGGATCCTGTTGCAAACGCGCAACGACCAGATCCTGTTCATAGATCAGGCGGCCATCATCCAGCGGCAACTCATGGTTGAGGATTTTCATCAGGGTCGACTTACCGGCCCCGTTGCGCCCCACCAGGCAGACACGCTCATTTTCTTCGATATGCAGTTCGGCATTATCGAGCAGCGGCGCATCGCTGAAAGAGAGCCAGGCGCCATGCATACTGATTAACGACATAATTCTTAGTCCTTGGTCTGGTGAGTGACAAGCCAGCAGTTGTGGATCTGGCGGTTGCGCGCGAAGTCCTGAGAGAGCGTTTTTTGTGTGATGTCTTGCGCTTTCAGGCCCAGGGCCGCAAGCCCTTCGTGATCCATCTTGAACCCACGCTTGTTATTGGAAAACATAATCGTCCCGTCGCGACGCAGCAGACGCTTGAGATCTTTCATCAGACGCAGATGATCGCGCTGCACGTCGAACGTCTCTTCCATACGTTTGGAGTTAGAGAACGTCGGCGGATCGATAAAGATCAGATCGAACTGCTCATCGCTCTCGGCAAGCCAGCTCAGGCAGTCGGCCTGAATCAGGCGATGCGCGCGGCCGCTCAGCCCGTTAAGGCGTAAGTTGCGCTCCGCCCACTCCAGATAAGTGCGCGACATATCCACCGTGGTGGTGGAGCGCGCGCCGCCGAGACCCGCATGGACGCTGGCGCTGCCGGTGTAGGAGAAGAGATTCAGGAAATCTTTGCCTTTGCTCATCTGGCCGAGCATCCGGCGCGCGATGCGGTGATCGAGGAACAAGCCGGTATCAAGATAGTCGGTCAGGTTGACCAGCAGGCGCGCGTTAAACTCATGCACTTCCATAAACTCGCCCTTCTGGGCCAGTTTCTCATACTGATTTTTGCCTTTCTGGCGTTCGCGGGTTTTCAGCACTAGCTTATTCGGCGCCAGGCCAAGCACCGAAAGCGTGGCGGCAATCACGTCGAACAGACGCTGACGCGCTTTTTCGGGCTCAATGGTTTTAGGGGGCGCATATTCCTGAATCACCACCCAGTCCGCGTAGCGGTCTACCGCCACGTTGTAGTCCGGCAGGTCGGCATCATACAGGCGATAACATTCGATGCCTTCCTGTTTCGCCCACTTATCCAGCTTCTTCAGATTTTTACGCAGGCGATTGGCGTAATCCTCAGCCACCTGGGCTGGCATTGCGCCCGGCTGCGTCGGCGCCAGACGATAGTTTTTCTGTACGCAATCAAGCGGGCCGTTTTTCGCTTTGAACTGGCGGTCAGCGCGCAGTTGCAGGCAGCTCAATAGCTCCGGCGAGGCGCTAAACAGCGACAGGTTCCAGCCGCCGAACTGGTTTTTCATAATGCGACCCAGCAGGCTGTGCAGCGCAATCAGCGCCGGTTCGCTCTCCAGACGCTCGCCGTAAGGCGGGTTGCTGATAACGGTGCCGGTCGGCCCTTCCGGCAGCGGATTGGTCAGATTCGCCACATCCTGGGCTGAGAACGCAATGATGTCGGCAAGCCCGGCGCGACGGGCGTTGGTGCGGGCGCGCTCAATCACGCGCGGATCGTTATCGGAGCCATAGAATCGCGAAGCGTACTCGCTGAGGCCGCGACGCGCGCGCACCTGCGCCTCGGTTTTCACTTCTTTCCATACGCTCTCGTCATGCTGCGCCCAACCGTTAAAACCCCAGTGGGTACGGTGCAGTCCTGGCGCGCGATCGGTGGCTATCATCGCCGCTTCAATCAGCAGCGTGCCGGAGCCGCACATCGGGTCGAGCAGCGGGGTGCCAGGCTCCCAGCCGGAGCGCATCACAATCGCCGCCGCCAGGTTCTCTTTGATGGGCGCCTGGCCGGTGCGATCGCGATAGCCGCGCTGGTGCAGGCCTTCGCCGCTAAGATCGATAGCAATGCTGGCGGTGTCTTTATTCAGCCAGACATTAATACGCAGATCCGGCAGCTCGCGATCCACGCTCGGGCGCGGCAGATTTTTACGGGTAAAGGCGTCGACAATCGCGTCTTTGACCTTCATGGCGCCATACTGGCTGTTGCGAATGGTGTCGTTAAGACCGCTGAAATGAACGGCAAACGTGGCGTCGGGCGCGAAAATGCTCGTCCAGTCGATAGCCTGAACGCCCAGATAAAGATCCAGATCGCTGTACACCGCGCATTCGCCAAGCGGCAGCAGGATACGCGACGCCAGGCGACTCCACATCAGGCTTTGATAAACCAGAGCCGCATCGCCCTGAAAATGCACGCCTCCCTGAACCACCTGGCACTCTTGCGCGCCCAGGTTTTCCAGTTCAGTTTTTAACAGCTCTTCGAGCCCACGCGCCGTACTGGCAAACAAAGCATTCATATCGTCACTTCAGTAAAAAGAAAATAGTGGCGCATTATAGCCAATCCCGCACGCATGTCATAAAGTTGCCCTTCTATTTCTTATGCCGGGAGGGCATACGCCATGGTTTTATCGCAGCTTTTTATTCATCCGGTGAAATCGATGCGTGGGTTGCAGGTCTCCCACGCGCTGGCGGACGTGAGCGGCCTGGCATTTGACCGCGCGTTTATGGTGACGGAAACCGATGGCACCTTTATTACCGCGCGCCAGTATCCGCAAATGGTGCTCTTCACGCCCGCACTGCTGCCGGACGGGCTGCACCTCACGGCACCGGATGGCAGCAGCGCCGCGGTTCGCTTCAATGATTTTGAAGCCGCCCCCGCGCCGACGGAAGTCTGGGGCAACCATTTCACCGCGCTTATCGCGCCTGCGAGCATCAACCAGTGGCTGAGCGGCTTTTTCGGCCGCGACGTGCAGTTGCGCTGGGTCGGCCCGTCGCTCACGCGCCGCGTGAAACTCCATCCCGGCGTTCCACTCGGTTTCGCCGATGGCTTCCCGTATCTGCTCGCTAGCGAGGCCTCGCTGCGCGATCTGCAAAAGCGCTGCCCGGCGGGCGTGGCGATGAATCAGTTTCGCCCGAATCTGGTCGTTTCTGGCGTTGAGGCATGGGCGGAGGATACCTGGAAAGTGATCCGCATCGGCGAAGTCGTGTTTGACGTCGCCAAACCGTGCAGCCGCTGCGTCTTTACCACCGTCAGCCCCGAGCGCGGGCGCAAACACCCGAGCGGCGAACCGCTGGCGACGCTGCAAAAATTCCGCACGGCGCTGGATAACGGCGATGTCGACTTCGGCCAGAATCTGATTGCCCGTAACAGCGGCGTGATCCGCGCAGGCGATCGCGTTGAAGTCCTTTTGACCGGCCCGGCACGGCTTTATGGCGCAGGCGACGTGGAAGAGAACGTCATGCCGGCAACAAGCGCGGCGGCGCAGGTGTCTGTCGAATGGGAAGGCAAGCGCTTTAATGGGAATAATCAGCAGGTGGTGCTGGAGCAGCTTGAACAGCAAGGCATTCGGGTGCCCTACTCCTGCCGCGCCGGGATTTGCGGCAGCTGCCGCGTGACGCTGCTGGAAGGGGAAGTGACGCCGCTTAAGAAAAGCGCGCTGAGTGACGACGGCACTTTCTTAAGCTGTAGCTGCGTGCCGGCAGGCCCGGTACGGCTCGCGCGTTAAACGGCCTGATCGAGGCTCAACGATGGCGCGCTCGCCAGCGGTTTGAGCCTGTCGTTCATCACTTTAATCGCGTCCCCTAACTGCATTGCGCGGCCCGCGAGCGTCAACACAGGCTGCGCCAGAAGGCAGAGCGTGGCGTTATCGCCAGGTTCAACCACCAGCAGATTCACGGCTTCTCCGCTGTCGCTCAGCCACACGCACGCGGCATCGCCGCAGCCAGGCGACCATTCAGCGTCGTCATGGGCTAAGAAGTGCCAGCTTTTCGGCATCTGGGGTTTAAGAAAACGGATAGCGACGAGGGCGTTCAGTACCAGTTCGGCGCGCTGTTCAGCAGCAAGAGGAAGGTCACGGCATTTTTCATCGAAGGAGAACCAGAGCGCGGCGTCATCCACGCAGAATCCAGCAGGATCGAACGCGTCGGGGGTCAACATTTTGCGGGCAAAACGCGAGCGAAACAGCATGCCGTTGGCCAAATCCAGCATCATCCGGTCGTGCTCATCATCGTAATACCATCGCCAGTTATCGTCCGGCTTTATGCGCATCATTACCCCCTGGTGCGATGAAACTCAAAATTATTTCCCTTATTTTGCCGCTTCGTTTATTCCCTCATTACGCTAAGACAATGACGTTTAAATTAGCAACAACCGCGGAATATAAAACAACCAGGGCTGAAAATAAAGCCCTGGCGGTCTCATATAGGGAAATGCTTAAAGGTGGGTCACAATGTCTTTAACGAGCGGCGGGCCTTTGAAAATAAAGCCGGAATAGATCTGAATAAGCGAAGCGCCAGCCGCCATTTTTTCGCGCGCGGCGATGACGGAATCAATACCGCCGACGCCGATAATCGGCAGACGCCCTTGCAGCTCCTGATTTAACAGGCGAATGATTTCCGTACTTTTTAATTGCAGAGGACGACCGCTTAATCCGCCCGTTTCATCGCAATATTTCATGCCCTGCACCAGACTGCGATCCAGCGTGGTATTGGTCGCAATAACCCCATCAATATTATGGCGCACCAGGCTGTCAGCCACTTGGATCAATTCTTCAACAGAAAGATCCGGCGCGATCTTCACAGCTACCGGCACATATTTATGGTGCTTTTGCGAAAGCACTTGCTGCTGATTTTTAATGGCGGCGAGAAGATCGTCCAGCGCATCGCCATATTGCAGAGAACGCAGACCGGGAGTATTCGGTGACGAGATATTGATTGCGATATACCCGGCATAGGGAAACACCTTTTCCATACAGATCAGGTAGTCATCTTTTCCCTGCTCTACGGGCGTATCTTTATTTTTCCCGATATTAATGCCGAGCACGCCGTCAAAATGCGCTTTTTTAACGTTCTCCACCAGGTTGTCCACGCCGAGATTATTAAAGCCCATGCGGTTAATCAGCCCCTCCGCCTCGACCAGACGGAACAGCCGCGGCTTGTCGTTGCCCGGCTGCGGACGCGGCGTCACGGTGCCGACTTCAACGGCGCCAAACCCCATCGCGCCAAGCGCGTCGATGCACTCGCCGTTTTTATCAAGGCCAGCGGCGAGCCCCAGCGGGTTCTTAAACGTCAGTCCCATGCAGGTAACCGGTTTTGACGGCACTTTCTGGCGCAGCAGCGCTTCAAGTGGCGTGCCGATGATTCGGCGCATCTGCTGGAAGGTAAATTCGTGAGCGCGCTCGGGGTCGAGCTGAAACAGGGCTTTTCGAACGAAGGGGTAGTACATGAACTCTCCTGGATTCCCGGTATGCAAACCGGGGCGCTATTATCTGCGATCCGCTTCACAAAGGGAATTGACCTGCGGCAAAAAAGCCCCTGAGAAAGCAAACGTTTTCCTTTTTCTGCCCGAATATGCGTTTTTCGGCAAAGCATCGCCGATATTTTTAGTTTCTCACGACCAGCCCCTCTGCCACTATCCTCTCATATTGTTATTAATGTTAATTAAAAACCGTATTTTGGTTATAAGGAGGTGGTATGCGGGTTATTTCTCTGGCGGGAAGCCCACGCTTTCCTTCGCGCTCCAGCGCCCTGCTCTCCTGGCTGGCGGGTGAACTCACCCGGCTGGGTGTCGACGTCTGTCACTGGCATATCCAGAATTTCGCGGCAGAGGATCTGCTCTACGCGCGCTTCGACAGCCCGGCACTGCTGACGCTTATTGAACAGCTTCAGCAGGCCGACGGCGTCATCATCGCCACCCCCATCTATAAGGCTTCGTTTTCCGGCGCGCTGAAAACGCTGCTCGATCTGCTGCCCGAGCGGGCGCTGGAGAAAAAAGTCGTACTGCCCATCGCCACCGGCGGCTCGGTGGGCCATCTGCTGGCGCTGGATTACGCGCTCAAACCCGTGCTCAACGCGCTGAAGGCGCAGGAGATCCTGCATGGCGTCTTCGCCGACGACAGCCAGGTGCTGGATTATCACCATCAGCCGCGCTTTTCACCCCTGTTACAAACGCGTCTTGACGACGCGCTGGAGACTTTCTGGCAAGCGCTGACACGCCGCCATCTCGCGACCCCTGCGCCGCAATCCACAAGGAGAACGTTACATGCTTAATCTTTTGCGCCGCCGCGCCGCGCCGCTGCTGGCAGCCAGCCTCACGCTTTTCGCCGCAGGCGTCAACGCCGCTGCGCCGCAGCCGGAAGCGCTGCGCATCGGTTATCAGAAAGGGTCCGTGAGCATGGTGCTGGCGAAAAGCCATCATCTGCTTGAGCAACGTTATCCGCATACCACAATCACCTGGGTGGAATTCCCGGCGGGCCCGCAGCTGCTTGAGGCGTTGAATGTCGGCAGTATCGATCTCGGCAGTACCGGCGACATTCCGCCGATCTTCGCCCAGGCGGCGGGCGCAGACCTGGTCTATATCGGCAGCGAGCCGCCGAAGCCGAAAGCCGAGGTGCTGCTGGTTGCTGAAAACAGCCCGATTAAAAGCGTCGCCGAACTGAAAGGCCATAAAGTTGCGTTCCAGAAAGGCTCCAGCTCGCACAACCTGCTGCTGCGCGCGCTGCAAAAAGCCGGGCTGAAATTTACCGATATTCAGCCGGTGTACCTGACGCCCGCCGATGCGCGCGCCGCGTTTACGCAGGGTAATGTCGACGCCTGGGCTATCTGGGATCCTTACTACTCCGCCGCGCTCATTCAGGGTGGCGTGCGGGTGCTGACCGACGGCACCGATCTCGATCTCACCGGATCGTTCTATCTCGCCTCTCGCCCCTACGCGCAGAAATATGGCGAATTCCTGACCGGCGTGCTGGAGAGCTTCAGCGAAGCGGACGCCCTGACCCGCAGCCAGCGCAAAGCGAGCGTGGCGCTGTTCGCGCAGAGCATCGGGCTGCCGGAGCCGGTGATCGAGCTCTATTTCGATCACCGTCCGCCGACGCGCATCACGCCCGTAAATGAAGAGACGGCCGTGCGCCAGCAGCACACCGCCGATCTGTTTTATGACAACCATCTGGTTCCAGAGAAAGTTGATATCCGCAGCCGCATCTGGTCCGGCGCTACTGAAGGAGCGAAATCATGAGTCTGAATCTGTTCTGGTTTTTACCGACCCACGGCGATGGCCACTATCTCGGTAGCGACGCGGGCGCCCGCCCGGTAGATCACGGTTACCTGCAGCAAATCGCGCAGGCCGCCGACCGTCTTGGATTTACGGGCGTGCTGATCCCGACCGGTCGCTCCTGCGAGGACGCGTGGCTGGTGGCAGCCTCAATGATCCCGGTAACCCAGCGGCTGAAGTTCCTGGTCGCGTTGCGCCCGTCAGTGGTGTCGCCAACCGTGGCGGCGCGTCAGGCGGCGACGCTGGACAGGCTTTCCAACGGCCGCGCGCTCTTTAACCTGGTGACCGGCAGCGATCCGCAGGAGCTCGCTGGTGATGGCGTGTTCCTCGATCACACCGCGCGTTATGAGGCGTCGGCGGAGTTCACCCGCGTCTGGCGCCGTCTGCTTGAAGGCGAAAAGGTCGATTTTGAAGGGAAGCATATTAAGGTGCGCGGCGCGCAACTCTTGTTCCCCCCGGTTCAACAGCCGCGTCCGCCGCTCTACTTCGGCGGCTCGTCCGATGTGGCGCAGGATCTGGCCGCCGAGCAGGTCGATCTCTATCTGACCTGGGGCGAGCCGCCGGAGCAGGTGAAAGAGAAAATAACCCAGGTGCGCGCCAAAGCGGCTGCCCACGGGCGCACGGTACGCTTCGGCATTCGCCTGCATGTGATTGTTCGTGAAACCAGCGAAGAAGCCTGGCAGGCCGCCGACCGACTGATCGCTCATCTCGACGATGACACGATCGCCAAAGCGCAGGCGGCGTTCGCGCGTCAGGATTCGGTCGGCCAGCAGCGCATGGCGGCGCTGCACGGCGGGCGCCGCGACCAGCTTGAGATAAGCCCTAATCTCTGGGCGGGCGTGGGCCTGGTGCGCGGCGGCGCGGGCACGGCCCTGGTGGGCGATGGCCCGACGGTGGCGGCGCGCATTAATGAGTACGCGTCGCTTGGCATCGACAGCTTTATTCTCTCCGGTTATCCGCATCTGGAAGAGGCGTACCGCGTAGGCGAGCTTTTGTTCCCGCATCTCGATGTCGCCATTCCCGATGTGCCGCAGCCTCGCCCGCTCACGGCGCAGGGTGAAGCGGTGGCCAATGAATTTATACCGCGCCGGGTGGCGCAGAGTTAAGGAGGCCGCATGACAAGCGCTTCGCAAAAATGGCTGCAGCGCGCCGCCCCGTGGGTGGTGCCGGTGGGAATTATCGCCGTCTGGCAGCTCGCCTCCCAGGCAGGCTGGCTGTCGACGCGCATTCTGCCGTCGCCGGAAAGCGTGGTGGAAACGTTCTGGCGGCTGACGGCGAGCGGCGAGCTCTGGCAGCATCTGGCGATCAGTAGCTGGCGCGCGATGGTGGGCTTTTCCATCGGCGGTTTGATTGGGCTGGCGCTCGGGCTTATCAGCGGGCTGTCGCGCTGGGGCGAGCGTCTGCTCGACAGCTCCATTCAGATGCTGCGCAACGTGCCGCATCTGGCGCTGATCCCGCTGGTGATTTTGTGGTTCGGCATCGACGAGAGCGCCAAAATTTTTCTGGTAGCGCTCGGCACGCTGTTCCCGATTTATATCAACACCTGGCACGGCATCCGCAATATCGACAGCGGTCTGCTGGAGATGGCGCGCAGCTACGGGCTTTCGGGCTTCAGTCTGTTCCGGCAGGTGATTTTACCAGGCGCCCTGCCCTCGATTATGGTCGGCGTGCGCTTCGCGCTCGGGCTGATGTGGCTGACGCTTATCGTGGCGGAGACGATTTCGGCGAACTCCGGCATTGGCTATCTCGCGATGAACGCGCGCGAATTTTTGCAAACCGACGTGGTGGTGGTGGCGATTATTCTCTACGCCCTGCTCGGCAAACTCGCGGATCTCAGCGCCCGCCTGCTTGAGCGCGTCTGGCTGCGCTGGCACCCCGCTTACCAGACTAAAGAGGCGAACGCATGACGACATCACGACTCAACCAGGGAACGCCGCTGCTGCTGGAAGGCGTGACCAAGCGCTACGGCGAAAAGACTATTCTTAACGCGCTGGATCTGCATGTTCCCGCCGGGCAGTTTGTAGCGGTGGTCGGGCGCAGCGGCGGCGGCAAGAGCACGTTGCTGCGCCTGCTCGCCGGGCTGGAAACGCCAGACGGCGGCGAACTGCGCGCCGGAAACGCGCCGCTTGCCGACGCGCGCGAAGATACCCGGATGATGTTTCAGGATGCGCGACTGCTGCCGTGGAAAAAGGTGCTGGATAATGTCGCGCTGGGGCTTACAGGCGACTGGCAGCCTGCGGCGCGCCGGGCGCTGGAAGAAGTGGGCCTGGCCGACCGCGCGAACGACTGGCCCGCCGCGCTTTCCGGCGGGCAGAAGCAGCGCGTGGCGCTGGCGCGGGCGTTGATTCACCGTCCCGGCCTGCTGCTGCTTGATGAGCCGCTGGGCGCGCTGGATGCCCTCACGCGTCTTGAGATGCAGGAAATGATTGTGTCGCTGTGGCGCGAGCACGGGTTTACGGTGTTGCTGGTGACGCATGACGTGAGTGAGTCGGTGGCGATGGCGGAACGGGTGTTGTTAATCGAAGACGGGAAGATCGGGCTCGATATGGCCGTGGAGTTGCCGCATCCGCGTCATCACGGCACGCCGCGGCTGGCGGAGCTGGAAGCGCGAGTGTTGAACCGGGTGATGCGTAAAGCGCCAGCGCCGGTGCGGGCGGTAAAGGTGGGGTGATTCGTTATCAATAAAAGAAAGGCGGGCGCGCTGCGCTTACCCGCCCTACAAACGCTGACAGGGTGTTATGTAGGGTGGGTAAGCGCAGCGCACCCACCACCCCACATCAGCACATCACGCCAGCGCCTTGCTCACTTTCTCGTACAGATCGCCGGACAGCTTCGGCAGCGCTTTCAACTCCTCCAGCGCCGCGCGCATCAGCGCCTGACGTTTTTCGTCATAACGCTTCAGGCGGATCAGCGGCTCAATCAAGCGCGACGCCACCTGCGGGTTGCGGGTGTTGAGCTCAATAAGCATATCCACCAGGAAACGGTAGCCGCTGCCATCTTCGGCATGGAACGCCGCCGGGTTGTTGGTGGCGAACGCCCCCACCAGCGCACGCACGCGGTTCGGGTTGCCCAGCGTGAAAGCACGGTGCTCCAGCAGCGCGCGGACCTTGCTGACCACCGCTTTCGCCGGACTCATCGCCTGCAACATAAACCACTTATCCATTACCAGACCGTCGTGGTGCCACTTGTCGTCATACTCGGTAAGCAACGTATCGCGGCACGGCAGTTGCGCCGCCACGGCGGCCGCCAGCGCGGCCAGCGCGTCGGTCATGTTGTCCGCGTCGTGATACTGGTTTGAGACCAGCTTGTCCGCCAGCTGCGTATCGCCAAACGCCAGATAATGCAGGCAGGTGTTACGCAGCGCGCGCTTGCCGATATCGGCGTGATCGATACGGTAGCCCGTGAGTTTATGCGCGTTGTAGACCGCCAGCAGTTCATCGGCAAGCTCGGTCGCCAGCGTGCGGGTCAACGCGTCGTGCACCGCCGCGATGGCCTGCGGATCGATGGTCTGGAACAGCTCGGCGATTTCGTTTTGCGACGGCAGCGTCAGGATCTCCGCCGCCAGCGCCGGATCGATGGTCTCGTCAAGCAGGATCGCGCGGAAGGCGTCCGCCACGTGCAGCGGCAGCGACAGCGGCTGTTGCTGCTGATAGCGCGCGACGTTGAGCTTGATATGCGTGGCCAGCAGGCTCTGCGCCGCATCCCAGCGCGAGAAATCGTTACGCGCATGGCGCATCAGGAACGTTAACTGCTGGTCGCTCCATTTATATTCCAGCTTCACCGGCGCGGAGAATTCGCGCAGCAGCGACGGCACCGGCTGGAAGTAAACATTATCAAAGACGAACGTCTGCTCCGCCTGCGTCAGATTCAGCACATGGTGCACCGGATGACCGTCTTTTTGCAGCGGAATCACCTTGCCTTCGTTGTCATACAGCTCGATATCGAACGGAATATGCAACGGCAGTTTTTCCGGCTGGTCCGCCGTCGGCGGCGTGCGCTGGCTTAATGTCAGCGTGTACTGCTCGGTCTGCGGGTTGTAATCATCCTGCACGGTGACAATCGGCGTGCCGGACTGGCTGTACCAGCGGCGGAAATGCGAGAGGTCGACATTCGACGCGTCTTCCATCGCCTGTACGAAATCGTCGCAGGTCGCGGCGCTACCGTCGTGACGCTCGAAATAGAGCTGCATCCCTTTCTGGAAATTCGCTTCGCCTAGCAGCGTATGCAGCATGCGGATCACTTCGGAGCCCTTCTCATACACGGTCAGGGTGTAGAAGTTGTTCATCTCGATGACCATGTCCGGGCGAATCGGGTGCGCCATCGGGCTTGCGTCTTCGGCGAACTGCATCGCGCGCATGGTACGCACGTTGCTGATGCGGTTGACCGCGCGGGAGCCGAGATCGGAGCTGAACTCCTGATCGCGAAAGACCGTCAGCCCTTCTTTCAGGCTCAACTGGAACCAGTCGCGGCAGGTGACGCGGTTGCCGGTCCAGTTGTGGAAATATTCGTGGCCGATAACGCGCTCAATGTTGAGATAGTCTTTATCCGTCGCGGTTTCAGCGCGCGCCAGCACGAATTTGGAGTTAAAGACGTTAAGCCCTTTGTTCTCCATCGCGCCCATGTTGAAGAAATCCACCGCGACAATCATATAGATGTCGAGATCGTACTCCAGACCGAAGCGCTCTTCGTCCCACTTCATGGAATTTTTCAGCGAGGTCATCGCCCAGCCGGCGCGGTCCAGATTGCCGCGGTCCACATAGAGCTCCAGCGCCACATCGCGGCCGGAACGGGTGGTGAAAGTATCGCGCAGCACGTCGAAATCGCCCGCCACCAGCGCAAACAGGTAGCACGGTTTCGGGAACGGATCTTCCCACTGCATCCAGTGGCGGCCATCGTCCAGCTCGCCCTGCGCCATGCGGTTGCCATTGGAGAGCAAATAGGGGTATTTCGCTTTATCGGCGACGATTTTGGTGGTGAAGCGCGCCAGCACGTCCGGACGGTCCAGATACCAGGTGATATGGCGGAACCCTTCGGCTTCGCACTGGGTGCAGAGCGCCTCGCCTGACTGATACAGGCCTTCCAGCGCGGTGTTCGCCGCCGGGTTGATGTCGTTGACGATTTTAAGCGTGAAGCGCTCCGGCAGGTTTTCCAGCACCAGCGCGCCCTCTTCCAGGCGGTGATGCGTCCAGGGTTGTCCATCCACCTCGACCGAAATCAGGGTAAGGTCTTCGCCATCCAGACGCAGCGGCGCGTTTTCCGCCACGCGGCGGTTGATCTGACTGACAGCGGTGACCCGCGTTCTGGCGGCGTCGAGGTCGAAGGTCAGATCAATGTCGGTAATCAGGTAATCCGGCGCACGGTAATCGTGGCGGTATTTTGCTTGTGGCTGTTGAGTCATAAAAAACCTTATCCAGGGTCCGTATGGTTACGACTCCAGTCTATTCCTGTTGCGTTAATGTTGCCACGCAGAATCTTTCACTTTTCAGCGGCTACCGCGCAGATTGTTACCTTTTTCGAACAGGGAGAATGCCGGGTGGAATAGTGCTATCAGTCAGGTTGCGCGCACCACGCATAAAAATTTTCCGGCGACGGGAATAAACCGTCGACGTGTTCGTCTTATGGGCTCTTAACACACACATGAGCCTGTAACATGTCGCACTCCACGCTTTCACGCCGGCAAATGCTGGCGCGCCTCGCCCTGATTGGCGCCGTTCCGCTGGCGCTAATACTACTGTTTTTATGGGCAGGAGGCTGGCTGTCGCCGCAGCGTCTCTCCGCCGATAAGCTTATTGGCGCGCTGGAGCAATCCGGCGGAAAACATCCTGGCTTTCGCCGCAACCATGCCAAAGGGGTCTGTGTGGTGGGCACGTTTACTTCCAGCGGCGACGCCAGCGTGATTTCCCGCGCCGCGCTTTTTGCGCCGGGAGTGACGACGCCGGTGACGGGACGATTCGCGATTGCCGGCGGTAACCCGCAGGCGCCCGACTATGCCGTGCCTGTGCGCAGTATGGCGCTACAGTTCCAGCTCGCCGATGGGGAACAGTGGCGCACAGGGATGAATGCGATTCCGTTTTTCCCGGTCGCGACGGCGCAGGGCTTTTATGACCAGCAGGTCGCATCGCGCCCCGACCCGTCGACCGGAAAACCCGATCCGGCCAGGATCAAAGCGCTGATTCAGCACCATCCTGAAATTGCGCCCTTCATGAGCTGGGCGAAGCACTATGTTCCCTCTTCCAGCTGGGGCAGCGACCGGTTTAATAGCCTTAACGCCTTTTTCTTTGTCGATAAAGCGGATACCCGACATCTGGTTCGCTGGAGTATGGTGCCGCAGATGCCGCGCCAACCGATAACCGGGGCGCAGAAAACGGATAAACAGTTTCTGCAGGAAGATTTACAGCAACGTCTTGCCCGCGCGCCGCTAAAGTGGGATTTGATTATCACAGTAGCCAGTGCGGGCGATCCGCAGGACGACGCCTCCCGCGCCTGGCCCGTGGACCGGAAGACGATAAATGCCGGAACGCTGACGGTCGATCGCGCCGTACCGCAACTGCCGGGAGCCTGTAATGACATTAATTACGATCCCTTGATCCTGCCGGATGGCATAGCCGCATCCGACGATCCGCTCCTCAATGCGCGTTCCGCGGCCTATGCCAAATCTTACAATCTGCGCACCCGCGAGCAGTCTGAACCGTCAGGGCACTCATTATGAAACAGGTTAGGCATTTTCATCCCGCGCTGCGGGCGCTGCACTGGCTGATGGCTGTCGCCATACTGGCTATGCTGTTTACTGGCGTGGCGATGGTGTCCACGGTATCGTCACTGCATGCGCTGCTGGTCGCTTTGCATAAACCGCTGGGGCTGATGATTCTGCTGCTGGTACTGGTGCGTTTATGGTTACGCTTCTTTACCGCCACACCCCGGTTGCCGCGATCGATTCCCGGCTGGCAGCGCGCGCTCGCGCATCTCTCGCACGGGGTGTTATATGCGCTGATGCTGGCTCAACCGCTGATTGGCTGGGCAATGCTGTCGGCGGCAGGCTACCCGGTTACCCTGGGCGCCGGCATCGTTTTACCGCCACTGGTATCGGTGAATAATGATCTCTATGCATTGTTACGCCCGCTGCATTCCCTCGTCGCCCTGCTGCTGTTGGTGACTATCATGGGCCATCTGGCGGCAGCGTTACTGCATGCGCTGATACTGCGTGACGGTGTGTTTGAGAGTATGAGCGGACAGCGCAAACCCTGAGAGGCGGCCGTGTCAAATCTGACTGATGATGAAATCCGGGAGATGATGCCGCATTTGCAGCGATTCGCACTGTGGCTGACCCGCAACCCGCACAGTGCCGACGACCTGGTGCAGAGCTGTCTGATGAAAGCCCTGACCCACCGGGCGCCGCGTGACCGTGAGCAGAGTTTGCGCGCCTGGTTGTTTTCTGTGCTGTATCGACAGTTTATTGACGGGGAGCGCCGCCGCAAACGCTACCACGCGATTCTGGCGTTTTTCACGGGCGAGGAGCTACCGGGGCCTTCTGTCGAAGCGATGGCCATCGCCGACGATACGCTGGCGTTGTTTGCCACGCTGCCGACGGAGTACCGCGCGGTATTGTTACTGGTGAGTGTGGAAGCCCTTACCTATAAAGAGGCTGCTGTGGCACTGAATATTCCGCCCGGCACCGTTATGTCCCGTCTTTCCCGGGCGCGTAAAATGTTACATGAGAAATCGGAAGGTAAAGTGAGTCAGATGTCACTCAGGAGGCTGAAATGACCCCCGATGAAGCGCAGTTGCACGCCTGGATGGATGGCGAGCTTGATGAGGCGACGGCGCAGCAGGTTGAACGCTATCTGGCGGAAAACCCGCAGGTCGCCGGGAAAATGGCCGCGTTCCGTGATGAAACGCAGCATTTACGCCATGCCATGAACCGGCAGCCGCTGCATATGACCAGCATCGAACCGCACTCTTTTCATCGCCGCGTGCGCGAGCAGCGGCAAAGAAAGCTGGCGCGGGTCTGTCTGTTGGTGCTGTCGCTTAGCGTCGGCGGCATTACCGGATGGCAACTGAAGGAGGCGCAACTGTCAGCGCCATTGCCCATGGAAGACGCCGTACAGGCCTATAAGCTATTTGGCGATGAGGCAACCCTCCCGCTCGACATGAACGCCAGTCAACATGCAGAGCTGGCAGGCTGGGTGACGCGTAACTTTATTCACGGCGCGCTGCCGCCCAATCTTGAACGCTATGGCTTTAAGCCGCTCGGCGCCCGACTCATGGCGACGGCTCAAGGGCCTGCCGCCGTGGTGATGTACCAGGATCCTCGCGGTATCCGTGTCGCCTGGTATATCCGACCGCTTAGCCCGGTGAAAATATCGCAGGGGGAACGTAAAGCCGACGATGTGATGGCGCAGTACTGGAGCGATGAACACTATAACTATGCCATGGTCACACCGCTTAATCCGCCTGAAGCGGGCAATGTGCGCAAAGCGCTCTCTCCGAAACTGAGTTAGCGTCTTTGCTGGCACTGGCGACCCGGCCTGAAACAAGCCGTTCCCTGAAGGGGTCAGCATGCCGTTTGCTACATTTAAGTAACATGCGGCACAAATTGCCCTCGACCCGCCTCGTCGGTTGTGTTGTGATCCTGCTTCAATAAACCGATAATCAGGGTATACTCCTGCGTCTTTATCTGCTTATGCCACTGATAGATACGCGCCTGTGAGAGGATGCCAGTTCGCACCATGACACAATACGCTTCCCCCCTATTGCAAACGCTGCTGGATACGGACGCCTATAAGCTGCATATGCAGCAGGCGGTTTTTCATCACTATTATGACGTGCATGTCGCAGCGGAATTTCGCTGCCGGGGTGACGATCTGCTGGGCATCTATGCTGACGCGATTCGCGAACAGGTCGATGCCATGCAGCATCTGGCGCTCTCTGACGCGGAGTATCAGTGGCTCTCCGGCCTGCCGTTTTTCCGGGCCGACTATCTGCAGTGGCTGAAAACGTTCCGTTATGATCCGACGCAGGTGCAGATCCGCAACGACGGCGGCAAACTGGACATCCGCTTAAGCGGTCCGTGGCGCGAAGTGATCATGTGGGAAGTGCCGCTGCTGGCCGTGATCAGCGAGCTGGTGCACCGCTACCGCACCCCGGAGGCGAGCGTCGATCAGGCGCTGGCGCATCTTGAAGTTAAACTCGATGATTTCCACGCCATGACCGACGGGCTGGATTTAAGCGCTTTCCGTCTGATGGATTTCGGCACCCGCCGTCGCTTCTCGCGCGATGTCCAGCAGGCGATTGTTGAACGCCTTAAGCTGGAACCGTGGTTTATTGGCACCAGCAACTACGATCTCGCCCGCCGTCTCTCCCTGACGCCGATGGGCACGCAGGCGCATGAATGGTTCCAGGCGCATCAGCAAATCAGCCCCGATCTCGCGAACAGCCAGATTGCGGCATTGCAGGCATGGCTTGACGAATATCCGGATATGCTCGGCATTGCGCTGACCGACTGCATTACGATGGACGCCTTCCTGCGCGATTTCGGCCCGGAATTCGCGGGCCGTTATCAGGGCCTGCGCCACGACTCCGGCGACCCGGTGCAGTGGGGCGAGAAAGCCATCGCGCACTATCAGCAGCTCGGCATCGATCCGCTCAGTAAGACGCTGATTTTTTCCGATAACCTCGATTTCGCGAAAGCGATTGAGCTTTATCGCCACTTCGCCGACCGCGTGAAGCTGGGCTTTGGCATCGGCACCCGTCTGACCTGCGATATCCCGCACGTGAAGCCGCTCAATATCGTGATTAAGCTCGTTGAATGTAATGGCCGCCCGGTGGCGAAGCTCTCCGACAGCCCCGGCAAAACGATTTGTCACGATAAGGCGTTTGTGCGCGCGCTGCGTAAAGCGTTCGACCTTCCGCTGGTGCGTAAAGCAAGCTGATGTTTTCCCAGAGGGAGCCGCGCGCTCCCTGCTTTTTCCTGCCCTTTCCGATTTCTTTTTCCCGCACCGCGAATTCTGCTTGTCTGATGGCGTATGCCAGGTAACATAGATATCCCCCCGTCGGGGTGGAAAATGTTATTTTTGACCATTAACCAGAGAGAAAATTATGAGCGTTGTGCCTGTAGCCGACGTACTCCAGGGCCGCGTTGCCGTTGACAGTGAAGTCACCGTGCGCGGGTGGGTGCGTACCCGAAGAGATTCAAAAGCTGGCATCTCCTTCCTCGCCGTTTATGACGGTTCCTGCTTTGATCCGATACAGGCTGTCATTAATAATTCTCTGCCCAATTATAATGAAGAGGTTTTGCACCTCACGACGGGCTGCTCAGTTATCGTCACCGGCAAAGTGGTTGAATCCCCGGGCGAAGGCCAGAGCTTCGAACTGCAGGCCACGCAGGTTGAAGTGACCGGCTGGGTGGACGATCCGGATACCTACCCGATGGCGGCCAAGCGCCACAGCATCGAGTATCTGCGTGAAGTGGCGCATCTGCGTCCGCGCACCAACCTGATTGGCGCCGTGGCACGCGTACGCCACACGCTGGCGCAGGCGCTGCACCGTTTCTTCCACGAGCAGGGCTTCTTCTGGGTCTCCACGCCGCTTATCACCGCGTCTGATACCGAAGGCGCGGGTGAAATGTTCCGCGTGTCGACGCTGGATCTGGAAAACCTGCCGCGCGACGATCAGGGTAAAATCGATTTCGACAAAGACTTTTTCGGCAAAGAAGCGTTCCTGACCGTTTCCGGTCAGTTGAACGGCGAAACCTACGCCTGCGCGCTGTCGAAAGTCTATACCTTCGGCCCGACCTTCCGCGCTGAAAACTCCAACACCAGCCGCCACCTCGCGGAGTTCTGGATGCTGGAGCCGGAAGTGGCGTTCGCTAACCTGAACGACGTGGCGGGCCTCGCGGAAGCGATGCTGAAATATGTCTTCAAAGCGGTGCTGGATGAACGCATGGACGACATGAAGTTCTTCGCCGAGCGCGTGGATAAAGAAGCCATCGACCGTCTGGAGCGTTTCATCTCCGCAGACTTCGCGCAGGTGGACTACACCGACGCGGTCGCCATTCTGGAGAAAAGCGGCGAGAAATTCGAGAACCCGGTTTACTGGGGCGTAGATCTGGCATCCGAGCATGAACGCTATCTCGCCGAGAAACACTTCAAAGCGCCGGTGGTAGTGAAAAACTACCCGAAAGACATCAAGGCGTTCTATATGCGCCTTAACGAAGATGGCAAAACCGTGGCGGCGATGGACGTCCTCGCGCCGGGCATCGGTGAAATCATCGGCGGCTCCCAGCGTGAAGAGCGTCTCGACGTGCTGGATGCGCGCATGGAAGAAATGGGCCTTAATAAAGAAGACTACTGGTGGTATCGCGACCTGCGCCGTTACGGCACCGTGCCGCACGCCGGTTTTGGTCTCGGCTTTGAACGTCTGATCGCCTACGTAACCGGCGTTCAGAACGTGCGCGACGTTATCCCCTTCCCGCGTACCCCGCGCAACGCGAACTTCTAATCCTCAGAGGGGCCAGCTTGCTGGCCCTTTTTTCTGCCAGCCTCTTATTGTTCATTTTTTATTACGGTTTCGATGACTTTTGCCGTGTATAAAAATTCATCAATTATCTAATGGCTTTTTTTGACGCCGCTTCGCTATAGCATATTTGTACACAACTTCCACAGACTTCTGGACTTCCATCCATCCCATCCTGAAAAAAACATCTGCTGCTTACAATTGTATAAAAATGCACCTTATCTAAATTAATGATAAGTTTTTCATATATATAAGAAAGGAATGAGCAAAATTCATTCACCTAAGTAATAAATTTGAGGTCTCTCACAAAGTTCCCTTTCATTAATAAATTCTTACACAATATTTCTTTTTGTTACTCGATTTAGACATTTGTAGCACTTTCCGGGTAGCGAAACGATTATATGAATGGAAAGATGCCAGACAGACACAGAAAGACACCAAACTCTCATCAATAGTTCCGTAATGAATTATTGACGGCAGTGGCAGGTGTTCAAAAAAACCAATGAGGGTAATAAATAATGATGAAGCGCAATATCCTGGCAGTGGTTATCCCTGCCCTGCTGGTAGCCGGTGCAGCAAACGCTGCAGAAATCTATAACAAAAACGGCAACAAACTGGATCTTTACGGCAAAGTTACTGCTGAACACGATTTCGTGACATCAGGCGACAACACCAGCAATGGTGATGCGACTTACGCTCAGCTGGGCTTCAAAGGCGAAACTCAGATTAACGATCAGCTGACCGGTTATGGTCAGTGGGAATACCGTGCGTATGCGACCAGCGCTGAATCTGAGCAGGGCGCTAACAACTCTAACCGTACCCGTCTGGCCTTTGCTGGTCTGAAAATTGCGGACGCGGGCTCCATCGATTACGGCCGTAATTACGGTATCGTATACGATGTTGAATCCTACACCGATATGGCACCGTCTTACTCCGGTATGACCTGGGCTAACTATTCTGATAACTTCATGACCGGCCGTACCACTGGTGTTCTGACTTACCGTAACACCGGCTTCTTCGGCCTGGCTGACGGTCTGAACTTTGGTATCCAGTATCAGGGTAAAAACGACCGTGATAACGTTGCTACTTCTAACGGCGATGGCGTTGGTTACTCACTGGGTTACGATTTTGGCGAAGGCTTCAGCCTGATTGGTGCGTACAGCAACTCTAACCGTACTCTTCAGCAGAAACTGGATGATAAAGGCGATCGCGCTGAAGCATGGGCAGTTGGTGCCAAGTACGATGCTAACAACCTGTACCTGGCGACCGTGTATGCTGAGACTCGCAACATGACTCGCGAAGCTGATAACACCTTTGCGAACAAAACTCAGAACTTTGAAGCGATCGCTCAGTACCAGTTCGATTTCGGTCTGCGTCCGTCCCTGTCTTACGTACAGTCTAAAGGTAAAAACCTGACTGCTCGTGGCACCTTCGATGGCGGCGATGCTGACCTGCAGAAATATGTTGAAGTTGGTGCTTACTACTACTTCAACAAAAACTTCAACGTATACGTTGACTACCAGATCAACCTGATCGATAACGACGCTTACGCTCGTAACGTGGGTATCGTTAACGGTCGTGACGACCAGGTTGCACTGGCTGCGACCTACCAGTTCTAATCAGCACAACCTTGTTGTCTGATAGCGAAAAAACAGGGCTTCGGCCCTGTTTTTTTATGCGTAAAAGAAAATTCTGCCAACTTTTGCGATCCACGTAACTTTTCCGGGCAAACGGTTGGCATTTTGTAAATCTCCCGTTAACCTGATAGCGAATTTCCCTTCTGAAATCACAATGGAACCTCGTCATGTTTGAGAACATTACCGCCGCCCCAGCCGACCCGATCCTTGGCCTGGCCGATCTGTTTCGTGCCGACGATCGCCCAACCAAAATTAACTTAGGCATTGGTGTTTACAAGGATGAAACCGGTAAGACCCCGGTTCTGACCAGCGTTAAAAAAGCAGAACAATATCTGCTGGAAAATGAAACCACCAAAAACTACCTCGGCATTGACGGTATTCCCGAATTCGGCCGCTGCACGCAGGAACTGCTGTTCGGTAAAGGCAGCCATATTATTAGCGATAAACGCGCCCGCACGGCGCAGACCCCAGGCGGCACCGGCGCGCTGCGTGTCGCGGCGGATTTCCTCGCCAAAAATACCGACGTCAAACGCGTCTGGGTCTCTAACCCGAGCTGGCCGAACCATAAAGGCGTGTTCAATTCCGCCGGGCTGGAAGTGCGTGAATACGCTTACTATGACGCCGCGAACCATACGCTCGATTTCGACGGCCTGTTAAGCAGCCTGCAGGAAGCGCAGGCGGGTGACGTGGTGCTGTTCCACGGCTGCTGCCACAACCCGACCGGCATTGACCCGACGCTGGATCAGTGGGAACAGCTGGCGAAGCTGTCTGTCGAAAAAGGCTGGCTGCCGCTGTTTGACTTCGCCTACCAGGGCTTTGCCCGCGGTCTGGAAGAAGATGCTGAAGGCCTGCGTGCGTTCGCTGCTCTGCATAAAGAACTTATCGTCGCGAGCTCTTACTCCAAAAACTTCGGTCTGTACAACGAGCGCGTCGGCGCCTGTACGCTGGTGGCGGCAGAAGCCGACGCCGCAGACCGCGCATTCAGCCAGATGAAATCCTGCATTCGCGCCAACTACTCCAACCCGCCGGCACACGGCGCGTCGGTCGTGGCGACTATTCTCAGCAACGAGGCCCTGCGTACCATGTGGGAGCAGGAGCTGACCGACATGCGCCAGCGCATCCAGCGTATGCGTCAGCTGTTTGTGAATACGCTGGCGGAGAAAGGCGCAAACCGCGATTTCAGCTTTATCACCAAACAGAACGGCATGTTCTCGTTCAGCGGCCTGACCAAAGAGCAGGTGCTGCGTCTGCGTGAAGAGTTTGGCGTGTATGCGGTGGCGTCCGGACGTGTGAACGTGGCGGGCATGACGCCGGATAACATGGCGCCGCTGTGCGAAGCTATCGTCGCTGTGCTGTAATGACGGTGTAAAAAACAAAAGGGCCGCACAGTGCGGCCCTTTTTTATTGGCAAGACATTACCAGACCGGCATTTCATCCTGCAGGAAAGGATTGTGCAGGCGCTCGTGACCGAGCGTTGACATCGGGCCGTGGCCGGGAATAAAGGTAACGTCATCGCCGAGCGGCAGCAGCTTACGCTTGATGGCATCGATAAGCTGGCTGTGATCGCCGCGTGGGAAATCGCTGCGCCCCACCCCGCCTTTAAATATCACGTCGCCGGAGACCAGCAGACGAGACTGCGCGTCGAAAAAGACGATATGGCCCGGCGTATGGCCCGGACAGTGCAGCACGGCCAGCGAAATATTGCCGACGTTCACCGTATCGCCTTCATTAAGCCAGCGATCAGGCGTGAGCGGCTGGCACTCATCGAGGCCAAACATGCGGCTTTGCGCAGGCAGGCCCTGCAGCCAGAACTCATCTTCTTTTTCCGGGCCGATAATGGGGATGCCGTAGTGCGCCGCAAGCTCCGCCGCCGCGCCGACGTGGTCGAGATGACCATGCGTCAACAGGATCTGCTGCAGCGTCACGCCCATCCGGGCGACTTCTTCCTTGATACGCTGCGCATCGCCGCCGGGATCTACCAGCGCCGCCTGTCGCGTCTCCTCACACCAGATTAACGAGCAGTTCTGGGCGAACGCCGTTACCGGAATAATATGATAGTTCATACCGCTCCTTTTACCCGGCACGCTGCCGGGGTCGTTAATTACCAGTGCCTTAGCGGCCCGGTATCAATATGCACAAAGTTACTGCTGGGGTAGTATCCTACACCACCGGCGCGCAGAGATAACGCCGCTTTGCGAATATTGCTTAACAAAATGCCTTCGATATGAAAATCCATGGCCTGGCCTTTGGTGTGGTAGCTGTGCTTCGCCACGCCGCGGCTTTTGGATCGCAATTCGTTATTGGTATCAACGGAGCGATAGCCGGAAATCAACTGTACCGGTTTACGGGTGCCGAGCAGCCCCTGCAAACGGAAAAGCTGGTCGAATAATCGGGGGTCAATCGCTTTTACCTTATTTGCCCGGTAATCACGAAAGAAATGGTTTAGCTTTGCTAATTCATCCTGAATATAGCCCCGGCCATCAAAAAACTCGGCCTTAATGGATTCGCCAGTATGTAAATTATTCAGCGTAAGAATACGCGGTCGTGGCGTCGACAGGGTTGCAAATGCAGGCGTGGGCAGTATCGCAGCGCCTAAAGCGGCGCCGCCGAACGCCAGCAGTTTGCGGCGATGAGCGTCAATTTTATCCATGATATTCAGGTCTACAATCAAATGAACAATAACTATGCACTTCTGGCGCACGAGTGGCACCTTAACCGCCAGCCGGGGGGGAGTCAATACAGGTCAAAGCCGCGAATAACGGGCCTTTTTTCACGTTTGGCCCGTTTTCGCTTCACATAGAGCAGGTTAAGTCCGCGGAATTAAACCTGTTAGCGGATGAGTTGTTCCACTTTTGGGAGGATTTGTGCGCCCGATCGCGCGGTGTGATCGTAATTGTAAATATCTGTACGATATTGCGGACGCCCGTCTTCACCGATAAATGCGGTCAGATAATAGAGGTTCACCGGAATGGTCTGCGGAATATTCACATAACGCGTATTCCCCTCTTTCAGCGTCTGCGAAATACGCGAATCGTTCCAGCCTGCATCCTGCAGCAGCATATTAGCCAGTTCAGAGGCCTTATTCACACGCACGCAGCCGGAGCTGAGCGCCCGGGAATCACGCTGGAAGAGATTGTGGTTCGGCGTATCGTGCAGATAGATAGCGTCAGAGCTTGGCATATTGAACTTATAGCGCCCCAGCGAGTTATGCGCGCCAGGCGCCTGCTGGAAACGGAAAGGCAGGTTAGACGGCGTGATCGTCGCCCAGTCCACCATCCATGGATCCACCACGTCAGCGTTGCTTCCCCAGCCGTTCAGGACCGTATAGCCGTGGCTTTCCAGATACCCCGGGTCATTCCAGACTTTCGGCAGAATATCCTTGCGCGCCAGCGTCGGCGGAACATTCCACGGCGGGTTAACCACCACGTTATTGAGCGCGCTGCTCATCAGCGGCGTTTTACGATCCGGCCTGCCGACAATCACGCGCGACGCCAGCACCGGACTCCCGTTCTGGTAATAAACCAGCGAGTACTCGGGAATATTCACCATAATGCCGGTGCTGAGTTTGCCAGGCAGCAGGCGCAGACGCTGGATATTGAGCGCCAGCAGCGCGGCGCGCTGCGCGGGCGTCACATTCAGCCAGTCGCGCGTCGACTGACCAATCACGCCATCAGCGCCCAGCCCCTGCCATTTCTGAAAACGTTTCACCGCCGCGACGAGGTCTTTATCATAGACAGCGCGTGCCGGTTTCGGCGTGCTGGTCTGGCTTGCGGGTTGCGAGGCCGCAGACGGGCTGACGACGCCGTTGTTATCGCCCGGCAGCACAATATCCGGGCCGCCGTCCAGCATCCCGGTGCGCTGTAAAATCTCTTTCAGGGCCGGAACGTCACTGCTCCACTGGCCAGGGCGCAATTTTTCTTTGCCGGTCATCTGCGGCCACGGGCGGGTATCCGCCACCAGTTGCAACAGCGAGGCGTGCATCGCGGCATAGTGCGGATGCACAGGCGCAAGCGAACGTACGAACGCCGGTACCGAGCCATTATCCAGCGCGACCTGCCACTGGTTAAGCACGTTCAGCGCGGGCATTTCCGGTTTGTACGGTTTTTCGCTGTAGAGCCAGCGGTTGCCCTGGCTTGGAATACCGGAAATAAACTGCAGATACCCAACCATCGCGTCGCTCAGCACGATATCGCGCGCGAGCCCGGTGACGGCAGGATCAGTAAGCTGTTCCACCCAGGCGGTAAACTGCGGCTGGAAACCGGCCAGCGCCACTTCCGCCAGCTGCTGCTGGAACGCCTGTACCGCGTCGCGGTTCTCCCACATCGGTTTAAGATCGCGCGCGGCGTAAAGCCCTACCAGCGCGTTCATATACACAGGCGTAAAGCCCGCCGGCAGCGCCGCCTGTAACTGCGTACGCGCGCTCGCGAGGCGACTTGCGGCATCGGGCGCCGCATTCGCTGCGAGGAACACCATGCCCGGCGACAGCGCCAACGGCTGCGCGCTGAGCGTCGTGACGCTGTCAGTTGTGATCAGTTCCGGTTCGTCGGCATACGCGTTAAACAGTGGAGCGATACTGAGAGCCAGGCACAAACTCAGCGCTGACCGTCGAAAACCATGCATATTAAGCACCATCCCTTGCCCCCTGTTTTTCAGAATAGTTCGGCACTCAGGCTTATTGTGAGTATATAAAGAGAAAAAACCATTTGCCTGACCGAATGTAAAGAAGTTTAAAGATTTACCGGCCAAAAAGAAAGCGGGCCGAAGCCCGCTCTTTTAGGTGATGACGTTACGACACTTCCGCCGCGCCCGGCAAGGCTTCAACCGGCGGAGCGGCAAAGCCGCGCAGGCCAACCACATGCACGTGCTCATGGTTCTGGAAGACTTTACGCACCAGCTTGTAGGTCGTGCCTTTTTCCGGGCTGATGTTTTCCGGCGCCGCGATGATGAGCTGCATCTGCAAACGTTCGCAGAGCTCAAACAGCGTGGCGATGGAACGGGCGTCAAGACGCGCCGCTTCGTCGAGGAACAGCAGACGGCATGGCGAAATATCTTTACCGCGCAGACGGCTCGACTCATCTTCCCAGCTCTGCACCACCATCACCAGGATCGACATCCCGGTACCGATCGCCTCACCGGTCGAGAGCGCGCCGCTTTCCGCGCGCAACCAGCCGTCTGAGCCACGGTTGACCTCAACTTCCATCTCCAGATAGTTACGGTAGTCGAGCAGCTCTTCGCCGATGGTCTGCGCGGTGCGCTGGCCCATGTCGATCTGCGGATTCAGGCGTTGCCAGAGTTTCGCCAGCGCTTCCGAGAACGTCAGGCGGTTGCTGTTAAACAAGTCCTGATGCTGCTCATGCTGCTCGGCGAGCACTTCCAGCAGGGTCGCATGGCTTTCACGCACGTTGACGTTGAGGCGCACGCTGTTGACCTGCCCGAACGACACGCTTTGCAGGCCCTGGTTGAGCATACGGATACGGTTCTGCTCGCGCTGGATCGTCTTGCGAATAATGTTCGCCACGCTGCGGGAGCTAATGGCAAGCTTCTGTTCGCGTGAGGTGAGCTCTTCCGTCAGACGGCCAAGCTCAATTTCCATCTGTTCAATCGCCTCGACCGGATCGTCGGTGCGGATAATATCCTGGCGGATACGCTCGCGCAGATGCTGATAAACCGCCACGAAGAACTGGATTTTACGCTCCGGACGTTTCGGATCTTCAGACAGGCGCAGCACGTCGCGCAGGTGCTCGTTATCCGCCACGGCCAGACGCAGCGCGCCGAGGGCTTTATCCGACATCGAACGCAGATCGTCGCCGGAATGATACGCCAGCTCGCGGCGGTGCAGACGGCGCTCCACGCCGTTGTCTTTCACCATACGCATCACCGCGCACCAGCCCGCTTTCGCGCTGACGACCTGCTCGCGCATCTCGTGATAGTTACGCTCAAGACGCTTCAGGCTGCGGGTCAGGTTATCCATCTCCGCTTCGCACAGCGTCAGCTGTTTCTCCAGCTGATTGCGGCGCGAACGGTTATTGCTGAGGCGCGTATGCAGTTCGTCGCGACGCTGACGCGCGCGCTCTTCGGCCCCGGCATCGGCGCGCACGCCGATATCCTGCAGTTCACGTTGCAGATCGCCCAGCAGCTCTTTCTTGGTGTCGAAGGAACTTTTCAGCGACGCCTGCACCTGATGATACTGGCTGAGCTTCGCGGCATGGGTGCGCAGCGCTTCGCGGGCGCGGGTACGCTCGCCTTCCGCCTGCTCCAGACGCTGGCGCAGCTTCTCATTGAGATCGGTGTTGCCGTTAAGCATCTGCGCCGAATCGCTGTAGCTGAAGTGCGCGCGACGCTGCACCACTTCGCTGAGCGCAAAGGCCTGCTGACGGGCGTCGCGCTGGGTCTGGCGCGCCTGTTCGTAATCCTGTTTCAGCTGATCGAACTGCTCAGGATCGCTCTGTAATACAGATGCCACCAGCTCAAGTTTCGCCAGCGCATTGCCGTGCTGGGAGAAGAAACGCGCGGCGTCCTGGGCTTCCGCCAGACGTTCCTGAATCTCATCCACGCGGTCGGCCAGGCTGTCATCGGCCAGCAGGCTCAGGCGCGGCAGCAGGCGGTTAAGCTGGGCCACGCCCTCTTTCGCCTGTTCAAACTGCACGCGCTGCTGCTGGTTGTCGTTTTCGTGCTGGCTAATCGCGCGTTCGATTTCGCTGCGGCGCGTATTGAGCTTACGGATTTCCGCTTCCGGATCCGCCTCAAACGCAACGGCGAGATGCTGGCCGACAAAGCGGCTGAACGCCTGATGCAAACGCTGCGTTTTCTGTACGTCGAATGAGAGCGTCGCGTAGCGCTCAGACAGCGCTTCGCGCTCGGCGTGCAGGCTCTCGATGCGGCTTTCGCGCGCGGCGCGGCCAAACAGCGGCACCGACGGGAAGCGGGAGTAGCGCCACTGACGCTCGGCCACTTTCACCACCACCGCTTTTTCCAGCTCTTCGACGCTGAAGACGCTGTCATCGAAGGACTGCGGATCCCCTTCGATCAGATAGAGATCTTCCGGACACTCTTCGAGGCCGTCGAGCAGATCGCGCACGCGGGACAAATCCGGCACCACAATCGCGTGACGCGACGGGCCGTAGAGCGCGGAGAAGTACGGCGCGTCGTCGAACGACACATCGTCATAAATTTCAGAGAGCAGCACGCCGCCAAAACGCTCCGCCAGCGCATTCAGGCGCGCATCTTCAGCGCCGCCCGGCTGGCTTAAGCGTTCAATCTCTTCATCGACCGTACGCTTGCGCGCGCCCACTTCGTCACGTTCAACGATGGCCTCGCGCTCGCGCTCCAGCAACTGCTGGAGATATTCGGTGACCTGCTGGCCGGACTCAAACGTCTCGCCGCTCTGCTCGCTAATCTGGTTGAGGCTGTTTTGCGCCGCAAGCCAGGCTGGCGCATGACTGGTGAGTGTTTTAACGCGGCTCTGGATCTGCTCCAGCTCCTGGCGCAGCGTCATGCGCTGTTCGCCCGCCTGCGAGACGCTGTCGGAGAGCGCCGCGATGCGCGCTTCCAGTTCGTCGTTCAGCGCTTCGAGTTCTTCCGGATCGTACTCTTTACCCTGACGCTTACAGAATTCGGCCAGCAAACGTTCGGCGTCCTGCTGTTCGCGCAGGCGCTGTTCCAGCTCAGACAGACGCATACGCAGCGGCTGCACCTGTTCGGCCAGATGGCGCTGCTGGCTGGCGTCGCGCAGCAGTTCGCGCGCCACGTCCCACGCCTCTGCGCGGCTCACCGGGCCGTTAATGCTGGCGACCAGCTGATAAGCCTGTTCAAACTGGCTGTGCGCAGTCTGCGCGACGCTCATTTTCTGCTCAAGCGACAGCAACCGTTCGGTGGCTTCCTGCTCTTTCGCCTGGAAGGTATCCAGCCATTCGTCGGCGCTTTCCGCGCTCAGATCCGGCAGATGGCACAGCTCGCGGGCGCGCTCCAGCGCGGTGAGCGCCTGCTGATACTGAATGGCGCGAGTCTGCTGTACATCGAGCGCCTGCTGATAGTCGGCAAGCTGGTTTTTCAGCTCGTCCACTTCAAGCTCGGCGGCTTCGGCGCGGGCTTCGTTCTCTTCCTGCTGCTCAGCCGCTTCCGCGACGACTTCGCTCTGTTCTTCAAGGCGAATCTGCAGCTCTTCAAGGTCCGCCTCGTAACGTTCGATTTTCTCCTGCTGGCGCAGCGCGGTCTGGACCAGATTCAGGTGATCGCTCGCCGCCTGATAATCGGTTTCGAGATCGCCTTCCGCACCAACGTGCTCGGAGAGCTCGCGCGCCATATCGACATGCTTATATTGCTCGGCGGCCAGCTGTTTGCGACTGCTGAACAGCTCGCGGCGCAGCTCAAGCGCCTGGTCGAGATGAATACGACGCTCATTGGCGTGGCGCATATAATCCGCCGCCACATAGTTGGTGGCTTCGGAAATCAGGTGTTTGAAGAGATCGCGGTCCGACTGGGTCACGCGGATCGCCTCAAGGGTCATGCGGTTTTCGCGCAGCGCCGCTTCCATATCCTGGAACGCTTTACGCACGCCGCCGTTTTCCGGCAGCAGATAGTCGCGCAGCGAGCGGGTGATGGCGCTGGAGATCCCGCCGTAGAGCGAGGCTTCAATCAGGCGATAATATTTGCTGCGATCGGACGCCGAACGCAGACGACGCGCCACCACGCCCAGATCGAACATTAATGAGTGGTAATCGGTGATGGAGTTGAACTGTTTAAGCTGCACCCCTTCCATCGCGTCGATTTTATCTTTCAGCTCGTTGAGGCTCAGCACGCGCGCCTGCCGATCGTTCAGGGTTTCCGTCAGCAGTTGTGTGGGCAGAATCGCGCTTGGCAGGCCCTGAATGGCGAACGGTTTGATGTCCACTTTACGGTCGCGCCCGGCGACCTGCTGCAGACGTACGCCCACCAGCACGCGCTGATGGCGCGAATTGACGACATCCAGCACCGAATAACAGACGCCCGCTTTCAGCTTGCCGTGCAGGCCTTTATCACGCGAGCCGCTGGTGGCGCCCGCCTCGGTGGTGTTACGGAAATGCAGCAGCGTCAGGTCAGGAATAAGCGCCGTGACGAACGCCGCCATCGTGGTCGATTTACCGGCGCCGTTACCGCCGGAAAGCGTGGTGACCAGCTCGTCGAGATCAAACGTGCGGGCAAAAAAGCCGTTCCAGTTGATAAGCGTTAGCGAGCGAAACTTACCGCGTTCAATCATTGTCATCCTCCGCATTATCCTGCTGGGTATCGTCGTTCTCATCATTGAGCTGCAGGTGGCTTTCCACCGGCATCGCTTCGCCGTCGCGGATCATGCGCAGCTGCGCGTCGCGCGGATCGTCGCCGGCGCGCACGTCAGCGCCGAAGCGAAACACCGACTCAGTGATGCGGAATTTGCTGCTGTCATGGCCCATAAACCAGACCATGCCCAGACGGCGCAGGCGGCTTAACGAAGCGCGCACTTTTTCCTGCAGCTTCTGACGATCGAGATCGGAGCCGGTTGAGCGGTTATTCACAAGCTTGAGCAGTTTGGTTTCGTCCGCCAGCGCCATCAGCTCGTCATAGAGCTCCTGCTGGGTGAAGATCCCTTCGTTCGCCAGCCGCTCCGGGCTCAGGTAGAGATAACAGAGGATTTTGCCCACCATCATATCCAGCTCAGACAGCACCGAGCGCGGGATAAGCGTGGTGGAGCGTGGGCGCAGATAGAAAAAACCTTCCGGCGCGCGGATAAGCTCCACGTTATAGCGGCTGTAAAACTCTTCCAGTTCGCCCTGGTAATCCATCAGAAAAGCGTGATTATCCAGCTCGTCCAGGCCAATGTGACGCCCGGCGCGCAGCTGGCTGTCGAGCGCCGGAAACAGCGGATTCGCGAGCGCCAGCGCCAGCTTGACGGGCATCACGTGTTCAATATTTGTCGATGACATTCGCCTGTACCTTGGCTCCATGATCATTAATGGGCTGCCATTTAGCTGGCAGGCCGGTAAAGTCCGCTTCAGCGACGCCCAGACGCACCGCCTGGTCTACCACGATGCGCGCCACGTCAAAGTGGCGGGCTCGCGGGAACTGGGCCAGGTAATCGCGCATCACGACGCTCAGGTCGAGCGGCTGCTGACGCTCCCGGTAGACGTTGAGTTGGGCCTCAATCATCGCCGCCAGTTGTTCGCGGATCTCGTTAAACTCTTCAAACTCCAGATCCGGCGGCAGTTCGCCGGTCACTTCTTCATCGCGCAGCGTCATCTCTTCATCGCGCATATCGAGCAGGCGATCGGCGCTGGCGTAGGTGAGCGCCCAGGGCGCATCGAAATAGTTCTGCACCGACTGGCGCAGACGCTGGGCGAAGACGCGGTTTTTATCCATATCGATAGCGGTACGGATAAATTTATGGACGTGGCGGTCGTAGCCAATCCACAGGTCAATCGCCTGCTGGCCCCAGCTGATAATACGGTCCAGCTTGCTTTGCAGGTCATACGTCAGGCGGTCGACGAAATGGAGATCGTCGCGGCCCAGCGTCGCTTCCTGAATTTGCAGCAGGTTGGCCTGCAGCTTATCGCCCGCCGCCTCCAGCGTATCCTGGAGCTCACGCAGCGTGCCGGAGGTCTCTGAAAGCAACAGTTCGCAGCTGGAGATCGCCGCGCGCCAGTCTTTATTCAGCAACTGAGCGATATCGTCTTTCACCAGCTGTTGCTGCTCGTCCATGATGCGCTGGGTGAGATCGATGCTGTCGAAAATTTCCGCAACAGAGTATTTCAGCGGCGCGTAAACGTTGCGGTGCCAGTGGAATTCGTCGCCCCCTTCCTGCGCGGCATCCGCGGCGCGCTTAAGCTCGCTTGCCACGATGGACAACTGCATCGACAGGCGCAGCGTGGAGAACTCGCGCTGACGGATATAGTAATCGGTGATGCCGATACCCAGCGGCGTCAGGCGGTAAATCGCGTTGCCTTCCGCCTGTTCGCTGGTAAAACGGTTAATCAGACGCTGGCGCACCATATCGTTGATGGCGTTGTTGGCGCGCTGGGCGACGGTTTCAGTGGATTGTTCGAAGGCGTCGCTGACGTGGCGAAACGCGTCCACCAGCTCCCCTTCGCTCATTTCGCCATCCAGCCTTTCGCCGTTTAGCGTGGCGATAGCCAGCAAAAAAGCCAGCCTGTCTACCGAAAGCTGGATCGAAAAATCGTTTTTCCTGGCCCAGGCAACCAGTTCAGGGACTGTCTGGGAAAAAGTACTCATAGTTTATCCTTGGATCTTCGGCTTAAACGCAGTGACATGGATATATCGGCCCAGGCTCACCCAGGGCTCCTGTCGGCAATAACGCGTTTCAAGCTCAAGCAGCGTCTCATACTCGTCGCGCTGCTGATGTTTTTCACGCAGATAGTCATGAAACACCCGCACGCCGGTTTTGCTGTGGATCTGCCAGCCCATCTCTTCAAGCCAGCGGTAGACCTGCTGCGGCTCGCGCGGGTAGTCCGGCGAAAGGGTGCGTTTTTTCTTTTTGGGCATCCCCTGTTGCACATAGGCGAAATTGCCCGCCACCATGTTGTGCATCAGAAGGCCATTGGCGTTGTAGAACATCAGCGAGAGCGCGCCGCCCGGCGCCAGACATTGCCATAAATGGCGCAGCGCCGCCTGCGGATCGGCCACCCATTCCAGCACAGCGTGAAACAATATCAGATCAACCGGGCTTTCCAAATGCTGACCTGCCTCCTGCGCGGCGCATTGTACAAAATGCATGTTGCCGCTCACACCTTTCTCCTGCGCCGCTTTACTGGCGCGGGCTATCATTTCCGCGGAGAGATCGCACAGCATCACCTGATGACCCCGCTCCGCGATGCGGCACGCGGTTTGGCCTTCCCCGCCGCCCGCATCCAGCACGCGCAGCGGGCGGTCAGGCAACCGGCTTAACAACGCGTCGAGATCCTGCCAGAGGATGGCCTGACGCAACTGGCCTTTTGTTGTACCGTAAATGTTGCGCGCAAACTTTTCGGCGATGTCGTCAAAATTGCGATCCCGCATGGGCACACTCTCCAGGTGATAAGCGCATCCGGCAAAACCGCTATTTTGTCACAGCCGGAGGGAGAATGAACCCATCTCACGTAAGATAGGCTGCGTTTACCTGCCGTATGGTTAAAAAAGGACCCATAACCGATGCTTTTTATTCTGAAAAAACTCATCGGCGCGCTGCTGCTGCCGCTGCCGTTTCTGCTGCTGATGATGGGCATCGCGCTTGCGCTGCTGTGGTTCACGCGATTTAAGAAAAGCGGCAAGGTTTTAATGACTGCCAGCTGGCTGGTATTGCTGCTGTTAAGCCTGCAACCGGTGGCCGATGGTCTGCTAAAACCAGTAGAAGATGACTACCCGACCTGGAACGGTCAGAAAGCGGATTACATCGTGGTGCTGGGCGGCGGTTATACGTGGAATGACAAATGGGCGCCGAGCTCAAATCTGGTCAATAACAGCCTGCCGCGCGTGACCGAAGGCGTGCGTCTGTGGCTGGCGAACCCTGGCGCAAAGCTGGTCTTTACCGGCGCGCGCGCCACCACGAACCCAGTCAGCACCGCGGAGGCGGGCGCCCGCGTGGCGGAAAGCTTAGGCGTGCCGCGCAGCGATATCATCACGCTCGATACGCCGAAAGATACGGAGGAAGAAGCCACAGCCGTCGCCGGCGCGCTCGGCAAAGAGCCGTTTTTACTGGTGACGTCGGCGTCGCATCTGCCGCGCGCGATGATTTTCTTTAAACGCCAGGGGCTGAACCCCATCCCGGCGCCCGCCAACCAGATGGCGATCGACTCGCCGCTGAATCCGTGGGAGCGCGTATATCCGTCCTCGCTCTGGCTGATGCACAGCGAACGCGCTGGCTATGAACTGCTCGGTCGCGCCTGGCAGTGGGTTAAGGGCGTGGGCTCAGGCGACCCAGGGCAGAAGTGAGTCCGACGCCGTGGTAAACGCGGCGCGGTTCATTTTCCCGGTTTGTAAAAGTTGCGCCACTTCATCCCACAGTACGTAGAGCCAGCGGCGCCAGAGGAACGATTCCGCCACCGGCGCACGCTGGATATACCGCCAGAAGAGGCTTTCGGCAAGCGGCGTATCAAACAGGCGGAAAAGCTCATACTCGCGCGGCGCCCACAGCACAATCCCCGGATTGACCATCGCCAGCAGCTGATCGCTGCGCGCATCTTTCAGCATACTGCGCAGGTTAAAGTTGCCGTGGATCAGCACGCAGTTGTCGTTAAACCCGGCGAACATCTCTTCCAGACATTCACGGGTGCGAAACAGCATCCGTTTGTCCTGCATCGTCAGGCCGGTATTCTGATACTGATTGAGCGTGCTCCAGAGCACTTCGACACGCTGACGATACCAGTGCGGCCAGAGGTTTTCCTGAGTACTGTCGACGCTGCCCACGCAGCCGTGGCTGTCAACGCGATGCCAGCTCAGCAACGCTTCGATTATCTGATCCTGAAGCTGCTCCCAGCGCTGCGGCGTGCGGGCGGGCGCTTCTACCGGCACGCCCCGCAGGCGCTCCATCAGCAGTACATCCGGCCCCGGATGCTCCTCGTGGGTCATGACGCCATACACCACCGGCAGTCGCACCGTGCCGTAACGCGCCAGTATCGACATTTTTCCGGCCTGCTGCTGTGCAAGCCCTGGCGAGGTGAAACTCCGCGCCAGCAACGGCATCGGATTGCCGTGACTGTCGTAGAGCGACCAAAGCGCCGTGTCCGGTTTTTCACTGATGCATTCAAGCCGACTGAGTTTTTCACCTAACAGATGACTGAGTTCCGCACGCAGTTGCTCCATTTGCCGTTACCCTTATAAAAGCTACTGGTTTTATAATGGGCGTCCTTGCGGCAGATGTCATCTGTTGAGATCAATTCCTCGCCAGTTTGCGCTAACGGTAAAGCGGCAGATTGCCTGTCAGACGGGCTATCTGTTTTTTCGGGCCGACAAGCCCCAGCGCCGCCAGTTCGGTCTCCGCGCTACTGGCGCCCGCCAGGCGCAGCTCATACTCCTCCCAGGTTTTACACGACTGGGCCAGCGCGCTGAAGGGCAATACCAGAATCTGCGGATCGTTCTGCGCGGCGCTAAACAGGCTTAACAGCGTGTTGCCCTCGCCGAGCAGTACCGGCAGCGGCGCGCGGATCACGCCCGGATAAGTGACGCCGTCCAGGCTTAACAGATCGGGCCCGACCAGCCCTTCCACCTGTCTTCCAAGACAAACCCCCAGTACGCTCGCGGCGTTCATGGCAAGCCCCGGCGTGAGCGCGCGATCGACGACGATGGTGCATTTATGCAGGCTGGTATCGAATTGCATGTTTTTCTCCCTGTCAGTTGATGTAATCAGTCTGCCCGACAATGGCGGAGAAAAATGACCTTTATTGCTTCATAATGCGCACTAAAAGGGTAAAATTACCCTTTAAAATCTGGAATGAGAAAAATAATGTCTGAAGATACGCTGACACCCACTGATATCACCCTGCTGACGCTGTTGCAGCAGGATGCGCGCACCACTAATCAGGCGCTGGCGGAGGCCGTTAATCTCTCGCCCTCGCCCTGCTGGCGTAAAGTGAAAAAGCTGGAAGAAGATAAAGTGATCCTCGGCTATCACGCCGCGCTGGACCGCCGTAAAATCGGGCTTGGCGTGATGGTTTTCGTGCGCGTCAGCATCGACAGCCATAGTGAAGCCCAGGCGCGGCGCTTTGAACAGGAGGTCATGGAACTGGAAAACGTGGTGGCCTGTTACAGCATTGGCGGGGACGCCGACTTTCTGTTGCAGGTGGTGTCGCGCGATCTTGATGCCTATGCGGAGTTCGCCATGTCGGTGCTGCGCCGTCTGCCGGGCATAAAAGAGATGCAGAGTATGTTCGTGCTAAAAGAAATAAAACCGTTCCAGACGCTGCCGGTCAGCTCGCCAGCAGCCGGACGCCATTAAAAAACCGGCCTGGGCCGGTTTTCTGTTAACGCATTTCGGCGCGTACGCGCTCAAGATCGTCGGGCGTATCCACGCCGGTGCCAGGCACCACGGCGGCAACAGCCACATGGATTTTCTCGCCGTGCCACAGAACGCGCAACTGCTCCAGCATTTCAATCTGCTCAAGCGGGCTGGCGGGCCAGGTGACATAGCGGCGGATAAACCCGGCACGGTAGCCGTAGATGCCGATATGGCGCAGGAAGCTATCGCCGATGGTATCGCGCGACTGCGCGAAACGGTCGCGATCCCACGGGATCGTGGCGCGTGAAAAATAGAGTGCGTAACCCTGCGCATCCATAACCACTTTTACCGCGTTGGGGTTGAACGCTTCCTGAGCGTCATGGACCGGCACCGCCAGCGTCGCCATCCCTGCCTGCGAGCCCGCCAGGTTCTCCGCCACCTGACGAATAATCGCCGGCGGGATCATCGGCTCGTCGCCCTGAACGTTGACAATAACCGTGTCGTCATCGAAACCGCATTTCTCCACGACTTCCGCCAGACGTTCCGTACCGGACTGATGATCGGCGCGGGTCATGCAGACCTCGCCGCCTGCCGCTTCAATCGCGCGGGCGACGTCCGGGTGATCGGTTGCGACGATGATACGCGCCGCCCCCGATTCACGCGCGCGCTCCAGCACATGCACGATCATCGGCTTGCCATTGATATCGACCAGCGGTTTGCCCGGCAGACGCGTCGACGCGTAACGGGCCGGAATAATGACCACGAAACTCATGGGTTGGTCTCTTCGGCAGCAAGCGAGCGGGCTTCAGTTTCCAGCAGCACCGGAATGCCGTCGCGCAGTGGGAAAGCCAGGCGGTCGGCCTTGCAAATAAGCTCCTGCTTTTCCTGATTGAAGTAGAGTTTGCCGTTGCAAACCGGACAGGCGATGATTTCGAGTAAACGGTGATCCATGGTTCCTCCTGATGGACCGGTGGTATTAATCTTTTGAGGATATCACATGCGTTTCCGGCGCGGGGTCAATTTCCCAGCCCTCGCCCCACGCTTGCACAAGCGGGCCGGGCAACTGGCGAAAAACCACCTGTGTGGCGCCCTGCCAGGCGGCGAAATCGTTGATAGCCAGCCGCAGCCCGGCGATAACCCCAGCGGTAAACGAGACGCCCTCTTCGCCGTACAGCGCGATGATCTCAAGCACGCCTTGTTGACGGTGCATTTTGGCATCCATCCTTCCTGCCAGCGCGCCTTTGTGCAGCAAAGGCAGAACGAAGTAGCCATATTTGCGTTTTGGCGCTGGCGTATAACATTCAAGGCGGTAGGAGAAGTTAAAGAAATCTTCCGCGCGGCGGCGGTCCCAGACCACCGGGTCGAATGGCGAAAGGACCGCGCTGTGTGTAGCGGTGAGTTTGTCTGCCGCGGCCTGCTCCAGTAGCGGCGCGAGCGAATGATGCAGCCACATCGGCCCGAGTGTTTCAACCTCAACCGGTATCACCAGGCCCTCTTCCTGCCACGCCTGCAATAGC
Source organism: Cronobacter turicensis z3032 (assembly GCA_000027065.2). Lineage (NCBI taxonomy): Bacteria > Pseudomonadati > Pseudomonadota > Gammaproteobacteria > Enterobacterales > Enterobacteriaceae > Cronobacter > Cronobacter turicensis. Next base: position 1,616,627 of record FN543093.2, on the reverse strand, counting down.
GGGCCGATGGCGACATGGCGCAACCGGTAGTAATCGGCAAGCCAGGCGCTGCGAAAGATCCCGAGGCTGCGCGCGCTGTTGGCAAGCATATGCGCCTCGGCCTGCGCTTTATCGATGAGGTGCAGGCTGTCGTCCCAGTCGGGCAACACGCGCGTGGTCAGATCGTAGACACGCTGAAAGTTACGCCGCTCCACCACCATCACCTGCCCCGCGGTAAACAGCCCTTCGAGATGCTTTTTATGCGGCTTCCATTCCCACCAGCCGCTGGCGCCTTTACGCGGATGCTCAAAATCCGCCGAACGTACGGGGCCGTTACGTTCGATAAACGCCATCAGTTCGCCGATTTCCTGCGCGTGTTCTTCCATCCACGCGGCCCGGTATTTCCAGCCCATCTTTTCAGGGCTGAGCATACGGTGGCGAAAGAGCGGGAAATCGCTGCGCGGCAGAAAACAGGCTTCGTGCGCCCAGTACTCCATCAGTTCGCCGCGCGCCAGCGCCTCATCCAGCCAGCGTCCGGGATAGCTGCCGAGACGGCTGAAAAGCACCAGATACGGACTGCGGGCAACGATATTGATCGTATCGATTTGCAGGAGAGACATGCGGGTGATAGTGGAGAGAATATCGGCAGGACGCGCGCGCCGCGTCGGCTTTTTCAGCAGCCCCTGCGCGGCAAGATGAAGGTGGCGCGCCGCGCGCCAAGAAAGATACACTCCAGACATATCCGCTCCCGTACGCTATGGCTGGCGCACCTGCTTAACGCACCAGCGCGAGAATTTCCTTCAGTAACCGATCGGCTTGCGGCTGCGCAAGCGTCGCGTCGACCGGCAGATACCACCAGTCATCATGAGCGAAGGCGCGGCATTTCACCGCGTCTTTTTCAGTCATCAGCAGGGTCTGGCCTTCGTGCATCAGCGCCAGCACATCGGCTTCGCGCAGCGCCTGATGGTCAGCAAGATTTACCGTTTTAACCGGCGTCAGGCCGCATTTCTCAAGCGTGGCGAAAAAGCGCGGCGGATGGCCGATACCTGCCATCGCGACCACATTCTCCAGCATATTGACCGGCCGCCTCTCGCCGCTGCGCAGGTTAACCGCGAGCCCTGGCTGCAACTGCATGGCGATTTCGCCGGGCCGCGCCTCTCCACCGTTCGTAATGACAGCGTCGACCTGCTTGAGCCTGGATGCGCGCTCGCGCATCGGGCCTGCAGGAAGCCACCAGCCGTTGCCGAAACGGCGTACGCCATCGACCACAACAATTTCTTTATCCCGCGCCAGCGCGTAGTGCTGAAGACCGTCATCGGTAATGATGATTTGCGGGCCGGCGTTCGCAATCAGCGCCTGGACCGCTTGCGCGCGGTTTGCCGAGACGGCAACGGGCGCGCCGGTACGCTGGTAGATCAGCACCGGCTCGTCGCCTGCCTCTGCGGGCGTCGTGGCGTCGCTAAGCACTAACGGGTAATGCGCCGCTTTCCCGCCGTAACCGCGGGAAACCACGCCTGCGCGCACGCCCCGCTGATGCAGCTGTTCAACCAGCCAGACCACGACCGGCGTTTTTCCGTTACCGCCTGCGGTAAGATTGCCCACGATGACCACAGGCACCGGCGCACGCCAGGCTTTACGTAAGCCCAGCCGATAACTCAGGCGAATCGCGCCGCTCACCAGGCCATACAGCCAGGAAAGCGGCAGCAGAAGCACCCATAACGGTGAACGGCCAGACCAGATGCGCTCTATCATTGACCAAACTGCATTTTATGAAGCTGCGCATAAACGCCGTGCTGCGTGAGGAGCTCAGCATGATTGCCGCGCTCCACGATGCGGCCGTCTTCGATAACCACAATTTCGTCCGCCTGCTCGATAGTAGAGAGACGATGCGCGATAACCAGCGATGTGCGGTTCTTTTGCAGTTCATCCAGCGCCGCCTGGATAGCGCGTTCTGACTCGGTATCCAGCGCTGAGGTCGCCTCATCAAGAATAAGGATCGGGCTGTCGCGCAGCAGCGCGCGGGCAATCGCGATACGCTGACGCTGACCGCCGGAAAGCAGTACGCCGTTTTCGCCGATGACCGTATCCAGCCCGTTATCCATCTTATTGATGAAGTCCATCGCATAAGCCATACGGGCCGCTTTTTCGATCGCTTCGCGGCTGTAAACATCCGTGCGCGCGTAGGCAATGTTATTCGCGATGGTGTCGTTAAACAGATGTACGTTCTGGGAGACCAGCGCGACCTGATTACGCAGCGACGAGAGCGTGTAGTCGCGAAGGTCGTGGCCATCCAGCAGGATCTCGCCGCTGTCGATATCGTAAAAACGCGTGATAAGACTTGCGAGCGTCGATTTCCCGGAGCCCGAACGACCTACCAGCGCGACCGTCTTCCCGGCAGGGATAGACAGGTTGATATCGCGCAGCGCCGGAATTTCACGGCCCGGATACGTGAAGGTAACATCACGGAATTCCAGATTACCCTGGGCGCGTTCGACAACACGCGTGCCTTCGTCTTTTTCCTGCTCGCTGTCCAGAATAGCAAACAGCGTCTGACAGGCCGCCATCCCGCGCTGGAACTGAGCGTTTACGTTGGTGAGCGATTTCAGCGGACGCATCAGCGCAATCATGGAGGAGAACACGACGGTGATAGTGCCTGCCGTCAGCGTTTGCATGACGCTCGGGAAGCTTGCCGCATAGAGCACGAACGCCAGCGCCAGAGAAGCAATGAGCTGAATAATCGGGTCGGAAATCGAAGATGCCGAGACCATTTTCATGCCCTGCAGACGCATCTTGTTGCTGACTTTCGCGAAGCGTTCGCCTTCAACCTGCTGGCCGCCGAAAATCAGCACTTCTTTATGGCCCTTGAGCATCTGCTCGGCGCTGGTCGTCACCTGTCCCATGGTGTTCTGCATGTTTTTACTGATGCTGCGAAAGCGTTTTGACACAACGCGGATCGCAATCGACACAATGGGCGCCAGTACGATCAGGATCACCGACAGCTGCCAGCTGTAATAGAACATCATGATGAACAGGCCGATGATCGACGCCCCTTCACGCACCACGGTAATAAGCGCGCTGGAAGAGGACGAGGCGACTTGCTCGGAATCGTAGGTAATACGGGAGAGCAACGTACCGGTGGATTGCTTATCAAAGAAGGAGACGGGCATCCCCATCATATGATTAAACAAGCGGCGGCGCATCGTCATGACGACTTTCCCGGAGACCCAGGAGATGCAATAACTGGAAACGTAGCTGGTGATACCACGCAGAACCATCAGCCCTATGACCACCAGCGGCATCCATAGCAGCACTGAGCGATCGGTTTTACCAAAACCATCATCCAGTAATGGTTTAAGTAGCGATAGCATATAGGTATCGCTGGCCGCGTTGAGTATTAACGCTACCCCAGCCACAATCAGACCCGTTTTAAAGGGCGCAATCACCGGCCAGAGTCGGCGGAAGGTCTGCCACGTGGAGAGATCTTTATCGTTATGCATTCAAAAAACCAGCTTTCGTTGAAATAGCCGCATATTCTACCTGTATTCAGCAGGTGAGCCAAACCACTCATGGTACCAGCGGGGCGAAATCTGTTCTCTTAACCCCTCGATTTTCCATTGCCCTGGCGAAAAAGAGACAGAAATCTGCCCGGCGTGTGCCGTATCAACCCACTGATATCGCTGCTTCTGATAACGCTTCACCACTTTTACAGAGGGTAATCGCCAGGCGTTGTAGCGCGACGCCGACGCCAGCGCCGCTTTGCCATTCACCACCGATAACAAGGTTGGCGTGGATGAGGTACGGCTGCCGTGGTGAGGCACCTGAAGGATATCCGCCTGCAAGTGACGCCACTGCTTTTTGAGCATAGCCAACTCTGCGGGGGCTTCAATATCACCCGTCAACAGGACGCTGTGCTCGCCGTCATCCACTTTCACGACACAGGAGCGGTTATTGCCTTGATCATCATAATCTGCAGGCGGCCAGTGAACGGTAAAAAGCAGACCCTGCCAGCGCCAGTGCGCGCCCTTAACGCAAGAAATGTGGCCTGCCCAGTGAAGCGTGCTGCGGATCCACATATCAGGCCATGCATGCATCAGGCTCTCCAGTCCGCCGCGATGGTCGAGATGCTCATGGCTGATAATGACGCCCTCGGGTTTGAGATGTTGCCATCGCAGCCAGGGAATGATGGTCTGTTGCGCGCTGTCGCCACCCGGCCAGGCGTTGCCGCTGTCATAAAGTATGGCTCTGCCGTGGCGTTCAATGACGATAGCCAGGCCATGTCCGATATCCAGCATATGCAGCCGCCACGCATCATCTGCCGGTTTTTGCCAGAACGGCCACGTGAGTAGGCCAAGTAAAATACTACACGTGACTGGTGAAATACGGTGCCAGCCAGCTCTCCACGCAATAACCATGATCCACGGCGCGAGCGTGAGCCACTGATAGCGCTGGTCCAGGCTAAGCCAGCCGGGAGGCAACTGGCGCAACAACCAGAAAAGCGCCGCCAGCGCCCTGTCGGCCAGTAACCCCGCCCCCGCCTCCAGCCACGTTAGCTGCGCCAGATCCAAAATCATAGCTGCCAGCACCAGCGGTACGGCGATGAAAGTGACGACAGGCACCGCGACAAGATTCGCCAGCAGGGAGGTCAGGCTGATGCCATGAAACAGCAAGAGCTGAAGCGGCAGCAGAAGAAGCGTCATACCGCATTGCAAATGCAGCAGGCTTTTCAAAAGGCGCCATTTCCCTTCTGCGCGTAACGGCATCCACTGATACCAGAAAATGAGCGCGCCCACCGCAAACGCCGAGAGCCAGAGGCTTTCCGATAATATCGCCACAGGGTCGCAGAAGAGAATGGCCGCTACGCAGCAAACCCAGACCTGCCAGGGCGTCCATTGTCTGCCGCAGAGGCGCAGCGCACACCAGGCCGAGATGGCCACCAGCGTTCTGACGGCTGGCGGGTTACTTCCGGAAAGCCAGGTATAGAGCGCCGCCGTGACCAGCATCGCCAGTAAGGGAAAGCGGTAGCCGATTCGCCTTGCGGGCAATAGCAATTGCAGCAAGCGCGCGAGCGCCCACCCCAGCGTGCCCGCAAAACCGATATGTAATCCAGAAATTGCCATTAAGTGAGCGGTGCCGGTTTCCCGCAACAGCATTTTGACATCATTCGTCAGCGCGACACGCTCGCCGAAACCGAGCGCCAGAATCACCGGCCGCCAGCTAAATGCCGCCATGTGCTGGCTGAAAGAGTTCAGATAACGCGCCCGAAAGCTGCACTCATCATGAAGTAACTGCGCAGCCATAATCCGCCCGGTTAGCGGTTGATGCTGAGACAGGGCATAACGCTGGCTGTCAAACCCGCCCTCGTTAAGCTGCCCGTGAACGGGGCGCAGGCGTATCGTCATCCGCCAGCGCTGCCCGGCGCATACCTTTTGCGGTAAATATGAGCCTCGCAGTACCGCGCCGGGGGGCAGAAACAAGCGTTCACCATTTACGCTGATAATTTTTATATGGTGTTCCGTCGCGCCGTCAGTGCTGGTAATAACCGCTTCAACCTGGCGCTGTTTTCCTGTCAGCAAGGTATAGGACTGCGTAGCCTGCCGGGCAGCAAGCAGTCCCCAGCAGAGAAAGAGCACCGTCAGTGCCGCTAACCGCACAGCAGGGTGTCGCAGAAAAAGCGCCAGCGACGACATGAGCGTGAACAGGGCTATCTGCGGCACCGATGGCAGCGTGGGTAAGAATAGTAGCGGTGACAGACCTGCTATAACGCACAAGCTCAACGCGGGCAACGGGATCACAAGCACCTCCTTGTTACGAAGGAGTGTGCGGCCAGCAGAGTGCATTGTCAGGGGGAAACGAACAGAATTACGAGATGTGCAGAAAGGAATTTAAGGCGTTACGGCCATTGCAGAAAAAGTGTCGAGACGGCTCGCAAAACAGTGTGCCATCAACAAAAAACGGCACCCGAAGGTACCGCTCTCTGCAAGGTTAAGTCATAAAAACTTAACCGTAAATATTGGCGCGGTCGCGTAGTTCTTTACCCGGTTTAAAGTGCGGAACGTATTTACCTTCCAGCTCGACTTTATCACCTGTTTTCGGGTTACGCCCGGTGCGTGGTGCGCGATAGTGTAAGGAGAAACTGCCGAAACCCCGGATTTCAATACGCTCGCCCTGGGCAAGAGTAGAGGCCATATGTTCCAGCATCTCTTTAACCGCATCTTCCACCGCTTTCGCCGGGATATGTGAGTGCTGGCTTGCAAGTCTTTCGATTAATTCTGACTTGGTCATGTTTCCTCCGGTTTCCATTCAGGAAAATTGTCTTACAGCTATCATCGAACAAGGGCGGCCAAAGCCGCCCTTAGTGTCTGATTACAGGCCGGAACCTGTAATCTGTCAAGGCAATTACTCGCCTTTAGCTGCTTTGAATGCTTCAGCCATGGCGTTAGAGAAGTTGCTTTCTTCCTGTTTGTTGTTAACAGAAGCGATTGCATCTTTCTCGTCAGCTTCGTCTTTCGCACGAACAGACAGGCTTACTACGCGGTTCTTACGATCAACGCCGGTGAATTTAGCTTCAACGTCGTCGCCAACGCTCAGAACCAGAGTCGCGTCTTCTACGCGGTCACGGGAAGCTTCAGAAGCGCGCAGGTAGCCTTCAACGCCGTCTGCCAATTCAACTGTAGCACCTTTCGCATCAACTGCGGTTACTTTACCAGTAACGATTGCACCTTTCTTGTTCAGTGCAACGTAGTTGTTGAACGGATCTTCTGCGAGCTGTTTAACGCCCAGAGAGATACGCTCACGCTCTGCGTCAACCTGCAGTACAACGGCAGCGATTTCGTCGCCTTTTTTGTACTCGCGAACGGCTTCTTCGCCAGCCACGTTCCAGGAGATGTCAGACAGGTGAACCAGACCGTCGATGCCGCCGTCCAGGCCGATGAAGATACCGAAGTCAGTGATAGACTTGATTTTACCTTCAACGCGATCGCCTTTGTTGTGGGTCTCAGCGAACTGCTGCCACGGGTTGGCTTTGCACTGTTTCAGGCCCAGGGAGATACGACGACGTTCTTCGTCGATATCCAGAACCATAACTTCTACCACGTCACCGACGTTAACGACTTTGGACGGATGGATGTTTTTGTTGGTCCAGTCCATTTCGGAAACGTGTACCAGGCCTTCAACGCCTTCTTCGATTTCAACGAAGCAGCCGTAGTCGGTCAGGTTGGTTACGCGACCAGTCAGGCGGGTGCCTTCCGGGTAACGTTTAGCGATAGCTACCCACGGATCTTCGCCCAGCTGTTTCAGGCCCAGGGAGACACGGGTACGCTCGCGGTCGAACTTCAGCACTTTAACAGTGATTTCGTCGCCCACGTTCACGATTTCGCTCGGATGCTTAACGCGTTTCCAGGCCATATCAGTGATGTGCAGCAGGCCGTCTACGCCGCCCAGATCAACGAATGCACCGTAGTCAGTGAGGTTCTTAACGATACCTTTAACTTCCATGCCTTCCTGCAGGTTTTCCAGCAGCTGATCGCGCTCTGCGCTGTTCTCAGACTCGATAACGGCACGACGAGAAACAACAACGTTGTTGCGCTTCTGATCCAGCTTGATTACTTTGAATTCAAGCTCTTTGCCTTCGAGGTGCAGGGTGTCACGGACCGGACGTACGTCAACCAGGGAACCCGGCAGGAACGCACGAATACCGTTCAGCTCAACAGTGAAGCCGCCTTTAACTTTGCCGTTGATAACACCGGTAACAGTTTCAGCATCTTCGTAAGCTTTTTCCAGCGTGATCCAGGCTTCGTGACGCTTAGCTTTCTCACGGGACAGCAGGGTTTCACCGAAGCCGTCTTCCACTGCATCGAGAGCAACGTCAACTTCGTCGCCAACCTGGATTTCCAGTTCGCCAGCCGCGTTCTTGAACTGTTCTGCAGGGATCGCAGATTCAGATTTCAGACCCGCATCAACCAGAACTACGTCTTTGTCGATAGAGACAACAACGCCACGAACGATGGAACCCGGGCGGGTTTCGATTGTTTTAAGGGATTCTTCAAATAGTTGAGCAAAAGATTCAGTCATATTGATAATCTTCAGGATTCTTCAATTTAACGTCCACCTGGCTTCACTTCCGGGTGGGGTTGTTTAACATGCCCACTCACAATCCGTTGCAGTGGGTACTTCAGAATAAGGTCGCGTTATTTCGCGAGCGCCAGTTTTTCACGGGCGTAATCGAGCGCCTTTTCAATCACCTCTTCGATGCTAAGGCTGGTCGAATCCAGCACCAGAGCATCGTGCGCAGGCACTAACGGCGCTACTGGCCGGTTACGATCGCGATCGTCGCGCTCTTTTATCTCGGCCAAAAGGCGTACAAAGTTAACACTAAAGCCCTTTTCCTGCAACTGTAGCATGCGGCGATGGGCGCGTTCTTCCGAGGAAGCGTCAAGGAAGATTTTCACTGGCGCATCAGGGAAAACGACCGTTCCCATGTCGCGCCCGTCAGCAATCAGGCCGGGCGCTTCACGAAACGCGCGCTGACGGCGCAGCAGCGCTTCGCGTACGCGCGGGAACGCGGCGATCTGCGAGGCGGCGTTCGCCACGTCCTGCGTGCGGATCTCGGCGCTGACGTCTTCGCCTTCAAGGATAACTTCCAGCTCGCCCTGTTGCGCGACGAATCGTACATCCAGGTGGGCGGCCAGCGGAACGAGCGCTTCTTCAGAAGCGACATCGACATGATGATGCAGGGCGGCCAGCGCGAGAACCCGATAGATGGCGCCGGAATCCAGCAAATGCCATTGCAGGGTTTCAGCCATCGCTTTACAGAGCGTGCCTTTGCCTGCGCCGCTTGGGCCATCGATTGTGATTACCGGGACGGATGCCGTCATCTTTTTCTCCTTCAATAACAAATGGCAGGCCTGCAACGTGAACGCGGCGCATTATACGCCTCATCACCGCAGACTGTTATCTTTCCGGCAAAATATCGCCGCCATTGTGGCTGAGTGTAGAAGAATTGGGCGCAGATGCCCGGACCGGCTCGCCGCCAGTCCGGGAGAGGAGGATTATTTCTTGTCTGCAGCGATGCGATCGCGGATGTGTTGAGCGCGTTCCGCTGAAGGCGGGTGAGAATCAAACATCGATTTCTCAGAGCCGGCATCCAGTTTCGCCAGTTTCTCGAAGCTGGTCACGAGGCCTTTGGTGCTGATTTTACGTTTCTTCAGCAGGTCATAAGAGAAGTCGTCTGCTTCGGACTCCTGGCTGCGGGAGAACGCGGAGTTGATAACGCCCTGCGCCATTTCGCCCAGTTCAGAGTCAGAGAGCTGCGCGCCCACGGCGCTGGTAGCGGATACCGCATCGCGCGCCGCAACGGTCGCGTAAGCAGTCTGCATGGCTTTACGGGTATGGCCTAACGCCACGTGACCCATTTCATGGCCCAGCACCGCTTCCACTTCGTTGTCGGTCATCATGTCCATCAGACCGCTGTAAACGCGGATACAGCCGTTCGCCATCGCCCAGGCGTTAACTTCCGGGGTCTGGTAAACCTTGTAGTTTACCGGCGTGCCGTTGATGTTATTGCCGAGCGCCTTCGCGATTTTATTCAGGCGTTTAGTGTATTTGCTGGACGCTGGAACAACCGGGTTTTGCTTGTCCATTTCAGCACAAGCCTGATCGGACAGTTTTTTAACGTCCGCATCGCTGAGCGTGGCGGCCTGATAGGCAGACATACCGGATTTCGCCAGCGCGTCGCCGTTAAGCGCGCCCATATTTTTACAGCCAGACACCAGCGCCGCCGCAACGAGGCAACTTAAAAGTACTTTATTGTTTTTCATAATAAATCGTCCATGGATTCAACGTAAAAAAGCTGCGGGTCAATTAACCCGGCGGCAGATTAACATTATTGAAACACGGGCGCTTATCCGAAAAATAACGGCTAGCCGACGCCCCGTACTTGTGATACGGGGCGCAAGCGCGGTCAGGCGGAGTGGCTGATGCGCGCGAGTTGCGCGAAGTAATCGGGGAAGGTTTTAGCGGTGCATTTCGGGTCAAGGATCGTGACCGGCGTGTCGGAGAGCGCCACCAGCGAGAAGCACATCGCCATGCGGTGATCGTTATAGGTGCCGATATCCGCAAACTGCAACTGCGCAGGCGGCGTCACGGTGATGAAGTCATGCCCCTCTTCGACCGTGGCGCCAACTTTGCGCAGTTCGGTCGCCATCGCCGCCAGACGGTCTGTTTCCTTCACGCGCCAGTTGTAGATATTGCGAAGCGTGGTCGTGCCCTGAGCGAACAGCGCTGCGGTGGCAATGGTCATCGCCGCGTCGGGAATATGGTTCATATCCATATCAATCGCGTTCAGCTCGCCGCGGGTGCAGCTGATGAAATCGTCGCCCCAGACGATCTGCGCGCCCATTTTCTCCAGCACATCGGCAAAGCGAATATCGCCCTGCACGCTGTTGCGCCCGATACCCGTGACCTTCACGGTGCCGCCTTTAATGGCCGCCGCCGCAAGGAAATAAGAAGCGGAAGACGCGTCGCCCTCCACCAGGTAATGGCCAGGCGACTGATACTGCTGGCCGCCCTGGATAACGAAACGCTGGTAGTTCTGGTTTTCGACCTCAACCCCGAAGGTTTTCATCAGGTGCAGCGTGATATCAATATAGGGCTTTGACACCAGCTCGCCTTTGATGTCGATGGCGGTGTTGGCCGGCGCCAGCGGCGCCGCCATTAACAGCGCGGTCAGAAACTGGCTGGAGACGCTGCCGTCAACGGTCACATTGCCGCCTGAAAACCCGCCTTTCAGATGCAGCGGCGGATAGTTTTCCTGCTCCAGATAGATGATGTCCGCGCCGCCCTGACGCAGCGCGTCCACCAGATGTCCAATCGGGCGCTCTTTCATGCGCGGCTCGCCGGTCAGCACCACGTTGTTTGTGCCAAGGCACAGCGCCGCCGCCAGTGGACGCATCGCGGTGCCCGCGTTGCCTAAAAACAGCTCCAGCTCCACGAGCGTATTGAACGGCCCGCCCTGCCCCTGAATTTCACAGCGGGTGCGATCCTCTGAAAGCGAATAATTAACGCCGAGCGCTTTCAGCGCATTGAGCATGTGGCGCACGTCATCGCTGTCTAACAGGTTAGTGAGCGTGGTGGTGCCTTTCGCCAGTGCGGCCAGCAGCAGCGCCCGGTTGGAAACGCTCTTGGAGCCTGGAAGGTTGATGGTGCCATCCACGCGCGCGATGGGTTGTAAGGTCAGGGATTCCTGCATGGAAAAAGTCTCAATAAAACAGAATAAAAACCCCACGGCAGCCGCGGGGCGAAACGTAACGGGAGGATTAGCCGTGGCGGCGTTCGAAATCAACCATAAAGTCGGTCAGGGCCTGAACCCCTTCGAGCGGCATCGCGTTGTAAATGGAGGCGCGCATGCCGCCTACCACGCGGTGGCCTTTCAACGCATGCAGACCCGCGGCGAAAGATTCTTCGAGGAACAGTTTATCCAGGTTGCTGTCGGCGAGCTGGAACGGCACGTTCATACGTGAACGGTTAGCGGTCGCCACATCATTGCGGTAGAAATCGCTGTTATCAATCACGCCATAAAGTAGATCCGCTTTTTGCTGATTGATCTTATCCATCGCCGCCACGCCGCCTTTGGCTTTGAGCCATTTGAAGACCAGGCCCGCCAGATACCAGGCAAACGTCGGCGGCGTGTTGAACATGGAGTCGTTCTCGTTCAGCACGCTGTAATCCAGAATCGACGGACAAGCGGCATGCGCCTTGCCGAGGAGATCCTCGCGCACGATAACCAGCGTCAGGCCCGCCGGGCCAATGTTTTTCTGGGCGCCCGCGTAGATAACGCCGTAACGGCTGACATCAATCGGGTGAGAAAGAATGGTGGAGGAGAAATCCGCAGTGACGATGGCGTCGCCAAAATCAGGCGTATCGTTAATCGCGACGCCGTCGATAGTTTCATTCGGGCAGTAGTGCATGTAAGCCGCGTCCGCAGAGAGCTGCCATTCACTCATCGGCTTGATGCCGCGTTTGCCATCGACGGTGATTTTCGCGTCGATCACGTTCGGCGTCAGGTATTTTTTGGCTTCTTTAACGGCGCTTGCCGCCCAGTAGCCGCCATCAACATAGTCTGCGGTGGTTTTGTCGCCCAGCAGGTTCAGCGGAAGTGCGGAGAACTGCCCGCGTCCGCCGCCGTGGCAGAATAAAACTTTATAATTTGAGGGGATCTCCAGCAGATCGCGAAAATCCTGTTCCGCCTGTTCAGCCACCTGAATAAATTCTTTGCTGCGGTGGCTGATTTCCATCACAGAGGTGCCTAACCCCTGCCAGTCACGCAACTCTTCCTGAGCCACTCGTAACACATCCGCCGGCAGCATCGCCGGGCCAGAACTAAAATTGTAGACCTGAGCCATTTCCCCTCACCACGCTAAAAGCAATAAGTTTTTCCTGTGGCTATCGGTTTTATCATTCCGTTGACAGGGCTGCAACGGCTAATCCTGGCGCCGGGGGGAATGTGCGCCAAATCACACAACACAATCCGCCAGCGCAGCGCCTGCTGGCGGTGGAATTTGCTGTCAGGTGACGCGGGTCGCGGTGCTTGCCTTCACCCATATATGGTTTTTACAGCGCGGGCAGGCCGGTTTCACGCCCGCGTCAAACGTCACCACTTCACTGCAACGGATGCAGGCGTAATCGCCGGTTTCCGGAATGTGTTCAAAACGCTCGCTGCAATACTCCGGCAGAATCGACAATCCGGGGCGCACCAGTTTATCGGGAAAGTAATAGATGCTGATTTGACCATTGGCCTCAAGGATGGCGAGCCGCACCTGGCCCAGATGCTCGACGCCCTGGGTGCGTAATTCCATAAAAAACTCGAATTCCGTCATGTTCTCCCGGTTGAGTTTTTCCCAGGCCAGTTCGCCATCTTCGATAATAATGCGCGGCTTGCCTTCCAGCAGATCCTCAAGCTTTTCGCTACAGGACATCAGCCACATCACCAAACGATAGAGCACGCCAAGCGTAACGAAGACCACCAGCACCGGCAGCAGCGGCACGTCGTCATAAAACGCTACGTCCCCCGCCGCTGAGCCAAGCGTCAGAATGATCAGCACTTCAAAGAGCGACATCTGACGCACGCCGCGTCGCCCGGTAATTTTGAGAAACAGAAAGACCAGAATAAAGGTATAAAGGCTGCGCAGCGCGACTTCACCCAGAAATTCAAGAGGAAACTTGTCAAGCGCCATCCGTTGCAAATCGAAAGCTTTCATATTTTTCTTACGCCATAACAGGGAGTTATCTTCATTAAGCATAGCCGTAAGATTTATTTTTGCTGCGTCGGGCGGGACGATGGCGTATACGGGCTAAAATCCGTATCATTGCGCGCTTTGCGTACGACAAAAGTGGATCCCATGACTCAAACCTTCATCCCCGGCAAAGATGCCGCTCTGGAAGACTCCATCGCTCGCTTCCAGCAGAAACTCACCGATCTGGGCTTTAATATTGAAGAAGCCTCCTGGCTGAACCCGGTGCCGAACGTCTGGTCCGTACATATTCGCGACAAAGAGTGCGCGCTGTGTTTTACCAACGGCAAAGGCGCTACCAAAAAAGCCGCGCTGGCTTCCGCGCTGGGCGAATATTTTGAGCGTCTCTCCACTAACTACTTCTTCGCCGATTTCTGGCTGGGCGATACGATCGCCAACGGCCCGTTCGTACATTATCCGAACGAAAAATGGTTCCCGATCCCGCAGAGCGACGCGCTGCCGGAAGGCATTCTCGATGCCCGCCTGCGCGCGTTTTACGATCCGGAGAACGAGCTGACCGCCAGCATGCTGATTGACCTGCAGTCCGGTAATGAAGAGCGCGGCATCTGCGCCCTGCCATTTACCCGTCAGTCGGACGAGCAAACCGTCTATATTCCGATGAACATCGTGGGCAACCTGTATGTATCCAACGGTATGTCTGCAGGCAACACCCGCAATGAAGCCCGCGTTCAGGGACTTTCCGAAGTCTTTGAACGTCACATCAAGAACCGCATTATTGCCGAGAGCATCAGCCTGCCGGAGATCCCCCAGGAGGTGCTGGCGCGCTATCCTGGCGTGGTCGAGGCTATCAATACCCTTGAAGCTGAAGGCTTCCCGATTTTTGCTTACGACGGGTCGCTGGGCGGCCAGTACCCGGTTATCTGCGTCGTGCTGTTTAACCCGACCAACGGCACTTGCTTTGCCTCTTTCGGCGCGCATCCTGATTTCGGCGTAGCGCTGGAACGTACCGTTACTGAATTGCTCCAGGGCCGGGGCCTGAAAGATCTCGACGTGTTTACGCCGCCCACCTTCGATGACGAAGAAGTAGCCGAGCACGCGAACCTTGAGACGCACTTTATCGACTCCAGCGGTCTGATCTCCTGGGATATGTTCAAGCAGGACGCCGATTACCCGTTTGTGGACTGGAGCTTCGCCGGCACCACGGAAGAAGAGTTCGCCACCCTGATGGCGATCTTCAACGCTGAAGATAAAGAAGTGTACATCGCCGATTACGAGCATCTGGGCGTTTACGCCTGCCGTATTCTGGTGCCGGGCATGTCCGATATCTACCCGGCGGAAGATCTGCTGCTCGCCAACAATAGTATGGGCAGCCATCTGCGCGAAACCCTGCTGGCTCTGCCGGGCAGCGAGTGGGAAAAAGAAGATTACCTGAACCTTATCGCCCAGCTTGACGAAGAAGGCCATGACGATTTTACCCGCGTGCGTGAGCTGCTGGGGCTGGCGACCGGTAAAGACAATGGCTGGTATACCCTGCGCATCGGCGAACTGAAAGCGATGCTGGCGCTGGCTGGCGGCGATCTGGAGCAGGCGCTGATCTGGACCGAATGGACCATGGAATTTAACGCCTCGGTCTTCAGCGCTGAGCGCGCCAACTACTATCGCTGCCTGCAGACGCTGCTGCTGCTGGCGCAGGAAGAAGAGCGCGAGCCGCTGCAATACCTGAACGCGTTTGTACGTATGTATGGCGCAGAAGCAGTGGAAGCCGCCAGCGCGGCCATCAGCGGCGAAGCGCCTTTCTACGGCCTGCAGCCGGTCGACAGCGATCTGAAAGCTTTCCCGGCGCACCAGTCGCTGCTGACGGCCTATGAGAAGCTTCAGCGCGCCAAGGCTAAGTTTTGGCAAGGAAATTGATATAACGCATATCAATTAACCTGCTTCACACTTATGTTTAGCAAATATGACGGGGCACGTTTACGGCCCCGTTTTTATTTGTCTGGCTAAAAATTTAATTGTAAATAATGAGTTAAATATTGGTGAATATGCAATATATCCACCAGGCTTATTTGTTACCTTTTTTAGTCAAAAAGTCATAATGGTTAACACCTTAGAGGGAGAGGTAAAAAGCTTTTTTTTCAAAACTTTTAATAATTTTTAAAATTTATTTTTTATTGGATAATCAAAAAGTTAAGCTGAAATTGCGTAAAAACCAGACGCCTTTCAGTCCTGCAAACCTGGCGAGATATGATCCATATCAAATTTTACTACATCATGCTTTGTTAGTATCAACTCGCCGAATAAATAAAGAGAGAGTTAGTGTGAAAGCTGACAACCCTTTTGACTCCTTACTCCCCGCTGCGATGGCGAAAGTTGCCGAAGAAGCGGGTGTGTACAAAGCCACCAAACATCCGTTAAAGACGTTTTATCTGGCAATTACGGCTGGCGTATTCATTTCCATTGCTTTTGTTTTCTATATCACCGCCACCACCGGCGCTGCCGCAATGCCTTTCGGCATTACAAAATTGATTGGCGGCATCTGTTTCTCACTCGGTCTGATTCTTTGCGTCATTTGCGGCGCCGATCTTTTTACTTCAACGGTGCTGATTGTGGTCGCTAAAGCCAGCGGTCGCATCACCTGGGGTCAACTGACGCGCAACTGGCTGAATGTTTATATCGGCAACCTGATTGGCGCCCTGCTCTTTGTTTTACTGATGTGGCTTTCTGGCGAGTATATGACCGCCAACGGCGGCTGGGGACTCAACGTCCTGCAGACCGCGTCGCATAAAGTTGAACATACGTTTATTGAGGCGGTTTGCCTCGGCATCCTGGCTAACCTGATGGTGTGTCTGGCCGTCTGGATGAGTTACTCAGGACGCAGCCTTATCGATAAGGCCTTTATTATGATTCTGCCGGTCGGCATGTTTGTGGCCAGCGGTTTCGAACACAGTATCGCCAACATGTTTATGATCCCGATGGGGATAGTGATTCGTCACTTTGGCAGCCCGGAGTTCTGGAGCGCGATCCACGCTTCGCCAGACCAATTTTCTCATCTGACCGTGATGAATTTCATCATCGATAACCTGATACCGGTAACCATAGGTAATATTATTGGTGGGGGGTTACTTGTCGGATTGACATACTGGGTCATTTACCTGCGTGGCGACGACCATCGCTGATAGTTGTTCCAGGCAGTAAATAAAAAATCCACTTAAGAAGGTAGGTGTTACATGTCCGAGCTTAATGAAAAGTTAGCCACAGCCTGGGAAGGTTTCGCGAAAGGCGACTGGCAGAATGAAGTCAACGTCCGCGACTTTATCCAGAAAAACTACACGCCATACGAGGGTGATGAATCCTTCTTGGCTGGCGCAACAGAAGCCACCACTTCACTGTGGGACAAAGTTATGGAAGGCGTCAAACTGGAGAACCGCACTCATGCGCCAGTAGACTTTGACACTTCCGTGGCGTCCACCATCACCTCGCATGACGCAGGTTATATCAACAAGACGCTCGAAAAAATTGTTGGCCTGCAGACTGAAGCTCCGCTGAAACGCGCCATTATTCCGTTTGGCGGCATCAAAATGGTTGAAGGTTCCTGCAAAGCGTACAACCGCGAGCTCGATCCGCAACTGAAAAAAATCTTCACCGAATACCGTAAAACCCATAACCAGGGTGTATTCGACGTTTACACCAAAGATATCCTGAACTGCCGTAAATCCGGCGTGCTGACCGGTCTGCCGGATGCTTACGGCCGTGGCCGTATCATCGGTGACTATCGCCGCGTTGCGCTGTACGGTATCGACTTCCTGATAAAAGACAAATACGCGCAGTTTGTTTCCCTGCAGTCTGATCTGGAAAACGGTGTAAACCTGGAAGCGACTATCCGTCTGCGCGAAGAGATTGCTGAACAGCACCGCGCGCTGGGTCAAATCAAAGAGATGGCAGCGAAATATGGCTGCGATATCTCCGGTCCGGCGACTAACGCTCAGGAAGCCGTACAGTGGACTTACTTCGGCTATCTGGCTGCTGTGAAATCCCAGAACGGCGCAGCGATGTCCTTCGGCCGCGTCTCCACGTTCCTTGACGTGTACATCGAACGCGACCTGAAAGCTGGCAAACTCAACGAGCAGGAAGCCCAGGAACTGATCGATCACCTGGTCATGAAACTGCGTATGGTGCGCTTCCTGCGTACCCCGGAATATGATGAGCTGTTCTCCGGCGACCCGATTTGGGCGACCGAATCCGTTGGCGGTATGGGCGTTGACGGCCGTACGCTGGTGACCAAAAACAGCTTCCGCTTCCTGAACACCCTGTACACCATGGGGCCGTCTCCGGAGCCGAACATCACTATCCTGTGGTCCGAAAAACTGCCGCTGAACTTCAAAAAATTCGCGGCGAAAGTTTCCATCGACACCTCTTCTCTGCAGTACGAGAACGATGACCTGATGCGTCCGGACTTCAACAACGACGACTACGCTATCGCCTGCTGCGTAAGCCCGATGGTGGTTGGTAAGCAAATGCAGTTCTTCGGTGCTCGCGCTAACCTCGCGAAAACCATGCTGTACGCTATCAACGGCGGCGTTGATGAAAAACTGAAAATGCAGGTAGGTCCGAAATCTGCACCGATCAAAGGCGATCTGCTGAACTTTGACGAAGTCATGGAACGTATGGATCACTTCATGGACTGGCTGGCGAAACAGTACGTCACCGCCCTGAACATCATCCACTACATGCATGACAAATACAGCTATGAAGCCTCGCTGATGGCGCTGCACGATCGCGACGTTATCCGCACCATGGCGTGTGGTATCGCCGGTCTGTCTGTTGCGGCTGACTCCCTGTCTGCCATTAAATACGCGAAAGTTAAACCGATTCGTGATGAAGATGGTCTGGCAATCGACTTCGAAATCGAAGGCGAATACCCGCAGTTCGGTAACAACGACGCTCGCGTGGATGACCTGGCGGTTGACCTGGTTGAACGTTTCATGAAGAAAATTCAGCAGCTGAAAACCTACCGCAACGCTATCCCGACCCAGTCCGTGCTGACCATTACCTCTAACGTAGTTTATGGTAAGAAAACCGGTAACACCCCGGATGGCCGCCGCGCTGGCGCACCGTTCGGCCCGGGTGCTAACCCGATGCACGGCCGTGACCAGAAAGGCGCTGTTGCCTCTCTGACCTCCGTTGCTAAACTGCCGTTCGCCTACGCGAAAGATGGTATCTCTTATACCTTCTCTATCGTGCCGAACGCGCTGGGTAAAGACGACGAAGTGCGTAAAACCAACCTGGCGGGCCTGATGGATGGTTACTTCCACCATGAAGCGTCCATCGAAGGCGGTCAGCACCTGAACGTGAACGTCATGAACCGTGAAATGCTGCTGGATGCGATGGAACATCCTGAGAAATATCCGCAGCTGACCATTCGCGTGTCTGGCTACGCGGTGCGCTTCAACTCGCTGACCAAAGAGCAGCAGCAGGACGTCATCACCCGTACTTTCACTCAGACAATGTAATACCCGCTCTGACTGAAAATGCGTAAAATGAAGGCTCCACGTTTGTGGGGCCTTTCTTATAACCCACCCCGGTATTAGCCTTTTCTGCAAGGCGACTGACTATACTTCAGTTATCTCGCAAAAAAGACTCGACGCGGCACAGACCGCGCTCACCCGGCCCTGTTGTATCGGGCCTGAACTGGAGATAACACCGCAATGTCAGTTATTGGTCGCATTCACTCCTATGAATCCTGTGGCACCGTCGACGGGCCGGGGATCCGCTTTATTACCTTCTTTCAGGGCTGCCTGATGCGCTGCCTCTATTGCCATAACCGCGACACCTGGGACACACACGGTGGCAAAGAAATTACGGTTGAAGAGTTAATGAAAGAGGTCGTGACCTACCGGCATTTCATGAACGCGTCCGGCGGCGGTGTCACGGCGTCCGGCGGCGAGGCGATACTGCAAGCGGAATTCGTGCGCGACTGGTTCCGCGCCTGTAAGAAAGAAGGTATTCACACCTGCCTCGATACCAACGGTTTCGTGCGTCGCTACGATCCGGTGATTGATGAGCTGCTGGAAGTCACCGATTTGGTGATGCTCGATCTCAAGCAGATGAACGATGAGATCCACCAGAACCTGGTTGGCGTATCCAACCACCGCACGCTGGAGTTCGCCAAATATATTTCAGCCAAAGGCATCAAAACCTGGATCCGCTATGTCGTCGTTCCTGGCTGGTCTGATGATGATGATTCCGCACATCGCCTGGGCGAATTTACCCGTGATATGGGCAACGTCGAGAAAATCGAACTGCTGCCCTACCATGAGTTAGGCAAGCACAAATGGGTAGCGATGGGCGAAGAGTATAAGCTTGATGGCGTGAAACCACCGAAAAAGGAAACGATGGAGCGCGTTAAAGGGATTCTGGAGCAGTACGGCCACAAAGTGATGTACTAAAAACAACGCCCGCATGATGCGGGCGTTTTGTTATCAGGCGTGTGCAACCGGTGTAGGATGATGTCCGGCTTTGCGCATCAGCATCATCAGGTAGACAAACGACACGCTGGCAATCATTACGAACAGCAGGCTGTCTGAATAGCTCTGCATGAGCATGGCGGTAAAGGTCGGCCCCAACAGACTGCCGATGGTATAGCTCAGCAGCAGCGCCTGATTCATGGCCACCAGCTGATGATGCTCAACCTTTTCGCAGGCCCAGGCCATAGCAACCGGATAAAGCGTAAAACCCGCAGCACCGAGCACAAACAGCGCTGGCGCCATCGCGGCCTGCGCCAGCATCGCCATACAGCCCACAATCACGACGAACACCTGCACGCGCAGCACCAGCAGGCGCCCGAAGCGATCGGCCAGTTTACCGATTGGCCACTGCCCGATAATCCCGGCGCTGACCATCACCGCCATCCAGAAGCCGATCCCGGAGTCGCTCACGCCCTGATGGTTGAGATACAGCGGCATCAGGCCATACAGCGAGCCCAGCACGATGCCAGAGATAATGCAGCCGTTAACGCCAAGACGCGCCTGACGCAGCTTAAACATCGGCCAGACGTGCGTTTTCTCCTGATGCTCGCTACTGCTGTTCACGATACGCGTAAAGAGCAGCGGCAGAATGGCCGCTATTACCATGCCTGTCACCCACGGCAGAACGCTCATCAGGTCGGTCGGCAGTTTGCTGACCATCAGTTGCCCGGCGACGGTGCCCAGGTAATAGACCATCATATACGCCGCCAGCAGACGCCCGCGGTTGCGCGCCGTGCCGCTGCACATCAGCGCGCTCTCCACGACCACCCAAATCATGGCGCAGCCGACACCGGCGATAAAACGCCACGCAAGCCAGCTCCAGAAGCCGAGCGTCACGCCAAGCCCTGCGCAGCCAGCGGCGAAAATCAGCGAGGCGATGTAGTAACTGCGGTTAAATCCATAGCGCTTGATAAGCGTGCCGGTAATCAGCGTGCCCAGCAGGTTGCCGGTAAAGTAGGATGAGCCGACCATACCAACCTGCCAGGTCGGTAAATTGTCATGGGCAAGCCACAGCGGTACCAGCGTGTTTAACACCGCTATCGCCAGGGTCAGCAGAAGAAGGCCACAGAGCAAAAGCACCACTGGCCGGGTATAGATAGACATGGATAAAACCGTGAGGAAGGTAAGAATTCGTGCGCATCATGCCACCAGCCACGGCAAAGTCAATCTGCCAGAAATCGTCTTATCAGGCCGAAACAGACCATCGATGAACAGCCTTCATTTATCCGCTCCGGCGCCGACGCTTTTTGCTTATCTTTATCTATAAAGAATAATAAGTTAGCTGAATAATACTCCGCGGATATCGATGAAAAAATTTATCAATAATTCTGATAAAAAAAGGCGGGGTCAAAACGAAAAAAGCGCCCGCAGGCGCTTTTAAAACAACGGACGATTCACCTTAACCGATGAACTCAAGCCCTTTCATATACGGACGCAGTACTTCAGGGATTTCGATACGGCCATCCGCCTGCTGATAGTTCTCCAGCACAGCGACCAGCGTACGGCCTACCGCCAGACCAGAACCGTTCAGCGTGTGCACCAGACGGGTCTTTTTATCTGACTTGCTACGGCAGCGCGCCTGCATACGACGAGCCTGGAAATCCCACATGTTGGAGCAAGAGGAAATTTCGCGATACGTATCCTGCGCCGGAAGCCAGACTTCCAGGTCGTAGGTTTTACGCGCGCCAAAGCCCATATCGCCAGAGCACAACAGCACTTTACGATACGGCAGGCCCAGAAGTTGCAGTACTTTCTCTGCATGACCTGTCATCTCTTCCAGCGCCTGCATGGAATCTTCCGGGCGTACAATCTGCACCATTTCTACTTTGTCGAACTGGTGCATACGGATAAGACCACGGGTGTCGCGGCCATAAGAACCCGCTTCAGAACGGAAGCACGGCGTATGCGCGGTCATTTTGACAGGCAGCGTCTCTTCGTCGATGATCTCATCGCGCACGAGGTTCGTCAGCGGCACTTCCGCCGTCGGGATCAGGGCGTAGTTGCTGCTGTCGGCTTCTTCTTCCAGCGGACGTGTATGGAACAGATCGCCTGCGAACTTCGGCAGCTGGCCGGTGCCGTAGAGCGTATCGTGGTTCACCAGATACGGCACATAGTTTTCGCTATAGCCATGCTCTTCGGTATGTAGATCCAGCATAAACTGCGACAGCGCGCGGTGCAGACGGGCAATCTGCCCTTTCATCACCACAAAACGAGAGCCGGTCAGCTTCACGGCGCTCGCAAAATCCATGCCGCCCAGCGTTTCGCCAAGCGTCACGTGATCGCGGATTTCGAAATCAAATTTACGCGGCGTGCCCCAGCGGCTGACTTCCACATTTTCACTGTCGTCTTTGCCCAGCGGTACGTCATCATCCGGCAGGTTAGGCAGGGTCAGCGCGATATCGCGGATTTCAGCCAGCAGCGCATCCAGCTCGTTTTTCGCCGTATCAAGCTCTTCGCCGAGTTTGTTCACTTCCAGACGAAGCGGCTCAATATCCTCCCCACGCGCTTTCGCCTGGCCGATGGATTTCGATCGCGAGTTACGTTCAGCCTGCAGATTTTCAGTTTTTACCTGCAGAACCTTACGACGCTCTTCAAGAGCGACCAGCTTATCTACATCCAGCTTAAAGCCCCGGCGTGCCAGTTTTTCTGCGACTGCGTCTGGCTCGGTACGCAGCAGATTGGGATCGAGCATGCTTATCCTGTGCTTATCGAAAAAAGAAAAGGGAAAGGCGACCGCAGCCTGCGATCGCACGGGTATTCAACGATTAACCTTACCGCAACGATCGCGTTAGCGGTAGCGTTTTGTGGGGCTTTTCTGATCCTGCTCAGCAAGCCAGGCTAGCTTTTCGCCAATCTTGCCTTCAAGACCTCTGTTGGTGGGGTGATAGTAGCGTGTTTGTGCCATTTCCGCAGGGAAATAGTCTTCGCCAGCCGCGTAGGCGTTGGGTTCGTCATGCGCATAACGGTACTCCTGCCCGTAGCCCATTTCCTTCATGAGCTTCGTCGGGGCGTTGCGCAGATGTTCCGGCACATCGTAATCCGGGCGGTCACGCGCGTCTCTAAGCGCGGCCTTGAAAGCGGTATACACCGCGTTGCTCTTCGGCGCGCAGGCAAGATAGACAATCGCCTGGGCAATCGCCCTTTCGCCTTCCGCCGGGCCGACGCGCGTAAAGCAGTCCCATGCGGAAATCGCCACCTGCATGGCACGCGGATCGGCATTGCCCACATCCTCGGAGGCGATCGCCAGGCAACGACGCGCCACATAAAGAGGATCGCCGCCTGCGCTAATAATACGCGCATACCAGTAGAGCGCCGCATCGGGTGCGGAGCCGCGCACCGACTTATGCAGCGCGGAAATCAAATCGTAAAAACGGTCGCCTTTATTATCAAAGCGGGCGCTGCGCTCGCCAGCGATTTCCGTCAGGAGTTCGGGTTTCAGCACCCGTTTGCCGCTGTCGTCGGTCGGCGCCATATCGGCCATCATTTCCAGCGTATTGAGCGCGCGTCGCGCATCGCCGTTGACCAGCTCCGCAATGGCGAGTCGGGTTTCATCCGGCAATACGATATCCTGGCCACCGTAGCCGCGCTCACGGTCATTCATCGCCTGCGTCAGCACCTGTTCGATATCCTCAACCGTCAGGGATTTCAGCAGGTAGACGCGTGCGCGGGAAAGTAGCGCCGAGTTCAGCTCAAACGACGGATTTTCCGTGGTCGCGCCAATAAACGTAATGGTGCCGTCTTCGATATGCGGCAGGAAGGCGTCCTGCTGGCTTTTGTTGAAGCGATGCACTTCGTCGACGAACAAAATTGTGCGGCGGCCCGCGTTGCGGTTCTGACGGGCGCGCTCGATGGCTTCACGAATCTCTTTCACGCCGGATGTCACCGCCGAAATACGCTCCACATCGGCGTTCGCGTAGCGCCCGATGACTTCGGCAAGCGTGGTTTTACCGGTGCCCGGCGGGCCCCAGAGGATCATGGAGTGAAGATGCCCGGCCTCGATAGCGCGGGGCAGCGGCTTACCGGGCGCCAGCAGATGCTGCTGCCCGATATACTGCGCCAGATTTTCTGGCCGCATACGCGCGGCCAGAGGCTGAAAGGTATTTTCGGAAAAATCGAGCGAAAGATTGCCCACCCGGACCTCTACTTACTTATTACGCTGGTCGTCCACCGTTACGCCCTGCGGCGGCGTAAAGGTAAATTTGCTCATATCCACCGCGCCATTCTGCTGGGATTTGAGCTCATAGTTACTGCGCTGATCGTCCTGCTCGACGGCGCTGAACTGATTGATGGTGCCGTCGCGGCTCACGTTAATGGTGAACTGCTTCAGGTTGCCGCTGCTGGCTTTCGGCATCAGCACGAAATCATCACCGTTCTGTTTAATGTTGTACTGCTGCCAGTCGCTGCTCTGGTTACGCGCAATCAGCATAAACGGCGTATTGCTGGTGGCGTCTTTCAGCCAGGTAGCGCTCGCCTGCTCAACAAACGGGTTGTAGAACCACAGCGTTTTACCGTCGGAAATCAGTACGCTTTCATCCGGCTGCGTCATATGCCAGTTGAAAAGATTCGGACGTTTAACCCACAGATCGCCCTGGCCTTCCTGCACAGCGGCCCCGCTGCCATCGGTCACTTTCTGGGTGAAGCTGGCGTGGAAGCTGCTGACTTTATCGAGGCGGCTTTTCAAATCGCCTGCGGCATCCGCCCAGACGGACGATACGGCAAACGCGGAAAGCAAAGCACAGGTAACGGCGATTTTTTTCATTGTTATCCCTCAGAATACGACCGACCCCGGTACGGGATCGCTTACTGTCCCTAACTGTAGCCATAAGGCTGACATTTTCGACAGAAGAAAAACCTGATTTTTTGGTAATTTACCCATCTTTTCAGAATCATGATGGGCGTGATGCCCTGCACACGCTGCCAGACGACGCGTGCGCAGGGAAAAGAACGGTTACTCGAACGGCGGCGGCGCCAGCACTTCGCGGTTGCCGTTATGGCCCTGCTCGCTGACGATGCCCTGCATTTCCATCTGTTCAATAATGCGCGCCGCGCGGTTGTAACCGATGCGGAACTGACGCTGTACGCCGGAAATCGACGCTTTACGTTTTTCCACCACGAACGAGACGGCCTGATCGAACAGCGGATCCAGCTCTTCGCCGCCGTCAAAGCCGCCGCCACCGCCCTCGCTTTCGCTGTCGGAGGTAATGCCGTCGACATATTGCGGACGGCCGCGCGCTTTCCAGTCTTGCACAACAGCATGAACTTCTTCATCACGCACGAAGGCGCCGTGAACACGCACCGGCATGGAGGAGTTCGGGCCGGAGTACAGCATATCCCCCATCCCCAGCAGCGATTCCGCGCCGCCCTGATCGAGAATGGTGCGCGAGTCGATTTTACTGGATACGGTAAACGCGATTCGCGTCGGGATGTTGGCTTTAATCAGGCCGGTGATGACATCCACGGACGGACGCTGTGTCGCCAGCACCAGGTGAATACCCGCCGCACGCGCTTTCTGCGCGAGACGCGCGATCAGCTCTTCGACTTTTTTACCGACCGTCATCATCAGATCGGCAAACTCATCGACCAGAACCACGATATACGGCAGTTTTTCCAGCACCGGATGGGTGGCGTCCATGCTGTCGCCCGGTTTCCAGTAAGGATCCGGAATTGGACGGCCCATACGTTTAGCTTCAGCAATCTTCTCGTTGTAACCGGCGAGGTTACGCACGCCGAGCGCCGACATCAGCTTGTAGCGGCGCTCCATTTCATTCACGCTCCAGCGCAGCGCGTTGGCGGCGTCTTTCATGTCGGTGACCACTTCGGTCAGAAGATGCGGAATGCCTTCATACACCGACAGCTCCAGCATTTTCGGGTCGATCATGATAAAGCGCACGTCTTCCGGCGTCGCTTTGTAGAGCATGCTCAGGATCATGGCGTTAACGCCCACCGACTTACCGGAACCCGTCGTACCGGCCACCAGCAGGTGCGGCATTTTCGCAAGATCCGCCACGACCGGATCGCCGGCGATATCTTTACCCAGCACCACGCTCAGCGGCGACGGGTTGTCGCGGAATTTCGCGCAGTCCAGCACTTCGCGCAGGTAAACGGTCTGGCGCTTTTTATTCGGCAGCTCAAGACCGACATACGGCTTGCCGGGGATCACTTCCACCACGCGCACGGCGACGGTCGAGAGCGAACGCGCCAGGTCGCGCGACAGGTTAGAGATGCGCGCGGCTTTAACGCCCGGCGCCAGGTTCAGCTCAAAACGGGTAATGACGGGGCCTGGCGAGTAATTCACGACATCGGCTTTAATGCGGAAGTCGGCGAGACGCGCTTCCACCAGACGCGCCATCTGCTCCAGGGCGAAGGTATCTACCGGCTCAACTTCCGCAGGCGGCGACGTCAGCAGATCCAGCGACGGCAACGGCGTGGACGGTTTATGCTTCGGCAGTTCTTCACCATTACGCATCAGCAGCGGGTGGATCAGGCTGTCGCGAGGCGATGCCGGCTGTTGAGCCTGTACAGGCGCGGCCGGAGACGGAGCCTGATACTGAGCAGGCGCTGAAGGCGGCTGGTAGCCCTGGGTCGGTGCGGCAGGCTGCGGCTGATGCGCGGCCGTTGGCTGTGCGTAACCCTGCGGCGCCTGAGGCTGCGGCGTATAACCTTGCGGCGGCGCGTAGCTTTGCGCAGGCGCAACATGCGCTGGTGGCTGTTGCGGTGGCTGTTGATAGTGTTGCGTCTGAGACGGTGGTACCGGATGGTGCGGCTGTGGCGCGGCAGGCTCCGGCATAAAGAGCGGCTGGCTCGGGCTCTCGCTTACCCGCGTCGTCGGAGAATACGCTGTCTCATCCGGCGCAAATGGCGCAGCGCCAGACGGTTGCGCCGCGGAATAACGCTGCTGCTGCGATGCGGCAAACTGGCGCGCCAGCTCCGCCTGCTCAGCGGCGTCTTCATCTTCCGGGCTCATCTCCGCCTGGTACTCTTCACCGTAACGCTGCTGCTGGGATGCGGCGAACTGACGCGCCAGCTCATCCTGATACATCGCATCCGCTTCTTCGTCGGAAACGCCGTGCTGCTGTTGCGCCATGCGACGTTCCGCCTCTTCGCGGGCGCGCTCTTCCGCCATCCGCTGAGAAGGCAGTTTGATGCCATAAGACGCCAGTTCACGACGCGTCGGCACGCGAACGCGGTTCGGGCGCGGCAGCTGCGGGCCGATGCCCTCTTTCACCTGTGGACGCGGCGCCTCGCCTGCCACCGGCGTAAAGGCGACGGCCGCGGTTTGCGCTGCCGCAGACGTTGCCTGCGACGCAGCGTGCACGGAAGCCGCGGCGGCGGCCCCCTGCGCAGCCACATTCAGGCCGGACGCGGCAGCGCCTGCGATATCGGCAGCAGAGAATGACGGCGCGGCAGGCGCAGGCTCAGGCGCGCGTATGGGCTCCGGCTTACGGGTAAGCTCTTCCGGCTCAGGAATCGGCTGATACCAGGCGGCCAGCTGTTCGCGCTCGCGGGCGCGCTGCGCTTCCACTTCTTCGAAATGATACAGCGGCGGGCGCGCGGGTTTGACCTCTTCCGGCGGCGCGACGGGCTCTGGTTCATACACCGGCGCGGCCTCTTGTGCCGGGGCGTACGGTTCCGGCGCGGCGTAAGAGGCATACGGCGCATAAGGGTCTGGCGCAGGCGCAGAATGTTCAGCCTGCGGCTCGGCATAGGGATCATGCGGCGCTGGCTGATACGCCCCAGGATGCGGTTGCTGCGCCTGATAGGGCTGCGGCTGTTGCGCAGGTTGATAGGCGGGGGCTACCGGCGCGCTGTTCGGCGCGGGCTGCCAGTACGCTTCTTCCTGCAACGGCGCTTGCGCGACAGGCGGTTGCGCATAGTAATCCGGCTCCGGCGCGATGCCCGGATGCGACTGCGGGGCTGAAGGCGCGGAATGCCATTCTATTTCTGGCGCGACATCCGGCGCCTGTACATTTACCGCTTCAGACGGCATGGCCGTTTGCGCCGAGGCCCAGACAGGCGCTACAGGCGTGGCGGCTGCGGCAACGGCAGCCGGGTCGGCAATCGAGTGGCCGTTCAGCAGAGGATCGTTTTCATCATAAAACGCGTCCGGCTCGGTCACTTTATGGCCAGAGAACAGGACGTCATCCGCATCCGCAGGGGTGCCGCGCACGCTGTATTGCACCTCGTCGGCGTCATCCATACGCTTGCCTGAAAAGAGCGCGGCGTCGGTTTTGCGTGCGACAGGGTTGCTGAATTTGTCCGCCAGCCGCTGGCGGCGGGCTAAAGCACCACGAAGAATACGCGCGCGACGGGATTCCCCTTTCGCCTGTTGCGGCTCACGCTCATCCTCTTCATATTCGTCGTGCTCTTCATCGTCCTCGTAGTCGTCTTCATCCTGCCAGGTGTCGTCACGGCGGGTACGGTTGCTGGCAAACGTCAGCACGGTAAGCACGACGCTGCCGATTTTCTCTGCGATGCTGACCCAGGACCAGCCGGTAAACAGCGTCAGCCCCGCCGCCCAGACGCAGAGCAGCGCAATGGTGCCGCCGCTGCTGTTGAGCATCGGCTGAAGCGCAGTGCTAAGCAGGCTGCCAATTACGCCGCCGGAGGCGAAATACCAGATATCGTCGGCGTTAATCGCCGCCAGCCCGCAGGAAGTGAGGATCAGCGCCAGTACGCCGATAAGGCGCAGCGCTACGGCGAAATAGTCGATGTAATCTTCGTTACCGCGCTGACGCCAGGCAAACCAGCAGCCGCCCACCATGATCACGGGAATGGTGTAGGCCATCACGCCGAAAATAAAGAACAGCGTGTCCGCAAGCCAGGCCCCGGGCGCGCCGCCCAGATTATGGATAGGCTCATGCCAGGCCGTTTGTGACCAGCTCGGATCGGAAGGGTTAAAGCTTAGCAGGGCGGCCATCAGCCAGACGGCAAACAGCACCACGAGGATCAGCAGCGCTTCGAGCAGTCGTCGCCCGCTGCTTAATTTAGTGAGTGTGACTTCTTTGTCTTCGGTGTATTCCTGGCTCAAGACAGGCTCTCCAGGTCCATGAGGTAAAACGGACAGCAGTGGCGAGAAACCCCGCCACTGCTGCTGTATGGATTAACAGGAGTGTAATCAAACTACGCCCGGTTTGCACCTGTTCTGTGTTAGCGGGTCTTAATAACCAGACGATTACTCTGCTTGACTTCTTCCATCACGACGTAAGTTCGGGTGTCGTTCACGCCCGGCAGACGCAGCAGGGTTTCGCCCAGCAGCTTACGGTAAGCGGACATATCCGGTACGCGGGTTTTCAACAGGTAGTCGAAATCGCCCGAAACCAGATGGCACTCCTGAATTTCTTCCAGCTTTTGTACAGCGGAATTGAACTGCTCAAACACATCCGGCGCGCCACGATTCAGAGTAATCTCAACAAATACCAGAAGTGAGGCATCCAGATAATGCGGGTTCAGCAGAGCCGTATAGCCCTGAATGAAACCCTGTCGTTCCAGACGACGAACGCGCTCAAGGCACGGCGTCGGTGAAAGACCCACTCTTTTTGAAAGCTCGACGTTAGAAATGCGCCCATCCTTTTGCAGCTCATTAAGAATGTTACGATCGATACGGTCGAGATCTTTGCCAGGGCGCTTCTTGCTATCTACCATTATTATTGTCTCTCTGTATTCCTTCCCTACACCTGCCATTACCCGTTGCACTTCACTGTTCAGGGCGTCAGTTAGAAGACCGTTGCCCACTGGCAGCTATCGACATTACGTATGGCGTCTGTCCACGCCATGCGTGAATTTCAATAGCCCGGAAATTGGCACAAGCTTGCGCCAGAATGCGCTGCAACCAAAGCCAACCCTTTTTTCTTCCTCGAATGTTTTCGCAAAAGCGCAGGGGATTGTCAAAGCAAAACATCGATTTTTAGTAGAACGTGCCAGAGAGTGGTAACGAGCAGCGATTATTCCTCATTTTACTGCCTTATCCGCCGCGCTTTTTAATCAGTAAAAATAATGACGCTATCGGTCGCGGCTATTGCATGAATCGT
This sequence comes from Cronobacter turicensis z3032, assembly GCA_000027065.2. Taxonomy (NCBI): domain Bacteria; kingdom Pseudomonadati; phylum Pseudomonadota; class Gammaproteobacteria; order Enterobacterales; family Enterobacteriaceae; genus Cronobacter; species Cronobacter turicensis. The sequence goes on along the minus strand of FN543093.2, from coordinate 1,586,852 downwards.
TAACAAAATTGCCACACTCTTTTTTTAGCCCGGTAAATTCCCTACAATCCAGCCCATTGTCTGCCAACAACAATGAGGATCTCATGGGCACGGCTAAACACAGTAAGCTGTTAATTCTTGGCTCCGGCCCGGCGGGATACACCGCTGCGGTCTACGCGGCGCGCGCCAACCTGAAGCCGGTTCTGATTACCGGGATGGAAAAAGGCGGTCAGTTGACCACTACCACGGAAGTGGAAAACTGGCCGGGCGACCCGCACGATCTGACCGGTCCGCTGTTGATGGAACGCATGCACGAGCATGCCGCGAAGTTTGAAACAGAAATCCTGTTCGATCATATCAACAAGGTCGATCTGCAAAACCGTCCGTTCCGTCTTATCGGCGACAGCGGCGAATACACCTGCGACGCGCTTATCATCGCCACCGGCGCCTCCGCGCGTTATCTGGGCCTGCCGTCTGAAGAAGCCTATAAAGGCCGCGGCGTCTCCGCCTGCGCCACCTGTGACGGATTCTTCTACCGCAACCAGAAAGTCGCGGTTATCGGCGGCGGCAACACGGCCGTAGAAGAAGCGCTGTATCTGGCGAATATCGCCTCTGAAGTACACCTGATCCATCGCCGCGACACGTTCCGCGCCGAGAAGATCCTGATAAAACGCCTGATGGATAAAGTGGAAAGCGGCAACATCGTGCTGCATACCCACCGCACGCTGGAAGAAGTGACCGGCGATCAGATGGGCGTCAGCGGCCTGCGTCTGCGCGATACGGTTAACCCGGAAAACGTCGAGACGCTGGACGTTGCAGGCCTGTTCGTCGCGATCGGCCACAGCCCGAACACCGCGATTTTTGATGGGCAGCTGGAGCTTGAGAACGGCTACATCAAAGTACAGTCCGGCATTCACGGCAACGCCACCCAGACCAGCATCCCGGGCGTCTTCGCCGCAGGCGATGTGATGGACCATATCTACCGCCAGGCCATCACCTCCGCTGGCACTGGCTGTATGGCCGCGCTGGATGCCGAGCGCTACCTGGACGGCCTTGCTGAAAAGCAGAGTTAATTCCGCACGTTAAACAAGGCGACGAATCAGTCGCCTTTCTTTTATCCCCGTTGTAACATTGCCTGCTCTCTCGCCTTGCGGCGAGCACTCTGGATTTTACTGCTCAGTGCATGCAATGAATAAAACCCGTCAACAAGAACTGACCCGCTGGCTTAAACAGCAAAGCGTTATCTCCCGCCGCTGGCTTAACCTGTCGCGCCTGCTGGGCGTGGTGAGCGGTTTGCTTATCGTCGCGCAGGCCTGGCTGCTGGCCAATCTCCTTAACGATTTGATAATCAAAGCCATTCCCCGCGAGGCGCAGCTGCTGCCGTTTGTGCTGTTGATTCTGGTCTTTGTCCTGCGCGCCTGGGTGGTATGGCTAAGGGAAAAAGTCGGGTTTCACGCCGGTCAGCATATCCGCGCCCGCATTCGTCAGCAGGTGATGAACCGGTTACAGGAGGCCGGGCCTGCCTGGATCCAGGGGAAACCCGCCGGCAGCTGGGCTACGCTTATCCTTGAGCAGATCGACGATATGCACGATTTCTACGCCCGCTATCTGCCGCAAATGGCGCTGGCGGCGAGCGTGCCGCTGCTGATTGTGCTGGCGATTTTCCCTTATAACTGGGCAGCGGCGCTGATCCTGCTTTGCACCGCGCCGCTAATTCCGCTGTTTATGGCGATGGTCGGCATGGGCGCCGCCGATGCCAACCGCCGCAATTTTCAGGCGCTGGCGCGCCTGAGCGGAAACTTCCTTGACCGCCTGCGCGGTATGGAAACCCTGCGCCTTTTCAACCGCGGCGCGGCGGAAACGCATAACATTCAGGCGGCTTCTCAGGATTTCCGCCAGCGCACGATGGAAGTGCTGCGCCTGGCGTTTCTCTCCTCCGGCGTGCTGGAGTTTTTCACCTCGCTTTCTATCGCGCTGGTCGCGGTCTATTTCGGCTTCTCTTACCTGGGTGAACTCAATTTCGGCCATTACGGTACGGGCGTAACGCTGTTCGCCGGTTTCCTGGCGCTGATTCTGGCGCCGGAATTCTTCCAGCCGCTGCGCGATCTCGGCACCTTTTATCATGCCAAAGCGCAGGCTATTGGCGCGGCGGACAGCCTGAAAACCTTCCTTGAAACCCCGATTCAGCATGCTGAGAAAGGCGCGCTGGAGTTACCCGGCTGCGAGCCGATTTCGCTTGAGGCGCAGGGGCTGACCATCCTCTCTCCGCAGGGGAAACGTCTCGCCGGACCGCTGAATTTCACGCTGCCTGCGGGTAAACGCGTGGCGCTGGTGGGGCAAAGCGGCGCCGGAAAAAGCTCGCTCTTAAATCTGCTGGCCGGGTTTCTGCCGTATGAAGGCTCGCTGCGCGTCAATGGTGTTGAGCTGCGCGAGCTGGAGCCGGACAGCTGGCGGCGTCAGTTAAGCTGGGTCGGGCAAAACCCGCAGTTGCCTGCCGGGACGCTCAAAGAAAACGTCTTACTGGCCGATCCCGAGGCGAGCGATGCGCAGCTTCAGGCCGCGCTTGATAAAGCGTGGGTAAGCGAGTTCTTACCGCTGCTGGTGCAGGGCGTCGACACGCCAGTCGGCGATCAGTCGTCCGGCCTCTCCGTCGGTCAGGCGCAGCGCGTGGCGGTCGCCCGTGCGCTGTTAACGCCGTGTCGTTTGCTGCTGCTCGATGAACCTTCCGCAAGCCTGGATGCCGGCAGCGAGCGCCGCGTGATGCAGGCGCTGGAGACCGCGTCGCTGGCGCAGACCACGCTGATGGTGACGCACCAGATTGATGATATCGCCGCCTGGGATGAAGTCTGGGTGATGCGCGACGGGCGTATCGTGGAGCGCGGCGACGTCGCCACGCTTAGCGAGGCCGACGGCTATTTCGCGGCGCTGCTGGCGCACCGTCAGGAGGAGATTTAAATGCGCGGGTTACTACCCTATCTGGCGCTCTATAAACGCCACAAATGGCTGCTGTCGCTCGGCGTCGTGCTGGCTATCGTGACGCTGCTCGCCAGCATCGGCCTGTTGACGCTCTCCGGCTGGTTTCTCTCCGCCTCAGCGGTGGTGGGCATGGCTGGCCTCTACAGCTTTAACTATATGCTGCCTGCCGCAGGCGTTCGCGGTGCCGCGATTATCCGCACCGCGGGACGTTACTTTGAGCGCCTGGTGAGCCACGAAGGCACGTTCCGCGTGCTGGAGCACTTGCGCGTCTATACCTTCAGTCGCCTGCTGCCGCTCTCTCCGTCCGGGCTGGCGCGTTTTCGTCAGGGCGAATTGCTTAACCGCCTGGTGGCGGATGTCGATACGCTGGATCACCTCTATCTGCGCGTGATTTCACCGCTGATCGGCGCGCTTGCTGTTATTGTCGTGGTGACGCTCGGTTTAAGCCTGCTGGATGTGACGCTGGCGCTGACGCTCGGCGGGATCATGCTGGCGACGCTGCTACTGCTCCCTCCCCTCTTCTATCGCGCCGGTCGTCCGGTGGGCGAAGCGCTGACGATGCTTCGCGCCAGCTACCGCCAGCAACTGACAGGCTGGTTGCAGGGCCAGGCGGAATTGTCGATTTTCGGCGCGGCCGGGCGCTATCGCGATAATCTTGATGCGACCGAGCAGATCTGGCACGAGGCGCAGCGTCGCCAGGCCGGGCTGACGGCGCTCTCGCAGGCGATGATGATGCTGATAAGCGGCATGACGGTGGTGCTGATCCTGTGGCTGGCCGCAGGCGGCGTTGGGGGCAACAGCACACCCGGCTCGCTTATCGCGCTGTTTGTCTTCTGCGCGCTGGCCGCCTTTGAAGCGCTGGCGCCGGTGGGCGGCGCGTTCCAGCACCTGGGCCAGGTTATCGCCTCCGCGCGTCGCGTGAGCGAGGTGATTGACCAGCCTGCTGACATCACTTTTGCTAAGCCGGGCGCAGACGCTCCGCACGAGGCCTCGCTGTCGCTGCGTAACGTGAGCTTCAGCTTTCCGGGCCAGCCTCAGCCTGCGCTGCGCGATATTACGCTTGATGTCGCGCCGGGCGAGCACATCGCTATCCTTGGGCGCACCGGCTGCGGGAAGTCGACGCTGCTGCAACTTTTGACCCGCGCCTGGGACCCGACCTCCGGCGACGTGGCGCTTGGCGGCGTTTCCATTAGCGAATACCACGAAGCGGCGCTGCGCGCGACCATGAGCGTCGTGCCGCAGCGCGTGCATCTTTTTAGCGCCACGCTTCGCGATAATCTCCGGCTCGCCGCGCCGCAGGCCGATGACGCCGCGCTCGGCGCAGTACTCGCCCGCGTAGGGCTTGAAAAACTGCTGGAAGACGACGGGCTGAACGCCTGGCTTGGCGAAGGTGGACGCCAGCTATCCGGCGGGGAACTACGCCGTCTCGGCATCGCCCGCGCGCTGCTGCATGACGCGCCAGTGCTTTTACTGGATGAGCCGACGGAAGGGCTGGATGCCGAAACCGAGCGACAGATACTGGCACTTGTTAAAGAGGTCGCCGCAGAGAAAACGCTGCTGATGGTCACGCATCGCCTGCAGGGACTGACGGCGTTCGATCGCATCATTGTCATGGACAGCGGGCAGATTACTGAACAAGGTAGTCACAAGGAATTACTGGCGCTGCAGGGACGTTATTATCAGTTTCGCGCGCGCTCAGTACACTATCATTGATTGATATTTGGCACTGTTGTCAGGGAGCGCCGTTGTGATGCGTCTGGTGCAGCTTTCTCGTCATTCGATTGCTTTCCCCTCGCCTGAGGGAGCGTTACGTGAACCCAACGGCTTACTGGCATTAGGCGGCGATCTCAGCCCGGCGCGCCTGATGATGGCCTATCAGCACGGCATTTTTCCGTGGTTTTCACCAGGCGACCCGATTTTATGGTGGTCGCCGGATCCGCGCGCGGTGCTCTGGCCCGACCGGCTGCACGTCAGCCGTAGTATGAAGCGTTTTCACCGCCGCTCGCCTTATCGCGTGACGCTGAATCACGCCTTTAGCGCCGTTATTCAGGGCTGCGCCAGCGATCGCGACGACGGTACCTGGATAACCAACGATGTGGTTATCGCCTGGCAGCGCCTCCATGAACTGGGCCATGCGCACTCGATTGAAGTCTGGCAGGACGATGAACTGGTGGGCGGCATGTATGGCGTGGCGCAGGGCGCGCTGTTTTGCGGCGAGTCGATGTTCAGTCGCCGGGAAAATGCCTCAAAAACCGCGCTGGTGGTGTTTTGCGACTACTTTTTAACGCAGGGCGGCAGGCTTATCGACTGCCAGGTGCTTAACCCGCACACCGCCTCGCTGGGCGCGGTCGAGATCCCGCGCCGCGATTATTTACAACAGCTGGCTGAGCTTCGCCAGTTGCCGTTCGAAAAACGCGGCTGGGTGCCGCAAACCCTTTTTACCTCCGCAGGATAGCAGAATGTTTTCGGCACATTTTTTGTCAGGGTGTTATACTTATGCACGCAGAAAATGACTGCCATTACCCTGCCGCCGTTTTGGGACCCTCCGTTAACGCAACGCTTTGGATCTCACGCTCCCCGTTATGCTTGCGCTGCCCGCGCGGTTTTGTCGTGGAGACAAGCAGGCGCAGCGGTACGACGGGCATTTCGCCCGCAAAACTTTACTTAATGGGTGAACTTGGGCATTATCTTGCCGGTTCAAACTATGGTAGTGATACCCCAGAGGATTAGATGGCCAAAGAAGACAATATTGAAATGCAGGGTACCGTTCTTGAAACGTTACCTAACACTATGTTCCGCGTAGAACTGGAAAACGGTCACGTGGTAACTGCCCATATCTCCGGTAAAATGCGCAAAAACTACATCCGCATTCTGACGGGCGACAAAGTGACTGTTGAGCTGACCCCGTACGACCTGAGCAAAGGCCGCATTGTCTTCCGTAGTCGCTAAGTTTATACCGGCTTCTTATTAAGAGAAGCCAGGCCGCGCCGCCGTTTGCCGCGCCAGCCTGAGAAAAAGCGCCGCCCTTTCGCGGCGCTTTTTTTATACGTAAACCCCATGAAAACGCCATAAAAAAACGCCGGATATCGCTATCCGGCGTTGTGTTTTACAGGCGTACTGCTTTAGTGCGCGGCTTCAGGCTTATGCTTCTGCGCGCTCTGGAAGCTGTACGTCAGCTTATCGCCTTCTTTATCCAGCGCGACGGCGACCTGACCGCCATCCACCAGCGAACCGAAGAGCAGTTCGTTGGCCAGCGGTTTCTTCAGGTTATCCTGAATCACACGGGTCATGGGGCGTGCGCCCATCGCACGGTCATAGCCTTTCTCGGCCAGCCAGTCACGCGCTTCCTGGGTAACTTCCAGGGAGACGCCTTTCTGGTCAAGCTGCGCCTGCAGTTCGACGATGAACTTGTCGACCACCTGATGAATCACCTCGGTAGAGAGATGGTTGAACCAGATAATATTGTCGAGACGGTTGCGGAACTCCGGCGTGAAGATCTTTTTGATCTCCTCCATCGCGTCGGTGCTGTTGTCCTGACGGATAAGCCCTATCGATTTACGCTCGGTTTCACGCACGCCGGCGTTGGTGGTCATCACCAGAATCACGTTGCGGAAATCCGCTTTGCGCCCGTTGTTATCGGTCAGCGTGCCGTTGTCCATCACCTGCAGCAGCAGGTTAAAGACGTCCGGATGCGCTTTTTCGATTTCATCAAGCAGCAGCACCGCATGCGGATGTTTGATGACCGCGTCGGTCAGCAGACCGCCCTGATCAAAACCGACATAGCCCGGAGGCGCGCCGATCAGGCGACTGACGGTATGGCGTTCCATATACTCGGACATATCAAAACGCAGCAGCTCAATCCCCAGCGCTTTTGATAACTGCACCGTCACCTCGGTTTTCCCAACGCCGGTTGGGCCTGCGAAGAGGAAAGAGCCCACCGGTTTACGGTCATGCCCCAGCCCCGCGCGGCTCATTTTGATGGCTTCGGTTAATGCCTCAATGGCTTTATCCTGACCAAACACCAGCATTTTCAGGCGATCGCCCAGATTTTTCAGCGTATCGCGATCGCTTTGCGACACGCTCTTCTCCGGGATACGCGCGATACGGGCAACCACAGTTTCGATATCCGCCACATTGACGGTTTTCTTACGCTTGCTGACCGGCATCAGACGCGCACGCGCGCCCGCTTCGTCGATGACGTCAATGGCTTTATCCGGCAGATGGCGGTCGTTGATATATTTCACCGCCAGCTCCACCGCCGCGCGTACTGCTTTCGCGGTGTAACGGACGTCGTGATGCGCTTCATATTTCGGCTTCAGGCCGTTAATGATCTGTACGGTTTCCTCAACGCTCGGCTCGGTGATGTCGATTTTCTGGAAGCGACGCGCCAGCGCGCGGTCTTTTTCGAAAATGTTGCTGAACTCCTGATACGTCGTGGAGCCCATCACCCGGATTTTGCCGCTGGAGAGCAGCGGTTTGATCAGGTTTGCCGCATCGACCTGGCCGCCGGAAGCCGCGCCCGCGCCGATGATGGTATGGATTTCATCGATAAACAGAATGCTGTTGTTATCCTGTTCCAGCTGTTTGAGCAGCGCCTTAAAGCGTTTTTCAAAATCGCCGCGGTATTTGGTGCCCGCCAGCAGCGAGCCGATATCCAGCGCGTAGATAGTGCAGTCGGCCATCACTTCCGGAACGTCGCCCTGCACGATACGCCAGGCGAGCCCCTCGGCAATCGCGGTTTTCCCGACGCCGGACTCGCCCACCAGCAGCGGGTTGTTTTTCCGGCGACGGCAGAGCACCTGAATCGCGCGCTCAAGCTCTTTATCGCGGCCAATCAGCGGATCGATGCCGCCAACGCGGGCAAGCTGATTGAGATTGGTGGTGAAGTTTTCCATACGCTCCTCCCCGCCTGCCTGCTCTTCGTTGACCGGATTGTCATTGCCCGGCGCCTGGCCCGGCTCGTCTTTACGGGTACCGTGGGAGATGAAATTCACCACATCGAGGCGACTGACTTCATGTTTACGCAACAGATAGGCCGCCTGGGACTCCTGTTCGCTGAAGATAGCCACTAAGACATTGGCGCCAGTCACTTCGCTACGGCCGGAGGACTGGACATGGAACACGGCGCGCTGCAACACGCGCTGGAAGCTAAGCGTCGGCTGAGTGTCGCGCTCCTCTTCGCTTGCGGGCAGGACGGGTGTGGTTTGTTCAATGAAGGCTTCGAGTTCCTGACGCAGCGCCACCAGATCCACGGAGCAGGCTTCAAGCGCCTCCCGTGCCGATGGGTTACTGAGCAGAGCCAGTAACAGATGCTCGACGGTCATAAACTCATGTCGGTGCTCGCGCGCTCTGGCGAAAGCCATGTTTAAACTGAGTTCCAGTTCCTGGTTGAGCATAGGGCACCCCCTCAATAGTTTGCCTTAATCAGGCTTTTTCCAGCGTACACAACAACGGATGGTCGTTCTCCCTCGCATATTTGTTCACCAGCGCCACTTTGGTTTCCGCCACTTCCGCGGTGAAAACGCCACAGATGGCTTTCCCCTGATAGTGAACCGTGAGCATCAGTTGCGTCGCACGTTCTACATCATAAGAAAAGAACTTTTGTAGCACGTCAATAACAAATTCCATCGGCGTGTAATCGTCGTTCATTAATATAACTTTATACATGGATGGCGGTTTTAGCGCTTCGCGCAGATCATCTTCCGCCAAATGGTCAAAATCCAGCCAACTTTTGTCTTTACTCATTGCCAGTCGTCATCATGGTTAAACAGTACAGCCAGCGTGTTTTCCGGCGCTCTGGTTGAGTGTAATACGCATCCCGAATCTACCCTAATGTTCAGTAAGCGACCAGCTATCACTGGTATTCGCGAGCTCTGTCACATTAATGAAAATAGCGTTAACTGCTTCAAAATTTTGACTCAATACCACCAGCCAGACCCCCGTGAACGCTTGACGCAGAGTGCGATTTCTCTAAATTGTACAAGCGTGAGTTGGCGAGGTTTTGAACAGCCCCCCTCACCCACCGGTTCAATCCATCTTACTCAATAAGACTTATGAAGGATGTCGAAGCATGGAGACGGGTACTGTTAAATGGTTCAATAACGCCAAAGGGTTTGGGTTCATCTGCCCTGAAGGCGGCGGCGAAGATATTTTCGCGCACTACTCTACAATCCAGATGGACGGCTACAGAACGCTGAAAGCCGGACAAGTCGTGAGGTTCGATGTGCATCAGGGTCCCAAAGGCAACCATGCCAGCGTTATTGTCCCTCTTGAAGCAGAAGTCGCACCCGCAGTTGCGTAACTCTTCTGTTTCATTGTGTACATCCTGCTCCTGAAATGCCAGTCCCGGGGACTGGCATTTTTATTTATTCTCGGGCAAGCGCGTCAACAGGATTGAGTCTGGCGGCGTTGCGGGCGGGCAGCCAGCCGAACAGCACCCCCGTCGCGCTTGAGCACAAAAACGCCGTCAACAGCGCCACAGGCGAGAAACCTATTTCCCAGCCTGGTAAAATCAGCTGTAAAGCAAACGCGATCAGCAATGAAAGCCCGATGCCGAGCGCGCCGCCCACCAGGCAGACCAGCACCGCCTCAATCAAAAACTGTTGCAGCACATCGCTCTTACGCGCGCCGACCGCCATACGAATGCCGATCTCTCGCGTGCGCTCGGTTACCGACACCAGCATGATATTCATCACCCCGATACCGCCCACCACCAGCGAAATTACCGCCACCAGCGTTAAAAACAGTTGAAGAGTACGTGTGGTCTTTTCCGCCGTTTTCAACACGCCGTCCATATTCCAGGTGAAAAAGTCTTTTTTGCCGTGGCGCAACGACAGGAGACGCGTCAACTGCTGCTCCGCCTCACCGCTGTCGTAGCCCTCTTTTACCCGCACCGTAATGGAGTTCAGCCACGACTGCCCCATAATGCGCCCAGACATCGTGCTGTACGGCATCCATACCCGCAGAATTTTGCTGCTGCCGAACATCGACTGCTTCTCTTCCGCCACGCCGATGACCGTTGCGGGCATATTGCCGACCAGCACCACTTCGCCCACCACGTTCGCCTTGTTGGGAAAGAGCTGGCGGCGCGCGTTGCTGTCGATAACCACCACCTGCGCGCGGCCGCGCAACTGCTCGTCGTTGAAGGTGTTGCCTTCGCTGAAGGTCATGCCGTAGACGTTAAAATATTGCCCGCTCACGCCGTTAGCGCTGGCGGCGACATCCACGTTGCCATAGCGCAGGCGCAGGCTTTGCGACACCGTCGGCGTGGCGGAGCTCACCCACGGCTGGCGCTGGATAGCCTGCAGATCGTCATACTGCAACGCCTGCTGATATTGCGGATCGTCATCGCCAAAATCTTTGCCGGGATAGACATCTATCGTGTTAGTGCCGATGGAGCGAATATCCTCCAGCACCATCTGTTTGGCGGCGTCGCCGACCACCACAATAGAAACGACTGACGCGATGCCAATGATAATTCCGAGCATGGTCAGCAGCGTGCGCATCTTGTTGGCCGCCATCGCAAGCCAGGCCATGGTCAGCGCTTCACGAAAGCTATTGATAAACTGCCCTAACGCCGGGGCGTCGTGCGGCTGCGCAGACAGCCCGGCCACGTCGCGTTTCCCGACCGGCGGCGGGTTACTGATTATCTCCCCGTCGCGAATTTCGATAATGCGTTCAGCCTGGGCGGCGACATCAGGATCGTGGGTGACGATAATCACCGTGTGCCCGCGGTCGCGCAGCTGTTTTAAGGTCGCGATCACCTCTTCGCCGGAATGGCTGTCGAGCGCGCCGGTCGGTTCGTCGGCCAGAATCACCTGCCCGCCGTTCATCAGCGCGCGGGCGATACACACGCGCTGCTGCTGACCGCCGGAAAGTTGCGAGGGCTGATACTCGACGCGCGCTTCAAGGCCAAGCCGCGCCAGTAATTCGCGCGCCCGCGCCTGACGCGCGGCCCGCCCGGTGCCGGCATAAATAGCAGGCACTTCAACATTCTGCGCGGCCGTCAGGTGCGAGAGCAGATGGTAGCGCTGGAAAATAAAGCCGAAATGCTCGCGCCGCAGACGGGCGAGCGCGTCGTCGCCAAGCGTCGCCACATCCACGCCCGCCACCTTGTAGCTGCCGCTGCTCGGCTTATCGAGACAGCCGAGAATATTCATCAGCGTCGATTTGCCGGAGCCGGACGCGCCGACAATCGCCACCATTTCACCGGCATTGATGGTCAGCGTGACGCCTTTTAAGACCTCGACCTCCGTTTCGCCCGACGGATAGCTACGGCGAATATCGCGCAGCTCAAGCAGCGCCGTCATTGATCGCTCCCGCTCGCGCGACCAATAACCACTTCATCACCTTCTGCAAGCCCCTGCACCACTTCAACCTGCGTGTCGTTACGCGCGCCGATAGTCACTTCGCGCTCGCGGGTTTCGCCGTTACGCAGCAGCGTCACCTTATAGCGGTTATCGCCTACCGGCTCGCCCAGCGCCGCCAGCGGAATGGTCAGCACATCGTCGACGCCGCCGAGCTGAATATGCACCTGCGCGGTCATATCCAGGCGCAGCACGCCCTGCGGGTTGGGCACTTCAAAACGGGCATAGTAAAAAATGGCGTCGTTGATTTTCTCAGGCGTCGGAAGAATATCTTTTAGCCGCCCTTCGTAGCGGGTCAGCGGATCGCCAAGCACGGTAAACCAGGCTTTCTGGCCCGGTTTCAGGTGGATGATATCTGCTTCGGAGACCTGCGCCTTCACCAGCATGGTGCTGAGATCGGCGAGCGTCAGGATGTTAGGCGCCTGCTGCGCGGCGATGACCGTCTGGCCCTGCAGCGTGGTTATCTGCGTCACTTCACCGGCAATGGGCGCGGTGATGCGGGTGTAATCGAGGTTAGTGTTGGCTGTGCTGAGCGAGGCCTGATTGCGCTTGATCTGCGCATCGATAGTGCCGATCTGCGCCTCTTTCACCGCAAGCTCGGTCGCGGCTGTATCGAGATCCTGGCGCGAAATCGCCTGCGTGCGGGCAAGCTGCTGCTGGCGAGAAAGCGTGACGCGGGCGAGTTTCATCTCCGCCTCGGCCTGGCGTCGCTGGGCGCGCAACTCCATTAACGTCGCTTCCACTTCTTTAATCTGGTTTTCAGCCTGCTCAGGATCGATAACGCCGAGAAGCTGATCTTTTTTCACTTTATCGCCGATATTGACCGATAACGTTTTGAGCTGGCCGCTCACCTGCGCGCCGACATCCACTTTACGCAGCGCGTCGAGCTTGCCGGTCGCGAGCACGCTTTGTTGCAAATCTCCTTTGCGCACCAGCATGGTCTGATAACGGGGCAGAGGCGCATTCAGTGTCTTCCAGAGCCAGACCGCGCCGATAACGATAACCAGAACCAGCACCACGTAGCGCTTCTTGATCCTTCCCTTAAGCTTCATATCTTTCCTGACGTTTCGGACGAGTAAACAGAGTGTGCTCTCCTATTCTAAACGCATTCTCAACCAAACCCTATGCGGCCAACAAATAAACCACGGCGTTGATATTGCGTTGAGTGATAGTTTGTTCCCATAGCCTGAGACTTCATCACGAGACCAGGTTATGTCCGCACTTGCCGAAATATCCATTCAGCCGCCAGCCTACAACGCCTGGCAACTCTTTCGTCTGCTCGCGACAGGCCAGAAAACGCCGGGCCTTGCCTGGCAGAACCCAGCCTATCGCCGGAAATTTATTCTGCGCTCGCTGGCGACCCCTTTTGCGACCCGTCGCTGGCTTGCGGTACTCGCGCGCCAGCCGATGCTCGACGCGTTGCTCTATGCGCAGCCAGGCCTGCCGTGCCGTCTGCACCGGCCGTGGCTGTCGGTCAATATCTCGCGTAAAACGGCGCTGGCGGCGCTGGAATATCATTACCAGCATATCGCCCGCCTTCTGCCCGACGCGCTGATGCAGGGACATCTGACGCGTAAAGGCGTCACGCTTGCCCTGCTCACCGGGAAAAACGACGCGCAGTATCATGTGGATCTTGCCGCCGTCGCGGATCTGGATAAAGAAGGCGAAACGACGGCGATTTTCCGTGACGCCGCGGGCGTCGCGCTTGCTGAAATGACCTTTACGCTCTGCGAGGTGGACGGTGAATCTGCGCTGTTTATCGGCGGCTTACAGGGCGCCAAAGCCTGGGTTGAGCACGATCAGATTCAGGTGGCGACTAAAGCCTGCCACGGTCTGTTTCCTAAGCGCCTGCTGCTGGAAGCGGTTTGCCTGCTGGCGCAGCGTTTTGCGGTAAGTCAGATACTCGCTGTCAGCAATGAGACGCATATCTACCGTAGCTGGCGCTACGCGAAGAAGAAAAAGGACAAACTGCACGCCGACTACGACAGCTTCTGGGAATCGCTCGGCGGCTATAAGGATACGCAGGGGCTTTACCATATGCCGTTGCAGATCGCCCGCAAATCGCCTGAAGAGATTGCGAGCAAAAAACGGGCGGAGTATCGCCGCCGTTATGAACTGCTGGACAGCATGACCGCGCAAATCGCCGCGCGGTTTAATGAGAGGTAATCTGCGGGCGGACTGGCGGTTGCGCATTGCTTACCCACCCTACGGGATGCCGTGGTTACCCGAGTAAACCGGCGGGTGCGCGTTGCTTACCCGCCCTACGGGATGCCGTGGTTGCCCGGGTAAACCGGCGGTTGCGCGTTGCTTACCCGTCCTACGCAATGCCACGGTTGTCCCAGTAAAACGGGGGCGAGGACGGAAGCTAATCCGCCCGTCCGCGGGCGAGCCACAGCACGCGCGAGAACATTTTGCGCAGCAATGGCGGCACGGCGTCCATCCCACGGCGGGCGGCTTCCATCGCCACTTCAATCGCGAGATCGGGTTTCGACGAGCGATGAATCGCTTTAACGATGACCCGCCGCATATTCATATGCATGGTTTCCGGCAGTTGCGCGACGCGGTAAAACACGGCGTCAAACCCTCCGCGATACATAAAATGTTCCATGTCCAGCGCGGGAAGCTCGGTGAGATGCTGGCGCATCTGTTCGCTGTCGTTATTCACAATCCCCTTCACCGTCGCGGCATATTTGCGCCCGGCATCGTCGCCATCCACCAGCACATGCCATTCAATGCCCATCCGGCGGGCGAATTTAATCAGCGGTTTCAACCCCGACTGGGCAAACTCAATGACTTTGATGCCTTCAGCCTCGAAGTGGTAACCGCACTGACGCGCCAGTTCGTTCATCATCCAGACTTCGGTTTCCCCCTCCACCAGCAACCAGCAGCGCGCGAACAGCGCCGATGGCCGGTTAAAGCGGATATGAAACGCGATGCGCCGGCTGTCTTCGGCATTCATGCCGCCGGGCCCAAGCCGCCACGCCGCCACCTTGCCGGAAGCGCGCACCAATCTGCACACATGCTCGACCGGCGTCATCGACAGCAGCTCGCCGGAATTGGTGGTGGTCAGCTTTTGCAGCGGCAACAGGTTCAGCAACTGCCAGGCCACCGACAGCATAATGGGGTGCAGCCGCGTCTCCGGATCTTCCACCAGCAGTAGCGGCCTGGCGTATTTATCGAGCCGCACGTTGCCTTTGGCCTGCAAAAGTGTCGAAAACAGCCCAAGCAGGATCACCCTGTAGGCCCGCCCGCCGGGCTTATCAATCATACGGTTGATGATGTCGAGATAGCGCCAGCTGCGCTGTTCGTCATGCGAGTGACGGCGCATCAGGCGATAGCGCGGACCTGCTGTGCCCTGCTCGGAAAAGTAGTGCTCCAGCAGTTGCACCATGGCCGACAGCCCCTGGCGGATCTGCTCGTCCGTCAGGTTTTGCGGGCGGGAAACCAGTTCACGGGTCAGAAACTCCAGCTCGCGCGCGGTCACTTCCATCTGGGGCGTCGCGATGATGGCGCTGTCGTGCAGGCGGCGCATAAAACGGGCGTCACGCAGGCGCAGCACCGGGTTCAACCGAATGAGCTGACGCGCCTGTGCGTCAATATCGTCCAGCGCGATCGCCTCGCCCTGCGCATTAAGGAAGCTGCGCAGCGTAAGCACGCTGTTATCGTCGTTAAGCTCGCCCTCCAGCCGGTAGAAAATCCGCTGGTAGCCATCACCGCCCGGCGTCATCAGCGCGCGCAGGCCGCGAAAACGACGGCGCTGAAAATCGCCCGGCTCCGTCTCGCGGAAAATCAGAATGAGGTGCAGATGACGTTCGCGCCCGTGAATATCGCCCGGCGGGAACCAGAAATCATTGCGCGTAAAAGAATAGAGCGTATCGCCCGGGTTCAGCAGCAGCGTAAGCGCATCCAGCAGGCTTGATTTCCCCCACGCGTTTTCGCCGATCAGTACATTATTATGTTCAAGCGTTAACGATAAGCGGTTAATTCCGCGAAACCCGGCGACTTCCACGCGCTCAAGAAACATCTCTCCTCCGGCTGCATCTGTTTGGCTGCGTGTCGGCAGTATAGCTATTCAATCAGAGCCTTAACAGAGCGTGGCGGGACGGAAAATCCGCGTTGCGAGGCGTCTCGAAATAATAAAAAAGGTGATGGTCAGGACAGGTCATAAATGGCTTTCATGATGCGCTAACACAATGAAATAAGGCTAATAACCGTGGCTTTACTCGCCAGGGTGAATTCTGTAGGGTGTGGCGGCACGCTTATTATTCCGCTCTTTCAGTAATTTCAGGAACCGCACGCCTCATGTTCTCAGGACTGTTAATTATCTTAGCGCCGCTTATTCTCGGCTATCTCATTCCCCTGCGCAGCGCAGGCGCGTTACGGCTTATCAATCAGTTATTGAGCTGGCTCGTGTATATCATTCTTTTCTTTATGGGCATCAGCCTCGCGTTTCTGGATAACCTGTCGGCAAATCTGCTGGCGATTTTGCACTATTCCGCCGTCAGCATTACGGTCATTATGCTGTGCAATATCGCCGCCCTCCTGTGGCTTGAGCGCGCGATCCCCTGGCGACATCAGCATCGCCAGGAGAAACTGCCGTCACGTCTCGCGATGGCGCTGGAATCCCTCAAGCTTTGCGGCGTGGTGGTGCTCGGTTTTCTGCTGGGTCTGACTGGCCTTGCTTTTCTCAAACACGCCACCGAAGCCAGCGAATACACCTTAATTTTCCTGCTGTTCCTGATAGGCATTCAGCTTCGCAACAACGGCATGACGCTGAAACAGATAGTGCTGAATCGCCGCGGGATGATGGTGGCGATAGTGGTGCTGGTCAGTTCGCTAATCGCAGGCGCCGTGAATGCGCTGCTGCTCGGGCTGCCGCTGCGCGCGGGGCTTGCGATGGCGTCCGGCTTCGGCTGGTATTCACTCTCCGGCATTCTGATGACGGAATCTTTCGGGCCGGTTATCGGCAGCGCCGCATTCTTTAACGATCTGGGCCGCGAGCTTATCGCGATTATGCTGATCCCGGCGCTGGTGCGCCGCAGCCGCTCTACCGCGCTCGGTATCTGCGGGGCGACATCAATGGATTTCACGCTGCCGGTACTGCAACGCAGCGGCGGTCTGGAGCTGGTGCCTGCGGCTATCGTGCACGGGTTTATTCTGAGCCTGCTGGTGCCGGTGCTGATGGCGTTTTTCGCCGCCTGATACTCCTTTGGCGGTAGGCTTCTGCCGCCAAAATTGCGTTATATCAATCTCTCTTCAAGTTCCTTAAAAATCGCTTTTCACCCTTCGTGCCGAAGCCTAACCTTAAACATGCATATTAAATATAACTTTAAGGTGTCATCATGTTTTGCGTGCAATGTGAACAAACGATTCGTACTCCGGCAGGCAACGGCTGCGCGTATGCGCAAGGGATGTGCGGGAAAACCGCCGAAACCTCCGACCTTCAGGATCTGCTGATTGCGGCTTTGCAGGGGCTTTCCGCCTGGGCGGTCAAAGCACGCGAGCTTGGCATCATCGATCACCATGTAGACAGCTTCGCGCCCCGCGCGTTTTTCTCTACCCTGACCAACGTTAACTTCGATTCTCCGCGCATCGTGGGTTACGCCCGCGAGGCCATCGCCCTGCGCGAGGCGCTGAAAACCCAGTGCCAGGCTATTGACCCAAACGCGCAGGTCGATAATCCGATGGCGTCGCTGGCGCTGATAAGCGACGATCTCGGCGATTTACAGCGCCAGGCCGCCGCGTTCGCGCCAAATATCGACAAAGCGGTGATTGGCGAGAATATTCTCGGTCTGCGTCTGCTCTGCCTCTACGGCCTGAAAGGCGCCGCGGCCTATATGGAGCACGCGCATGTGCTCGATCAGTACGATAACGACATTTATGCCCGCTACCATAACATCATGGCGTGGCTCGGCACCTGGCCTGCGGACATGAACGCGCTGCTGGAATGCGCGATGGAAATCGGCCAGATGAACTTCAGCGTGATGAGCATTCTGGATGCGGGCGAAACCAACAAATATGGCCACCCGACCCCGACGCAGGTCAACGTCAAAGCCGTGGCGGGGAAATGCATTCTGATTTCCGGCCACGATCTGCAAGATCTTTATAACCTGCTGGAACAGACCGAAGGCACCGGCGTAAATGTTTACACCCACGGCGAAATGCTGCCGGCGCACGGCTACCCGGAGCTGCGCAAATTTAAGCACCTGGTCGGCAACTATGGCAGCGGCTGGCAGAATCAGCAGGTAGAGTTTGCGCGCTTCCCTGGTCCCATTGTGATGACCTCCAACTGTATTATCGACCCGACCGTCGGCAGTTACGACGATCGTATCTGGACCCGTAGCATCGTCGGCTGGCCGGGCGTAAGCCATCTTGAAGGCGACGACTTCGGGCCGGTCATTACCCAGGCGCAGCAGATGGCGGGCTTCCCGTACAGCGAAATCGAACACCTCATCACCGTCGGCTTCGGCCGTCAGACGCTGCTCGGCGCCGCCGACACGCTGATCGATCTGGTGAGCCGCGAAAAACTGCGTCACATCTTCCTGGTCGGCGGCTGCGACGGCGCGCGCGGCGAACGCAGTTACTTTACCGATTTCGCCACCCAGGTGCCGCAGGACTGCCTGATCCTGACGCTCGCCTGCGGCAAATACCGCTTTAACAAGCTCGACTTCGGCGCGATCGAAGGCCTGCCGCGTCTGGTGGACGCCGGTCAGTGTAACGACGCCTACTCCGCCATTATTCTCGCGGTGACGCTGGCGGAAAAACTGGGCTGCGGCGTCAACGATCTGCCGCTGTCGCTGGTGCTGTCGTGGTTTGAACAAAAAGCGATTGTGATCCTGCTGACGCTGCTGTCGCTCGGCGTGACCAATATCGTTACCGGTCCGACCGCGCCTGGCTTCCTGACGCCGGATCTGCTGGCGGTGCTGAATGAGAAATTCGGCCTGCGCCAGGTGACCACCGTTGAGCAGGATATGCGCGAGCTGTTAGGCGCGTAAGGAGGAAACGATGACGATGCCGACCCCACAATGCCCGTGGCGGATGCAGGTGCACCATATCCGGCAGGAGACACCAGATGTCTGGACGCTTTCGCTGCTGTGCCACGATTTCTATCCGTATCAGGCGGGGCAGTATGCGCTGGTGAGCATTCGCAACAGCGCCGATACCCTGCGCGCGTATACGATTTCTTCAACGCCCGGTGTGAGCCCGTTGATTACGCTGACGGTGCGCCGCATCGACAATGGCGAAGGCTCAGGCTGGCTGACGCGCGAAGTCAAACGCGGCGATTACCTGTGGCTGTCTGACGCGCAGGGCGACTTTACCTGCGCCGATAAAGCGCAGGACCGCTTTCTGCTGCTGGCGGGCGGTTGCGGCGTGACGCCGGTGATGTCGATGCGCCGCTGGCTGGCGAAATATCGCCCTCAGGCGGACGTACAGGTGATTTATAACGTGCGCACGCCGCAGGATGTGATTTTCGCCGACGAGTGGCGCGATTATCCGGTAACCCTGGTGGCGGAAAACGGCGACGCGCCGGGCTTTTTGCAGGGTCGTCTGACCCGCGAGATGCTGATGGCGGTGCCGGATTTCGCCCGCCGTACCGTGATGTTGTGCGGCCCCGCGCCGTATATGGATTTCGTGGAGCAGGAAGTGAAAGCGCTCGGCGTGACGCGCTTTTATAAAGAGCAGTTTTTCACGCCGGTGGCTGAAGCCGCGACGAGCGGGCTTAAGTTCACCACGCTTACCCCGGCGCGCGAGTTTTACGGTGCGGTCGGCACCACGCTGCTGGCGGCGCTTGAGAGCAATCAGGTGCCGGTCAACGCCGCATGCCGCGCAGGCGTGTGCGGCTGCTGTAAAACGCAGGTGCTCTCCGGCGAGTACAGCGTGACCAGCACCATGACGCTGACGGAACAGGAGATCGCCGACGGTTACGTGCTGGCGTGTTCGTGCCATCCGGCAGGCGATCTGGTTCTGGCGTGATGTGATTTTCCGGTAGCGGGTTTGTGATATGGGCGTGGTGGGTGCGCGTGGCTTACCCGCCCTACGTAAAATCGATGCGATGACGTCTGTAGGGTGGGTAAGCGTGAGCGCCCCCACCCTTCTCAGACCACTATCAACCCCCCTCTTCGGCCTCCCCCTCTTTCACTGCATCCTGCTGATAAACGCAACGGCCCCCCCTGCCTGTCGGTAAATCTGGACTACGCTTGTAACCGTTATCACTGACTTTTCACAAAGGAGGGAAAATGAAACATACCGTGGCGTCCTATATCGCAAAAACCCTGGAGCAGGCGGGCGTGAAACGCATCTGGGGGGTGACGGGTGACTCGCTCAATGGCCTTAGCGACAGCTTAAACCGCATGGGCACTATCGAGTGGATGTCCACCCGCCATGAAGAGGTCGCGGCGTTCGCGGCAGGCGCGGAAGCGCAGCTGACCGGCGAACTGGCGGTCTGCGCGGGCTCCTGCGGGCCTGGGAACCTGCACCTTATCAACGGCCTGTTTGACTGCCACCGCAACAATGTCCCCGTGCTGGCTATCGCCGCGCACATTCCCTCCAGTGAAATCGGCAGCGGCTATTTCCAGGAGACGCACCCGCAGGAACTGTTTCGCGAATGCAGCCACTATTGCGAGCTGGTGTCGAGCCCGGAGCAGATCCCGCAGGTGCTGGCCATCGCGCTGCGTAAAGCGGTGCTGGAGCGCGGCGTCTCGGTGATTGTCCTGCCCGGCGACGTGGCGCTGAAACCCGCGCCGGAAGAGGCCAGCCCCGGCTGGTATCACGCGCCGCAGCCGGTCATCGTGCCGCCGCAGGACGAACTGAAAAAGCTCGCCCAGCTGCTGCGCTACTCCGATAACATCGCGCTGATGTGCGGCAGCGGCTGCGCGGGCGCGCATCAGGAGCTACTGGAATTCGCCCGCACGCTGAAAGCGCCCATCGTCCACGCCCTGCGCGGCAAAGAGCATGTCGAGTACGACAACCCGTACGATGTGGGCATGACCGGGCTAATCGGCTTCTCCTCCGGCTACCACACCATGATGAACGCCGACACGCTGATCCTCCTTGGCACCCGCTTCCCCTACCGCGCGTTCTACCCGGCTCACGCCAAAATCATTCAGATAGATATCAACCCCGGCAGCATCGGCGCGCACTGCAAAGTAGATATGGCGCTGGTGGGCGATGTGAAAGCCACGCTCGCCGCCCTGCTGCCGCTGCTGGAAGAGAAAACTGACCGCCACTTCCTGGATAAAGCGCTGGAAGATTACCGCGACGCGCGCAAGGGGCTGGATGATCTGGCGCAGCCGGGCGAAAAAGCCCTGCATCCGCAATATCTGGCCCGTCAGATTAGCCACTTCGCCGCGCCGGACGCTATTTTCACCTGCGATGTCGGCACGCCAACGGTATGGGCCGCGCGTTATCTGGAGATGAACGGTCAACGCCGCCTGCTCGGCTCGTTTAACCATGGCTCCATGGCGAACGCCATGCCGCAGGCGATAGGCGCTCAGGCCAGCGCGCCGGGGCGTCAGGTGGTGGCGATGTGCGGCGACGGCGGCTTTAGCATGCTGATGGGCGATCTGCTTTCGCTGGTGCAACTGAAGCTGCCGGTTAAAGTCATCGTCTTTAATAACAGCGTGCTGGGCTTTGTGGCGATGGAAATGAAAGCGGGCGGCTATCTGACCGACGGCACCGATCTGCATGACACCAACTACGCGCGCATCGCGGAAGCCTGCGGCATTCCGGGCATTCGCGTCGAGAAAGCGAGCGAGCTGGACGACGCCCTTTCGCGCGCCTTCAGCACCGACGGCCCGGTGGTGGTGGATGTCACCGTCGCCAAAGAAGAGCTGGCGATGCCGCCGCAAATCAAGATGGAGCAGGCCAAAGGTTTCAGCCTTTATATGCTGCGCGCCATCATTAATGGCCGTGGGGATGAAGTTATCGATCTGGCGAAAACCAACTGGTTCCGGTAAAAGAGACGTTTCTGTTCACTGAAAAGGATATGCCGTGATCGATTTACGCAGCGATACCGTCACGCGCCCCGGCAAAGCAATGCTGGAGCGCATGATGGCAGCCCCCACCGGGGATGATGTTTATGGCGACGACCCGACCGTCAACGCGCTTCAGGACTATGCCGCGCGTTTAAGCGGTAAAGAGGCGGCGCTGTTTTTGCCGACAGGCACCCAGGCCAACCTGGTGGCGCTGCTGAGCCACTGCGAACGCGGCGAAGAGTATATCGTCGGCCAGCTCGCGCATAATTATCTGTACGAAGCGGGCGGCGCGGCGGTGCTGGGCAGCATTCAGCCGCAGCCGATTGAAGCCAACGGCGACGGCACGCTGCCGCTGGATAAAGTGGCGGCGAAAATCAAACCCGACGATGTTCACTTCGCCCGCACCCGTCTGCTGAGCCTTGAAAATACCCATAACGGCAAAGTGCTGCCGCGCGACTACTTACAGCAGGCGTGGAACTTTACCCGCGAGCGCGGTCTGGCGCTGCACGTGGATGGCGCGCGTATCTTCAACGCCGTAGTGGCCTATGGCTGCGAGCTGAAAGATATCGCGCAGTATTGCGACACCTTCACGATTTGTCTCTCTAAAGGGCTTGGCGCGCCGGTAGGCTCGTTGCTGCTCGGCAGCCATGACTATATTAAGCGCGCGACACGCTGGCGAAAAATGACCGGCGGCGGTATGCGCCAGGCGGGTATTCTCGCGGCAGCGGGGCTGTATGCGCTGGAGCATAATGTCGCGCGACTGCAAGAAGACCACGATAACGCCGCCTGGCTTGCGGCGGCGCTGCGCGATGCGGGCGCCGACGTGCGCCGCCACGACACCAATATGCTGTTTATCAGCGTGCCGCCGGCGCAGGTGGCCGCCCTTGGCGCGTTCATGAAATCGCGCGACGTGCTGATTAGCGCCGCCCCGGTGACGCGCCTGGTCATGCATCTTGACGTCAACCGCGCGCAGCTTGAAACCCTCGTGGCGTACTGGCGGGAATTCTTACAGCAGGCGGCATAACGCGTTTTCAGCGCTGCGGCGAGGGGAATATTCAGCTGCGCTAACGCGCATTGTTACGTTGTTCCCATTGCATCAGCGCTGATTTCACGGAAGAATGCGCGGCTAAACGTTACAGCACAGTGGATCGATATGAAGGTACTGGTCACGGGCGCCACCAGCGGTTTAGGCCGAAACGCGGTCGAATATTTACGTCATCAGGGCGTTCAGGTCAGAGCCACCGGGCGCAACGAGGCGATGGGCAGACTGCTTGAGAAAATGGGCGCGGAGTTTATCCAGGCCGATTTAACCGAGCTGGTCTCGTCGCAGGCGAAAGCGATGCTGGCCGGTATCGATACCCTCTGGCACTGTTCCAGCTTTACCTCGCCCTGGGGCCCGCAGGAGGCGTTCGATCTCGCTAACGTGCGCGCCACCCGCCGTCTCGGCGAATGGGCTGTCGCCTGGGGCGTGCGCAATTTCGTGCATATCTCCTCGCCCGCGCTCTATTTCGATTATCACCACCATCGCGATATCCGCGAAGATTTCCGTCCGCACCGGCTGGCCAACGCTTTTGCGCGCAGCAAAGCCGCCAGCGAAGAGGTTATCCAGCTGCTGGCCCAGGCCAACCCGCAGACGCGCTTTACCATTCTGCGTCCGCAAAGCCTGTTCGGGCCGCATGATAAAGTCTTTTTCCCGCGCCTGGTGCAGATGATGCGCCACTATGGCAGCGTACTGCTGCCGCGCGGCGGCGAAGCGCTGGTCGATATGACCTATCACGAAAACGCGGTGCACGCGATGTGGCTTGCCAGCAGCAGCGCCTGTGACGCCCTGCCGTCAGGCCGCGCTTATAACATCACCAACGGCGAAGCGCGCCCGCTGAAAAGCATCGTGCAGAAGCTGATTGATGAACTGGGGATGTCGTGCCGTATCCGCTCGGTGCCCTATCCGATGCTGGATATCATGGCAAGAAGCCTGGAGCGGCTCGGCAAACATTCGCACAAAGAGCCGGCGCTGACGCATTACGGCGTCTCCAAGCTGAATTTCGATTTCACGCTGGATATCAGCCGCGCCGAAAGCGAACTGGGCTATAAACCGGTGGTGTCGCTGGATGAAGGCATCGAACGCACCGCGTACTGGCTGCGCGACCACGGTACGCTGCATCGCGGGTAACGCCCTACCCGCCAAAAATTAACGCCGCATTATGCGGCGTTTTTCATGTTTAACCCTGGTAATTTTACCCCTGACCATATTTCTCCAGCAGCGCCTCGGCGATGGCCTCGCTTTGCGCGTCCGGCAGGCCGTCGTAGCGCGCGGGCCGGAAGTGCATCTGGAACGCCTGAATCACGCGTGTGCGCTGCGCCTCGCTCATCTGCGGCGTCACCTCATAGCCGTAGCGCGTCAGCAGATCCAGCAGCGTCGTTTCATCGACCGGCGCATAAGGGTTACGCCCGGCGAGATAAAACGCCACGCGCTGTTCATCCGGCCATGCGCCGATGCCCTGCGCCGCCAGCGCCCGCCAGGGGAACAGCGGCCCCGGATCGTCTTTACGCTGCGGCGCGATATCCGCATGCGCCACGACGTTCTGCGGGGCTATCTGGTAGCGCCGGATGATGTCGCGCGCCAGATGGCTCAGCACCGCTATCTGCGGCGGGCTGAACGGGAAGTACTGCTTCTGGCCGTCGATTTTCCGGTAGCCGTAGTTTTCCAGTTCAATGCCCACGGAGGTGTCGTTTAAACGCGTGGCCCCGCGCCAGAAGCTGACGCCCGCATGCCACGCCAGTTCGCGCTCCGGCACCAGTTGCCAGATAACCGGTTTGCCGCTTTTCTGCGGCGGGTTCGCCGGGATCAGATAGTGCGAGCTGACGTGACGGTCAGTCAGCGTGGCAAGTGAAGTGTCAAAATCATCGGCGGTGTAGTGGATTACCAGCACTTTGATGCGCGGATACGCCGCCTGCGCCGCGCGGCGCGTATCCACCTGATAGTCGCCGCGATCGACAATCCCTTTTTCGCCCGCGCAGCCCGCGAGCAATGCCGCCAGTAATAGCGGCCAGCAACGCAGCCTCATCGACGGGTTTTCACCGCCGTGCCGGAAACGCTTACCATCAGCATGCTGCCGTCTTTGCCGACGGTTTCATAATCGATGTCAATCCCAACGACGGCATCAGCGCCAAGCGACGCCGCCTGGTCGCCCAGCTCGCGAAACGCGATTTCACGCGCCTTGCGCAGCTCTTTTTCATACGCGCCCGAACGGCCCCCGACGATGTCGCGGATGCCCGCGAAGAAATCGCGAAAGATATTCGCGCCGAGGATCGCCTCGCCGGTGACGACGCCGCAATACTCAACAATGACTTGTCCTTCCAGGGTTGGCGTGGTGGAAAACTGCATGGTTCTCTCCTTTTGGCTATCAATGCGTTAGCAGACGATACCAGACGCAATTCGGTCGCGATACGCTATGCTAAAAAAGTCCTGTGACAAGAAACGTAGTCCTGCTTATCGGAATAAGGAAATAAAAAATGCGCCATTCAGTTCTGACTCTGGTTATTCCGTGCGCCCTGCTGCTGAGCGCCTGTACGACCGTCACGCCCGCCTTTAAGGATATCGGCTCGCGCAGCGGCCCGTGCGTGGAAGGCGGCCCTGATACCGTGGCGGAACAGTTCTACCAGCATCGCATCGAACAGCGCAGCCAGGGACTGACGAACCTGACGTCTCTGCGCCCCTATTTAAGCGATTCGCTCTATCAGCTGCTGGACAAATCGAACCGTGAGAACCACCCCGGGAACGGATTCTTACGCACCGATCCGTTCTCAAGCCGCACTGAAACGCCTGACAGCGTGCGCGTCGCCAGCGCCTCGCGTATTCCGAACACGGACGCGCGCAATATTCCGCTGCGCGTCGAGCAGCGCCGCGGCGACACCGCCTGGCTGGATGAAGTGCTGATGGTGCGCGAAGGCCAGTGCTGGACGGTGGACGATGTGCGCTACCTTGGCGGCACCGTACACGCGCCTGCGGGCACGCTGCGCCAGTCGCTGGAGCGCCACTAAGCGAGACGGGGTGGCGCGTGCGATAAACCGTCTGGCTTAGCGCCATCTGGCCGACATTTATTCTTGCCCCACCCCCACTCCGCTATATCGTGCTGGTTTTGTGCCGTAAACGTGGAGAATATTAAGTTTTAACGCACTAATATTGCATAACTATTCTGCCAACGGTACTATTCGCGGTCTCAATTGCTATTCAACTGCTACGCATGAGTATTCAACTAAACGGCATAAACTGCTTCTACGGCGCGCATCAGGCGCTGTTTGACATCACGCTCAGCTGCCCCGAGGGCGAAACGCTGGTGTTGCTTGGCCCAAGCGGCGCGGGTAAGAGCTCGCTGCTGCGGGTACTCAATTTGCTGGAGATGCCGCGTTCCGGGCAGCTCAGCATTGCGGGCAACCAGTTTGATTTCGCGAAGGCGCCGGGCGATAAAGCGATCCGCGAACTGCGCCGCAACGTCGGCATGGTGTTCCAGCAGTACAATCTGTGGCCGCACCTGACGGTGCTGGATAATCTTATCGAGGCGCCGTGTCGGGTGCTCGGGCTCAGCAAAGAGGCCGCGCGTAAGCGTGCCGATAAACTGCTGGATCGCCTGCGTCTGACGCCGTATGTCGATCGTTATCCGCTGCACCTCTCCGGCGGCCAGCAACAGCGCGTGGCGATTGCGCGCGCGCTGATGATGGAGCCGCAGGTGCTGCTGTTCGACGAGCCGACCGCCGCGCTCGACCCAGAAATTACCGCACAAATCGTCAGCATCATCCGCGAGCTGTCCCAGACCGGGATCACGCAGGTGATTGTGACGCATGAAGTGGAAGTGGCGCGTAAAACCGCCAGCCGGGTGGTCTATATGGAAAATGGACACATTATCGAGCAGGGCGACGCGAGCTGCTTTAGCGCCCCTGCGACCGAGGCGTTTAAAAACTATCTTTCCCACTGAAGATGACCGGAATAATGACAATGAAAAACGTATTGATTGCCGCGCTTCTCGCAAGCGTTAGCCTTTCCGCCGCCGCAGCACAAACTATCCGTTTCGCCACTGAAGCCTCTTACCCTCCGTTTGAGTCGATGGATGCGGGCAACAAAATCGTCGGTTTCGATGTCGATCTGGCCAATGCGCTGTGTAAAGAGATTGATGCGACCTGCACCTTCACCAACCAGGCCTTCGACAGCCTGATCCCGGCGCTGAAATTCAAGCGCGTGGACGCCGTGATGGCGGGTATGGACATCACCCCTGAGCGCCAGAAACAGGTGCTGTTCACTACGCCGTACTATGACAACTCCGCGCTGTTTGTCGGCCTTCAGGGTAAAAACAGCAGCATTGAGCAGCTGAAAGGCAAGCGCGTGGGCGTGCAGAACGGCACCACCCACCAGAAATACATCACCGACAAACACCCGGAAATCACCACGGTGCCGTATGACAGCTACCAGACCGCGCGTCTGGATCTGCAAAACGGCCGTATCGATGCCGTATTCGGCGATACGGCTGTCGTGACCGAGTGGCTGAAAACCAACCCGAAACTGGCCGCTGTCGGCGATAAAGTGACGGATAAAGACTACTTCGGCACCGGCCTTGGCATCGCGGTTCGTCAGGGCAACACCGAGCTTCAGCAGAAATTCAACACCGCGCTGGAGAAAGTGAAGAAAGACGGCACCTACAAGGCCATCTACGACAAATGGTTCCAGAAGTAATCGCCTGAATGAACGATATGTTTCCTTTAGCAAGCGCCGCCGGGATGACCGTCGGCCTTGCCGTTTGCGCGCTTGGCCTGGGGCTGGTGCTGGCGATGCTGTTCGCCGTGCTGGAATCGGCGAAGTGGCGGCCGGTCGCCTGGCTTGCCACGGCGCTGGTGACCCTGCTGCGCGGCCTGCCGGAAATCCTGGTGGTGCTGTTTATCTATTTCGGCTCCTCGCAACTGCTGCTGACGCTCTCGGACGGCTTTACGATCCCGCTCGGTTTCGCCTCCATTCCTGTGCAGGTGCAGATCGATAATTTCGACGTCAGCCCGTTCCTGTGCGGCGTGATTGCGCTTGCCCTGCTCTATTCCGCTTATGCCTCGCAGACGCTGCGCGGCGCGCTGAAAGCGGTGCCGCACGGCCAGCGGGAATCGGGCCAGGCGCTGGGGCTGTCGAAATCCGCGATTTTCTTCCGCCTCGTGATGCCGCAGATGTGGCGCCACGCGCTGCCGGGGCTGGGCAACCAGTGGCTGGTGCTGCTGAAAGATACCGCGCTGGTGTCGCTGATTAGCGTGAACGATTTGATGCTGCAGACCAAAAGCATCGCCACTCGCACCCAGGAGCCGTTTACCTGGTACATTATCGCAGCGGCGATTTATCTGGTGATCACCCTGATAAGCCAGTACATCCTTAAGCGTATCGACCTGCGCGCCACGCGCTTTGAGCGGAGGCCGGGCTGATGCTGGATTACTTGCCGGAGCTATTAAAAGGGCTGCACACCAGCCTGACGCTCACCGCGGCGTCGATCGCCGTAGCGCTGGTGCTGTCGGTTATTTTCACAATTGTCCTGACGCTGAAAACGCCGGTGCTGGTCTGGATTGTGCGCGGCTACATTACGCTCTTTACCGGTACGCCGCTGCTGGTGCAGATCTTCCTGATTTACTACGGGCCGGGGCAGTTCCCGTCGTTGCAAAACTACCCGTGGCTGTGGCACGTGCTTTCCGAGCCGTGGCTGTGCGCGCTGGTGGCGCTGTCGCTGAACTCGGCGGCGTATACCACGCAGCTGTTTTACGGCGCTATCCGGGCTATCCCGGAGGGCCAGTGGCAGTCCTGCGGGGCGCTCGGCATGAGCCGCAAAGATACGCTGGCAATCCTGCTGCCGTATGCGTTTAAGCGCGCGCTGTCGTCCTACTCGAACGAAGTGGTGCTGGTGTTTAAGAGTACGTCGCTTGCCTACACCATTACGCTGATGGAAGTGATGGGCTACAGTCAGCTGCTGTATGGCCGCACCTATGATGTGATGGTGTTTGGCGCGGCGGGCGTGATTTATCTTATCGTCAACGGGCTGCTGACGCTGTTGATGCGTGTTATCGAGCGCCGCGCGCTGGCGTTTGAGCGCCGCAGTTAATGTCTTTCCCCCTCTCCCTTTCGGGGAGAGGGTTTTTATGCTTTATCGCGGGTGCGCTTCGCTTACCCGCCCTACGCAAACCCTGAATCTCTTTTGTAGGGTGGGTAAGCGAAGCGCGCCCACCGATATCCTCCTACTTATCCGCCGCAAACCAAATAAAATACTTATACGTTTTTATTGAATATAAATTCACTTGGTGGCATGGTGTTAACACGCCGGGTAAACGGTGACATAAAACAAGATTGACAGACGGGAGCTTCACGCATGAAAAAAATCATTCTGGCCGCCATGCTTGCTGGCGTCGCATTGCACGCCGCGGCAGCAGACAAAATCAGCTTCGGTTCTTCGGCGACGTACCCACCTTTTGAGTCGCTCGACGCCAGCAATCAGATCGTCGGTTTCGACATCGATCTCGCTAAAGCGTTATGCAAACAAATGCAGGCGGAATGCACATTCACCAACCATGCTTTCGACAGCCTGATCCCGGCGCTGAAATTTAAAAAATATGATGCCGTCATCTCCGGCATGGACATCACGCCTGAGCGCCAGAAACAGGTCGCCTTCACCGCGCCGTATTACGCCAACTCCGCCATCGTGATCGCTAAAAAAGGCGCGTACAAATCCTTTGACGATCTCAAAGGCAAGCGCATCGGCATGGAAAACGGCACCACGCATCAGAAATACCTCCAGGATAAACATCCGGAAGTGAAAACCGTGGCGTATGACAGCTACCAGAATGCGATTATCGACCTGAAAAATGGCCGCATCGACGGCGTGTTCGGCGATACCGCCGTGGTCAACGAATGGCTGAAGAACAATCCGCAGCTCGGCACCGCGACGGAAAAAGTGACCGACCCGCAATACTTCGGCACCGGCCTTGGCATCGCGGTGCGCCCGGATAACGTCGCGCTGCTGAAAAAGCTTAACGACGCGCTGGCGGCCATTAAAGCCGACGGCACGTATCAGAAAATCAGCGACCAGTGGTTCCCGCAGTAAGCGCTGTTTTTCACCGTTAAGGCCCGCCATGCGGGCCTTCATGTTTTCTGGATTTACGATACTGCAACGGCGTTTCCCCCAGCCGCTTACGGAAGCTGCTGATAAAATACGTGGTGTCGGAAAAGCCGGTCATCCGCGCGATATCCGCCACGCTGTACGCATGATGGCGCAACAGCTCGCACGCTTTACGCAGCCGGAATGTCGTCAGGTAGTCGTGGATCGCCTCCCCCGTTTCCTGCTGGAAGCGGCGCGAAAGATAACTGCGCGAGCGGTTAAGTTTCAGCGCCAGCGCGCCCAGGCTGAATTTCTGCGCATAATTTTCCTCCACCCAGAACATCACCTGCGTGGAGAGCGCATTGCTGGCGCGCGGCGGCGGCGCGGGCGTTTCCGGCAGCAGGCTCAGCAAGTGAATCAAAAAGCTCGCCACCTCTTCATGTTCGCTGCGCCCTTTGGCGAGCCGCGGCGCATAGAGCGTAAAGAGATGATCGAGATGCGCGTGAATGTCGGCGAAATCCACTACCGTGGCGCGCGCCCCGCGCAGGCTTAACGCCTCAAGCCGCGCATAACGCTGCGCGAAAGGCGCCAGCAGACGCAGCGCGGCGTGATTATCAAGGTGAATCACGGTACGCCGGTAACGCTCGCGTTCGCGCTCCTCCACCATGACTTTATGCAGCGTCATCGGCGGAAAGATAAAAAGCCTGCCGGGGCGCATGGTGTACTGCTGATTGTCCACCATCACCACGCCATACCCCTCCTCCACATAGAGCAGCTCCAGGCACTGATGCCAGTGATGGTAACGAATCGAATTCGCGTACAGCCGGCTGAACGACACGATGTCGTCATTCAGCGAGATAAGCTCCAGCAGCGATTTTTCGCAGGCGGTATCCACAGGGCAACCAATTTCAATTTTTGACCGGTTGCATGCAGTTATAAACCATAGTTTTAAATTTTCTCAAACAGCGTCTTAACCAATGCGCCGCCCTGTGACACAGCTAACATTTCCCCCTCGCCCGGCTTACCTATGCTTGCAGCCATTACGCAGGAGCGCAGCGCAGTGCAAGCGCATTGATGAGGTGAATCATGTCAGGCGAGAAAAACTCCAGAAACCCCCTCTCTTCCCGAAGCGATGTGGCCGCGCTGTTGCTGCGCCTGCTGCGCGGGCTGGATCAGCAATTTATCGAAGGCGATACCGGCATTACGCTTGGCGCGACCTGCGCGCATTACGGCCCGGACATCGCGCGTATGGAAGGGTTGTCGCGGGCGCTGTGGGGGCTGTTCCCGCTAATGGCGGGCGGCGACGAGCCGCCGGAAGCGGAAAAATACCTGACGGCCATTCGCCACGGCACCGACCCGCAGCACCCTGGCTACTGGGGCGAGGCCGGCCCTTACGATCAGCGACTGGTGGAGATGGCGGCCTATGGGCTGGGGCTGGCGCTGTTGCAGGAGAAACTCACCGCGCGCTTTAGCGAGCGTGAACTGAATAATCTTTACCAGTGGCTGCGCCAGGTGGGGGACGCCTCCATGCCCGACAGCAACTGGAACTACTTTGCGATTCTGGTGGAGCTGGGCTTTAAGCGCGCGGGCCTGCCGTGGCGGCGCGACGTGCTGGAGGCGCGTTTCGCCCGCATGGAAGCGTATTACCTCGGCAACGGCTGGTACGCCGATGGTCCCGGCCGCCCGAAGGATTACTATATCTCGATGGCGTTTCACTTTTACGGGCTGGTCTACGCCACGCTGATGGAGCAGGACGACGCCGAACGCGCCGCGACGCTTCGCGAACGCGCGCGCCTGTTTGCCGCCGATTTCATCTGGTTTTCCGCCGCCGACGGCGCGTCCATTCCTTTTGGCCGCAGCCTCACTTACCGCTTTGCGATGGTGGCGTTCTGGAGCAGCGTGGCGTTCTCCGGGCTCGATGTGTTTACGCCGGGCGTGGTGAAAGGCATTGTGCTGCGCCACCTGCGCTGGTGGATGGATAAGCCGATCCTCGATCGCGACGATATTCTCACCCTCGGTTACGCCTGCCCGAATCTCGCGATGTGCGAAGATTACAACTCGCCCGGCTCGCCCTACTGGGCGCTGAAGGTTTTTCTGGTGCTGGCGATGGCGGAAGAAAGCCCCTTCTGGCAGGCGCAGGAAGCGCCGCTACCGCTACTCGACGGCTGTCACGCCATTCCCGAAGCCTCACAATTACTCGCGCACAGCGAACATTCACGCCACGCCTGGCTGCTCACCGCGGGCCAGGTGGAGCTGAATAACTATGTGAATACCGAAGCCAAATACACCAAATTCGCTTACTCCAGCCATTTCGGCTTCACCATCGAGCGCGGCCGCTACGGCATCAAACACGCCGCCTGCGATTCCATGCTGCTGCTGTGCGAAAACGACGGTTACTACCGGGGCCGCCGGGCGTGCGACGAGGTCGTCACCGCGCCGGACCATATTTTCTCGCGCTGGTCGCCGTGGCGCGATGTGCAAATCGCCACCTGGCTTATCCCTTACGGCGCGTGGCACCTGCGCGTACACCATATCCGCAGCGATCGTGACCTGCACAGCGTCGAAGGCGGATTCGCCACCCTCTGGCAACCACAAACGACGCGCGTTAACGCCTCCGCCCATCGCTGCGCGATTGAGGCGACCAGTGGCGCCAGCGTCATTGTCGATCTCGCACCAGCGCGCACGCGTCAGGCTGAGCCTGTCATTACGCCGCCCAACAGCAGCGTGATGTTCGCTGAATGCGCCGCCATTCCCTGCCTTACGGGCGCCGTTGCCGCAGGCGAAAGCTGGCTGTGTAGCGCGGTGGCCGGGGTTATCGGCACGCCGGACGCGCTGACGGACGCCCCCGATATCGCCGTTGAAGCCGATGCCCTGCGCCTGCGCGCGCCGGACGGCACGACGCGCCGCTTCCCGCTCTACAACAATAAATAAGCCCCTGAGAGGACGCTATGAAGAACATCACTGCTGCCAATAAAGCGGAATATGTGAAAATCAGTAGTTTTATCTTTCTCTACTTCTTTACCTGGTCTGCCAGTATCGGTCTGCTGGCTATCTGGCTCGGTCAGAAAACGCACCTGAGCGGCTCGGTGATCGGCACGGTGTTTGCCGTGAACGGCATTTTCTCGGTGATCCTGAAGCCGGTGTATGGCTATATCCTCGATAAAATCGGCATGAGCAAACACCTGCTTTATTTTGTGGTAGGCATGTCCGCGCTGATGGCGCCGTTTTTTATCTATGTCTACCAGCCGCTGCTGGTCTCGAACACGCTGGTCGGGATTATCGTCGGGGCGATTTATTTAAGCTTCGCGTGGTATGCAGGCGTCGCGGCCTGTGAATCCTACACCGATCGCTACAGCCGCCTGAACGGCATGGAGTTCGGGCAGATCCGCATGTGGGGCTCGCTCGGCTGGGCGGTGGCCTCGTCGTTCTCCGGCCTGCTGTTTAATCTCTCCCCGGCATATAACTTTATCCTCGGCAGCGTCGCATCGCTGGTCATGCTGGGCGTGCTGCTGAGCCTGAAGGTCAACACAAGCACCACGCATGCCAGTGAAGTGCTCTCGAAGCAGAAAATCGCCATGAGCGATGTTTATGAGCTGCTGCGCAGCCGTAAATTCTGGGCGTTCTGCCTGTATGTGGCGGGCGTGGCGTGGATGATGTTTATCGCCGAACAGCAGTTCTCGCGCTACTTCGTGACCTTTTTTGACGATGTGCAGCAGGGCAACGCGGTCTTTGGTTATCTCGGCACCGTGCAGTCCGGCATGGAATTTGTGATGTACATGGTCATTCCGGTATTCGTGAATTACGTGGGCGCCAAAAAAGGGCTGCTGATTGTCGGCCTGGTCGTCGGCGCGCGGCTGATTATCTCCGGAATGTGCGATTCCCACCTGCTGATTTCCGTGCTGAAGCCATTGTACGGGCTGGAGATCTGCCTGCTGCTGGTGTCGGTGTTCAAGTATATCGCCGAGCATTTCGACAAACGCGTCAACGCCACCATGTACCTGCTGGGCTACCAGGCGATGCTGTATGTCGGCAACGTGGTGGTTTCGTCCCCCGCCGGCTATCTCTACGACCGCATCGGCTTTGAGCAGACCTATATCCTGATGGGCGCTATCGCCCTCACCTTCACGCTGATTTCCGCCTTTACCCTCTCCGCCTGTCAGAGCAAACGTGACGGCGCCGCTCACGCCGCGGCGACGGTAAAAAACTAACTTTTCAGGAGTCGTTATGCTGCAATCTGTTGCCTGTGAACCATTTAACCATCCGCCCGCCGCGCCCTCTCTGGCGGCGCTTCGCGAGATGCTGGGGCAGACCCGTGAAGCCGTACTGGCGCGCCTGCGCCAGAATCTGGCCGCTTTCGGCGACCGTTTCCCTGCCGAAACCTGCGTAAAAGGGTATTACCCGCTGACCGACAACGTCGAGTGGACCACCAGCTTCTGGACCGGGCAGCTGTGGCTCGCGTGGGAGCTTTCCGGCGATGAGACTTTCCGCGCCGCTGCACAGCGTCAGGTGCGCTCGTTCGGCGAGCGTATCGCCGGGCGTCACGATACCAACACGCACGATCTCGGTTTTCTGTATACGCTCTCCTGCGTCGCCGACTGGCGGCTGAACGCCCGCCAGGAAGCGCGGGGTTTCGCGCTGCTGGCCGCCGAGGCGCTGCTTGAGCGCTATCACCCGAAGGCGCAGATAATTCAGGCGTGGGGCGATCTGGACGATCCGGAACAGGCCGGGCGGATGATTATCGACTGCAATATGAACCTGCCGCTGCTGTGGTGGGCGAGCGAGCAGACCGGCGACGGGCGCTTCGCGGCGGCGGCGCAGGCGCATGTAAACCAGGCGGCGCGCTATCTGGTGCGCCCGGACGCCTCTACCTGGCACACCTATTATATGAACCCGGTGACCGGCGAGCCGCGCTTTGGCAATACGCAGCAGGGGTATGCCGATGATTCGTGCTGGTCTCGCGGGCAGGCGTGGGGCGTTTACGGATTTCTGCTGAGCTACCGCTATACCGGCGATACGCGAATGGTCTGGTTATCGAAGAAGCTTGCGAGCTATTTCGTGAACCGCCTGCCGGAAGATGGCGTCTGCCACTGGGATCTGGCGCTTCAGGGGACAGATGCGCTGCGCGATTCGTCCGCCGCCGCGATTACCGTGTGCGGGCTGCTGGAGCTTATCAAGCATCTGCCGGCGACCGACCCGGATCGCGCCATCTGCGAGGCGTGGGCGCTGCATATTTTCACCGCCTTGACGCGGGATTATCTCGCCAAACCCGACGACGCCTGCAACGGTCTGCTGAAGCATTCGGTTTACCATCTGGCGAGCGACAAAGGCGTGGATGAGTGTTGCAGCTGGGGCGATTATTTTTATATGGAAGCGCTGACGCGGCTGTCGCAAAGCTGGAAGCTGTACTGGTGAGGGCGTGGCGGGTGCGCTTCGCTTACCCGCCCTACGGCCCCGAATGGGCCTGATCGTCTTATGTAGGGTGGGTAAGCACCAGCGCACCCACCTTGGCCAAAATGCCCGGAATTTACTCCCGCACCAGCAGCGTCAGCACCTCGTAATGCGCCGTATGCGGGAACATATCGAACAGCTGCACGCGGACGACGCGATAGCCGCGCAACTGTTTAATGTCTTTCGCCATCGTCTGCGCGTTACAGCTTGAATAAACCATATAACGCGGCGCCATACGGCTCAGATACTCGCACAGCGCTTCGCCGATGCCGCGTCGCGGCGGGTTAACGAGAACCAGATCCGGCACGGCCTGCTGGCCGGTCGCGAAATCGGTCGAATCCAGCGCCTGAAAATGCACGCTGCGCAGCCCCAACTCCTGCGCCGACGCGCGGCAACAGGCAATAGCTTCCGGCGCGATTTCAATGCCGGTCAGCGTCATCTCAGGTGTGGCGCAGTGCAGCCCGAAGCCCCCGACGCCGCAAAACAGATCCCACATATGATTCACCGGCAGCGCGCGCACCCAGTCGCGCGCCGTGGCGTACAGGGCGCTCGCGACCGTCGGGTTGGTCTGGAAAAAGCTCTGCGGACGTATCCATAGCGGCACGCCGTTGAAATTTTCCGCCAGCGCCTGTTGGGCCGTCAGCCAGATCTCCTCGTCGCCTTCCATGATCGCCATATGCACAGGCTGAATATTGGCGGTCACTACTTTAAGCTGCGGCAGTTGCGCCAGCAGCGCAGGCAAGGCGGCGCGCAGTTGCTCAAGTTTCTCCTTCGAGCGCAGCACAAAACGCAGCATCAGCCCGCCGTCGAGCGTGCTCTGCGTCAGCAGCAGGTATTTCAGCTCGCCGCGTTTGCGGGCGACGTTGTACGGCGTCAGGCCCGCGCGGGCGATAAACGGCTTTATGGCGGCGAACACGGTATAAAACGACGCCGGATAGAGCGGGCATTCGGTCAGATCCACCGGCGTGCCATCGCGATGCAGCATGCCGAGCAGCGGTTTTTCCACGCTCCCGCTCACCACCATTTTCGCTTTATTGCGAAACGCCTGCTCCGGCCCGCTCACCGGCGCGCCCCACTCGTTCACCGGCAGGTCAGCCAGAAGCGTTCGCAGGTCGGTCATTTTGGCGGCAAGTTGGGTGTCGAGGGGCTGTTCAATCCACTGACAGGAGCGGCAGCGCCCGGCGTCATAGAGTGCGCAGTGCATAGCTAAAAACCTTAAGGAAAACGCGGACCGGCGATTCTATCACGCCGCAGGATTACTGTAGTCGGAAAAAACGTCGGCTGCGGGCGGGAATAAACAGCAGCGCCAGCACCAGCAGATCCGGCAGCTTTTGCATCACCAGCGAATGGAAAATTTCACGGCGCGAGCCGCCCGCGATACTGAACAGCTCAGGGTATCCCCAGCCAAGCGAGGCCGCCCACAGATAACCGGTGGCGATAATCTGGGTAAGCAAAAAGCCCCAGCGGCCCCAGCCGCGGCCTTGCAGGATAACGAACGCGCAGCGGAATTCGATGCAGAGTAAGACGAGGCTTGCGAAGAAAATCAGCGTCAGGCTCCAGGTCTGTACGCTGCGGTGGATAAAATCCATCACGCCGCGCACGCCCAGCAGGTTGAAAATCATCAGCAGATCCAGGCAGCGCGTAGAAATAATGCCTATCGCCGCCACCTGTACCAGCGTAGGAGCGTTCATTCGGGCGTGTGATTGTCGCGCTTTGCTGAAAATGTCCAAATCTCGCCTTCCCTGTGAAACAGCGCCGCGTCATACGCGGCGCCGGGTGCACATGATTGCAGATTTTAGGCGGTTCAGCTATGCCTTGCACGCTGGACGTCGCGCAGTCGCTGCTTTTCTGCCCGCGCCATAAAAAACCAGGCGATCAGACCGATAACGCCGACCACGCCGAGGATAATCGACGCCAGCGCGTTGATCTCCGGATTGACGCCCATACGAACGCTGGAGAAGACCAGCATCGGCAGCGTCGTGGCGCCAGGGCCCGATACAAAGCTTGCGATAACGAGGTCGTCAAGCGAGAGCGTAAAGGCGAGCAGCCAGCCGGAGACCACCGCCGGCATGATCATCGGCAGCGTTATCACAAAGAACACTTTCAGCGGCGCGGCGCCGAGATCCATCGCCGCCTCTTCTATCGAGCGGTCCAGCTCACGCAGGCGCGAGCTTATCACCACTGACACATACGCGGTACAGAACGTGACGTGCGCCAGCCAGATGGTGAGCATGCCGCGATCGGACGGCCAGCCAATCGCATGACCGAGCGCCACAAAGAGCAGCAGCAGCGACAGCCCGGTTATCACATCCGGCATCACCAGCGGCGCGGTCAGCATAAACGCAAAGCCGTTCGAGCCGCGAAATCGCCCGAAACGCACCATCACCACCGCCGCAATGGTGCCCAGCACCACCGCCATCGTCGCCGCGCAGGCGGCAATTGTCAGGCTCAGCCCCACGGCGTTGATCATCGCCGAATCGCGGAACAGCTCGCCGTACCAGCGGGTCGACCAGCCCGCCCACACCGTGACCAGTTTTGAGCTGTTAAACGAGTAGATAACCAGCATCAGCATCGGCGCGTAGAGGAACGCAAAACCGATAATCAAAATCAGAATGCGCCACGGGGAGCGCACCACAGGCAGATTATTCATGCATGGTCTCCCATCGTTTTGTTCTGGTATTTGTGGAACCACATGATGGGCACTATCAGCACCACCAGCATGGTGATCGCCACCGCCGAGGCCACCGGCCAGTCGCGGTTGTTAAAGAACTCCTGCCAGAGCACGCGGCCAATCATGATGCTGTCCGGCCCGCCGAGCAGTTCCGGGATAACGAACTCCCCCACCGCCGGGATAAACACCAGCATTGAGCCCGCGATAATCCCGCCTTTGGTGAGCGGCACAATAATGCTGAAGAAGGTTTTTACCGGGCGCGCGCCCAGATCGAGCGACGCTTCGACCAGCGAGTAGTCGATGCGCGTCAGTGCGGTGTAAATCGGCAGCACCATAAACGGCAGATAGGCATACACAATCCCGATATAGACCGCGAGATTGGTGTGCAGGATAGCGAGCGGCTGGTCGATAACGCCGAGCCACAGCAGCACATTATTCAGCACGCCGTTCTCTTTCAGGATGCCCATCCAGGCGTAAACGCGGATAAGAAACGACGTCCACGACGGCAGGATCACCAGCAGCAGCAGGATGTTGCGCGTCGACGGCTTGCTGTGCGCCACTGCCCAGGCGAGCGGATAACCGAGCAGCAGACAGAACAGCGTCGAAATCGCCGCCACCTGCAACGACTGCAAATACGCTTCGAAATAGAGCGGATCGTCGGTCAGTTGCAGGAAGTTTCCAATATTCAGCGTCACCGACAGCTGATCGTCCGCCCAGCTCACCAGATCGGTATACGGCGGGATCGCGCGCGCCATCTCCGCCAGGCTTATCTTGAAGACGATTAAAAATGGCAGCATAAACAGCAGGATCAGCCACAGGTATGGCAGCGCGACCACAAGTTTACGGCCATGCGCCATTTGCAGGCGCGCGAGCCAGCGCCGGAAACCGCCTGGCGCGGCGGACGGCGGCTCGCTTTGACGTTCAATAGTGCTCATCTGTCGCTCCTTACACCGTCAGCACAACGCAGCTGTCCGCGTCCCAGCACAGGCGAACTTCATCGCCCCAGGTGGGCGCGCCTTTGCGGTAGCGGTGCGCGTTCTGCAACTGCGCGCTGATCATCTGCCCGCTGTGCAGCCGCACGTGGTAGATGGAGAGATCGCCGAGATAGGCGATATGCACCACTTCGCCCACGCCGAAGTTAAAGCCATCGGCAGGCGGCTCGTCGCAGAGCATCACTTTCTCCGGGCGCAGCGCGACGTGAACCGGCACGCCGTCCACCACCGAGGCGTCCGGGTCCACTTTCAGCGGATGCACCAGCCCCGGCGCGTCGATGATTAACCCGTCGTCGCGACGCTCGCGGAGCAGCCCGTCGAAGACGTTCACCGAGCCGATAAACTCCGCGCTGTAACGGGTGGTCGGGTGTTCGTAAATCTCTTCCGGCTCGCCTATCTGCACAAACTTGCCGCGGTTCATGATGGCGATGCGGCCCGCCATCGTCATGGCTTCTTCCTGATCGTGCGTCACCATCACGCAGGTCGCGCCGACGCGCTCAAGAATATCCACCACTTCGAGCTGCATACGGTCGCGCAGCTTTTTATCAAGCGCGCCCATCGGCTCGTCGAGCAGCAGCAGTTTCGGGCGTTTGGCGAGGCTGCGGGCCAGCGCCACGCGCTGACGCTGGCCGCCGGAAAGCTGGTGCGGCTTACGCTTCGCGAACTCCTGCATATGCACCAGGCCCAGCATTTCCTCGACGCGGTTGGCTATCTCCGCCTTCGGCAGTTTGTCCTGCTTCAGGCCGAAGGCGATATTCTGCTCAACCGTCATATGCGGAAAGAGCGCGTAGGACTGGAACATCATATTAATGGGACGCTGGTAGGGCGGCACGTGGGAGAGATCCACGCCGTCCAGAACAATCTGCCCGGCGGTGGGAATTTCAAAACCCGCGAGCATGCGCAGAAGCGTCGATTTTCCGCACCCGGAGGCGCCGAGCAGCGCGAAAATTTCGCCTTTATAGATGGTCAGGCTGACGTCATCGACGGCGTGCTGGCCGTCGAACGATTTGGTCAGGTTACGGATTTCCAGCAGCGGGGTCAGCGCCTTGCGGGGTTTCGCCTGTGGGCGGGGAATAGCGTCGTTCACTACATTGCTCTCCGGCAAAAAGCAAAAGTACCTGTGCGGCCCGGTTGCCGCACAAATGGCAGAACAGAGGCGCGTGTCCTCTGTTCTGTTGTGGGGCAGTTGCACCGCCCCGATGCATACCGTTTACGGTAAAACGGCCTTATTTACCGCTTTTCACTTTGGTCCAGGCGCGGGTTCTGACGCGATCCAGCTTCGGTTCCTGCACTTTAAGCGTAAAGAGCTTGGCCATCACGTCCGGCGGCGGATAGATGCCCGGATTGTCACGCACTTCTTTACTTACCAGCGGCGTGGACGCTTTATTGCCGCTCGCGTAGTAGACGTGATCGCTGATATGCGCCATGACGTCCGGACGCATCAGGTAGTTGAGGAACTGATACGCTTCGTCTTTGTTTTTAGCGTCCGCAGGCATCGCGAAGACGTCAAAGAACGCCAGCGCGCCCTCTTTCGGAATGGTGTAGGAGATGTTGACGCCGTTCTTCGCTTCTTTCGCGCGGTTCGCCGCCTGCCACACGTCGCCCGCCCAGCCGATCGCCACGCAAATGTCGCCGTTCGCCAGATCGTTAATGTACTGCGAGGAGTGGAAGTAACGGATATTCGGACGCAGCTTCAGCAGCAGATCGGTCGCCGCGCCGCTGTAGTCGTCCGCTTTGCTGCTGTTCGGATCTTTGCCGAGGTAGTTAAGCACGGTCGCGAAAATTTCTTCCGGAGCATCCAGGAAAGAGACGCCGCAGCTTTTCAGTTTTTCGAGGTTTTCCGGTTTCAGCACCAGATCCCAGCTGTTCAGCGGCACATCGGTGCCAAGCGCGGCTTTCACTTTGTCCACGTTATAACCGATGCCGGTGGTCGCCCACAGGTAAGGCATCGCGTATTTGTTATCGGGATCGTGCTTCGCCACCAGCTTGAGGATTTCCGGATCGAGGTTTTTCCAGTTCGGCAGCTTGCTCTTATCCAGCGGCTGGAACACGCCGGCGGTGAGCTGGCGCTCAAGGAAGCTTGCAGACGGCACGACGAGGTCAAAACCGGTGCTGCCCGCCATCAGTTTGCCTTCCAGCACTTCGTTGGAATCAAACACGTCATAGACGACTTTAATGCCGGTCTCTTTGGTGAAATTGGCAATCGTGTCCGGGGCGATATAGTCGGACCAGTTATACACGTGCAGCGTTTTCTGTTCAGCCGCCAGGGTCGTCGCGCTAACGGCCATCAACGCACCGGCAACCACACCCGATAACCATTTTTTACTCTGGGTGGACATATCTGTTTTCCTTCTGAATAAAGGGTAAAAGTCCGCATCGGCGCGAACTAAATTTACGCAATTAAACATATGCAAGATTCATGCATAGATGGTCATTCTGCGCAGAAAAAAGAGCGCGGCTCTCCGGCAGACGTTGCACGCTGTATGCAGCTTCGCAAGGATAACTGTAGCCTGACCCCGAGGCTATAGCCCGGAATAAAAAACGCCTTTTAACAATTTTTTAGTCAGATTTGGTCTACGTGATAAGCCAAAAGGGCAATGTGAGCGGTGATTTATGCTATCGCAACAGTTTATATACAGAATAATAAATGGAAATACGCAGTCGCCCTGGTGGCGACTGCGCTAAAAGCAGGCGGGATCAGTGAAGAAAATGGTTATTCACTTCGGGTTCCCCTTTTTCGTCCTCTTCGGGGGAATAAACCAGCTGGTGCGCGCGGGCTTCCATAATCACCATCGAGGTCTGCTGTTCGCTCTGGCGGTAAAAGGCTTCGAATTGTTCAACCGTTACGCCCACTTCCGCGAGCAGCGTCTGACAGACCACCAGCTTCGGCAGGTTATCATCCTGAATATCGAGAAAGGCTTTTAAGGTCAACGAGCCGGCATTGATGGCCGAGAGATCGGCGGCGACCGTCAGCAGCGCTGAGGGCTTGATTTCCGCCATCGCGGAAAACATCACCACGTTATCCACCAGGTCTATCTTGGCGTCGAACACGCCTTCGAAATTCTGCATATGGGGGAGATGGAGCGCCTGGCAGGTATCACACTCGAAAAAGCTCACGCCGAGGTTATCGAGCCAGCGGCGCAGGGTGTCCAGCGTTGGGACGACGAGTGAATCCATAAAACCTGTAGCCTCTTGTAGTCAACAAACATGTCAATCGGATAGCTTACGCAAAAAACGGACGTTATACCATGACGCCGGATCAACCGCCGGTTTTGAGGCAGTAGTCGGGCCGCGCGTGGCGCTCTATCCAGCTAATCATTTGCCCGGCGATATCCAGCCCGGTCGTTTTCTCGATGCCTTCCAGGCCCGGCGACGCGTTTACTTCCATCACCAGCGGGCCGCGGTCGGCACGCAGAATGTCGACGCCCGCGACGTCAAGACCGAGCGTTGCGGCGGCTTTGATGGCGATGTCGCGCTCGCGCTCGCTTATCTCCGCGATACGCGCCACGCCGCCGCGGTGCAGATTCGAGCGGAAATCGCCCTCTTTCGCCTGGCGTTCAATGGCCGCGACCACGCGATCGCCCACCACCAGGCAGCGGATATCGCGCCCTCGGGCTTCTTTTATATACTCCTGCACGAGGATATGCGCGTTCAGCCCGCGAAAGGCGTCAATCACGCTTTCGGCCGCCTGACGGGTCTCCGCCAGCACCACGCCGATGCCCTGCGTGCCTTCCACCAGTTTCACCACCAGCGGCGCGCCGCCCACCATATCGATAAGATCGCTGGTGTCGTCCGGCGAATGGGCGATGCCGGTGACCGGCAGATCGATGCCCTGACGCGCCAGCAGTTGCAGCGAGCGCAGCTTATCGCGCGCGCGGGTAATGGCGACCGATTCATTCAGCGGATAACTGCCGAGCATTTCAAACTGGCGCAGCGCGGCGGTGCCGTAAAAGGTAATGGCGGAGCCAATGCGCGGGATCACCGCATCGAAATGCGGCAGCTGACGGCCTTTATAATGCACGCAGGACGCCGCGGGGTTGATGGTCATATAGCAGGAAAGCGGATCGAGAATTTCCACCTGATGGCCGCGTCGCGTGGCGGCTTCGCGCAGGCGTTTACAAGAATAGAGCGTACCGTCCCGGGACAAAATGGCGATTTTCACCCTGCACCTCTCTGAACACGTCTTGTGAAAACCGGCCTATCATACACTCCCCCGCGCGGGCGGGGGAATGCAAAAAGGCTTAGCGCGTTGCCCAGCCTTGCTTATGCAGATAGTCGAGAATAAACGGACGATTCTCTTTGATGATGGTGCGGCGGATCTGATCGCTCCAGGTATCGCGGCGGGCGTTGCTGTCGCGATGCATATAGTAGCTGGCAATCTCTTCGTCGTACTCGGCGAGCAGTTCGCGATCGACCGGCTGATAGCGGTTTTCATGCACCATCAGACCCGCCGGCATACGCGGTTTCACCTGCGGATCGTCCGCCGGCCAGCCAAGGCACAGGCCAAACAGCGGCAGGACATGTTTCGGCAGGCCGAGCAATTCCGTCACCGCTTCAATACTGTTACGAATACCGCCGATGTAAACCCCGCCGAGACCGAGCGATTCGGCCGCGACCAGCGCGTTTTGTCCGAGCATCGCGGTATCCACCACGCCGAGCAGCAGCTGTTCGGCCAGCCCAAGCTGCGCGTCCGGACAGATTTGCAGATGGCGGTTGAAATCCGCGCAGAAGACCCAGAACTCGGCCGCTTTCGCGACGTGCGGCTGGCCGCCGGTCAGCGTCACCAGTTGCTCGCGCATCGCGCGGTCGGTCACGCGGATAATGGAGCTGCACTGAAGGAAACTGGAACTGGAGGCGGACTGCGCCGCGTGGATAATCGCTTCACGCTGGGCGTCGCTGATGGGCTCATCGGTATAATGGCGAATGGAACGGTGCGAGCAAAGCAGCTCAATCGTTGGCGTCATCACGTTTTCCTTATTCCTGGTGTGTTGAAAAGCAAGCCACGGGCTCGCTCCAAAACTCATCAGTATAATCGTAATGCGCCAGATGGCGGTTAACGGAACGTTGCGTTTAGAAAGGAAAGTGAAACCGGCCGTTACAGCCGGCGTCTGCCGCTCCTGCGATGGCGTAGCGTGAGCACGAACAGCCAGCAGAGCGACCCGATAGAACACCAGAACAGCGCGCTGAAAATCCACGCCAGCTCCTGCCAGATGGAGCGCCCTTCTCCACTCCACAGATGCAGAATAACCAGACAGATCGGCGCGGCAAGCAGCGCGCCCAGCAGCGGCTTAAGCTCGCGGCCTCGCCGGGCGCAGAGACCCGCCACCG
This sequence comes from Cronobacter turicensis z3032, assembly GCA_000027065.2. Classification (NCBI taxonomy): domain Bacteria; kingdom Pseudomonadati; phylum Pseudomonadota; class Gammaproteobacteria; order Enterobacterales; family Enterobacteriaceae; genus Cronobacter; species Cronobacter turicensis. Next base: position 1,543,010 of record FN543093.2, on the reverse strand, counting down.
CGCCTGGCAGCATGAAATATAAAATGCCTAAATCCATCGATCCGCAGACCGGCGGCAAAGTGCCTGGCACCATTTTTTGCGCCAGAAAAACGGCCAGGAACAGAATAAAACAGCAGACGGTCGCGGTCCGGCTATGACGTCGCATCAACAGATATCCCCCTGATAGTGCCTGTATCAACCTGATATCCTCTCCGCCCGTGCGGATGTTTAGTCAGATAAAGCATGGCGGCAGTCCGTGCCTCGTAATTAACTGCGGGTAATAGAATATTCTTGCTGGCCGATACTATACATAACGATTAAACTAGCGGCGGCTAAAAGCTTATGCAGACGAAATAACGGCGCCGGAAAAAGCGCACTTCCGGCAAAACATAAGCAAAATCCTAGCCCAGAAGCCTCTCCTTTTCAACAACTTACTGGTAAACAAGAAGTTAGCCTCCGTGAATATAAACGTCGCAGATTTGTTAAACGGGAATTACATCCTGTTATTATTTGTGGTGCTGGCGCTCGGCCTGTGTCTTGGTAAATTACGCCTGGGTTCTGTGCAACTGGGTAATTCCATTGGCGTTTTAGTCGTTTCATTATTATTAGGCCAGCAGCATTTTTCGATTAACACCGACGCGCTTAACCTCGGCTTTATGCTGTTTATTTTTTGCGTCGGCGTTGAAGCCGGTCCCAACTTTTTTTCTATTTTCTTTCGCGACGGTAAGAATTATCTAATGCTGGCGCTGGTGATGGTCGGCAGCGCCCTGCTTATCGCGCTCGGCCTTGGCCGCGCGTTCGGTTGGGATATCGGCCTGACCGCCGGGATGCTGGCAGGCTCGATGACCTCCACCCCCGTGCTGGTGGGCGCAGGCGATACATTGCGCCACGCGGGAATGGAAGGCGCGCAGCTCGCCCAGGCGCTGGATCACCTGAGCCTCGGCTATGCGCTGACATACCTTATCGGTCTGGTGAGTCTGATCTTCGGCGCGCGCTATCTGCCGAAGCTGCAACACCAGGATCTGCAAACCAGCGCCCAGCAGATTGCGCGCGAGCGCGGTCTCGACACCGACGCCAATCGCAAAGTCTATCTGCCGGTTATCCGCGCCTATCGCGTGGGGCCGGAACTGGTCGCCTGGGCCGACGGCAAAAACCTGCGCGAGCTTGGCATTTATCGCCAGACCGGCTGTTACATTGAGCGCATCCGCCGCAACGGCATTCTCGCGAACCCGGACGGCGACGCGGTATTGCAGATGGGCGATGAGATTGCGCTGGTAGGCTACCCGGACGCGCACGCGCGCCTCGACCCGAGCTTTCGCAACGGCAAAGAGGTGTTCGACCGCGATCTGCTCGACATGCGCATCGTCACCGAAGAGATCGTGGTGAAAAACCACAACGTGGTTGGCCGCCGTCTTGGCCAGCTTAAGCTCACCGACCACGGCTGCTTCTTAAACCGCGTCATCCGCAGCCAGATAGAGATGCCGATTGACGACAATATCGTCCTTAACAAAGGCGACGTCTTACAGGTGAGCGGCGACGCCCGGCGCGTGAAAACCATCGCCGACCGCATCGGGTTTATCTCCATTCACAGCCAGGTGACGGATCTTCTCGCCTTCTGCGCTTTCTTTATTGTCGGCCTGATGATCGGGATGATCACCTTCCAGTTCAGCTCGTTCAGCTTCGGCATCGGTAACGCCGCCGGTCTGCTGTTCGCCGGGATCATGCTCGGCTTCCTGCGCGCCAACCACCCGACGTTCGGCTATATCCCGCAGGGCGCGCTGATGATGGTGAAAGAGTTTGGCCTGATGGTGTTTATGGCGGGCGTGGGCCTGAGCGCGGGTAGCGGCATCGGCCACGGCCTCGGCGCTGTAGGCGGCCAGATGCTCTGTGCGGGCTTAATCGTCAGCCTGCTGCCGGTGGTGATTTGCTTCCTGTTCGGCGCGTATGTGCTGCGCATGAACCGCGCGCTGCTGTTTGGCGCGATGATGGGCGCCCGCACCTGCGCACCGGCCATGGAGATTATCAGCGATACCGCGCGCAGCAACATCCCGGCGCTCGGCTATGCAGGCACCTATGCGATAGCCAACGTTCTGCTGACGCTCGCCGGTACGCTTATCGTCATCATCTGGCCCGGCACATAAAAAAACGAGAAATTTTGCAGATGGCGCGAACTTTTCCCAAAAGCGCCAGTCTCAATTAGTGCCACTGCTTTTCTTTGATGTCCCCATTTTGTGGAGCCCATCAACCCCGCCATCTTGGTTCAAGGTTGATGGGTTTTTTGTTGCCTGGGGTTTATGCTTTTAACATTTAATTAGTTACCAGATCGCTTTTGGACGGATGGCGACAAAGCTGCGGCAGCCCTATGCATTAACGCCGGGAAGCATTTTCCGTCTTCTTGAGCATGATATTAACCAGGAGATTTACGGGCTACCCGGCTACCTCTCAGCCATTCCGTCCGCCCTGCTCAACGAGTCCGCCACGCTTTTTCGTCGCAAGCATTACATCAATCGCAGCCATGCAGGATTCATCATGTATATGACAGATGCCGCGTAGAATCAGGAGGACGTCAATAACATCCACCACGCCATGAAAAGCGCCAAGGGACCGGGCAACTTTCGCAACCTGTTCATATACTCGCCTGACGGTAAAAAGGGCGGTATTCAGATCATCCCGCTGTCAGAGGTCGCGGCAAAGGATGAGTTTCTGAATATCAAGAATGTGAGCCGGGATGACATGATGGCAGCGCACCGCGTACCGCCGCAGATGATGGGGATCATGCCGAGTAATATCGGGAGAGGTTGGAATGTGGAGAAAGCGGCAAACTTGTTTGTATGGACCGAGTTAACTCCCTTACAAAAACGCTTTTTAGAAAAATTTTAAGGATTAAGCGGGATATTGTACGATTTTTACCATATGGTCTAGCTATCAAAATCGAGGGGGCTACGCCCCCAAGTTAGGCACGTTCATTTTTTACCAGCCATTACAGGCTGATATTTTTTCTTTGAATTAGCAGATTCGCTGATAATCTTGTCAAATTTAGTCTTTTGCAATTCTATTTTTTGAACCTTCTTTTCAAATTCAAGACTAGTTGAAGAAGTTTGAATCGCAGCGACAATAAATCGACGACCTGCTTTGGTTTTAAGTAAATCGGGATGATAAGAAAGAACTTGCTCTTTAAACTGAAGTTTATTAATCTTTCTTTCAGCGCCTTTTTCAGTCAACTTTCCGCATTCCAATAAAGCCAAAAAAACTTTTGCCCCATCAGAACTTAACGCTCTGGGGTATTGATTGAGAAGTTCTCGACCAGATAAATAGATTACACGCTTGCTTGGTGTGCTTTTCTTTTCAGCCGCTTTCCTTGTTCTATGAATGTTCATCTGTCATTCCTCATAACACCCTAAATTCATTATTATACTAGCTATTTTATAGCATTTTTTCCAATGTTTTACACACCGGCGTTAGTCCTTTGCTATCCCGTCGCCTATCCTGCTGATTGTACTCATAACCCTTATCGATGTACCTTTCGACAACATCCTTTATGGGGTTTTGTATAGTAACCATTTTTGCATGTATACTTTCCGCATATTGTTCCGCGGATTGAATCGCAATATCTAAAATAAAGCTTTTTAAGGGATGAGTATTATCTGGACTGCCTTCCAAATATCTTATATTCACATTGATGCCATGCCTAGACCCTGTGCAAAAAAGCATTCCGCAAACTTGATCCTCAGACAAAATAGATAGAGCAAGCCTCCATATTTTTTTCTTTTTCTTACCGATTATTGCACGCCAGCTCCATCCAACCTTTCGCTCAGATTTTGTTTCCCACTCTCTTTCAACAAATAATAATTCCGAATCTGAAATTCTTTTTACTTTTACATTTAATGCCACTAATTCAGTGTTATTGCTAAGAAGATAATTGATGGCAGCGATTGCTTCATTAACCTGTTCTGCATGCTCCTTAATTTTTTGAAAATACTTTGCATCAAACATATTTCCATTCCGTTTAATGAGAAACCAGTGTAAATCATAACCTCAAACACTATAAAGATAAACATATGTATTGTATCTTGAGAGTTTACGCGCGCTCGTATAACCGCCACGCCAGCCAGCTTTGAATAGTTGTTTTCACGCAGTTGCATGACGAGCCGAAAAAGACGCCAGTTCGGGTGGTTCAAACCCGCTACGATCATTTTTAGATTATGCGAATCTATGCGTACTTCGATGCTTTTGATGCACATTACTCCTTCGAAGTCCGCTAGCCATCCCGCAAACTCAGAGTATCTAAACTTTGCGTTGAGCTGACTTCTCGCATTCAATAATTTAAAACTGATCCTTATCAAGCACTTGGCTATGTGGTTAAATCATACACTGACATTTCAACTTCACTCATGAAGGAAAAACATGGAAGCGAATGATCCTGGCAAGCTGATATGGCATGTTGCCTGTGATGAATCAGGTATAGATGGTCAGCGGTTTTATGGATTTGGCAGCTTATGGATGAAGTATCAAAGGCGTGGCGATTTCGTGCGAATCATTCGTGAGCTTAGAGAAAAGCATAACTGTAGTGATGAAATAAAGTGGCAAAAAGCTCATTCAAAACGAAATGCAGCTTTTTACCATGATTTACTTGAAACCTTCTTTAAGCATCCATGGTTGGCATTCCACTGCATCATCGTTGAAAAATCAAAAGTTGAAAAGTCCTTCCATGGCGGTGACTACGATTTGGCAATGCGTAAGCATTTTGGCAAGTTGATTGAAACTAAAATTGCTAACGTTATCAAGGCTCACCCTGACAGAGAATGCGAATTCCGTATTGAAGTAGATCCCCTTCCATCACGTTATAAAAAAGCTGATGAGGCGTTTGAAGTCATAACTAACCACACGTTAGCAAAAAGATTTGGACGGAAGAATATCATTAAAAGTGTCGTTACGAAGGATTCAAAATCTTCTGAGCACATTCAAATTGCAGATTTTCTTCTAGGAGCAGTGATGTGTGCTTATCAAGGTAAAGCAACTTCAGAAGCAAAACTAGCAGTAGCAAACAAAGTTGCATCTTATCTGGGGTGGGATTCACTCATGTATGACACATGGCCAAAAGAACGCAAATTCAATATTTGGCTTTTTTTTGACAGGTCAAAAGGGCCAAGGGATATACTTACGCGAGATGTGAATTTGAAGTATGCGTTGCCAAAGCCTAAAAATTAGAGCTGACCTCACAGCCGGCACGGTTGGAGTCCCAGTCGCTCGACGAAGTTACCAACTAGGCGGTATCAACTTTCGGGGGGCCGCCTCTAATTCCCCAAAACCATAAATTCATTCCATTAATCATAGCGGTTTATAGTTTTAAACTCAACAAAATACATAAAATTCATGTCGTAAGGTACATTGTGCTAATGTTGCTGCTTTTAAAAAAGGAAGTCACTATTGTGTACTCTCATTCTGACCTACTTAATATTCGCTCAGCTTAGTTGACCTGCTTTCAGTGTTTAATACAACCGTCAGTTAATAGCGTCGGCTTGTTCACGTCAATCTCATTGTTTCGCCAGCCTGCTATAGTTCGGATGGCGTATATTAATGATAGTTCAGCACTTTTTGTTCTATCGCATGACAGTCCTGAAAGCATGTTTATTGGCATTCCAAATCAAAGTGAACCTTATGCTTTCCTTCTGCACTGCAGGCAGACTATTTCTCCACTCCCTCATATAACCACCGTCCCGCCTTCACCGACTCCACAAACATCCTTATTGTTAAAGGCGGTTTATCCTGTATCACGGGCTTGCGTGAAAACCATCCCGAGGTTTTCCATGGATAGTAGACGGCCAAATCGAAGCTACCGCGCTCTGTTCCGAAGTGGCTAAAAAGCGCCTGCGCCATCTCGGCGATATCCTCGGCTTCAAATGTTTCCTGCAAAGGGCTGTCGATATCATGCTGTTGTGTTTTAAGTGTAAAAGACGTCACCCGCGGCAATTCTTTTAAGATCATTGCCTCAATCTCTTTATCAGATACTGTCTTCATCCGCTCCCGTCCTTATTGCGCACAAGTGTATTAAAGCGAAATGCCGTTGGGGGGATTTTGCATCATTTTAATTAGGCTTAATTGACCAGAAGTATCTTTCTCGGTTTCGTGTATTCAGTTCCCCTCACCCCTCCCCCACAATTCTCCCCACCATACTGCGGATGGTTTCGCGGTTCAGCGGCTCGCGGTCGACGACGTAGTGCAGCGTCATCCCTTCCACAAACGCATCGAGCGCGCGGGCGGTCGCCGGGTCGAACCAGGTTTCGAGCGTCTGCTGGCTGCGGCGCATCCAGTCCTGCATGATGATTTTGAGCTGCGGCTGGCGGCTCGCATAGGCGTAGAGCTGGTACATCAGCTCCATATTTTCAGGCGTCGTCACCTGCGCGCCGCAAATCAACGCCGTTAGCGCCTCGCAGGCCTCCTCACGGCTCTGAGCCTGCGCCATCAGCGCCTGATACTGGCAAGACATGCTTTCGGCGAAACGCGTAAACGCCTCGGCCAGCAGCGCCTCCAGCGTCGTAAAATAGTAGGTGACCGAGCCCAGCGGCACGCCAGCCTCCAGGGCGATTTTGCGGTGCGTAATATGATGAAAGCCATGCGCCGCGATACAGGCCAGCGTCGCTTCCAGGATACGCTCGCGGCGTTGCGGGTCGTTTTGTCGTGTCGCCATAGGGTGTCGAATTCTCAGCCGGAAAGCATTTTCTGTATGTGTACAAATGTACACAACCTTGCTACGTTTTAAAGGTTCTTTTTCACTCTCCAGGCGAATGGGCTATGTCATCCGACGTGAATCACTCTTCCGCGCTGCGTCACCGGACGTGGGCGCTGTTTCTGTTTTTCTTTCTGCCGGGCCTGTTGATGGCCTCCTGGGCGACCCGCACGCCGTCCATCCGTGACGTGCTGGCGGTTTCCACCGCCGGAATGGGCATCGTGCTATTCGGGCTTTCGGTCGGCTCCATGAGCGGTATTCTCTGCTCCGGCTGGCTGGTAAAGCGCCTCGGCACGCATACGGTTATCCGCAACGGTATGGCGCTTGGGGTTATCGGGATGTTGCTGATGGCGCTCGCGCTGTGGTTCGCCTCGCCGCTGCTGTTTGCCAGCGGGCTGGCGGTGCTGGGCGCGGGCATGGGCTCCGCCGAAGTGGCGCTCAATGTCGAAGGCGCGACCGTCGAGCAGTTACAGAACAAGACCGTGCTGCCCATGATGCACGGCTTTTACAGCCTCGGCACGCTGATTGGCGCGGGCATCGGCCTGAGCCTGACGGCGTTTCATTTCCGCGCCGATCTGCATCTCGCGATTGCCACGCTGATCACCGTTATTCCGATTATCATCGGGCTGCGGGCTATCCCGAAAGGCGTCGGCATAGAGACGAAAGAAGCGCGCCAGCAGCGTCCTGCCGGTCATATCCCGTTCTGGAGAGACACCCAGTTGCTGCTGATTGGCCTGATTGTGCTGGCGATGGCGTTTGCCGAAGGCTCCGCCAACGACTGGCTGCCGCTCCTCATGGTGGACGGTCACGGCTTTAGCCCCACTTCCGGCTCGCTGATTTACGCTGGTTTCACGCTCGGCATGACGCTCGGCCGCTTCTTTGGCGGCTGGTTTATCGACCGCTACAGTCGCGTTAACGTGGTGCGCGCCAGCGCTATTATGGGCGCGCTCGGCATCGGGCTGATTATCTTTGTCGATAACCCGATTATCGCGAGTGTGTCGGTGCTGCTGTGGGGCCTGGGCGCGTCGCTCGGCTTCCCGCTGACGATTTCGGCAGCGAGTGATACCGGGCCGGATGCGCCGGTGCGCGTCAGCGTGGTGGCGACGGCAGGCTATATCGCCTTCCTGGTGGGCCCGCCGCTGCTCGGCTTCCTGGGGGAACATTACGGATTGCGCAGCGCAATGCTGGTGGTGTTGTCGCTGGTGGTGCTGGCGGCCATGGTGGCTCGCGCGGTGGCGAAACCCGCTACGCCTGTGGCGTCAGCGTCCGGGCAGGCGCGTGACGTTATTTAAGCAGCGAGAGCACGCTCTCCGCCTGCTGGTTCGCCTGCGCCAGCACGGCGTTACCGGCCTGTTGCAGGATCTGCGACCGGCTGAGGTTGCTGGCTTCCTGCGCGAAATCCGCATCCTCGATGCGGCTGCGCGCGGCGGTCGTGGCGACGGTCTTCTGCGCCAGCCCCGCCTTCGCCGAATCGAACGTATTCACGAGGCTCCCGTAGGTGCCGCGGTACGCGCTCACGGTATCCAGCGCGTGATCGATGGCGTCTATGGCCTGCGACGCGCTCTGCTGGTTATCGAGCCGCGTAACGTCAAGGCCGAGCGTTTTGGTGTCCGAGGGCGTGCCGGGGATCGTTTTATACTCCACCGCCTCGCCGTAGTCCGCGCTCATGACGATGTCGGTATCGGTGCTGACCGGCCCGTTATCCGGCGGATCGGTGGGCTTCGGCAGCTTACTCCAGGTCATATCGCCATAAAACGAGCCGTTGCCGACCACCATGATGATCACATCTTCCGTCACCTTGTCGATCGAGAGCCGTTCCAGATAGTTTCCCGGCGACACCGTCCCGTTGTTGGCCCAGCCCGTCGCGGGCGTCTCATAGCGATCGCCGTCGCCGCTGTAGGTGATGGTCATGCCGTTGTACTGCTTCACCGCGCCGCCGCTAACATTGTACGTGGCGGGCCCCTGCGTCAGGTTCGCGTCGCTGTAGCTGGCCCCCGGCAGAAAGCCATTATCGGTAGAAATGATTTTGGTGTTCGCCGTCGCGGTACTGTTCACCCCGTTATTGGTCCAGGTGAAATCGCGGGTGGGGCCGTTCACCGGCGTGCCGACAAGATGGCTGCCATCACGGCTGAACAGCTGGATATCGTCATCCATCCAGCCCGAGTTAATCGTGAGCGTAATGTTGGTCGCGCCTGCCGGAATGTAAGCCAGCGGCACCAGTCCGGACGAAAAGGTGTATTGCTGACCAGGCACCGGAAAGCGCTGGTTGATAGACGGAATATTACCGAGCTGCGGCGCGGGCGGCGGTGGGGATGCCGCGGGCGCCAGCGGATATTTGCCGAAAATCGTCGTCCCTGTGGAAATGGCGTCAATCTGCTCTCTTATCTCGCTGTATTCGGCGGAAATCGCCGCACGATCGCTCGAATCCAGTGTGCCGGTCGCCGCCTGAACAGCCAGCTCTTTGGCGCGCGTCAGCAGATCGGTTACTTCGGAAAGCGCGCCTTCCGCCGTCTGCGAGAGGCTGATCCCGTCGTTCATGCTGCGCGAGGCCACATCATTCGCCCTGAGCGTGGCGGACATACGGTTGGCAATAGCCTGCCCGGCAGCGTCATCTTTCGCGCCGTTAATGCGCATGCCGGAGGAGAGCCGCTCGATGGACTGGCTTAAGCTAGCGGCCGTTTTTTTCTGCTGCGTCAGGACATTGCCGGACATCAGGTTGTTGAAGATAGTCGCCATAGGGTTGCCGTTTCGCACGTCGGAGAGTCGTTAACAAGGCTACTATCGGCCCCGGGGCAATTTAGCTTTAGGTCTAAATTTGAATTAAGTGAAAATCCTTTTAATAACCAGAGCTTATGTTAACAGGCCATTATCCGCACTTTTACCGTGTCTGGCCTGGTAAATCCTTAAGGAGCGTTTATGACAGTTAAGTTAATCGCCGTGGATATGGACGGCACGTTTTTACGCGATGACAAGACCTATCACCGCGAGCGTTTTCTTAAGCAGTACGCCGCCCTGAAAGCGCGCGGCATCCGTTTTGTCGTGGCGAGCGGCAACCAGTACTACCAGCTGACGTCGTTCTTTCCGGAGATAGCCGATGAGATAGCCTTCGTGGCGGAAAACGGCGCGTGGGTGGTGTGCGAAGGCGAAGATGTGTTTAACGGCGAGTTGAGCGATGAAGAGTATCGTCACGTCATCGACCACCTGATGACGCTGGACAATCTGGAAATTATCGCCTGCGGGAAAAACAGCGGCTACACGCTTAACCGCTACGACGAACGCTTCAAAGAGATGGCGTCGCGCTACTACCACCGCCTGGCCTTTGTCGACGACTTGCACGGTATCAACGACATTTTCTTTAAGTTCGCGCTCAACCTGCCGGATATCCAGTTGCTGAAACGAATGGACGAGCTGACCGAGGTGTTTGAAGGCATCGTGGTGCCGGTCTCCAGCGGTCACGGCTCTATCGATCTCATCATCCCTGGCCTTCACAAGGCGAACGGCATTCAGATGCTGCAACAGCGCTGGGGCATTGCGGACAGCGAGGTCGTGGCGTTTGGCGACGGCGGCAATGACGTCGAGATGCTGCGTCATGCCGGGTTTGGGTTTGCGATGGACAACGCGCCGGAGGCGATCCACAAGGTGGCGCGTTACCGTGCGCCCGCCAACAATCGGGATGGCGTGCTGGAGATTATCGACAAGGTGCTGAACGGCGATGCGCCATTCGCCTGAGGCGACGGCCCGGACGGGCCGTCGCCTAACGCGTTAGCCTTCCGGGCGGGTGCCGACGGTTTTGTCCTTCAGGAAAATCACCATCAGGCCCAGCCACAGCAGCCCGCTCGCGAAGTTAAACAGGTTAAACAGCGCGTTGCCGCCGCCAATCCAGGCGTGCTTGCTGACCTCAATGCCCACCGTGAAGATGGTCATCTGCAACATGCCCATCGCCGCGGAGACGGTGCCTTTGCTGATATCGCTGGCAAAGAGCGTCAGGCGCACCAGGCCCGCGTTGGCAATGCCGATGCCAAAGGCGTAAATACTTAAGCCCGCCGTCATCCAGAGATAGCTATGGGATGAGATAACCGTCGCGAGCGCCGCCAGCGCCAGCCCGGTCACAATCGGCCAGCCGCCCATCACAATCAGCGAACGCACGGCGCGCCGCGCGGTGAGTTTCGCCAGCACCAGGTTGCCGATAATCAGCGCGCCGAAAATTGGCACCTGCAACAGGCCATACTCATAGGTGCTCATCTGCTCGCCGCTGATAATAATCACCGGCGACTGCGCTATCCACGCCAGCAGCGGCAGGCTGACGAAACCTATTGCCAGCGCCCCGGACACAAACCGCAGGTTCTTCAGCACCGCTTTATAGTCGCGGCCCAGCTCGCGCAGCGACAGCGTCTCGCCAAGCCGCGTGGCCGTCTCCGGCATGGCGCGCCACAGGCCAACGAAAGAGATAGCCGCCAGCGCCGCGAACAGCACAAACATCATCTCCCAGGGCGCGGCGTGCACCCAGGCGGCGCCCACCAGCGGCCCGAGCAGCGGCGCTATCAGCGCCACGTTCGCCATCAGCGCGGTGATTTTGATGCACACCGCCTCCTCAAACGACTCCTGAATCGCGGCATACCCTACCGCGCCGATAAAGCACAGGCTGATACCCTGCAAAAAGCGCAGCACGGTGAACTGTTCAATGGTCTGGGCCAGCAGCGTGGCGAGGCAGGTGACGATAAACCACACCACGCCCGCCAGCATCACGGGGCGTCTGCCGATACGGTCAGACAGCGGGCCGAGCAGCCACTGTAAAAACATGCCGCCCGCGAGATAAGCGGTCATGGAGGTGGGCACCCATTCGACGCCCGCCTGATACTGTTCGACGACCGCGAGCATGCCCGGCTGGATCATGTCGTTGCCGATATAAGTCGAGAATTCGTAGAGCACCAGGCAGAGCGGGAACAGCAGCGCCTGGCGTCCGAGACGTCCGGTTCGGTTTGCGTGAGTTTGCATGAGTCATCCATCTATAAAATCGCGCAAAGTGTAATGAATTGCCGCGCCGCGCGATAGTGAATTGTGTGCGACAACCGGGGCGTGGCGCGCCTTTCGCCCGGTTGTTTAAGGTTTTCTTAAGTTAGCCTCTTTATGCTGGCGGTTTTCCTCTTCCCGATGGCGCCGCTATGCGTACTTTAACTCCGCTTTTCTGGCCCGCCAGGCCCCGGATAAATAAGACAATCTCCCTTTATTCCTTGCCTCTGCGCTTTTATGTTGGTCAGCTCGCGCTGTTAACGGCGCTGGGCGTGCTGTTCACCTGGCTTTCACGCACGGAAACGCTGGACCGCTGGCTGACGCAGATGTGGTTTGACGCCGCCGCAGGAGATTTTCCCTGGCAGGACAACCACTGGCTTGATCTGCTCAACCACCGGCTCGCCAAATATTGCGCGATCGCGGTCGCCGTCGGGAGCCTGCTGTATGGCGTGATTCGTCGCCATCCGCGCTGGATGATGGTGGCGGTGCTGATGGGCCTAGGGGCCGCCGTGGTCGGCATCCTGAAGGCCATCAGCCATCACAGCTGTCCGTGGGATCTCGTAGAGTATGGCGGAAAGGCGCTCTCTTATCCGCTCTTTGACGCGGTGCCCGACGGCAGCGGTCCTGGCCGCTGTTTCCCCGGCGGCCATGCCTCCAGCGGTTTTATGATGATGGGCCTCTGGTTCGGTCTTAAACGCGAACATCCGGGATACGCCCGGCTGGCGCTGGCGGCGGGCATTGTACTGGGGCTCGCGATGGGCTTCGGCCAGGTGATGCGCGGCGCGCATTTCTTCACCCATAACCTGTGGGCAGGCTGGTGGGTGTGGCTCACGCAGGTGGTGACGTGGGGCGTGACCACCACATTGATGAATAAGGAACCCGCAACCCTATGATGGAAGCGTTGAATCAATTTCTGTTTTTGCACATTAACGCGACGCCCGCGTCGCCGGGCTGGCTTATCGCGCTGGCGACGTTTATCGCCCGCGATCTTATCTCGATTGTGCCGCTGCTGCCGGCGGTGCTCTGGCTCTGGCGTCCCGGCGAGCGCAGGCTGGTCGTGAAGTTCGCGCTGGCGCTGCTCATTAGTCTTGCCGTCTCCTGGCTTGCGGGCCATCTGTTTCCGCATCCGCGCCCGTTTGTGGTGGGCCTCGGCCATCAGTTCCTGCCGCACGCGCCGGACGACTCCTACCCAAGCGATCACGGCACCGTGATTTTCACCTTCGCGCTGGCGTTTCTCTTCTGGCACCGCCTCTGGTCGGGCGCGCTGTTAATGGCGGTGGCCTGCGCGATCGCCTGGTCGCGCGTCTATCTGGGCGTCCACTGGCCGCTGGATATGGCGGGCGGCTTGCTGGTGGCGATGCTCGCCTGCCTGAGCGCGCAGATCCTCTGGACGCCGCTCGGCGAACCGCTCTACCGCACGCTGCGCCAGCTCTATCGTTTCTGTTTTGCGCTGCCCATCCGTAAAGGCTGGGTGCGTGACTAACCGCAGGCCGACAGGTAAGATTGCACGACTTTTCAGGCGCCGCGCGAAGGGCGTGGCGCCGGGTTGAGCAAGAGGGATTATGGAAACGCGGCGTGACGAGCGGCTGGCGCAATTGCTACAGGCGCTAAAGCGACAGGATAAAATGCATCTTAAAGAGGCGGCGGCGCTGCTGGGCGTCTCTGAGATGACCATTCGCCGCGATCTTCAGGGCAATGACGCGCCGGTCACGCTGCTTGGCGGTTACATTGTGCTGGAGCCGCGCGGGGTGGCGGTGAGCCGCTATCTGCTGAGCGACGAGCAAACCCGGCTGGTGGAAGAGAAGCGCCACGCGGCCGCGCTCGCGGCGTCGCTCGCCCGCCCGCACCAGACGCTATTTTTCGACTGCGGCACCACCACGCCATGGATCATCGACGCGCTGGACGACGCCCTGCCCTTTACCGGCATCTGCTATTCGCTTAACACCTTTCTGGCGCTCCAGGAGAAACCGCACTGCCGCGTTATTCTTTGCGGCGGCGAATTCCACGCCAGCAACGCCATTTTCAAACCGCTCAATTTCCAGGAGACGCTGCGCAATCTCTGCCCCGACATCGCGTTTTTTTCGGCGGCGGGCGTACATCCGCAGTATGGCGCGACCTGTTTTAATCTCGACGAATTGCCGGTAAAACACTGGGCGCTGGAGATGGCCCAGCGTCACGTGATCGTGGCCGATCACAGTAAGTTTGGTCAGGTGCGGCCCGCCTGCATGGGGCCGCTTGAGGCGTTCGATACTATCGCCACCGACCGCATGCCCGGCGACGCGTTTATCGCCTGGGCGCAGGCGGCAAACGTCAGCGTCATGTGGTAAACGCTCCCGCGAACCGGGAGCGCACGGTTACGAGAACCAGCTCCCGAACCACTGATGGAATTTCATCAGCACGAAATCCCACATCCGGCTAAAGAAGCCGCCTTCATTTACCGCCTCCATCACCACCAGCGGGCGCTGCTCGATATTCTTGCCGTTCAGCTGGAAATCAATGGTGCCGACCACCTGCCCCTGCTTCAGCGGCGCGGTAAGCTGCGGCGACGTGAGCGTATACGTGGCTTTCAGGTTTTTCAGCTGGCCTTTCGGGATCGTCACCGAGCCCGCCTCGCCCGCGCCGAGTTTCACTTCGCTGCTGTCGCCAAACCACACACGCTGATTGACGAACGCGGCATCCGGTTTGATCGGCGTGACGGTTTCAAAGAAGCGGAAGCCCCAGGTCAGCAGCTTTTCCGATTCGCGAAAACGAATGCCGTCGGTTTTCGCGCCCAGCACGACGGAGATCAGGCGCATATCGCCCTGCGTCGCCGAGGCCACGAGGTTATAGCCTGCGCCCGCCGTGGTGCCGGTTTTCATTCCGTCGACGTTCATGCTGCTGCTCCACAACAGACGGTTGCGGTTCGGCTGGCGGATTTTGTTGAACGTAAACTCTTTCTCTTTATGAATGGCGTACTCATCCGGCACGTCGTGGATCAGCGCCTTGCCGAGCAGCGCCATATCGCGCGCGGTGCTGAACTGCCCAGGCGCATCGAGGCCGTGGACGGTTTTAAAGGTCGTACTGGTCAACCCAAGGCGTTTGGCGTAGCCGTTCATCAGGCCGACAAACGCGTCCTGGCTGCCCGCCACATAATCGGCGATGGCGATGCTGGCGTCATTGCCGGACTGAATAATCACGCCTTTGTTGAGATCGGCCACAGACACCTGATCGCCGGGTTTTAAAAACATCAGCGACGAGCCGCGCAGCGCCGGGTTGCCGGTCGCCCAGGCGTCTTTGCCGACGGTCACTTTATCATCGAGATGAATTTTACCCGCTTTAAGCGCCTGACCGACCACATAGCTGGTCATCAGTTTGGTGAGGCTCGCCGGATCGAGTTTTTCATCCGCGTTGCCTTCCGCCAGCACTTTGCCGCTGTGATAGTCCATCAGGATCCAGGCGCGGGCATCGACGTCCGGCGCGACGGGCGCAATCGGGTCGGCCGCATGCGCGGTGGAGAGAGACATTAAAAGAAACGCGCCTGAGAGAGCCAGCACGCGACGAGCGCCGGAGCGTGAGAATGAGGTCATAAGAGCCACCTGAATATCCATTCCAGAAACTACTACAAATCAACCGTATCGGTGAAAAGGTGAGTAATAACGCACAAACGCCCTCAATGAAACAGCACGGGGGTAAAGTTTTTAAAGTTTCACTTTCCGGTCACAAACCGGGGCGGCATTTTCAGGCAGTTGCGAAAGCGCGGGGTTTATTCCACCATGGCGATTATTCGTGGCGCGCAGTCGTCGCCGCGGCATCGTTCATCTGCAAAGGAGCAAGTCATGATAACCGTATGGGGTCGAGAGAATTCCACTAACGTGAAGAAGGTGCTGTGGTGTCTGGAAGAGCTGGAGCTGCCGTATAACCGCATTCCGGCGGGCGGTAAATATGGCGTCAACCATGATGCCGATTACCTGGCGATGAACCCGAACGGCCTGGTGCCGTGCCTGCGCGACGATGAAACCGGGCTGGTGCTGTGGGAATCGAACACCATTGTGCGTTATCTGGCGGCGCAGTATGGCCAGGGCCGCCTGTGGCAGGAAAGCCCGGTTGAGCGCGCCCGCGGTGAAAAGTGGATGGACTGGGCTATCAGCACGCTGCCCGCCCCGCACCGCGGCGTGGTCTTCAGCCTGGTGCGCACGCCGCCCGAGCAGCGCGACCCGGTACTGATTGAAGAGAGCAAAAAGCAGTGCGACGCGCTGTTCGGTATTCTTGATGCCGAACTGGCGAAAACGCCGTGGCTCTCCGGCAACGCGTTCGGCATCGCCGATATGGCGCCTGCCCCGCACATCTATAATCTCTTTAACGTCGGCATCGAGTGGATGCCGCGTCCGCACCTGGCGCGCTGGTATCAGCAGCTCACCGAGCGCCCGGCGTTTCGCCATATCGTCATGATCCCGGTGAGCTAATCACGACGCCGGGCTGACTTTCAGCAGCTGGCCGTCGGATTCGTCGGTCAGCACATACAGGAACCCGTCCGGCCCGACGCGCACATCGCGAATGCGCTGGTGCTCTTTCTCCAGCAGTCGGCCATCTTCCGTCACCTTGTTGCCGTTCACCGACAGCTGGATTAGGTTCTGTTCTTTGAGCGCGCCGATAAACAGCTTATTTTTCCATTGGGGAAATGTATCGGCGTTATAGAACGCCATGCCGCTCACTGCAGGCGAGACTTTCCAGTAGAACAGCGGCTGTTCGGTGCCCGGCGCTTCACCGCCTTTGGCCTCCGGGATTGGCTCGCCGCTGTAATTGATGCCCCAGGTGGCAAGCGGCCAGCCGTAATTTTTACCCGCTTCGGGAATATTAATTTCATCGCCGCCTTTCGGGCCGTGCTCGTTAAGCCATATCGTCTGGCTCCACGGGTTGAGCGCCAGCCCCTGCGGGTTGCGAATGCCGTAAGACCAGATCTCCGGGCGCACGCCCTGTTTGCCGACAAACGGATTATCCTTCGGCACGTCGCCGTTCTCCGTCAGGCGCACCACCTTGCCCTGGAGCTTATCGCGATCCTGCGCCGTCGGGCGCTGGTTATTCTCGCCAAGCGCGATAAACAGATGCCCTTTACCGTCAAACGCCATACGTCCGCCGAAATGATTGCCGACCGAGAGCTTCGGCTGCTGGCGGAACACGACCTTAAAATTCTCCAGCCGCTGCATATCGTCGCTGAGCCGCCCGTAGCCCACCGCGGTGCCCGCTTTGCCATCGCTGCCAGCTTCGGCATAGCTCAACCAGACGCGGCGGCTCTCGTTAAAATCGGGCGCCAGCACCACGTCCAGCAGACCGCCCTGCCCCTGATGCCAGACCGTCGGCACGCCAGAGATAGCCGCGGAAAGCCCTTTGCCTGGCTGCCAGCGTTTCAGTTCGCCGCCGCGAAGCGTTATCAGCATGCCCTGGTTATCGGGCAAAAACGCCAGCGACCACGGGTTTTCGAGATTATCGGCAAGCACATCCACCTTTGCGGGCAGCGCCGCCGCGGAGGCGCTCACAACGAGCAGCAGAGCGAGTAATTGGGGCGAGCGTAGCGGCATGGCGGTTCTCCTTATGGCAGTCCCGATTAAGGGTAGCCAGCCGCCAGAGAGCCGGGCTGACTTTTACAAAATCTTTAACAAGGCGGCAGCATAAGATAGCAGTACAAATTTCCCACCAACCTCTGTAAAATCCCCGCCCTGATAACTCCATAAATGATGAATTTTTGACCTATGAGCAATGTAATGCAGCAGCCAAAGATCGGCTTCGTTTCGCTGGGCTGCCCAAAAAACCTGGTGGACTCTGAGCGCATCCTGACAGAGCTTCGCACCGAAGGTTATGACGTGGTGCCACGCTATGACGACGCCGATATGGTTATCGTCAACACCTGCGGGTTTATCGACAGCGCGGTGCAGGAGTCGCTGGAGGCGATCGGCGAGGCGCTGAATGAAAACGGCAAGGTGATTGTCACTGGCTGTCTCGGCGCGAAAGAAGATCAGATCCGCGAAGTGCACCCGAAAGTGCTGGAGATAACCGGGCCGCACAGTTACGAACAGGTGCTGCAACATGTTCATCATTATGTGCCGAAGCCGAAGCACAACCCGTTCCTGAGCCTGGTGCCGGAACAGGGCGTGAAGCTGACGCCGCGCCACTACGCCTACCTGAAAATTTCCGAAGGCTGCAACCATCGCTGCACCTTCTGCATTATCCCGTCGATGCGCGGCGATCTCGACAGCCGCCCGATTGGCGACGTGCTGGCCGAGGCCAAACGTCTGGTGGAAGCGGGCGTCAAAGAGCTGCTGGTGATTTCGCAGGACACTTCCGCTTACGGCGTGGATGTGAAACACCGCACCGGTTTCTGGAACGGTTCCCCGGTCAAAACCAGCATGGTAAGCCTGTGCGAACAGCTCGCGAAGCTGGGCGTCTGGGTGCGTCTGCACTACGTCTACCCGTACCCGCACGTGGACGATGTGATCCCGCTGATGGCCGAAGGCAAAATCCTGCCGTATCTGGATATTCCGTTGCAGCACGCCAGCCCGCGTATCCTGAAGCTGATGAAGCGTCCCGGCTCGGTGGACCGCCAGCTGGCGCGCATTAAGCAGTGGCGCGAGATCTGCCCGGAGCTGACTCTGCGCTCGACGTTTATCGTCGGCTTCCCTGGCGAAACCGAAGAAGATTTCCAGATGCTGCTGGATTTCCTGAAAGAGGCGCGTCTGGATCGCGTGGGCTGCTTTAAGTACAGCCCGGTCGAAGGCGCGACCGCCAACGATCTGGCGGATCAGGTGCCGGAAGAGGTGAAAGAAGAGCGCTGGAACCGCTTTATGGCGTTGCAGCAGCAGATTTCCGCCGAGCGTTTGCAGGAAAAAGTGGGCCGCGAGATCCTGGTCATCATTGATGAAGTGGACGACGAAGGCGCGATTGGCCGCAGCATGGCGGACGCCCCGGAAATCGACGGCGCAGTCTACCTGAACGGGGAAACCACACTGAAGCCGGGCGACGTGGTGCGCGTGAAGGTGGAAAATGCCGACGAATATGACCTGTGGGGAAGCCTGGTCTAAGGTTTCTGCGCGACGTGAAAAGGCTGCCGATGGCAGCCTTTTTTATTGCGGGTGCCGGACGGCGTTGTGTTGCAACGGCGGGTAAGCGTGCGCACCCACCACTTCCCGCCCTACCCTTTAATCTTCGGATCCAGCGCGTCGCGCAACCCGTCGCCCAACAGGTTAAACGCCAGCACCGTCAGGAAAATCGCAAGGCTCGGGAAAATCGCCACGTGCGGGGCCATCACCATATCCGCGCGGGCCTCGTTTAACATCGCGCCCCACTCCGGCGTCGGCGGCTGCGCGCCCAGGCCAAGAAACGACAGGCTGGCGGCGGAGATAATCGACGTGCCGATGCGCATGGTGAAATAGACCACAATCGACGACACCGTCCCCGGCAGGATATGGCGAAACAGAATGGTCGCATCCGACGCGCCTATGCTGCGCGCCGATTCGATAAACGTCTGGTGCTTCAGCACCAGCGTATTGCCGCGCACCAGGCGGGCGAAGGCCGGGATACTGAAGATCGCCACGGCGATAATGACATTCGCCATGCCGCTGCCCATCACCGCCACCACGGCAATGGCGAGCAAAATACCCGGAAAGGCGAACAGCACGTCGCAGATGCGCATAATCACCCGGTCCCACCAGCCTTCGTAAAAGCCCGCCAGCAGACCCAGCACGGTGCCGATCAGCGCCCCCGTCAGTACCGCAAACACCCCGGCGGCGAGCGAAATCCGCGCGCCGACGATCACCCGGCTGAAAATATCGCGCCCCAGCGAATCGACGCCAAACCAGTGCACCATCGACGGCCCTTCATTGAGGCGGTCGTAATCGAAATAGTTTTCCGCGTCGAACGGCGCGATCCACGGCGCGAACAGCGCCAGCGCTATCAGCAGCAGCACGAAGCCGCCCGCTACCAGCGCCACCGGCTGGCGTTTGAGGCGATGCCAGAATTCATGCCACGGCGTGCGCGTCGTCGATGGCCGGACGGTGGGCATGCCGTTGATAAGCGCCTGTCGGCGCCAGTTGAAAAGTCGCATCCTTACTTGTACCTGATAGCCGGGTTAATGGCGGCGTAGAGCACATCCACCACTAAGTTGATAAGAATAAATTCCAGCGAGAACAGCAGCACTTCGGCCTGAATAACCGGGTAGTCGCGCATCTCCACTGAATCCACCAGCAGACGCCCCAGCCCCGGCCAGTTAAAAACTTTCTCCACCACGATAGAGCCGCCCAGCAGAAAGCCGAACTGTAGCCCCATCATGGTGACGACCGGGATCATGGCGTTGCGCAGGCCATGTTTCAGGATAACCCACTTTTCGCTCACGCCTTTGGCGCGGGCGGTGCGCATGTAATCTTCGCTCAGCACATCGACGAACGAGGCGCGGGTAAAGCGCGCCATGACGGCCGCCACGGCGGCGCCCAGCGTCAGCGACGGCAGAATATAGTGCCGCCAGCTGTCGGCGCCCACGGTGGGCAACCAGCCGAGCTGCACCGAGAAGATATGCATCAGCAGCATACCGAGGGCGAACGCGGGGAATGAAATGCCGGAGACCGCGAGCGTCATGCTCAGGCGGTCTGGCCAGCGGTTGCGCCACACCGCCGCGACAATCCCGGCGGCGAGCCCGAAGATCATCGCCCAGCTCATGCTGGCAAGCGTCAGCCAGAAGGTCGGCATAAAGCGGCTGGCTATCTCTTCCGATACCGGACGACGCGACACCAGCGAGGTGCCGAAATCGCCCCGCACCACGTTGCTGATGTAGTGCCAGAACTGCTGCCAGAGCGGCTGATCGAGCCCGAGCTGATGGCGCACCAGTTCAATGACCTGCGAATCCGCCTCCGGCCCGGCGACCAGGCGCGCCGGATCGCCCGGCAGCAGATGAACAAACAAAAACACCAGTACCGCCACGATGAGCAGCGTCGGGATGAGCCCCAGCAGGCGTTTTATGATGTAGCTAAACATGCGAAACCCTGTATTCCTTCATGATCTCTTCTTCTGTTATGAGTACGTGCCGGTCTGCCGCCGGCGGGTGCGCTTTGCCTACCCGCCCTACGGTTTCCATTGCCGACCCTGGCTCGGCGGGTGCGCTTTGCTTACCCGCCCTACAGCGGTTGGGTGCATAAATGTAGGGTGGGTAAGCGTAGGCGCACCCACCTTCCTGCAACGCTTACTTGATATCCGCGTCCTCAAAACTAAAGCCTGTATCCGGCATCATGTAAAACCCGGTCAGCGATTTGCTGTGCGCCGACACCAGCTTCTCTACCACCAGCGGCACCCAGGGCGACTCTTTCCACAGCGTATCCTGCGCGGCTTTATACAGCGCGGCTTTACGGGACTTATCGGTGGTTTTCAGCGCATCGGCGAGGTCTTTATCCACCGACGGGTTGCTGTAAAACGCCGTGTTAAACAGCGTCGGCGGCCAGTTTTGCGAGGCGAAAAGCGGCGAAAGCGCCCAGTCGGCCTCGCCGGTTGAGGCTGACCAGCCGGTGTAGAACATCCGCACGCCGCTCTCTTTCTGTCCTTTGCCTTCCACTTCCGAGGCGCGCTGGCCCGCGTCCATCGCCGTGACTTTCGCTTTAATCCCCACCTGCGCCAGCTGCTGCTGCGTAAACTGCAACACCTTCTGGGCCGTACTGTGGTTATGCGATGACCAGAGCGTGGTGCTAAAGCCGTTCGGGTAGCCCGCCTCTTTTAACAACTCGCGCGCTTTGGCCGGGTTGTATGGCCACGGCTGATACTGCTGCGCGAACTCAATCGTCGGCGGCACCACGCCGGTGGCGGGCGTCGCATAGCCCGCGAATGCCACCTTCACCAGCGCCTGACGGTTAATGGCGTAGTTAATCGCCTCGCGCACTTTCGGGTTATCGAACGGCTTCTGGGTCACGTTCATGCTGATATAACGCTGCATGATTGAAGGCGTTGCCACCAGATCCAGCTTGCTGTTTTTCTCAAGCAGCGCCGCCTGTTCGTAAGGGATCGGGAACGCGAACTGCGCTTCGCCGGTTTGCAGCATCGAGGCGCGCGTATTGTTATCCACCACCGGACGCCAGGTGATGGCGTCAAGCTTCGGCAGCCCCGGCTGCCAGTAGTGGGCATTTTTCTTCACCTTCACAAAATCGGTCGGGTTCCACGTTACCAGCTCATACGGCCCGGTGCCGACCGGATGGAAGCCTATCTCATTGCCATATTTCTCCAGCGCCGCCGGGGAAATCATCGCGGTCGCCGGGTGGGCCAGAATATTAATAAACGCCGAGAATGGCTGTTTGAGGGTGATTTTGACCGTCGTCGGATCCACCGCCTCGGTGCTGGCGATGTTCTTATACAGGTTATAACGCTTCAGGTGGTTATCCGGGTTGCTGGCGCGATCGAGGTTCACCTTTACCGCCGCAGCGTTGAAATCGGTGCCGTCCTGAAATTTTACGCCGCTGCGAAGTTTTACGGTGTAGACCAGCCCGTCGTCCGACACGCTGTAGCTCTGCGCCAGCACGTTCTGTACTTTCATTGATTTATCAAGGCCAAACAGCCCCTGATAGAACGATTTGGCAACCTGCTGGGAGAGCGTGTCGTTAGCGTCATAAGGATCGAGCGTGGTGAAGCTTGAGCCCACGGCCACGACAATCTCTTTCTGCGCAAAGGCGGGCGCGGCGGCCAGCGCAGACGCCAGCCCTGCCGCGGCCAGCCAGCGGCGTGCGATGTGTTGTGTCATAGTCTTCTCCTGAAAGCCGTACCTGAAAATTAAAAATGGTGGTCCGTCGCCCCTACGGGGTGGCGCGCCACATAATGTCCCTGCCCCACCTGCACCAGCGGCGCGACAAACGGCGCGTCGCCTTTCGGGCGCGTGGCGCTCGGGATCTCATCAGAAAGCAGCACGGGCTGACGACGCGGATGACCAGGATCGGCCACCGGCACCGCCGCCATCAGCTTGCGGGTGTAGGGGTGTTGTGGGTTTTCAAACACCGCGCGGCGCGGACCTATCTCAACAATCTGTCCGAGATACATCACCGCCACGCGGTGGCTGATACGCTCCACCACCGCCATATCGTGTGAAATAAACAGAAACGAAATGCCAAAATCGCGCTGCAAATCAAGCAGCAGGTTAATGATTTGCGCGCGGATAGAGACATCAAGCGCGGAGACCGACTCATCGGCGATCACCACTTTCGGGTTGAGCGCCAGCGCGCGCGCAATACAGATACGCTGACGCTGGCCGCCGGAAAACTCATGCGGGTAACGCCAGGCGTGCTCGGGCTTCAGCCCCACGCGCTCCAGCAGCCACGCCACGCGCTTGCGCGCCGCCTCGCCGTCGAGCAACCGGTGCACCAGCAGCGGCTCCATAATGGAATAACCGACCGTCAGGCGCGGGTCGAGCGAGGCGTAAGGGTCCTGAAAGATAAACTGCATATCGCGGCGCACCGCCTGCATCGCGCTGTCGGAGAGCGTATCAATGCGCTTGCCGCCAAAGGTAATCGAGCCGCCCTGCGTCTCCACAAGGCGCAACAGCGAGCGCCCGGTAGTCGACTTACCGCAACCCGATTCGCCCACCAGCGACAGCGTCTCGCCGGGCCACAGATCAAAACTCACTTTCTCTACCGCGTGGACTTCGCGCTTCACACGGTTAAAGATGCCGCTGCGCACAGGAAAACGCGTCACGAGATCGCGCACCTGGAGAATAGGCTCGCTGTCCGGCACCACCGTATCCTGCTCGGCGTCGGGCGGGTCCATGTCACAACGCGGCGCGTGGTTAAGCGGGAATTTACGCGGCAGATCGGTGCCGTTCATCGCGCCCAGGCGCGGCACGGCGGCCAGCAGGGAACGGGTATAGGGGTGCGCCGGGCGGCGGAAAATCTCCTCGACGCTGCCGGTTTCCACGGCCTCGCCCTGATACATCACCAGCACCCGGTCGGCCATATTGGCGACCACGCCCATGTCGTGGGTGATAAAAATCACGCCCATCGACATCTCCTGCTGCAATACGCGGATAAGTTGCAGGATCTGCGCCTGAATGGTGACGTCCAGCGCCGTGGTCGGCTCGTCGGCGATCAGCACCGCAGGGCGGCACGAGAGCGCCATCGCAATCATCACGCGCTGGCGCATCCCGCCGGAAAGCTGATGAGGAAAGCGCGCCAGCATCGCTTCGGACTCCGGGATGCGCACTAAATCGAGCATCCGTTTGGCCTCGCGCATGGCTTTTTCGCGCCCGAAGCCCTGATGCAGACGAATCGACTCGGCTATCTGCTCGCCCACCGGAAAGACCGGGTTTAGCGAGGTCATCGGCTCCTGAAAAATCATCGCCATGTCGGCGCCGCGTACGTCGCGCATCTGTTTCTGGCTGAACGCGCGCAGATCAATCACCTGCTCATTGCGACGGCGCAGCAGCAGCGGGCCGCTCTCCATCTCGCCGCCCGCCTGTTCAATCAGGCGCATCAGCGACAGCGCCGTGACCGATTTCCCCGAGCCGGATTCCCCGACAATCGCCAGCGTTTCGCCGCGTTTCAGGTTAAATGAAAGCTGGCGCACCGCGTCGGTGGAGTCGTCTTCATTTTTAAAACGGACGCTCAGGCCGGAAACCGACAACACCTGTTCTTCAGGCAACACTTCAACTTTTGGCACTGCGGTTCCTCGCTGGTGATGATTCGGCGCGTAAGCATTTAGCAAAATTATTCCTGGGCGGCTGCGTTTTTTCTATAAATATCATTATTGTTGCCGCGCTTTCAGACGAATTTTGAATATAGAAAGAGGTAAATGTGATGTAAAGCCCGCCGGGCGCGGCTGAGGGCGAAACATGCATCCCTGCCGCCCTTTCTGTCATAATAGGCGTTTTGTGATTGTCGCGCTGGAGTGAAACATGGAACCGACCGCCGGACTGATGTCCCTGGAAACCGCCCTTGAGGAGATGCTTTCCCGCATCGTTCCCCTGAGTGAGACGCAAACGCTGCCGCTGCTGAAAAGCCTGGGCCGGGTGACCGCACGCGCGGTCACCTCGCCGCTGGATGTGCCGGGCTTTGATAACGCCGCGATGGATGGCTACGCCGTGCGCCTGGCCGATGTCGCGTCCGGCGAGTGGCTGCCGGTGGCGGGTAAAGCGTTCGCGGGCCAGCCGTTTAGCGGCGAGTGGCCCGCGGGCACGGTTATCCGCATCATGACCGGCGCGCCGGTGCCGCCGGGTTCAGAGGCCGTCATCATGCAGGAAGAGGCGCAGACCAGCGACGCGGGCGTGCGCTTTACCGCCGACGTGCGCGCGGGCCAGCACATCCGCCGTCGCGGCGAAGATATTCGTCAGGGCGCGGTGGTGATGGAGGCAGGCCAGAAACTGAGCGCCGCCGAACTGCCGCTGCTCGCCTCGCTCGGCATTCCCGAAGTCGAGGTAGTGCGCAAGCCGCGGGTCGCGATTTTCTCCACCGGCGATGAACTCCAGCTCCCCGGCCAGCCGCTGGCGGAAGGCCAGATTTATGACACCAACCGTCTCGCGGTGCACCTGATGCTTGAAGCGCTCGGCTGCGACGTGGTTAACCTCGGCATTATCCGCGACGACCCGGACGCCCTGCGCGCCGCATTCCTGGAAGCAGACCGCGAGGCCGATCTGGTGCTGAGCTCCGGCGGCGTTTCCGTCGGCGAAGCGGACTACACCAAAACGCTGCTGGAGGAGCTTGGCGAAATCGGCTTCTGGAAACTCGCCATCAAGCCTGGCAAACCGTTCGCCTTTGGCCGCCTCGCCAACAGCTGGTTCTGCGGGCTGCCGGGCAACCCGGTTTCCGCGGCCGTCACGTTCTATCAGCTGGTGCGCCCGCTGATTGCGAGACTGAGCGGTCAGCAGGATGTCGCCACGCCGCGCCTGCGCGTGCGTGCGGCGACACGGCTGAAAAAATCGCCCGGACGGCTCGATTTCCAGCGCGGCGTACTGCGCACCGGCGCGGACGGCCTGCCGGAAGTCGTGAGCACCGGCCATCAGGGCTCGCATATTTTCAGCTCCTTTAGCCAGGGCAACTGCTTTATCGTGCTGGAGCGCGAGCGCGGCAACGTCGAGCCGGGCGAATGGGTTGAGGTCGAGCTGTTTAACCACCTGTTCGGAGGCTGAGATGACCGAGGCGTTAAGCGATGCCGAGATGCTGCGCTATAACCGGCAAATCATCCTGCGGGATTTCGATTTTGACGGCCAGGAGCGGCTGAAAGCCGCGCGTGTGCTGGTGGTGGGACTCGGCGGTCTTGGCTGCGCCGCCGCGCCTTATTTAGCGGCGGCGGGCACCGGCAGGCTGACGCTGCTCGATTTCGACACGGTGGCGCTTTCCAATCTCCAGCGCCAGGTGCTGCATCGCGACGCCACCATCGGCCAGCCGAAGGTGGAATCCGCGCGTGAGGCGCTCAGCGCCATTAACCCGCACTGCGTTATCGACGCCGTCAACGCGCAGCTGGATGACGCGGCGCTCGCGGAACTTATCGCCCGCCACGATCTGGTGCTCGACTGCACCGATAACGTGGCGACGCGCAATCAGCTCAACGCGCTCTGTTTTCATCATAAAGTGCCGCTGGTCTCCGGCGCGGCTATCCGCATGGAGGGCCAGATCAGCGTCTTTACGTGGCAGCCTGGCGAGCCGTGCTACCGTTGCCTGAGCCGCCTGTTTGGCGACAACGCGCTGACCTGCGTGGAAGCGGGCGTGATGGCGCCGCTGGTGGGCGTTATTGGATCGTTGCAGGCGATGGAAGCCATCAAAGTGCTGGCGCGCTATGGCGAACCGTGCGCCGGAAAGCTGGTGATGTATGACGCGCTGCGCACGCAGTTTCGCGAAATGAAACTGGCGTGCAACCCGCACTGCGAGGTCTGCGGCGACGGGCGTTAATCGTACAGGCCGTCGCGCTGCACGCTGGCGCTCCCACGCCCCGGCCTGACGCGGCGCACCGATTCGCGCACGTCCAGCGTGCCATTCAGCAGCAGCGTGCCGACCGCGGCCTGCGGGCGAATGAGCCGCTGTTGCAGCATAAACACCGCCTCTTCGCCCAGCGCGTCGCGCGGTACATGCACCGCCGTCAGCGGCACATCTTCAATGGCCGCCAGGTTAAAGGCGTCGATGCTCATCACGGACATCTCCTGCGGCACCCGCAGTCCGGCGTTTTGTAATGCTTTCACCGCGCCCGCCGCCATAAAATCGCCGCCCACCAGCAGCGCGCCAGGCAACAGCGCCGCAGGCGTCTCCTCCAGAAACCGCGTGACCAGCGCCTCGCTGCCCCTGGCGCTGAAATCAGGCGCCGTCAGCAAGTGTCTTTTCTCGTCAAACGCCAGGTTTTGGGCCTCCCAGGCGTCGCGGATGCCCGCCAGACGCAGCTCCATCGTATATCGCCGCAGACACAGCACGTTCATCACCTCGCGGTGGCCCATCTCAAAGAGATAGCGCGCCGCGTTCTCGCCAATCGCCCGGTGATCCGGCGCGACCGCAGGCAGGCGCATTTTGCGATCGCGGCAGTTGATGAGCACGCACGGCTTGCCCACATCACACGCCAGATCGTGAATGTGCGGATCGTCGATGCCGAGCAGGAGCGCCGCCTCGGTCTGGGGATCGTTCATGCGGGCGAGAAACAGGTTGGCGTCCGCGTCGTTCTCCTCCAGCGCGCAGTAGCGCAGCCGCACTTCATGGGGCTCCAGCGCTTTGTTAATACTCTGGATCACGCGGTAATAAAAGATGTCGGACCGCTCATCAAACGCGCGGCGCGGCGCGAACACCACCAGACTGTTGAGCAGCAGCCTGCCTGCCGCCATATCCTCCAGCACGCCCAGCGCTTTCGCGCACTCCCGCACTCTGCGGCGCGCTTTTTCGCTGGTATTGGCTTTGCCCGCCAGCACGCGGGAAACGGTGCTGAGCGAAAGACCGGTTTGTTCGGCGATCCGGGCGACCTGGAGCTTTTTACTCATTTTGTGATCCATCTCCGGTTGTGAAATGAAAAATTTTTCACATGTATTTTTTACGATATATCCCTTCCCATAAGGCTTCTTTTAACACAGTCAGGGTCTTTTATGAAAATCCTTGCATAAAAGAGGCTACTACCATTCCAGCTGCTGCTCTACTCTCAGGTTGTCGTACAGCTTTTATCTAAAACGCGTATGACACCCCTACAAAAAATGATGTTAATTCAAATAAATAGCGGTCTCTGCTGTGGTTTTCGGAGCGTCCGGAATGCGAGTTGTTATACCCGTCAGGCTAACCGTGGAGAAGAATAAATGAGTCAGAGCATTAATCAGGATGTCGGCGCGGTGAAAACCCGTACCCGCCGCGCCATCCGTCATCTGCGCTGGTGGGTGCTGGTGCTGTTTTTGATGGGCGTGACCGTCAACTACATCACCCGTAACTCTCTGGGCATTCTTGCGCCCGAGCTGAAAGAGAGCCTGGGCATCACCACCGAACAGTACTCCTACATCGTGGGCGCGTTTCAGCTCGCCTATACCCTGTTTCAGCCGCTGTGCGGCTGGCTGATCGATGTCATTGGTTTAAAAATCGGCTTTCTGATTTGCGCCTCGCTGTGGGCGCTGATGTGTATTCTCCATGCCGGGGCCGGTAGCTGGCTGCATCTGGCGATCCTGCGCTTCTTTATGGGCGCGGCGGAAGCGGCGGCGACGCCTGCCAACGCCAAAACGCTTGGCGAATGGTTCCCGAAAAAAGAGCGTCCGGTCGCCGCAGGCTGGGCGGGCGTCGGGTTCTCCATCGGCGCGATGCTGGCGCCGCCGATTATTTACTTCGCGCATATCTCCTTCGGCTGGCAGGGCGCGTTTCTGTTTACCGGCGTGCTGGCGCTGGTCTGGGTCGTGCTGTGGTGGCTCTTTTACTACAACCCGGAAAACCACCCGCGCCTGAGCCAGGAAGAACTCGCGTTCATTCGCCAGGATAACGAGCCGCCGCCGGTACGCCTGCCCTTCTTTACCGCGCTGAAAACCGTTTCAAAGAACAAACGTTTTTACGGCATCGCCATTCCGGCTTTTATGGCCGAGCCCGCCTGGGCGGTGATGAGCTTCTGGGTGCCGCTGTACCTCGCCAAAGAGCACGGCATGGATCTGAAGCAGATAGCCATGTTCGCCTGGCTGCCGTTCCTGGCTGCCGATTTAGGCTCGGTGGCGAGCGGCTATCTCACGAAGCTTTATGTACGCGTGTTCGGCTGCACGCAGATCAACTCGGTGGTGGCAAGCTCCGTGACCGGCGCGTTCCTCATGGTGTCGCTGGCGATTGTCACCCTGACGCGCGACCCGTACATCACCATCGTTCTTATCTCCATCGGCGGCTTCGGGCATCAGATTATTTCCTGCATGCTGAGCGCGCTGGTGGTGGAATCGTTCGATCGCGGCCAGATGGCCACCGTTAACGGAATGCGCGGCTCCTGCGCCTGGATTGCCAGCTTCCTGTTCTCACTGATTATCGGGGTAACTGCCGACAAAATCGGCTTTAACCCGCTGTTTGTCGCCATGGGGTTCTTTGACCTGATTGGCGCCGTGTTCCTGGTTGCCTTTATTGCCGAGCGCCGCAACAAGCGCGCTTCATAGGGAGATGCGAATGAAAACCCTCAAACACTGGAGATTCACCCACGCCGACGACCATCGTGTCGAGCTGACCGTCGATGACGCCCATACGCTCTGTCTGTGGGTGCTGGAGCCGGGCCTGTTCCGCGTGGCGGTGAAACGCCGCGGCGCGTATGCGCTCAACCGCACGTGGAGCATCGCGCCAGGCGACGACACGCCATGGGAAGGCCGCTCGCGCGACAGTCTCGACGGCTTCAGCCTGCCGGGCTTTACGCTCGACGAAACGCCGGAGCGCCTGGTCATCAGCAGTGAACGCCTGCGCGTAACGGTGCATCAGCCGCTGTGGCTGGAGTGGCATTACCGCGACGATGACGGCCACTGGCAGTTTCTCACCAGCGACCGCCCCACCAGCGCCTACCTGATGAACGCGCATGGCGACGGCGTGGCGCACTATCAGCGCCGCCAGAAAGACGACCGGTATTACGGGCTGGGCGAAAAAGCGGGCGACCTGGAGCGCACCGGCCGCCGCTTCGAGATGCGTAACCTTGACGCGATGGGCTATAACGCCGCCAGCACCGATCCGCTGTATAAACATATCCCGTTTACCATTACCCGCCGCGAGCAGGTCAGCTTCGGGCTGTTTTACGACAACCTGAGCAGCTGCTGGCTCGATCTCGGTAATGAAATCGACAACTATCACCTGCCCTACCGCCGCTGGCAGGCCGAAGCGGGCGATATCGATTACTACCTGTTCGTCGGCCCGCGCGTGCTGGATGTCACCAAAGCGTTTGTCCGCCTGACCGGGAAAACCCTGTTCGGCCCGAAATGGAGCCTCGGCTACAGCGGTTCAACGATGCATTACACCGACGCGCCGGATGCGCAGAATCAGCTGATGCACTTTATTCGCCTGTGCGAGGAGCAGGCTATCCCGTGCGACTCCTTCCAGCTCTCGTCGGGTTATACCTCCATCAATAATAAGCGCTACGTCTTTAACTGGAACTACGACAAAGTGCCGCAGCCGAAAGCGATGAGCGCGGCGTTTCATGACGCCGGGCTGAAGCTCGCCGCGAATATCAAGCCCTGCCTGTTGCAGGATCACCCGCGCTATACGGAAGTGGCGCAGCAGGGGCTGTTTATCCGCGATTCCGAAACCGACGCGCCGGAGCGCTCCAGCTTCTGGGATGACGAAGGCTCGCACCTTGATTTCACCAACCCGGCGACCATCGCCTGGTGGCAGAACGGCGTCACCACGCAGCTGCTTGAGATGGGCATCGATTCCACCTGGAACGACAATAACGAATATGAGGTCTGGGACGGCGAAGCGCGCTGCCACGGCTTCGGCGAGCCGGTGGCGATTAAACATATCCGCCCGGTGATGCCGCTCCTGATGATGCGCGCTTCAATGGAGGCCCAGCAGACCTTCGCGCCACAGAAACGCCCGTACCTGATTTCGCGCTCCGGCTGCGCGGGGATGCAGCGCTACGTCCAGACCTGGAGCGGCGATAACCGCACCAGCTGGCAGACGCTGCGCTACAACATTCGCATGGGGCTGGGTATGAGCCTGTCGGGGCTGTATAACGTCGGTCACGACGTCGGCGGTTTCTCCGGCGACAAACCAGACGCGGAGCTGTTCGTGCGCTGGGTGCAGAACGGCGTGATGCATCCGCGCTTTACCATTCACTCGTGGAATGACGATCAGACCGTTAACGAGCCGTGGATGTACCCGGCGGTGACGCCCGCGATCCGCAGCGCCATCGAACTGCGCTACCGTCTGCTGCCTTACCTTTACACGCTGCTGTGGCAGGCGCATGACGATGATGAGCCGATGCTGCGCCCGACGTTCCTCGACCACGAACATGACGCGCAGACCTTCCAGGCGTGCGACGAGTTTATGCTGGGCCGCGATCTGCTGGTGGCAAGCGTGGTGGAGCCCGGCGCGCGTACCCGCACGCTCTGGCTGCCCGCGAATGACCACGGCTGGTACGATTTCCACACGGGACGCTGGTATGCGGGCGGTCAGCAGGTGACGCTGGATGCGCCGCTTGAGCGCCTGCCGTTGCTGGTGCGCGCAGGCAGCGGCCTGCCGCTCAGCGCGCGACTGCGCCATGTCGATGCGCAGCGCGACGACACGCGCGAGCTGAGGCTTTTCCCGGTGCCGGGCCACGGCGATACCGCAGGCCTGCTGTTTGAAGATGACGGTGAAACCTGGGGGTATCGTGAGGGTAACGCCCTGTGGGTGAACTGGCAGATGCAATGCACCGCCGACGCCATTTATCTGACGTTCTCTGTGACTGGCGATTACCGTCCGGCATGGGATGCCATTGACGTTACGCTCCCTGCCGATGAGCACCGCACGTTGTATATTAACGGCAAGCCGGGGCAGCGCTGGGAGCGTTAACGCCGGAACAAATACGCTGCAATCACTACGCCGCCGCCATCCTGCCGCGGCGTTTTTTTTATCTGAACAATTCCATGATTACACGTCAAATAATAAATCTATTTTTGCTGCATAATTATTCAGGCAAATAATGACGGAGAAAAAGTGTGTTATTACGTCACATTATATTTTTATCATTGGTATCAGTGATTATTTAGCATTATATATCATCCGGAATCGCACTTTCTGGCTGGGTTCGCGTTAGCATTACGCCTCTTATTATTTTCATGTTAATCAAAGCATTAGCTATAAAAAAGCCAGTGCGAATAATTCACACCAAAAATATCATAGTGTTTCGTATTGATTGATAAGTAAAAACACTTAACCATCGCTAATCCATCGTTATTAACCATCTGACTTGAGAAATCCGGTTTGTTACCGTCGCTGCCAGTGCTTTTTTTAGAGCTTTTTCTGGAACATAAGGCCGTTTATCGCTACTACGACCCGCATGGTTTTCAATGGAAAGATAATTAGCATTCCTTAACATTATTCTTTGCAGGGATGCGTAATAACCACACAAGGAGCGTGGCGCGATGCCCACCTGTAACGTTCATATTTCGTCAGAGAGTTGCGCCAGATAAATAACGCGCCGTATCGCTATTGCCCTCAGGATTTCTCTTGATGAGAAAAGAACGGTCTGCCTGCAATAAAGGCGGCAGGCTATTTTATTTTCTGCTAAATGAAGGATTATTTATGAAAATGTCAGTGTCGTCGCCGCGCTATCGTATCAGCGCCCTTTGCTTCAGTACCTGGATTGCGCTTGGGCTGGTGTCGCAGGCTCACGCCGCGATTGTTGTCGATCAGCAAAAATCCCCCACCACCACGGTTAATGTGGCGGGCAACGGCGCGACGGTGGTTGACGTCAGCGCGCCATCAAACGGCGGCGTTTCGCATAACTACTACAAACAGTTCGACGTGAACAGCGCAGGCGTGGTGCTGAATAATGGCGCAGGCAGCAGTAACACAACGCTTGCCGGCAATGTCAACGGCAACGCGAATATGTCAGGCGGCAGCGCCAGCGTGATTTTAAACGAAGTGGCCTCTTCTAACCCGAGCCAGTTAAACGGCATGGTGGAAGTGGCGGGCCAGCAGGCTGCGGTTATCATCGCTAACCCTTCGGGCATCACCTGTGACGGCTGTGGTTTCATCAATACCAGTCGCTCGACGCTGGTCACCGGCAGCGTTGACATGACAGGCGGTAAAGTCAGCGGCTTTAACGTCACGGACGGCAAAATCGTAATTACCGGTAAAGGCATGGACGACCATGCGACGGACTACACCGATATTATCTCCCGCTCCGTAGTCGTGAATGCTCAGCTCACGGCGCGCGATTTGCGGATCGTCACCGGCAGCAACAAAGTGAATTATAAGACGCTGGACGCGCGGGAAATTAAGCCGGCAAAATTCAGCCCTCAGCCTTCTCTGGCGCTGGATGTGTCCAGTCTCGGCGGGATGTATGCGAATAAGATTGAGCTTATTGGTACAGAAGATGGCGTCGGCGTGCGCAATAACGGCATTATTTCTACGGCCGCGGAAAGCATTTCTATCACGCTGGATGGCGAGCTGGAAAACAATAATATTATTTCTGCTAATAAAGACTTGCTTATCGACACCAACCAGCATGCTGTCGATAACGATCATGGCACCCTGCAGGCCGAGCGCGATTTAGCCATCGCCAGCAGCAAGCTCGATAACAACACTAACGGGTTAATAACGGCCGAAAATATCAACATAAATACCCACGGCGGGACGCTGGATAATAACGGTCAGGGAATTATTGCCCGCGAGGATATCAGCGTGAGCGCAGGCGATATCGATAACGGCAGTCGCCTGACCGGCGGCGGCGTGATGACGATCAGCGCCGATAAACTCAGCAACCGGGGCGAAATCAGCGCCGATACGCTGTCTGTCGCCGCGCATAAGATTACTAACCAGAATGAAATACAGGCGCAAAACACGCTGACGATATCCAGCGACACGCTGGAGAATGAAAAAGACGGGCTCATCAGCAGTGCGGGCGATATGGCTCTGCAAACCCATGATATTCGCAACCGGGGCAAAATCTACGCGCAAGACGCGCTGGATGCCTATGCCTCCCACAGTCTCGATAACGAGCAAGGCGTGCTGGGGGCTGTCGGCAATGTGACAGTCGATACCAAAACCTTAACCAATACGGCAGGCGCGATTTTCAGCGCCAGGCAGCTGGATATTGTCGCCGACACCATCGATAACAGTGCGGACATGTGTGATGGCGGTGGCACCATCGCCGGTAATACCATCAGCATGAGCAGCGGTTATTTTAATAATGATAAGGGAACGCTGAAAGGCAACACGGTTTATTTACAGGGCGATACGTTTGATGTGGGCAACGGGACGATTTCAGCAACCGGGAACATCACCGTAAACGCGGATAAGGATTTCTATGTGAATAACCACGGCGCTGTAGAATCGAGAGGGGGCGATATTACCATCAACGCCGCCGACAATTTCTCCAATGACGGCACCATCAAAGGCACCGGCGCGATTACGCTTAACAGCAGCACCTTCTCCAATAAAGGCAGCATTTCGACCGGCGATGACATCACGATTTATGCGGCGAAATCATTCGTCAATGAAAACGGGGGTTATATTAATGGCCGTGACGGTCTGTCAATCGAGGCGGTGAATACACTGGATAACGATGGCTCGCTCTATTCTTACGATACGATAACGCTACGTTCCCATCGGGTGACTAACCATAAAGGCGCTAAAATCTCCAGCGACGATAATGAGATTTTCACCGATCGCTTTGTGAATCATGGCCGCATTGAAGGGTATTACGATCTACACGACTATTAATCGCCCCAGGCGGTTTAACGCCAGTCCATAAAAAAAGGGGAGTCAGATGACTCCCCGTTTTTATTTTCGCAAGGCGAGTAATTATTCGATGCCTTTGCTGCGCAGATAATCTTCGTAACCGCCGGAGAAATCCACCACGCGCTCCGGAGTGATTTCAATCACGCGGGTCGCGAGAGAACTGACGAACTCACGGTCGTGGGAAACGAAAATCAGCGTGCCCTGGTACATCTCCAGCGCGGCGTTCAGTGATTCGATCGATTCCATATCCAGGTGGTTGGTGGGTTCGTCCATCACCAGAACGTTCGGTTTTTCCATCATCAGCTTGCCGAACAGCATGCGGCCCTTTTCACCACCGGACAGCACTTTGGCAGGCTTTTTAATATCGTCCTGGCTGAACAGCAGACGGCCGAGAATGCTGCGAACCGCCTGCTCGTCGTCGCCTTCCTGTTTCCACTGGCTCATCCATTCGAACACGGTCAGATCGTTGGCGAATTCATATTCGTGATCCTGCGCGTAGTAGCCAATCTGCGCATTCTCAGACCATTTCACGGTGCCGTGGTCCGGTTGCAGTTCGCCGACCAGCGTTTTCAGCATGGTGGATTTACCCACGCCGTTGGCGCCCAGAATCGCCAGCTTTTCGCCCACTTCCAGCAACAGGCTGACGTTTTTAAACAGCGGGCCGTTATCGAAGCCTTTCGTCATCGCTTCCACTTCCAGCGCATTGCGGAACAGCTTTTTATCCTGCTCGAAGCGGATAAATGGGTTCTGACGGCTGGAGGCTTTCACCTCTTCCAGTTTGATTTTATCAATCTGGCGGGCGCGGGAGGTCGCCTGACGGGATTTCGAGGCGTTGGCGCTAAAGCGGCTGACGAAGGATTGCAGGTCGGCAATCTGGGCCTTTTTCTTGGCGTTGTCAGCCAGCAGACGTTCGCGCGCCTGGGTGGCCGCGGTCATGTACTCGTCGTAGTTGCCCGGATAGACGCGCAGCTCGCCGTAGTCGAGATCGGCCATGTGGGTGCAGACCATGTTCAGGAAGTGACGGTCATGCGAGATGATGATCATGGTGCTGTCGCGATCGTTGAGCGTCTGTTCCAGCCAGCGAATGGTATCGATGTCCAGGTTGTTCGTCGGTTCATCGAGCAGCAGGATGTCCGGGTTCGAGAACAGCGCCTGCGCCAGCAGGACACGCAGCTTCCAGCCAGGAGCGACTTCGCTCATCGGGCCGTAGTGCTGCTCCAGCGGAATGCCGACGCCCAGCAGCAACTCACCGGCGCGGGACTCTGCGCTGTAGCCGTCCATTTCGCCATATTTCACTTCGAGATCGGCCACTTTATAGCCGTCTTCTTCGCTCATCTCCGGCAACGCATAGATGCGATCGCGTTCCTGCTTCACTTCCCACAGCTCGCCGTGGCCCATGATCACGGTGTCCAGCACGGTGTATTGTTCAAACGCGAACTGATCCTGGCGCAGCTTACCGATGCGTTCGTTAGGGTCGAGCGAGACGTTGCCCGCGCTCGGCTGTAAATCGCCGCCGAGGATCTTCATGAAAGTGGACTTGCCGCTCCCGTTGGCGCCAATCAGACCGTAACGGTTGCCGCCGCCAAACTTGACGGAAATGTTTTCAAACAGCGGCTTACTGCCGAACTGCATGGTGACGTTGCTGGTAACTAACACGCGTAATTCCTGGGTAAGATGTGTGATAAACAACGCATTATGCCATAACTCCGAATTTATTTCCCCCGTCAATGGGCTGACTACACTGACTCAGGAATGGGAAAAAAATGTGAATAAGCACACATCTCAATTCCCTGCCACGGAGAATGCACATATAATGCGCTCCCTGTATTCTTTCGTTCACTCTAACGGCCGGTCCGGCAACGATATTTGCATAACATGAAGATGAAATTACGCACGCTTTTAGTGGCAGCCTTCGCAGTCGTCGGGTTTTGTAACTCCGCCTCTGCGGTGACTTATCCTCTGCCGACCGACGGTAGCCGTCTGGTGGGTGAAAACCAGGTGGTGACGATCCCTGACGGCAATAATCTGCCGCTGGAAGATTTCGCCGCACAGTATCAGATGGGGCTTTCCAACATGCTGGAAGCCAACCCGGGCGTCGACCCGTATCTGCCGAAAGGCGGCACCATTCTGAACATTCCTCAGCAGTTGATCCTGCCGGATACGCCGCATGAAGGCATTGTGATTAACAGCGCCGAAATGCGTCTGTATTACTATCCGCAAGGCACCAACACGGTTATCGTGCTGCCGATCGGTATCGGCCAGCTCGGTAAAGACACCCCGATCAACTGGGTGACGAAAGTCGAGCGCAAGCGCGCGAACCCGACCTGGACGCCGACCGCCAAGATGCACGCGGAATACGCGGCCGCAGGCGAACCGCTGCCGCCGGTCGTACCGGCTGGCCCGGATAACCCGATGGGCCTCTACGCGCTCTATATCGGCCGTCTCTACGCTATCCACGGCACCAACGCCAACTTCGGTATCGGCCTGCGCGTCAGCCACGGCTGCGTGCGTCTGCGTAACGAAGACATTAAATTCCTGTTCGAGAACGTGCCGGTCGGCACCCGCGTGCAGTTTGTCAACGAGCCGGTGAAAGCGACCACCGAGCCGGATGGCAGCCGCTACATCGAGGTGCATAACCCGCTCTCCACCAGCGAAGATCAGATCAACAACAACGAACTGGTGCCGATCATGCTCACCAAAGCGGTGACCACCGTCACCAGCCAGAGCGATGTCGATCAGAACGTCGTTGAACAGGCGGTGCAGAACCGTTCCGGCATGCCGGTCCGTCTGAATTAATCTGCCGCAAGGCGATAAAAAAACCCCGCGCGCATCGCTGCCCGCGGGGTTTTTTATACGCGCTGCCGCGCCTAGCCGTGATTCACCATGATAATGCCGCCGTGATCGTAGCGGTAATGGCAGCGGGCGTATTCAAGCGGCGTACCGTCATCCAGGTAAACCACCTGCTCCACTTCCAGCACCGGGTCGGTGAGGTCGCACTGTAAATAACGCTTATCCGCCTCCCCAGGCTTAAGCGCGCGCACCACGCGCCAGGAGCCCATCAGTTTCAACCCCAGCGTCTCCTGCACGTAGCCGAATACCGAGCTTTCGAGATGCGATTTGTTAAGCCCCGGCACCAGGTTTACCGGCATCAGCGTGAACTCCAGCGACACTGGCTCGTTATTAACCAGACGCAGGCGCACGAAGTCATACACCGGCGCGCTGGCGTCAATGAGCAGCGATGCCTGCTCTTTTTCATCGGGGAAACGCAGCTCGAATTTAATGATTTCGCTGGTGACCGTACCCAGCCCCTGCCACGTGCGGGTGGCGCCGAAATAGTCGCTGCCGGGGCGATCCCAGCGGGATATCTGCTGGAAATTTTTCCGCACGAAGGTGCCAAGCCCTTTGCGGGTATACACCAGCCCCTCGACAATCAGCTGGCGCATCGCCTGCTGAATGGTCATCCGGCTGGTGTTGAACTCTTCCGCGAGCGCAAACTGATCCGGCAGCGGCTCGCTCGCAGGATATTGCTGGCTGACGATCCGTTTTTTGATTTCCCGCGCAATTGCGATGTACTTCGCCGCCATCTGCCGCTTCCGTTATGAGTGGGGGGTGGAGTCTGCTATCTCGTTGTTTTTCATGGCTACCCGCTCAGCTATCCTGAGAAAAGGCAGGTAGAAGAATACACCAAAGACAATGATGATCAACTGAACCACGACCGCCCGCCAGTCGCCTGCGGTGGCAAGCCAGGCGCTCAGCACCGGCGGCGTCGTCCAGGGGATCATCACCACGCAGCGCGACATCAGCCCCAGCGACGTACAACACCAGGCGAAAAAAATACCCATGGCAGGCAGCAGCACGAACGGGATCATCAGCGGCAGGTTAAACACAATCGGCAGGCCGAAAATCACCGGCTCATTGATGTTAAACAGCCCAGGCGAAATCGCGAGCCGGGCAACCTGTTTCGACGATTTTTGCCGCGCGAAGATGAAAATCGCGATAAGCAGCGACAGCGTGCTGCCGGTGCCGCCAATCATGCCGAAGGTGGGGACGAAAATATTATTGATGATGTGCGGAATAGGCTGCCCGTTGGCGAATGCCAGCATATTCTCGTTGGTGTTGATCAGTAAAAACGGCTCCAGCACCACGCTGTTGACCACCGACTGATGAATGCCGAGCGTGAAAAGGAAATTCCCGAAGCTGTAGATAAAAAGCGTACCCGGAAGGCTGGTGTTGATAAGCCGCAGCGGCTGCTGGATCAGCGTGGTGATGAGATGAATTAAATCAGTATGCAGCACGCCCGCCAGCAGCGCGGCGACAATGGCGAAACCAGAAAGCGTGAGAATCGTTGGAATCAAGGCGGAAAACGACTGGCCTACCGCAGGCGGCACATTCTCGCCAAGCGAAATATCCAGCGCGCGGATGGACGAGATGCGGATAAACACCTCAGTGGCGATAAGCCCGATCAACACGCCCGCAAAAATCCCAGTCGAGCCGATATTGGCGAAGGCCAACAGCTGCGTCACGCTAACGGCATGCTGCGCGCCTTCCGGCACCACGTTGAGGCGCAGCGGCATCATGATGATAAAACTGCACAGCGCGATAACCACGGCGGAAACGGGGTTGCCAAAGTTGCGGTTGCGCGCCAGCGCCCAGGCGATCATCGGGGCAATCAACAGTGCGGCAATGTTCAGCGTACCGTTAATGATGGCTTCCCCCCAGATCTTAAAGCGCGCCAGCGTCTCGCCCTCCAGCACCCACGGAAACACCACGTTATTGATCAGTACCGCCAGCCCGGCCAGGATAAAGACCGGCATCACCATCGCGAACGCGTCGCGAAGCGAGCGCAGATGCACCTGCCCCGCCAGACGCGCGGAGTAATCGACAAATTTCTCAACAAATGCCTGCATTTTCGGCGTTATGGTTGTTTGCGTCATCATTCAGCCTCTTCTCGTCGCCCGCCCCGCTCGCGCTACAGCGTCTCGCCGTTGCTGGCGATCGCCTGCTTCAGCCAGCCGTAGCTCTTTTTGGGAACACGTTTAAGATCTTTCAGATCATGGTTTTCACGATTGACGTAAACCACGCCGTAGCGCTTACGCATATCGCCCTGCGAACTGAGAATGTCGATAAGCCCCCAGCCGAGATAGCCCATGACCTGCGCGCCGTCCTCCGTTATCGCCGCTTTCATCGCGTTGATATGATCCCGGTGATACGCGATGCGGTAGTCGTCCTCAATCGGGTGAACGCCATCCCACTGCTCAATAACGCCGATGCCGTTTTCAATCGGAAAGACCGGCAGCCGCCAGTCGTTGTAATAGCGGGTAATCAGGGTGCGAAAACCGAGCGGATCGATCTGCCAGTTCCATTCGGTGGCCTTCAGCCACGGGTTGGGTTTATCGCCATACCGCAGCCAGTCGTTCACCGGCGCGTCATCAGGAATGGCGTCGCTGTCGAGCGTTTTGCTGGCGTAGTAGCTAAAGGCCATAAAGTCGTTTTTCATCTGTGCGAGTTGCACCAGATCGCCTGCCCGGAAGATATCGTCGAACCCTTCGCGCGCCACTACCGCCATTACCGACGGGCTGTAGCCCTGGCCTGCGAAAGCGCGCAGCAGATTCTGGTTCAGGAATTCGTCATACTGCTGGGCGCAAAAAATATCGCGCGGCTTGCAAGTGGCCGGATAGATAAGCTGATGCGCCAGCATGCCGCCCATCAGCGCGCCGGGGAATTGCTGATGCAGGTAGTGCGTCAACTGACAGTGCGCCATCATCACGTGATGCTGGATTTGATACAGCTCGCGCAGCGTTTTATCGCCCTGCAAATAGCCGCTTACCCGGAACGCTTCCGGCATGTGATAGATGTTTTGCTCGTTAAACGTCAGCCAGTATTTCACCCGACCGCCGAAGCAGTCGATCATCTTCTGCCCGTAGCGTACAAAAGCGTCCATCACGCGCCGGTCCATAAAGCCGTTATATTTCTGCGCCAGCGCCAGCGGCATATCGAAGTGATACAGGCAGATCATCGGCGCGATGCCGCGGGCGAGAAGGCCGTCGATAAAGCGTTCATAAAAGGCGATGCCTTGCGGGTTAAACTCCCCGTCGCCCTCCGGGCAGACGCGGCTCCAGGCTATCTGGAAGCGGTAGCAGTTCATGCCCAGATCGGCCATCAGGTCGAAATCCTCTTCATAGCGGTGATAGCTGTCGGTCGCCACTTTCCAGTCTGAGGCAAATTCGCTCGCCTCGCGTATGTCATACACCGACGGGCCTTTGCCGTCTTCATTCCAGGCGCCTTCCGTCTGCATGCTGGAAACCGAATTACCCCACAGAAAACCGTCCGGCAGCGTGTGAGTCATCATTTTTCTCCTGTCGCTTTCATGTAAAGTCATAGTTTTAATATGACTAGTCATATAACTAACCGCCGTTCGGTGCCAACGCGCAGGTGATTAATTTGCGAACAATCTCGTAAAAAAAAACCGTCGGGAATGGCGATGAAAAAAAATGTGCGTCAGCGCACGGCAGAAAAAAGCGGTGAGTTTTCACTCACCGCTTTGCGAAGGAGAAACAGGGAAAATCGCAGGTTCAGCCGCGCGGCGCGGGGCCAAAGACGTCGTAATCCGGCAGGCGAACGTTCTGATACGGCTCCCAGCCGCCGCCCAGGGCTTTGTAGAGCGCCACGAGATCCAGGCTGCTCTGCACCCGCGCCTGCGCGCGCTGCTGCTCGGCCTGCGCTAGCTGGCGCTGGGCGTCGAGAACTTCAATGAACGTGGCGATGCCTTTGCGATAGCTGTCGCTCGCCAGTTCGAACGAGGTTTGCAGCGCGTCCAGGGTTTTCTCAAGCCCCGCCTCGCGCTGTTGGTCGGTGCGGTAGCTTACCAGCGCATTTTCCACGTCGCTTAACGCCGTCAGCACCGTCTGGCGATACTGTAAGGCCGCCGCGCCCTGCTCCGCGCGGGTCAGTTTCACGCTGGAGACCAGCCGCCCGCCCTGGAAAATGGGAATCGACACTTGCGGGCCGAAGCTGTAAAAGTGGCTGCTCCAGTCGGTCAGGTAGTTGGTTTCGCTGTTACGCATCCCAAACTGACCGGAGAGCGACAGGCTCGGAAAGAGCTGCGCCACCGACACGCCGATTTGGGCGGTGGCGGCATGGAGCCGCGCCTCGGCTTCGCGCACATCAGGGCGACGGCGCGCCAGCGTCGACGGAATGCCTACCGGCACGATTTCAGGCAACGCCGGTAGCGGCTGCGCGGCCTGCAATTCGGCGTCGAGCGCGCCCGGCGGCTTGCCAAGCAGCACCGCCAGCCCGTTCATCGCCTGACGCTCCTGCGCCTGATACTGCGGCAGCTGCGCCTGGAGCGTGCCGAGCTGGGCGCGGGCGTTTTCCACATCCAGCTGCGGCGACAACCCGCTTTGCTGGCGGCTTTCGGTCAGCTCCAGCGTCTGCTGCGCCGAGGCTATTTGTTGATTCATAGTAGCGAGAATGCTCTGCGCGCCGCGCAGTTGCAGCCAGGCGCGCGCCACTTCGGCTTCGAGCGAGACCAGCGCGTCGTTGCGCTGCTCAATCGCCGCTTTTTGCTGCGCGTCTGCGGCCTCTACCTGACGGCGCACTTTGCCCCACAGATCGATTTCCCACTGCGCGTCAAAGCTGCCCTGGTACAGATTAATGGGCTGCGTCAGCGGCCCGAGCGCCGAACTGATTTGCGGATCGACATTATTGAGCTGCCCATAGACATCATGCGATTTCAGCTCGCCTTCCAGCCCAAGCTGCTGGCGCGTGGCGCGCAGGTTGCCGTTGACCGCCGGGAAAAAAGCGCCGCCCGCCTGATTTATCTGCTCGCGGGCGCCCGCGATACGCAGCACGGTTTGCTGTAGCGATAAGTTACCGGCGATGGCGCGTTCAATCAGGCTGTCGAGCTGCGGCGATTTAAAGGTGCGCCACCAGCGCGGATCCGGCGCGGTGTTGCGCGCCTTAGATGCCACATCCGGCGCGTTCTGCCGGGCCGTTTCGCCAAAGGCGCCCGGCGTGACGGGCGAAGGCGGCTGGTAATCGGGGCCGACCGCGCAGCCGGCCAGCAGCAGCGCGAGCGCCGTCAGTGATAAGGGGAAGGTCACTCTCCCGGACATATTAATGTGCTCCTGCGGAGCCTTCGCTCTTGATGGGCGAAAGCAATAAACAAAACGGAATCAACAGGATTGCCACCACGCTCAGCATCGTGAATACGTCGACATACGCGAGGATGCGCGACTGGGCAATCATGGTTTTATAAAGCTGCCCGGTGGCGATGCTGGTCGGGTCGCCAAGCTGCGCGGTGAAATTGCGCACCGCCTCGGCGCCGCTGCGTATCGCCTGCTGGAACTGTTCGTCAAAAGGCGTCATGTGCGCGCTCAGATGGGCGCTCTGCACCTGCGCACGCTCGGTAATCGCGGCGGTGGAGAGTGAAATTCCTATCGAGCCCGCGACGTTGCGGAACATCGTAAACAGCGCCGCCGCGTCGGCGTTCAGCCGCTGCGGAATGGTGACGAACGCAATCGTAGTAAGCGGCACAAATAAGAAGCCAAGCCCGACAGACTGCGCGCTGCGCATCAGCACCAGCGTTTCGAAATCGACGTTCGGCACCAGATTGCGCGACCAGAAAAATGACACGCCAAGACAGAGAAAGCCGAACGCGATGATCCAGCGGGTCTGCACCAGCGGCATCAGCTTCAGCACAATCGGAATGGTAAAGACGATAAGCACCGCGCCGGGCGAAAGTATCAGCCCCGACCAGGTGGCGGTATAGCCGAGATCCTGCTGCGCGAGCTGAGGGATAACCACCGAGCTGCCGTAGAGGATCAATGCCATGCCCGCCATCAGCACGCTGGAGACGGCGAAGTTTTTATCCCGCACGCAATGCAGATC
This sequence comes from Cronobacter turicensis z3032, assembly GCA_000027065.2. NCBI lineage: Bacteria > Pseudomonadati > Pseudomonadota > Gammaproteobacteria > Enterobacterales > Enterobacteriaceae > Cronobacter > Cronobacter turicensis. The sequence goes on along the minus strand of FN543093.2, from coordinate 1,499,582 downwards.
CACCACCGGACGGCGGGTATAGATAAGCCAGTAAATCGCGCCGACAATCCCGATAAGCGTCAGCACCGCGAAGGTGCGGATAAAATCGGACGCAAACCAGTCTTCGTCTTCACCGCGATCGAGCATCACCTGAAGGCAGCCGAGCCCCAGCGCGATAAGCCCGATGCCCGTCCAGTCCACCGGGATTTTCTCCTCGGACTTTTTCTCCCACGGCGGATCTTCCAGCAACTGATACACCGCCAGCACGCAGACGATGCCGACCGGAATATTGATAAAAAAGACCCAGCGCCAGGAGTAGTTATCGGTTATCCAGCCGCCAAGCGTCGGGCCGAGCACCGGGGCGACGATAATCGCAATGGAAGAAAGCCCGAACGCCTTGCCGCGATCTTCCGGCTTAAAGTAATCCAGCAGCACCGACTGCTGGGTCGGCTGGAGGCCGCCGCCGAAAAAGCCCTGCAAAATACGAAACAGAATAATTTGCCAGAGTTCGGTGGCGATGCCGCACAGGAACGAGCAGACGGTAAACATCACGATGCAAATAAGGAAAAACTGTTTGCGCCCGAACAGCCGGCTGAAGAACGCCGACAGCGGCAGCACGATGCCGTTCGCCACCAGATACGAGGTCAGGACCCACGTGGATTCGGAATAGCTCGACGACAGCGACCCGGCGATGTGGGGCAGCGCCACGTTGACGATGGTGGTGTCCAGGATCTCCATAAACACCGCGATCGTCACAACTATCGCGACGGACCAGGGGTTGCTGGCCGGGCGCCAGCCGCTGTGGGCCTGCTCGCTCATTCCACCGTCACCTCAGGCTCGACGGACAGCCCCAGCGGCAGCGGCTGGTTCCAGTTCTCAAGGCCTTTGTCGATAACGATTTTCACCGGCACGCGCTGGACGATTTTCACAAAGTTGCCGGTGGCGTTTTCCGCCGGGAACGCCGAGAAGCGCGAGCCGCTGCCCTGCTGAATGCTCTCAACATGGCCCTGAAGTTCGAGATCGGGAAACGCGTCCACCGAGATTTCAACGTTATCGCCAGGGCGCATCCGCTCAAGCTGCGACTCTTTAAAGTTCGCCACCACCCAGATGTCAGGCGACACGATCGAAAAGAGCGCGCTGCCTGCCTGCACCAGCGTACCGTTCTGCACGTTACGCTTAGTGACGTAGCCATCGAACGGCGCGCGCACTTCGGTATAAGAGAGATTCAGCTCGGCCGTTTGCAGCTGCGCGCGGGCCTGCGCCACCTGGCTCTGGCGGGCTTCCACGTTGGTTTCCTGCTGACGGATTTGCAGTTGCACCTGTTCGGCGACGTCCAGTTGCGCCTGCGCGTTGGCAAGCCCCGCTTCGGCGCTGCGCAACTGCGCGCTGGCGGCGTCGATGTTTTGTTTTGAGGTGGCGCGAGGGTCAACGCCGCGCTGGCGCTGATATTCGGCGCGGGCGTTGGCAAGCTCCGCCTGCGCGCGCAGCACCTGAGCTTTCGCCTGGTCACGCTGGGCCGGATACTGCACTTTAGCGAGCGCCAGTTGCGCCTGCGCCTGGTGCAGTTGCGACTCGGCAAGCGAAAGCTGCGCCTGGGCCTGATCGCGCTGCGCGGTGGCGTCGCGCGGGTCGATGACGACCAGCAGATCGCCTTTTTTCACCCGCTGGTTATCTTTGACGCGCAGCTCAGTGACATAACCCGCCACTTTCGGGGCGACGGTCACGGCGTCGCCATCGATAAAGGCGTCGTCGGTGGTTTCAAGGTTGCGGGTCATAAACCACCAGATGATGGCCCCGATAACCATAATGATGACAACGATGCCGAGGATAATCAGCGGCTTTTTGCCAGGGCGCTTGCGGGTTTCTCCCTCGCCTTTCCTGCTGCCCTTGCCGTTATCCTCGTTTTTGCTGTTATCGTCTTGTGGGTCCTGACGTTTCTCTTCGTCAGCGTTGTTATTGTGATTTTCCGCCATAGTTCAGCAACAGTCCTGTAAGTTAACACCATCACAAAATACCGTTTACTAAACTTAGGAGCAGTCTATACATTTGCCAGGAAAAACTGACAAATTAGCATTATCTGAGAAAGAGCCCCCAGAGCAGCGCATAACCCACCAGCGCCGACCAGACGAGCAGCGGCAGCGAGTAGAGATGAAAGCGCCACCAGATGCGGCGGTCGGCCGCCATACGCAGCGCAATCAGGTTCGCCAGCGAGCCGGGCAGCAGCCCAAATCCGCCGATATTGACCGCCCAGGCGAGCAGCGTCGTCGGCGGTACGTAATTAAGCAGCAAAATGGTGGACGGCACATTGCTGATAAACTGCGACAGGCCGATGCCCAGCGCGTACAGCCCCGCGGGCGGCAACTGCGAAACATGATGCAGGCTGGCGGTCAGCGCAGGCAGTTGAGTCAGCAGATGCACATCGATAAACATCGCCACGAAGACCAGCAGCAGGCTCCAGTCAATGCTGATAAGCACCCGGCGCGCCACCAGCAGGAACCCGGCCGCCACCAGCGCCAGCCCCCACAGCGCGACATTTAGCTCCAGCGCGGTTAAGAACACGACATAAAACGCAAGGCAGCTCCAGACCAGACGCGGCTGCCAGTCGTGCTGTTTATCGTGCGACTGATAATGCAGCGCCTTCGCCGGGAAGCAAAACCAGCAGAGCAGCAGCAGGCTTAGCATCAGCGCCAGCGCGAGGGGCGCCATATGCAAAATAAACGTCCCGAACGCGAGGCCGGAGCGGCCCCATAACAGAATATTTTGCGGGTTGCCGATGGGCGTCAGCAGCGAACCGGCATTCACCGCCAGCGCTTCAAAAATAATGAGGCGATTAACCGGAATGGCGCACAGCTTTTTCAGCGTCAGCGTCAGCGGCACCACGATAAACAGCGCCACGTCGTTAGTTAAAAAGGTGGAGAGGAGCGCGGCCGCGCAGACCAGAAAGAGCGCGAGGCTGCGCTCCGTCGAAAAGCGCCGCACCAGACGGCGGCCCAGAACGTCAAAATAACCGCTGAGCTCAACACCTTTGGTCAGCATCATCAGCCCCGCAAGGGTAATAATGGTGCGCCAGTCCACCGCCTGCGGCCACGCCCGCGGCGCGAAAGGCACAAAAAAGCACAGTATCGCGCCGGTTATCAGTAAAAGCTGGAAAAACCTGTCGTGCAGAAAAGGACGCGCGAGGCGACGTAACATGATTATTCGAATCCGTTTTGCTGACTGAAACGGCGAAAGACCTCAAGCGTCTCTTCGCTGACATGGTGTTCCATCCCTTCGGCGTCGCGGCGCGCGGTATCCGGATTCACGCCCAGCGCCAGCAGGAAATTTTCAACGATCTGATGCCGCTCGCGGCTCTGCTGCGCCAGCGTTTCGCCTTCCGGCGTCAGAAACACGCCGCGCCACGGGATCTGCTCAATCAGCCCCACCGACGCGAGACGCTTAAGCATTTTCGCAACGGTCGGCTGCGATACGCCAAGACGCGCCGCCATATCGACCTGTCGCGCTTCGCCCACTTCGCGAATGAGATCGGAAATCAGCTCCACGTAATCGTCGATAAGCTCGCGGCGGTGGGCTTCACGCACCTGGCGAAACCCCTCAACATGTTCTTCGACATTGACCAGCTGCGTCACTTTCATGCTGCTCTGCTTACCTGCCCGACGGCTCATTAATACTTCCTCATTACAGTGGCGCGATACGGTTAACGCTGTCTGCGGGCCATTGTAAACCACAGCTGTGCCAGTACAAAAAATTAACGCGTTAGCCATAGCTATATAACATAGCCTGTGCTATATCTGTATGTAATGCGAACAGTCGAGAGGTTTTCAGGCTGTGAGACGCGGAGGTGTGTTATGAACGAATTAGTGAGGTGTCTGACCGTGTTTACTCACTCCCCTTTTCAGGTGCGGCTGCGGCTGCTGAATATGCTGTGCGATATGTTTAATCCGAAACCCCAGCCGGAGCAGGACGATAACGGGCAAAAATAAGTTGCCTCTTCCCCCCCGGCGTTTGCCATTTTTTCTTCATCTTTCTGCGTTATCCTGAGCCCTGGCGCTCCTCACGTTGGCTTTAATCTCCTCTTTTGGCGAAATTTGCAGCCTTTCTCGCAAACTAGTTGGTTTCACCCCGTTGCTATTCTTGCCGTGCGGCTCTATCTTCTTGCAGCCCTGCTCTTACGACGATACCGAATGCGGATCTCCCTCCCTTCTGGTCCAGCACTCTGGCGGGCGAATACCTTTGACGCCAGGGTTTGCGCATGGCGTTTCGTTGAATCCGTACTATGAATCTAACGCTAAAAAATACTCTTGCTGCACGCGGCATCGCTCTCGATCCGTGGATTGGCTTCTATTTTCTGCAATCGTTATTAATTAATTTCGCTCTGGGTTATGAATTCAGCCTGCTGTACGCCGTCGCGTTTTGCTGCGTCCTGCTGCTGCTGTGGAAAACCGCGCCGCGCGCGCAAAAAGGGCTTTTAGCCCTCTGCTCTCTGGTGGCCGGGCTCTATTTTCCTTTCGGGCAGACCTACGGCGCGCCGAATTTCAACACGCTGCTGGCCATGCACGCCACCAACATGGAAGAGTCGACAGAGCTGCTGACGATTTTCCCGTGGTACAGCTATGTGGTGTCGCTGTTTATTTTTACGCTCGGCATTATCGCGGTGCGCCGCACGCCGCAGGGCCCTTCCCGCTGGCAGCCGTTTGACAGCCTCTGTCTTGCGGTCAGCGTGGTGAGTTTTTTCGTCACGCCGGTGCAAAACCAACTTTATGGCGGCGTATTCGCGCTGAAAGACAGCGGCTATCCGGTGTTTCGTTTCGTCAAAGACGTGGTGGTGAATAACCACGAAGTGCTGGAAGAGCAGCAACGCATGGAGGCGCTCTCTAAAATCAAAGACTCCTGGAACGTGCTGGCGGTCGCGCCGAAGTATCACACTTATGTGGTGGTCATCGGCGAGAGCGTACGTCGCGACGCGGTAGGCGCGTTTGGCGGCCAGTGGGATAACAGCCCGTTTGCGAGCCGCGTTAACGGTTATCTGTTTACCGATTACATCGCTGCCAGCGGGTCGACGCAGAAATCCCTGGGGCTGACGCTCAACCGCGTCGTCGATAATAAACCGCAGTATCAGGATAACTTCGTCACGCTCGCCAACCGCGCGGGTTTCCAGACCTGGTGGTTCTCCAATCAGGGACAGATTGGCGAATATGACACCGCTATCGCCAGCATCGCGAAGCGCGCCGATGAAGTGCAGTTTTTAAAAAGCGGCGATTTCGAGGCGGATAAAAACACGCGCGATGAAGCGCTGCTGAAGATGACGGCTCAGGTGCTGGCGACCCAGCGCCCACAGCCGCAGCTTATCGTGCTGCATCTGATGGGCTCGCACCCGCAGGCCTGCGACCGTACCCAGGGCAAATATGCGGAGTTTGTGCAGTCGAAAGAGACCTCCTGCTATCTCTACAGCATTCGCCAGACCGACGACCTCTTAAGCCAGCTTTACCAGCAGTTGCAAAACAGCGGGCAGAGCTTCTCGATGGTCTATTTTTCTGACCACGGCCTGGCCTTTAAAGAGCGCGGCAAAGCGGTGCAGTACCTGGCGCATGACGATAAATTCCAGCAAAATTTCCAGGTGCCGTTTATGGTGCTCTCAAGCGACGATAAAGCGCACCGGATTATCAAAGCACGGCGATCGGCCAATGATTTCCTGAGCTTTTTTGCGCAGTGGACGGGAATCAAAGTGAAAGAGATAGCGCCGAAATATAAATTTATTTCCGGGCAAAAGGCGGGGCCGGTCTTTGTGACTAACTTTAAACTCAACAAGGTGAGCTATGATCACCTCGGCACGGATCTGTTTGACGCGCGATCTCGTTAACGTAACCTGACGCGATGCGCAGATAAAAAAAATCCGCCCGTGGGCGGATTTTTTTATCACCGAAGTGATTAGAAGCGGTAACCTACGCCTGCGATCCAGGTGCCGATGTCGGTGTTACGCACACGGCTCTGCTCGTAGGAGAAGTCCAGAGCGACGTCCTGAACCGGGTTGAACTGCAGGCCTGCGCCGTAGGAGAAGCCGTAGTCGCTGGTGTCTGCTTTATCAACGCCGTTGGTAGCCTGTGCTTTGTCGTAACCCACACCCACTACGCCGTAGATGCTTGCCCAGTCGTTCAGACGGTAAGCCGGACCAGCAGTGATGCCGTAGTACTGGTTTTTGCCATATACGCCATCTTCAGTGCGATCTTTTTCGGTGTAGGTGAAGGAACCGATCACGCCCAGCGGGTTGGTGTCGTCGAACTCATAACGGTATTTCAGGTTGAAACCGTTCATTTTGTTCATTACGCCCTGCGCGTCGCTCTGTGCATAACCACCGGTAACGGTAGCGGTGCCAGCAACAGCAGAACCTGCGGAAACGGCCAGAACACAAGCCAGTGCTGAAAGACATGCAATTTTTTTCATAACCACCTCAAATGTGCTTCAAGTAAGTCCTAAGATTTAAATATATCAAAACCCAGCAGGAAACTCTTTGTTGTTCGCGTTGTCTAATGCGCTCTTTCCTGTAACAGAACGTTTCCGCCCGCGTCTATCCTGCTCAAAACGCTGGATTTTACCGGGCGGCCGTCATTATCGTCTCAGGCCAGGTCATACCGCATCCGGATTATTCCTAAACGCGATTGCGCATTTTTTGCGCTAACGCGAGTATGATAACGGTTAATCCCGGCGCGTTTATCAATGATTGCTCAACCACAATGCAGTTAAATACAGTAAGCTATCGCGTTTACTTATCTTTAACTTTTGCAGGTGCGCAGGATGCCGACGTTACCCCATAAGACCCCCATCTGGCTGCCCGTTGTGGTGCTCATCGTTGCGATGGCGTCGATTCAGAGCGGCGCTTCGCTTGCCAAATCCTTGTTCCCGCTGGTGGGCGCGCCCGGCGTCACCGCGCTGCGTCTGGCGCTCGGCACGCTGATTCTGGCCGTGGTGTTTAAACCCTGGCGACTGCGCTTTACCCGCAGTCAGCGGATGCCGTTGCTGGTGTATGGGCTGGCGCTGGGCGCGATGAACTACCTGTTTTATCTCTCCATTCGCACCGTGCCGCTGGGCATCGCCGTCGCGCTGGAGTTTACCGGCCCGCTGGCGGTGGCGCTGTTCGGCTCGCGCCGTCCGGTAGATTTTCTCTGGGTCGCGCTGGCGGTGCTTGGCCTGTGGTTTTTGCTGCCGCTGGGCCAGGACGTGACGCATGTCGATCCGCTCGGGGCCGCCTGCGCGTTAGGCGCGGGCGTTTGCTGGGCGATTTACATTATTGCCGGGCAAAAGGCCGGCGCGGAGCACGGCCCGGCTACCGTGGCCATCGGGTCGCTGATTGCGGCAGTGGTGTTTGTGCCCATTGGCGCGGTGGCGGCAGGCGAAGCGCTCTGGCACTGGTCAGTGTTGCCCGTCGGGCTTGGGATCGCCATCCTTTCTACCGCGCTCCCCTACTCACTGGAGATGACGGCGCTCACGCGTCTGCCCACGCGTACATTCGGTACGCTAATGAGTATGGAGCCTGCGCTGGCGGCGTTTACCGGCATGATCTTTCTTGGCGAGACGCTGACGCTGGTGCAATGGCTGGCGCTGCTGTCGATAATTATCGCCTCGGTCGGCTCGACCCTGACGCTCAGACGTGAAACGCAGATAAAAAGCCTCGATATTGATTAAAAAGAATAACTATTTTCCGGCACGGTTTATGCTGTGTCGGAATATCCTTTTTATGACAGTTTTAAGATATTTCCGCGTTGCGACTCATTCTCTTTTAAAATATTAACGCGCGCGCTTCGCCTTTAATCCTGCGCTGCTATTGCCACTATAAAAATACTTACAAAATTAGCCAACATGTTGTTCATAAAGAAAAAATTATAGCAAGCACCCCCTCGCTATTTATCTGATAGGTACAGCCTCGCCAGCAAACTCAAAACACGGTGCTATACTTAATTCCGTAATTTCCTGGGACACAATCATCAAGAGGATATGAAATTATGGGTACCGCTAAACTGGTTAAAACGAAGGCTTCCGACCTGCTCTACACACGTAATGATGTAGCAGACGGCGACAAAAAGGCCACCATCGAGCTGCTGAACCGCCAGGTGGTTAATTTCATTGACTTGTCGCTGATTACCAAACAGGCACACTGGAACATGCGCGGCGCGAACTTCATTGGCGTGCATGAAATGCTGGACGGCTTCCGTACCGCGCTGACCGGTCATATGGATACCATTGCTGAACGCGCTGTGCAGCTGGGCGGCGTGGCGCTGGGCACCACACAGGTGATCAACAGCAAGACCCCGCTGAAAAGCTATCCGCTGGACATCCACAGCGTTCAGGATCACCTGAAAGAGCTGGCCGATCGTTACGCTATCGTCGCGAACGACGTCCGTAAAGCTATCAGCGAAGCGCAGGATGAAGACACGGCGGATATCTTTACCGCCGCGTCCCGCGATCTGGATAAATTCCTGTGGTTTATCGAATCGAACATCGAATAACTCGCTGACGCTTCAGACGCTTTACTTATCAGGCCCTCTCCTCCGCGGAGGGGGCTTTGCACTAAAAGGGGGCATTGACTGCCCCGCTCCCGCCGCAAACGTTATCTATTTGTAATAATCCTCTCACACAATCGTTAATGAAAGATTGTTTTATCACCGCTTTTCAGGCTAAAAAGGCGACTGGCCCGACTGTCCGCCGCAACGCACTATTTTGGTGCGCCATCGTGGTGCAGAGCTGTGGGAAAAGCGCACAAATCGTGCAAACGGACTTTTGTCTTGCCTTTCAAAACAGCGGGTTGTAAAACTGGCATGATTTTTTCATGCAGCGCTACGTTCTTATCGGGGATCGCCCCGCGGATAAATAAAGGAAATGCTATGAAGTCTGTTTTTAAAGTTTCCCTGGCAGCCCTGACTCTGGCCTTTGCGGTCTCTTCTCAGGCGGCGGATAAGCTGGTTGTAGCAACCGACACCGCGTTTGTTCCCTTCGAATTTAAACAAGGCGATAAATATGTCGGCTTCGACGTCGACCTGTGGGCCGCTATCGCTAAAGAGCTGAAGCTCGATTACACCTTAAAACCGATGGATTTCAGCGGCATTATTCCTGCGCTGCAAACCAAAAACGTCGACGTGGCGCTGGCCGGCATCACCATCACGGATGAACGTAAAAAAGCGATCGACTTCTCCGACGGTTACTACACAAGCGGCCTGCTGGTGATGGTGAAAGCGAATAACAACGACGTGAAAAGCGTGAAAGATCTCGACGGTAAAGTCCTGGCAGTGAAGAGCGGCACCGGTTCCGTGGACTATGCAAAAGCCAACATCAAAACCAAAGATCTGCGCCAGTTCCCGAACATCGACAACGCGTACATGGAGCTTGGCACTAACCGTGCTGATGCCGTGCTGCACGATACCCCAAACATTCTCTACTTCATCAAAACCGCAGGCAACGGCCAGTTCAAAGCGGTAGGCGAGTCTCTGGCGGGCCAGCAGTATGGTATCGCGTTCCCGAAAGGCAGCGATGACCTGCGTAATAAAGTGAATGGCGCGCTGAAAAACCTGAAAGAGAACGGCACTTACAACGAAATCTACAAAAAATGGTTCGGCACTGAGCCAAAATAATTATTTTTATTGCGTCTCACCCTTCTCAGGGGCGACCTTTCGCCCCTGTTATTTTTGAACCACGGTAACAGTAACAGGAACACATTATGGAGTTTGACTGGAGCGTCATCTGGCCCGCTATTCCCATTCTGCTGGACGGCGCCAAAATGACTCTGTGGATTTCGATCCTTGGCCTGGCGGGCGGTATCGTCATCGGTCTGCTGGCAGGCCTCGCCCGTAGCTACGGCGGCTGGATCGCAAACCACATCGCCCTTGTTTTCATCGAAATCATCCGCGGAACGCCGATTGTCGTTCAGGTGATGTATATCTACTTCGCCCTGCCGATGGCCTTCCCGGATATCCGCATCGATACCTTCACCGCCGCCGTGATCACTATCATGATCAACTCAGGGGCTTACATTGCGGAAATCACCCGTGGGTCGGTGCTGTCAATCCATAAAGGCTTTAGCGAAGCGGGGCTGGCGCTCGGCCTGTCGCGTCGCGAAACGATTCGCCACGTAATCATGCCGCTGGCGCTGCGTCGCATGCTGCCGGCGCTCGGTAACCAGCTGATCATCAGTATCAAGGATACCTCGCTGTTCATCGTCATCGGCGCCGCCGAGCTGACACGCAGCGGCCAGGAAATCATCGCCGGCAACTTCCGCGCGCTGGAAATCTGGACCGCCGTCGGGGTTATCTATCTGATAATCACCCAGGTTCTGAACATCGTGCTCCGTATTCTTGAAAGAAGGATGAAAATCCTGTGATCGAATTTAAAAACGTCTCCAAGCATTTTGGCCCGACCCAGGTGCTGCATAACATTGACCTGAACGTGAAGCAGGGCGAAGTCGTAGTGATTATCGGGCCGTCCGGCTCCGGGAAATCCACCCTGCTGCGCTGCATCAATAAGCTGGAAGAGATCACCAGCGGCGATTTGATCGTCGACGGGCTGAAGGTCAACGACCCGAAAGTGGACGAGCGCCTGATTCGTCAGGAAGCTGGCATGGTGTTCCAGCAGTTCTATCTGTTCCCGCACCTGACGGCGCTGGAAAACGTGATGTTCGGCCCGACCCGCGTGCGCGGCGCCAGCAAGGACGAAGCAGAAACGCTGGCGAAATCTCTGCTGGCGAAAGTGGGGCTCGCCGAGCGCGCGCACCACTATCCGTCCGAGCTCTCCGGCGGTCAGCAGCAGCGCGTGGCGATTGCCCGCGCGCTGGCGGTGAAGCCGAAAATGATGTTGTTCGATGAGCCGACTTCCGCGCTCGACCCGGAACTGCGTCACGAGGTGCTGAAAGTCATGCAGGATCTGGCTGAGGAAGGCATGACGATGGTGATCGTGACCCACGAAATCGGCTTTGCCGAAAAAGTGGCGTCGCGCCTGATCTTTATTGATAAAGGCCGCATCGCCGAGGACGGGAATCCGCAGGATCTCATCAAAAACCCGCCAAGCCCGCGCTTGCAGGAGTTTCTGCAGCACGTGTCGTAAGGTTTGCGCTTTCATGGACCCTCTCCCCGGAGAGGGTTTTTTTATGGGCGTCCGGCAGGTGTGCCGCCGTTAAGGCGGGTGCGCTGCGCTTACCCGCCCTACAGATATCGGCATTACGTTTTTTGTCGGGTGGGTAAGCGTGAGCGCACCCACTTTCATCGTCAGGCCCTGTATCCAACCGTTACATTAAAGCCACTGCGGAATACTCCTCTTTTCCGGGCTTCGCTTATCCCGGCACTATACTTACCTCTTTGTGTCACTTTCTCAGCCGGAGGAGAGCGTGCCGTGGATTTTGCTGCTGCTTGTCAGCCTGTTTAGCGTCTCAGCCAATGCCGTCAGCCTGCCCGCCGCGGCCGTGGCGGCTTCAACCACCCAGAAAAGCGAGACGCCGCCCGCTGAGCCCGACGCCGATAAAAAGAAAGCCGCTTACGCGGCGCTGGCGGACGTGCTGGAAAACGAGGCCTCCCGCAAAGCGCTGATTGAGCAGTTGCGCCAGGCGGCGGCCACACCCGCAGACCAGCCCACGCCCGTCATCAAACCGCCGGTCAATAATGAAGAAGATAAAACGGTGCTGGAGAACGTCACCGAAGTTACCCGCCACTACGGCGGCGAGCTCGCCGGACGCTTCGCGCAGCTGCACCGCAATATCACCAACGCGCCGCACAAGGTGTTCAACGAGAAAACCTTTTTCAACGCGCTGACCCATTTCAGTCTGCTCGCGGTCTCGGTCTTTCTTTTTTACTTCGCGGTTCGCGCCTGCGCTATTCCGCTGTACCGCAAAATGGGCCAGTGGGGGCGGCGCAAAAACATCAACCGGGCGAGCTGGGTTCAGCTGCCGCTGATGATTATCCTCGCGTTTATCATCGATCTCGCGCTGCTGGCGCTGACGCTGTTCGTGGGCCAGCTCGCCATTGAGATGATGAACGCTGGCAGCCGCACCATCGCCCGCCAGCAGGGTTTGTTCCTCAACGCTTTCGCGCTGATTGAATTCTTTAAGGCGATCCTGCGCCTTATTTTCTGCCCGCGCTTTCCGTCGCTGCGCCCGTTTGTTATCAGTGATGCGAGCGCACGCTACTGGCACCTGCGCTTAAGCGGGCTCAGCAGCCTGATTGGCTACGGCCTGCTGGTGGCGGTGCCGATTATCTCAGCCCAGGTCAACGTGCAAATCGGCGCGCTGGCGAATGTCATTATCATGCTGACCATGACCGCCTGGGCGCTTTATCTTATCTTCCACAATAAGCGCGCCATCACCGCCGGGCTGACGCGCCTGGCGGACCGTTCGCTTGCCTTCTTCAGCCTGTTTATCCGCGCGTTCGCGCTGGTCTGGCACTGGCTGGCCAGCGCCTATTTCATCGTGCTCTTTTTCTTTTCGCTTTTCGATCCGGGCAACAGCCTGAAAACGATGATGGGCGCCTCGCTGAAAACCCTCGTCATTGTCAGCGTCGCGGCGTTTATCTGCGGCGTATTCACCCGCTGGCTCAGCAAAACCATCACGCTCTCGCCGCCAGTGCAGCGCAACTACCCGGAGCTGCAAAAACGCCTCAACGGCTGGCTGTCGGTCTCGCTGAAGCTTGCGCGCTTTTTCACCGTCTGCGTGACGGTGATGCTGCTGCTCAACGCCTGGGGGCTGTTTGACTTCTGGACGTGGCTTACCGTGGGCGCCGGCGAAAAAGCCGTCGATATTTTAATCCGCATCTCGCTGATTGTGTTCTTCTCCGCCGTCGGCTGGACGCTGCTGGCGAGCCTCATTGAGAGCCGCCTCGCCTCTGATATTCACGGCCGCCCGATGCCCAGCGCGCGCACCCGCACGCTGCTGACGCTGTTTCGCAACGCGCTGGCGGTGGTCATCAGCACCATTACCATCATGATTGTGCTCTCGGAGATTGGCGTGAATATCGCGCCGCTGCTGGCCGGCGCGGGCGCGCTGGGCCTGGCGGTGTCGTTCGGCTCCCAGACGCTGGTGAAAGATATTATTACCGGCATCTTTATTCAGTTTGAAAATGGCATGAATACCGGCGATCTCGTCACGATTGGGCCGTTAACGGGCACGGTGGAGCGCATGTCGATCCGCTCGGTGGGCGTGCGTCAGGATACCGGCGCGTACCACATCATTCCGTGGTCATCGATCACCACCTTCGCGAACTTCGTGCGCGGCATCGGCTCGTTTGTCGCGAACTATGATGTGGACAGGTTTGAAGATACCGATAAAGCCAATCGCGCCCTGCGTGCCGCGGTGGACGAACTGATGGAGCAGGAAGATATCCGCATGCTGGTGATAGGCGAGCCGAATGTGGTGGGCATCGTGGGGCTGACCAACACCGCGTTTACGATCCGCGTGACCTTCACCACCCAGCCGCTCAAGCAGTGGACGGTGCGTTTCGCACTCGACGGGATGGTGAAAAAGCACTTCGATCTGCAGGCATTCGCCCGCCAGTGCAGACAGTACAGGTCATGCAGCCGATGCCGGATGCCGCGGCGGCCGCCGAAGCACAAGCCGCGGCATCCGGCGCGCTGCCGCCTGCCAACCCGACGGTATGATTACCGCAGGCGGTTCTGAGCCCAGCGTTCGCGCTGGGCCGTATCGAGAAAACTCCAGGCGATAAAGCGGCTCTGCTTCTGCCCCTGGGCCATCTCTTTTTTAACAACCTTCACCGCGCCCGCCTGTTCCAGCGCGCGGTAGAGCAGCGGCAGGTTATCGCCTTTCGATACCAGCGTGGTAAACCACAGCACCTGGCGGGCGAACGGCTTGCTCTCGGCTATCATCTGCGTGATAAACCCGACCTCGCCGCCTTCGCACCACAGCTCCTGCTGCTGGCCGCCGAAATTAAGCCCGCTATCAGCCGCAAGCCCCAGATTGCGGCGCTTGCGCGCGTTCCCCGCCTCTGCCGCGTCGGCGGAGTCATGGAACGGTGGGTTGCACAGCGTGGCGTCATAACTCTCATTCTTGTGAATGATGCCGTTGAAAATCGCGCCGGGGGTTTTCTGGCGACGCAGACGGATCGCGCGGTTAAGCCCTGGATTGGCGTCAACGATGGCGCTCGCGCTGCGGATCGCCTCATCGCTGGTGTCGGTGCCGGTAAAACGCCAGCCATACTCATGCTGGCCGATCAGCGGATAAATGCAGTTGGCGCCGACGCCGATATCCAGCACGCTCGCCTGCGCGGCCAGCGCGCCGCCGTTGCTTTCGGCAAGCAGATCGGCGAGATGGTGAATATAATCCGCACGCCCCGGTACCGGCGGGCAGAGGAACCCCTCAGGAATATCCCACTCCCGCACGCCGTAAAAGTGCGCCAGCAGCGTCTGGTTAAGGGTTTTCACCGCCTGCGGATCGGCGAAATCGACCGTCGGCTCGCCCGTGGGCGACGGACGTACAAAAGCGCCAAGCGCCGGACAACTTTGTGTCAGCGCCTCGAAATCATAGCGGCTGTGATGGCGGTTACGTGGGTGCAGGCCCGGTTTGCGGTTCATCGGCTTCCTCCTGTGTGGGCGCGTACAATACCCGCTGACCCGCCCCTGGTAAATAAGCGCGGCAAAATTTAGCGGGGCGGCTATGATAGTTTTTTTGCCCAGGGAAATGCTATGAGCTACTACTACGAACCGGCACGCGGCCACGGTTTGCCGCACGATCCGCTGAACGCCATCATCGGCCCGCGCCCGATTGGCTGGATAGCCTCGCAGGACGCCGCAGGCCATCGCAATCTCGCGCCCTACAGTTTCTTTAATTGCTTTAACTGTCGCCCGCCGATTATTGGTTTCTCCAGCAACGGCTGGAAAGACAGCGTGAAAAATATTGTCGATACCAAAGAATTCGTCTGGAATCTGGCGACGCGCTCGCTGGCGGCGGCGATGAACGAGACGTCCGCTTCTCTGCCCCACGACGAAGATGAGTTTGTGCGTGCAGGCCTGACCGCCGCGCCTTCGCGACTGGTGAGCGCGCCGCGCGTCGCCGAAAGCCCGGTGAATTTCGAGTGCCGCCTGAGCCAGTGTATTCAGCTTACCTCCGCGAGCGGCGAGCCCATCGACACCTGGCTGGTGCTGGGCGAAGTAGTGGCGGTGCACATCGCCGAAACGCTGCTCGAAGATGGCATCTACCAGACGTCGAAAGCGCAGCCCATCCTGCGCGCAGGCGGCCCGAGCGCTTACTACGGCATTGATGATGCCCAGCGCTTCGATCTCGTGCGCCCTGACGCCCGCTAACGCTTTACGCTGCCCGCTACGGCGGGCCCTTCCCGGCAGAGCGCCCCCTTTTTTGCTATAATAAGTACTGTGTTTAACCACAGAGGAGGTCTTATGGCTTCAGGTTGGGCAAATGATGGCGCGGTGCAGGATCAAATCGACAGCACCGTTGAAGACGCCGTGGCGCGCGCGCGACGCGACCTGCCGACAGGCGAAAGCCTGGCGTTTTGCGAGATGTGCGATGAGCCGATCCCCGAGGCGCGCCGCAAGGCGATCCCTGGCGTGCATCTGTGCGTCAATTGCCAGCAAAAACAGGACGAACACCGTCAGCGTTACGCCCTCTATAACCGCCGCGGCTCGAAAGACAGCCAGCTCCGCTAAGCCCTTTCGGCGCTCCACTACACGCTTTTACCGTTTCGATGTATCCATTTGTGCCCTTAAACACCGGGACGGTAAGGGCGTGTAAAGATGCGTGGGCGTAGCGGGTTATTGATAATAAATTCAGCGGCTTATATTACATTCAAATTTTTAGAATAAGGCTGTCAATTCTCTTCGGTTTTATATTCTGCTCGTGAATGTGACAATCATCACATCAACGGAACACACCGTGTTTAACAGAACAAACTGCGAGAGAATCCCTATGAAAGCCATCAAATATGCTGTAGCCGCACTGACCCTTTCCGCCTTTACCTTTGCTGCCGGTGCCGCAGAGCAGGTAAGCCCGGCGCAGGCGCAGAACCTGAACAAAATCGGCGTCGTTTCTGCTCAGGGCGCACGCACCCTTGACGAACTGAACGACACCCTGGCGGCGAAAGCGCAAGCAGCAGGCGCGAAGGCTTACAGCATTACGTCTGCCCGTACTAACGATCTGGCGAGCGGCACCGCTGTTATCTATAACTGATTGCCACGCGCCGACTGACAGATACCTTCATTACCCTTAATTGACCTTTGTTACTTTTTTTGCCCGCGGCGGATGCTGCGGGCTTTTTTTCGTCAAAACGTCTCTGCGATACGGGCCAGCGCCGACGGAATATCCTGCGCCTCGCCGCTTGCCACCAGCACGCACGCCATCTGGGTTTTGAGCGACTCCGGCACCGGCTCCAGACCGGACAAGCAGCGCTCGGTCCAGCGGGCGGTCACCTCCGGATCTTTCGCCTCCGGCAGCGCGACAGCGCTTACGTGCGCCTCGCTCTGGCGCTCCACCAGAATGCGCATGTTCTGATCTTCAATAAGCGCGATTTGCGGACAGCGCTGCGGGTTAGCGTAGACCTCGCCTTCGGTGCCGTGCATCAGCAAACCGCGTCCGCCGATATCGATAAAGAACTGCCCCACCCGACTCACATATTCCGGGTGCGAGACGCTGGACAGACGCAGCGCATCAGATTCGCCAAACGGCGTGGCGAGCTTCGCCAGCGTATGGGCGCTGTTGCGCACCCCAAGCCGCCAGCGCATACCCAGCTGTTTTTCGAGCGGCGGGCAGAGCGCGCTGACCGGGATATAAACCGGATCGCGCCCGTCCAGTTTCGCCTGCGCCTGGCCTGCGTGCAGCGTCGGCGCGATGCCCATCAGCGTAAAAATCGTCTCTGTCAGCACGCGCGTCGGATCGTCGCTAACACCATGTACGACGACCGGAAAACCGAGACGGCTCAGCAGCAGCGCCAGTAGCGGCGTCAGGTTGGCCTGCTTACGCGCGCCGTTATAGCTTGGGATGACGACAGGCATCGGCCTTGCCACCGGCGGCGTCAGGCGCAGGGTATGCTGCTGCATCGCGTCGTAAAAACCGCGCATCTCCGGCTCGCCCTCGCCTTTAATACGCAGCGCAATCAGAATGGCGCCCATCTCCAGGTCCGGCACATCGCCATCCAGCATGTGAGTATAGAGAGACCGTGCGGTATCCCGGTCCAGGTCACGCGCATGGTTTTTTCCCCGGCCAACTTCTTTAACGATCGCACGATAATCCATGTTTTCCTCCTCGCAGATACCCTTAATCATAGCCCCGATGCATCATTCTCTGCGATGCGTTACCGCTTTCCCGCCGCAGACGACGCCCCGCCTCTGCGCACAATACAAGTTAAGCGTCTGATATGACAAGCGTCTGGGGCGCTCACCGCGGTCTCATCCCCTTTATTCCGCTAGCGAACACTTCGCCATTTTCACATTGTATTTATTTACTAAATGAATCGTTAAGTGTTCATAACTGGAGCATTTGCTTAATAAGAAGCATATTTTTCATCGAAATTATTCACGTCTTAATTATTTAAGACTTTATTCTCTCCGACTCAGGATCACTGATGAAAAAGATATTGCTTACCACCACACTGGCCGCGCTGGCCTGTTCATCCCCCCTCACCTGGGCTGCATCGACCGGTGAAGGCCAGATCAACTTTACAGGCGAAATTCTTGATGCCGCCTGCGAAGTCGTTAACAGCCTGAGCAGCCCGCTGGCGGTGGATTTAGGGAAAGTCTCTAAAACCGCCTTTACTGGCGTTGGCTCCACTACCAACATCACCAGTTTTTTCCTGGAGCTAAAAAATTGCCCCGAAACGGTGACAAAAGCCTCAATTAAATTTGGCGGCAATGCAGATACCGATAACGCCAACGTTCTTGCCCTGACTGGCGGTACCGGCGCCGCCAGCGGCGTCGGCATTCAGTTAGTCGATGCTGACGGCACGCCGCTGAATCTCTACACCGCGTCAGCGGATTACGCGCTGCAGACAGGCACCGCGACCAATAACCTGGAATTCGGCGCGCGTTATATTCAAACCGGTGCGGCTGTTACGGCGGGTACCGCCAACGGCTCCTCCACGTTTACTGTGACTTATAATTGATCCCCGATGGGCTATTAGCCGCATCTGACGGCGGCTAACAGCTCTTATTTAAGAGAATTTATTATTATGCGTAAGTTAATTGCTATTTCAGTTTTACTCATGTCTGCCACTGCTGCACAGGCTGGCGTTATTGTCGGCGGTACTCGCGTAGTATATCAGAGCGATAAAAAAGAGGCTTCCGTCCCAGTTACTAATAATGATGACATTAATTATTTAATTCAGTCATGGGTAGATACTGATGCAACGGGCGCAGCTAAAGCACCGTTTATGGTGACACCTCCGCTTTTTCGTCTGGATGCGCACCAGGATAATACGCTGCGCGTAGTACGCACCGGAGGCAACCTCCCCGAAGACCGCGAGTCGCTGTACTGGTTAAATATTAAATCCATTCCTTCTGCGGCCAAAAAAGAAGGCGTTAACCGCCTGCAAATCGCCATTAAAACACGCATTAAGTTGATGTATCGCCCGGCCTCAATCAACGGTAAGCCGGAAGATGTCGCGAATATGCTGAAATGGCATACCGAAGGCAATACGCTGGTGGTTGAAAACCCGACATCCTTCTATATGAACTTTAATAACATCAGCATTAACGGAAATAATCTTAATGATATTAACTTCGCCGTACCAAAAGGTGAAAGCCGCTTTCAATTAGCTAAAGGCATGAAGCACGGCACGCTTTCATGGACCATTATTAATGACTTTGGCGCCATCAGTAAAACGTGGTCACAGAATATCTGAAACCCATTAAAACCCTCTGTTTAATTAAACGGTAATTATCATGCCACTCAGCAATGCCAGACGGAAAAATATTTTTCGCGCCCGTCATTTAGCGCTGGTGATAGCCTGTATTTATACAAGCCTGGCGCTGGCACCTGCGTGGGCAGAGGATTATTTCAACCCGGCATTACTTGATATTGATAATCCTGGTCAGGAAAAAACCGATTTAACTCTTTATGAAAAAGGACCGGGCCTCGCACCGGGGAAATATCGCGTGGATATCTACGTGAATAATAACCGTATCGATACCCGTGAAGTGACGTTTACGCTGGCTACCGCCGCCGATGGCAGCAGCGCGTTGCAGCCGTGCCTGACGGTGGACGATTTAAAAAGCTTTGGCGTGCAGACCGACCGCTTCGACGCGCTGCGCACACCTGCACAATGTGCCGATCTCTCGGTGATCCCTTCGGCCAGCGCCCGCTTCAACGTGAGCCGTCAACAGCTTCAGCTCAGCATTCCGCAAAGCGCGCTGGGTGAGGTGCCGCGCGGGTATATTCCTCCGGACGAGTTTAATGAGGGTATTAACGCGCTTTTGCTGAATTACAGTGTGAATGGCACACGTCAGAAAGCGCTAACCCCGGATACGCAAGACAGCCGCGACCTGTATGCCAACCTGCGCCCCGGTATTAACATTGGCCCGTGGCGGCTGCGCAATTACTCCACCTGGAGGCGCGCAGAAAACAGCACGGGAACGGAGCAGGACTTTTCCAGTGTCTATACCTACGCACAACGCGACGTGGTGAGCCTTAAAAGCGCCCTGACGCTGGGGCAAAGCAGTTCGCCTGCGGATGTCTTTGACAGTATTCCTTTCACTGGCGCACAGCTTGCGTCTGACGACGACATGCTGCCGGACGGGCTGCGCGGCTACGCGCCGATAGTGCGTGGCATCGCGCGCAGCAACGCGCAGGTCATTATTCGCCAGAACGGTTACGTTATCTCTCAGAACAACGTCGCCCCTGGCGCCTTTGAAATTAATGATCTTTACCCAAGCGGCAGCAGCGGCGATCTGAACGTGACGGTGAAAGAAAGCGATGGTAGCGAACAACATTTCGCGGTGCCTTACGCTTCTGTCCCTGTCCTGCAACGTGAAGGACGGCTGAAATACAGCCTTACCGGCGGACGCTATCGGTCTTATGACGATGAGGTGTTACCGACGCCCTTTATCCAGGGCGCGGCGATTTATGGTCTGCCGCATGGGTTTACGCTCTACGGCGGGATACAGGCCAGCGAGCCATATCATGCACTGGCGGTGGGCGTCGGTGAAAACCTCGGTACGTTTGGCGCGCTCTCGCTGGATATGACGCAGGCAACCTCTACGCTGGCACTGGGCGATAAGCAAACGGGCCGGTCATGGCGCGCACGCTACAGTAAGGATATTCCTCTGACGGGCGCAACGCTCTCGGTCGCGGGCTACCGCTTTAGCAGCGAAAATTATTACGGAATGCAGGAAGTGTTTGATGCGCTGCGCTCGGATAACCAGTGGGAAAACCCGCTGCGTCGCCGTCATCGCGCCGAGCTTACGCTGGAACAACCGCTTGGCGACACGCTGGGTTCCCTGAACGTCAGCCTGCTCAAAGAGAATTACTGGGACAGTCGCCAGGCGATGGCCTCGCTGAGTGTCGGTTACAGCAATAGCTGGCACGGCATCAACTACGGGCTCAACTACAGCCTGAACCGCAACACCACTGGATATAACGACGATGAATCCACAAGGCAAAATGACAGCGTATTGTCACTCACGCTCTCCGTCCCGCTTGATCGCTGGTTGCCTGACACCTGGGCCAGTTACAACCAGAACCACAGCAAACAGGGCACCACTCAAAACCTTGGTCTGAGCGGAACGGCGCTCGCGGGCAATAACCTGAACTGGAATATCCAGCAGAGCCATGACAGCCAGGGCCAGGCGGACAACACTACGCTAAATGCTGATTATAAGGGCGCTTTCGGCGAACTGAGCGCCGGGTACGGCCAGGACTCCAGCCAGCGCCAGATCCACTATGGCCTCCAGGGCGGCATTATCGCTCACGCTCACGGCGTAACGCTGGGGCAGCCCATGGGGGAAACCGTCGCGCTGGTGGAAGCGCCTGGCGCCAATGGCACCGCTATCGCCAACCAGACCGGGCTTGCCACGGATGGGCGCGGCTACACCATCGTGCCTTTTGTCAGCCCCTACCGCCGAAACGCCATTGCGCTTGATACCGAAACGCTGCCTGCCGACGCTGACGTGACGCAGGCAGTACAAAGCGTGACGCCGACGCGCGGGGCAATAGTGCGCGCCCGCTTCGATACCCGAACAGGCGCTCGCGCATTGATGACCTTATTACGTGCAGACGGCCACCCGGTGCCGTTTGGCGCGACCGCCACGGATGCCGACGCCACCGACGCTTTTATCGTCGGCGAAGACGGTCAGGTGTATCTGACCGGGCTCAAGCCACAGGGCACGCTGCAGGTGAGCTGGGGGAAAAACGCCAGCCAGCATTGCGTTGCCGCCTGGCAACTGCCCTCCGTAAACGCCGCCACCCCGTTTATTACTCTCTCCGCGCAGTGTGTGTAATGCGTGATTACAGGAAATTCTTTATGCGAATCGTAAAATTGTTCAGCGTGTTGTTAGTACTGGCTGGTAGCCTCCTGTTTATGCCTCACGCGAAAGCCGCGATCTGCACGGCGCCGATGATGCCGTATACGGTATCCGTCGCGTCCATTGCCGTTTCCAGTTCATTGCCGGTCGGTTCCGCGATACCCGGCAGCGACGAAACCATCAATATTCATGGCTCCTGCCCTGATTACGCAGGCCAGGTGATTATCGGTTGTTACTACGGCAACGGGAGTGAGGTGGCGGGAATGCCGGGGGTTTACCACACGGGCGTGGAAGGCATCGGGATCACGCTGGTCAATGATAAAGGGCAGCGTATTATTGGCGGTGGTATCGGTTGCGACACGCGTAATACCCCGCTGGGCTATGTATCAAACGATAGCCAAAAGACCTTTAACTTTAACGTAACGCTGGCACTGGTAAAAACCGCCGAGACCATTGTCGCCGGTTCGCTCCAGCAGTCGCAGACCATGTTTGGGGTGGGGGTTTACAGCCAGGCGCCGGTGGGATCGCCGAACAACATCTCTTATGCAGGTAATATCACTTATAAATCCGTGACCTGTTCCGTTGATCCGAAAGAACTGAATATTGCGCTTGGCAATGTGCCTGCAACATCTTTTACGGGCCCTGGCAGTGCATCGAACTGGTATAGTTTCATCGTCAATGCCACCTGTAACGATCCTGTGGAAGTTGGCGTGAAAGTCTCAAGCGCTAACGGTTACGCCTCCACCCAACCCTCCGTCATTAAACTCACGCCAGAAGCTGGGGTAGCCAGCGGTATCGGAGTACACCTCCTGACCAACGGGCAGAATACGGATTTTGACCACTATGTCATGGTGGGCGATATCCCGGTTGCGAATGCAACGCTCAGTATTCCGTTTTCCCTTCAGTACTATCAGACCTCCAGTACCGTCACACCCGGTGTCGCCAACGCCGTCGCGACCATTACCATCGCTTACCGGTAAGGAGACAGCGCGATGAAAAAACTACTGCTGCTGATGCTTGTTATCGTGGCTGCGCAGGCTCAGGCCGATGACATTAATCTGCAGATTAACGGAACGATTACTGCGGGCTCGTGTGATGTGGATGCCGCCAGTAAAAACAAAACGGTTGAGATGGGCCAGGCGGTGGCGAGCGATTTTAGCTACGGCCCCTGGGTGCCGTTCGAGCTGAGCGTCATTAACTGCCCCGCTAACGTGACGAGTGTCGATGCCGCTTTTACCGGTCAGCTGGATACGTATGTCAGCACGGCCTATGCGAACACCGGGACCGGGCGCGGGGTGGCGCTGCAGGTCGCCGACAGTAAAAGCATGATGTACATGCTGCCTGGCGGCGATAAAGTCACCGAACCGGTAGATGCAATGACACACGGCGCCACGTTCACAATGAGGGCACGCTATGTTCGCACCTCGTCGCTTTTTGTACCTGGCACCTTTGAAAGCGCCGTGCAGGTAACGTTTACTTACCGGTAAGTGTTGCGCCGTCGGGCGGGCGCGCCCTTGCGGCCTGCAGTAGCGCGCTTCGCGGGCGCCGGTTTGATTAACGCCTCCGGCGCCTCTGGCTGTTCAATCGCGAACACCGGCAGCGCGTCCAGCAGCCGTTTGCCATAGGATTTGGTGAGCAGGCGGCGGTCATAAATGACGATTTGGCCCCAACAACTGTGGCTGCGGATAAGTCGCCCCACCTGCTGAATGAGATTGAACGAGGCCGCGGGCAGGCTTTGCACTTCAAACGGATAACGCCTGAGGCTTTTCAGCCACTCGCCCTCGGTCACCACTACCGGGCTGTCCACCGGCGGAAAGGCGATTTTATGAATGTGCACCTGGCTTAACAGCTCGCCTTTCAGATCAAGCCCCTCGGCAAACGACTGTAGCCCCACCAGCACGCTCGCCTCGCCCTGCTCCACTTTTTTACGGTGCAGCTCCACCAGCCGGTAGCGCGGCTGATCGCCCTGCACCAGCAGGCCGAGCCGCAGATCGGGCACAAAGGATAAAAAAGTCTGCATCGCGCGGTTACTGGCGAACAGCACCAGCATCCCTTTATGCTCGCCCTTTTTATATTCCGCGCGGAAATAGGCTGCCATTTCGGCGAGGTGCGCCTCTTCATGCTCCATCATCGGCTCATGGCGCAGGCGCGGGATCACGAGTTTGCCCTGCTCGAAATGGTTAAACGGCGAATCGAGCGTCACGAAGCGGTCGCCTGCTTTATCGCGCAGGCCGCTCATCTCCTGAAGCCGCGCAAAGCTGTTAAGCGAGCGCAGCGTGGCGGAGGTCACCACCACGTGCGGCACCTGCCGCCAGATGAGCTTTTCCAGCTGATCGCTGACGCGAATGCCCACGCAGTGGAAGAAAATATGCGGCTGCCCTTCGCGGGTCTCGCGCGTCACCCATTTGGAGACCGGCGCGCCGGAGGCGTGCGCCAGCGAGGCGAGCCGCCAGAGCTTGCTCTGCGCTTCAAAGTGGCCGAGCGCGCGGTTCATCTGCAACAGCACCCGGTGCAGGCGCACGATGTCGTGGCTGCCGGTCTTTTCGCTGAGATCGTTTAAGAACAGCTCCGCCAGCCCGCGCAAGTTTTCAGTGAGCTTCGCCAGCCGCTCGCAGATTTCCATCACCTCCTGCGGCAGTTCGCCCATCGGGAAGCGAAACTCGCTCTCATCACCCGGCGGCAGCAACAGCCCGACGATACGGTTCATGGTGGCGACAAGCTCATACACTTCTTCGCAATGATTATTGAGACGCTCAGGCGTGGAAAGCGGCGGCACGGTTTTTGGCCGGAACTGCTCAAGGCAGGTGGCGACCAGTTTGCTGAAGAGGTCGAGCTGCAATCGCGTCCAGGGCGCGCTGATGTCGGCGCTCATCTCCAGCGCGTCGCGGGCGACGTCCGGCAGATGGTGGCCTTCATCAAGCACCAGCAGCAGATGCTTCGGCTCCGGCAGGACCGATTCGCTCTCCAGCGCCGCCATTACCAGCGCATGGTTGGCGACCACCACTTCCGCCTCCTGAATTTCACGGCGCGCCACGAAGAACGGGCATTCCCGGTAATAGTGGCAGTTGCGGTTCAGGCAGCTCGCTTTATCGGTGCTGAGCCGCGACCAGAGGCTATCTTCAATCGCCTGGTCGGTGTGATCGCGAAGGCCGTCCCACTTGTAACTGTCGAGATCCGCTTTGAGTTTCGCGCAGCGCTGCTGCTCCTCTTTGCTGTTCGGCGTCAGCTCGTCGTCAAGAAACGCCAGCAAATCGCCCTGCGAGGCGCTGTCGGTGGAGAGCGCCGCGAGGTTGCGCGGGCAGACGTAACGCCCGCGACCGAAGGCGGCGGTAAAGCGCAGTTCAGGGATGATTTTGCGCAGCAACGGGAGATCTTTGCTGAAGATCTGATCCTGCAACGCCACGTTGGCGGTGCTTACCACCAGTGTTTTTTGCTCTTCGCGGGCGATGGCGATACCGGGGATCAGGTAAGAGAGCGTTTTACCGACGCCGGTCGGCGCCTCGATAGCCAGATGCCGCCCTTCATCGCCGCCGAGGGTTTTCGCCACTTCCGCAATCATTTGCCGCTGCGGGGCGCGGGGAATGAAGTCCGGTATCTGCTGCTGAAGCGCCTTATACCAGGCGGCGATTTGCGATTTCTGCGCGGCGGTTAATGCCATCTGAAGCCCTGAAATACTGTATAAACAGCCACTATTGTGGCACTTTTCCACCGCCAGCTGAACCTTTTTTTACCCGCGCGGCGCGGGCCGATTCGCAAGGGCGGATCACAATTTATCGTCACGCTAATCATAAATTACGGGCTATTCATTAACCGAATACCAGGCGAGATGAAAACGCTATGGATTTAGGAGGGTTAAAGGTGGGTGCGCTTACGTTTACCCACCCTACACAGAACGTGAATCGGTTTTGTAGGGCGGGTAAGCGAAGCGCGTCCGTCAACGGCGGCCCCATAAAAAAGGCGGGTACGCTTTCGCATACCCGCCTTTTCACCGGCCTTATCAGGCGCCGCTTAACACATCCGTGGATTATTCCCCGGACGCTTTACGCGGCGCGCGACGGGCGCGCGGTTTGGCGCTTGCCGGACGGTTGCCTTCGCCTGCCGGACGACGTGAACGCTCGCCTGACGGACGGTTGCCCTCGCCAGCAGGACGACGCGAACGCTCACCTGACGGACGATTGCCTTCACCATCCTGACGACGTGAACGCTCACCCGCCGGACGGTTGCCTTCGCCTGCCGGACGACGCGCGCGTTCGCCTGAGGAACGGCTACCTTCGCCATCCTGACGACGCGGCTGGCCCTGACCACGACCGCCGCCGCCGCCCTGACCACCGCGTCCGCCGCGGCCCTGGCGGCCGTTAACGATAGGCTCCGCCGGGATAGACGGATCCGGCTCGTAGCCCGCAATCGCCATGCGCGGGATCTCGCGCTGAAGCACGCGTTCGATATCGCGCAGCAGTTTATGTTCATCGACGCACACCAGCGACAGCGCCTCGCCGGTCGCAGCGGCGCGCCCGGTGCGGCCGATACGGTGAACGTAATCTTCCGGCACGTTCGGCAGCTCGTAGTTCACCACGTGCGGCAGCTCTTCGATGTCCAGACCGCGCGCGGCGATATCGGTCGCCACCAGCACGCGAATGCCGCCGGTTTTGAAGTCTGCCAGCGCGCGGGTACGAGCGCCCTGGCTCTTGTTACCGTGGATAGCCGCGGCGGTGATACCGTCTTTATTCAGCTGCTCCGCCAGGTGGTTGGCGCCGTGTTTGGTACGGGTAAACACCAGCACCTGCTGCCAGTTGCCGTCGCCAATCAGGTAAGAAAGCAGTTCCCGTTTGCGCTTTTTATCCACGAAATGCACATGCTGCGTGATCTGCTCGGAGGCCGTGTTGCGGCGCGCCACTTCCACTTCTTCCGGGTTACGCAGCAGTTTTTCCGCCAGCGTTTTGATGTCGTCGGAGAAGGTGGCGGAGAACAGCAGGTTCTGACGCTTCGGCGGCAGTTTCGCCAGTACGCGGCGGATGTCGTGAATAAAGCCCATGTCCAGCATACGGTCGGCTTCGTCCAGCACCAGCACTTCTACCTGGTCGAGTTTCACCGCGTTCTGGTGTTCCAGATCGAGCAGACGGCCAGGGGTTGCGATCAGCACGTCCACACCGCTGCGCAGTTTCATCATCTGCGGGTTAATGCTCACGCCGCCGAAGACCACCAGCGAGCGGATATCGAGATATTTGCTGTACTCGCGCACGTTCTCGCCCACCTGGGCCGCCAGTTCGCGCGTCGGGGTCAGGATCAGCGCGCGCACCGGGCGACGGCCTTGCGCGTGCGGCGCTTTCGCCGTCAGACGCTGTAACAGCGGCAGCGTGAAGCCTGCGGTTTTGCCGGTGCCGGTCTGGGCGCTGGCCATCAAATCTTTACCTGAAAGCACCACCGGAATGGCCTGGCGCTGGATCGGAGTCGGTTCGTTGTAACCCTGCTCGGCAATGGCGCGCAGGATCTCAGGGCTTAAGCCCAGTGAATCAAAAGACATAGTTATTCCTGACTCGTCCCGACCGCAAAGGGTGTAGTTTCAGGGAGTCTAATGGCCGTCTGGCCGGAGAAGGGACATAAACCACAATGTCGCAGAGGAGCGGAGTGTAACAGTTTTTGTGAGCAACCGCATAAATTCTCGCGCCTGTTTGTGAACCGCTGCTTTTTTCATCTCGACAAGCGCGCTTTTTTAGTCATAAAGTTAATCAATCGATTGATTAACTTTTATGGACCGCATCGATATGTCGCTCTCCATTACGCCGCCTACCTCTCGCGGCGAGCAGGCCAAAGAGAAGCTCATCAGCGCCGCCATTAACCAGTTCGGCGAATATGGCCTGCACGCCACCACGCGGGATATCGCCGCCGCGGCCGGGCAGAATATTGCCGCCATTCCTTACTACTTTGGCTCGAAAGAAGATCTTTATATGGCCTCGGCGCAGTGGATAGCCGATTTTATCCGCGGTCATTTTCAGCCCCACGCCGACGCCGCCGAAGCGCTGCTCAGCCAGCCGGCGCCGGGCCAGGCTGCGATGCGCGCGCTGATTGATGACGCCTGCCGCCAGATGATCCAGTTGATGACCGCCGACGAGACGCTGAGCGTGAGCAAATTCATCTCCCGCGAGCAGCTCTCCCCGTCGCCGGCGTATCAACTGATTCACGATCAGGTCATCGCGCCGCTGCACCATCATTTTACCCGGCTCATCGCCCGCCTGACCGGCGCCGATCCGGACGCCACCGAAACGGTGCTGCATACCCACGCGCTGATTGGCGAAATCCTCGCATTTCGTCTCGGGCGCGAAACCATTCTGCTGCGCGCCGGCTGGCGGCAGTTTGACGACGACAAAGCCGCGCAGATCCACCGGGTGGTGACGCTGCATATCGACTGGATCCTCGCGGGTCTTTCAGGGAGCCTTCGTGATGAATAAAAAACGCGTCGCGCTGCTGGCGCTGGTGGTAGTCATTATCATCGCGGCGATTGCCGGGTGGCGCTGGTATGCCGCGCGCCACACGCCGCTGACGCTCTACGGCAACGTCGATATTCGCACGGTGAATTTAAGCTTTCGCGTCAGCGGCCGTCTGGCGTCGCTTGCCGTCGATGAAGGCGACGCGGTGCGCGCCGGACAGCCGCTCGGCGATCTCGACCCGGCGCCGCAGCAAAACGCGCTGCGCCAGGCGCAGGCGAACGTCGCCGCCGCGCGGGCGAAATACGATCTCACCGTCGCGGGTTTTCGCGATGAAGAGATAGCCCAGGCCGCCGCCGCGGTGCATCAGGCGCAGGCCGCTTATGATTACGCGCAGAATTTTTATCAGCGTCAGCAGGGCCTGTGGCGCACCAAAGTTATCTCCGCCAACGATCTGGAAAACGCCCGTTCGGCGCGGGATCAGGCGCAGGCGCAGCTGAAAGCCGCGCAGGATAAACTCAGCCAGTATCGCGCCGGCAACCGCCCGCAGGAAATCGCGCAGGCACAGGCGAATCTCGAACAGGCGCAGGCGGAGCTGGCCCAGGCGCAGCTTAACGCGGAAGACACGCGCCTGGTTTCCCCCTCTGACGGCACCATACTGACGCGCGCCGTAGAGCCCGGCTCGATACTGAACGCGGGCAGTACGGTATTCACGCTCTCGCTGACCCGCCCGGTCTGGATACGCGCTTACATTGATGAGGTGAATCTGGGCCGCGCCGTACCAGGGAGCAAGATCCTGATTTACACCGATGGCCGCCCCGACAAGCCGTACCATGGTCAAATCGGGTTCGTCTCGCCAACTGCGGAGTTCACGCCGAAAACGGTCGAAACCGAAGATCTGCGCACTGACTTGGTCTACCGCCTGCGCATTGTCGTCAACGACGCCGACGACGCGCTGCGTCAGGGGATGCCGGTCACGCTGCGTTTCCAGGATGAGGCGGCGGATGGAAACCGCTAACGACAGCATCGTGCTCGACGGGCTGGTCAAACGCTTTCCGGGCCTTGATAAACCCGCCGTCGCGCCGCTCAGCGTGACGATCCGCGCGGGCAGCGTCACGGGGCTGGTGGGGCCGGACGGCGCGGGCAAAACCACGCTGATGCGCATCCTGGCGGGGCTGATGCGCCAGGACGAAGGCCGCGTGCAGGTGCTCGGGCTTGACCCCATCGCCCAGGAGAACGCGCTGCATGCGGAGCTCGGGTATATGCCGCAGAAATTCGGCCTGTATGAAGATCTCACCGTGCAGGAGAACCTCAATCTCTACGCGGATCTGCGCAGCGTCACTGGCGCGGCGCGTCAGGAGACGTTCGCCCGGCTGCTGGAATTTACCGCGCTTGGCCCGTTCACCGGGCGGCTCGCGGGCAAACTCTCCGGCGGGATGAAGCAAAAGCTGGGGCTTGCCTGCACGCTGGTGGGCCAGCCGAAGGTGCTGCTGCTCGATGAGCCGGGCGTCGGAGTTGACCCCATTTCCCGCCGCGAGCTCTGGGAGATGGTGCATGCGCTGGCGGGCGACGGGATGTTAATTCTCTGGAGCACCTCGTATCTCGACGAAGCCGAGCAGTGCCGCGACGTGCTATTGATGAACGAAGGCGAGCTGTTGTATCAGGGCGCGCCGCAGGCGCTGACCGAGAAAATGGCGGGCCGCAGTCTGCTGCTGCGCCCCGACAATGGCGACAACCGCGCGCTGCTGCGCGAGGTGATGCAACGTCCGGACGTCGGCGACGCCACCATTCAGGGCGCGGCGGTGCGGGTGATTTTAAAAGAGGGCTCCGACGCAGACGCCCTGCGCGCCCTGCCCGGCGCCACGCTTCGGGAGACCGCGCCGCGCTTTGAAGACGCGTTTATCGATCTGGCGGGCGGCGCCGCGCTTCGCGAATCGCCGCTCGGCGCCATTCTGCATGACATTCCCGGCAGCCGTGACGATGTGGTCATCGAGGCGCGCGAACTGACCAAAACCTTCGGCGATTTTACGGCGACCGATCATGTGAATTTCACCGTACAGCGCGGGGAGATTTTCGGCCTGCTCGGGCCTAACGGCGCGGGCAAATCCACCACGTTCAAAATGATGTGCGGCCTGCTGAAGCCGAGCGACGGCCAGGCGCTGGTGCTCGGCCTCGATTTAAAAACCGACTCCGGCAAAGCGCGCCAGCGGCTCGGTTATATGGCGCAGAAATTCTCGCTGTACGGCAACCTGACCGTCGAGCAGAACTTACGGTTTTTCTCCGGCGTCTATGGCCTGCGCGGCCGGGCGCAGCAGGAGAAAATGGCGCGCATGAGCGAGGCGTTCGGACTGAAAAGCATCGCCAGTCAGCCGACGGACGCGCTACCGCTCGGTTTTAAGCAACGCCTGGCGCTGGCCTGCGCGCTAATGCACGAGCCGGATATTCTGTTTCTCGACGAGCCGACCTCTGGCGTCGACCCGCTGACCCGTCGTGAATTCTGGCGGCACATCAACAGCATGCCGGAGAAAGGCGTGACAGTGATGGTGACGACTCACTTTATGGACGAGGCGGAATATTGCGACCGTATCGGGCTGGTTTACCACGGCAAGCTTATCGCCAGCGGCACGCCGGATGATTTAAAGCGTCAGGCGGCGCGCGATGCAGAAGACGAGCCGACGATGGAAGAAGCCTTCATCCGCCTTATCGAGGCCTGGGATAAGGAGCACAGCCAATGATGAAGCTACGGCGCGTGCGCGCGTTGTGCGTAAAAGAGACGCGACAGATCTTGCGCGACCCAAGCAGCTGGCTTATCGCGGTCGCCATTCCCCTGCTGCTGCTGTTTATCTTCGGCTACGGCATTAACCTCGACTCCAGCCGCCTGCACGTCGGCGTGCTGCTGGAGCAGCGCAGCGAAGAGGCGCTCGACTTGACCCATACCATTACCGCCTCGCCGTTTATCGCGCCGACCATCAGCGACAATCGCCAGCATCTGATTTCGCTGATGCAGGCCGGGAAAATCCGCGGGCTGGTAGTCATTCCGGTGGATTTCGCCGCGCGGATGGCGCGCCCTGGCGACAGCGCGCCGATTCAGGTGATCACCGACGGCAGCGAACCGAACACCGCCAACTTCGTGCGCGGCTATATGGAAGGCATCTGGCAGCTCTGGCAGGCCGAGCGCGCGGAGGATCGCGGCGAGACGTTCGAGCCGCTGATTGATGTCCAGCTCCGCTACTGGTTTAACCCGGCGGCGATTAGCCAGCACTTTATTATTCCCGGCGCGGTGACGATCATCATGACGGTTATCGGCGCGATACTGACCTCGCTGGTGGTGGCCCGCGAATGGGAGCGCGGCACCATGGAGGCGCTGCTCTCAACCGAAGTAACGCGCGGCGAGCTGCTGCTGTGCAAGCTTATCCCCTACTATTTTCTCGGCATGCTGGCGATGCTGCTCTGTATGCTGGTATCGGTTTTTATTCTCGGCGTGCCGTATCGCGGCTCGCTGCTGGCGCTGTTTTTCATCTCCAGCCTGTTTTTACTGAGCACGCTCGGCATGGGGCTGCTTATCTCAACGCTCACCCGCAACCAGTTTAACGCCGCCCAGGTGGCGCTGAATGCGGCGTTCCTGCCTTCGGTCATGCTCTCGGGGTTTATTTTCCAGATAGACAGTATGCCCGCCGTAATTCGCGCGGTGACGTATATCATCCCGGCGCGCTATTTCGTCAGTACGCTGCAAAGCCTGTTCCTCGCGGGCACCCTGCCGGGCGTACTGCTGGTCAACGTGCTGTTTCTGCTGGCTTCCGCCGTGATGTTTATCGGGCTTACCTGGGTGAATACCCGACGCCGCCTCGATTAAGGAGACGCTATGTGGCACCGTTTATGGACGCTTATCCGCAAAGAGTTGCAGTCGCTGCTGCGCGAGCCGCAGACCCGCGCCATTTTGATCCTGCCCGTGGTGTTGCAGGTGCTGCTGTTCCCGTTCGCGGCGACGCTTGAGGTGACCAATGCCACCATCGCCATCTATAACCAGGATAACGGCGCGCACGCGGTGGAACTGACCCAGCGTTTCGCCCGCGCCAGCGCGTTCAGCCACGTGACGCTACTCAATAGCGAGCAGGCGATCCGCCCGACGATCGATGCCCAGAAAGCGCTGCTGGCCATTCACTTTCCGGCGGATTTTTCCCGCAAGCTGGTACGCGGCGAACCCGCGCCCCTGCAAATCCTGCTCGACGGGCGCAACTCCAACAGCGCGCAGATTGCCGCCAATTACCTTCAGCAGATCGTCAAAGATTATCAGCAGGAGCTGCTCGCAGGCCGCGCGAAGCCTAACAACAGCGAGCTGATTGTGCGTAACTGGTATAACCCGAACCTCGACTACAAATGGTTTGTGGTGCCCTCGCTGATAGCGATGATTACCACCATCGGGGTGATGATTGTGACGTCGCTGTCGGTGGCCCGCGAGCGCGAACAGGGCACGCTCGATCAGCTGTTAGTGTCGCCGCTCGCCACCTGGCAGATTTTCATCGGTAAAGCGGTTCCGGCGCTGATTGTCGCCACCTTTCAGGCCACGATTGTGCTGGGCATCGGCATCTGGGGATATCAGATCCCCTTTGCCGGATCGCTTACGCTGTTTTATTTCACGATGGTGATTTACGGGCTGTCGCTGGTGGGGTTCGGGCTTTTGATTTCGGCGCTCTGCTCTACCCAGCAGCAGGCGTTTATCGGGGTGTTTGTCTTTATGATGCCCGCGATTTTACTCTCGGGGTATGTCTCGCCGGTGGAGAATATGCCGGTCTGGCTGCAAAACCTGACGTGGATTAACCCGATCCGGCACTTTACCGATATAACGAAAGCGATTTATCTCAAAGACGCCAGTCTCGACATCATCTGGCGTAGCGTGTGGCCGCTGCTGGTGATTGCGGCCACGACAGGGTTAGCGGCGTATGCCATGTTTCGACGCAAAATTGGCTGAATCGCGCTTGCGCTCTTTTACCAGCAGTGAAAGCAGCGCCGGCCCTGCCAGAATTACCACGCCCGCCAGCGCCAGCAGCAGGTTATTGTGTAAAACGCGGGAGAGCAGCCAGAGCGCAATCAGCGCCGTGCCAAAATACCAGGTGGTGGTCAGCTCTTCCAGAAAGTCGCCGACCTCGCGCCAGAGGCCGTCGTGGTGGCGCTGGAACGCCAGCATCAGCACAACCGTCAGCGCATAAAACGCGCATAATACGAGGCCGACCTTCACCAGCGACCCGCTCATCCAGCCCGCCACCAGCATAACCACGACCGCCAGATGCAGCATAATCTGCCAGCAGCTGAGGCCCGTCGCCACGCGAATATATTGTTGCCACTTCATGGCCGCACTCCTGTGGGATTTTTCACTCATTCTTCAGAGTACCGCAGTTTACGGAAAATTCCGTATCCCCGCCGCTTTTTGTGACTGGGACTACACTTTAACGACATCAGGAGAATAAGAAGTGGCTGGGGAAACATGGCAGATAATACACAGCGATTTTCATTGAACGTTTTAACAATTAATACCCATAAAGGTTTCACCGCGTTTAACCGACGCTTTATTTTACCGGAACTGCGCGATGCGGTTCGCACGGTGTCGGCGGATATTGTCTGTCTCCAGGAAGTCATGGGCGCGCACGAAGTGCATCCTTTGCATGTCGAGAACTGGCCGGACACAACCCATTACGAATTTCTGGCCGACACCATGTGGAGCGATTACGCCTACGGGCGCAACGCCGTGTACCCGGAAGGCCATCACGGCAACGCCGTACTGTCGCGCTATCCGATTGAGCACTATGAAAACCGCGATGTTTCAGTGCCCGGCACCGAAAAGCGCGGCGTGCTGCACTGCCGTATTACCCCGCCCGGTTTTCCAAAAGCGATTCATGTGATTTGCGTTCATCTGGGGCTGAAAGAGGCGCACCGCCAGGCGCAGCTTATGATGCTGGCCGAGCTGGTCAACAGCCTGCCGGAAGGCGAGCCGGTGGTGGTCGCGGGCGATTTTAACGACTGGCGCCAGCAGGCGAACCGGATTTTGCGTAAAGAGGCCGGGCTTGATGAAGTCTTTACCCGCGCCCACGGACGCCCGGCGCGCACGTTTCCGGTGAGTTTTCCGCTGCTGCGTCTTGACCGGATCTATGTGAAAAACGCCTCGGCGAGCGCGCCGACCGCGCTGCCGCTGCGTAACTGGCGCCATCTTTCCGACCATGCCCCGCTGGCTGTGGAGATCCATCTATGAAAACGACCTGGCGTGACGGCAACCATATTGAGCTGTTAGAGAACGGCGACCAGTTCTATCCCGCCGTCTTTGACGCCATCGACAAAGCGCGCAGTAAAGTCATTCTCGAAACCTTTATCTGGTTCGACGATAACGTCGGCCGCCAGCTGCATGAGGTTATCCTGAACGCCGCGCAGCGCGGCGTCAGCGTCGAAGTACTGCTGGACGGCTACGGCTCGCCGGATCTCAGCGACGAGTTTGTCGGCACGCTCACCTCGGCGGGCGTGATGTTCCGCTATTACGATCCGCGCCCGCGCACGATGGGCATGCGCACCAATGTGTTCCGCCGCATGCACCGCAAGATTGTGGTGATTGATGGCGAAGTGGCGTTTGTCGGCGGCATCAACTACTCCGCCGAGCATATGAGCGATTACGGCCCGGAGGCGAAACAGGATTACGCGGTGCGCGTTGAAGGGCCGGTGGTGCAGGATATCTACCATTTTGTGCTCAGCAATCTCGGCGAAGAGCGCGTAAGCCGCTGGTGGCAGCGCCACTATCAGCAGGCAGTGGAGAACACCACGCCGGGCGAGGCGCAGGCGCTGTTTGTCTGGCGCGATAATAACGACCATCGCGACGATATCGAACGTCATTACCTCAAGATGCTGGCGAACGCCAAAAAAGAGGTGATCATCGCCAACGCCTATTTCTTCCCCGGCTACCGCCTGCTGCATGCGATGCGCAACGCCGCGCGCCGCGGCGTGAAAGTGAAGCTGATTGTGCAGGGTGAGCCGGATATGCCTATCGTTAAGGTAGGCGCGCGCCTGCTTTATAACTATCTGGTGAAAGGCGGCGTCGAAGTCTATGAATATCTGCGCCGTCCGCTGCATGGCAAAGTGGCGTTGATGGACGATCACTGGGCGACGGTGGGCTCCAGCAACCTCGACCCGCTGAGCCTGTCGCTTAACCTTGAGGCGAATCTGATCATTCACGATACGCAGTTTAACCAGACCCTGCGCGACAACCTGACGCGGCTGATTCGTGAAGACTGTAAACAGGTGGATGAGAGCATGATGCCGAAACGCACCTGGTGGAATCTCGGCAAGAGCGTCATCGTGTTCCACTTCCTGCGCCACTTCCCGGCGATGGTGGGCTGGCTGCCCGCGCATACCCCGAAGCTCGCGCAGGTGCCGCCCCCGGTACAACCTGAAATCGAAACCCAGGACCGGGTGGAGACTGAAAATCCTGGAGTGAAACCGTGATGGCGAAATCGCATCCGAAGTGGCGTCTGACAAAGAAAATCCTGACGTGGCTGTTTTTTATCGCCGTCGTCGTGCTGATTGTAATGTATGCGCAAAAAGTCGACTGGGAAGAAGTGTGGAAGGTCATTAAGAACTATGACCGCTCCGCCCTGCTTATCTCGGTCGCGCTGGTTATCGTGAGTTATCTGCTGTATGGCTGTTACGATCTGCTGGGCCGCGCCTACTGCGGCCACAAGCTCGCCAAACGCCAGGTGATGCTGGTCTCTTTCGTCTGCTACGCGTTTAACCTGACGCTCAGTACCTGGGTGGGCGGCGTCGGGATGCGCTACCGGCTTTACTCGCGCCTGGGGCTGCCGGGGAGCACCATCACGCGCATTTTCTCGCTAAGTATTACCACCAACTGGCTCGGTTATATCCTGCTCGGCGGCGTCATTTTCACCTTTGGCGTGGTGAAGCTGCCGGCGCACTGGTATATCGACGAAATGACGCTGCGCATTATCGGTATTGTGCTGCTCGCGGTGATTGCGGTGTATATGTGGTTCTGCGCGTTCGCTAAACGCCGCCATATGACGATCAAGGGCCAGAAGCTGGTGCTACCGTCATGGAAATTCGCGATAGCGCAGATGGTGATTTCCAGCGCGAACTGGATGGCGATGGGCGCGATTATCTGGCTGCTGCTGGGCCAGGAAGTGAATTACTTCTTTGTGCTGGGCGTATTGCTGGTGAGCAGTATCGCCGGGGTGATTATCCATATCCCGGCGGGTATCGGGGTGCTGGAGGCGGTGTTTATCGCGCTACTCGGCGGCGAGCACGTGAGCCACGGCGCGATTATCGCGGCGCTGCTTGCCTACCGTATGCTCTATTTCTTCGCCCCGCTGCTGCTGGCTATCGTTATCTATCTGGTTCTTGAGGGCCGCGCGAAGAAACTGCGCGCCAAAAACGAGCAGAAGCTCGCTAAGGCGCAGGGCTCTGAGAGCGTGCGTGAGGAGAACGATGAGCCGTCGCTGAGCCTCGCGAAGGAGAAGTGATGGGTTTGTGGGTGACTGGTGGGTGCGCTGCGCTTACCCCCCTACAAAACCAACCTCAACGTTATCTTCGTGTCCGCTGGTGGGTGCGCTGCGCTTACCCACCCTACAGCATCACACATCGCGTCATCTTCGTAGGGCGGGTAAGCGCAGCGCACCCGCCGCCCCCCGCCCATAAAAAAACCCTCCGCAGAGGGTTTGATGTATTCACAGCCGGTTAACGGCGGTTACCGAAAATCCGCAACAGCATCAGGAACAGGTTGATGAAATCGAGGTACAACGTCAGCGCGCCGAGAATCGAATATTTGCGCAGATTCCCATGGTCGTTCACGTCAATCTGCTCGCCCAGACTCTTCAGCTTCTGGGTGTCATAGGCCGTCAGCCCTACAAACACGATAACGCCGATATAGGTTACCGCCCACATCAGCGCCGGACTCTTCAGCCAGAAGTTCACGAGCGAGGCGATAATCAGCCCAATCAGCGCCATAAACAGGATATTGCCCCAGCCGCTGAGATCGCGTTTGGTCGTATAGCCATAAAGGCTCATCACGCCGAACATCCCCGCCGTCACCACAAACGTGCTGGCGATGGACGCGTAGGTATAGACCAGAAATATAGACGAGAGCGTAAGCCCCGTGAGCGCCGAATAGAGCATAAACAGCGCGGTGGCGACCGCCGGGCTGAGTTTATGCACCAGGCCGGAGAGAACAAACACCAGGGCAAGCTGGGCGATGATAAGCCCAAAGAACACAAACCGGCTGGAGAAGATATACATCATCAGGTTTTCGTTGTTGGCCGAATACCAGGCGACAAAGGCGGTCAGCAACAGACCGCAGGTCATCCAGCCATAAACCTGAGCCATAAACGTTTGCAGCCCGGCGCGCGGCTGCACAATACTTTCACTTGAGCGTGGGAATCGATCCATGACGCTGCCTCATTCATTCAGTTAATCTTGTGTCGAGACGCGCGTAACGCGCCTCCCCGCTGTTAATCCTGGAACAAATTTCCTGTGATGTCATTACCAGCGCTTCGCTGCCGCCTGATCGCTGTCGCGCGCCTCTACCCAGCGGTCGCCTTCCGGCGTAGCTTCACGCTTCCAGAACGGCGCGCGCGTTTTAAGGTAATCCATAATAAACTGCGCCGCTTCAAACGCCTGGCTGCGGTGCGCGCCGGTCACGCCGACAAAAACAATTTCATCGCCCGGCCACAGTTCGCCGACGCGGTGGATAACCGACACGCGTTGCAACGGCCAGCGCTCACGCGCCTCGGTGACGATCTCCGCCAGCGCTTTCTCGGTCATGCCTGGGTAATGCTCAAGCGTCAGCGCGCTTACGCTGTCGCCGAGATTGTGGTTGCGCACTTTGCCGGTAAAGGTCACGACCGCGCCGTCTTCATCGCACTGCGCCAGCCACTGGTATTCCTCGCCGACGCTGAAATTCTCATAGCCGACGCGGATGCGGGTGTCGTTCATCTCAGCCTCCGGTCACTGGCGGGAAAAAGGCCACTTCATCGCCATCGGCGAGCGGATGGTCAAACGGCACCAGCGTCTGGTTGACCGCCGCCAGCAGCTTGCCAGGCTCCAGCGCCAGCGCGAAACGCCCGCCGCGCGCCGCGAGATGTTCGCGCAGCGCCTCAACGGTCGCGAATTCCGCCGCCACGCGCTCGGCGTCCACGCCGGTAAGCTCGCGCACCTGCGCGAAGAAAAGCACGTTAATCATGAGCATCTACCTGAAAATCGCCCGATTTGCCGCCGCTTTTCGCCAGCAGCCGCACCGGGCCAATCACCATATCTTTCTGCACCGCTTTGCACATGTCGTAAATCGTGAGCGCCGCCACTGACGCCGCAGTGAGCGCTTCCATCTCGACGCCGGTTTTGCCAGTCAGACGGCAGAGCGATTCAATACGCACGCGGCTGTGCGCTTCGTCGGCGAAAAGCTGTACTTCGACGTTGCTCAGCAGCAGCGGATGACAGAGCGGGATCAGCTCCCAGGTGCGTTTGGCGGCCTGAATACCGGCGATGCGCGCCGTGGCGAACACGTCGCCTTTGTGATGGCTGCCATTGACGATCATCGACAGCGTCTCCGGGCGCATTTCAACAAACGCTTCGGCGCGCGCTTCACGCACCGTTTCCGCTTTGCCGGAGACATCCACCATATGGGCTTCGCCCGCAGCGTTGATGTGGGTTAGTTGCGACATAACTTACTTCTTCAGATGAGGGTGAAAATTACAGGGGCGCGTACGGGCATCGAGCTGCGGCGCGATGATATTTTCCCAGGCGGTGCGACAGGCGCGCGTCGAGCCCGGCATGGCAAAAATCAGGGTATCGTTGGCGATGCCCGCCACCGCGCGCGACTGCATCATCGCGGTGCCAATTTCTTCAAACGAGAGCATACGAAACATTTCGCCGAAACCCGCGATCTCGCGATCGAACAGCGGCTGCAGCGCCTCCGGCACCTGATCGCCTGCGGTAAAGCCCGTGCCGCCGTTAATCAGCACGACCTGAACATCGTCGCTGGCAATCCAGCGGGAGACTTCAGCGCGAATGGCATACCGGTTCTCTTTGACGATGGCTTTATCCACCACCTGATGGCCCGCCTCGTGAGCGGCCTCCTGCAAAAAATGGCCGGAGGTGTCGTCCTCTTCGCCGCGGCGGCTGGAAACCGTAAGAATGGCGACGCGCGCCGGCACAAACTCTGCGCTAACCTGACTCATAGTGACTCCTTGTACGCGGCGTCAGCCGCCGATATAGGACAGATTCTGGGTGATGCCGGTGTCGCCCTGATGCAGGAAGTGGGTCTGCTTTTTGCCGAGCAACGCCGTTTCAATGCGCGCCATCAACGCCGCCTGCTGCCCCTCTTCGGCCAGCAGATCGCGCAGCTCCACGCCGCCGTCACCGAACAGGCACAGGTGCAACTTGCCGACCGACGACACGCGCAGGCGGTTGCAGCTGGCGCAGAAATCTTTCTCATACGGCATGATAAGGCCGATCTCGCCCTGATAGTCCGGGTGGCAGAAGACCTGCGCCGGGCCGTCGGCGCGGCTGCGTAGCTGATGGATCCAGCCGCGCTTAAGCAGTTCGTCGCGGATCGTCGCGCCAGAAATATGGTGCTTGCGGAAGAGATCGCTCCCCTCGCCGGTTTCCATCAGCTCAATAAAGCGTAGCTGGATGGGGCGGGATTTGATCCAGTTGAGGAAGGTGTCGAGCTGGTGGTGGTTGACGTCGCGCATCAGCACGGTGTTAACCTTCACCTTTTCAAACCCTGCGTCGAAGGCGGCATCAATACCGGCCATTACCTGACGGAATTTATCCTGGCCGGTGATGGCATGAAACTGACGGGCATCAAGGCTGTCGACGCTGACATTCACCGCGGTTAGCCCGGCCTCGCGCCACTGCGCGACGTCGCGCGCCAGGCGATAGCCGTTGGTCGTCACCGCAATCTGGCGAATGGAGGGGTTTTCACGCACAGCAGCGATGATGTCGCAAAAATCGCGGCGCAGCGACGGTTCGCCGCCGGTCAGACGCACTTTTTCAGTGCCGAGATTCGCGAACGCGCGCGTCACGCGACGGATTTCGTCGAGCGAGAGGAAGCCTTTGTTGGTGACGCCTGCGGGCTTGTAGCCATCCGGCAGGCAATAGGTGCAACGAAAGTTGCAAACGTCAGTCACTGACAGGCGTAAGTAATAGAACTTACGCGCAAACGCATCGGTAAGTTGAGAAATCATGTACACCTTTCCAAATCGGGAGATGCAGTCATTTCTTCCTGCACCCTGGTGGCGTTTCGCCACGGCCAGAGCGCCATATTTCTTAAAAACGTAGGCGCAAAGGCTTGAGTGTCTTTTTCAGGTTTTTAAACCTGCCAGCGGCGATAGTAGCGTGTTATCGCGGGTTTCGCCACGCGCGATTTCGCTATATAAATTGATACATAACGGCATTATTTGCGTAACGTGCACCAGAATACGTAAAAACCACGGTTTCACTTTGATGTGTGTCATTTTCAGCGCCAGCGGATCGTTTTTCTCGCGCTTTTCAGCTAACGTAGGCGAGTTTTGAATAATAAGGATTAGGTATGCGCAATCGCACGTTTGCGGATCTCGACCGGGTGGTGGCGCTCGGCGGCGGTCACGGTTTAGGACGCGTTATGTCCTCGCTCTCTTCTCTGGGCTCGCGCCTCACAGGCATTGTCACGACGACGGATAACGGCGGCTCGACGGGCCGCATCCGCCGCTCGGAAGGCGGGATCGCCTGGGGCGATATGCGCAACTGTCTCAACCAGTTAATTACCGAACCGAGCGTCGCGTCGGCGATGTTTGAGTACCGTTTTGGAGGTAATGGGGAACTTTCGGGGCATAACCTCGGAAATCTCATGTTAAAGGCGCTGGATCATCTGAGCGTGCGGCCTCTTGAGGCGATCAATCTTATCCGCAACCTGCTTAAAGTGGACGCGTTCCTGATCCCGATGTCTGAGCAACCGGTCGATCTGATGGCAATCGATCGCGAAGACCACGAAGTGTACGGCGAAGTGAATATCGATTTGCTGAGCCACCCGCCCAAGGAGCTGATGCTCTACCCAAATGTGCAGGCGACGCGCGAGGCCGTTGGGGCGATTGCCGAAGCCGATTTGATTATTATTGGCCCTGGCAGTTTTTACACCAGCCTGATACCGCTGCTGCTGCTTGACGATCTCGCCAAAGCGCTGCGCCGCACGCCCGCGCCAATGGTGTATATCGGCAATTTAGGCCGCGAGTTAAGCCCGGCCGCCGCTTCGCTCAGGCTCGAAGAGAAGCTGGCGCTGATGGAGACGTATGTCGGGAAACGCGTGGTGGATGCCGTGGTGGTCGGCCCGAAGGTGGACGTGAGCGGCGCGCAGGACAGGATTGTGATTCAGGAGCCGCTGGAAGCCAGCGATATCCCTTACCGCCACGACCGCCACCTGCTGCGCGTGGCGCTGGAAAAAGCGATTCAGGCGCTGGGATAATCTGTTCGGGTCGTGGTTATGGCGGGTGCGCTTCGCTTACCCGCCCTACGGAACGACGAAGCCGGCATTGATTCCAGGTAGGGTGGGTAAGCGAAGCGCACCCACCACACCACACCACACCACACCACACCACACCACAGACAATCACACACCCACCGCATCGCAAACCATCCATTCGCAGCAAGAAGCGCTTACGACGCGGCGATAAACAGCTCGCGCAACTGATGAAGCTTATCGCGGATCTGCGCGGCCTCTTCAAACTCCAGATTCTGCGCATGCTGCACCATCTGCGCTTCAAGCTGATGAATTTTCTGCTGCAACGCTTTCGGCGTCAGCGCCAGTTCAGCGGCTTCGGCATCCGCCACCGTGCGCCCTTTGCCGCGGCCTTTCGCCTTGGTTTTCGCGATATTCTCGCCAAGCGCCAGGATATCGACCACTTTCTTGTTGAGACCCTGCGGCACAATGCCGTGTTCTTCGTTGTACGCCTGCTGCTTCTCACGACGGCGTTCGGTTTCGTTAATCGCTCTCGCCATCGACGGCGTAATTTTATCGCCGTAGAGAATCGCTTTGCCGTTCACGTTACGCGCCGCGCGGCCAATGGTCTGGATAAGCGAACGCTCGGAGCGCAGGAAGCCCTCTTTGTCGGCGTCGAGGATCGCCACCAGCGACACCTCCGGCATATCCAGCCCTTCTCGCAACAGGTTGATGCCCACCAGCACGTCAAACTCGCCAAGACGCAGGTCGCGGATAATCTCCATACGCTCCACGGTGTCGATATCGGAGTGCAGATAGCGCACTTTCTCGCCGTGTTCTTCGAGATATTCGGTTAAATCTTCCGCCATGCGCTTGGTCAGCGTCGTCACCAGCACGCGCTCGTTGATGGCGACGCGTTTGCGGATTTCCGACAGCAGGTCGTCCACCTGCGTCCCTACCGGGCGCACTTCGATAATCGGATCGAGCAGACCGGTCGGGCGCACCACCTGGTCGATAATCTCGCTGCCCGATTTTTCCAGCTCATAGTTGCCGGGCGTTGCCGACACATAAACCGTCTGCGGGGCCAGCGCCTCGAACTCTTCAAACTTCAGCGGGCGGTTATCAAGCGCCGACGGCAGACGGAAGCCGTACTCCACCAGCGTCTCTTTACGCGCGCGGTCGCCACGGAACATTCCGCCAATCTGCGGAATGGTGACGTGCGATTCATCGATAACCAGCAGGCCGTCCGCCGGCAGATAGTCAAACAGCGTCGGCGGCGCTTCGCCCGGGCCGCGACCGGAGAGATAGCGCGAGTAGTTTTCAATGCCGGAGCAGTACCCCAGCTCGTTCATCATTTCCAGATCGAACTGGGTACGCTGGGTCAGACGCTGCTCTTCGAGCAGTTTGTTATTCTCAAGCAGCACCTTACGGCGCTCGGCCAGCTCCACTTTGATATCTTCCATCGCCTGCACAATGCGCTCGCGCGGAGTCACGTAGTGCGTTTTCGGGTAGACGGTAAAACGCTGAATGATGGAATCCACGGTGCCGGTCAGCGGGTCGAACAGCGACAGCCGCTCCACCTCTTCGTCGAACAGCTCGACGCGCAGCGCCAGCTCGTCCGATTCCGCCGGGAAAATATCAATCACCTCGCCGCGCACGCGGAAGGTGCCGCGCTGGAACGCCTGGTCGTTGCGGGTATATTGCAGCTCCGTCAGGCGGCGCAAAATAGCGCGCTGGTCGATGATCATCCCTTTGGTGAGATGCAGCATCATCTTCAGGTAGAGATCCGGGTCGCCAAGGCCGTAGATGGCGGAAACGGATGCCACGACCACCACGTCGCGCCGCTCCAGCAGCGCTTTAGTGGCCGACAGACGCATCTGTTCGATATGCTCGTTCACCGACGCGTCCTTTTCGATAAAGGTGTCGGAGCTCGGCACATAGGCTTCCGGCTGGTAGTAGTCATAGTACGAGACGAAATATTCCACGGCGTTGTCCGGGAAAAACTCTTTCATCTCGCCGTAGAGCTGCGCCGCCAGCGTTTTGTTAGGCGCCAGCACCATGGTCGGGCGCTGCAAATCGGCGATGACGTTCGCCATGGTGAACGTTTTCCCCGAGCCCGTCACACCCAGCAGCGTCTGGTGCGCCAGCCCGTCCTCCAGCCCTTCCTTGATGCGGCGGATAGCCTCTGGCTGGTCGCCGGAAGGTTTGAAAGCGGAATTGAGTTTGAACGGTTTGCTCATGAAGAAACACCTGATGAAGATTTGCGCGGGACAGAGCGTTAATTTTACTCGCCACAGCGATTTTTGCCAGCGATAAATACTGGATATAAAATCAGTAGCAGGTTAGCGGATTTTGCTCACACCGCATTTTTACCACCTGGTATGAAGTAAATTTGCCCCTGCGCCGGATAAAACACTATATGAGGCCGGTTATCCCCAAAACTTTTTATCCTTTAACATTTGTCAAGCGAGGCTGTGATAGTTTTGTTGCAGCAGATGACACTTTTTCTTCAACGCTTGCTTTTCATTAACCTTTTAATTTTAAATGATTTTCCTGAAAAGACGGCTTTCGCGCCAGATCGGGTGCAAGCCGCATCGGCTCTCGCTTACGGCGCGTTTTCTAACTCTAATACACAAGGTTATCCACAGGAATAGTGGATAACTGCCTCCAGCCCTGAAAGCGCGCCGCGTCGCCGATGAGCCCTGGCCGCCCGCGTCTGGCTCAGAAAAAAATTTTCCCGGCGGGTTTCGACAAATTTCGCTTGCTTTCCACGCCGCGCCTTGCGTGATCCTTTTCACCTTTTTTTGCTTTGCTTTTGCGCAACGCTGCACCAACACCACGCCGCTCTCAGCACTCAAAAAGTGCACGCCGCCCGGCTTTTTCCAGGATAACGCACTACCCGTTCGCCGCGCGTTCAGGTTTAGTCTCAATTTCCGGCGCGACAGGAGGGCTTTTCACTGGCTGGCAAGAGAATTGCAATAACCGGTTACCGGAACTACACCCTCTTCCCGTCGTTGGCGGGAAGCGACAGCAGGATGCGCGGGCAGGCCGGGGAAGTCACTGCGCAGGCAGCCGTAAGAACGCCTGCGCCAATGCTGTTTTCCGATTACCTGTCTGAAGGAGAAGCGCCATGTTAAGTCTGCACGCGGTTAACCACTTTTACGGCACGCAGCACACCCTGTGGGACGTCAGTCTCGATCTCCTGCC
Source organism: Cronobacter turicensis z3032 (assembly GCA_000027065.2). Lineage (NCBI taxonomy): Bacteria > Pseudomonadati > Pseudomonadota > Gammaproteobacteria > Enterobacterales > Enterobacteriaceae > Cronobacter > Cronobacter turicensis. Next base: position 1,455,077 of record FN543093.2, on the reverse strand, counting down.
CGGCGAGTGCACCTGCGTTATCGGCGCGCCTGGTATGGGGAAAACCACGCTGCTGAACTGTGTGGCGGGGTATCTGCCGGTAAAGAGCGGCAGCATGCTCTGGCGCGAGGCCGGACAAGCGCCGCAGGAGCTGATGCGCGTCGGCGCGGATGCCCGCGCGGCGCTCGGCATCCGCTACGTGCCGCAGGCGCGTCGCTATTTTTCACAGTTAACGGTGGAGGAGAATCTGCATATCGCGCTGCGGGCGCAGCCTGAGCGCGCGACCAGCCCGGAGCCGGTGTTTGATCTGTTCCCGACGCTCTGGACGCGCCGTCACGCGCAGGCCTCAGGCCTGTCGCCGGAGCTGGCGCTCCAGCTGATACTGGCGCAGGCGCTGGTGACGCGCCCGCGGTTGCTGATTCTGGATGAGCCGACGCGCGGCCTCGGCCAGACGTTTATTCCAAAGCTTGCGGATCTGCTCACGCGGCTTAACCGCGAGTGGGGAATGAGCCTGTTGCTGGTGGAGCAACATTTGTCGTTTATCCGCCGGGTGGCGGATCGTTTCTGCCTGCTGCACCGCGGGCGCGCCGTGGCCCGGGGGAGCGCCGCGCAGTTAACCGACGCGCGTCTGACGCACTGGATAACGCCTTAGCGCGCCAGTGTGCTGAGATCGATCCATTGCGCGGCAGGCGTCACATCCGGCTCGGCACCCAGCCATGGAATTTCGCCAAGCATCGGGGCGGGCAGCAAACGCTTAAGCGTGGCGAGATAGTCCTGATGGCGGCGGCCAGGCGGCTGCACGTCATTCGCCACCCAGCCTGCGAGACGCAGGCCCGCGGCCTGGACCGCCTGCGCGGTCAGCAGCGCATGGTTGATGCAGCCAAGCTTAACGCCGACCACTAAAATCACCGGCAGGCGCTCCTGCTGCGCCCAGTCGGCGAACGTCGCCTCGTCAGAGAGCGGCGTAAACCAGCCGCCCGCGCCTTCCACCAGCACCCAGTCGGCCAGCGGCTCAAGCGCGCGCAGGCCAGCGGACATCACGGTGAAATCAATCGGCAGCCCCTCTTCCCGGCTTGCGATATGCGGCGAGGTGGGCTCTTCAAACGTCAGCGGGTTCACCTGTTCGTAGCGCAGCGCCACGCTGCTGTGGCGCTGGAGCGCCAGCGCGTCGCTGTTGCGAAGCCCTTCAGGCGTGATATCGCTGCCGGAGGCGACCGGCTTGTAGCCCGCGGTGCTAAAGCCTGCGGCTTTCGCGGCCTCCAGCAGCGCGCAGCTCGCGATAGTTTTACCCACTTCGGTGTCGGTTCCGGTAATAAACCAGCGTTCAGTCACGTTCAATCACTCCAGAAATCAGTTGGTAAGTCAGCGGGAAACGCCCGTCCTGACGCGGCCAGGCGTCTTCGAGCATGCGAAGCTCACGGCGGGTGAGCGTGCGGCTGTCGCGCCCGGCGTGCAGATGCGTCGCGCCAATGCCCTTCAGCGACTGCATGGCGCTGAGCGCATCGCCGAACAGCAGCGTCACGGGATGCTGGCGCAGCGTCATGCGCGCCGCCGGGGCCGCAGCTAAAACCGCCTCAGGGCTGGCGAAATGGTTAGCGTGCGGACGATCGTCCACGGCCGCCCACGCCTGATGCAGCTCGCCAAGCGAGCCGTGGGCCAGCGTGCTGAACGCCACGCGTCCGCCGGGGCGCGCGACGCGCAGCATCCCGGCCAGCGCCCCTGACAGGCTCTGGCACCACTGCACCGCCAGATTGCTCCACACAAGATCAAAACTGCCTTCGGCAAACGGCAGCGCCTCGATATCGCCCTGTACGTAGCGATGCGCCGCGTGTCGCTCACGGGCGCGCGCCAGCATCGCGGGGCTTAAATCGAACGCCGTCACGTCGCAGCCACGCGCGCGCCAGTCGAGGCCGCCCGCGCCGGTGCCGCAGCCGGCGTCCAGTACCGTCGTGACGCCCTGCGCCCCGCAGTGTTCCGCAAGCCGTTGCGCGCTCTGGCGCTGAAGCGCCGCGAAATCGTCATAGCTGTGGGCCGCGCGGCCAAACGCCGCGGCCACGGCGCGTTTATCAACGGCAACCGTCATATAACGCCTCCAGCAGCGCGTCGATGTCGTCATCCTGGTGGGCGGCGCTGAGCGTCAGACGCAGCCGCGCGGTGCCCGCAGGGACGGTCGGCGGGCGAATGGCCGTCGCCCAGCAGCCGCGCTCGCGCAGCTTTTCCGCAAGCGTCAGCGCGGCGCTGTTTTCACCGACGATCAGCGGCTGAATGGCGGTCTGCGAATCGGCAAGCGTCAGCGGTAGCTGCGACGCGCCCGCGCGAAACCGTGTGATGTTGCGCGCAAGCCGCGCGCGTAAGTCGTCGCCCTCGCGGACAACCGTTAAGGCGGCGTCCAGCGCGCAGGCCTGAGCCGCAGGCATCGCAGTGCTGTAGATGAGATGGCGCGCGGTTTGTAGCAGATAGTCCGCCATCGACTCGCTGCACAACAGCGCCGCGCCGCTCAGCCCGAAAGCTTTGCCAAACGTCACCAGCAGCAGATCGGGCCTGACGCCTGCGACATCGCAACTGCCCCGCCCCTCGCGCCCCAGCACGCCAATGCCGTGGGCGTCATCCACCATCAGCAACGTCTGCGCGCTCTGAGCAAGACCGGCGATATCCGCAAGCGGCGCGCGATCGCCATCCATGCTGAATACCCCTTCGGTAAAGACGAGCGTCAGCCCGTCGCAAGGTTTGTCGAGCAGCGCGGCGAGCGCCCCCGGCGCGTTATGCGCAAAGCGGCGCAGCGTCGCCGGGCTGTGGCTTGCGGCCTCCAGCAGCGAGGCGTGGCTTAAACGGTCGGCGAGAATGCGGTCAGGCTGCTGCATCAGCGCGGCGACTACCGCCTGATTGGCGGCGAAGCCGGAGATAAACAGCAGCGCGCGGTCGAAACCGAGCCACTGCGCCAGCGCGTTTTCCAGCGACTGATGCGCGCCGCTGTAGCCGCTGACGTGGCCAGACGCCCCGCTCCCCACGCCGAACATCTCCGCGCCCTGTCGCCAGGCCGCGATTAGCGCCGGATGCTGGCTTAAGCCCAGATAGTCGTTGCCGGAAAAATTACGGTAGCGTACGCCCTGATGCACCAGCGCGCCGCCAGCCGCCGGCGTGCAAACGACGCGGCGGCGCAGGCTGTGGCTGGCTTCACGCGCGCGCAGCGCCGTATCGATTCTCGCCTGCCAGGTCATACCGCCGCCGCGTTGTAATACTGCGGGTTGTCAGCGTCGCGCAGCGCGTGCTCAAGGCGCGCCTGCTGTTCGTTATCACCTGCCAGTACCGCCGTCTGCTGCGGGTTGATGCCGAGCTTGCGGAACAGCTGCAAATCTTTGTCTTCTTCCGGGTTCGGCGTGGTCAGCAGTTTGCAACCGTAGAAAATGGAGTTGGCGCCCGCCATAAAGCACATCGCCTGGGTCTGCTCGTTCATCTGCTCGCGGCCCGCGGAGAGGCGCACGTAAGACGTCGGCATCATGATGCGCGCCACCGCGATGGTGCGGATGAAATCAAACGCATCGACATCGTCATTATCGGCAAGCGGCGTGCCCTTAACCTTCACCAGCATGTTGATCGGCACGCTTTCCGGCGGCGTTGGCAGGTTGGCGAGTTGCAGCAGCAGCCCGGCGCGATCGGTGACGGTCTCGCCAAGCCCCACGATGCCGCCAGAGCAGACCTTAATGCCCGCCTCGCGCACTTTCTCCAGCGTATCGAGACGCTCCTGATAGGTACGCGTGGTGATGATATTGCCGTAGAACTCCGGGGAGGTGTCGAGGTTGTGGTTGTAGTAATCGAGTCCCGCTTCGCCGAGGCGCTGCGCCTGATCGTCGCTCAGCGTGCCGAGCGTCATGCAGGTTTCCAGGCCCAGCGCTTTGACGCCCTGCACCATCTGCTCCAGATACGGCATATCGCGATCGTTGGGGTTTTTCCAGGCCGCGCCCATGCAGAAACGCGTCGAGCCCGCCGCTTTGGCCTTGCGGGCGGAATCGAGCACCTGATCCACTTCCATCAGGCGCTCGGCCTCAAGGCCGGTTTTGTAGCGCGCGCTCTGCGGGCAGTATTTGCAGTCTTCCGGGCAGGCGCCGGTTTTGATAGACAGCAGCGTGCTGACCTGCACCTGGCGCGGATCGAAGTGCTGGCGATGCGCCTGTTGCGCTTCAAACAGCAGATCCAGCAGCGGTTTTTCAAAGAGTTCAGTGACTTGCGACAAAGTCCAGCGTGAAAGGTGAGCCATCGGGCGTCTCCAAAGGGTTTTATTTATCTGGGTTATGGATATACTCGTAAACCTAAATCTTTTTAAAATGGTTTACAAGTCATGTTAACACCCGCCGATCTCGCCTTCGATCGTGACCATATCTGGCACCCTTACACCTCCATGAGCGCGCCGCTGCCGGTCTACCCGGTGACGCACGCCGCTGGCTGCGAATTGCATCTGGCGAGCGGCGAACGGCTGGTGGATGGTATGTCCTCGTGGTGGGCCGCCATTCACGGCTATAACCATCCGCGCCTCAACGCGGCCATGAAAAACCAGATTGACGCGATGTCGCACGTGATGTTCGGCGGCGTCACCCATCCCGCCGCGATAGCCCTGTGCCGCAAGCTGGTGGCGATGACCCCGGAGCGCCTGGAGTGCGTGTTTCTTGCCGACTCCGGTTCGGTGGCGGTGGAAGTGGCGATGAAAATGGCGTTGCAGTACTGGCACGCCCGCGGCGAGCCGCGTCAGCGCTTTCTGACCTTCCGCCACGGCTACCACGGCGACACCTTTGGGGCGATGTCGGTGTGCGATCCGGATAACTCGATGCACAGTCTCTGGAAGGGTTATCTGCCGGAAAACCTCTTCGCGCCCGCGCCGCAGAGCCGTTTTGACGGCGAGTGGGATGAGCGCGATCTCGCGCCGTTCGCCCGTCTGCTGGCCGCGCACCGCCAGGAGATAGCCGCAGTCATTCTCGAACCCGTTGTGCAGGGCGCGGGCGGCATGCGGATGTATCACCCGGAGTGGCTTAAGCGCATTCGCCGCATGTGCGACCGCGAAGGGATTTTGCTTATCGCCGATGAGATAGCGACCGGCTTTGGCCGGACCGGAAAGCTGTTCGCCTGTGAACACGCCGGGATAACGCCGGATATTCTCTGCCTCGGCAAGGCGCTGACCGGCGGCACGATGACGCTTTCCGCCACCCTCACCACGCGGCATGTCGCCGACACCATCAGTAACGGCGAGGCGGGCTGCTTTATGCATGGCCCGACGTTTATGGGCAATCCGCTCGCCTGCGCGGTGGCTACCGAGAGTCTGGCGCTGCTGGAAACCGGCGAGTGGCGCTCACAGGTGGCGGCTATTGAGCGGCAGTTGCGTGACGACCTGGCGCCGTGTCGCGAATTGCCGATGGTCGCTGACGTGCGCGTGCTGGGCGCTATCGGCGTCGTGGAAACCACCGCGCCGGTCGAGATGGCCGCGCTTCAGCGCTTTTTCGTGGAACAGGGCGTCTGGGTGCGCCCGTTTGGCCGCCTGATTTACCTGATGCCGCCTTATATCATTACGCCTGAACAGCTCACGCGTCTCACCTGCGCGGTGTGTGACGCCGTGAAAAACCCGTCGTTTTTCAGACGCTGAGCGCCCGGCAAGCCGTGAGGGATGCACTACACTTTCAGGATTTGCGATAAAACAACCAGGAGAACGCGATGAAGATTCTGATGGTACTGACCTCCCACGACAAACTGGGCGATACCGGGAAAAAAACCGGCTTCTGGCTGGAAGAGTTTGCGGCCCCTTACTTTGTGTTTCGCGATGCGGGTATCGACGTGACGCTCGCCACGCCGAAGGGCGGCCAGCCGCCGCTCGATCCGAAAAGCGACGAGCCGGACGCGCAGACCGCCGACACCCGGCGTTTTCGTGAAGATCCTGAGGCCCAGGAGGCGCTGGCGAATACCGCGCGGCTTGATGAAATTAACGCCGACGAGTACGACGCGCTGTTTTATCCGGGCGGCCACGGCCCGCTATGGGATCTGGCCGATCACCCGGTTTCCATCGCGCTTATCGAACACTACTGGGGCAGCGGCAAGCCGGTCGCGACGGTGTGTCACGCGCCGGGCGTGCTGCGTCATGTGAAAAAGCCTGACGGCAGCCCGCTGGTGGAAGGCAAACGCGTCACCGGCTTTACCAACAGCGAAGAAGACGCGGTCGGGCTGACCAACGTCGTGCCGTTCCTCGTAGAAGATGCGCTGAAAGAGGCTGGCGGCCAGTTTGAACGTACCGATGACTGGGGCGTGCACGTGGTTGTCGACGGGCACCTGGTGACCGGCCAGAACCCGGCGTCTTCCGCGGCCACCGCCGAAGCGCTGTTAAAATTGCTCCATCTGTAAGCGGGGAGACTGCATGAAGTTAATCAGTGTGAATTTTAACGACGGGGACAAGCTCCCCGCGCGTCACGTGTTTAACGGCATGGGCTATGAGGGCGATAATATTTCGCCCCATCTCACCTGGGATGACGTGCCGCCGGGCACGAAAAGCTTTGTCGTGACCTGTTACGATCCAGACGCCCCGACCGGCTCCGGCTGGTGGCACTGGATAGTGGCGAATCTGCCCGCGGATACCCGCGTGCTGCCGCAGGGCGCGGGCTCCGGCCAGGCTGACCTGCCGGACGGCGCGATTCAGACGCGCACCGATTTCGGCACCGCCGGTTATGGCGGCGCCGCGCCACCGAAAGGCGAAACGCACCGCTATATTTTCACGGTGCATGCGCTGGATGTGGATAGTATTGACGTTGATGAAAACGCCAGCGGCGCGCTGGTCGGTTTCAATGTTCACTTTCACCGGCTCGCCAGCGCCTCGCTGACCGCGCATTACATCTGAATCATTTTGAAGCCGGTTATCACAATCGGCTTCCCGTTTCGCTCAACTTAGTATAAAAAAGCAGGCTCTGTGCGTTCCCCCATTTTAAACAGGCTTAGCAAGGAGCAACCCTTGAACAAATTTTCGGTCTCCCGTCTGGCGCTGGCGTTCGCTTTTGGCGTGACACTGACTGCATGCAGCTCAACGCCACCGGACCAACGTCCTTCTGAACAACGCGCGCCGGGTACGTCGGCTCGCCCGGTGCTGTCTGCGGATGAAGCGAAAAATTTCGTCCCGGCCCGCTATTTCGCCAATACCGATCCGAATGCCGCGCCGTGGTCGCCCTCCCCGATTCGCCTGCCTGAACAAGCGGACTTCGTGGTCGGCCAGGCGGGCGAGCAGGGCGTGACCCATACCAGCATTCAGGCGGCGGTTGACGCAGCCATTGCCCGTCACGCCTCAGCGCGCCAGTACATCGCGATCCTTCCGGGCACCTACGAAGGCACCGTTTACGTGCCTGCGGCGCCGGGCAGCGTCACGCTTTACGGCACCGGCGAAAAACCGCTTGATGTGAAAATCAGCGCCGCGCTGGACAGCGAAATGGATGCCAACACCTGGCGTCGTACCGTGAACCCGTCCGGTAAATATATGCCTGGCAAACCGGCCTGGTATATGTTCGACAACTGCCAGAACCACCGCAACGGCAGCGTCGGCCTGATGTGCTCCGCCGTGTTCTGGTCACAGAATAATGGTCTGCAACTGCAGAACCTGACCATCGAAAACAGCCTCGGCGACGCCGCGGGCGAAGGCCAGCACCAGGCTGTCGCGCTGCGTACCGATGGCGATCGCGTGCAGATCAACAAAGTGAATATCCTGGGCCGCCAGAATCCGTTCCTGGTGACCAACAGCGATATCCGCAACCGCTTCACGCCGGATCGTCTGACCCGCACGCAGGTGACTAACAGCTACGTGGAAGGCGATGTGGATCTGGTCGCGGGTCGCGGCGCGGTGGTGTTTGATAACACCGACTTCCGCGTGGTGAATACCCGTACGCAGAAAGAAGGCTATGTCTTCGCACCGGCGACTATGCCGAATTTCTATTTCGGTTTCCTCGCCGTGAACAGCCGCTTTGTGGCCGCTGGTGAAGGCGTGGCGCAACTGGGCCGCGCCTGGGATATGGATGCGAGCGCCAACGGCTATACGCCAGGCCAGACGCCAAACGGCCAGGTGGTTATCCGCGACAGCGTGATTGACGCCGGTTTCAACACCGCGCAGCCGTGGGGCCCGGCGCTGGGCTCACAGCGTCCGTTCACCGGTAACACCGGCGCGCAGGACGACAAAGGCAATATCCAGCGCGATCTGAACGATGCGAACGCCAATCGTCTGTGGGAATACAACAACCGCGGGCTGGGCAGCAAAGTGGTTGCCGAACCGAAAAAGTAATCGCACCGCAGTAACAGGTATCAGACAAAAGGGGGAGAAATCCCCCTTTTTCTATGCTTTTTTGATGCAGAGTAACGTCTCACTGTTCTCAACGCGTCCTATGACGCCGTTGAGAACAACAGACGTGCAAGGCAGCTACCACTCGCCGAAAAAAAACCTCGCCGCGGCGAGGTTTTTTATTATTACGCCTCGAAGGCGTTAACAACGACCCACATCGGCCCCTGGCCTACCGCGTAACGGCCTTTTTCCGCCAGCAGCCCCTGCACGCCCTCAATACCGTAGACCGCAATGTGATGCGATTTCTGGCCCGCGGCAATCAGATACTGACCGCTATTGTCGATGTTGAAGCCGCGCGGCTGGGTTTCGGTGGGCTGGTGCCCCTGCACGGCCAGGACGCTGCCATCTTCGGAGACGGTAAAGACCGTAATCACGCTGGCGGTACGATCGCACGCGTAGAGATGACGGCCATCCGGCGTAATGTGGATATCCGCCGCCCAGCGGGTATCGGAGAAATCGGCCGGCATCATATCCAGCGTCTGGATGCATTCGATGTTGCCGTGAGCATCGCTCAGCGCCCAGACATCCACCGAGCTGTTCAGCTCATTCACGCAGTAAGCGAACGGTTTGCTGGGGTGGAAGACCATATGGCGCGGCCCGGCGCCTGCGACGGTGGTCACTTCCGCTGGCGTTTGCGGCTCAAGCTTGCCGTCGTCGGTTAAAGTAAACAGGCAGATGCGATCCTGCTTCAGCGCAGGCACCCACAGGGTGCGGTTATCCGGAGAGATATTCGCGGAGTGGCAGCCTTCCAGCCCTTCCACCACGGTGACGGTCTCGCCCGGCAAGCCGTCGTTCAGACGCACCACGCTTACGCTGCCCGCATTATAGGAGCCGCTGAAGAGGAAACGGCCGGTATGATCGGTCGAAATGTGCGTCGGACTGCCCGGCAGCGGCGCTTCGCCCGCTTCGCTGAGCGTGCCGTCATGCGCGGCGATGCGATACGCGATAACGCGAAATTCCGGACGCACGCCGACGTACAGGAAACGCTTATCAGGGCTGATGACCATCGGCTGAACCTGCCCTGGCGCATCCACCACCTGCAACAGCGTCAGCGTGCCCTGCGGCTCCAGACGCCAGACGTGGATCTGCTGGCTCTCCGGGCTTGCGGTATAAACGGTTTGTTTCATGAATACTCCTTGCTTCACTGAGCTTGAAAGACTGTTTCAAGGGTAGCGTGTTTTATCTTCCTGTGCCGACGGAAGCCTTGCGGGTTTCGCGCGTCGCCTGTCGCGGTGTACCATCAACCGGATATTTTGAATGACGACTCTGGAAACCCGCATGACTTTTCGCGTAATCGCTCTCGACTTAGACGGCACGCTGTTAACCGCTCAAAAAACCATCCTCCCGGAATCCCTCGACGCGCTGGCGCAAGCGAAAGCGGCCGGGCTGAAACCGGTGATCGTCACCGGACGCCACCATAATGCCATCCATCCTTTTTATCAGGCACTGGCGCTCGATACACCTGCCATTTGTTGTAATGGCACCTATTTGTATGATTATCAAACGGGAAAGGTGATAACAGCCGATCCGATGAGCCCGCAACAGGCTGAAGGGCTGCTGGCGTTGCTCAGTGACGCCGGTATTCCGGCCCTGATGTATATGGATGACGCGATGCTGTATGAACAGACCTGCGGCCATATCGAGCGCACCCGGAACTGGGCGCTGCGCCTGCCTGAAGCCCAGCGCCCGGTGTTCCGCCAGGTCGATTCGCTGCGCGAGGCGGCACGCTCGGTGGATAATATCTGGAAATTCGCGCTGACCGGGGAAGACATTCCGCGTCTGCAAAGTCTCGCGCTGACCATTGAGCGCGAGCTGGGCCTCGCCTGCGAATGGTCATGGCACGATCAGGTGGATGTGGCAGCACCTGGCAACAGCAAGGGCAAACGCCTGGCGCAGTGGGTGGAATCGCAGGGATTATCGATGGAGCAGGTCGTGGCGTTTGGGGATAACCATAACGACATCTCCATGCTGGAGCGCGCCGGGCTTGGCATCGCCATGGGCAACGCTGATGATGTCGTGAAATCGCACGCCGACAAAGTGATCGGCCCCAATACCGAGGCCAGCATTGCCGACGCGCTGCGTCAGTGGGTGCTTTAAGTCGTTATCGACACGCTTTTTATCTGGGCGTAGAGCCACAGGCCGGGCTTGATGGCCAGCTCGTCGCGCGCCCACGGGCTGATGCGCGCCCAGAGGGTGCGCGAGCCCACCTCCAGTTGCACTTCCACCTGCCCGTTGTCGTCGTAACATTGCGCGACGCGGGCGCGCAGAATGTTACGGATGCTGCTTTGCAGCGGCGGCTGTAGCACCAGCGACACGTCAGACGCCTGAATGCGAATGCGCAGCGCCGTCTGAAGCGGCTTTTCGATACGATTAACCCACAGGTGTTGATCGCCGAGCGCCAGCGCCGTCATCGCATAGTGCGGATGGTGCTCCAGCACCGTGACTTTCAGCACGCTGCTCTGCTGCTCGGGCGGCAGCCACGGGTGCATCACGCTGCTGCCCCAGATATCTTCCAGGCTGCCGAACGCTTTCACCTCGCCCTGCTCCAGCACTAATACTTTATCGGCCAGATGCAGGATCTCCTCCAGCGAATGGCTGACGTAAAGCATCGGGATATTGATTTCGCGCGCCAGCCGTTGCAGGTACGGCAGCAGTTCGCGCTTGCGCGGCACGTCGAGCGAGGCGAGCGGCTCGTCGAGCAGCAGCAGCTCCGGCGCCGTCAGCAGCGCGCGACCAATCGCCACGCGCTGTTTTTCACCGCCCGACAGCGTGCCCGGCAAACGGTCCAGCAGCGGCTCGATGCCGAGCAGCGTCACCAGTTTGTCGAACTGCGCCGCCATCTCTTTGGCCATGCCATATTTCAGGTTGCCGCGCACTTTGTAGTGCGGGAAGAGGCGCGCATCCTGAAAGACATAGCCGATGCGGCGCTTTTCCGGCGGCAGAAAAGTGTCGGTTTCGGTGTCGCTCAGCACGCGATCGTTTAACGCAATGCGCCCGTGCTGCGGGCGGGTCAGCCCGCTAATGGCATTAATCAGCGAGGTTTTGCCGGCGCCCGACACGCCAAACACGGCGGTGATGCCGCTCCCCGGCAGGGTTTCGTTGACCGTCAGACGATGCTTGCCGAGCACCTGGGTGAAATTCAGCTCCAGCATCAGGACGCTCCCAGACGGCGGCGGCTCTGGCGCGCCAGCCATTCAGAAAACATCAGCGAGCAGAGCGCCAGCACAATGGCGATAACGCACAGGCGCGCGGCGGCGCTCTCGCCGCCCGGCGTCTGGATAAGCGTATACATTGCCGACGGCAGCGTGCGGGTTTCGCCCGGAATATTGGAGACAAACGTGATGGTGGCGCCGAACTCGCCAAGCGAGCGGGCAAAGGCCAGCACGGTGCCGACGATAATCCCCGGCAGCGTTAGCGGCAGCGTGATGGTGAAAAAGACGCGCCAGCGGCTGGCGCCGAGCGTACGGGCCGCCGCCTCAAGACGAATATCAACCGCCTCCAGCGCCAGGCGAATGGCGCGCACCATTAACGGAAACGCCATTACCGCCGAGGCGAGCACCGCCCCGCGCCAGCTAAAAGCGAGCGTAATACCAAAGAGATCGTAGAGCCATTCGCCTATCAGCCCCCGGCGGCCAAACACCACCAGCAGCAGATAACCGACCACCACGGGCGGCAGCACCAGCGGCAGATGAATCACGCCATCCAGCAGCGTTTTGCCCGGGAAAGTGCAGCGCACCAGCACCCAGGCGAGAAGGACCCCGAAGGGCAAACTGATAAGTACCGCAATTGTAGAGACTTTAAGGCTAAGCAGTACCGCTTGCCATTCAGGTTCCGTCAACATCATTGGCTGGTCGTAAATCCATATCGTTTAAACACTGCGGCAGCTTCCGGGCCCTGCAGATAGCGGTAAAACGCGCTGACCGTCGGGTTGTTATGCCCGTCGATGATCGCCAGCGGATATTCCACTTTCTGATGGGAATCCTCCGGGAAGGTGCCAACCACTTTTACGCCATGGCTCGCCACGGCGTCAGAACCATAAACGATGCCCAGCGGGGCTTCGTCGCGCTCAACCAGCGCCAGCGCGCCGCGGACATCTTCCGCCGGTGCGAGCTGTGAGGAGAGCGTCTCCCACGCGCCGAGTTTTTGCAATGCCTCTTTCGCGTAAATCCCCGCAGGCACATGGGCCGGATCGCCCACCGCCAGACGGCCGCCTTTCAGCAGGCTTTTCCAGTCGGTGGTGCGGTTAATCACGATATCGCCCTGCGCGCTTTTGGCAGGCGCCACCACCACCAGGCTGTTGCCGAGCAGCGTTTTCCGGCTTGACGCATCGATCGCTTTTTTATCGGCGGCGTAATCCATCCACTTCTGGTCGGCGGAGATAAAAATATCCGCAGGCGCCCCCGCTTCAATCTGCCGCGCCAGCGTCGAAGAGGACGCGAACGACGACACCACTTTCACCGTATTTCCTTTGGCATAATCTTTGGCGATATCCTGCATCGCGTTAGTCAGCGACGCGGCGGCAAACACGGTGACCGTGTTGTCCTGCGCAAGCGCGGCACCGACAGCGCCCGCGCTCAAAGTGACGCCCAGCGCCAGTTTTACCCATAATGTTGCCATGACAGACTCCTTACCGTTTCGTTATATATAAGACAATATAACGCTGCAGGCAGGGTTTTCCCAGCAATTCTCTATCGGCAAAAAAAGCGGCGGCTTGAGGGTACGGAAAGGAAAACGCCCGGCAAAGCCGGGCGCGGGGGGAATTAACGGTGCTGTTTAGACTGGTCTTTATGACCGATGCCGGAGAAGATATTGAAGACCTCGCCGAGGCCCCAGATTAACCCCAGGATCACGGCCATTACTACCGGCACCATAATCACGGCAAATGCCAGACTTTTCAACAACTCGAACATGGTTGCCTCCTGAAAACAGTAAACCGTTATTCTAGCGGCATCCGCACGAAACATCCTGCCCTTTTGTGCCATTTGCGCCAACCCGCCGCTTTCCTTCACAATAGCCTTTTGCTCCGCAGGAGGCCACCATGCAGGCCGATATTCTCCTTACGCTTAAACTGCACGACAAAATTTTTGCCGACCCGCGGCGCATCAACCTGCTGAAACAGGTGGCGCTGACGGGCTCGATCAGCCAGGGCGCGAAACTCGCGGGCATCAGCTACAAAAGCGCGTGGGACGCCATTAACGAAATGAACCAGCTCGGCGATAAACTGCTGGTAGAACGCGCCACCGGCGGCAAAGGCGGCGGCGGCGCGCAGGTAACGCCTTACGGCGAGCGGCTTATCGCGCTCTATGACCTGCTGGGGCAAATCCAGCAAAAGGCGTTTGACGCGCTCTCCGATGACGCGCTGCCGCTCGACAGCCTGCTGGCCGCCATCGCCCGCTTCTCGCTGCAAACCAGCGCCCGCAATCAGTGGTTCGGCGAAGTGGTCAGCCGCGACGCCTGCCCGGTTCAGGAGACTATCGAAATTGCGCTTGCCGGAAGCGGCACGCGGATCAACGCGGCGGTCACCAACCAGAGCGCCGAACGGCTGGCGCTTTCGCCGGGCAAAGAGGTGCTGGCGCTCGTCAAAGCGCCGTGGGTGCATCTGACCCGCGATCCGCAGGAAGCCGCTCACGCCGATAATCAACTCGCCGGCACCATCAGTCATATTGCCCGTACCGCGCAGCACTGCGAAATTCTCCTCACGCTGCATGACGGCCAGACGCTCTGCGCCACGCTGACGCCGGAGGCGGCGCAGGCATTAAACCCACAACAAGGCCTGGCGGTGACCGCCTGGTTTAACGCCGACAGCGTGATCGTGGCGACGCTCTGTTAACGCGCGATCGTTGACATCGCGCCGTGAAAAACGTATCCCTGTGGTTTTGTGCTGCAGAAAATGGGATACGAGATGACGACGTTGCAAATTATGCAAGGCACGTTTCGCATTGGCGATACGCGCGCGCTTCATATTGAGAACCTGGCTGTCCGCGCGGGCGAGAGCTGGGCGTTTGTCGGCGCTAACGGCAGCGGAAAATCGTCCCTCGCACGGGCGCTGGCGGGCGAGCTCCCCCCAGAAAAAGGCGAGCGCGCCAGTCAGTTCTCCCGCATCGCCCTGCTCTCGTTTGAACAGTTGCAAAAGCTGGTCAGCGCCGAGTGGCAGCGCAATAACACCGATATGCTGAGCCCGGACGAAGACGATACCGGGCGCACCTCCGCGCAGATTATTCAGGATGAGGTGCACGATCCGGCCCGCTGCGCGGCGCTGGCGGCGCAATTCGGCATCGATGCGTTGCTGGAGCGGCGCTTTAAATATCTCTCCACCGGCGAAACCCGCAAAACGCTGCTCTGCCAGGCGCTGATGTCACAGCCCGATTTACTGATCCTCGACGAGCCGTTTGACGGCCTCGACGTCGCCTCGCGCGAGCAACTCGCGCGGCTGCTTGGCGAGCTGAGCGCGCAGGGCCTGACGCTGGTCTTGATCCTGAACCGCTTTGATGAAATACCTGATTTTATGCAGCACGCGGGCGTAGTCGCCGACTGCGCGCTGGTCGAGACGGGCGATAAAGCCACGCTCCTGAACCAGGCGCTGGTGGCGCAGCTGGCCCACAGCGAAAAACTGTCTGGCGTGCGGCTACCGGAGGCGGACGAGCCCGCGGCGCGCCATACGCTCAATGCCGCCGAGCCGCGCATCGTGCTGCGCAACGGGGTGGTCTCGTATAACGATCGCCCAATCCTGAACAATCTGAGCTGGACGGTACGCCCCGGCGAGCACTGGCAAATCGTCGGCCCCAACGGCGCGGGGAAATCGACGCTGTTAAGCCTCGTGACGGGCGATCATCCCCAGGGTTACAGCAATGACCTGACGCTTTTCGGGCGTCGTCGCGGCAGCGGCGAAACCATCTGGGATATCAAAAAACATATCGGTTACGTGAGCAGCAGTTTGCATCTTGATTACCGCGTCAGCGCCTCGGTGCGCAGCGTGATCCTTTCCGGTTATTTCGATTCCATCGGGATTTATCAGGCGGTGTCGGACCGCCAGCAGCAGTTGACGCGCGAGTGGCTCGATATTCTCGGCATGGACGACGCCACCGCCGACGCGCCGTTTCAGAGCCTCTCCTGGGGCCAGCAGCGGCTGGCGCTGATTGTGCGCGCGCTGGTGAAACACCCGACACTGCTGATCCTCGATGAGCCGTTGCAGGGGCTGGACCCGCTGAACCGCCAGCTGGTGCGCCGCTTTGTGGATGTGTTGATTAGCGAAGGCGAAACGCAACTGCTGTTTGTCTCGCACCACGCCGAAGACGCGCCGCAGTGCATGACCCACCGTTTAACCTTCATACCTGACGGCGACAGCTACCGTTATCAGTTCGATACGCTGCGTTAACACTCAGCGCAGCGACGCGGGCCGGGCGCTTCCCTGCCCGCCTCCCTTTTCACTTTCAGATTAGCTGCAAATGCGCGCGTCGCGTTTTGTTTTACAATGGCTTAGCGTTGTCAGCCAGATGAGTGAAAATCAGTGTAAACGATTCCACTAATTTATCCCATGTCACACTTTTGGGCTCTCTGTTATGCTATGGTTAATACATACCATAAGCGTAATGGAGCCAAATATGCGAGTTCTGGTAACGGGTGGTAGCGGTTACATCGGAAGTCATACCTGTGTACAGCTGCTGCAAAATAATCATGATGTGGTCATCCTTGATAATCTGTGCAACAGCAAGCGCAGCGTACTGCCGGTGATTGAGCGTCTGGGCGGTAAAGCCGCGACGTTTATCGATGGCGATATCCGCGATGAAGCGCTGCTGCGCGAGATCTTCCACGATTATTCCATTGATACGGTAATCCATTTCGCCGGTCTGAAAGCGGTCGGCGAATCCGTCGCGAAACCGCTGGAATATTACGACAATAACGTAAACGGTACGCTGCGCCTGATCTCCGCCATGCGCGCCGCAGGCGTCACCAACTTTATCTTCAGTTCCTCCGCCACCGTCTACGGCGACCAGCCGAAAATCCCTTATGTCGAAAGCTTCCCGACCGGCACGCCGCAAAGCCCGTATGGCAAAAGCAAGCTGATGGTCGAACAGATCCTGACCGACCTGCAAAAGGCCTGTCCGGCGTGGAGCATCGCGCTGCTGCGTTATTTCAACCCGGTCGGCGCGCATCCGTCGGGCGATATGGGCGAAGATCCGCAGGGCATTCCTAACAACCTGATGCCGTATATCGCGCAGGTGGCGGTGGGCCGTCGCGAATCGCTGGCGGTCTTCGGCAATGATTACCCGACCAAAGACGGCACCGGCGTGCGCGACTATATCCACGTGATGGACCTCGCCGACGGTCATGTCGCCGCGATGCAGCAACTGGCCGATAAGCCGGGCGTGCATATCTATAACCTCGGCGCGGGCGTCGGCAGCAGCGTGCTGGATGTCGTGAACGCCTTCAGCCAGGCCTGCGGCAAACCGATCAATTATCACTTTGCGCCGCGCCGTGATGGCGACCTGCCCGCGTACTGGGCGGATGCCACCAAAGCAGACCAGGATCTGAACTGGCGCGTGACGCGTTCATTACAGGAAATGGCGGACGACACCTGGCGCTGGCAGTCACGTCATCCCCAAGGTTATCCCGATTAAAGGAAGTCAGATGGAACAGTTTAACCCCGTGGATCATCCGCACCGTCGTTATAACCCGCTGACCGGACAATGGATCCTGGTTTCGCCGCATCGCGCCAAGCGCCCCTGGCAGGGGGCGCAGGAAACGCCGGCGAAACAGACGCTGCCGCAGCACGATCCCGATTGTTTTCTCTGCCCCGGCAACACCCGTGTGACCGGGGATAAAAACCCGCATTACACCGGCACCTATGTTTTCACCAACGATTTCGCCGCGCTGATGACTGACACGCCGGACGCGCCGCAAAGCGCCGATCCGCTGATGCGTCTTGAGAGCGCCCGTGGCACCAGCCGCGTGATTTGCTTCTCGCCGGATCACAGCAAAACGCTGCCGGAACTGACGCTGCCTGCGCTGGAAGACGTGGTGACGACCTGGCAGACGCAAACGGCTGAGCTTGGGAAAACCTACCCGTGGGTGCAGGTGTTTGAAAATAAAGGCGCGGCGATGGGCTGCTCCAACCCGCATCCGCATGGCCAGATTTGGGCCAACAGCTTCCTGCCGAATGAAGCCGAACGTGAAGACAGGCTTCAGCGTGAATATTTCGAACAGCAGGGCTCGCCGATGCTGGTGGATTACGCCCAGCGCGAGCTGGCCGACGGCAGCCGCACCGTGGTGGAAACCGAACACTGGCTGGCGGTGGTGCCGTACTGGGCGGCGTGGCCGTTTGAAACGCTGCTGCTGCCGAAGACGCACATTCTGCGCATGACCGATCTGACTGACGCGCAGCGCAGCTGCCTTGCGCTGGCGCTGAAAAAACTCACCAGCCGTTACGACAACCTGTTCCAGACCTCGTTCCCCTACTCGATGGGCTGGCACGGCGCACCGTTCAATGGCGAAGAGAACACGCACTGGCAGTTGCATGCCCACTTCTACCCGCCGCTGCTGCGCAGCGCCACGGTACGTAAATTTATGGTGGGGTATGAAATGCTGGCGGAAACCCAGCGTGATTTAACCGCCGAACAGGCGGCAGAGCGCCTGCGCGCCGTCAGCGACGTCCATTTTCGCGAATCCGGAGAATAACAATGAGCCTGAAAGAAAAGACACATGCCCTGTTTGCCGAAAATTTCGGCTACCCTGCCACCACCCATATTCAGGCGCCGGGCCGCGTTAACCTTATCGGTGAACACACCGACTATAACGATGGTTTCGTGCTGCCGTGCGCTATCGATTACCAGACGGTGATTAGCTGCGCGAAGCGCGACGACCGCCGCGTGCGCGTCATTGCCGCCGATTACGATAACGAAACCGATGAGTTCTCACTCGATGAGCCGATTCTGACGCACGACAGCCAGCAGTGGTCCAACTATGTGCGCGGCGTGGTGAAACATCTGCAACAGCGCGATCCCGGCTTCGGCGGCGCCGATCTGGTGATCAGCGGCAACGTGCCGCAGGGCGCGGGCTTAAGCTCTTCCGCATCGCTGGAAGTGGCGGTCGGCACCGTGTTCCGCCACCTCTATCGCCTGTCGCTCGACGGCGCGCAGATTGCCCTGAACGGCCAGGAAGCGGAAAACCAGTTCGTCGGCTGCAACTGCGGCATCATGGATCAGCTGATTTCCGCGCTGGGCAAAAAAGACCATGCGCTGCTCATCGATTGTCGCAGCCTTGGCACCAAAGCCGTGCCGATGCCGCAGGGCGTCGCGGTCGTTATCATCAACAGCAACTTTAAACGCACCCTGGTCGGCAGCGAGTACAACACCCGCCGCGAACAGTGCGAAACCGGCGCGCGTTTCTTCACGCAAAAAGCGCTGCGCGACGTAAGTCTGGATCAGTTTAACGCGGTGGCGCATGAGCTTGACCCGATCGTGGCTAAACGCGTGCGCCATGTCCTGACTGAAAACGCCCGCACCGTGGAAGCGGCTGACGCGCTGGCGAAAGGCGATCTGACGCGGATGGGCGAGCTGATGGCGCAATCCCACGCCTCGATGCGCGACGACTTTGAAATTACCGTTCCGCAGATCGATACTCTGGTGGAGATTGTGAAATCGGTTATCGGTGACAAAGGCGGCGTGCGCATGACGGGCGGCGGCTTCGGCGGCTGCGTCGTGGCGCTGGTGCCGGAAGCTATCGTGCCGGAGGTGCAGGCTGCCGTGGAAGCGCAGTACGAAGCGCGCACCGGTATTAAAGAAACGTTTTACGTGTGCAAACCTTCAGAAGGAGCAGGTCTGTGCTAAAAGAGACGCCACAACTGGCCCCGGATGGCCAGCCGTATCGTATCTCCACCCTGCGCAACGCCGCAGGGATGGTCGTTACCGTCATGGACTGGGGCGCGACGCTGCTGTCGGCCCGCGTTCCGATGAAAGACGCCAGCGTGCGCGAAACGCTGCTGGGCTGTCCGAGCCCGGAAGTCTGGCTTGAGCAGACCGCGTTTCTCGGCGCGTCGGTGGGCCGTTACGCCAACCGCATCGCGCAGTCGCGCTTTACGCTGGATGGCGAGACGTATTCACTGACGCCAAGCCAGGGCGAAAACCAGCTGCATGGCGGCCCGGAAGGGTTCGACAAACGCCGCTGGCGCATTGTTCGCCAGAACGGGCAGGAAGTGCTCTATACGCTGGATTCGCAGGACGGCGATCAGGGTTACCCTGGCGAGCTGCGCGCCACCGCGCATTTCCGCCTGACCGACGATAACCGCATCAGCATTGAATACCGCGCCCGCGTGGACAAGCCCTGCCCGGTTAACCTGACGAACCACGCCTATTTCAACCTGGACGGCGAGCAGAACGACGTGCGCGGCCACCGCCTGCAGCTTTTCGCAGAGCGCTATCTGCCGGTTGATGCGCAGGGCATTCCGCGAGAAGGGCTGGCGGACGTCGCGGGAACCGGTTTTGATTTCCGCGAGCCGAAAAAAATCGCACAGGATTTCCTGAAAGACGAAGGCCAGCAGCGCGTGAAAGGTTATGACCACGCCTGGTTGCTGGACGCGAAAGGCGATCTGGCGCAGCCTGCGGCGCATGTCTGGTCGAGCGATGAAAAGCTCAAAATGACGGTCTATACCACCGCGCCTGCGTTGCAGTTCTACTCAGGCAACTATCTGGAAGGTACGCCCGCCCGCGAGCAGGGCACTTACAGCGCCTGGCAAGGGCTGGCGCTGGAGAGCGAATTCCTGCCAGACAGCCCCAACCACCCGGAATGGCCGCAGCCGAACTGCATTCTGCGCCCGGACCAGGAATACCAGAGCATTACGCAGTATCACTTTATTCCTCAGTAACTTTTCAGCCCTCTTTGCGAAGAGGGCTTTTTTTTCGCCATTTTGCTGTTATTACCGCCAGTTACTGACAAAAACATCACCGCCGATTCACATGCGCCTTACACTACACCGCTATTTTCGCTATGTTAAAGGTTTACGTTGCCGCTAACTCCAACGCGGCAATATAATGATAACTGTTATCATTCAATCAGGCTTATGAAGGAGTAATACTATGGCTGTTACTAAGCTGGTTCTGGTTCGTCACGGCGAAAGCCAGTGGAACAACGAAAACCGCTTTACCGGTTGGTACGACGTTGACCTGTCTGAAAAAGGCGTCAGCGAAGCGAAAGCCGCAGGCAAGCTGCTGAAAGACGAAGGCTACAGCTTTGATTTTGCTTATACCTCCGTGCTGAAACGTGCCATCCACACGCTGTGGAACATCCTGGACGGGCTGGATCAGGCCTGGCTGCCGGTTGAAAAATCCTGGAAACTGAACGAGCGTCACTACGGCGCCCTGCAGGGTCTGAACAAAGCTGAAACCGCTGAAAAATACGGTGACGAGCAGGTAAAACAGTGGCGTCGCGGCTTCGCGGTGACCCCGCCGGCGCTGACCAAAGATGACGAGCGTTTCCCGGGCCACGATCCGCGTTACGCGAAACTGAGCGAGCAGGAGCTGCCGCTGACCGAGAGCCTGGCGCTGACCATCGATCGCGTTATCCCTTACTGGAATGAAACCATTCTGCCGCGCCTGAAAAGCGGTGAGCGCGTGATTATCGCCGCCCACGGCAACTCCCTGCGCGCGCTGGTGAAATACCTGGATAACATGAGCGAAGAAGAGATCCTTGAGCTGAACATCCCAACCGGCGTGCCGCTGGTGTATGAGTTCGACGAAAACTTCAAGCCGATTAAACACTACTATCTGGGCAACGCTGACGAGATCGCAGCGAAAGCGGCCGCTGTCGCGAACCAGGGTAAAGCGAAGTAATTCGCAACCGTAAGAAGTGCAAAAGGCGTGGTGAAAACCACGCCTTTTTTATTGGGCGGGTGCGCTGGGTAGATACGGCGGGCGCGCTGCGCTTACCCGCCCTACTACGGTGCGAGAGGTATGTAGGGTGGGTAAGCGTTAGCGCACCCACTACAGGGAGCGTTTAACCGCGACGTGCTTTGACCGCTTCGGCGAGCTGACGCAGGATAGCGTCGGTATCTTCCCAGCCGATGCAGGCGTCGGTCACGCTCTTGCCATACACCAGCGGCTCACCGCTCTCAAGGCTCTGGTTGCCTTCCACCAGATGGCTTTCGATCATCACACCCATAATGGCGCTTTCGCCGCCGGCGATTTGCGCGCAGACATCAACGCCGACATCCATCTGCTTTTTAAACTGCTTGCTGGAGTTGGCATGGCTGAAATCGATCATCACCTGCGGTTTCAGGCCCGCTTTCTCAAGACCGGTTTTCACCTCAGCGACGTGCGCCGCGCTGTAATTCGGCGCTTTACCGCCGCGCAGAATAATATGGCAGTCGCTGTTGCCGCTGGTGTTGACGATAGCCGAGTGGCCCCATTTGGTGACCGACAGGAAACAGTGCGGCGCGCTGGCGGCGTTAATCGCGTCAATCGCCACTTTAATGGTGCCGTCGGTGCCATTTTTAAAACCGACAGGACAGGACAGCCCGGACGCCAGTTCGCGATGCACCTGCGATTCCGTGGTACGCGCGCCGATAGCGCCCCAGCTCATTAAATCCGCCAGATATTGCGGCGTAATCATATCCAGGAACTCACCCGCCGCCGGCAGGCCGGTGTCGTTGATATCCAGCAGCAATTTACGCGCAATCCGCAGGCCATCGTTAATCTGGAAACTGTTATCCATGTGCGGATCGTTGATAAGCCCTTTCCAGCCCACCGTTGTGCGCGGCTTTTCAAAATAGACGCGCATAACGATTTCCAGCTCGTTCTTTAACGCCTTACGCAGCGGCAGCAGACGCGAGGCATACTCTTTTGCCGCCATCGGATCATGAATAGAACACGGGCCGATGACCACCAGCAGGCGATCGTCATCGCCATGCAGGATCTGATGAATCGCCTGGCGCGCCGCAGACACGGTTTCAGCGGCTTTTTCGGTAGCGGGAAATTTTTCCAGGAGTGCGACAGGCGGGAGTAACTCGTTGATGCCGTTAATGCGGAGATCGTCGTTCTGATAAGTCATGATGGTTCCAGGAGGCCCTGCAGTTTTGTGGGAAAGCAATGCTTTCAATCTAACTTGTCGCGCCAGTAGTGTAAACACGCATTTACACTTCGCACGGAAAATTCCTGGAAGTTAACTTAAAAACGCCAGAAAGTAGCGTAAAGGGAGAACCAGTCTACACTTTTTAATTGTTAGCACTCTGTTTTATACATTTTACCGAATCACCTACTGCCTTTCGGCGATGGTGTGGTTTTTTCGACCGCAACACACACGCTGAGCAACTTTTTCGCAGTGCACTGTTGGAAGAAGTTATCCAGCAATAACGACCAGAACAGGAGCATGATTATGAAACTGAATAAACTGACTTCACTCTTTCTGACCGCCACTCTGACTCTGGCCAGCGGCGCGGCGCTTGCCGCCGATTCCGGTTCTTCAACCGGGGGTAGCGATACGGGCTCTGCAAACGCAGCCGCCAGCGCAGGCCAGGTAGCGCCTGACGCTAAACAAAATGTCGCTCCGAACGGCGTTGATAACAGCAACATCAATACCTCCGGCACCAATTCCGCCAACAGCGGCGTGAACACCGGCACCGGCACGTCAACCGGTACGTCTTCCGGCACCGCGCACAGCACCAGCGGCGACATGGGCGCCACCGGCAGCAGCACTTCCGGGTCTACCGGTAGCGTACAGTGTACTGGCGACGCCTGCCCGAGCACTTCTGGCAGCACCTCCCAGTAAGCGCATTAACGCCTGAATACAAAAGGAGAGCTTCGGCTCTCCTTTATTTTTGCTATTGTGGTAACGCGCGATTGCCGCGCAACTGACTGATATTGATAACCACAACAAAAATGTTGAGCGACACACGCTATGGCCCATTCTCATACACACGATCCCCACGAGCATTCTCATAACTCCAACAGCAAACGCCTGCTAATCGCCTTTCTGATCACCGCCATTTTTATGGTGCTGGAGATTGCCGGCGGCCTGCTTTCCGGCTCGCTGGCGCTGCTGGCCGACGCAGGCCATATGTTTACCGATGCCGCCGCGCTGCTGGTGGCGCTGATGGCTGTGCGTTTCGCGCGCCGCAGCCCGAACGCGAGGCATACCTTTGGGCTACTGCGTTTAACCACGCTTGCCGCTTTCGTCAATGCGCTGGCGCTGCTGGTGATTACCGCGATTATCGTCTGGGAGGCCATCGCGCGCTTTATTACGCCCGAACCTGTCGCGGGTGGACCGATGCTGGGTATCGCCATTGCGGGTCTGGTGGCGAACCTGCTGTCATTCTGGATTTTGCACCGCGGCAGTGATGAGAAAAACATGAACGTGCGCGCCGCCGCGCTGCATGTGCTTGGCGATCTGCTGGGCTCTGTTGGCGCAATTGTCGCTGCGGTGATTATTCTCTGGACCGGCTGGACGCCTATCGACCCGATTCTCTCGATTCTGGTCTCATGCCTGGTGCTGCGCAGCGCCTGGCGACTACTCCAGGAGAGCATGAATGAACTGCTGGAAGGCGCGCCACGCGCGGTGGATGTGGAGCAGCTGCGCCGCAGGCTGGTGCGCGAAATCCCGGAAGCGCGCGATGTGCATCATGTGCATCTGTGGCTGGTCGGCGAAAAACCGGTGATGACGCTGCATGTGCAAGTGATCCCGCCGCACGATCATGACGCCCTGATGGCAAGCATTCATGATTATCTGCGGCATCACTACCAGATAGCCCACGCGACGGTACAGCTTGAGTACCAGTCATGCAGCGTTAAAGACTGTGATTTGAATGCCAGGGACGCCAAACCGCACGCCCACGGCCATTCACATTAGTAAGACAGCGCGCGCGAGCCCCGCTCGTGCGCCGCTTTGATCCACATCCGGCTGCCGTTGAGCGCGATAAACGTCAGGATCAGGTACTCCAGCGACATCGCATAAACGCCCTGACGGGCGAAAATCACCACGCTGATGACGTTAATAATCACCCAGAGCAGCCAGTTTTCGACATATTTACGGGTCATCAGGATCATCGCCACCACGGACAAGACCGTCATGCAGGAATCCCAGAACGGGAAGGCGTCTGGCTGAAGCTGAGGCGCCGTCACGTTAAGCCCGACCGCCTGCATAACCTGCACCGCAATGCGGGTCAGGAAGGCGAAGACCGGATCGATCCACAGCGTCATTAATCCAATCGCCACCACGCAGACCGCCAGCCAGCCGAAGGCTTTCGGGCGCGGCAGCCAGCGGATGTGCAGCGCCGCCTGGTTGTCGCTGCTCTGGCGCGACCATGCGTACCAGCCGTAAATATTCGCCACAAAGAAAAACACTTGCAGCAGCAGGCTCGCATAGAGCTGGATCTGGAAGAAAATAATCGCAAACAGCGTGACGTTAATTAAACCAAATGCGTAGTTAACGATTTTCTCAAGGCTCGCCAGCCAGATACACAGCAGCCCCGCGAGCGTGCCGACCGCTTCAATCCATGATAATGAGTATCCGCCCTCGCCAAGCGGAATATGCACCAGAATGTTTTGTACGCTAAAAAAATCCATATTATCCCCGAAGCGTAATGTCCTTACGCGTTTCCTTTAACCGAAAGACGAAGTGTAGCCGCAAAATCCAGCATGCGGTTAAGCGGCGTTAACGCGGCTTCTCGCAGGCTGGCGTCAACGTGAACCTCATGGGGCGCTCCGCCATGCTCTAGTGCCTCTGCGATGGCCTGAAGGCCATTCATCGCCATCCATGGACAGTGCGCACAGCTACGGCAGGTTGCGCCCTCGCCTGCGGTCGGCGCCTCAAGCAGCGTTTTTTCCGGGCAGGCCTGCTGCATTTTGTAGAAGATGCCGCGATCGGTCGCCACGATGAGCGTCTGGTGCGGCAGCGTTTTCGCGGCGTTAATGAGCTGGCTGGTGGAGCCGACGGCGTCGGCCATATCGACAACCGCCTGCGGCGACTCGGGGTGCACCAGCACGGCGGCATCCGGGTACAGGGCTTTCATGCGCGCCAGCGCCTGCGTTTTAAACTCATCATGCACGATGCACGCGCCCTGCCAGCAGAGCACATCTGCGCCGGTTTGCTTTTGCACATAGCGGCCCAGGTGGCGGTCTGGCGCCCAGATGATTTTCTCGCCGAGGCTATCGAGATGTTCAATCAGCTCAACGGCGATGCTGGATGTCACCACCCAGTCGGCACGGGCTTTTACCGCCGCCGAGGTATTGGCGTAAACCACCACGGTGCGATCCGGATGGCTGTCGCAAAACGCGGCGAATTCTTCTTCCGGGCAGCCGAGATCAAGCGAGCATTCCGCCTGTAGCGTCGGCATCAGGATGGTTTTTTCAGGGCTTAGGATTTTGGCGGTTTCGCCCATAAAACGCACGCCCGCGACCAGCAACGTGGTGGCAGGATGATTCGCGCCAAAACGCGCCATCTCAAGCGAATCAGAAATACAGCCGCCCGTCTCTTCGGCCAGCGCCTGGATCTCCGGGTCGGTATAGTAGTGAGCGACCATGACCGCATTGCGTTCCTTAAGGAGACGCTTAATTTTGTCGCGGTAAACAGCCTTCTCGTCTGCGTTCAGCGGCGCAGGCTTTGGCGGGAAAGGATAAATTGCGGCTTCGGGATCGAACATTACACTCATTTGCACCATCTCGTTTTTTGCACTTAACTAAAGCCGCGTTACCGAGCCTTTGAAAGCCACCTGGCAGCTTCATTTGTTTTATATGCTAAACAAGATAGCGGATTGAAGGGGAAAAGTCACAGGAAAAGGTTGAGCGTCGGGCCGGGATGCATGTTGGGAATAAGTAACAAAGACAAAGCGCATATTGGCAGATAACGGCGGGACGTACAGATAAGCAAACCTGCTGCAGGCTCGAATCTTTTAAGTGCGCGCATAGCAAAAAGGCGCCTTTAGGGCGCCTTTTTACACTGGTGGGTCGTGCAGGATGACTCGCTTCGCTCGCCCATCGGGCCATTTCTTCGCAACGTTATCCTTCACATATCGCCTCTGTTTTCACATCAGGCTATGGTGGGTCGTGCAGGATTCGAACCTGCGACCAATTGATTAAAAGTCAACTGCTCTACCAACTGAGCTAACGACCCGCTCGGGAACTGCTTTCTTTCAGAGGGAGGTCGTGGAAGATAAATGCTGTCTTGCAACGTTATCCTTCACACCTTCTGTTAACACCCACGCTTTCAGTGGTGGGTCGTGCAGGATTCGAACCTGCGACCAATTGATTAAAAGTCAACTGCTCTACCAACTGAGCTAACGACCCGTTCGGGTGTTATCTGAAAGATTTACTGCTTATACCAACAAAAGTGTTGGTGGTCGTGCAGGATGACTCGGCTTCGCCTTGCCCTTCGGGCCGTTGCTTTGCAACGTTATCCTTCACGATATCGCTCATGTTTTCACAGAAACGATGGTGGGTCGTGCAGGATTCGAACCTGCGACCAATTGATTAAAAGTCAACTGCTCTACCAACTGAGCTAACGACCCGAGTGGTGGGTGATGACGGGATCGAACCGCCGACCCCCTCCTTGTAAGGGAGGTGCTCTCCCAGCTGAGCTAATCACCCGATACTACGCTGGTTTACTGCGTGTGGTCAGTCGTGGAGGGAATTTATCTTAACGATGCGTGCAACGTTGCCTTCACGATATCGCTCCTTTAAACCACCTGAGCGAGTGGTGGGTCGTGCAGGATTCGAACCTGCGACCAATTGATTAAAAGTCAACTGCTCTACCAACTGAGCTAACGACCCACATTTTCGCCACCGCGGGTTTGTTTCGTATCCCGTGGCAACGGCGGCATATATTACTGATTTAAGATTCTGACGCAACAAAAATTTCGAGGCAGATCACTTAACTGCTTACGTTTCATGCGGCGAGACCAGAAATAATACGGGATCTGGTCAAGCCGCATGCATTACATCGCATTCAGACGTTTTTGCGCCTGCTTTGCGCCTTCGGTGCCAGGGTATTTGGAGATAACCTGCTGATAAACGGCCTTCGCTTTCGCGGTATCGCCTTTATCCTGCATGATGACGCCAACCTTATACATCGCATCCGCCGCTTTCGGTGATTTGGGGTAGTTCTTCACCACCGAAGCGAAGTAATACGCCGCGTCATCCTTCTTACCTTTGTTGTAATTCAGCTGGCCGAGCCAGTAATGGGCATTCGGCTGGTAAGTGGAATCCGGGTATTGCTTAATGAAATTGGAAAACGCGGTGATGGCTTCATCCTGACGGGACTTATCCTGCACCAGCGCGATCGCTGCGTTGTAATCGGTATTGGCATCCCCGCTTTGCGTCGGTGCGCTGGCTGCGGGCGCAGATGCGCCAGCGTCCGGTGTGGCTTGCGCCGCGCCGTTTTGCGCCTGATCGCCGCCCTGCGCCGCGGCCGCTCCACCGTTGCTATTACTCAGACTGTCCATCTGCAGCAAAATCTGCTTTTGACGTTCCACAATCTGGTTAAGCTGATACTGATTTTCCTGAATCTGACCGCGCAGGGAATCAATATCGGACTGGTTATCGGAGAGCTGCTGCTGAAGCTGGGTTAAAAGCTGACTGTGAGCGTTGGAAATACGCTCGAGTTGAACGACACGGTCTTCGACCGAGCCTGAGCCGACATCACTGATTGGCGCCTGGGCATTAGCGGCCCAGGGGGCCGCTACGCCAACCAGTAACGACAGACCCAACAGGTGATGTCTGAAGTTACTGATCATGCAATTCTCTTAGTAAACCAGTACGGCGCGACGGTTTTTGGCATATGCCGCTTCGTCGTGACCCAGTACTGCAGGTTTTTCTTTACCGTAAGAAACGATGGAGATCTGGTCAGCAGAAACGCCTTTACCCTGCAGGTACATCTTAACAGCGTTAGCGCGACGCTCGCCCAGGGAGATGTTGTACTCCGGGGTACCGCGCTCATCCGCATGACCTTCAACGGTCACTTTGTAAGACGGGTTGCTACGCAGGAAGTTAGCGTGCGCATCCAGCATTGCAGCGAAGTCAGAACGGATGTCGTACTTGTCCAGATCGAAGTAAACGATGTTGTTCTGCTGCAGCTGCTGCATCTGCAGACGCGCCTGCTCTTCAGAAGACATGTTGCCGCCGTTGCCGTTCATACCAGTGCCGGCACCCAGCATGCCTTCGCCGCTCTGGTCATTGCTGGCGTTCTTGTTAGAAGAACACGCCGCGATTGCCATAACAGGCAGAGCGATCATCAGCCCTTTCAGCACTTTGTTCAGTTGCATTTCTTTGATTCCTTTAGTAATCAATTAATTATTATTACAGATACGGCGACCAGGCAGGGAATTTAACCTGTCCATCAGTTGCCGGAAGACGCGCTTTGAAACGCCCATCTGTAGAAACCAGGTTCAGCACGGATCCCATCCCCTGAGAAGAGCTGTAGATAACCATAGTGCCGTTAGGTGCCAGACTTGGCGTTTCATCCAGGAACGTTGACGACAGAGTCTGCACGCCACCCGTTACCAGATCCAGTTTAGCGATGTTCTGAGCGCCGCCATTGGAGCTCACCATCACCATAAATTTACCGTCAGAGCTTACGTCAGCATCCTGGTTCTGAGAGCCTTCCCAGGTCACGCGCTGCGGCGCGCCGCCGTTGATGTTGACTTTATAAACCTGTGGACGACCGGCCTGGTCAGAGGTATAGGCCAGCGTCTGGCTGTCCGGATACCAGGTCGGCTCGGTGTTATTGCTGCGACCGTCAGTTACCTGACGAATCTGGCCGGAGCCGATATCCATCACGTACAGGTTCAGGCTGCCGGTTTTAGAGAGCGCGAAAGCCAGTTTGCTGCCGTCCGGCGAGAAAGCCGGCGCGCCGTTGTGACGCGGGAACGAAGCCACCTGACGCACAGCGCCGTTAGACAGCGTCTGGATAACCAGCGCAGAACGACCGCTTTCAAAGGTCACGTAAGCGACCTTGCTGCCATCCGGCGACCATGCCGGAGACATCAGCGGCTGCGGTGAGCGGTGAACCACAAACTGGTTGTAGCCGTCGTAGTCAGAAACACGCAGCTCATACGGGAACTGGCCGCCGTTGGTCTGCACTACATAAGCGATACGGGTGCGGAAAGCGCCTTTAATACCGGTCAGCTTCTCAAACACTTCGTCGCTGGCGGTATGGCCTGCATAACGCAGCCACTGTTTGTTCACTTTGTAAGAGTTCTGCGCGAGCACGGTGCCCGGCGCGCCGCCGGTATCAACCAGCTGATACGCCACGGTATAGCTGCCGTCGCCATTCGGCGTCACCTGCCCTACCACGACCGCGTCAATACCGAGTGCAGACCATGCCGCCGGTTGTACTTCCTGTGCGGAAGACGGCTGCTGCGGCAGACGGGAGCGATCGAGCGGGTTGAATTTACCGCTGTTGCGCAGATCCGCCGCCACGATGCCGCCGATATCTTCAGGCGCGGCGCCCGGGCCTGCCCACTTGAACGGCACCACACCAATCGGACGCGCCGAGTCAACCCCCTGGGTTATCTCGATACGTACTTCTGCGTGCAGCACGGCTGCCCACAGCATCAGAAAACTAAATGCTACACGTAATGCCTGCTTCATCATATCTCCCTTATCTGGACGTCAAAGCCCACGATAATTTAGCAGAATGTTAACAAACTCAAAGATAGACAACCACATCGCACGCCGGCTTAAACCGGACAGTGAAGCCCGGTTTTACCGGAAATCACTGTGGTTTGAAAAGCAACGGCGCGTTTTTAAAGACTTCATAAACAGCCTGGCTTGGCGGTTTAGGAATCTTAGCCTGTCGGGCGGCGGAAATGGCTGCCTGACAAAGCGCAGGATCGCCGCCTTCCGACTGGATATCCAGTAGTAAGCCGTCCGGTGCAAGCTTAATACGCAGCGTACAGGTTTTACCTGAATACGACGACGCATCATAGAACTTGCTTTCAATGGCGGACTTTATCTGCGAGGCGTAGCCATTGATTTCAGCGCCGCTGGCACCGTTGTTCTTACTATTACCGCTCCCTGCTGGCGCTGCATTACTGCCTTTCGCTCCGCCGCCGGTTTTCGGCGCATTCTTACCTGAGCTGAGATCGCCAAGAAGATCGTCCACGCCTTCCGCATTCGCTGCTTTTTCTGCAGCCGCTTTCGCAGCGGCAGCTTTCTTCGCAGCGGCTTTTTCTGCCGCCGCTTTTTTATCGGCTGCGGCTTTCTCGGCTGCCGCAGCTTTTTCCGCGGCCGCTTTTTCAGCTGCGGCGGCTTTCTTCTCGGCAGCCGCTTTTTCTGCCGCAGCGGCTTTTTCGGCGGCGGCTTTCTCTGCCGCGGCTTTCTTCGCAGCCTCAGCCGCCGCTTTCTTCTCGGCGTCCTGCTGCGCTTTTTTCGCCGCATCGGCAGCCGCTTTTTTCTCTGCCTCTTCCTGCGCTTTCTTCGCAGCAGCAGCGGCTTTCGCGGCCTCTTCCTGCACTTTTTTCTGCGCGTCGGCAGCGGCTTTCTTCGCGGCTTCTTCAGCGGCTTTCGCCTGAGCGTCAGCTTTTGCTTTCGCATCTGCTGCGGCTTTGGCTGCCGCCTCTTCCGCCTGTTTCTGCTGCTCCTGCGCGCGCTTCGCGGCTTCTTCAGCCTGTTTCTGCTGTTCCGCCTGCTGCTGCGCTTTCTCCTGCGCTTCAAGGCGTTCCTGCTCAAGCTTTTTCAGGCGTTCCTGTTCGGCGGCCTGTTTCTCGCGCAGTTCTTCCGCCTGCTGCTGCGCCTGTTTCTCGCGCTGCTCGGCGGCTTGTTTAGCGCTTGCCTGCTGTTGCTGCTGGCGGTTGTACTGCTGCACCACCGCGCCTGGGTCGACCATCACGGCGTCAATAGCCGATCCGCCGCCGCCGCCCGCTGCGTCTTCACTGATATGCTCATCGAACGAGCTCCAGATCAGTAGTCCAATCAGCAACACGTGCAGCGCTACGGAAATGATGATCGCGCGTTTCAGCTTATCGTTTTGTTCGGTTGCCTTTGCCACTCTCGGTTTCCAAAACTTGTAGCCCTGTCAGGCGGTGGATCAGATAGGCTGCGTCATTAAGCCGACAGATTTCACGCCCGCCTGATGCAACAGGTTCAGCGCTTTAATAATCTCGTCGTAAGGAACCTCTTTGGCGCCACCGATTAAAAAGACCGTCTTCGGATTCTCCTGCAGACGACGCTGCGCCTCGGCAACAATCTGCTCAGCAGGCAACTGATCCATACGGTCTTTTTCCACCACCACGCTGTACTGGCCCACGCCGGAGACTTCAATAATCACCGGCGGGTTGTCATTGCTGCTGACGGTCTGGGAATCCGTGGCGTCCGGCAAGTCCACTTCCACGCTCTGGGTGATGATGGGTGCCGTCGCCATAAATATCAGCAGCAGCACCAGCAGCACGTCCAGCAGCGGGACGATATTGATTTCAGACTTCAGCTCACGACGACCACGTCCACGTGTTCTGGCCATGACTTACCCCTTGTTGCTTTCGCTGGTGCTAGTAAAAGCCTGGCGATGCAGGATAGCCGTGAACTCTTCCATAAAGTTGTCGTAATTCAGCTCCAGCTTGTTCACGCGTTGGTTCAGACGGTTGTAAGCCATAACCGCCGGGATTGCCGCGAACAGACCGATCGCCGTCGCGATAAGCGCTTCCGCGATACCCGGCGCAACCATCTGCAGCGTCGCCTGCTTCACAGCACCCAGCGCGATAAAGGCGTGCATGATCCCCCACACGGTGCCGAACAGGCCGATATACGGACTGATGGAGCCTACGGTGCCGAGGAAAGGAATATGCGTTTCGAGGGTTTCAAGTTCGCGATTCATCGAAATACGCATCGCGCGCGACGCCCCTTCGACAATCGCTTCCGGCGCATGGCTGTTGGCGCGATGCAGACGGGCGAACTCTTTAAATCCGGCGTAGAAGATCTGCTCGGAGCCGGAGAGGTTTTCACGGCGTCCCTGGCTCTCCTGATACAGGCGGGAAAGCTCGATACCTGACCAGAATTTATCTTCAAAGGCTTCCGCTTCGCGCGACGCAGCGTTGAGAATGCGCGTTCGCTGAATGATGATGGCCCAGGATGCGATTGAAAAACCAATCAAAATCAACATGATAAGTTTAACCAGAAGACTTGCCTTCAGGAACAAATCAAGGATATTCATGTCAGTCACTGCTTGAACTCCGCGACAATAGACTTGGGAAGCGCACGAGGCTTCATTAAGAGTGGATCAACGCAGACAATCAGCACCTCGGCTTCATTGAGGAGCTGGTTTTCCGCGTTAACAATCCGTTGCCTGAACACCATGGAGGTGCCACGCAGCGTTGTAATTTCGGTCTGGACTTCGAGCATATCGTCGAGTCGGGCAGGCGCAAGATACTCAAGCGACATCCTGCGAACCACAAAGGCTACTCGCTCCGCCAGTAAATCTTGCTGACTAAAGTGGTGGTGGCGCAGCATCTCTGTGCGTGCTCTTTCATAAAAGGCGACGTAACTGGCGTGGTAAACCACACCACCGGCGTCGGTGTCTTCGTAATAGACACGAACCGGCCATCGAAACAGCGTTGTGCTCACTCTACATCCCGGTAATGCAAATAAACGCTGCTACTATACGCAAGTGAATGTGGGTTGGGAATGGGGAGAAGTAAACGGAGAGTAAATATTTATGGGCTCCGGAAAGCCCACAGAATCACAGGTGTCGCCGCGTTCAGGCGAAGAAAAAAAGCAGCCCGGCCAACATCACCAGAAAGGCAATCAATGGGCAGAAAATTCCCTGCCAGTGTACGGCGCGAAGACGAAAACCCACGCCGTGAATTACACCCGCGCAGACGGCCCACATCAGGAACAAGCCCTGCCAGATTTCAAGGCCGCTGGTCTTCGCCGCGAAGCGCGACGGGTCCCAGAACATGCAACCCGCCAGCACCAGCGCCATGATTAAGGAAAGAGCCCTTAACGGGCTCTTATCCATCAGCGCGTAAAGCGCGGTGATGAGGCGTTTCATCACGACTCGACTTTACCGGCTTTGGTCGCTTCAACGTGCTCCAGCGCCAGCGCGGTAATGATCCCGAAAGCACAGGCAAGAAGCGTTCCGAGAATCCAGGCGAAATACCACATAGTCAGCTCCTTATTAGTACAGAGAATGCGTGTTGCTTTCGATATGTTCTTTGGTGATGCGACCAAACATTTTCCAGTAACACCAGGTGGTGTAGAGCAAAATAATCGGTACAAACACCGCAGCGACATAGGTCATCACGGTCAGCGTCAGCTGGCTGGAGGTCGCGTCCCACATCGTCAGGCTGGCGTTCAGCATGGTGCTGGACGGCATGATGAACGGGAACATCGCGATACCGGCAGTCAGGATAACGCAGGCCAGCGTCAGTGAAGAGAACACAAACGCCCAGGCGCCTTTCTCCAGACGCGACGCCAGCACGGTCAGCAGCGGCAGCACCACGCCCAGCGCAGGGATCGCCCACAGCGCCGGCATCTTATCAAAGTTAGCGAACCAGGCGCCCGCCTGACGAACCACTTCTTTGTTCATCGGGTTGGAGGCCGCACGCGGATCGATGGCGGAGGTCACCACATAACCGTCAATGCCGTACATTACCCAGACGCCCGCCAGAACGAAGCAGACCATCATCACCAGCGCGGAAATCTGCGCGGTGGCACGGGAGCGCAGATGCAGTTCGCCGGTGGTACGCATTTGCAGATAGGTTGCGCCCTGCGTCAGGATCATCGCCACGCTCACTACGCCTGCCAGCAGGCCAAACGGGTTCAGCAGCTGGAAGAAGTTGCCGGTGTAGAACATGCCCTGATATTTATCGAAGTGGAACGGCACGCCCTGCAGCAGGTTGCCGAACGCCACGCCAATCACCAGCGGCGGCACGAAGCTACCCGCGAACACGCCCCAGTCCCACATGTTACGCCAGCGCATATCTTCAATCTTCGAGCGGTAGTCAAAACCGACCGGACGGAAGAACAGCGAGGCGAGCACCAGGATCATCGCCACATAAAAACCGGAGAACGCGGCGGCGTACACCAGCGGCCAGGCAGCGAACAGCGCGCCGCCTGCGGTGATAAGCCATACCTGGTTGCCGTCCCAGTGCGGCGCGATGGAGTTAATCATCACGCGGCGTTCTGTATCGGTACGTCCCAGGATGCGGGTCAGCATGCCGACCCCCATATCAAAGCCATCGGTAACCGCAAAACCAATCAGCAGAATGCCGACCAGCAGCCACCAGATCAAACGCAGTACTTCATAATCGATCATTTTACGTCTCCTCGCTTAGCGTGCCGGCTGAGAAGCCACAGTGGACTGCTCGAAGTGGTAGCGACCCGTTTTCAGGCTGCTCGGCCCCAGGCGGGCGAATTTGAACATCAGGAACAGTTCCGCCACCAGGAAGAGCGTATACAGGCCGCAGATCAGCACCATAGAGAAGAGGATGTCGCCTGCAGACAGGTTAGAGTGCGCGACCGCGGTCGGCAGCACTTCACCGATAGCCCACGGCTGACGGCCATATTCCGCCACAAACCAGCCCGATTCCACCGCGATCCACGGCAGCGGAATGCCGTAAAACGCCGCGCGCAGGAGCCATTTTTTATCGCCGATACGGTTACGAATCACCGACCAGAACGACGCGCCGATAATCAGCAGCATCAGGATGCCGCACAGCACCATGATACGGAAGGAGAAGTACAGCGGCGCCACGCTCGGAATAGAATCCTGCGTCGCTTTCTGGATCTGCGCTTCGGTCGCATCCGCAACGTTGTCGGTATAACGCTTCAGCAGCAGGCCGTAGCCGAGGTCTTTCTTCACGCTGTTGAACTCATCGCGTAACGCCTGATCGTTCGAGCCAGAACGCAATTGCTCCAGCAGCGCGTACGCTTTCATCCCGTTACGGATGCGCGCTTCGTGCTGGACCAGCAGATCTTTAAGACCAATCACCGGCGTATCCACAGAGCGGGTGGCGATAATGCCAAGCGCGTAAGGGATCTGAATGGCGAAGCGGTTTTCCTGGGTTTTCTGATCCGGAATACCAAACAGCGTAAACGCGGCCGGTGCCGGCTGGGTTTCCCACTCGGCTTCGATAGCGGCCAGTTTGGTTTTCTGTACGTCGCCCATTTCATAACCGGACTCATCGCCCAGCACGATAACGGAAAGCACCGCCGCCATGCCGAAGCTCGCCGCGATAGCAAAAGAACGTTTAGCGAAAGCGAAGTCACGGCCTTTGAGCATATACCACGCGCTGATGCCCAGAATGAACATCGCGCCGGTGCAGTAGCCAGCAGCCACGGTGTGAACGAATTTCACCTGCGCGACCGGGTTCAGCACCAGTTCGGAGAAGCTCACCATCTCCATACGCATGGTTTCGAAGTTGAAATCAGACGCGATCGGGTTCTGCATCCAGCCGTTCGCCACCAGGATCCACAATGCGGAGAGGTTGGAGCCCAGCGCCACCAGCCAGGTGACGGCCATGTGCTGCACTTTGCTCAGACGATCCCAGCCGAAGAAGAACAGACCGACGAAGGTCGATTCAAGGAAGAACGCCATCAGGCCTTCAATAGCCAGCGGGGCACCAAAGATATCGCCTACATAGTGTGAATAGTAAGACCAGTTAGTCCCGAACTGGAACTCCATGGTCAAGCCGGTCGCCACGCCCAGTGCGAAGTTGATACCAAACAACTTGCCCCAGAACTTGGTCATGTCTTTATAGATTTGTTTACCAGAGAGGACGTAGACCGTTTCCATAATGGCCAGCAGGAACGCCATACCGAGCGTCAGCGGCACAAAAAGGAAGTGGTACATCGCGGTCAAGGCAAACTGTAAGCGCGACAGTTCGACTATATCTAACATCTTGACTCCTTGCTCCTCGCATGAAGACTTCGAGCGTGGCCCTTTTTAAGGCGCCACAACGCATGCCCCAATACCAATGACATTTGCTCCCGTCAGCCTTGCTTCAATCACTGCGTGTATTTGTGAAAAAGTAATGGCGAAAGGTTACAAATAAGTTAAAAGAATTCCAAATTGATTCGACGAATATTTTACGCTGCAATCCAGGGATAATAAATAGATTTACATATCCCTTTATTTACGTTTTACGACGGCGATCAATTTATGCCCAAATCATCGCCCAGACACCAGATTGATCGACCGCAATTTAGCGCTTTCTCACGCTTTTTTTCAAGCTAAAAACTTTGATTAAAATCAGTTTTGATACCCATTGTTAATTATGTTTCACCCCTAACGAGTTAAGTGAAAATAATGTTAAAGATAAGTGTTTTTTTAACGCAACGATGGTTATGAAAGGGATACGAATAATAAACCTACGTTATTTTAGTTCATTCTTATTCGAGATATTTATCACACTTTCTTGTTAATATCGGCAAAGGAAAAGAATTCATTAGATCAGGAATGACAAATTTATTTCACAAATAATTTACCAGGCGGCCGCAAAGTGAAAAAACCGGCACTGTTTTCTGAAAATAAAAAAGCCGTCGCCCGGCGTTGCGCTGGCGACGGCAGACAGAAAAGCCTTAAACGCGGCGACAGAGCGTAGCGCTGAAGGTCCGGGACTGGCAGGGTTTTAGCTCGCCGGTATGCCCGTCAGGGGAAATACTCCTCATTTGCGGCGTTTCATCCATTCCCGTTTGTTGCCACGCCTTAAGCGGCTCGCTGAATGTTATCTGCGACTCGCTCGTGGTTTCACAGGACGGGTTATAAACGCGCACAATCAGCGCCTCGCGATCTTCGGCTTTTTTCAGCGCGCTCAGTTGAGCCCCATCAGAAGTCATCTGGAGCAGGCTGTAGCATGGTGGCGTGGTTATCCCTGACGGATTGAGCTTCATCGCATCCCAGGCAATTTTGTTATAGCACTGCACGGGCGTCTGCCAGGTGCGCGCCTGCTGCGCCACGCCCGCCGTGAGCGCATTCCCCTGATACGGCCACAGGCTCAGACGGCAGGATAATTCGCCGCGCATTTGCGAGTCCGGCGTCGGCAGGTGAATGCCGGAAGGACGGCCGGGGCGCAGCGCAAGACCGCCTTTGCCGAGCGCCCCCACGCCACGCAGCAGCGTCAGCGCGAAGGTGTCGTGCCGCTCGCCGACAATCTCCACTTCGCGCAGTCCCTCGGTAAAAAGCGCTATCCCCTGCCCCTGCTGCTCAAGCGCGGCATAGTTCAGGAAATTCCATACCGGCACGGGCGCCTCCTCCCACCCTTCTTCTTCCCAGCGGGCCATGGCGTCATCTTCCACCGGACGATACACGCTGCCGAACTGCGTGTCGGTAAGCACCTGTTCGCAGGCGAACGGCGTCGGGATGCGCAGCCGTACACGATGGTCGTCCGCCTGATTATTCAGCGTCACCGCCACATCAATCCGCGGGCTGTTATGCGAAAGCGTAACGCGCAGCTGCGCCTCCAGATATCCGTTACACTGTCGGGCGGCGCGCGCCGCCAGGTTAACCGGCACATTCATCGCCAGACGTATCGTGGCGTGACTCTGCCAGGCCTCGTGG
Organism: Cronobacter turicensis z3032; assembly: GCA_000027065.2. Lineage (NCBI taxonomy): Bacteria > Pseudomonadati > Pseudomonadota > Gammaproteobacteria > Enterobacterales > Enterobacteriaceae > Cronobacter > Cronobacter turicensis. Next base: position 1,417,279 of record FN543093.2, on the reverse strand, counting down.
ATTATCTGATGCTCCGCCGTCTGCGTACCGGAGCGCAGCACCCATTCCGCGCGGGCGGGCGAATAGTCATACTCGTCGCCGTCATCGGAACTCTCCTCAAGCTCAAACACCTGGTCATACGTCAGGCCGCTCTGCTTATCTTCCAGCCGTACCGTGCCATTCGCGTTAACCGTAATGCGCCAGAAGCGGTTTTCCAGCCGTGGCGCATCCTGCTCTGGCGCCTGGCATTGTTTCCCCGTCACGCCAGGCTCAAGGCGCAGCGTGGCGTAACCCATCGCGGGCAGCGGTTGAAAGAGCTGAATGTCATACTCCATAAACGGCTCGTCATGGCCGTAATGCACCAGTTGCCGGTCCACCAGCCCTGGATCGAGCGCACGAGCCGCGCGGATGAAATACGCCACCGGCGCGCCCTGTTCGTCCCACAGCGCAAAACGCTGGCCGCGCAACCGCACGGTCGTGTTAATCACCTCATTACGCGGACAAGGCATCAGGTTAAACAGCGTCAGTTTATCGCCGTCGCAGGCGGGCATGCTGTCCACGATTTTGCGCATATAAAACGTGAGGAGGTTATCGGCCATATCATGGGCAAGGCTGAAGCGGTTCGCTATTTCACGGTGTACCGCGTCGCTACAGCAACAGCCGATGCTGTCATGCGCGTGGTTTTTCAGGATCTCCTTCCACATCTTTTCAAACAGCCCGTGGTGATACTCAAAACCGAGCGACCAGGCGATGGCGGCGAGCGGCTCAAGCAGGTTAACCATCTTATTTTCGATGTGCGCATGGGCGATTTTAATGTCCATACGCGTGGAGCCAATGGTGCGGTGCACACGCATCGACCTGCCGTCGATAAACTCCCCTTTCAGCGTCGGCAACGTCTCGCGCATGGCCTCGATATGCGCGAAAACCGTTTCAAAACGGCTCATGACAAATTCGCGCTGCGGGTAGATTTCCCGCAGTTTTTCCATCACGGCGAAAATGTTCTGCTGGAGCGGCATCTGGTCGTGTCCATTCGGCAGCAGGATCTCGCGGGTAAGCGAGGCCTTTTCGAGCGCCGCAAAACAGGGGTCGAGCCGCTTACGCAGCGCCGCTTCCTCTTCAGGTAAGTACTTACCAATCGCGTAGCCCAGCGGCAGCACTTGCGCCGTCACGCTACTGCCGTCCGCGCTCTGCCAGAGGAACTCTGTTTTATCGCTGCCGTGGCGCGCCGAGCAGCCGCGCCAGAACATGGCGCGCGTAATGCCAAACTGGTTATAGATGTGCGGCAACTGGCCCGACATGCCGAACGAATCAGGCAGATAGCCGATTTTCATCGGCTCGCCGAACGGGCGACAGTCGCGCAGCCCGTAAAGCAGATTGCGGGCAATCGACTCCCCCGCCACAATCGTGGTGTCGGTCTGGGTATACCAGGGGCCGATAATCAATTTGCCTGCCTCCACCAGCGCCCGAACGCGCTCGCGGTGCTGCGGCTTCACGGCGAAATAATCCTCCAGCACCGCCGTCTGGCCGTCGAGGACGTAACAGAGATAGTCCGCGTCCTGCTCAAGGCGCGTCAGGATCTCTTCCATATTGTTGACCAGCAAAATCCGTGAGGCTTCCGTGGTGAAATACCACTCGCGGTCCCAGTGCATATGGGGCGTGATGTGAACTCGTGATACAGCTTTCATGATGGCGTCCTGAGAAGTGAATACTTACGGCAAGGTGACATCGGGAACATAGCGGCCTGCCTTAATGGCGTGGCGACGCCAGAAGATCAAAACGAGCGTTGAGATGGCGCTACCGATAAGCGCCGCGCCGAACCAGCCGCCCGCGGCGATAAAGCGCCCCAGCCCGCCATCGCTAAGCAGAAACAGCGAGAAAATTCCCGCGCCCGGCGTGGCAAGCCCGATATGCAGGCTACCGACGATAGCGCCCGTCACCACTGAACCGGTGACAAACGCGCCGATAACCCGCAGCGGATCTTCAATCGCCATCGGGATAGCGCCTTCGGTAATGCCCGCCAGGCCCAGCAGCCAGGTGGATTTGCCGAGATCTTTCTCAAAGGTTTTAAAGAGGCCAGGCGCCAGCAGCGTGGATGCCGTTACGGTAAAGGCGGACACCATCTTCACCGAGGCGAAAACCGCATAAGGCGCGAGCACGCCGTTCGCCATCGCGCCCAGACAAAACGCATACGCGGCTTTGTTCACCGGGCCGCCCAAATCGAATGAACACATAAAGCCGATGACGGCGCCGAGCAGCAGCGCGTTAGAGCCGGAAAGGCCATTCAGCCAGGCGGTCAGCGCGTTGTTAACCCAGGCGACCGGCTCGCCGATGACAAACAGCATCAGGCTGCCCGTCGCAAGCGTGCCCAGCACCGGGTAGAGGTAAAACGTGAGAAAGCCGTTAAACCGGCTGTTAAGCCGCAGATACGTTTTCATCAGGCGCATCAGTCCACCGGCGAGCAGACCGCCTGCGACTGCGCCGATAAACCCGGCGCCAATCATATTGGCGGCAAGCCCCGCGGCGAACCCCGGCGCCAGCGCGGGTTTATCGGCAAGGGAAAAGGCGGTGTACGCCGCCAGCACCGGCAACATCAGCGTGCCGAGCAGCCCGCCGCCAAGTTTGCGCCACAGCCACAGCCAGGAATTCTCCTGTTCAAACAGCGGCTGGAGATCCAGTAGTTGCGCCAGCAGTACCGCGACCGCGAGCAACGTGCCGCCCGCGACAATCAGCGGCACCGCAAACGAAATACCGTTCAGCAGCGCCTGCTTAATCGCGGTTTTCCACCGCGTACCGATGCCCGCCGCAAGGGTTTGCGGGTTGCCGGAGGATTGTTGCGCCAGCGCCTGACGCAGCAGGCTTTCCGCCTGTTTAATGGGGGTCGCGACGGGCACGCTGAGCACCGGCAGCCCGGCGAAACGCTCCGCCTCTTTCACCGCGACATCGGCCGCGAAAATCACACCCTGCGCCGCGGCGATTTGCGCCGCAGTCAGCCGCCCTTCGATTCCGTTCGCGCCCTGCTTTTCTACACAGACGGTGATGCCAAGCCGTAGCCCTGCGCGCTCCAGATACTCCGCCGCCATATAAGTGTGCGCGATCCCCGCCGGACACGCGGTCACACAGACCACAACGGGCTGATCGCCAGACGCAGGCGCAGCCGGGTGCGGCATCGGGCGTTGTTCGAGAATGGCCAGTAGCGCTTCTGGCGATGCCGCGTTTATCGCCGCTTCGCGCACCGCGTCGTCCACCAGCAGCGTGGTCAGCTCCGTCAGCAGCTGAATATGCGTCGTGCCCGATTGCGCCGCCGGGATCGCCAACAGGAAAATCAGCCGTACCGGCTCATCGCCCTCCACACCCTGCCAGGCAATAGGCTCACGCAGCGTCGCCACGGCAAACGCCGCCTCCCTGACCGCCGCGCATTTGCCGTGCGGCACCGCCAGGCCTTCGCCGAGCGCCGTCGGCCCCAGCGCGTCGCGACGCAGTACTTCGTCAATAAAGGCGCTTTTGTCATAAAGCTGGCCCTGCGCCTCCAGCCGCCCGGCGAGTACGGCGATCGCCTCATCGCGGCTGGTAAACGGCGCATGGATTTGGATCAGCGCCGGATCGGTTAATGTCCTGAGATTCATCATTACCTCCATGAAATGACGCCAGCCTCCGCCAGCGAGACTCAGGATCCTGCCAGCGATAACCACACTTTTATGAGATCATTTTCATATCCTCAATAATTTGTACTAAATTTGTTTTATTTACAGATAATACATTACGGGCATAATCAGAAAACACCAGGACCGTGAACCCAGGAGACGTTGTGGCCGCCAAACCCAAATACCGCCAGATAGCCGATACCCTGCGCCAGCAAATTAGCGAAGGCGTGCTGAAACCCGGCGACGCGCTGCCGACGGAATCCGCTTTACAGGCGCAGTTCGGCGTCAGCCGCGTGACGGTGCGCCAGGCGTTAAAACAACTCACCGGCGAGCAGATCGTGGAGAGCGTTCAGGGCAGCGGCACCTATGTAAGAGAAGAACGCGTGCGCTACGACATCTATCAGCTCACCGGCTTTCAGGAAAAGCTCGCGGACAGACAGGTGGAAACCCGAAGCGAAGTGCTGCTGTTTGAGGTTATCAGGCCCGACGAAGCGCTGGCCGCGCGGCTGCAGCTCTCCACGGCCGATAAAGTGTGGCATGTCAAACGGGTGCGCTTTATTAAGCAAAAGCCGGTGATTCTGGAGGAAACCTGGATGCCGGTGCGGCTTTTTGCCGATCTCACCTGGGAGGTGATGGAACAGTCGAAATATCACTATATCGAGCAGGTGAAAAAACGCGTCATCGATCGCAGCGAACAGGAGATCCTGCCGGTCATGCCCGATGCTGAAGTGGTGCAGGCGCTCGGTCTCGACCCGGCGCAACCGACGCTTGAGAAGCGCTCATTAGGTTATCTGCGCGACGGCCAGGTGTTTGAATACAGCCGCAACGTCTTTAAAAGCGACGACTATCAGTTCACGCTGGTGGCGCGCCGCAGGCAATAAAAAAGGCTACCCTCGCGGGTAGCCAACCATGTCGAATCTTATTATCGGGTGGTTTTACCTCACACCCACGAGGCGAGACGTTTACTTCAGAATGGTTTTCAGCGCGTCGCCGATGTCAGCCAGGCTGCGTACGGTTTTCACGCCTGCCGCTTCCAGCGCCGCGAATTTCTCATCCGCCGTGCCTTTGCCGCCTGCGATGATCGCGCCCGCGTGGCCCATACGCTTGCCTTTCGGCGCGGTCACGCCTGCGATGTAGCCCACGACGGGTTTGGTGACGTGATCTTTAATATACGCCGCCGCTTCTTCTTCCGCGCTGCCGCCGATCTCGCCGATCATGACGATCGCTTCGGTCTGCGGATCTTCCTGGAACAGTTTCAGGATATCGATGAAGTTAGAACCCGGGATCGGGTCGCCGCCGATACCCACGCAGGTCGACTGACCGAAACCGTAATCGGTGGTCTGTTTAACCGCTTCGTAGGTCAGGGTGCCGGAGCGGGAAACGATGCCCACGCGACCAGGCTGGTGGATATGGCCCGGCATGATGCCGATTTTACACTCGCCTGGGGTGATAACGCCCGGGCAGTTCGGACCAATCATGCGCACGCCCGCTTCATCCAGCTTCACTTTCACCGTCAGCATATCCAGCGTCGGGATGCCTTCGGTAATGGTGATGATGAGCTTAATGCCGGCATCGATCGCTTCCAGAATGGAGTCTTTGCAGAACGGCGCCGGAACGTAGATAACCGAGGCGGTCGCGCCAGTCGCGTCTACCGCTTCGCGCACGGTGTTAAACACCGGCAGGCCCAGGTGCGTGGTGCCGCCTTTGCCTGGCGTTACGCCGCCAACCATCTGGGTGCCGTAGGCGATTGCCTGTTCGGAGTGGAATGTCCCCTGGCTGCCGGTAAAGCCCTGGCAGATAACTTTGGTGTTTTTATCGATCAGAATGGACATTATTTCCCCTCCACAGCAGCAACAACCTGCTGAGCTGCATCCGTCAGACTTTTCGCTGCAATAATATTCAGGCCGCTGTCGGCCAGTTTCTTCGCGCCCAGCTCGGCGTTGTTGCCTTCCAGACGCACGACAACCGGGACGTTCACGCCGACTTCCGCCACCGCGCCGATGATGCCGTCGGCAATCAGGTCGCAGCGCACGATGCCGCCGAAGATGTTAACCAGTACGGCTTTCACTTTGTCGTCAGACAGAATGATTTTGAACGCTTCGGTCACGCGCTCTTTGGTCGCGCCGCCGCCCACGTCCAGGAAGTTCGCCGGTTCGCCGCCGTGCAGCTTCACGATATCCATCGTGCCCATCGCGAGGCCCGCGCCGTTCACCATGCAACCGATGTTGCCGTCCAGCGCCACGTAGTTCAGTTCCCACTGCGCCGCTTGCGCTTCGCGCGGGTCTTCCTGAGACTGGTCGCGCATTTCACGCAGATCCGGCTGGCGGAACAGCGCGTTGCCGTCAGCGCCCAGTTTACCGTCGAGGCAGATCAGGTCGCCCTGAGAGGTGATCACCAGCGGGTTGATTTCGATAAGCGCCAGGTCGCGCTCCAGGAAAATAGTGGCCAGCCCCATAAAGACTTTGGTGAACTGCTGAACCAGTTTCCCTTCGAGGCCCAGTTTAAAGGCCAGCTCGCGTCCCTGATACGGCATTGGGCCGGTTAGCGGATCGATGGCGACTTTGTGGATCAGGTGCGGGGTTTCTTCCGCCACTTTTTCGATTTCCACGCCGCCTTCGGTGGAGGCCATAAACACCACGCGACGGGAGCCGCGGTCAACGACCGCGCCGAGGTAGAGTTCTTTGGCGATATCGGTCGCGGCTTCTACCAGAATCTGGTTAACCGGCTGGCCGTTCGCGTCCGTTTGATAGGTCACCAGGCGTTTGCCCAGCCAGTGCTCGGCAAAGGCGCGAATCTCTTCTTTGCTCTTAACGACTTTTACACCGCCCGCTTTACCGCGGCCGCCTGCGTGCACCTGGCATTTCACCACCCACGGGCCGGAGCCGATTTTAGAGGCGGCTTCTTCTGCTTCACGCGGAGTCGAGCAGGCATAACCTACCGGCGTCGGCAGGCCTGATCTGGCAAACAGCTGTTTCGCCTGATATTCGTGTAAGTTCATCTCTTCAGTCCATCAAGAAAAAGCGCATTCACGCTCGGAGTTCGAAATTGCCGCGCCTCGCGGCGCGACCATAAACACTACCTGAGGGCGGACGGGCCGCCCTTGTGAAACTACACGTCCAGCAGCAGACGAGTCGGATCTTCCAGCAACTCTTTAATGGTCACCAGGAAACCTACCGATTCACGGCCATCGATCAGACGGTGATCGTAAGAGAGCGCCAGGTACATCATCGGCAGGATCTCAACCTTGCCGTCCACCGCCATCGGGCGATCTTTAATGGCGTGCATGCCAAGGATCGCGCTCTGCGGCGGGTTGATGATAGGCGTGGACATCAGCGAGCCGAAAACGCCGCCGTTGGTAATGGTGAAGTTACCGCCGGTCAGGTCTTCAACGGTCAGTTTGCCGTCACGGCCTTTCACGGCCAGCTCTTTAATTTTCTTCTCGATATCCGCCATGCCAAGCACGTCGACATCGCGCAGAACCGGGGTCACCAGGCCGCGCGGCGTGGAGACCGCCATGCTGACGTCGAAATAGTTGTGATAAACCACGTCATCGCCATCGATGGACGCGTTCACTTCCGGGAAGCGTTTGAGCGCTTCAACGACCGCTTTCACGTAGAAGGACATAAAGCCCAGACGGATGCCGTGACGTTTTTCGAAGGCGTCGCCGTACTGCTTACGCAGATCCATGATCGGCTTCATGTTCACTTCGTTGAACGTGGTCAGCATCGCGGTGGAGTTTTTCGCTTCCAGCAGACGCTCGGCCACGCGTTTGCGCAGGCGGGTCATCGGCACGCGTTTTTCGCTGCGAGCGCCGAGTTGCGGCTGCGGCGCGGCGGCTTGTTCCGGGGCTTTGGCAGATTCGCTGCCGTTCGCTTTCGCCAGATGTTTTTCGACATCTTCACGGGTCAGACGACCGCCGACGCCGGTGCCTTTGATGGCGGCCGCATCCAGGTTGTGTTCGGCGAGCAGACGGCGGATTGCCGGGCTCAGCGCGTCGTTATTTTGTTCTTCCAGAGACGCCTGCTGGCGCTGCGCCGGGGTCGATTCTTTCGCTTCCGGTTTGGCGCTGCTCTCTTTGCCCGCGCTGTTGCCTTCGCGCAGACGGCCCAGGATCTGGCGAGACGTTACGGTGCTGCCTTCGTCTTCCAGTACCGCATCCAGCACGCCGTCAGCCGACGCCGGTACTTCCAGTACCACTTTGTCAGTTTCGATTTCTACCAGCACTTCATCACGTTTCACCGCGTCGCCCGGCTTTTTGCGCCAGGTGGCGACGGTTGCGTCAGCAACGGATTCAGGCAGGTCGGGAACAAGAATATCTACGCTACTCATTATTTATCCTTTAATTAATTGACGTTCAGCGCGTCATTAACCAGATCTTGTTGCTGTTTCTGGTGAACGGACATATACCCTACCGCCGGCGAGGCGGAGGCCGGGCGGCCTGCATAACGTAATGCAGAACCAAACGGAATCACTTCACGAAGGTGGTGCTGGCTGCAATACCAGGCGCCCTGGTTGAGCGGCTCTTCCTGGCACCAGACGAAATCATGCACGTGCGCGAACGGCTTCAGCGCTTCCTGCACCGCGTGGTGCGGGAACGGGTAGAGCTGTTCGATACGGACAATCGCCACATCCTTCTGATCATTCTTGCGACGCTGTTCCAGCAGGTCGTAATACACCTTGCCAGCACAGAGCACGACGCGTTTCACGCCCTGCGGATCGAGTTCATCGACTTCGCCGATAGCAGGCTGGAAGGCGCCGTTAGCCAGTTCATCAAGCGTAGACACCGCCAGCGGATGACGCAGCAGCGATTTCGGCGACATGACCACCAGCGGACGGCGCATACCGCGCAGCGCCTGACGACGCAGCATATGGTAAACCTGCGCAGGCGTTGACGGCACGCAGACCTGCATGTTCTGCTCAGCGCAGAGTTGCAGATAACGCTCCAGACGCGCGGAGGAGTGCTCCGGGCCCTGGCCTTCGTAGCCGTGCGGCAGCAGCATCACCAGACCGCACATACGGCCCCATTTCTGCTCGCCGGAGCTGATGAACTGGTCGATAACCACCTGCGCGCCGTTGGCGAAGTCGCCGAACTGCGCTTCCCAGATGGTCAGCGTGCGCGGCTCGGCGGTCGCATAGCCATATTCGAACGCCAGCACCGCTTCTTCAGAAAGCACGGAGTCCCAGACTTTGAACGGGCCCTGACCGTTATGAATGTGTTGCAGCGGCACCCAGGTAGAACCGTTAGCCTGGTTATGCACTACGGCGTGACGGTGGAAGAAGGTGCCACGGCCGGAGTCTTCGCCGGACAGGCGCACCGGAATGCCTTCATCGACAAGCGTTGCGTAGGCCAGCGTTTCCGCGCCGCCCCAGTCGAACGGTTTCTCGCCGTTCGCCATCAACTGACGGTCGCCGTAGATTTTCGCCACGCGCGACTGCATCTCGATGCCGTCCGGCACATTGCTGATGCGCTTCGCCAGCTCCTGCAGACGCTTCATCTCCACTTTATTGGGGTAGCTTTCGTCCCATTCGTGGTTGAGGTACGGCGACCAGGTAAAGGAGTGCATATTCATCGGACGCCACTCTTTCACCACGCACTCGCCGGCATCCAGCGCGTCGCGGTAGAGATTGACCATTTCGGTCGCGTCTTCAAGCTTCGCCACGCCTTCCTGCTCCAGCTTGTCAGCGTAGAGTTTGCGCGGGGTCGGATGTTTTTTGATTTTCTGGTACATCAGCGGCTGGGTCGCGCTCGGCTCGTCGGCTTCGTTATGGCCGTGACGGCGGTAGCACACCAGGTCGATGAACACGTCGCGTTTAAACGTATTACGGAAATCAAGCGCCAGGCGGGTCACGAACGCGACCGCTTCCGGGTCGTCCGCATTGACGTGGAAAATCGGCGCCATCACCATTTTGCCGATGTCGGTGCAGTACGGGGTAGAACGGGCATCAAGCGGGTTGGAGGTGGTGAAGCCTACCTGGTTGTTGATAACGATACGGACCGTACCGCCCACTTCGTAACCGCGCGCTTTGGACATGTTCAGGGTTTCCTGAACCACGCCCTGCCCTGCGACAGCCGCGTCGCCATGAATGGTGATCGGCAGCACTTTGTTGCTGCTCGGCTCGTCCAGACGGTCGAGGCGCGCGCGCACCGAGCCCATCACCACCGGGCTGACAATCTCCAGGTGCGACGGGTTAAACGCCAGCGCCAGGTGGACCAGGCCGCCTTCGGTTTCGATATCCGAAGAGAAGCCCATGTGATATTTCACGTCGCCGGTGCCGAGGTGTTCTTTATGTTTGCCGGCGAATTCGTCAAACAGATCCTGCGGTTTTTTACCCAGCACGTTGATGAGAACGTTCAGACGACCGCGGTGCGCCATACCCAGCACCACTTCACGCGTGCCGCTCTTACCGGCATGGCGGATCATCTCTTTGAGCATCGGGATTAACGCATCGCCGCCTTCCAGCGAGAAGCGTTTCGCGCCCGGGAATTTCGCGCCCAGATAACGCTCCAGGCCTTCAGCGGCGGTCAGCTCGCTTAAGAAGCGTTTTTTCTCGTCCACGCTAAAGCCCGCGTGGCCCGCGACCGATTCGATACGCTGCTGGATCCAGCGTTTCTCTTCCGTCGAGGTGATATGCATGTATTCCGCACCGATGGAGCCGCAGTAAGTCTGCTTAAGCGCCTCGATGAGATCGCCGAGCTTCATGGTCTCTTTGCCAAGCGCAAAAGAGCCTACGTTAAAGGTTTCCTGGAAGTCGGCTTCGGTCAGATCGTGGAACGCAGGATCCAGATCCGCGACGTGCTCCTGTTGCCACAGGCCCAGCGGATCGAGATTCGCATGCTGGTGGCCACGGAAGCGATAGGCGTTAATAAGCTGCAGGACTTTAACCTGCTTCGCATTCGTGTCAGGGTCGGAAATCGAGGAAGAGTAACGTGAGGCATCCTTCGCCAGACGACGGAAATAATCACGCGTTGTTGAATGGAATTGATCCGGTTTCGCGCCGGTGCCAGGCAGTTGCTGGAACATAGAGCGCCAGTGGGCGTCCACTGAATCAGGATCGGTTAAGAAGTCTTCATAGAGCTGTTCTATCCAGGTCTGGTTAGAGCCAGAGAGGTAAGAAGAGTCCAGCCAGGCTTTCATTGCGCCGTTCTGCATCGTGATCCCTTAAGCATGTCTGCTTATTTCGCCGTGGATAACTACAACGTACGCAGCTACGCGCACGTACCAGGGTTCACTTGCGAGCTCTTCTTAGTGGGGCCCGCGAAGGAACCTTTAAAAACTGCCATTAATCTTCTTCGTTCAGGCTGCGACATCGTTGGCTGCCTTCGCTTACCCCAGTCACATAGGACACTATGCTCCTGGGGATGCGCTCAGTTGCCGCCTTGTCTCGCACTGAACGCCTCGATTACTGGTACTACTCTGTAGCGGTTTTTAAAGGTTTCCTGCTTTTCCCTCTCCCCTCAGGGAGAGGGACATGTCTTTGTAGGGCGGGTAAGCCCGCCACTACTACAACGCTTACTTACGCGCTGCGCTGCAACAACATCGACTTAATATGGCCGATGGCGCGCGTCGGGTTTAACCCTTTCGGACAAACGCTCACGCAGTTCATGATGCTATGGCAGCGGAACACGCTGAACGCATCGCTCAGGCCATCCAGGCGCTCGTTGGTTTCGGTATCGCGGCTGTCGATAAGGAAACGGTACGCCGCCAGCAGGCCTGCCGGGCCGATGAACTTGTCCGGGTTCCACCAGAACGACGGGCACGACGTGGAGCAGCAGGCGCACAGAATGCACTCATACAGCCCGTCGAGCTTCTCGCGCTGCTCCGGCATCTGCAAATGTTCGCGTGCCGGCGGATTGTGCCCATTATTCAACAAGTAAGGTTTAATCTTCTCATATTGGGCGTAGAACTGCCCCATGTCCACTACGAGGTCGCGGATAACCGGCAGACCAGGCAACGGACGGATAACGATTTTCTGCTTACCGGCGCCTAAGTTAGAAACCGGCGTAATACACGCCAGGCCGTTCTTACCGTTCATGTTCAGACCGTCGGAGCCACACACGCCTTCGCGGCAGGAGCGGCGGAAAGAGAGGCTCGGGTCCTTCTCTTTCAGCAGCATCAGGGCGTCGAGCAGCATCATGTCGCGCCCTTCTTCCTGCTCCAGGGTGTAATCCTGCATGCGCGGCGCGTCGTCGACATCCGGGTTATAGCGATAAATGGAAAACTCGAGTTTCATCACATTGCTCCGCTCTTAATAAGTACGCACTTTCGGCGGGAAAGCCGGGCGCAGCTTAGGCTGCATATTCACTTCGCGACGCGTCATGCTCTCGGTTTGCGGCAAATAAAGGCTGTGGCACAGCCAGTTTTCGTCGTCGCGGTCCGGGTAGTCGAAGCGGCTGTGCGCGCCACGGCTCTCGGTACGGAAGTTCGCCGATACGGCGGTGGCGTAAGCGGTTTCCATCAGGTTATCCAGCTCCAGACACTCAACGCGCTGGGTGTTGAACTCGCTGGACGTGTCGTCCAGACGGGCGTTTTTCAGGCGCTCGCGGATCGCTTTCAGCTGCTCAAGACCTTTGGCCATCGCGTCGCCTTCGCGGAATACCGAGAAGTTATGCTGCATACATTCCTGCAGCGCTTTGCGGATTTCGACCGGATCTTCGCCGTCGCGGTTGTTGTTCCAGCGGTTGAGGCGCTCCAGCGAGAGCTCCACGTCGGAGTCGCTGGCGTCGCGGAGCTGACCCTGCTCGGCGATGGATTCCTGCAAATGCAGACCCGCCGCGCGGCCAAATACCACCAGGTCAAGCAGCGAGTTGCCGCCCAGACGGTTGGCGCCGTGTACGGATACGCAGGCGATTTCGCCCACCGCAAACAGACCTGGAATGACGACATCTTCGCCCTGCGCGTTCACGGTCAGCGCCTGGCCGGTCACTTTGGTCGGAATACCGCCCATCATGTAGTGGCAGGTCGGGATAACCGGGATCGGCTCTTTTACCGGGTCGACGTGAGCAAAGGTGCGGGAGAGCTCCAGAATGCCCGGCAGACGGGATTCCAGGACGTCTTTACCCAGATGGTCGAGCTTCAGCTTGGCATGCGGGCCCCACGGACCGTCGCAGCCGCGGCCTTCGCGGATTTCGATCATGATAGAGCGCGCAACGACGTCGCGGCCCGCCAAATCTTTAGCATTCGGCGCGTAACGCTCCATAAAGCGCTCGCCGTGTTTGTTCAGCAGGTAACCGCCTTCGCCGCGGCACCCTTCGGTGACCAGTACGCCCGCGCCGGCGATGCCGGTCGGGTGGAACTGCCACATTTCCATGTCCTGTACCGGCACGCCAGCGCGCAGCGCCATGCCGACACCGTCGCCGGTATTAATGTGGGCGTTGGTGGTTGACTGATAAATACGGCCTGCGCCGCCGGTCGCCAGCACGGTCGCGCGGGCTTTGAAGTAGACCACTTCGCCGGTTTCGATGCACAGCGCGGTGCAACCCACGACCGCGCCATCCTGGTTTTTCACCAGATCCAGCGCATACCACTCAGAAAAAATAGTGGTGTGGTTTTTCAGGTTCTGCTGATACAGCGTATGCAGCAGCGCGTGACCGGTGCGGTCCGCCGCTGCCGCGGTGCGCGCCGCCTGCTCGCCGCCGAAGTTTTTCGACTGGCCGCCGAACGGGCGCTGATAAATACGGCCGTCATCAAGACGGGAGAACGGCAGCCCCATGTGCTCAAGCTCCAGAATCGCTTCCGGGCCGGTTTTACACATATATTCAATCGCGTCCTGGTCGCCGATATAGTCGGAACCTTTTACCGTGTCATACATGTGCCATTCCCAGTTATCTTCATGGGAATTGCCAAGCGCAACGGTGATACCGCCCTGGGCGGAGACGGTGTGAGAACGGGTCGGGAACACCTTGGAGAGCAGCGCGCAGGTCTGGCCGCTCTGGGAAATCTGCAGGGCCGCGCGCATACCTGCGCCGCCTGCGCCAATAACGACGGCATCAAATTCTCTGACTGGCAAATTCATTTACACACCCCACACCACAACAAAGCCATAAATCACGTAAACCACCAGAGCGACGACAATCGCCAGCTGCAAAAAGAGGCGCAGCGCCAGATGTTTTACATAGTCGGTCAGCACCTGCCACATCCCAATCCAGGTATGGACGAGAATCGAAACCAGGGTCAGCAGGGTGAATACTTTGGTGAAGGTGGATGAGAAGAAACCAGTCCAGACTTCATATGTCAGGTCGCCATTCATCGCGAAGAAGCCAATCATATAGATGATATACAGCGTCATTACGATAGAGGTGGCGCGAACCAGGATGAAGTCATGTACGCCGTTGCGTCCTAATGCGGAGGCGTTGCTTACCATACGAGGACTCCTGCGAGAATTGAAAGCACGACAGTAATAATAAAAGCGAACTTAGCGGAGCGTTGGCCTGCTGCGAAGGTTTCTTCAAGATAGCCAAAATCCATCAACATGTGGCGAATGCCGCCAACAACGTGGTAGGCCAGCGCCGTCAGAATGCCCCACATGATGAATTTAACGAAGAAGCTGTCCATGATGTCGGACGCAGTCAGAAAGCCTTCTTGAGACGAGAGGGACAGCCCTAACAACCACAGCAGAATGCCGACGGCGACAAAGGTAATCACGCCGGAAACACGGTGGAGGATAGAAGCAATCGCGGTGACAGGAAACCGGATCGTTGTCAGATCCAGGTTGACAGGTCGTTGTTTATTCACCTTTTTTATCATGAATGCGCCCACATGCTGTTCTTATTGTGTCCTTCCTCCGGTCTGCAGGCGGGTCAAGCAGCGTCATCTTTCTATAACTCCGCGTCATGCAAAATCACCGCTTCCAAAGGCTGCATAACGCGTTACTACGCTGGGTGGCTCGCGGTTGCAAGGTGTTCCGGAGACCTGGCGGCAGTATAGGATGTTCACAATATCATTACAATTAACCTACAAATTCTTTGGCCGCTTTTGGTCGGAACAGTGACCAGGATCACGATAACAACATTATTTTAATTTTTAATCATCTGATTTGACAAATGTTAAACAAATTAGTTACAAACATCACCCGAAAACGCATATAATTCGCAAAAGTTATGGGGTCATGCTTTCACCTGAGAATAAGTTATGTAACAGTGTGCCAGTATTGACCGCAGTAATTTAGCCAGGTATTAGTGATAAACAGGTTTGACAAATACTGACGGCTAACACCCTGATTTACTGTTGTTTCACCCAGGTTTGAATGGTTGCCTGCAAGCCGCCCATCGCTCTGTACCCTGGTTTCCCCTCTGAAACAGAGCTGCGCGCCACACAACAAACTGGCAACTGTCCCCTGCTGGCTGGAGGTAAATCGGCGGTTAACCGTCGCAAGCAACAGGCGCTAAGGAGACCGTAAATGGCTGATATAAAAGCAAACCTAACCTACAACGGTGATGGTGCTATTGAACTGGATGTGCTAAAAGGCACGCTCGGTCAGGATGTAATCGATATCCGTAGTCTTGGTTCTAAAGGTGTTTTCACGTTTGACCCCGGCTTTACTTCTACCGCATCCTGCGAGTCCAAAATCACCTTTATTGATGGTGACGAAGGTATCCTGCTGCACCGCGGTTTCCCTATTGATCAGTTAGCCACTGAGTCCAACTATCTCGAAGTATGTTACATCCTGCTCTACGGCGAAAAGCCGACCCAGGAGCAGTATGACGAATTCAGAACCACCGTCACCCGCCACACCATGATCCATGAGCAGATCACGCGTCTGTTCCACGGTTTTCGTCGCGACTCACACCCGATGGCGGTGCTGTGCGGCGTGACCGGCGCGCTAGCGGCGTTCTACCACGATTCGCTGGACGTCAATAACCCGCGCCACCGTGAGATTGCGGCCTTCCGCCTGCTCTCCAAAATGCCGACTGTGGCGGCGATGTGTTACAAATATTCGATCGGCCAGCCGTTTGTGTATCCGCGTAACGACCTCTCCTACTCCGGTAACTTCCTGAATATGATGTTCTCGACGCCGTGCGAGCCTTACGAGGTGAACCCGGTGCTTGAGCGCGCGATGGATCGCATTCTGATCCTGCACGCGGATCATGAGCAGAACGCCTCGACGTCTACCGTGCGTACCGCCGGCTCCTCCGGCGCGAACCCGTTCGCGTGTATCGCCGCGGGCATCGCCTCCCTGTGGGGACCGGCGCACGGCGGCGCCAACGAAGCGGCGCTCAAGATGCTGGAAGAGATCAGCTCCGTTGAGCACATTCCGGAATTCGTGCGTCGCGCGAAAGATAAAAACGACTCTTTCCGCCTGATGGGCTTCGGTCATCGTGTTTATAAAAACTATGACCCGCGCGCCACCGTGATGCGTGAAACCTGCCACGAAGTGCTGAAAGAGCTGGGCACCAAAGACGATCTGCTGGAAGTGGCGATGGAGCTGGAAAACATCGCGCTGAACGACCCGTACTTCATCGAGAAGAAACTCTACCCGAACGTGGATTTCTACTCCGGCATCATCCTGAAAGCGATGGGCATTCCGTCGTCCATGTTTACCGTTATCTTCGCGATGGCGCGTACCGTGGGCTGGATTGCACACTGGAACGAGATGCACAGCGAAGGTATGAAGATCGCGCGTCCGCGTCAGCTGTATACCGGCTACGAGCAGCGTGATTTCCAGTCTGACCTGACGAAGCGCTAATTCCACGCTGCGGTTAATCTGAAAAACGCGCCTCCGGGCGCGTTTTTTTATGGGCGTTTTGCGCCGCGGCGGGTGCGCTGCGCTTACCCGCCCTACACCGACCACCCGTTTTTGTCTTTTCCGTAGGGTGGGTAAGCGAAGCGCACCCACCGGGTTTTCACAAAGGTAAGCAACGCGCACCCGCCATTCACCCTAAAACTACGCCTGGCACCCCGGACACCAGTAAAACGGCCGCGACGACAGCGTCGTTTTCTCGATAATCCCCCCGCAGCGGCGGCATTTTTTCCCGGCGCGGTGAAACACCTCGAAGCGAAACAGCGCGCCGTGGTGCTTATTCTCATCCACCGTGCCGCGCGTCTGGTAGGAAAGCCGCGGGATCTCAAGACACGCGCGGGCCAGCGCATCAAGCTGCATGTTATTCAACTCTATTGCTTTATGACGCGGCGCAAGCTGCGCCTGCCAGAGGATCTCGACACGCAGATAATTACCAAGCCCCGCGAGAAACGCCTGATCCAGCAGCAGCCCGCTGAACTGACGGCGGTGAAAACGCGGGCTTAACAGCCGCTCCTTCACCTGCTCCACCGTCAGCGACATATCCAGCACATCCGGCCCGACGCGCTGCAAAAACGCGTGCGCCGCCACGCCGTCGGCGTCCAGCATCTCAATTTCCGAGGCGCTGTAAAGCAGCACCGCGGCGTCTTCGGTTTCAAGCCGCACGCGCAGGCTTCGCGTCGTTTGCGGCGTTTCGCCCGCTTTTACCACGCGCCAGACGCCATACAGCTGGTTATGGCTGTAGAGCGTCAGCCCACACGAAAAATGCGTCAGCAGCGCTTTGCCGCGGGTTTCGAATCGCTCCACCCGCGCGCCGGTCAGCGGCGCCTCAAACGCTTTTAATTCAGGAAAGGCAAACCAGACATGGGTCAGCGGTTTATCCGCCACCGCCGCTTCAAGCTTGTCCGCCGCGCGGCGGATCTCCGGTCCTTCCGGCATCGTTTATCCTTTTCAGATGACGTACGCGTTAAAACGTAAGGATAAACTGTAGCAGCGCGCGCCGGGAGAAAAAGACAACCGCCGCAAAAAAGCGGCGGTTAACAGGTTACTCCAGCGCCAGCAGCGCGAAGCTTGCCAGCCAGTGCCCGCCGCTATAGTGGCTGCCGACTACATGCTCGACGCTTGCCGCCAGATGGCGTTGCGCCGCCTCGTGCAGCGCTGTCTGCGCGCGGTGATTTTTGGGGAGCGCCGCGGCGATATGCTTCATACACCAGGCGCGGCTTAAGTTAAGCCCGTCGAGATGGGCGATTTTCGGGTCGGCGCGATCGCTTACCACCGCCGGGTGCATCAGCGCCGCCACGTTGCCGATATCCGGCAGATACGCGTCAAACCATGCCGGGAAATTCTCCGCCGTTTTACTCATCAGCAGCGCTTCGGTCATCGCGCCGGAGAGATATTCATCGCCGCCCGGCTCGTAGTGCGCCGGGTAGTCGGTGTCGGCCTGATAAAAGCGCGTCGTTGCGTCAGTGATGGCGCGCTCAAGCGCGCCGTCACCCAGCGCGCGGGCGTAATCCAGGCCGAGCGCGAGCGCAAACGCCGTGTTGTAATGGGTGCCGACGCGAATCGGGTACGTCAGCTTGCTGAGGTAATCGATAAGACGCGCGCGGATATCCTGGGTCAGCGGCGCCAGCGTCTCGTGCCAGCGCGCGGCCTGCGGCAGGTCGGACGCTTTCAGCTCCTGAGCGAGCGCCAGCAGCCAGCCGTAGCCATATGGGCGCTCGAACGAGGCGCGAAACGGCGCGGTAAAGTAGTCCACTTCACGCGCTACATTCGCAGGCGTGATGTGTTCATCAAACAGGGCGATAATCTCTTCGCGGCACGACAGCGTCGGGTAGAGACGCAAACAGCGCAGCAGCAGCCAGTAGCCGTGTACCGCCGAATGCCAGTCAAAGCAACCGTAGAAGATCGGGTGCAACTCGCGGGGCGGCAGCGCGTCGGCGTCATCATTCAGCAGATGCATAATGTGGTTCGGGTACTCCTGGCGCAGATAGGTCAGGGGCATCCGGGCAAAGGCGTCGGCCTGGGGTTGTGTCAGCGTCATAACAGCTCCTTAAAGGGCCTTAGCGAAATACGATGAAATACATCAGGAAAACGTTCACCACCAGCAGCGTCAGCGCCGTCGGGATCTGAATTTTTATCACCTGATATTTGTCTTTCAGCTCCAGCAGCGCGGCGGGAACGATATTGAAATTCGCCGCCATCGGCGTCATCAGCGTGCCGCAGTAACCCGCATACATGCCGATAGCTAAAAGCGGCGCCGGGTCGCCATGGTGATGATTAATCAGCAGCGGCAGCGCGATGCCCGCGCTCAGCACCGGAAACGCCGCAAACGCGTTGCCCATAATCATCGTAAAGAGCGCCATGCCGATACAGTAAATAACCACCAGCATGAAACGGTTTTCCGGGTCGACAAACAGACTCACCACGCGCTGCACGGCGGTGCCGGTATCGGCGGCCACAAACACCCCGCCGAGCATCGCCAGCATCTGCGGCAAAATCACCGCCCAGCCGATGGTATCCACCAGGCGGCGCGACTGACGGATAGCATGCAGCGGCGTGCCGCGCGTCAGCCACCAGCCGACCAACAGCGCCGCAATACACGCCACGCACAGCGCCGCGAGCGTCAGCTGTTTTTGATCCAGCAGGAACACGCCGCCCACCGAGACGCCTTTCATAAACAGCGTGCCTGTCACCGTCACCACCGGGATCAGCAGCGCAGGCAGAAACAACCAGTTGCGCAGACGCTGAGAGGACGCCTCGCGCTCCTCCTCGGTGGACATTTTATAGTGCCCCTTCCCGACCAGCCCGAAGCCCGCCAGCAGCGCGATGACAATCACCGCGCCGCCGATAATACGGTAGGCCAGCGAGCGGCCCAGCTCCTGCACCAGCAGATCGCCGAAGAGAAAAATCCCGCCGAACAGGAACCAGAACAGCGCGGTGGTAAAGCGCTTAGGATTACCGCGATCGCGAAGCGTCATCACCACCAGCAACATGACGATAAAGCCAATCAGGTAGTAGACACGGTTGATAGTCAGCAATGTGCTCATTGCGCGGCCTCCTGGTTGCCCTGCTCTGCGCGCCAGGCCAGAACCTCGCGGCGAATGCTGGCGTCAAGGCGCAGCAGACGCGCCATATGGATAATCAGCGCCGCAATCGCGGTCGGAATGGCCCACAGGCCGATATGCAGCGGCTCAATGCCGGGAATGCCGTTCTCTTTCAGGAACGCGTCAATCAGCAGCACCGCGCCGAAGGCGATAAAAATATCTTCGCCAAAAAACACCGCGATATTGTCGCAGGCGGCGGCGTGGGCTTTGATTTTGTCGCGGATATGCTGAGGCAACTCGCCATATTCATTGAGCGCCGCGCCTTCAGCCATCGGCGCCAGCAGCGGGCGCACGGTCTGGGCGTGGCCGCCAAGCGACATCAGCCCCAGCGCCGCGGTGCCTTCGCGCACCACGAAATAGAGCATCAGAATACGCGCCGAGGTGGCGCTGGCGATTTTCGCCACCCACGCCTGGGCGCGCTCTTTCAGGCCGTAATACTCCAGCAGGCCGATGACCGGCAGGATCAGAATGAAGGTCGCGAGCGAGCGGCTGTTAACAAACTTTTCGCCGAAGGTTTCCAGCAGCATGCCGAAATCCATGCCGACCGTGAGCCCGGTCGTCAGCCCGGCGACGACGACCACCAGCAGCGGGTTAAAGCGCAGCGCGAAACCGATAACCACCACCGGAATACCGATGAGCGGCAACAGAGAGGAACCGTCCATACATTGTTACCCTTTCCAAAGTGAGCGTTGCACGCCGAAGGCTATTCTGCTCCTTCGCCGGGGTGGCGAAGCGTGGGCATTGCGGCGAACGTTGTTGTGCGAGAGGTGCTGAGAACGTGCAGAACCTGACCAAAAATCTATATCTGAACGGTTATAGTATGTAAACAAT
The DNA here is from genome assembly GCA_000027065.2 of Cronobacter turicensis z3032. Taxonomy (NCBI): domain Bacteria; kingdom Pseudomonadati; phylum Pseudomonadota; class Gammaproteobacteria; order Enterobacterales; family Enterobacteriaceae; genus Cronobacter; species Cronobacter turicensis. The sequence goes on along the minus strand of FN543093.2, from coordinate 1,396,989 downwards.
TTATCAATAAAATGTTTTTATTTTGTCGGTGTCGTTTTATAGTTTTTGCCAATACCCACAGGAGAGAAAGGGACGCCATGAGCCGTAAAAAACCGGTTGTATCAAGTGATAACGACGATATTACTGACGGGCGCATTGTCTCGTCCCGCCACCTGGTGTCGGCGCGCTGCGCGGAGTTATCGGAGCTGGAATACGCGCTGATCATGACCAGCAACGCGTTTAACAAATGGATGGTGCGCTGCATGACGGCGGCGGGCGAGCCGGATATGGGCGCGTTTGACGTCTCGCTGTTGCATCACGTTAACCACCGCAACCGCAAGAAAAAGCTCGCGGATATCTGCTTTGTGCTCAACGTGGAAGACACGCACGTGGTGACCTACGCGCTGAAAAAGCTGGTGAAAGCGGGCTATGTGACCAGTGAAAAGGTGGGTAAAGAGCTCTATTTCTCGACGACGGATGAAGGCAAAGCGCTGTGTATGAAATACCGCGACGTGCGCGAAACGTGTCTTATCGCGATTCAGGTCGAGAGCGGGATACCGGGCGCGGCGATTGGCGAAACGGCGCAACTGCTGCGCACCATCGCCTCGCTTTACGACACCGCCGCGCGGGCGGCGGCATCGCTGTGAATCACGCGCTGACCTGAATCTGGCGCGCGTCGAACGCCTCGCGTAACCGGCGCGCGAACGCCAGCGCGTGCGCGCCGTCGCCATGCAGGCAGACCGTCTGGGCATTCACCGCCGCCCATGCGCCGTCACGGCTGCGCACCCGCCCTTCCTGCACCATCATCAGCGTGCGCGACACCGCCTCGTCGTCATCCTCAATCAACGCGCCCGGCTCGCTGCGCGGCACCAGCGCGCCGTCGGCCAGATAACCGCGATCGGCGAAGACTTCTTCGCGCGTGGCGAGCTGATAACGCGCGCCTGCGCGAATCAGCTCACTGCCCGCCAGCCCCACCAGAATCAGCGTCGCATCAACATCCTTCACCGCCTGCGCGATGGCGTCGGCAAGCGCTGCGTCTTTCGCCGCCTGGTTATAGAGCATCCCGTGCGGTTTCACGTGCGCCAGCCTGCCGCCCTCGGCGCGAGCGATGGCGGCGAGCGCGCCGACCTGATAGAGCGTCTCGGCGTAAATCGTCTCCGGCGGCAGCTGCATCGCCGTGCGGCCGAAGTTTTCACGATCCGCAAACCCCGGATGCGCGCCAATCGCCACGCCGTGCGCCAGCGCCAGCCGCACGCTCTCGCGCATCGTCTGCGCATCGCCCGCGTGGAAGCCGCAGGCGATGTTGGCGGAGCTAATCAACGGCATCAGCAGCGCATCGTTGCCGCAGCCTTCGCCGAGATCGGCGTTAAGATCAATCTTCATCGTTAAGCCGCCATGCCAGTTGTTCAAGGTAACGCGCCCGGTCGCTGCGCGCCTGTAGCGCCTCTTCGATGGAGCACTGCACGAAGTGAATCGGCTCGCCCAGGCGCAGTTGCGCCAGGTTATAGCGATCGGCGTCGATCACGCACGCGATGCGCGGATAGCCGCCAGTAGTCTGGGCGTCGTTCATCAGCACGATGGGCTGCCCGCCGTGCGGCACCTGCACCACGCCCGGCAGCAGGCCGTGAGACACCAGGTCGCGTTCGGTGGTGCGCTCCAGCACATGACCGTGCAGCCGGTAACCCATGCGGTTACTCTGCGGGCTTAACTGCCACGGCGTGCGCCAGAAGGCTTCTTTCGCCTCGTGGCTGAATTCGTGATACTCCGGCCCCGGCAGCGCGCGAATGCGGTTGCCCCACAGCAGTTGCTTCACGCCGCGCGCCTCGCGGAAATGACGCGTCGGCGGATTGACGGGCAGTTCATCACCGTCGCACAGGAGCCGCCCTTCAAAACCGCCGACGCCCGCTTTCACATCGGTACTGCGCGAGCCCATGACTTCCGGCACGTCGAAACCGCCCGCCAGGGCCAGATAGCTGCGCATGCCGCGGCGCGGCAGCTTCAGGCTCAGGCGCTGGCCCGCGCGGGCGAGCAGCCGCCAGCCGGTCCAGACGGCGCGTTCGTCAAGCGTCGCGTCGCAGCCCGCGCCGGTAAGCGCAAACCAGGTATCTTCGGTGAACTCCACCACGCACTGACCGAGCGTTATCTCCAGCGCCGCCGCGTGCGGATCGTTGCCTACCAGCAGATTGGCGATTTGCAGCGACGGGCCATCCAGCGCGCCGCACTGGCTCACGCCATACTGGCGCAGCCCGAAACGACCGCTGTCCTGAAGAGTGGCGTGGATGCCCGCGCGAATAATCTTCAGCATACGCCCTCCTTTTGCGGCACGAAGCGCACGGTATCGCCCGGCGCGAGCAGGCCCGGCGGGTTATTGTGCGGGTTAAACAGCGCAAGCGGCGTATGGCCAATAATCTGCCAGCCGCCAGGCGTGGGCAGCGGATAGATGCCGGTCTGGCTGCCGCCGATGCCGACCGAGCCTGCGGGCACCTGAAGACGCGGCTCGGCGCGACGCGGCGTGGCAAGCGCCGGCGCCAGCCCGCCGAGATACGGGAAGCCCGGTTGAAAGCCGATAAAATAGACCACGTAATCGACCTGCGCGTGCATCTCGACCACCTGCTTTTCACTGAGCCCGGCGTGGTTCGCCACAACCGCCAAATCCGGCCCGGCGTCTTTGCCGTACACCACCGGAATCTCGATGCGCCGCGCGTCGGGGATGATGGCTTCGCTCTCCTCCCACCAGCGTTGCAGCCGCTCGATAGCGTCCAGCGCCATCGTTTCCGGCTCGCGCAGCATCACGGTAATGTTATTCATGCCGGGAATGACTTCCACCACGGCGGGGACCTCTGCGAGGCGCTGCACCAGCCCCCAGATGCGCTGCTGGCTGGCAAGTGTTACGGGCGGCTCCAGCTCCAGTACCACGGCGCTTTCGCCTAACAGATAACAACGGGCTCGCTGCACGTTTTCCTCTCTTGTATTGATTAAGCCGGATTCGGGATGTCGATAAAGGTCACGTCCAGATCGGTGGTTTCGTTCAGCCATTCGCTGAGCGCGCGAATGCCGCCGCGCTCGGTGGCGTGGTGGCCTGCCGCGTAGAAATGCAGCGACTGCTCGCGCGCCGAGTGGATGGTCTGTTCGGAGACTTCGCCAGTGATAAAAGCGTCGACGCCGAAACGCGCCGCGCTGTCGATAAAGCTCTGTCCGCCGCCGGTACACCAGGCGACGCGCTTAATCAGATCCGGCCCGGTATCGCCGCACCACAGCGGACGACGGCCGAGACGCGCTTCAAGCCAGGAGGCGAACTCCGGGCCTGACACCGCCATCGCCAGCTCGCCCCACGGCACCAGCGGCTCGATCTCGCCCTTCACTTCAATGCCGAGCAACTGCGCCAGCTGGACGTTATTGCCAAGCTGCGGGTGCGCATCGAGCGGCAGATGCCAGCCGTAGAGGTTTATGTCGTTAGTCAGCAGCGTTTTCAGGCGGTTGCGCTTCATGCCGCGTACGACCGGCGATTCCCCTTTCCAGAAATAACCGTGATGCACAATCACCGCGTCCGCTTCCAGGCGCACCGCTTCATCCAGCAGCGCCTGGCTTGCGGTGACGCCGGTGACGATTCTGCGCACCTCGTCGCGGCCCTCAACCTGTAAGCCGTTCGGGGCGTAGTCGCTGAACGTGGCGCTGTTGAGTTTGTCGTTAATCAGTTGTTCCAGTTCGCTGTTTTTCATGGTTTCTCTCTTATTCTTTGCGGGCCGCTTCATACGCCGCGAGCGTCGCAACGCGCGCCTGTTTATGGTCGACGATGGGCTGCGGGTAACGCAGCGCCTTACCGTTTTTCTTCGCCCAGACATGCGGCTCATGCACGGCCTTGCCGGGAATATGGCTAAGCTCCGGCACCCAGCGGCGGATAAACTCGCCCTCGGCGTCAAACCGCTGCCCCTGTGTCGTGGGGTTAAAGATGCGGAAATAGGGCGCGGCGTCGGTGCCGGTAGACGCGGCCCACTGCCAGCCGCCGTTATTGGCGGCAAAGTCGCCATCAATCAGTTGCGACATAAAATAGCGTTCGCCGCGCCGCCAGTCGACCAGTAAGTCTTTGACCAGAAAGCTCGCAGTGATCATCCGCAGCCGGTTGTGCATCCAGCCGGTGGCGTTCATCTGGCGCATCGCGGCGTCGACAATCGGATACCCCGTGTTGCCTTCGCACCATGCCTGAAAATGCGCGTCGTTGCGCTGCCACGCCACCCGCGCCGTCCAGTCGATAAACGGCTGATGGCGGCACAGGTGCGGCCAGGCGACGATCAAATGCCGGTAGAATTCGCGCCAGATAAGCTCATTCAGCCATACCGCCCCGCTGCCGCCTTCCAGCGCGCGCGGGTGTTCGGTTAACAGACGATGCAGGCACTGGCGTGGGGAAAGCACCCCAATGGCGAGATAGGGCGACAGCAAACTGGTGCCGCGAATGGCCGGGAAATCGCGTTTTTCCGGGTAGTCGCCTGCGTCATGCCGGCAAAAGTCGCGCAGGCGTTTGAGCGCGGCCTCTTCACCTGCCGGGAAGAGCATGCCGTCCGGCGTCTCACACGGATAATCAAACGGCGCAAGCGCAGGCGCATCGGTTAGCGCCCCGCCCGCGCGTGGCTTCGGCGCGCTGACGCACGGCGGCAACCCCTCGCCGAGACGGCGTATAAACGCCCGGCTGTAAGGGGTGAACACTTTATACATCTCGCCGTTGCCGGTCACGGCGCTTCCGGGCGGCAGCATCACGCTGTCGTCAAAGCCCTGACAGGCGACGCGGCCCTCCAGCCTGCGCGCCACGGCGGCGTCGCGTCGCGCTTCGTTCAGCTCATACTGATAGTTGTAAAAGAGCGCCGCAACCTGCTGCTCGTCGCAAAACGCGGCCAGCGCGTCAACGGCGGCGGCGAAATCGGGCGCCTCGCGCGTAAACAGCGCAATCCCCCGCGTCGCCAGCGCCTGTTGCAGCGCTTCCAGGTTTTGGTGAATAAATGCCGCCTGACGCGGCGCGAGGGTGTGATCGCGCCACTGCTGCGGGGTGGCGATAAACAGGCCGATAACCCGCGCGTCGGGGTCCCGGCAGGCGGCGGCGAGCGCCAGGTTGTCGTTAACGCGCAAATCCGCGCGAAACCAGACCAGATGCGTGGTCATAACACTCCTTGTTTAACGACCGTAGCGCAGGCGCAGCGCTTCCGGGTAGGGCTCGAAGTAGCGTTGTTGATCAAGGTAAGGGTCAGGGTATTCCGCCATGTAGTGCTTGAGCAGCGTCACCGGCGCCAGCAGCGGTTGCGTGCCCTGACGGTAACGGTCGATAAGCGTGGAAAGCTCCTGACGCTGACGCCCGTTGAGCTGGTTGCGGAAATAGCCCTGCACGTGCATCAGTACGTTGGTGTGGTTACGGCGGGTCGCCTGAATGGAAAGCAGCGCCATCAGACGCAGGCGATACTCTTCAAAATACGCCTCCAGCGAGTCCCACTGGTCGATAGCCGCCACGAAGCGCCCCAGCTCACGGTAGAGCGGCTGCGAGTGCGCCAGCAGCAGAAGCTTATAGCGGCTGTGAAAGGCGATCAGATTGCCGCGCGTCAGCCCTTCGGCGCGCAGCGCGTGGAGCTCATGTAGGGTATAGATGCGCTCGACGAAGTTTTCGCGAATGCCCGGATCATACAAACGTCCGTCCTCTTCCACCGGCAGCCACGGCAGCGCGTTCATCAGGATCTCGGTGAAGATGCCGCGACCGGCTTTACGGTTGTTTTTGCCGTCCGCATCGTAGACGCGCACGCGCTCCATGCCGCAGCTTGGCGATTTAGCGCAGACGATATAGCCGCACAGGTGATCCAGACGGCTGACGCGCTCGCGCGAAAAGGTTTCCATCTCGCCGGTTAAATCGCCCTCGCGCTTATCGCTAAAACGCAGCGCCAGGCCTTCATCGGTTTTCACCAGACGCAACGCCGGGCGCGGCACCGGCAGGCCGACGGCCATTTCCGGGCAGACGGGCTCATACTTCACCCAGGGCGCCAGCTCCTCCACCGCAAAGGCGAGCCGTTTATGGCCGCCGTCGAAACGCACGTTTTCCCCTAAAAGACAGGCGCTAATGCCAACAGGGATTTTTATAGTCATTCGGCCATCCTCATTTTTATACACTCTCAGTGTAGCCAGAGGCGGCCTGTTAACACCAGCCTGATGACAGCGAAAAACGCAGCGGCGCGCCGTATTCGCAGGCATAAAAAAACCGCTCGGCGTGAGCGGTTTTTCAGGGTGTGGTATGAATCAGTAAAAATAGCAGGCGGTTTGTTCAGCCTGCGCCATCCAGACCGGCTGATCGCTGGTTTTCGACCACACACGATGCAGATAGCTGTAGAAACGCGCGCGATCTTTCCAGAACAGCATCACCGGCAGGGCCGCAATGCCAACCACCAGCACCAGCGCGCGACGCAGGAAGACCTGATGCGCAGGATATTTTTTATATAAAGACATAGGTTTTTCCCCCTTTCTGTACATGCCCGGCAATCAAGGCCGGAAACCGGATTCTGTGAGCTGGTTAAAATTGTATCGCTTTGCCTGTAATTTTACTACTCATCCGACCAGCTTTTAGTGCGAATTCTTACCATCTTTACAATTGATATCGTAAATAAGTTACAAAATGGTTAAAGAAATACTAACCCGCAGTTAAATCATGGCTTTTGCCATTTTTATATTTTTTTTACACCTCGCTTCGCGATTTTTGCGAAACCTTTACGCCCGAATCCCTACCCTCTGCCCATATTCCAAAAACCCCCATGGAGGTGGATTGTGAGTGCAGGCCTGATAACCGGCATCGTGCTGGTTTTTCTGTTGCTGGGCTATCTGGTATACGCCCTGATTAATGCGGAGGCGTTCTGATGGCGGCGTCCGCATTTTTACTTATCGCCAGTTTTCTGCTGGTGCTGATGGCGCTGGCGAAACCGCTGGGCAGCCTGCTGGCCCGGCTGATTAACGGCGATCCCTTACCGGGCGTGGGCGGCGTGGAGCGTGTGCTCTGGGCCGTGCTCGGCATTCGTCAGGAGGAGATGGACTGGAAGCGCTATCTGCTGGCGATCCTGCTGTTTAATACGCTGGGTCTGGTGCTGCTGTTCACCATCCTGATGTGTCAGGGCGTTCTGCCGCTTAACCCGCAGAACCTGCCGGGGCTCTCCTGGCATCTGGCGCTCAATACGGCGGTGAGTTTCGTCGCCAATACCAACTGGCAATCTTACGCGGGCGAAAGCACCGTCAGCTATTTCAGCCAGATGGCGGGCCTCGCGGTGCAGAATTTCCTTTCGGCGGCGACCGGCATCGCGGTGGCGTTTGCGCTTATCCGCGCCTTTGCCCGCCAGTCGGCGACGACGCTTGGCAACGCCTGGCAGGATCTCACCCGCGTCACGCTGTGGGTGCTGATGCCGATCGCGCTGATTATCGCGCTGTTCTTTATTCAGCAAGGCGCTATTCAGAACTTCTCGGCCTACCAGCCCTTCACCACGCTGGAAGGCGCGCGCCAGATGTTGCCGATGGGGCCGGTGGCGTCGCAGGAGGCGATTAAAATGCTCGGCACCAACGGCGGCGGCTTCTTTAACGCCAACTCCTCGCACCCGTTTGAGAACCCGACCGCGCTAACCAACTTCGTGCAGATGCTGGCTATCTTTCTGATCCCGGCGGCGCTCTGCTTCGCCTTTGGCGATGCGGTGGGCGACGCGCGCCAGGGCCGCGCCATTCTCTGGACCATGACGGTGATTTTCGTGGTCTGCGTGGCGCTGGTAATGTGGGCCGAAACCACCGGCAATCCTCACTTCCTCACGCCTGGCGCCGACAGCGCCGCCAATATGGAAGGTAAAGAGAGCCGCTTTGGCATTCTCGCGAGCAGCCTGTTTGCCGTCGTCACTACGTCGGCCTCCTGCGGCGCGGTAAACGCCATGCATGACTCCTTTACCGCCCTCGGCGGCATGATCCCGATGTGGCTGATGCAGATTGGCGAAGTGGTCTTCGGTGGCGTCGGCTCCGGGCTGTACGGAATGCTGCTGTTCGTGCTGCTGGGCGTGTTTATCGCGGGCCTGATGATTGGGCGCACGCCGGAATACCTTGGCAAAAAAATCGACGTGCGCGAGATGAAAATGACCGCGCTGGCGATTCTGGTCACGCCTGCGCTGGTGCTGCTCGGCACGGCGCTGGCCATGATGACCGACGCGGGCCGGGCGGGCATGTTCAACCCCGGCATTCACGGCTTTAGCGAAGTGCTTTATGCCGTTTCGTCTGCCGCCAATAACAACGGCAGCGCCTTCGGCGGCCTTAGCGCCAACACGCCGTTCTGGAACCTGCTGCTGGCCTTTTGCATGTGGTTCGGCCGCTTCCTGGTGATTATCCCGGTGATGGCGATAGCCGGCTCGCTCGCCGCAAAAAAAGCGCAGCCCGCAAGCCCCGGCACGCTGCCCACCCACGGCGCGCTGTTTATCGGCCTGCTGACGGGCACGGTGCTGCTGGTCGGCGCCCTGACGTTCATCCCCGCCCTCGCCTTAGGCCCGGTCGCGGAACACCTTTCTTTTGTGAAATGACCATTGCGGAGTCGCTATCCATGAGTCGCAAGCAAATGGCCCTGTTTGAATCCTCGCTGGTTCGTCAGGCGCTTTTCGATGCTCTGAAAAAACTGAGTCCGCGCGCCCAGTGGCGCAACCCGGTCATGTTTATCGTGTGGGTCGGCAGCCTCTTGACCACGCTGATTGCCGTGGCGATCGCCGCCGGAAAACTGCCCGGCGAGGCGCGGTTTACCGGCGCCATCAGCCTGTGGCTGTGGTTTACGGTGCTGTTCGCCAATTTCGCCGAAGCCCTGGCGGAAGGCCGCAGCAAAGCCCAGGCCAATAGCCTGAAAGGGGTGAAAAAGACCGCGTTCGCCCGCAAGCTGCGCGCGCCGCATCACGACGCTCAGCTGGATCACATCCCCGCCGCTGACCTGCGTAAAGGCGATATTGTCCTGGTCGAAGCGGGCGACATTATCCCGTGCGACGGCGAGGTTATCGAAGGCGGCGCGTCGGTGGATGAGAGCGCCATTACCGGCGAATCGGCGCCGGTTATCCGTGAATCGGGCGGCGATTTCGCCTCGGTGACCGGCGGCACGCGTATTCTTTCCGACTGGCTGGTTATCCAGTGCAGCGTCAACCCCGGTGAGACGTTCCTTGACCGTATGATTGCGATGGTGGAGAGCGCCGAGCGGCGCAAAACCCCTAACGAAATCGCGCTGACCATCCTGCTGGTAGCGCTGACGATTGTCTTTCTGCTGGCGACCGCCACGCTCTACCCGTTCTCGCAATACGGCGGCACGGCGGTCAGCGTGACGGTGCTGGTGGCGCTGCTGGTGTGTCTGATCCCGACCACCATCGGCGGGCTGCTCTCGGCCATCGGCGTGGCGGGCATGAGCCGGATGCTTGGCGCGAATGTTATCGCCACCAGCGGCCGCGCGGTGGAAGCCGCAGGCGATGTGGACGTCCTGTTGCTGGATAAAACCGGCACCATCACGCTCGGCAACCGCCAGGCGTCTGACTTCCTGCCCGCCCCCGGCGTGAGTGAAAAAACGCTCGCCGACGCCGCCCAGCTGGCCTCGCTTGCCGATGAAACGCCGGAAGGCCGCAGCATCGTGGTGCTGGCGAAGCAGCGCTTTAACCTGCGCGAGCGCGACGTCCAGAGTCTTCAGGCCACTTTTGTGCCCTTCACCGCGCAGACGCGCATGAGCGGCATCAACGTGCAGGACCGCATGATCCGCAAAGGCTCGGTGGACGCCATTCGCCGCCATGTGGAAGCCAACGGCGGCCAGTTCCCGGCGCAGGTCGACACGCTGGTGGAAGGCGTGGCGCGCTCCGGGGGCACGCCGCTGGTGGTGGCCGAAGGCGCGCAGGTGCTCGGCGTTATCGCCCTTAAAGATATCGTCAAAGGCGGCATTAAAGAGCGCTTCGCGCAGCTGCGCAAAATGGGCATTAAGACCGTGATGATCACCGGCGATAACCGGCTGACCGCCGCCGCCATCGCCGCCGAAGCGGGCGTGGACGATTTTCTCTCCGAAGCGACGCCGGAGGCGAAACTGGCGCTGATCCGCCAGTATCAGGCCGAAGGACGGCTGGTGGCGATGACCGGCGACGGCACCAACGACGCCCCGGCGCTGGCCCAGGCCGATGTGGCGGTGGCAATGAACTCCGGCACCCAGGCGGCGAAAGAAGCGGGCAACATGGTGGATCTCGATTCCAACCCCACCAAGCTTATCGAAGTGGTGCACATTGGCAAACAGATGCTGATGACGCGCGGCTCGCTGACGACGTTCAGTATCGCCAACGACGTGGCGAAATATTTCGCCATTATCCCGGCGGCGTTCGCGGCGACCTATCCGCAGTTGAACGCGCTGAACGTGATGCACCTGCATTCGCCGGCATCGGCCATTCTCAGCGCCGTTATCTTTAACGCGCTGATTATCGTCTTTCTGATCCCGCTGGCGCTGAAAGGCGTGAGTTACAAACCGCTCGCGGCGGCGGCGATGCTGCGCCGCAACCTGTGGATTTACGGTCTGGGCGGGCTGGTGGTGCCGTTTATCGGCATCAAGCTCATCGACCTGCTGTTAACGCTGTCTGGTCTGGTTTAAAAGGAATCATTATGGCTATGTTACGTCCCGCCCTCACCCTGTTGGTTTTCCTGACTGCCCTCACCGGCGGCGTGTATCCGCTGGCGACCACGGTGCTTGGTCAGTGGTGGTTTAAGGACCAGGCGGAAGGCTCGCTTATCCGCCAGAACGGTGAGGTGCGCGGCTCGCGCCTGATTGGCCAGGCGTTCAGCGAGGCGAAATATTTCCAGGGCCGCCCTTCCGCGACGGCCGAAGCGCCTTATAATCCAATGGCTTCCGGCGGCAGTAACCTCGCCGCCAGCAACCCGGAACTGGATAAACAGATCCAGGCGCGCGTGCAGGCGCTGCGCGCCGCCAACCCGGACGCCCGCGCAACGGTGCCGGTGGAGCTGGTGACGGCCTCCGCGAGCGGTCTTGATTACGGCATTACGCCGGACGCGGCCTTCTGGCAGGCGCCCCGCGTGGCGCAGGCCCGCGGGATCTCTGAAGCCGAGGTGGGGCGCCTTATCCGTGAAGCCACCGACACGCCGATCGCGGGCTTTCTCGGCCAGCCGGTGGTGAATGTGCTGCAACTGAATCTGGCGCTGGACGCCCTGCAACCGTAAGGAAATATCATGACCGAAGAGCCGATGCGCCCCGACCCGGATCGCCTGCTGGTGCAGACGCAGGGCCGGACGCGCGGAAAACTCAAAATTTTCTTCGGCGCCTGCGCAGGCGTAGGGAAAACCTACGCCATGTTGCAGGAGGCCCAGCGTCTTCGGGCGCAGGGTCTCGATATTCTGGTGGGCGTGGTGGAAACCCACGGCCGCCAGGAGACCGCGGCATTACTCGAGGGGCTGGCTATCCAGCCCCTTAAGCGTATTCATCACCGGGGCCGCGTGGTGCAGGAGTTCGATCTCGACGCGTCGCTTGCGCGTAACCCGGCGCTGATCCTGATGGACGAGCTGGCGCACAGCAACGCGCCCGGCTCTCGCCACCCGAAGCGCTGGCAGGATGTCGAAGAACTGCTCGACGCAGGCATTGACGTCTTTACCACCGTTAACGTCCAGCATCTGGAAAGCCTTAACGATGTGGTGGGCGGCGTGACCGGCATTCAGGTGCGCGAAACCGTGCCCGACCCGATTTTCGATGCGGCGGATGAAATCGTACTGGTGGATCTGCCGCCGGACGATCTGCGCCAGCGCCTGCATGAAGGCAAAGTCTATATCGCAGGCCAGGCGGAGCGCGCCATCGAGCATTTCTTTCGCAAAGGCAACCTTATCGCGCTGCGCGAGCTGGCGCTGCGCCGCACCGCCGACCGGGTGGACGACCAGATGCGCGCCTGGCGCGACCGTCAGGGCCAGGAGAAAGTCTGGCATACGCGCGACGCCATTCTGCTGTGCATCGGCCAGGGCGCGGGCAACGAAAAACTGGTGCGCACCGCGGCGCGTCTGGCGGCGCGGCTCGGCAGCGTCTGGCACGCGGTGTATGTGGAGACGCCGCGTCTGCATCAGCTCTCTGAAACGGCGCGGCGCGCCATCCTCAGCGCGTTGCATCTCGCCCAGGAGCTGGGCGCGGAAACCGCCACCCTCGCCGACCCGGTCGAAGAGAAAGCGATACTGCGCTACGCCCGCGAGCATAACCTTGGCAAAATCGTCATCGGGCGGCGCAATAAACGCCGCTGGTGGAGTCAGGATACGTTCGCCGAGCGGCTCGCGCGCCACGCGCCGGATCTCGATTTGCTGATTGTCGCGCTGGATGACAAACCCACGCCTGCCAGCGCCAAAGCCGCCGATAATCGCCCATTTATGGAAAAGTGGCGGGTACAGTTGCGCGGCTGCGCGGTGGCGGTGGCGCTCTGCGCCCTGATTACGCTGGTGGCGCACCAGTGGCTTATCGCGTTCGACGCCGCCAACCTGGTGATGGTCTATCTGCTGGGCGTGGTGCTGGTGGCGCTGTTTTATGGCCGCTGGCCGTCGGTGGTGGCGACCGTCATCAACGTGGTGAGCTTCGATCTCTTTTTTATCGCGCCGCGCGGTACGCTGGCGGTTTCGGACGTGCAGTATCTGCTCACCTTCGCGGTGATGCTGAGCGTCGGACTGATTATCGGCAACCTGACCGCGGGCGTGCGCTATCAGGCGCGCATCGCGCGCTATCGTGAGCAGCGCACGCGCCACCTTTATGAAATGTCCAAAGCGCTGGCCGTGGGCCGCAGCGCGCGCGATATCGCGGCCACCAGCCAGCAGTTTATCGCCTCCACCTTTCGCGCCCGCGGTCTGCTGCTGCTGCCGGACGACCAGGGCAAACTCCAGCCGCCGCAACCGCTGTCGGAAATCACGCCGTGGGATGAAGCCATCGCGCGCTGGAGCTTCGATAAAGGCCTGCCCGCCGGGGCGGGCACCGACACCCTGCCCGGCGTGCCGTATCAGATTTTGCCGCTGCGCACCGCCGGGAAAACGCTCGGACTGGTGATTGTCGAGCCAGGCAACCTGCGCCAGCTGATGATCCCCGAACAGCAGCGGCTGCTGGAGACCTTTACGTTACTGGTGGCGAGCGCCCTGGAGCGGCTCTTTCTGACCGAAAGCGAAGAACAGGCGCGGCTCGCCAGCGAGCGCGAACAGCTGCGCAACTCGTTGCTTGCAGCGCTCTCCCACGACCTGCGCACGCCGCTGACGGTGCTGTTCGGCCAGGCGGAGATCCTGACGCTTGATCTGGCCTCTGAAGGCTCGAAACACGCGCCGCAGGCGAGCGAAATCCGCCAGCATGTGCTGAATACCGCAAGGCTTGTGAATAATCTGCTGGATATGGCGCGCATTCAGTCTGGCGGCTTTAACCTGCGCAAAGAGTGGCTGACGCTCGAAGAAGTGGTGGGCAGCGCGCTCAAGATGCTGGAGCCGGGGCTCGGCGGGCGGCATATCACGCTGAGCCTTAGCGATCCGCTCACACTCATTCATGTCGACGGCCCGCTCTTTGAACGGGTGCTGATTAACCTTCTGGAGAACGCCGCCAAATATGCAGGCGCGCGGGCGCAGATAGGCGTACGCACGGGCTGGCGCGACGACCGGCTCGATCTGGAGGTCTGGGACGACGGCCCCGGTATTCCGGCTGGTCAGGAACAGGCTATCTTTGCTAAATTCGCTCGCGGCAATAAAGAATCCGCTATCCCCGGCGTTGGTCTGGGGCTGGCGATTTGTCAGGCGATTGTCGAGGTGCACGGCGGCGAGATTTATGCCCGTAACCGCCCGGAAGGCGGCGCCAGTTTTCACGTGCTGCTACCCAAAGAAACGCCCCCGGAACTGGATATCCACGAGGTCATGTGATTAGCGTCCTGATAGTCGAAGATGAAAAAGAGATCCGCCGCTTTCTGCGCACGGCGCTGGAGAGCGAAGGGCTGCGCGTTTATGACGCCGAAACCCTCCAGCGCGGACTGATTGAAGCCGCCACCCGCAAGCCCGATCTGGTGATCCTCGATCTCGGCCTGCCGGACGGCGACGGCATCGATTTTATCCGCGACTATCGCCAGTGGAGCCAGACGCCGGTGATTGTGCTGTCGGCGCGCAGCGATGAGCAGGACAAAATCGCGGCGCTGGATGCCGGCGCCGATGATTTTCTGGGCAAGCCGTTTGGCATCGGCGAATTGCAGGCGCGGCTGCGCGTCGCCCTGCGCCGTCACGGCGGCGCGAGCCAGAGCGATCCGGTGGTGAGCTTTTCCGATATTACGGCCGATCTGGCGGCAAGGCGCATTTTGCGCGGCGCGGAGGAGATCCACCTGACGCCGATTGAGTTCCGCCTGCTGGGCGTGCTGCTGAATAACCCCGGTAAAGTACTGACCCAGCGCCAGCTGTTAAGCCAGGTGTGGGGGCCGAACGCGGTAGAGCACAGCCATTACCTGCGTATCTATATGGGCCATCTGCGCCAGAAGCTGGAAAGCGATCCGGCGCGCCCGCGCCACCTGCTGACTGAAACCGGCATCGGCTACCGGTTTATGCTTTGAACGCCACGCCGCGTCATATCTGGCGCGGCGACCTGTATTCCCCCTCTTTTTATTCTGAATAGCCTTTCACCTGCCTTCACTATTTATTCAATTCTCGCTCTCCGTTTACTGAAAAATATAAGCGGGACGTTCTCTACTTTACTGCAAAATAAAGAAGACACTTTTCATTAACCACTAATCTACATTCACACAACGCACAGCGATCTGCTCTGCATTATGCATAAATAACGACTAATTATTTCTGCTTCAGGCCATTTTTATTGATATGCTTCACAGATTAACCACTCATCCTGGATAAAATGACCACGCTTTCAATTACTGAAAGGAAACTGACATGGAAAATAATAATCGGTTAATGCCGCATATCAGGCGGACAACCCATATTATGATGTTCGCCCACCGCAACTGTTTTGACTTTCACCTTTTCAACGCCCGCTAGCGGGTTGCGCTGCTGCGCGCCGGTCATTCTTCAGAACAAGCCTAACGTTATTCATTAACAGGTTATTGCCTGGGAATGCACGCGCAATTTCGCCACAGGTCTCTGTAATACCAGAATTTTTCTGGCAGGGATCTGTCTGGCCGACACAGAGTAAATCCCCTGTTCTGCCTTTTTAAGGCAGCGGGAGCGTTTTGCCCGACATTCATATTCAGCAATTTTCCGCGAGGAAAAGTGGCGGGATTGCTTTGCCTGAAATAAGGAAACATCATGCAAGCGTTAAAAATTGGCGTCAGCCGTTTATGTCCGGACTGTTTTTCAACGGACCGCGAGATTATTAATATTCACGACACGGATTACATTGATATTGCCGCGGCAGTAATGGCCGTCAGCGATATTTTCCAGGGCATTATCGATGAAATTGAAATGACCGGATTTGGCATTCCGGTTTTTGTGGTATGTCAGCCTGAAGAACGGGTGCCTGCGGAATATTTGCCGCGGATTGCGGGCGTGTTTGAATACAATGAATCACACCGCGACTACTATGGCCGCCAGCTTGAGGCCGCCGCCCGGAAGTATGAAACGGCGCTGCGCCCGCCGTTCTTTCGCGCGCTGGTCGATTACGTAAATCAGGGCAATAGCGCCTTCGACTGCCCCGGCCACCAGGGCGGCGAGTTTTTCCGCCGTCACCCGGCGGGCAATCAGTTCGTCAGTTTCTTCGGCGATACGCTGTTTCGCGCCGATCTCTGCAACGCCGACGTGGCGATGGGCGATTTGCTGATCCACGAAGGCGCGCCCTGCCTTGCGCAACAGCATGCCGCAGAGGTGTTTAACGCCGATAAAACCTATTTTGTGCTGAACGGCACGTCCTCCGCCAATAAAGTGGTGCTCAACGCGCTGCTGACGCCAGGCGATCTGGTGCTGTTTGACCGCAATAACCATAAATCGAACCACCACGGCGCGCTGTTGCAGGCGGGCGCGACGCCGGTCTATCTGGAAACCGCGCGTAACCCGTACGGGTTTATCGGCGGGATCGACGCCCACTGTTTCGACGAGCATTACCTGCGCGAATTAGTGCGTGAGGTATCGCCAGCGCGCGCCGCCGCGGCACGCCCGTTCCGGCTGGCCGTTATCCAGCTCGGCACCTATGACGGCACGGTCTATAACGCCCGTCAGGTTGTGGATACGCTTGGGCCGCTGTGCGACTACCTGCTCTTTGACTCCGCGTGGGTCGGCTATGAGCAGTTTATCCCGATGATGGCGCCCTGCTCGCCGTTGCTGCTGACGCTTAACGAAAACGATCCGGGCATTCTCGTCACGCAGTCGGTGCATAAACAACAGGCCGGGTTTTCGCAGACCTCGCAAATCCATAAAAAAGACAGCCATATTAAAGGCCAGCCGCGTTACGTGCCGCACAAGCGGATGAATAACGCCTTTATGATGCACGCCTCCACCAGCCCGTTTTACCCGCTTTTCGCGGCCCTGGACATTAACGCGCGGATGCACGAGGGCGAAGCCGGACGCCGCATGTGGATGCGCTGCGTGGAATATGGCATTGACGCCCGCAAGATGATTTTCGACAACTGCCGCGCCATTCGGCCCTTTGTTCCGGCGATGGTCGACGGCCGTCCGTGGCAGAGCTATGAGACCGCGCAGATCGCCTCTGATTTACGGTTTTTCCACTTCGTGCCCGGCGAGCGCTGGCACGCCTTTGAGGGCTACGCGCCGCACCAGTATTTCGTCGACCCGTGCAAGCTGCTGCTCACCACGCCGGGGATTAATACAGAGACCGGCGAATATGAAGACTTCGGCGTGCCCGCCGCCGTGCTCGCAAGCTACCTGCGCGAAAACCATATTATCCCGGAGAAATGCGATCTTAATTCCATTCTGTTCCTGCTGACGCCCGCCGAAGAGATGAGCAAGCTGCAACAGCTGGTGGCGCAACTGGCGCGCTTTGAAAAACTGCTGGAGAGCGACGCGCCGCTTAGCGACGTGTTGCCCTCGCTCTATAAACAGCATCAGGCGCGCTATGAGGGTTACACGCTGCGGCAGCTCTGCCAGGAGATGCACGACTTTTACGCCAGCCGTAACGTCAAAGCGCTGCAAAAAGCGATGTTCCGTAAAGCGCATTTCCCGCGCGTCGCCATGAGTCCGCAGGCGGCCCATCAGGCGTTTATTCGCGGCGATATCGAGCTGGTGCGTCTGGAGCAGGCGGAAGGCCGCATCGCGGCGGAGGGCGCGCTCCCCTACCCGCCCGGCGTGCTGTGCGTGGTGCCAGGCGAAATCTGGGGCGGGGCGGCGCTGCATTACTTCCAGGCGCTGGAAGAAGGGATCAACCTGCTGCCGGGCTTCGCGCCGGAGTTGCAGGGCGTGTATGTCGAAGCCTGCGACGGGCGTCATCAGGTCTGGTGTTACGTGGTCAGTGAAAAACCTGCGCCGCAACGCCGCGCAGAAGGAGCGTTATGATGGGCAAATCTAACAAAATGGGCGTGGTGCAGCTGACCATCCTGACGATGGTCAACATGATGGGCTCAGGCATCATCATGCTGCCAACCAAACTCGCCGAAGTGGGCACGATTTCGATTATCTCCTGGCTGGTTACTGCGGTGGGCTCAATGGCGCTCGCCTGGGCGTTCGCCAAATGCGGGATGTTCAGCCGTAAATCGGGCGGCATGGGCGGCTATGCGGAGTATGCCTTCGGTAAATCCGGCAACTTTATGGCGAACTACACCTATGGGGTGTCGCTGCTTATCGCCAATGTGGCTATCGCCATTTCTGCGGTCGGCTATGGCAGCGAGCTGCTCGGCGCGGCCTTAACGCCGGTGCAGACCGGCATCGCCACTATCTGCGTGCTGTGGATCTGCACCGTCGCGAATTTCGGCGGCGCGCGCCTGACCGGCAAACTCAGCAGCGTCACCGTCTGGGGGGTGATTATTCCGGTGGTCGGGCTGTCGGTGATCGGCTGGTTCTGGTTCAGCCCATCGCTGTATGTCGCCTCGTGGAATCCGCATCACGTGCCGTTTTTCGACGCGGTCGGATCGTCTATCGCCATGACGCTGTGGGCCTTCCTGGGGCTGGAATCCGCCTGCGCCAATACCGAGGTGGTGGAAAACCCGGAGCGCAACGTGCCGATTGCGGTGCTCGGCGGCACGCTGGGCGCGGCGGTGATTTATATCATCTCCACCAATGTGATAGCAGGCATCGTGCCGAACATGGATCTGGCCCGCTCCACCGCGCCGTTCGGGCTGGCTTTCGCACAGATGTTTACGCCGGGCGTCGGGAAAATCATTATGGCGCTGATGGTGATGTCATGCTGCGGATCGCTGCTCGGCTGGCAGTTCACCATCGCCCAGGTGTTCCGCTCCTCCGCCGATGAAGGCTATTTCCCGAAAGTCTTTTCTCGCCTGAGCCGCGCCGAAGCGCCGGTGAAAGGGATGCTGACGATTGTCATCATCCAGAGCGTGCTGTCGCTGATGACCATCAGCCCTTCGCTCAACAAGCAGTTTAACGTGCTGGTCAACCTGGCGGTGGTGACCAATATCATCCCGTATATTCTGTCGATGGCGGCGCTGGTGATTATTCAGCAGGTGGCGAAGGTGCCGCCGCGCAAGGCGAAGCAGGCGAATCTGGTGGCGCTGCTTGGGGCGATTTACAGCTTCTACGCGCTCTACTCCTCAGGCCAGGAGGCGATGCTGTATGGCGCGATGGTGACGTTTATGGGCTGGACGCTGTACGGGCTGGTGTCGCCGCGTTTTGAGCTGACCAATAAGCACGGTTGATAATTGCCATACCGGTGAAAGCAAAACGGCAACCCGAAGGTTGCCGTTTTTTGTGCCTCCCGTTCAGGAGTGCACTTATGCGTTTTTCAGCACTTCGCTGACGATTTCCACCGCTTCTTTCTCAATCTGCTTGCGGTGTTCTTCACCGAGGAAGCTCTCGCAGTAGATTTTGTACGCGTCTTCGGTGCCGGAAGGACGCGCCGCGAACCAACCGTTCTCGGTCATCACTTTCAGGCCGCCGATGGCAGCGCCATTGCCCGGTGCGGCCGTCAGACGCGCGGTGATCGGGTCGCCCGCCAGCGTGCTGGCGCTGACCATTTCCGGAGAGAGCTTAGAGAGCGCCGCTTTCTGCGCGGAGGTCGCGGAAGCCTGGAGACGGTTGTAGCTCGGCGCGCCGAAACGCGCGGCCAGCTCGTCATAGTGCTGCTGCGGGTTTTTACCGGTCACAGCCGTGATTTCCGCCGCCAGCAGGCACATGATGATGCCGTCTTTGTCGGTAGACCACGGCGTGCCGTCAAAGCGCAGGAAGGACGCGCCCGCGCTCTCTTCGCCGCCGAAGCCGAAGCTGCCGTCGTAGAGACCGTCAACGAACCATTTAAAGCCGACCGGCACTTCCACCAGCTTACGGCCCAGCGCATCCACCACGCGGTCAATCATCGCGGAGGAAACCAGCGTTTTGCCGACGGCCACGTCCTGGCCCCATTGCGGACGATGCTGGAACAGGTAGTTGATCGCCACCGCCAGATAGTGGTTCGGGTTCATCAGGCCCGCAGGCGTGACGATACCGTGGCGGTCGTAGTCCGGGTCGTTGGCGAACGCCAGATCGAACTTATCGCGCAGCGCCAGCAGACCGGCCATCGCCGATTCCGAGGAGCAGTCCATGCGGATCGCGCCGTCTTTATCGAGATGCATAAAGCGGAAGGTCTGATCCACCTGATCGTTGACGAGGGTGAGATCAAGCTTGTAGTGCTCCGCGATGCGCTTCCAGTATTCGATACCGGAGCCGCCGAGCGGGTCAACGCCGAGCTTCAGGCCCGCTTTCTGGATAGCAGCCATGTCGACGATGTCCGCCAGCCCTTCGATAAACGGCTGCACCAGGTCTTTTTCCTGAATGCGGCCGCTGGCCCAGGCGTCGTCCAGAGAGAGGCGTTTTACCCCTTTCAGGCCGTCCGCCAGCAGCGCGTTGGCGCGGTTTTCGACCACTTTGGTGACGTTGGTGTCCGCCGGGCCGCCGTTAGGCGGGTTGTATTTGATGCCACCGTCGTCCGGCGGGTTGTGCGATGGCGTGATGACAATGCCGTCCGCCTGCGCGCCGCCGCGTTTGTTGTGCTCAAGGATCGCATTAGAGACCGCAGGCGTCGGCGTATAACCGTTATTCTCCTGCACGATGATATCGACGCCGTTGGCGGCCAGCACTTCCAGCACGGAGATAAACGCGGGCTCAGAGAGCGCGTGCGTATCTTTGCCGACATAGCACGGCCCGGTGATGCCGTTTTTCGCACGGTCTTCGGCGATCGCCTGCGCGATAGCCAGAATGTGCGGCTCGTTAAAGCTATGGCGCGCGGCGCTGCCGCGGTGGCCCGAGGTACCGAACTTCACCGCGTGTTCCGCATTACCCGCTTCCGGCTTCAGCACGTAGTACTGCGCGGTCAGCTGGGCGACGTTGATTAAATCACTCTGTTGTGCAGGCTGTCCCGCACGGTTATCGACTGCCATGGCCTGGTCCTTCTGACGCAAGAGTTAAATGGTGCCGCAAACCTTCTCAATCAATTCCGCCGGGAACTGCATGGTCTGCATGATGTGTTCGATCATGCTGCATTTGCGGCCTGTATTCGTATTCGTGATCACCCAGTACGGGGTGCCCGGCACGTGGCGGGGCTTCGTCTGGTTGCCACTTTGCAGCAGCGTTTGCTCATCACCGGCGAAATAGACGCGGGTACGGCCATGTAATGACTCGGTCGCTTCGGCAAACGCGTTTGCATCCAGTGAATAGAGTGTAGACAGCACCAGCATAAAACGATTGACCGCGCGTTTTTGTTCGGCGTATTCATCCGACAGCAGTAACTCACGCATGGCGCGCACGCGATCGCGGGCCGGGTTTACCGGTTTTTCAGGCTCAGCGGCGGGCGCGACGATGGCGGAAGTCTCTGCTTTGGCTGGAGTAGCGGCTAACTGCGAGGAGGCGGAAAATTTCAACATGCGCCGTAAAATGTCGGACGCGCTTTCGCCAATATGCAGGGTGTGGCTGGCAATGTAGCGATACAGCTCGTCATCAACTTCAATCGTTTTCATCTTAATCCAGTGCGATATCTTTTCTGAATACAAGTCGTTGGGATTATAGAGTTAAAACCCAACAGCGGATAGCGTCAAACCAGGAAGGCCGCAAAAGTCGGAATTAACTGGAACCTTGCAGCCGGGCGGCAGAATGGTCAACATGATAACCTAACCTGTCAGTCGCCAAAAAAGAACTTTGCCATGAAATTAAATACCCGCACGCAATCTGCGCAACAACCGACTCAAAATACACCGATTGTGTTCATTCACGGGCTGTTTGGCAGCCTGGATAACCTGGGCGTGCTGGCGCGCGAGCTGGTGGAAGATCATGACGTTGTACAGGTAGATTTGCGCAACCACGGGCTTTCCGGGCGCAGCGAGACGATGGATTACCCGGCGATGGCGCAGGATATTCTCGAAACTCTCGACGCGCTGGGGCTGGAAAAGGTGATTCTTATCGGCCATTCGATGGGCGGCAAAGCGGCGATGGCGGTGACCGCGCTTGCGCCGGATCGCATAGAAAAGCTGGTGGCGATTGATATCGCGCCGGTGGATTATCAGGTGCGCCGTCACGATGAGATTTTTAACGCGGTGAACGCGGTGAGCGACGCGGGCGCCACGTCGCGCCAGCAGGCGGCGGAAGTTATGCGCCAGCACATTAGCGAAGAAGGCGTGGTGCAGTTTCTGCTGAAATCGTTTGTCGAGGGCGAATGGCGCTTTAACGTGCCGGTGCTGTGGCGTCAGTATGCGCGTATCGTCGGCTGGGAGACGGTGCCTGCCTGGCACGGCCCGGCGCTGTTTATCCGCGGCGGCGCGTCGCCTTACGTGGAAGAAGCGCACCGCGAAGCGTTGCTCGCGCAGTTCCCGCAGGCCCGCGCGCATGTGATTGCGGGCGCAGGCCACTGGGTGCATGCCGAAAAACCGCAGGCGGTGCTTCGCGCAATCCGTCGTTTTCTGGAAACTGATTAAAAACAGACCGACCGGCGCCGTCCTGCGCCGGATGCGTTGGCGCGCTTCGCTGCCTCATGTATGATGGCGCGCTGAAATACCGCCGGGCTCCGCCACGGCAGCCTGTTTCCCCTGTCTATACTCATACCATGGCAAAAGAACAAACGGACCGCACAACGCTCGATCTCTTCGCGGATGAACGCCGTCCGGGCAGACCGAAAACCAACCCGCTGTCGCGCGACGAACAGCTGCGCATCAATAAGCGCAACCAGCTTAAGCGTGACAAAGTTCGCGGGCTTAAGCGCGTCGAGCTGAAGCTGAACGCCGACGCGGTAGACGCGCTGAACCATCTCGCGCAGGCGCGCAATATCAGCCGTAGCGAGCTGATAGAAGCGATGCTGCTCGCTCAGCTGAAAGCCTTGCAGGAGTAAGGTCTGGTCTGATTTTTACCCAAAAGGACGGGGCAATGTAGCAGAGAGTGCACCCGGCGCCTGATACCGTTTCCGCACCCTCTTTTGTTCTGCTATGATTGCCCTATCTGTGGGCGTTATGCCAGCACCATCACATTTAGATTCAAGAGGTTATTCTTCTTATGGCAATCGTAGGCATCTTTTTCGGCAGCGACACCGGCAATACCGAAAATATCGCAAAAATTATCCAGAAACAGCTCGGGAAAGACGTTGCTGAAGTGCATGACATTGCTAAAAGCAGCAAAGAAGATCTGGAAGCATTCGATATTCTTCTGCTTGGCATTCCGACCTGGTATTACGGCGAAGCGCAGTGCGACTGGGACGATTTTTTCCCGACGCTGGAAGAAATAGATTTCAACGGCAAGCTTGTCGCGCTCTTCGGCTGCGGCGACCAGGAAGATTACGCTGAATACTTCTGCGACGCGCTGGGCACCATTCGCGACATTATCGAGCCGCGCGGCGCGACCATCGTTGGTCACTGGCCGACCGAAGGCTATCACTTTGAAGCCTCCAAAGGTCTGGCGGACGACGATCACTTCGTCGGTCTGGCGATTGACGAAGACCGCCAGCCTGAGCTGACCGCAGAACGCGTTGAAAAATGGGTCAAACAGGTTTCTGAAGAACTGCATCTGCAGGAAATCATCAACGCCTGAGATACATGGCGCGGGCGGATGTCCGCGCCGTTTGATAGATAAAAGCAATGAAAATAATTGCTACAAATTTTTAACTTTCCCTCGCTAAGCTGTACAATGGCTTCCTTAATTATCAGGCCCTCCACGTGAAAAACGCTGGCTGGTCCACGATTTTTAAGCTCTTTTTTGCCGGACGCTTGCGGTTTTCATTTAGGCATGTCAGTTCTATAATGAGACGCATTCATCTTCGGCGTATCCGATGTATCGCTTCCTTCCGGAGCGAGTCGTTAAGCAACAGGACAGATTCCGCATGACTGACAACAATACCGCATTAAAGAAGGCCGGCCTGAAAGTCACGCTTCCTCGATTAAAAATCCTCGAAGTGCTGCAGGAACCGGTCAATCATCATGTCAGTGCGGAAGACCTCTATAAGCGTCTGATTGACATGGGTGAAGAGATTGGCCTTGCCACGGTCTATCGCGTACTTAACCAGTTCGACGATGCCGGCATCGTCACCCGTCACAATTTCGAAGGCGGAAAATCCGTTTTCGAGCTGACGCAACAGCATCATCACGATCATCTGATTTGCCTCGATTGCGGCAAAGTGATCGAGTTCAGCGATGACTCCATTGAAGCTCGTCAGCGTGAAATCGCAACGCGTCATGGCATCCGCCTGACCAACCACAGCCTCTATCTGTACGGGCACTGTGCGGATGGCGACTGCCGCGAAAATGAACACGCGCACGAGGCTGGCGGCAAATAACGTTCGCCACGCTGCATAACCCAGGCCGACATCTGTCGGCTTTTTTATTCTCTGAAAACCTTCCCCTGAAAATACAAATGTATTTTTTTAGATAAAAATAAAATTTATGGTGTTTTAATACAGCGCACAATGCTTAATTAAGCTACTTATATTTTATTAAATGGAAATTCAGAAAATATAAATATCTTTACCGGTCAATCGTTTAGACGTAAGATTACCCCTGTTCTTCCTTTTATCTCCCCTGCCCCTTATTGCAGCAATAAAAAAGCATCCATTAAGATACAGCAACGATTTAATTCTATTTTATATAAGGTAACCAATATGGTCTTACCCCCTAAACCGCTTGCTGAGATTTACCGTATCGCGGATATTTTCAATAGCTACGGTAACTGGTCTCGCGCAGAAAAAAATACGCTCATTCCCCTGCGGGACGGGGAGATCTGCATCATTCGCGGTGGTCAGTTCTCTCTGATGCGCCAGAGCGACCGGCTGCTGCTGGAAAAAAGCAGCGCGCCTTCCGTTCTTGGTCTCGCCAGGAATTTAGGTAAATCCCAATTCGCAAAATTACAGGCTGATTCTGAATGTCATTATCAGTTAATTCCTTTTGATTATTTCATGCAGGAAATTGAAAAAAATCACTGCCAGTTACATCTGCTTATTTTGTCCTCATGGATTATTAATATACTTTGCTATCGCGAAGAAATCATGATCGGTAGAAACAGCTTCAGTATGATTAAAGCGAATATCGATTGCCTGGCGGCGATGGATGAGTTCATGCGTAACCGCATTAACGTGGCGGATTATATTGTTAAAAAAACTAATCTTTCCCGCAGTATGGTGATGAAAACCCTTTCTCAATTACGCAGCGCGAAAAATATTGAAATCAGTAAAGGCAAGCTGGTCGCGGTTCATCATCTGCCGGACACGCTGTAACACGCACGGCGCCCCACACAACAAAGCCAGCCCGGAGGCTGGCTTTTTATTACGCCGGGTTACAGCTGTACATTCTCCACACGGCTGTAACGTTTGCCGTCGCTGCTGACGCTTCGCACCTGCACCGCGCCTGCGACGCGTGGCGGCTTCGCGGCGTCATAACGCTGCCAGCGCGCGCCGCCGTCGGTGGAATACTCCATTGCGACGCCAGGCAGGCTGATGTTCATCCGCAACACGCCCTCTTTAACGCGCGCGCCGGGCACCGGTAAACGGAACTGCACGCCCGCTTTTTCAAGCTTCGGCAGTTCGCGGCTGCCGGTCAGGTTCGCAAAGCGCGTCCAGTCGTCGTGCAGCGCTTTCACATCCACCAGATGCGTTTCGCCGCCTTTATATTCGCGACCCGCCTGATAATCCTGCTCCCAGGCGGCGCGATGCCAGGCGCGCTCCGCGACGGCCAGCAGACGCGGGTACATCATGTACTCCATCTGCTTATCGGTGCGCACGACTTCGCTCCAGAGCTGCGCCGAGAGGCCATACGCGCCCGGCCACGGCTTGTCGGATTTGGCGCTGAATGCATTGCCATCGCGATCAACGGAAGTCTCTGCGTTTTGCGGCAGGTTATCTGGCGCGAAGCTGAAAATCTTGCGCTCGTCGCTAAAGCGCGTGCCCCAGTAATAGCCGCTCTCCGCCGGATTCACTTCGTTCGGGAAATCGAGATAGACGTAGTCCGGGTTAGAGACCACGACACGAAAACCTTTATTCGCCCAGTCGTTCACCGTATCAAAGCCGCCCCAGTAGAGCGTATCCCAGAAGTTGACGTTGACGTGCGAGGTAGCAAACGCGCTGACGTCTTTCGCATCTTTTAGGCCATCCTGCCACGCCTGCATGGTGTCGATGCCGTGGGCTTTGACGAGCTTACTGACTTCAATACCAAAGTAACTGGAAAGATGGTCGACATCAGTCACTACGCCGTCCTGCACCATTTTCTGGCATACCGGCGAGCGCGCCCAGGGCTTGTCCTGACGGCTCTGGTCGATAATCCCCTTTCCGGCCTCTGGTTTCGCTTTGTCCGTATAGCCCGCCCCGAGGTAGATATTTTTGGCCTCATCGCCGCCGAAATGCCAGGTGCTGAGCGGTTGTCCGGCCTCTCTGTGCATCTGCTGGATCTCGCCAATCACTTTATCCACGAAGCGGCGCGACGAGTCGAGGCATGGGTTGAGGTAGCCGGTGCGGTTGTAGTACTGCACGCCAGTGGTGACCGACGTATCGTCAGGATCGAGCAGACGATATTGATTCGCCTCTTCGGTTTTGCCCGCTTTTTCCAGTTTGTCGTAACGCGCTTCCATCGCGACAACCGCCGCGCGGGCGTGCGCGGGCATATCGATTTCCGGGACCACTTCTATCTGGCGCGCAGCGGCATATTTCACTATCTCAATATAATCCGCACGCGTGAAATACCCGCTGCCGTTATTGTTGGTGTCCGGCCCGGAGCCGAGCTGCGGCAGCAGGCAGGTTTTTTCGCTGAGATCGTGGCAGCGCTTCGCGCCCACGTCAGTCAGTTCCGGCAAACCCGGTATTTCAAGACGCCAGCCTTCGTCATCGCTCAGATGGAAGTGGAATTTATTGAGCTTATAGGCCGCCATCTGGTCAAGCAGACGCAGCACGGCCGCTTTGGTGTGGAAGTTGCGCCCCACATCAAGGTGAATGCCGCGATAGTCAAAACGCGGCGCGTCCTGGGCGTCCAGCGTCGCTATCTGCCTGGCGCCCTCCGCCGGGATCAGCGAGAGCAGCGATTGCAGCCCATAAAAAACGCCTGCGCGGTCATAGCCGGTAATCGTCGTCTCTTGTGGCCCGATATGCAGCTGATACGCGCCGGACACCGCCTCTTTGCCGGTAAACGCCTTGCTGTCGATGGCTGTCCGCACCGGATACCCCGCGTCGGTTTTCACGCCGAGCAGCGCAAAACGGGCGGTAATCGCCTCCTGCGCGGGTTTATCCAGTGCGGAGAGAAAGAGCTGAACGCCCTTATCGAGTGAGACGTTTTGTCCGTGTACTTCAA
Organism: Cronobacter turicensis z3032; assembly: GCA_000027065.2. Lineage (NCBI taxonomy): Bacteria > Pseudomonadati > Pseudomonadota > Gammaproteobacteria > Enterobacterales > Enterobacteriaceae > Cronobacter > Cronobacter turicensis. The sequence continues at coordinate 1,370,134 of FN543093.2, read as the reverse complement.
CGTGGCGCGGCGTAGGCACGATCTGCCCGCGCAGATGCTCTGCATTCAGGGTTTTGACGTCACTGTTTTTGTCGAATCGCGCTTCGGCGGTCATCAGAATGTTTTTATCATCCGCCGTGCGTTTCCACTGATCTTTTAGCGGGCTGACGAAGTCAGTTAACGTTTCGGTATCGGTACTGGCGATAACCTTCGGCGCGCCGTCGTCTGCCGTGACATACCAGCGCGGCAATACGTCGGTGATAAACAGTTGCCAGTACTCATTAATAATCGGGATCTCCACCGACGCTTTCGCCGGGAAGCCGGTAAATTTGTCCGTCGGCTCAAGCTTGTGGAGATCGCCCATCACGTGGGTCACTTTAAACTGATCGTTATCGACTTTGAGGATCTGGCGAATGCTGTGAAACCAGATAGTCCAGTTTTTTTCCGTTACCGCATCGCCTGGATTGGTGAGCGTGATAACCGCTTTATTGCATGACGCCCAGTCGGCGCCCAGCGCCGCGCAGTCTGTGCCGTGCTGCGCGGCCTGATTGTCGGTAATCGCATAATTGAGCCCAAACTGGCTGATGTGTTCTGCCGTTGACGCCTGTGCGCCGGTACCGGAAAAAAGCCCCATTACCGCACCCGCTAACAGACTGACCTGTAATTTTTTCATCATCGTGTCCTTTTCACTGCCCTTTATGTAAGGCGCCTGCGCGCGCCCCTGCGCAATCAGAAAATCGTGAACGGCGCCGTGACGATAAATTTCACGTCGCGTTCATCCTGGAAGATGTTGCCGTAGCCGCCGCCGTAGCTCGGGATGTCAGAATGGTTGTCGTACTGGGTGAAATGCAGTTTGAACATCGTGCCTTTGGCGCGGCCATCCTGCAGGGTGTAAACCGCATCCAGACTGTAAGCGGATTCTTTCAGGCGATAGTTGGGATCGTAGTAACCGTCGGTGGTCGGAAGCGTGGAAGGTTTCGCATCCCAGGCGTAAACATACGAGGCGCCGAGCGCGAAACCAGGCAGATTCCAGTTTTTGAGGTCATACATCGCGCCGAAGAACACGGCTTTTTCGTCATCGGCGTTGAAATCGGAGCGGTTGTCCCACCAGATATCCAGCCGACCGTTAGAGGAGGCGTAAGTGGGCGTCATGCGCTGCAGAAAGTAGCCCTGCTGCCCTTCGGCGCTCACCCAGGTGCCTTCCAGACGCAGATCGACCTCGCCAATTTTATAGCCAAACGTCAGCGCCTGAAGCCAGGCGGTGCCGTCGTAGATATCATTGATACTGCCATGGCTGGCTTTATCGCGCGCGCCGTAAAACTGATAACTGGTAGAGAGCGGGTTGCCGGCAAGAGAGAAGTTGTAGCTTGCTTTCGCGAAATATTGGTCGATATAGCCCTCGGCCTGACCAAAAGCCGCTTCCAGCACCAGCGAATTTTTAAAATCATATTTCGCGCCAATGGAGTGGAGATAATCCACGCGGGTGGTTCTGTCGTTCTGGTAAAATTTATCCATCTCCAGATGCCACGGCGACTTGTATTCGTTGGTCCACATGTACGAAAAGCTCAGCGCGCCTGTTTTGCCATAATCAAAATTCGCCCCGGCTTCGGCGCCCTGATACGTGCCGGGCATAAAGCTCCAGTGCGGCGCCAGCAGCGTCTGGCCTGTCGGTTGCAACCAGCCTGCCCGCGCCCAGACGGGGCCATATTTAAATTTTCCCGCCGCTTTATAGAGGCTGATGCCGCTTTTATCGCCGGACCAGTCTTCATCGTAGGCTTTGTTGCTGGAAGAGAACGCGATTTCATTCGGGTGGCCGCTATCGCCATTTTCCGCCATTTCAATGGCCGTGAACGCGGCGAGGTCGAGCCCGAACATATCGGCGGCGAACCCTGACTGGAAATCGAGATTCGCGTTCCAGGTGGCGTGCGACAGGTTAGTTTTATATTTGTCTGCCACGACATCTTTGCGGTCACGCTCGCGCTGCCAGTAATAGATGCCGCCGGTTAACGTGGAGTCATCAATAAAGCCTGCCGCGTGTACGGCGGGCGGGCTGCACAGGCCGCCCAGCGCCGTGACGCTGGCGACAGCCAGCGCGACGCCGCTACGTTTGTATCTCAACGAACGCATGTGAAATTCCTCTTTGACGTAAAAAATTCGCGTCGCGCAAAGCGCGTACAGCGAATGAAAAAACAAAAATTAAAAGCGCTGACGGAGTGCCCCCGAAATCAGCATCCCAAGACTATTTTTCGCGACGCGAATTATCAATCTTAATCCCCTGAAATTTCGTGGCTTTATGACACAGCGCACAAAATATTTTTCATTTTGTAACATTTTCATTTAACTGGTTTTAAATGCGATAAAACGAATATTTTTTAGGTAAAAATATAAAATGAAAGCGATTTCATTATTTTTAGAAGAGAAAAATAGCGAGGAAAGATTTTATAGCAGACGCAGATTTGATAATAACTGTATGAATTAATTCGCGTCGCGAATATTTTGATGAGGTTAACAGGCTGATTTAAAAGATAAAAAAAACGCCGCTCATGAGCGGCGTCGTGTTACATGCGGGTCGTTACTCGCCGGTTTTGGCCCAGGTATCGCGCAGGCCAACGGTGCGGTTAAAGACCAGTTTGTCACCGTTTGCATGGCGGTTGTCGAGGCAGAAATAACCTTCGCGCTCGAACTGCCAGGCTTTACCCGCTTCGGCGTTTTTCAGGCTCGGCTCAGCATAACCCTGCTTAATCACCAGCGATGCTTTATTGATGGTCGCCAGGAAATCTTCCGCCGCGCCTGGGTTCGGCACGCTGAACAGACGATCATAGAGACGGATCTCAACCGGCATCGCATGCGCCGCGCTGACCCAGTGGATCACGCCTTTCACCTTGCGGCCGTCAGCCGGATCTTTGCTAAGAGTTTCAGCATCATAAGAGCAGTAGATGGTGGTGATTTCACCCGCATCATCTTTCTCTACGCGCTCTGCTTTGATCACATACGCGTTGCGCAGACGGACTTCTTTACCGAGCACCAGACGCTTGTACTGCTTATTCGCTTCTTCGCGGAAGTCTGCGCGATCGATCCAGATTTCACCGCTGAACGGCACGTCGCGGTTGCCCATTTCCGGTTTGTTCGGATGGTTAGGCATGGACACCATTTCGCTGTGGCCCTGCGGATAGTTTTCGATAACCAGTTTCACCGGATCGATAACCGCCATGGCGCGCGGCGCGTTCTCGTTAAGATCTTCACGAATGCAGGCTTCCAGCGCGGCCATTTCCACGGTGTTATCCTGTTTGGTCACGCCGATACGTTTGCAGAATTCACGGATGGACGCGGCGGTATAACCGCGACGGCGCAGGCCGGAAATCGTCGGCATACGCGGGTCATCCCAGCCTTCGACGTGTTTATCGGTCACCAGCAGGTTCAGCTTACGCTTGGACATCACCGCGTATTCCAGATTCAGGCGCGAGAATTCGTACTGGCGCGGGTGTACCGGAATGGTGATGTTATCCAGCACCCAGTCATACAGACGACGGTTGTCCTGGAACTCCAGCGTACAGAGCGAATGGGTGATCCCTTCCAGCGCATCGGAGATGCAGTGGGTGAAGTCGTACATCGGGTAGATGCACCACTTGTTGCCGGTCTGGTGATGCTCGGCGAATTTAATGCGGTACAGCACCGGGTCACGCATGACGATAAACGGCGATGCCATATCGATTTTCGCGCGCAGGCAGGCTTTTCCTTCTTCAAAACCACCGGCACGCATTTTCTCAAACAGCGCCAGGTTTTCTTCCACGCTGCGATCGCGGAACGGGCTGTTTTTGCCAGGCGCGGTCAGGGTGCCGCGGTATTCGCGGATCTGCTCCGGCGACAGCTCGTCAACGTAGGCCAGGCCTTTATTGATGAGCTCAACGGCGTAGTTATAAAGCTGATCGAAATAGTCTGAGGAGTAGCGCACGTCGCCAGACCAGTGGAAACCCAGCCATTGCACGTCGTTTTTAATCGACTCGACAAATTCCAGATCTTCTTTCACCGGGTTGGTATCGTCAAAGCGAAGGTTGCACTGGCCCTGGTAATCCTGCGCGATGCCGAAATTCAGGCAGATCGATTTCGCGTGGCCGATGTGCAGATAGCCATTCGGCTCCGGCGGAAAGCGGGTGCAAATCGTGGTGTGTTTTCCAGACGCCAGATCTTCATCAATAATCTGGCGAATAAAGTTAGTCGGGCGGGCTTCTGCCTCACTCATCGCATATTCCTCAAAGCGTCAACATCGTTTAACGGCGTATGATCTTATAAGCAGAGGCGGGAAACAACCTTTAGTTACAGAAAATCCCGCCGTCGCGCGCCGCCGGTTATTGCCCGTTCTCTGCGTACTCAGCTTGCCTGCAACGCTCAGGCGTTCTGGCTTTGAGTAATTTGACTGGCGACTGTAACGCCTCGACATCCCCTTCGCGCGGAAGATACCCCGGCGCCTCGACGCACCAGCTCCAGGAATAGATCATCGTACCATGGAGAAAGAAAATCATATTTTCCCACTCCGAGACGCGCGAGACGGAAACATGGCCTCTATCATCCGCCGTGAATTTCTCCGGCGGCGGGTAATAGCCCGGCGGCATGCGGTGCGTTTGCAGCCAGAGCGTGGCGTGGGGAACCGGCTTGCCCTGCTCATTCTGTATATCGACGTCAAGCGCAGGCCGGTGGGTGGCGTAGCGAGGAATACAGCCGCTTAACAACACGGCAGCGAAGAGGACGACAATAATCTGACGCATACGATTCTCCATAATCTCAGTGTCCGCTACCCTACATGGCGTTAAGTGGCGCGCGCCAGCCCCAAAAAAAGGCGAAAAAAAACGGCGGGAGTGTTCCCCCGCCGTTCAGGCATAACAACTCAGAAGCGATTATTTGCCTTTAATTTCATACAGCGCGCTCTGGCCTGCAACCACCGCGCCCTGCGCCTGGATAACCAGCCCGCCGAAGTCATCGATGTTGCTGCATACAACCGGGCTGACCATCGAACGGGCGTTGGCGTTCAGGTAGTCCAGATCGAGTTCCAGTACCGGCTGGCCCGCCGTCACCTGCGCGCCCTCTTCCACCAGGCGTTTAAAGCCCTGGCCGTTCAGCGCGACGGTATCAATCCCCATGTGTACCACGATCTCTGCGCCGTTTTCAGTTTCCAGGCAGAACGCATGGTTGGTGTTGAAGATTTTCACGATAGTCCCGGCCGCCGGCGCGACCACCAGTTTATCGGTGGGCTTGATAGCGACGCCATCGCCGACCGCTTTGCTGGCGAACGCTTCATCCGGCACCGCGTCGAGCGCGACCACTTCGCCCGTTACCGGCGAGACCAGCGCGGCGATGATTTTTGCATTCGCCACCGCCTGCGGCTTCATGACTGGTGCTGTGGGGACTGTCGGAGCGACACCCGCGGCGGTCGCTGGCACAGGGCCACGCGCCACTACTTTTTTCATTTCGTCGCCAATGGATTCCGCCTTCGCGCCCACAATAACCTGAATGGTTTGTTTGTTTAATTTCACCACGCCAGATGCGCCAAGACGTTTGCAGGCGGCATCGCTCACCAGGGCGGAGTCACCTACGGTCAGACGCAGACGGGTAATACAGGCATCAATCGCTTTCAGGTTTTCGCTACCGCCAACTGCGGCAATGTAGTTGGTCGCCAGTTGTTCCAGGCCTTCTTCGGTATTGCTGTTCGCTTCGTTGGTCACGAGCTCGCTTTCTTTGTCTTCGCGGCCAGGCGTTTTCAGGTTAAACATGCGAATAACCGCGCTGAACAGCAGGAAATAGATAACAAAGAACACCAGTCCCATGACCAGCAGCATCCAGACGTTTTTGCTGGCGGCAGGCAGGCTGTACATCAGGGCATAGTCAATCGCGCCTGCCGAGAAGGAAAAACCAGCATGGATGCCAAGCAGCGTCGCGACAAACAGGCTAATACCCGTCAACAGCGCGTGCAGCAGATAGAGCACCGGCGCCAGGAACATAAACAGGAATTCCAGCGGCTCGGTAACACCGGTCAGGAACGCCGTGATGGCAACGGACAAAAGCATACCGCCGACCATAGGACGACGCGCTTTCGGTGCGGCGAAGTACATCGCCAGCGCAGCGCCCGGCAGACCAAACATCATGATCGGGAAGAAGCCGGACATGAACATGCCAGCGGTGCCGTCACCCGCATAGAAGCGGTTGATATCGCCGTGGAATACCGTACCCGCAGCGTTGGTGAATTCGCCAATCTGGAACCATGCGATAGTGTTCAGCACCTGATGCAGGCCGGTCGGGATCAGCAGACGGTTAATAAAGCCAAAGATACCGGAGCCCAGCGCGCCTGCAGAAACGATCCACTCGCCGCCTGCATGAATTCCATGCTGCACGGGCGGCCAGACATAGCCAAAAATGGCGGCCAGCACCAGGCAGAAGAAACCGGTTGCGATCGGCACGAAACGTTTGCCGCCGAAGAAGCTCAGGAAGTCAGGCAGCTTAATACCCGCCCAGCGGTTATAGACCGCACCGCCCACCAGACCCGTAATAATACCGGCCAGCACACCCATGTTAATTTCCGGGTTGATGGTCACCATCGCTTTGGTGAGAACAAAATAACCGACTGCGCCTGCAAGGGCCGCCGCGCCTGCGCTGTCTTTAGACCAGCTGGAGGCGACCCCAATGGCGAAGATTAACGCGAGGTTATCAAAAATCGCCCCGCCCGCCTGCGCGATAAAAGCAATGTTAAGCAAATCTGGCTGACCGAATCGCAGCAGTAGCGCCGCCACAGGCAGCACTGCGATAGGGAGCTGTAACGCTCTACCCAGCCGCTGGAAAAAACCTAAAATATTCATCCTATTCCCCCCTACGAGACCCCGACCTGGCTTCTTTGAAGCCGTTTTTTATTGTGCAACGTTCAATCAAAACGAGATGTTGTGAAACAACAGCATCAACTCTTCATCTGCGTTCAGTAGTGTGTGGAAGTTTAATTCGCCTCGCAAATTAAATGCATCTTTTCTGTGATTTTTATCACCAAATATCGTTATCAGGCAGCCTTTACTCTGGCTTACCTCGAAAACTTATTTTATCATTCAAAAAATCGAGACGGATTGCTCCTGCTTTCAGCGAACGGGTATACCCTTACACTGTGAGTCGTTTAATCCGCTCCTGTTTCTAACTTCCGAGGTGAACAATGAGACTGATTCCGCTGGCTACGCCGCAGCAGGTTGGCAAATGGGCCGCCCGCCATATTGTTAAGCGCATTAACGATTTCAACCCCACCGCAGACCGCCCTTTCGTTCTGGGTCTTCCGACCGGCGGCACGCCGCTTGAAGCCTACAAAGCGCTGATTGAGATGCATAAAGCAGGCCAGGTCAGTTTCAAACATGTCGTGACGTTTAATATGGACGAATATGTTGGCCTGACGAAAGATCATCCCGAAAGCTACCACAGCTTCATGTACCGCAATTTCTTCGAGCACGTTGATATTCCAGAAGAAAATATCAATCTGCTGGATGGCAACGCGCCGGATATTGACGCAGAATGCCGCCGCTATGAAGAAAAAATTCGCGCTTACGGCAAAATTCATCTTTTTATGGGCGGCGTCGGCAACGACGGTCATATCGCGTTTAACGAGCCCGCCTCTTCTCTGGCCTCCCGCACGCGTATCAAAACATTGACGCACGACACCCGTGTGGCGAACTCGCGTTTCTTTGGCGGCGATGTGAATCAGGTGCCAAAATACGCGCTCACCGTGGGCGTCGGCACCCTGCTGGACGCGCAGGAAGTCATGATTCTGGTGCTGGGCCACGTTAAGGCGCAGGCGCTGCAGGCGGCGGTAGAAGGCAACGTCAACCATATGTGGACCATCAGCTGTCTGCAGCTGCACCCGAAAGCGGTTATCGTGTGCGATGAGCCTTCCACCATGGAACTGAAAGTGAAGACGCTGAAATACTTCACCGAGCTCGAAGCTGAAAATATCAAAGATCTTTAAGGACTGGTTACCGGGGGCATTATGTACGCTTTAACCCACGGCCGGGTTTACACCGGCCACGACATTCTGGATGACCACGCGATTGTTATCGCCGATGGCCTGATTGAGCGCCTCTGCCCGCTGGCTGAACTGCCGGCAGGCATTGAGCAGCGCGATATGGGCGGCGCCATTATCGCCCCCGGTTTTATCGACGTGCAGCTCAATGGCTGCGGCGGCGTGCAGTTCAACGATACCGCCGAGGCCGTATCCATAGAAACGCTGGAGATCATGCAAAAAGCCAACGAGAAATCGGGCTGCACCAGCTATCTGCCAACCCTCATTACCTGTAGCGACGCGCTGATGAAACAGGGCGTGCGCGTGATGCGTGAATACCTGGCGCGTCATCAGAACCAGGCGCTGGGCCTGCACCTTGAAGGCCCGTGGCTGAACATCGTTAAGAAAGGCACGCATAACCCGGATTATGTGCGCCAGCCGGACGCGCAGCTGGTCGATTTCCTGTGCGAAAACGCCGACGTGATTACCAAAATCACCCTCGCGCCGGAAAAAGTCTCGCCGGACGTTATCGAAAAACTGACCGCCGCAGGCATCGTTGTATCCGCCGGGCACTCTAACGCGACGCTTAAAGAGGCGAAAAAAGGCTTCCGCGCCGGCATCCGCTTCGCCACGCATCTGTTCAATGCCATGCCTTACATCACCGGTCGCGAGCCAGGGCTGACGGGCGCTATTTTTGACGAGCCGGATGTCTGGTGCGGCATTATCGCCGATGGCCTGCATGTCGATTTCGCCAATGTGCGACTTGCGAAAAAAGTCAAAGGCGACAAGCTGTGTCTGGTGACGGACGCGACGGCGCCTGCGGGTGCCAATATTGATGAGTTCATTTTTGCTGGCAAAACAATATACTACCGTAACGGCCTGTGCGTGGATGAAAACGGCACCCTGAGCGGCTCGGCGCTGACCATGATAGAAGGCGTGCGCAACCTGGTGGAGCATGTCAATATCGCGCTGGACGAAGCGCTGCGTATGGCGACGCTGTATCCGGCCCGCGCCATGGGCGTGGCGCACCGGCTTGGCAGCATTGAAGCGGGCAAGGTGGCGAACCTGACTGCCTTTACCCGCGATTATAAAATCATCAAGACCATCGTTAATGGTAACGAGGTCGTTACTGAGTAAATAAAGGCATGACGACTGGCGGACAGGCTCAAATTGGCAACGTTGATCTCGTAAAACAGCTTAACAGCGCAGCGGTTTATCGTCTTATCGACCAGCAGGGTCCGATATCGCGCATCCAGATAGCCGAACAGAGCCAGCTTGCGCCCGCCAGCGTCACCAAAATTACCCGCCAGCTTATTGAGCGCGGTCTGATTAAAGAAGTCGATCAGCAGGCCTCGACAGGGGGCCGCCGCGCTATCTCAATCGTTACCGAAACCCGGCATTTTCAGGCCGTTGGCGTGCGCCTTGGTCGCCATGACGCCACGCTGACGCTCTTCGATCTGAGCAGTAAAGTGCTCGCGGAAGAACATTTTCCCCTGCCCGAACGCACCCAGGAAACGCTGGAACATGCGCTACTGAACATCATCGCGCAGTTTATCGACGCCTGGCAGCGTAAAATCCGCGAGCTTATCGCCGTGTCGGTGATCCTGCCGGGGCTGGTGGACCCGGAAAGCGGCGTCATCCGCTACATGCCGCATATCAATGTTGAAAACTGGCCGCTGGTTGACGCGCTGCAAAAGCGTTTTAACGTCGCCTGTTTTGTGGGGCACGATATCCGCAGCCTGGCGCTGGCAGAGCACTACTTCGGTGCAACGCGCGACTGCGAAGACTCTATTCTGGTGCGCGTTCACCGCGGCACTGGCGCGGGGATTATCTCTAACGGACGCATATTTATCGGCCGTAACGGCAACGTCGGCGAGATTGGTCACATCCAGGTCGATCCGCTGGGGGAGCGCTGCCACTGCGGTAATTTCGGGTGTCTGGAGACCGTTGCCGCCAACGCCGCCATTGAACAGCGCGTGCGTCAGTTACTGGAGCAGGGCCACCCGAGCCGTCTGACGCAGGACGAATGCAATATCAAAGCTATTTGCAAAGCCGCAAACCGGGGCGATGCGCTGGCCTGCGAAGTGGTGGAGCGCGTCGGCCGCCAGCTCGGCAAAACCATTGCTATCGCCATTAACCTGTTTAACCCGCAAAAAGTGGTTATCGCCGGTGAGATTGTTGAAGCGCAGAAAGTGCTCCTGCCCGCGATCGAAAGCTGCATCAACACGCAATCCCTGAAAGCGTTTCGTAAAAACCTGCCGGTAGTGCCTTCGCAACTCGATCACCGCTCGGCTATCGGCGCGTTTGCGCTGGTAAAACGCGCCATGCTTAACGGGTTGTTATTACAGCGTTTGCTGGAAAGTTAACGAGTGACTGTGGCGATTTGCGCTATAGTTACGCCTTTCTGTTCCCTGAGCCAGAGTAGTCCATGACCATTCAGAACGTAATTTGTGATATCGATGGCGTGCTGATGCACGATAACGTTGCGGTGCCCGGCGCCAGCGAATTCCTGACCGGCATCCTTGAAAAAGGGTTTCCGCTGGTTCTGCTGACCAACTACCCGTCCCAGACTGGCCAGGATCTGGCTAACCGTTTCGCCTCGGCCGGGATCGACGTGCCGGACAGCGTGTTTTACACCTCCGCGATGGCGACGGCGGATTTCCTGCGTCGTCAGGAAGGCAAGAAAGCCTATGTGGTCGGCGAAGGGGCACTCATCCACGAGCTGTATAAAGCAGGCTTCACGATTACCGACATCAATCCTGATTTCGTTATCGTGGGCGAAACCCGCTCCTATAACTGGGAGATGATGCATAAGGCCGCCTTTTTCGTCGCCAATGGCGCGCGCTTTATCGCCACCAACCCGGATACCCACGGGCGCGGCTTTTATCCGGCCTGCGGCGCGCTGTGCGCGGGCATCGAGAAAATTTCAGGGCGCAAGCCGTTTTATGTCGGCAAGCCGAGCCCCTGGATTATCCGCGCAGCCCTGAACAAAATGCAAGCCCACTCCGAGCATACTGTGATTGTGGGCGATAACCTGCGCACTGATATTCTGGCTGGCTTCCAGGCAGGCCTGGAAACCATTCTGGTGCTGTCGGGCGTCTCGACCATTAATGATATTGACGCGATGCCATTCCGGCCGAGCTGGATTTATCCCTCCGTCGCCGAAATCGACGTTATCTGAACCTGACGGCCATTAGCGATGGCCGTTTTTTTGTGTCTCCCATACAACCTCAATTTAATAAAATCGCGATTTTTTTGCCGATTCGTTAAAAACCACCCCGCTTTAGTGACCGTTTTTAAGTTTTCGCTAACGCTCGTTGAACTATTTATGGCTCACGCGCTAAAACGCTTGCACAACCTGCACCCTTTGCGGCATTTTCTTAATCAACGACAGAGGCCGAAGCGAATAAATTGCATAAACCGCAACGCCTCGCAGACAGACAACACAACATTACCGCCAGGGTTAACGGAGTTCTCTATGTGTTCTATTTTTGGTGTGCTGGATATCAAAACCGACGCGGTCGAACTGCGTAAAAAAGCGCTTGAGCTGTCGCGCCTGATGCGCCACCGCGGCCCGGACTGGTCCGGCGTCTTCGCCAGCGACAAAGCGATCCTCGCGCATGAACGGCTCTCCATCGTGGACGTCAACGCAGGCGCGCAGCCGCTCTACAACACTGAGAAAACGCACGTGCTGGCCGTTAACGGCGAAATCTATAACCATCAGGCGCTGCGCGCGGAATATGGCGAGCGTTTCCAGTTCCAGACCGGCTCTGACTGCGAAGTCATCCTCGCGCTGTATCAGGAAAAAGGCCCGGAGTTTCTGGACGAGTTGCAGGGCATGTTCGCCTTCGTGCTTTATGACAGCGAAAAAGACGCGTACCTGATTGGCCGCGATCATATCGGCATTATTCCGCTTTATATGGGCCACGATGAACACGGCAACTTTTATGTCGCCTCCGAAATGAAATCGCTGGTGCCGGTCTGCCGCACTATCAAAGAGTTCCCGGCGGGCAGCTACCTGTGGAGCCAGGACGGCGAAATTCGCCAGTACTATCAGCGTGACTGGTTTGACTATGACGCGGTGAAAGATAACGTGACGGACAAAGCGGAGCTGCGCCAGGCCCTGGAAGATGCGGTTAAAAGCCATCTGATGTCTGACGTGCCTTACGGCGTGCTGCTCTCCGGCGGCCTGGATTCTTCGGTCATTTCCGCCATTACCAAGAAATTCGCGGCGCGCCGCGTGGAAGATCAGGAGCGCTCCGAAGCCTGGTGGCCGCAGCTGCACTCCTTTGCCGTTGGCCTTGAAGGCTCGCCGGATCTGAAAGCCGCGCAGGAAGTCGCCAACCATCTCGGCACGGTACACCATGAAATTCACTTTACCGTGCAGGAAGGACTCGATGCGATCCGCGACGTGATTTACCACATCGAAACCTATGACGTGACCACGATTCGCGCCTCAACCCCGATGTATTTGATGTCCCGTAAAATCAAAGCGATGGGCATCAAAATGGTGCTTTCCGGCGAAGGTTCAGACGAAGTGTTCGGCGGCTATCTTTACTTCCATAAAGCGCCGAACGCGAAAGAGCTGCATGAAGAGACCGTCCGCAAGTTGCAGGCGCTGCATATGTTTGACTGCGCGCGTGCGAACAAAGCGATGTCGGCCTGGGGCGTTGAGGCGCGCGTGCCGTTCCTCGATAAGAAATTCCTTGATGTGGCGATGCGTATCAACCCGCAGGATAAAATGTGCGGCAACGGCAAGATGGAAAAACATATCCTGCGTGAATGTTTTGAATCTTATTTGCCGGCGAGCGTGGCATGGCGTCAGAAAGAGCAATTCTCCGACGGCGTGGGCTATAGCTGGATTGATACCCTGAAAGAAGTGGCGGCGAAACAGATTTCCGATCAGCAGCTGGAAACCGCGCGCTTCCGCTTCCCGTATAACACGCCAGCGTCGAAAGAAGCGTATCTCTACCGCGAGATCTTCGAAGAGTTGTTCCCGGTGCCGAGTGCGGCGGAGTGCGTGCCTGGCGGGCCGTCCGTCGCCTGCTCTTCCGCGAAAGCTATCGAATGGGACGAAGCGTTTAAAACCATGAACGATCCGTCAGGCCGTGCGGTGGGCGTACACCAGTCTGCCTATAAATAAGCAACGCCAGAAAACAGACAACGGGCCTGCGGGCCCGTTTTTTATTGGCGCAAAGAAGCGCAGACAGTACCGTTGTTTCTGTTGAATTAGGGGATAATTCGCCTGGAATCGACGAATATTGCATCAAGCTGTTCGCAAGCTAGTCAAACAGTCACTTTACGTCGATTTTCGCCAAAAAAGGTGTTGACGCTTCCAGGCCCAATACGCATAATGCGCCCCGCAACGCCGATAAGGTAACGCGAAAAAAGATGGCTACGTAGCTCAGCTGGTTAGAGCACATCACTCATAATGATGGGGTCACAGGTTCGATTCCCGTCGTAGCCACCATCTTTTTTGCGGGAGTGGCGAAATTGGTAGACGCACCAGATTTAGGTTCTGGCGCCGCAAGGTGTGCGAGTTCAAGTCTCGCCTCCCGCACCACTTCGTAATTGCGTTGCACGGATGGGGTATCGCCAAGCGGTAAGGCACCGGTTTTTGATACCGGCATTCCCTGGTTCGAATCCAGGTACCCCAGCCATATTTCTTCGACTTTTGCGTATCACGCAGTGGTCGTTGGGGTATCGCCAAGCGGTAAGGCACCGGTTTTTGATACCGGCATCCCCTGGTTCGAATCCAGGTACCCCAGCCAGTCGTTATAACTGGTAAAGCAGTAAAACTTGGCTACGTAGCTCAGCTGGTTAGAGCACAGCACTCATAATGCTGGGGTCACAGGTTCGATTCCCGTCGTAGCCACCATATTTAAAGCGTCTTGCATTTTTAATGCGGGATGCGCGAAGTAAACTTCGCAAGAGTTTCTTGGGGTGTCGCCAAGCGGTAAGGCAGCGGATTCTGATTCCGCCATCCGGGGTTCGAATCCCTGCACCCCAGCCACTTTGAAGAAGCGGTTGGCAAGAAGCTAAACGCACAGGTTAAAGGTTCTTTGTTTCTTCCTTTAACTGACAATTCAGCACCAACATTTGTTGGGGTATCGCCAAGCGGTAAGGCAGTGGATTCTGATTCCACCATTCCGAGGTTCGAATCCTCGTACCCCAGCCACTCTTTAAAAGCCTGCTTTTGCAGGCTTTTTTCTTTTCTGCTCCCATCCTTCCCTCTTTTATACCGTGTTGCGAAGTACGCTTTGCTATTTAGTCCGGTCGCGCCCAGTAAAAAGGCCCGCACAGGCGGGCCTTTTCTCTGCTCTGAACACACTAACCGGTGCAAAGCGATAACGACGCAAACATGCCGGTCATCTCTTTTGTACAGATTAATGAGCATGTTGTAACTAAGTCGTTATAATCCGAGCGCATACCGCAGCGCCTGACGCTTCAAAATGCCTGAGCGCTGGGCGGCGATCAGCCCTAAATTGCGCAGCACGCGCAGCGGTTTCATTTTCGCGGTAAACCCCGCATGGAAGAGATCCATACCACTTTGCATCAGCAGGTTATCCGGCATGCGGCGGCGCTGATAGCGCTTCAGTACCGCGCCAGAGGCCCAGTCTTCCGCTGCATTGCGCGCATCGATCACCACCTTCAGCAGCGCATCGACATCGCGATAGCCGAGATTGACCCCCAGCCCCGCCAGCGGATGAATGGTATGCGCGGCATCGCCAATCAGCGCGACGCCTGGCGACACATAACGCAGCGCATGACGGCGCACCAGCGGAAACGCGCCACAGGCGACTGGCGTCACGCGGCCAAGCCGGGCCGGAAACGCCGCCGCGATTTCATGGCCGAGCTGCGTCATGTTCATCGCCTGAAGCTGACGGACGCGCGCCGGACGGTCATACCAGACCAGCGACGCCCGGTTATCAAAGAGCGGCAAAAACGCATGCGGCCCGTTGGGGGTGAAGTGCTGCCAGGTGCTGTCGCCGGGCGGCTGCTCGCATTCCACGCTGATAAGCAGGCATGACTGCTGATACTGCCAGGCGTTAACGCCGATGCCTGCCCATTTGCGTACCTGCGAACTCGCGCCGTCCGCACCGACAACCAGACGCGCCTGCACCGTGTCGCCATTATCGAACTTCAGCTCGTGGCCATTTTGCGATGGCATCATTTGCGTGAGCGTCGCCGGACACAGCAACGTGACCGCCGGATGCGCCTCCAGCGCCTCCCACAGCGCGCGTTGCAGCACGCTGTTTTCCACCATATAACCAAGTTCGGGCAGTTGCAGTTCATCAGCGCTGAACTCAACCCGCGCTTCGTTCCACTCCCAGGTTTCGAGGCGGCGATAAGGATGCGCGCGCATCTCCAGCACGCGTTGCCAGACACCCAGTCCGCGCAGCAGATCCACTGACGCGCAGCTGATCGAGGAGATCCGCACGTCCGGCGGGTTTTGCGGCGAAAACGGCGGCGGCGCGGCATGCTCCACGACGGCCACCCGAAAACCATTTTGCGCAAGGCCAAGCGCGGCGGCGGCGCCTACCATGCCACCGCCGACGACGGCGACTTCAATAGGTTGATTTGTCATGGTCATTTTATCCTTAAGCAATCTCCCTTCAGTTTACCGGATTTTTCGCCGCCTGACGTCTTTGCCTCGCCACTGGTCACGAACCCGTCAAAGCATTACAATACGCGGCCAAAATGAGTGGCTTTAACTGAGCAATGGCAAGTCAATGACAAAAAAACTCCATATTAAAACCTGGGGCTGTCAGATGAACGAGTACGATTCATCGAAGATGGCCGATCTGCTGGAAACCACGCACGGCTTTACGCTGACCGACGTGGCGGAAGAAGCAGATATTCTGCTGCTGAATACCTGCTCGATCCGCGAGAAGGCACAGGAGAAGGTTTTCCATCAGTTAGGTCGCTGGAAAACGTTAAAGGAAAAGAACCCGGATGTGATTATCGGCGTGGGCGGCTGTGTGGCGTCCCAGGAAGGTGACCATATTCGCGATCGTGCCCGCTACGTCGACATCATTTTCGGGCCTCAGACCCTGCACCGCCTGCCGGAAATGATCAATCAGGTGAAAGGCACCCGCAGCCCGGTCGTGGACATCAGCTTCCCGGAAATCGAAAAATTCGATCGTCTGCCTGAACCGCGCGCGGATGGCCCGACGGCATTCGTTTCCATTATGGAAGGCTGCAACAAATACTGCACCTATTGCGTGGTTCCGTATACCCGCGGTGAAGAGGTCAGTCGTCCGGGCGATGACATCGTACTGGAGATCGCGCAGCTCGCCGCCCAGGGCGTGCGTGAAGTTAACCTGCTGGGGCAGAACGTGAACGCCTGGCGCGGTGAAAACTATGACGGCACTACCGGCACGTTCGCCGACCTGCTGCGTCTGGTCGCGGCGATTGACGGCATCGACCGCATCCGCTTCACCACCAGCCACCCGATCGAATTTACCGATGACATCATCGAAGTCTATCGCGACACGCCGGAGCTGGTGAGCTTCCTGCATCTGCCGGTACAGAGCGGCTCCGACCGCGTGCTGAACATGATGGGACGCACCCACACGGCGCTGGAATATAAAGCCATTATCCGCAAGCTGCGCGCCGCGCGTCCGGATATCCAGATTAGCTCCGATTTCATCGTCGGCTTCCCTGGCGAAACCCAGCAGGATTTCGAGCAGACCATGAAGCTGATTGCCGACGTGAATTTCGACATGAGCTACAGCTTTATTTTCTCCGCCCGTCCAGGCACCCCTGCCGCCGATATGGTGGACGACGTGCCGGAAGAAGAGAAAAAGCAGCGTCTGTATATCCTTCAGGAGCGCATCAACCAGCAGGCGATGGCCTGGAGCCGCCGTATGCTCGGCACCACCCAGCGCATTCTGGTGGAAGGCACGTCGCGTAAGAGCATCATGGAGCTTTCGGGGCGCACCGAAAACAACCGCGTGGTGAACTTCGAAGGCGCGCCGGAGATGGTCGGTAAATTTGTCGATGTGGAAATCACCGAAGTGTTCCCAAACTCGCTGCGCGGTAAGGTTATCCGCACCGAGGAAGAGATGGGCCTGCGCGTGGTGGAATCACCAGAATCGATTATCGCCCGCACCCGTAAAGAAAACGAACTCGGCGTCGGGATTTTCCAGCCATAATCTGCTCTCTCACGTATGCCGCCCCGGCGCGGCATACGCTTATTTTTACACCATCCGTGCTTGTATTCTGAAGGCGTCACCCAAATATCCGGGTTGTCGCTTGCGCCTTTTTCCCTCGCCGTGAATAATTTCTCTCAGGCCCTGAGAAAATCAGCAGGCATTTTTATTCACCTTAACTGGCCCTGAGTGACCAAGAGGACAAGTTTGAATATCGAAACTCGTGAATTTACGCTGGAACCGGCAGACAACGCTCGTCTGCTTAGCCTCTGTGGACCCTTTGATGACAACATCAAACAGCTTGAACGCCGCCTCGGTATCGAAATCGCCCGTCGCGACAACCACTTTAAACTAACCGGTCGCACCCTTTGCGTCAGCGCGGCGGCGGATATTCTGCGTAACCTTTACGTCGATACCGCGCCAATGCGCGGCGAAATCAAAGAGATCGAGCCGGAACAAATTCATCTGGCCATTAAAGAATTTCGCGTGCTGGAACAGAGCGCCGAAAGCGTGCCGGAGTACGGCAAAGCGGTCAATATCAAGACCAAACGCGGCGTGATTAAACCGCGCACGCCAAACCAGGCGCAGTACATCGCGAATATTCTCGACCACGATATCACCTTCGGTATTGGCCCTGCCGGTACGGGTAAAACGTATCTCGCGGTTGCGGCCGCCGTGGACGCGCTGGAGCGCCAGGAGATCCGTCGTATTCTGCTGACGCGTCCGGCGGTGGAAGCCGGTGAAAAACTGGGCTTCCTGCCAGGCGATCTCAGCCAGAAAGTCGACCCATACCTGCGCCCGCTGTATGACGCGCTGTTTGAGATGCTCGGCTTCGAGCGCGTGGAAAAGCTCATGGAGCGCAACGTGATTGAAGTCGCGCCGCTGGCATATATGCGCGGCCGCACGCTTAACGATGCATTCATCATTCTGGATGAGAGCCAGAACACCACCATCGAACAGATGAAGATGTTCCTGACCCGCATTGGCTTTAACTCTAAAGCGGTTATCACAGGCGACGTCACGCAGATTGACCTGCCAAGAAACCTGAAATCTGGTCTGCGCCACGCCATTGAAGTGCTCTCGGAAGTCGAAGAGATCAGCTTTAACTTCTTCCACAGCGAAGACGTGGTGCGTCACCCGGTGGTTGCGCGTATCGTTACCGCCTATGAAGCCTGGGAAGAAGCTGACCAGAAACGGAAAGCCGAACAGGCCGCAGAACGTAAACGTGAAGCCCAGGCGCTGGCCGCTGGCGCGCAGGAGAGTAAATGAGCCAGGTTATCCTTGATTTGCAGGTGGCCTGCGAAGACACCTCCGGTTTGCCGGACGAGGCGCAGTTTCAGACATGGCTGAATGCCGTCGTGCCGCAATTTCAGGAAGAATCAGAAGTCACGGTGCGTCTGGTGGATGAAGCGGAAAGTCATGACTTAAATCTGACTTATCGTGGTATGGACAAACCCACCAACGTGCTGTCGTTCCCGTTCGAAGCGCCGCCTGGCATCGAGATGCCGCTGCTTGGCGATCTGATCATCTGTCGTCAGGTGGTGGAGCGCGAAGCGCGTGAACAGGAAAAGCCGTTGGCAGCCCACTGGGCGCACATGGTGGTGCATGGCAGCCTGCATCTTTTGGGTTATGACCATATCGAGGATGACGAAGCCGAAGAGATGGAAGGCATCGAAACCGAGATAATGCTTGCCCTGGGCTTTGACGATCCGTACATTGCCGAGAAAGCGTAATCTGTGCGGCGCTCCGTTGCCGCCAGTGATTTCTACCGCCGCGGCGTGCCTTTTCCGCCGCGAGCGATACATCAACCAACATGAGAACCCTGAACTAACGCCATGAGCGACGACAACTCACACAGTAGCGACTCACTTAATAAAAAGGGATTTTTCTCCCTCCTCTTAAGCCAGCTGTTCCACGGTGAACCGAAAAACCGTGACGAACTGCTTGAGCTTATCCGTGATTCCGAGCAAAACGAGCTTATCGACCAGGATACGCGCGACATGCTCGAAGGGGTAATGGATATTGCCGACCAGCGCGTCCGCGACATCATGATCCCCCGCTCTCAGATGGTCACCCTGAAACGCAACCAAAGCATCGATGAATGTCTCGACGTCATTATCGAATCGGCGCATTCGCGTTTTCCGGTGATCAGCGAAGATAAAGATCACATTGAAGGGATTTTGATGGCCAAGGATCTGCTGCCTTTTATGCGCAGCGATGCCGAAGCCTTCAGCATGGATAAAGTGCTGCGCCCGGCGGTTGTCGTGCCGGAAAGCAAACGGGTTGACCGGATGCTGAAAGAGTTCCGCTCCCAGCGTTATCACATGGCTATCGTGATTGACGAATTCGGCGGCGTATCCGGGCTCGTGACTATCGAAGATATTCTGGAGCTCATCGTCGGCGAAATCGAAGATGAATACGACGACGAAGAAGATATCGATTTCCGTCAGCTCAGCCGCCACACCTGGACCGTGCGTGCGCTGGCGTCCATTGAAGATTTTAACGACACCTTCGGCACCCAGTTCAGCGATGAAGAAGTCGATACCATCGGCGGTCTGGTGATGCAGGCATTCGGACACCTGCCTGCGCGCGGAGAAACCATCGACATTGATGGTTACCAGTTTAAAGTTGCCATGGCGGACAGCCGTCGTATTATCCAGGTCCACGTCAGAATGCCGGAAAACTCGCCGCAGCCTAAACTGGAAGACTAATGGAATGGCTCTTGCCTCAATGATTGAACGCCAGCGCGTGCGTCTGCTGCTGGCGCTGCTTTTCGGTGCCAGCGGAACGCTGGCCTTTTCCCCTTACGATTTCTGGCCCGCCGCCCTCGTTTCACTGATGGGCCTGCAGGGGCTTACCCTTAACCGTCGCCCGATGCAAAGCGCCGGGATTGGCTTCTTCTGGGGGCTTGGTCTTTTCGGCAGCGGCGTGAACTGGGTCTATGTCAGCATCGCCCAGTTCGGCGGAATGCCTGGGCCGGTTAACGTGGCGCTGGTGATTCTCCTCGCCGCGTATCTGTCGCTTTATACCGGTCTGTTCGCTGGCGTGCTGGCGCGTCTGTGGCCGAAAACCAGCTGGCTGCGCATGGCCGTCGCCGCGCCGGTCGTCTGGCATCTGACCGAGTTTTTACGCGGCTGGGTGCTGACAGGCTTCCCGTGGCTCCAATTTGGCTACAGCCAGATTGATGGCCCGCTGAAAGGCCTGGCGCCGGTCATGGGCGTTGAAGCCATCACCTTCTTACTGATGGCTGTCAGCGGCCTGCTGGTACTGGCGATGGCGCATCGCGCCTGGAAACCCGCCGTCTGCGCGCTCGTGCTGTTCGCACTGCCCTTCCCGCTGCGCTATATCCAGTGGTATCAGCCGCATGCCGAACGCGCGATAAACGTCGCCCTGGTGCAGGGCAATATTCCGCAGTCGATGAAGTGGGATGAGCGCGAGCTGATGAATACGCTGCGTATTTATCTTAACGCCACGCGTGAGCAGCTCGGTAAAGCCGGGCTGGTTATCTGGCCGGAATCCGCCATCCCCGATTTAGAGAGCAACCAGCAGCAGTTCCTGCACGATCTCGACACCGTGCTGCGCGATAGCGACGCGACGCTGATAACAGGCGTGGTGGATGCGCGTCTTAACGAGAAAAACCGTTACGACACGTACAACACCATTATTACGCTCGGCGCCAGTACGCCATATAGCTACAACTCCGCCAATCGCTACCATAAAAACCATCTGGTGCCGTTTGGCGAGTTTGTGCCGCTGGAATCGATTCTGCGTCCGCTGGCGCCGTTCTTCGACCTGCCGATGTCTTCTTTCAGCCGCGGTCCGTATATGCAACCGCAGTTACAGGCGCATGGCATGAAGCTCACGGCGGCTATCTGCTATGAAATCATTCTGGGCGAACAGGTGCGCGATAACTTCCGCCCGGATACCGACTTCCTGCTGACTATCTCGAACGACGCCTGGTTCGGCCACTCTATCGGCCCGTGGCAGCATTTCCAGATGGCGCGCATGCGTGCGCTGGAGCTGGCGCGTCCGCTGCTGCGCAGCACCAATAACGGCGTTACGGCCGTCATTGATGCCAACGGCAACGTTCAGGCGATTATCCCGCAGTTCACTCGCGAGGTGTTAAACGCCGCCGTCACGCCCACCAGCGGGCTTACGCCGTATGCCCGCTTTGGCAATGCCACAATCTGGATAATCGTCGCGCTGGGTGGTTTTGTCTCTGTGCTGATGAGCCTCGGCAGGCGCAGACGTTCATAACTTGCCGTAACATCCCTGCTAAAAAGGTCAGCTATGCTGGCCTTTTTCTTTTCTGGCACACGATTTGCTTTAGTTAATCCAATGATTTAGCTGAAACGCCTTATCGGGCGAGGCAGGCGTGTTATATGCACCAGCAGCGATCTTTTGCGGCACCACTTTAGTGCAACACCGCATTTTTGCCTCTAATTGGTGCGGCGCGCTTCGCAAAAATAAACAAATTCACAGCAAATTATTTACATCCAGCCAGGCTAAATGGTACCAACACGGTACTAACGCTGCTGGCGGGACGGCAGGATATAACAACACACATTCACAATTGGGTATCAATGGCGTTTCTGGCGCCGCGATAAAGGAGTTGGATATGCAGTTACGTAAACTGACCGCAGCAATGCTGGTAATGGGTCTGAGCGCAGGTCTGGCCCATGCGGAAGACGCAAGCGGCGGTCAAAGCACGCTGGATAAAATCAAAGCTAACGGCGTTATCGTCGTCGGCCATCGCGAATCCTCAGTTCCTTTCTCCTATTACGACAACCAGCAAAAAGTGGTCGGCTATTCGCAGGATTACTCCAACGCTATCGTTGAAGCCGTGAAGAAACAGCTCAACAAGCCGGATTTACAGGTCAAAATGATCCCGATTACGTCGCAGAACCGCATCCCGCTGCTGCAAAACGGCACCTTTGATTTCGAATGCGGCTCCACCACCAATAACCTGGAGCGCCAGAAACAGGCCGCGTTCTCTGACACCATTTTCGTCGTGGGCACCCGCCTGCTGGTGAAAAAAGGCGGGCCGATTAAAGATTTCCCGGACCTGAAAGGCAAGGCGGTCGTCGTGACCTCCGGCACCACTTCGGAAGTGTTGCTGCATAAGCTTAACGACGAGAAGAAAATGGATATGCGTATCATCAGCGCCAAAGATCACGGCGACTCCTTCCGCACGCTGGAAAGCGGCCGAGCGGTGGCGTTTATGATGGATGACGCCCTGCTGGCGGGCGAACGTGCGAAAGCGAAGAAACAGGATAACTGGGAAATCGTCGGCACGCCGCAATCCAAAGAAGCCTACGGCTGCATGTTGCGTAAAGGCGACGAGTCATTCAAAAAACTGGTAGACGATACTATCGCCCAGGCGCAGACCTCCGGCGAAGCGGCGAAATGGTTTGATAAGTGGTTTAAAAACCCGATTCCGCCGAAAAATCTTAACCTGAACTTTGAGCTTTCCGACGACATGAAAGCCCTGTTCAAAGAGCCTAACGATAAAGCGCTTAACTAATTACAACCATTAAGGGGCGGGTCACCCTGCCCTCATGATTGAAGAAGCAAGCCCGGACAGACTATACGCCGGTTGGCCGTTCCCCAACCGACGCGAACAGAGAGGCTTCTCATCAATCTTAGGGGGTAGCGCTGCTACCCTTCTTTTTTTTCGGAGTACGTTATGTCTATAGACTGGAACTGGGGCATCTTTCTGCAGGATGCGCCGTTCGGCAACACCACCTATTTAGGCTGGCTATGGAGTGGCTTCCAGGTGACCGTCGCGCTGTCGATAAGCGCCTGGATAATCGCGTTCCTGGTCGGTTCCCTGTTTGGCATCCTGCGCACCGTGCCTAACCGTTTTCTCTCCGCCCTTGGTACCTGCTACGTCGAGCTTTTCCGCAACGTTCCGCTGATCGTTCAGTTCTTCACCTGGTATCTGGTGGTGCCGGAACTGCTGCCGGAAGATCTCGGCATGTGGTTTAAAGCGGAGCTCGATCCTAACGTGCAGTTCTTCCTCTCCTCGATGATCTGCCTCGGGCTATTTACCGCCGCTCGCGTGTGTGAACAGGTGCGCGCCGCGATACAGTCGCTGCCGCGCGGCCAGAAAAACGCCGGCCTTGCGATGGGGCTGACGCTGCCGCAAACCTATCGCTACGTACTGCTGCCCAACGCCTACCGCGTAATTGTGCCGCCGATGACCTCCGAGATGATGAACCTGGTGAAAAACTCGGCCATCGCCTCAACCATCGGTCTGGTGGATATGGCGGCGCAGGCAGGCAAACTGCTCGACTACTCCGCTCACGCCTGGGAATCTTTTACGGCCATCACCCTTGCCTATGTGTTTATCAACACGGTCATCATGGTAGTGATGAATCTGGTGGAACGTAAAGTTCGCCTGCCGGGCAATATGGGGAGCAAATAATGTACGAATTTGACTGGGGATCGATTGTCCCCTCCATGCCTTATCTGCTGGCAGGGCTGGTGATCACCTTAAAAATCACCGTTACCGCCGTCATCTTCGGTATCGTCTGGGGCACGCTGCTGGCTGTGATGCGGCTTTCCGCGTTTAAACCGTTTGCCTGGTTTGCTACCGCTTATGTCAACGTGTTTCGCTCTATTCCGCTAGTCATGGTGCTGCTGTGGTTCTACCTGATTGTGCCGGGGATTTTGCAGGATGTACTGGGGATCTCGCCGAAAACCGACATCCGTTTGATTTCCGCGATGGTGGCGTTCTCGATGTTTGAAGCCGCCTATTATTCGGAAATTATCCGCGCCGGTATTCAGAGCATCTCACGCGGTCAGTCGAGCGCCGCGCTGGCGCTCGGGATGACGCACTGGCAATCCATGAAGCTGATTATCCTGCCGCAGGCGTTTCGCGCGATGGTGCCGCTGCTACTCACCCAGGGCATCGTGCTGTTCCAGGATACCTCGCTCGTTTATGTGCTGAGCCTTGCGGATTTCTTCCGCACCGCGTCCACCATCGGCGAGCGCGACGGCACGCAGGTTGAGATGATCCTGTTTGCAGGCGCCGTTTACTTTGTCATTAGTTTAAGTGCATCGCTGTTGGTCAGCTGGCTGAAGAAAAGGACTGTATAATGATTACCCTGAAAAACGTTTCAAAATGGTATGGTCACTTTCAGGTGCTTACCGACTGCTCCACGACCGTGAAAAAAGGCGAAGTCGTGGTGGTGTGCGGCCCTTCCGGCTCCGGCAAATCGACGCTGATTAAAACTGTCAACGGCCTTGAACCTGTTCAGCAGGGCGAGATCGTCGTCAACGGTACCAGGGTTAACGACAAAAAAACCAATCTGGCACAGTTGCGCTCCCACGTCGGCATGGTGTTCCAGCATTTCGAGCTGTTCCCGCATCTGTCCATTATTGAAAACCTGACGCTCGCGCAGATCAAAGTACTTAAGCGCGATAAAGCGGCGGCCCGTGAAAAAGGCCTGAAGCTGCTGGAGCGCGTCGGGCTGTCCGCGCATGCCAATAAATTTCCGTCGCAGCTCTCCGGCGGCCAGCAGCAGCGTGTGGCGATTGCCCGCGCACTCTGCATGGATCCGGTCGCGATGCTGTTCGACGAACCCACCTCGGCGCTTGATCCAGAAATGATCAATGAGGTGCTGGACGTGATGGTCGAGCTGGCGCAAGAAGGGATGACCATGATGGTGGTCACGCATGAGATGGGCTTTGCGCGTAAAGTGGCGCATCGCGTTATTTTTATGGACGAAGGCAAGATTGTGGAAGACTCGCCGAAAGAAGAGTTCTTCGCTAACCCGAAATCGGAACGCGCGAAAGACTTCCTCGCCAAAATCCTCCACTAAAACCGAACGACAACAGCGCGGGCTTCGGCCCGCGCATTGTTTTATTAAGGCTCGAACGGCCGACGCTGGAACTGGTTATGGCCGCATTTGGGGCAGACCGGTAGCACTTCCGGCGTGTAAAAGGCCAGATGATGATGGCAGTTTTCACACACCAGATTGCCAAGACCCACCACCTCGCCGCTGTGATACACGCCGTGATGGTTAAGATCCTGGAACACTTCGCGCCACTCCAGCTGAGTTTTATCGGTGATATCCGCCAGCTCCTGCCAGACGCTCTCTTTGATTACCCGTAAAAAGACGCTGTCCGTCAGTTCATCCTGGCTTTCTTTATAGCTGCGCGCGAACTCTTCCAGATCGCGTCGCACCGCGCGGGTCACTTCTTCTTCTTCCGTCCGGGTGAGCTCGCCGGTGCGGGCAATGTGCTGTCTCGCACTCTCCACCAGCGCATCGATATCCCGCTCCCCGTTGCGTATGCGTTCGGTGAGCGAGGTCACCAGTTCACGGTAATATTGCGCAACCTTGTTCATCGCCTTTTCCTCCTGGATGGGTAACCTCTTCTTATTGTAGTCGTTAATCCCTGTGCGCTTTGCCAGCCAGCGCACAGGGCCGTGTAAAACCACGCATTTCCTTATTCGCGCCCCCTCGGCTGAAAGGCTGTTGTGCAGCGGTCGAATCGGCTATGCTATGCGGATCTGAAATAACACACGTTAAGGCTACATTTGTAGCTGTATTGAAAACAGGACTACTGGCTGCCATGCAAGAGCAATATCGCCCGGAAGAGATAGAATCCAAAGTACAGCTTCACTGGGAAGAGAAGCGCACGTTTGAAGTGACCGAAGACGAGAGCAAAGAGAAGTATTACTGCCTGTCGATGCTTCCCTATCCTTCTGGCCGACTACACATGGGCCACGTTCGTAACTACACCATCGGCGATGTGATCGCGCGCTACCAGCGTATGCTGGGTAAAAACGTGCTGCAGCCTATCGGCTGGGACGCCTTCGGCCTGCCGGCGGAAGGGGCCGCGGTGAAAAACAACACCGCGCCGGCGCCGTGGACGTACGACAACATCAACTACATGAAGAACCAGCTCAAAATGCTGGGCTTTGGCTATGACTGGAGCCGCGAGCTGGCGACCTGCACCCCGGAATACTATCGCTGGGAACAGCAATTCTTCACCGAGCTCTACAAAAAAGGGCTGGTGTACAAGAAAACGTCCGCGGTGAACTGGTGCCCGAACGACCAGACCGTGCTGGCCAACGAACAGGTTATCGACGGCTGCTGCTGGCGCTGCGACACCAAAGTCGAGCGCAAAGAGATCCCGCAGTGGTTCATTAAAATCACCGCCTATGCCGACGAGCTGTTAAACGATCTGGATAAGCTCGACCAGTGGCCGGATACCGTTAAAACCATGCAGCGCAACTGGATTGGCCGCTCCGAAGGCGTGGAAATCACCTTCGACGTCCAGAACAGCGACGAAAAGCTGACGGTGTACACCACTCGTCCGGACACCTTTATGGGCGTCACCTATCTGGCCGTTGCGGCGGGTCACCCGCTGGCGCAGGCCGCGGCGGCCGCTAACCCGGCGCTGGGCGATTTCATCGCCGAATGCCGCAACACCAAAGTCGCCGAAGCCGATATGGCGACCATGGAGAAGAAAGGCGTCGACACGGGCATTAAAGCGATTCACCCGCTGACCGGCGAAGCTATTCCGGTATGGGCTGCCAACTTCGTGCTGATGGAATATGGCACCGGCGCCGTCATGGCCGTTCCGGGCCACGACCAGCGCGACTACGAATTCGCAACCAAATACAGCCTGCAGATTAAGCCCGTTATCCTGACCGCAGAAGGCACCGAGCCTGATCTGAGCGAACAAGCGCTCACTGAAAAAGGCGTGCTGTTTAACTCCGGCGAATTTGACGGCCTGGACTTCGAGGCGGCCTTTAACGCGATTGCCGATAGACTCGCCGCCAAAGGCGTTGGCGAACGTAAAGTGAACTACCGCCTGCGCGACTGGGGCGTATCCCGTCAGCGTTACTGGGGCGCGCCGATCCCGATGGTGACCCTGGAAGACGGCACCGTTATGCCGACGCCTGCCGATCAACTGCCGGTGATCCTGCCGGAAGATGTGGTCATGGACGGTATCACCAGCCCGATCAAAGCAGACCCGGAGTGGGCGAAAACCACCGTTAACGGCCAGCCCGCGCTGCGTGAAACGGACACCTTCGACACCTTTATGGAGTCCTCCTGGTACTACGCCCGCTACACCTGCCCGCAGTACAAAGAAGGTATGCTGGATGAGAAAGCCGCCAACTACTGGCTGCCGGTCGATATTTATATCGGCGGCATCGAGCACGCCATCATGCACCTGCTCTACTTCCGCTTCTTCCACAAACTGATGCGCGACGCGGGCATGGTGAACTCTGACGAGCCAGCGAAACAGCTTCTGTGTCAGGGTATGGTGCTGGCAGACGCGTTCTACTACGTGGGCCAGAACGGCGAACGCAACTGGGTCTCCCCGAAAGACGCCATCGTCGAGCGCGACGAGAAAGGCCGCATCGTGAAAGCGAGCGACGCCGCAGGCCATGAGCTGGTCTACACCGGCATGAGCAAGATGTCGAAGTCCAAAAACAACGGCATCGATCCGCAGGAAATGGTTGAGCGTTACGGCGCCGACACCGTGCGTCTGTTCATGATGTTCGCCTCTCCGGCGGATATGACGCTTGAATGGCAGGAGTCCGGCGTGGAAGGCGCAAACCGCTTCCTGAAACGCGTCTGGCGTCTGGTGTACGAGCACACCGCGCTCGGCGACGCGCCGGCGCTGAATGTCGATGCGCTGAATGACGATCAGAAAGCGCTGCGTCGCGACGTTCATAAAACCATCGCGAAAGTATCCGATGATATTGGCCGCCGTCAGACCTTCAACACCGCTATCGCCGCCATCATGGAACTGATGAACAAACTGGCGAAAGCGCCGCAGGAAGGCGAGCAGGATCGCGCCTTAATGCGTGAAGCGCTGCTGGCCGTGGTGCGGATGCTCAACCCGTTCACCCCGCACGTCAGCTTTACGCTGTGGCAGGAACTGAAAGGCGAAGGCGACATCGACAACGCGCCGTGGCCGCAGGCTGACGAAAGCGCGATGGTGGAAGACACTACGCTGGTCGTCGTTCAGGTTAACGGTAAAGTGCGCGGTAAAATCACCGTGGCGGCTGACGCGACCGAAGAGCAGGTGCGCGAGCGCGCCGCTCAGGAACATCTGGTGGCGAAATACCTCGCCGGCGTCACCGTGCGTAAAGTGATTTACGTACCGGGTAAACTGCTTAACCTGGTTGTGGGCTAAGCGCAGGAGGAAGCGTGCGACATCTGATTACTCTGTTTGTAGGCCTGGCGGTGATGCTCACCGCCGGTTGTGGCTGGCATCTGCGCAATACCACGCAGGTGCCGGAGCAAATGCATACATTGATTCTTATTTCCGGCGATCCGAACGGTCCGCTAACGCGTGCGGTGCGTAAGCAATTGCGTCTGAACGGCGTCGAGATTGTCGAGGCGAGCTCGCTTCGTCAGGACGTACCGTCGCTGCGTATTGGCCGCTCGTCTATTTCCCAGGATACCGCGTCGGTCTTCCAGAACGGTCGTACCGCGGAGTATCAGATGGTGATGACGGTTAACGCCACCGTGCTGATCCCGGGACATGAAATCTACCCGATTGACGCCCGCGTATACCGCTCGTTCTTTGATAACCCGCTAACGGCGCTGGCGAAAACGGCTGAGCGTAATATCATCGTTCAGGAGATGTATGACAAAGCCGCCGAACAGCTGATCCGTAAGCTGGTGGCGGTTCATACGCGCGATGTCTCGCAAAACCGCGATGCGCCGCAGGCTGCCGCGACACCTGCCGACGCTGATACGCCGGACAGCGGCCGCGTCTCCACTACCCTCCCCGTTCAGTAATGCTACGGCTTTACCCTGAACAACTCCGCGCGCAGCTCAACGAAGGGCTGCGCGCGGCTTATTTAGTGCTCGGCAACGATCCGTTACTGCTCCAGGAAAGTCAGGACGCCATTCATCAACAGGCGCAGGCGCAGGGGTTTGAAGAGCATCACCGCTTTATTATTGATGTCAGCACCGACTGGCAGGCCATTTTCTCGCTCTGTCAGGCGATGAGCCTGTTCGCAAGCCGTCAGACGCTGCTGCTGGCCTTACCGGATAATGGCCCTAACGCCGCTATCAACGAACAACTCGCCACGCTGGTCAGTCTGCTGCATGACGATCTGCTGCTGATCGTGCGCGGTAATAAGCTCACCAAAGCCCAGGAAAACGCCGCGTGGTTTACCGCGCTCGCCGACCGCGCCGTGCAGATAACCTGCCAGACGCCGGAGCAGGCGCAACTGCCGCGCTGGGTGGCTAACCGGGCGAAGCAGATGAATCTGCAACTTGACGACGCCGCCTGTCAGCTCCTTTGTTACTGCTACGAAGGCAACCTGCTGGCGCTCGCCCAGGCGCTGGAACGGCTGTCGCTTATCTGGCCGGACGGCAAGCTCACGCTGCCGCGTGTTGAACAGGCAGTTAACGACGCCGCGCACTTTACGCCATTCCACTGGGTCGATGCCCTGCTGGCAGGCAAAAGCAAACGCGCGCTGCATATTCTTCAACAGCTACGTCAGGAAGGCGCCGAGCCAGTGATTCTGCTGCGCACCCTGCAGCGCGAACTGCTGACGCTGGTGACGCTAAAACGTCAGTCGGCAACCACGCCGCTGCGCGCGCTGTTTGACCAGCACCGCGTCTGGCAGAACCGCCGCGCCCTGATTACCGAGGCGCTCTCCCGTCTGAGCGACGACAGGCTCTGGCAGGCAGTGCGTCTGCTGACGCAGTGCGAAATCACGCTCAAGCAGGATTACGGCCAGAACGTCTGGCCGGAGCTGGAGAGTCTCTCGCTGGTGCTGTGCCACAAAGCGCTGGCCGGGGTGTTTATTGATGACTGACAGCCCCCCTGCGCTTCAGGCCTGGTATGGCGGCACCTTTGATCCGATTCATTACGGCCATCTGCGCGCCGTGGAAGCGCTCGCCAGAGAGGTAAAACTGACGCAGGTGACGATGCTGCCAAACAATGTGCCGCCGCACCGCCCGCAGCCGGGCGCCAGCAGTCTTCAGCGCAAAGCGATGGTTGAGCTGGCGATCGCCGGTAACCCGCTGTTCCGTCTGGACATCCGGGAACTGCAACGCGCCACCCCCTCATGGACCAGCGAAACAATGGCGCAGCTGCGCCGTGAAGCGGGTCCGGACGCGCCGCTGGCGTTTATCATCGGGCAGGATTCCCTGCTGACGCTGCGCACGTGGCACAACTACGAAGCGTTGCTGGCATGCTGTCATCTGCTGGTCTGCCGCCGTCCGGGTTATCCGGTGGCGATGAAAACTGATGAGGACCAGCGCTGGTTAACACCCCGTCTTGCCCGCCACGTTGACGAGCTTCACCGCCAGCCCGCCGGGAAAATCTATCTTGCCGACACCCCGCTCTACCCGATTTCCGCGACCGATATTCGCGCGCGCCTGGCGCAACAGCAGCCGTGCGACGACCTGTTGCCGCCCGCGGTGCTGGCGTATATCCACCGTCACGCGCTGTATCGCCAGCCGTAACGCAAGGAGAAGGCGATGAAACTCTGGCTGGTACGTCACGGACAAACCGAAGCGAACGTCGCAGGCCTCTACAGCGGCCATGCGGAAACCGCGCTGACGCCCGTCGGCGTCACGCAGGCGCAGGCGGTCGGCACTATGCTCCGCGACGTGGCTTTTGACCGTGTATTGTGCAGCGCGCTGGGCCGCGCGCAACACACCGCCCGCCTTGTTCTCGACGGCCGCTATGAAAGCATCGAAACCGACCCGCGTCTGAACGAGATGTTTTTTGGCGACTGGGAGATGCGCCACCACCGCGATTTACTGCTGGAAGATCCTGAAGCTTATCGCGCCTGGTGCGCAGACTGGCAAAACGCCGTACCCACCAATGGCGAAAGCTTCACCGCGTTTGCCGCGCGGGTGGATGCGTTTATTGAGACGCTGAGCGCGCCGCAGGAGGCTGAGAATATCCTTATCGTCAGCCATCAGGGCGTGCTGAGCTTGCTGATTGCCCGCCTGCTTGATATGCCGGGCCGCTCGCTGTGGCATTTCCTGCTGGAGCAAGGGGCATGGAGCCGTGTAGCGCGTTATGACGGCTTCACGCAGTTGCAGACGTTAAACAACCGCGCGCCGTGGCGTCCTTCTGCTGACGCGCGCTGAACCGATTGCGGTTCAGGCATTGACACAACGGGCGATACTGTTATCCTCCGCTGCCAGATATTTCCCGCCGCAAGCCGCCTTTCTGAAATTGTTTTACAAAAATGGCGATGCAAACTCTTGCCTGCGGTGGGATGATAGCCCACTTCTGAGCGCAGCCCGCCCGCATTACGGGCGCTGTACTCGTATCGATTATCCGATGGCGCATCCGGCGTCATCTGAGGTTCACATTCCCAGGGGGAAAACTTGCAGGGTAAAGCACTCCAGGATTTTGTCATTGATAAAATTGACGATCTTAAAGGCCAGGATATTATCGCCATTGATGTTAAGGGCAAATCCAGCATTACAGATTGTATGATTATCTGCACCGGCACCTCCAGCCGTCACGTGATGTCTATCGCCGATCATGTCGTTCAGGAATCCCGCGCGGCGGGCATGATGCCGCTCGGTGTTGAAGGCGAAAACGCCGCCGACTGGATCGTCGTCGATCTCGGCGATGTGATGGTGCACGTCATGCAGGAAGAGAGCCGTCGCCTGTATGAGCTGGAAAAGCTCTGGGGTTAAGGCGTGAAGCTTCAGCTGGTCGCCGTTGGTACAAAAATGCCCGACTGGGTGCAGACAGGTTTCAGCGAATATCTGCGCCGCTTCCCCAAAGATATGCCGTTCGAGCTCGTTGAGATCCCGGCAGGGAAGCGCGGCAAAAACGCCGACATCAAACGCATTCTTGATAAAGAAGGCGAGATGATGCTGGCGGCGGCGGGGAAAAACCGCATCGTGACGCTGGATATTCCGGGACGCCCGTGGGATACGCCGCAGCTGGCCCGCGAGCTTGAGCGCTGGAAACAGGACGGCCGCGATGTCAGCCTGCTTATCGGCGGACCGGAAGGCCTGTCCGATGCCTGCAAAGCGGCGGCCGAACAGAGCTGGTCGCTTTCCACGCTGACCCTGCCCCATCCGCTGGTACGTGTGATTGTCGCGGAGAGTCTCTACCGCGCCTGGAGTATTACCACTAACCACCCGTATCATCGTGAATAATCACCACAGGTAAGTTAAGCAGCGGATGAAACTCAAGGATTCCTTTCGTGATTATACGGCTGAGTCCGCGCTCTTTGTGCGTCGGGCGCTGGTCGCTTTTGCCGGCATCCTGGTGCTGACCGGGATTCTTATCTTCAATCTCTACCACTTACAAATCCTGCGTTTTAACGACTATCAGACCCGCTCTAACGAAAACCGCATCAAGCTGGTGCCTATCCCGCCAAGCCGCGGGATTATCTACGATCGCAACGGTACGCCGCTCGCCCTGAACCGCACTATCTACCAGATAGAAATGATGCCTGAAAAGGTAGACAGCGTGCAGGATACGCTGGAGGCGCTGCGCTCTGTGGTCGATCTTAACGATGACGATATTGCGAACTTTAAGAAAGAACGCGCGCGTTCACACCGCTTTACGTCCATTCCCGTGAAAACCAACCTGACGGAAGTGCAGGTGGCGCGTTTTGCGGTGAACCAGTACCGCTTCCCCGGCGTGGAAGTTAAAGGCTATAAGCGGCGCTACTATCCCTACGGCGCAGCGCTGACGCACGTGATTGGCTACGTCTCAAAGATTAACGATAAAGACGTTGAACGCCTCGATAAAGACGGCAAGCTTGCCAACTACGCCGCCACGCACGATATCGGCAAGCTCGGTATTGAGCGCTACTACGAAGATGTCCTGCACGGCCAGACCGGTTATGAAGAGGTCGAGGTTAACAACCGCGGACGCGTCATTCGCCAGCTGAAAGAAGTGCCGCCGCAGGCGGGTCACGACATCTATCTGACGCTCGACCTGAAGCTTCAGACCTATATCGAAACCCTGCTCCAGGGCAGCCGCGCCGCGGTGGTCGTCACGGACCCGCGTACCGGCGGCATCCTGGCGATGGTCTCGATGCCAAGCTACAACCCGAACCTGTTCGTGGATGGTATCTCCAGCAAAGATTACTCCGGCCTGCTCAACGACCCGAACACGCCGCTGATTAACCGCGCCACTCAGGGCGTCTACCCGCCAGCCTCAACCGTGAAGCCGTATGTGGCGGTTTCCGCGTTAAGCGCGGGGGTTATCAACCGCAACACGTCGCTGTTCGACCCCGGCTGGTGGCAATTGCCAGGCTCCGAGAAGCGTTATCGCGACTGGAAAAAATGGGGCCACGGGCGGCTTAACGTCACAAAATCACTGGAAGAATCTGCGGATACCTTTTTCTATCAGGTCGCTTACGACATGGGCATCGACCGGCTTTCCGAGTGGATGCGCAAGTTCGGCTACGGCAGCCTGACGGGTATCGATCTCTCCGAAGAGCGCTCCGGCAACATGCCGACGCGCGAATGGAAGATGAAGCGCTTTAAAAAGCCGTGGTATCAGGGCGATACCATTCCGGTCGGCATCGGTCAGGGCTACTGGACCGCCACGCCGGTACAGATGAACAAAGCCATGATGATCCTGATTAACGACGGCGTGGTGAAAGTGCCGCACCTGCTGATGACGACCGTCGTCAACGGCCAGAAAGTGCCGTGGAGACAGCCGGAACAGCCGCCAGTGGGCGATATTCATTCCGGTTACTGGGAAATCGCTAAAGACGGCATGTATGGCGTCGCCAACCGCGCCAACGGCACTGGACACAAATACTTCGCTGGCGCGCCGTATAAAATCGCCGCGAAATCCGGTACCGCGCAGGTCTTCGGGCTGAAAGCCAACGAAACCTATAATGCGCACCGCATCGCTGAACGTCTGCGCGACCATAAGCTGATGACCGCCTTCGCGCCTTACGATAACCCGCAAGTGGCGGTGGCGATGATCCTGGAGAACGGCGGCGCAGGCCCGGCTGTGGGCACCATCATGCGTCAAATCCTCGACCACATTATGCTCGGGGACAATAACACCGAACTGCCGGCGGAAAACCCCGCCACAGCGGCGGCGGAGGATCGATAAGATGACCGACAATCCGAATAAAAAGTCGTTGTGGGATAAAATTCACCTCGACCCAACCTTGATGCTGATAATCCTGGCGCTCTGTTTTTACAGCGCGATGGTTATCTGGAGCGCCAGCGGCCAGGATATCGGCATGATGGAGCGCAAGATAGGCCAGATCATGATGGGTCTGGTGATTATGATCGTGCTGGCGCAGATCCCGCCGCGCGTCTACGAAGGCTGGGCGCCTTACCTTTATATCATCTGTATTATTTTGCTGGTGGCGGTGGACGCCTTCGGGGCGATATCTAAAGGGGCGCAGCGCTGGCTCGATCTCGGCGTGGTGCGTTTCCAGCCCTCGGAAATCGCCAAAATCGCCGTGCCGCTGATGGTGGCGCGCTTTATTAACCGCGACGTCTGCCCGCCAACGCTTAAAAACACGGGCATCGCGCTGGTGCTGATTTTCATGCCGACGCTGCTGGTGGCCGCTCAGCCCGATCTCGGCACCTCGATTCTCATCGCCGCCTCCGGCCTGTTCGTGCTGTTCCTCTCCGGTTTAAGCTGGCGTCTGATCGGTATCGCGGTGGTGCTTATCGCGGCCTTTATTCCCATCCTGTGGTTCTTCCTGATGCACGATTATCAGCGCCAGCGCGTAATGATGCTGCTTGATCCGGAAAGCGATCCGCTCGGCGCGGGCTATCATATTATTCAGTCGAAAATCGCCATCGGCTCAGGGGGCCTGCGCGGCAAAGGCTGGCTGCACGGCACTCAGTCGCAGCTGGAATTCCTGCCCGAACGCCATACCGACTTTATCTTCGCGGTACTTGCCGAAGAGCTGGGCCTGGTGGGCGTACTGGTGCTGCTGGCGCTCTATGTGCTGCTGATTATGCGCGGGCTGTGGATCGCCGCGCGCGCGCAGACGACCTTCGGGCGCGTCATGGCGGGCGGCCTGATGCTGATTCTGTTCGTTTATGTGTTTGTGAATATTGGTATGGTGAGTGGTATCTTACCGGTGGTGGGCGTTCCGCTGCCGCTGGTTAGCTACGGGGGCTCCGCCCTGATTGTACTCATGGCAGGGTTTGGCATCGTAATGTCGATCCATACCCACAGGAAAATGTTGTCGAAGAGCGTATAAGAGGTTCGCAATGCGTAAGCAGTGGATTGGCGTCTGCATCGCCGCAGGATTATTAACCGCCTGCGGCGTGAATAACGAAGGGCAACAACAGGCGAGCGTAGCGCCACAGCAGCCGGTCTGCAACGGTCCAGTCGTTGAGATAAGCGGCGCGGATCCTCGCTACGAACAGCTGAATCCTTCCGTAAACAGCGATTATGAGCGCGACGGTAAGCGCTACAGCATCGTTCAGGATCTCTCGCGCTTCAGCCAGGCGGGACTGGCGGCGATTTACGACGCGGAGCCGGACAGCAACCTGACCGCCTCGGGCGAACCGTTCGACCCGATGCAGCTCACCGCCGCGCACCCTACCCTGCCGGTGCCGAGCTACGCGCGCATTACTAACCTCGCCAACGGCCGCATGATTGTCGTGCGCATTAACGATCGCGGCCCGTATGGCAACGACCGCGTTATCTCGCTCTCCCGCGCGGCGGCGGATCGCCTGAACACCTCAAACAACACCAAAGTGCGTATCGATCCTATCATCGTCGCGCCGGACGGCTCGCTCTCCGGGCCTGGCATGGCCTGTACGACGGTCGCGAAACAAACATACGCGCTTCCGGCGCGTCCTGATTTAAGCGGCGGCCTCGGCAGCGTCTCTTCTGCCCCACAGCCTACCGAGCCGCAGGGCGATATCCGTCCGGTGAGCAATGATACGCTGCAAAGCGATGACACCACCGGCGCGCCGGTAAAAAGCGGCGGCTTCTTAGGTGCGCCGACGACGCTTGCCTCGGGCGTGCTGGAGAGTTCAGCGCCGGAAACCACCACACCGCCTGCCGCGACGCCGCAGCCTGTAGCGGCGAGCGCTCCCGCGCAACCTGCCGCTGAACCTGCGCAGCTTGCCGCGCCCGCTACCCGCAACGCGCCCGTGACCGCGCCAGGCTCCGTGCAGGGCAGCGTCGCGCCAGCCGCCAGCGCCTCCACGACCGCCGCAGGGAATTATGTGGTGCAGGTCGGCGCCGTCAGCGACAGCGCGCGCGCCGCGCAGTGGCAGCAAAAACTGAGCCAACAATTTTCCGTACCGGGACGCGTCAGCCAGAACGGCGCCGTCTATCGCGTTCAGTTAGGCCCGTTCGCCAGCAAATCGCAGGCCGCCTCGCTCCAGCAACGTTTGCAGAGTGAAGCGCAGGTACAATCTTTCATTACTGTCGCCCAATAAACGCAGGCCGGGCTGGCCTGCCGCTTTGTCAGTTACGGTAAAGGCCGTTAACAAAGTCATGCGCAAAGTCGGATGCCAGCCCATAAGGCATTTGCTATAGTAAGGCACTTTTTTTCACTCATCACGGATGTCGTTGTTCAGACCATGAAGACCACTTTCTCCGTTCGTTTTATGCAGCGTCTCGCCGCTACCACGGTGCTTTCTGTCGCAGCCCTTTCCACCGCCGCCCATGCCGACGACCTCAATATCAAAACGATGATCCCAGGCGTGCCGCAGATCGACGCGGAAGCTTACATCCTCATCGATTACAACTCAGGGAAAGTGCTGGCGGAGCAGAATGCTGACGCGCGCCGCGATCCGGCGAGCCTGACCAAAATGATGACCAGTTATGTCATCGGCCAGGCGATGAAAGCAGGCAAATTTAAAGAGTCCGATGTGGTAACTATCGGCAACGACGCCTGGGCCACCGGCAACCCGGTCTTCAAAGGCTCATCCCTGATGTTCCTGAAGCCTGGCATGCAGGTACCGGTTTCCCAGCTGATCCGCGGGATTAACCTGCAGTCCGGCAACGATGCCTGCGTGGCGATGGCCGACTACGTCGCAGGGAGCCAGGACGCGTTTGTGGGCCTGATGAACAGCTACGTTACCGCGCTGGGCCTGAAAAACACCCATTTCCAGACCGTACACGGTCTTGACGCTGATGGTCAGTACAGTTCTGCGCGCGACATGGCGCTGATTGGCCAGGCGTTGATCCGCGATGTGCCGAACGAGTACTCCATCTACAGAGAGAAAGAGTTTACCTTCAACGGCATCCGCCAGACCAACCGTAACGGTCTGCTGTGGGATAACAGCCTGAATGTGGACGGTATCAAAACCGGTCACACCGACAAAGCAGGCTACAACCTGGTTGCGTCTGCCACCGAAGGCCAGATGCGTCTCATCTCTGCCGTGATGGGCGGTCGCACCTTTAAAGGCCGCGAAGCTGAAAGCAAAAAACTGCTGACCTGGGGCTTCCGTTTCTTCGAAACCGTAAATCCGCTGAAAGCGGGCAAAGAGTTTGCGTCTGAACCGGCATGGTTTGGCGATAACGACCGCGCCTCGCTGGGCGTTGATAAAGATATCTATCTGACCATCCCGCGTGGCCGCATGAAAGATCTGAAAGCCAGCTATGTGCTTAACACCTCTGAGCTGCACGCGCCGCTGGCGAAAAATCAGGTGGTCGGCACCATTAATTTCCAGCTGGACGGTAAAACCATCGAGCAGCGCCCACTGGTCGTACTGGAAGAGATTCAGGAAGGCAACTTCTTTGGCCGTATCATCGATTACATCAAACTGATGTTCCACCACTGGTTTGGTTAATTGCTGACCACTTGAAAGCCTGACTTTCATCCCCATATACTAAACATCAATCCAACTCCCGCTTCGGCGGGAGTTATTATTTTTTGACGTAACGCTGGAGCTGACATGAAAACCAAACTTAACGAGCTGCTTGAGTTCCCGACCCCCTTTACTTACAAAGTAATGGGCCTGGCGAAGCCTGAGTTGGTCGATCTGGTCGTCGAGGTAGTGCAGCGCCATGCTCCCGGCGACTACACGCCGCAGATTAAACCGAGCAGCAAAGGCAACTACCATTCCGTTTCGATTACCATCAATGCGACGCATATCGAGCAGGTGGAAACGCTCTATGAAGAGCTTGGCAATATCGAGATCGTGCGTATGGTGCTGTAATCCCCGTTACCCGGCCACGTCCGGGTAACTTCTCTTCGTGATATACTCCCCGCACCTTCTCTCTTCGGAGACGCCGTTTTGCTTCAGGAAAAAATCATTGTTCGCCAGCTCGGGCTTCAGCCTTATGAACCCGTTTCGCAGGCAATGCATCAGTTTACCGACGAACGCGAAGAAACCACCCCGGATGAGATCTGGCTGGTCGAGCACACGCCCGTGTTTACGCAGGGGCAGGCCGGCAAGGCAGAACATGTATTGATGCCGGGTGACATTCCGGTTATTCAGAGCGATCGCGGCGGCCAGGTGACCTATCACGGGCCCGGCCAACAGGTCATGTATGTGATGTTAGATCTCAGACGCCGCAAACTTGGCGTGCGTGAGCTGGTCACCTTGCTGGAACAGACCGTCGTCAATACACTTGCAGAGTGGAATATTAACGCCTACCCTCGACCAGACGCGCCAGGCGTCTATGTGGATGGCAAAAAAATCTGCTCATTGGGTCTGCGTATTCGTAAAGGCTGCTCGTTTCACGGGCTTGCACTCAATATTAATATGGATTTACGCCCTTTTTTACGTATTAATCCTTGCGGGTACGCCGGCATGGAAATGACCCAGGTGAGCGCCCTTTCTGCTGGCGCAAACCCTGAAGCGGTGCAACCGCGACTGGTGCATCACTTTTTAGCGCTACTTAATAATCCCCCTGCGGAATATATCAGCGCTTAAGACTTTCTTGGTTCGCCGCCCTTCTTGTGGCGGCCTTTAATCGATATGCAATTTGCCGCTTTACATTCCATAACGGATTATTTATTTTCTCTGCGCCTGAATAGATTTTCCTTAATCTCATCAATGGATTAACGGCAAGAGAAGATTAGCGGGATTTATCTGAAAACACCACCCGCCCCTATGCCGTCCATGTAAAGTCCTGTTCACTTTATGCGGGTAAGATCCCCGGAGCGTTTTATTGTCGGCTAAGGGACCTGTTCACAGTTATTATAAATAGAACCTCTCTATTATTTGATTTATCTATACAGTTGGAGCGTAGCGTGGAATTGAACCATCCCCCTGAAAAACCTTCAGCCAAACAGGAAGATGACAGTAGACCGCAAATATTCCAGACTCTGCGAAATATCGATCTAAACCTGCTGACGATTTTCGAAGCCGTATACGTGCATAAAGGCATCGTTAACGCGGCCAGAGTACTGAACCTGACGCCATCGGCCATCAGCCAGTCTATTCAGAAACTGCGACTGATATTTCCCGATCCGTTGTTTATTCGCAAAGGGCAAGGGGTCACCCCGACTGCTTATGCGACTCACATGCATGAATATATCAGTCAGGGACTGGAATCTATTCTTGGCGCCCTGGATTTACAGGGTGAGCACGAAAAACAGCGCACCATTACCATTGCGACCTCCGCCTCGCTGGGCGCGCTGGTGATCCCACAAATTTACAAGCAGATCCGCACGGTAAACCCCCATCTGCAAATCCGTAACATCCCGCTGCAGGACACCGAAACCCAGCTGAGCCAGTTCCAGACCGATCTGGTGGTCGACAGCGGCTCATGGTCTTCGCGTACTCTCAGCACCCACCTGCTCTTTAAAGATCGCGTCGCCGTGGTGTGTCGTCGCGGCCATCCTTGCTCGCGTACCGGCGAGCCGGTCACGTCGGAAGACCTACAAACCTGGGAGCACACTTTCATCATGTTACCGGGCGGAATGGTGAACGGCGTACGTAAGCAGATTAATACCTTACTGCCTGATCGAAACGTTTCGTTTAGCAGTTACAATATGGTGACGATCGCCTCTATCATCGGCAGCAGCGATTTAATCGGCTTTATGCCCGCACGAATATTCACGTTATTTAAAGAAAGCTTTGGGCTTATTGAAGTGGAAAGCGATGTCGTTATTAAAGAAACTATCGACATTTCATTGCATTACAATAAATTCAGCCTGCGTGATCCCGTGGTGCAGAATGTCATTGAAGCGATTGTGGAAGGGTTTACGCATCACACCGTTTCAGCTGGCGCGTCGCCCTCATAATGGGCGACCGCTTAAGGGCACAAAATAACAACTATTTTACAAATTCTTCGGCGTTTCGGGTGCCCTCAGGCTGATTCTGTGTGGCAGTAATGTTATACTGCGTGCCGTTAATTCAAAAATAGTTGATAAATACAACATTAGCTTGAATTTAAACGCTTTCCTTCGTTATCCGCAACTGGAACACGCACGCTATGAGTAAACCCATTGTGATGGAACGCGGTGTGAAATACCGCGATGCCGATAAAATGGCCCTTATCCCGGTTAAGAATGTGGCGACAGAGCGGGAGGCTTTGTTAAGAAAGCCGGAGTGGATGAAAATCAAACTCCCTGCCGACTCTACCCGCATTCAGGGTATCAAAGCGGCGATGCGCAAGAATGGCCTCCACTCGGTTTGTGAAGAGGCCTCCTGCCCGAACCTTGCGGAGTGTTTCAACCATGGCACCGCGACCTTTATGATCCTCGGCGCTATCTGCACCCGTCGCTGCCCGTTCTGCGACGTGGCGCACGGCCGTCCGGTCGCCCCGGATGCCAACGAGCCGCAGAAGCTGGCGCAAACCATCGCCGATATGGCGCTGCGCTACGTCGTTATCACCTCTGTGGATCGCGACGACCTGCGTGACGGCGGCGCTCAGCACTTTGCCGACTGTATTACGGCTATCCGTGAAAAGAGCCCGACCATCAAAATCGAGACGCTGGTGCCCGATTTCCGCGGCCGTATGGATAAAGCGCTGGAGATCCTGACCGCCACGCCGCCGGATGTGTTTAACCACAACCTGGAAAACGTGCCGCGTCTTTATCGTCAGGTGCGTCCAGGCGCGGACTATAACTGGTCGCTGAAGCTGCTGGAGCGCTTTAAAGAAGCGCACCCGGAGATCCCGACCAAATCCGGCCTGATGGTTGGCCTTGGCGAGACCAATGCGGAAATCATCGACGTGATGCGCGATCTGCGCGCCCACGGCGTGACCATGCTGACGCTGGGCCAGTACCTGCAGCCGAGCCGTCACCACCTGCCGGTACAGCGCTATGTGAGCCCGGATGAGTTTGAAGAGATGAAAGCGGAAGCGCTGGCGATGGGCTTTACCCACGCCGCCTGTGGCCCGTTCGTACGCTCTTCTTACCATGCCGATCTCCAGGCGAAAGGCGAAGAAGTGAAATAAGCGCGTAACAGGTTGTTACCATCGGGCTTCGCCCACAAAAAAACCGGCCTCTGTGAGCCGGTTTTTTTATGCCGCAGGGGCAGAAATTATTCTTTGTGAGAAAGACGTTCTGCCGGGGCTTCGGTCGCCGCAGGCGTTTTCGCGCCGGACTCGTCGTCGTTCATGGCTTTCTTGAAGCCTTTAATCGCGGCACCCAGGTCGCCCCCAAGCGTACGCAGTTTTTTGGTACCAAACAGCAGAACAACCAGTGCGGCGATCACGAGCAGTTTGGTAATACTAATTTCACCCATACTTACCTTCTTAGAAAATCTGGCGCCAGTCGGCGATGTCAAAGACCGTACTTATTAACGGTCATTTAAGCCCGACACACAATAGCAATCTGTAACGAGATGAATCAAGCGCTGGATAAAAAAACATCACAATAATTCTGGTGCGGCGAAACGGCGATTTTTGAGCACTGGCAGCTGTTCTCGCACCTGCGCCACGCGCGTCGCTGAAATCTCAGCGAAAATCAGCTCCGGGCGCTCACCTGCCGCCGCGATCGTCACGCCAAGCGGGTCCACCACGCGGCTTTGGCCGATATTGCGGTTGCCGCACTCGCCGCTCGCCACGATATAACAGGTGGTGTCCAGGGCCCGGGCCGCGAGCAGCGTGGTCCAGTGATGTTCTTTGAGCGGCCCACGCACCCAGGCCGCCGGCAACGCCAGCACGTCAGCGCCCGCAAGCGCCAGGCTCAGCGCCATCTCCGGGAAGCGTAAGTCGTAGCAGGTCATCAACCCGACCTTCATGCCTTCCA
Organism: Cronobacter turicensis z3032; assembly: GCA_000027065.2. Lineage (NCBI taxonomy): Bacteria > Pseudomonadati > Pseudomonadota > Gammaproteobacteria > Enterobacterales > Enterobacteriaceae > Cronobacter > Cronobacter turicensis. The sequence continues at coordinate 1,327,905 of FN543093.2, read as the reverse complement.
CCTCAATTAACGGCGGCAGCGTACTGCCGGCGTCCACCAGCCGCGACTCCTGCATCGCGAAGGCGTCATACAGATGAATCTTCTGATACTGCGCGATAATCTCGCCGCCACGCAGCGCGATAAGCGTATTGGCCGCCCTGCCCTTACTGGTCGGGATATGCAGCGTCAGAAGCGTTGTCAGGCGGTTTCTGGCGCTCTCCTCGCGCAGGCGCAGAACATAGTCGCCGTCAAGCGACTGGGCCGATTTCACCGACATATCCGGGTCGCTGTCACTGCGCGCCAGCAACGCCTCCGGCAGCACCAGCAACGCGGCATTCTGGCTGGCGGCGTTAGCCATCAGCGCTGTACAGGTTTGTGCATTTTGTTGCGCGTCAGGCGTGACCGCAAACTGTCCAACCGCTACTTTCATTTCACTTCCCCTTCCGGTAGCCAGCATGCCTTTGCTGACGGTAAACTATTCGTCTTTCAAATAACATCATGACAAGCGTCCCATGTTAAAAATTATGCTCGCGGTATTTCTCGGCGGTGGCACCGGCAGCGTGCTGCGCTGGTGGCTCGGTTTGCGCCTGAATCCTGCGCACCACGCGATTCCTCTCGGGACGCTTACCGCTAACCTCGCAGGGGCATTTATCATTGGTGCCGGGCTTGCATGGTTCAGCCGCATGACGCATCTGGACCCCATGTGGAAGCTCCTCATTACGACCGGCCTGTGCGGCGGCCTGACGACCTTCTCGACCTTCTCCGCTGAAGTGGTGTTTTTGCTGCAGGAGGGCCGCCTTGGTTGGGCGGGGCTTAACGTGGCGCTGAACCTGTTCGGCTCGTTTATGATGACGGCGCTCGCATTCTGGCTTTTTTCTTCCGTCAGCGTGCGCTAACCGACGCCGCGTTAATGTTAGCTTAATTTTTCTCTGCCACTATCGGCTTATCGTCTGTGTCGGAGGGGCTTATGAAAGCGCAAATGATGAGCTGGCTGGCGGTGTTATTCAGCGTTCTGGTGGTCGCGTTTTTCCTGAAAAGCTTTCTGTTTTACTGAGAAAAAGTAAAACGGCAGGCATAAAAAAACCCGCTGAATCAGCGGGTTTTGAAATTCTTGCTGTTTGTAATTACAGAGCGATTACGTTAGCAGCAGAAGGGCCTTTGGCACCGTTAGTGATTTCGAACTCTACACGCTGACCTTCAGCCAGAGTTTTGAAACCATTGCTCTGGATCGCAGAGAAGTGTACGAACACGTCTTTGCTGCCATCTTCCGGAGTAATGAAACCGAATCCTTTGGATTCATTAAACCACTTAACGTTACCTTTAATCTTAGACATCAAAATTACCTTTACATGAAAAATCGACACAAATGCTGTGTCGGATATCAGTACATCAATTGTGGTGGCTTTTGTCCAGTCCAACTTTTAGAAAAAGTGATAAAAGTCGCGAACTTTTTTTGCCGTTGGGCTTGTGAGCCTTGTTTTGTCTGGCTTAGCGCATTTTCTTATGACTGAAAATATTTTGCGCTTAAAACTGCAACCGGAGCCACGCGAAGTAAACGTTTCCGTTGTTGTAGGTTCCGGGGATGTACGTCATCTGGAATGTCGCAGGTCCATAGCCCACCGACGCCAGCGGCAGCACCAGCGGAATCGGGATGTAATCCCAGTTATCGCGCGCCGTTACGCCAAGCGTATACCCCAGGCCCACATGGAATGCGTCGTCAGGCAGCGGACGCCATGTCGCTTCCCAGCCATAACCAGCGATAGGCTCCCATTTGTTGTAGGAATCTTTAAACGCCATCACATACAGGCCGTGCCAGTTGCCTTTTTCATCCCAGCGTGATTTGCCGATACCCGCGCCCCACGGGCGTTCGTTGTAGCGGTCGGTTTTCTCTTTGTCATACGCGAAACGCGCATGCCAGGTGATAGCCGGAACATAGAGATCCACGTGCTGCGGCTCGTTCCATGTCTCAGCGATGTTATCGCCAAGCACAGAGGCCCAGGCCTTTACGGTGCGTGGCGCTTCCAGCGCCGAGGCGTTCAGGGGAAATAATATCTGGCAGAAAAATACAAGAAACGTCAGAAAGGATTTATTAACTACGGTCACGTCTTAATTACCACTGTTAGTATGAAGGCATATTTTACGCCATCGTGCCTCAATGAAGACTTAACCGACTGCCAGTTAATTCCTAAAGCGAGCCGGCAGTCGCGTAGCAAGCCCTTTTTTCAGACGCTTCTCCCCCGCTGTCCGTGCCCAAAAAATCGTTATTTTTCTTATTCACGCCCCTGCCGGAATAATGCCCGTCAATAACGGCCCCGAGCGACTTTCCCTAACGTAAATTTCGGTCTGCCTGCGCCTCTGCGTCATTATCTGTGCCCCGGCATAACCACAGTTCTATGCAACCCATTAATTTATTGGTAGTTTATTTCTATGCTGTTCATCTTTGCGGCTAGCAGAAGGTTTATTGATGTGTATCAGATAACGCTCAGGGTAATTCAGGCACATTCCCCCGCATCATGCCTGCGCCACGCGCCTGACGTCGCCAGGTTATTTCTGCAGTCGCTCAACAGAGGCAATTATGGGAACAATTCTGGAACTCCTCACAGGCGTCGTGGTTATTGTGGGGGTCGCGCGTTATATCATTAAAGGTTATTCCGCCACGGGCGTGCTGTTTGTCGGCGGTATTTTACTGTTAATTATTAGCGCGCTAATGGGTCACGCCATATTACCGGCGAAAGAGACCAGTACCGGCTACGCCGTCAGCGATATTTTTGAATATATAAAAATTCTGCTGATGAGCCGCGGCGGCGATCTCGGCATGATGATTATGATGCTGTGCGGGTTTGCCGCCTATATGACGCACACCGGCGCCAACGATATGGTGGTAAAGCTCGCCTCCCGCCCGCTGCGTTATATTAATTCGCCCTATTTGCTGATGATTGCCGCCTATTTCGTCGCCTGTCTGATGTCACTCGCCGTCTCCTCGGCGACCGGGCTTGGCGTCTTGCTGATGGCAACGCTGTTCCCGGTGATGGTGAATGTCGGCATCAGTCGCGGCGCGGCGGCGGCTATCTGCGCCTCTCCGGCGGCGATTATTCTCTCCCCCACCTCCGGCGATGTGGTGCTGGCCGCGCAGGCCTCTGAAATGCCGCTCATCGATTTCGCGTTTAAAACCACGCTGCCGATCTCCATCGCGGCTATTATCAGCATGGCGATCGCCCACTTCTTCTGGCAGCGCTGGCTCGATAAAAAAGAGCACATCTACCATGAAACGCTGGATGTGAAAGACATCACCACTAACGCGCCCGCTTTTTACGCGATTCTGCCGTTCAGCCCCATTATTGGCGTGCTGATTTTCGACGGCAAATGGGGCCCGCAGTTGCATATCATTACGATTCTGGTCATCTGCATGGTGCTGACCGCCGTTATTGAGTTTATCCGCAGCTTTGACAGCAAAACGGTTTTTGCCGGACTGGAAGTGGCGTACCGCGGCATGGCGGACGCCTTCGCAGGCGTGGTCATTCTGCTGGTGGCGGCTGGCGTTTTCGCCCAGGGGCTCAGCACTATCGGCTTTATCCAGAGCCTTATCTCCATCGCCACGTCGTTTGGCTCGGCCAGCATTATTCTTATGCTGGTGCTGGTCACGCTCACGATGCTCGCTGCAATGACAACCGGCTCCGGTAACGCGCCGTTTTACGCGTTCGTTGAGATGATCCCGAAACTCGCGCACAGCGCAGGCGTGAACCCGGCTTATCTGACGATCCCGATGCTGCAGGCCTCTAACCTGGGCCGCACCATTTCGCCGGTTTCCGGCGTGGTAGTGGCCGTCGCCGGGATGGCGAAAATCTCTCCGTTTGAAGTCGTCAAGCGCACCTCGGTGCCGGTGCTGGTTGGATTAATCGTCGTTATCGTCGCTACGCAACTGCTGGTGGCGGCATAATCGTCTGCCCTTAAGCGGAATCAGTCTGAAAAGCGCCCTCGCGGCGCTTTTTTTATGGTTAAATGACACACCCTTGTGATTTATCCCGTCGATTTCGGACCCATACTATGGTTAACAGGAAAGTTTTACTCGCTGCGGGCGCACTACTGGCGATGGCTGCGACGACCGCAGCCGCGCAGCCGCTGGAAGCGAAGCAGTATGGCGATTTCGATCGCTACGTGCTGGCGCTCTCATGGCAGACCGGCTTTTGCCAGAGTATGCACGAGCGGCAACGCGATGAGCCCGCCGAATGCGCCCTGCAAAAAGAAGAAGACGATAAACGCAACTACCTGACTGTGCATGGCCTGTGGCCCGGCCTGCCGAAATCTGTCGCCTTACGCGGCGTCGATGAGAAACGCTGGATGCGCTACGGCTGCGCCACGCGCCCCATTCCGAATATGCCGCTCGCCCGCGCCGATAAAAAATGCCAGGCGGCGGAAACCGGTTTGTCGCTGGAAACCGCTGAGAAGCTCAGCGAGACGATGCCGGGCGCTGGCGGCGATTCCTGCCTTGAGCGTTATGAATACGCCAAACACGGCGTCTGCTTCGGCTTCGATCCGGACGCCTATTTCGGCACCATGGTGCGCATGAATAATGAAGTGAAACAGAGCCCGATTGGCGCGTTCCTTGCCGCCAACTACGGAAAAGCGGTCAGCCGCCAGGCGTTTGATACCGCCGTCGCTAAAGCGTTTGGCCGCCAGAGCGTACGGGCGGTGAAACTCACTTGCAACGGCAATCCGGCTTACCTTACCGAGATGCAGATCTCGCTGAATGCCGCGAAGATCAACGCGCCGCTCACCGCCGACTCGTTTGCCCCACAGCCGCATCCGGGTAACTGCAGTAAAAACTTTATTCTCGATAACGTCGGGTATTAATCCTGTTACGCGAGCGCGATTATTCGTTGCGCTCGCGCCACTGCCTGACCATCTCTGCCGTCACTTCACGTTTATAGCAGACAGGTGAGTAGCCCCCCGCCCGGCTCCAGGCGCTGCGCCCGCCGCAGGCACGGCCATTACGCATGGCGTTATAAGGGCACGGACAGTTGCCGGGATAGGCGTCAATGGATTCCTGAATCACCTGCTCTTTGACATCATCATCGCTGCGCGCCGCTGCCGCTGGCGCCGCATACCACACCGCCAGCAACGCCAGAACGGCCAGACTTGTTTTACGAATCATAGATTGCGTCCATGTAAAAAAATCGCGCCATTGTGGCGCGATCTGTCTCGCAAAAAAGACTGTTACGTCACACCCTGAGACGCTTTACGCCAGTTTATAAACCCGTGTCTCCCAGGCGCGTAACCGGTGCGGCTCCTGCGTATCGTCCAGATTCGCCAGCACGCAGAACGCGCCCTCAAGCGACAGCGCTCCTGCATCCCACTCCGCAGCTTTGCCGGAGAAGTTACACAACACCACAAGCGTTTCATCGCCGAGTACGCGGCGGTAGGCATAAATCTGCTCGTGATCGTCAAGCACCGTCTCGTAGCGCCCGTAAATCAGCGCCGGCTCGCGCTTTCGCAGGTGGATCATCTGCCGATAAAAGTTCAGCACCGAATGCGGGTCATGCTGCTGGCTTTCAACGTTGATCATCTCGTAGTTCGGGTTCACCTTCAGCCACGGCTCATGGGTGCTGAAGCCCGCATACGGCGACGCGTTCCACTGCATCGGCGTGCGGGAGTTATCGCGACCGGTACGCGTCAGGAAGGCGACAATCTCCTCCTCGCTCATCCCCTGATCCCGGAGGTCGCGCGCTTTGTTATGGGCCGAGACATCGTCAAAATCGTCAAGGCCCGCAAAGCGCGTGTTGGTCATGCCGATCTCCTGGCCCTGGTAGATAAACGGTGTGCCCTGCATCAGAAAATACATCGCCGCGATGCAGGTCGCGCTTTCGCGCCAGTGACGCTCGGTATCGCCCCAGCGCGACACCACGCGCGTCACGTCATGGTTTTCCACATACAACGCGTTCCAGCCTTTGCCTTCCAGCGCCTGCTGCCAGGCGGTGAAAATGTCACGCAACACGGCAGGCGTCGGGCGCAGGCCCGCCTGCGGCTCCCAGAGCCGCACATGCTCGAACTGAAACACCATATTGAGCCGCCCGCGGTTTTCGCCCACCCACTCTTCCGCATGGGCGGCGTCCAGCCCGTTCATCTCGCCTACCGTCACGATGTCGTAGTGGTTAAAGACGTTACGGCAGATATCGTCCACATAATCGAGCAGACCGTCGTAATTAAGGTGCGACACCATCGACGGCGCATAGGGCAGTTTTTCCGGGTTGGGTACGTCGCTTAACGTCGGCTCCTTTTTCATATGCGCGATGGCGTCGATACGAAACCCGTCGATGCCTTTATCCAGCCACCAGCGCATCATGTCGTAGACGGCGGCGCGCATCTCGTAGTTTTCCCAGTTAAGATCGGGCTGGCGGCTGCTGAACAGGTGCATGAAATACTGACCGGTGAGATCGTCCCGCTTCCAGGCCGGGCCGCTGAAGATAGATTCCCAGTTATTCGGCTCCGCCCCGTTTTTGCCGTCGCGCCAGATATACCAGTCGCGTTTTGGGTTCTCTTTCGAGGAGCGCGACTCCAGAAACCACGGGTGCTCGTCAGAGGTATGGTTCACCACCAGGTCGAGGATGAGCCGCATGCCGCGCTGATGCACGCCCTCCAGCAGCCGGTCGAAATCGGCCATCGTGCCGAACTCCGCCATTATTCCCTGATAGTCGCTGATGTCGTACCCGTTATCATCGTTAGGCGACGGATACATCGGGCAGATCCAGATAAGATCGATACCCAGATCTTTCAGGTAATCGAGCTTTTCAATAATGCCGTTGAGATCGCCAATACCGTCGCCGTTGCTGTCTTTAAAGCTGCGCGGATAAATCTGGTAGGCCGTCGCCTCTTTCCACCAGCGGCCTTTTACCTGCGTCGATGCTTCACTCATTACCCCTCCTGATGGATTAACAGCGCGAAAGATTCATAAGGTTGCAGTTCCAGACTCACGGCGAGCTGATCGCGCGGCGCATAGTTGCTGATAAGACATTCGCCGTGCCACGCCTGCATCGCTTGCGGAATGGGCAACGTAATGGCGTTGCCAAAGAAGTTGTTAATCACCAGCAGCGTGTCGCCCTCGTAGCGGCGCACCCAGGCGAACACTTCCGGATGCTCGGCAAACAGCATCTGATAATCGCCATACACCAGAATCGGATACTGTTTACGCAGCGCCACCAGTTTTTGGTAGTGCCAGAGGATGGAGTCGGGTTCGGCCAGCGCCTGCGCCACGTTAATCTCGCGGTAGTTAGGGTTAACGCCAAGCCACGGCATACCGGTGGTGAAGCCGCTGTTCGGGCTCTCATCCCACTGCATCGGCGTGCGGGCGTTGTCGCGGCCGTTGGCGTAAATACCGGTCATCATCTCGTCATGCGTCAGGCCGCCTGCGATAAGTTCCCGGTAAAAATTGAGGCTTTCGATATCGCGATACTCTTCAATGGTGGAGTAACGCACATTGGTCATGCCGATCTCTTCGCCCTGATAGATATAGGGCGTGCCGCGCAGGCAGTGGAGCGCGGTGGCGAGCATTTTCGCCGAGACCTCACGAAACTCGCCGTCGTGGCCGAATTTCGACACCGCGCGCGGCAGGTCATGATTACTCCAGAACAGCGAATTCCAGCCGCGATCGGCAAGCGCCGTCTGCCATTTATCGATCACCGCCTTAAAGCGCGGCAGCTCGAACGGCCTGCTGCGCCACTTACCGGCTTTTTCATCCCAGGTCTGTTTGATATGTTCGAACTGAAACACCATCGACAATTCGCGGCGTTCCGGGTCGCTGTAGAGCAGCGCATCTTCCGGCGTGGCGCTCCAGGCTTCGCCCACGGTCAGCGAATCGCGCGGGCCAAACGTGGCGTCATGCATCTGGCGCAACAGCACGTGCAGATGCTTGCCGTTCGCCATGATCTGCCGATCCACCTCTTTGCCGATTAAGTCGATAACGTCCATGCGAAAACCGCCGATGCCCTTATCCAGCCAGCGGTTCATCATCGCGTGGATCTCCTCCTGCACGCGTGGGTTTTCCCAGTTCAGATCCGGCTGGCGCACCGAAAACTGGTGCAGGTAATATTCGCCGCTCGCCTCGTCATACGCCCAGCCGCTGCCGCCAAAATGCGAGCGGTAATCATTCGGCGGGCCGCCGTCCGGCGCCGGTTTGCGCCAGATATAGAAGTCGCGGTACGGGTTATCTTTGCCCTTTTTCGCCTCGATAAACCACGGGTGCTCATCGGAAGTGTGGTTCACCACCAGATCCATCAGGATGTAGATATCGCGCGCTTTCGCTTCCTGGATCAGCTGCTCCATCTCCGCCATCGTGCCGAACTCCGCGGCGATGTCGTCGTAATCGGAGATATCGTAGCCATTGTCGTCCATCGGCGATTTATAGACCGGCGAGAGCCAGATAAGGTTGATGCCAAGCTGTTGCAGATAGTCGAGCTTGCTGATGATCCCCGCTAAATCGCCCACGCCGTCGCCGTTGGCGTCCATAAAGCTGCGCGGATAGATCTGGTAGACCACCGCGTTGTGCCACCACTTCTTGTCGATTGCTTTCATCACGCTCCCTTAGTGCTGGGTTTTCGGGCCGCTGAGCCGCACGAACGCGTTGCCCGCGCTGTCAAAAAGGTAACAGTGTTCCACTGGCAGTTTCAGCCCCAGATGATGCTCCGGCCGGACTTCCAGCCTCTCAGTATGGCGCATGACCAGCGGTTCTGCGCCATAACCGCCGTTAACATAAACCAGGGTTTCATTTCCCATATGCTCTACGAATAACACTTCGCCTTCCACGTCCGCTTTCGCAAGCGTCATGATCTCCACGTGCTCCGGGCGAATGCCGAGCTGCACCTCGTCGCCCTCCTGCCCGGCGGCGGCCTGCACCGGCAGCGTCAGGCGCAGACCGTTTTCCAGCTCCACTTCGCAGGCGTGTTCCATCACGCGCAGCATTTTTCCAGGGATCAGGTTCATCTTCGGCGAGCCGATAAACTGCGCGACAAACACATTGGCCGGGGCATCGTAAAGCGCAAGCGGCGTGCCGACCTGTTCAATCTGGCCCTGATTGAGCACGACGATACGATCCGCGAGCGTCATCGCCTCCACCTGATCGTGAGTGACATAGAGAATGGTGGCGTGAATGCGCTTGTGCAGCGCCGCTATTTCCATGCGCATCTGCACGCGCAGCGAGGCGTCGAGGTTGGAGAGCGGTTCGTCGAAGAGAAACAGGCTCGGCTCGCGCACAATCGCGCGGCCTATCGCCACGCGCTGACGCTGGCCGCCGGAGAGATCTTTCGGGCGGCGATCCAGCAGGTGCTCCAGCTGTAAAATCCGCGCGCTCTCGCGCACCCGCTCGTCTATCTCCTTCACCGACACTTTCGCCATTTCGAGCGCAAACGCCATATTCTGGTAGACCGTCATATGCGGATAAAGCGCATAGGACTGGAACACCATGCCGATGCCGCGCTCGGATGGCGAATCGTCGTTGACCCGCTGGTCATCGATATACATATCGCCGTCGGTTATCTCCTCAAGCCCCGCCACCAGGCGCAGCAGCGTCGATTTGCCGCAGCCGGAGGGGCCGACCACCACCACAAATTCACCGCTGTTGATCTGTAAATCGAGCGGCTTAATCACTTCGGCATGCGTGCCGTAGCGTTTTTGTACTTTTTCTAAACGAAGTTGCGCCATGATTTACCCCTTAATCGCCCCGCTGGTCAAACCGCTGACGATGCGTTTCTGGAAGATAAGCACCAGAACAATAATGGGCAGCGTCACCACCACCGACGCGGCCATAATGCTGCCCCAGGGCAGCTCGTAGCTCGACGCGCCGCTGAACATACTGATAGCGACCGGCACGGTGCGCTTGTCGCTCGAGATAATAAACGTCAGCGCGAACATGAATTCATTCCAGGCGCCGATAAACGCCAGCAGCCCGGTCGTCACCAGCGCAGGCGCCAGCACCGGCGCAAACACGCGGCGAATAATGGTGCCGGTTTTCGCGCCATCGACGATTGCCGCCTCTTCCAGCTCTACCGGAATCGACTTCATAAATGTCGTCAGCACCCAGACGGTAAACGGCAGCGAAAACGTGGTATAGGAGATAACCAGCGCGCCGAGCGAGTCGTAAAGCCCGAGAAAGCGCACCAGCTCAAACATGCCCGTCAGCACCGCCACCTGCGGGAACATCGAGACGCAGAGAATGGTAAAGAGCAGTACGCGACGCCCGCGAAACGGCACGCGCGCCAGCGCAAAAGCCGCCGTCACCGACACAAGCAAACAGAGCCCCACCGTCACCACTGCCACCAGCACCGAGTTCAGCAGACTGCGGGCGATGCCGTTATCCACCAGCGCGACCACATAGTTATCCCAGTGCCAGCTATTCGGGAAATAGGCGGGCGTAAACAGCTCCTGGCCTGCGCGCAGGGAGCTGATGATGGCGTAATAAAAGGGAAAGACGCAGAACAGACAGGCCATCAGCGCGCCGATAAAAATCACCGCCTTATGCCCTGCCCTGCGCTGCCAGCGTGTGATTTTCATCAGTTCTTCTCCTTGTCGTTCAGGCGCGCGACGCGGATAAAGCAGGCTGCGATGCCCGCCACCATCATGAAGACCAGCACCGAGGCCGCGGAACCCATGCCCATATCCTGATAGGAGACGATCTGCTCGCGGGCGTAGCCGGAAATCGACATCGTCGCCTCACTGTTGGAGGTCAGCACGTAGATGAGATCGAAAATACGCATCGAATCCATCACGCGGAAAATCAGCGCCACCACCAGCGCGGGCATAATCAGCGGCAGTGTGATGCGCTTAAAGCGCTGCCAGGGGCTGGCGCCGTCCACTTTCGCCGCCTCATAGAGATCCGCCGGAATCAGCTGTAGCGCCGCCAGCAGCATCAGCGCCATAAAGGGCGTGGTTTTCCAGACGTCGGCTATCACCACCGCCCACATGGAAAGCGACGGCTCGGCAATCCAGGCGAGATGCGACGGCAGGCCGATTTTGCCGAGCAAATCGTTAACCACGCCGTACTGATCGTGGAACATCCAGCCCCACATTTTGGCGCTGACAATCGTCGGGATTGCCCACGGAATAAGAATGGCGGTGCGTACCAGCCCCTGCCCGCGGAATTTTTCGTTCATTAGCAGCGCCAGCAGCATGCCGAGCAGCAGCTCAAGCGTCACCGAAGTGAACGTGAACCACAGCGTGTTGCCCACCGCCTGCCACCAGAGCGGGTCGCTCAGCACGCCGATGCTCACGCCATCCTTGCGCGCAAAGTAGTTCGCCACGCCCACCATCTGGTAATCCTGAGGCGCGTCGAGCATGGCGTTGGTGAAGCTAAACCAGATGGTGCGAACCAGCGGCCAGCCCGCCGCCAGCGCCAGCAGGAGCAGCGAGGGCAAAACCAGCCCCCACGCCACGCGCCGACGGCGCTGGTGCCAGGAGGCGTTGTGCCGCCGGGGGACCGGCGGCGACGTAAGGCTATCGGATTTCATAGGCGCTCCGTTGAGCATGTTGACGGACACGATGATGCTGCACCTCACCCCGGCCTTTTCGCGCAGGCGCGAGGAGTTTGAACGGCGGGTGCGCTTTGCTTACCCGCCCTACAAAAACCAGTTGCGCGTTGTTTGGCGGGTAAGCGAAGCGCACCCGCCAAACAACACCGATTCCACAGCGGTAAGCCACGCGCCCCCGCCAGCCACCACCTCATCCAGGGCTTATCGCCAGCCGGTACCCTTCGCGCGCGTCAGACGCTTTTGCAAATCCGCCGTCGCTTTTTTGCCATCGTCTTTGCCGTTCAGCACGCTAAACGTCACGTTGAAAATAGCGTTCGACACGCGCGGATACTGCGCTTTGGTCACCGTCGCCGGGCGCGGCACGGCCTGGGCGAAAATATCGCGGAACTGGGTCAGCTCCGGCGCAATCGCCAGCACTTCTTTGTTCTCATACAACGCAACGCGGGTCGGCGCATGGCCAAGGATCTTCAGACGCGTCGTCTGCGAATCGTCATCGCTTAAGATTTTCAGCAGCGCGATGGCGGCTTCGGGGTTTTTGGTATTGGCGTTAATCGACCACTGCCAGCCGCCGAGCGTCGTCGCCTGGCGTCCCTCCGGCCCGGCGGGGAGCTGCATCACGCCCACTTTGCCTTTAAGCGGGCTGTCATCGGCCTGCGACAGCTGCCAGACATACGGCCAGTTGCGCATAAACAGCGCGTCGCCGTTCTGAAACACGGTGCGCGACTCTTCTTCTTTGTAACCCAGCACGCCCTTCGGTGTGATTTTGCCCATCCAGCCGCGCGCCATATCCAGCGCCTGCGCCGCTTTCGGATTATTAATGGTCACGTTCCCTTTTTCATCGACAAACGTGCCGCCGCCGTATGAATCGATCCACTCCAGCGCGTTACAGGTCAGCCCCTCGTACGATTTGCCCTGGAAGATATACCCCCAGAAATTTTTATGCCCCGCCTTGCGCTCCTCCGCCTGGATTTTCGTGGCGATGCGCGTCATCTCGTCCCACGTTTTCGGCGGCTGCTCTTTGTATTTTTCCAGTAAATCTTTGCGATAAAACAGCACGCCGGTATCGATATACGACGGCACCGCTTTCAGTCGTCCATTGACGGTGTTGTTCTTCCAGGGGCCGGGGAAAAAGTCTTTTTCCATGCCGCCCATCGCGTCGGTGAGATCGAGCGTCTGCTTATCCAGCAGGCCTATCCAGATGGTGTCGGACTGAAACACGTCCACCGCTTTTTCATCTTTGGCGGCGAAGAGTTGTTGCAGCAGCGCCAGCTTTTCATCAGAGGCCGCCGGGAACTCAATAAACTCCAGCTGATTGCCGGTCTGCTTCTCGAAGCGCTCTTTGATGTACTGGCAGTACTGTTTGCCGCCGGGCGAAACGGGGCATTCCATGCGCAGGGTATCGGCAAACGCCAAAGGGCTGGTGCCTGCCAGCGCCACGGTCAGAAAAGTGAAGGTGAGCTTTTTCATGATGTCCTCTTATGCACTGAACAGGGTGCGGAGGCGTTGCGCCGCCGCCTACAGCGCGATGTACGGCAAATCATCACGATCCTAAGCTAGTTAACGTTATTGAATTGCGGCAACTTCGTGGCGACTTCACGACAAAAAAGCTCGATATAGCCAACAAATCTGGCGATTTGGTGAAAAAAACGCTCCGGAAAATTTGACAGATGCGCGAGGCGGGATATGCGCAGACGAAAGCAAAAGCGCCGCTGGCGCAGGAGTTTGACGGTGATCTCAAAATGTTAATAAATATGACAGACCCTGTTTACAAGCCGCCACATGTTATCGGTATCATGTTACCGGTATCAGTGAGAAAACCGCCGACCAGGCTACGGTTTCACTGTACCCATGTTGAGGATAATAACGATGACAGAAACCACTTATGCTTATGGCGCCGGTACGCTGCTGGGCATTGCCGCCGGGGCCGTCGTACTGCTGCTGATACTAATCATGCGCTTTAAAGTGCATGCTTTTCTTGCTCTTACCCTGGTCAGTATCGTTGTGGCGCTGTTGACCAAAGTGCCGTTTGATAAAGTCGTGCCCACGCTGCTGACGGGCTTTGGCAGTACGCTTGCGGGCGTCGCGCTGCTGGTGGGGATCGGCGCGATGATAGGCCGTCTGCTGGAAGTCTCCGGCGGCGCGAAAGTGCTGGCCGATACGTTGATTAACAAATTTGGCGAACACCGCGCGCCGTTCGCGCTCGGCGTCGCCTCGCTGCTGTTTGGCTTCCCGATCTTCTTTGACGCAGGTCTGGTCGTCATGCTGCCGATTATCTTCAGCGTGGCGAAACGCTTTGGCGGTTCGACGCTGAAATACGCCTTCCCGGCGGCGGGCGCGTTTGCGGCCATGCATGCGCTGGTGCCGCCGCATCCGGGCCCGGTTGCCGCCAGTGAACTGCTGGGCGCCAATATCGGCCTGCTGGTGATCATCGGTCTGATTATCGCTATCCCCACCTGGTATTTCGGTGGTTATCTGTATGGCCAGTACGCCGGTAAAAAATTCGATATCAAGCTCCCCTCTTCCTTCCTTGGCGAAGTGGAAACCGATCCGACGCATCGTCCGCCGTCCTTCGGCATGGTGTTAACGATCCTGCTGCTGCCGCTGATGCTCATTTTCCTCGATACCGGCCTGAATACCGCTAAAGTGCTGGGCTGGGTCAGCGCCGACAACAGCGTGGTGAACTTCCTGCGTATGCTCGGCAAAACCCCGGTCGCGCTGCTGATCACCGTCTTATTCGCGCTGATGGTCTTCAGCCGCAATCACACCCGCCAGCATCTGGAGAAAATCTGCGACGGCGCGCTTGGCCCTATCTGCGGCATTATTCTGGTGACCGGCGCAGGCGGGATGTTCGGCGGCGTGCTGCGCGCCAGCGGCATTGGCGACGCGCTGGCGGGCGTACTTTCCGACACCGGTATGCCGGTCATTCTCGCGGCATTTGTTATCTCTACGGCGCTGCGCGTGGCGCAGGGTTCAGCGACGGTCGCACTGACGACCACCGCCGCGCTGGTGGCGCCGATGGTGCAGGCGACGCCGGGCTTAAGCCAGTTTGACCTCTGCTTTATCGTTATCGCCATCGCGGGCGGCGCGACGGTGCTCTCACACGTCAACGACTCCGGCTTCTGGCTGGTGGGCCGTTTCCTTGAGATGGATGAGAAAACCACGCTGAAAACCTGGACCGTGATGGAAACCTTGCTGGGCTCCATCGCTTTCCTGCTGGCGGCGGTGGGCAGCATCCTGCTTTAAGCCCCGTTTCGTGAGCTGGCTCACTTCAAACGGCGCGCAAGGCTGAGTATCATCCCCTGACGCGGACCCTCATCGTTTTGACGGTGAGGGTTTTTCTTTGGACGCTTGTTAGCGGCGAAACGCCGCCTGTTTCAACGACATGGAGTAAGAAATGTCCCGACCTGCCCTTATCATCAACGAACTCGATGCCGAACGTCTCGATAGCCTGCTGGAGCAGCCTGCGTTCGCGCGTCTGCCGGTGGCTGACGCGCTGAACGATGAACTGGATCGCGCCCGGATGGTTAGCCCGCAGGCGATGCCGGAAGATGTGGTGACGATGAACAGCCGGGTGAAATTCCGCGATCTGGCAAGCGGCGAAACCTACGAGCGCCTGCTGGTCTACCCGCAAAACGCGGGCAATAGCCCGGAAGCGCTGTCAGTCATGGCGCCGGTGGGCGCGGCGCTGCTGGGGCTGCGCGTGGGCGATGCCATCCGCTGGCCGCTGCCGGACGGCAGCGAAACGCATATCGAAGTGCTTGAGTTGCTCTACCAGCCGGAAGCGGCGGGCGAATATCGCCGTTAATGGTCGCTTAGCGGCAAAAAAATAAGAGGATGCCAGGGCATCCTCTTTCTGTTTTACGGCGCGATACCTTATGGCTGTAGCGGCGCGTTCATCAACGCGGTGACCTTATCGCGCGCGGCCTCCGGCGTCGCGGCGCCCGGCACCAGAATTACCTTACGGCACTCCTCTTCGCGCTTCTCGAAAATCTTGTAGCCCCGCGCGGCATCTTCCAGCGGCAGATAGTGCGTGACTATCTCTTCCGGCGTCAGCAGCCCCTGCTCGATAAGCGGCAGCAGCTCTGGCAGGAACGCATGCACGTGCGTCTGGCCCATCTTAAAGCTGATGCCTTTATCGAACGCATCGCCAAACAGGAAGCCGTGGATAAAGCCCGCATAGACGCCCGGCACGCTCACCACGCCGCCACGACGCACCGCCGCGATGCACTGGCGCAGCGCTTTGCCGCTACTGCCTTCGATTTTGAGATTCGACAGCACGGTTTCCGTCAGGCTGCCTTTGGCCTCAAAACCGACCGCATCGATAACGGCGTCCACGCCGCGGTTACCCGGCGTGTTTTCAATAATAAACGCCGCCGGATCGTCATTTTCATCGAAGTTAATCGGGATAACGCCGTAACGCTCTTTAGCGAAGGCGAGACGATAATCGTTGTGGTCGACCATAAAGATCTGTTCTGCGCCCATCAGCCGCGCGCAGGCGGCGCTGAGCAGCCCCACCGGGCCCGCGCCGTAAATCGCTACCTGGGAGCCTTTCTGCACCTGACCATTTTTCACGGCCTGCCAGGCCGTCGGCAGGATATCGGAGAGAAACAGCGCTTTATCATCAGAGAGTAGCGGCGGCACTTTAAACGGCCCGACGTTGCCCTTCGGCACGCGCACATACTCCGCCTGCCCGCCCGGAATGCCGCCATAGAGATGACTGTAGCCAAACAGCGCCGCAGGGGCCGGGATCTGCTTTTTATTCAGCGCCGCGCCGGTGCCTTTGTTGGTGGTTTCACAGGCGGAATATTGCTGTAACTTGCAGAAGAAACAGTCGCCACAGGCGATAACGAATGGGATCACGACGCGATCGCCCTTGCGGATATCCTTCACCGCGCTGCCGGTTTCCACCACTTCCCCCATAAATTCGTGGCCGAAAATATCACCGTGATGAACCTGCGGAATTTTGCCGCGATAGAGGTGCAAATCGGAGCCGCAAATCGCGGTCGCCGTCACGCGCAGAATAATATCGTCCTGCGCCTCGATAATCGGGTCCGGGACATTTTCGACCTTAACGTTATGCGGTCCGTGGTAGGTTAACGCCTTCATTACGACCTCCTGGCAGACAGTAAAAAGAGACAGGTTCCAGTGCGAAAGTTCATCTGGTCTACACCAAGGGTAGACCGGATGGGCCGCAAGCCGTGGGATCGGCCGCCAGCGCGGCGGCTTTGAGAGTTTTCCTGGCGAAAGGCGCTGCGTAAAAAAACATAAATTTGTCGGGCCAGCAGAAGTATCCATGACAAAAACAGGGTTTAATAAAGGCGTCGATAACCGCTAAAGGAGGAGTGACGATGTACAACACTATTCTGATGCCTGTAGACGTGTTCGAAATGGAACTGAGCGACAAGGCGATTCGCCACGCGGAGTTTCTGGCGCAGCAGGAGGGAATTATTCATCTGCTGCATGTGCTGCCGGGCTCGGCGAATCTGAGCCTGCACCGCTTCGCCGCCGATATCCGCCGTTTCGAAGAGCATTTAGAGGCCGAGGCGAATCAGCGCCTGCAAACTCTGAAGCAGCATTTTACCCTGCCGGAAACGCGCCTGCGCACGCATGTCCGCTTCGGCAGCGTGCGTGATGAAGTTAACGCGATGGCGCAAGAGTTACACGCCGACGTAGTGGTCATCGGCTCGCGCGATCCGTCCATCAGCACGCACCTGTTGGGCTCGAACGCGTCAAGCGTGGTGCGCCACGCCCATGTGCCGGTGTTTGTGGTGCGTTAAGTTTCGGGCATTTTTGGTGGGTGCGCTGCGCTTACCCGCTTTAGTTTAACGTCGCAGATACCTGTAGGGCGGGTAAGCGCCAGCGCACCCGCCAGTTCACACTAAACATTCGCCAATAAAAAAGCCGCCCCTGGGGGCGGCTTTTACGCAGGTGTCTTACTTTCTTGTTATGCGGTTTTGGTGCGAATCAGATAATCAAACGCGCTCAGGGAGGCTTTCGCGCCTTCGCCGGTGGCGATAATAATCTGTTTGTACGGCACGGTGGTGCAGTCGCCTGCGGCGAACACGCCCTTCACGCTGGTCTCGCATTTGGCGTCGATGATGATTTCGCCCATGCGGTTACGCTCGATAGCGCCTTCAAGCCAGGTCGTGTTCGGCAGCAGACCAATCTGAACAAAGATCCCCGCCACTTCCAGATGCTTCACAGCGCCCGTCACGCGATCCTGATAATCAAGGCCGGTCAG
The DNA here is from genome assembly GCA_000027065.2 of Cronobacter turicensis z3032. Classification (NCBI taxonomy): domain Bacteria; kingdom Pseudomonadati; phylum Pseudomonadota; class Gammaproteobacteria; order Enterobacterales; family Enterobacteriaceae; genus Cronobacter; species Cronobacter turicensis. Next base: position 1,310,172 of record FN543093.2, on the reverse strand, counting down.
CTTCGTGCCGTCGCCTTTCACTTCGGTGGTCATCGCGCTCAGGATGATGTCGACGTTTTTCAGGCTGCGCAGTTTGTCCTGCAATACCTGGTCGGCTTTCATCTCCGGCGCGAATTCCAGCAGCGTCACGTGCTCAACGATCCCCGCGAGGTCGATGGCCGCTTCCACGCCGGAGTTACCGCCGCCTATCACCGCAACGCGTTTGCCTTTAAACAGCGGGCCGTCACAGTGCGGGCAGTAGGTCACGCCTTTGGTGCGATACTGATCTTCACCGGGCACGCCCATGTTGCGCCATTTCGCGCCGGTCGCCACGATCACGCTGCGCGCTTTCAGCACCGCGCCGGACGCCGTTTCAATCTGGTGCAGGCCGCCTTCGCTTGCCGCCGGGATAAGCTTCGTCGCGCTCTGGGTGTCGATAACGTCAACGTCGTAATCATCCACGTGGGATTTCAGCGCGCCCGCCAGTTTCTGGCCTTCGGTTTTCGGCACAGAGATGTAGTTTTCAATATCAACGGTGTCCAGCACCTGGCCGCCGAAACGCTCGCCCATCAGGCCGGTACGGATGCCTTTACGGGCGGAGTAAATCGCCGCCGCCGCGCCCGCCGGGCCGGAGCCGACAATCAGCACGTCGTAAGCGTCGCGCTGATTCAGCTCTTCCGCCGCGCGTTTTTCAGCGCCGGTGTCCACTTTCGCGACGATTTCCGCAAGCGTCATACGACCCGAGCCAAATTCCACGCCGTTCATGAACACGGCCGGCACGCCCATGATGTTGCGATCGGTGATTTCATTCTGGAACACCGCCCCATCAATTGCCGTATGTTTAATACGCGGGTTCAACACCGCCATCAGGTTCAGCGCCTGCACCACGTCCGGGCAGTTGTGGCAGGAGAGCGAATAGTAAGTCTCAAACTCAAAATCGCCGTCCAGATCGCGGATCTGCTCCAGCAGCGCCTGCGCTTCTTTCGACGGATGACCGCCGGTCCACAGCAGCGCCAGCACCAGCGACGTAAATTCGTGGCCCAGCGGAGAGCCCGCAAAGCGCGGCCCCTGGTCAGAACCCGGGTTGGTAATCAAAAATGAAGGTTTGCGCGCCGCCAGCGTGTTGTCTTCACGGAAAGAGACTTTGTCAGACAGCTCGGCGATTTCCAGCAGCAACTCTTTGATCTCTGCCGATTTCGCGCTGTCATCCAGCGTGGCCACTAACTCAACAGGTTTTGTCAGACGCTCAAGATAGGCCTTGAGCTGGGTTTTCATGTTTGTGTCGAGCATAATTTTCTCCTGAGCTTACGCTTCCTCATTTAAGCCGCCTCAGTGCAGGCATCGCCGCGATGCAACTTAAATGAGAGCGCGTAAAAACGTTTTCAAAAAAACGGGTGCAAGACTGCACCCGTAATAATGCCTGTATTTTTCAAAGGATTTTTGTTGCAGAGCAAGGCGGCGAACTCTTCAGTCCCCGGGAGCTTACAAAAGTAAGTGACCGGGGCGCGAGAGGGATGCCAACGCCGCTATGCAGCAAAAGCCGAAGAAAAATTAGATTTTGCCAACCAGGTCCAGAGACGGAGCTAAAGTCGCATCGCCTTCTTTCCATTTAGCCGGGCACACTTCGCCTGGGTGAGACGCAACATACTGAGCCGCTTTGATTTTACGCAGCAGGTCAGACGCGTCGCGGCCGATGCCTTCAGCAGTAATTTCGATCGCCTGGATAACGCCCTGCGGGTCAACGATGAAAGTACCGCGGTCAGCCAGACCTTCGTCTTCACGCATGATTTCGAAGTTACGGGTCAGGGCGCCAGTCGGGTCGCCGATCATCGCGTATTTGATTTTTGCGATGGTTTCAGAGCTGCTGTGCCACGCTTTGTGGGTGAAGTGGGTGTCGGTAGAAACAGAGTAAACGTCTACGCCCAGCTTCTGCAGTTCTTCGTGATGGTCAGCCACGTCGCCCAGTTCGGTCGGGCATACGAAGGTAAAGTCAGCAGGATAGAAGAAGAATACGCTCCAGCGGCCTTCAGTGTTTTTCTCGGTAACTTCGATGAACTCACCGTTTTTGAACGCCATGTTTTTGAAAGGTTTGATTTTGGTGTTAATCAAGGACATCTATACTTCCTCCGTGTTTTCGATGGGATGTAAGGTATCGAATTTTCGCTACCCGGGCCAATGCGTTTGCATTATCAAATCGATAAGCAATAGCTAACAACCGATCCGGGCCAACCTTGTGAACATTTATCGCCATCGGGCGAAAAATAAAAAAGCCACCTGAGCGGCGGCCTGAGCGCTGAGAGACCCGCGGGCCACAGCAGAGCCAGCGTACTGGCAAAAGCGTTGCGCGCGGTGTTTTGCGGCGCATACGTTCCTTCGATTAGAACACTCCCCTGCCCAAAGGGCAACGCACGCAAAGATTATTCCTGCCTATGGCTGTGATAGGGAGCGCTTAACAAAAAGCGCCGTCCGCCGGTTGTGTGAAGGCGGGTCAGTTTTTCAGATTACGCCCCGGCGCGCCTGCGCAAAAAATATCGTTCTTATCTATTCTTTACTAAGAACCGATAACACATAAAAATCCCTTTTCGTCTCGTTGCGAGGCTGTCATGGCAAATTTGCAGGATTTGAAAAAGTTCGACCTCAATCTTCTGGTAATCTTCGAATGTATCTATTTATATCGCAGCGTCAGCAAGGCCGCGGAAGCGCTGTTTCTGACGCCGTCGGCGATAAGCCAGTCGCTACAGCGTCTGCGCAACCAGCTTAACGATCCGCTGTTTGTGCGCTCCGGCAAAGGCATTACGCCCACCACCGTCGGCACCAATCTGCATCACTATCTGGAAGACAATCTCAATCAGCTCGAACAGACCATCAACATGATGCAGGGCGCGCCGCTGCGTAAAAACTTCGTCCTTTATTGCCCGCCTGCGCTCGCGGCTGACCATTTACCGGGTCTGGTCAGCGCGTTTCGCGAGCATTACGATTTTGAGCTGGAGCATTACGACACCTCGCTTGCCAGCGAAACGGCGGAAGATCTGCTGGCTTATCGCAAAGCGGATCTGATCATCGGCATGGCGCCGGTGACCAGCCATTCGGTGATTTGCAAACACTGTTTTAGTGAAGAGACGGTGCTGGTGTGCAGCGAAAACCACCCGCGGCTGGGCGATCACGCTGACGACGCGGCGCTGGCGCAAGAGAAGTTCACGCTGTTTAACGGCACGGCGGAAGGGCAGAAACATTACCATGTGAAATCGGGTGAGCTTATCGGCGAGCGGCAAATCGCGTTTACCAGCAACTCGCTGTCATCGATCATGGCGATAATTGGCAGCACCGATTTTATCGGCATCCTGCCAGCTCCTGCGCTGCGCCGTTACCGCCAGGTGTTCGGACTGCGGCCGGTGAAGCTTAACTTCAGCCTGCCGCACTATGATTACTACCTTATCTATAACCGCGCATCGTTAACCAACGCGTCGTTCGTCAGCTTCGTGTCGCTCATCGAGCAGCACTTCCTGCGCGACGTGCCGGCGGCGCAGAGCCGCAGCGCGGCCTCGCCCGATCAACCTACGTTATAACCGCGCCAGACGCTCAGCGGCGGCCAGCAGCGTCGCCTCCTGTTTGGCGAAGCATAAACGGATGAGCTTATGCGGGAACGGCGCGTCGCAGAATACCGACAGCGGAATGGCGGCGACGCCCGCCTCCGTGGTCAGCCACTCGCAAAAGCTCACGTCGTCCTGCGAAGAGATAGCGCTGTAATCCGCCAGCAGAAAATAGGTGCCCTCGCAGGGCAAAATGTTAAATCGGCTATCGCCGAGCGCCTGAATGAAACGGTCGCGGCGCGCGCGGTAAAAATCGGGCAACTCAAGATAGTGCGCAGGCTCAGCGCGCAGCATATCCGCCAGCGCCAGCTGCGCCGGGGTATTGACCGAAAAGGTCAGATACTGATGTACCTTGCGAAGCTCGGCGCTGAGCGCGGCGGGCGCCACGCAGTAGCCTACTTTCCAGCCGGTCATGTGATACGTCTTGCCGAATGACGACACCGCAATCGCCCGCTCGCGCAGTTGCGGATGCGCCAGCACGCTGGCGTGCCCCTCGTCGGCAAAACAGATGTGCTCATAGACTTCATCGCTCAACACATAGATCTCACGCTCCGCGATAGCCGCCCAGAGCGCGGCGAAATCCGCGTTGCGCCAGACGGTAGCGGACGGATTATGCGGTGTGTTGAGGATAACCAGCCGGGTGTGGTCCGACAGCAGCGCGGCGAATGGCGCCCAGTCCACGCGAAAATGCGGCGGCGTCAGCGCGATGCGCTTTAACACACCGCCGGAAAGCGCCACGGCGGGCGCGTAGCTGTCGTAGCTCGGATCGAAGCAAATAACTTCATCGCCAGGGCGCACCAGCGCGGTAATGGCCGCGTAGAGCGCCTCAGTGGCGCCCGCCGTGACGGTGACATCGCTGTTGGCATCCGGGCGATGGCCGTAGAGCGCCTCGGTTTTATCGGCAATCGCTTCACGCAGCGCCTGCACGCCCGTCATCGGCGCGTACTGGTTCGCGCCCGCCGCGACATGATGCGCCAGCCGCTCCTGTAAATAGCGCGGGCCGTCGAAATCCGGAAACCCTTGCGACAGGTTAATCGCCTGGTGCTGCTGCGCCAGCGCGCTCATGCGGGTAAAGATGGTCGTGCCCAGCGCGGGCAGTTTGCTTTCTGGCGTTAACGGGATGTGGCTCATGGCGGCTGATCCTTTCGCTCGGTGTCGTGTTGTTTTGGTGTTATCTGTCTGTTGCCGACACTATAACACGATGCTACTCTCTGGCAATCAAGACGCTTAGACGTCTAAACGCTAACGATATGCCTGCGGGGACGCGATGAGTAAAGAGAGCCAACTTGAGCAACTGGTGGCCGCCTGTCACTGGATTGGCGCGAAGGGCTGGGCGCCCGCCACCGGCGGCAATATGTCGCTGCGCGAAGATGCGCGCTGGTGCTGGCTGAGCGAATCGGGCAAGGATAAAGGCAGCCTGACGCCGGACGATTTTTTGCAGGTGGAGATTGCCACTAACCTCGCGCCGTCCGGCCGCAAACCCTCCGCCGAAACCGGCCTGCATACCCTGATTTATCGCCTGTTCCCGGAGGCGAACTGCGTGCTGCATGTGCATACCGTTAACGCAACGGTGCTGTCGCGCGTGGAGAAAAGCGACGCGCTTCGCCTGAGCGGCTACGAGATGCAGAAATCGCTCGCAGGAGAAATTACGCATCTTGATGATGTGCCTGTTGCCATTTTCGATAACGATCAGGATATTGGTGCTCTGGCGGAGCGCATTGAGCGCCACCACCGCCAGTTCCCGCTGCGCTACGGGTTTCTGCTGCGCGGCCACGGGCTGACCTGCTGGGGAAGCGATGTCGCTGTCGCGCGTCGCCATCTGGAGGGGCTCGAATTTCTGTTTGAATGTGAAATGCAGCGACGCCTGCTGGAGAGAGCATGATCCGCGCCATCGTTACCGATATTGAAGGCACCACGACCGATTTTCGTTTCGTGCATAACGTCCTTTTCCCCTATGCGCGCGAGCGTCTGGAGCGATTTATCCGCTCGGGCGAGCTGCGCGAACCGGTGAATCTGCTGCTTAACGAACTGCGGGGCGAGATCCACTCGCCTGCGGCGTCAGTGGATCAACTGATAGAAACGCTCTTCAAATTTATGGATGAAGATCGTAAATCGCCCGCGCTGAAATCCATTCAGGGGTATATCTGGCGCGAAGGCTACGCGAACGGCGATTTCACCGGTCATCTTTACCCGGATGTCGTGCCCGCGTTTCGCCGCTGGAGCGATCAGGATATCGATATTTATATCTACTCCTCCGGCTCCATCCCGGCGCAGAAGCTCCTCTTTAGCCACAGCGATGAAGGCGACGTCACGGGGCTTCTGAGCGGCTTTTTCGATACCCATGTCGGCGCCAAACGTCAGGTATCGTCATACCGCAATATCGCGATGAAAACCGGCGTGCCGGTGCATCAGATGCTGTTTCTCTCGGATATCCGCGAAGAGCTGGACGCCGCGCGAGAAGCGGGCTGGAAAACCATCCAGCTTATCCGCGGCGAGCCTGATACGCAAAGCACCCATCGTCAGGTATACAGTTTCGATGACATTCACCCGGAGCAGATCCCGACATGAGCGCACTGACGATTTTTGCCGATAAAAATGCCAGCGAGCCGCTGTGGCAGAGTACCGATGCCGACGCTATTCGCCAACAGCTTAACGCGCAGGGCGTGCGTTTCGAACGCTGGCAGGCCGACCGCGATCTGGGCGATAACCCGACGCCGGAGGTGGTGCTGACCGCCTATCAGCACGCGATTGACCAACTGGTGGCGGAAAAAGGCTACCAGAGCTGGGATGTGATCAGCATGCGCGCCGATAATCCGCAGAAAGAGGCGCTGCGCAGCAAGTTTCTGAACGAGCATACCCACGGCGAGGACGAAGTGCGATTTTTCGTGGAAGGCGCCGGGCTGTTCTGTCTGCATATTGGCGACAAGGTGTATCAGGTGTTGTGCGAGAAGAACGATTTGATCTCGGTGCCCGCCGGGACGCCGCACTGGTTTGATATGGGCTCGCAGCCGCATTTCACGGCGATCCGCATTTTCGATAACCCGGAAGGCTGGATTGCGAATTTCACCGGCAGCCCGATAGCCGAAGCGTACCCGCGCCTGGCGTAGGTGGCGGGTGAGGTAACGTGGCGGGTGCGCTTACGCTTACCCGCCCTACATAAATCCAGATACTCGGTGTGCGTAGGGTGGGTAAGCGAAGCGCGCCCACCGTTAATCCAGGCACCCACCGTCATACTCACCCCATAACGCCAAAACTACCCGAGAATATCCCGCAACACCGGGCCAATCACCTCGAACGCCTGCGGAGAGATAATCTCCACGTGCGCGCAATCCACATTATGCACCTCAAGACTCCGCGTCCAGGGCGCCCAGGCGTTAAACGGATCCAGGCCCGGCGTCACGGTGCGTTCGGCGACAAACAGCGTCGCGTTGCCCTCGAAGCGCGCGCTGCGCGCGGTAGACAACAACCGCACCGCGTCAGCGTAATTGCCTTCAATCGTTTCAAACAGCCTTTGCGACCCCTGCCCCTGCTGCGCGCTCACAAACGCCGCCCGCTCGCGCTCAATCTCCGCCAGCACGGCCGGGTCGGGCTCGCGCCCGCCTTTCTCCTGCCAGTTCTGCGTTTCCGGCGGCCAGGTGTCGAGCAACCCGAGGAACGCCACCTCCTCGCCCGCCGCCTGCAACCGCGCGGCGACGCCGTGCGCGATCGTCCCGCCGAGCGAATAGCCGAACAGCCAGTACGGCCCGTGCGGCTGCTGCTTTCGAAGCGTCGCATAATGGCGGTCGCACACGTCATCCACCGACGCGCACTGCTGCATCGGCCCGTCCGGGCGCGGCGACTGAATGCCCGTAATGGCCCAGCGCGGCGACAGCCAGCGTTGTAAAACGCTAAACTGCCAGGCGAAACCCGACGCCGGATGGAAGCAGAACAGCGTCGGGCCGCGGCCTTCACGCAGCGGCAGAATGGCGTCAAAGCCCGCCTGCTCCGCCTGCGCGTCGCTTTGTGCGGCCTCAATGACGGCCGCGAGTTTTTCCACCGTCGGCGCAATCATCACCTGCCCTACCGTTACTGCCCGTCCCAGTTCGCGCGTAAGCCTTGCCGCCAGGCGCATCGCCAGCAGCGAGTGGCCGCCGAGCGCAAAGAAATCGGCCTGGGCGCCGGTCACGTCCACACCCAGGAGTTCAGAAAACGCGCAGGCGATCGCCGTTTCCATCCCCGGCGCTACGGCTCTGCCCGGCGCGCGCGCCGCGAGCTGTGGCAACGGCAGCGCCTTGCGATCCAACTTGCCGTTGGCGCTGAGCGGCAGCGCAGGCAACTGGAGAAGCGTCACCGGCACCATATGCGCGGGCAGCCGTTCGCTTAAACGCGCGCGCAGCGCCGCCACGTCCAGCGCGTCGCCGGAGGCGGAGACCAGATATCCCACCAGCTGGCGCCCATCGCCGCCCGTTTCGGCATGGTGATTCAGCACGCAGGCATGCGTCACCGCCTGCGCCACATCCGGCAGGCTCTGCATCACGCGGTCAATCTCGCCAGGCTCAATACGCTGGCCGCGAATTTTCAGCTGATCGTCGCTGCGTCCGAGATATTCCACCGCGCCGTTCGGCAGCCAGCGCGCCACATCGCCGGTGCGGTACATCCGCTCGCCAGCCGCGAACGGATCGGCGATAAAGCGACTGGCGGTCAGATCCGGGCGGCCAAGGTAGCCCTGGGCCAGCTGAACCCCGGTGAGATAAAGATCGCCCGCCATGCCCGGCGGCACCGGGCGCATCAGACTATCAAGAATGCGCAGCCCGGTATTCCACACCGGGAAGCCAATCGGCACGCTGGCGCCCTTCACCTGCGCCAGCGCCTCGCCAGACGCCGGATACCCGCTCACATCTACCGCCGCTTCGGTCGGGCCATAGAGGTTATGCAGCGGCGTGCCGGCCAGCCGTTCCCATTCGCGGCACAGTTCGGTCGGCAGCGCTTCGCCGCTGCAGAACACCTGACGCAGCGACGCGCAGGCGCTTATCGCCGCTTCAGACGACAGCGCGCCGACAAAGGCCGCCAGCATTGACGGAACAAAGTGGGTCGTCGTCACCCGCCAGCGCGCAAAGAGCGCCTGCAGCGCCTGCGGATCGCGGTGCGCCTCCGGCGGCGCCATCACCAGCCGCGCTCCGACGATAAGCGGCCAGAAAAACTCCCACACCGACACATCAAAACTGCACGGCGTTTTTTGCAGCACCACGTCATCCGCGCCGAGCGGATACTGGTTTTGCATCCACAGCAGCCGGTTAACGATGGCGGTCTGGCCGACCATCACGCCCTTCGGGCGCCCTGTCGAGCCGGAGGTGAAAATCACATAGGCCGTGTGCGCCGGATGCGAGCGCGAAAGCGGCTGCGGGGCGCTGACCGGCAGCGGCGCGTCGTAGCAGAAAATCGAAAGCGGCAGGTGCATAAAACGCCCCTGCTCTGACGCGGCGGTGATAAGCAGAGACGGGCTGGCGTCCTCTAACATCATCTGCAGGCGATCGTCTGGGTAGCCGGTGTCGAGCGGCAGCCAGGCGGCGCCCGCTTCCACAATGGCCTGCAGCGCCAGTGAGAGAAACACCGAGCGCGGTAGCGCGACGGCCACCACATCGCCCGGCTTAACGCCGCGGCGCGCCAGCTCCGCCGCAAGCGTCAGCACTTGCTCACGCATTTCGCGGTAGGTAAAGGCATAGCGCGCATCCGCAAGCGCCGGGGCGTTCGGCGTCGCCTGCGCCTGCTTCGCCAGCAGGCAGCTCAGCGTCTCCAGCGGCAGTTGTACCGCGGTCTGATTCACGCGCGCCATCAGCGCGTAGTCGCTTTCATCCAGCAGATCCGCCTGCGCGCACGCAAGATCTGGGTCAGCCGCAAACTGTGTGAGCAGACGCGGCAGGCGGGCGAGGTGGCGCTCAATTTGCGCGGCTTCATAGCGCTGCTGGTTGGCGAGCAGCTCCAGCGTTACGCCGCCCTGGTCATCCACATAGAGCGCGATTTCGAGATCTTTCACCGGCCCCGAGGCGAGCTGATGGGTGATCCCCTCCACGCCGTCGAAATCGAGCCGGTAATCAAACATTTTCAGGTTCAGCACCGGGCCATAGAGCGGCGTCTGCTGCGCGACTTTTCCGGCGTCCCGCAACACCTGCTCGGCGTCGTAGCGCTGATGACGGCGCAGCGTTTTAAGCGTCTTCGCAAAGGCGGCGGCAAACTGCGCCAGCGTCTGCGCCGGGTCAATGCGCACCGGACAGGGCAACACGTTCAGCACCGGGCCGGCGGCGCACAGCGCGGCGGAGCCGATGCGGCGCATAAAGATGAAACCGGCGCTGTACGCGTCACGCCCGCTAAGACGACCGAGCCAGAGCGCCACCAGCGCCAGCGCCACGTCCGGCGCGGCCAGCCCGCCGCTGTTTGCCATCAGCGCGGCGAAATGCGCGGCGTCAAAACGCAGCGAGCGGCGGATCAGCGACGTTGTGGAGGAGTGCCCGGTAAGCGGCTGGTCAGAGAGCGTCGCTGGCGGCGGCAGTTCACGCACCTGCTGCGCCCAGAAGGCGGCGTCGCGCGCACAGGCTTCTGACGCCTGATAGCGCGCGTATTCATCGACCACCTCTTTAAAGGGGACGAATGGCGACGCGTCAGGCTGTTCGCCCCGGTGCAGGCTGCGGTAAATATCGGCGATACGGCGGGTAATCGCGGTAAAACTGAAGCCATCCACCACCAGATGATGATAACGCTGATACCAGAGCCAGCGCGTCTCCCCTACCCGCAACAGCTGGTGATGCGCCAGCGGTTTGCCGTGGGTGACGCGCAGATCCTGTTCCAGATCGGCGTGCATCAGCGCCAGCGCTGCGGTCTGCGGGCAGGCCTCGCGGCGCAGATCGGTCATTTCAGGTGTGGCGAACGTGAGCGAGGCGTCGAATCGCTGCGTGACGATGCCGTCGCGCTCCTCAAAACGCATCCGCAGCGTGTCGGCCTCCATTATGCCCGCCACGATGGCGCGCGCCAGCAGCGGCGCGTCGAGCGCGCCGTTCAGTTCAACGTAATGCGCCACACTCCAGGCGTTATTCTGGTTTGAGAGTTTTTCAGCCATCCAGATGCCGGGCTGCGCCGCCACCAGCGGCAGCGCGTCAATGGCGTGTTCTGCCTGCGTCAGAGTTATGTCCGTCACGTCAACCTCGCGTCTCATTCTGGTGTGCGAAATGGGCGGGCTGAAGCGCCTGCCCGTGTTGCGAAAGCCACGCCTCGCACACCTCAAGAGGCTGCGGCGGCGACACTACGCGCCAGCCCGGCGGCAGCGCGCACGGCTCCGGCCAGAGGCTTACCTGCTGGCAGTGATTTTCGAGCAGCCAGAAGCGGCCCTGCGGGTTATCGAAAGGATTGCTGAATTCCATACGTCACTCCTGTCCTGAAAAACGCGCCGGGGCGGGGATGTCGGCCCAGAGCGCGGCCAACCCGTCGGTCAGCCCGCCGCGCCAGCACAGCGCATCGTGACCGCCCTCAACCTGACGCCAGAAAAGCGGCTGCGGCGTCTGTTGCAGTAAAGCCACCAGGCGCTGATTCGCCTGAAAAATAAGCGGCTCATGCACGCCCGCTTCAAGAAAAATGCGCAGACCGCGCGGGTCGAGACGGCCTGCGGCCAGTTCGTCCACCAGCCAGCCGCCCTCGCCGCTTGCCTCGCGTTTCGGCCACCAGAAGGAGCCGGACTGGCTCAGCACGCAGCCAAAACGCTGTGGCCAGCGCAGCCCCGCATAGAGCGCGGCGAGCCCGCCGAAGCTCTGTCCGGTGACGACGGTGGTTTCCGGGGTTTCACGCCACTGCGTATAAGTACGCGCCTGGGGCAGCAGTTCATGCCACAGCGCCTCCCAGAAGGCGGCGTTGCAGGGCAGCTCCCAGCTTCGGTGCGCGGTATCAATCACATCCACCAGCAGATACGCCGCAGGCGGCAGTACGCCGCGATCGGTGAGCGTCTGAAGCGCGGGCCAGACCGGCTGGCTGTGCGCCCAGAACTGACCATCAAGCAGAATAGCGAGCGGGCGGGTCCGGGGGGCGTCATCGCCGCCGGTGGTAAACAGCCACACGCGACGCGCGTTACCGAGCCTTTCGCTTTGCCAGAGAAATTCCCGCGCGGGCGTGTACGCCACGTCGCACGCCTCCCAGCCCGGCTGCGCGGGCGCGCCCGGCAGATGCAGCGCGCTGACCGGGTGGCCGCGGCCGCCGCGCCAGTGGCGCGGATTGAACGGATCAGGGACGGCCTGCGGCAGCAGCGTGCGCCAGCCTTCGCGCAGCGCGCCGCGCGCCGGAGCCTCAGCAAAGGCATCAGGGGCGAAATCATCAGGCCGTGCGGAAGGGATAAAACAGTAGCTGCCGCGCCAGTTGGCGTTTAATTCGGTGCGCCAGCACCAGGCGTCGGTGCCCGGCAGACGCGTGAGCGACTGCGGCGCGGAGGGTTTGTGGTGATCGGTGATGCCAGTGATGTAAATCCACACCCGCTGTATCTCAGACGTGGTTTCATCGCCTGTCGGATCGCGCCACCAGAATGTCACACTGCACTGGCCCGGGGCTGCATCAGAAATTTCCGGTATACCCTGCGCCTGCTTCGCCTGCCACCAGGCTTCACTTCCCGCCGCGTGCTCCGCCACCGTCCCGCTCCTTGTTAGTTTTGATAAATATCATGGATTTACGTGAGTCCAGATAATTTGATGATAATATTATTGATAATTATTTGCATTTGCAATAGCGTATTGGCGCGCTGTGGGAAGCGCGTCTTTCACTCAAAAACATTAACCCGACCAGGCGTTTGCGCGCTGCCGCTCCGGGATGAGCGGGGTTTGCGTAAAGCGGCTCTGGCATATTCCATGTTGCGCCCTGCCCCACTGGGGAAGGACTTCCGGGCCGCAGCACAGACAGCAGGATAAAAGATGAATAAAAAGCTCCCCCTCTCTCTGGTGATGCTGATTAATTTGGGGATTTATGGCGCAGCGCTGCCCGCCTGGGCGCAGGACAGCACCGCCCCGATGGATGGCAAAGCAACCAATGGCGATGACACCATTGTCGTCACCGCCGCACAGCAAAACCTTCAGGCGCCTGGCGTCTCGACCATTACCGCCGATGAAATCCGTAAAAACCCGCCGGCGCGCGATGTGTCGGAAATCATCCGCACCATGCCGGGCGTCAACCTGACCGGCAACTCCACCAGCGGCCAGCGCGGCAACAACCGCCAGATCGACATCCGCGGGATGGGCCCGGAAAACACGCTGATCCTGATTGACGGCAAACCCGTCAGCAGCCGTAACTCGGTACGTCAGGGCTGGCGCGGCGAGCGCGACAGCCGTGGCGATACCGCCTGGGTGCCGCCGGAGATGATCGAACGCATCGAGGTGCTGCGCGGCCCTGCCGCCGCCCGCTACGGCAACGGCGCGGCGGGCGGTGTGGTCAATATCATCACCAAACGCAGCAGCAACGAATGGCACGGCGCCTGGGACAGCTATTTCGACGTGCCGGAACATAAAGCCGAAGGCGCGACAAAACGCACCAATTTCAGCCTGACCGGACCGCTTGGCGACAGCGTCAGCTTCCGTCTGTACGGCAACCTGGCGAAAACCCAGCCGGATGCCCAGGACATCAACGCCGGGCATGAATCGCTGCGCACCGGCAGCTATGCCGATACCTTGCCCGCCGGGCGTGAAGGCGTGGTTAATAAAGACATCAACGGCCAGGTGCGCTGGGAATTCGCGCCGATGCAGGCGCTGGAGTTTGAAGCGGGCTACAGCCGTCAGGGCAACCTCTACGCGGGCGACACCCAGAACACCAACAACGACAACAGCACCAACGGGCTGGTGAAAAAATATTACGGCAAGGAAACCAACCGTCTCTACCGCCAGAACTACGCGGTCACCTGGACCGGCGGCTGGGATAACGGCGTGACCACCAACACTTACGCCCAGTATGAACACACGCGCAACTCGCGTCTTGGCGAAGGCCTGACGGGCGGTCTGGAAGGGCTGTTTAACAGCGAGAAATTCTCGGATATCAACCTGAGCGACGTGCTGCTGCACAGCGAAGTGAGCATTCCCTTCGACTGGGTGGTGAGCCAGAACCTGACGCTCGGCACCGAGTGGAACCAGCAGCGCCTGAAAGATGGCACCTCGACCGCTCAGGCGCTGACCGGCTCTACCAGCGGCGGCGCGATCCCGGGCGTCGATTCCACCAACCGCAGCCCATACGCCAAAGCGGAAATCTTCTCGCTGTTTGCCGAAGACAATATGCAGCTCACTGACAGCACGACGCTGACCCCGTCGCTGCGTTTCGATCACCACACCATTGTTGGCAACAACTGGAGCCCGGCGCTGAACCTGACGCAGGCGCTGACCGACACGGTGACGCTGAAAATGGGCATCGCGCGCGCCTACAAAGCGCCAAGCCTCTATCAGACCAACGATGACTACATCCTCTACAGCCGCGGCCAGGGCTGCTACGCCAGCGCCGCCAACACCGGCTGCTACCTGATGGGCAATGAAGATCTGAAAGCGGAGACCAGCGTCAACAAAGAGATTGGTCTTGAGTACAAACAGGATGGTTATCAGGCGGGCCTCACCTGGTTCCGTAACGACTACCACGACAAAATCGAAGCCGGTTATACCCGCGTCACGGCGATCAGCAATAAAACGGATCTCTACCAGTGGGAGAACGTGCCGAAAGCCGTGGTGGAAGGGCTTGAAGGCACACTGAATCTGCCGGTGACCGATACCGTCCAGTGGAGCAACAACCTGACCTGGATGTTGCAGAGTAAGAACAAAACCACCGGCGATCGTCTGTCGATCATTCCGGAGTTTACCCTGAACTCGACGCTGAGCTGGCAGGTACGCGACGATCTGTCGCTGCAAAGCACGTTCACCTGGTATGGCCGTCAGAAGCCGAAAATGTACAACTATAAGGGCGAGCGCGTGACCGACAGCGGCACCAATGAAGTGAGCCCTTACAGCATCGTCGGCCTGAGCGGCTCCTGGGATGTGACCAAAAACGTCAGCCTGACGGCGGGCCTCGATAACGTCTTCGACAAGCGCCACTGGCGCGCAGGCAACGCCCAGACCACCGGTAACGCCAAAACCAACGCCTGGATGTATGGCGCGGGGGCGGAGACTTATAACGAATCAGGCCGCACCTGGTTTATGGGCATCAACACTCACTTTTGATGACGACGGCGGGCAGAAATGCCCGCCCTTTTCCGATGCAGACCACCCTCACCCCGTTGACCTTCGCCGGACAGCCGCTCTGGCGCGTCGATTTCTCGCCTGACACTTTCACACCTGACGATCTGCTGTGGCTGCCGCATCATGCGATGCTGGCGAACGCCGTCTTGCGGCGTCAGGCGGAGCATCTGGCGGGCCGTATCGCCGCCGTCGCCGCACTGCGGGCGGCTGGCGCGCCATTCTCACCGCCGGGCATCGGCGCGCACCGCGAGCCGCGCTGGCCCGCTGGTTTTACCGGCAGTATTACGCACACCGGCCACCGCGCCTGGGCCGTGGTTATCGCCGCGCCAGGCTGCGTCGGGATAGATGTCGAAAACCTGATGGACGCGCAGACGGCGCGCGACCTGGCGCCCGGCATTATCAACGTACAAGAACGCGCGCTGCTTGCCTGCACCCCGCTGCCCTTCGCCAGCGCCCTGACGCTCGCGTTTTCCGCCAAAGAGAGCCTCTTTAAAGCGCTGTTCCCGCAGGTGGGCGACTGGTTCGGTTTTGAATGCGCGAACGTCGTCGCGCTGGATGACCATCAGTTGACGCTACGCCTTGCCTGCCCGCTCGGGCCGTTCACGCGAGGGCGGTGCTTCACGCTGTACTGGCGTCAGGAGGGGCAGCAGATCCTCACGCTTGTGAGCTTGCCCGGAAGTGGCTGAGCGGCTGTTTCTGCACGCCATCAGCGGTGAAATTCTCCGGTGACAGCCAGGCGCGCAGCACGGCATCCACCGGCAGCCATTCGCTGTCGAGCAGCGAAAACCACTCGGAATCACGGTTGCGCCCTTTACGCACCATCATCTGACGCAGCCGCCCTTCATACGTGAAGCCGAGCCGTTCGGCGGCGCGGCGCGAGGCGGTATTCATCGAATCGCACTTCCATTCCACGCGCCGGAAACCGTGCTCAAAGGCGTCGCGCATCAACAGCCACAGCGCCTCGGTGCCAGTAACGCGATTTTTCATGCGCGGCGACCAGGTCACGTGGCCTATCTCCACGACGCCGTTAGCTTTGTCGATGCGCATAAAGCACACCAGCCCCACCGCCTCGCCGCGCGCGTTATCGATAACCGCGAAAGGCACCAGCGACGGATCCATCACTTTTTGCGCCACCCACCCATGGCACTGCGCCAGCGTATCGGGGCGATCGCTTGCCAGCCACGTCCAGTCGCGATCGTCCGGCGCGTCCTGATACGCCGCGAACAGCGCGGCGGCGTGCGCATCGGCATTGAGCGGCGCCAGCGTGCAGTAACGCCCGGAAAGCGTTTCGCGCTCCAGCATTCTTGCGCCTTTCCAGTCCGGCACCGGCGCGCCGACCTGCTGATCGTAATGGTTGAAATAAGCCACAAGCACTCCTCCTGATGGTTGTTAATAAAAAGTTATAACAGGAGTGAAACCAGGAAGATAGCGATAACGCCGTGGAAAAAACGCGCGCAGGAACTCGGTTTTATCTGAGCAATCTGGCCGCAACTGAATGATTTTGCATGACTATACTTGGAGCAGAACCTTTGACTTATAAGAGAGCCCCGAATGCCCCTCAAACCTTTTGCCCCTTCCGAACCCTATACCCTGGGCGTTGAACTGGAGCTCCAGGTGGTCAGCCCGCCCGGTTTTAACTTAAGCCAGGATTCCTCGACGCTGATTAGCGCGCTGGAGAGCCGCGTCACGGCGGGTGAAGTGAAACACGACATCACCGAAAGCATGCTGGAGATAGCGACCGGCGTCTGCCGCGATATCAACCAGGTGGCGGCGGAATTCGCCGCGATGCAGCGTGAAATTCTCGCCTGCGCCCAGCAGCATCATTTGATGATAAGCGGCGGTGGCACGCACCCGTTCCAGAAGTGGCAGCGCCAGGAGGTCTGCGCCAGCGAACGCTACGCCCGCACGCTGGAGCTGTTCGGTTATCTCATCAAACAGGCCACGGTATTCGGCCAGCATGTGCATGTGGGCTGCCGCAACGGGGAAGAGGCTATCTATCTGCTCCACGGGCTGTCGCGCTTTGTGCCGCATGTGGTGGCGCTGTCGGCGTCGTCGCCTTATATGCAGGGCTCAGACACCGGTTTCGCCTCGTCACGGTTGAATATTTTCTCCGCGTTTCCGGATAACGGCCCGGCCCCGTTTGCCGCCGACTGGACGCAGTTCGAGAAAATGTACGCGCGCCTGGAAAGCACGAAGGTGGTGGAGTCGATTAAAGATCTGCACTGGGATATTCGCCCGAGCCCCGGTTTTGGCACGGTGGAAGTGCGCGTGATGGATACGCCATTAACGCTGGAGCGCGCCGTGAATATCGCAGGCTTTATTCAGGCGCTTTCCCACTGGCTGCTGGAAGCGCGCCCTTATAAACATAAGGCTGAGGATTACCTTATTTACCGGTTCAACCGGTTCCAGGCCTGTCGCTATGGTCTTGACGGAATGCTCACGGATGTCAGTACCGGCGAACAACGCACCATTGGCGAGGATATTACGCGCCTGCTCGACAAGCTTGAGCGCTACGCGCGTCCGCTTAAGGCCGGCAGCGCGCTGGAGGCTATCGATCGCTACGTGAAAAATAACGACAGCGACGTACACCGCATTCGTGAATTTACCGCTAATGGCGGTTCGCTCTCGGAACTGGTGCGTCTGAACGGTGAAATCTGGGCCGCCTGATAATCCTTTTATTCCTGACTGGCTCCTGACCGATTAAGGGTATTTACCTTAATCAGGG
The DNA here is from genome assembly GCA_000027065.2 of Cronobacter turicensis z3032. Lineage (NCBI taxonomy): Bacteria > Pseudomonadati > Pseudomonadota > Gammaproteobacteria > Enterobacterales > Enterobacteriaceae > Cronobacter > Cronobacter turicensis. The sequence goes on along the minus strand of FN543093.2, from coordinate 1,292,668 downwards.
AGCCACCTGCCCCGATAAGCCCGCTATTCATCGCTGGCTTTTATCTTTTCTGAAAACTATAACTCGCCCTTTTTTATTCTGGATCATCAGAATAACTCTTTTTAGTTATTTTATAGCCCTGAACGCAGCGGCAGCGATTAAAGCATCTTATTGATGTTACCGATAGCAAATATAACGATCTTTATCGCAATACAGGAATGACGCTTATGTCATGGATATATCGCCTCTCTATGAAAACCAAATTAGCCCTCGCGCTTTTACCGTTATTAATAGCGCTGCTCTGGCTGGCGGGCGCCGGGATGATGTCGCGTATTGATACCGAACGGCAGATGCGCAATGTCGAAGAAGTGACGCGCCTTGCGAAAAGCGCAGGCGATGTGGTGCATGAGCTGCAAAAAGAGCGCGGCCTGAGCGCCGGTTATCTTGGCAGCAAAGGGGCGCAGTTTAGCAGTGAGCTGACCGCGCAGCGCGGCCAGACGGACAGCGCGCTCGCGGCCTTTAACGCCGCCATGAAAAACACCGATGAAGCGAGCCTGAAAGGCAGCGTGGGCGAAGCCATCCGCGCCTTCCGCCAGCGGGTGTCGATGCTCGACGATACGCGCCGGCAGATAACCGCCCTTTCCGTTCCCGCGCCGCAGGGCGTGGCGTTTTATACCGATACCATCAGCACCGTGCTGGAGCTGGTGGCGCGCAGTACGCACTTAAGCCACGCCGGAGTAATTGTGAACCAGATGGTGGTTTACTACAGCCTGCTGAGTATGAAAGAACAGGCGGGCGTCGAGCGCGCGCTGCTCTCCGGCATTTTCTTCGCCGACCGTTTTGCCGACGGCCAGGTGGCGCGTCTGAGCGAAGTGGTGGGCAAACAGCAGGCGTGGCTTGCCGCCTCGCGCCAGCTTTCCGACGCTGACGGCGTGAAGCGCATCGATGCCGCGCTCGCGCTGCCGTCGGCGACCCGCGCGCTGGCGCTGCGCCAGACCGCGCTGGATAAGGCCGCGAGCGGCGGGTTTGGCATTTCGCCGGGCAGCTGGTTTGAGGCGCAGACGCAGCGTATCGATACCCTGCGCACGCTGGAAAACGCGGCTTCCGCGCAGCTTCTCGCCACCGCGGGCGCGCTCGCGAGCGATGCCCGCGCAGGCTGGCAGCGCTTTCTCATCATCACGCTGCTGGCGCTTATCGTGGCGATGAGCTTCGCCGTGGTCGTGGCGCGCAGCATTCATCGTCAGTTGCACACGACCCTCGCCGCCATTGACGGCATGGAAGGCGACTTAACGCGCCGTCTGGACGTGCCGGGCAGCGATGAGCTCTCCGCCCTGAACCGCGCCTACAACCGCGCTATTGAAGATATTCAGCGCATCGTCGCCGAGATCAAAACCGGCGCCGTCGTCCTGCGTCACGCCAGCGCCGACATCGCCGCGGGGAACCAGGATCTGGCGCAGCGTACCGATGAACAGGCGGCATCACTGGTGGAAACCGCCGCCAGCATGGAGCAGATAACGACCGTCATTACCCAGACCGCCGACAACGCTCATGAGGCGGAGCGCCTGACGCGCCTGATGGAAGAAGAGATGCAGAGCGCAAGCGTGGTGGCGCACTCTGCCCGCCAGAGCATGGCGGATATTCAGGCTTCCAGCGAGCAGATCTCGCGTATTGTCGGCTCGATAGACGATATCTCTTTCCAGACTAACCTGCTGGCGCTCAACGCCGCCGTAGAAGCGGCGCGCGCCGGAGAGCTGGGGCGCGGCTTTGCGGTGGTGGCCTCCGAAGTGCGCACGCTGTCGCAGCGCTGCGCCCGGGAGGCGGGGCTTATCCGCGAGCTGGTGGCGAACAACATGGCGAAAATCGGCGAAGGCGTGGAGCATGTCGATGCCTCCGGCCACGCGCTGGATGCCGCCGTGGCCAACACGGCCCGGATGCGGACGTTTATCAGCGATATCGCCCGCGCCGCGGCTGAGCAGTCGCTTGGCGTGTCGCAGGTGCACGAAGCCCTGAACCAACTGGAGCAGGTGACGCAGCAGAACGCGGCGCTGGTGTCCGAGGCCGCGACCGCCAGCCAGACGCTGGATAATCAGTCTGAAACTATGTCGCAGCTGGTTAACCGGTTTGTGGTGGCATAAACGTAATACTGTAGCCGTGTTTGCACGGCTACAAAATATAGTGGTTTTTTGGGGAATATCGCCCCATTACTTGATTAACAGGGGTTAATGTCCTAATATCCGCAGCCACCTGAATACAGGTTTTAAGCCGCGCTCACCTGCGGCTTTTTTATTATTTGCATTGCAGTCATTACTGACGGGATTTCACGCCATTACGGCACAGTAATTATAACGTCCCGCAACTACTGACCTATTGACTCAACACAGCCTCTGAAATGCTCCGGGAGAGCGAAACATGGAATATAGTTTCGGTGCGAAATGTTTTATCCTTTCGCAAATCAGCGTGTTTGTTATTTCTGTGTGCGCGTTATTTAATGGCGCGCTGTAAATAATAACCAGCAACCCGTAACGGATTAATACCCTCAGCCAGAAGGATTTGGCACCTTTCATTCTCCGCCGTTTTTAATTCGGCTATAAAAAAGAGGCGCAAGGCCTCTTTTTTGCTTATAACGCCGTCAGCGTTGTTTTTTCCGTTTCGGTATCATAACTACCACTCACCGTCAGCCCGATCGGCTCAGGCTGCCAGTAAAGCAACGCGGCTATTTCAAAGAGCAACGTGGTGCCAACGGCTGGCTGACGTTTCGGGCGCACCACCAGCGACGACGCGATGATGCGCGGCTCAAAGCGCAGCAAGGCGTTGCGAATGGCCTGCTCCACCGCAGACCCGCTGTGCGGCGTGGCGTATTTCCCGGATAATGGCGCCAGGCCGTGGTTTATCACCGAGTCGATGACAGCCGGGTGACGTTCAGGATCGATCAGCGCCTCAATATTGGTATTGTTAAGCAAGATGTCGATATCGCGCAGTACCCGCTGACGGTAATGCCTGGCGCTGATAAAGCTCGCGTCATGCGCCTCGTGGCGGGCTTTCGGCTCCTCGTCCAGCAGCCGGTCCAGCAGCGTCGGCGCGAATTGCTTTTTTCTCTCCATCGACGCGCCTTAATCAAACCGCAGTTCGCGGATATCCGGCAGAGCATATTCCGCCTTATCGGTAATCAGCATCTTCCTGCCGCGTCCGATCCAGAGCGAATCGGAAATGCGCTGCCAGTCGGTCAGGCTGCCCAGTTTCGTTTCCTGCGTGGCGTCCGTCATCAGCGGGTAGCGGGCGGGGATATAACCCTGAAATTGTCCGTCAGCGAGCGTCGCCTGCGCCGGCAGCCAGAGCAGATCCAGTATATCAACGGGGCGGAGGATTTTAAGTTCGCGCAGCGCCGCAAACGGCACCCAACGATACCCGCCCGCGCAGATGAACTCGCATACCGGCCCGAGCCGTCCATCACCGTCGGCTATCCAGCTAAACGGCGCGACGCCATCGCCATCGCCCGGCGTCAGCGGCGCCATCTCAAACGCCTGTTGACGCAGGCGTTCGGCGTCCGCCTCATCGCCTGCGGCGAGCCGTTGATTCGCGTCATGCAGCCGCGCTACCCAGTCCGGCATCTGCGCCTCCAGCCCCACAGGCGCCATGTCACCGGCCAGAACGCGGGCTCGTAATAGCTCGCTCATGACGAGATTCTTATAAAGCTCCGCACGCTTCGTATATTCCGTGTCCAGCAGCTTTACTATTTCCAGCTGCGCCAGGGCGTTATGCCAGTCGCCTTCAATACAGTACAATTTGAACAGCAGCTCTCGCGCCGCGCTGTTGTCAGGCTGCGCTTTTACACGAGAAATTGCCTCTGTTAAGTGGGCTTGAAACGCGGCGTGATTCAGTAATTCCTTAAGTGTTATTTCCATCGTGATGTCGTCCCTGCAAGATTTATAACAAGCTATCCAGATCGGGTTGATGAAATTCCCGCACCGTCAGGGCAGGAAGCCGTGTGTGTGCTTTGATGTGCTGAGCGTCCGGCGCGACGATTTTCAGGATGTCATAGCGAGGCGGGTCAAAGACGCCGGGCTCCGGCTCAAGACCGGATAACGCCTCAAGCACGTGCGTAATAAAATGCGATGAGCCCAGGATGCACTCGGTCAACGTTTTATCCTGCATCTGTTCGCGCAGCAGCGCGAAATCCGCAGGGGCATATTTCAGCCGCGTTCGTACAGGCGCAGGCATCGTATCGCAGCGCTGCTCGCCCCACGCCAGAAAACGCTTATATTCGCTTTCCAGTATTTTCAGGATGTCGTCGCCAGCCTGAGTCTCAGCCGGGCGCGCCCAGTCGACGTAGCGCATGCTGCGCGCCAGCAGCGCGTCGACTTCGCGCACCGCCCACTCATCGGCCTGGATCGCATCCGTCGGCGTCGCCATCGTTACCTGTAACGCATATCGCCCTGCCTGAAGCGTAAGGCCGTAGCGCAGCGGGTAAGGCTGGCCTGGCGCAAGGTGTTCGTCACCCGCGAGACAGACATAATCGGTCCCGGACAGCGTCATGTAAGGCTGCGTTCCGCGCAGCGAAAAAACGAGGCTGTTGCGCATACACCCGATATTCGTCAGTGAAAACGCGCCTCGGTCGATATCGAGCCAGACCTCTTGATGCTGTTCGTTAAGCGTGATCCCGACGCCGTTTTCAGGCCAGATAAACCGGATGTGCATGGCCGCTACCCGATAAGTACGTCGCCGGAGCCGCTGGAGATAGCGGCGCCGCAACCCGTGGCGTCACCAACGCGGGCGGCCGGATTATTATTAATAAAGACCGAGCCCGAGCCGGATGAAACGGCCGACGATCCGTGAAGGGAACAGCTGGCGCTACTGGCACCCTGCATCGCCGCTGGCGCGCCATTGATGGAAACATTGCCGGAGCCGTTAGAAATGGCGCCGCCGTGGCTGATGGCATCCCCTGCCCGTGCTGCATTTTGCATCGATTTTCCTTAGCGAATAAAACGCTGGCGGTCTCTCCGCCAGCCTGAGGCGTGCCGTTACCATAGATTGGGCGGCACAGTTTCCGTCTCCGTTGGCGTTTCGGTTGGGGTCTCCGTTGGCGTTTCGGTTGGCGTCTCCGTCGGACTTTCGGTCGGCGTTTCCGTTGGTGTTTCCGTTGGTGTTTCCGTTGGTGTTTCCGTTGGTGTTTCCGTTGGTGTTTCTGTTGGTGTTTCCGTTGGTGTTTCTGTTGGCGTTTCCGTTGGCGTTTCTGTTGGCGTTTCTGTTGGCGTTTCGGTCGGCGTTTCTGTTGGCGTTTCCGTTTCGGTCGGCGTCTCCGTCGGGCTTTCAGTAGGCGTTTGTGTCGGCGTGTCTGTAGGCGCTTCGGTTGGACTATGCGTCGGGATCGGTACCGGGATAGGGACAGGAATGGGCAGTACCGGCAGCGGAAGCGGTAACACCATAATGCCCATCAGCGGCATCAGACCCGCCAGACTCGCCAGCGCGCCCATACCGCCACCGCTGCCGTTACCGCCGGAGCACCCCCCGTCGCCGGGGTTGAGCTGAACCTGCCCGCCCTGTATCACCACCTGGCTGCTGCCGATGATTTTGATGGTGTTGGCGGTGATAGTCAGCACCCCACCGGCGCTTAACGACATCGCCCCGCCCGCCGCTACTGTCGCCGCGCCGCCCGCCGCCACCTGCCACGCGCCGCCGACCGAGGTGCCGCTGTAGCCGCCGACGTTTGTTAAATCCGCGCCGCCGACGTTAAGGGAATTCGCGCCGCCAATGTGATGCGCCTGCGCCCCGCCAACCATCACCTCACGCGTCAGCCCGACCTGCATAAATGCGCCAAGCCCAATCAGTTTGCGGCAGCTACCGAGAATTTTTTTAACGTAATTCGCACCGATGAAAACATCCCGGTTCAGGCCCACGGAAAGTTTTGAGTTTTCACCAATCGTCTGGGTTTCATCTTTTTTCGTCAGACGATCCATATTGCGCTCAGCCTGCTCCCAGTACTGCTCAAGACCGGGTTTATCCTCGAAGCGAATGCCGTTGAAGTTGGTTCGCCCGCCGCCGATAGTACGGCTGACCATCCCGCTCTGCGTCGCATTGCCAGGCAGATCCCAGGGCGGCATCGTGATGTTGTTATACAGACTGCCGATGATCAGAGGCCGATCCGGATCGCCATTAATAAAATCGACAATGACCTCATGCCCGATACGCGGGATATACATGCCGCCAAAGTTATTACCCGCCCACGACTGACTGACGCGCAGCCAGCAGGAATCCGATTCGCGGTTTTTACCGTAGCGATCCCAGACAAAGCGCACTTTCACGCGGCCATATTTATCCGTCCAGACCTCTTCGCCAGGCGGCCCGACGACAATCGCCGTCTGCGGCCCGCGTGTGCGCGGCCTGGGCGTTTGCAGCGGATGCCGGTAGATTTTACTGGTCGGCTGAACAAGAAAATGACAATGCCAGCGATAATCTTCATAGCCGCTGACCTGCGCGTTATCCTCTATCTCAAGGCGGCTGGCTATCACCAGATATTCCCGGTTGGCTTTCGCGACGGGATAACCGCTTAAGACAAAATTACAGCCGCAGACGACGCCTCTGAGCTCGCCTTCGCCTGTCGCGCGTGAGCCCAGCGCGCCGCGCTCTTCCATACGCACGCGCGCCAGCTGTTCGCCAATGCCCGGCTGCGCGTAATCACCCGGCCAGTGATAGATCTCCATCTGGTTAAAACTGGTATTTCGCGGTTTGCTGTCGAGAGACAAAATATCCGCGCGGGACTTCGTAAAATCGTAATCATTGGTTACCCAGCGCCCGGTAGTAATCGTTTCCTGCGCCGTAAAATGAGAAATATACTCTTCGCCCGCTTTGGGCGTTTCGGGTAAATAATGCAGAACGTGATAGGCCTGACTTTCAGCGCGTTTATGCGCGCCCACATGATCGACCAGAATTAATCGGTGTTTCTCGTCTTTGTGTTCAAAAAACCAGTAAATGCCCCACTCTTCCATTAAGCGCTGGATAAAACTGAAATCCGTTTCGCCATATTGCACCTGAAAATCGAGCGGCGGATAGGTGCCGCTCAGACGCTTCTCACAGGGAAAAGCATAATCTGCGAGCACCTCATCGATAATTTCTACCACGTTTTTATTTTGAAAAATTTTGAAGTCGCTGGTGAGCGTTGCGAGATATAGCCAGGGCCGGAGTTCTATTTCAAACATCGCCTGATTCGCGTCACGCCCGGTATAACGGGCGCGCTCTACCAGCCCCGATATTTCGCGCCGCCCCCGGCCAGTGCCCGCCTCTTCATCCAGCCCGCTGCCGTCGATTTCCATCACAACCGTCATTTCTTTACCCACCAGGGCTTTGAAATCGATATTTGACGCCGCCTGCCAGGAGATGGCGGCACTGGCGGGCGTTTTAGCGCTCAGGGTGTAGGTATATAACGTGGAAAGCGCTTCTTCTCCGGTTAATTTAGAAAGAACTAATCCCGGTTCACCGGCAAGAAAAGGCATTGCCGGACTGCTTAATTGCGTTGTACGCGACATAGTGGCACCTGATATTGACTGAATCACGCAACGGCGTTTTCACCGTTGCCTCCCTGTTTGTGTAATAGCTATCCGCTGCGCGTCGATATATTTACCATGTCGGCTTTGTCTCCAGATCCAGAAATAGTTTCCCTCGGCGGCACATTCAGGCCAGTCCCGCCACGGCATCGCGTCGACACCCGCCTCAGGGCCGAGCCGATAATCCGCCGCGCAGTACTCCCTCAGCAGCGCCACGGAGATCCGCCCGAACCGCGAGGCGTTATGCATGCACACACGCACCCAACGGGGCGCGAACGACCACCGTAACGCCCGCACCCACTGCCGTACCGCCCTGCTCTCACCAATGCGAGGGTGTTCTTCAACCCGCAGACACAGGATCCGTGCGAGCCAAAAGGCGAGGCTTTGCCTTTGCGCCGCATGGCGCAGGAACGCCTGACGCCGGAGGGGAGAAACCAGTGCAAGAAACGTCACGTCGTCGCGACCGCCCGTAAGAAACGCGCCCAGGTAATAACGGCGTCGGAATACCAGCGCGAAGCACCATGGATAGTCATCGACGCCCGGCGCGCCATCGAGCGGCGTCAGCAACGGCACATAGGCTTTCAGCAGAGAAACCAGGTCGCGCTGCGCCCGCCAGTGAAACCTTCTGCGCCCTTCCTGCACGCTTGTAATGCAAACGGGAAATATTCTCCTTCCAGACATGCTTATTCCCCCGTTATGCCGCGGCCGGGCAGGTAAAACTTTTCAGTAGATCCGGCACAAAGCGCCCTGCCCAGTTCAGGCCTGTCACCTCAAAATCGACACGCCGTTTATTGAGTAAAAAGGTCAGGATTGTTTTCCCGTCAGGCGTCTGTCGCACCTGGCTTGCGGTATCCACCCAATGCAGCAGCGACCAGGGGCCTTCCAGCGAAAGCTCAGAAGTTGCCGATTTTTGCGCGGGCCAGGCGGACAGACGTATCGGGTTCGCCGACTGCCCGCCCGGCCAGTGGAAGAACAGCGGCGTGACCGGTCCATGAGAGTATTCCGCGGCCACATCATCGAACTGCATCTGTAGCCGCGTGATGGAAGGGTCCATGTAGACCACGGCCACGGAGAGATCGAGCGCGACTTTTCTGCCATTTTCTCCCTGGAATAACGCGCTGCGAAGCGCGGTGCCCTGCTCAAATAAGCCAAGCCCTTCACCCTGCGCGCGACCTTTGTAATGCCACGGGCTCGCCGTCGTATCCACGCTGTCGGCAAGGTGCGCCTGAAAGTAAGCGTCCAGCGCGCCGCCTGCGCCAAAAAAACGCTCGAACTGATTGAGGCTGATCTCCTGGTCGCTGTCGCTTAGCGGGTAGCGCCCTTCAATGCCGCGACGACACAGCTCACCAGGCCCGGCCGCGATCGCGCCTTGCTGTTGCGTCAACGTCTCTCCTTCCACTTTCTGAAACGAATGGTTAAGCAGCGGGGCGATAATATTTTTAAGCGGCGCAGGCCAGGTGTCCGATTCCACGGCGAGCCGTCTGGCCGCCTCGGAAAGCGCAGGCGGCTCGCCGGCTTGCAGCGCGTTGTCATACATCACGAACAGCGTGTATTGATCGTTAAGCTCGCCTATGACCCGGTTAAACGCCGAGCCTGGCATCACGCTCACGCTCCCTGTTTTGGCATCCGGCTGCGGGCTGCCGCTATAAAACTCCCGCAGGGCCGCAAAGCGGTTATCGACCCGCTCCTGTAGCAATCGACGCTCCTGAAAAGCCAGCTGGTCATTCACTCTTTTGGCGTTACTTAACAGCGCGCTGCGGTTCGTGAGATTAAGCGTTTCGGCGATATCCGGCCCTTTCGCCGTCAGCGTGGTTTGCTTTACCGCCTCGCGCACCAGGCTCACCAGCGGAGAGTTAGCCGCGGCCAGCGTGCGCAGCATAAAAATGTTGGGCGCCATACCCGCGCTTTGCGCGGCGTCGACGGGCAGAAGCGTGACCCCGTTAAGCAGACGTTCCCAGTAACCGGCGTATTCATCCAGATAGCGCACCAGCACGTCATTGCGCAGCATTATCGGGTTGATCAGGCCGGCCTGGTCATTACCCATGATCCACCGATCGTCCTGAAAGGCGCTGGTCAGCAGCAGCGGCAGTTTTTTTTTAACAATCTGATGGTATCCCTCCTGGGTGTACAGCCCCGGAATACCGCGCGCCAGCAGCGCCTTATCAGACAGCGTGAAAATATGGGCCGACGACTCGCCCGCCAGTTGATCAAGGGTAAGATCCTGAGGCGCATCGGCTTCCAGTTGATCGCGGACTCTGCCCCAGAGCCTTGTCGTCAGCGTGGTTTGCGCCAGCCGTTTTCGCGCTGCCCTGACCAGATTTTCATCGCGCGGCTGGCCGAAGCGCCGCCATTCCGGCTGTGAGAACAACGCATTCAGATGATCGATAAAGACCGCTTTCTCTTCGAAAGCCGCGATTTTCCCGTTCTCACTCCAGGCGTGTGTAATGCTGTCGATGAGATAATTGAGATCGAACCGCTCCTCGCCGGTCAGCATCAGGTAACGCTTCAGAGCGTCGAAGAGGCGTATCTGATCGCCGCCCTGAAGCGCGTCGTTAAGACGCGCTGTCGCATCGCGCTCAATCAGCGGGAACAGCAGGCGTTGCAGAAAATAGTGATACAACGTGTCGGCCTGTTGTGAAACGGCGGCCCCGGTATACAGCCCGTAGCGCCACGCCGTCTCCGGATCGTCCGTAGCAAGCCCCGGAAACGCGGCAAGATCGCGGGCCGTATTTAACAGTGTCGGCAACAGCGGAAGATCGCGCGTGTTAATAAAAGCGTGAACTTCACGCTGTAGCTGCTTCGCGTGGCGGCTGACCGCCTCAAGGTAGTCGCGGTTGTGCGCATAGCTCGTTAACACTCCCCTGGCGAGGAAAAAGCACAGCGTTAAACAGACAACGTGACCGGCGAGATTGCGAACGCGATACGTTGACTGCGCCCGCAGGTTATAGCGCACGAGGCCCGCATCTTTAATCATGATGTCAGCGAAAAGCCGCCGCAAAAAATAGCGTTTTCCCCACACCACCTCCGGGCCGGGCCGTTCGTCTTCAGGTGTCGCCTCTGGCAGGCAGACGCTGGCGTCGATGCCCGCTTGCGTTACCGACTGCCGCCACGTCTGCACCAGCGTCGTACTGTTGCGAAGCGTCAGGCTTTCCGGCTGGCAGCTGCTGGTGAAATAGACCCCGCGCAGGCTGCTGTAAACCTGCGTCTCGTCATAGCGGGAGGCGAAGAAAATGGGGCGCGCCAGCGCCGTGAGGCTCTGTGCGAGCAACCGAAAATCCTGCGGAACCGCGTACATTTTTTTTCTGTCCGCCACGGCGTACTCTTCCTGGTGACGAACACTGACCGCATTGCAAAGCCTGTTCTCCAGCAGCCGCAGCTCATCGGCGATAGCATTCTCAGGCGTCGGAGCGCCTTTCGCGCCTCCCCACGGAAACGTCACGCCCCATACCTGTTCGCGTTCCTGAGCGGTTAAGTGACGAAACCAGGCGTCAAATCCGGTCAGCTCATCGATTTTCGTCACGATAAGATAAACGGGAAAGCACGCGCCCAGGGTCGTGCGTAAATCCTCAAGACGCGCGCGCAGCGTGGCGGCAAGTTCCAGTTGCTGCGTCCGGGGCAGGCCCAGAATATCGCGCGCGGAGAATGCCAGGAGCGCGCCGTTGATGCCTGTCGCCGGGCGATATTTACGTATAGCCTGTAGCAACCCCTGCCATTCCTGGCGATTCTCGCCCGCCTGACTGACATATTTGCCCGAGGTATCAATAAAAAGCGCGTCATTGGCGAAAAAGCATTCGCAACTGGCGGTGGGCGGATTTTCTTTACCGGTGCGGTTTAACTGCTCGGGTAGCGGAAATTCCTGCCCCGATGAGAGAACCAGCGAGGTTTTTCCCGCGCCTTCCGGGCCAAGAACGAGCCAACAAGGCGGTGCGTCGCGCCCGGTTCGCGCAGAAAAAAAACGACGCCAGCGGTTTTCCTGCGCGTACATGCGGCGACTGAATTTTTGCGCGTCCCGGATGATACGCGCCACTTCTGAGATCGCCGCATTAGGCGTGGAGGCGTTTTTGCGAAAGCGTAACTTCTCAATCCATGCAGGATTATTAAGCGTGAACAGCAACAGCCGCCAGGCCGCATAAAGAAGCACCAGCGTCATAATGACCGCGATAGCAGCCAGCCGGATTGCCGCGCGCTGTAACGGATAGCGCTCCCCGATCAGCACATAAGGCCCCGCGACCCAGATGGCTGCACAGACGGTTAACGCGCCAGGCAGGCAGAGCGGAATGCCATACCAGAGCGCGACGAGCCACAGGAGCGCGAGCACAATAAACAGCAGGCGCGCGCCCGCCGGGGCAAAAGGCCGCGCCTCGCCAAAACCGATATAGGGCCCCAGATATCCAATCGCGCAGGCCATAAGAAAAAACCAGGCCGCCATCAGCAGGAATGTTAAAGACCGACCGGAAAATAACCGATTCAAAAAAGTCATTGTCGTTCTCGTTAATAGGTCACAAAAATTTCAACGCGTCGGTTTTGCGAGCGTCCCTTCTCATCGTGATTACTGGCAATCGGCTGCGTGTCTCCGGCACCTTTGGGCGTGATTTTTTCAGGCGCAATGCCCTGGGCCAGGAAATAAGCGGCAACCGCCTCCGCCCGCTTTTCCGACAGCGCCTGATTACTGGCAAAGGCCCCGCTGCGTATGGGCGTGGAATCGGTATGGCCGATAATCACCACCGCGCCATCCACCCGCCGCACTTCAGCGGCAACGCGGCGAATAATGTCGACGCGATCCGGTCTGACGATGGCCGCGCCTGACGAAAACATGGAATCGCCATGAAAGATGACCCGACTTTCCCGCGGCGACTCATCCACGCTGACCCAGTGGCGGGCAATCTCTTCTTTAAGCAGGACGGCAAGGCGTAGCCGCTCTGCCGGACGAGGCTCGGTAACAGGCAAACGCTGCATCGCCAGAAGCTGTTGCCTGAATGACTCCTGCGGCATCGAAAGGTAATATTTGCAGCCCAGAAACAGCGCGACGACCAGAAAACTACAGACAGCCAGCGACACCCGTACCGGCAGAAAGAAAACCTGTCGGCGCGATGCATGGCCGTCGCAATAAGCATGAGGGGAAAGCGCCGGAGGAAGCGTCTCGCGCGTGCTCTGTATCAGCGTTAAGAGCCGCTGACGAATACGGGTCAGTTGACGCTCGCCATCGTCAATGATGCTGTAGCGCCCTTCGAAACCCAGCCCCAGGATATGCAACATGATTTCGAGCACATCGGGAAATTCATGTGGACTGGCAGAAAGCCTGCCCACCAGCAGGAAGAATTTATTCCCGCCATCGTTGTCCCCTTCGAAGTGGTTGAGCAAATTGCTCTGCGACCAGCCTGACTGAATGCCCCAGCGCGTTGCATGGGCCGCCTCATCCAGCGCCGTGCACAGGCAATAGCGCACAATGGCCATTTTTTTCCAGGGAATATCGGCCTCATCGCAGACCACCCCAAAAACCGTGATTTCATGCTTCAGGATATCTTTAAGTGATTCAACGTCACGAACCGCCGGAATGCTTTCTGGCATTTCACTGAGCGCGCGTAACAGTGGCAGGGCGGCTTCCAGCAACGGAATTTGCGCGGCGCGCACTTTTGCGACGCGCTGTTGAATGCTCTCCGTTTTGAGGCGGGCGTGAGAACGCCACGCCGAAGCGCTTTCTTTTTCGCTATTTAAAGGGTCAGTAAAAGCCGCCTGTGAATCGAACAAACCGTTTTGCTCATCCACAAGGAATTTACCTAATGCCTGAAGGCTTAGCGCTTCATCGCCAGGCGTTAACGCATCCAGAGTGCTCATCAGTCACGGATCCCCCACAACTCCATTTTGAGACCAGGGAATTCACCGGCAACATGCATGGCCAGCGCGCCGGTAACCGCGATGGCCTCCCAGAAGGCGCCGCTTTTTTGTAGCTCGAAATAGACATGCCCTGCGTTATAGGGGATCTGTCGCGGCGGTACCGGGAGCGCCAGCAGCTCAAGACCGGGCAAATGCGACCGCACCAGTTCATGCAACTGCTGAGGCGCGCTAATTTTTACCTGTGCGGAAAAATGCTGTTGTAAAACATCAGCCGGCAGTTGCGCATTCACCGCCAGTACCAGGTTTGAGAAAGTACGCAGTTCACCAGGCAGAACCGCCGCGCTCCAGACACCATTACCTTTCGCATGCAGAGGAATAATCTGCCCGGCGCGAATCAATATTTGATTCAGTAACTCATGAACATCATCGACTAACGGCCGAATGCTGGGGTACAACTGCGCATGGTCATAGCCTGGCGCTGGTCGCGGTCGCCGCGTTTTGGTGCGAATAAAAGTGGACAATTCACCGGCGAACTTCGCCAGCTCCTGATACAGGGCAATCGGCGGGAGCTCCGGTACGTGACGCAGATGATCCAACACCGGTTCGTATTTATTAAAGATTTGCAGCAACAGGTAATCGACGATTTCCGCGCTGGCGCTGGCTTTGCCATCGCTATTCGAGAGCCTGCCTGCCAGCATTTCGGCGCGCAATTTAACGAGCCCGTTAAGATGCGTTACCCATTCAACAAGCAGCGCGCTCGCCGCGCAGCTGGTGACCGGCGGGATATAGTCCTGTTCATGCAATAACACGCTGCCATCCGGCTGGATGGCGCGAATGCGTGCCAGCGGCAAACCAATCCAGGACTCCGTCATCTCGCTTTCAGGCGTCAGCATCAGGCGAAGACGCCCCATCTGGACCGGCTTTGGCCCCTGACGAATAGCATTGGCGTCGGTCAGCTGCGTTTCAAAGGCACAAAAGCGCGCAAGCGAACTGACATCGTGCTCATCAAAAATGGTTTCATCGCTGTTATCAAGCCGCAGCGGCACGGCCAGAAAGAGTCGTTGCCCTAAATGCTCGGGACGGATCGTTAACGGCTCCGGTGGAGAAACATGCTCCGGAATATCGAAAGGCGTGCCGTCGGGGAAAACGCCGCTGCCCGAATGCAGAACGAGCTTGCCATAGGCGAGCGCTTCTTTATCAATGCTGTAACGCGAAAAACCCCAGAAAAAGGGAGTTATGGTGGCGGCTCGCTTATGCGAGAAATATTCCAGATAACGCTCCTGCTGCTGAAACAGTTGCGGGCGTAAAAACAGACCTTCACTCCAAATGACTTTATTCGTTCTCACGGTTCAATCCATTGATAGTGATATGTAATTTATCGAAGCTGACGTTGACAGTTGGCGCTGGCGCCTCGGTCTGCCATGGCCAGAGCGACTGATACCAGGCGGGCGGCTGCTTTTCAGTCAGGCGATACGTCTCGCTCCACTGCGCCTTTTGAATGTCCCGATAAGCGGCAACAATGCCGAGCGCATGAGTCGTATCGTCCACCGCGACGGTGATGTGCTTTGTCTCACCCGGGCGTAAAATGCCTTCCCATAATTGATGCATCTCTTTTTTTAATTCAGGATCGGGTGAACCGGTAATCGTCAGGTAACCCGCGTCCAGAAACGCTTCATCGTGAGTAAGCGCATAAACAAAAACTTTCAGCGGACTCGCCACGCCACGCACATTCGGATTCATATTCGCGCCAGCAACCAGTGTTAGCGCTACCTTATTTTCTTTGGCGTCGGGCGGTGTGGACCGACACGCCGATATCATGCCCAGCGCGATAAACAGACAAGCCCGCCAGCCAGATGGGCTGGGGTGGTGAAGCTCTGCCGCCCGGACAAATAAGTTCCAGTCAGTCATCATTCGAAATAACCCATTAAATCAGGCATGTTTATTGAGCCATGTCTTATTACGTAATGAATACTGATCGCCATAAATACCTCTCAGGCGTAAAAACTTGCCGTCAGTTAACGGCAAGTTTTAGCCCTTGCGGCCTTAATTAGCCGTGCAGGTTAGCTTTAACGTCATAGCTGGCAGAAATAACACCCGCTTTCTGACCTTCTGCATTCTGCATCACATAATCTTCAGTCATTTTGGTAAACGAGAAGCGTACCGATTCACGCGGCCGCGTTTCATCTTCCAGCGAACCCATAACATCCACGCCAGTAATAATGACATCAGTGAATTTGATAAGCAGATATTCCAGCGGATCGCCGCCCGCTTTACGAATAACAAACTGAATATTTTTAATATGCTTGCCGGTCAGGCAGTAACTCACCAGATTAGGCGTAGCTTTATCCACATAGTGCTCAAAGCAGAAGTCAGCCACGGTCGCTTTACCGGAGCCCCCACCGGAACCGCTATGCATATTAGAGTGCTGCGAAACACTCCAGTGCCATGCCAGAACCTGAATTTCATTCTTATGAGTGGCATCTAAAGACTCCCCTTCGATACCATCAATTTTAATAAACATATCCTGTGCCATATCATTCCTCTTGAGCACGGTTAGATATATATGGCGAATAACGCCACCTTAAAAAACAAGCGATGAGGCCCATTACAGGTAGCATCAACCTGTTTTTTATTCCTGTCATACTTGCTGTTATGAAACTTCCCGGCTTACCGGCTACTATGATGCTGAATATCAGGCAACATGTTTCAACGACGGCAGTTTCGCGACCATGCGTAATGACACCGTTAAGCCTTCAAGCTGGAAATGAGGACGTAAAAAGAATTTCGCCTGGTAATAACCCGGATTTCCTTCCACATCCTCCACAATAACTTCCGCGGCGGCGAGCGGACGGCGCGATTTCGTTTCTAACGATGAGTTAGTGGGATCGGCGTCGACATAATTCATGATCCAGTCATTCAGCCAGCGCTGCATATCGTCGCGCTCTTTAAAAGTACCGATTTTATCGCGAACGATACATTTCAAATAATGCGCAAAACGCGAGCAGGCGAACATATAGGGTAAACGCGCCGATAAATTCGCATTGGCAGTAGCGTCTGCATCATAATATTCAGCAGGTTTTTGCAAAGACTGTGCGCCAATAAAAGCGGCATAATCCGTATTTTTACGATGCACGAGCGGAATAAAACCATTTTTGGCGAGCTCAGCTTCGCGACGATCAGATATAGCAATTTCCGTCGGGCACTTCATGTCAATGCCGCCATCGTCTGTCGGGAAGGTATGGCACGGCAACCCTTCCACGACACCGCCGCTTTCAACGCCGCGAATGAGCGTACACCAGCCATATTCTTTAAAGGAACGGTTGATATTAACAGCCATCGCATAGGCGGCATTTGACCAGACATATTTTGAATGGTCTGCGCCGTCAGTCGTTTCTTCAAAATGAAACTCGTCAACCGGATTGGTGCGAATGCCGTAGGGCAAACGGGCCAGGAAACGCGGCATGGCAAGACCGATATAGCGAGAATCTTCCGCCAGGCGCAGTGAATTCCAGGCCGCATACTCAAGATTCTGCGTGAAGATTTTTGTCAGATCGCGAGGGTTGGAAAGCTCCTGCCAGGATTCCATCTGCAGCACGGATGGCGAAGCGCCGGTAATAAAGGGAACATGCGCAGAGGCCGCCACTTTAGCGAGCGAGGCCAGGAGATCGACATCAGGCGCGCTGTGATCGAAATAATAATCGGCAACCAGACAGCCGTAGGGCTCGCCGCCCAACTGCCCGTACTCTTCTTCATAGACTTTTTTAAATAGCGGGCTCTGATCCCATGCGACGCCTTTATAGCGTTTCATCGTACGGCGCAGGTCGGTTTTGGAAATATCCAGAAAGCGTAACTTTAACTTTTCGTCTGTTTCAGTATGGGTGACCAGATAATGCAGGCCACGCCAGGCGCTCTCCAGCGTCTGAAACTCGTCGTGATGTAAAATAAGGTTGATTTGCTCAGAGAGTTTTCTGTCAATTTCCGCAATGATTGATGCAATGCACTTGTAGGCATCATCAGATAGCGTGACGGCATTAACCAGCGCCTGCTCCGCCAGCGTTTTGACGGCCCCTTCAACGGCAGAGCGAGTCTGATCCGAACGTGGTTTAAATTCTCTTGCAAGCAGCGCATTAAAATCATCGATTTCAACGGCAGACGCAGCGGCGTTGTGGGATTGCTGTGTTTGACTCATAGACATATTCCGTTATCTCCGCTTACTCTTCCCGCTCGATTTCAGCTGAAGCCTGTTGCGGCTTCGGCGAGGAAGCTAATGTTTTCAGTAAAGATTTATCATTCAGCAATTGCATTACCAGCCCTTCTGCGCCGGCTTTACCATCCATATAAGTTTGCAACGTGGCTAATTGCGTCCGTGCTTCCAGTAATTGAGCTAAAGGCTCAACTTTTTTCGCAATGGCATCCGGAGAAAAGTCATCCATGCTTTCAAAAGAAATATCCACCATCAGTTGCCCTTCGCCGGAAAGCGTGTTCGGAACACAGATAGCCACACGAGGTTTCATTGCCTTCATGCGTTCATCGAAATTATCGATATCGATATCCAGGAACTTTCTATCTGCGACCGCAGGCAGCGGCTCCAGAGGCTTACCCGATAAATCAGCCAGCACCCCCATAACAAAGGGGAGTTCAATCTTTTTTCACTACCGTATATTTCCACATCGTACTCAATCTGTACGCGTGGCGCCCGGTTCCGTGCAATAAATTTTTGTGAGTTACTTTTACTTACCATATATACCTTCATCCCTATCCGGTTAACAGCAATAAAAATAGTTAAAGCCTTATGTTGCAACCCTCTAAAAATAAGAACGCATTTTCATAAGCGTCGTTATTTATAAATTATGTCTATATTTGCAAGCGTACCGACTTCGCCTGGGGTAACGTTACCCGACCCGGATGCATAGTAGGCAGCAATGTAGTAGTGCGTAATATCATCCCCGGTTGCCGGGATAAGGTACTCCTGAGTACTGTTCTCATCGTTAATGATCATTTGAGTACCATCGGCTTTACGTAGCCTGACCTGAACGTTTTCGCTATAACCGGTTCCGGCTTCGTTAATCAGATTACCGGTTTTTACGTCAGCAAAACCGTTATCATTCACAAATCTCAACATCACTGATTTATCAATCGGGCAATGGGTAAGCGTCACGGAAAACTGTTGGCTTCCCGCCTCAGCGCCTGCTTTTTGCAATACAGTGGTTGACAATACTGGCAACGTAACCGTCTCGGATGAAGAAGCATTATTTATGCTGACGCCACACGTTTCTTCCATATAACTACCAGTAAAAGAAACATTTATTTTGCAGTCGCCAGCATTCACGCATTTATCCGCGAAACAAAAACCGGCATAACAGAAAAGTATCAGTAGCAAACCTGCTTCAGATAAAGCGCGTATTAAACGATATGACATTATTGCGGTATACATGTCACCTCCATCTGCACGATTTTGCCTTCCGGTAGATCATGCGCATATTGTTTCGTACCCGTCGTTCTTACGAGGCATTTATTTTTGTCCCATTCGGTATAAAGTTGTTGTTTTTCCGGATCCCATCCTCGCACGAATGCCATACCGCCCTGACCAATAATGCTTTGGCTTACATTTTTATCATCAACAATTTGTGCGCCTATTGGTAAAAATTGCCCGGCAGCATCTTTAACAATCAGTATCATTGGACGCCCGACAAGGGTTTTCATATCCACCGTAATTGCCGATCCCATACGAGGAACTACCGTTTTTTGGTTTTCCAGAACATCAACCGTATCTGGTAAGCCGGAATAATCGATCGAGACAATATTTTCCTGATAGGGCGTCAGGGACGGAACAATCGCATAACCAGCACCGTCTACTTTTGCGCCATGTCCGTTAAAGACTTTTGCGCCTTCGCCACCCGGCACACCAATAACAGCAAATGGATAGTCGCCAATCGACGGGCCTGCGGTAATCCCACCTTTATGCGCAACCAGGCTACCGTTCGCCGTTGCTGATAGCTGGCGCGCTGAGCGGTTGTTCATTGAGGCCGTAGCTGAGAACTGCCCTACTGGTGAATCGTAACTAATATTTCCTCTTAGCTGCTCCTCACTGGGCGTATCGTCATTTTTATTAATCGTTGTGCCAATACCATAGTTAATTTCATTTTGTTGGCCCTGGGTTCCGGTGGCATTAAGCTGCCAAAGAGAATCCCCGGAATCAGTATTTGATACTGTCGAATATAACGAGTTAAAGAGCGGTTTTTCATTCGCCCCCCGGCCTAAAGGAACATTGATGGTAACCATATACGTATCGTCATAATTATCATCTTCATCACGCGTTCTCATCGCGCTAAGCGTCCAGGAAAAATAGCGCTGCGCCTGTGTCCAGGAAACGGAGTACTGTTTTGAGGCTTCCCTATTATTCCAGTAGCGGTAAATACTGGCGCTAAAGTTGATAAAGCTGCCACTCCAGAGCGACTGCGAAATGTTTGCCGTCAGACGCTGCCGGGTGCGGTAATCACTGGCGTTGTAATCTTCATCATCCCCAGAACGTGCAATGCTGGCTTCCCTGAAGCTGTAAAAGCCTTTAGAGGAATATCGATAAGCAGCCAGCGTCAGGTTGGTGTCCGTAGGGCTAACATATTTTGTCAAACCAATTTTAAAACTGTTGCCGCTGGACTCTTTTGAATCCGCCAGATCGCTTTTCGCATGGGTAATGTCCATGGATATTCCGCCGATCGGCGTATTCACTGCATGCCCCACAGCCATTGAATAATAGTGGCCAGAGATCTGAAAACCCGTGTAAACGGTATAATTGCTGGTCAAACCGTAGTGATAAACACTCTGAAAAATGGTGGGTTCGTCATGAACGGCATCATCTTTAAGTTTGCCGGCTGAAATCGCGAAGCGCGAAACCGATTGATGTAAAAGCATCGGCGGGGCAGAAAAAGGGATGTTCTGAATACGCTGACGGCCATCAGCTTCGATGATGGTCATTTCAAGATCGCCGCCATAACCCATCGCGCCAATATCGGTGATTTCAAACGCACCCGGTGGCACTACCGTTTCATAAATTGTCTGGCCACGCTGAGTAATCTTGACCCTCGCGTTTGTATCGGCAATACCGCGCACCACTGGGGTATAATTACGTAAACTCTCAGGCAACATTCGCTCGTCAGATTCAAGCTGCGCGCCCCGAATGTTGTAGCTGTCAAAGAGATCGCCGGAAGTATTCGAATCTCCCAGCGTCATCTGGCTTTTGAGTGGTGTGATATCGGTTTGCGCATAACCTGCCAGATTTTGTGTACGGAGGCTTTTGTCATTAGTCCAGTCGGAATTTATGCGTTTACGCAACCGCCAGCCCGCAAAATTCAGGCCGGTTAATAAACCGAGGTTGCCTTGCCAGGAATCCCCATCTCCGCCATTATTGGCATTCTGAAAGAGGCTGTAAAAGTTACTGCTGTAATCCAAAAATCCCACTGTGCTACCTGCATCCCAACGGCTGGGATCGATATAGCCTCGCGGTTGGGGTATTAAATTTATCTGCGGCACCTCAAGCGTAAGCTCAAAATCAGCAGGGTTATAATTCACCTGGCTTTTGGGGATCAGTTCATCGAAGCGATAACAACGGGTATCCTCAAGTTGTTTGTCAGTAATGGGACGCTCCAGGCGAATGCCTGCTTCTTCCAGTTGTTTGAGAAGCAAACAGGGGCGGGCATTTTTCTCGGCTGCATATTGCTCGAAACGAATATCATGCTGTCCGTGGTTTTGCCCATTAACAATTACCGTTACGTTATAGATACCCGGAGGGACAGGGTTACCTTCAGCATAACGGGAGATATCAAACTTTTTTCCATGTATAAAAGACTGATTAAATTCAACCGATTCTGCTCCAGTAACAGTATTCGTTTCTTTTGCCGCCACGTTAAATATTACCAGTGTGGAAAAGGCGGTTATGGATATACTAATAAAGGGTTTAAGATTAAAAACAACCCCTTGAAATAATGGAAGAAGGTGTGCTCGGTTAAAATAAATTCTGTTCATAATCTTAGCTTCTCCCAAAGAGAATGACCTCCGGCATATTCATTGTAAATTCCTGAGTTAATTTCAGGCACAGGATGCATTACTGGCTTGTTTTTATTTTTCAGAAATTCTCAAATAACCCCCATCGCCAGGCTTCAGGGTCTTCATGACAGAGGCACCATAATCATTCAAAAACCAAAACGTCACTGAACTAACAGATACCGGGGCGTTCATTTTTTTCACGGAATAAAATCTTTCAGTAGCACCAGGGGCCACCATATCCATAGCCAAATCAATTTTAGCCACCGACGTATTTAATTTCGCCGTATCAAAAGAGAAAAAATAGGGTGTGGGGTTAGTCACTTCTATCCCAACGCCTTTTACATTGTCGTTAATTAGCTTCCAGTGGAGTTTATCAACGCTTCCCTCACTATTGCTGGACAGGGATTGTGGTCGAAAGAAAATTTTTATTCGCGTGCGAAACGCCAGTTCCAGACGGTTTTTCTTCACCGCGCCAGCAGGTGCCGGAGGGATTTCCAGCATATTAAACCAGTAAACCGATTCCCGGTCCTGGGGTAAGCTCATTCCATCATAAACGAGACGTACGCTTTGCCCTCTTCCTGGCTCTACGCGATAAACGGGCGGCGTAACGACAAAAGGTATTTTCACTGCATTAATATCAGCATCAGCTTTACCATCATCGACCCAAACCTGGACTAAGGCGGGTTGACTGCCTTTATTGGTAGTACGGACACTAGTTTCTTTTTCATTACCTGGGAATATAATTCGCGTACCGCTAATTGTCATTGAGGCTGAGCACACGGAAATACCACATAAAAAAACAGCCATTATCTTTGTAATATTGAAAGACATAGCAAAGCCTTAATTAATTATTTGTCGTTAATATGATGCAACAGTTAGCATTGATGGCGAACCGTTTTCACGGATCGCCATACATACTTATCAGGGATAACTTAAAGTGTAATTAACCTTGGCAGTGACGTCGCCAGCTTCTGTAGCCTCAGAAGCATAGTAGCCGCCGATATAACGCATCTCAGCCGTCTGGTCAGACTTTACGTCAAACGCGGCGCCCGTCTCACCAACCGAGATCACGCTGGAGTCGGTATTATATAAGCGTACCTCAACGTTTTTTGCGGCTCCCGTTGCGGCGGCATTTGTCAAATTGCCGGTAACAGGGTCGAATCCGGTTGAATCAAGGGCCTCAAAATGTGCAGCTACTTTAGTAATGGCGGCAGGGCAATTGACCGCTTTAATAGTAAAGATAGTGCTACCTGCTTCATCTCCCGCTTTGGCAAGCGTCTGCGTAGAAATGGTAGGTAGAGTGACAGTTTTATCAACATCGCCTGTGTCGATTTCACAGGTTTCAGCGATCAGCTTCCCATTAAATGTTACTGTTCCCTGTGATACGGCCTCCGCATAACCAGAAATTAAGCCAAGCGCCAGCGCACAGTATGCAAGATTTATTTTACGCATAATAATCCTTCATTTGTTCAATTTACCTTTCGAAAACGAACCATCCTTGTATGGTTCCCGGTTACTGCCTTTCTTAATTTATTTCAGGAATGTCATCATTGATATAAGGTTCAATCAGGAGACATTCTGTTCCTGTTCTAATCGTCACGCCCAAAAGCCTTGCTTTAAGAGCGCTATCCATAAGAATCCCTCCTATTTTTGGTATAATCTTTTGCTCTATATAACGAATTAATATCCGCGCACCGGTTTCGGCCACATGACATTGTTCAACAATATATCTTACGGCCTCATCATTATATTGAAGCGTTACGTTATGGTTTTCATACAGGCGATTCGCCACTCGCTTAAGCTGCATCTTCACGATAAGCATCAGCGCATCGCTTTTTAGCGGCAGATAAGGGATTACCGTCACCCTTCCGAGAAAAGCAGCAGGAAACACTTTTAATAAATCATTATGCAAGAGCGTTAGTAAGCCTTCCTCATCAGGTACAGTATTCTCATCACGGCATAACAGGCTAATTTTTTCACTACCGACATTGCTGGTTAATAATATGATGGTATTGCGAAAATCGATTAATCGACCCTCACCATCTTCCATACGCCCTTTATCAAATACCTGGAAAAAAAGCTCATGAACATCAGGATGCGCTTTTTCGATCTCATCCAGCAGAATAACGCTGTATGGTTTACGGCGAACAGCCTCCGTAAGGATCCCTCCTTCACCGTAACCCACATACCCGGGCGGCGATCCTTTTAACGCTGAAACTGTATGCGCTTCCTGATATTCACTCATATTGATGGTGATAAGATTATGCTCACCACCATACATATTTTCCGCAATGGCCAACGCGGTCTCGGTCTTCCCCGTCCCGGATGGTCCGGTGAGCATAAAGACGCCTGTGGGACGTACAGGATCGGCTAACCCTGTCCGTGCCATTAAAATGCGTTCGCTGATCTGTTTCAGAGCAAAAGTCTGGCCAGTAACGCGTTCGGCAAGGCGCACAGGAAGTTCACGGACAATATTCATTTCATCCTGCAGCATCTGGCCTACCGGAATACCGGTCCATTCGCTGACAATCGCAGCAACGACTTCTGCACTGACTTCAGTGTGAACCATCGCCTGCTCATGACGAATCGCATTAAGCTGAGCCTCTATCTCTAAAAGCGCTTGCTGTAATGCCTCCCGCTCTGCGCGATCGACCTCTTCATTCTGGCAAAGATGCTGCAACGTCGCCCGGGCAGCGATAATTTCACTGACACTCGTCTTTTCCTGGAGCCAACGCGACTCAAGGGAATTAGCCTCTTTGGACCTCAGCTTAATAACGCTTTTTAATGTATCGATAGAGGCTTGATCTTCCTTCCCGAACGTACTGGCTTTGGTAGCTAGCGAAAGCTGCCTGTTTGCAGATTCAATTTGATATTTTAACTCCTGCAGTACGTACGGCGGCGTATGCTGCCCAACAGCTACCCTTGCACAGGCTGTATCTAACAGGCTGATGGCTTTATCCGGCAGCTGACGCGAAGGGATAAAACGATGCGAAAGTTTAACGGCGGCGCGCAATGCTTCATCCAAAATCCAGACGTTATGATGCAATTCGAGCACCGGTACCATCCCACGCAACATATCTGTAGCGCTGTTTTCATCCGGCTCTTCCACCTGCAAAACCTGGAACCGACGCGTGAGTGCCGGATCCTTTTCGATATGGCGTTTAAATTCGCTCCAGGTCGTTGCTCCGATAGTCCGTAATTGACCCCGGGCTAACGCTGGCTTCAGCAGGTTTGCCGCATCGCCAGTACCTGCACTATTACCGGCCCCAATCAGATTATGTATTTCATCAACAAATAAAATAACGGGCTGTTCGGATGATGCAGCCTCTTCCAGCACAGCTTTAAGGCGAGCTTCAAACTCCCCTTTCATACTGGCGCCCGCAGAAAGAGCCACAATATCTAAGCTTAATAAGCGCACATCGCAGAGCGACGGAGGAACATCGCCGCGGCTAATAGCGCATGCCAGTCCTTCAACAACGGCAGTTTTACCAACGCCAGCATCGCCGGTGAGTAGGGGATTGTTTTGACGGCGGCGTAACAGGATATCGATAATCGTGCTAATTTCGCGATCGCGTCCCAGCACAGGATCAATTTTCCCTTCCCTGGCAAGCGCAGTCACATCGGTCGAATATTGCGCAAGGCTTCCGGTACTTTGGAGCTTGATAGCCCCGCTGGCTTCACCTGGCACGGCGCTTTGGCTGCTGAGAAAAGGGGGTGATTCTCTTTCCTGTACCTCAGGTGAATGACGGGTTATATAGTCAAAATCATGACTGAGTTGTTCAAGAACCACTTTCTCAAGAGGAGCAGCCACCGCCAGTAACGCGCGGCGCAACTCGACAGTGGTAAGAAGAGCCATTAAAAGATGGCCGCTGCGTATTTTATTTTCACAACGCTCTAGGCTGGTATATATCCAGGCACGTTCAATAGCGAGTTCAATAAGATAAGAGAAATCAGAAACCGCCGTCGCGCTACCAGGCAAACGTTCAAGGGAATAACTTAACCCACGCTCCAGCCCTTCGCTGTCAACATTAAAGTAACGTGCGATGTGTTTTAAATCGTTGTCCTCCTGGTGCCAGATCTGATTAATCCAGTGAACCAGTTCAACATAAGGATTGCCACGTAACTTACAAAAGGTCGTTGCGCTTTCAATGCTTCTGAAAAGCGTTTCGCCCAGCTTTGAAAAAAGATTCTTCCTTGAGATAGTCACGTGATGTTTTCTCTTAACATAGTTTCCGGAAAGAACTGCAGCCTGATTACCAGATTGCGCCATTTCTTTTTTTAGAAAATAGAGAAAAAACAAACGGAGATAAAGACCTAATCCTGTTACTGGAACCATTTAAGAAATCATTCCAAGTTAAATTCCTAAAAACAACCCGCAACAAAACACAACTACTTGTTTATGCTGGATTTATTAAAAAAGGACATGCCAGTCAAGCCATTTGATTTTGCCTTATGCGTTGAGCGAATTTTACTGGCGTGACATACTTTTATCAGGAATGATATCCAAAAAAGCGACTCAAAAATTCTTAGTTAATCTATAAATGGAACTTCAAATATATATTTAATGAATGGTTGAGAAGCTTGCGCTGTTATCGCACTGAGCGTGATAGCATCACCATTAATATTTCTGTTTTTATAACTCTGCGTAGTCTGTAAGGCGCTAATGACGTTAAAGCTCCATTACATTCAAACGTAGCGGATAAGACTATAAATAAAAGGGTGAAGCATACCGGAGCAGTACTTTAACGAATTATGTTTAATCAGGGCAGGACATGGATAATAAGTTTCTTGATTATTACAATAAAGAACTCACCTATATGCGGGAAATGGCGCAAGAATTCGCATCACGCCACCCTAAGATCGCCGCACGTCTGGGTATGCATGGACTGGAAATAGCTGATCCTTATGTAGAGCGTTTGATTGAAGCATTCTGTTTTATGTCAGCTCGTATGCAGATTAAACTGGATGCGGAATTTCCTTTATTTACGCAGCGTTTGCTGGATATTATTTATCCTAATTATACATCCCCGATTCCCTCTATGGGTGTGGTGCAGCTGAAACCTGATTTGAAAGAAGGTGACTTAACGCAGGGCTATGTCGTGCCCCGAAGCAGTGCGTTCTACACCCCCATAGCTCCTGGCGAAGCAACCCGTTGTGAATTTCGAAGTGGCCATAACGTTACGCTCTGGCCACTGGAGATCGTTGAAGCCCGACTGACCTCTTTACCACCAGATATTCCCGCGTCTGCAAAATTCAATTTGCCGCTACAGAGACTTAAAGGCGCGCTGCGTATCAGGCTCAAACTTCATGACGGCCTTCACTTTTCGCAACTTAGCGGGTTTGAGCAACTTCCCATTTATATAGACGGAGATGAACGTGTCGTCTCACGCATCTTCGAGCTTATTCATACCGCGAATGTTGCGATGATGATTCGCGGGAAGTCGCATGCGGGAATCGAAGACACGCTTGTTACAGAAGAACCGTTAGCTTTCGAGGGCCTGACGCCTGAGCAGAGATTATTGCCTGCTCAATGGAATATTTTTCATGGCCATACGCTGCTCCAGGAGTACTTTGCCTGCCGACAACGTTTTTACTTTTTTACGCTTACCCAGTTAAGCAAGGGACTGAAAAAGATAGAAAGTAATGAAGCGGAGATCATTATTCTGCTGGATAACGCCCCGCAGGATCTGGTCAGCCATATCACAGCTTCACGGTTTCTGCTGTTTTGTACGCCTGTGATTAACCTGTTTCCTAAACAAATGGACAAGGTGGAAATTAACAGAGCATTAAATGAATTTCATGTCGTCGCCGATCGCAGCCGTCCGCTGGATTACGAAGTCTTTTCCATCAATAACGTTATTGGACAGCAGGCGGAAACCAGTAACGAAGTGGTATTTAATCCGCTGTTTCAGACTCGCCATTATCACCACGGCAATGCCGGGCGCTATTTTTCATACACCAGACGCCCCAGAACGCAGGAAAAGAGCGCCCGCCATTACGAAACGCGAACGTCATACCGGGGAACTGAGGTTTTCATCTCGCTTGTCGACCAGCACGAAGCGCCCTATGGTGATGCCATCCGCTATTTATCTGTCGATGCGCTGGTGACTAACCGCGATCTTCCCGCACTGCTTTCCCGTACGGGAAATTTTGAACTCACCATGACGGACGCCGCCCCCGTTGAAGGCGCAAGATTTGTTTGTACGCCTTCCGTACCACAACCGCCTTTTGCCGAAGATGAATCAGCCTGGCGGCTGATTCGCCAGCTCAGTTTCAATTACCAGCCTCTGGCGGATATGGATCATAGTCCAGGCGGAGAAGCGCTGCGTAAGATGCTGCGTTTGTTTGTCAGCCAATATGACAGCGAGGCCAACACTCATATAGATGCACTGGTAGGGTGTAAAAGCGAGCCGGTTATTCGCCGCCTGCCAGACAACGGCCTGCTTATTTATGGCAGAGGAGTCCGCTGCACGCTTACCGTTGACGAAAGGGGCTTCTCCGGTATTAGCCCGTATCTCTTTGGGCTCATCATGGAAAATTACGTCGCCCGGCACGCCGCGATTAATGTTTTCACCGAAACGGAATTAGTCTCTATGCAGCGAGGACGCATCAGCTGCTGGAAAGCGCGTCCCGGAAGACGGGGGATCCTGTAATGGCATCTGTACCCGCAGCGAAAGCGCCTCTGCCCCCGGCTCTGAATGCCTGGTGTCAAAGTGATACTCCGTGGAAATCAGGTTTCATCAGCACGCTGCGTGCTATTGCGGCAAGAACGCCCGATCAGCCGCCTGTCGGACACGCCGCGTTGCCTTCACAGGAAAGCTTCAGAATTGGCCAACGCGCGCATATGGCATTCGCGCCACGCGAAATCGCACAACTGAACTGGCGTGACGGCAAAGTCAATCTGAACATTTTCGGTCCGGGCGTGTGGGGCGCACAAGGCGCAATGCCGCTCCATTTTACCGAGCTGGCGTATAGCCGGATGGAGAATCACGATTATGCGCTGGCGGATTTTGTCGATCTGTTTCACCACCGGGCGCTCTCACATTTTTATCGCGCCTGGTTTATTGCGCAGGATACCGCGACGCTTGACAGAACGGATGATGAAAAATTTGCCTTTTATGTCGGCAGTCTTGCTGGTCTGGATCTTCAGGAAATTGCCCATTCTTGTCTTCCTGCACACGCCCGCCTGACCTCGTGCGCCCACCTTGTCCGTGAGGCCCGCAACCCCGAAGGGCTGCTTGGCGCCCTGCAGGACTACTTTCAGGTACCTGTCCATATTAAAGAATTTGTTGGTCAGTGGATCCTGTTAGACCGCACCGATCAGACGCATCTGGGCAACGGCGACACCGCGATATTGCTCGGTAAAAGCGCGATTCTCGGCGAAACCGTACTGGATCGTCAGCATAAATTTCAGCTCATTATCGGGCCGCTTACTCTTGAGCAATACCTGCGTTTTAGTCCCTGGGGTCAGGATCTCCCCGTTCTGAAAGAATGGGTACGCAATTTCATCGGTTTTGAATATGCCTGGGAGGTGCAGTTGCTTCTCAAGGCACAGGAGGTGCCTTGTACCTCGCTGGATGGCACACATCAGCTTGGTTATGCCAGCTGGCTTGCCAGAGAAGCGTCAATTAAACCGCTCCTCGGCATGTGTTTTGAGCCCGAGTTTAAGCAGAACAACTGAGCGGCAACGGTTTTCAATGGCAATACATCGTACCGTAAAGGATAAACACTATTATGGATATAAATACCCTGCAGGTGCCTGAATATTATCAGCCACTTATGCAGCCTCTGCCGGGCGCGTTTTCCTGCGGCGTTAACCTGGAATATGACCCCGACTTTATTTTACTGCTGTCACGTTTGCAGCCCAGACTTGACGCGGAATATGGTCATTTCACAGAGGCTGCAGAACCGGTGAACTGGGCGGAGGCGGAACGGGATTGCCACGCCCTTTTTCAGCGCAGCAAAGATCTCAGGTTAATGATTATCCTTATGCGCTGTCGTCTGAGACAGATTGGCCTGCTCGCGCTTGAAGAGGGACTCACCGCCCTGTTTTCTTTAATTAAACGGTGGCCTGACGATATTCATCCTCAGCTTTATGACGAAGGCGAATTTGATCCTTTGATGCGGATTAACGCCCTGAACGAGCTGGAAGATATTCACGGTCTTATTGGCGATCTGCGTAATCAGATATTGCCTAAAGCGGCCGGTACGCAAATTACGCTGAAGATATTTGAAAAATCCCATGCCGTGCCGCGTGAAAGCGATGCGTTACCTGAAATTATGCTTTCCACATTACGTCATGAATGGAAAACGCATAACGATCCTGTGATTAATTCCTTGCAGGCAGCAAAAGCCTGCCTCGATCGGATAAAAAGCCTGTTACCAGGCTTTGCAGGCACTGATTTGCCTGACTTTCCACAATTGAGCCAATTGCTTATGCTGTTTTCCTCGCAAAGTGGGCAGCCACCACTCTCATCGCTACAACCTGAAGCGCTAATGTCGGTTATTACAGAAAATGATGCACTGCCCTCTTTGCGAATGTCCGAAGAGGAACCGGCACCGGCAATAACGTCCGGGGAACAGCAAAACATTCGCAGTCGAGCAGAGGCGCTCTCCAGGATTAAAGAAATCCGGGCCTGGTTTCTTAATACTGAACCAAGCAGCCCTGTTATACCTCTGCTCGCTTTTACCGAACAGACTATCGGTATGGGCTTTAATGAATTATTGAAGTTTATCCCCGCAGAATTAATTTCTCGGCTGGATACTGAAAAGGAATAAAAAGATGAAAAAATCGCTTTTCATTGTTGCGCTGTTTGCTTTTACTGCTTTAAACGCAGAGGCTTGTCAGGTCGACTTGAGTGATGGCGTTGGTCCCACCACATTATCCATTCCCTCACAGACCATACGAATCGATGCAGATGCACAAACCAGTACCTCTGTGCCCATATTTAGCTATGACTCCTCTTTGCAAAGCACCCAGATTTCGTATATTAATTGTCTGACTGGCACGCCATTTGGCAAAAGTCCCTATAATCTTGGGCCGCAAGATACCAGCACAAAAATTTACCCAACGTCCGTACCAGGAATTGGGATAAAACTGCGCTGGAACAACGGTTCCGCTTTCGGTGATTTCCCCTCTGAAAATAAGATGAGCTTTCAAACTCCGTTGGGGCGGTTCATTTATTCCACAGGCTCCTATTTCCGCATTGAGCTTTATAAAACGCAACCGAGGGTGTCACTAAAGGATCCGAACGGCGATATTCTTTTACCGCCCGGCGATATCGCTTATAACTGGGTAGAAATGAATAGTATCAGTAACTACGCGCAAAAACTGAATATCGGGCAGATAATGGTGATCAGTACGCCAGCCTGTGCTTTCAACAACAATAAAGTCGTGGATTTCGGTCTTGTTACCTCAGCCGACCTCACCGCGGGAGGCATAGAAAAGGATCTTTCTTTTGATATTACCTGCCAGTCTGACTACGGTAATTATTCCGCCATCGCAGCCATTACCAGTAATACGCCCTCGGCAGATAAACAATATATTAAAGTAAAAGATAGTGCAGGTAATAGCGACCGGCTTGGTATTGAAATCAAAGACAGTCAGGGAAAGACGATGTTATTAGATGGAAGCACCAGCGAACTGCTGGCCAATGTTGTGGCAAATACCCCGGCGACGTTTCACTGGAAAGCGCATCTTAAGCCGACCGCAGGGGTTCTTCACCCCGCCAACGGCGATTTCACCGCAGAGGCCGAAGTTATCCTGCAAATAAAATAACGGCCTGCATAATGAACAAAAATGAGACCTCAACGATATTTATCAGTATCGCCAGCTATCGGGATCCAGAGCTTATTCCCACGCTTAAAAATATGCTGGAGATGGCGGCTAACCCAGCCCGACTGCATATCACGGTATGCTGGCAGGACGATAACGATATTAAGCATTTTCTTAACCAGGGCTTTACCGTAGCGTTTGTGGAAAGCTATGAGGGCGGCGCTTTATATAAGCTCAGTTTCGCAGGCGTGGTCATTCAGATTATCAGCCTGCATTATTATGCCAGCCAGGGGGCCTGCTGGGCGCGTCATATGGCCGAAGCCCGGTTTGATGACGAAGACTATTTTCTCCAAATCGATTCCCACTGCCGTTTCAGTGAAAACTGGGATGAGGAGATGATCAACACGGTCGAACAACTGCGTCCCTGTAGCCCTAAACCTGTGTTGTCTACCTACCCGCCGCCTTATGACCCTGAAAATAATGAAGACAAAAAACGCTATATCAGCCAGCTGATTTTCCGGGAGTTTACGGCGCATGGCATTGTTATGCTGTCTTCCCGGCCGGTAACGCCGTCCTTTCCCCTGCGTTGCGGCTACCTGGCAGGCGGGTTTATTTTTGCGGACGGCAGCTTTGTGAAAGAGGTGCCAAACGATCCGCTTATCTTTTTCGCGGGGGAAGAAATAGCCATGGCGGCGCGCGCCTGGACCAGCGGCTACGATATTTACTGCCCTGATAAGATCATGCTCTGGCATTTTTATGGACGCCGACAGCACCCGAAAGTCTGGGGGGATCACAGCAATCAGGCGAAAGCGACGGGTAGTGTCGCGCTTGCGTGGTGGGAGCGCGATCATATCGCTAAACAACGTGTCCGAACGTTGCTTGGTCTGGAACATCCGTCCTGCGAAATGGGAAAATATGGGCTCGGCAATGCGCGTGATTTTCAAAGCTTCGAGCAGGCGATCGGCGTCAATTTCCGCCAGCGTTCGGTTCATCCGGCGGTGCTCGGTGAAAATAAAGTCAGCTTTTTCTCAACGCAAATATCAGAGACGCCGCAGGAAGATATCGCCTTTATTTATCCCTATCGCAAAGTCGTGAAATTCTCCCGTGCGGAACTGGCTTATCAACGCCCTGACGTGAGCTGGTGGCATCTCGGTATTTATGATGAAAAGAATGTCCTGCTTTACCGACAGGATCTGACGCCCGAGGCGCTCACGAAAAAAATCGCTGTCGTTGAAGAACAACTGGAAATAGTGGTTGAGTTTACGAGCCCGAACGCGGTAGCACCAGCATCCGTGCGCTTGTCTCCGTATACCGATAATACGGGCTGGGGCGAGGTGTCAGAAAAACCATGGTAACGTGCGACGCGCTGTTTGAAAAAATCGTCACGACTGAAATTCTCATGGCGATGGATGGCATTATTCCTTCGTTTTCAGGATTAAAACTCAGGCTAACCACGGCGCTGGATGAGCTCTGTCGTTCGCTGATTGCCGCCGGTGCGCCGGAAGAGGAGGTCGACAAGCTTTGTAAAATGATTTGCGTCGCTGTGGATGCGCAAGCCCGCACGACTCTTGCCCGACACGCATTAAGCTGGGAGGGCTATGCGCTGACTCACCACTATTACGGTTATGAGGATGAGCCTTTCGCTATCGCAGAGGCGCTGGACACCTTGCTCCGGCGGCCGGATTTTCATTTTTACGCGTACGCCCAAC
Source organism: Cronobacter turicensis z3032 (assembly GCA_000027065.2). Lineage (NCBI taxonomy): Bacteria > Pseudomonadati > Pseudomonadota > Gammaproteobacteria > Enterobacterales > Enterobacteriaceae > Cronobacter > Cronobacter turicensis. The sequence continues at coordinate 1,259,789 of FN543093.2, read as the reverse complement.
AGCTTCTGTTTTTACTGGCGCCGCTTTTCCCGGCGGATCGCGCGCTTCATGCGTTGCGCCTTCAGCACAGTGTTGCGATATCGAATCCCGTTGCTGACAGCATCGGCGCCCCTCCGGCTTCACGCCCCCACGCCAGAAAAATTGACCGTAGCGGAGTGCTTTTTGCGTTTGGCATCGTGTTAATGGCCACGCTCTCGGGCTTGTGGTGGTGGTGCGCCCAGGCGCTAAGCGGGCCATATTAAATGCAGTCACGGAATTTCAGGCGCGTTCGCCAGCTTACGGGCGTCACAGTACTGGTGGCGTTTAGCGCCACACTGCTGCCTGCCTCCCCTGCGACGCTTAATAATCTCTGCGCTGTTGTCGCGCTACTGGCGGCCTTTGGCTTTCTCAGCCTGCAGAGTGCATTGGCCCGGTCGCCAGACAACACGCCTCCCGCGACGGCCAGCCGCCCCCTGATTATCTTTATTGTCGGTCCGTTCGCCGCACGCTGGTTTACCCGCACAGGTGGCGCGGCGGATATACGCACAGAGCAATCAACGCTCTGGTTACTTGCCGCCACGCCGCAAGCGCTACATGCCCGCCTTAACGCGGTGCGCCTTAAGCATCCGAACGCCGATAGTCGGTTATGGCTGCCGTTGCTGCCGGATGGCTATGAGGATGCAGCGCTACTCGCAGCGCAACTGGATGAGTGGCAACGATCAATCGGCACCCAACGCTGGCCGCATCCTTTACCCTGCTGTGTGGCTTTTTACGTCAGGCTAAGTAACACCGATACCGTCCACTGGACCGGCTTGCAGAGCCTGTCTCCCTGGCAGGAAACGCAAACGCCACTGCCCTTTGAGACGCTTGAAGAGGCGTTCAACGCCATGAGGGCGACGAACGATATCGCGATGCGCCAGCGAAGCATCATGGGTAAACGTCTGCTGAGCTGGACACAGACCACCCCGCTGAAAACGACGCTGCTGTCGTTTACGGATAATCCCGTGCTGCGCCTGAGCGGCATCGTGGTCGCGGATGATGGCCAGGGTTTTACTCGCCACGGCGCATGGGCGCACTTTCTTGAAAGCCAGTACGGCGTGCTTCCTCCCCTCTCCTCTGCGCTGCTGGCGCCGCCGCTCCCTCCAGCATTGCAAGCGGCTTCATTCCAGCATCTCACGGCGAAAAAACGGCGCGCCGCAGGCGTTTTACTGAGCGCTATCGCCGTTTTTATTCTGCTCGCCGCCTCGCTGCTGAATGCGTTTCACCAGGCGCGCGAGCAGATCCGGCATACGTCGTCACTCATTGAGCGCATCGGCGCTATCGAGCCCTGGCAGATCCACACGCGACACAAGGCACTCGACGCCCTTGCCGCGCAACACCAGCAGCTTTTGCAGTGCGCCGCTTCACCGCGACTGGCGAACTGGGGCTTATCGCCGTGCGCGCGCCTGCAACAGGAAGCGCAGGCCACGATTGACCGCTACAGGAATGTCCCTTTCTTCAGTTCAAAGGCCCCGGTCTCGCTCTTTTCATCTGGCAGCGCCCGCCTGCGACCGCACAGCCCGACAGCGCTCCAGCCCCTGTTGATGCTGGTAAATCAACATCCCGGCAGGCGTTTCCTGATAATCGGGCACTCTGATAACACCGGCAGCCCAGAGGTCAACCGCCAGCTTTCCGTCAGCCGGGCTATCGCCGTGCGGGAATGGCTGGTGAAAACGACGAGACGTTCCGCCACACAGTTTGAGGTTTACGGTTCCGGCGCCAGCGATCCTGTCGCCAGTAATGACAGTGAAATGGGCAGAGAGCTTAACCGGCGGGTTGAAGCGATCGCTCTGCCCGTCGACGCCATGAAAATAAGGAAATTCGACAATGAGTAATAAAGTGCAGCGCTATTCACTTTATGAGGGACACTTTTTGACCACCGCGCCGGTGCTCGACAGAAGCGTCAATATTCTGATGTTTCGCGATCCGGATAATCAGGAATATAACCTGATTATTAATCGCGCCACGCTTGATGAAGAACAGACGCCGGAGGCCTTTTGCGAGTCGCAGATGGAGATTCTGCGCACTACACTCCCCGGCTTTCAGCTCGAAGGAAAACTGCTGCGCCATGAAACCGGCCCGTCGCGGTTGCCAGTGGTGCAGATCGCTAACCGCTATTTGCAGGAAGGTAAAACCATCCGTCAGGTGCAAACGCTGGTTCAGTTACCTTTTCACGCTGCCACCAATCCCCTGAGCCGGGAGATTATTATTTTTACGCTCCACGCGGAGGCAGATTTTACGGATTATCAGCGCAGGCACTACGTACAGATCATTAATAACTTTAATCCGAACGTTTCACCGCTGGCGGAATAACATCACGTCTTCGGGAAAATAAAAATGAGGCGTATCAGCCTCATTTTTTCTTCTGCGCCCACGTTTCCCGCGCCACAGAGGGTAATAGATGGCTCCGTCCCGGCTATTACGGCGCTACATCACCGGCTTATTCCAGGGCATGACGGCCAGCAGTTTCGCCATCCCGCACCAGCCTGTGATGCCGGCGAACATCAGCCCGGCACCGACGAACGCCGGAATAATATAAAACGCAGGCGTAACCGTCGCGCCCGCGAGCGTGCCGCAGAGCGCCAGCGCACCAGCAACGATCTGTACCTGGCGCATCAGCGGTAAGGGCTGGCGGCTGTCGGTAATGACCGGTAACCCTGCGGCTTTCCATGCATTCAAACCGCCCTGCATAATCCGCACCTCTGCCGGATGCGCCGCCGCTATCAGTTGCTGCCGGGCGTTCTCCGTGCGCATTCCGCTCTGACAGTGAAAAATGACCATGTCGGTTTGCGCCAGGGCGTCTTTATCAAGGCTGCCGGGCTGAACCGTCTCCAGCGGCAAAGAACGTGCGCCGGAGAGATGTTCCCGCCGCCATTCCTCCTGCCCCCGGATATCAATCAGCATGATCCTGCGCCCGGAAAGCGCGTGCACTTCCGCAGGGGTGATAAATATCGATGACATTTTATTCTCCCGGACAATAAAGCGTTTTGAGGGTATGCACGACGGCCACGACCGCCTCGTTCCTGATGTGGTAGCGGATGAACCGCGCCTCGCGAATGCCTTCTATCAGCCCTTCCGCTTTCATCCGCGCCAGATGCTGGGACGTCGCCGGGGCGCTAAGGCCGCTCATTCTGCACAGTTCTCCGGCTTCTGTGCCGGGGTTTTCAATTAACACGCACAAAATCAGCAACCGCTGCGGGTGGCTCAGCGTCTTAAGAAGCGCAGCGGCCTTGTTGGCCTGCGTGTGTAACGCGTTCAGATCGGTCATGGCTTCACAGTTTAGATTTTCCTTAATTAAGAAAATACTAAACTATCAGCGGCAGTGTCAATCGCCCTGATAGTGCCGCGCCGCCTTAACCGTTTCATTTCGTTACGTTAACGTTGTGTGACTTTTTGTATTGGCTTCATACTTCAGTGATAACAACACGATAACGCAATGACGAATCCTCGACGGCAGGCAGGGAGAATTAACATCATGTTGCGATCGCTACAGGCGCTCTGCCTGATGAGCTTTTTTCTGGCGGATGTGCGCGATGGGCTGGGGCCTTTTCTGGGCATCTTTCTGACGGAGCGGCACTGGCGGCCGGATGATATCGGCTTTGTGATGACGGCGGGCGGGATTGCCGCGCTGCTGGCGACGGTGCCTGCCGGAATTATGATCGACGCCACCCGTAAAAAGCGCCTGCTGTTGCTCGTCTGCTGCGTGCTGGTGACGCTCGCGACGCTGCTGCTCTGGCGCAGCACGCATTATAGCGTCGCTATGATGTCGCAAATCGTATCCGGGCTTGCCGCCGCGCTGATTGGGCCGCTCGTCGCAGGCATCACGCTGGGGCTGACCGGCCAGCGCGGCTTCACCCGCCAGATGGGCCGCAACGAAGCGTTTAACCACGGCGGCAATATGGTGGCGGCGGTGCTGGCGGGCTGCGCGATGTGGCTGTGGGGCATCGGCGCGGTGTTTATCCTGATGACCGGCATGGCGTTTTTCACCGCGCTCTGCGTCCTGGCTATCCGCGAGCAGGATATCGATCACGATGTGGCGCGGGGTATTGAAAAAGGCGACCCGGCGCGCACCGTACCGCAACTCTCCGTGCTGATGCGTAACCCGGTGCTTATCACCACCGGGCTAACGCTGTTGCTGTTTCACCTCGGCAACGCCGCGCTGCTGCCGATGCTGAGCATGCGCGTGGCGTCCACCGGCAGCAGCCTGTGGAGCCCGGGCCTTTACGCCGCGGCGACGGTGGTGATTTCCCAGTGCGTCATGATCCCGGTCGCGCTCTTTACCTCCGCGCAGGCGCAGCGCTATGGCTACCGCCAGCTGATTATGATTGCGCTGATCGTGCTGCCAGTCCGCGCCGCGCTGGCGGCAAGCTTTGCCGGGCCGCTGTCCGTGATCCCGGTGCAAATCCTCGACGGCGTCGCCGCCGGGATTTTAGGCGTCGCGGTGCCAGGCTATATCGTCAACGCGCTGCGCGGCTCCGGGCATGTCAACGCCGGGCAGAGCGTTATTATGCTAATGCAGGGCGCGGGGGCGGCGTTCAGCCCGGCGCTGGCGGGCAGTATCATCGCGCATTCGTCATGGCGGATGGCGTTTGCAGCGCTGGGCGTCGTGGCGCTGGCGGCGTTAATCGTCTGGTGGCGTGCGGGCGAGCGGGTATCCGCGACGGCCTGATCGCCTCCGCAGAGGTTAGTTGCGCGTTATATACTGTTGATATTGCGTTTTTCCTGATGAGAGTTGCTTATGTTAGCCACGGTTCTGGTTGCGCTTGTCGCCGTTATTCACGTCTATATCGTCGTGCTCGAAATGTTTTTATGGAATACGAAAACAGGCCGCAAGGCGTTTAATCTGAGCGCTGATTTCGCGCGCGACAGCCGGGTGCTGGCCGCCAATCAGGGCCTGTATAACGGGTTTTTAGCGGCAGGGTTATTCTGGGGGCTGTGGCTGGGCGAGAGTGGTTTGCAGTTCAAATTTTTCTTTCTGATTTGCGTGCTGATCGCCGGGATCTTTGGCACTATTACCGCCAGCAGGAAAATACTGTATGTTCAGGCGCTGCCTGCGCTGCTGGCGTTAATGGCGCTGTGGATGGGGCTGTAAGGCCTCATTCAATAATTCGCACCTGAGTGTGGCTGTTCTCATTCCACGAGAAAAGCACCAGATGCCAGAGCCCCGGCGCTTTGCGTGAAGGGTCAATCAACCCGTTCATACCCAGAGATTCCAGACGCGCGCGCACCTCCCATGACGGCGGAATGCCGCCCGCTTTCACGGTCTCCTGCCACGGCGCAATCGCGTCCTTTATGTCAATGCCCGCCGCCAGAACGGCATCGGTATTGCGCAGATCAAAAATCTTTTCAGCCACGACGCTGACGTTGATGATTTCCAGGCTGGCTCTGTTATCGCGATGCGCTTGCATGGCCGCCTCAACGCCTTGCGGTGAAGCACTCAAATACAGGGTGGGTTGATCGCCTCTTGAATATCGCCCCGCCGCCCTGGAGCCCGATAACGCAAAGTGCCGGTACGCCGGATCGATTGCCCGATAAAAAACGCCTTCAATGCGGGTATAAAAAGGGGTGATATTCATCATTTTTCAGCCATCAAAATTGCGGGAAAGTTTTGCATATCCGTGACCGAGGTCCTTTTCAATGCGCGCCAGCACGCTTTTCCGGTCTTTATTCCTTCAGACGACCTCATCGGCGGCGAGCCTGTCGTCGTAAGCCACCTGCGCCTGCTCAATGGCCGCGCCATGCTGCCTGGCCCAGCTCACCAGCGCCACAAAAGGCTCCTGCAGCGTTCGCCCGAGCGGCGTAATCGAATACTCAACGGCCACGGGTGACGAGGCGATCACGCGGCGGTTGACCAGGCCGTTGCGTTCAAGCCGGCGCAGCGCCTCCGTCAGGGCTTTATGCGTGATCGGATCCAGCCTGCGCTTAATGGCGTTAAAGCGCGCGGGCTGGGTGCACAGTACGGTCAGGATCAGCACCGACCATTTGTTGGCCACTTGCTCCAGGACAGGGCGGGTGCTGTTGATTTCGGCCAGTTGGGCAGCGATATCCGTCGACATGTGGTTACCTTCTCTATATCTGGTGTACATCAGGTGCGTAATTGACCCTAAATATACAAAATGTATCATCTGGCTTCCACCCCCTGTCCGGAGTAGCCATGTTGAAACTTGAAGGAAAGACCGTCCTGGTAACAGGCGGCAATAGCGGTATCGGGCTTGCGATCGCGCGCCGTTTTGTGCAGGAAGGCGCCCATGTGTTTATCACCGCCCGACGCGACGCGCAGCTCGCCGACGCCGTTGCCGCTATTGGCGGTCGGATCGACGCGATACCATGCGATCTCACTCAAACCGACGATATCGCCCGCCTCTTTGACACGCTTCAGGCAAAAGCCGGGCGCCTCGACGTTCTGGTGTACTCGTCTGGCTTGTCCGAGCCTGCGAGCCTGGAAGAGACCACGGAGGAGCATCTCGACCGCGCCTTCGGCCTCAACGTGCGCGCCATGGTGTTAACGGCGCAGCGCGCGGTCCGGCATATGAGCGATGGGGGCGCGATCGTGCTGCTCGGCTCGATCGCAGGCTCCATGGCTAATGCCGGTTATGGCACTTATTCTGCCACCAAAGCCGCGGTTCGCTCGTATGCCCGCTCGTGGAACGCGGAGCTGGCGCCGCGCGGCATCAGGGTCAACACCCTGAGCCCCGGCCCCACGGAGACGCCGATGTTTGATAAAGTAAGCGACGAATTCAGGCAAATGATGAACGCGCGTATCCCGGCCGGGCGTCTTGGCAACCCGGACGAAGTGGCGGCCGCAGCGCTGTTTCTTGCGTCGGACGAAAGCGCTTACGTCAGCGGCGCGGAACTGGTCATTGATGGCGGCTTGACGGCGTAAACGGCATTCGTTGAGGTACCGCGCGCCGGTGGCAGAAAAACCGGCGCGCGTATCCCGGCTAATGAAGGATGCGCTATTATCTCGCCAGACATACGCTGTATGCCCCTGCTGCAATGCGCTACGTGGCACTGTCGACATCACATTGATTCTGCATTGAGGAGCCCGTCATGACCCCCTTTCATCAACTGACTGCCACCAGCCTGCGCGGCGAGCTCATCTCTATGGCCGACTACGCTGGCAAGCTGATTCTGGTGGTTAATACCGCCAGCCATTGCGGCTTTACGCCACAATACGCGGGCCTTGAAGCGCTGTATAAGCAGTACGCCGCCCGGGGTCTGGTTGTGCTTGGTTTCCCCTGCAACCAGTTCGGTCATCAGGAACCCGGCGGTGCCGATGAAATCGCGCAGACCTGTCATATCAACTACGGTGTGAGCTTCCCCATGTTCGAGAAAGTGGAGGTCAACGGCACCGCTACGCACCCGGTGTTTCGTTACCTGAAAGACGAATTACCCGGCGTGTTAGGTGGACGAATCAAATGGAACTTCACTAAGTTTTTGATCGGACGCGACGGCAAACCGCTCAGACGTTTTGCCCCGTTTACGACCCCTGAGAAAATAGAAACGGTCATTCTTACAGCGCTATAAATTTCAATGCGCCGGGCCACTGAACAGAGCGCGATTTTCAATCCTGATGCACCACAGTGAAAATAAGCAGCTACGGGTAAAGAAGGACGTAGATTCACATCGCTCCCGGCGTCGTTTCGAAGCATCGCGTGCCGTGCAGTTACGTCAAAAATACGACACAACTTTCCCACCGCGTCGCCCAGTGATAAGGGCTCACCACTCCGGGCTTAAGAACAACATACGTAACACCGGGCGGATAGTCCTCTTCCAGACAGCGCGGGGAGCGGTAGAGTCTCAATATCGTCCGCTCTGTGCCAGAAGCGGACGTTGTTCAGGAGTCAGGCAGGTAGACCAAAGACAAATTATCCCCGGATGGCTGGCTTAATACACGTTAAAGATTTAAACCCGATAGACCGATAAAAACAGGAGCGACAGAAACGTAAGGAGATGCGCATGTATGGGAAACTTGTCATTACGGGAATAATAGTAACGTTGTTAAGTGGATGTACGGCGGGGTTTAGGCCTTCGCTGGAAGACTATAAAGGTTCAGATGCAGCCAGGATTCGTGCCGCATCTGATGGCAATACAGCCCTGCAATTTTACGAAAAACAGCCGAGTGGCTGTTATAAAAAAGTTTTAGAGCGCCGGGTTACTGCTGGTCTGGCTATTCTCGGTCTTCCTGTGACAGGAAATAAAAAAATCGGAATGCCAGAATCAAGTAACAACAAGGGAATTTTCATAAATGAATTTACTATCAAGCCGGGGCAACTGATAAATGTAATTCATTACTGGACTCAAGCGGGCTACTACCAAAATACAGAACGAGCTGCTTCCGTCAGATTCATTCCTCAGCCAAATCATGATTACGATATCGTCGTTACTGGCTCAGAATTTGGCGGGGATAGTGTATCGGTGAGAGATCTGGATTCAAGCGCTAAGATAGTAGGATGGGAAGGCAATTACTGCCCCTCCGGTATACTTGATTAATTGCATGACGCAGGTCACCGCCTGTACGGTTAAGCCCACCCTGGAGTGGGCTTTTTCATGTGGTACGTACCGCTATTTTTGCACCTAAAGCAGACATGAGTTCAGTTGCTGTCTGGGAACTTTATCAGCAGCAAAATTTCTTGCCTCTTCATGAATGTTCTTCTGCGCTTGAACTGAAACGGCGCGGTTTTAACCAAGATGTAGAACTCAGCCTTGAAGTAAATTCAACACATTTGGGATGTCAGCTGTTTGATGCTTTTTATGCTTCTTATTTATCGTGAGTGGTAGACTGCGGAAGATATTGAAATGGCGCGCCCTGCAGGACTCGAACCTGCGACCCACGGCTTAGAAGTTCCTAGAACTACCTTTTAACACAATAACTTACCGCGTCATACCTGCGCTCACACGTCCCATGACGCCAAAACATGCAAAGCTATGCAAACCGGTGCAAAGCCTTGCGTGTCTCACTTCTGTCCCACCGGGCGGCCTGCTCAGACCAACTGGCATCCGCTACTTGTCTGGATTTTTAGCGCTTCATTAATTTAGGATTTGATGCTGCTTTTTCTCTGAGCTTCTCTGCGAGCTTGTGACCAAGGTTTACACAGGGCTTCTCGATGAAGTGATAGGTTATGCAGGACATAACGAATGTTAAAATCATTAAGATGATAAAAAGCGTCACGCCTCCGTTTCCTTTATAGATTCCGAAATCCCTCAGGTAGATCCCCGCCAGCTTTTTAACAACCATATGATTAAGATAGAGTGAATACGACATCTCGCCCATCACCAGCCAGAAATTACCAAATCGCAGCTCTCTACCTCTGCTGAGCATTACCAGTGAGCCCACAAGTGCAAATGAGATAAGACCCCAGCGCTCGATGCCAGCCCCACGATTATATCCAGAAATGATTGTGGATACTGAAATGCAGAGGATGCACAGCATCAGCAGCGAGAACGTTTTATTGCATGCGATCTTATCGCTTACTCTGCTGTACAACTCAGCTATCAGCATTCCATAAATGAAATCGTAGACTATTGGGTTTGAAAGAAATGTCAGGTTTCTTATGATAGAGTTATCAGCGGAATCTCTAGTGATTGGATCTAACTGCAAGTGTCCACGGAAATAAATTTGAGATGCGCATACGATAGCAACCATCAATATAATGCATACCACTGTCCTGTATTTGTGGCTAATTGCTATAGAAGCTGCAAATATTGCATAGAATAGCATTTCATAGGTAAGCGTCCATGCAGGTAGGTTTATGCTGTATCCGTACCACGGCCCAATAAAGTTGTAATCATTAGGGATCAGGAAGATGCTTTTTACTACTTGAGATATTGTGTGCTGAGCACTGACATCAAGAAGCAGCAAGAATAATAAAACGAAAAGATAAACAGGATATAAACGGAATACCCTTTTGATTGAGAACTCAGCAGGCGTGTTCATCTCTCTATTGCGAGATGAGTAGACAATTATAAATCCGCTTATTACAAAAAATATATCAACGCCTATCTCTCCAAGACCAAAAAGGCGATCGCCTAAATCGGCCTGTGCATATACTCCATTTAAGTATTGTCTAAAGTGAAATGCCATCACAAGAAGAACAGCTATTCCTCTTAGAAATTGAATACTATCTAGTCTATTTGTTTTCACGACTGAGTCCATTTCAATATCAAATGCGTCAATTATAAGCGCATTTTGATATTATACATTACAATTTATTTGCCTGGTGTATAGGTAAGGTAAGTCTGTAGCACAACAACTAAGTTGTTAATGCAAAAAAGTCCCGCGCCTATCTTTTTACGGACGTTAGCCACAGACCAATTCCTATAACGCTTACAATGATGACGTTATAGTCAACTGCCGTAATGCCAAGCGCAATTCCAGCAAGCGATAGAGCTGAAAGCAACGCCGCCAAACGCAACAACCATGTTATAAAGCCAGCCACGAATGATCTCCCTATCCAAAGCTGGCACTATAAACAAACGGAGAGAATCAGGCAAGCCAAGTACCTTGCCCGCCTTTGCTGGCGCACCGCACCTCAATCCTGTAGTAGGCTGTTGCTGTTGATGCAAATGTAAGCCACAACCATCCTTGCTGCGTCGTCGACGGGAACGTAGTTTTTGACACTCCGGTAGGAGTCGTTACGTTTTCGGTATAAGCCGACGAACCGATACCTGCGGCTGTCGGAGTTATGCTGTTGGCCGAAGATCCGTAGATTTTATCAATCTTAAGCGTCGTAGTACCAACCTGTCGACTGAGCAGCAACTCCGTGACACCATTAGGGTTTGCGGTTGCGTCTGAACTTCCGAATGTAGTGATGGTCACTCTCACCGGCGCTGAATCAAAGTAGTTGCCGCTAACCCCAACATAAGGATATAAACCGTCTGGAAGCGGCAAGAAATAATCGCCAGTCAATGTTACTGCTGTTGGAATATTTGCAGCAGAAGACAATGAATATTGTGGGACTTGCATCACATAGACTTCATCGAAAGCCTTTCGAAAACTATTGGCGTTAGTTTGCGTTGCTTCCGAGGCCTTCACAGGTTCAATAATAATACCCTGAAGAAAATGCTCTGCGCTTTGGTTGCCGTTGTACTGAACAACAAAGTTTTTCCACCCGCGCCCCACATATGCCCCAACCAAAGAATTCCGACCTGTGCTAGTTCTGCCGGCCTGGATGGTAGTTCTAGTTGTTTCAAACACGTTGCGGTTTTGCAGGGCTTTCGTAGTTAATCGGCTAATTACACCGTCACCCTTTCCGTAGGTGTCTGACATGATAACTACAGCATCGGTTATATCACCGATGACATACGCATTTGCCACGTCTGCGTCTAAATAAAAACTGAAACACATTGATGCCGCTTTTGATGCAGGAAATAAGCCTACAGTACCTGTTGTTAAATACGCTCCTGCCAGATTAGTAGAAAGAGAGGCTCCAACGGAGAAGAAACCAATACCCTCACCAGATCGACCTGAATGGATAGAGGTCAGAGAGTTAATGTTTCGATGCTGTCCGACCCAGCCGCCTGCCATTATGAATGCTGCTACGGCATCTCCTAATCTAGCATATCCGGCTGCATTAAAGTGCGTGGCATCAGAATACACTCCGGCATACAAGCTATGCTGATTGACCTCATGAGCGTTAAACACGGGGCAACCATATAGATTTGCCAGTGACATGGCATATTGGCCGAAAAAATTTGAAGGTTGGTTGACGTTATCAAACTGCTTGGCAGTTGGCGTATGCAATACGACACCACACCCCCAATCAATATAGCGGCGAATCATCATTTCCAGATAATTCGAGTACTCGTCAAAAGTTGCCCCAGCTACACCGTCCGAATCATTTAGGCCAATCATGATATGAGCAACATTTGCATTCGGATTGGTAGTCCAGCGGTTATATGAAAGCTTTGCAGTGTCACCTGAATAGCCGCGATTAATGACCGTTACAGCTGCACCGGTAAGGCCGCTAAGAACTGATTGCAGTTGGCTTGGATATTGAATCGGCGCATGGGTTGCCCAGTCACCATTGTCTGCGGGGATTTTATCGGACGAGGTCTGGTCGTATCCAGCTGTTATGCTATCCCCTACACAAACAATAGTTAACGACTCAAGGGATTTTAGCTTTTTATTGGCTACACCTAAATTCTTCACGTTCCTTTCTTTGTAATAGTTACTGGAAAGTCGGTTCTCCGCGGTTGTCAGACGGTCAAATAAATCGTTAAGGTAATCGGTGAGGGTCTGGTTACCTTTACTTATTAAGTCAGTCCCATCCTCAGATGCAAGACCCTGTCGCAAAGATGCATCCCCGATAGCCAGCCACTTACCTGTTCCAGTTCCACCTGTTGAAGATGGTGTGGACCCGGCTGGAACCGATTTGTCGAAGCTACCATCCCAGCGGTAATATTCCCCGTCAGTTTCATCCTTAATGATCTGGTTCGGAAGTGTCAGGGTTGCGCCAGCCTGAAAGGTTCCTACAGGAACATATCCAAATGCTGCCATTGCCTGCTGCGCAAGCCATCGAAGGCCTTCAACCGTGTAATGCTCGTTACCGAAGCGGTCAACATATGTATTAAGCAGGGATGTGACGAATTCGTCGATTTTAGCACCACCAAATACATGGTCTCTAATGTCTGCGCTTGGTACAGGGTTATTTGTCGGATTTGGTACCGGGATATTTAAATATGAATTAGCCATATTGCTCTCTTATTGACGCATGAGCCCATGGATAGACCAGGGGCCGAACTTTATTTGATGGTTAATCGTTCAGATAAATTTCTTCTGAATACTCAACGAGAGACAGCGTCTGAGTGTCATCACCATTAGGTTTTGATGATTCAACCCGCCATAGTGTTGAGTTAAGTTCGTCGCTGCTTGCCAGGAAATACCGTGAAGGGGTTTGCACTGTTCTTCCATCATAAATATTCAGGTCGAAAGTATCTGCATCTGCCGTAAAGGACTTGTCATTACCACTTACTTGATACGCCCTGTATCTGCCGTGAAAATTACCTAAGCTGTCAGTCATTACTACCCACATATCACCCGGGAACTCAAGACGCTCGGACGTGAAGAAAACATTTCCGTCTCGCCCTCTCAGATATCCTGTCTGTTGCTCGTTGTCATACATGTCCGGGCATTGCACTACAGCGCCCCTTATCACCTGCGTTGTTTCAAATACTTTCACGGTCATGCTAAGTCGTGAATGAACAAGCCGGTTTGCTTCCAGATAAGCCCGGTTAATTGCCTGCACCTGATTACGGCTACCTGCGAGACTAATTGTCATGGCGTTTTCCGTTGGCGAGGTAATTCTGGCAATACCTGAAGTGTTCACTGAGAGGTAAATGTAGGCTTTCTTGTTGGTTCTTGGGTCAACGTAGTCCAGCGTAATCCCGTCATAACCGTTGGGCAGACTCATCGAGTAACCCATCTTAAAGCCATCCCAGAACATGTTGCTGCGCCCAAATACGGCCGCTGGTACGGATGCTTTCTCATCTCTCCAGAACGTCAGCACATCGCCTATCCAGTTAATGTCTACTCTGGCGGCATTACAAATCACTTGGATACGCTCGCCGAGTGACTGTTTGGAGTCGGAAAAGGTGTAATCAAAATAACCAAGCTGATTGTCACTAAGGCTATCTGCAATTGCATACAGAGTCGGCAGATCTAAACGTTTAATGTCCTGTTTGGCTACCATCACCCACTCATGCAGGACTGCATCGGCAAAAGAACGTGACGCGCGAAGAGTGTAATCAACTGCGCCTGTTGACCGGTTGTATGAGATAACCAGCCGCTGCGCCAGAAGGTTATACTTCCTGTCCTTAATTCCAGATGCGTTTTCCGTCTCCATAACGGTGAGTTTTACCAGTGTGTCATCCGGATAAACTACATTCGTCCTTACGTTTATGGCATGTGCAGCAAGAATGTATACGGTGTTGTCATCAGCGGCGTTATTTAGCCGTCTAACGGTAAAAGCGTACCTGGCCTTACCTGCTGCTGGCTTTATCTTGAACGTGTAATACACGTAGTCGTAGGAACCGGTATTGTTATCAACATTGACCTGCGTAGACTGCATAGTGCCAGGAACGATATTGTTATCGTCGTCGACCTTCCACCATGTCAACTGAACCGGCCCCTTCTTACCTTTTGCCTGGTTACCCGACATATGTATCCACAGATAAGAAGACTCAACAGCAGAAAAGAAGGGGCCTACTGCCACACTTTCATACTGTGTGATTTGAAAGTAGGTAGAATTTATAGTGGCGTTTGCAGGAGTCTCATTGATATCCGGGCCCGACAGATTATTAAAATAAAACGTGTACCACTGAACCGGATTCACAACAGCGCCATCATTAGTAAGTGTTGCGTTTATGAGTGTGGCATTTACCGTTATGTTTTTCGTAACATTACCTGTTGCAGTGGCATAGGTAACATTTATAACGAAGGTAACGTCAATTGGTTTTATTGAGTCGAAGAAGTAATCAAAGCTGTTGTTTTTTACTATCTTTATCGAAATTTGACCGCCAGAATAAATACCTTGAACAACATTGCTTGTCGTCGCCTGCTGAATAATTACTCCCGTCGCCTTATTTGGCCCATCAAGCTCCTGCCCATCAACATCGTCGAATGTATATCCCTCGTTGATAGTTCCTATTACAGATCCGGGTTGGTAAATGTCATAGCTGGCACCGGCCATTGCAGATAGCGATGATTCGGAGTATCTGACTGAAGATATGTCGTAACGCCCATAACCGACTTCCAAAAACTCAGTCACGTACTTCTTATTATTGATGTATTCGAAGAGCGATTCCTGAATCAGATCAGGATAGGATCGGACCTGTCCATAGATGTTAGGGCGGCCCTTATACAGGCGCGCTACGTTAGTCTGCCCGGTAAGATCGTTATTTGGCGACTCCCCTGTAGCAACAGAAGGTGTTTTCTTTATGTCTCCAACCAACGTCTTTTGCAGCGCAGCAAGGGCTTTTTTAGTCAGCTTAATAGGGTTCAGCGCTTCCCACGGTGCTGATAGTTTTATCAGGTCTTTTATGCCACCCATATTCTGAGGCTGGTCAAAAACAGAAAGGTGATCGTCTACTTTAAACCTGTACACGATATCAAAGTCATCAGCCAGTTCATTACCGTTCAGCTTTATGACGACTGAATTATGCAGTTTCTGACTCTCCAGCCAGTCAACCATTCGTTGACCAGGAGCGAGTTTACCACGCTGTTTTGGCGCACCAGGAAGGCGCTGTATTTCATATGTCGCCATACTTTAGAAACTCCGTTTTTGTGAATGCTCGTTCAAGTACCGGCAGCGGGTCTATTCGCACCCCCTCTCCCCGCCCCCGCGAATGCAAGCATCGGTTGCCATCTATGACCACACCAACATGATCCGGATGCTCGCCCCTATAAAACACAGCGATGCACCCTTCTGAGCGATTTCCTGGCACCCAGAAGACCCTCTCGCCGTCATAGCATGTAATGAAGTCTCTACCGGCTTCGTAATCAGGAGTCTGATGAATCTCGATGCCAGTGACGTGCCGGAAATACAGCACGATTAATCCCCAGCAGTCGACAGCTTCAAAGCTACAGGCGCGATCAGCCCACGGAAGACGATTAACCTTCCGGATAAAGTCGTTTTTATTCATCAGATGTTGCTCAGGCCGGGGTACAGTTCGACGGTGTAAATGATACTTGTGGCTACGGTAAGAGGGTTGGTCATGCCTACAGTTACTGATACGTTTTCTGCAGCAGCAGCCACATCACGAACAAACATTGAATAGGTCTTAAGCGGCATCTTGTCGCCGATATTTTCCCAAATGTCGTATCTGAAAGATATCGGCTCCATACGGGCAGCCCCTCGCCACAATTTCAGGCGCTGCTTGATGTCCTGTGACAGAGCTGCGAATGTAATAGTTGCGTTCAGCGTGGTAGTGCCATCCTGTGCCGGCTCAGAAAAATCAAACCGTGTTGGCTGGTAAATCTGCCCGTTAAATGTGGCGGGTACAAAAAGATTATTCACCAGACGATCTGTGCCAAAAGCCGGGTGCGAAAACACCACTGTTTGTTTAAGGTCTGACGCCGGTCGACGTTCTTTCCATTCACGGAGTGTTGGCATCTGGGATAATCTCCGTAACTATTAAGTCATACCAGTAACCAGCATCTGGCTGAGCGTTTATAATCCAGTCGTCGTAATCTTCCGTAACGTCCTGCATGAAGTTGCAAATTATGTCTGCTGACCATGTAACAGTACTGCCGTTTTTACTGGTCTGAACAGGCATTGTGATGAAATGCACTTCTTGCACCTGAACACCTTGCGTGTCTCCAAGGTCAATCGGCATATCAAACCATTCCTGACCTCGGTTGCAGTAGTTAGGGGATCTTAGCCATGATTTAAACCGCTCGGCCTCCGCCAGTGTAAAAATCCAGTTAAGGTTCCAGGACGTTTTAAGGTCGGTAGTTATCGGTGTGAACACCGCTGGGCCAACAGCAGGATTGCTCTGCCTGAAGCTGGTATCCTGCGTCATATTCATGTTTGCGCGCTGTGGCAGCGGCAGAAATGGCGGGTATTTGACTTCGGCCATTAGTAGTCTCCATTTGCCTGCCGTGAAAGTCCGTAGGTTGACTCAAGCGTGGAGGACATCGGACCGCCAGTCTCTACGTCCTGAATGAACAAATCGATAACCTGATTTCCGTTATCGTTTCTGGTTCGTGTCTGCACATCCGCCCCTGTGTAGTTGTTGACATTAATAACTACACCATTACTCCCAGCCCCGGCAGAAGAAATGTCCTTATTGCTGATAACGCGCCCGTTATCCCCAGGGATCATGTACTGCTTCCCGGTGCTGGCCTGGTAAATCTCCGGCATTCCTCCCTCGCCTACCTGATACATCCCACCCGCTGATACCGGGCCGCCGTTTTTGCGCTTACCAGATAGGGCGAGTGCTGCTACGACAGCGCCAAGCCCAACCGCAGCGGCACCACCGAATGAACCGATTGATGCAACTATTGCCGCAGGTGTCCATGCCGCTGTCGTGGCTGCTGCTGATGCGGTGCTTGCCGCCGTTGTGGTGGCAAGAGCGCCGACCTGGGTAGCTGTAGTTGCTGCTATCGCTGCCTGCTGAGTAGTGGCTCCAAGAATTGCGTTTTTAGCCCATTCAACGCCCATCTGCACAAAGGTGTTAATGACGCTGTTAAGAACAGTGTTCCCAATTGAACGCAAGGCATCACTGGCAGTCATGCTTCCAGTGATTATCCCAGTAAGCGCATTTGACGCGTTGTTGCCAAATGCAGTAAAAGCTGCTGATGCCGCTTCTGTTGCTGCACTTTGCTGAGACCATTCATCCCACATTGCTTCAATTCTTCTTTGTCGATACTGGTCTTCAATGGAGGCTCTTACCGCTTCGACTTCAGCAATTCTTTGCGGGTAAAGTGTTGCGTACTGGTTTAGCTGCTCAAGCTGCTTTTGGTAGGCGTTATCTGCGGAGGCAACTGGCGAAACTTGTCCTCGGATAGCATCGAAGTTCTGGCTTGCCTCTTTCCGCTTCTGCTCCTCTTCCTTTGCCGCTTTTGTGGCCTGAGCGACATCATAGAGTTTTCCAGCAAGCTCCCCAGCCTGTTGAGCCTGCTGTTGAGATGCCGCAGCTCCCAGCTGCTGCTGGGCTGCAAGTACGGCGGCCTCGCGCCCCATCCCGCGCTGCTCAAGAACTGCTATTTGGTATTTATCCGCCAACTGGTCAAGCTGATTAACAACCTGCTGTTGCGCAGAGGCGGAACGTTTGGCCGCCGCCTCTGCCTCTGAAGCTGCTTTCTTCTGCTCTTTTTCCTGATCTTTTAGAGCCTGCTGCTCTTTCTCATAAGCCTCTATTCGGTCATAACTGGAATCTAGCGCTTTAATTTCAGCTTCATTAGCACCCAAGAGTCCTGCCACATATTTGGCTCTCTGTCTGGCACTGAATCCGACGGTAGCGGCTTCATTTTTTGCTGCTTCTACTAGCTTATTAAGTTGTTCCGCGTTGCCTGACAGCGCTTGTTTAGAGGCTTCAGTAGCGCCAGTGAGGTTGCTAAGTGCGTTCTTCAGTACGTTAATTGCATCAGTAGCGTTTGCTGCAGAAACGTAGTTTTGGTTGACTACGTTAGTTAGTTCGTTGAGTTTAGGATTGGCATAACCAGTTTGTTCACTGAGAGAGGAAAGGGCTGAAGCTGCGGCTTGCATTTTCTCTGCAGTAGGCTCTTTTTGAAGGTCGCGGAACACTTTTACCAGACCTACGGCCTGCGTCTGAGTAATGCCAAACGTCTCTGCCATGGAATTGGTAACGTTATTCAGAATGTTAATGCCAGCAATGTTACCCGCATAACTTCCGCCCAATTCCTTGAGTGCCGTAGACACATCAACGCCTTTACCCTCAAGTGTCGTCAGCTGGCTTTCTGCTGCTGACATACTATTACGCCAGGTTCCTATGTCGTTAATCTGATCTGAAATTGCCCCGCCCGCAGCGCTGATAGCTTTTTGCGCATCTGTCATTGCGACGGCAATCTGCGCTTTAGCGGCATCAGAGCTTACGGCTGCAAGACGTTGAATCTTTTCTGATAGAGCACTGACCCCGGAATCTGTCCTAACAACGGTATCAGCTAACGCTTTTTGCGCCGTTTCCAGCTCTTTGGTTGCGTCTTTGGAGCTGAATAAAGATGGAAGCAAAGCGCCTGCCAGCGCGCCCGTGATGGCAATAATCGCACCTGCGATAGCACCACCTGGGCCAAAAATAGACGCTATCTGAGAACCCTGCTGGGCAAACACCATCATGGCGTTCTGTCCCATCTGGAGCTGAACGGCAACGTCCTGGATCTGATAACCTAGCTGTCCGAAGACACCACGCATATTTCCCATGCTGCGTGTAGCGGCGCTTACAGACTGAGCTGTAGCATTAACATTTGTCTCCAGCTTTTTAAACTGGGCAATGTTTTCGTCTAACGCAGCCTCAATCTCACTAAGCACCCGGTTTACTTGTCGCCCGCCCTGTAATAATGGCGCTACATCGGCACTTACTTCATAAACGATACTTCCGGCATTCTCTGCGCCTGCCATGCTTTTCTCCGGCCATAAAAAAACCCGCCGGAGCGGGTTAGTTATTGTTTATTGCCAAGGCTGTTTATGTAGCCTATTGCCTCATCAGACTGCTTGCACTGCTGCTGGATTCCGAAATCACCGCTCGATTTCTTACAGTTCTCGTTCAACTCGGTGACCTTATTAACAGCATACATAAGCTTCTGAACTGCAACTACGCATTGAGCCTTGTTAGCATTGTCACGACAAATAGCTGATTCAGCTGATTGCAAGGTAGCTCTCATCTCACCTTCTGCATGGACTGTCGATGCGAACAAAGCAGCCAGCAATACGTATTTATTCATATCTATCCCCTGTCAGATAATTAAATCCTACCAGGAGTTGTTTATTTATCAACCAGCGCCGACATTAATTGCGACAGCTTGCGCTGATGAGTTTTTCCCAGTCAGGCGCTTGGCCTTCTTGGCAAGATAATCATCTGCTACTTGATCGTACTCTTCTCGAGTAAAGCCTTTCTGCTCAGGGTATTTCGTTGCCAGCAGCATCTGAAATTTGGTCATCGTCAGATTCCCTGCTTCCTGTTCAGTCATGCCGAAATGCGCCTGCGCGGCCACGATGTAATTGACGGCGCGGAACTCAGTGCTGGTCTCCCCGTTTTCATGCCTTTGGAGCCTGCGAACCTTAGCCTTTCCGATAACACCATGTGTTATCAGCGACTGCGCAATCAGCAGCATGTCAGATTCAGGCAGCGCGCCTTTGCGAATCTTGAATGTGCGCCCGTTGCCTTTCGATGGATGGAATACGCCGGTCAACGGGCCAGCGTCTTTGTCACAACATGCATTGAGAACAACCACTGAAGCGAGAAAAGCTTTTCGACCGTAACTGGTGCTTTTGATGTGGCTTATCAGCCATTGCGGAACGTATCCGTAAGCCTCAACGGCTCGACTCACCAGGCTGGTTACTTCATCGTTGTGCAGGTCGTAAAACACCTGCACTATTTCTTCTGGCTCACCAATGCGTGACATGTTCGCAAATGACGGCCGGAAGAAGTAATCCTCACCGTCAACGCTGATTAGGCACTCGCCAATCTCTTTAAGCGGGGTATTCACCGGTAAAGCCTCCACGCTCTTCTCCTCTCTGTTCTCGGCAGGCCATCAAAAGCCTTTTCCACTGGCATCTCGTCGGCATGGTCTATGAGGGAGTAGCAAGGGTAAATAACATCCCTTCCCCATGCGTCGCCGAGGGCATAATCTGCCGGCTTTCGCTGGCTCCAGTTCATCAGGATGCGGTTAATTCCGCTGGCTGGCAGCGCATAGCAGACCCCGTGAATCAGTCTGTTCAGGGTGATGTAATCAGCGCGGCACTTGTCAGCAGCAATAAGACGTTCAGCAATCTGCTGCTGATACTGCGGCGGGCGACCGGTGCCGAGGTAAAAACTGATTAGCTCATCAGGGAATCTGGCGCACCATTCAGCCGCAAGACCTGCAAAGCCATCTACCGGCTGGGCATCATCT
Source organism: Cronobacter turicensis z3032 (assembly GCA_000027065.2). NCBI lineage: Bacteria > Pseudomonadati > Pseudomonadota > Gammaproteobacteria > Enterobacterales > Enterobacteriaceae > Cronobacter > Cronobacter turicensis. Next base: position 1,239,199 of record FN543093.2, on the reverse strand, counting down.
TCCAGCACGACCACTCGCGCTGACTGGCCGGAAGCCCACTTAACGGCTCTAAGGTGATTCCAGTTGGCACCGTGGTCGGCATCATCGATAAAAAGCCGCGCATTAAGGCTCTCGGCAAGCCTGTGAGCCTGTTCAGCGCGTCGGTGATGACCTACCACCGCGAATGTCACTTGTGCTGCCACCATGCTGTTTCCTTGCCGATGCCGTTGGTCTTAAACACCGTATGCACTTTCGGGCCGTTAATCACTCGGTCACCGAACGACTTCGCCACGATACCGAATGCCATCATGTCGCCTACTGCCCTCGCCGCCCCTTCTTTCTTCCAGAAGCGTTCTGACTCGATGCGGTAGAAAAGCCGCACGATGCGGTGAGCAAACTCCATGACATCTTCTCTTAACCCGCCAAGTAATCCGGCGTTCAACATTGTGTCGCTGGCGTACTGCTTCAGGAATGACTGATATACGCGCTCGGGATGGTTTTTGATGGCCCATTCATCGGAATATGTCTTTGGCTCAGAACCGACATAAATCACGCCCGGATGCATCTCATTCCACGGATCGCGAAGCATCTCGACATCTGTGCCGTCGGTACACCAGACGAACTGATATTCAGGATGGTCTCGCAGGTGCTGCCAGATATGCAGCCAGCGCCGGAAATAAACGTTCATATCGACAACAGGCACGCGCACCGTCGTCTGGCCTGGATGTGAGTATTCAAACTCGTCAGCGAGAATGACCGCATCGGCACCTTTAATCGATTCTGACCACCTGGAGACAAGCGATTGCTCTGGCTTCATCCTGGTTCCTCGCTGCGGGTCAGGATGACTGGTCAGCAAGGTTGTGATGACGGCATTGCGCTGTCTGCGGTACGGTGCCCATCCTGTGTAGCCCGTGTCTCGGCGCTCGTTGTGAATCTTTACGTTGTTGCTGACCTGACGCTCGCGTTCTTGCTTGGGTACTGACCGCTCTACCGACTCATGCTCATCCAGAGAGTAAATCAGCTTCTCAGAGCCGATAACGTCTGCATATGCCCATGAGGTAAGCCCTGCATTATGAATGCGCAATGCGAGGTCTGAATGCTCATACATCCCGCGCCCGTAAACCGGGTCGAACCCGCCGATCCTTTCAATCGCACTGCGGTGGTAATAGAGCATCACGCCGCGCTGGCCGGTGTAGGCGATGTGTTTTTCATCGCGGTACAGGACTGAAAGGTCATTCAGCTTGCGTGGGCCAGCCAGGTCGAGAAACTGATATGCCAGATGAGGCTCAGGAGATTCGATATACGGAATGTGCCAGCCATCAGCAATTGGCCATGCGTCATCATCCCACAGGAAGAGGTGTTCGCAACCGGCATCAATCAGGGCTTCAATGCTGGCGTTTTTGGATGCCACGATTCCCTGTGATTGTTCATGACGTATGAGCCGTGCGTATTCTGGCGCTACGGCAGCCGGAGCAGAGCCATCATCGACAATCACAACAACTGCGCCGGGTGGTAGATGCTTCTGGTGCTGCTCAAGAGCGCGTGCCAGAACGTCTGGCCGGTTATGAGTGGTGATGGCAATACCAGATGAGCGCGCGGAGGCTGGCTCGTAAGCAATTCCGTTTATCAGAACCTGCATATCTCTGTCTCAGAAAGGGGGCTTGCGCCCCGCTGTGTTTTAGCTGGAAGGCTCGTTGTTTTCGATGATCTGGATTGTGTCGGAATCCGAAACCTTGAACTCGGTGGAAAGCGTTACAATGTCATTACTACCACCGTCAGAGCTGAGCGCGGTGATGACCATGTAACCCTGTATTGTGATCGGGCCGTAGTCCATAAAAATCCAGATAGTCGGCTGTCTACCGGCCTTTACTTCATCGTTGTAATACTTTACGAAACGACCAACTCCGAACTGATCGAGCTTGTCCTGTTTGCGGACCTCGCCTTCGAAACTGACTGTAAAATCCGAGTTGGTCACGATGTTTTCGACGTAACCTTTGGTGTCATCAGCATCGCTTGTTACCGTGTTTGGGCTAAAGTCGAATCCCTTTGATGTCCCAGCCATGAGCGCTTTTCGCTCGCTTTCTGGAGGGACGGTATCAGGGCATCCAAGAGCCACCTCTAGCACAACCGCGCGACCAAAAAGCTTACTGTTATCAGTAGAGCAGCCTTGCATATTTACTTACCTCTTTAAAATGAAAAGGCCGCCATTTGGCGACCTTCTTGATTGATTTGAAGAGTTTATTCTCCGTACAAAACGGCGAATAGCAGCCTGTAAACCAGTCGCCCTTCTGTGGTGAGAACTGGGGCGGGAATACCGCCAACATTTTCTATGTGTCCTATACAGTCATTTGGCATAGGGTTTCGCTGAATTACATCGATAATGGATTGCACTGCTGCATCTACTGAGCCATTCCCACCCTTCGCACCGATAACATCGACTAACACGTAATATTCAGCCCCTAGTTCATTGCGTATGGAAGAGCCGCCGTTAGGGCGGAATACCATAAAACGCTCTGACATGTTTCCGGTGTCATTCCATATAAGGAGTTGGGTTGTAAAACCAGCGGCCAGCCCGGCATCTACAAAATAATCACGCACGCGTGTATGCATGGGAGGGTTCATAGCGCCAACTCCTGCTTCATAACCCGGTCGATTTGCTCTCGGGTGTCCTCAAAGCCTTTGGTAAGGAACTCTTTACGGGCGGTAGCTCGGCGGAAGGTTTGCGGAACATTTGGATCGTGAACATAAACCGCATAGTTGGCCGAGTAGCCGACCCTGCCGGTTACCTTTGTGCCGTTAGCGTCAATCTCCCGGAACTGGCTGTTCAGAAGCGTTGATGTGTCGATTGGGGTGTATAACGCTGCCTGCGCGCCACCGATTAACAGTGCTGACTGCACGGCCCTGACGACCTTGCGCCCCTGCACGTCATTAATCAGCGCGTCCAGATTGGCTTTCGCCTGGGCAATGCCGCGAACTTTACCAGCCATATCAGACTCCTGTTATGATGGCGTAGTCGTCGGCGATGCGCTCGAAGGTGTCTTCATAGCGAAGCACCTGCTGAACCTCATCAGCTCCGGCTTCTTTCGGGTCAGCCAGGTCGGAAATGCCAATCAACACATAGTCGCCATTCTTAGCCAGTGCGTACTCAGTCCAGATTGTGTTTTTCGCAACGATTTCTGAACCAATGCCGCCGATGCGCTTGCTCAGGCCGCCTTCATAGCCGCAGAAAATTTGCTCAGGCGCTGCATATCCCAGAGGGTCGCCGTAGTCGTCCTGACCATCAAGCTTGCGCCAGATTGTCGCTGTCGCGGTGTATGACCAGTTAGCTACTGAGCTCATAGGTGGTAATCCTCATGCTCCCACGGCTCCTCGTCGGGATTTTTGGGCTTCTGCTCTTTCTCACACATCAGCAACCTCCAACGACATCAAAGAAGCCAACACGACTACCCACATCAATCGGCAGCGATGCCGTGCATCCGCTTTTATCCAGCGACAGGAGAGCGTCACGCATCGAAAGCACATCGCCGGTATAGTCGAACGACCGCGATGCCCCTGAAGGCGCTGACTGCGATTTAATGCGCTGACTATATGCCGTTAAGGCCATGAGAGAGACGGCATAGACCTGAATCAGCACGACGTCACATTCGTCGTAGCCAGACGCCTCCAGGCACTGCTCAATGCTGCTGAGCTTGCAGAGGTATGCGTCGATGATGAAATCAGGGATGGAGTAACCGAGGGATGACAGCTGCTGTTTAACCTGCGCTGCTGTGATTGGCGTAATAGCCATGGTCACTCCTTATCTTTGGTTTTCCGTCCGCGCCTGGGTGTGGCGACTTCCAGCTGGCGCTCTTCCAGGTACTCAGCCAGACCGGCATTAACCCATCGCTCGGCGATTGAATCGGCAACCTCTACCTCAGAGCCAATCTCCAACTTCTGGAAATTGGCACCGGCAAAAAGGTTTGATGAAATTACTTTTACCAGTGCCATATCGCTTCCTTAGCTGGTCGCTTCGCCGGTGGCGTGAACCACGGAGTAGTGACCGTTGATGTCGGTTTTGACCATCAGGCCCATTGCGCCCCAGGTGCGCCAGATGTAGTCGCTGTTGTAGAACGGGCGCGGGTCGGCAACGGTGCCGATGGCCTGGCCTACAATCGGAGCAACTACGCCTGCCTGCAGCGGAACAATCAGGATTTCGTTACCCTGCAGCTTCGCGTCTTCTTTAATGGCCGCGATACCTGTCAGGGTCAGGAGCTCCTGCAGCACGGTGCGGGACTGGAAGTTGTCGCTGTAATACTGCTCCCAGTTGGAGACGATTTCAGAGGAAGCGTACCAGGTCTGCTGGCCGTACTGGTAGTTGCCAAGCTTCAGCACATCGCGCAGACGGATTGCTTCGGCGCGCATGGCTTTCCGATCGGTGCTGGTCGCCATGTTTACGTTCAGTGTCACCTGAGCGACACGCTCATCGGCGCGGAAACCCTTCCAGGTCAGGCCGTCGAACTGCACATAGTTGCCTGCAGCATCGCGGAAGCCATCCCACATGTAATCAACGTACTTACGCTGAACATCCTCTACAGAACCGCGCTGTGCATCAGCCTGAGACTGAAGCGCTGACGGGCTGTTGAAGATGGGATCGCGCCAGGTGAATTTAAAGCCGGAATCGTGGATCGGAACCATCGTGCCGTCGAATGTGTAGGTACGCGCATCGAGAGCGGCACCAATCTGACCCGACATGGAGGTGTGAGCCCAGCCACGGCCACCGGTGCGAGCGTAGTCGTAACGTGATTGCTCGATACGTACAGAGCGGGACAGCGGCATCAGGTCGTTCAGCAGAGTAAATTGCGTGTTCGGCTCGAACTGCTGCAGCACAGTAGTATCGAAAGCGCGATACAGGCGGCGGATATCGTCTACTGCGTTAACAGCATCAAGACGACCGCTGTCTTCACGGATACCCTGAGCTCGCCCCAGAAAATCGGCGGCTGCCTGTGCAGTAGCATTACGTTCAGCCTGCAGCGCGCGGAATTGGGCCTGGTTTACTTCCAGGTTGCGAGTCTTTTCGCCAAGTGATGTGGAATATACAAACATTAATCGGTCTCCTTACTTGACCACTACGCGCAGCAGGTCGCCTGCAGCAACGGTTGTCGGTGTGTCTTCTTCCACGAACAGGACTGCGGATGCAGTGCCGCCGGAGGTGACGCGACCGTTAGAGATAGCCAGTGCCTGGCCTTTGTTATAAGTTCCGGCAGCAGCGCGGACGTTCAGGAACATGCCAGGCAGTAACTGGATGCCGACGACCAGCTCGTTAGCGGGAATGACATCATCGACGCCCATGCAGCGCAGATAGTCATAGTTCGCCACATACAGCACAGCGCTTTCACCGCCGTTAGTGGATGCAGTGAATTTGCCGTTAGTGAATACGCCGATGGTGCCCGGCTGAGTAGCTGCCGCTGCCCCGCCTTCGCGGTTCAGAAGCGGGTTCGGGAATACGCCGCCCGCGTGAATTACGTGTTTACCGTCTTTAGCCATTTTTATTACTCCGGCATCTCAGAGAAGGGTTTATCGGTGGAATGGTTGAATGCGCCGGACAGGCTGCGTGTGGTAGCGCACTGCGCGTACAGGCCATCCAGAGCTGCGCCGTCGAGCGCGTTAACTGCCATGTCGTCGAGCTTGAACTTGGCTTTGACTGCTTCGCGCTTGGTGGCTTTTTCCTGATCGGCGTTAGCGGTCAGGCCGGATTCGATAGAGCTCAGCTTGTCGGCAAACGGCTTAAACCATGCCGGTGCTTCTTCGCTGTTGGTGGCTTTATCTTTGGCTGCCTTTTCTTCGGCCTCTTTCTTCTCGCGAGCGGCCTTTTCTTCCGGCGTTTCTGCTTTGGAGGCGGTCTTTTCAGCCATCATCTGGTTGTATGCATCCATCAGCTCGGCATCGGTCTTACCTTCGACCTCTTTGCCTGCCGCTTTCAGCGCGTTCGTGATGAGATCTTTCATCGGGTCTGCTTCCTCTTTGACGTGAGAATTGGCACTGAAAAGCGCCTTCAAACTGTTAATGACTTTCGTGGTGATGGTCTCTTCAAGGCTTTCTTTCTCGGCCTCTTCGAGGTTTACGGTTGTGACGTCTACTTCATGTTGCGAGTTGTCGCGGTTAACGAAAATGCCGACGCCTTCCTCAGGGGTTGCGGCCCCAGGCTCATCGAGAAGGATTGCCACGTGGTCGAACTGCATATTGCGGGCGACCCATGAGTAGCTCTTACCCTTCGACTTGCCGCTGTTCTGCTCGCGGCGCAGCAGGAGCCCGGTAGATACGTGAATCGGATCGGCGTTTGAGTTGGCCTGAAGCTCATCAAGCCGTTCGATAAGGCGTTTACCCTTCTCGCTCGACTGCGCGATACGCTTGTTGACCTTCATGTCCATAACTACGCGGTCGCCGTCTTTGCGGACGTTCTCAGCCCATGCGCCGACGTGAAACTGGTTAACCGCTCGCGGGTTAGTGGCGCTGACGTGCTCGTTGCCAATCTTCGGATGCCCGAAAGGCATCGGGTTGCCTTCGAGCGTTTTAAAGCTCTTGTTAATCTCCTCAGCCGGATACAACCCGCCATTCATGACAACGTCATCCACGACAGGCACGACGCCACGAATGACGATATGCTCGTCACCGTCGATGGTTTCAGTTGAGATGTTTGAAGAGTTGATGGCGAGGGATTTCACGTGGATGCTGGATAGCTTCACGTTACGTCCTCATTGGTGGATTTCAGGCAATAAAAAAGGCCGCCGAGGCGACCTTAGATTCTGTGTTCATTTAGTTAGCAAGTAATTCTTCGTAATTAGCCGGGAAGGAGACGCCTGGCTGCTTTTTCAGGGCTTCAATCCGATCCTTGGCAGTAGCAGCCACGGCTGGATCATGGTAATGCCGCTTAATTGCTTCCAGAATTAGATTACCTGTCGACGAAGACCCTATATTTCCTTCGTATTCTGCCCGGGTTAAAATCTTACGAATCTCTAGATCCAGCTCTTCCATTTTCATCTCCATTACAGTGAAAAATAGCTACCACCTAGCTTGCAGGTTGCCATTTCTTTCTTTCACTTGCCAACTTATCCGCCAGACCTTCATTAAAGATGTGCCCTTCATCATTCAGTAGCACCGGAATCTGACTGCAATAGCAGTTGTAACGGTTACCATTCTGAGCGTAGAAGGCCTCCACTTCTTCCGTGGTGAACGTCTTCCCGTGTCGCGCAGCATGCCAGGGGCGCGTCGTTGATTTCAGGGCTGATATCCATAACAGTGCAGTATTAAGCCCTAGCCTTTCTTTCGACCATTCTGCTTCTGACCACTGAGCCTGCCGTAGCGCGCCGACCTGCTCTGTCTGCGCTATCGTTTTGGCTCGGCTCATCGAAACATCCAGGCGCTTACTAATCAGGCTGGCCGTCTCGCGCGGGTTAACGCCACGGCCTATCGCATCAGCTACGATGTTCGACAGGTCAGCACGGGCAGCATCAGTGATTCCCCGCCATTCGCTGTAGGTGGAGATATAAGCGGCTGCCACCTGATTTTGATACGCCGGACTGCTTAGTAACTGCTGAAGCGTCGTTGACTGCTCATAGATTGCTGACTGCGCCGAAAGATTCGTGAACGCCTGCAATGTGCCGCGCTGATACTCATCAGAAACGTACTGAAGCGCCCAAAGGTTGTTATTCCCACCTTCCAGGAGATAGTCGTCCAGAATCGTTTCTATGCGCACTAGCAGGTCAGACAGTTGCTGTGGAGACATGTCATAGATGAAGGTTCCCGCATTCACCTGGTAGAGCGTGTCAGGCCTGCTGCCATCTCTCGACAGGATATAGCCGTACAGTGAATTGCCATTGCGCTCCCTGCCGACCAGATACCCATCGAGCAACTGCTTCAGTGCCATCTTTATCTGGTAATAGCGATTCTCGATATCCCGGAACATCCGGTTAACCGGTCGGTATGACTGCGTGGGGTCGGCTTTATTGCGCGGGATTATCGGGCTGCCCGGTCGTTGTCGGTTGTTCAATTGGGTCACCTGTCAGCGGGTCTGTAGTCGCGGTGCCGGCAGGCTCCTCCGGTTCACTGATTGGCTCCAGCTCACCGACAGCGCGGATTTCATTCTCCGTTATCGCCGGAGTGCCGTATGCCTGCTGAGTGTCTTTGGCAACGGCTGCCATCGCCTGCATATTTGCGATCTTCTCTTTCTCACTCGGCGCGAGTAGGTCAGACCATGCGAGCGTTACCTCGCCAGATTTCGGCGGGTCGATGACACCAATCTGCCAGAAGCGCTCAATGACACGGGTGATGAAGTCGGTCATAAATCCCCAGCGCCGTCCATTGCAACGCTTAGCCCAATCAGTTTTGTCCTCATCCGAGGCAAGACGCCCGGTCTGCTGACCAAAGAGAATGGTGAACGGACACTGAATCGTCGCGGCAAACTCGTTAGCTGCTACTGTCCATGTAGGAGTCGGGTCAGCGGCTGTGACTGACAGCACCGACGGCGCGCCAGCCTGCATGACCAGTGCCGAATCTGTACCGCGGTTCATCCTGGAAATCTTGTCATTCAACGCTTCGCCGAGGTCTTTGAAACCTGCCTTCTCTGCCTGCGCTTGAAGGTTTTGCATGTCAGTATCTTTGTCAAACGCAATCCCAAGCTGGCGACTGGCGTTCTTCAGAAAGCCCTCGGCGCTACCACCGGACGTTTTCTCAATATCGAGGAGCTTGTTGTACCCGGCTCGCAACAGCGGGATGCCGGAGAGCATATTCTCGTCTTCTGCGCCTTCACAGAGAATGATGACGCGGCTCGGGTGAACCTGAACACTGCGCACGGGCCCATATGTTCCGTCATCGCCGACTGGCTGCTCGTTGAAGTTGTACATCACAGGCTGGCCGTAGGTTTCCGACATTGTATCTGTGTCGAAATTGCCTGGTTTAATCTGCGCTTCCCATGCAGGGATAAGCTTAACCACTGCTTTCAGGCGTTCAGTGCCGAGTGACCGGATGTAGGCATCATTGATTGGCTCTTTCCATTCTCGGCCATCCTTAACCTGAATCAACAGAGCAGAATAGCGCCCAACGAGGTTACGGCGGTCGGCGTCTTTCAGCTTCGCCCAATGGCGCTTGAGAAGCTTCTCAACGGTTCGCTCCCATTCAGTAGTCTCGCCAGATTCATCCTTCTCTTCGCCGTCAATGATGGTGGGGTTGTCCACCCAGCAGGATTCGAGAAGCTTATGCACCGCGGCATGTGCCACTGCGTTGCGCTCATAAGCGCGATAATACTGGTCGAAACCTACCTCGCTCGGGTATCCGAACTCATCCCACAGCTTTGTGCGTTTGGTGTTGCCGTTCTGTCCATTGGCGTACAGCATTCGTTGCCGCCCTATCGCATCAGCAAGGGCGTTCACGAGGAATGAAACCTCGCTTTGTTGTTCACTCACTGATGAACTCCTTAGAAGAAGATGGCGCCTTTAGATTTGCGCTTGATGTATCCGTCGAGGCTGTAGCGGATCGCATCCCATGTATGCTCGTCACCATCAGCGAGTTTAGGCAGCACTTCACCGGTAATGCGGTCGGTCTTGTACGACCACATACGAGCCTCACGAGCGACGTTTTTGCATCGTGGATGGATAATGATTTCGTCAAAGCCTCGCAGATGAGCTATGCCGTCTTCTACGCTGCCTTGCCACTTATCAGCGGCGGAGATATTGAATCCCTGGCGTTTGAGGTAGCTTATTGTCTCAGGTCGTGCTGAGTCAGCCTTAATGGGCCATTCGCGCGCACCCGGTACGGTGTCGTAAAGCGCCGGCATGTGGTCAAGTTCAGTTTGCTGCCCGTAAGCCTCGTACTCGATGTACAGCCGGTTGTGCAGGATGAAGGAGCGAACCAGCGTGTTCGGGTCTTTAGCAAATCCGAAGTCGGCACCGAAGAACAAGCGCTCTGCCTCTTTCCACAGTTCATCAGAGAATTCGGCTACTCGGTATTTTCCAGCCAGCACCTGCTTATTGGAGTTTTCGAGATAAGCGCCTTCCCATACCCAGGCGTAGGTCGCCGGGTCTAGCCGCTTCTGGTCTTTCCTGCGGACGCCTTCCAGAACCCGCGGGAACCAGGGATTGTCTATATAGTTCATTTCGACGGTGATGCAGTCGTCGCCCGGCTCTTTCCTGTAGCGCCTGTCCGTCGCGCTGCCATCGCGCTCAGGGTTCCATGTAACCCATATTTCCGAGTCATCCTCGCGTACGGTTGGGTCAAGCTTTTGCCATGCCACCTCGCTGACTGTCTCGGCTTCGTCCACCCAGCACAGAAGAATGCGCGCTTTCGACTTAATGCTGTCGAGGTTATGGCGCAGGCCGCAGAACACATAACTCACTCGCTTATCCAGCGTGCGAATGTACTTCTCACCGATATCGAAGTTAGCAGCAAGCCATGGAACGGCTCTGATGGCCTGCTTCACCTCTTCCATGCTCGACTCTTCCAGCGAGTTCATAAACTCACGGGCGCACAGAATGACGCCTGACTCGCCATTATTGGCAGCCTGATAGGCCTTAACGGCTGTCATTAGTGCAAATGTTCGTGTCTTTGCGCTACCTCGCCCGCCATGTGAGCAGCGATATCGCTTATTCGGCGCTATGAACAGTGGTGCCAGTTTCGCCGGTATCGGTAGCTGTACTGTCTGGCTCATGTGTTGGCTCTACCGGTACGAGTTGAATGGTTGTTGGTTGAGGGGTCATGCTGCCATCGGAAGATTTGTGGTCTATTTCCTGACTGACTTTGTCGCCATACTTCTTAGGGTTCATTCGGGCCAGTGCCCACTTGCGGGTATCAATTCGAAGCCGCGCCTTACCTACTGCGGCAGCCTCTTCAGCTACTGTGTCGGCAATATCGAACATCTCTTCGAAAATAGCGTCGGCGCGCGTCTCCGTGGCTTTCGCGTATTGGTCGCGAAACTCTTCATGCTGAGCAAGCCAGCGGAAGACAGTCGACTTATTCGGCATGCCTGGACGATCACATACCTTGCGCAGACTCTCACCATCGGCAAGCAGTGAGCAGATGCCAGCGGCCACCTCTGGTAGATATTCAGAAGGGCGGCCAGTTTTTGATTCGGTCGCCATAGTCATTCCTTACGATGTTTGTTCTTCGGCTTCAGGCTCAGGAACATACTCCATCTCCTGCACGTTATCAGGTGCCAGGTATACCCATGAGCCATCCTCACGTGCGATGCCGATGAAGCCGTTGATAATCTCTGGCTGAGATCGCCTCATCAGACCTACATGCGTCTCGCCTGTTTTAGTTTTGACAGTGATGCGGTAGATGTCGGCCATATCAACTCCAATAAAAAACCGCCGGGAGGCGGTTAGTGTGTTGAGCCATTTTATGACCAATTAGGCTTTTTTAAATTCAGCGCCTAGAAAACCCAGGATGGTTGATGCAGAAATCTTGTTGAGAGGCTCTTGCAGGAAAGCAGATCCGCTATCTGACTCCGATTCCCAAACAAAACGTAACCCTATATCCCAAATTTCTACAGCTAGATGGCCTTCAGGAATTATTTTCCTTGCTAACTCATAAACTTCTTTAATGCTGATTGATTCGCCTGACATATGACCTCCTGTTTAAACAGTGATCAAAATATCATCATCAGGCGCACTAGCAAATGCGCCTTGTGATGCTCACTCATCAGTAACTGCTTCAATGCTGAAGGAGTGGATTCTGCTCAGTGGTAGGCCATAGGTGTTTAGTCCCTTCCTGATAATCAGAAATCCATCTTTAATCTCTGGATCTTGATGGTTTTGCCAACCGAGCTCTTCCGGTGGCAAACCGGCTTCATGACCTTCATGCAGGAGCACGACAACTTTGAAGCCATTAATTGCTTTCATCACGCCGCTCCCTGCAGATTTGCTGCAGCCAGAAGGCCAGCAATCCACTGAATGCCTTTGGGCGTGAACTTCACTTGGGTGAAGGCGTGGCCGTTATGCTGGTTCTCGCCTGTTTTCACAGTAAAGCGGCCAGCATCAAGGTGCTGTGCATATGGAGTCAGCTTTCCAGCCAGGCGATACATGATGCCCTGCTCAATCAGGAACAACCGGAAGTCCGTTTCTTTCACCTTCAGCAGTTTCGCTGCTTCTCGAAACCCCATCGCGCCGGTTGCCTCGACGTAGTTATCAACGAATTCGACCTTAGGCGCGGCAATAGCGAGCTTGCTTTCCAGTTGGGCATTCTGCTCTGCGAGGTCTGCTGCGAGACGAAGTGCTTCGGGAAGCGTCTGCGGAATCTGCGGGCCGTGCATCACTTTCAGCTTTGCCAGCACTGAGCGCCTTACAGCCTTTGACTCTCTCATGCCTACCAGCATCATCTGGTCAAAGTCGAGATCGTAATAAGCCGTTTGAGTGTGGTTATTGTTTAACCGGAATTTTTTTCCGGTTCCGTCCAGCTCCAGCTCATCCTCAATTTTTGCCAGAAACTTACGTGGCTCATGAGGGGTTTCGCCGGCTTCGACGCGGGCCGGGTTAATAATGCTATTCAGGAAGTCCAGGCTGCTCATGGACACTTCGCGTTCTACGGAGATCATCTCTTTCATGGCGATTACCTTTTAGAAAGTTGAGCCTGTTCGCACAGAAAAGCCGCCCCGAGATGGTCGCCACCATATACGGCAGTTCTCAGGCTCAGCTTTCTGAAAGACTCGGGAATGTTATGCGCTGCGACGCGCGTTTTACTGCGGACATAAAAAGCCCCGCATTAGCGAGGCCGATATTGCTTTGTTGCTGATGGTGAATCTTCGTGGGGGTTGTCATGGTCGCAGGCTTCGCGATTCCTCACGGAATGGCTAGCCCACTTACGGCTTACCCGTCAGCAAGATCGGATCACCTCACTTTTCGCGAGAAAAGCTTTTGTCTTGCCGTGACGATTCTATTTTCCTGATGGTTCGAATTTGCCCGTTACAGGCGTCCAGTGAATCGAGCAACAGGATGTTGAGCTGTACGCTATCCCCGAAAGTCATGTTGCTTTGTATTTCAGGGATAACGCAGTCAACGAGAAGGTTTGCCGGTATCGGTAGTGTCGGTGCCTTCACCACCTCGTACTGAGTCGGCTTGTCGGCGCAGCTGGTCAATAACAGAATCAGGAATAAGCTCGACAGAGCACTTGTTATCTTTGAGCGCACTCTTCACTTCCTCCTGAAGCCGTTGTGACTTCATTTCTGCTGCTGCGCGACGGCGTGACTCTGCATCTACTAGCTGGTTCATCTCGCCCACCTTGTCGGCCAGATTTTGCAGCGTGTTCGCCAGGTCAGCGTTCTTACCGTTCAGTTCGCGGTTGTCTTTCACCAGAGAGCTGTTTTCAATGCGCAGCTGGCGATTGTCAGCGCCAAGCTTGGCAATGAAGCCGATGATGATGAGGGCGAACACGAACGGGATCAGGTTTTTGATAGTCGTGAAACTCATAACAAAACTCCTTCCGCTCGCTTCGTCCTGTCGATGCGGTCTTGCAAACCATTCAGGCCGCCGTTGATGCGCCGGGTCAGACCGTTCACGTCGCCTGCATCTGCAAACTGGTTACAGCCGTTTGCTTTCCAGAACCAACCAGCAGAAAGCGCAGCGTATTTATCCTGTAGCAACAGGTCAGGAGAGTCGACCAGGTTGAGCCCAAGCGCCTTACCGCATTCTTCGTAGTTAGCTTTGAATGTGATTTGCTTGAGGCCGCGACCGCGATACTTCCAGCCGTCACCATTCAGGTTATTGCCGTAGCGAACGCCGTAGACGATGTTGGCAATAGCTGCCTGTCGTTCAGGAGATAAACCCTTTTCGCCGGGTTTGCGACCTAACTGTTCGCGTTGGGCAGCTGTTAAACGAGAGCCGAATATCGCCAGACCGGCGACGCTGTAGTTGAGCGACTCCTGGACCGACTGGAAGCCGCCTGACTCGGTGCCGATTTGCCCAATGAAGTTAGCCTGGCGTTTTGGTGTGTCGATGCCGTATGTGTTCATGGCTTCGACGATGTGTGGATACCATCTCTCAGCCAGCGAGCTACTGATGCCCGCAGCTCGCATGAACTGGTCTTTAGTCATTGGATACCTCTTTGCCTGATGCTTTGTTCAGGAAACGGTTCTCAAGCGCTTTAATCAGGGAGGAACCCGACCAGCCAGCCATGCCACACACGCCGCCCATTACCTCTTGCGGCCAGTTATAGTGGATGGCAATCATGGTCATGATTAAACCAGCGAATATCGACACAATTAGCTGAAGGCACATGGTCCTCCAACTAAAGGATTCTCCGTTGAGAACTTTGAAGGAGTAACTGGCTATAGCGCCAACAAGGGTCATGCCGAAAGCGATGAGGATGGACCAGATATTCGGATCGCTTTTGTAGGGCATTTTCATATCTCTCACCTCGCGTTAAAGCGGGTGCTGTGGGTAGTGTCAGGAAAGGCCAGCGAGGCATCGGATGCGAGGGTTCATCTGTGATTGATTGCCTGTGGCCTAATACGAAAAAGGCCCGCCGAAGCGAGCCTTAAATATTTGGAGTGATTGGGTTGTGGTACGCAGTCTATTCGGCATAGCAACTCTGCGCAGATGCTTTTTCCGGTGCCAGCAGTGAGAAGTGCCGGAACAATGCCTTATTCACCACAACGGAAAGCTGCCTGTTTCACAACACGAACGCCCCGCGTAGCGGTTCAATCGTCAAGCAGCTTACCTGTTGTGCGCCCGTTATTAATCACACCGGGCCAGTGCGCCGAATTAGTTGATGAGGAATCGGAAGACCTCACTGGTGTTTGGCCGTTAGGCTACTGCCAGGAATTGCTCATCGTTTGCATTTATCTTTGTGGTCAGTTTCTAAAAAGCCCGCAAAGTCGCTAACGTGACGAAAACTGGAAAGAGCACTGAGAGGGTTACGCTGCCTGTTCCGCATAGCGGTTACGCTGCCTGTTCCATCAATGCCCTTGCCGGTTTCGTCTCATGCTTCTTTGGTTTGACGATCCCACTCTTCACGGAATTTATTCGGGTTATCGAAACCCTGAGTAGCGTTGCAGCTTTTCATATCGTCACCTGTTGGTTGAGTTGAGCCAATAAAAAAGCCCCGAGCTATTAACTCAGGGCTTAATGTTTTTAGCGCTTAACAACGTGCGCAACTTCCACTGTTAGAAATCATATCCGCAGGTTCGGGAAAAGTAAATAGCACGCGATAAATTAATGCGCTATTTTCGGTTTTTACCTGGTGACTTCTCGTAACTGTGCGTCAGCCCACGATTCTTCCACCTCAAACTTGATGATAAGACCATCGTAGAAAGGCTTGACTGACTTCTTCCACGTATCGAGCGAGATGGCATCAGTGATTTGACATACCGCCGCAAAGGCCTCGGTAGAGGGCAAACGAGGATAGCCGACGCCGCCGCAGCGTTTGCAGTCAGATATCACAGGAACGCCCTGCTTTTCCGTCTCCTCCTGATTTATCGCCTTCCCTCGCCCCTTGCAGTCAGAGCACGCCGTCGAAACTACCCCCTTCCCTTTGCACTTCTGGCACAGCACTTTCACCTGCTCCCTCCTCGCCGCCAGATTCGGCCTGCCGATATGCTTCATAGTCACGACTTCAGCATGTATGAAGCCAGCGCCATTGCAGCATTCACACTGCCGGGTGCTCCCGGCGTTGCGTGAGTAGTCCTCAAAGGCGTAAGTTGCGAGCGCTTGCATTACCTTTGGCTTAATATCACATTCGAGCTTGCGTAAGGCGGCAACCTTATCGCAGCGCTCAATTGCATACAGGGTCAGCAGTTCAATAGCTTTCTCACGGTCATTGCTGCTGACACCCATTTTCCCCATAAATGCCGCAAAGCCCATCTGCGCGCGATTCTGCACCATTCCCTGAGCTGCCATGATATCAGTGCCGGTCAATGCGTCTGATGCCGTGGCTCTCGGGGAATCACTTATCATGGTCGATTTAGCGAAGTGGTATTTCAGTGCGTTTTCCAGGTTCATGCTGCATCGCCCCCCTCTGGTTTGTTGATGCCGAGCCGATTTACCAGCTCCCGGCGCATTTCCATCAAACGCTTCTCCGTCTCGTGAACGTTGTTAAGTTGCCAGTCCACGCACTCAAGCATCTCTCTGTCCTTCTGGCGCTGCTGCGCTAATGCGATGCTGGTTACTGTGGTCACGATGAAGCCTCCTCATGCGAGCGGGCGCTGGTCATCAGCACGCCATTAATGACTGCGTGACGTTTAGCGTGATTGTCACCGATGTACTTCCTGACGGTATCGCGGTGGCATGAAAGCTTACGGGCTACCTCACTGAGGCATCCGTTACATTCCTGAAGTAAGCGAGGAACTGTCTGAACGATAATCATGCTGCTTCCTCCCGGCTGTTACGCAGGTCTTTTAGCTTCTGCTGATACTCGCCGTATTTGGGCTGGTAGCCATTTGCCTTCTTAGATCGATGTGTAAGCTTTTCTACGAATAGCGCCTGCTCTACACTCATGCCCTTATTGAGCCTGAACATAATCGTCCTTCCGGCGATGCTTACTCTTGGGTCGCGTGACCATTCAGCAGGGGTTTTGGTTTCCCCGTTGAAGGTAATGGCATGGCTGGTTTTTCTGGTATGGGAAGGGATATGAACGCGTGCTCGCATTACGTTGCAGGCGTTGCACAAAACCCTAAGATTACCTGGATCGTTGTTGTTGACCCGCTCATCCTTGTGGTCGATGTGTGCATTCGCCCAGGTTACAGATTTGCCGCATAATTCGCATGGCGGCAGTTGATCTCCGTGCTTTGCGTACACAGCCTTTCTATGCTCGTACACGAAGCCATTTTTCATTGCCAGTGGATGAGATGGCTCTTTAATCATCACGTATCCCTTGGCGTTAGTAGAGAATCCCTTTCCTTTTCCATGCTTGGTGAGCTCGTATGTCCCATATCGCATCATCCTGAAATAATGCTTTTGGCACACCTGCTGTTCCATATACCGGCATTCACGGCCGCAACCTTCAATTTTGCAAACTGGTTTCATGCAGCCTCCATCAATTCTGCAATGTCGGGTAACTTCCCTCCCAACTCCGTCACCACCAAAACGAGCATTCCGCCTTTAACCGCCTGACAGCGCTTGATGCGCATATCGTCTACCTGACCGTCATCCAGCCAGAAGCCCGCACTGGTGAGTGCGTCAAAAACGGCTTTGGGTAGATTGTCCAAATCGCGTTTGCGGTTATCGGGAGGTGCTGCGTGGATGGTGATTCTGATGCGGGGTTGGATTTTTATGTCTAACTTGTGCTGCTGAATTATTTCGATTACTTCTCGTCGGTATCGCTTACCCCAATCGCTGATGTAGTGGATTCCTCTTGAGTGACGCCAGTACCGATTATTGGAGGGCGGCCAGGGCAGGACTATTCGGTATTCGTTCATCTCACCGTTACCCTCCCTTCTCGCGTTAGCTTTTGCAGCGTCAGGACGATAGCGCGATCCATTTCAGAACGCCGCTCTTCACGGCTTAAGTCTTTACCGTTGTCGATGCGCTCATGGCATGACGGACAAAGCGCCGCTGTTAAGCTGTCGTCTACCTTGAGCCCTATTCCCTTCCCTTCATTCCGGTGCGCGGCCTGAACTCCATACCGGCCACACAGAACGCAGCAATCTATCTCCCTGACTGCCTGAAGCCATTTATTGCTCCTGAATATCGTCATTTGCGATATCTCCGTTCGGGTCTCGATATACCAGCCACTCGTTGATGCACTCGCTGCATGCGTAGGTTTCATCCGGCTCCAGTTGCTTGCTGCATCCTGCGCAGAGAGCTCTGGCTATGCTCTGCTGCTCGTATGCTTGGGTTTGGGTGGGGCTAAGCATGCTTCCTCCTGGCGCGAAGGCGTTCCCACATCACATCGTGAAGGTGAGAGGTATACGCGAAGGTTTTTATGTCGGACGGGGATACTTCTGGCTTTCGTTTCTTTCGGTGGGTAACGCGGTAGATGCAGTTTTCGCAGACTATGTCCGTGATACTTCGTCGCTGTCGTCTCACATATACCTCCTGTCAGTGAATCTGACGCCCTGCCCGGTCGCCCAGGCCACGGTGTACTCAATGAGGCTGGACATGCGCTTAACGCTCATCTCAGCGCTGCTCTCGCGGATGTTTACGTATTCACCTTCAAGACCCGGCACAACCTCTGCCTCTTGCTTTGTCGCCACCGCGTGGCCGCTAATCAGCAACACCTTCCATTGCTCTGGTCGCAGCCACTTTCCGCACCACTGAACCTGCGCAGCAATATCTGCCAGGAGCGCGTGAAATTTCGCGTTCTGGTCAAGGTTGCGCTTGTAGTCGGTGATTCTGATAGTGACCGGGCGGTCGGAGTCGAGGGGTGATGCGAGGATGAAGTTTATTGCTTCCTGCTGCTGCAACTTACCCCTGAGGAATATTGTCTGCTTCATGTCGAATCCTCATGATGCCTATTTTCATCGTTATCCACATGACTGTTATTACGAAAATTGATGCGGTCCTGTTTTTTTCTGGCAACACATCCGGCACGTAGCCTAAGTGGATGAAATTGATTACCCGGCTATCATTCTTTCGCGTTGTGTGCCAAAGCTCCGTGGAGAGCCCCAGCCCCAATGTAAGTCGACCAAAAATCCAGTATCTGTCGAAGGTCATCACTCCCCCTTAACCTTGAGACCGGCGGCGCGGATAGCTTCAGCGCAGTAGTCGATTGCATAGTTGTGACCTTTGTCGAATTCGTCCTCAACCATCACTTTGTCGTCGAGTTTTATCTCGATAGCCGCCCGCGATTCCTGCCATGCCCACCATGCGACCTGCATATCCCACGCCATATGATCGCCATCACTGTTCTTGCAAACACGCTGGTCGATAAGGTCGCCAAACTTTTGTTTTATTGCTGCTTCAAACTGCTCTCTGCTCTTATCCACGGCGCTTCTCCTCTTTAGCCAATACGAATGCGCTGCACAGAAGAATCAGCGCGTCAGTGAACATCAGGCCGTCCTGCTTAACGATGGCAGCGAACATGAAGCACAGGCCGATGAAGGCCAGCATTATGATGCTCATACCCTCATCTCCTGCCGCACCGCGCGCAGCTGCTGATTGATAAACGCCGTCATGGGGTTTGAGCATCCGAACTGGCATAACTCATGTGCTGTGACATACAGGAATGAGCCCTGGTGCTCGCTGCACTTCTCTGAGTTGTAGCGCTCAATACGTCCTGAATCGTGTTCGTCACGGAGAATGCGCTGTACTGCGCCCATATCTATGCCGGTGCCCTCTGAAACCTGGCGGGACGATACCGGACCATGTTCAGTGACGTATTCGCGGATAAGCTGGCGACTCGTTTTACCTTCACTAAGTTCATAAAGGCGGCAGCGTGTTCCCATGCCGGTGCTTGCAGAGCGTACCAATGCGCCCTCTCGCACAAGACCACAGACTATGGCGGCCACACGGTCGCCCTTTCCGCCGAGCTCCTCAACGAGCTGCTTGACTGTGCCTTTCCGGTTCACTTCGAACCAGGTCATAATTTGCAACTTGGTTATCATGATGAGTCTCCGCTCAATACCTCGCCTTACTGATTGCCTGAAGCATTATCAGTTGGCTGGTAAAGAGATATCGTTTGGTGAGTGTTTCGATGTCGATGAAGCGAGGAGTGCCGATGTAGGCAGATATTACCTGGATGTCGTCGAGGGTTATTTGCATGGCTCAGGTGCTACCGCGAGCATGTCATTCCATGACGCTGTAACATTGTATTCGCAATCAGCCACTACCTCTCGTCCGCACCCATGGCAAAGCGCCTCCGCGAAGGGGTGAATCTTTCCGCGCATTTCTTTGGTGAGCACAATCGGCACCAGTTTCCATCCCTCCGGTACAACCGACTTAAACGCAAGCGATTCGAACTGCTGCGGTGTGGTGTCGTTTTCGGCGCTCAGAGTTACTGCCAGCGCTGTCGTATCGCGTACCAGTTTCTCTGCCATCTGGCTCAATTCGCTTTTGGGTTTATCGGTAGGTGTATTCTTATGGTTGCTCCATGAGCCAATCTCGTCATTGCCAGACTGAAGCATGGCGGCGTGGCCGTCTTCATCGGTTTCACCAAAAACAGCGGCTTCTAACACATCGATAGCTTGCGATGGCGAGTGCGCGTATTTATCGAAGGTCGGGCCTTTGATGCGCTGCGCCAGCTTGAACAGTCTCTTTTCCTGAGCGTGATATAGCTCGCTTAGTTGCTGATATCGTTCGTCAGGCACGGGTGGTGCGGTGTAGAGCGGGCCTTTCATTTCTAAGGAAGCGCATTTTCTTTCCCACCCGCGAACATAACCAGTGGCGAAATCAGCGCCGTGCATCCCTTTAAGCTCTTCCCATGTAAATGGCATTGCCTCCAAACACACAGGCTCCGCCCGCTCCCGCTCTTTGCGCAGCGCCAGAAGCTCAGTCGCCATCGACATAACCTCATACCTGTCCGCGCAGTCGTATTCGGACAGCTTTTCTAAACGCTCATTGCTAATAGTGCTCATGATTTCTTCCCTCCAATGCTGGCGATTATTTCTTTACGGGCAATTTCCATCTTGCGGTTGATATCCCGGCGAATAATGGCGTTCATAACCCGGTCGCGACGGTATGCCTTAAGCGGCTTCCGGTGCTTCACTTTCTCGCGTGTCGGCAGACTGGATGCTGACCAGTATCGCTGATTACGGGCAGAGAACTCCTTCAGCGCTACGCTCTGAAGCGCCGCCGTTGTGGTTGCCTTGGTCATGGTTAATCCTTGTGATGTTCGGTTGGCGTTTGCCAGAATTCTTCATTGTCGCGATCTGCCCAGCGCAACCAGATGCAGTCGTAAACGAAAGGGATGAATGCTTCGAAAAATACCTTCCACTGCGCATCCCGGAAGCCGGTGGCGATGTCCACCATTGCCTCAAGGGGATTGCCGCGCGTTGGTGGCCGCTTGATGCCAGAAAGTCTTTCGAACTGGACTATCAACTCCTCTTCATCGAGGCATCTTTCCATGACAGCCTTGAATCGTGGGTTAAGAGCCAGCTCCATAATGGCTAGAGAAATGGTCATGGTTATACCTTGTATTTTGGATGCCTTAGCGCCAGTCGTTAGATTGGGAGGACTGTTTCTCGTTGCGGGCGTACTGCATCGCCGCTTCCTGCTGGTCGATGTTGACAAAGTGACCGTTTTTCCAGCCCATGTAGAATGTCTTTGGCTCGCCTGAGCGGTATTTGCCGATAATGATTTCGGCGATTCCCTTCATGTCGCTGTTCTCGTGATACACCTCGTCGCGGTACGGGAAGATGATCACGTCAGCATCCTGCTCAATAGCCCCGGAGTCTTTGAGGTCGGCAAGCGTCGGCCGCTTATCTGCCCTTCCCTCAACTCCGCGGTTGAGCTGCGATAGGAGAATTACCGGCACCTTGTTGCGCAGGCAAAACTGCTTCAGCTTGCGGGTGATTTCGGCGATGGCGATGTCGTTGCGCTCTGCTTTCGGTTTCTCAAGGAGCCCGAGATAGTCGATGGCGAGGAAGCTCAGGCCGCCGTCAGAATTCAGCCGCTCAGCGTGGGCAATGCAGTCGTCTACAGTGAACGATCCGTCGATAACGTAGTTGTTTTCGTCCATGAGCGTACCCGTTGCGGTAGTCAGGCGGGTGTACTGCTCCTGAATCATGTTCAGCGGGTTACGCAGCGCGCCTATTGACAGCCCGGAACGGTCGGCAACGTGTCGCTCGACAACCTGCATGTCAGACATTTCCAGCGAGACAAACAGCCCCTTACCCTTCTGCCTGCCGATTGAGTTTGCGATGTTGATAGCGAACTCTGTCTTACCCATCCCCGGACGAGCCGCAACGACGATAAGGTCAGTGCGGTCGAACCCGCCGTACTCGTCATCCAGCGCCTGAATGCCGGTCTTGAGGTACAGGCCGGATTCTTCACCCTGCATGCGACTCTCAAGCACGTCCATGTAGTCTTCCAGCAAATCGGCAATGCGGCGCGGCAACTTGTCGTTCGTTTCGAACTGAAGCTTCGACAGAATGCTTCCCACCTCGCCAATCCGGTCGTTGATATCGTGCGTACCGGCCGATGCGAGAATTCCCGCCGCCCGGTTAAGCTCTGCAATTCCACGCCGCAGCATCCAGCACTGGCGCACTCGCTTAGCCCATCCCCGGATATTGGCGGCCGTAACGCACTTAGCCCCGACCTCAATCACCAGGTCTTTCGTACCATCAGGAACGGCAGCCTGAACAGTGAACATATCCACCGGCTCAGCTTTGGTCAGGAGGGTGACGATTGACTGGTACATGGTGCGGAGGTGGAAATTTTCGAATGCTTCTGCGGGTAGTTTTCCGGCCACTTCACGGCAATCGATGTGATCGCCTTTCACGAGCATCGAGCCGACCAGCTGATACTCAAAATCGTAACTGTCCATCAGCTATCAGCTCCTAAAATCTGGTCGATTTTCTCCTGGCGAAGCGCGGTCTCAATTCCGTAGCGCTTGCCTTCCGGGTTTTGCCCCATCGCCCACGGCGTCGGCTGGTAACCGTGTTCAAGATAACCGTTCAGCAGTGAGTCGATATCCTTGGGCTCCCGCTTCAGCTCCTTGCACTGCTTCAGGTATGAAACCCAGAGGCGCTTGATGCCATTCTCCACCGTCGTGGTGACGCTGCGGATTTTAGGCAATCCGAATCTTTCGGCTTTGCAGTTCCAGGTTTCTTTCAGTCGATCACGGTCAAATGCCGGAAGCTTGGAGCGAGGATTGGTGCCGGTAGCTCTCGGGTTTGTTCCGAGCTGGCGAGGTGTTAATGGCTTTTCAGAAACAACATCCGACAAGCCCACTTCGTGGGTTTGGGTAATTGTCTTTATTGTCTTTTGTATATTGTCTTTTGTGTTTGACTGATTCGGTAAAGTGCATTTTACCGATTCGGTAAAGCTTACTTTTACTGATTCGGTAAAACTTTTACTGATTCCGTTAAACTTCGTTTTCCACTCTGACAGGTTAGTGTTCATGCCTACCTGACGCCCTGCCTGAGTGAGTACGCCCATCCTGATTAATTCGTTTTTGGCAGTAGAGCATTTGGTTGCCGCCATACCGGTAAGCGCTGCGAACTGCTCATTGCCTATCCAGTCCATTTTTTTGTTATAGCCATACGTCTTACGCCATACGGCCATAACTATCAGGAGGTGGTGTTGAGTGAGGCCGGAAAGCATCACCGCTTCAAGCAATGCGTTAGCAGTCCGCGTGTAGCCATCTTCGAGTTCTGCCACGCGTGACTCCACGACCTCAACCTGAGGCCTGATTGGTGTTACTGTTGCGAGATTACTCATGACCTTTACCTCTGAATAATTTTTTCACCCGTTCCCACTCAGCCCGGAATCGACCAGGCTGCTTAAAGCCGGACAGGTAGCGATCACGAATAATGTTTTTGTGTAATTTGTCCTGGTCAGGACTGAGTGTTTTTGACATAATTACTCCCGTTACTCGGCGTAACACAGTGTTCTTAAGCCTCGAATGAGTTACCGCTCATCGGGGCTTTTTCTTTGGTAATTCCTTCCAGTGCATGCCTGAATGCACGACTGATCGGACTGATATCTGAATCCATCCCAAACGCGCACAGAACTGATGCTATGAAGCGCCAGTCTGTCCGGCTTATCTTCGATTCATGACACCCCACCATCTTTGCAAGGCCACGCTGTGTGACCGTAGAGAGATTGATGAGTAAATCTGTCTCTGCGCGGTCGATGTCGCGCTGAGACGGCTTGCTATAACTTGCGTTTTCCATTCGGTATTCTTCCTTTGTGATTTAGATAGATACGTGCGCAGACCGTGGGGTCTGCCACTTGAATGAGTTACCGCGTTGTCGGCGGTTCAGATTGGTAAAGAGCGGGTACTGCTTAGGCGGCTGAATCAGTCGCCTTCATGTATCGGTGCGGGTAGAGAATCTGCATCTCGCTAATCTTCCCCTTGAAGAACTTTGCGAGCTTCTCAGCTGTTTCGAGAGACGGAACCTGCATTCCCCTTTCGATTCGACTCAGGTTGCCAACGTCCAACTGTGTTGCGATGGCTACCTCGGCGATTGTCAGCTTTTTCTCTACACGCATTTTTCTAAGTGGCGTCTGCATATTGCACCTCCGTAATGCGCTATACGCATAATATGCGAAATAAAAAATATGCGCAAGGCGCTTTGCGTGTCACGCATAAAAAAGGTTGAATATGAGCCATGAAAATAGGCGAAAAAATCCGACAGATTCGTAAAGCGAATCAGATGACCCTCAGTGAGCTTGCGTTGCGCGTAGAAAGCGACGTAGGGAATCTGTCGCGTCTAGAGCGCGGCATGCAGGGTTATAGCGATACTCTCATTCAAAAGATTGCGGAAGCTCTCGGAGTTCCTGTAGCTGAGCTATTCTCTTCTAATGAAGCCAGTGATACTGTAGATACATACAGTGTTGGTTCCATTATAAAAAGGGGAGGAATGATGTGTATCGAATTGACGTTCTTGATGTTTCAGCAAGCGCAGGTGATGGGGCTGCCTCGAAAGACGTCGTAGAAGTTATACGGTCTATCGAGTATGTGCCTGACCAGGCCAGGGTTATTTTTGGTAACCGGCCAGAATCATCTGTGAAGCTCATTAACGTTCGCGGTGACAGCATGGAAGGAACCATAGAGCCAGGCGATCTCATCTTTGTAGATGTCGGCGTCAGTGTTTTTGACGGTGATGGCATCTATGTTTTCAATTTCAATGGCGACATGTTTGTTAAACGACTGCAAAAGGTGAAGAGCCAGCTGATCGTAATTTCTGACAATCCTCGCTATCGTGAGTGGACAATTTCAGAAGAAGAAATGCATATGTTTCATGTGGCTGGACGTGTAATGCTGAGTCAGTCTCAGCAGTTCCGACGTCACGGATAACCCACCTTTTGCATACTAAGCCCGCCATGTGCGGGCTTTTTTGTGCCTATAGCAAACCCTGCCTAAATTTTTTTCTCTTTCTGTTTCAGACGCATACATAACATCCCCAACTTTTTTAACCACACCCTCATATTATGCGCTTGACGCATATGCGCTATACGCATATTATTCATCTCAACAGCAGGACGCTGGTAGCCAAACGGAACAGATTGGCATCGCTCTTTAACTTCGACGGTGCGCTGACAAAGCGCGAACAGATACCAAACGAGGCTCTCAGCCAATGACTTCCACGTGGTCATTGCCTGAAATCTTCGGAGGTGAAATGGCGGATAAATCAAAACGAATCCCCCTGCCAAGCAGAGAAATGCTGCTTTCAATTTTCAATTACGAGGCAAGCAAAGGAGAGCTTTGGTGGAGAGAGTCGGGGTTTAACAGACAAATGGATGTGCCGTGCGGATATGTGTCAGGCGGTGGATATCTGAGTGTAAAGATAAATGGGCGTCTCTGTTCGGTTCATCGCCTTATCTGGAAGATGCACATGGATTCAGAGCCACAGCACCTAGATCACGTCAACGGCAATAGATTGGATAACCGAATTGAAAACCTGAGGCCTGCTATTCGGAACGAAAATAACAGGAACATATCAGTGACCAGGGCCAACACAAGTGGATATATCGGCGTTCGTTTTGACGCTAGATACAAGAGATGGGTTGCCCAAATAAAAATTGAGAGAAAAGCCATCTTTATAGGCTCTTACGAAACAAAAGTTGAGGCTGTTCATGCATATAACGATGCAGCGATAAAAATGCATGGCGATTTCGCTCACAGGAAAATTCTGTTTAACCAACAGCAATTAATTAACGAGTTCGGAGGCTTGTCATGACGGTTATCCAATACGGTTCTTCAGTATCAGCTGGTAACGCTAAAACTCGCCGTCATGAGCGGCGCAGAAAGCTCGCTATCGAGCGTGACGCTATCGGCAATATCATCGACTCCATTTTAGGTTGCGAGGCTCCTGACGCTTCTCAGGAAGAATCACGCAAGCATGCAAGCCGCGTAGACCGAGCCACTTCGCTCGTAGCTCTCCGCGATTACCAGGAGCCGGAAGTAACCGAACGCAAGCGTAACCCGGCATACAAGAAGCCGGTTAATCACCCTACCCACTTGATGAACGCGCACCAGAAAATGCGCGGCAAATCAATTCCGGCCTACTACGACTGAGGCGAGACAATGATTGAGCAACTTAATTTCTACATGACCCAGGCATCTACTGAGCTGCTTGAAAGTCGCCGAGAATATATTGAGAGAGTCATTGTCTCGAAGTTAAAGCGCGGAATCGAAGAGCAGAAAGAATGGTCTCCTGAATTCAGGAGCGAGCCTGATTCTATCGAGCTTATAAATGCTTACGAGTCTGGCTTTAAGTTCTTTACGGAAAAAGGATTCAACAAGGCCGCATAGTCGGCCTTTCTTTTTGGCAGCAAGCAACTTATCTGAGGTGAGATATGGATGAGGAAGTCGAATGCGACGTATGCGGCAAAGGGATTGCTGCGGTTGCCGTTTACAGTGGCGATGGTAATGAAGAGCTGCGCCACGAATGCTATCACGATATTTACGACATTGATGATGAATGCTCGCAAGCTAAAGCCATCGGCGAGGAGGAGTGAATGGAGTGGATTAAATGTAGCGATCGATTGCCGCCGGATGGGAAATACGTGCTTGTCGCCACTGGTGACAAAGTTTGGGTTGAGGCTCACTTTATTGAGTTTGACCATACATCAGGGCAAATGATGTGGTTCTCGGCAAATGCTGAAGCTGAATTACGTCCAGCCCATCACTTTACTCACTGGCTGGAATTACCAGAAGCGCCCGCTGAATAGCAGCCGATAGCAGATTCATGGAGTCGGTTATCTGATGCAATAACCAATGAGCAGAAGGATAAAGCATGACCAAAATCTACATCACTAAATATGCGCTTACCTCAGGAATATTTACAGCTGAAGCAGATGTGAATACTGAGAAAAGGATGGCGTCATTCCGTGGCTCTGAATCAGGCTTCGTGCAGTATTACCATGGCAATGATTTCCATTTCAATAAAGAGGACGCATTGGCTCGCGCCGAAGAAATGCGCAATAAGAAACTCAAATCGCTGGATAAGCAGATGAAAAAAATATCTGCCATGAAGTTTGAAATCCAAGATTGAAATCGCAAGCCGTATTCACAGAGTGCGGCTGACGATGCAATCCGCATCATAACCACTACAGGAGACGAAGACCTGTTCTGGTTAAATGGAGAAATAACCCTTGTTGTCTGTTCGCCCTCTCCGGAGGGCTTTTTTTCGCCTGCATATCAACAAGGCTGCTTATTAGCGCGGCCTTTTCGCTATGCCCACTTAACCGTAAGGAATCCCACCATGATGCAATTATCGCTATCGGGTGGCGGCATCATGTCCGCCTATTACCCGACCGAATCCGAATTATCCAAACGCTTTCGCCGCCTTATCCGTGCGGCCCGCAAACAACTGGAGGCGTTATGCCACATGTAAATCACAACGCTTTGCGGGCAGCTCAGAGCAAAGCGGTTATCGCCCGATTCCTGGGTGACGCCGGGATGTGGTTGCAGGCCAATCAGCAGATGAAGCTGGCAGTGAGCATGCCATGGTACCGGAGGCCGCAATGACAACTCCCGTTCGCGAATGGTCGGATGATGCATTTATCCGTTTGATGAAAGATTTGATGAAACAGCAACCGAAACCACAGGAGCAGAAGCAATGAGACTGACCCTGAACGACGTCAAAGAAATTGAGCAGATTATCGCCGAGCTGGGCGCAACTGATAACGAGCGTATCTGCGATGAAGTCGAACGTCTGGCGAAGAAAGCCAACTCGTTTATTTCTGCTCTGGCGGGGCTGGATGCAGATGAGAATACAGCTGACGCCATCAACTACCTCGAAGGACACAGCATCGCGTTTCAGGACGCATCCGAGGGTTGGTGGATTGATGCGCTGACCGAGCGCGTTACCGCCGAGTATGCAATCGGCATCTTCAAAGCGCGACATTCACACAGGGAGGCAGCGTAATGTCATTCGATATCGTCAGTTTCGTTAAGCAGCAGGAGCCGCTGTTTTGCGGAGCAATGACCGACCAGACGGTAACATGGGCTAAGGAAAGCCAGTTTGCCATTCAGCTCTTTCAGAAAAACGACTTCCTCGCGAAGACGGCAATCAACAACCCTACCAGCGCGCAGAACGCCATCATCAACGTTGCGGCCATCGGCATCACGCTGAACCCGGCGAGCAAGCTGGCGTACCTGGTGCCGCGTGACGGCATGGTGTGCCTCGACATCAGCTATATGGGCCTGCTTCATCTGGCTCAGTCGTCCGGCTCAATTAAGTGGGGTCAGTGCAAACTGGTATGCGCCAACGACACCTACGAATCCAATGGACTGGATAAGGCGCCAACGCACAAATACAACGCGTTCGGTGACCGTGGCGAAGTGGTCGGCGGTTACTGCACAGTTAAAACGCCTGATGGTGATTACCTCACGGAAGAGATGAGTCTTGCAGAAATAAAGGCTGTTGAAGCTACCAGCAAGGCCAAGAACGGGCCCTGGAAAAACTTCTGGGAAGAAATGGCCCGCAAGACCATCGTTAAGCGCGCCAGCAAATACTGGCCCAAAGCGCAGCGTCTGGATAACGCTATTCATCTGCTTAACGATGATGAAGGGATGCATCAGGAGCCGGTAATGGCCTACCACTCAGAAGAGCAAATCAGGGAAGACGAGCGCAAGCGCCAGCAGGAAGTCATCGATAAAGTCAGCGCGCTTTGCGATGAGATGGCGCAGTCGGAAACCATGGATGACCTGAAACGGAAATTTGCAGAGGCGTACAAGCTGACATCAGGCATGAAGT
The DNA here is from genome assembly GCA_000027065.2 of Cronobacter turicensis z3032. Lineage (NCBI taxonomy): Bacteria > Pseudomonadati > Pseudomonadota > Gammaproteobacteria > Enterobacterales > Enterobacteriaceae > Cronobacter > Cronobacter turicensis. The sequence continues at coordinate 1,210,452 of FN543093.2, read as the reverse complement.
TGCAGAAAAACGTCCAGGCAGTTTACGCAGAATGCAAAGTGAAACTGGAGGCGGCCAATGAGCAAACTGTATGAGGTTGCCAGCGACTACGCCAGGCTGATGGATGCCGATATCGACCCGGAAGCCATGGCGGACACCCTCGAAGGGATTGAGGGTGAGCTGGCCGATAAAATCGAGCAGCTGCTTGCCATCTGCAAAAACGAATCGACGTATGCGGAGCGCCTCAGGGATGAGGCAAAGAGCCTGACCGAGCGCGCAGTGAGCATTGAAAAGAAGGTCGAAAATATCCGCGCCTACATCGCCACATCTCTCGAAACCGCCGGTAAGAAATCAATTCGCGCCGGTATTCACCAGGTAACAGTCCGCGAGCCTTGTCGTTCAGTAGAGATAACCGACAGCGCCCTTCTCCCACCTGAATACGTCGAATACGACACGGTGATTAAGCCCGACAAGATGGCTATCAAACATCTGCTTGAGGGCGGCAAGAATGTTCCTGGCGCGACACTGAAGACCGGCAAACCATCGCTGTTAATCAGGTAGTCGCCATGAGCGAGCCATTTAAAAAGCGCCGCGGCAATCAGCAGACGCTGGGCCGCAACTGGACCACCAAAGAGTTAAACCTCATCAAATCACTGGCTGGCACCGTCCACCCTAAAGTCATAGCCCGCCAGTTAAACCGCTCATACGAATCTATCCGCCAGATGGCAAAGCGCGAGCACATCAGCCTGCGTCGCGTTTAATCGTGCGCCACGGACGGCGCGAGGAAAAATCCATGATTACACATGACCCGCTTATCACACAAAGCGAGCTGGCCGCTCGCGTCAAATCTCAGCCGATGCCGAGCCGCGAAGAGCTCATGAAACGCAACAGCTTCGGCTCTGTGAATAACAACCGCTATCTGAATCGCTGGTTTGGAGCGAAGAAATGAGAATTCCTCAGGTTGTGAGTTTTTCTGGCGGCAGAACGTCGGCTTATCTGGTGCATCTGATGGAGCAGCGACGCGCAGCTGGAGAGGATGTGCATTATGTCTTCATGGACACCGGCGCCGAGCACCCAAAGACGTATGAGTTTGTCAGAAACGTGGTGAGACATTGGGGAATTGACCTTCACTGCCTGCGTGTTATCCCCGACCCGGAAATGGGTAAGCCGAGCAAATATGAACAGCTTTCAGTGGATGAAATTGGCCCGGACCTCATCCCGTGGAAGCGCATGCTGAACAAGTATGGACACCCGTATGTCGGCGGCGCGTTCTGCACCGACAGAATGAAGTCAGTGCCCTTCACAAAATACTGCCAGGAGCGATTCGGGAAGGGAAAGTACCACACATGGCTGGGCATTCGTATAGACGAACAAAGTCGACTTAAAGAGACAAAGGGATTTAGTTACCTGGCAGATATTAGTGACTTTGAAAAGCAGGAGGTTATCGATTGGTGGGCTGAGAAGCCCTTCGATCTTGGAATTCAGGAGCATCTGGGTAACTGCGTATTTTGCATCAAGAAAAGCATGCAAAAGGTCGCGCTTGCTGTGATGGACGAACCACAGCTGGCAGAGCAATTCATCAACATCCTGGACACAGAAATCAGGACTGGAAGGGAGCCGGTTATGTACCGCGGCAATAACACGCTCAAATCTCTGATCGCCCTTTTCAGTGATACGTCACGCGACGAACTGGCATCGCGAATGACATCAATGCGGCAATACGATACAGGCTCATGCTCTGAGTCTTGCGAGGCGTTCTCTTGTCAGCTTGGCTTTAATTTTGAGGAGGCAGCATGAAAACCGAAGGAACGCAAAACAACGACGAATTAATCGCAGCCGGCCATGAGCTGGCGAAGTGCCTCGACAACGAGCCGCTGATTGATATCGCGAAGATGCTGAGCAAGATGGCGACTCAGCTTGATGTGACTACAGCGGCGCTGCGCGAAAAGACGAAGCAGTGCGAGCAATTGGCTGCGGAGAATGCGGCGCTGAACAACCGAATGCAGAAACTCATCCAGATTATCAACAATGCCGACAACAGCTACTGCATGTGTGGTGAAGCAATGGAAACCCACGCACATGGCGGCTGTGGACACCCAACAGGCATGTTTGATTACCACTACAACGCATGGCTTGAAGCTGACACCGAAACCCCAGCCACCGACGCATTCCTGCGCGAAGTAAGGGCCAGCGCTGTTGATGCTGTTTGCCTGAAAATTAGCAATTCAATCGTAAGTTGCCGTCAAGACGAAATGATAGGACTTGATGAGGCAGTAAATATTGCCAGCGATTTCGCAGTCGAGTTGCGTCAAGGCGGTGCCGCATGAGCAGAATACGAAACTTTGGTTGGAATCGCCTTAAGCTCGCAACGCTCTCATACGATCAGCTATCTGAGCTTGAAGAGCAGGTCAAGAAAGAGCACGCCGCTAGTGACGGTATCCACATGTACGATAAAGCGGGACGTGACAAACTCGATGCGCTTAGTTGGGCTGTGTACAACAAACAGAAGCAGGAGCGTGCCACATGACCATCTACACAGCAAAACTGAAAGCGGCAGCACTGGCCGCTACGCCTGGGCGCATTGGAGACAGAATCGACGGCAGCGGGAGTATCAAATATCGCTGCGTCGGCGCTGACGGCTCCCTAGTTCTCGTGACAGACCACAAAAACAACGAGTACGGATTTGTTGGCGACAACGGAGAGGCTGACGAATTGTTTTTCCGGCTATGCACTCCTGAAGCGGTGCTGGAGCTGATAGCAGCGCTGGAAGCCAAGGACGCGCAGATTGCGGAGCTTTTAGAGAAACAGCGCCTGATAGATATCTGCCAGGGGCAAGGGCTTGAGCATCGAATTGCGGCAGAGAGACGCGCTGAGGCCGCAGAGAAGCGCGTAGCCGAGTTGGAGCGGCAAGCCATTCAACCGTTACCAATCGGCGAACTGATTAACCGCCTTGAGGAACAAACGGGCGAGCCGTGGGGCGAAGTGTATCTGGCGGGCATCAATTTGAGACGGGGAGAGAGTGATCATGGCTAAATTTACAGACGTACATGACCTGTTAAGCGCCTATCAAAAACAGGCTCGTAAGATTCCACCTAAGGGTATTTATGCCTCAAGGCATCGTCAGGTTGAGGTTAACGCGGCGCACGTACGCAAGTTAATGCGCAAGCGTCGGCGGTCAGTTGGCAAGTCAAATAAGCTCGGCTATCGCCTGACGGCGGAAATGCGCGTTGCACTGATTTGCGATATGAATTTTTGGGCGCTTGTATGTCGCAGTAACCGGAAGAATGCCAGCCCGACTGATGAGGTCTGCGTGGTGGGCATCAATCTTGAGACAGGGGGTGAGTAGTGTCGACAAACAAAACCTTAGAGGCGGCCAACCTCTGGCAGATTGAGCGCGCGAGATTTGAAGAACGGCATCCTGACCAGCGCATACTGCTAAATCGCATTGACGAGCAGCTTCACAGCAACATCATGGCCGCCGTTATCTTGCTGAACGACCTTTCGTTTGCTGTTCGTGAGGTTGAGCGTAAGGCAAAAGAGACAGGGGGTGAAGCGTGAGCGAAATAAGTGAAGTAATCGCCAGCGAAATTGCAGATTTTTTTGCTGGATTCGGTGGGCCGGGTGAGCCGGATATTCAGAGCGGAGAGGCGCAGCGCTTGTTAACCGAACGCCTGTTGTCTGTGCTGGCGCTGCGGGAGCGGGCGGAGTCTGTACCTGTTGTGCCTGAAAAATGCGGATGCTGGTATCTGGTCTCTTGGTGTTACCCCGGAGGGCGTTACGGGGCAACGGAGATTCGTTTAAATGGCCCATGGAGCACGGGGAGCATGCGATCAGCAACCAAAATGATTGCGGATTACAACGATTTGGGACTTGCAAATGTTGTTATTTTGTCAGTATTCCCGATAGCCGCAGCGCCGGGCAAGAATTGACAGCCCACCCACCGCAATTTACTGTATATAAATACAGTTATTTTGAGGCGCGGCATGAGCAAAGACTCGGACTACTTAATCATCTATCGCGGCGAGATACATCACCGCATAACGCCAGGTCGATGGGTGCTCATTCAACGTGCGCGCGAATACGGCGGCGGGTGGTGGCTAGGGAAAGCCTACGACGATGTGTTTATGCTGGAGTTCGAGAAGCCGACGTCGATGGCGGTCGCCACTGAGTACATCATGTCGCATGGAAGGATGCAGGCATTCCCACCGTGGGATGACAATTTTGAGTTAACACCATGACCCGCTTCGGCGGGTTTTTTATTGGAGAAATTTATGTCTGACCAGAGCAAACATTACGACTACTACATCGTTGAAGGGCCGGAAGTGAAGGCGCTTATTGATGGATACGACCAAATAGGAAAAGAGCGAAACGAAATCATGCAGGCGGCTATTGATAAGGTTGGAGCTATCGCATGGACAAATAGCAGCAGCTGGGGAGATAAGGGCGGGCTGATACAGGCTTTCGTGTGGGAAAAAGGTTTTGCATTCCCTGCGCCCGTGACCATCAAAAGCGAGGATTTTTGGGAAGGTAAGCGAGTTGTTATCGCGCGAGGCAAAGGAAACAGCAAAGAAGGCCGTGAGTATCAAAAAACGCTGGAAGCGGTAAAGGATGAGGCCAACAAGCAACTCAAGGCTTTGCCGCTATGGGAGTCGTACATCATTGATCATTATGGTGTCATGCGCACAGGCATCGGTGGCCAAGCAAGACGTGGATACGGTTTTGCCATGCTGACCACGTATGGCGGTAGGTGTCCGGGCCGTGATGATGCCCTGGTTTTCGCTATCCCAAACGACAAAAGTGAGCGTCACGGTGATGTGGTAATCCCCGAGAGCTTCCAGAAGCTAACGTACGGTCAGTTTTATGACCTAACCAACCGTGAAGATGAACAGGCCGCCTGATGGCGGCTTTTTTACGCCTGGAGATAATCGAATGGAACAATACAGCCTCACGCTTGATGAGGCCTGCGCCATGCTCGGCATATCCAGACCCACGGCCACAAACTGGATAAAGTCAGGACGACTACAGGCCACCCGCAAAGACCCATCAAAACCCAAATCCCCCTACCTCACCACTCGCCAGGCTTGCATTGCAGCCCTCAAATCTCCGCTGCATACTGTCGCCGTGAGCGTGGGTGATGGCATACGAGAGGAATTGATATGTCACTCTTCCGCAGAGGTGAAATCTGGTACGCATCGTACTCGCTCCCGGGCGGGAAGCGAATTAAGGAATCTCTTGGCACAGCGGACAAGCGGCAAGCGCAAGAGCTGCATGACCGAAGGAAGTCAGAACTCTGGCGAGTAGACAGGCTTGGTGATTTCCCTGACGTAACGTTCGAAGAGGCTTGTTTACGCTGGCTTGAGGAAAAAGCTGATAAGAAATCGCTCGATACTGATAAAGGCCGGATGGGATTCTGGCTTGAGCATTTTGAAGGGATGAAGTTGAAAGATATTACTGAGGCGAAGATTTACACGGCCGTCAGTAAGATGCAGAACAGGAAAGCAAAGGAAATCTGGATACAGAAATGCGCGGCAGCAGAGAGAAAAGGAAAGGAGTTTCCGGTATTCGAAGGCAGGCCTGTAACGACTTCAACTAAGGCCAAGCATCTGGCATTGATGAAGGCAATACTACGCGCTGCAGAAAGGGACTGGAAGTGGCTGGAAAAGGCTCCGGTAATAAAAATACCGCAGGTGAGGAACAAGCGCGTTCGCTGGCTGGAGCCTGAAGAGGCTGAAAGGTTGATTAATGAATGTCCTGAGCCGCTTAAATCAGTTGTCAGGTTTGCGCTAGCTACTGGTCTAAGGCGGTCGAACATCATTAATCTGGAATGGCAACAAATCGACATGCAGCGTCGTGTTGCCTGGGTCAATCCGGAGGACAGCAAGTCAAACAGGGCTATTGGCGTAGCACTGAATGATACAGCCTGCCGGGTATTGCGTGAACAGATCGGCAATCATCACAAATGGGTGTTCGTCCATACCAAAGCGGGAAATCGCCCTGATGGCTCTGCAACAGATCAGGTCAGGAAGATGAGGGTTGACGACCAGCGGGCATGGAACTCTGCTTGCCGTAGAGCGGGCATAGAGGATTTCCGGTTCCATGACCTGAGGCATACATGGGCGAGCTGGCTTATTCAGGCCGGAGTGCCACTGTCTGTTCTGCAGGAAATGGGAGGCTGGGAGTCAATTGAAATGGTTCGCAGGTATGCACATCTCGCACCTAATCACCTGACTGAGCATGCGCGCCAAATTGACTCCATTTTAGGGTTTTGTGTCCCAAATATGTCCCACACAGGAAGTCAGGAGGATTTTAAAGAGGCGTAAGCTATTGAAATTTAATGGCGCGCCCTGCAGGACTCGAACCTGCGACCCACGGCTTAGAAGGCCGTTGCTCTATCCAGCTGAGCTAAGGGCGCCTCGTGAAGAGGCGTTTCACGTTTTATCTGCCGGTAGCAGTGTGAAACGCCTGGAATTATACGGTCAGTACCAGGTGAGTCAATGGCTTTCGAACCGCCTGCTGGACAATTGAGCGAAAGACACAAACGAAAACTGACAGCACGGCGCGCTTCTGACAGAATATCCTCATCCCCACTTCATTTGATTACAGACGGAATCTTCTCTCTGATGGCAGCAAAGATTATTGACGGTAAAACGATTGCGCAGCAGGTGCGGCTTGAAGTTGCCGAAAAAGTAAAAGCGCGCGTGGCGGCCGGAAAACGCGCCCCAGGGCTTGCGGTCGTGCTCGTCGGCGCGAACCCGGCGTCGCAGATTTATGTCGGCAGCAAACGTAAGGCGTGTGAGGAAGTTGGCTTTGTGTCCCGCTCTTACGATCTGCCGGAAACTACCAGCGAAGCCGAACTGCTGGGGCTGATTGATGAACTGAACGCGGACGCCGCCATTGATGGCATTCTGGTTCAGCTGCCGCTGCCGGCCGGTATCGATAACGTGAAAGTGCTGGAGCGCATCGCGCCGGATAAAGATGTGGACGGCTTCCATCCGTACAACGTCGGCCGTCTGTGCCAGCGCGCGCCGCGTCTGCGCCCGTGTACGCCGCGCGGCATCGTCACGCTGCTTGAGCGCTACAACATTGACACTTATGGCCTGAATGCCGTGGTGATCGGCGCGTCCAATATCGTCGGCCGTCCGATGAGCATGGAGCTGCTGCTGGCGGGTTGTACCACCACCGTGACCCACCGCTTCACCAAAAACCTGCGTCAGCATGTCGAAAATGCCGATCTGCTGATTGTCGCGGTCGGCAAGCCGGGCTTTATTCCAGGCGAGTGGATCAAAGAAGGCGCCATCGTGATTGATGTCGGCATCAACCGTCTGGAAAATGGCAAAGTGGTCGGCGACGTGGTGTTTGAAGATGCCGCAGCGCGCGCCGGTTATATCACCCCGGTGCCGGGCGGCGTCGGCCCGATGACGGTCGCCACGCTTATCCAGAACACGCTGCAGGCGTGCGTTGAATACCATGACGGCGAGGAGGCATAACATGGCAACATTTTCTTTAGGTAAACACCCTCACGTCGAACTGTGCGATCTGCTGAAGCTGGAAGGCTGGAGCGAAAGCGGCGCGCAGGCGAAAATCGTGATTTCCGAAGGTCTGGTGACCGTCGACGGCGCGGTGGAAACCCGCAAGCGCTGCAAAATCGTCGCCGGGCAGACCGTCAGCTTCGACGGCCAGAGCGTCACAGTCACGGCGTAACGCCCCACGCCCTCTCGGCGAGGGGGCGTTGATTTCCCGCTTCAGAACCTTTTCTTATTGCCCTTCTCTACTCTCTTATCCTGTTTGCGCGTGCCGCCTGCCGGCCCGTTTTCCAACCGACTTCAAAGAATCAGCAAATCTTCTGGCGAAACGTTAAATAGATGTTGCGCGAAAAGGCCGCGATCCCACAGCATAGGTAGAACGTTCTACTAGAACGTTCTACCTACTATAAAACAGGGCGAAAAAGCCCGGCTGTTCCAATCGGGGGATCGGTATGAGTCTGATAACAGGTTTCGTTAAATCGCTTTCAAAATTGTCGATGATAGGCCGCGCGCTGATGCTGCCTATTTCGCTGCTGCCCGCCGCCGGTCTGCTGCTGGCCTTCGGCGATAAATTCCATCTGCCGCTGATGATGAACGCGGGCGGGGTTATTTTCGATAACCTGCCGCTGCTGTTCGCCATCGGCTCCGCCGTCGGTCTGGCGTCGGAATCCGGCATCGCGGCGCTCTCGGCGGCGGTCTCGGTCTTTATCATTAACATCACCATCAGCACGCAGCTTGGCATCACGCCGGAAATGGCGGCGAGCGGCGGCAAATACGCCATGGTGGTCGGCATTCCGACGCTCCAGATGGGCGTGTTCGGCGGGCTGATTTCAGGCATTCTCGCCGCGTGGTGTTATAACCGCTTCCACACGCTGCAACTGCCCGAATTCCTGGGCTTCTTCTCCGGCAAACGGTTTGTGGCGATTGCCGCGGCGTTTCTCTCGTTCCTGCTGGGGCTGGCGCTGCCGTATGTGTGGCAGCACATTCAGGCGGGGATCGACGCGCTGTCGGTTATCGTCAACGGCGATAATCAGGCAGCCTCGACGTTTATCTTCGGGCTGGTGGAACGCGCGCTGATCCCGCTGGGGCTGCACCATATCTGGTATCCGTCGTTCTGGTATTCTTTTGGCGATTACACGACCCAGACCGGGCAGGTTATCCACGGCGACCAGACCATCTGGTTCAAAATGCTGGAAGAAGGCGTGAAAAGCTTCAGCAGCAATACCTACCAGAACGCCGGTAAATTTATGCAGGGCGAATTCCCGCTGATGCTCTTCGCGCTGCCGGCGGCGTGTCTGGCGATGTATCACGAGGCCAGCACGAAGAATAAGAAAATCGCTTCCGGTATTCTTTTCTCCGCCGCGCTGACCTGTTTTCTGACAGGGATCACGGAGCCGGTTGAATTTACCTTTATTTTTGTCGCGCCGGTGTTGTATGTATTTAACGCCATCATGGCGGGGCTTTCGTATATGTGCATGTATTTACTGGATGCGCATATCGCCAAATCGTTCTCCGCCGGGCTTATCGACTATATTTCGTTCGGCATCCTGCCCTCCTTTAACGGCTATCAGACGCATTATCTGAACGCGGTTATCGTCGGCATTCCGATGGCGATGATTTATTACTTCACCTTCCGCTTTGTGATCCGCCGTTTTGACGTGAAAACGCCGGGCCGCGTGGATGTCACTGCCAGCGTGGATGATAAAACCGATGCAGAGCTGGCGGGCAATATTGTGGGCCTGCTGGGCGGTAAAGAGAACATCACGAGCGTTGGCGCCTGCATTACGCGCCTGCGTCTTGAAGTGGCGCGTTCGGAGCTGGTGGATAAAGACGGGCTGAACGGGCTTGGCGCGCGCGGCGTGGTGTTTGTGGGCGATAACGGCATTCAGGTGATTTTCGGGGCGCGCGCGCAGTTTATTGCGCAGAGCCTGTCAGGCATGACGGGGAAATAACGCCGCCTGCGCGGGCCTGACGCCAGGCCCGCGACATCAGCGATAAAAGGATAATTCAGGGCAGATGAAAAAGGTCAGCATTATCGATGTGGCGCGCCAGGCGGGCGTCTCGGTTTCGACGGTCTCGCTGGTGCTGCGCGAGAAGGGAAAAATCTCTGCCGCGACCATCGACAAAGTGCATGCCGCCATTGAGGCGCTCGGCTACGTGCATAATGTCGCGGCCGCTAACCTGCGCGGTAAAACGTCGAACCTGATTGGCCTGGTCGTCGAAGATCTCAACGATCCCTTTTCGACCCGCGTGACGGCAAGCCTGGTGCAGGCGCTGGAGGCGCAGGGCTTTATGGTGTTCCTCACCCAGCCAGGGCGCGAAACGGGCCGTCTGGAGAGCTGTTTTGTCTCGTTTACCCGCCAGGGCGTGGCGGGCGTCGTTTATCTGACCGCCGATTCCACCCAGCGCGCGCTGCCTGCGCCGGTCGTGCAAAGTACGCTGCCGCTGGTCGTGGTGTCGCAGTCGCCGGTAGAAGAGAAGCTCAACAGCGTGGTGCGCGATAACCGCCAGGCAGGCGGGCTCGCCACGCGTTATCTGATTGAACGCGGCCACCGTAATATCGCCTATATCGGCGGTACGGCGGGGTGTCTTATCCGTGAGGAGCGGCTTTTCGGCTACCGCGCGGCGCTGTCGCAATACGGCTTGCCGTGGCGTGATGAGTTCGCGCCCGCCTGCGCTGAAGAGACGCTCGCGGTGAGCCAGACGGTGCGACAGCTCCTTGAGGCGAACAATAAAATCACCGCCCTGCTGTGCCATTCGCCGCACGCGATTATCGGCTGCCTGGAGGCGATCCATCAGGTGGGGCGTACCGTGGGGAAAGATGTGTTCCTGACGCAGCAGGTGTCGCTGATTGGCTTTGAGGACATGATGCACGTGAATCTGACGTCGCCCTCGTTTACCTATGTCTCTTCCGCCAGCGAAGAGACCGGGCGCCAGGCGGCGGGGTTGATCGTGCGGCTTATCCGCGAGCCGGGTCTGCCCGCGCAGCGTATTACGCTTTCGGGCCAGTTGATTGCGCGCGGATCGGCGTGATGGATGACGGTGGGTGCGCGTTATCTTTTATGGTGGGTGCGCTTCGCTTACCGACCCTACAACGAATGTCGCATCGATTCGTAGGGCAGGTCAGCGAGGCGCACCTGCCGAAACCACGTAAACCACAGGCATAAAAAAAGCGGCTTTCGCCGCTTTTTCTTATTTACGTCGCCAGGTCGTGCCCTGCGGGCCATCTTCCAGAACGATGCCCATCTCGTTTAAACGATCGCGCGCGGCATCTGCTGCCGCCCAGTCTTTCGCTTTGCGCGCTTCCAGACGCTTAACGATCAGCGCTTCGATCTCCGCCACTTCATCGTCGTTGGTCTGCGCGCCCGATTGCAGGAACTGCTCCGGCTCCTGCTCCAGCAGGCCCAGCACGGCGGCAAGCTTACGCAGATGCGCGGCTAACTGATTCGCCGCGCTGCTGTCTTCCGCTTTCAGGCGGTTCACTTCACGCGCCATATCGAACAGCACCGAATACGCTTCCGGGGTGTTGAAATCGTCATCCATCGCCTCGATAAAACGCGCTTCAAACGCCTCGCCGCCTGCGGCCGCCACACTGCGGTCAGTGCCGCGCAATGCGGTATAGAGACGCTCAAGCGAGGCGCGCGCCTGCTTTAAGTTCTCTTCGCTGTAGTTCAGCTGGCTGCGGTAATGGCCGGACATCAGGAAGTAGCGCACGGTCTCGGCGTCGTAGTGTTGCAGCACGTCGCGCACGGTAAAGAAGTTGCCGAGCGATTTGGACATCTTCTCGCGATCGACCATCACCATCCCGGAGTGCATCCAGTAATTCACATATTCGCCGTCGTGCGCGCAGGTCGACTGAGCGATTTCGTTTTCATGGTGCGGGAACATCAGGTCAGAGCCGCCGCCATGAATATCGAAATGGCTGCCGAGCTGCTTGCAGTTCATCGCGGAACACTCAATATGCCAGCCCGGACGCCCGTCGCCCCACGGCGACGGCCAGCTCGGTTCACCCGGCTTGGACATCTTCCACAGTACGAAATCCATCGGGTTACGTTTGCTGTCGGCCACTTCCACGCGCGCGCCTGCCTGAAGCTGCTCCAGATCCTGGCGCGAGAGCTTGCCGTAATCCGCGTCGCTCTCCACCGCGAACATCACATCGCCGTTGCCCGCGACATACGCATGGCCGCGTGCGATCAGTTGCTCAACAATTTCAATAATTTCCGGGATGTGCTGCGTCGCGCGCGGCTCGCTTTCCGGGCGCAGAATATTCAGCGCATCGAAATCGTTGTGCATCTCGGCGACCATACGGTCCACCAGCGCCACAAAATCTTCGCCGTTCTCGTTAGCGCGTTTAATAATTTTGTCGTCGATATCGGTAATGTTGCGCACATATTTCAGCTTATAGCCGAGAAAACGCAGGTAGCGCGCGACGACGTCAAACGCGATAAACGTACGACCATGGCCGATGTGACAGAGGTCGTAAACGGTAATACCACACACGTACATGCCGACTTCCCCGGCATGAATAGGCTTAAATTCTTCTTTCTGGCGACTCATGGTATTGAAGATTTTTAACATCAGAAGTTTCCGTGTCAGTGTGTGGTAAGCGGATAAAACCCCTATATTACCCATAATTGAAAGCGCAAGCACCCCACTTTGCAAGGTGAAGCAAGCGGTGAGTTATGCTATAACAGCCTCCTACTGTGGCTTCTTTCGGAAGCCGAAGCACCACTGAAACAAAACAGGATGCAGACATGGTTACTTTTCACACCAATCACGGCGACATCGTAATCAAGACCTTTGATGACAAAGCGCCGGAAACGGTAAAAAACTTTCTGGAATATTGCCGCGAAGGTTTCTACGACAACACCATTTTCCATCGTGTAATCAATGGCTTTATGATTCAGGGCGGCGGCTTTGAGCCGGGCATGAAACAGAAAAGCACCAAAGATCCTATCAAAAACGAAGCCAACAACGGCCTGAAGAACACCCGCGGCACGCTGGCAATGGCGCGCACGCAGGCGCCGCACTCCGCGACTGCCCAGTTCTTCATCAACGTTGCAGATAACGACTTCCTGAACTTCAGCGGCGAAAGCCTGCAGGGTTGGGGCTACTGCGTATTCGCAGAAGTGGTAGAAGGCATGGACGTGGTTGATAAAATCAAAGGCGTATCCACCGGCCGCAGCGGCATGCATCAGGATGTGCCGAAAGAAGACGTGATTATCGAGCGCGTAACCGTCAGCGAGTAATTCGTGGCGACGCTCTTTATTGCAGATCTTCATCTGTGCCCAGAAGAACCGGCGATTACCGCCGGTTTTCTGCGTTTTTTAGCCGGTACAGCACGTGAAGCGGACGCGCTTTATATCCTGGGCGATCTTTTTGAAGCCTGGATCGGCGATGACGACCCGCAACCGCTGCACCGCGAGATAGCCGCCGCCCTGCGCGCGCTCGTTCAATTCGGCGTTCCCTGCTATTTCATCCACGGCAACCGCGATTTCCTGCTCGGCCGTCGCTTCGCCCGCGAAAGCGGCATGCAGTTGCTGCCGGAAGAACACGTGCTGGATCTCTACGGCAGACGCGTGCTGATCATGCATGGCGACACGCTGTGCACTGACGATGCCGGTTATCAGGCGTTTCGCGCCAAAGTTCATAAACCGTGGCTGCAAACCCTATTTCTCGCGCTCCCCCTGCGACTGCGCCGCCGTATCGCCGCCCGCATGCGCGCCGGCAGCAAAGCCTCCAACAGCCAGAAAGATCTCGCCATCATGGATGTCAACCCGCAGGCGGTGGTCGATACCATGGAACGCCAGCAGGTGCAGTGGCTCATTCACGGCCACACTCACCGCCCCGCCGCGCACACGCTTGAGGCGAACGGCCAGCCCGCGCACCGCGTGGTGTTAGGCGCCTGGCACAGCGAAGGGTCAATGATCAAAGTCACCCCCGACGACGTCGAACTGGTAGCCTTTCCGTTCTGATTCTGCCTGCGTTTTTGCCGTTCTCACGCCTACGCAACCGTTTTCCTTTCCGGTTTTCCGTGATATTCTCAAGGCCCTCGTAACGGCGACCCCGTTGATTTTGCCGCCTGACCACAGGAGTTTTGAGACGTATGTCCTCCAGCCACACCCCGGCGCGTATCGCCATCGTCATGGGTTCCAGAAGCGACTGGGCCACCATGCAGTTTGCCGCAGAAATCCTCGATGCTCTGGATGTTCCTCACCATGTTGAAGTGGTCTCCGCGCACCGCACGCCGGATAAACTGTTCAGCTTCGCCGAAAGCGCGCAGGAGAACGGGTTTCAGGTGATCATCGCGGGCGCAGGCGGCGCGGCGCATCTGCCGGGCATGATTGCCGCGAAAACGCTGGTGCCGGTGCTGGGCGTGCCGGTGCAGAGCGCGGCGTTGAGCGGGCTGGACAGCCTCTACTCTATCGTCCAGATGCCGCGCGGCATTCCGGTCGGCACGCTGGCTATCGGTAAAGCGGGCGCGGCGAACGCGGCCCTGCTGGCCGCCCAGATCCTGGCGCAGCACGACAGCGCGCTGCTGGCGCGCCTTGAGAACTGGCGTCAGAAGCAAACCGAGGAAGTGCTGGAGAATCCGGACCCGCGGGGTGAGGCATGAAGCAGGTATGCGTGCTGGGTAACGGCCAGCTGGGCAGAATGCTGCGCCAGGCGGGCGAGCCGCTTGGCATTCGCGTCTGGCCGGTAGGGCTGGATGCCGATCCGCAGGCGGTGCCGTTCGCGCAAAGCGTTATCACAGCGGAAATTGAACGCTGGCCGGAAACCGCCCTGACCCGCGAACTGGCGCGCCATAATGCGTTCGTTAACCGCGACGTTTTCCCGCTTATCGCCGACCGTTTTACCCAGAAACAGCTGCTCGATAAGCTAAATCTCCCCACCGCGCCGTGGCAGTTGCTGGCTAATAGCAGCGAATGGCCGCAGGTGTTTGCGCGTCTCGGTGAGCTGGCTATCGTCAAGCGCCGCACCGGCGGCTACGACGGCCGCGGTCAGTGGCGACTGCGCGCGCACGAGACCGATATGCTGCCCAGCGAATGCTATGGCGAGTGCATCGTCGAGCAGGGCATTAACTTTTCCGGCGAGGTGTCGCTGGTCGGCGCGCGCGCCCATGACGGCAGCGCAGTCTTTTATCCGCTGACCCATAACCTGCATCAGGACGGCATTCTGCGCACCAGCGTCGCGTTCCCGCAGGCGAGCGCCGCGCAGCAAACGCAGGCGGAAGCGATGCTGCGCGCGATTATGGACGAGCTGAATTATGTGGGCGTGATGGCGATGGAGTGTTTCGTCACGCCGCAGGGCTTGCTGATTAACGAGCTGGCGCCGCGCGTGCATAACAGCGGCCACTGGACGCAAAACGGCGCGTCCATCAGCCAGTTTGAGCTGCATCTGCGCGCCGTGACCGGTCTGCCGCTGCCGCAGCCGGTAGTGAGCGGCCCGTCGGTAATGGTGAATCTGATTGGTACCGATCTGAATTACGACTGGCTGAAGCTGCCGCTGGTACATCTGCACTGGTATGACAAAGAGGTGCGTGAAGGGCGTAAAGTCGGGCATCTGAATCTGAGCGATGCCGAGGCGACGCTGATTGACGCCACGCTGGAAGCGCTCGCTCCGTTGCTGCCGTCGGAATATGCAAGCGGCATCGCCTGGGCGCAGGCGCTGTTACGATAAGAAAAGCACCCTGCGGGGTGCTTTTTTATTGGGTGTCGCGAGTGCCTGAACGGTGGGCGCGCTCCGCTTACCCACCCTACGAGTATTAGCAACGGTGAAATTGTAGGGCGGGTAAGCGCAGCGCACCCGCCGGGCCAACATTATGCCTCCAGCGCCTGTTCGAGATCCGCCAGCAAATCCTCCGCGTCTTCAATCCCCACCGACAACCGAATCAACTGCGGCGTAATCCCGTTCGCCAGCCGCTGCTCAAGCGGAATCGAGGCGTGCGTCATACTGAACGGCTGGCTCACCAGGCTCTCCACGCCGCCAAGGCTCTCGGCAAGCGTAAAGAGCCGCAACTTTTTAATCACCTGCGCCGCACGCAGGTCATCGCCACGCACCACGATGGAAATCATACCACCCGCAAGCGCCATCTGACGGCGCGCCAGCGCATACTGCGGGTGGCTCTCCAGCCACGGGAAAAACACTTTTTCCACCTGAGGATGCTGCGCCAGCCGCTGCGCAATCTTCAGCGCGCTGGCGCTGTGCCGCTCCATACGCAGCGCCAGCGTGCGGATGCCGCGCAGCGTCAGAAAGCTGCTGAACGGATCGAGCACGCCGCCGACGGCGTTCTGCAAATAGGCCAGTTGCTCCGCCAGTTCAGGGTTATCGCCCACCACCGCCAGCCCGGCCACCACGTCCGAGTGGCCGTTCAGGTATTTGGTGGCTGAATGCACGACGATATCAAACCCAAGCGTCAGCGGGCGGTGAATCGCGGGCGACGCAAACGTATTGTCCGCCACGCTTATCACCCCACGGCGCCGCGCCAGCCCGGCGATAGCCTCCAGATCCGCCAGTTTCAGCAGCGGGTTGGTCGGCGTCTCGACCCAAATCATCCGGGTTTCCGGGCGGATCGCCGCCTCCAGCGCCGCGAGATCGTCCGGTTTCACCCAGGAAACGGTCAGCCCCGCGGTGCGCTTACGCACGTTCTCCAGCAGACGGTACGTGCCGCCGTAAACATCGTCCACCGCCACGATATGGCTCTCTTTGTCGAGCAGCTCCAGCACCGTGGAAATCGCCGCCAGCCCGGAGGCGAACGCAAACCCCTGGCTGCCTGCCTCCAGTTCCGCGATGGCGCGCTCCAGCGCGTGACGCGTCGGGTTGCCGCTACGCGAATATTCATAGCCGGTATGCTCGCCGGGCGCAGGCTGCGCGTAGGTGGAGGTGGCGTAGATCGGCGGCATCACCGCGCCATGCTGATCGTGATGCGTGCCGCTGTGCACGCTGAGCGTTGCAAATTTATCCATGATAAAACTCCTTATGATTCAAGCTGGTTGCGCCAGCGGTTCAGCACATCGGTGCGGGTGATAAGCCCGAGAAAGCGCGTGTCGTCAGTAATGACCGCCACCAGCCCGCGTTCGAAAACCTCAAACAGCGCCCGCTCGCTGGCGCTTTTATCGAGCGTCACCACCTCGCGGTTCATGGCCGCCGAGACGGGCGTGAGAAAGCGCTGGCTGTCGCCCTGAATAAAGGTCAGCAGGTCCCACTCATCGACAATGCCCACCACCTGCCCCTGCGCCAGCACCGGAAGCTGAGAGATATCGTAAAGCCGCATCCGGGCGAGCACCGTCGCGAGCGTGTCATCGGGTGCTGCGGTCACCGCTGCGCCTTCGTCATGGCGAAACGCGATGTAATCTCGCAGATCGCCTACAGAAGGCCGCGTCTGTAGCCCCTGCTGGCGCAGCCAGTCGTCATTGAACATTTTCGAGAGATATTTATTGCCGCTGTCGCAGGCGAACGTTACTACGCGCTTCGGCGCGGTCTGCGCACGGCAGTAACGCAGCGCGGCGGTCAGCAGCGTGCCGGTGGAAGAGCCCGCCAGCACCCCTTCGATTTTCAGCAGATCGCGCGCGGCGGCGAACGCGGCGGCGTCGGTCACGCGAAAGGCCTGCCGGACGCCCTCCAGATGCGCGAGCGGCGGAATGAAATCCTCGCCGATGCCTTCGACCAGCCAGGATCCCGCCTCGTGATAGCGACCCGTTTCAACCTGATCGGCCAGGATCGATCCCGCCGGATCGGCGAGCACGAATTCGGTATGGGGCGAGTGCTCGCGGAACCAGGCCTGTAGCCCGCCGAGCGTGCCGCCGGAGCCGACACCCACCACGATGGCGTCAATGTGTCCGTCAGCCTGCGAAAAAAGCTCAGGCGCGGTCGTGGTCTGATGCGCCAGCGGGTTAGCCGGGTTATTGAACTGGTCGATATAAAACGCGCCGGGCGTTTCATCGGCGAGGCGCTGCGCGTAATCCTGGTAATACGCCGGGTGGCCTTTGTTAACGTCCGAGCGGGTGAGCCGCACGTCCACGCCCAGCGCACGCAGGTGATAAATCTTCTCGCGGCTCATTTTGTCAGGCACCACCAGAATCAGCCGGTAGCCCTTTTGGGCGGCGATAAGCGCAAGGCCAAGGCCGGTATTGCCCGCCGTGGCTTCAATGATGGTGCCGCCGGGCGCAAGCCGCCCCAGGCGTTCGGCCTCGTTAATCATCGAGAGCGCCACGCGGTCTTTAATGGAGCCGCCGGGGTTCTGGTTTTCCAGTTTCAGCAGCAGTTCACACGGGCCGGTATCGAGCTTTGCGAGGCGCAGCAGCGGCGTCTGCCCGATAAGAGAGGTTACAGAATCGACTATCGACATGGTCGGTTTATCCGGTCATCAGAGAATGGCCAAATGATAGGACTGCGTTTTTGCGTGGTTAAAGAATCATTCGCGGCCCGTTAGAACCAGATGGAATATTCTGTGCTGTTCTGGCGGTAAAGAAGGCGAGCGGTAAAGTCGTCCGGAAATATCGATGGCTGAATAAAGCGTTTTCGCTGCGATTTTCACCGTTTTTTCAGTCGAACACGTCCGGCTTTGCTGGTTTGCGCATTTGGATTGCCGGAATTTATCGAAGCCGCCCGGCGCGTTTTCCGTATACCCCGGCAAGAGTGAGCGGCGTACAATAGCGGCGTTTTTAAAAAGCGAGAACAACATGAAAAAGGATGCAGGACGGCGGCCAGACAGCGACGACGCGCTGGCGCTAATCACGCGCGGCGTCACGCTGATTGATGTCCGCGCGCCGGTGGAGTTTGCGCAGGGCGCCATGCCGGGGGCGATAAATCTGCCGCTGATGAATAACGACGAGCGCGCGGCGGTGGGCACCTGTTACAAACAGCACGGCCAGCAGGCCGCGCTGGCGCTCGGCCACCGTCTGGTGTGCGGCGAGACGCGCGAAGCCCGGTTTCACGCATGGCGTCTCGCCTGCGAGCATCATCCTGAGGGCTATCTCTGCTGCGCCCGCGGCGGAATGCGCAGTCATATCGTTCAGCAGTGGCTGTGCGAGCGCGGCATCGACTATCCGCTGGTGGAAGGCGGTTATAAACGGCTGCGCCAGGCGGCCATGGACGCCACGGATCGCTTAAGCCGTCTGCCGATGGTGCTCATTGGCGGCTGTACCGGCAGCGGCAAAACGCAGCTGGTAAAAGCGCTGCCGACGGGCATCGATCTGGAAGGGCTGGCGCATCACCGCGGCTCGTCGTTTGGCCGGACGCTGACGCCGCAACGGGCGCAGGCCAGCTTTGAAAACCATCTCGCCGCCGCGATGCTTAACCATCATGCCCGCTGGACAACCCTCAATAACCCATTCTGGGTGCTGGAAGACGAAGGCAAAATGATAGGCGCCAACCATCTGCCCGCCGTGCTGCGCGAACAGATGCTACAGGCGCCTGTAGTCGTGGTGGAAGAGCCGCTGGAACGCCGTCTGGAGCGGCTGCGTGAAGAGTATTTTGTGCAGATGCAGGCAGCGTTTCAGGTAGCCCTCGACGATGAAGCCGCGAGCTGGCGCGCTTACGGCGACTACCTGCATCACGGGCTTTACGCCATTCGTCGCCGTCTCGGGCTTGCGCGTTACGCAGAGCTTGCCTCGCTACAGGCCGCCGCGCTGGCCCGCCAGCAGCGTACCGGTGATACCGACGGCCACTTCGCCTGGCTTGCGCCGCTGCTGGAAAGCTATTACGACCCGATGTATCGCTATCAGCTGGAAAAAAAAGCGCAGCACATTGCGTTTCGCGGCGACTATCACCAGGTGGACGCCTGGCTGCGCCGCCGCTACTGCGCTAGCCGTTAAACTGGCGAAACAGCGCTTTACCTTTCAGGAGCCGCACGCCAAGCCAGCCGCCGCACAGCGACAATAGCAGCGCGCCGCAGAGCGGCAGCATCGCCCACAGCCGCCAGTCCGGCTCCCACGGGAAGTCAAACACGCGGGTTTGCAGGACGCCAAGCGCCACTTCGGCCCCGATGGCGGCCACCAGCCCCGCCACCAGGCCAAGCAGCGCGAACTCGCTCCAGAGCGTGGCGCGCAGCAGTTTTTTCTCCGCGCCCAGCGTGCGGTAAACCACCAGCTCCTGGCGGCGCTGATGCATACCCACCTGCACCTGCGCCAGCAGCAGCAACACGCCGCAGGCGGTCACCAGCACGACCATCACCTCCAGCGCGCGGCTCACCTGCTCCAGCACCTGGCCTATCTGTTTGAGGATCGCCCCAATATCCAGCACGCTCACCGTCGGAAACTCCCGGTTAAGCTGCGTCAGCATGGTATCGGCCTTGTCAGCGCGGAAACTGGTCAGGTAGCTCTGCGGCTGCCCGTCCAGCGCGCCAGGCGGGAAGATAAAGAAAAAGTTAGGCCGCAGGCTCTCCCAGTCCACTTTGCGCAGGCTGGTCACTTTCGCCGTAAACGCCTGGGTGTCGCCGGTAAAAGTGACGCTGTCGCCAGGCGCGATATTCAGGCGCTTCGCCAGCCCCTCTTCCATTGAAACCTCGCCCGGCCCCGGCGGCCAGCGTCCTGCGGTAATCGGATTATGTTCCGGGCGTTCCGCCTGCCAGGTAAGGTTCAGCTCGCGGTTGAGCGCTTCATCCTCGTTGCCCGCCGTGGCCTTGCCGTTAATCTGCGTCAGCCGCGCACGCACGATGGGGTAAAACGCCTGCGGGATAACCTGATGCTCCGCCAGAAACGCTTTCACCGCATCACGCTGCTCCGGTGCGATATTAATGAGAAAATAGTTCGGGCTTTCCGGCGGCAACTGCTGCTGCCAGCGGTCGAGCAGATCGCCTCTCAGCACCAGCAGCAGCGCCAGCAGCATGAAAGAGAGCGAGAACGTGGCGAGCTGGCTCAGGGTTTGCCAGGGCTGACGCAACAGGCGGTTGACCGCGAGACGCAGCGCCAGCGAGCGCAGCCGCAGGCGACGCATGCCCCACAGCAGCGCCCAGCCCGCGAGCCCGCACAGCGCCGCCAGCACCACCGCGCCCGCCAGCACCGCCCAGAGCAGCATTCGTCCGCCCATCAGCGCGGCAAGCAGCGCCACCACGACGAACGCCATTACCGGCAAATAGATTTTCAGCGGCCAGAGATTCGCTACGGTGTCGCGGCGTAGCACCCGCAGCGGCTGCGTCGCGAGCAGCAAGCGATAAGGCCGCGCGCCCACCAGCAGCGAAATCACGACCATTGCGCCCACGGCCCACAGCCACGGCCAGAAACTCGCTTCCGGCAGCGCAGCGGGCAGCACTGGCCTGAGCAACTGCATCAGGATCGTTTCGAAAAGCAGCCCTGCCGCCCCGCCGGTGAGGGTCGCCAGCAGCAGCACCATCAGCCACTGACCGACAATCAGCTTGCGCAGCGCCGCGCGTCCGGCGCCCAGCGTTTTCAGAATAGCCACCAGGTCATAGCGGCTACGGCAGTAGTGGCTCATCGCTACCGCCACCGCGGCCACCGCCAGCAGCAGGGTCAGGAGCGCCGAAAGCAACAGGAACTGTTGCGAGCGCTGGAGCGATTTACCGAGCGCGCTGTCGTCCTGCTCAAGGCCGGTCCAGCGGTGTTCCGGCTGAAGCTGCGGCAGCAGCCAGCGTTCATATTGCGCGAGCGCCCCCGGCGTGCCTGCGAATTTATAGCGCCAGGTGAGACGGCTGCCGGGCTGCACCGCGCCGGTCTGTTCGACATCCGTCAGATTCATCAGCAGCCGCGGGGCCATCTGGAACGGGTTAAAGCCGCTGTCCGGCTCCTGGATGACCTCGCCCGCCACCTTCAGCGTCGCGTCGCCCACGTCCACCGGATCGCCAGGTTTCACGCCAAGCAGCGCCATCAGGCGCGGCGCCAGCAGCACCGTTCCCGGCGCGGGCAGCAGCCCCTGCGGGCGCGTTTGCAGCGTGCCGTAGAGCGGGTAGCGCGTATCCACCGCCTTAACGCTCGCCAGCTGCGGGCGGTCGGCGGCGAAGGTCATGGTGGAAAAACTGAGCTGCCGTGAGACGGCAATCCCCTCTTCCCCCGCTTTATCGAGCCACGCCTGCGGCACCGCGCGGGAGCTCCTGAGCGTCCTGTCGCCCGCCATAAATTCACGGGTCTGCTGGCTTAAGCCTTTCTCCATGCGGTCGCTGATGTTGCCGAGCGCCAGCACGCAGGCCACCGCCAGGCTCAGCGCCAGCCAGACAATTAATAGCGACGGCGAGCGCCATTCGCGCCAGAACCAGCGGGCCGTCATGCTTCTTCCCACAGCTTGCCGTCGCGCAGCCGCAGCGTGCGATCGCAGCGGGCCGCCAGTTCAGGATCGTGAGTCACGAGGATAAGCGTGGTGCCGCTGTCGCGGTTTAAAGAGAAAAGCAGATCGGCGATGCGCTCGCCCGTCTGGCGATCCAGGTTGCCGGTGGGTTCATCGGCAAACAGCACCGCCGGGCGGCCGTTAAATGCGCGCGCCAGCGCCACGCGCTGCTGTTCGCCGCCGGAGAGCTGCGCGGGCAGATGATCGAGACGTTTGCCAAGCCCCAGCTGTTCCAGCAAGGCCTGCGCCTGCTGGCGGCTGGCCTTGCCGGTTTCGCCGCGCAGCATCGCGGGCAGTTCGACATTCTCCAGCGCGTTAAGTGTGGGGATAAGCATGAACGACTGAAACACAAAGCCCACATCCCGCGCGCGCAGCCGCGCTCTTGCCTCTTCGTCCATCTGGTGCAGCGGCTCGCCCAGCAGGCGCACCTCGCCGCTGGTGCCGTCGTCCAGCCCCGCCAGAATCGCCAGCAGCGTTGACTTGCCGGAGCCCGACTCGCCCACCAGCGCGATGCTCTGGCCCGGTTTGACAACCAGTTCAACTCCGGTAAGGATGGAAAGTGCGTGTTCCCCCTGACCGACGGATTTATTAAGATGATGAACTTCAAGAATGTTTTCCGCTGGCATTTCCCTTTCCTGTTACTGGCGTTATTAAGCTTTCGCGCCGCCGCGGCGGACACGTTACTGGTGCTGGGCGACAGCCTGAGCGCCGGTTATCGTATGGCGGCGGATGCCGCCTGGCCTGCGCTGCTGAACGATAAATGGCAGCAGCGCGACGTGCGCGTGGTAAACGCGAGCATCAGCGGCGACACCGCCCAGCAGGGCCTTTCGCGCCTGCCAGCGCTGCTTAAACAGCATCAGCCGCGCTGGGTGCTGATTGAGCTTGGCGGCAACGACGGCCTGCGCGGGTTTCCGCCGGATACGCTTTCCGCCACGCTCAGGAAAATCATAGAACAGGTTAAAACCGCGGGCGCGGAGCCGCTGCTGATGCAGATAAAACTGCCAGCGAACTACGGACGCCGCTACAATCAGGCGTTTGAAGCGATTTACCCGGAACTGGCGCAATCCTTTTCCATCTCCCTGCTGCCCTTTTTTATGGAAGAGGTTTACCTCAAACCGCAGTGGATGCAGGACGACGGCATTCATCCCAATCGCGACGCCCAGCCGTTTATCGCCGACTGGATGGCGCAGCGACTGGCCCCTTTAGTTAAACACGACTCATAACCCTGCGGGGCGCTGAGCGGGTAAAGTTATGCAAAAATCACTCTTAATTACAGGATGTTCCAGCGGTATCGGTCTTGCCTGCGCGCACGAGCTGCGCCGCCAGGGGTTTCAGATCCTCGCGGCCTGCCGCAAACCGGAGGATGTGGCGCGGATGAACACGCTGGGCTTTACCGGCATCGAACTCGATCTCGATTCGCCGCAGAGCGTGGAAGCCGCCGCGCAGGAGGTGATTCGCCTGACGAATAACCGGCTGTACGGGATTTTCAATAACGGCGGCTACGGCGTTTACGGGCCGCTCTCCACCATCAGCCGCGCGCAGATGGAACAGCAGTTCTCCACCAACTTTTTCGGCGCGCATCAGCTCACCATGCTGCTGTTGCCCGCGATGCTGCCGCACGGCGAAGGGCGCATCGTCAACACCAGCTCGGTCATGGGATTAATTTCAACGCCCGGACGCGGCGCCTACGCCGCCAGCAAATATGCGCTGGAGGCGTGGTCTGACGCGCTGCGCATGGAGCTGCGCTACAGCGGCGTGAAGGTGAGCCTGATTGAGCCGGGCCCTATACGCACGCGCTTTACGGAAAACGTTAACCAGACGCAGACGGACAAACCGGTCGAAAACCCCGGCATCGCCGCGCGTTTTACGCTCGGCCCCGAGGCGGTCGTCGCCAAAGTGCGCCATGCTTTTGAGAGCCCGAATCCGCGCATTCGCTACCCGGTCACGCTGGTGACCCACGCGGTAGGCATACTGAAACGGCTACTGCCGACGCGAATGATGGACAAAATTTTACACGGGTAAGTTGAAGGCGCGCGCCCCGCCCCCATGTAAAAAGAAAATCGACAACAGAGAGTCACTCATGTCCGAACAGAATATTATCAATCTCAGCGAAGCGAACCTGCACCAGATCCTGGAGCAATCCATGAATGTGCCGGTGCTCTTCTATTTCTGGTCCGATCGCAGCCAGCACTGTCAGCAACTGACGCCGGTGCTGGAGAAACTGGCGAACCAGTATCAGGGCCAGTTTATCCTCGCGAAAGTGGACTGCGATAACGAGCAGGCTATCGCCGGGCAGTTTGGTCTGCGCGCTATTCCGACCGTGTACCTGTTCAGCCAGGGCCAGCCGGTAGATGGCTTCCAGGGCCCGCAACCGGAAGAAGCGATCCGCGCGCTGCTCGATAAAGTGCTGCCGCGTGAAGAAGAGCTGAAAGCGCAGGAAGCGATGGCGCTGATGCAGGAAGGCAAAAACGCCGACGCGCTGCCGCTGCTGAAAGACGCGTGGCAGATGTCGAACCAGGCGAGCGAAATCGGCCTTCTGCTGGCGCAGGTTCAGATCGCCCTTAACCGCTCTGAAGACGCGGAAGCGGTGCTGAAAACTATTCCGTTGCAGGATCAGGACACCCGTTATCAGAGCCTGGTGGCGCAGATAGACCTGCTGAAACAGGCAGCGGACACGCCGGAAATCCAGCAACTGCAACAGCAGGTGCAGCAAAACCCGGATGACGCGCAGCTCGCCAGCCAGCTTGCGTTGCAACTGCATCAGGTCGGGCGTAACGAAGAGGCGCTGGAGTTGCTTTTCGTACACCTGAAGAAAGATCTTAATGCCGCCGACGGTCAGGCGCGTAAGATGTTCCAGGAAATCCTGGCCGCGCTGGGCACCGGTGACGCGCTGGCATCGAAATATCGCCGTCAGCTCTACTCCCTGCTCTACTGATCCCCCACCGGCAAGGATGCCGTGACGTTCCCCTGCCAGATTCGGGCGCTGCGCCCGGGGCTGGCAGGCGGTACAATAGTCGCTATTGCACACAACAGGAGGTTGTTTCGATGCTGTTTATTATTCCCGTTCTTATTTTCGTCGCGCTGGTTATCGTTTTAGCGGGTGTCAAAATCGTGCCGCAGGGTTTCCAGTGGACCGTGGAACGCTTTGGCCGGTACACCAAAACCCTTCAGCCCGGCCTGAATCTTGTGGTGCCGTTTATGGATCGCGTGGGCCGCAAAATCAATATGATGGAGCAAGTGCTCGATATCCCGTCGCAGGAAGTTATCTCTAAAGATAACGCCAACGTCACTATCGACGCCGTCTGCTTTATCCAGGTTATCGACGCGCCGCGCGCGGCGTATGAGGTGAGCAACCTTGAACTTGCCATCATCAACCTGACCATGACCAACATCCGTACCGTGCTCGGCTCGATGGAGCTGGACGAAATGTTGTCGCAGCGCGACAGCATCAACACCCGCCTGCTGCATATTGTCGATGAAGCCACCAATCCATGGGGCATTAAAGTCACGCGTATCGAAATCCGCGACGTGCGCCCGCCTGCCGAGCTTATCGCCTCGATGAACGCTCAGATGAAAGCCGAACGTACCAAACGCGCTTACATTCTGGAGGCCGAAGGCGTGCGCCAGGCGGAGATCCTCAAAGCCGAGGGCGAAAAACAGTCGCAGATCCTCAAAGCGGAAGGCGAGCGTCAGTCGGCGTTCTTACAGGCGGAAGCCCGTGAACGTTCTGCCGAGGCGGAAGCGCGCGCCACGAAGATGGTTTCCGAAGCGATCGCCGCGGGCGACATTCAGGCGGTGAATTACTTTGTGGCGCAGAAATATACCGACGCGCTCCAGCAGATTGGCTCCTCCAGCAACAGCAAAGTCGTCATGATGCCGCTTGACGCCTCAAGCCTGATGGGCTCGATCGCGGGTATCGCCGAGCTAATGAAAGAGAGCGGCACCGAGCGTAAACGCCCATGATGACGCTTATCCTCTCTCACCCTCACGTCTTCTGGCTCTGCCTGGGCGGCCTGCTGCTGGCGGCGGAAATGCTCGGCGGTAACGGCTTTCTGCTCTGGAGCGGCGTGGCGGCGGTGGCGACCGGGCTGCTTACCTGGCTTCTGCCGCTGGGCTGGGAGTGGCAGGGCGTCAGTTTCGCGCTGTTCATGCTTATCGCTGTCTGGCTCTGGTGGCGCTGGCTGTCACGGCGGGCGCAGCCGCGGCCTGACAATGCGCTTAACCAGCGCGGCCAGCAGCTTATCGGCCAGCGCTTTACGCTGACGCAGGCGCTGGAGAATGGTCGCGGGCAGATCACCGTCGGCGACAGCGTCTGGCCGGTGACCGCGAGCAGCGATTTACCGGCAGGCACGGTCGTGGAAGTGGTCGCGCTTGACGGCATTCGCCTGCGCGTACAGGCCAGCCGCACGCAATAACCGATTCTCGCAAGACAGCACTGTTCAATAAAAGCCTGTTCGGGCATGATCCGGGCAGGCTTTTTTACAAAATATTCACAAGGAAACGACGTTATGACGCTACGACTGACAGGGATTGCCCTTGCGCTGCTGACGCTGCCCACGCTCTGCGCGCAGGCCTCTTCCGATATCGAAGACTGCACCTGGGGCGCGCCCGGCTGCGTACTGCAAAGCGAGCCCTGGCTTAATGTGAATAACGACACCCGCGATAACCTGATTCGCATGATCAGCGAACAGAAACATTTCGCCCTGCCGGTCTGGCCGCTGCCCGCCGACACGCGCGCCACCCGCGATTACCACTTCGGCTACCACGAAGAAGATGCCGCTGAGGCTGCCGCCACCGGCACCGCGGCAGGCGACGCGCCGGATCCGCTGGCAACGCTGCTGACCAGCATGCATCTCGACCCGACCGCCGCGACGCTCAGCGACGCGGACCGTGAGAACCGTTTCGTCTCCAATAATTCGCAGAGCGTTATCGCGTTTCTGACCGCGCTGAATAATGAGAAATCGCTTACCGACGCGCAGCGCCAGCATCTGGCGCAGGCCCGCCTGAGCATTTATCAGGCGCCAGACAGCGCGCCCGACAACCTCAACGCGCCGCAGGGTTCGGCCGCCGCCGCGTTCGATGCTTACCTTGGCGCCGCGACCGCCTTTTACCAGGGCGACTACCCCGCCGCCAGGGAGAGCTTTACGGCGCTCAAGGCGAGCAACCAGCCGTGGGTGGCGCAGACCGCCGCCTATATGCTGATGCGCGTGGCGCTTAACCAGAGCAGCGCCACCGCCGTCGACGACGATTACGGCCTGTTTGATACCACTAAAATCGACAAAAACGCCGCCCGCGAGGCGCTGACCTTTTCCGAGGCTTATCTGAAAGCCTGGCCGGAGGGCGACTACGCTGACTCCGCACGCGGCATGCAGCGTCGCATCTACTGGTATCTCCAGGACTGGGACGCGCTGGCCCCGCGCTACGAGCAGGCGCTGAAAGCGGCCCCCGACGCCGACGCCCTGCGCGCGCTGCTTTTAGAGAACGACAGCAAACTGCAAAGCAAAGACGCCAGCGGCGACACCTGGTTTGTCAGCAGCCCGGACGCGCCGCTGCTCACCTTTACCCAGACGCTGCGCTGGCTGCGCGAGTATGAGCGTAAAGGCGACAAAAACCCGCACGTAACGCGCCAGATGCTCGACGACTACAAGCCGTTCTATGAAAAAGCGGGGCTGATGGCGCAGTGGAACTACCTGCAAAACGCCTGGCTGTTCTGGCAGCAGCAGGATTACGCGGCCGTCGTGGCGGCCATTAAGCCTGCCGACAGTGTGCCGCAGAACGATATTCTCGCCTTCAGCGAGCAGGTGCTGTACGGCGACGCGCTGGGCGCGCAGAAGCAGTGGGCCGCCGCGCGTGACCACTGGCAGCGCCTGCTGAAATCCGCAAAGCCAGGCGCAGAGCAACAGCTGTTGCAGATGAAGCTGGCGGCCGCGCTGGTTGAGAACAACGAAACCGCGGCGATTTTCGCGCCACAGAGCCTGGTGACGGGCCTGCGCTACCGCTCGCTGGTGCTGAAAACCAACGCGCCGCTGGATCTCCTTAAAGACCAGGCGCTGCACGGCATGAATAACGAGGAGCGCACCATCGCGCTGCATACCTTGCTCACCCGCCATCTGACCGAAGGCCGCTACCAGGATTATCTCCAGGACAAAGCGCTTGTCAGGGATCTCAAACCGCTCGATGAACAGGCGTTCGGCGACGTCAGTCTGAAAGTCTTCGCCTGGAAAGGCGATGACGTGGCGGAAGGCTACGCCTGTACGCCGCTCGACGAGACCGCGAAAACGCTGGCGGCGCATCCTGACGACAGCCACGCGCTGAACTGTCTGGGCGAGTTTTTCCGCGTAACGGGCGCGCAGGTTAACCCGTGGGGCGATACCGGCGGCAACAGCACGCTTGATACTGTGACCCGTACCGAACATCCGGTCGGGCTGCCGAACCGTCAGCACTATTACCAGCAGGTGATCGCCAACCCGAAAGCCGAACCGGAAGATAAAAGCTACGCGCTGTACCGCGCCGTGATGTGTTATGCGCCGTCAGGGTATAACGACTGCGGCGGCGAGGATGTCGATAAAGCGACGCGCAAAGCCTGGTTCGGGCAGCTTAAGAAAAACTGGCCGGGAAGCCCATGGGCGCAGCAGCTCAAATATTACTGGTAAGCCTGCTGCTGGCGACAACGAGCGCGTGGGCGCAGGCGACGCGGGCGAATGACGCCGACTACCGGGCCTTCTGGCTCTGGTCCGGCGTCAGGCCGCCTGCGGCGCTGCGTCAGGCTGAGGTTATCTATCTTCATCAGGGCGATGTAGTGACGCGCCTGGGCAAGCCCGTGTTTGTGCGCCTCGGCCAGCCGGTGGCCCGCCTGCGCGCGCCTGCCCTCTGGCTCACCGTGCGGCTTGAGCGGCTCGATCTCACCGATGAAACGCTCGACACGCTGGCCCGCTTGCCCGTGCGCTGGGCGCAGGCGGGAAATCCGGTGATCGGGTTACAGATTGATTTTGACGCAGCGACACGGCGCATCGACGACTATGGGCAGTTTTTAACGCGGCTGCGGGCGCGGCTGGATGACCGTTTCGCGCTCGGCGTGACCGGTCTGCTCGACTGGGCGCAGACCGGCAGCGTTGCGCAGCTTAACACCCTGCCGGTGGATGAACTGGTGGTGCAGACCTATCAGGGTCGCCACACGGTGCCGGGCTACGCGCGGTATTTGCCCGCCCTGCTCGGCCTGCGCATTCCGTTTAAAATTGGCATCGCCCAGAATGGCGAGTGGGATAACGCGCAGGAGACTACGCTTGCGGCGTCGCCGTGGTATCGCGGGGCGGTGATTTTCGTGATGAACGCCGGGCGCTGACGTTACGCGTCAGCACGCCGGTGGCAGCAGCCGGAGAGATTATCGATAATCGGGCAGTCGGCGCTGTCATCCCCCGGGCACGCGGCGGCGAGATCCAGCAGTTGCTGGCGCATCGCCCGCAGGCTTTCAATATGGCTTTCAATTTCCGCGACCTTTTGCAGCGTGCGCGCTTTGACGTCCGCGCTGTGGCGCGCCGGATCGTTAAACAGATGCACCAGCTCGCGGCACTCTTCCAGGTTAAACCCCACCAGCCGGGCCTGACGCAGCAGCGTCAGCTCGTCGATATGCCGCTGCGAGTATGTCCGGTAGCCGTTATCGCCGCGTAGCGGCGGCGTCACCAGTCCTTTCTCTTCGTAAAAACGAATCGCTTTGCTGGTCAGCCCGGTTTTTTTCGCCACATCGCTGATATTCACGTTTCCCCCTTCAGGCAGGTTTGAATGACGCCGTGCCGTAAAGCACGATGCTACTTCACCAGGTGACGCACGTAATCGCCACAGGCGCTATTCCCCTCGGTAATCCCGGCATTTTGCTATGGGATTATAACGCATGGCGTCCCATAAGGGCTGGCAGAAAGTGTCGCAGGCCAGGTTAATGCTTCTGAATCACTTTTGTGCCGAGAAACCAGCCAGCAAAGGCACCGATCGCAGCCAGTAACGGCGTTCCCACCAGGAAAATCACAAAGTTTTGCGACATTTGATCTTCACCCTGTATCGGCCCCACCACTACGCGACACACCACCGGCAAGATCAGCAGCATCAGCGCTGCGCCGCATACCGCCCCGATCGCAGCAAAAAGCGATAATTTCAGAAATTTCATAACATTTTCCAGAACCAGATTTCTCGTGCGTGTGAAAGAATTTATCAGCGAACCACGCTAACAGAAAACGACCTGCCCTTTCGCCCCTCATTTTCGGTGCCTAATGGACACATTGCCCGGATTTCTGGCGCTCTCTGGACACCCTTTTTACACCTCTCTTTCCATCCGCGATTTAAAACCTTGACCTTCCCCTTGATGGAAGGTTTACGCTTAAGCACAGTTGAAAACATTCCGTTTTCTGGTCAACCCTGAGCTGACCGCTTACTGAGGAGACAACGTATGTCAAACACCATAGAACTGGCCCTGGACGGGCTTTCCTGCGGACACTGCGTAAAACGGGTGAAAGAGAGCCTGGAACAGCGCCCCGACGTTGAACGCGCTGACGTCACTATCGAACATGCCAGCGTCACCACCACCGCGCCTGCGGACGCCCTGATTGAGACGGTGAAACAGGCCGGCTACGACGCGACGCTCGCACACCCAAAGGCTAACCCGCTGACAGAGTCATCAACCCCGTCGGAAGCACTGACAGCGGCGCAACCTGAGCTTCCGGCAGCGGATATCGCCGACGATGACGACAGCCGACAGCTGCTTATCAACGGCATGAGCTGCGCCAGTTGCGTGAGCCGCGTTCAGAGCGCCCTGCAGGGGGTCGAGGGCGTCACGCAGGCACGGGTCAATCTCGCGGAGCGCACGGCGCTGGTGATGGGCCACGCCTCCGCCGCTGACTTAATTGCAGCGGTTGAAAAAGCGGGCTACGGCGCCGAAGCCATCGATGACGACGCCGAACGCCGCGAACGCCAGCAACAGACCGCGCAGGCGGCCATGAAACGCTTTCGCTGGCAGGCGGCGCTCGCACTCGCCGTGGGTATTCCGGTAATGATCTGGGGCATGTTCGGCGACAACATGATGGTCACCGACGCAAACCGTTCGCTCTGGCTGGTCATTGGCCTTATCACGCTCGGCGTGATGATTTTCGCGGGCGGCCACTTCTACCAGAGCGCCTGGAAAAGCCTGCGCAACCGCAGCGCGACCATGGATACGCTGGTGGCGCTCGGCACCGGCGCGGCATGGCTCTACTCCATGAGCGTCAACCTCTGGCCGCAACACTTCCCGATGGAAGCGCGCCACCTCTATTACGAAGCCAGCGCCATGATCATCGGCCTGATTAACCTCGGCCATATGCTGGAGGCGCGCGCCCGCCAGCGTTCGTCGAAGGCGCTGGAACGCCTGCTGGATCTGACGCCGCCAGTCGCGCGCGTCGTCACGCCGGAAGGCGAGAAAAAATTACCGCTGGCGGAGGTGACGCCGGGCATGACGCTGCGCCTCACAACCGGCGATCGCGTGCCGGTGGATGGCGACATTACCGATGGCGAAGGCTGGTTTGACGAAGCGATGCTAACCGGCGAACCGGTGCCGCAGCAAAAAGCGGCAGGTGACACCATTCACGCGGGCACCGTCGTGCAGGACGGCAGCGTGCTGTTCCGCGCCGCCGCGGTGGGCAACCACACCACGCTGTCGCGCATTATCCGCATGGTGCGCCAGGCGCAGAGCAGCAAGCCGGAAATCGGCAAGCTGGCCGACCGCATCTCCGCCGTGTTCGTCCCGGTCGTGGTGCTGATTGCGCTGTTCAGCGGCGCGGTCTGGTATTTCGCCGGCCCGGCCCCGCAGATCGTTTATACGCTGGTGATTGTCACTACGGTGCTGATCATCGCCTGCCCCTGCGCGCTGGGGCTCGCCACGCCGATGTCGATTATCTCAGGCGTCGGGCGCGCGGCGGAATTCGGCGTGCTGGTGCGTGACGCCGACGCGCTGCAACGGGCAAGCGACGTAGACACGCTGGTGTTCGACAAAACCGGTACCCTGACCGAAGGTAAACCGCAGGTGGCGGCCATCGCCACCACGGGCGACATCACCGAAGCGGACGCGCTGCGCCTCGCCGCCGCGCTGGAGCAAGGCTCCAGCCACCCGCTGGCCCGCGCCATCATCGAGCGCGCCGAAGGGGCTTCGCTGCCCGCCGTCAGTGGCTTTCGAACGCTGCGCGGTCTTGGCGTTAGCGGCGAGGCGCAGGGGAAAACGCTGCTGCTCGGCAATCAGGCGTTGCTGGAAGAAAACGGCATCGCGACCGACGCGCTGCGCGATGAGGCGCAGCGTGAGGCGAGTCTCGGCGCCACGCCGGTGCTGCTGGCGGTGAACGGTACGCTGGCGGCCCTCTTCGCCATTCGCGATCCGCTGCGTGCAGACAGCGCCGACGCCCTGGCGCGTCTGCACCGCGAAGGCTACCGCCTGGTGATGCTGACTGGCGATAACGCCGTCACCGCAAACGCCATTGCCCGCGAGGCGGGTATTGACGAGGTGATCGCAGGCGTGCTGCCGGATGGTAAAGCGCAGGCGATTCAGAAGCTCCAGCAGGCAGGCCGTAAAGTGGCGATGATTGGCGATGGCATTAACGACGCCCCGGCGCTGGCCCAGGCGGAAGTGGGGATCGCGATGGGCGGCGGCAGCGATGTGGCCATTGAAACCGCCGCGATCACCCTGATGCGTCATAGCCTGACGGGGGTGGCCGACGCGATGGCGATTTCCAAAGCGACGCTTGGCAATATGAAGCAGAACCTGCTGGGCGCTTTTATTTATAACGCGCTCGGCATTCCCATCGCGGCAGGCGTCCTCTGGCCGCTGACCGGCACCCTGCTGAACCCGGTGGTCGCAGGCGCCGCGATGGCGCTCTCGTCGATTACCGTCGTCAGTAACGCCAACCGGCTGCTGCGGTTTAACCCGAAAAAATAAGCGCAAAGCCCGCCTCAGCGGGCTTTTTTATGGCCGCTGCACGGCGCGCCAGTTATTGCAGGCGAAACTGGAACGTGCGAAACAGGATATCGATCACGGCAGACTGACCGACGGCGATGATTATTTTCGACAACTCATGGACGAATAAAGGACCATGATGGCGGAATACCGGCTCACGGACGAGGCGCAGCGCGATCGAGGTGGGCTGCCCGGTTTGACCCCGCCTCTTGTTTGCACCCGCCCCGCCTGCGCGTTAGCATGGCTTTTTACGTCAGGGGAAGTGGTTATGGGCCTGTTACGTCGTCTGCGCACCTGGTTTGACACTCTGCGCCCCGGTTATCCGTGGCCTGCGGTCGATATTACGCTGCCCGGCGGGCGCTATCTGCACCTGGTCGGCAGCATTCATATGGGCACGGCGGATATGGCGCCGCTCCCCGCACGTCTGGTCGAAAAACTGCGGCGTGCCGATGCGCTGATCGTCGAAGCTGATATCCGTGGCGATGACTCGCCCTTCGGCGATCCGCCGCCCTGCCCGCCGCTCGGCGAGCGTCTCGACGAGGCGCTGTTCAGCCAGCTTGAAAAACATATCGACGATCTGGCGTTGCCGCTCTCCCGGCTGGATACGCTGCCGCTCTGGC
Source organism: Cronobacter turicensis z3032 (assembly GCA_000027065.2). Taxonomy (NCBI): domain Bacteria; kingdom Pseudomonadati; phylum Pseudomonadota; class Gammaproteobacteria; order Enterobacterales; family Enterobacteriaceae; genus Cronobacter; species Cronobacter turicensis. Next base: position 1,177,090 of record FN543093.2, on the reverse strand, counting down.
AGGTGGCGCTGATTTTACAGGCTCACCAGGCGCAGCGCCTCGGCTTGCGGCCCGATTTCGGCATCGATTATCAGCTCTTAAACGCGGCGCAGACGCACCAGGTGAAAGTGAACGAACTGGAAGGCGCTCAAAGTCAGGTGGAGTTGCTGCGCCGCCTGCCGCAGGACGGTCTGGCGTTGCTTGAAGATACGCTAACCCACTGGCACACCAACGCGCGCCTGTTGCAGATTATGATGGGCTGGTGGATGGCGCGTCCGCCTGAGGCGGCGGGTAGCGTCGCGCTGCCGAACACTTTCAGCGCCGAGCTTGGGGATATGCTGATGCAGCAGCGTAACCGGCAGTGGCACCATTACCTGCTCTCGCTGCCGCCGGGACGCTACGTGGTGGCGGTCGGCGCGCTGCATCTCTACGGCGAAGATAACCTGCCGGCGATGTTTCGCGCGTCTTAAAAAGAAGGCCAGTATCGCTACTGGCCCGTCAAAGAGGAACTTTCGTTATTATCGTTATGCCGTGCGCGTTAGCGAACGGTTGCGGCGATTGTCGCGCAAACCATCCACGCTGCCAATATAATCCAGCAAGCTGATACAATTTTTTCGCCCCTGTCTGGCGCTATGCTGCGCCGACAGGCCAAAGAAATGGGAAAGGAAACATGACGCCCGCGGTTAATCTACTCGAAAAAAATAAGATAGTTTTTACGCTGCATGCCTATGAGCACGATCCGAATGAAACCAATTTTGGCGATGAAGTGGTGCGCAAGCTCGGGCTTAACGCAGAGCAGGTCTATAAAACGCTGCTGGTGGCGGTGAATGGCGATATGAAACATCTGGCGGTTGCCGTCACGCCGGTCGCCACACAGCTGGATTTGAAAAAGGTCGCGAAGGCGCTGGGCGCCAAGAAAGTTGAAATGGCGGACCCGATGATAGCGCAGCGCACGACCGGGTATCTGGTAGGCGGCATCAGCCCGCTCGGCCAGAAAAAACGCCTGCCGACGCTGATTGACGCGCCCGCCCGCGACTTCCCGGCCATTTATATCTCCGGCGGCAAGCGCGGGCTGGATATCGAACTGGCGGCGGAGGATTTAGCGAAACTGCTGAACGCGCAGTTCGCTGACATCGCCCGCCGCGACTGAGTTACTGCCAGCTTACCTCGCCTTTCGGCTCCAGTGCGCCCACATCCAGCGGCGAGCTCTGCTGGATGTACTGTTTCAGCACTTCAGCATCCACAAAACCGGTATTAACGTAACCCGGCTTTTTATCGATGGGCGGGTAGCCGTCGCCGCCGGTGGCGTTAAAGCTGAGCGTCGCCATGCGGTAGGTTTTCGCCGGATCGACCGGCTCGCCTTTGATTTTGACGTCATTCAGCGTGCCGCCAGACGCCGTAAAGCTAACGTTAGCAAACTGCGGATAGGCGCCGGAATCCGGTTTTTTCTGCGCGACGGCGGTCAGGTATTCCAGCACCTCTTTGCCGGTCATATCGGCATACACCAGCGTATTGCCGAACGGCTGCACCTTGAGCACATCTTTATAGGTGATGTCGCCGCCTTCGATGGAGTCACGAATGCCGCCGCCGCTCATCACCGCGAAATCCGCGCCGGTGCGCGCTATCTGGGCGTTAAGGATCAGGTGGCCCATGCTGGTCTGCACAAAACGCACTTTGCTGCGATCGCCTTCCAGCCGCCCGTTGACGCTGCCGATTTTGACCATCAGCTGCGCCTGGCCTTTTTTCTGGAATGGCGTCAGCAGCGAGAGCATCTGCGGATTTTCCGGGATCTGCGGCGTATAGAGCACACGCTCGGTCTGGCCGTTATCCCAGGTCACTTTCTTCTTCAGGTTGATGGGGATGAGTTGATAGCGCACCAGTTTCATTTCGCCATTGCGGAACTGGAAATCGGCACGACCGACATATTTGCCCCACTCATGGGCCTGCACAATCCAGGTGCCGTTCTGCTGATCCGGCGCGCACGGCGTGCCCGGCACGTAATCCACCTGTTTTTTATTCTCCGAGGCCATACAGACCGGATCTTGTGAGTGACCGCCCACAATCATCGTCAGCGCGCCTGCTGGCAGCGCTCGCGCCAGTTCGACATCCCCCGGCGCGTTAGAGCCGTGGTCGCCGTTATCGTAATGGCCCATGTGGGTCGCGGCGATAATCACGTCCGGTTTTTCGTTCTGCTGAAGCTCCTGAATCACCAGTTTCGCTTCGTCGGCTGGCTTACGGAATTCGATATCGGTGAAATATTCCGGGTTGCCGATTTTGGCGGTATCGTCAGTCGTCAGCCCGATGACGGCGATTTTGATGTCCTGCGGTTTGAAAATGGCCCAGGGTTTGAACAGGCGCTCGTTGGTGCTTTTCTGGTAGATGTTGGCGGAGAGCAGCGGGAATTTGGCCCACTTTTCCTGCTGGCGCAGCACGCTCAGCGGGTTGTCGAACTCATGGTTGCCGACGGCCATCGCATCGTAGCCAATCATATTCATGCCGCGAAAATCGGGTTCGGCATCCTGTAAATCGGATTCCGGCACGCCGGTGTTGATATCGCCGCCGGAGAGCAACAGCACGCTGCCGCCCTGGGCCGTGACCTCACGCCGCACGCTGTCCACCAGCGTTTTCTGCGCCGCCAGGCCATATTCGCCATATTCGTTGCGCCAGAAATGACCATGATGATCGTTGGTGTGCAAAATGGTGATGTTATACGTTTTATCCTGCTCCCAGGCGGATGCGCCGCCGCTCAGCAGGCTAAGCCCCGCCAGCAGCGCGACAGCCAACCCTTTTCTGGCTAACCCCATGACAACTCTCCCTATCCTTAACGTGAATGCTGAAATTACAGCGCCTGCCGAACATACTCAACTTTGTTTTCAGATTTGCGACTTTCCTCAAAACCGCGGCGTAACGGCAAGCAAAGTTTATACCTTGTCACAAAGGCGGATATTTAGCGCTCATAAGCGAAAAAAGGCGGCCACGCGGTAAATTCACAATATTGCTATCACCTTACGGTCATCTCCTCGTCAAAAAAGCGGCATTTTTGAACTCATCAACGCTGTTGAGCTTCCATTTACTTTTTCATTTGGCAAAAGCTGCACTTTTGCCACTCTAAATACGAACTGACACGACCGGTTTCCCGCATAACGCCTCGCCTGGCTATCGATAACATAGAATTCTGCGCCCGGTTCGCATTTTTTTCGTCTAATGGGGGATTTAAGAAAGTTTTCGCTAATAAACTGCCCCGCGCTGCCGAAAATTGTCATAAACTGTTACGAGTTGTACGCAAAACATCCGGTGTATCACATTCAACGAAAGGAGACGGAATGCATCACGCCACACCGCTTATCACCACACTTGTCGGTGGCCTTGTTCTGGCCTTTATTCTCGGTATGCTCGCCAACCGGCTGCGTATTTCACCGCTGGTGGGATACCTGCTCGCGGGCGTGGTGGCCGGGCCGTTTACGCCCGGTTTTGTCGCGGATACAAAGCTTGCGCCGGAGCTGGCTGAGCTTGGCGTGATCCTGTTGATGTTCGGCGTGGGTCTGCATTTCTCTTTGAAGGATCTGTTGGCGGTAAAGTCTATCGCCATCCCTGGCGCGATTTTGCAGATAGCCGTGGCGACGCTGCTGGGCGTCGGGCTCTCTACCTTACTTGATTGGTCGCTGATGACCGGCGTCGTGTTCGGCCTGTGTCTTTCCACCGCCAGTACCGTGGTGCTGCTGCGCGCGCTTGAAGAGCGGCAGTTGATTGAGAGCCAGCGCGGGCAGATAGCCATCGGCTGGCTTATCGTCGAAGACCTGGTGATGGTGCTGACGCTGGTCCTGCTGCCCGCCGTCGCCGGGATGCTGGAAAAAGGCAATCTCGGCCTTGCGACGCTGAGCCTCGATATGGCTATTACGCTCGGTAAAGTCATTGCGTTTATCGCGCTGATGATGCTGGTGGGCCGCCGCCTGGTGCCGTGGATCCTGGCGCGTAGCGCCGCCACCGGATCGCGAGAGCTGTTTACGCTCGCGGTGCTGGCGCTGGCGCTCGGGATTGCGTTCGGCGCCGTCGAGCTGTTTGACGTCTCCTTTGCGCTGGGCGCGTTCTTCGCGGGGGTGGTGCTGAACGAATCGGAGCTGAGCCACCGCGCCGCGCACGATACCCTGCCGCTACGCGACGCCTTCGCGGTGCTGTTTTTCGTCTCGGTCGGGATGCTGTTTGACCCAATGATTCTGGTTCAGCAGCCGCTGGCGGTGCTGGGCACGCTGCTGATTATCCTGTTCGGCAAATCGCTCGCGGCATTTGCGCTGGTGAAGCTGTTCGGCCACTCGCGCCGCACCGCGCTGACGATTGCGGTAAGCCTGGCGCAGATTGGCGAATTCGCGTTTATTCTGGCGGGGCTTGGCATGGCGCTGGATCTGCTGCCGCAGGACGGGCAGAACCTGGTGCTGGCGGGCGCGATCCTGTCCATCATGCTTAATCCGGTGCTGTTTGTGCTGCTGGAGCGCTTTCTTTCTCGTCACGACGAGCTGGAAGAACAGACGCTGGAAGAGGCGCTGGAAGAGGAACAGCAGAACCCGGTGGATATCTGCAATCACGCGCTGCTGGTGGGCTATGGTCGCGTCGGCAGCCTGCTTGGCGAGAAGCTTATCGCTGAGGGCATTCCGCTGGTGGTGGTGGAAACTTCCCGCACCCGCGTCGAGGCGCTACGCGAGCGCGGCGTTCGCGCGGTGCTGGGCAACGCGGCCAATGAGCAGACGCTGGCGCTGGCGCATCTCGACTGCGCGCGCTGGCTGCTGCTGACCATCCCTAACGGCTATGAGGCGGGCGAAATCGTCGCCACCGCGCGTGAGAAGCGCCCGGATATCGACATCATCGCCCGCGCCCATTACGACGACGAGGTGGATTACATCACCGAGCGCGGCGCGAATGAGGTGGTGATGGGCGAGCGGGAAATTGCTAGCACGATGCTGCGTATGCTCGATAAGCCCGAGCAGGCGCAGGAGGTTTTGAGCCACGGTTGATGGCATGTAAGGTGGGTGCGTGACGGAAGGCGGGTGCGCTCACGCTTACCCGCCCTACGAACGTCTGGCGCAACGTGGCGCATAAAAAGGGGGGTGCGGCTGCGCCTTACCCACCCTACAAAAAACAATGGTCGCTCACCGTAGGGCGGGTAAGCGAAGCGCACCCGCCGTAACATGACACGGTTATCGCTCCCAGTACGCCTCTTCCAGGCTATCTTCGCGCTCCGGCAGGCCACGCGTCAGACGCGGCGAATGCTGGTTCAGGACCTGATAACTCACGCGGTTCGCGTATTTACACACCTGCGCCAGCGACGAATAGGTCAGCCAGGTGTATTTATGCTTGCTGGAATTCGGCACGTTGGTGCGGTGATAATTATTGGCGGTAATATCATGCAGCAGCGCCGCCAGCGCACCGTCACCGGCGCCGTTGGTGTTCATTATCTTCTCCGGCCCGCCCATGTATGGCGCGATATGGGAGAAAATACGCAGCGGCTTTTCGCAATCTTTAAAGCGCATGGCGCGGCTGAATTCATACTGGTTGAACTCCGCGATCGCGCCCGGCAACAGCGGATGCTGGGTTTTGCGCTTACTTTCCTCTTCGGTAAAGCCCGCCATATAGAGCCCGACCGGCCCGGCGGTGCAAAGCACCAGATCCACCCAGTCGAGCGCTTTGTCAGACGCCAGCAGCGGATCGCTTTCGCCCGTCAGCGCTTCGCCCTCTTCTTCGTTCATCGCCAGAATCGACACGTGCTCTTTCAGGAAATCGCGCCACCACTGCGGGTTATCGGCAATCACATATTTGGTGCCAAGCGTCAGCACCACCGGCACGTTGTGCTTTTTGGCGTAACGAATGGCGGTCATGGTGGCGTCCGGCATCGGCTCGCCGGGTTTGCAGCGCACCAGATACGAAGTCAGCACCAGCGCCGACGCGCCGGCAATCACCGCTTCCGGAATGCTTTCCGGGCGCAACTGGTTCATCTGGCCCGGGCTGATGGCGAAGGTGCGCTCGCCCTGCTCGCTTATCAGCGTGAAGCAGCGGCCAATCGCGCCGTCAACGCCCTGAAGATAGTTCAGATCGGTACGGCTTGAGGTGTTGCAGAGATAACGGTAGGCGTAGCTGCCAATCTGCACGTTATTACACATCACGCCCAGCAGCACCGAGCGGTCATCCGCCAGCACGGAGTAATTGTGCATGGTGTTGCCAATGGTGCCGCCGGCAAACTGATGGGTGATCAGATTTTCACGCACCAGCTCCTGATAGAGCGCTTCGGCGACGTCGTCTTCAATCACCAGCGAATGGCCGAGGCTCAGGCCGTAGCGTTCAATAAACGCGTCATCCACGCGGGCTTCGATATCCACCAGCGTCTGGTCGATACCCACCACCCAGGAGGCGCTGACGTCGGATTCAGGTTGAATTTGTTGCAGGAGCGGATCGCGGGCGCTGACGGGAAAATAGTGTTTGGACTTACGTTTGCCGGGAAATTTCATGGTATTGCGTGCAGGTGGCTAATCAGGCGGGGAATGGTAGCACACTCCCCGCCCCGCGCGCGATCAGCGGTAACGGTCGACCAGTTCCTTCATCATCGCGATATGCGCCGGATCGTCATTAAGTGCCGGAATGTATTCAAACTTCTCACCGCCTGCCTCAATGAAAATCTCGCGGTTCTGCTCAGCAATCTCTTCCAGCGTTTCCAGACAATCTGACGAGAAGCCCGGACACATCACCTGGATATGCTTCACGCCTTTCTCGCCAAGCATCTTCATGGTTTCGTCGGTATACGGCGTCAGCCACGGCTCGCGGCCAAAGCGCGACTGGAAAGTCATCATCACTTTTTCCGGCGCGATGCCGAGCGCCGACACCAGCTCGCGGGTGGTGTCGCGGCAGCGCTGCGGGTAGTCGTCGCCTTCATTGGCGTAGCGCTGCGGAATGCCGTGGTAAGAGAGCAGCAGCAGATCCGGCTCGCCATGTTTCTCAAACGAGCGCTGCACAGACTGCGCCAGCGCGCTGATGTAAGCCGGTTCGCAGGCGTAATCGCGGATAAGCGTCATGGACGGCAGCTTGCGATACCGGGTGGTAATCCGCGCCAGCTCGTCCCATACCGCCGCCACGGTGGAGCAGGAGTATTGCGGATAGAGCGCGAGCACGATGATGTGATCGACATGTTGGTCGAGCAGCTTTTGCACGGCGCTGTCGAGCGACGGCTGGCCGTAGCTCATACCGAGCGCCACCGGTACATCGCCGAGCGCCGCGCTCAGCGCTTTTTCCTGGCGACGGCTGTAGACCATCAGCGGCGAGCCCTCTTCCATCCAGACGGACTTATAGAGTTTCGCCACGCGCGGCGAACGCAGCGGCAGAATGACGCCGCGCAGCAACGGCCACCAGATCACGCGCGGTACGTCCACGACGCGCCGGTCGCTCAAAAACTGTTTTAAATAACGTTTTACGGCAGCTGACGTTGGCGCCTGCGGGGTGCCGAGATTGACTAATAAAACGCCGCTTTTTACTGACTGCATCACGGTTCCTCATTGATGTCCGGCGCGGACGGCGCGACTGAAACCCTCAGGCGCACCGCTGCGAATGAAAATCATTGTAACGTAAAAGTTATTCACCGGAACCGATAACAGCAAAAGGCGCTAGCGACGGTTTTCCGCCAGACGCCAGAGCGCGGCGACATTGCGCGCGGTCACACGCAGATTGCGTTCGGCGTCATCCAGCGCTTCCTGAAGCGTCACGATGCGATCAATCACTGAAAACGCCGCGTCGATGCCATGTTCATGCACGATGTGATAATCGGGCGTCAGGCTTCCTGCAATCGCGACCACCGGGCGCTGAAACTGCTTCGCCACGCGCGCCACGCCAATGGGTGTTTTGCCGTGGATGCTCTGACTGTCGAGCCGCCCTTCGCCGGTAATCACCAGATCGGCGTCGCGCACCGCCTGCGCGAGCCCTAATGATTCGATAACAATCTCAATGCCGGGGCGCAGCTGCGCGTTGAGCATACCGAGCAGCGCGGCGCCCATACCGCCCGCGGCCCCCGCGCCCGGCGCGCTGATGATGGTTTTGCCCGTGGCGGCTTCGAGGAGCTCGCCAAAGCGCTTCAGCGCGGCATCCAGCGCCGGCACCATCTCAGGCGTCGCGCCTTTCTGCGGGCCGAACACCGCCGACGCGCCCTTTTCGCCGCACAGCGGGTTATCGACATCGCAGGCGACGGTCACGCTGACCTGCGCCAGGCGCGGGTCGAGCGCCGAGAGATCGAGGCGTTCCAGCCCGGCAAGCGCCGCGCCGCCGGGTTTCAGCTCACGTCCTTCGCCGTCAAGAAACCGCGCGCCCAGCGCCTGCATCATGCCCGCGCCGCCGTCATTGGTGGCGCTGCCGCCGATGCCGATGATAATCGCCTTCACGCCCTGCTCCAGCGCCGCGAGAATAAGCTCGCCGGTGCCGAAACTGGTCGTGATGCGCGGATCGCGCTGCGCGTTCGGCACCAGATGCAGGCCGGACGCCGCCGCCATTTCGACCACCGCCGTTTCGCCGTCGCCCAGCAGGCCAAAGAAACCGTCCACCTGATTGCCAAGCGGCGCGGTGACAGGTGTGGTGATAATCCGCCCGCCGGTCGCGGCGACCATCGCCTCGACGGTACCTTCGCCGCCATCCGCCATCGGCACGCAGACATAGCTCGCCTGCGGGTAAATGTCACGAAAGCCCGCTTCGATAGCCTTCGCGACATCCATTGCGCTCAGGCTTTCCTTAAATGAATCCGGTGCGATAACGATTTTTTTCAGGGTTGTCATGATGTAGTCCTTAAGCAGCAACACCCAGTACGCCGAACATCAGCGCAGAAATGGTGGCAATGGTGAAGCCCACCAGCGTTTCATACGGTAAGAGTTTAAGACGTTCATGCACGGTCATCCCGACGCTGCCGCCGGTCGCGTGGAAAAAGCTGCCGTGCGGCAGGTGATCGAGCACGGTCGCGCCCGCGTGGATCATCGCCGCCCCCGCAATGCCGCTGACGCCAAGCTCCAGCAGCGTATGGCTGAAGACCGCGGACGCCACGGCGGTGCCTGCGGTAGTGGACGCCGTCGCCATCGACATGAGCGTGCCGGAGAGCGGCGCCAGCAGCCATGCGGGCAGCCCGGTATGGGTCAGCGTGTCGATAAGCACATCTTTAAGCCCCGAGTTGGCGATGATGCCCGCCAGCGCCCCGGTGCCGAGCAGCATGATGGCGACTGGCGCCATACGGGTTAAACCGGAAACCATAAACGTGTTGCACTGGCGCAGACGTCCCATGAGCAGCGCGCCCGCAAGACCGCCCGCCGGGAGCGCGATTAGCGGGTCGACGGCGATGCCCGCGATGGGGCGCAGCGACAGCAGCACAATCGCCACCAGCGGCGCGCTGATGGCTGCGGCGAAGCCAGGCCGCGGGCCGGTATCCTGCACCGGCAACTCTTGCGCGGTGACCCGGCTGCCCTTATTGCTTAAGCGGTTCGCCAGAAAACAGGCCATCGCCAGGCCGAACAGCCCCGGAATAACGCCCGCCAGCATCACGGAGGTCAGCGGTACATGGAAGTTATCCGCCGCGGCGATGGTATTCGGGTTTGGCGACATCACGTTGCCCGCTTTGCCGCCGCCAATCATGGCAAGCAGGATAGCGATACGCGAGATGCCCGCGCGCTGGGCTATGGACAGCGCGATAGGGGCGACGGTGATCACCGCCACGTCGATAAATACGCCGACCGCCGTCAGGATTAGCGTCGCGATGGCGAGCGCCAGCAGGCTGCGCTTCTCGCCCACTTTGCGCACGATGGTCTCCGCGATGGTGTGCGCCGCGCCGGATTCAATCAGCACGCCCGCCAGCACGCCCGCCGCCAGAATGCGCAGCACCGCATTGGTAATGCCCTGCGCGCCTTCAATCATCAGGCTGACCGTGTGAACCAGATCCGCGCCGCCAACCAGACCGCCCGCCAGCGCCCCCGCCAGCATGCCGTAAGCCGGGGGCACTTTACGCAGAATCAAAACAATCGCGACGACCAACGCCGTCAGCGCGCCGAGAGTGGATACCGTTGTCATTATTGTTTTCTCTTTGAGGTAAGGGTCAGGACAACATAGCGTCGCGCAGAGGGGAAAGCCTGAGCGAAACCCACAAAGAAAGCGCGCCGCCGCCCGCCCGCCTTTGTGGATTTCTACAAATTATGGCTGCGTCAGCATCCCGACGTAGAGCTGGAGACAGTCAGATAACTGGTTGATTTTCAGGCCGGTGATGGCCTCGATACGCTGTAACCGGTAGCGCAGGGTATTGACATGAATATGCAGCGCGCTGGCCGTCTGCGCCTGCTCACAGTTTCGGGAAAAATAGTGGCGCAGCGTCTGGCGCAGCACGCCTTTTTCATCGTGCTCCGCAAGCCTGCGCCAGGGTGCGCCCAGCTCGTCGGCGCGCCAGTCGTCGCCGAGATCGCACAGCAATGCCGCCAGCGGGTTTTCATCATAAACCAGCGTTTTGTGGCGAAGCTTAAGGCGGCGCGCCATCGACTGCGTGGCCCGCGCCGCGCGCAGCGAACGGGACGGCCCCGCGTCGCCGGGATAAAAGCCGCCGAGGATCAACCGCACGTTAAACCGCCCCTGCCAGAGCGCGTGCAGCCGCTGCGCCTGCTGCCGTTCCTGGTGCGGGCTCCACTGGCCGTTCTCCATGCTCGCCGGGCGCAGCATGACCATTTCGCTAAAACCGGTCATGGCGAACAGCGCGTCACGCGCCTCGCGCTCAAGTTCCGCCAGCAGTTCGCGCATCTGTTGCGGATTGCCGTCGCGCAGTTCGATTATCCAGGCGATGCGCGGCACGGAGAGCGCGACGCCAAGCCACGCGGCCATGGATTCGCGCGCCTCAGGATCGCCGCCGCCCGCGAGCAGCTGTAGCGTAAGCTCCTCCCGGTAGCGCTTCTCCCACTGATTCTGTTCAAGGAGCGCCGCCTGCTCGACCATCAGCTCAGCGGCCATTTTCACCAGTTCGCCGCAGGCGCGCACCTGCGACGGCTCGCCGGAAATGCCAATAACGCCAATCTGGCGCTGGCGAAAACAGAACGGCAGATTAATGCCCGGACGCACGCCCTTCAGATGGCGCGCGGTGGCGGCGTCTATTTCCACGACGCGACTTTCGGCGAGCGCCAGCAGCGCCCCTTCGTGACGCTCCATCAGACGCTGCGGATCGCCGGAGGCGATAATGACGCCGTGGCTGTCCATGACGTTAACCGGGTAGTCGATGATGCTCATGGCGCGCCGGACAATCAGCCGGGCGGTGGACTCATCCAGGAGCGGAGTCTGTCTGAACATGCGGTTTTCCCTGTGTGTTGTTCCGCAGACGTTATACGCCGTCAGGCAGGAAAATTTAAGGCGCAGGCGGCAAGGATGTGAGGCGCAGAAAGCAAAACGCCGGGCTGAGCCCGGCGTCGGTCATGCAACTACGGCTTAGCCGAGGATTTTTTCCAGTTCGGCGCGCACGTCGCTGACGGCTTTGGTGCCGTCGACTTTGGCGTAACGAGTGTTGCCCGCTTCCGCTTCTTTGCGGTAGTAGCCGATCAGCGGCTCGGTCATCTCATGGTATTCCACCAGACGCTTACGCACGGTTTCTTCCTGATCGTCTTTACGGGTGGTCAGTTCTTCACCGGTCACGTCGTCTTTGCCTTCCACTTTCGGCGGATTGAATTTGATGTGGTAAACGCGACCGGAAGCCGCGTGAACGCGACGGCCAACGATACGATCGACAATCAGTTCATCCGGTACGTCGAATTCCAGCACGTAGTCAACGTTGATGCCCGCTTCCTTCATGGCGTCCGCCTGAGGAATGGTGCGCGGGAAACCGTCCAGCAGGAAACCGTTACGGCAATCTTCCTGAGCGATACGCTCTTTAACCAGAGCAATCACCAGCTCGTCGGTAACCAGCTTGCCGGCGTCCATGATGTCTTTAGCCTGTTTACCCAGCTCAGAGCCAGATTTCACTGCGGCGCGAAGCATGTCACCCGTGGAGATTTGCGGAATGCCGTATTTCTCCATGATGAATTGTGCCTGAGTCCCCTTTCCTGCGCCCGGAGCGCCGAGCAGAATAATACGCATTGCGTAATTCTCCATACGTTTGCATTTTCACGACGTGATTGAAGCGAAAACCATACCATTAAAGGCGCTATCCCGACAACAAACGCGGCGGATGGTGAATGGTTTCACCGCGGCGTTGCGTGCAGAAAACCGGGTTCGGGGCATAAAAAAGGCGGACACGTGTGCGTGTGTCCGCCTTTTTGAGAGTGATGGGTCGGGTTGTAAGCGTTTTCGCGACGGCGGGTGCGCTGACGCTTACCCGCCCTACGCTAATACAGCGCCCTGGTTGTAGGGTGGGTAAGCGAAGCGCACCCACCTTAACAAAACGCCTCAACGTGCTGTCAGGAGACCAGCAGCTGGTTCATACGGCGGATAAACTGGTTAGGATCCTCCAGCGTACCGCGCTCGGCGAACAGCGCCTGATCGAGCAGCAGCTCAACCCACTCTTTAAACTGCGCCTCATCCTGGGTATCGGCGGTGCGTTTCACCAGTTGATGATCCGGGTTGATTTCAAAGATGTATTTCACGTCCGGCACCGCCTGGCCCGCCGCAGCGAAGAGTTTCGCCATCTGCGTGCTCATTTCGTCGTTGTCGGTGGTGACAATCGCCGGGGTGTCGGTCAGACGGTGCGTCAGACGCACATCTTTCACGCGATCGCCCAGCAGGGTTTTCACACGATCCACGAACGGCTCCAGCGCTTTTTCCGCTTCTTTAGCGCTTTCATCGACTTCATCCGCCAGTTTTTCCAGCGATTCGTCGGCTTTCGCCACAGACTGGAACGCTTTGCCGTCGAACTCGGTGAGATAGCTCATCATCCATTCGTCGATGCGATCGGAAAGCAGCAGCACTTCGATGCCTTTCTTACGCAGCAGCTCCAGATGCGGGCTGCTCTTCGCGGCCGCGTAGCTGTCGGCGGTGATGTAGTAGATCTTCTCCTGCCCTTCTTTCATGCGGGAGACATACTCTGTCAACGCAACGGTCTGCGCGGCGGAATCGGTATGCGTGGAGGCGAAACGCAGCAGCTTCGCAATCGCTTCCTGGTTGGCGCTGTCCTCCGCCGGGCCTTCTTTCAGCACCAGGCCGAACTGTTTCCAGAAGGTCTGGTATTTCTCAGCGTCGTCTTTAGCCAGTTTGTCCAGCATCTGCAACACGCGTTTGGTCAGCGCGCTGCGCAGGTTGCGGGTGATGGTGCTGTCCTGAAGGATCTCGCGCGACACGTTGAGCGGCAGATCGTTGGAGTCAATCAGGCCGCGCACGAAGCGCAGGTAGTTCGGCATAAACTGTTCCGCGTCATCCATGATGAACACACGCTGCACATAGAGTTTCAGCCCGTGTTTATGATCGCGGTTCCACATATCCCACGGCGCCTGGGACGGGATATACAGCAGGCTGGTGTACTCCTGCTTCCCTTCCACACGGTTGTGGCTCCAGGTCAGCGGATCGGTGAAATCATGGGCGATGTGTTTGTAGAACTCTTTGTACTCGTCATCGCTGATCTCGCCTTTGCTGCGGGTCCACAGCGCCTGCGCCTTGTTGATTTTCTCCCAGGAGACGATGGTTTCGCCGTCTTTCTCCTCGCGGGTTTCAATCTCTACCGGCAGCGCGATATGGTCGGAGTATTTGCTGATGATCGAGCGCACGCGCCAGTCGTTTAAGAACTCGTCTTCGCCTTCGCGCAGGTGCAGCGTGATTTCGGTGCCGCGATCCGCTTTGGTGATATCCGCAACGGTGTATTCGCCTTCGCCTTCGGATTCCCAGAACACGGCCTCATCGGCGCTCACGCCTGCGGCACGGGTGCGCACGGTCACTTTATCCGCCACGATAAACGCGGAGTAGAAGCCCACGCCGAACTGACCGATAAGCTGGCTGTCTTTCGCCTGGTCAGAGCCCATCGATTCAAGAAACGCTTTGGTGCCCGATTTCGCGATGGTGCCGAGATGGTCGATGACTTCATCGCGCGTCATGCCGATGCCGTTATCGGCGATGGTCAGGGTGCGGTTGTCTTTATCAAACGACACGCGCACGCGCAGATCGCCGTCGCCTTCATAGAGATCGGGGCTGGAGAGCGCACGGAAGCGCAGTTTGTCCGCCGCATCCGAGGCGTTGGAGATAAGCTCACGCAGGAAAATCTCTTTATTTGAATAGAGAGAATGGATCATCAGGTGCAGAAGCTGTTTTACCTCTGACTGAAAACCACGGGTCTCTTGTCCTTTCATAATGGTGATACCTCAACAAAACAGGCCACAGTGAACAAAAACGGTTGAGGGAGAGATGGGGATAGTGGGGAAATTTTTCAAGCGGCAGGAAAAAACGACAAACGCTGACTGGTTAAAAGCCGCGCAATGCGGCTTTCAGGAATATCTGGCTGTAAAGCTTAAAATGTCATCTTATGGCGTCCGGCCAGCGAGTGCGACAGCGTCGTGCCATCCACCATCTCCAGCTCGCCGCCCACCGGCACGCCGTGCGCGATGCGGCTTGCGTCAACGCCATACTGGCCGCAGAGCTCGGCGATGTAGTTCGCGGTCGCCTCGCCTTCCACCGTCGGGTTGGTGGCGAGAATAATCTCTTTTAAGGGTTCCGCTTCCAGACGCTGCTCCAGACGGTCAAGGCCGATATCGTCCGGGCCGATACCGTCGAGTGGCGAAAGATGGCCCATCAGCACGAAGTAGCGGCCGGAGAACTGGCCGGTCTGCTCGATGGCGTGGATATCCGCCGGGCTTTCCACCACGCAGATCTGTCCGTTTTCCTGACGGCGCGGATTGGTGCAGATATTACATTTTTCCTGCTCAGTGAAGGTGCGGCAGTCGGCGCAGTGACCGATTTCCGACATGGCGCGGGTTAGCGCCTGAGCAAGGCGCATCCCGCCGCTGCGATCGCGTTGCAGCAGCGTAAACGCCATGCGCTGCGCCGATTTCGGGCCGACACCCGGCAGGCAGCGCAGCGCTTCCATCAGTTGAGTCAGCAGAGGACTGGTCTGCATGAATGAAATTCCTTAACAACGAACAAAGCGTGTAGATTACCATTTGCGCCTTTATGCACGCACCCTAAACCTGCTTAGTTACAGGATAGTTCAGAGATGATGCCTGGCGGGAAGTCGTGGCGGTGGGGAGTAAAACAACAAGCAGGACGACAGGCGGGGCCTGCCGTCCGGGGTGCATCAGAACGGCATTTTAAAGCCTGGCGGCAGTTGCATACCGGAAGACACAGACGCCATTTTTTCTTTCTGCGTCTCTTCAATGCGGCGAGCGGCGTCGTTAAACGCGGCTGCGACCAGATCTTCCAGCATCTCTTTATCGTCTTCGAGCAGGCTCGGATCGATTTCCACGCGACGGCAGTTATGCGCGCCGTTGATGGTCACTTTAACGAGGCCCGCGCCAGATTCACCCGTCACTTCCAGCTGGGCGATTTCTTCCTGCATCTTCTGCATTTTTTCCTGCATCTGCTGGGCCTGTTTCATCAGGTTGCCCAGACCGCCTTTACCACCAAACATAAGCTTCTCTCTTTTGCTTCAGGTCGCTGACGGCAGTGCCGACAGCGAGGCCATGGGTTACAACAGGCAGCGGCACTGCCTGTCAAAGGGGGCGAATACTCTCTTCATCCAGATCCGCATCGAAGAAACGACGCAGCGTCTGGATATTGGTATCCGCGATAATCGCTTCTCTCGCCTGGGCGAGCTTCTCTTCGTAAATCGCCTGCCGCCATTCCAGCGGCGTCCGGTGCGCCAGATTATCATCTTCAATGATAGTCAGTTCAACCGGCGCGCCGTACAAAACGCCCAGCGCGTCGGCGAGCGTTTTCTGCGCCGACGCCGAGTTAAGGTGGCGCTGCGACGGGCGCAGATGCAGGCGGATATGCTGCCCGTCCTGCTCTTTCCACGCGTTCAGCGCGACCTGTTCGACCAGCTTCGGCACCTGCAAACGGCTGACCTCGGCGGCCCATTCGTCACGCGTAATCGCCTCTTCAGCGAGTTTCGCGGCAAGCTCCGGCGTCTTCTCGTGCTCCAGCGCTTTTTTCAGCGCCCGCGGCGTGGCGACGGGTGCCTGCTGCGCCTGCGGCACAATGTTTTTCGCTTTCCAGCGATACGCCTCTTTTTTGGCCGGGGCTTCGTCTTTCACCGCCGCGGGCCGGGACTGCACGCGCTCGGTAACGGACGCCAGCCGCTCCAGCGCGCTGTTATTCACCGGCCGCGCTGTGGCTGGCGCTGCCGGTTCATTCTTTTTTGTTTTGGCCGCTCCCTGAGCGCGCTGCAACTGACTGCGCGCCTGTAGAAGCTGGCTGGTGGCGTCGGGCAGCGGTTGAGAAACGGGTGACGAAGCGGGTGCCGACGGCGCCTGATACGACGGCGTTGAAGGGGCCTCTGGCGCATGCACAACCGGCAGCACCGCGGCAGGCTGTACCTCGCGATCCGGCTCCGGCAGCGGCGCCCGCGGGTGGAATGCCAGCGCGCGCAGCATGGTCATTTCCACGCCCATCCTGCGCTCCGGCGCCCACGGCAGCTCTTTACGCCCGATAAGCAGCGTCTGGTAATAGAGCTGGATATCGCCCGGCGGCACGGCGCGGGCCAGTTCGCGCAGGCGCGGCTCCAGCGGGGCCATATCCGCGCCAAGCGCGGAAGGCGACAGCTGAACCATCGCGACGCGGTGCAGCAGGCCGAGCATCTCGACCAGCAGCGCCTCCCATTCGACGCCGCGCGCGGCAGCGTCGTTAATCTGTTGCATCACGCGCTCGCCGTCGGCGGCGACCAGCGCTTCAATGAGGCTCAACGCCTGATCGTCATCAAGCGTGCCGAGCATGGCGCCCACCGCCTGGGTGGTCACCTGCCCGTCGCCGCTGGCGATGGCCTGATCGGTCAGGCTCAGGGCGTCGCGCAGACTGCCATCGGCGGCGCGGGCCAGCAGTTGCAGCGCGCGCGGCTCATGCGCGATGCCTTCCTGCGTCAGGACATGCTCAAGCTGCTGGCGAATTTGATCCGGATCCAGCGCCCGCAGATGGAACTGCAGGCAGCGGGAGAGGATAGTCACCGGCAGCTTTTGCGGATCGGTGGTCGCCAGCAGGAATTTCACATGCGCGGGCGGCTCTTCCAGCGTTTTCAACAGCGCGTTGAAGCTGTGGCGCGACAGCATGTGGACTTCATCAATAAGGTAGACTTTAAAGCGGCCGCGGGCTGGCGCGTACTGGACGTTATCCAGCAGATCGCGGGTATCTTCCACTTTGGTGCGCGAGGCGGCGTCAATCTCAATCAGATCGACGAAACGCCCCTGCTCGATTTCACGGCAGTTGTCGCACACGCCGCACGGGGTGGCGGTGATGCCGGTTTCACAGTTCAGCCCCTTCGCCAGAAGACGGGCGATAGAAGTCTTGCCGACGCCGCGCGTACCGGAAAACAGGTAGGCGTGGTGAATTCGGCCCAGCGATAAACCGTTCGCCAGGGCGGTGAGCACATGCTCCTGGCCGACGACGTCAGCAAAGGTTTGTGGGCGCCATTTTCGGGCTAAGACCTGATAACTCATGGGCAGGCTCTGAAACGCTTGAGTGGTGGATTCTGAAGGGGTAATGCTAACACAGCCCCACCCGATGGGCGAGGCTGCCGGGAAGGAAGATCAATGGCCCGGGAACGGCACGAGGCTGTAGCAGGTAATGCCCTGCTTGTTGAGACGCGCTTCGCCGCCGATGTCGAACAGATTAATGATGAACGCCGCGTCGGTCACGTCGCCGCCCAGACGACGGATAAGCTTCACGGTGGCTTCAATGGTGCCGCCGGTCGCCAGCAGATCGTCAACCACCAGCACTTTATCGCCAGGCTTGATCGCGTCAACGTGGATCTCCAGTTGATCGGTGCCGTACTCCAGCTCGTAGCTTTCAGCGATCGTTTCACGCGGCAGCTTACGCGGCTTGCGCACCGGGACAAAACCCACACCCAGCGCCAGCGCGACCGGCGCGCCGAACAGGAAACCACGCGCTTCGGTGCCGACAACCTTCGTGATGCCCGCGTTTTTATAGCGCTCCACTAACAGTTCGATGCTCAGCGCATAGGCTTTGGGGTCTTCCAGCAGGCTGGTGACGTCACGAAAGAGAATGCCCGGCTTCGGGTAATCCTGAATGCTTTTGATGCTATTTTTAAGATATTCAAGCTGCTGCGCAGTTGCGGTCATGGATGTATGCCTGATAAAAACGGTATTACTCACAGGTTGCCGGACACGACTGAAAGGCGATTTTGTTCACCCTTTAATCAACGGCCCCTGTACTCGAAAACGCTCGAATTTACTGGCTGCGCGCGGTAAATGCAACCACTGCGGGCAGGCTTTACCTGTTTTGTTGTTTTTCATCAACCACCGGGATGCGCCACATGAAAATCAGCAGCCCGGAAAGAATAAATAACAGCAGAATACGCACCCAGAAAATCTTGACCAGCCACAGTGAGATAGCGAAAGTGGCGAGAATAAATAAAATCGCGCGCGGCTTTGCGCCCGGCGGCATCGCGCGGTGCTGATGCCAGTGGCGAAGATAGCCGCCAAACCAGGAGCGGTAGAGCAGCCAGTGGTGAAAACGCGGCGACGAGCGCGCAAAACACCAGGCGGCCAATAGCAGAAACGGCGTCGTCGGCAGAAGCGGCAACACCACGCCCAGCGTCGCCAGCACTACCGCCAGCCACCCCAGGATGAGTAATATAGTCCTTTGCATAATCGTACTCGCGAAAGCAGGTGAGTTACTGTAGCACAGCGCGCATGGCCAGACGCCCGGAGTAAAATGAGAACCCCCCTATTATTACAATCGCTGAAGACCCGCCTCGCCACGCTGCGCGAGCTTATCGAACCGCTGGCGTCGCAGCGCCATTTTTCGCCGCGCTTCGACCGCCAGCTGTTTTCGTGCAGCGGGGCGCGGCTCGGCGATTATCTGGCGGAAGCCGAAGAGAGCCTCGCGCACCTTGAAGCGGCCGTGACTCAGGGCGATGCGGCGCGCGTGGCGTGGCTGGCGGAGCGGCTCGCGGCACAAATCGAGGCATTACAGCGTGAAGCGGCGACGGCCACGCTGCGCCGTCATGAGAACGCGCATTTGCCGGGCGGGCGGCTGCATGCAAGGCTTGCGGAGTATCAGGAATATGAACGGCGCCTGCTGGCGATGAAAACCGGGCGCGAGCGGCGATGCGCCGAAAATCATGACCCGCAACTGGCGCGTGAAATCGACGCGCTTAACGAGCGTCTGGCGCGCTGTCGCACCGCGATCGCCCGCACCGAGCGCGCGCTGGAGCGCATCACGCGCTGAATAAATCATAAAGGAGAGAAATGATGTCGCTGGAACAAGCCCCTGATGAGGTCAAGCTCGCGGTCGATTTGATTATGCTGCTGGAGAATCATGAGATCCCGCCGCAAACGGTGCTGGCGGCGCTGGAGATTGTGCGTAACGACTATCTTCGCAAGCTTAGCGAAACCGAAAAGTAATCGCCCCTCCCCCGCGCGGGAGGAAGGGCGATTACCGGCGTCAGGCTTTGGCGGCGTTCGCCTCGCCGTCGTCGTCATTGCGTAAATCGCGCTTCACTTCGGTATGCGTCTCGCCGTTATTGTTATGCAGATGTACTTCCAGCTGGTTAAAGGCGATATCGATGTTATTTTCGCGGCACAGTCTGTCGATAGTGCGGTTTAGTTCGTCCACGGTATAGCTGCGGTCACGCAATTCGCGCACATAAAGACGCAGTTCATGATCCAGCGAGCTGGCACCAAAGGTGGTAAAGAATACCGCCGGTTCTGGATCGTGCATCACTTTCGGGTGATCCATCGCCGCTTTCAGCAGGATCTCGCGCACTTTGTCGAGATCCGATCCATACGCCACGCCAATGCGGATCACCACGCGAGTGATGGTGTCGGTCAGCGACCAGTTGATCAGACGCTCCGTCACAAACGCTTTGTTCGGGATAATCACTTCTTTGCGGTCAAAGTCCGTGATGGTCGTGGCGCGAATGCGGATTTTGCTGACCGTGCCTGAGAACGTGCCGATGGTGACGGTATCGCCGATACGTACCGGACGTTCAAACAGGATAATCAGACCGGAGACGAAGTTACCGAAAATCTCCTGTAAGCCGAAACCGAGACCAACCGACAGCGCCGCCGCCAGCCATTGCAATTTATCCCACGACACCCCGAGCGAGCCGAACACCGTCATGGCGCCCGCCGCGATAATCACGTAGTTCAGGATAGTAGTAATGGCGTACGACGCGCCCTGGCGCATTTTCAGGCGTGAGAGCACCAGCACTTCCAGCAGGCCTGGCAGGTTGCGGATAAGCGCCCAGGCGACCATAAACGCCACGACGGCAAACAGAATACTGCCGAGCGTCACGTTCTTTGTGACCGCCGCCCCGGCTTCGGTGCCGTTGTAGTGCCACAGCACAATGCTGTCGAGATAAGCGAAGACGGTGATTAAGTCGGACCAGATAGCCCAGAACACCACGCCGAACAGCGCGAACATCACCAGCATGGTGATACGCAAGGTCTGCTGGTTCACCTGATCGAGCGCCAGCGAGGTTTCCTCCACCGGCTCGGCCCCTTCGGCGCCCTCTTTCACCATATTCTGGCGACGCGCGACCGCGCGACGATACGCAATCCGGCGCGCCGCGACGCTCAGGCCGCGCAGCACGGTCTGATAGAGCAGGTTCCAGATAATCACCAGATACACGGTATCTATCCAGCGCCCGGCGAGGCGCAGCGTGGTATAGAAATAGCCCGTCGCGGTCAGCACCAGCAGCGCTACCGGCACGATGGACAGCACCGTGACCGTGACCAGCCGCATGGTGTGCGACTCTTTATCGCGCCAGCTGTCGCGACACATCGGCCATACCAGGGCGCTGATCAACAGCAGATTGAGGAAAATCATGCTCTGGCCGAGCACGTCATCCATGAGATGCAGCGGCGACAGCTCCGCCAGTACCGACCAGAACAGCAGCGGAAGCAGCGCCAGGCTGACCCGCACAATCTGACGACGCCAGTGGCTGGTCAGGGTCGCAGGCATATTGAAGTGGCTTACCGCCATGCCGTCTTTTTCCAGCACGCGCCAGCAGAGGCCGAACACCAGCCAGAACACCGCCAGCTCTTTACTGAACGCCCAGAGCAGGTCGCTGATGTTCAGTTGCATGACATACAGAATGAGCCCCACCGCCAGAATAATCAGGCAGACCGGCAGCGCGCGGATGAGGTTTATCAGAATCGCTTTTGGCGTATGCAACTGGCTGTCATTACGCAACTGGCCGACTTCGCCTGCCAGCTTATTAAGGTACTGACGCATCCAGCCGAAGCGCCAGCGGATAAGCCCGGCGATCAACAGCAGCGGCAACCCCGCCAGCAACCCTTTCAGCATCGCGGGCCAGGCTTTCTCCCAGTTTAACGTGATTTTCATCGACTTTAACTGATCGTGCAGCGCCTGCGGGAAGGCTTTCACCCACTCCCAGTCCATCGGTTTATTGCTGTTAACCCAGAAAATCTGTTGGGTCAGCATCTCCTCAAGACTGGTGCTGACGCTCATTAACTGCTGCTGGTTGATTTGCAGGTTAATCGCCATCATCAGCTGGTTGCCGAGCTGTTTGTTGAGCTGATCCAGCAGCTCGCGGCGCATATCGACCACCTGCAACAGCGCGTCGTGCACGTCATCGTTGATGTCGCTCTTATGCCCTTCTTCCAGCTTCGCGACAAACGCGTCGTTCTGGAACAGCGCGTCGCGCTGCTGGTTCACCTCAAACTGTTCGAGACGCAGATCCGCGATGCGGTTGGTCATATCTTCCAGTTCATCGGCGGAAGGCAGCGTCTGCTGTTGCTGGTATAAAATGCGCGACAGCAGCAGACTGCCTTTCAGCACGGAGATCTGCTCTTTAAGATTGCGCTCCGACTGCAAGGCCCGATCAAGCCAGTTCTTCACCCGGATATTCTGCTGCACCAGCGTGTTGCCATTCTGGGTGGCGTCGATCAGGCGCTTGCTGAGCTGATGGTTGATCTCCAGTTCCTGGCGCACCAGCGGGTTGTTCTGAATGCTGGAAGCGTCTTCCGGCGCAATCGCCTCCTGCGCCGTTTTCTCGGTTAACGTCAGGCGTTTGCTGTTGACCGCTTCCTGCAACAGCTGCAACTGATGCTCCAGACGGTTAATGTGTGTAGTGGTGTAGTCGCGCTGTTTCTGGAGCGCATCCTGCAATACCGTGTTGCCTTCGAGACTTTTGCGCTGCTGTTCAATCTGGGCGTTCAGCAACGCCTGCTGCGCGAGCAGCAGCGTTTGTTGCGACGGGCGTAGCGCCTCTTCGCCAGGCGCGGTGCCGTTCAGGCGGTTGCGGATCTGCTGAAGCTGTTGCGAGGCGTTGTACATCGCGTTCTGGACGCGTTCCGGCTGGGTCTGTAGCGACACCAGCTGGCTGTTGAACGTCGCCAGATCGTTCTGGGCGGTTTGCAGGTCGTCAAGTACGGACGTGACCCGCGACTCCAGCTGGCGCAGGGACAGGTTTTTCAGCGTCTGGCGCACAACCTCGTCGCTGTCCTGATTTTGCAGCGCGCTGAGACTTTCGCTGGCCTGGCGCATTTTCTCCGGCGCCTGCAACACCTGCTGGCGCAACTGCACCGTTTCTTGTTTGATGCGGTCGATTTTATCCAGCGTCTCAAGCGTCGCCGTTAAATCTTCGATCGCCAGTTTATCCTGTGCGGAGTGGTTTTTTTGCTTGCCGAGCGCGTCGAGCTGCGACTGCACCTCAGCGCGTGTCGGGAGATCGCCGCTCGCAGGCGCCGCCTGCGCCGTGACAGGCGAAAGCGCGCTGAAGATCAGCAGAAAGACAAAGAAAACAGCGGACGCCAGGCGCCGCGAAAGGGTAGTGTGCTGCATAATCATTTGAATGACGTCATGGCCTGACCGCACGCGGAATGCCTGCGGGGATACTGGAACGGCGCTGAGAATACCACGGCTCTTGCGCCTGGAATAGCGGCCCGCCGGGCTTTAAGATAATTTCAGAGTGGGTCAACGGCTGGCGCGGCGTCAGGCGCGCGACGCAGAGTGGGGCAGAACTGATACATCTCCAGCAAAATTGCCACCAGTTCGCGCGCCTCTTTTTTAAGATCAAACGTCTGCGGCGCGAAAAGCCAGTTCTCCACCAGCCCGGAAATATAGCTGCGCATCAGAATAGCGGCACGGCGGGTTTGCAGATTTTCCGGCAGCATGCCGGTCTGGATACACTGCGTCAGCGCCTGTTCAATGCGGTCGTAACTCTGGAAGCACAAACTGCGATGCGCCTGTTGCACAATCGCCATTTCACCAACAAACTCACATTTGTGATAAATTATTTCCATCATCAGGCGACGACGCTCTTCTGTCACTGTAGCTTCAAGTATATAAACGAGAATCTCCCGTAATACAGAGAGTGGATCGTCTGGGAATTTTGCCCGATACTCATTTTCAAGATCGCCAATGCTGGCCTCTGATGATTCCCAGATTTCGCTAAATAAATCCGACTTGTTCCTGAAATGCCAGTAAATGGCGCCTCGCGTTACGCCCGCCGCCTGGGCGATGTCCGCCAGCGACGTGGCTGACACACCCTGTTGCGAGAACAAGCGAATCGCCACATTCAGAATGTGTTGACGCGTCTCCAGGGCCTGCTGTTTGGTTTTTCGTGCCATAGGTCGGTGAATTTACAGGAGTCAGACTTACATACATTTTTGTATGTATGTACCATAGCATGACGACACTATAAACGCAGCAATGGGTTTGCGGACATTTGATCCATTGGTCATTTTTTGGAATCGAACACTCGAGGTTTAGATATGAACAAAAACAGAGGGTTCACGCCTCTGGCGGTCGTTCTGATGCTCTCAGGCAGCTTTGCGCTTACAGGATGTGACGGTGAACAGGCTCAGCAACAAGCGCCCCAGGCGCCCGAAGTGGGTGTGGTGACGCTGAAAAGCGAACCTCTGCAAATCACAACTGAACTTCCGGGGCGCACCCTCGCTTATCGTGTGGCGGAAGTTCGGCCCCAGGTCAGCGGCATTATTCTCAAGCGTAATTTTGAAGAAGGCAGCGAAATCAAAGCGGGCGTGTCGCTTTATCAAATCGACCCGGCGCCTTACCAGGCCTCTTACGAAAGTGCGAAAGGCGATCTGGCGAAAGCCCAGGCCAGCGCAAATATCGCGCAGGTGACGCTTAGCCGTTATCAGAAACTGCTCGGCACGCAGTACATCAGTAAGCAGGATTATGACAATGCGCAGGCGGAAGCCCAGCAGGCTAACGCCGCCGTTGTGGCAGCGAAAGCGGCGGTAGAAACCGCGCGTATCAACCTCGCGTACACCAAAGTGACCTCCCCTATCAGCGGTCGTATCGGCAAATCGAACGTGACCGAAGGCGCGCTGGTGCAGAACGGCCAGACCACGGCGCTCGCGGTCGTGCAGCAGCTTGACCCTATCTATGTTGACGTGACCCAGTCCAGCAACGATTTCCTGCGCCTCAAGCAGGAGCTGGCGAGCGGCCAACTGAAGCAGGAAAACGGGAAAGCGAAAGTGACGCTCTCGACGGCTGACGGCCTGAAATATCCGCAGGACGGCACGCTGGAGTTCTCCGATGTGACCGTAGATCAGACCACGGGCTCCATTACGCTGCGCGCGATTTTCCCGAACCCTGACCACACGCTGCTGCCGGGCATGTTTGTCCGCGCCCGTCTCGAAGAAGGGGTTAACCCGACCGCGATTCTGGTGCCGCAACAGGGCGTAACCCGTACCCCGCGCGGCGATGCGACCGTGATGGTGGTCGGCGAAGGCGACAAGGTGGAAGTGCGTCCGGTGACGGTCGGCCAGGCGATGGGCGATAAGTGGGTCGTGACGGACGGCGTTAAAGCCGGCGATCGCGTGATTATCTCCGGGTTGCAGAAGGTTCGCCCGGGCGCGCAGGTCAAAGCGCAGGAAGTGACTGATAACCAGCAGCAACAGAAGCAATCCGGCGCCGCTGGTCAGACGCAGTCACAGCAACCGCAGTCTTGAGTTAACAGGAGCCGTTAAAACATGGCTAAGTTTTTTATCGATCGCCCCATCTTCGCGTGGGTGATCGCCATCATCATCATGCTGGCAGGTGGCTTGTCCATTATGAAACTGCCCGTGGCGCAATATCCGTCGATTGCGCCGCCAGCGGTGACGATTAACGCGACCTACCCGGGCGCGGATGCGAAAACGGTGCAGGATACCGTGACGCAGGTTATCGAACAGAACATGAACGGTATCGATGGCCTGATGTACATGTCCTCCACCAGCGACTCCTCGGGGACGGTGCAGATCACGCTGACGTTCGAATCCGGCACTGACGCGGATATCGCGCAGGTGCAGGTGCAGAACAAACTGCAGCTCGCCATGCCGCTCCTGCCGCAGGAAGTGCAGCAGCAAGGCGTGAGCGTCGAGAAATCCTCCAGCTCGTTCCTGATGGTGTTGGGCCTTATCAACACCGATGGTTCGATGAAGCAGGAAGATATCGCGGACTACGCGGGCGCGAACATTAAAGATCCGATCAGCCGTACGACGGGCGTTGGCGACGTGCAGCTCTTCGGTTCCCAGTACGCGATGCGTATCTGGCTCGACCCGAACAAACTGAACAACTTCCAGTTAACGCCTGTGGATGTGATCAGCGCCATTAAAGCGCAGAACGCCCAGGTGGCAGCCGGTCAGCTTGGCGGTACGCCGCCGGTGAAAGGCCAGCAGCTGAACGCCTCGATTATCGCGCAGACCCGTCTGACGTCCGCCGAGGAGTTCAGCAAAATTCTGCTGAAAGTGAATCAGGATGGTTCGCGCGTGCTGCTGCGAGACGTGGCGAAGGTTGAGCTCGGCGGCGAGAACTATGACATTATCGCGCGCTACAACGGCCAGCCGGCGGCAGGTCTGGGTATCAAACTCGCGACCGGCGCAAACGCGCTGGATACCGCGGAAGCCGTGCGTAAGACCATTGCCGGTCTTGAGCCGTTCTTCCCGAGCGGTCTGAAAGTGGTTTACCCGTATGACACCACGCCGTTCGTAAAAATCTCTATTTTCGAAGTGGTGAAAACGCTGGTTGAAGCGATCGTGCTGGTGTTCCTGGTGATGTATCTCTTCCTCCAGAACTTCCGCGCGACGCTTATCCCGACCATTGCGGTGCCGGTCGTCTTGCTCGGTACCTTTGCGATACTGGCGGCCTTCGGCTACTCGATAAACACCCTCACGATGTTCGGGATGGTGCTCGCCATCGGCCTGCTGGTGGATGACGCCATCGTAGTCGTGGAGAACGTCGAGCGCGTCATGGTCGAAGAAGGCCTGCCGCCCAAAGAAGCGACCCGCAAATCGATGGGTCAGATTCAAGGCGCGCTGGTCGGTATCGCGCTGGTGCTCTCGGCCGTATTTATCCCGATGGCATTCTTTGGCGGCTCGACCGGTGCGATTTACCGTCAGTTCTCCATTACTATCGTTTCCGCGATGGTGCTGTCCGTTATCGTGGCGTTGATCCTGACGCCAGCCCTGTGCGCCACCATGCTCAAACCTGTCGCGAAAGGCGATCACGGCGAAGGCAAAAAAGGCTTCTTCGGCTGGTTTAACCGCATGTTCGACAAGAGCACGCACCATTACACCGACAGCGTAGGCAACATTCTGCGCAGTACCGGTCGTTATCTGCTGCTCTATCTGCTGATCGTCGTGGCGATGGCGTTCCTGTTTATCCGTCTGCCGAGCTCGTTCCTGCCGGAAGAGGACCAGGGCGTCTTCCTGACGATGGCGCAGCTACCGGCTGGCGCGACGCAGGAGCGTACCCAGAAGGTGCTGGATGAGGTAACCAACTACTACCTCACCCAGGAGAAAGCCAACGTTAACTCCGTCTTTACCGTTAACGGCTTTGGCTTCTCCGGCCGCGGCCAGAACACCGGTCTGGCGTTCGTCTCGCTGAAAAACTGGGATGAGCGTTCGGGTGCGGAAAACAAAGTCCCGGCGATTACCGGACGTGCGATGGCCCGCTTCTCGCAGATTAAAGATGCGATGGTGTTCGCCTTTAACCTGCCGGCGATTGTGGAACTCGGTACGGCGACCGGCTTTGACTTCGAGCTTATCGACCAGGGTAACCTCGGCCATGACAAGCTGACGCAGGCCCGTAACCAGTTGCTGGGCGAAGCGGCTCAACACCCGGATCTCCTCTCGCAGGTGCGTCCGAACGGCCTGGAAGATACGCCGCAGTTCAAAATCGATATCGACCAGGAAAAAGCGCAGGCGCTGGGCGTTTCTATCAGCGATATCAACACCACGCTCGCTTCTGCGTGGGGCGGCAGCTACGTCAACGACTTCATCGACCGCGGTCGCGTGAAGAAGGTGTATGTCATGTCGCTGGCGCAATACCGTATGCTGCCGGGCGATATCAACAACTGGTATGTGCGCGGCTCAGACGGACAGATGGTGCCATTCTCCGCCTTCTCGACCTCTCACTGGGAATACGGTTCGCCGCGTCTGGAGCGTTATAACGGTCTGCCGTCCATGCAGATTCAGGGCCAGGCGGTGCAAGGTAAGAGTACCGGTGAAGCGATGGCGATGATGGAACAGCTTGCCAGCAAGCTGCCGACCGGCATCGGCTACGACTGGACGGGCATGTCCTATCAGGAACGTCTGTCCGGCAACCAGGCGCCGGCGCTGTACGCGATTTCGCTTATCGTGGTGTTCCTGTGTCTGGCGGCGCTGTATGAGAGCTGGTCGATTCCGTTCTCGGTCATGCTGGTGGTCCCGCTCGGGGTTATCGGCGCGCTGCTGGCAGCCTCACTGCGCGGGCTTAACAACGACGTTTACTTCCAGGTGGGTCTGCTGACTACCATTGGCCTGTCGGCGAAGAACGCCATATTGATTGTGGAATTCGCCAAGGACCTGATGGAGAAAGAAGGTAAAGGCCTGATAGAGGCGACGCTTGAAGCCGTACGTATGCGTCTGCGTCCTATCCTGATGACCTCGCTGGCGTTTATCCTCGGCGTTATGCCGCTGGTTATTAGCTCGGGCGCAGGTTCCGGCGCGCAGAACGCCGTCGGTACTGGCGTTATGGGCGGGATGGTGACCGCTACCATCCTGGCTATCTTCTTCGTTCCGGTGTTCTTCGTGGTGGTTCGCCGCCGCTTCAGCCGTAAGAATGATGATGTTGAGCACAGCCATCCGGTTGAGCATCACTAATAAACAAGGCCGCTCACGCGGCCTTTTTTTTACCCTTTTTCTGCCCGTCGCTTTTTAACGTCCCGCGCAAAAAATCATCATCTCCGCCTTTAGCTCGCCTTTTTTTCATTAGAAATATTTTATTGGGATTAATCTGATGCAGAAAAAGACTTTATTACAGAATATTCTTCAGGCGCGAATAAATGAAAGTTTTACACTAAGGTAAAACTAAGACTTAAAGCTTAAGTTTTCTTTCTCAATGCGTCTGCGTACCTTGTCTTTATTGATTCGCGTAAAAGAGTCTGCGCTGATGTGCGATTAACACCGGAAATGTAATTTTTCGTAATCGTGCCAGGAAAAAATCCTCAGGGTGTTTTATAGTAAAAGTAGATTAAAAATGGAGCGCCTCGCCTCCGGACACTGGTTGTGTATCTGCCCCTGCGGTGCTGTTGACTAAAATTTTTCGCTAAAAAGGGGATACGTTATGGACGAATACTCACCAAAACGTCATGATATAGCGCAGCTTAAATTTCTTTGCGAAAGCCTGTATCATGATTGCCTCGCCACGCTAGGCGAAAACCAGCATGGCTGGGTTAACGACCCCACATCCGCCGTTAACCTGCAACTGAACGATCTGATTGAGCATATTGCCAGCTTCGGCCTTAATTATAAAATTAAGCATGAAGATGATACCGCTCTCATTGAACAATTGGATGAATATCTGGACGATACCTTTATGCTTTTCAGCAATTACGGTATCAATGCGCAAGATTTGCAAAAATGGCGCAAGTCCGGAAACAGGCTTTTTCGGTGTTTCATTAACGCCAGTAAAGAAAATCCTGTGAGCTTGTCTTTTTAAAAATAGAACAATCACTTAGGTGTATTATGACGACCAAACCATTAACCAAAACCGATTATTTAATGCGACTGAGACGCTGTCAGACAATTGACACGCTGGAACGTGTCATTGAAAAAAATAAATATGAATTGCCCGATAACGAACTGGCGGTATTTTATTCAGCAGCGGATCATCGCCTGGCTGAACTGACCATGAATAAGCTTTACGATAAAATCCCGACGTCTGTGTGGAAATTCGTTCGTTAATCTCCCGCTATTCTGTATGTGATTATCATTTTTGATAATGTCGGCGCCATGTTAGTGTCGAGCGATTCGCGTTGTGCGTGCCACACCGGATATGTCCTCCGTTAACATGGCTCCTCCCCTGCGCTCTTTCCCCCCTTAAATGCAGTGAATAGTCAGCGGCGCATTTAGTGGCTACTATCAGACTTTCCATTAATTGAGCGAAACCAGCCATGAGCGAAGAGAAACGCAAGATGATTGCGGGTGAGCTTTACCGCCCGAACGATCCGGAGCTGCGCGAGGATCGCGTGCGTGCGAGACATCTGCTGCATGAATACAACCACAGCGCGCCCGATGAAAAGGCACAGCGTCAGGCGATCCTGAAGTCGCTGCTGGGCGAAGCGGGAAACGCTTACATTGAGCCAACCTTTCGCTGCGACTACGGCTACAACATCTACTTGGGCGAGAATTTCTACGCCAATTTCGACTGCGTTATCCTGGATGTCTGCCCGGTGCGTATCGGCGCTAACTGCATGCTGGCGCCCGGCGTGCATATTTATACCGCCACGCATCCGCTGGATCCGACAGAGCGCAACAGCGGGCTGGAGTTTGCCAAACCGGTGACCATCGGGGATAACGTCTGGATCGGCGGGCGGGCTATCATTAACCCGGGCGTTACGCTTGGCGATAACGTGGTCGTCGGCTCCGGCGCCGTGGTCACGCATTCCGTAGAAGCGAACTGCGTGGTGGCGGGCAACCCGGCGCGGATCATTCGCCGCCTTTAAGCGCCGCTTCGGTTAACTGTTATGGTTTTTTGTTGACCGTCTGTTACTTTTTTCGCACAGGGCGGCCTCTTAAAATGCCCTTTCCCGCGCCTGCGCGACACAGATTCTGAAGGTTTTGCATGACTGAAATCCAGCGACTGCTGACGGCCACGATTGACCGACTCAACAAAGAAGAGAAGCGCGACAACCGTCCGCGCTTTAGCATCAGCTTTATTCGTAAGCACCCGGGCTTGTTTATCGCCATGTATCTGGGCTGGCTGGCGACGCTTGCGGTGATGCTCCAGTCAGAAACGCTGGCAGGCTCGGTCTGGCTGCTGGTCGTGCTGTTTGTGTTGTTAAACGGTTTTTTCTTTTTCGATGTGAATCCGCGCTATCACTATGAAGATATCGACGTGCTGGATCTGCGCGTTTGTTATAACGGTGAGTGGTATAACACCCGCGACGTGCCGGAGAGTCTGATAGAAGAAATTCAGGCGTCCCCGCGTGTGAGCGCCGAACAAAAAGCGCAGCTTGAGAAAATGCTGACACGTAAGAAAGCATTATCGTTTTACGATATCTACTCACTGGATAAAAACGCGGGCGCTGCCAGCGCGCCGGTGAATACCGCGACAGCCTCTCAGGCGCACTAATGAAAATCGCCCTCTTACGAGGGCGATGCTTACCGTCTTTTTTCCTTCCCTGCACTGCTTTAAACCGCGGATTCGTTTTGCAAATCACATACAACCGTCCTTTGCGCCTGACTATTTGACAGTCTGGGTGGCGCGCCTTCGCGCTGCGTAACGAATTCAGCACCTGCATGATTTACGCCTTTTTATCGTTAAAGAAACGGCCGAAACGCTGCTGGAAGCGCGCGGCGCTCCCTTCGGTGGTAATGGTCTTCTGGCGCCCGGTGTAATACGGGTGCGACGCGGACGACACGTCAATGGTGACATACGGATACGTTTCGCCGTCGAGTTCGATTTCACGCTCGGTTTTGATAGTCGAGCCGACTTTGAAATATTCATTGGCGCTGGTGTCATGAAACACCACGGTACGGTAATGCGGATGGATATCAGCTTTCATCATTCGCTCCTTAATATGTTATAACATAACAATATCGTAAAGCGACGCTGCTGAAATTGCAAGGGGCTGACATAACCGGACGCGTAAAAAGAAAAAGCCGGCGCATCAGACGCCGGCTTTTAAGGAGTGAGTAATAACTTACAGGCGGAAACCTGCCACCACGCGGTCGAGCTGCTGCGTTTGCTCGGTCATGGAGTGCGACGCCGCCGACACTTCCTGCACCAGCGCCGCGTTCTGCTGCGTCGCGCTGTCGAGCTGGTTAATCGCCAGGTTCACCTGCGAGATGCCCGCGCTCTGCTCGCGGCTGGAGGACATGATTTCGCCCATCAGCGTGGTCACGTTGCGCACGCCGCTCAGCAGCTCATCCATCGTCGCGCCCGCGTCATTCACCAGCTTCGTTCCGACATCAATATTGCTGGCGGAATTTTCGATCAGCTGTTTAATTTCACGTGCCGACTGCGCGGAGCGCTGCGCCAGGCTGCGTACTTCAGAGGCGACCACCGCGAAGCCGCGGCCCTGTTCGCCCGCGCGCGCCGCTTCCACCGCCGCGTTCAGCGCCAGAATATTGGTCTGGAAGGCGATGCTGTCGATCACCGCGATAATATCCACCACTTTGCCGGACGAACTCTGGATAGCGCTCATGGTGCTGACCACTTCGCGCACCACATTGCCGCCCCGCTCCGCCACCTGGGACGCCTGATGCGCCAGTTCGTTAGCATGCGCGGCGTTATCGGCGTTCTGACGTACGGTGCTGGTGAGCTGTTCCATGGATGCGGCCGTCTCCTCAATGGAGCTTGCCTGATCTTCGGTACGCGCGGAAAGATCCTGGTTGCCGGACGAGATCTGCTGCGAGGCCGACGACAGCGCGCGGGCGCTATCACTCACCTGGCGCAGCATGGTTTGCAGATAGTCGATGACGCCGTTAAAGCTGTCGATAATCGCGTTGAATTCCGGGCTGCTGGTTGGCTCAAGGCGCTGCGTCAGATCCGCGCCGCCTGCGGAAAGTCGACTGATATTGCGGTTAAGATCGGCGAGTTTACCCATCAGCGAACGGATAAACAGTACCAGCACGCCCAGAAGCAACAGCAGCATCGGGATCTGCACCATGCTCAGGCGCGCCAGAATGGTATCAGTTTGCGCGGTTAACAGCGCGGTCGGCAGGTCAACGGCGATAATCCACGGGCTGCCCTTAATGGATTGCAGCATCACGGTATGCGAATCGCCATCCTGCTCATACTCCTGCTCGGTTTTCTCGCCAGGGCGGAAAGTACCAAGCGCTTTCTGCACCGTCTGCGCCATCGGATCATCGCCCAGATCGGCAAGTTTCTTCAGGCTGGCGGTTTTACCCACCTGATCGGCATCGCCGACGATTTTGCCGTCCGCTTCCACGATCAGCACGCGGCCGGAGATAGCGTCGTTCATCTGTTTCGCCAGCTGATTAAAGAAGCCCAGCGTCACGTCGATCGTCGCCACACCCCACGGCTGGCCATCTTTAGTGATCACCATTGCGCAGTTGGTGCGCGGCTGGGGGCTGGCGTCATCCTGGTACGCGTTCGCCCAGGCGCAGTGGCTGGCGGGCGCGTTCAGGCCCGCTTTATACCAGACCTGTTCGTAATAATTCGGCGCCGCGTCGGAGTTCCAGTACGTGTTCACTTCGAGCTGATTGCTGGCGTTGCGCGCAAAGAAAGTACTGAATTTATTGCGCCCCGCCTCGCGTTTTTCCGGCAACGGCCAGATGCCCCCGCCAAAGACGTTGACGTCCTGGTACTGATCCACCAGCGCCGGCAACAGACGGTCGATGTCATCGCTTTGCATCGCCGCGACGCTCTGCGTCACGCTGCGCATCTGCGCCTGCACGCGGTTCATCTGCTCAACGATGCTGAACGCTACGTTATCCACTTCATAACGGATAAGCCGCGTTTCGGTGCGTTTAATTTCCGGCGTCACGAAAAAGTGGATCACCAGCGCGGTAATGCCGCTCAGGGCAGCAAGAAACAGACAGAGTAAAAAGATAAACCTGGCTTGCGTTGTTTTTAGCATTGTTATTCACCTGGAAAGGATCAGAGGGTTCTTCTTTCAGGACAACGGCAGCGCAGCGGTAAACTTGAAGGCGAAATGCATGTTAGAAAATTAACAAAAATTTAACTCATTGACGGATAAAACAAATCCGTTTTTCCATGAAACATTTTGAAATAATTACTTATGCGCCAGGCAGAAATCCTTTTTACCCCATAAGGTTATAAATCAGAAAAGAACGATATTGGGCGCGCGGACGTCTTTCAGGCAGGGTGACGTTATGGCATCAAATAAAGGAGAGCCCCCATGCGCCAGCGCTGTTGTTGTGCCGGGTCTGTTTGCGGATAACCGACTGTTATTTTCTTTTGCTAACGGAGCGCCCCATGAGCACAGCATTACCCCTTACCCTGCCGATTCTCGATCTCGGAAGGCTTAACGCAGGCCCGGCCGACCGCGCCGCATTTCTCGATCATCTGCGCTACGCCGCACGTGATATTGGCTTTTTCTATGTCGTGAATCACGGCGTCGACACCCGACTGCTGGAGGATGTCCAGCGCGAAGCGCGGCAGTTCTTCGCGCTGCCGGACGAAGAGAAAGCGCAGGTGGCGATGATCCACTCGCCGCATTTTCGCGGCTATAACCGCGCGGCGGCGGAACTGACACGCGGCAAGCCGGACTGGCGCGAGCAGTTTGATATCGGCGCCGAGCGCCCGGCGCTGGCGCTTTCCCCAAACGCCCCGTCGTGGCGGCGGTTACAAGGGCCGAACCTCTGGCCCGCCGCGCAGCCGTCGCTCAGGCCAACACTGCTGCGTTTTCAGCGGGATATGGCGCAGATGGCGCTGCGTCTGCTGCGCGCCTTCGCAGAAGCTCTGCAACTCTCCCCTGACGCCTTCGACACGCTCTACGGCGAGCAGCCCAACGAACATATCAAGCTCATCCGCTATCCCGGCCAGCAGAACACCGGGAGTTCGCAGGGCGTGGGCGCGCATAAGGATTCCGGTTTCTTAAGCTTCCTGTTGCAGGATCAGCAAAAAGGCTTGCAGGTGGAAGTCACACCCGATGAGTGGATTGACGCCGCCCCGCTGCCGGGCAGCTTTGTGGTAAACATCGGCGAACTGCTGGAGCTTGCCACCAACGGTTATCTGCGCGCCACAGTGCATCGCGTCGTGTCGCCGCCCGCGGATAAAGAACGTCTCTCCATCGCCTTTTTCCTGGGCGCGCGGCTGGACGGCGTAGTGCCGGTCTACCCGTTGCCGCCGGCGCTGGCGCGCGAGGCGCACGGCCCGCAAAGCGATCCGCGCAACCCACTGTTGCGGGATGTCGGCTGGAACTACTTAAAAGGCCGCCTGCGCTCGCATCCTGATGTCGCCGAACGTTACTACCGCGACGTGCTGCGCGAAAGCCACGAACTGATCGCCTGATCCCTTACTAAGGAAAGCAAAATGAAGAAAGCCACTATGACGCTGGCCGGGCTGGCGCTGCTGATTTCCGCGGGTTTACAGGCCGCCGAGCCGCTGCGTATCGCCGCCGATCCGGTGCCGCACGCCGAAATCCTTAACTACATTAAAAAGCTCGATCCGAAGCTCGATCTTAACGTCGTGGAACTGACCAGCGGCGTTAACGCCAACGAACTGCTGGCGAACGGCGACGTGGACGCCAACTATTTCCAGCACCTGCCCTACCTGAAGGATCAGGAAAAAGCGCTCGGCAAGACCTTCGCGGTCGCCGCCACGGTGCATGTCGAGCCGCTTGGCATCTATTCGCGGAAATATAAAGATCTGAAAGCGGTGCCGGAAGGCGCCACGGTGGCGGTGCCCAATAACGTCACTAACCTGAGCCGCGCGCTGTTCCTGCTGCAAAACCAGGGGCTGATTACGCTGAAGGCGGGCTTTAGCGATCCGGCAAGCAGCCTCGCCACGCCGAAAGATATTCGCGATAACCCGAAAAAGCTGAAGATCCTCGAAATCGAATCGCCGCAGATCCCGCGCTCGCTCGATGATGTCGATCTGGCGGTGATCAATGGCAACTACGCGCTGGAAGCGGGCCTGACGCCTGCGAAAGACGCGCTGGGGCTGGAGCGCGCCGACCATAACCCTTACGCCAACCTGCTGGTAACTACCCCGGCGCTGGCAAGCGATCCGCGCATCAAAGCGCTGGCGAAAGATTTACAGTCGCCGCAGGTCGCGGAATTTATTCGCCAGCATTACAACGGCTCGGTGATCCCGGTCGCGGCGCCGCAGTCATGATAACGCTTGACGGGCTGAGCAAAACTTACGCCGGAGAGGGCCGCCCGGCGCTGGACGACGTCTCGCTCGCCATTCCTCAGGGCGCGGTGTACGGGATTCTGGGACGCAGCGGCGCAGGCAAAAGCACGCTGCTGCGCTGTCTTAATCTGCTGGAGCGGCCAACGGCAGGCCGTATCCTGATGAACGGCACGGATATTACCCGCCTTGATGACCGCGCGCTGCGCCAGCACCGGCAGCGCACCGCGATGGTGTTTCAGCACTTTAATCTGCTCCATGCGCGCACGGTAGCGGACAACGTGGCGGTACCGCTGGAAATCGCGGGCGTCTCCCGCGCGGAGCGCCGCCTGCGGGTGGCGGAGCTGCTGGATCTGGTAGGGCTTACGGATAAAGCCGACGCCTTTCCCTCGCGTCTTTCCGGCGGGCAGAAACAGCGCGTGGGTATCGCCCGCGCGCTGGCCGCGCGCCCGGACGTGCTGCTGTGCGATGAAGCCACCAGCGCGCTCGACCCGGAGACGACCGCCTCCATCCTCGCGCTGCTTGCCGATATCAACCGCCAGCTGGGGCTGACTATCGTGCTGATTACGCATGAGCTTGAGGTGGTTAAAGCCATCTGCGATCACGCGGCGCTGCTGGAGGACGGGCGTCTGGTGGAGGGCGGCAGGCTCGCAGATCTGTTAACCGCGCCCTGGTCGGTGCTGCGTCAGACGCTTGTGCGCGATAACGCCGCCTGGCAGGCGTTTTTACGCCGTCACGGCGTGGAGGAGAGAATATGGTGCGACGTGGCATGAGCCTTGAGGATCTCTGGCCGCTGCTGGCGCAGGGCACGCTGGAGACGCTCTATATGGTCGGCCTGGCGGCGCTTTTTACGGTGCTTATCGGCCTGCCGGTCGGCGTGGTGCTGTTTATCACCCGGCGCGACGGCGTGCTCCCGCAGCCGCGGCTCAACAGCGTGCTGGGCGGCGTGATTAACATCGGACGTTCGCTGCCCTTTATCGTGCTGCTGATTGCGCTGATCCCGCTGACGCGCCTTATCATCGGCACCACGCTTGGCAGCACGGCCGCCGTGGTGCCGATTACGATCGGGGCGTTTCCCTTTTTCGCCCGCGTGGTGGAAAACGCGCTGGATGAAGTCGATCACGGGCGCGCCGAGGCGATCGTCTCGATGGGCGGCAACGCCTGGCATGTGATAAGCAAAGCGCTGCTGCCGGAGGCGCTGCCTGCGCTGCTGGCAGGCGTGACGCTCACGGTGGTAATGCTGATAGGCTTTTCCTCGATGGCCGGAGTCATCGGCGGCGGCGGGCTTGGCGATTTAGCTATCCGTTACGGTTATCAGCGTTTTAATAATGAAGTGATGGCCGCCACGGTGCTGATTCTGGTGGCGCTGGTGCAGGGCGTACAGACGCTCGGCGACCAACTGGTGCGGCGTCTCGCGCACCGGCGCTGACATTCCCTCGTTACGGCGCAGCCGTCAATGCTGCGCCCGTTCTTTTTTTTGCCCTAACCCTAAGCAAAATCAATGCGGCGTGCCGTCGCAAAAGCCATTATCCCCCACTACGCTAGAAGTACCCCGGCACTTTTTATACATCAGGGCAGGCAGCCATCGTGACTATCGCAAAACTGATCAAAATAGTAACAGGCGTGCTGTTACTCAGCGTTTTGCTGCCTGTCGCGTTCAGTTTTTGGCTCGCCCGGCACCAGGCGGAACAGCATTTTATGATGGAGCTGGACGCCTATACCGAACGCACGCTGATCCGCACCAATGAAATCTTGCAGCAGGCGAAAGCCGCGCTCGCCAAAATCAATAGCTTCACCGGCGAACCATGCAGCGATGCGCATTTACAGGCGATGCGGCGTACCTCATTTGTGTTTCGCCATGTCCAGGAAGTGGTCTATCTGAAGGACAATACGCCCCTCTGTTCATCGCTGGTGGGCCGCAGCACCTCAAGACCGCTACCGCCGCCGACATGGATCAACCGCGACAATTACGATATCTGGTACAGCACGCAGAACGATATAGGGCTATCGATACCGATGGTGATGATTGCCCATGGGCCGCACATGGTGCTTATCGATCCCAGCTCGTTTATCGATTTGATCCCCTTCAGCGCCTGGCCCATTAACACGGCCATCATCGGGCTGCCGCGTAACCGGGTGCTGACCAGTAGCGGCCCCTTTGATAAAACCGTCTGGGAAATGGCGCGTGAAAGCGGCGCCAGTAAAATCGAGTATGCAGATAATATCTATCTGATACACCGCGAGCCGCGCGCCGGGATTGCCGTAGTGGCCTGGGCGTCCCAGGCGCCGCAGACGGCGGAAATCCGCAAGCTTCAGCTTATCTGGATGCCAGCGGGGATTCTTTTCAGCATCGCGATAGCGTTCTGGCTGCTGCGCCTGTTAAGGCGTTTGCAGTCGCCGCGCTATCGTCTGCAGGACGGCATTAAAAACAATGAACTGGTAATGCACTACCAGCCGATTATCCGGCTGGCGGATGGACGCCCCACCGGCGCAGAAGCGCTGATCCGCTGGCCTCAGCCGGACGGCAGTATGTTAACGCCAGATATCTTTATTCCGCTTGCCGAACAGACCGGGCTTATCGGCCCGCTGACGCGCCGCATTGTGCATAACGTGCTGACCGATCTTGGCGACTGGCTGCGCGCGCATCCGCAACAGCACATCTCCATTAATATTTCAGCCTTCGATCTGCATGATCCGCACTTTGTCGATATGTTCAGCCAGGCCCTGACGCAGCACGGCGTCGCCCCACACCAGCTGGCGCTGGAAATCACCGAGCGCGGCTTCGCCGATCCGGCGCTCAGCGGCCCGGTCATTGCGCGCCTGCGCGCGGCGGGCCATAAGATTTACATCGATGACTTCGGCACCGGCTACTCCAGCCTGAGTTATCTGGAAGATCTTGATGTCGATATCCTGAAAATCGATAAATCATTTGTCGATGCGCTGGAGTACAAAACCGTTACGCCGCACATTATCGAAATGGCGAAAACGCTGCGGCTTGAGATGGTGGCCGAAGGGGTGGAGAGCGAGAGCCAGGCGCTGTGGCTGCGCAAACATGGCGTGCAGTACGCCCAGGGCTGGCTCTACAGCAAAGCGCTGCCCGCCGAGGTGTTTATCGCCTGGTGCAACGCGCACGGCGTTACGTAAGCGAATGCCGCATTTCATACTGACGCACCGGCTGAATGCGAAAACCGCTCTGCTCAAAGAGCGGCGCCAGGCGCTGATCGACCGCCACCGGCGTTGTTAACCCCGCAAAGCGCTCATGCAGCAGCGACAATAATTGTCGGGCGCGCCCTTCACGCCGCGCCTGCGGCGCCACCCACAGCGCGCGCAGTTGCGGCTGGGCAAAACCGGTCGCCACAATAGCGAACGCCTGATTATCCAGTGAAACCCCTACGCCCGGCAGCGCCTGCGCCGTTTCCGGCGCCATCAGCCACGCGAACGCTTCCGCCTGCGCCGCCATGCGCTGCGCCACGTCACCGGGATCGCAGGGGATCAGCGCCTGGGTATTCACAAACGCCGTCGGGCTATGAGCCTGAAAACCGACCAGGGTTTTCTCGCACGCAAACCCTACGCGCTCATACAGCGCCTGGCCGGCGTCATTACCGACAATCACCTCAAGCGTCATGCTTTTCTCGCCGCGCTCGTGGGCTTCGTCCAGCAACTGCATCATCAGCGTTTTACCCACGCCTTTTCCGCGCCAGTCAGGATGAATGGCGAACGCCGCCAGACGACTGCGCCAGCCGCGCCGGGCAATGAGCGCCAGCGCGACGACATTCTCGCCTTCAAGCCAGACGCGGCTGGCGTTCAGGCAAACATTCTCTGCGCCGAAGCGATAAGCGAATGCTGCGCCGTCCAGCTGGAACGGCACCAGATAGCCATCAAAACAGCGGCACAGCAGCGCGGCCAGCGCGTCGCTGCTCCAGTGGATCGCGGGCCGCGCGCGTAACGTTGCAGGGTTCGACATGGCAATTCCTCATCAGCGGAAACGCTCAGCATAACGCAACACGGCAAAAAGGCGACTCACCCTTTTTCCGCCGCCGCGACGGCCGGCGCGTCAGGCTTTACGCGCCGCGTCTGAAACCACGGCAGGCAGAGCTGAATAAGCGGCCCGATAGCCAGCGCATACACCACCGTGCCAATTCCCAGCGTGCCGCCCATCGCCCAGCCTGCCAGCAGGACGGAAACTTCAATCGCCGTCCGTACGCTGCGCACCGACCAGCCGGTACGGGCGTTAATACCGGTCATCAGACCATCGCGCGGCCCGGCGCCAAACCCCGCGCCGATATACATGCCGGTCGCCAGCGCATTCAGCACGACAGCCGCGGCAAGCAGCCCGCAGCGCAGCGCAAGCGAGGACGGCGCAGGCAGCACGGCCAGCGCCGCATCTGCCGCCAGCCCAATCATAATGACGTTACTGATTGTGCCAAGGCCCGGTTTCTGGCGCAGCGGCACCCACAAGAGCAGCACCAGCACGCCAACGCCGATTATTACCATGCCGAGATTAAGCGACAGCAGCCGCGCCAGACCGACGTGAAACACATTCCACGGATCGGTGCCGAGATTGGCCCGAACGAACATTGCGGTCGATACGCCATACAGCGCAAGCCCGACATACAACTGAACTAAACGACGCCACATACTTTTTTCCTCACCCGTAATCTGGCTTCTACTTTAAGGCCAGTGGCCGTAAGATTAAGGTCCAGTTTCAACAAAGTGGACTGCTTATGACACCTCGTCGCACCGGCACCGCGTCGCTGCTGCGCCTGCTTGGCCGCTGGCAGCAGGAGCATTCTCGTCAGCCGGTCTATCGTCAGCTGGCGCAGGCATTGCGCCTCATCATTCTGGACGGACGCCTGCCGCTCGCGAGCCGTCTGCCGGGCGAACGTGAGCTGGCCGGCGCGCTGGGCGTCAGCCGCACGACGGTGGCGAGCGCGCTGGGGCTGCTGCGTGATGAAGGCTTTCTGGTAAGCCGCCACGGCGCAGGCTCCGCGATCGCCCTGCCCGCCAGCGCCTCGGTGCCCACGCTGACCGGCAGCGGCGGCGCGCTCGATCTCTCCACCGCCGCGCTGAGCGCGGGGCCGGAGGTGTTAGCAGCCTGCCAGCGGGCCGTGGCGCAGCTACCGGACTATCTCGGCCATACCGGCTACGATCCGCAGGGACTGCTGCGCCTGCGTCAAACCATCGCCGCCCGCTACGGCGCGCGCGGCCTGCCCACCACTCCCGATCAGGTGATGCTGGTCAACGGCGCGGTGAGCGGTTTTGCGCTGGTTCTGCGGCTGCTGACCGGCCCCGGCGACCGGGTGGTGGTCGATAATCCCACGTACCCGCTCGCCCTCGCCGCCATCCGCGGGGCGTCATGCCGCCCGGTGCCGGTATCGCTGGCGGGCCAGGGCTGGGACCCGGACGGGCTGGCGGCCACCTTTGCCCAGACGTCGCCTCGCCTCGCGTACCTCATTCCTGATTATCACAACCCCACCGGCTACTGTATGGACGCCGCGACCCGTGAGCGCGTTGCAGCCGCAGCCACAGCCAGCCGCACGACGCTGGTCATCGACGAAACCATGGTCGATCTCTGGTATGAAGACGCCCCGCCGCCGCCGCTCGCGGCTTTCGATGCGCAGGATGGGGTCATCACGCTCGGGTCCGCAGGTAAAAGCTTCTGGGGCGGGTTGCGGCTCGGCTGGATACGCGCCAGCGCGCGCACTATCGCCTCGCTGATTCAGATGCGTGATACGCTCGATCTCGGCTCGCCGCTGCTGGAACAACTTGCCGTCGCTACGCTTATCGAGGCGTCGCCGCACTTTCTGCCGCCGCGCCGCGCCGCGTTAAAAGCGCGCCGCGATGCATGTCTTGACGCCATGCAGCGCTATTTTCCGCAGTGGCGCGCGACCTTGCCGCAAGGCGGGTTATCGTTCTGGGTCGAGCTGCCGCGCCCGCTGGCGACGCGATTCGCGGCCAGCGCCGAAGGGCTCGGCATTCATCTTGGGCCGGGCAACCGCTTTGGCGTGGATAGCGCTTTCGAACGCTTTCTGCGGATGCCGTTTACGCTTGAAACGGAACAGCTGGAAGAGGCGTTTGGCCGGTTGCAGCCGCTCTGGCAGCAGTTAATGGAGACGCGCGCCCCACTCGCCCGTGGGCTGGTGTGACAGTGCGGCGATTAAGGTGAGTCTGAAAGAAGAGAAAAAAACAGATGACGAGCCTTCCGGCTCGCCATAAAAAACGGTCATCCGTGACTGCACATAATTTGAGATGGTGAGGCGTATCATTTTATTATGCGAACGATAATGACGGCGCTTTGTAACAGCGCCGTGTCACGCGGATGATATATTCATGACGCATTGAGCAGGCGGAAATTAATGCTGGCGCGGAACCGGAAAACCTTTCAGGGAAATGACGAACGCATCGCCCTCTTTTTTTATTTTTGCACCCGCGTCGCACCAGTCTGACGCGATGCGAAAAAACTCATCGCTGCCGACATCCCAGCACAGACGGACATGTTTGACATAACCTGAACGCAACAGCTCACAGGCTTCCCGGTAGGTTGAAGCCGTGCCAGATAAAGAGGAGTCTTTCATTTTCTTTTCTTCAGCAGTTTACGTAGCGCTTTGATTTCTTTTACAGAAAGTGGGGATACATCTTCTTCTTCGGTATGCTGACTGTCGATCTCTTCGCTGTTCACCGCATCGTCTTCATCATTGAGCATCAACGCTTTGAGCAGCAGTTTTTCTGTGGCGGCGCTGAGCGTTTCACTGTGTTGCTCAGCATACTGACGAAGCTTTTCTTTAAGATCCGTATTTATTTTTACGTTAAGCACCGCAGCAGTCATAGAAAATTCCTTTCTTTTCAGATGAGAGCTATTTAATACCTCAATTGATTATTAAGATCCAGCGTTAAGCTCTTACTTATAAAAAGACGTTTTAAAAATGAGATATCGGTCTGTTGATTATGACAATAAGATGACAGATAAATGACAGTATAATTAATTTTAAACTACAGAATAAAATAATCCTGGCGGGATCGTGGAAATAAATAGCTGTGGGAGTAGCAGGAAAACGCAGAAGCGGATGCTTAAAACCAGGCGAATCGAAGAAGGTTGTCGCGGCACAGGAGCCTGAAATGGGTGGGGGCCCTGCCAGCTACATCCCGGCACACACGTCATCTGCCTTGGCTGCTTCCTTCCGGACCTGACCTGGTAAACAGAGTAGCGTTGCGGGAGAACCAACAGGGCCCCCATTGAGAGCGTCGTTAAACGCGCAGGCGCATTATGTCTGTTGCCCCTGGCGATTGCAACCCAACGCGCGCCGGATGCCGGTTTATTGCTCAATCGGAGCAGGCGTAGTGAAGGTTTTGTAAAACGGGTGCATGAGAATGCGCGCCCGTAGAGTGGGTAAGCGAAGCGCACCCACCGGGCATGAAGATCTGCGCCTGTAGGATGGGTAAGCGAAGCGCATCCGCCGCAGCAGGGAACCGCTGGTGGTGCAGAAAGAAGCCTAAACGGATGAGGTTTATCCCCGCTCGCGCGGGGAAAACTTCAGCGCCAGCGCGCTCGCGTGCCAGGTTTACGGTTTATCCCCGCTGGCGCGGGGAACACACTGCTGCCGTTTCTGCTGTCTCTGCTGGACGCGGTTTATCCCCGCTGGCGCGGGGAACACGCTGGCACCTTCATAGCTATGAATTGGGATACCGGTTTATCCCCGCTGGCGCGGGGAACACGTTTTCAAACCCGGCCACATCGTCGCCCTGCCAGGTTTATCCCCGCTGGCGCGGGGAACACGACGCCGGGTATGTTTAAAAGGTCGTTAATACCGGTTTATCCCCGCTGGCGCGGGGAACACACGGTTGTACTCGCTGTAACTCTCCTCCGGCCCGGTTTATCCCCGCTGGCGCGAGGAACACGCTGGCGCGAAATCGTCCAGTTTTGAACAGACCGGTTTATCCCCGCTGGCGCGGGGAACACGTGGTGATTACGTTGCCGTCGGTGTCAACGAACGGTTTATCCCCGCTCGCGCGGGGAACACGTCTGCATTGCGTAAGAGTCGTTAATTTTCAGCGGTTTATCTCCGCTCGCGCGGGGAACACGAGCCGGATGAAACCTACGCATGCGGCGAGTGCGGTTTATCCCCGCTCGCGCGGGGAACACCGCAACTAAACCCGCTGCCGCACTGAGCATGGCGGTTTATCCCCGCTCGCGCGGGGAACA
Source organism: Cronobacter turicensis z3032 (assembly GCA_000027065.2). Classification (NCBI taxonomy): domain Bacteria; kingdom Pseudomonadati; phylum Pseudomonadota; class Gammaproteobacteria; order Enterobacterales; family Enterobacteriaceae; genus Cronobacter; species Cronobacter turicensis. The sequence goes on along the minus strand of FN543093.2, from coordinate 1,133,490 downwards.
CGGCGTGGCTCGTAATCAGTTAGAGAAAACAGGCGGTTTATCCCCGCTGGCGCGGGGAACACCCAGCATTACCGGCCGCAGCAAAACCGAAGACCGGTTTATCCCCGCTGGCGCGGGGAACACTCCTTCACCCACTGGTAAAGGCGAAGCTCGCGCGGTTTATCCCCGCTGGCGCGGGGAACACGCAAAGCGATTAAGGCGGAGTATCAGCAGAAGCGGTTTATCCCCGCTGGCGCGGGGAACACGGGCGCCTGCAGCCGCGAAACCTGATTATCAACGGTTTATCCCCGTTGGCGCGGGGAACACGTATGATAAGTGGTCTGACGGCGCGGTAATCCCGGTTTATCCCCGCTGGCGCGGGGAACACCGACGGCGTCGCCGCACGGGTTGAAGTTAGCTCGGTTTATCCCCGCTGGCGCGGGGAACACGTGAATGATGATTGCAGTGAACCTATGTTCAGCGGTTTATCCCCGCTGGCGCGGGGAACACCTCTATGATGTTCTTCTTTCCAACGTTAAAACCGGTTTATCCCCGCTGGCGCGGGGAACACGCTGCGAGCGCCTCAAGGTTTAGTTGGAAGCGCGGTTTATCCCCGCTCGCGCGGGGAACACGCTGTTGATTTTTTGTCTGACCTGCGGGTATTCGGTTTATCCCCGCTCGCGCGGGGAACACTGTTTAAGCGCTACCGCAGAGGTGACGATAGCCGGTTTATCCCCGCTCGCGCGGGGAACACGACCAACAGGAGATCGCTCGCACCTTATGCACCGGTTTATCCCCGCTCGCGCGGGGAACACTTTTCAAATCTGAGACCCCGCAAGAATATTCACGGTTTATCCCCGCTCGCGCGGGGAACACTCGAAACGTTTATTGATGCGCTCAGAAATTTGCGGTTTATCCCCGCTCGCGCGGGGAACACGCCAATTCTCGCACTGTAAGGAAGATGCCGCTCGGTTTATCCCCGCTCGCGCGGGGAACACGGTATTGCGCCTTAATGTCTGCCGGGTTCTTCCGGTTTATCCCCGCTCGCGCGGGGAACACGAGGGTAATTTTCCCGGACGCCAGGCCGACTACGGTTTATCCCCGCTCGCGCGGGGAACACAGTGGGAAACTCGATCTTATTGCCTTTGTCTACGGTTTATCCCCGCTCGCGCGGGGAACACGAAATGGGCCTGATTCAAAAAATACGCAGTAACGGTTTATCCCCGCTCGCGCGGGGAACACGGGTGAAAAGTGATATTGCATACACGTTTTACCGGTTTATCCCCGCTCGCGCGGGGAACACGCCGTGATAGGTTTCGGAAACCATCTCGTCGCCGGTTTATCCCCGCTCGCGCGGGGAACACTCTAAATCTACCCTACTGTATTCATTACGTTTTTTTGGCAGTCAACATCCTACCAACGTTTGGTTTACAATCTCATATTATTAAAGAACCATTAACCTACTGATTTTGCAAGGGTAAAAACGAAACAAGCCGCAGGCCGTCTAAATCCACCGGAATCCGTCGGTTAACGCCGTACGTCTGGAAATCGAAGCCGGATTCATTATTAGTGGCCCAGGCCATCACCACATTGCCCTCCTCCGCCAGTTCAGCAATCTGGTGCCAGATCATCTCACGCACCCGGCGCGACACGTCCCCCACGTAAACCCCGGCGCGCAGCTCCAGCAGCCAGATGGCGAGTCGCCCGCGAAGCCTGGGCGGGACGCTTTCCGTCACGACCACCAGCATACTCATCAGCGGCTCCTGAAACCGGCTTCCGCCAGCGAATCGGCTTGTGGAATCGCTGGCGGCAGCATGTCTGCCGCAGGCTGCGGCGGTTCGATTTCACCGGCGGCCAGCACGGTTTCAATCAGCGGGATAAGCTTGCCGGTCAGCTTTTCGCTACGAAAAATATCCCGGCACGCCAGACGCACTTCGCGATCCGGTTGTTCCGGGTGGCGGGCGGCTATCTCGAATGCTTTCGGCACTACGGCATCAAATTTGATGATGTCCGCAATGTCGTAAACAAACGAGAGCGGCTTGCCGCTGTGAATAAAACCGATGGCGGGCGCGTAACCCGCCGCCAGTATCGCCGCCTCGCTGATACCGTATAAACAGGAAGTCGCTGCGCTGATGCACTGGTTCACCACATCGCCCTTTTCCCAGTCTTTGGGATCGTAACTACGTCCATGCCATTTCACGCCGTAGCGTTTCGCGAGCAGAGCGTAAGTCTGGCGCACCCGCGCGCCTTCGATCCCGCGCAGCTGTTCGACTGACCGGCGCGCTGGCGGCGGCTCGCCAAAACGCAGCTCATACATTTTGCGCACCACCTTCAGGCGCAACGTCTCATCAAGCGCCAGCTTCGCCTGGTAAAGCAGCTTGTCAGCACGCGCGCCGCCCGGCTGACCAGAGGCATAAAGGCGCACACCCGCTTCGCCCACCCATACCAGCAGCGTACCGACCTGCGACGCCAGCCTGATCGCCGCGTGAGAGACCCGCGTGCCCGGCTCCAGCATGATGCAGGCGATAGCGCCCACCGGCACATGCGTGCGCACGCCGGTTTTATCCACCAGCACGAACGCGCCATCCAGTACGTCGAGATGACCGTACTGGAGGAAAATCATCGAAGTGCGATCGTTAAGCGGAATCGGATTGAGCGGAACAAAACTCATGCCCCGTCGCCCGGTTTGATGAGCATCAGCCCGCAGCCAAAGGCCCGGCACTTGCCAAAACCCTCGTGAAGCCGCGCCATAAATTGCGCCGGATCGGTCACAGTAAGCGCGCCTTCATAATCGACCGTGCTGAACTGAATCAACTCGCCGCGTTTCTTCACGACCTGCTGCTGACGATATGCCGCGACGCAAGCCTGCGAGAGACGAAAGCCGCCTTTCTCGCCCTGCGCGACGAGCCACGCCAGCGCAGCCTGCTCCTGCTTCTCCCACACTTCACTGCGTTGCGAGAAAGGTCTTCCCTCGCGTTTGGCGTTCATCAGCACATCGTGCCGTTTACCGTTGCGGGTGACGACCGGATTAGCCCGCAGCGTAAAACGCAGCGCGGCGCCTTCATCAAGCGCTGGGGCAAACGGGCGCGTCTGAATCTCAAACAGCGGATGCGTGCGCTCGGGCGCGCTGGCGGACAACAAATAAAAACAAAAGCCGTTTTGCAGCGTCTCGCGCCGGTAGAGGTACTGACGCTGCGCCACACCGGGGAACAACTCCCACAACCACTGGTGCATGACATATTCGCCGCGCGCCATCATCTCCATCAGCCGCTCCGGCGTAAGCCTGGCGGTGGGGAGCGTTATTTTTGAGAGATACATGTCGCCTCCTGCGTCAGTCGTCCTTGTTTTACCGTCCGGATGTCGAAATCCCAGCGCCGACGGCTGAGCGGCTGATCGCGCCAGATCTGAATCTCATCCGCCGTGAGGCCATCGTGATCGCCTTCCCACCAGAGGTGTGGATGAAACTGCGCGAGCGCTTTCAGCGCCGGGCTGAGCTCGCGCAATGCCGCGCCGTAGCGCGTCTGCGCCTCACGCAGCACTATGGCGGCCTCGCCTTCGCACAGTTGCGGCCAGAGCGGCAGCCCGAGCGGGTGGCTTTTGCGGCCAAGGTAAAGCGGAAAGACCGGCGCGCGCAGCGCCGTCTGTAAGGCCTCAAGCGTATAAGGCGCGCCGGGCGTCGCCGCGACGGCGACCAGCCAGTAGCCGTCGGCGTAGTAATCGCGTCGGGAAAGCGTCGTTTCGAGCATCTGCGCGTCGCGCAGTTCATCTTTACGGGTGACATAGCGCACCTTGCGGGCTTCGCGCGGCACCTGCACCGTGTGGTAGTCCCGCGCCCAGGCGCTTAATTTCCCGGCGCAGACGATAAACTGATAATGCGCATTCAGCGCATTTAACGCCGCGTCGTCGTCACGCCGGATGCCGAGCGCGGCGGCAAGCAGCCCGAGCAGCGCCGAGCGCCCCGGCAGCGCGCGCGTATGGCGCACCTCGCCGACGGCAATCTCTCCCCAGGAGGCCATCGCCCCCTGGAGCTGGAAAATAAGATAGCGGTTCATTGTCGCCCCTTATGCGCTGATAAAATCCAGCAGCTGCGCGACGGAACCTTCCCCTTTAACGCCATGCAGCATCGCGCACGGCATCGCGTCGCCGCCATAAACGTTATTCATGTTGTCGCGAAGCGTGGTGATGCGGCGCACCGCCTCTTCGAGCTGATCGTGACCGGTCACCGGCTCCCAGAATGCCGCCGCCAGCGAGCGCGGCTGTTCCGTGCTTTTCTCGGCGAGCGCCCAGCTGGCGTACGCGCGGGAGGCGAAACTATTTTGTTTGCCGGTGGGCGAGATTTTCAGCGCGCACTCACCCAGCGCCCGTAGCGTTTTCGCCAGAAGCGGTTCGTCGCCGTTGAGGTTTTCCAGCAGGCGATCGCGGTCGATGCACAGGTAGGTATAAAAGAGCGCCGAGCCGAAACCGAGCTCGCCGATATGTCCGGCACCCGCATCTTCCGCCGCGGCCTGGCGCAGATCGTCCACCGCCGTGAAGAAATCGTCTTCCATCAGGGTTTCACCGACGCCGAACGCGTGAGCGACCTGACAGGCGGCTTCGATATTATGCTCCGGCTTTCTGGCGAGCATGCGGCCAAACAGCGCGATATCCACCGCCATCGCGTCTTTGCGCAGGAAATTCAGCTCATCCACCGTCGGCGCGCGTTTCTCCACCGCGAGCGTGCGAGCCAGCGCATGCACGGCCTCTCTTTCCGTCGGGCTAATATGAACCAACTCTTCAGTTTCGGTGTTGATCAGCGGATCTTTCTCCAGCTTTTTCTTATCTTTTTCGCTTTTTACTTTGCCGAAGTAGTTTGCTATAGCGCCGCCCCAGTCAATCGCTTTGGCCTGCGTGACGCCGCCCGCCAGCATGATTTCCGCCGCCTCGCGGCCAATACGCGCGGTGCGGGTGCCGATATGTCCGCAGAACGACGCTTCAAAGAGCTCCGAGGTGCGCCAGGCGCGCTTGAGGCTTTGCGAGGAGACACGCAGGCGCGACGCGCCGCCGATGGTGACGGTTTTCGGCGCGCCGGTGTCGTCGCGGTTCAGGTTGGCGGCCGGGTAAGCGGTTAACAGATGAAGCTGAATAAACGTCGTCATGTGAATGTTCCTTATTCCTGAGAGGTAGCCGTGTCGGCCGGTAAATCAGTGTTGTCTGCGTCCGGGGCGTCTGAGGGGTTGCCCGCCATGTAATAATCCAGCGCCCAGCGCACGCGGATGTAATCGGTCGGGGCACGCCTGTGCGCCGCGCGGCGCTCGCGTTCGTCTTCTTCCGCGCACCAGCGGAAAACGCCCTCAGCCAAATCCGGCAGGTTGACCACGCCGCCGAGCAGTTGCACCGCACGACGCAACTGGCGGAACAGCTCCTCCTGCGTGCGTGCCTGGCTAAGCCGCCGGAAGCGCAGTTCAGACATCACCGCATGGTTGCCCTCCTTGTGACCGAGTTGTTCGGCAAAAGAGGCTCGCGTATCCACTGTCTTGACGTGGGCGGCCAGCGCCGCGACGATACCGAGCGCGCAGAAGCGCCATTCGCGCCCCGCCACGTTCCACAGCGTCGGCACGCGCGCCGCGAGCGACCGAAACCCTTCGCTGAGCCACACGTCATTCAGCGTATGACTGCGGCGCAGGCTGGCGCGCAACCGCCGTCCCTGCTGTTCATTCATCAACGCATGCCATTTGAGTAAAGACTCACGGTGCGTCTGCGATAAGATGCTCACTTAGTTTGCCTCCTGCGTTTTTTTCGCCCGCGCGCCTTTCGCGGCAGGCTTCGTCTTCGCCTGCGTGAAAAACTTTTTGCGGGCTTTCATGATGTCTGCGAATTCCGTACGTTCCTGCGGATTGGTCAGCGCGTGGTCATCGAAGTAGCGGCGCGTATACCGCCAGATGTCGCTATTCCAGGCGCTGAGCAGCGCGCGGTTGTCGCCGGTGGTGTCAGCTTTTACCGCTTCTACCAGCTCCAGAAACCGCGGCTGCGTCTGCTGCCAGAAATCGATATCAATAAACCTGAAATCGCCGCGCACAGTAGCGCCTTCGCCAAACCAGGCCTCTTTCAGCGCGCTGCGTAATTTGCTGAGCATCAGGGAGGCGACACGCGCGGCGTCGCCCAGAGTCTGGCGGACAAACGGCTGTTGTGATTCGGGAATTTGCAGGAAGGGCAGATGATGCTCGTACCAGCAGCGGGCCTTCATATTGTCGAAGTCATAGCCAAAGCACCACAGGCCGGTTTGCGCGCCGGGCAACGGTTTTTGCTGGCGGGTTTTAACGATGCGGGCGGGCTGCTCCCGGTTATTGTCGCTTTCACTTTCCATCATCAGCCCCAGCCAGTCGCGCCACAGCAGGCCGCCCGGTTGGCCTTTCACCGAAAACATCTCACCGCCCTCTTTTTTGGGAATGCGGTGCGGGGTTAAGGGGTGCGTCCAGCCAACGTAGTTGATGCCATAATTTTTGACGGTCATGGACGTCAGCAGCGCGTCGCCCGGCTCGCCGCAGAGATCGCAGGTGCCCGGCTGCGTGGCGGAGAAATCCACGCGAATACGGCGCGGCATGCCCCAGTACGCCTGCAACGCATCGGCCTGTTCCGGCGTCACGATGGCTTTTTCGCTGGTACGGGTCAGCGCCAGCCACGGAAAGATGCTGCCATCATAACTGGCCGGGCGCGGCAGGCGGCCCTCGCGCTGCGGCAATACGTTGAGCCACAGCCTGCGCCACAGCGGCGGGGCCTCGCCCTGATAACGGTGCAACTCCAGTAACGTGGTCATCGGTCCGCCGCCGCGTAGCCCGGTGCGATAACCTTTGCCGCCTGCCGGCGCGTTTAACTGCAGCGAAAAGAGCGCCAGCGCCGCGCAGTGCGGGCAGAATTTTTCAGTAGTGCCGCGCTTAATAAAATGATCTTTATTGAGCTTTAACGTCTGGGCGCCCGGCGTTTCCGGCAGTAGCAGCGCCAGCGCGACGCTTTCGCCCTCAAGCGGCTCGAAATCCTGCATAAACGAGGGTGTATCCGGGCCAAATTCAAACAGTTTCTCCAGCGGCGCCAGGGCGTTGCGGATAGCCTCAGCCGTTAATCCGTCTTCCCAGATATCCTCCCAGCCTTCGGCGTCTTTCGGGGCCAGCGCCGTTTGCAGCAACCCGAGCAGAAACTGCCAGGCGGCGCCCTGAAAATCCGGACGCGGCAAAAGCAGATCCAGAATGTTTTCATCGGCCAGATCCAGCGGCGAAATTTTCCCGCGAGTGCCGTCGCGGTAAATAACGGGGAGCCATTTTGTGGTGATTAATGAACTCAAAACATATCCCTCCCTTGCCTGGCGGATATACCGCAGGCATACGTCCTTTAAAGGTTTAACTAATGGATGACGGCAATTAATAAAAACAATCAATTCATATCAAAAATAACCCATTCACTTCACTCGAACTCATTGAAAAATACGCCTGACGCTTCAAATAAAAAGTGATCTGGCGCTGAAAATAATTAAAGAAACAATAAGAGGAAAATTACACCTTTTGATTCTATTTCTTATCTATTACTCTTATTTCGTTCCCGTCGTTATAAACCGGGATAAACCGGTGTATTTTTCCTCCTGGTGTTTAACAGTTCCCCGCGTACGCGGGGATAAACTCCCCAGGGCACTCGCCCTGGGATTTACTAAGCTACGCCTCGCCGATAAGCCCCTCTTCGGCTGAATAACCGCCCGGCAGCAGAATCACCACCGCCTCTGGTTTACGTTGCTCGCTGCACCACTGAGAGAGCGCCTCGCCGCAAAGCAGCGTAAACTCGCCGCGGTGCTTGTCCCACCAGCTTTTGCGCACGCGCAGCGCGCTCATCTCCCAGGCGTTATCGCCCTGCGCGTAGTGCGTTATGCCCTGCGATGCCTCGCGTGCGAGCCAAAGGTCGATCGTGAGTTCGCCAATGCGGGTCGAGACTTCCGGCCCCCATAGCTCGGCGCTCTCAACGCTGTAGCCAACGTCGAGGGAAATTTCATACTTGCTCGCAATGGCACGCTGGCAGTAATAGTCGGCCAGCGCCTTCTCTTCAGAGCGCTTCATACCTTCCGGCACCTCAACGTCTTCGCCATATACGGCTTCGATTAACAGGCGCGCTGATTCCGGCATCCGTATTTCGCCCTGTTCACGCAACACGCGCTGGGTCAGCCAGAGCCGGGAATGCGCCGGATAAACGTAGCTGGTGTTGCGCATGGCGGAGGTCAGCCATTTTTCATCCGGCTGCGCCTGCCAAAGCGGTGCCAGAATATCCAGCCGTGGCGCGGGCCGTTCATCTGCGCCGGTTAATTTAAGCTGTCCATGTTTATCACGAATATGCCGTTGCAAACGTCCGGCGCGCTGAATAAGTAAATCGACCGGCGCGAGGTCGCTAATTAAATAATCCAGATCTATATCGACTGATTGTTCTATCACCTGAGTGGATATAATGACCTTACCGCTTCGATTAACAGAATTTTCTTTTCCGAACCATTTCAGCGTTCTTTCTTCCTTATCATTACGGTCGATAAAGGCAAACCGGCTATGAAATAAAATAATATTCTCTTCCGGGATATTCCCTCTGGAAATTAATTCCCGGTAGCTATTCACCGCATCGTCGACGGAATTGCGTATCCAGCCGATACAGGCCCCCTCGCGCGCCACCGTTTCGATTTTTTCGAGGCACGCGGCTTCATCCTCCATCCAGCCAATACCGACGCGTCTCTGCACCTGCGCACGCGTGGCGACGCGCTGCCCGTCGATGCCCTGTGCGTGAAGATGCGTGACCCACGGGTAGTCGTCAGGCCCCAGGCGCGGTGGTTCACGGGTGACATTAAGCCCTTTATAAAAGGCGGCGATCAGACGATCGCGCTGCGTCTGCGACAGTGTGGCCGAGAGTAAAATCGTGGCGTTACCGCAGCGGGCGCGCGCCTCAACGAGTTTTTCCACCACATGGGACATATACGCATCGTAAGAGTGAATTTCATCGGCGATAAGCACTTTATCGTTCAGGCCCAGCAGGCGCAGATTCTGATGTTTAAACGCCATGACCGCCATCATCGCCTGGTCGAGTGTGCCGACGCCGGTTTCGGCGAGCAGCGCCTTTTTAGGCGACTGCGCAAACCAGGCGGCACAGCCGTCATACGCCACAGCCTCATCGCCGGAGTCGTTCGGCAGTAATTCAGGCGCCCAGATGGAGGCGTTAAAGTTCTCAGATAACCGGCGCGCGCTGTGCGCCAGCACGAGGCTCGGATGACTGCCTTCGCGATACAGTCGCAGCCAGGCGCGTTCCATTCGCGCATACATGGCGTTCGCCGTCGCCATCGTCGGTAACCCGATGTATAACCCACGGGCATGCCCCGCCGCCATCAGGCGATGCGCCAGTACAAGCGCCGCCTCGGTTTTCCCGGCGCCGGTCACATCTTCAAGAATGATAAGATGCGGGCCTGGCGCGTGAATATCTATCTCCAGCGCGTTTTGCTGGAGCGGCGTGGGCTCGGTGATAAAAGGAAAAAGCGTTTCGATGCCGTTAAACGGCGCGACGTCGCTGGCTGGCGGCAACAGACGCAGCGCCCGTTGCGCCTGTGCAACAGCGCGCGCCCAGTAATCCTGAAACGGTATCGCCTGCGCCACCCAGGGGAAGTGCAGGTTAGCAGAGCCCGTCCAGTCCGCCAGCACCGTGAGCGCGGAGACCAGCCAGCTTTTCTCCAGGAATGCCTCCCGCCAGTTGTCGTCTTTCCATAATGGCGGCAGGGCAACCGCCGGGAACAGCGCGTTCACCGTCTCTGCAAACGCCAGGGCGGCAGCGATATCTTCCGGCAGGAAATCGTTATGGCAGTTTTCACAAGAAACAGGCTTGCCGTGGTGGCCAATCACCGCAGGCATCCACCTGTCCAGCACGCGTTTACGTTCACGCGCCGACAATGGGCCTGTCATGCCCTGCGCCACACCATCACCAAGATGGTTTTGCCACAGCCATGTGCCGGTGACGGTATGGTGATGGCGGCTATCGCTGACGTCGCGCTGGCCGTGGTCCAGCGCATCACACCGGTACTTTTGCTGAAACAGACGTGCAAATTTACCGATGTCATGCCAGCAGAGCAGCCAGGCGAAAAAGGTCGCTGCGGTTTCGCGATCGTCTATGCCGAGCGCTGCAAAGAGAAAGGCGGCATTAAAGCGGTTTTCCATAACCATCACATACCCGCAAGCGGCCACGTCCAGCGAATGCCATTGTAGTAAATGGTATTCATCGCCCTGATGATTTTCGCCCTTTCGGGATTTGCCCCAGTATAAATATCCGCTCATAAATCAGCCCGTTGATGCATTTCGCTTATTCTGCGACGCACTCCGGAATCGTACTGTGAGCGCAAACGTATTTCGCTGCGCCTTAATTATATAACTAACTGATAATTAAATAATTAATATTTAAGTGGATGATAAAAAAACATGACACAGTTGCGCCCCTCCCTCATGCTTTCTTATGCTTAACGCCTCACATCAAGGAGCCCCCATGGACAATCAAGACACCTTCCCGCAGCGCGTTTACCAGATTGTCGCCGCCATTCCGGAAGGCTGCGTCACGACGTATGGCGAGGTGGCGCGGCTGGCGGGCTCGCCACGGGCGGCCCGGCAGGTGGGCGGCGTGCTGAAGCGTCTGCCGGAAGGCAGCAAATTGCCGTGGCATCGGGTGGTGAATCGTCGCGGGGAGATTTCGCTGACCGGGCCGGATTTACAGCGCCAGCGTCAGGCGTTGCTCGCGGAGGGCGTTCAGGTCTCGGGGAAAGGAGAAATCAATCTGGCGCGCTACGGGTGGCGCTACTGAAAAGCGCCTCCGAAGAGGCGCTTAAGCGGGCTTAGTACGTCGTCGGGGCCGGAACGGCGGAGGACGGCGTAACCTGCGTCGGCGAGGTTGACGGTACGGTCGTTACCGCGCCGCCGCCAGCCTGTACCGGCACGGCGGTCTGCTGCACCGGCACCAGCGTCAGGTCGATTTTGGTACCGCCCTGGTTCACCGCAGGCTGCACGCGGTCGGTGATAAACACCAGTTTATTGTCAACCGTGATGGCCGCACTCAGCAGAATGCGGGCATTCGGCTGAATGTCAGACGGGTTAAACGGCAGCACGAAGCTGAACGGCGCCTGTTTGCCTTCGGTACGCACGACTTTCTGCGCCAGTACTTTCGACGGCGCATTTGCCTGGGTGGCGTCCGAGAGCGTTACGGTCAGCGCGGCATCCGGCGGCAGGGCCACTTTCTGGCGGATCCATACGGTCCCGGAAACGTTCGGCTGTTTAATGACCGGCTTCGTCGCGACGCCGGAGGTATTCGGGTTCGGGGCTGGAACAGCGATATCGGCACTTTTATCCTGCGCGCAACCAGCCAGAGCAACGGCAACGGCTAAACCACTTAACATGTGCACGAGTTTCATGGCGTTCTCCTTATTTTCATTCCACCAGTAAGCGCCTGGCACTCACCAGCGTGAGCTGTCACAACATGTTTGTCGGGCTAAGTGTGGCACATATCACTAATTTTCGCCTGGAAACGGGGCGCTATTAAGATTATTGAACCCCTCTGACCAGTTCTCTTTCTGCGTTATAATCGGAATATATTATTCGCACAGCTGTGCATTCCCCGGTAGCAGAGGACCCTTTATGAGTCAGGCGCTGAGCAATTTACTCGCGTTATTAAATCTGGAAAAAATCGAAGAAGGGCTTTTTCGCGGCCAAAGCGAAGATCTCGGATTACGGCAGGTGTTCGGCGGACAGGTCGTCGGACAGGCGCTGTATGCCGCCAAAGCGACGGTACCGGAAGATCGTCTCGTCCACTCGTTTCACAGCTATTTCCTGCGCCCCGGCGACAGCCAGAAACCCATCGTCTATGACGTGGAAGTCCTGCGCGACGGCAATAGTTTTAGCGCCCGGCGCGTGGCGGCCATCCAGAACGGAAAGCCGATTTTCTATATGACCGCCTCATTCCAGGCGCCGGAAGGCGGCTTCGAGCATCAGAAAATCATGCCGCCCGCGCCTGCGCCTGACGGGCTGAAATCGGAAACTGAAATCGCCCGCTCGCTGGCGCATCTTCTCCCGCCGCAGGTGAAGGACAAATTCCTGTGCGATAAGCCGCTGGAGATCCGCCCGGTGGAGTTTCACAACCCGCTGAAAGGCCATACGGCGAAACCGGAGCGTCAGGTATGGATGCGCGCCAACGGGCAGATGCCGGATGAGGTGCGCGTGCACCAGTCGCTGCTCGGTTACGCATCGGACTTCAATTTTCTGGTGGTGGCGCTGCAACCGCACGGCGTTGGCTTCCTGGAGCCGGGAATGCAGGTGGCGACGATCGATCACTCGATGTGGTTCCACCGTCCGTTCGATATGAACGAATGGCTGCTTTACAGCGTGGAGAGCACCTCCGCCTCCAGCGCCCGTGGTTTTGTGCGCGGCGAGTTTTATACGCAGGATGGCGTGCTGGTCGCCTCGACCGTGCAGGAAGGCGTGATGAGAAAACGCGGGTAAGCGCACCCGCCTTTTTACATTAACCCCACCTCTCCCCATAAAAAAACCTCCCGCATGCGGGAGGTTTTTGTGCTCTGGAGATAACCCAACTATCAGGCGTTGTAGGCATTCTCGCCGTGGCTGTTGACGTCCAGCCCTTCGCGCTCCTGCTCTTCGGAAACGCGCAGGCCAACTGTCAAATCCGCGGCTTTGTAAGCGATAAACGCCACCACGCCGGACCACACTACGGTAATCGCAATACTCTCAAGCTGCACCAGCACCTGATGGCCCATCGTCACACCCTCGGCGAAACCCACGCCGCCGAGCGACGTGGAGGCGAAGATACCGGTCAGGATGCAGCCCACGATGCCGCAGACGCCATGCACGCCGAACACGTCGCACGGGTCGTCAACGCGCAGCCAGCGTTTCAGCATGGTCACGCCCCACAAGCCTGCCAGACCCGCCGCGATACCCACGATAAGCGAGCCGCCAACGCCGATGTAGCCGCACGCAGGCGTCACGCCCACCAGACCGGCAATGGCGCCGGAGCAGGCGCCCAGCAGCGATGGCTTACCGCGCAGCGCCCATTCGCCAAAGACCCAGGCAAGAATGGCCGCCGCCGTCGCGACAACGGTGTTCACAAACGCCAGGCCCGCGATTTCGTTGGCCGCGCTGGCGGAGCCAGCGTTAAAGCCGAACCAGCCGAAGTAAAGGATCGCGGTGCCGGTAAAGACCATCGGCAGGTTATGCGGTTTAAACGCTTCTTTGCCAAACCCGACGCGTTTGCCGACCAGATACGCGCCCACCAGGCCCGCCACAGCGGCGTTAATGTGTACTACGGTGCCGCCTGCGAAATCCAGCGCGCCGTGAGACGCCAGCAGACCGCCGCCCCAGACCATATGGGCAATCGGCACATAGGAGAAGGTGAGCCACACCGCCACGAAAATCACTACCGCCGAGAAGCGGATGCGTTCCGCCAGCGCGCCGACGATAAGCCCTACGGTGATACAGGCGAAGGAGCCCTGGAACGCGACGTGAATGTACTGATAGAAGCTGCCCATCAGGTCGGTAATTTTGATGCCCTTCAGCAGCAGCCAGTCGACGTTGCCAAAGAAGCTGCCGCCGCTGCCGAACGCCAGCGAGTAGCCATACACCACCCACAGCACGCAAACCAGCGCGAACGCGACGGAAATCTGCGTCAGCATCGAGAGCACGTTTTTCGCGCGAATAAGACCGCCGTAAAAGAGCGCGAGGCCGGGGATCGTCATAAACAGCACCAGCGCGGTGCAGATCATCATAAAGGCGTTATCGGCTTTATCCGCTACTGCGGGCGCCGCCAGGGCAATGCCCGGCAATAAAGCAAGCAGGCCGAAACCCGATTTAAAGGCTGTGTGTTTCATCTTGTGCATTCCTGTAACGGTTGGCCAGAAATCAGAGAGCCGCTTCGTCGGCTTCGCCGGTACGAATACGAATCACGCGTTGCAGTTCGGCGACAAAAATTTTGCCGTCGCCAATTTTACCGGTCCACGCGGCCTTGCTGACCACCTCGATAACCTCATCCAGTTGATCGTCTGCGATCGCCACGTCGATTTTTACTTTAGGCAGGAAGTTCACACTGTATTCGGCGCCGCGGTAAAGCTCGGCATGGCCTTTCTGGCGCCCGAACCCTTTCACCTCGGTGACGGTAAGCCCCTGAATGCCAATGGTGGAGAGTGCTTCACGCACGTCTTCCAGTTTGAACGGTTTGATTACCACGGTAACCAGCTTCATAGATCCCCTCCAGTCAGAAATGGGTAATTCGGCAGCGACGATAAACAGGTAAAGCAAGCGGCGTGCCAGGAATAGAAACGCGGGCGGCGGCAGCACAAACCGCAGGAGGAAGGCGTCGTTAAACGGCGTGTTACGGGGAATAAAAGCAAAAACGCACCATGCCGGTGCATGGTGCGTTACATTTTTGCACCACAAAGGATGCGTGTTAGCAGAACGCGTAATTTTGGTGCGTCAGGCGCTGAGCGGTTCCTCTTTCGCCGCAGCCTGTAACTCTTCGCCGGCAAGCTGGAGCTGATACATCTGCCAGTAGCGTCCGCGCGCCGCAAGCAACGCCTGATGACTGCCCCGCTCCACCGCCTGCCCGCGATGCAGCACCAGAATGGTGTCCGCCTCCACGATAGTCGAGAGACGGTGCGCGATAACCACCAGCGTCGTATGCGGACGGATAGCCGCCAGCGCGTGCTGAATCGCCTGTTCGGTACCGGAATCGATGTTCGCAGTCGCTTCGTCGAGGATCAGGATCTGCGGCGCGTCCACCAGCACGCGCGCCAGCGCCAGCAGCTGCTTCTGCCCGACGGAGAGATTGTTGCCCTGCTCGCCGAGACGAGTATGAATGCCGTCGCTCATCCCGCGCGCCAGTTCGGCGAGTTGTACCGTTTCCAGCACCGCCCATACCCGCGCTTCGTCGATGTCGCGCCCGAGCGTAACGTTCGCGAAGAAAGAATCGGCAAGCACGACAGGATCCTGCTGCACCATCGCCACGCCTTTGCGCAGCACGCCATGGCTGAGCGAGGCAAGCGGACGGCCATCGAGGCGGATTTCGCCCGACGTGAGCGGGTAGTAGCCCATCAGCAGACTCGCCAGCGTGCTTTTGCCGCTGCCGGTATGCCCGACCAGCGCCACAAAGTGACGTGACGGCACCGAGAGCGAAATGTCTTTCAGCACCAGCTGATCGTCGCGATAGGCGAAAGAGACGTTATCCACCTCAATCGCCCCGCTCGCCAGCGGGCGCTCATCATGGCCGTAGTCCTGGCGCGGCCTGTCCATCAGCTCGAATACGCGTTCGCCCGCCACCAGCGCCTGTTGCAAAATCGACTGCTGGGTGGTGAGCTCGATCAACGGCTCGTTAAGACGACCCAGATAGCTGATAAATGCGTAGAGCACGCCCACCTGAATCGTCCCGGCGGCGGTGAAGCCGAACAGCATCAGCAGCCCGCACAGCACCAGCGCTGAAAAGAGGCTCAGCAACGGGCGCAGCAGAAAGCCGTCCAGGCGCAGCGTCTGCATGCGCGCCAGATAGTGTGAATGGCTGGCGGCGTTCATGCGCTCGCCAAAACGGGTCTGCTGGCGAAACTGCTGAATAACATTCATCCCGCTGATGACTTCATTAAAGCCGTCGTTAATATCCGCCAGATAAGTCCGCACCCGGCGCACAATCGGCGTGCTGTAGCGCTGATAAATCGTCATCACGATAAGCACCGCCGGGAAGATGGTGATGGCCACCAGCGCCATGCGCCAGTCGAGGCTGAACATCGCCACCAGCATCGCGCCGATCAGCGCGGCGCTGCGCAGCACCGTCGCCACCACCGTGACATAGAGATCGCGGATCACTTCGGTATCGTTAGTGACGCGCGAAATCAGCTGCCCCACCGGCTGGGTATCGAACGCGCTGAGCGGCTGGCGCAGCGCGGCGTCCATTACATCAGTGCGCAGCTGCTGCACCACGCCTACCGCCGTCTGGTTAAACAGCAGCGCCTGCCAGTAATGCAGCCCGGCGGCGAGGATTTGCAGCAGCACATAGGCGAACGCCAGCCCGGCCACCAGCCCCAGCGGCAGCTGGTTTTTCGCTACCAGATTATCGATGAAATAGCTGATGAGCGCAGGCCCGGTCACTTCCGCCGCCGCCGCGACCCAGAGCATCAGCACCGCGCCGCCGAGCGGTTTACGCCACGGCGAGCCATACGCCAGCAGACGTTTCAGCGTCGACCAGCTCTTTACGGTATTACGCATTCAGCGCCTCCTCGTCGTTCTCTTCCGGCGCGTCGTCCAGCGCCGCTTCGAGCTGCTGATAGCGATACATATCCCGATACCAGCCCGGCTGAAGCGCGAGCGCCTCGTGCCGCCCGCGCTGCGCCACCTGGCCGTGTTGCAGCACCAGAATTTCGCTGGCTTCGGTCAGCGCCGAGAGCCGGTGCGCGCTGATGATTACCGTGCGGTTTTCGCCCCACTGGCGCAGGTTATGCAGTATCTGGTGTTCGGTGCGGCCATCGACCGCGGAAAGCGCGTCGTCCAGCACCAGGATTTCGGCCTCCAGCAGCAGCGCGCGGGCAATGGAGATACGCTGCTTCTGGCCGCCGGAGAGCATGACGCCGCGCTCGCCGACCTGGGTGTCATACCCCTGCGGAAGACGCAGAATATCGTCATGCACGCAGGCGAGTTTCGCCGCCTGTTCTATCTCTTCCTGCGTGGCGTCAGGCTTGCCCAGCGCGATATTGCTGCCGACCGTATCAGAGAATAAGAACGGCGTCTGGTTGACGACCGCAAGCCGCCCTCGCCAGTCATCCAGATGCACGCGCGCGAGCGAGACGTCATGAAACGTTATCTCCCCCTGGTCGAGATCGAAATGGCGCTGAATAAGCGACAGCACGCTGGTTTTCCCGGCGCCTGTCGGGCCGCACAGTCCCAGCATCTGGCCGTGTTTCAGCGTGAATTGCACATTATGCAAAGTGGCGCGGGCGGCATGCGGGTAGCGGAATTCACGGATAGCGACTTTCAGCACGCCGCGCCCGGCGGGCAGCGACGCCTGGCCATCTTCCACCACCGGCGCCTCCGCCAGCAGCGCGCGAATGCGGCTGTATGCCGCGCTGCCGCGCTCGACAATGTTAAACATCCACGCCAGCGCCAGCATCGGCCAAATCATCAGGCCAAGGTACATCATAAAGCTGGTGAGCTGGCCGAGCGTCAGCGTACCGTTCATCACCATCCAGCTGCCGCCGCCGATGGCCAGCAGGTTCGCCATGCCAATCGCGATATAAATCGTCGGGTCGAAACGGGCGTCCACGCGCGCCACGCGCAGGTTTTTCACGCCGGTATCGCGCGCGTCTTCAGAAAATAGCGTCGACTGCCTGTCTTCCAGGCCGAACGCCTTGATCATGCGGATGCTGGTCAGGCTCTCCTGGGTTCTGTCGTTGAGCGACGAGAACGCCGCCTGCGCGGCTTTAAATCGGTTGTGCAATTGATCGCCGTAACGCTTGATGACAATCGCCATCACCGGCATCGGCAACAGCGCCAGTAGCGTGAGCTGCCAGCTAATCTGGGTACACATGATGACCAGCACCGCGCAGCCCATGACCAGCGAATCGACCAGCGTCAGTACGCCCTCGCCCGCGGCGAAGACCACGCGGTCCACGTCGTTGGTGGCGCGCGCCATCAAATCGCCCGTGCGGTGACGCAGATAGAACTCCGGATGCTGGCGGCTGAGCTGACGGTAGAAATCGCGTCTGAGTTCGACGGCCAGTTGATAGGACGCGCCAAAGAGCAGTACGCGCCAGACGTAGCGCAGCAGATAGACAACAATCGCAATCACCACCAGCAGGCCCACCCACAGCAGCACCTGGCGCGTGGTGTAGTGGTGTTGGGTGACGCCATCGACAACGTAGCCCACCACTTTTGGCGGCACCAGTTGCAAAATGGCGATAACAATAAGCAGGGCAACCGCGCCGAGGTAGCGACGCCACTCCCGGCTAAAATACCAGCTTAACTGAGCAAATAATCGCACGCGAAATTCCTGATTGGTCTGATGATAAAGCGCGGATGTCGTGGCGAGCCAGACGGTTCAGCGCTTAAGCGGCAGGGCCGTGGTGTATTTTATCTGCTCCATGGCGAAGCTCGAAGTGACATCTGACAGCCCCGGCACCCGGTTAACCAGACGTTTATAAAAGTCGTCATAGCTTTTCATATCGGCTACCTGTACCCGCATAAGGTAGTCGTATTCGCCCGCCATGCGCCAGAAACCGAGCACTTCCGGCATCTCTTCAACCACCGCGACAAACTGACTGTACCAGTCGCTGCTGTGATGCTGCGTTTTAATCAGCATAAAGGCGGTGAGGCCGAGGCCGAGTTTTTCCGGGTCGAGCAGCGCGACACGCTTAATAATATAGCCGTCATCTTCGAGCCGCCGAAGCCGCTTCCAGCAAGGCGTTGTCGTCAGATTAACGGCATCGGCGAGCGCCTGCAAAGAAAGCGTCGCGTCCTCCTGAAGCAGCGCCAGCAGCCTGCAATCAATTTTATCTAACATTACCGATTCCTGTAGAAAATTTTTCTCCCATACCAGCAACTGACAGGCTAAAAGGCAACTTATTTTCCTGTCAGATGCTTTACGCTGGGCACAAATTGATAAACCGGAACGAATCATGTCCAGCACCTGGGTTCACCACGCCATTAATGAGATCCACGCCGACGCCCGGCGTTCTGCGGATACCCATTTGATCCGCTTTACCCTGCCCGCGTTTCCGGGAATCTGGTTCTATCTGAAAGACGAAAGCACGCACCCTACCGGCAGCCTGAAGCACCGTCTGGCGCGCTCGCTGTTTTTATACGGCCTGAGCAACGGCTGGATCCGCGAAGGCACGCCGGTTATCGAGGCGTCATCCGGGTCCACCGCGGTTTCGGAAGCCTGGTTCGCTCGCATGCTGGGCCTGCCGTTTATCGCCGTGATGCCCGCCTGCACCGCGCGGCGCAAAGTGGAGCAGATTGAATTTTACGGCGGTCGCTGCCATTTCGTGCAGAGCGCCTGCGAAATTTACGAGGCGTCGGAAGTACTCGCCCGCGAGCTGCGCGGCCGCTATATGGATCAGTTTACCTTCGCCGAGCGCGCGACCGACTGGCGCGGCAATAACAATATCGCCGACAGTATTTTCCGCCAGATGAGCAACGAGCCGCACCCGGTGCCCGATTATATTGTGATGAGCGCCGGCACTGGCGGCACGTCCGCCACCATTGGCCGCTACCTGCGCTATCAGGGACACGAGACGCGCCTGATGGTGGTCGACCCTGAAAACTCGGTCTTTTACGATTACTGGCAGCAGCGCGACGGCGGGCTGAAAAGCAGCGTCGGCAGCCGCATCGAGGGGATTGGCCGCCCGCGCGTCGAGCCCTCTTTTATTCCCGATGTGATAGACGAGATGTTACAGGTGCCAGACGCGGCGAGCGTGGCGGCGATGCAGTGGCTGAGCGAGCTGCTGGGCCGCAAAGTGGGCGCCTCCACCGGCACCAATATGTGGGGCGCGCTACAACTGGCGGCGCGAATGCGTGAGGAAGGCCGCAGCGGCGCTATCGTCACGCTGCTGTGCGACAGCGGCGAGCGGTATCTGGAAACCTATCACAACCCGGAATGGGTGGCGGCCACCATTGGCGATATCTCGCCCCGGCGCGCCGCTATCCATGAACTTTTGCGTTAAGCGAAGGACTGGCGGGACACGAGCGGCGCTGATGCGCCGCTTTTTTTAGATAATCTGTTTCTGGAAAACCCGCTCGTTTATATTAGTTTCCCAAATGTAAAAAAAAGCCATCATAAAAATTAACCACTAAGCTGCCGCTCTGCCTTCTCATCCATCAATAAATCAAATGAAACATCATTTATTATTTTCTTAAGAAATAAACCAATCACTTTTAAGAATTTATTAAAATCTATCTTCATCAACTCTGTATAAAATCAGCATTCTTTCTCCCGGTATGCTGGCATAACGCCGCGCGCTTCTCGCGGTTAGTCAGTCTATTACTGGACACATTTCGGGTCATCCCGGCCAGATTGCGCAGGGATAGCTGGCATCCTGTAATCAGACAGATAAGAGATAATATGTTCAATAACAAAAGCATTTATATGGCTGCGATGATGATGTCTTTAAGCGCCTGCACCACCGCGCCTAAAAGCGCACCGGTGAAAAGCACCGCGCCGCAGGCGGCAAGCGTCTCCGCGCAACCTTCGCCGACGCCGGTTGAATCCATGAATCAGCTTGCGCCGGTGAGTAACGATACTAAATCGCGTCTTGAGCGCTGCCTCGCTGAAACTAAACACCTCTCGGATATTAATCGTGAAAAATATCGCGAGCAGATAGACACGCTATATCGCAGCATTAAAGCGACGCAATATTACGCCTCTATCAGTAACGATCTGTCCAATATTATGGTGGATACCATTACGCCGCTGTATCAGTTCCGTGTTAATGACGCCTGCAATACGATTTCGCAGTCTCTGCTGGCCGAACTGAAAAAAGGCGCAGGGCTGGCTAAATGAGAGGTGATGGGATGAAGGGAAGAATAAAAAGCCGCCTCACCGCGCTCGCCGCTTTGCTGGCGCTCGCACTGAGCGGGCAGTCGTCCTGGGCTGCGCAAAATAGCGCTGCCGCTCAGGGTAATGATTTTCTGTCGTCAATTCAGCAGATTGAAGTGAAGCAGATAGACTTCCCGGAACCCACCCGGCGCGCGCAAACGCCGTCGGCGTCGCGCGCGCAAATCAACGATCTTCAGCAAGAGATCGCCCGCCTGAAAAAACAGCTGAAAGCGGCGGAGCAGGAGAAGAAAAGTCTCAGCGCGCCTGGCGACCTCCAGGCGCAAAACGCGCAGTTGCTGAAAGACAACAGCGCGCTTGCGAAAGAGAACGAGCGTCTCACCCGCAGCCAGCAGAGCGCACAGCGCGAACAGGGCGCGACCAGCACACAACAGGCCGCACGCATCGAAGTGCTGGAGCAAAAAGCCGCGGAACTTCAGGCCGCGCTTGCCAGTAAAACCACAGAGCTTGCGCAGCTGAAAAAAGCGAGCGCGGGCCACTCCGCAAGCGAAAGCACACTGCAAAAGCAGATAGCGCGTCTTGAAACGGAAAAGGCTGCCATCGCAGAACGCGATGCGCAGGACAGCGCGCGTTTTAATCGTGATATGCAGGCGCTACGCAATGAGCTGAATAAGCGCGCCGATGAACTGGTGGCGCTAAAAACCACTGGCGATAAACGCGCGCAAAGCGAAAGCGCATTGCAAAAACAGCTTGCGCAGCTGGAGCAGGAGAAAGCGGCGCTTGCGGCGCAGAACGAGAAGAGCGTCGGTGCGCTGAATAGCAAAGCGCAGACGCTTCAGACGGAACTCGATAAACGCACCGCCGAGCTCACCGCGCTTAAAAAGGCAGGCGCAGAGCACACCCAGAGCCAGAGCGCGCTGGAAAAACAGCTCGCGCAGCTGGAGCGCGAAAAAGCGGCGCTTACGGCACAAAACGCACATGACGTCGATGCGCTGAATAGCAAAGCGCAGACGCTTCAGGCGGAACTCGATAAACGCACCGCCGAGCTCGCCGCGCTTAAAAAGGCAGGCGCAGAGCACACCCAGAGCCAGAGCGCGCTGCAAAAACAGCTTGCACAGCTGGAGCAGGAGAAAGCGGCGCTTGCGGCGCAGAACGAGAAGATCGTCGATGCGCTGAATAACAAAGCGCAGACGCTTCAGGCGGAACTCGATAAACGCACCACCGAGCTCGCCGCGCTCAAAAAGGCAGGGCGCAGAGCACACCCAGAGCCAGAGCGCGCTGCAAAAACAGCTTGCACAGCTGAGCAGGAGAAAGCGGCGCTTGCGGCGCAGAACGAGAAGAGTGTCGATGCGCTGAATAAACAGCTCGCGCAGTTGGAGCAGGATAAAGCGTCGCTGGCAGCGCAGAACAGCATGCTGCTTAAAACCAGCACGCTCAGCAAAGAAGAGAAAGAAAAATTACAAAAAGCGCAGGCGGAGCAAACCGCATTGCTGCAAAAAAACCAGGCGGCAGAAGCCGCACTTAAAGCGCAAATAGCCACGCTTACGGAAAAACTTAACGCCTCGACAACACTTGCCGCCAGCACGCAGGAGAAAGCCACGTCCCTTGCAACGAAGCTTGCCAGCGTGAAAGGCAGTCAGAGCGACAAAGAAAAAGCGCTACAGAGCCAGCTGCAGCAGGCGGCGCAGTTAGCCGCAGCGAAAGAAATGCTCAATAAGCAGCTTGCTACGGCGCAGACGGATATCGCCACGCTGAAACAAGCGCTGGCGGACAAAGAGAGCCGTTTGCAGCAGTCGGATAACGCGCTGGCCGCGCTGAAAGAAGAATCACAATCCGTAAAAGCGCTGTCGACGGCTTCCGCTACCAGCCAGCAAAAAGCGCAGGCTGAGCTTGAAGCGCTTAAACGCGCGAATGAAGAGCTTAACGGTAAACTGGCAAGCCTGAACGCCGACACTGCGGCGCAAAAAGCGCAGGCCGAAAAAGAGAAAGCCGACTTACTGGCGCAGACAGAGAAACTGAAAGCCGACGCGGCAGCGCAGGCGCAGACGCTGACCGCCAGTAAAACCGCACCGGAAGTGAGCGCCGCGACGCTTAAAGATAAGGCGAATAAACAGTCCTACGCGAATGGCGTTATGTTTTCAAGGCTGGTGCAAAAAAGCATGGACCAGATGGCGGATCTGGGTATCAAAACCAATCTTCCAATCCTGCTGGCGGGGATCAAAGATGGCCTGGCGCAAAAGGTCGCCATTGAGCCGAAAGCATTGCTGTCATTGCATGAATCGATGCTGAAAGAGCTTTCCAGTCGCGAAGAGAAGAAGTATCAGACGGGTATCGACAATCTTGAGAAAGTCACGGCCCAGAAAAAGCTACTGAAGCGTAATAAATCGCTGTTCTTTGTGCAGACCAAAGCGGGCAAAAAAGCTATTGCGCCGGGTGAGACAATTAACGTCACGTTTAAAGAGCAAACCATTGAAGGCCGCGTGCTGAACAATAACGCGAATGTGCCGGTGACCTATGATGAAAATCTGCCGTATATCTTCCAGCAGGCGCTGGAACTGGGTAAACGGGGCGGCATCATGGAGGTCTACTGCTTCGCAGGCGATCTCTATAACCCGGACACCATGCCGCCGGATCTTTTCAACTACTCGTTAATGAAGCTGACCGTCACAATAAGCGCTGGCAAATAAAAAAAGCCGGGGGTAACCCCGGCTTGCCGGAAGGCCACATCACTCGGGGGAGTATTCTTGATGCGGATGGTCCAGCCAATGTGTCAAATAGTGGGCGACCGCCTGTTTGCTGCAGTGCCCGATAACCGGCAGATGGGGAAGTTCCGCAATAAGCTGCGGCATAGCGTTACCCATAATCAGCCCCTTCCCTGCCAGCGATAACATTTCGCGATCGTTCATCGCATCGCCAAACGCCATACAATCCGCCATCGTGATGCCAAGATGCAGGCTCAGCGCCTGCAACGCCGCGCCTTTGTTGCACCCGGGCGGCAACACTTCCAGACAGTCGAGCGCCGAAAAGCAAATATGCGCCTGCGAACCGAGCGCCTCGCAAAGCTGAACGCGCAGTTCACACAGCGCGTCGTGATCGGCGACAAAGCAGATTTTTGTCACCTGATGGACGGGCAAACGCTTCAGGTCAGTCAGTTGATAGCGAAAGCCGCTCCACGCGTGCGCCTCAAGTAACGCCAGGTCGTCAGTATCCGTCAGCCAGCCGCTGTCGTTAAACACATGCAGACTGGCCGGGGTATTCCAGTGTCCGTGCAGTACGGCTTCCGCTACCTGCGGCGATAAATCTTCAGCAAACAGCCGTTCGCCCGACGGCGCATGAATGCGCGTACCGTTGCCGGTAATGAGGAACGCCTCCAGCGCGATTTTTTGCAGCATCTGCCGCATTTCCAGCAGGTGACGACCCGTCGCGAACGCCAGCGTTATGCCGCGTTGATGCAGACGGCGCAATGCCATCTGTGTGGTTTCGCCAAGCTGATGGTCAGGCATCAGCAGTGTGCCATCCATATCAAAAGCGGCCAGTCGCGCCATCGTTTGTCCCTCTCTTTCGGTTGACTTGCAGTATTGCCTGGCATATACGGAACTAATAGTGAATAGTTACGAAAAATTGTTCCGGGTTTTGATATGCGCCTTCTGAACCGCCTCAATCAGTTTCAGCGGCTGTGGCAGCCCTCGGAGGGCGCGCCGCAGGCCGTGACCATCGCAGAGCTTGCCGCGCGCTGCTTTTGCAGCGAACGTCATGTCCGCACGCTGCTGGGTCAGCTCCAGCAACAGGGCTGGTTGCGCTGGCGCGCGCAGTCGGGCCGCGGCAAACGGGGCGAGCTTACTTTTCTGGTGTCGCCGCATACCGTGCGCGCTGGCATGATGGAAACCGTGTTACGCCAGGGGCAGCCTCATCATGCCCTGGCGCTGGCCCAGCTCGCGTCCGGGCAACTGCGCCAGTTGCTGCACCCGTTTCTGGGCGGCCAGTGGCACAACGATACGCCCACGCTGCGCATTCCTTATTACCGTCCGCTGGAGCCGCTGAGGCCCGGCTTTTCGCCTGGCCGCGCCGAACAGCATCTGGCCCGGCAAATCTTCAGCGGGCTGACGCGCTTTAACCCCCACACCGCGCGTCCCGAAGGCGATATGGCGCACCACTGGAGCGTCTCGCCGGACGGACTGAACTGGCGGTTTTATCTGCGCCCCACCCTGCACTGGCACAATCATGAGCCCATCGACGCCTGGCAACTCCAGCAGCGGCTGCGACAGTTATTGTCGCTTGAGACGCTGCGCCAGCTGTTCGCAAGCGTCAAAGAGATCGCAGTGGAGCACAAACACTGCCTGCGATTTGAACTCACGCGCCCGGATCACTGGCTGGCGTGGCGGCTTGCCAGCCATGGCTGTTATCTGGCCCACCCGGAGGACGCCGCGATCGGCAGCGGGCCGTTCCGGCTCGCCACGTTTTCGCCTGAACTGGTGCGCATTGAAAGCCACGACCGCTGTCATCTCGGGCACCCTTTGCTGAATGCGGTTGAGTACTGGATAACGCCGGATCTCTTCGACAGCGCGCTGGGCACCAGCTGTCGCCACCCGGTGCAGATAGCCATCGGGCAGCAGGAAGAACTGGTGCATCTGCGCCCCGTGAGCAACAGTGTCAGCCTTGGGTTCTGCTATCTCGGTATCCGGCAAAACGGGCGGCTGTCGCGCGCGCAGGCGCGCTGGCTGATGCAACTCATTCATCGCAGCGGCATGATAGATAGTCTGCCGCTCGACGAGCATCTGATCACGCCCAGTCATGAACTGTTGCCCGGCTGGCATCTTCCGCAATGGCCCGACGAGCCTCCCCCGCCGCTGCCGCCGTCGCTGACGCTGGTCTATCACCTGCCGGTCGAATTGCCGGTGATGGCCCGTCAGCTTCAACACGACCTGGCGGCGCGCGGATGCGCCCTGACGCTGCATTTTCATCAGGCGAAAAACTGGGACGGCTGCACGCCACTGGCGCAGGCGGATATCGTCATGGGCGATCGGCTGATTGGCGAAGCGCCGGAATATACGCTGGAGCAGTGGTTACGCTGCGATCCGCTCTGGCGACACCTGTTAACGGGCCCGCAGCGGGCGCATCTGGAAGCCACCCTTGATGCGGTACAAAGCCATCCGGATGACCAGAGCCGTCACGCGGCGCTGCGCCAGGTGTATCAGACGCTGATGCACGACGCCGTTATCACCCCGCTCTTTAACTATCGCTACCAGATAAGCGCGCCGCCGGGCGTGAACGGCATCGAACTTAACGCGCTCGGCTGGTTTGATTTCAGCCGCGCGTGGCTGCCGCCGCCGCAAGAAGCTGGTGGACGCGCCAGTGCGGCGCTACCATAACGGTTTTGCTATTCAATGACAGGGGCTTTATGAAACGTGCCGTTGTGGTCTTCAGCGGAGGCCAGGACTCCACCACCTGCCTGATTCAGGCGTTACATCAATACGATGAAGTGCATTGCGTAACGTTTGACTATGGTCAGCGCCATCGTGCGGAAATTGATGTCGCCAGCGCCCTTGCCGCATCGCTGGGCGCGCGAGCGCATAAAGTGCTGGATGTCACGCTGCTTAATGAACTCGCGGTCAGCAGCCTGACGCGCGACAGCATCCCGGTGCCGGATTACGATCCTAACGCCGAAGGGTTGCCGAGCACCTTCGTGCCTGGCCGCAATATTCTCTTCCTGACGCTGGCCTCGATTTACGCGTATCAGGTGCAGGCGGAAGCGGTGATTACCGGCGTCTGCGAGACCGATTTTTCCGGCTACCCGGATTGCCGCGACGAGTTTGTTAAAGCGCTGAATCACGCCGTCGCGCTCGGAATGGCGCGCGACGTACGCTTTGAAACGCCGCTGATGTGGCTGAATAAAGCCGAAACCTGGGCGCTCGCGGATTACTGGGGCAAGCTTGATGTCATCCGCCAGCAAACCCTGACCTGCTATAACGGCATTCAGGGCGATGGCTGCGGCGAATGCGCCGCCTGCCATCTGCGCGCCAACGGGCTTAGTCAGTATCAGGCCGCTAAGCCTGCCATTATGGCCGCGATGAAGCAGAAAACCGGGCTTAAATAGCCAGCTTTTTCCCGCTGATACGTTCAAATTCGCGGGCGTCGTGGCTGCAAAACAGTCGCACGCCCGCGCTGGCGTCTGCGGCCAGAAGCCGTAAACGTTTCTGGTTCGCCAGTCGCGCGGCTTTGTCTTTTTGCATCATCCACTGATAAAAACGCAGGCCCGGCGTACAGTGCGGATCTGCCGCCATTTCATCGCGATAAAACCAGGCGTCGCCGCCGTGCAGCAACCAGCCCTGCGGCGTATCAATCGCCACGCCCGCATGCCCTTCCGTATGTCCCGGCAGCGGGATCAATAAAATTTCCGGCGGCAGGCCATCAAGCGAGCGCACGGCGCTGAAACCAAACCACGGCTCGCCATGCGCCTGGTATCCATGCCACCCGGAACGGTTGCCCCACTGCCCCGGACGATAGCGCGCAGTGTCAAGCCACGTGTCGCGCCCGTCTGCGGCCGTCATTTCCCGTTGCATTAAATGCACCTGCGCGTGCGGAAAATCGCTGATGCCGCCCGCGTGGTCGAAATCCAGATGCGTCAGCACAATGTGGCGGACATCTTCCGGCTTAAAGCCCAGCGCCTGAATATGATGCAGCGCCGTTAATGATTCACGGTACTGGATATTGTTCAGCGCCCGGAAAAAGAGCGGCAAACGGCGGCCAGGATGGCGCATATCATCGCAACCAAAACCGGTATCCACCAGCACCAGCCCGTGATGTTCAGTTTCTATAAGCAGGCAGTGGCAGATGAGATGCGCGTGCAACCCTTTGCTGAAGCCATCGTACAGCGCGCCGCCCAAAGGACACATACAACCGCAGTTGAGATGGTGTACTCGCATAGCCTCTCCTTTGTTGCGCAGTCTTGAAAATTGAACAATGGCTTTGAAGTATAAACGGTGCTGAAGAATGTGAGGGGAAATGACAAAGCATGGAAAACGTTTTCAGGGTGGTGTGATGAACGTCCCCTGCCGATGCGCGTTTATTCCCATCAGCGCGGATGACTTCAGGCTTCAATAACATCGTGGTCAGCGGGACGGCCACCGCTGTTATGAGGGCCGTTCATTTTATCGGGTCATTAATGAGGCAAGGAAAAACCCAACGTAGACCGCCAGCAGGGATAACACGACATGGACAGTGACTTCAGTCGCCGCGGCCAGATAATGACTGGCCTGCAAATGCGAGAACACCTCCTCTGAGAAGGTAGAAAACGTGGATAACCCCCGCAGAGACCGGTGGTGATCATCAGTTTCAGGGCGCCGTCATCGTGTACGTATTTAACAAAAAATAACGTTGCGAAGCCGATAATTAATCCAGCCAGAACGTTGGCCACTAACGTGCCGGGAGGCAGTAACGGGAATAAACTGTTCAGACGATTTGAGATAGCCCAGCGTATTACACTGCCGATGCCGCCGCCGACTAACACCGCCACGAGTGTTGGAAACATATGCTCTCCTTTAATAAATTCAACTCATGTAAACGCATGTTAAAACTAATCATTTACTGCCAATGCATGAGCGTTTGCTATTTATTAAATAACAGGCACGCCAGGAATACGGTTTATCCCCGCTCGCGCGAGGAACAGGATTAAAGACGATGATACGCCGTGGTGCGCCGCGGTTTATCCCCGCTCTCGCGGGGAACAGGTCTGTGTCCACGATTTGCCAGTCATCCGGATCGGTTTATCCCCGCTCGCGCGGGGAACAGAGCGATAGCTGAGTCGAGTACACACGAAATTTCGGTTTATCCCCGCTCGCGCGGGGAACAGCACAGAGCCGAGCTTATCCGCTGCGTGAAAGCCGGTTTATCCCCGCTCGCGCGGGGAACAGGTTCCCGCGAGTTTTAGGAGCAACGGAAATAAAGGTTTATCCCCGCTCGCGCGGGGAACAGGTGGTCAACCTCCTGCGCCGGTACTGCGCGCCCGGTTTATCCCCGCTCGCGCGGGGAACAGTCGGTGGTTTGCCAGAACGCAGCGCGCCAGGCCGGTTTATCCCCGCTCGCGCGGGGAACAGAAATTCAGCGTGCTGTCTGACGAGCCGACCGACGGTTTATCCCCGCTCGCGCGGGGAACAGGCCGCCCGGCGTCGTGCATCAGGCGCATCTCGCGGTTTATCCCCGCTCGCGCGGGGAACAGACGCGGCGCCGTAAATGACTGGATTATCCCGGCGGTTTATCCCCGCTCGCGCGGGGAACAGGGGGGTTTATATGCCAGCAATTATTGTCAGTACGGTTTATCCCCGCTCGCGCGGGGAACAGTCCGCACTCGGCGCGCTGGCGCATCTTGCCAGCGGTTTATCCCCGCTCGCGCGGGGAACAGTGCTGTTCGTACTGATTCTATTAAAGCGAAACCGGTTTATCCCCGCTCGCGCGGGGAACAGTTTTTCACCGCGCTTTGGTGTATTTCCAAAATCGGTTTATCCCCGCTCGCGCGGGGAACAGCCTGAAATAAACATCATCTTCTTTTATAAATCCGGTTTATCCCCGCTCGCGCGGGGAACAGAGCGCTGCGGCCAGCAGCATCCCGCCGGCAAACGGTTTATCCCCGCTCGCGCGGGGAACAGTTCTTCCCACAGCTCGCCAGCAGCAGCCAGCCCGGTTTATCCCCGCTCGCGCGGGGAACAGTGATGGCGAAGGCTCTACATGACCCTGAGGCGCGGTTTATCCCCGCTCGCGCGGGGAACAGACTGACTGCCTGCTGCCTCTATTGTGTCTCGCCGGTTTATCCCCGCTCGCGCGGGGAACAGAGCGTCAGCAATCAGCAGCTCTCAGACGAGTACGGTTTATCCCCGCTCGCGCGGGGAACAGACGTCACCTGGTGTTATGGTCATATGCTGGTACGGTTTATCCCCGCTCGCGCGGGGAACAGGAATCGGCGGTATGGCACTGCGCGTACCACTCCGGTTTATCCCCGCTCGCGCGGGGAACAGTCAACCTGGGCAATGATGTTCTGCTCTACGGTCGGTTTATCCCCGCTCGCGCGGGGAACAGTTTTTTTCCGCATTCCAGGCACTCAATCAAAACGGTTTATCCCCGCTCGCGCGGGGAACAGTGCATGGCGTTAGGCAGGTCGGAAACCTGAAGCGGTTTATCCCCGCTCGCGCGGGGAACAGCCTTGCCTGATATTGAGATTTTTTCTCCCTGACGGTTTATCCCCGCTCGCGCGGGGAACAGGAAGTGGACGATATTCTGAAAGCGTCACTGTTCGGTTTATCCCCGCTCGCGCGGGGAACAGCTTTCTTTGATAATGTTTATGATGTTCACTAACGGTTTATCCCCGCTCGCGCGGGGAACAGGCGGTTGAAGCGCTGTTCGCACAGCTCACCGGCGGTTTATCCCCGCTCGCGCGGGGAACAGAATACCTTTTGCGCACAAATTGATGTCATTACCGGTTTATCCCCGCTCGCGCGGGGAACAGCAAAGATGCATATGATTTATTCATCATAATCCCGGTTTATCCCCGCTCGCGCGGGGAACAGTCCACGGCGATGGCCGCCGTAACGGGCTCGGCCGGTTTATCCCCGCTCGCGCGGGGAACAGTTCGCGAGCTGCTCCACCTCTTTAAACGGCTGCGGTTTATCCCCGCTCGCGCGGGGAACAGTTATGCGCGACCGTGGCGTTAATACGACGCCGCGGTTTATCCCCGCTCGCGCGGGGAACAGTCGAAGCAACGCCGGGCGTTAGCAAACAGCTCCGGTTTATCCCCGCTCGCGCGGGGAACAGCCGTTGGAGGGGGTAATTTAACGGCAAAACTTCGGTTTATCCCCGCTCGCGCGGGGAACAGCCCCGCGCCCCGCGTGCCTGTATCGTGCCACACGGTTTATCCCCGCTCGCGCGGGGAACAGCTAACGGTAACCCTTTGTACTGCTTATGATTTTTTCGCCATCCACATCCTACCAACATTTTTACAACAACCCATCTTGTTAAAGAACGGCTGCCCTGTTGATTTTGAAGGCGTTTTTCAGCAACGCTTGTGGGCCGTTAACATCTACCGGATTGTTTATCTTCAGCGGCGATAAATCCACGATGGCGTGCACAGTCACCACGATTGCAGAATTTACCCTGTGAGTTTTTCCAGTTTTTCACGCAGTTCGCCTTCGATCGGCAGCGCTTTCTGGGTTTTCAGATCGATACACACAAACGTGATGAGCGCATCGGCGACTACCTCGCCTTCGGGCTCCAGCGTGATGATCTGGCTTAGTATCCCGCTTTTACCGTTAAGCTGTTTTACCTGACTTGTGACGGTCAGCAAATCGCCGAGCACGGCGGGCCGCCGGTAGTTGATATTGATGTTAACGACGATAAACGCGATGTTGTTCGCCATCATCCATTTGAAGCTTTCATCGTTTTCCAGCCCATCCCAACGGGCTTCTTCCAGAAACTCCAGATAACGCGCGTTGTTCACATGCTGATAAACATCTATGTGGTACCCACGCACTTTGATTTGAGTCTGCATAGCGCTTAAACCTTTTCTTTTTTGTAGGGGATACAGCGTCATATAAAAAACAGAGGCCACACCACTGGTATGACCTCTTTAGTCTGGCAAAGTTTTTCAACTCTGCAAGCACGGATGATTAACGATTAGAGACGGATCCGGGAAAGGTTGCGTTCAACAAGCGAATTGCCCATTCCCGGCACCTGTTTTAAATCCTCTATGGACTTAAACGGGCCATACTCTTCGCGATAGCTGACGATAGACTGCGCTTTCTTTTTACCAACGCCGTTCATCGCCTGCGCAAGTTCATCCGCCGTGGCGGTATTAATACTCACGGTTTCTTCGAGGGTTTCAGGCGCCGTTTCCGGCTTCGCCTGCGGCGCAGCGGCTGCCGGTTTTTCTTTTACCTGCTCCGCCTGCGCTTTGCCTGCTGATGGCGCGGCGGTTGCTGTGGTGCAAAAGATGCCGCCCACGAGCGCGACGGCGAGACAAAAAGTGTTGATTCCACGTTTCATGCTGTGATCTCCTTGTTTATTAACAGCACCGCCACCTTAAGCGGAGAGAGAAACGGGCTCAAACGCCAGATTTCAGAAATGGAAAAGGCCGCGAAAGCGGCCTTTGGGGTTTGCAGTGAATTGCAAAAATTGTGCGAGACGTCTCGTTATTGCTGTGGTGCCGTGCCCGCATCGCCAAGTTTGATTTTGGCGTCTTTACGCAGGCCCTTCAGCAGCGCGTCAAAGGCGATTTCCGCATTATTCTGGATAAGGCGTTGGCCCATGGCTTTCTTCTGCGCGTCCGGCATGGTGCCGCTGCGTACGTCATCCAGCGCCAGCAGCACGACGTTGCCCTGCATGTCGTTGCCAATGCCATAACTCGGCTTATCTTTCGCCGGCAGTGGCAGTGCGAACACGGGCTGCGTCAGCGTATCCTGAGTAGTGCGCTCAAAGGTTTTCGCCGGGCTGAAGGCAATACCTGCCGCTTTCAGCGCCTCGTCCCCTTTGCCCGCTTTCAGCGCGCTCAGCAGTTTTTGGGCTTCTTCATTCGCAGCCTTGAGCGCCTTCTGGTGTTTCACCAGCGCGGTGACCTGCTCTTTGACGTCGGCAAGCGGTTTTTCCGCCTGCGGTTTATGATCGGTAATGCGCAGCACGAAGGCGCGATCGCCATCAACGGTGATGATGTCAGAGTTGCTGCCCGGCGTACCGTTCGCGCCCAGCAGGTTGCCGCCAAACACCGCGTCGGTAACCGGTTTAAAGTTGAGCTCTACCGGCACCGCATCGCGGCTGAACCAGTCGGTATCCACCGCTTTCACGCCAGCGGCTTTTTCCGCGCTGACCAGCGATTCATTGTCGTTGTTCGCCGCATCGCTCACTTTACGCTGCAGTGCGAAGAACGCGTCCAGCGCTTTCTCCTGCTTCACTTTCGCGCTGATGTCGTCATGCACTTCAGAGAGCGGCTTCACTTTGGCTGGCGTGGTGTCGTCAAGACGCACAATCAGGAAGCCAACAGAGGATTTGATCACGTCAGAAAGCTGGCCTTTGTCTTTCAGACCGGCATTTTTGAACTCATCCGGCGTGGTGCCTGGCTCCAGCCACCCCATGTCGCCGCCGTTGCGGGCGGTAATGACATCCACCGATTTCTCTTTCGCAAGCGTTGCGAAATCCGCGCCCTGCTTGAGCTGTGCGAGAATGGCTTTCGCCTCGGCTTCAGTTTTGGTCTGGATCAGGCTGTAGCGGTTGCGCTCTGGCTGGCCGAATTCATCCTGATGTTTGTCATAGTACGCCTGGATTTCGTCTTCGCTGGCGTTCTCTGCAAGCGCGGCGGCGTCAAGCTTGATGTAGCTTACGCGGAACTGTTCAGGCGACTGGAAGTTGTTGGCGTGCTGCTGGTAGTAGTCTTTGATTTCCTGCTCGGAAACCTGCTGCTTCTCGGCCAGCGCATCGACGACAATGGTCGCGGTGCGTGCCTGACGCTGCTGGGCGAACAAGGCGGCGAACTGATCGCTTTCGCCAGGCAGAATGAAATCGCTGCCCATAACGGCGCTGACCAGTTGATCGGTGGTGAGCTGGTTCCGCAGCGCCTGCGCGTATTGATCGGCGCTCATGCCCATACTGGTGATAATGGCGTTGTAGCGCGCATTATCAAATTTTCCGTCGCTCTGGAAGGCCGGGTTTTTGAAGATGGACTGACGCACCTGCTCGTCGCTGATCTCCAGATGAAGCGAGCGCGCATACTGGTCGATCAGGGCTTCGTCAATCAGCCCCTGCAACGCACGCTGGCGCAGCTCGGCCATATATTGTTCATTGGAAGCGAGCTCAGAGAAGCGGTCGCCCATTCTTCTCTCGAGGTTGTTGCGCTCGATGTTGACCGCATTTTCAAGCTGGGCCCGGCTGATCTCCTGGTCGTTAACTTTTGCGGCATAGTTGCTGTTACCGCCAATCAGGTAGTTACTCACGCCAGTCAGTATGAATGACAGGATAATCAAACCCAGAATGATCTTGAGCACGACGTGATTCGCCGCCGCGCGTAAATTGTCCATCATGGTGTAACAACACTCCGCTGTAGAATGACAGGTAGAACTCGCACAGAAACGTGGCGGCATCCGCTGGGCCGCTGCGCGCAAAGGCGTATTGTGACAAGAAACCGGGGCGGTTGTCAGCCCATATCGGCAGATTACTCATCCAGAAAGAAAAAAGGCACATCTGACGATGCGCCTTGTTTTTTATCCCCTGGCTGCGATAACGCCAGCCACAGGATCAGTTAACCGCGTCTTTCAGGGCTTTACCAGCACGGAAACCCGGAACTTTCGCAGCCGCGATGGTGATTTCCTTGCCCGTCTGTGGGTTGCGGCCGGTGCGGGCAGCACGTTCACGAACAGCAAAAGTACCAAAGCCAACCAGCGCTACTTCATCCCCGGATTGCAGAGATTCAGTCACGGAATCAATCAAAGCATCTAACGCACGTCCAGCCGCTGCTTTAGAAATATCGGCACCTGCGGCAATTTTGTCTATCAGTTGAGATTTATTCACTCTTCTCTTCCTCTCTTTATATTTTATATCGCACCGGAATCCTTCGCGACGCGACCGCGCAGCAGTTATAACAGTCCTCACATGCCCTTACAACAGGAGTTGTTGATGGCACCCCGGACCGGCAATCTAAATTAGCTATACAAAAAAAGGCTGGCAAGTGCGAAAGCACTCACCAGCCCTGTTTTTCTCAGTGCGCTTGCGTCAGGTCACTATTTCGCAGTGGCGACCTGCATGCCGTACGGCGCGTTTTGCAGCGCCAGCGTCAGCACTTCTTCGATGCGCTTGACCGGGTGGATGTCCAGATCGGCAATCACGTTCTCCGGGATTTCTTCCAGATCGCGCTTGTTCTCATCCGGGATCAGCACGGTTTTGATGCCGCCACGGTGGGCTGCCAGCAGTTTCTCTTTCAGACCGCCAATCGGCAGTACCTGACCACGCAGCGTAATTTCACCGGTCATCGCCACATCGGCGCGAACCGGGTTGCCGGTCAGGCAGGAGACCAGCGCAGTGCACATCGCGATACCGGCGCTCGGGCCATCTTTCGGCGTGGCGCCTTCCGGCACGTGAACGTGAATATCACGTTTTTCGTAGAAGTCGCTGTTGATGCCAAGCTTCTCAGCACGGGCGCGCACCACGGTTAACGCCGCCTGGATGGACTCCTGCATCACTTCGCCAAGAGAACCGGTGTAGGTCAGTTTGCCTTTGCCCGGTACGCACGCGGTTTCGATGGTCAGCAGATCGCCGCCCACTTCCGTCCACGCCAGCCCCGTCACCTGCCCTACGCGGTTTTCGCTGTCGGCGCGGCCATAGTCGAAGCGCTGCACGCCCAGGAAATCCTTCAGGTTTTCACCGGTGATTTCGATGCGTTTGAGCGATTTATCCAGCAGCAGCTGTTTCACCGCTTTACGGCACAGTTTAGAGATTTCACGTTCAAGGCTACGCACGCCCGCTTCGCGAGTGTAGTAGCGGATGATGCCGATGATGGCGCTGTCATCCACGTCAATCTCATTCTCTTTCAGCGCGTTACGCTCAATCTGCTTCGGCAGCAGGTGGCGCTTCGCGATGTTGAGTTTTTCATCTTCGGTGTAACCGGACAGACGGATCACTTCCATACGATCCAGCAGCGGCGCCGGAATGTTCATGGAGTTGGACGTCGCGACAAACATAACGTCGCTTAAGTCGTAATCCACTTCCAGATAGTGATCGTTAAAGGCCACGTTCTGTTCCGGATCGAGCACTTCCAGCAGTGCGGAAGCCGGATCGCCACGCATGTCCGAGGACATTTTGTCGATCTCATCGAGCAGGAACAGCGGGTTTTTTACGCCCACTTTAGCCATTTTCTGAATCAGTTTACCCGGCATGGAGCCGATGTAAGTACGACGGTGACCGCGGATTTCCGCTTCGTCACGCACGCCGCCCAGCGCCATACGGACATACTTACGACCGGTGGCTTTGGCGATGGACTGACCGAGCGAGGTTTTACCTACCCCCGGCGGCCCAACCAGGCAGAGGATCGGCCCTTTGATTTTATTAACACGGCTCTGGACCGCGAGGTATTCCAGGATGCGGTCTTTGACGCGCTCAAGGCCGTAGTGGTCGGTATCCAGGATTTCCTGGGCCTGACGCAGGTCTTTTTTGACTTTGCTGCGCGCGTTCCACGGCACCTGCACCATCCAGTCGATATAGCCGCGCACCACGGTCGCTTCGGCGGACATCGGCGACATCATTTTCAGCTTCTGAAGCTCGGCTTCGGCTTTCTCTTTCGCCTCTTTCGGCATTTTGGCCGCGTCGATTTTACGCTTCAGCGCTTCGTTTTCGTCCGGCGCGTCGTCCATTTCGCCGAGCTCTTTCTGAATGGCTTTCATTTGCTCGTTCAGATAGTACTCGCGCTGGCTTTTTTCCATCTGTTTTTTAACGCGATTACGAATGCGTTTTTCAACCTGCAACAGGTCAATTTCCGATTCCATCATCGCCATCAGGTATTCCAGACGCTCGTTGATGTCGGACATCTCCAGCACCGACTGCTTGTCGCTGAGCTTCAGCGGCATGTGCGCGGCGATGGTATCCGCGAGACGCGCCGGATCGTCGATGCTGTTAAGCGACGTCAGCACTTCTGGCGGGATTTTTTTGTTCAGCTTGATGTAGCCTTCGAACTGGCTAATCGCGGTGCGCACCAGCACTTCCTGCTCGCGCTCGTCGATAGCCGGGGATTCGAGGTATTCCGCTTTCGCCGCGAAATGGTCGCCGTTGTCGGAAAGCGTGGTGATACGCGCGCGCTGCAAACCTTCGACCAGCACTTTGACGGTGCCGTCCGGCAGTTTCAGCATCTGCAAAATAGACGCCACGGTACCGACGGTAAACAGATCGTTCACGCCCGGCTCATCCGTTGAGGCTTCTTTCTGCGCCACCAGCATGACTTTTTTGTCATTATCCATGGCGGCTTCAAGACAACGAATAGACTTTTCCCGTCCCACAAACAAAGGGATAACCATGTGCGGATAAACCACCACATCGCGCAATGGCAATACGGGGATTTCAATGCGTTCAGAACGCTCAGGATTCATAGAGCTCTCTCTTAGTTTAGTTTCCGCCTGGTGATGGGGCGCATGTGAACGCACTTCACGGCATCACCAATTAAGTAATTCAGTATATGGGGATGTTTCCCGGACATTCAACGGCACGGAAGCAGGAAAAATAAATGGGGGAATATTTCCCCCATTTAATGTTAACTGATTGTCGGAACTGGCGAATTATTCGCCGGATGCCTGCTGGGCTTCCGGCTTGCCATAAATCAGCAGCGGTTCGCTCTGGCCGGCAATCACCGACTCGTCGATGACCACTTTTTCCACTTCGTCCATGGACGGCAGATCGTACATGGTCTCAAGCAGCGCCGCTTCTACGATAGAGCGCAGGCCACGCGCACCGGTTTTACGGGACATCGCTTTCTTCGCGATGGCTTCCAGCGCTTCGTCGCGGAACTCAAGTTCCACGCCTTCAAGATTGAACAGCGCCTGATACTGTTTGGTCAGGGCGTTTTTCGGCTCTTTCAGGATCTGAATCAGCGCGTCTTCACTCAGCTCGTTCAGCGTAGCCACCACCGGCAGACGACCGATGAATTCCGGGATCAGACCAAACTTGATCAGATCTTCCGGCTCTACCTGAGACAGCAGCTCGCCTTCGGTCGCTTTCTGCGATTTACCTTTGACCGTCGCGCCAAAACCAATGCCGGAGCCGGTTTCAACGCGGTTAGCGATAACTTTATCGAGGCCTGCGAATGCGCCGCCGCAGATAAAGAGGATCTTGGAGGTATCAACCTGCAAGAACTCCTGCTGCGGATGCTTGCGACCGCCCTGCGGCGGTACGGCAGCCACGGTGCCTTCGATAAGCTTCAGCAGCGCCTGCTGAACGCCTTCGCCGGACACGTCGCGCGTGATGGACGGGTTATCGGATTTACGGGAGATTTTATCGATCTCATCAATATATACGATGCCGCGCTGCGCTTTCTGTACGTCGTAGTCGCACTTCTGGAGCAGTTTCTGGATGATGTTTTCCACATCCTCGCCCACGTAACCGGCTTCGGTCAGCGTCGTGGCGTCGGCCATGGTAAACGGCACATCCAGCAGGCGCGCCAGGGTTTCGGCGAGCAGCGTTTTACCGCTACCGGTCGGGCCAATCAGCAGAATGTTACTTTTGCCAAGCTCCACGCCGTTGGAGGTGTCGCCGTTACGCAGACGCTTGTAGTGGTTGTAGACCGCTACCGCCAGCACCTTTTTCGCCTTTTCCTGACCGATGACGTAGTCGTCAAGATGGCTACGAATTTCATGTGGCGTCGGCAGAGCGCTGCGTTCACGGTGCGGAGCCACTTCTTTAATCTCTTCGCGAATAATGTCGTTACACAGATCGACACACTCGTCGCAGATATACACGGACGGCCCGGCAATCAGCTTGCGCACTTCATGCTGGCTTTTGCCGCAAAAAGAGCAGTACAACAGTTTGCCTGAGCTGTCTTTGCGCTTATCTGTCATGAGTCAAAACCTCTTTTCTGTTCTTAGTGCCGCACGCGACAACGCCATGCCAATACCAGCGCCTGCCGCCAGGATACCGAGGGCCACCTCTTAATGAGTATAGCGGCCCTCCCGTGGCGGGCGTCAGTTACGATGGGTCATGATGGAGTCAACCAGACCATACTCTACTGCTTCACCTGCAGAGAGGAAACGGTCGCGCTCAGTGTCTCTCTCGATTTGTTCAAGAGGCTGGCCCGTATGTTGCGCCATCAGTTCGTTCATGCGTGCTTTCACTTTCAGGATTTCACGGGCGTGGATTTCGATATCCGTCGCCTGCCCCTGGTAGCCGCCCAGCGGCTGGTGGATCATTACGCGCGAGTTGGGCAGGCAGAAACGTTTCCCTTTCGTGCCCGCTGTCAGCAGGAAGGCGCCCATTGACGCGGCCTGGCCCATACAAATGGTGCTGACGTCCGGCTGAATAAACTGCATGGTGTCGTAGATAGACATCCCGGCGGTGATTACCCCACCCGGCGAGTTAATGTAAAGATAGATGTCTTTCTCTGGGTTTTCCGCTTCCAGAAACAGCATCTGCGCAACAATCAGGTTAGCCATCTGGTCTTCGACCTGGCCGGTCAGAAAAATGATACGTTCCTTGAGCAGACGGGAGAAAATATCGTAAGAACGCTCGCCGCGCGAGGTCTGTTCAACAACCATCGGCACCAGAGCCATATGGGGTGCAAATTGATCACGTTCGTCACTGTATGACATATCCGTCTCCTGGATAAATATTCTGAGTAACCTGCTGCACTGATTCTACTTGAGACCGTACAGGATGACTATGCTCCTGCCGGTAAACACCTTACGGACGGATTATCAGCCAGTCGTACACTTTTTACTGTTTCATTAATGGGGATAATGATGCCCTGTTTCAAGCATAACAATCTTTTGCTGTTACGCTAACACCGAAACACCCCTTACCCGCCATTTTTGGGTAGGAAAAGTGACAAAAAAGCCCGTCACCCTGCGGTGACGGGCCCCATGTGCCTCGTCGTGAAACGATGAAAGGGCTTACGCCTGCTGGTTCATCAGTTCGTTGAAAGAGGTCGGTTTTTCGGTCACTTTCGCTTTCGCCAGTACCGCTTCAACCGCCTGCTCTTCCAGCGCCACGTTGCGCATGTTGTCCATCAGCTCATTGTTCTTGCTGTAGAACTCGATAACTTCTGACGGATCTTCGTAAGCAGAAGCCATCTCTTCGATCAGCGCTTTCACGCGATCTTCGTCAGCTTTCAGCTCATGGGTACGAATGACTTCGCCCAGCAGCAGACCGACAACGACGCGACGTTTAGCCTGTTCTTCGAACAGTTCGCGCGGCAGTTCCAGAGCCTGTTTCTCGTTACCGCCGAAACGCTGTGCGGCCTGACGGCGCAGCACGTCGATTTCGCCGTCGATCAGCGCAGCCGGAACGTCGATGTTATTCGCGTTCACCAGACCTTCGATAGCCTGAGACTTGATGCGGTTACGCACGGCGCCTTTCAGCTCGCGGTCCATGTTTTTACGCACTTCAGCGCGCAGACCGGCAACAGAACCATCTTCAACGCCGAAACGTTTGATGAATTCTTCGGTCAGTTCCGGCAGTTCGCGCTCTTCAACTTTCTTCAGGTTGATGACGAACTTCGCGGCTTTACCTTTCAGGTTTTCCGCGTGGTACTCTTCCGGGAAGGTCACGTCGATGGTGAACTCTTCGCCCGCTTTGTGGCCTTTAACGCCTTCTTCAAAGCCCGGGATCATGCGGCCCTGGCCCATCGCCAGGACGAAGTCGGTCGCTTTGCCGCCTTCGAACTCTTCGCCGTCTACAGAGCCGGTGAAGTCGATGGTAACGCGGTCTTCCGCATCAGCGGCGCCGTCTTTGTCTTTCCAGGTAGCCTGCTGCTTGCGCAGGGTGTCCAGCATGGTGTCTACGTCAGCGTCGGTTACTTCAACAACCGGTTTTTCCACTTCGATAGATTCCAGACCCTGCAGCTCAACTTCCGGGTACACTTCGAACTCTACGGCGTAGGTGAAGTCTTCGCCCAGTTTGTATTCGCCCGGAACATAGTTCGGTGCGCCAGCCGGATTGATTTTTTCTTTGATGATAGCGTCAACGAAGTGACGGCTCATCAGATCGCCCAGCACATCCTGACGCACGGACGCGCCATAACGCTGAGCAACAACATTCATCGGTACTTTGCCTTTGCGAAAGCCGTCGATACGCACTTTCTTTGCCACGTTGACCAGCTCGCTTTTTACAGCGTTCTCGATGCTGTCAGCAGCGATAGTAATCGTTACACGGCGCCCAAGGCCCTGAGTGGTTTCAACTGAAACTTGCATCTTGTTACCTCAAAAAATCACAGTGCTCGGTCAACTCTGGAAGCCCTATGGTATTCGCTTCGCAGAACCGGGACGTCTTCTTTAGCAGAAACACTATCCCTGTCGCCAGAATCGTCCCGAAGACATTCCGAAAAATAAGACGCAGCATTATAGCGGCATCCCCTTGGGGAGTCGAGAAAAGCCAGCCGAGGCATTGCGGCACTTTTCACACTTCCCGGCAAAATTACGACTGAAAAATGCACATAGCGCGCAAAATTCAGGCAAAACAAAAACGGCCACGCAGGCCGTTTCGTTTTATTACCGCTGGCGCAACATACTGGAAAAGCTCCCGACGTTGCAACTGTGATTGATCAGGCCAGCGTGCCGGCTCCCCGACAGGCAGGAGAAGGCAGGACCGTATCCTGAAGCCCTTCCCACTCTTTGAGGGTATAGGTGTGCAGCGCCAGCGCATGGACCGTCGAGGCCAGTTCTTCGCTAAGAATGCTGTAGATGAGGCGATGCCGATTTAAAAAACGCTCGCCGACAAATCGATCGCTGACCAGCACGACTTTGAAATGGCTTTCAGAGCCCGCGGGCACGTTATGACGATAGCTTTCATCCACTACATCCAGAAAGACAGGCTCAAGGGCTGCCTTCAGTTTTTCTTCGATCTGCTCGCGTATCATCATAAGACTCTCCTCGACAACGCTGCGATGGCAGCCATCACTTTAAAGGTTAGCCGCTTTTACCGTTTCCATTGTCAAAAAACAACACAATTTTAACTTTTGCAGCCGCCTCGCTTTATGGCAGGCTTTGCGCCCGATAGCGCGGTTTTACGGTAATCGGTAACAGCGCTAAGCCAGACGGCGGTCATAAAAAAGACATTGCGTTATTTTCAGTCGCCTGGCCTCTTCCCCTCACGCATGGCGATGCTATGATGGCGGGAATTTTCCTCTTTATTGCCCATGGACCGTTGAGAGCCTGAACATGTTAAAAAAAGTACTCTTCCCGCTCGTCGCCCTCTTTATGCTGGCCGGTTGCGCGACGCCGCCGACAACCATTGAAGTCTCCCCGAAAATCACCCTGCCGCAGCAGGATCCGAGCCTGATGGGTGTAACCGTCAGCATCAACGGCGCCGATCAGCGTCAGGATCAGGCGCTGGCGAAAGTCACCCGCGACAACCAGCTGGTCACGCTAACCGCATCCCGCGATCTGCGTTTCCTGCTCCAGGAAGTGCTGGAAAAACAGATGACCTCCCGCGGTTATATGATTGGCCCAAGCGGCGCGGTGGATCTGCAGATTATCGTCAACCAGCTCTATGCTGACGTGTCGCAGGGCAACGTGCGTTACAACATCGCCACCAAAGCGGATATCTCTATCATCGCTACCGCGAAAACCGGCAATAAGATGACCAAAAACTACCGCGCCAGCTATTCTGTTGAAGGCGCTTTCCAGGCGAGCAATAAAAATATCGCCAACGCCGTTAACTCCGTGCTGAGCGACACCATCGCCGATATGGCGCAGGACACCAGCATCCACGAGTTCATCAAACAGAACGCGCGTTAATCATCTTTGTTTTTCCTGGCCCGGTTCGCCGGGCCGCTTTTTTTACGGCCGCCCATGCACAGTCATTATTTACGTCTTTTCCAGCAGCCGAAAACCGCCATTTTACTGATCCTCGGCTTCGCTTCCGGTCTCCCGCTGGCGCTCACGTCCGGCACGCTCCAGGCCTGGATGACGGTCGAGAATATCGACCTGAAAACTATTGGTTTCTTTTCTTTAGTCGGTCAGGCTTACGTCTTTAAATTTCTCTGGTCTCCGGTAATGGACCGCTACACGCCGCCGTTGCTCGGCAGGCGTCGCGGCTGGCTGTTTATTACGCAGGTATTATTGCTGATCGCCATTGCCGCCATGGGCTTTCTGGAACCCTCAACGCATCTGCGCTGGATGGCCGCGCTGGCGGTGCTGATTGCGTTCTGCTCGGCGTCTCAGGATATCGTGTTCGATGCCTGGAAAACGGAT
Source organism: Cronobacter turicensis z3032 (assembly GCA_000027065.2). Classification (NCBI taxonomy): domain Bacteria; kingdom Pseudomonadati; phylum Pseudomonadota; class Gammaproteobacteria; order Enterobacterales; family Enterobacteriaceae; genus Cronobacter; species Cronobacter turicensis. The sequence goes on along the minus strand of FN543093.2, from coordinate 1,091,044 downwards.
GTGCTGCCCGCAGACGAACGCGGAACAGGCGCCGCGATAAGCGTCCTGGGCTACCGGCTGGCGATGCTGGTTTCAGGCGGTCTCGCGCTGTGGATGGCTGACCGCTGGCTCGGCTGGCAGGCCACCTACTGGCTGATGGCCGCGCTGCTTATTCCCTGCATTATCGCCACCTGGCTTGCGCCTGAACCCGACGAGGCCATTCCCGCGCCGCGCACGCTGGAGCAGGCGGTGGTCGCGCCGCTGCGCGATTTCTTCGGACGCAACAACGCCTGGCTTATCCTCCTGCTGATTGTGCTTTATAAGCTTGGCGATGCGTTCGCCATGAGCCTGACCACCACCTTTTTAATTCGCGGCGTCGGCTTTGACGCAGGCCAGGTGGGGATGGTGAATAAAACGCTGGGGCTGCTCGCCACGATTTTCGGCGCGCTGTACGGCGGCGTGCTGATGCAGCGCCTCTCGCTGTTCCGCGCGCTGATGCTTTTCGGCATTCTGCAGGCGGTCTCGAACGCCGGTTACTGGCTGCTGTCGGTAACCGATAAAGATCTGCTGAGCATGGCCGCGGCGGTCTTCTTTGAAAACCTGTGCGGCGGCATGGGCACCGCCGCGTTTGTGGCGCTGCTGATGACGCTCTGTAATAAGTCGTTCTCCGCCACACAGTTCGCTCTGCTTTCCGCGCTCTCAGCCGTGGGCCGTGTTTATGTCGGTCCGGTCGCGGGCTGGTTTGTGGAAGCTTACGGCTGGCCGACGTTTTATCTCTTTTCGGTCGTCGCGGCCGTGCCAGGCATTCTGCTGTTGCAGCTGTGCCGGGGAACGCTGGAATATACGCGCGACACCGGCGAGTTTCTGCGCCGCCAGACATACCCGGCGGGTTATCGCTTCGCGCTGCGCCTGCTGCTGCTCGGCTGCGCGGTACTTGGCGTCTGGCTGCTGGTTATCATCAGCAACGCGCTCGGCCTGAGCGCGTTGACCTTCGGCGTCACCCTGCTTGAAGCAGGCATGCTACTGGCGCTTGCCGGTATCGCGCTGGGTTGTCTGCTCGATTACCTGGCGCTGCGCCGCAGTACGGCGCGTTCAGAGCCCAAGGCGTAGTAACACGATCATATTGCTTATCATCGCGCTGTACACTTTAGTGCCGAACGGAATCAAAAACAGGTTAATGATCCACGGAAGCTGACTGATAAGCTTGACAGGAAACCCCACCGGCCCGGAGATAATATCAATGGGCCAGCGCCACCAGGACCGCGTATGCGGTCTTAAACACACCACCAGCACCGCCACGATAATGACCGCCACATACACCAGTGGCGAGATGTCATGGTTTTTCTGGTAAAACCCGACGGTATATCGCGCAAACTCTCCCACCGGAAGGGCAAGTAACGCGACGGATAACAACACGTAGCCCACACGAATGCCGATCCGCTGACGGCTGCTTTCTGGATAGCGGTTCCAGAGATGAGGTATGCCGAACAGGTAAACGACCACTATCGCGCCGACAATCCCGACATCCACCGCCGTCACCTGCGGGTCGAGAGCCAGGAACCCCAGCACGCCGCCCCAGAAGATAACAGAAATGAAGGTATGGAGTGACAGCGCCCAGCCAGGCGTAGATAAAAGCGCAATAATGACCGGATTAAGCCGCTGCCATAACCCTGGTTGCTCGCTGCACATTGTGTGTACACGCTGGCGAGCCTCATCAAGAAATCCGGGCCACAGACGCCCCCACCAGGGTAGCGGCGCCTGCGGCTCGCTTATCAGCGTCCAGCGGGCTTTCGACAGCCAGCTCGCCTGATGCTGCCCGCGCTCCACGACCATCCGGTAATCTTCTTCCGTCGTGGCGATACGCGCCTCAAGCGCCCAGATCAGCACGTCAGGTAGCGCCGTGCTGCGGTAGTGATCAAGCTCCCAGCCCATGATTCTGCCCACATGCTCCAGCATGCCGCGCGTCAGCCACTGCTCTTCAGAGAGCGCATCGGCAAGCCTCTCGCTGAAATACCGACGTGCCGCCAGCGCATCCGGCAGTCCGGCAGCCAGAAACGCCTCTAACTGCTGACAGCCCGACATCTCGTCAGCCACAATTGTGGTTGCGAGCGCCTGCGCTTGTTCATTAAGCGTCTGCGGCTCCCAGTCTGCGAGGGCCACGGTTTCCGCCTGCGGCAGCGGCGCTTCCTGCGGCGTTAATGGCGGTTGCGGCGTAAAGCGGTACGTGATGACGTTTTCATCATCCGCCTCTTCACCCTCTTCTTCGTCGTCATAATCCTGATAGCGCTGCGCCGCCTCATAGGCTTCCCGCAACTGCTGATACTTTTGCGGATCCTGATCCGGGCGATGCTGTTTGACGATTTTCGCCCACGCGCGGCGCAGTGCGGCTTTATCTTTGGTCGGCTCAAGGCCGAGTACCGTCCAGGCGTCCATTAGCGCAATCCGTCGTCAAACTGCGCGAGGATCTGCTCCAGCGCCTGGCGTGCGAGCGCGATCTCGCGCAGATCCTGACTCTCCAGCGCCTGCTCGAACTGCGCGCTGTAGTGATCGATAAGATGGCGCCTTTCACCGAGCGTTTGCTCATAACGCAGGCTCGCCTGCGCCAGCAGTTGCCGGTTCTCCGTGCGATCGCGCGGATGAATTTTCAGGGCGTCGAGTTGCGCCAGCCGCTGCTTAATCTCTTCCGGGCTAAGGCTGCCGGGCGCGCGCTCAATCACCAGCGACGCCGCGCTCTCCTGGCCGTCCACTTTACACTCCACTTCCAGAATGCCGTCGAGGGTATAGGTGAAGCGCACATCCACCGTCACCTCGCCCGCCGGGCGCGCGGGAACATCAAGCGTAAATTTATCGAGCAGAATATTTTCCGCGACCCGGCGCGCTTCACCCTGAAACACGGCGATCTCAAGCTGGCGCTGGTTATCGTAAACGGTAGAAATAGAACGGAACATGCTGACCGGCACAAAGCTGTTGCGCTCAATGATGGGCAGGAAATAGCCGCTGTCATAGCGCTCGCCGTTGCGACGCGCCGTTTCGATGCCAAGCGAATACGGCATGACGTCGGTCAGCACGATGTCGTCCAGCGCGGCGTCAAGGCTGGCGAGCCCCGCCTGGATGCCCGCGCCGAGCGCGACGACTTCATCGGGGTTGAGTTCAGCGCGCGGGAAGCGGCCAAACATACGCGCGGCCAGCTGACGCACTACCGGCATACGCGTGGCGCCGCCCACCAGAATCACATCATCCAGATCGCTGATATCAAAGCGGGCGTCGCGCAGCGCCTGGATGACCGGCTGTTTGAGGCGCGCCAGCAGCGGCTGGCAGATCTCCGTTAAAGTGTCGTTGTCGAGCGTCCACGTCATGTCATGACCGCCCACATTGAGCGTGGCGGTCGCCTGCGCCTGGTTCGTCAGTTGCCGTTTGAGATTTTCGGCCTCTGCCACCAGTTGCGCTTCGTCCTGCGCGCCCGACGGCTGATAGTGCGGGTAACACGAGAGCATCCACTGGCGGATGATATCGGTGAAGTCATCGCCGCCGAGGCGCGCGTCGCCGCTGCTGGCGCGCACTTCAATCACGCCTTCAAACATATCGACGATGGAAACGTCAAACGTGCCGCCGCCAAGATCGAAAACCAGAAACTTTTGCTCGCGGTTATCGGCAAGGCCGTAGGCGAGCGAGGCCGCCGTCGGTTCATTCACCAGCCGCTCAACCGAAAGCCCCGCCAGATGGCCTGCGGTTTTAACCGCTTTACGCTGGATATCGTTAAACCAGGCCGGCACGGTGATGACCGCGCGAGTGATGGCGCAGCCAAGCGCCACTTCCGCATCGGCTTTCAGCTTGCGCAACACAAGGGCAGAGAGCTCCTCAGCACGGAAGCGATGTTCGCCGAGCGCAAAAATTTTATCGGTGCCCATGTAGCGCTTGAAGCTGGCATGTGTGAGGGTCGGGTGGCTCACCAGCCGCGCTTTCGCCGCCTCCCCCACAATTAAATGGCCCTTATCGTCCAGCCCGACGACGGACGGCGTCAGTAAACGCTGTTGGCCATCGGCAATCAGCGCGGCGCGTCCGTCATTAAACCAGGCCACCGCGCTGTTGGACGTGCCCAGATCGATGCCTACCAGTGGCGTTGCTGTTTCCATGTGTATCAACCCTTTACCCTGAATATTTGTTGTTTTTTTGTTGCTTTTATCGCCAAAAAAAAGCACAACGAAGAAAGTGTTTCATTTTTCTGGTCAATAAAATAGCATCTGATTTGCTTAGATATATTTATCGAAATTTGGTAGCAGAGACTTTAAATAATTTCGTTTATCATTCTGTGCGACATTATTTTTAACGATTCAGCACGGTGAAGAATTATTTCCGTGGCGTTATTGTTTCGCATTTGAAACCGCCTTGTTAATTTATTGTATGTTATTTTCTCCCCTATATACTCAATTCCCGTCTTGACCTTACTTTACATAGGATTTTGTTATAACCCTTGCCATGTGGCTGTCATGACTTACATTTTACATTTTGTTGCATTGGCTGTGACGGTTGCGACAGAACCCGGTTACACGCCGCAGACACTGCGCCATTCGTGTTTACAGTAATGTAACCTTCCCGTAAAATGCCCGGCACACTTTAACCGCCACCAGATCCCCCTGAATTGAGGTCGTTAAATGAGACTCAGGAAATACAATAAAAGTTTGGGACTGCTGTCATTATTCGCAGGCACTGTATTACTCAGTGGCTGCGATGCTGCGCTTCTCAACCCCAAAGGACAGATTGGACTGGAGCAACGTTCACTGATACTGACCGCCCTCGGGCTGATGTTGATTGTCGTGATTCCAGCCATCTTGATGGCTATTGGCTTCGCCTGGAAATATCGGGCAACCAATAAGGACGCAAAATACAGCCCCAACTGGTCACACTCCAACAAAGTTGAAGCTGTTGTCTGGACCATCCCGATCCTTATCATCATTTTCCTTGCAGTACTGACATGGAAAACCACGCACTCGCTCGAACCCAGCCGTCCGCTGGTGCACGATGAGAAGCCGGTGACCATCGAAGTTATCGCAATGGACTGGAAGTGGTTCTTCATTTATCCGGAGCAGGGTATCGCTACGGTCAATGAAATCGCGTTCCCGGCGAATACGCCTGTGGAATTCAAAATCACCTCCAACTCGGTGATGAACTCCTTCTTTATTCCGCGACTGGGTAGCCAGATCTACGCAATGGCAGGTATGCAGACCAAACTGCACCTGATTGCGAACGAAGCCGGCACCTACGACGGTATTTCTGCTAACTACAGTGGTGCAGGTTTCTCCGGCATGAAGTTCAAGGCAATCGCCACGCCGGATAACGAGACCTTCAACCAGTGGGTGGCTAAAGCGAAGCAGTCTGGCAAAACCATTAACGATATGGCGACCTATGACAAGCTGGCGGCCCCGAGCGAATACAACAAAGTCGAATACTTCTCCAGCGTAAAACCGGATTTGTTTAAAGATGTCATTAACAAATTCATGGGACCTGGGAAGAGCATGGATATGACTCAGTCTGAAGGGGAGCATAACGCCCACGAAGGCATGGAAGGCATGGACATGAATCACGCGGAAACCTCTCACTAAGGGGCCGAGGAATAATACGATGTTCGGAAAACTTACACTGGATGCAATCCCGTACCATGAGCCGATTATCATGGTTACGGTGGCTGCCATTATCGTCGGGGGTCTGGCGTTAGTAGCAGCTATCACTTACTTCGGTAAGTGGTCTTATCTGTGGAACGAGTGGCTCACGTCAGTGGACCACAAACGTCTCGGGGTGATGTATATCCTCGTGGCTATCGTGATGCTGGTTCGCGGCTTCGCGGACGCCATCATGATGCGTACCCAGCAATTGCTGGCGGCCTCCGGCGAAGCCGGGTTCCTGCCGCCGCATCACTACGATCAGATCTTTACCGCCCACGGCGTTATCATGATCTTCTTCGTGGCGATGCCGTTCGTTATCGGTCTGATGAACCTGGTGGTTCCGCTGCAGATCGGCGCGCGCGACGTGGCTTATCCGTTCCTGAACAACCTGAGCTTCTGGTTCACGGTTGTCGGGGTAATCCTGGTGAACGTCTCTCTGGGCGTGGGCGAGTTTGCTCAGACCGGTTGGGTGGCTTATCCGCCGCTCTCGGGCATTGAGTACAGTCCGGGCGTTGGGGTGGACTACTGGATCTGGAGTCTCCAGCTCTCCGGTATTGGTACGACACTGACCGGTATCAACTTCTTCGTGACCATTCTGAAGATGCGTGCGCCGGGCATGACCATGTTCAAAATGCCGGTATTCACCTGGGCGTCGCTGTGTACTAACGTCCTGATTATCGTCTCCTTCCCGATCCTGACCGTCACTATTGCGTTGCTAACCCTGGACCGCTATCTGGGCACCCATTTCTTTACCAATGATATGGGTGGCAACATGATGATGTACGTGAACCTGATTTGGGCCTGGGGCCATCCGGAAGTGTACATCCTGGTTCTGCCGGTGTTTGGTGTGTTCTCTGAAATCACCTCCACCTTCTCGAAGAAACGTCTGTTTGGTTACACCTCCCTCGTTTGGGCGACCATCGCGATTACCGTGCTGTCGTTCATCGTGTGGCTGCACCACTTCTTCACCATGGGTAGTGGCGCGAACGTTAACGCCTTCTTTGGTATCACCACGATGATTATCGCCATCCCGACCGGGGTGAAGATCTTCAACTGGCTGTTTACCATGTATCAGGGCCGTATTCAGTTCCACTCCTCCATGCTGTGGACCATCGGCTTCATCATCACCTTCTCCATCGGTGGTATGACCGGCGTGCTGCTGGCGGTACCGGGCGCAGACTTCGTCCTGCACAACAGCCTGTTCCTGATTGCGCACTTCCATAACGTCATCATCGGCGGCGTGGTATTTGGTTGCTTCGCAGGCATGAGCTACTGGTGGCCGAAAGCCTTTGGCTACAAGATGAACGAGAGCTGGGGCATCCGTGCTTTCTGGTTCTGGATCATCGGCTTCTTCGTGACCTTTATGCCGCTGTACGCCATGGGCTTCATGGGTATGACGCGTCGTGTGAGCCAGAACATCGACCCGATGTTCCAGCCGCTGATGATCGTCGCGGAAATCGGCGCGCTGCTGATTGCGTGCGGTATTCTGTGCATCATCCTGCAGATCTACGTGAGCGTCCGTGACCGTCACCTGAACCGTGACCTGACTGGCGACCCGTGGGGCGGCCGTACGCTGGAGTGGGCAACCTCTTCTCCGCCGCCGTTCTATAACTTCGCGGTTGTACCGGAAATCCACGAGCGCGACGCGTTCTGGGAAATGAAAGACAAAGGTGAAGCTTACAAGCAGCCGGCGCACTATGAAGAAATTCATATGCCGAAGAACAGCGCAGCAGGCATTTTCATCGGCGCGTTCAGCACCATCTTTGGCTTCGCGATGATCTGGCACATCTGGTGGCTGGCTATTCTGGGCTTCGCAGGTATCGTTATTACCTGGATTGCGAAGAGCTTCGATGAAGACGTGGATTACTACGTACCAGTAGCCACCGTTGAGAAACTGGAAAACCAGCACTTCGAAGAAATCACCAAAGCAGGGCTGAAAAATGTCAACTGAGAGCATTAATCACGAACTTGCCCATGGCAGCCATGAGCATGGGCACCACGATGCAGGAGCCAATAAAGTCTTTGGCTTCTGGATCTACCTGATGAGCGACTGCATTCTCTTTGCATGTCTGTTTGCCACCTATGCCGTTCTCGTGAACGGCACGGCGGGGGGCCCGACCGGGAAAGACATTTTCGAACTGCCGTTTGTGCTGGTTGAAACTTTCCTGCTGTTGTTCTCCTCCATCACGTATGGCATGGCGATGATCGCCATGAATAAAGACAAACAGAGCCAGGTGATGTCCTGGCTCGCCCTGACCTTCCTGTTCGGCGCAGGGTTCGTGGCGATGGAAATCTATGAATTCCATCATCTGATCGCGGAAGGCTTCGGTCCGGATAAGAGCGGCTTCCTGTCAGCGTTCTTTACGCTGGTCGGCACCCACGGTATCCACGTGACCTCTGGCCTTATCTGGATGGTCGTGATGATGATTCACGTCTCCCGCCGCGGTCTGACCCACAATAACCGCGCGCGCCTGATGTGCCTGAGCATGTTCTGGCACTTCCTGGACGTAGTCTGGATCTGTGTGTTCTCTGTAGTCTATCTGATGGGGGCGATGTAATGAGTCATTCAACCGATCACAACGGCGCCCACCACGGTGGCGTTAAGACGTACCTGATCGGGTTTATCCTGTCGGTCATTCTGACAGTAATCCCGTTCTGGATGGTCATGAACGGCTCCGCGTCTCACGGCACCCTGCTGGGTGTGGTCGTGGCAACCGCAGTCGTACAGATTCTGGTTCACCTGGTGTGCTTCCTGCACATGAACGCCTCCTCTGAGGAGCGCTGGAACCTGGTAGCCTTTATCTTTACGTTGCTGATTATCGCGATAGTAGTGGTAGGCTCTATCTGGATTATGTGGAACCTGAATTACAACATGATGGTTCACTAAGAGCGGCGAGTATGATTAAGCAATACCTGCAAGTAACGAAACCAGGCATCATCTTCGGCAACCTGATATCGGTTATCGGGGGATTCCTGCTGGCTTCCAAAGGCAGCATCGATTATCCCCTGTTCCTTTTCACCCTCGTGGGGGTGTCGCTGGTCGTGGCGTCCGGTTGTGTGTTCAACAACTACATCGACCGTGATATTGACCGCAAAATGGAGCGCACGAAAAACCGTGTGCTGGTGAAGGGACTGATTTCGCCGAAAATGTCGCTGGTGTACGCCACCTTGCTGGGTATTGCTGGCTTTATGCTGCTCTGGTTCGGCGCGAACCCGCTGGCGATGTGGCTGGCGGTCATGGGCTTTGTGGTATACGTCGGGGTCTATAGCCTCTACATGAAACGCCACTCGGTCTACGGCACGCTGATTGGCTCGCTGTCGGGCGCCGCGCCGCCGGTTATCGGCTACTGCGCGGTGACCAACGAGTTCGATACCGGCGCGTTGATCCTGCTTGCGATTTTCAGCCTGTGGCAGATGCCGCACTCCTATGCGATTGCTATCTTCCGCTTCAAGGATTATCAGGCCGCCAACATTCCGGTGCTGCCGGTGGTAAAAGGGATCTCTGTGGCGAAAAACCACATTACCCTTTATATCATCGCCTTCGCCGTGGCGACCCTGATGCTCTCGCTGGGTGGTTATGCCGGGTATAAATACCTGGTGGTAGCGGCAGCGGTCAGCGTCTGGTGGCTTGGCATGGCTCTGCGCGGCTACAAGGCTGAAAACGATAAAGTCTGGGCGCGTAAGCTATTTGTGTTCTCGATTGTCGCCATCACCTCGCTGAGCGTGATGATGTCCGTGGATTTCATGGTGCCGGATTCACATAATTTGCTGACTTACGTCTGGTAAGTCATCAAGGCGAAAAAGGGTGCTGCGGCACCCTTTTTTATTGCTGCGATCCGACGGGCGATTTATTGACAGCATTAATAGTTAACCCTTGAAATATTTTCTAAATAACCCGGCATTTACCCTCCCCTGCCCTCGCACTACACTAAGACCTGCTTTTTATCTGAGGTGGTAATGAACGATAACAAAATGACGCCAGTCGAGTTGCGCGCGACATGGGGTTTAGGGACGGTATTTTCTTTGCGCATGCTCGGTATGTTTATGGTACTGCCGGTCATTACTACTTACGGAATGGCGCTTCAGGGCGCAAGCGAAGCGTTGATTGGCCTCGCTATTGGTATTTACGGCCTCGCGCAGGCGATTTTCCAGGTGCCGTTTGGTCTGCTTTCTGACCGCATCGGCCGCAAACCGCTGATTGTCGGTGGGCTTGTGATTTTTGTTATCGGCAGCCTGGTCGCGGCGCTGACCGATTCCATCTGGGGCATTATTCTCGGACGCGCGCTCCAGGGCTCCGGCGCGATTGCCGCCGCCGTGATGGCGCTCCTTTCCGATCTCACCCGCGAACAGAACCGCACCAAAGCGATGGCATTTATCGGCGTCAGCTTTGGCGTGACATTCGCTATCGCGATGGTGCTGGGGCCGATTATCACTCACGCGCTCGGCCTGCACGCGCTGTTCTGGATGATTGCGGTGCTGGCGACCGCGGGCATTATCATTACGCTCTGGGTCGTGCCGGACAGCGGCAACCACGTGCTGAACCGCGATTCCGGCATGGTCAAAGGCTGTTTTCGCAAAGTGCTGGCGGAGCCGACGCTGCTTAAACTCAACTTCGGCATCATGTGCCTGCATATTTTGCTGATGTCGACGTTCGTTGCCCTGCCCGGCCAGCTTGAAGCGGCGGGTTATCCGGCGGCGGCGCACTGGAAAGTCTATCTCTGCACGATGCTGATTTCGTTTGTCTCTGTAGTGCCGTTTATCATCTACGCCGAAGCAAAGCGCAAAATGAAGCGCGTGTTTCTCTTCTGCGTGGCGCTGCTGCTGATTGCGGAAATCGTGTTATGGGGCGCAGGCCCGCACTTCTGGGAGCTTATCGTCGGCGTTCAGCTGTTCTTCGTGGCGTTTAACCTGATGGAAGCGCTGCTCCCGTCGCTTATCAGTAAAGAGTCGCCGGCGGGCTATAAAGGCACCGCGATGGGCGTCTACTCCACCAGTCAGTTTCTGGGCGTGGCGATCGGCGGATCGCTGGGCGGCTGGGTCGATGGCCTGTTTGATTCGCAAACCGTGTTCCTGGTGGGCGCGCTGCTGGCGACCGTCTGGCTGCTGGTGAGTACGACCATGAAAGAGCCGCCGTATGTCAGCAGCATTCGCGTGGAAATTCCGCCTGAAGTGGCGGCCGATGAAACACTGGCGCAGCGTTTACGCGAAACGGCGGGCGTGAGCGAGGCGATTGTGGTGGCCGATGAGCGTAGCGCTTATCTGAAAATCGACACCAAAGTGACCAACCGCGTTGAGATAGAGCAGCGAATGCTCGGCGCTTAATCTGCGTAGCAAAGAAAAAGGGCGGAAAACCGCCCTTTTTTGTGTCGTTTGTTTGTTTACCGTTTAGTCGCGGAAGTTGTTGAACTGGAACGGCTGGCCGAGATTACCGCCGCGCACCAGCGCGATCGTCTGCTGGAGATCGTCGCGGGCTTTACCGGTGACACGCACCTGCTCGCCCTGGATCTGCGCCTGGACTTTCATCTTGCTGTCTTTAATCAGCTTCACGATTTTTTTCGCCATCGCGGAATCGATGCCCTGTTTGAGCTTCGCTTCCACGCTCCAGTTTTTCCCGCTGTGCTCGAACTCTTCCGGCACCTCAATGGAGCTGCCTTCGATGCCGCGTTTTAGCAGCTTCGCACGCAGGATATCCAGTAACTGATTCACCTGGAAATCGGATTCGCTCGTCACTTTGATGGTCTGATTTTTTTCGTTCAGCTCGAAGCTTGCGGTCACGTTGCGAAAGTCGAAACGGGTTTCCAGTTCGCGCGTGGCGTTCTCAACCGCGTTCTGCACTTCGCGCATATCGACCTCAGACACAATGTCAAAAGATGGCATGTTTTCTATCTCCCTCACAGTATGTGCGTTGCATAATACCCGCAAAGGCGCATAACACAACCCGGAAACCGGCGGCAGGCGAAAGCCTAAGCGCTCACGTTATAATAGACGTATGACACAACGCCCGGCGCTGTTGCGGGCGAGGAGGAACCATGAAAATTACCGTGCTTGGCTGCGGCGCGTTAGGCCAGCTCTGGATGAGCGCGCTGCATAAACAAGGTCACGAGGTGCAGGGATGGCTGCGGGTGCCGCAATCGTCATATAACGTCAGTCTGGTGGAAACCGACCACAGCGCGTTTCAGCACACCTTTACGACTAACGACAGCGGGTTTCTTGCGCAGAGCGAGCTGTTGCTGGTGACGCTGAAAGCCTGGCAGGTTTCTGATGCGGTGAGCACGCTGGCCACCCGGCTGCCTGCCGCCAGCCCGATTCTGCTGCTGCATAACGGCATGGGCACGCTTGATGAGCTGCGCGCCGTGCAACAGCCGCTGCTGGCGGGCGTAACAACCCACGCGGCGCGGCGCGAAGGCAATCTGGTGATCCACGTCGCCTGCGGCACCACTCACATTGGCCCGGTCACGCCTGGCGCGCAGGATTACTCCCGGCTGGCGGAACTGCTTCAACAGGCGCTGCCGGATGTCGCGTGGCACGATAACGTCAATGTTTCCCGCTGGATCAAGCTCGCCGCCAACTGCGTGATTAACCCGCTGACGGCGCTTTCTAACTGCCCGAATGGCGATCTGCGCGCGCGACAGGACGAGGTGCGTGACATCTGCGCCGAGGTCGCTCTGGTGATGCAGCGCGAAGGGCATCACACGTCGCCGGAGAGCCTGCTTTATTACATCAATCAGGTTATCGACAGCACCGCCGCCAATATTTCATCGATGCTGCAGGACGTTCGCCAGCAGCGTCACACCGAGATAGATTACATCACCGGTTATCTGCTGCGCCGCGCCAGAGCGCATGGCCTGACGCTGCCGGTCAACAGCCGTCTGTATGAACAGATCAAACGCAAGGAGGATGAGTATGAGCGCATCGGCACTGGTATGCCTCGCCCCTGGCACTGAAGAGACCGAAGCGGTCACCACCATCGATCTGCTGGTGCGCGGCGGCATTAATGTCACCACCGCGAGCGTCGCTGGCGACGGCAATCTGACAATCACCTGCTCGCGCGGCGTCCGGCTGCTGGCGGATGCGCCGCTGGTGGAAGTGGCGGACGGCGATTTCGATGTGATTGTGTTGCCGGGCGGCCTGAAGGGCGCCGAAGCGTTTCGCGACAGCCCGCTGCTGGTCGAAACGGTGCGCCAGTTTCATCTCTCGGGGCGGATTGTGGCGGCTATTTGCGCGGCGGCGGGCACGGTACTGGTCCCGCACGAACTCTTCCCTCTCGGCAACATGACCGGCTTCCCTGCGCTGAAAGAGACGATCCCTGACGATCAGTGGCAGGATAAACGCGTGGTCTGGGATCCGCGCGTCAACCTGCTGACCAGCCAGGGGCCGGGCACGGCGATCGATTTCGCGCTCAAGATTATCGATCTGCTGGTCGGGCGCGAAAAAGCGCATGAAGTGGCGGGCCAACTGGTGCTGGCCGCGGGCATCTACAGCTACCGCGACTATTAAGCGTTATCCCGTTAAGCCGCGCCCATAAAAAAATCCCCTCGGTTGAGGGGATTTTTGTCTCTGCGAAACGCGGGGGCGTTACGGGCGATAGACTTTCACGTTTTTAAAGCCCTGCTCCAGCAGATAAAGCGCCTGCAGGCGGCTCATCACGCCGCGCTCGCACCACAACAGGTACGTTTTGCTCTGGTCGAGATCGCCAAACTTCGTACTGAGCTTGTAGAACGGCAAAGAAACGACCTCAACGCCTTCGACCACCAGCGGTTTCTCATCCTGTTCATCGACAGAGCGGATATCCAGAATGGCGTCGTTTGGGCCGAAACCGTTAACGGTTTCCACCTCCACTACCTGCTGTTCAGTCTGCTCGGCGATTTCACGGATATCCACATTGGTGGCTTCTGCAACGACGCGATCAAGGATAGTGAAATCGAAATTCGCCTCTTCGGCTTCGATTTTCGCTTTCACGGCCTTCACGGTCGGGCTTTTCGAAATCACGCCGCAATATTCCGGCATGGTGCGGGCAAAATCTTCGGTGCCGATTTTACGGGCGATATCGATGATGTGCTCTTTGTCATAAGAGATAAGCGGGCGCAGCACCAGCGTATCGGAGACATTATCGATAAGGCGCAGGTTGGTCAGCGTCTGGCTGGAAACCTGCCCCAGCGCTTCGCCGGTGACCAGCGCCTGCACGCCGTAGCGTTCCGCCACTTTCGAGGCCGCACGCACCATCATACGCTTGAGCACCACGCCCATCTGGCCGTCGTCCACTTTCTCAAGGATTTCGCCGACGACAGGCTCAAAGTTGATCGCCACAAAACGCACGCGGTGCGAGCTGCCAAAGCGGCTCCACAGATAATGCGCCACCTGGCGTACGCCGATTTCGTGCGCAGCGCCGCCCAGGTTAAAGAAGCAGTAATGCACGCGGCAGCCGCGACGCATCAGCATATAGCTGGAGACGCCGGAATCGAAACCGCCGGAAATCAGCGACAGCACATCTTCCTGAGTGCCTATCGGGAAACCGCCGATGCCTTCATACCGGCCTTTCACCAGCAGCAGGCGATCGTCTTCAATCTCAAGATTGACGGTGACGTCAGGCTGCTTCAGTTTTACGCGGGCGGATTCAATATGCTGATTTAAACCGCCGCCGACGTAGCGCTCCACTTCAATAGAGCTAAACTCATGTTGACCGCGTCGCTTAACGCGCACGCAGAACGTTTTCCCTTCGAGCTGCTCACGCCAGTTGGCGAGCGCCTTTTCGAAAATGTCATGCATGTCCGTGAACGGGACATCGTCCACCTCAAGCACGTGGTGAATACCGGGAATACGTGTCAGGGCGTCAAGCACGGTGTCGTGCATAGTTTCATCTTTAATACGCACCACGATATGGTCCCAGTGGCGAACCACGGCAAGATTTTCATCGTAGTGTTTCAGGACGTTACGAATATTCCCGGTCAGGATTTTTATAAAGCGCAACCGCACAGACTGGCTTTTAATGGTGATTTCCGGGAATAATTTAATGATAAACTTCATGGTGGCTATGATTCGTTGGCAAGCCCACCGGGGCTTAGAAAATGGTACAGCAGGCAGAACCGCGCCTGCATCGTGAGCCCGGCAGTATATCACCATCGCGGTGTCACTGCGCCTATTACCAACCCACAAGGCGTTATTTGCTAATCTTTGCGTCTCCGCTACCATGCAGTGTCGCTAACATGACCGTTAACCCTTAGAGTCAGATACTTACTATGCCGAAGAAAAATGAACAGCCGGCCAGTTTCGAAACGGCCCTGTCGGAGCTTGAGCAGATAGTCACCCGTCTGGAAAGCGGCGACCTGCCGCTGGAAGAGGCGCTGAATGAATTTGAGCGCGGCGTGCAGCTCGCGCGTCAGGGCCAGGTAAAACTGCAGCAGGCTGAGCAGCGCGTTCAGATCCTGTTGTCTCAGAATGAGGACGCGCCTCTTACCCCCTTCACGCCGGACGCCGAGTAAACATGGATTTCAGTCAACAGCTTCAGTCGCAGGCCGAGCGGGCCAACAGCGCGTTACAGCATTTTATCGGCGCTCTGCCGTTTCAGAAGAGTCCACTGGTTGAGGCGATGCTCTACGGCACATTATTAGGCGGTAAACGCCTGCGGCCGTTTCTGGTGTACGCCACCGGCGAGATGTTTGGGGTCAACCCGACGGCGCTCGACGCGCCGGCGGCGGCCATCGAGTGCATTCACGCCTATTCGCTGATGCATGACGATCTGCCCGCTATGGACGATGACGATCTGCGCCGCGGACAGCCGACCTGCCATATTCGTTTTGGCGAAGCGAGCGCCATTCTTGCGGGCGACGCGTTACAGACACTGGCGTTCTCTATTTTAAGCGACGCGCCGATGGAAAACGTGGCGCTGCGCGACCGGCTCGCGATGGTTTCTGAACTCGCGAAAGCCAGCGGCGTGGCGGGCATGTGCGGCGGCCAGGCGCTCGATCTCGAGGCCGAAGGCCAGCAGGTGGATCTCGACGCGCTGGAGCGTATCCATCGCCACAAGACGGGCGCGCTTATCCGCGCCGCGGTGCGTATGGGCGCGTTGTGCGCGGGCGATAAAGGCCGCGACGCGCTGGTTTACCTTGATAGCTATGCAGAAAGCATCGGCCTCGCCTTCCAGGTACAGGATGACATTCTGGATGTGGTGGGTGATACTGCAACCCTTGGAAAACGCCAGGGGGCCGATCAGCAACTTGGCAAAAGCACCTACCCCGCCCTGCTGGGTCTTGAGCAAGCCCAGGCGAAAGCGCGCAGTCTGTGCGACGACGCTCTGGCGGCGCTGGCGCCGCTGAAAGCACAAGCGCTGGATACCGCGACACTGGAAGCGTTAGCGAATTTCATAATCCAACGTGATAAATAAACGTATAACACCACGATGAGTCTCTGATGAGTTTTGATACTGCCAAATACCCGACCCTGGCGCTGGTGGACTCCACAGCGGAGCTGCGCCTGTTGCCAAAAGAGAGTTTGCCGAAGCTGTGCGACGAACTGCGTCGTTACCTGCTCGACAGCGTGAGCCGCTCCAGCGGACACTTCGCCTCCGGGCTTGGCACGGTCGAGCTTACCGTGGCGTTGCATTACGTCTACAACACGCCGTTCGACCAGCTTGTCTGGGACGTCGGCCATCAGGCCTACCCGCACAAAATCCTCACCGGACGCCGTGACCGCATCGGCACCATCCGCCAGAAAGGCGGCCTGCACCCGTTCCCATGGCGCGGCGAGAGCGAATATGACGTATTGAGCGTCGGCCACTCGTCCACATCGATAAGCGCTGGCATCGGTATTGCCGTCGCGGCGGCGCGTGAAGAGAAAAACCGCCGCACCGTCTGCGTGATTGGCGATGGCGCGATTACCGCGGGCATGGCGTTTGAGGCGATGAACCACGCGGGCGATATTCGCCCGGATATGCTGGTTATCCTGAACGACAACGAAATGTCGATTTCCGAGAACGTTGGCGCGCTCAATAACCATCTGGCGCAGCTGCTTTCCGGCAAGCTCTATTCGACGCTTCGCGAAGGCGGCAAACGTGTGTTCTCTAACGTTCCGCCTATCAAAGAGCTGCTCAAGCGTACCGAAGAGCACATCAAAGGCATGGTCGTGCCGGGCACGCTGTTTGAAGAGCTGGGCTTTAACTATATCGGCCCGGTGGATGGCCACGACGTGCTGGGCCTGGTGCATACGCTCAAAAACATGCGTGACCTGAAAGGCCCGCAGTTCCTGCATATCATGACCAAGAAAGGCCGTGGTTATGAGCCGGCGGAAAAAGATCCGATCACCTTTCACGCGGTGCCGAAATTCGATCCGGAAAGCGGCACGCTGCCGAAAAGTAGCGGCGGCCAGCCGAGCTATTCGAAAATCTTCGGCGACTGGCTGTGCGAAACCGCGGCGAAAGATGACAAGCTGATGGCGATCACCCCCGCCATGCGCGAAGGCTCCGGCATGGTCGAGTTCTCGCGTCAGTATCCGGGGCAATATTTCGATGTGGCGATCGCCGAGCAGCACGCGGTGACTTTCGCGGCAGGACTCGCGATTGGCGGCTATAAGCCGGTGGTCGCGATTTACTCTACGTTCCTGCAACGCGCCTATGACCAGGTCATCCACGACGTCGCCATCCAGAAACTGCCGGTGCTGTTCGCTATCGATCGCGCGGGCATCGTCGGCGCCGACGGCCAGACGCACCAGGGCGCGTTCGATCTCTCATTCCTGCGCTGCATCCCGGATATGGTCATCATGACCCCGAGCGATGAAAACGAGTGTCGCCAGATGCTGTTCACCGGCTATCACTACAACGACGGCCCGAGCGCCGTTCGCTACCCGCGCGGTAACGCGCTGGGCGTGACGCTGGAGCCGCTCCAGAAACTGCCGATCGGTAAAGGCGTGGTGAAACGCCACGGTGAAAAAGTGGCGCTGCTTAACTTTGGTACGCTGCTGCCGGAAGCCACGCAGGCCGCCGAAGCCCTTAACGCCACGCTTGTGGATATGCGCTTTGTAAAACCGCTCGATGAAGCGCTGATCATGGAACTCGCCGAGCGCCATGGCTCGCTGGTCACTATCGAAGAAAACGCCGTGATGGGCGGCGCCGGTAGCGGCGTAAACGAAGTGCTGATGGCGAAGCGCAAACCGGTGCCGGTGCTAAACATTGGCCTGCCGGATCACTTCATCCCTCAGGGCACGCAGGATGAAGCCCGCGCGGATATCGGCCTGACCGCTGCGGGTATCGAACAACGCGTGCGAGACTGGCTCGCCTGACCCCTGCTCCGCTTCCGCTCCTGCTATGCTTAACGGTGACCTTTGTAACCCTAAAGCAGGAGCGGAACCATGCAATACAAGCAATTAGGAAAAACCGACCTTCAGGTTTCCCGTCTGTGCCTGGGCTGTATGACCTTTGGCGAGCCGGATCGCGGTAACCACGCCTGGACGCTTCCCGAAGAAAGCAGCCGCCTTATCATCAAACACGCCATCGACGGCGGCATTAACTTTTTCGACACCGCCAACAGCTATTCCGACGGCAGCAGCGAAGAGATTGTCGGCCGCGCGCTGCGCGATTTCGCGCGTCGTGAAGATGTCGTCGTCGCCACTAAAGTTTATCACCAGGTCGGCGACCTGCCGCAGGGGCTCTCCCGCCCGCTGATCCTGCGCTCTATTGACGACAGCCTGCGCCGCCTCGGCATGGACTATGTCGACCTGCTGCAAATCCATCGCTGGGACTACGACACGCCGATAGAAGAGACGCTGGAAGCGCTGAACGACGTGGTGAAAGCGGGTAAAGCGCGCTACATCGGGGCGTCGTCCATGCATCCGCACCAGTTTGAACAGGCGCTGCGGCTGCAAAAAGAGAACGGCTGGGCGCCCTTCGTCACCATGCAGAACCACTACAACCTGATTTATCGCGAAGAAGAGCAAGAGATGCTGCCGCTCTGCTATCGCGAGGGCGTGGCCGTTATTCCGTGGAGCCCGCTGGCGCGCGGACGTCTGACCCGACCGTGGGGCGAAACCACGGCGCGTCTGGTCTCCGACGAATTCGGCAAGACGCTCTACAGCGAAACCGAAGAAAACGACGCGAAAATCGCTGAACGGCTGGCGTTTATCGCGCAGGATAAAGGCGTGAGCCGCGCGGAGGTGGCGCTGGCCTGGCTTTTGAGCAAACCGGGCGTTGTCGCGCCGATTATCGGCGCCTCGCGCGAGGAGCAGTTGCAGGAGCTGATTGACGCGGTCGATGTGACGCTCACCAGTGAAGAGATGGCCGAGCTGGAGACGCCTTACAAAGCGCATCCGGTGGTAGGATTTAAATAAGCGAAGATAAAAAACAGCCCTCTGCGACGAGGGCTGTTTTGTTTAAATCAGGCCGATGGGCCAGTGATGGCCAATCCAGTAGAGAAGCCCCGCCGAGATAATTCCCGCCACGATATCATCCACCATGATCCCCATGCCGCCGTGAACGTTGCGGTCAAACCAGCGGATAGGCCAGGGTTTCCACATATCGAAAATGCGGAAAATCACAAACCCGGCGGCGACCCACTGCCAGTCGTTCGTCGGCAGCGCCATCAGCGTTATCCACATGCCGATAAATTCATCCCAGACGATGCTGCCGTGGTCATGCACGCCCATATCTTTGGCGGTCTGGTGACAGAGATAGACGCCAAGGCTGATCCCGAACATCACCACCAGCGAGTAAAGCTGCCAGGGCAAAAAGGTCATCAGATACCAGAATGGGATGGCCGCAAGCGACCCCATCGTACCCGGCACCCACGGGCTTAAGCCGCTGCCAAAGCCGGTGGCGAGCAGATGCCACGGATTGCGTAAATTCAGCCGACTTTTGGCGACATCCTTATTAAACGTGCGTTTCGAAGTGGTCATATCCTTTCCAGTCGAGCGTTACCGGCGCGCCATCGCGTAAAAATACCATGCCTTCCGACGCCGTGGTCAGCTGACCGATGCAGGTAACGGGCACGCCAAGATGGTTTACCGCGACTTCCAGCGCACCGCGATTTATTTCCGACACCGTAAAACAGAGCTCATAATCTTCACCGCCCGACAGCGCCCAGCGCAGCGCCTGCTCCGGCTCAACATGGCGGGAAAGCGCCTCAGAATACGGCAGATCGTTCAGCTCAATGCGCGCGCCGCAGTCGCTCGCCTTCAGGATGTGCCCGAGATCGGAAATCAGCCCGTCGGAGAGATCGATAGCGGCGCTGGCGAGCCCGCGCAGCGCCTGCCCATGCAGCACGCGCGGCGTGGGGCGCAGATGGCGGTTCACCAGATACCCGGCGTCGCTTTCATTATCGACGTTGAGGCGCTTTTGCAAAATCGCAAGCCCGGCCGCGCTGTCGCCCGGCGTGCCGGTGATAAAGACCCAGTCGCCAGGACGCGCGCCGGAGCGCTTCAGCGCCCGTCCGGCGGGAACAAAACCGTGAATGCCGAGCGTCATGGAGAGCGGGCCGCGCGTGGTGTCGCCGCCGATAAGCTGCATATCGTAGTAGTTGAGTTGTTCAAACAGGCTGTCGCTGAAGGCTTCAAGCCAGGGTTCGTTAACCTCCGGCAACGTCAGCGCCAGCGTCAGCCACGCCGGATCGGCGCCCATGGCCGCCAGGTCGCTCACATTCACCGCCAGCGCCTTGTAGCCGAGATCGCGCGGATCGATATCCGGTAAAAAGTGAATGCCCGACACCAGCGTGTCGGTGCTGATCGCCAGAGTTTGCTTCTCCGGCACGGTCAACAGCGCGCAGTCGTCGCCAATGCCGGTCTCGACATCAAGACGAGAGCTTCTGACCCGATCGAAATAACGTGCAATCAGGGAAAACTCGCCGCATGACATAGGGTTAAGCCTCAACAGAAGAGAAGAAGAAAAGGCCGGGATCCCGGCCTCAGACAGCAGACGAAGAACAGCAGGTTTCTTCGTGTTGATGACCATAGTAGACAATCGCCAGCTTTTCGCCTGCTCTGAGCACAGAACGGTAAAAGAAAACGAGTGCCTGGTCTCGCCTGCCGATGGCAGGCGGCGATTACTTTTTGTTGGGGCGGATATACGGCGCTGCTTTATCGAGCACGCCGTTCACGAACTTGTGGCTGTCTTCAGCGCCGAAGACTTTCGCCAGCTCAATCGCTTCGTTGATGGCCACTTTGTACGGCACATCGTCACGTTTTGATAGTTCGAACAGCGCGATGCGCAGCACCGCTTTCTCCACCTGGCCCAGCTCTTCGAGCTGACGGGACAGGTACGGCTTCATCAGGCCGTCGAGATAGCCGCTGTTGGTCGCCACCCCGGAGAGCAGTTCGCGGAAATACATCACGTCCACATCTTTGACATCCTGTTCCGCCAGGAACTGGTATTCAACATCGGCGATGTCATTGTGGGACAACTGCCAGGAGTAAAGCGCCTGGACGGCACACTCACGGGCGCGGCGACGAGCAGCAGGTTTCACGGAATTCCCCTTACAAAAAAATCAGGCCTGGATAGCCTTCAGGACGTTAATCATTTCAAGCGCGGTCAGCGCCGCTTCGGCGCCCTTGTTCCCGGCTTTAGTGCCAGCGCGTTCGATGGCTTGTTCAATACTTTCAGTGGTGAGTACGCCAAAAGCTACCGGGATTTCGCTCTGCTGCGCCACGTGGGCCAGACCGTTGCTGGCGCCGCCGGCAACGTATTCGAAATGCGCGGTGCCGCCGCGAATCACCGTACCGAGCGCAATCACCGCGTCATATTTTGCGGTTTTCGCCAGCGCCTGAGCCGCCAGCGGCAGCTCGTAAGCGCCCGGCACCCACACGACGGTGATATTTTCATCTTTTACCTGACCAATGCGTTTCAGGGCGTCGATCGCGCCTTCCAGCAGACTGTCGTTGATGAAGTTGTTGAAACGCGCAATGGCGATGGCGACGCGAGCGTCCGGGGCAGCAACGGTAGCTTCAATAATGTTCATACTCTTACCTTAGGGTTATGTAGCCCCCGCAGGGGGGCGGATTTTATCATACTCTTTCGCGCACTGCTTACGTTTTACGTCCCGCCGTCAGGCGAGCGTCAGGCGAGCGTCAGGCGCAGGCGCAAATCGGGGCCGACCTGAACGGCATCGCGAAATTCCAGACGCGGCGCATCGGCGAGCCGCTCAAGTCCTGGCAGCGCGAAAAGCCCGCGGGCCTCGCTGCCGAGCAGCTTCGGCGCCATATAAACGATCAGTTCATCTACCAGCCCTGCCTGGAGCAGCGCGCCGGCGAGCTGCGGCCCCGCCTCCACCCACAGGCTATTCACCTGGCGTTTGCCAAGCTGCATCATCAGCAACACTAAATCGAGCTTGCCGTTGTGCACGGGCGTCGGCAGTTGTTCCACGCCTTCGGGCCAGACGGCGTCATCCGGGCAGGCGCGGGCAAGCCAGGTTTCGCCGGGCTGGTTGACAATCTTGTGTGCAGGCGTCACCTGATTCTGGCGATCGAGCACGATCCGCAGCGGCTGGCGCAGATTTTCACGAGGGTAAACCGCCTGTGTCGCTTCGCCGAGTTCGTCCCAGCGCACCGTCATCGATGGATCATCGGCCAGCACCGTGGCGCTGGTAGTGAGGATAGCATGGCTTTCCGCGCGCAGACGCTGCACGTCGCGCCGGGCCTGCGGGGAGGTTATCCACTGGCTTTCGCCGCTCGCCATCGCCGTACGCCCGTCAAGAGACGCGCCAAGCTTGAGCTGAATAAACGGGAAACCGGTGCGCATACGCTTGAGAAAGCCTTTATTGAGCGCTTCGGCCTCGCTCATCATCAGGCCGTGGCTGACCTCGACACCCGCCTGCTGAAGGCGGTACAGACCGCGGCCCGCGACTTGCGGATTCGGATCCTGCATCGCCGCGACGACGCGCGCGACACCGGCGTTAATCAGCGCATCGCAGCACGGCGGCGTGCGCCCGTGGTGGCTGCAGGGCTCAAGCGTGACATAAGCGGTCGCGCCGCGCGCCTTATCGCCCGCCATACGCAACGCATGGACTTCGGCATGCGGCTCGCCGGCGCGCAGGTGAAAGCCTTCGCCGACGATAACGCCATCGTTGACAATCACACAGCCTACCCGCGGGTTCGGATGCGTGGTAAAGCGTCCCTGGCTCGCGAGCTTAAGCGCGCGCGCCATGTAAAATTCGTCAGACATCAGTTAATCCTGTAAGCGGGCGATCTCTTCGCCGAATTCGCGGATATCTTCGAAGCTGCGGTATACCGACGCAAAACGGATGTAGGCGACTTTATCGAGCTTTTTGAGCTGCTCCATCACCAGGTTGCCGATAAGTTTGCTCGGCACTTCACGCTCGCCGGTCGCACGCAGATGAGACTTGATATGGTTGATAGCCATCTCCACGTCATCGGAGCTGACCGGGCGTTTTTCCAGCGCTTTCTGCATGCCGCTGCGCAGTTTGTCTTCATTGAAAGGCTCGCGCACATCGTTGCTTTTCACCACGCGCGGCATGACCAGTTCCGCAACTTCAAAGGTTGTGAAACGTTCATGGCACACCAGGCACTGGCGGCGGCGACGCACCGAGGAGCCCTCTCCCACCAGGCGGGAATCGATCACTTTAGTGTCAACGGCGAAACAGAACGGGCAATGCATAGCGCTTCCTGACTGAAAGAGTTAACTGAACAACAGTTTACCCTGAACTGGCGGGACTACAAAGACGCAACCTTTTTGAGACAAAGGCGCTATGCCGGACGCGCCGTTACGCTCTACCATGAATACACCGCCACTTTTTCAGGAAAAGCGAATAATGACAACACGTTATCTGAAATGGTCAATCGTCGCCAGCGCGCTGGCTTTAAGCGCGTGCGCCCCGCAAAGCGAAGTGCGTCAGATGCATCAGAATGTCAGCACGCTCAATCATGAGATGACGAAGCTGAAGCAGGAGACCGTCAAAATTACGCAGCAGAACGCGCTGAATGTGAAATCGAAAAGCGGTGTTTATCTGCTGCCGGGCTCGAACACGCCTGCCCGCTTAAGCAGCCAGGTCGGTATGCTGAAGATGTCGCTGCGCAACGTCACGGCGGGCGCGAACGGCACCCAGGCGACGCTGTTTATTCAGAGCGAATCCAACGAGCCGCTGCCCGCCTTTACCGGCACTGTCGAGTGGGGCCAGTTACAGGGCACGACGGAAAACTATCAGGAAGTGAATGTGCAGAATCAGCCGTTCAGCGCGCCTGCCAGCACGCTGGCGCCGAGCGATGTTTCTATTCCTCTGACGCTTACCGGCATCACGCCAGAACAGCTGGGCTTTATCCGCGTGCACGATATCCAGCCGCTTATCGCGGGCGATGCCGTCGTCGCACCCTGAGTCCCTCACACCAGCGGCGCGGAGTTTGTTACATTCGCGCCGCGCCCTGTTCTTGCTTTTTTAGCGACCTGAATTTCTCGCTCCTTCGTAATTGCTCTGTAAAAAGGGCGCGCCAGGCATTGGCTTAGTTCCCTTATGCCGCTAGAATCCGCGTTCCGATGTACGCAAACGTGAACGCAATCGATTACGCACATGACAAGAATGTGAAACGCCACATATTTTTGTGAGGCTGGATACTTATAATAGGCAGCACAATTTATGCGGTGGCGGTTAAACCGCCTTGCGCGAAAGCGTTACTCCACCCAGAAATGGGGATTTCCTGAAAACAGTGGCTCTATTATGAAAAAAATTGTTTTAGCTGCCGGTGCAGCCCTGGCGCTCTCCACCTCTTTTACTGCCGGCGCGGCAGAAACCAGCAACAGTGAATTCGTTTCCGACTGGTGGCACCAGAGCGTAAACGTGGTGGGCAGCTACCATACCCGCTTCGGACCAACCATCCGTAACGATACCTATCTGGAATATGAAGCTTTCGCGAAAAAAGACTGGTTTGATTTCTATGGCTACGCGGACGCCCCGGTCTTCTTCGGCGGCAACACCGATGCTAAAGGGATCTGGAACCACGGCTCTCCGCTGTTTGTGGAAATCGAACCGCGTTTCTCTATCGACAAGCTGACCGGCACCAGCCTGGCGTTCGGCCCGTTCAAAGAGTGGTATTTCGCAAATAACTATATCTACGATATGGGCCGCAATTCCTCGGGTCGCCAGAGCACCTGGTATATGGGTCTTGGTACTGATATCGACACCGGCCTGCCGATGAGCCTCTCCATGAACGTTTATGCCAAATACCAGTGGCAAAACTATGGCGCGCAGAACCAGAACGAGTGGGACGGCTACCGCTTCAAAGTAAAATACTTCGTGCCGATCACCCAGCTGTGGGGCGGCAACCTGAGTTATATCGGCTTCACCAACTTTGACTGGGGCTCAGACCTCGGCGATAAAGGCGGTTATGCGCTTAATGGCGTGAAAGCGCGCACTAACGACTCCATCGCTTCCAGCCATATCCTGGCGCTGAACTACGATCACTGGCACTACTCCGTGGTCGCGCGTTACTGGCACCACGGCGGTCAGTGGAACGATGATGCTGAACTGGCGTTTACCAACTACAACACCCGCTCTACCGGCTGGGGTGGCTACCTTGTAGTAGGTTATAACTTCTAAGCCGTATCCCGGTGAACCTGTGAAAAAGCCAGCTTCTGCTGGCTTTTTTTATGAGCGTTGATTATCGCGTCCTGCTGTTAGCCGCCACAGGTGTACGCACACCGCCTCTTCTGCCCTCTCGCTTATCCCCTATCGAGGCGAAAAAAAACCGCAGGCTTAACCTGCGGTTTTATTGACGTATAACGCTGCTGCGTGATTACGGCAGGAGGGATGGTTGGTCTGCGCCCTCTTTTTCCACCTTCTGTTGCAGCAGGTGTTCACGCTTCATGCCAAGCTTCAGCGCCAGGGCGGAAGCGACATAAATCGACGACGCCGTACCGATAGAGACACCGATAAGCATAGTCAGCGAGAAGCCCTGCAGCATCGCGCCGCCAAACAGGTAAAGCATCAGGATCACGACAAGCGTCGTACCGGAAGTGATCAAGGTCCTTTTCAGCGTCTGGGTCAGCGACACGTTAAAGATTTCGTAAGGCGTGCCGCGGCGGATCTTGCGGAAGTTCTCACGAATACGGTCGGAAACCACGATGCTGTCGTTCAGCGAGTAACCGATAACCGACATCAGCGAGGCGATGATGGTCAGGTCAATTTCGATCCGGAACAGCGACAGCACGCCCATGGTAATGATCACGTCGTGCGCCAGCGCGATAACCACACCGGCCGCCAGGCGCCACTCAAAGCGGAACCCAACGTAAACCAGAATGGAAAGCAGCGCGACCAGCAGCGCCATCGCGCCCGCCTGGGCGAGATCGGCCCCCACGCTCGGCCCCACGAACTCGATACGTTTCACCGCCGCGTTCTGGCCGGTGGCTTCGTTAATCACCGTCAACACTTTGGTGCCGAGCGCCTGACCGCCGGTTTCACCCTGCGCAGGCGGCATACGCACCATGATGTCGCGGCTGCTGCCGAAGTTCTGCAGCAGCGGCTCTTCAAAACCCGCCTTTTCCAGCGACTCGCGCATCAAATCCAGATCCGCCGGTTTTTCCAGGCCAATCTCGATAACCGTACCGCCGGTAAAATCGAGACCCCAGTTAAACCCGCGCACGCCCATCACCACGATAGAGGCGACAAGCAGCAGGCCCGAAATGGCGAAGGCCCAGTAGTCCCAGCGCATAAAGTCATAGACTTTGCGGCCGTGGTTTAATTGTTCAACAGTATATTCCTGTGCCACAACGCACTCCTCAGATAGACAGCTTGTTGATGCGTTTGCCGCCGTACAACAGGTTTACAATGGCACGGGTACCGACAATAGCGGTGAACATGGAGGTCGCCACGCCGATACCGGTCGTGATAGCAAACCCTTTAATGGCGCCGGTCCCCACTGCGTACAGGATGATGACCTTAATCAGCGTCGTGACGTTGGCATCGAAAATCGAGCTGAACGCCCCACGATAACCTTCATCAATCGCCTGCTGCACCGAACGGCCGTTGCTGAGCTCTTCTTTAATACGCTCGTTTATCAGCACGTTCGCATCCACCGCGACCGCAAGGGTTAACACAATCCCCGCGATACCCGGCATGGTGAGCGTCGCGCCCGGCAGGAGCGACATGATGCCCACAATCAGCACCAGGTTCGCCAGCAGCGCCGTGGTGGCGATAAGACCGAACTTCTTATAGAACAGGATCATGAACAGAATGGAGACCGCGAGGCCCGCCAGACACGCTTCCAGACCCTGAGTGATGTTCTGCATACCCAGCGTCGGACCGATCGTGCGTTCTTCCACAATCTGAATCGGCGCAATCAGCGCGCCCGCACGCAGCAGCAGCGAAAGCTGACGCGCTTCGTTCGGGTTGTCGATGCCGGTAATCACGAAGTTCTGACCGAGGCGCGCCTGAATGGTCGCGACGTTGATCACTTCTTCCTGTTTCATCAGGATGCTGCGGCCGTTAGCGTCTTTCTTACCGCTGTCCTTATATTCCACAAAGAGCGTCGCCATCGGTTTATGGATGTTGTCTTTGGTGAAGTTGGACATGATATTGCCGCCCGAGCTATCGAGCGAAATATTCACCTGCGGCATGTTGTACTGGTCAACGCCGGAGGTGGAATCGGTAATATGGTCGCCGGTCAGGATCACGCGTTTGTACAGCACGACAGGCTGGCCTTCACGGGTCATCTTCACTTCAGAGTCGCCAGGAATACGCCCGGCGGCGGCAGCGGTGCGATCGACATTGCTGTTGACCAGACGGAATTCCAGCGTCGCGGTCGCGCCCAGAATCTCTTTAGCGCGCGCCGTATCCTGAATACCCGGCAATTCGACCACAATGCGGTCAGCGCCCTGACGCTGCACCAGCGGCTCGGCAACGCCCAGCTGGTTAACACGGTTACGCAGGATGTTGATGTTCTGCTGAACGGCATATTCACGCGCTTCGCGCAGACGCTCATCAGACATCACCGCGCGCAGGCTGTTGTCGCCCTCGCTTGAGACAACCATGTCGCGATGGCGAGCCGTCAGATAAGAGGCCGCCGCGTCGCGGATATCGCTGTCACGGAACTGAATCGTCACGCCGTAGTTATCGGCTTTACGCACGTTCGTCCAGCTCAGCCCTTTTTCGCGCAGATCGCTGCGCAGGCTGTCCATATTCTGTTCCTGGAGCTTGCTGAGCGCCGTGTCCATATCGACTTCCATCAGGAAGTGAACACCGCCGCGCAGGTCAAGACCCAGCTTCATCGGTTCGGCAGAAATAGCAGTAAGCCAGCGTGGGGTGGCAGGCGCGAGGTTAAGCGCGACGACGAATTGATCGCCCATCGTGCTCATCAGCGCTTCACGAGCGCGCAGCTGAGTATCGGTGGAGTCAAAGCGCGCAAGGATAGCGCCCTCTTCCAGAGCCACAGATTTCGCGGAAATTTTTTCTTTTTGTAACGTATTCTGGACCTGGATCAGCGTTTGCTCACTGGCGGCGACGCCGCGCGCGCCAGTGATTTGAACAGCCGGATCCTCACCATACAGGTTGGGAAGTGCATAAAGCAGGCCGACGATAAGGACGGCGACCAGCATGAGGTACTTCCACAAAGGATAACGGTTTAACACGGCAGTTCCCTTTGGGAAAACAATGGATTACAGCGCCTTCATGGTGCCTTTCGGCAGGACGGCTGCGACGAAGTCACGCTTGATAACCACTTCGGTGGTGTCGTTCAGGGCGATAGCAATGTAGCCGTTTTCCGCTACTTTGGTCACGCGACCCACCAGACCACCGTTGGTGAGCACTTCATCGCCTTTGGCGATGGAGCTCATCAGGTTTTTATGTTCTTTGGTGCGCTTCTGCTGCGGACGCAGGATCATGAAATAGAAAATCAGACCGAACACGACCAGCATCAGGATCAGAGACATCGGGCTGCCCTGCGCCGGCGCACCGCCAGCGGCTACCGCGTCAGAAATAAAAAAGCTCATTCAAATTCCCTCATTATTAAATTAATCAACGTTCAACGGTGGCACCGGCCGCCCCTGGCGTTGGTAGAAATCCGCGACGAAGTGCTCTAATTTACCCTCTTCAATAGCCTTGCGTAAACCAGCCATTAAGCGCTGATAGTGGCGAAGGTTATGAATGGTATTAAGCCGCGCGCCCAGTATTTCGTTGCAACGGTCGAGATGATGCAAGTAGGCGCGTGAATAATTGCGACAGGTATAGCAATCACACTCAGGATCAAGCGGCCCCGTATCGCTTTTGTACTTCGCGTTGCGGATTTTCACTACGCCTTCGGTGACGAAAAGATGGCCGTTACGCGCGTTACGCGTTGGCATGACGCAGTCGAACATATCGATGCCGCGACGCACGCCTTCGACCAGGTCTTCCGGCTTGCCCACCCCCATCAGGTAGCGCGGCTTGTCCGCCGGGATCTGCGGGCAGACATGCTCAAGAATGCGGTGCATATCTTCCTTCGGCTCGCCGACAGCCAGGCCGCCGACAGCGTAGCCATCAAAGCCTATCTCTACCAGACCTTTCACGGAGATATCGCGTAAATCTTCGTAAACGCTGCCCTGAATAATACCGAACAGCGCGTTTTTGTTGCCAAGGCTATCAAAGCGGTCGCGGCTGCGTTTCGCCCAGCGCAGCGACATCTCCATGGAGCGCTTCGCGTAATCCCAGTCTGCCGGGTACGGGGTGCACTCATCGAAGATCATGACGATGTCAGAACCGAGATCGAACTGGATCTCCATCGATTTTTCCGGGTCAAGGAAGATAGGATCGCCGTTGATCGGGTTGCGGAAATGCACGCCCTGCTCGGTGATTTTGCGAATATCGCCCAGGCTGAAAACCTGGAAGCCGCCGGAATCGGTCAGGATTGGGCCTTTCCACTGCATAAAATCATGCAGGTCGCCGTGCAGCTTCATGATCTCCTGGCCGGGACGCAGCCAGAGGTGAAAGGTGTTGCCGAGGATAATCTGCGCGCCGGTGGCTTCTACTTCTTCCGGCGTCATGCCTTTTACGGTGCCGTAAGTGCCCACGGGCATAAAGGCCGGGGTTTCCACAACGCCGCGGTCAAATACCAGGCGGCCGCGGCGTGCGCGGCCATCGGTCGTATCAAGTTCGAATTTCACGTTTTTCTCCACATCAGAGAGACAGTCTGATGATTACTGTTACAGGGTAAGGGCGCCCCTTACCCCGGCCCTCTCCGGTTAAAGAGAGAGAAAAGAGCGACAAGCGACCGGTTATTCGCCCGGACGCTCGTTAATGGCCTGCGGATTGTACGTGATGTACATCGCATCGCCGTAACTAAAAAAGCGATACTCCGCTTTTACCGCTTCGCGGTAGGCGTTCATGGTGTGCTTATAGCCCGCGAACGCAGACACCAGCATGATGAGCGTCGATTCCGGCAGGTGGAAGTTGGTCACCAGCGCATCGATCACCTGGTACTGATAGCCCGGATAGATAAAAATCTGGGTGTCGCCGAAAAACGGCGCGATGAGCGCGTCTTGCGCCGCCTGCGCCGCGCTCTCCAGCGATCGCACCGAGGTGGTGCCTACGGCCACCACCTTATTGCCGCGCGCTTTTGCCGCCAGCACCGCGTCGACCACCTCCTGCGGCACTTCGGCGTATTCAGAGTGCATCACATGATCTTCGATGCTCTCCACGCGTACCGGCTGGAATGTCCCCGCGCCGACGTGCAGCGTCACAAACGCCATCTCAATGCCTTTCGCGCGCAGGCGTTCAAGCAGCGGCTCGTCAAAGTGCAGGCCCGCGGTCGGCGCCGCGACGGCGCCCGGTTTCTGGCTGTAGACGGTCTGATAAAGCTCGCGGTCGGCCTCTTCATCCGGGCGTTCAATGTAAGGCGGCAGCGGCATATGGCCGATGCTGTTCAGAATATCCAGCACCGGGCGCTCGTCGTTAAACTGCACTTCGAACAGCGCGTCGTGGCGCGCGGTCATCGTGGCGTTTACGCTTTCATCATCGCCCAGCAAAAGTTCCGCGCCCGGCTTCGGCGCTTTAGAGGCGCGGATATGGGCCAGCACGCGATGGTCGTCGAGCATACGCTCCACCAGCACTTCAATCTTGCCGCCGCTCGCCTTGCGGCCAAAGAGGCGCGCCGGGATCACGCGGGTATTGTTAAAGACCAGCAGATCGCCGGGGTTGAGCTTATCGAGCAAATCGGTGAAAGTGCCGTGCGTGAGATCTCCCGTCGGCCCGTCGAGCGACAGCAGGCGACAGGCGCTGCGCTGGGCTTGCGGATAGTGAGCTATCAGGGATTCGGGTAGGTCAAAGGAGAAATCGGTCAAACGCATGGCTGGAACTCTGACATAAAAAACAGGCGGCTAGTCTAGTGCCGGGGCGCGCTCCCTGCAACTGATTAGCCGCTTTATCTCTCTTTAAGGAAAGGATCGTTATGAATTTTCTTGCCCATCTGCATCTGGCGCATCTGGCGCAAAGTTCGCTGCCTGGCAACCTGATGGCGGACTTCGTGCGCGGCAAACCGGACGGGCTCTACCCGGCGGATGTCGTGGCGGGAATTTACATGCACCGGCGCGTGGATGTGCTGACCGATAACCTCGCGGAGGTGCGCGAGGCGCGCGAGTGGTTTCGCCCGGAAACCCGTCGCGTAGCGCCGGTGACGCTGGATGTCATGTGGGATCACTTTCTCTCGCGCCACTGGGCGCAAATCTCGCCTGAGCTCCCGCTTGAGGCGTTTCTCGCGCATGCGCATGCGCTGATTTTACCCACGCTGCCCGACGCGCCGGAGCGCTTTGTGAACCTCAATGACTATCTCTGGCGCGAACGCTGGATGGAGCGCTACCGCGAGATGGACTATATCGCCCGCGTACTCAACGGCATGGCGAGCCGCCGTCCGAAACTCGCGGCCCTGCGCGACTCCTGGGAGGATCTCAACACCCATTACGCCGCGCTGGAGCACCAGTTCTGGCGCTTTTACCCGCGGATGATGGAAATGGCGCGCGAAAAAACGCTCTGATTACGCCGCTTTCTCACCGCGAATATCGCGCCACAGCCGCCAGGCGAGCAGCAGCAGCCCAGCGGCGCCCGCCATCAGCACGCCCCAGATAATCCAGGTATACAGCGCGTTGCGCTGCGCGCTGGCGTCTTTGGCCGTCAGCCGCGCGTCGCCGCCGAGCGTCACCTCTTTTACCGTCTGCGCGTAAGGCAACAGCTCAGGATCGTGTGAGTCCGGCACCAGCGTTTGCAGCGCCAGCGCCTGCGCTTTAGCGGCGCCATTGCCCCAGGCAAGCAGGAACGGGCCGCTGCCCTGGGCATTAAACACCAGCGTTTTTTCGTCGCGCTCGCCGATCACTTCCGGGAAGGCATCGTCAAAGCGCTGATTAATCGCCCGCACGCGCAGCGCGGAAATCAGCTCGCCGTGCAGCGGCAGCGTCACCGCCGGGCGTTCCGGCAGACGATAAATCACGGTACGGGCGAGCGGCTGCCACGCCATGTTATCCGCGCTGCGATAGTCTATCTCCACCGGTACGACGGCGTTCTCAAGCGCCGGGCGCAGCGTCAGCGCATCGAACGGCTGCGGACGCGCCCAGTGATAGATAGCGGTGTCGAATTTCTCTTTAGTGCCACTGGCGGCAAGCGAAATACGCCGCGACTGCGGGTGCGGCGCCTGCCACTGGCCGGTGGCGGACGTGAAATCGAGCGGCGCGCTGGCGTTTTTCACCACCACCAGCAGGTACTTCGCGCCAAAGCGCGACGGCGCATCACTGAAATCCACCGTATTCTGTAGCAACCGCCGATCGCCGGACGTTAAATCCATCAGCGGCGCATCGGCGATGATGGGCTGCCAGTCGCGCAGCGTCTCGCTGGCGAGCACATCCACGCGGGCCTGCCAGCCGTTTACCTGTTGCGGCCACGCCAGTTGCAACTGCGTCAGCGCGCGCTCGCGATTGCTCTCGTCAAGGGGAATCAGCCAGCTGGCGCTGAGTTGCTCAATCGGCGCGTTTTCCATGCGGATCTGCACGCCGGACGGCGACGTCAGCAGCACCGTGCGCTGCCCTTCTTCGCTGGTTTTCACCGGCTGCGCGTCAAGCTTATAGACCGTCAGCGGCGCGCGTTGCGGCGCAGGCGCGGGCGGCGTGGTGATTTCGAGCGCAAACGGCAGGCTTGCGCCCTGCGCATTAAACACGCGGATATCGCGCAGATCCGGCCAGGCGCTCTGCGAATAAACGGCCTCCGGCAGCGGCAACCGGTACCACGGCGACTGCCCTTCTACCGCAAGCTCCACGCCGCGCGCATAATCCTGCGGACGCTCGGCGCGCGAGGTATCGTCACTGGCCGCGCACGTGGCGGCGAACGCCCAGACAAGGGCCACCCATAACTGTTTCATTCTGCCTCTCCCTGACGGGCATTGACCGGCCGCGCCGCTTTCGGCGGCAGCGGTGAGAAATAACCGACAATCAGCACCAGCACCGCGACGCCGATAAACGCCACAGCGCGCGCAAGACCGCCGCCGCCCGCGCTGTCCACCAGCATCAGCTTCACAATCACCACGCCGAGCAGGCCCGCGCCGCAAAACCAGCCCCGACGCGCGCCTTTGCGTGTAGCGCTCACCATCACCAGCAGCGCCAGCAGCATCCAGAGCAGTGCGAATGTGGTCTGGACCAGGCGCGAATCCCACAGCGCGTCGGACTGCCAGGGAATATCGCCCGTCCACGCGAGCGTGCGCAGCACCAGCCCGTTGCCCCACCAGAACAGCAGCGCAAGCCAGACGATCGGCGCCCACGGCTGCGCCTGCTTCAATAACGGCGACCAGAAGCGCGTAAGCAACCGCCACCAGTTCAGCGCCGCCAGCAGCGCGAAGCCCGCGCCGAGCTCCAGCGGGTTAATCAGCGGCAGATACGGCCAGTCGACCGTCACACCGTTCATCAGGTTGCCCGCGAGCAGTAAAAACGCCAGCACCGGCGCGACCGGCAGCAGCCCTGGCCCGCTGTAGAGCGCAGGCCACTGCGTACACGGCCACCTGCCGCGTCGGATCGCTTCATTCACCAGCAGCACGATACCGGCGCTGACGGCCAGAATAATCCCCGCCTGCCAGGCCTCGTTGCCCCACGGCAGGTCGTCGGTAAACCACCAGGTTTCCGCGCCTGCGGCAAGCAGCAGCATCCAGAATAGCGACAAATGCAGCGCCTGCTGGAGGCGCTCCGGCAACGCGCCGGCATCGCGGCGCAGCAGCCAGAGCGCGCACGGCAGCGCCAGGCACCAGACAAGGCTGTGCCAGCCCGCCAGCACCAGCGCGCCGTCGATAACTACCTGATCCAGGAGCATCAGCGCCATGCCAGGCCACAGCAGCCAGACGGCGCAAGCGAGATCCGGCCACGCCGCTTTGCGCGATGCCGCGCGCCACAGCATGACGGAGAGCGTAAGCAGCGCAAGCGTCAGAGCCAGACCCTGGGAGATATCCGCGAATGCCCAGCGGGCGGCCTGCAACAGCGCCGCCAGCCAGAACGCAATCCCCACGCCAAGATGCGCCTGGCTCACCTGCCGCTGCGGCAGGCGCCACAGCCAGCCGCCAGCCAGCCAGCAGAGCGCCAGCACCGCGCTGATAAACGCCGCGTTCAGCAGCGTAGTGCCGTCAATCCAGGCATAAACGGCGCTCGCTGCCGCAAGCGTCAGCAGCGCGCTGCCGCTGTAGCTCATCCGTCGCTGGGCCTGCTGCATGCCAAACCACAACAGCCCCAGACCTTCCAGCGCCCAGGCGAGCGCCGTCCAGCGGGCCGATAGCGCCAGCGGGATAGCGAGCGTGACAAACGCGCCGCCGAGCGCCAGCCCGCCCAGCGCCAGGATGCGCCCCTCCTGCGGGTAGCGACGCAGCGCGGCGCGCGCGAGCAGCAAATAGACCAGCCCGAAGCCGAGCGCCGAAAACGCCGGGCCATACGTCCAGTGGCGGGTAATCGCATACTGCATCCCAAAGCCGACCAGCGGCGGCGCGAACAGCAGCACGCCGTCGACGATTTTCTTGCGCCCCTGCGCGCGCAGCGACAGCGCCACGCAGACCACGCCGAAGAGCAAAATATTAGCGATAAGAAAGAGCTGGCAGCTCAGCCATTCGTCCGGCTGATAACCATTAATCCCCCAGACACCCGCCACGCCAAAGGTAAACAGCAGACCGAGCAGATTGAGTTCACGCCAGTGCTGCCAGACGCTGACGGCGGCGATGCCCACCGACAACAGCAGATAGAACGAAAAGAGCGCGATATGGCTGCCGCCGCCGGTCGAGAGCAGCAGCGGCGCGAGATAGCCGCCGAGGCTCGCCAGCATCGCGAGACTTAACGCGCGTTGCAGCACCGCCAGCGCGACGCTTGCGGCGCACACCACCAGCATCAGGCCGAAGGCGAGCGGCATCGGCAGCATCTGCCAGAGCCGGAACGCGCCGAAAATCGTGATATAGAGCGCCCCCACCGCGCCGCCCTGGAGGATCAGCGCATAAACCGGCGTTTTGTGGCGCAGTCGCCAGCCGAACGCCAGCAGAACCAGCGCCGCGACGCCCGCGCTGGCAACGCGCAGCTCAAGCGGCAGCATGTCGCGCTCAACGCTGTAGCGCAGCAGGAAGGAGATGCCTAAAAAGAGAAGAATGACGCCGATTTTGGCGAGCGGATTGCCCTGCATAAACCAGCGCGTCAGGCTGGTGATAAGCCCGCCTGACGCCGCGGCATGGCGCGGTTCCGGCGCGGGTTCTTCGCGGCGCGTAGCGGCGGCAGGCGCAGGGGCTTTCGCCGCGTTGCGCACGGCCTGCGACCAGACCGGCGGCACGTCCGCCTGCGGCACCGGTTCAGGCTCAGGCGCTGCCACAGGCTCAGGCGCTGCCACAGGCTCCGGCGCGATAATCACAGGCGCAGGCTCCGGCGCAGGCGTGGCCACCGGCACGGCTTCTGCGGCAGGCGACGCCGCGGCAAGCCGCGCCTCCAGCGTCTCGACCCGATGGCGCAGGCGATGAAGTTCAGTTTCGTTACGCGCGCTGCGTTTTAGCGCCATGATAGCCAGCACGGGCACCACAACCACGCAGAAGAGCGCAATCAGAGCAGCAAATACAAAAATCTCATCCATTGATTTCAGACCCTGCGGCAGAAGTGCGGCTACTTTCCCATATCTGGATGAAAAGCGGTATTCCTTTACCGCGTTTCGTTACGCTTATCGTGAATGCAGGATAAGCGCCGCCCCGGCGGCGAGCTGTAGCGTCTGCCCTTCCAGCGCGCCATCGCCCTCCTCGCGCGTCCAGGCTCTGTCATCAAGCAGCGGGGAGAATGGCAGCGTCACTTCGCAGGCCGCGCCGCGGTTCAGCGCCACCAGCACTCTCTCCTGCTGGAAGACGCGCGCGAACACAATGACATCACCTTTTGCGTACACCACCTGGCACGCGCCGGAACGCAACGCCCGGCTGCGGTGGCGCAGGCGCGCGAGCCGCTGATACAGCGCCAGCAGTTCGCCGTCCTGCTGCGCTTTATCCCACGGGAACGGCTGGCGGCAGAACGGATCGTTGCCGCCCTCCACGCCCACTTCGTCGCCATAGAAAACGCAGGGCACGCCGGGCCAGCAGAAAAGCCACACCGCTGCCGCCCGCAGTCGCGCCGGGTCGCCTTTGGCGATGGTTTTAAAGCGCGCGGTATCGTGGCTGTCGAGCTGGTTAAACATACGCAACTGCTGCTGGTGCGAGAGCGCGGCGCGGTACTCTTCCATCCAGCGGGCGCAGTCGGCGGCGTCAAGCTGCTGCGGCTCAAGCCCGTGATCCACGCCTGCGAGAAAGCTCCACACCGGCGTCGTAAAACCACGGTAGTTCATGGCCGCATCTTCCACGTCGTTTTGCAGCCACTGGCGCGCATCGCCAAAATGTTCGCCGAAGACAAACGCCTGCGGATTCACCGCCTTGGCCGCGCGCGTGATCCCCTCGACATGGCGCAGGTTCTCTTTCGCGCCGCCGTTTTCACCGAGCATATGCACCACATCGAGCCGCCAGCCGTCGATACTCCACGGCGCTTTCAGCCAGTGCTTCACCACGCTCTCTTCGCCCTGATAGATCTCCTCCACCACGCCGCGCTCGGCGAAATCGAGCTTCGGCAGGCTGTCGTAACCGAGCCAGCAGAACGCATAGCCGTCATCGGTGAAGCTGTACCAGTTGCGCGTCGGCGAATCAGGATGGTGACAGGCGCCGTCCGTGCCGTGATTGTGGCGATCGAACCACGGATGCGTGTCGCCGGTGTGGTTAAAGACGCCGTCCAGAATCAGGCGCATATCCGCCTCGCGCGTTTTTTCACGCAGGCGCAGCAGCGCTTCATCCCCGCCGAACTGCGGATCGACATGGCGATAATCGGCGGTGTCATACTTATGCACGCTCGGCGCGCTAAAGATGGGGTTTAGGTAGAGCGCCGTGACGCCGAGCTTTTTGAGGTACGGGATTTTTTCAGCTATCCCGTCGAGATCGCCGCCGTAAAACGTAGATCCGCCCGCCTCTGCGCTTACCGGCTCGTGCCAGTCGCGCAGGATGATGTCGTGCCCCTGAGCGTGGTGATAGTAGATCTTGTCCTGTTGCGCCCCGCGCGGCGTGCTGCGGGCGAAGCGGTCCGGGAAGATCTGGTAGAACACCTGATCCTGCACCCACTGCGGGCCGTCATCCGGCGCATCGATGGCGAAGAGCGCCAGCCGGGCGGGCGGAAACTCGCTCAGCCCCAGCGGGCTGAACCACTGCTGGCGATCGCCCCATAACAGCTTAAAGCAGTAGCGGCGGCGCGGCTGGCCGTCGCCGAGCGGAATGCTCGCCTGCCACGCGCTGACCTGCGGATGCGGCGCGGCGGCCAGGCGCTTCATCTCAAATGGCGTTTCTTCGTTATCGCGCTCGTAACGCAGTAC
Source organism: Cronobacter turicensis z3032 (assembly GCA_000027065.2). Classification (NCBI taxonomy): domain Bacteria; kingdom Pseudomonadati; phylum Pseudomonadota; class Gammaproteobacteria; order Enterobacterales; family Enterobacteriaceae; genus Cronobacter; species Cronobacter turicensis. The sequence continues at coordinate 1,053,600 of FN543093.2, read as the reverse complement.
GACCTTTTCCGGCAGCGCGTCGCCCGCAAGCCAGAGGGTGATCAGTAATTTCTCCCCCTGCCGGTGAATAAAGGGCGCAACGGGGAGATGCCAGGCATTCAACATACACTTTGATCCTTAATCGACAGAAAACAGGCGCATCTTTCCACACGGACAACCGCGCGCCTTCCTCATTCTGGATTTTATTGGGGGAGGAGACGGGAGGCGGAGAAACGACGTTGATCGTAGAGCGAAAATGACATCCCCGCCAGGCGGCGGGGATGGAAGGGAGCGTTACGCGGAAAGACGAGCGTCGCGGCGGCGTTTGAACACCCAGCCCAGCAGTAGCAGCGCAATCCACGCGAAACCAACGTAGAGCGAAATGCGGGTATCCGGATGATAGCCAATCAGCGCGATGATAAACGCCAGGAAAATCAGGCCGACGATGGTCGTCGCCACCCCGCCCGGCACCTTGAACTTCAGGGCCTTCACTTCATCCGCGCTCAGACGGCGGCGGAACGCCACCTGCGAGAGCAGGATCATTATCCAGACCCAGACGGTCGCAAAGGTCGCGAGCGACGCAATCACCAGGAAGACGTTTTCCGGCATGATGTAGTTAAGATAAACCGCCAGCAGCATCGCAAAGCACATCACCACCACTGTCACCCACGGAATGCCGCGGCGCGATGTTTTGGCGAACACTTTCGGCGCGCTGCCCTGCTCGGCCATGCCGTGCAGCATACGGCCCACGCCGAACACGTCGCTGTTAATCGCCGACAGCGACGCCGTCAGCACCACGAAATTCAGAATGCCCGCCGCAACGGTGATCCCCATATGCTGGAATGTCAGCACAAACGGGCTGCCGTTGGTGCCGACTTCATTCCATGGGTAGATGGACATAATCACGAACAGCGTACCCACGTAGAACACCAGAATACGCAGCGGCACGGAGTTAATAGCGCGCGGGATGGAGGTGGCCGGATCTTTGGCTTCACCAGCGGTGATGCCGATAATCTCAATGCCGCCGTAGGCGAACATCACCATTTGCAGCGCCATCACGGTGCCAATCCAGCCGTTCGCGAAGAAGCCGCCGTTGCTCCAGAGATTATGTATGCCGGTCGGCTGGCCGCCGTTGCCGATGCCCCAGATGATGATGCCGATCCCGGCCGCGATCATGATGATAATGGTGGCGACTTTAAAGAACGAGAACCAGAACTCCAGCTCGCCGAACACTTTCACGCTCATCAGATTAATGGCGCAGATGATAAGCACCACGCTCAGCACCCAGACCCAGTGCGGCACCGTCGGGAACCAGACGCCCATATAGATGCCGAACGCGGTGACGTCGGCGATGGCGACGATCAGAATTTCAAAGCAGTAGGTCCAGCCAGTGATATAGCCTGCGAGCGGGCCGAGGTTATCCTGCGCATAGCGAGAGAAGGAGCTCGCCGCCGGGTTATGTACTGACATCTCGCCGAGCGCGCGCATAATGATATACGCCGCCACGCCGCCAATGATGTAAGCCAGCAGTACGCTCGGGCCCGCCATTTTGATGGCGTCCGCCGAGCCGTAAAACAGGCCGGTGCCAATCGCTGAACCCAGCGCCATAAAGCGGATGTGTCTTGTACTCAATCCGCGCTTGAGCTTGTTCTCGTTTTCCATCTTTCCAGTACCACGTCATACAATAAAAAACCACGGAGCCAGGCCCCGTGGTTCAACAATCAACCGACGATCAGTGAGCGGTAGTTGTGACGCTCCGTCCGGTCGCGCGATCCCAGACCACCGCCGCCACCGTAATCACGATGGTCGGCAGCAGCCAGGCCAGCCCCTGATCCGCCATCGGCAGTTTCTGAGTCCAGGCCGGAAGGATACCGCTTATCGCCGAGGCTTTCACCCCATCAATCAAACCGAACAGCAGACTGACCGCCATCGCCGGGGCGATAACACGGCCCGAATTATGCCACCAGCCGCGGGTAAAGCTCAGTACAACAAGTGCGATACACGGCGGATAGATGGCCGTCAGCACCGGAATAGAGAACTGAATCAGCTGGCTTAAGCCGAGGTTCGACACCACCATGGAGAAGAGACCCAGGATAAACACCAGCGCGCGGTAAGAGAGCGGCAGGTATTGCGCGAAGAACTCGGCGCAGGCGCAGGTCAGGCCCACCGCCGTCACCATGCACGCCAGGAAGATCAGCGCCGCCAGCAGGAAGCTGCCCGCGCCGCCGAAGGTGTGCTGAACATAGGCGTGAAGGATTGCCGCGCCGTTAACGGATTGATCGACCAGCGTCGCGCTGTCAGAGCCCAGACGGAACAGCGCCAGGTAGAGCAGCGTCAGGCCGACGCCCGCCATCAGGCCCGCGAAAATGGTGTAGCGCGTCAGCAGACGAGAATCAGTGACGCCGCGCGAACGGGCCGCGTTGACGATAACAATCCCGAACACCATCGCGCCCAGCGTATCCATCGTCAGATAGCCGTTGACGAAGCCGTTGGAGAACGCCGCTTTCTCATAGGCCTCCGTCGCCACGCTGATATCGCCCGCCGGCCAGACAATCGCCGCCACAGACAGCACCACCAGCGCGATGATTTTCAGCGGCGCCAGGAAGTTACCCACGGTATCCAGCAGTTTGCCCGGATAGAGCGACACCAGGATCACCAGCGCGAAGTAGACCAGGCTGTAGATAAGCAGCGGCAGCGCGCCGTCGCCGGTGAGCGGCGCAATGCCCACTTCAAACGACACGGTCGCGGTGCGCGGCGTCGCGAACAGCGGCCCGACGGCCAGATAGCAAACCGTCGCCAGCAGAATGCCCGCCACGCGGCCAATCGGATGGCTCAGGCTGTCAACGCCGCCGCCGACTTTCGCCAGCGCCACCACGGTCAGCACAGGCAGACCCACGGCGGTAATAAGAAAGCCGATCGCCGCCGTCCAGACATGCGGACCGGCCTGCAAACCAACCATAGGAGGGAAAATGATATTGCCCGCGCCGACGAACAACGCAAAGGTCATAAACCCCAGTGCGATAATGTCGCGCGATTTTAAGTGATGGGTCATAAGATTTACTGCCTGTGGATGTGGTGTTGAAATTGAATAATTTTTTACCGCCAGTCACCTGACGAAAACGCCGCTATTTCCAGGGCTGACAGCGGGATATGCTTCCCGATTACGCTGGCGAAGAATTGTTTTTCGATTTACCACGCAAAAACAGTCGGTCTGGCAATAGCAGGGGCGCAATTTAAACGCTTATAACGTTTAAAGGCAAGACGGGATCGTAAAACCAGACCTTTATGCCAGATCTAAGTTTCAGGGCAGTGATAAAATCTAAAATCGTAAAAAACCTCCGGCGATTCGCGCGAGCAAAAAAGCGCCAAACGCTGAAAAAAGCGTTCAGAGGCGGCAAAAAAATGAATAAGGCCAGCTTATCGCTGGCCCTGGAAAGGAAGCTTTACGAATTAAACCTCAGAAACGGCTTTAGCAGGCGTGGCGACAATCAGTCGCTCCGGCAGGAGGAACGAAAACGTGGTGCCTTTGCCAGGCGCGCTTTCTATCTCAAGACGCGCGTCGTGGTGCGTCAGCGCGTGTTTCACAATCGCCAGCCCCAGCCCGCTGCCGCCGGTCTGGCGCGAACGCGCCTTGTCCACCCGGTAGAAACGCTCGGTCAGACGCGGAATATGCTCCGCGGCAATCCCCGGCCCGGTGTCGGCCACGCTAAAGCGCGCGCCATTCGCCACATGCTCCCAGCGCACCGTAATGTGCGTCCCGGCGGGCGTATGATTGACTGCGTTATACACCAGATTTGAAATCGCGCTGCGCAACTGCTCGTCATTGCCGAGCACTTTAAGCTGCGGGTCCACCTCAAAAGTAAACGTCTGCCTCTGCTGGCTGAGCGTCTGCGCTTCGCGCTCCACCACCCGCAGCATCATCGGCACGTCGATCGTCTCGTTGAGCTGCATCGCGGGCGCCGCCTCGATTTTCGAAAGCGTCAATAGCTGTTTCACCAGCCCTTCCATGCGGTACGTCTGCTCGCGCATCGTGTGCAGCGCTTTTTCACGCAGCGGCCCTTCGAGCGTCTGCTCGTGCATCATCTCCAGATAGCCCTGCAACACGGTCAGCGGGGTGCGCAACTCGTGGCTGACGTTGGCGAAAAAGTTGCGCCTGGCGCCTTCGAGCTGATGCATCTGCGTGACGTCGCGCGCCACCATCAGCAGCTGATCTTCGCTGTACGGCATGACGCGAAACTCAAGATGACGCCCGTTATTGAGCACCAGATGCAATGGCCGGTTGAACTCCTGGCCGCGCAGATAGCTGGTGAATTCCGGATAGCGCAGCAGGTTTAAGATGTTCTGGCCGTTATCGTCGGGCCAGCGCAGGCCGAGAAGCTGTTGCGCAAGGCCGTTGCACCAGAAGATAACGCCTTCTTCCGTGGTCAGCACCACGGCGTCCGGCAGGGATTCCGCGCCGCTGCGAAAGCGTTTGATAAGATTACCCAGTTCGCGACGGCGTTTTTTATTGCGCAACTGCATCTGGTGCAGGCCGTAGAGCAAGGGTTCCCAGCTGCCGCTGCCGGGCGGCGGCGTCATGCTGCGATCCACCCACAGCCACCAGGAGAGCCGCAGCAGATTCCAGAAATGCCAGACCAGCAATCCGGTTACCGCCGCCAGTAAAAACCATGCCAGATAGCCGAATATCGCCCCGAGCACCAGCGCCGGAATACAGCACAGCAACAGCTCCAGCACCAGTCTTTTCCATGACAGCCGTTCCAGCACGCGTCACACTCCTGTTTTGGGTTTAAAAACGGGTTGAGAACCGATAACCCGTACCGCGCACCGTTTGTACCATTCTGTCATGACCGCTGTGTTCCAGCGCCTTGCGCAGGCGGCGGATATGCACATCCACGGTACGATCTTCCACATACACATTGGTGCCCCAGACGTGGTTCAGCAGCTGTTCACGGCTGTAAACGCGCTCCGGGTGCGTCATAAAGAAATGTAACAGCTTGAATTCGGTCGGCCCCATATCGAGGGGATTTTCGCCGGTCATCACGCGGTGCGATGACGGATCGAGGCTTAAGCCCTGCATTTCGATGACTTCATCCACCGCCATCGGCGAGATACGGCGCATGACTGCTTTAATACGCGCCACCAGCTCTTTCGGGGAGAACGGTTTGGTAATGTAATCGTCGGCGCCCGTTTCCAGCCCACGCACGCGATCTTCTTCTTCACCGCGCGCGGTCAGCATCACCACCGGGATCTCGCGGGTCAGCGCTTCGCGTTTGATATGCTTAATAAACTGGATCCCCGATCCGCCGGGCAGCATCCAGTCCAGCAGAATCAGATCGGGCCAGGGCTCATTGAGTTGATTCACCGCACTGTCATAATCTTCCGCTTCCACCGGCTGGAAGCCATTTTGCTCCAGTACGAAACACACCATCTCGCGGATAGGTGCTTCATCTTCAACGACCAGAATACGTCTCGCCATGATTCGCCCTGTTAAATAAAGTAAACAGTATGTAATGCGGCGCCATTATGCGTCAGATTTATGACAGATTTATGAAAAAGATGACCGTAAGATGACCTGTCAGCGCGTGCGGTAAAACCCGGCGGCGCGACGAAACAGGACACCCGCCGTACTGGATGTTTATAATCCCCTTCTCGCTTTTTCGCCACAGGGCATCCCATGCGTATTCTGCATACCTCAGACTGGCATCTTGGTCAAAATTTTTACGCCAAAAGCCGCGCCGCCGAACATGAAGCCTTTCTCGACTGGCTGCTGGAGGCGGCAATGGCGCATCAGGTAGATGCGATTATTGTCGCAGGCGACATCTTTGATACCGGCGCGCCGCCCAGCTATGCGCGCGAGCTCTATAACCGCTTTGTCGTCAAACTTCAGGCGGCAAACTGCCCGCTTATCGTGCTTGGCGGCAACCATGATTCGGTGGCGACGCTCAATGAATCCCGCGAGCTGCTGGCCTGCCTGAACACGCAGGTCATCGCCAGCGCGCAGCTCACGCCGGAAAGCCAGGCCACGTTATTATACCGCCGCGACGGCGAGCCGGGCGCGGTGCTCTGCCCGGTGCCGTTTTTACGCCCGCGCGACGTGCTGCGAAGCCTCAGCGGGCAGTCGGGCCGGGAAAAACAGCAGCAGTTGCTGGAGGCCATCAGCCAGCACTATCAGCAAAGCTATGAGGCCGCCTGCCAGCTTCGCGGCGAGCGTAATCTGCCGATTATCGCGACCGGCCATCTTACCACCGTGGGCGTCACCAAAAGCGACGCGGTGCGCGACATCTATATAGGCACGCTCGACGCCTTTCCGGCGGACCGCTTTCCGCCCGCCGATTATATCGCGCTGGGGCATATTCACCGCGCCCAGAAAGTCGCGGGCTGCGAGCATATCCGCTACAGCGGCTCGCCGATTGCGCTGAGCTTTGATGAAACCGGTAAAGAGAAAAGCGTTTATCTGGTGGAGTTCGCCGACGGCAAACTGCGCGACGTCACGGCCCTGCCGGTGCCGGTCAGCCAGCCGCTGGCGGTACTGAAAGGCAGCCTGGAGTCTATCACCGCGCAGCTCGAACAGTGGCGCGATGCGCCGGACGAGCCCAGAGTGTGGCTCGATATCGAAATCGACACCGGCGAATTTCTGCATGATATGCACCGCCAGATAAGCCAGCTGACCGAAAGCCTGCCGGTGGAAGTCGTTCTGCTGCGCCGCAGCCGTGAAATGCGCGAGCGCGCGCTTGGCTCGCTCAGCACCGAAACGCTCAGCGAGCTGGGGGTGGAGGAGGTGTTTGAACGCCGCCTGGAGCTGGAAGCCCTGGAGGAGCCGGAGAAAGCGCAGTTGCGCACGCTCTTCGCCCGCACGCTGGAAAGCCTGCACGAGGAGGACGAAGCATGAAAATCTTAACCCTGCGGCTGAAAAACCTGAACTCGCTGAAAGGCGAATGGAAAATCGACTTCACCGCCGAGCCGTTCGCGAGCAACGGGCTGTTCGCCATCACCGGGCCGACCGGCGCGGGTAAAACCACGCTGCTTGACGCCATCTGCCTTGCGCTCTACCACCGCACGCCGCGCCTGAACGCGCTGTCGCAAAGCCAGAATGACCTGATGACGCGCGATACCGCCGAATGCCTGGCAGAAGTGGAGTTTGAAGTAAAAGGCGTCGCCTGGCGCGCGTTCTGGAGCCAGAGCCGCGCGCGGGGCCTGCCGGACGGCAATCTGCAGGCGCCGCGCGTGGAGCTGGCGCGCTGCGAAGACGGCAAAATCGTCGCCGATAAAATTAAAGATAAACTCGACAGAATAGCCGCGCTGACGGGTCTGGATTACGACCGTTTCACCCGCTCCATGATGCTCTCGCAGGGGCAGTTCGCCGCCTTTCTCAATGCCGAGGCCAAAGCGCGCGCCGAACTGCTGGAAGAGCTGACCGGCACTGAAATCTACGGCCAGGTCTCGGCGCGTATTTTCGAACAGCATAAAGAGGCGCGTAGCCAGCTTGAGAAGCTCGAATCCCAGGCGCAGGGCGTGCGGCTGCTGGACGATGCGCAGCGCGAAAGCTTAACCACAGGTTTGCAGGCGCTCACTGACGATGAAAAAACGCTGCTCGCCCGCCAGCGCCAGTTACAGCAAGAACACCTGTGGCTGACGCAGCGCACGGCGCTTGCCAGCGCCCAGGACGCGGCGGGCCATGCGGCGGCGGCGGCAGATCAGGCACTACTGGCCGCCGCGCCGCAGCTGGCGCGTCTTGAAACGGCGCTACCGGCGGAAAAACTGCGCCCGGCCTGGCTGCGTAGTCAGGAGCTGGAAACCGCCCTTGCCGCCACTGGTCGCAAGCATGAAGAAGTAAGCGTTCGCTTACAGGAAAGCCAGCAGCGCCGCCGGGAGATCCGCCAGGCCGCCGCGCAACAGGCGCAAGCCCAGACGCACGAGCTCGGCGAACTGGGCCGCTGGCTTGCGGAGCACGACCGCTACCGCCTGTGGAGCAGCGAGCTCGCGGGCTGGCGCGCGGTGCTGGCGCAACAAAAGCGCGATCGCGCGCAGCTGCGCGCGCTGAACGAGACGCTCGACGCCACTCGCCGCAAGCGCGACGCGCTGCCGGATGCCGGGCTGGCGCTCTCGCCGGATGACGCCGCTCAGGCGCTGGCGCAGCTTAACGACCAGCGGCCGCTGCGTCAGAAGCTTTCGACGCTTCAGTCAACTTTCGCGCCGCTGACGCGCCGTAAAGCGCGCCTGCAGGAGACGACCAGCGCCCTGCAAACGCAAATTCAGCTCGCCGAACAACAGCTGGCGCAAAAGCGTCAGGATTACAAAACCAAACAGGACGAGGTCACCCGCGCGAAAGCAGTCTGCGAGCTGGAGCAACGCATCGCGAGCCTCGTTGAAGAGCGCGCGCGACTGCAACCCGGCAGCCCCTGCCCGCTCTGCGGCGCGACCGAGCACCCGGCCGTTGAGGCGTACCAGGCGCTGACGCCTGACGCGAGCCGCCTGCGTCTTGCGCAGCTTGAGCAGGAGAAAGAGCAGCTCGGCACCGAAGGCGCGGCGCTCCGCGGCAAGCTCGACGCGCTGATGAAACAGCGTCAGCAGCAGGAAAGCGAAGCGGCAAGCTTGCTGGAAGAGGAGCAAGCGCTCACCTCACAATGGCAGACGCTGTGCGCCGCCGCCGCGCTGGATTATGCGCCGGGCGAGGATCTCACCCCCTGGCTTGACGCGCAGACCCGCCGCGAACAGCAGTTGCATCTGCTGCGCGAGCGCCAGATGCTGGACGCCGCCATTGACGGCGCGCTGCGTCAGATAACCACGCTGGACGCCGCCTGTCAGACTCAGCAGAACGCGCTGTGCGACCAGCTCGACGCTTTCGCGCTGCCCGCGCCGGATGACGACAACCCCGCGCCGTGGTTCGCCGAACGTGAAGAAGAGGCGCGCCGCTGGCAGCAGCACCACGAGCGCCAGCAGCGCCTGCGTGAACAGCTTTCCGCCTGTGAAGCCCTATTGACCCTGTTGCCGCAGGAGGGCGACGCGCAGGCGGCATCGTTATCCGCAGACGAACTGCCGCGCGCGGGCCAGGAGATCCATACGCGCTGTTTATCGCTGGAAGCGCAGTGGCAGACGCTCGGCGCGCAGCTTGAGCAGGAGCGCGCCCGCTACCAGAGCGTCCAGCAAGATTTCGACGCGGCGCTTACCGCCAGCCCGTTTGAGGATAAAGCGGCATTTCTCGCCGCCCTGCTTGATGAGGCCACCCGCAGTCAGCTCGAAGCGCAAAAACAGCGACTGGAGCGCGAGCGCGAGGCGCAACATACGCTGCTTACACAGGCGCAGCAGGCGCTGGAGCGCCACCTGAGCGCGCGCCCGGCATTGATGGACGACGCCGCTGACGCCCGTCAGAGCGAGGCCGCGCTGGCGGTTATCACGGAGCAACTGCGTGACAACACCACGCGTCAGGGAGAACTGCGTCAGCAGCTGCGCCAGGATGAAGAGAGCCGCACGCAGCTTGCCGCCCTTCTCGGGCAGATTGACCAGGCGCGGCGCGAGGCCGACGAATGGGGCCAGCTCAACCATCTGGTCGGCTCGCAGAAAGGGGATAAATTCCGTAAGTTCGCCCAGGGGCTGACGCTGGATAATCTGGTCTGGCTGGCCAATAACCAGCTGACGCGCCTGCATGGCCGTTACCTGCTTAAACGCAAGCTGAGCGAGGATCTGGAGCTGGAAGTGGTGGACACCTGGCAGGCGGATGCGGTACGCGACACCCGCACGCTCTCCGGCGGCGAAAGCTTCCTGGTGAGCCTTGCGCTGGCGCTGGCGCTCTCGGATCTGGTGAGCCACAAAACCCGTATCGACTCGCTGTTCCTTGATGAGGGTTTCGGCACCCTGGATGCGCAGACGCTTGATACGGCGCTCGACGCCCTCGACGCGCTGAACGCCAGCGGCAAAACCATCGGCGTCATCAGTCATGTAGAGGCGATGAAAGAACGTATCCCGGTGCAGATCAAGGTCAGAAAAATTAACGGCCTTGGCGTGAGCCGCCTGGCGCGGGAGTATCAGGTCGATTAAGGCCGATAAAAAAGGGGCGTTGCGCCCCTTTCTTTTTATATTAACGCACCACGGGCCAGAGCCACGCGGCGCCGCGCACGCCGCTCGAATCGCCATGCACCGCTTTGCGCACCGGCGTTTCGCACTCGCCGCCAAACACCCAGTGTTTCATCAGCGGCGGCACGGTTTTATAGAGCCGGTCGACATTGCTCATGCCTCCGCCCAGCACAATCACGTCCGGGTCAAGAATATTGACGATATGCGCCAGCGATTTCGCAAGCCGCATCTCGTAGCGGCTGAGCGTGAGCTCCGCCAGCGCGTCCTGGGCCTCTACCAGCCGGATGATTTCACTGCCCTTGAGCGGCTGGCCGCTCAGGCGATGATAGTCAGTCGCAAAGCCGGTGCCGGAGATAAAGGTTTCGATACAGCCCTGTTTGCCGCAGTAGCACGGCACGTCTTCACGGTAGCGCAGCTCGTCTTCATCCATCCACGGCAGCGGATTATGCCCCCACTCGCCCGCGTTGCCGTTGGCCCCGATGTGGCTTGCGCCGCCCAGCGCAATGCCGGAGCCGCAGCCGGTGCCGATAATGACCGCAAAGACCGTCTGCGCGCCTTTCGCCGCGCCATCGACGGCCTCAGACACGGCAAAACAGTTGGCGTCGTTGGCGAGCCGCACCTCGCGCGCCAGCCGCGCGCTGAGATCTTTATCCAGCGCCTGGCCGTTCAGCCATGTTGAGTTGGCATTTTTAACGACGCCGGTATAAGGCGAGAGCGTGCCCGGAATGCCGACGCCCACGGTGCCGCGCTCGCCGGTCTCTTTTTCGGCAAGCTCAACGAGACCGGCTATCGTCTCGATGGTTTGCGGGTAATCGTCACGCGGCGTCGGCACGCGGTGGCGAAAACGCTGCTCGCCGTCGTCGCTGAGCGCAATCACTTCGGTTTTGGTGCCGCCTAAATCGATCCCAATACGCACGTCTGCTTCCTCATATTCAATGACTTATCAGGAGAGTAGATAACCTGTCCGTGAAAGGCAATGAAACGCCGCGGCTGATTCGTTATCATGCCCGCTGCGTTTAACTACCAGGCCGTGGAAATTAACATGCTGTGGTTCAAAAATTTAATGGTTTACCGTTTAAACCGCGACGCCGCGTTGCGTGCGGATGAGATGGAAAAACAGTTAGCTGCGTTTACCTTCACCCCGTGCGGCAGCCAGGATATGGCGAAAACCGGCTGGGTGCCGCCCATGGGCGGCAGCAGCGACGCGCTTACCCACGCCGTTAACGGCCAGATTGTGATTTGCGCGCGCAAAGAAGAGAAAATCCTGCCCGCGCCGGTTATCAAGCAGGCGCTGGAGGCGAAAATCGCCCGTCTGGAGGCCGATCAGGGCCGCAAGCTTAAAAAGACGGAAAAAGATTCGCTGAAAGATGAAGTGCTGCATTCACTGCTGCCGCGCGCCTTCAGCCGCTTCAGCCAGACCATGATGTGGATTGATACCGCCACGGGTCTTATCGTGGTGGACTGCGCGAGCGCCAAAAAAGCGGAAGATACCCTGGCGCTGCTGCGTAAAAGCCTCGGCTCGCTGCCGGTGGTGCCGCTGACGCTGGAAAACCCGATTGAGCTGACGCTCACCGAATGGGTGCGCGCCAATAACGTGCCGCAGGGTTTTCAGCTGCTGGATGAAGCAGAGCTTAAAGCCATACTGGAAGATGGCGGCGTGATCCGCTGTAAAAAGCAGGAGCTGGTGAGCGACGAAATCGCGGTACATATCGAAGCGGGTAAAGTGGTCACCAAACTGGCGCTCGACTGGCAGCAGCGCGTGCAGTTTATGCTGTGCGACGACGGCTCGCTGAAACGCCTGAAATTTGCTGATGAGCTGCGCGATCAGAACGACGACATTGCGCGTGAAGATGTGGCGCAACGCTTTGACGCCGATTTCACGCTGATGACGGGCGAACTGGCGGCGCTGATTCAGAACTTAGTGGAAGCGCTGGGCGGAGAAGCCCAACGCTGATGCATTCGCGTCGCCCCGCCCGGGGCGGCGCGCTTACAGGTAGCGACAGAGATACGATGTCGGCTCGGCCACCTGCAAATGAAACTCGCTGTGCCCCGGCACATGGAACACCTGCCCCGCCTCAAACGTTTTCCATTCGGTTTCGCCCGGCAACAGGACATTGAGCGCGCCGCTCACGACGGTCATCTCTTCCGGCTGCGCGGTGCCGAATGTGTATTCCCCTTCCGCCATCACGCCTACGCTCGCCCGGCCCGTACTGCTGCTGGTGAAGCCGATAGATTTCACTTTACCGGAAAAGTATTCGTTACTCTGAAGCATAAGCAGGCCCTTATCGAAAAAATGGTTGGAAAAACAATATAGAGGGCCAGCCTGAGCGCTGTCACGCAAATTGTGCGAGGCGCTCAGATAAGCAGTTCGGAAGCGAGTCGCGCCACCAGGACGTTACTGAGCAGCACCGGCACATCGAGCGCCTTTTGCAGCAGATCGCGGTGTTTTTGATGAAAGCCAAGGCAGTCGAGCAGAAGAACATCCGCCCCGCGGGTCAGCAGATCGCGCCCGGCGCCGACCAGTTCCTCTTCCGTGCCGTAAAACGGATTGGCGAGCGAGTAAAGCGGCGGGTTTTCCAGCACCTGCCATTTCCGGGTCTGTGTCGCCATCAGCTCCGGAACAGGGACTATCACGCCCACCTGATGCCCGTCGACAATCGACGAGACCAGCGGTGGAATAATACGATCCGGCTCCAGCAGAATGGCGTTGCGCGCACGCAGACCGCTGAAGCGCTGCGTACTCATCAGTAAAATCACGTCATAGCCCTGGTTATCCAGCACTTCAATAACGCTTTGCAGCGCCCTTTCGGTTTTGGCTTTTGAGACCGTCGCTTTTTCACCGTCGGACAGCATAGTGATAAGCGTCTCTTCCTGGCCCGTTACGCCATAATCTTCCATCGCCTCGGCGCGCGACAGTTTCCCCATCAGGCTGATATGGGTAATTTGCTGCTCATCAATATGTTCGGTTAACAACGGCAGTACCTCGCTGACAGGTACTACACCGAGGGTAAGTATGGCCAGAGTCGCACGCATGTTAATCGCCTTGGTTTACAGCCTCTCAAAGAGTTAACGACACTTTTCGCTGAATACTTGAGCGAAAACGGAAGATGAATCAAAAAGCGTAGCAGCTTACGCATACAGCAGGAAAAGCCTGCCGCAAGCTACCGAAAAATAATCATAACGTATCGTTAACATTAGCTTTGGATAAAAGGTGTGATGCAAAGCGGCAGCTACTCATTTTCGGAGTGGCGGTAAGCGCAACGCCTGCGCCTGCCGCCGGTCGCGGTCAGGATTTGTCCGGATCTTCGTAACGACGCTTGGCGTCCAGCGCTTCCTGTTCGGTAGGGTGTTCGCTGATAAGTGAATCGGGCTCGGGGTGATCGGCGCGCAGTTGATAACTGGTGACGGTCTTACCCGGTACGCCTTTCTCAACAGGCACCACGCGCGCCTCGCGCGGATAAGGGGGTCTGGTCGGCATAGCTCTTCCTTAATTTATCGGGGAGGAGCGTTAAGTATAGACAATCCCGTCACTTAGCTGGCATGGGCGACGTGTAGCGCGTCAATAATGCGAGAAACAATCACCGCGGGCGCGTCGGCGGCGTCAATCACGTGGTGGGCGCATTCGCGATAAAGCGCGTCGCGTACCGCCAGCACATCGGCAATTTCTTCCGTCACCGGCTTGCCGGTGAGCGTCGGGCGCTGGCCCGCTTCCGGGAACGCTTCAAGACGCTGCGCCAGAACCTCGACGGGCACGTTGAGATAAATCACGATACCATGCGCACGCATGAACTCGCGGTTTTCGTCACGCAACACCATGCCGCCGCCGGTCGCGACCACCGTTGCGGGCGCGGTAACCGCCTGCAACGCCTCGCTTTCACGATCGCGAAAACCCGGCCAGCCTTCTTTCTCCACCACCTCGGCGACCGTCATCTGCGTCTGCTCCAGCAGCCAGCGGTCGGTATCGGCAAAGCCGTATGCCAGCGCGCGTGCCAGCGCCTCGCCGGTAGTGGTTTTTCCGCAGCCGCGCGCGCCGACTAAATAAATGGGTTGATTCATGGATGGATTACCTCACCTTTCGCGCAAGGCGAAAGGGTTTGACAGCAGGCCGTAAGCCGTGAGTTTAACAATAAACTAGTACACAAGACAGGCGTAAATTTAAAATTACAAAAAGGTTAAAAATGAATGGCGGCCCGCGCCGCGCAACCCTTCTTCTGTCTTAAGGGTGTAAAGCCACGCTACCACTGGCGAGAATTCGCCAGGCGCGCCCACCATACTTGAAAGCACCCGGCGAACACAACCCCACCGTTCGCCGCACCCGGTTACATATTTCTTATTTCCTTTACGCGCCGGATATTTACAAGCGGCGATTTTTCTCCAGACTTAACTATTGACGCGTTCAATGACAGAGGGATGAATCATGCAATCTGAAGAGCAACGTCTGATTGACGGGCTTTTTGACCGACTCAAAGCCGCCGGTGAAAACAGCGCGCCGCGCGACGCGGACGCCGAACGCTGGATTGAGCAGCATATGCGCAACCAGCCTGGCGCCGCTTATTACATGGCGCAGACCCTGCTTATCCAGGAAGCGGCCATGAAACAGCTGAATGGCCGTATTCAGGCGCTCGAAGCCGAAGTGGCGCAGTTGAAACATTCAGCAAGCCGTCAGCAGAGCAGCGGCGGTTTCCTGGCGGGCCTGTTCGGCGGCAACAAGAGCGAGCCGGAAGCCCCGCGCCCGCAGGCCACACCGCGCGGCTCCGACCCTATTCCCGGCGCGCAGCAGTACCAGAGCGCACCGCAGGCGGGCTACGCGCCGCAGGCCGCGCCGGGTCAGTACAATAACGCTCCTCGCGGCGGCGGCTTTATGGCTGGTGCCTTACAGACCGCCGCGGGTGTGGCGGGCGGCGTGGTGCTCGGCAATATGCTGACCAGCATGTTCAGCCACAGCCAGCCGGAGGAGATCGTCAATATCATTAACGAACCGGCGCAACCGGCGGATAACAGCCCGGTAAACGCCGTTGAGGATTACAACCAGGCCGATGACAGCCAGTTCCTGAACCAGGACGCCGGGCTGCAACAGGACAACGGCAACGACTACGTGCCTGCCAGCAGCGACGAGGACTGGAATAACGATTTCGCCGGCGATGACTTTGGCGGCGACGATTTCGGCGGCGACGACGACAACTGGGTTTAAGCCTGACGCTTTTGGCCGCTGAGCCACTTATCAAGTTCAGCGGCGAATTGCTGGCGGTCGCGCTGGCTCAGGGCGTCCGGACCGCCGGTCTGGATGCCGCTGGCGCGCAGCGTATCCATAAAATCGCGCATCGTCAGGCGTTCGCGAATGGTGGCTTCGCTGTAGCGCTCGCCGCGCGGATTGAGCGCCACGGCGCCTTTCGCTATCACTTCCGCCGCGAGCGGAATATCTGCCGTCACCACCAGATCCCCCGGCTCGCAGCAACGCACGATTTCGTTATCCGCGACGTCAAACCCCGCTGGCACCTGGCGGGCGCGGATAAACTTTGACGGCGGCACGCGCAGCGGCTGGTTCGCCACCAGAATCACCGGCGTTTCGGTGCGCTCGGCGGCGCGGAACAGCACTTCTTTAATCACTTTCGGACACGCATCGGCATCCACCCAGACTGGCATTACGACTCCTGATTGTCGGCGGGAATAATGGAGATTTTGCCATTTTTCTCAAGGATGGCGAATTTTATCTCCTCCAGCCGGTCGATCCCCTGGCTGGTGCGGGCCGAGCTTAAAATATCGTCCCGCGAGATCCCCGCTTTCTTCATACGCGTGGTCAGCAGGCGGCCATTCTCCACCAGAATTAGCGGCGATCCGTCGAGCAGCAGATCGAGACGCGGAAACGCGTTTTTCACATAGCTCAGCAGAATATCGAGCACGATAAGCGTAATGATGGTGATTGCCGCCCCCGTAAACGAAAAGTCATTGCCGAGCAGCGCCTGTTGGGTCGCCTCGCTGATGATTAACAGCAGCACGAAATCAAACGAGTTCATCTCCAGCAACGTGCGGCGACCGGCGATTTTCAGCACCACCAGCAGCAGAAAGTACATGCCTGCGGCGCGCAATACGCTGTCCATTATGTTCTCCTACGGATAAACCCACTGGGTCAGATGCACCGGCGACGCGCCTTCCAGCGTCACGGTGGAGGTTAAGCGCCCGGCCGACTGCGGCTGCGTCACTATCCAGACGGCGTGGGCGCCATCGGGCGTCGGCGCGAAGGTGAGCGTCAGCGTGTGCTGCCCGGTATGGGTCACCACCGGCTGCGGCTGAAGCGTTTGCAGCACGAAGCGATCGGCAAAATCGCCGCCAAACGCCAGCGTGACTGGCTGATTTTTAGGCCCCTGAATGCGCAGCGCAAACGGCTCGTCGCTTTCGGCGCGCAGAAAACGCTGATACTCGACGGTCAGGCTTTTCTCCTGATTCGTCGCCGAGGTTTCACTCAGCCAGCCGTCGGAAAACCCGCCCAGCAGCGCAACCAATACAATTGCGAACAGCAGCCAGTTGCCGCCCCGCTGGATGCGCCATTCGATGCGCTGGGCATGCATATGCTCACGTACCGGCGCGTCGCGGCTGGCGCTTTCGTCAGAAACGATTTTGTCCATTTCCCACCTCCCGGATTCAGGATAAGCGTAGCCGAAGCCTTAACGGATTGCCGGAAAGCGCGTTAAGCTATAGCGCATGTGAATCTGGACGCGATAAAACGGAGTGATGCTGTGGAAAAGAAAACAGGCTTTATCGGTTGCGGGAATATGGGCAAGGCCATTCTCAGCGGCCTGCTGGCAAGCGGCCAGGCGCGGGCGGAAAACGTCTGGGTCTATACGCCGTCGGAAGAGAGCCGGGAGGCGCTCAGGCAGGAGTTTGGCGTAAATACCGCCTCCAGCGCGCAGGAAGTCGCTCAGGCGACGGACATCGTGTTTGGCGCGGTCAAACCCAACATCATGCTGAAAGTCATGAGCGATATCGCCTCCAGCCTGAATAAAGATTCGCTGGTGGTTTCTGTCGCCGCCGGGATCACGCTGGATCAGCTCGCGACGGTCCTGGGACACGATCGTAAAATTATCCGCACCATGCCGAACACGCCGTCGCTGGTGCAGGCCGGAATGACCTCCATCACCCCGAATGCGCTCGCCAGCGAAGAGGACATCCAGAATGTGCTCGCGATGTTCCGAAGCTTCGGCGAGGCGGAAGTGGTCGCGGAATATCTGATTCACCCGGTCGTGGGCGTCAGCGGCTCAGCGCCCGCGTATGTCTTTATGTTTATCGAAGCGATGGCCGACGCCGCCGTGCTCGGCGGCATGCCGCGCGCGCAGGCGTATAAATTCGCGGCCCAGGCGGTGATGGGCTCCGCCAAAATGGTGCTTGAAACCGGCAAACATCCGGGCGAGCTGAAGGATATGGTGTGCTCGCCGGGCGGGACGACCATCGAAGCGGTGCGGGTGCTCGAAGAGCGCGGGATGCGCGCGGCGGTGATAGAAGCGATGGCCCAGTGTATGGCCAAATCGGAAAAGCTCAGTAAGGGCTAAAAAGAAAGGGCTACCGCGGGTAGCCCTTTTTGTTGCTTCACTGCCCGATATCGCGCAGCTTCTTGCCCGCCATCAGGTTCTTTTCAATATGCTCAAGCGTGATGTTTTTGGTTTCCGGGATAAGCCAGAACGTGACGCCGACAAACACCAGGTTCAGCGCGGTATAGAGCCAGAAGGTGCCCGCGGCGCCGATATGGTCGATAAGCGTGAGGAAGGTGGCGCCGATAATCATGTTCGACACCCAGTTAGTGGTCGTTGAACAGGTAACGCCGAAGTCGCGGCATTTCAGCGGCTGGATTTCCGAGCACAAAATCCACACCACCGGCGCGGCGCTCATGGCGTAGCCCGCGATGCACATCATGGTCATGCCGACGGAAAGCCAGGAGATGCCGGTAGAGATTTCGCCATGGTCGACTTTCATCAGGCAGTAGCCGAGCACCAGCGTGCCGAGCGCCATGACGCTAAAGCCGATTTTCAGCGCCGGTTTACGGCCCGCTTTATCCACGGTGAACACCGCGATAAAGGTGGCGAGCATAAAGGTCAGCCCCACTACGACGGTGGCTATCATCTGCTCTTCGGTACTGGCGAACCCCGCCATCTGGAAGATTTTCGGCGCGTAATACATGATGATGTTCATGCCGGTAAACTGCTGCATCGCCTGGAGCAGCATCCCAAGAAACACGGCGCGGCGTACGTTGCGGTTGGCGGTAAACAGCGCCCAGCCGCCCTGCTTCACCTTCAGGCTTTCGCGAATTTCATTCAGTTCTTCACGCGCTTTTTCCGAGGTGTCGCGCAGCATTCGCAGCACTCTTTCCGCCTCGATGTTCATGCCTTTGGCCGCAAGCCACCGCGGGCTGTTGGGCAAAAACACCACCATCACCAGCAGAACCACCGCTGGCAGCGCCAGTACGCCAAGCATGGCGCGCCAGTTGCCGCTGTAGCTCAGCGCGGTATCGGAAAGAAACGCCAGCAGAATGCCCAGCGTCACCATCAGCTGATAGAGGCTTATCATTTTGCCGCGCACTTTCTCAGAGGCCATTTCAGAGAGATACAGCGGCGCGGTGTAGGAGGCGATCCCGACCGCCACACCGAGAATGACGCGGGCAGACAGCAGCACTTCCAGCGAATGGGCGAAGGCTGATCCAATCGATCCGATAATAAACAGCGCCGCGCCCGCGAGCAGGCTGTACTTACGCCCGAGGCGCGACGAGAGCCAGCCGTTAAACAGCGCGCCCAGCGCGGCCCCGAGCATCATGCTGCTCACCACCCACTCCTGGGCGCGGCTGCTTAAACTGAAGTGATCGGTGATAAAGGGCAGCGCCCCGGCGATAACGCCGATATCGAGGCCAAACAGCAGGCCCGCGACGGCAGCGGAAAAAGAAACAAACAGATTCATGCGGCGCGCTTTACGTTCCTGAGCGCTGGCAGCAGGCGTGACTTCACTTACCGAGGACATCTTTTTTCTCCCGTTAAAGGCAATCGGCCATTGCCATAACGGTAGTGGTAACGCCCGTAAATCGTCAGGCGGGAAACGCCGTAGATATGGATAAAATTGCTGTGGCATGATGTTTTGTGATGGAGGTTATAAAACCGAAAAATCGCTTCACCTCGCGATATAACCCCGAATGACGCGATTTAATGTGACACAGCACGATAATTTTTAAACAATGCATCTGCTATCCACCATTTATCTCATGGACAATCAGAGAGCTTTCTGTTTCTGTTCACTGCACGTGCTCCCTCGCCATTGCCTGTGCTGGGAGTACGCGCAGCCTGCGCCACGCCATCACCCGGACAGCGCACAAAAATCGCCATGCATTATTATGCAAAGCGCCAGGCGGACCACAAAATAAGCGTATAAGACAGGAGAGGATATATTTACGCGCCAGCGTATAACCGTCCTGATAATTACCAGGTTGAGCGATAAGAAAAAAGTATTAGCGCGACAGCGCGGCAGGCAGCCGCGTATTATCCACGCCACTGCGCTGACGCAGAAGAATAAAGAAAGGAATATCCGCAGGCGATGTATTTATTCCGGCAACAGTGTGTTAAGCATGCCGAAATAAACGCCTGCGGATAATACAACAGGTAAGCGTAACAGAATCCGATGACACTAAAATAACGCGGCTCGCCCGTTATACGCTCAGGTTCTGGGATGCCGCAGTAGCTTTTTTACGTATTGCTGAAGCAGCTCGGTATCACGCTGGGGCACGTTGCTTTCAGGCTGAACGCCGTCCAGCGCCCCTTCCACGCTTGCAATCAGCGTCTGTTGCGTCTCGTTGTCCAGATGACGCAGTAGCGCAGTGACGACAATTTCAAGCGCCTCGACCTGAGCCACTAACTCTTTAGATTCTTCTTCCTTTTCTGCCAGCTTGACCAGTAGTTCAGCTATAAGATTTTTCATCACTGTCATCCCGTGAAGGTGTTGGCAAGAAGTTATCATTACCCATTGAGGTTGCCTAGTGATCGCAGCGGCTTTTTTTACCATCGCATCGGTTTTGTGCGGCGCCACAGAAAATCGCCGTCAGCGAAACGTTTTACCGGCAAAATATGGCTGCGGAAGAAAAAAGGTTCACCGTCTGCTCTCACTGCGCCAATTAATTCACCGCCAGACGGCAGCGTTATTATTAACGGCGTGCGTTTTTTCTTAATTCCGTGCCGAACTGCCAGACGTTAATCAGCAACACGATTGCCGTGGCGATGAATACCCAGCGGTAACCTGCGGCGGCGGAGATCCCCGCTCCCATCAGCGGTCCCAGCACATTGCCGAGGTACATAAAGGACTGGTTATAGCCAAAGATACGTCCGGTCACGTTATCAGAGGAATATTTCACCAGCAGCGTCTGCACCGCCGGGAACATCGCGCCGTCGGCGAAGCCGAGCAGAAAGCGCAGCGCCGCGAGCTGCATCGGCGAGGTGACAAACGACATCGCGAAAAACAGCACTACCGCCACGATAAGCGTCGCCATCAATACCCGCGCGGTGCCGATGCGATCGCCTAATCGCCCAAGACGCGGCGCGCTCAATAATGCCGACACGCCTGGCACCGCCGCGATCATCCCGCTTAAAAAGGCGATATTGCTGCTGTCAGGCGTCAACTCTTTGATAAACAGCGCCAGAATGGGGCTGATGGAGCCGTTGGAGAGCTGGATAACCATCGTCGTGATAAACAGGCTCAGCACCAGCCACGGCGCCGGCAGGCTCGCGAACACCGCTTTGCCGCTCAGCTGTTCGCCTTTGGCAAGCGTCGGCCGCACGCCCTCTTTAATCAGAAACAGCGTCACCGCGAAACTTATCATCAGCAGCAGCGCGGTAATCAAAAATACCGGGCGCAGCCCGACGCTGTCGGCCAGAAAACCGCCCATCAGCGGGCCCAGGATCACGCCGCTTATCTGCGCGGTGGAGAGCGTGCTGAGCGCCCAGCCGCTGCGGTCGCGCGGCACCTGCGAGGCGACCAGCGCCATCGCGTTAGGAATATAGCCGGACGTCAGCCCCATCAGCGCGCGCAGCGCGAAGAGCTGCCAGACGCTGGTGGCGAACGCCTGCAATAAAATCGCCACCGCCATGCCGAGCGAGGCGCGCAGCAGCATCAGCTTGCGGCCTTTGCGGTCGGCAAGGCTACCCCAGAGCGGAGAGACGATAGCGGAAACCAGAAACGTGACGCTGAAGGTAAGCCCTGACCAGAGCGACAGCGCCTCGTGCGACTGCACGCCGAGCTCGGCGACATAAAGCGGCAGAAACGGAAGAATTTGACTGATGGCAAGGCCGGTGAAAAAACAGCCAAACCAGACGGAGATAAGATTAACCTTCCAGGATTCCATACGCGCAATATATCTAAATTAATGATGTGTCAGGGTATCAGGATGCGCCGCGGTGTAAGTGCGCACATGTGCGGCCTGTAATATTTTGGACGCTTATTATTAATATAAAATCATTTGTGACATTTATCACACCAAAGCGCGCCCCGCGCCGACGATTATCCTTAGCGGCAGATGCCGAAGCCGCGCATGCCTAAATGAAAATGGTTGGCGTGAGCGGCGTTGTAGTCCGGCCCGAGCGCGTTGCCGAAGTAAAGACAGCTCTGGCCGAACAGGGCGCGCAGGGTGTCGCCGCGCGGGCCGCTCTCCTTCCAGCCTTTCAGCACGCTTATCTGCTGACCGTTGGCGAACCGAAACGCGCTGACGTCCAGCGCATCCGCCGTCGCGTGTTCGCTTAAGCGGGCATTGGCGCGATGGTAGATATTGCGGCAGGCGTAGCTGCCGTAGTGGTCGATGCGCACCAGCGCGCTGCCCATCATCGACGCGCTAATCGGTTTCGCCTGCTGTTGTACATACATGGCGCTACTGAGCGCCAGCGGGCAGCTTGCCAGAAACGAGCTGCTGAGTTTCACCTCGCCGAAGCGTAGCACCCGCACGGGCGCTGCCAGCGGGCAGTCGCCCTTAGTGGCGTTCTGTACACGGTACTGGATCATATCCCGCTTACGGGCTTCATCGAGCAGCGCCAGGCACGCCTGTGGGTTATTCGCCATCTGGCGCAGTTTGTAGCGCGTCACCATGGTGGGCGGATCGAGCGGCGAGAGCGGCGCGAACGGGTTATACCAGGCCGGCAAATAGTCATACAGCCAGACGCCTGCGAGCGCCGTTAACGCCAGGGTTGTCACCATCGCTATCCCTTTTTTCGCCATGCCACCGCCAGAAAACCAGAGACAAAATCAAAGTATAACCGCTGCGCGCCACACCACGCCGCTGCGCGCCACGAACCACATGAATCCGCCTGCCGGGCGTGCTATGTTGTGGACTTTCGTCTGCTTTGAGGATGGGTTGTAAAAATGGCAAAACTGCGCGTGGGCATTGTGTTTGGCGGAAAATCGGCGGAGCACGAGGTGTCGCTTCAGTCGGCGAAAAATATCGTCGATGCGATTGATAAAGAAAAATTCGACGTCGTGCTGCTGGGCATTGATAAACAGGGCCAGTGGCATGTGAACGACGCGTCACGCTATCTGCTGAACGCCGAAGATCCGGCGCGCATCGCCCTGCACCGCTCCGAGAAAAATGTCGCGCTGATCCCGGGCCTCAGCCAGCAGCAACTCATCGAATCTGACAACCGCCAGGCGCTGCCGCAGCTGGATGTTATCTTCCCGATAGTCCATGGCACGCTCGGCGAAGACGGCTCGCTGCAGGGGATGCTGCGCATGGCGAACATTCCGTTTGTCGGCTCCGGCGTGCTGGGCTCGGCGGTAAGCATGGATAAAGACGTCGCCAAACGTCTGCTGCGCGACGCCGGTCTTGCGGTCGCGCCCTTTATTACGCTCACCCGCGCGAACCGCCAGCGCATCACCTTCGCGGAAGTAAAAGCGCAGCTTGGTCTGCCGCTGTTCGTCAAGCCTGCTAATCAGGGCTCCTCTGTCGGCGTCAGTAAGGTTAACGACGAGGCGCAGTATCACGCGGCCGTCGCGCTGGCGTTTGAGTTCGACCATAAAGTGGTGGTGGAAACCGGCATTAAAGGCCGTGAAATCGAGTGCGCGGTGCTCGGCAACGAGGAGCCGCAGGCGAGTACCTGTGGGGAGATCGTGGTGAGCAGCGAGTTTTATTCCTACGACACCAAATACATCGACGATCAGGCCGCCCGCGTGGTGGTGCCTGCGGATATCGCGCCTGACGTGAATGAGAAGATCCGCGCTATCGCGGTTCGCGCGTTCCAGGCGCTGGAATGTGCCGGGCTCGCGCGCGTTGACGTGTTCCTGACGCCGGACAACGAGGTGATCATCAATGAGATCAACACGCTGCCGGGCTTTACCAATATCAGCATGTATCCGAAGCTGTGGCAGGCGAGCGGTATGGGTTACCAGCAATTGATTACCCGCCTGATTGAACTGGCGCTGGAGCGTCATCAGGTCGATGCGGCGCTGAAAAGCTCCATCACCGGCTAAACGCCAGCCGTTACTCTTCCGCTTCCGCCGCGCTCGGTTCTTCCGGGCGACGGCGGATGATAAAGCCCGCTATCCAGAAACAGATAACCCAGGTCACCAGCCCCACCGCATAGGTTTGCCAGCCCTTCGCCTCAAATCCCAGCAGACCAATCACGCCATTCATAATAAAAATCAGGCCTATAGCGACCGCATAATAGTGCCAGTCACGGCGAATTTTGGCAGAGAGTTGCATGGTTACTCCGAAAGCGTCAAAAAAAGCATCTTCGCATATCGCGTCGTGCCTGTCTGTGGCCCGCGTCGCGCGGTGTGACGCGCGTTACGGTTACGCTTAAAGGGGTTTAAAAGCGTCAGTAAACTGGCGTAAGCGCACCGGTAATAACGCGTTGTGAGGCAAGAAAATTCCGAATGTTAAGCATTTATTAATTGAGTTACGGAAATGTGAGAATCGACATAATTTTGACATTCAGGAGTAATCTGCCCGCCAAATTACCACGAATCCGATATTGACAAATAAAATCTCCTGCCAAACTTCCCCTTGTAGCACCCTGGCGTGACGCCAGTACGAAGGTAAAATCCCCGGAGGTCTGTATGGCTGAGATATCGTTACCCAAACCCATAATCGCCGGGAAACCAGGAAGATCCACCGCGCTCGGCAACCTCGCCTACGCGCTGTTTGTACTGTTCTCTTTCTGGGTTGGCGCGCAACTCCTGAATGTCGTGGTGCATGCGCCAGGCGTTCTGGATAATCTGATGCAAATGCAGGAAAACGGCCGTCCGCAAATCAAAATGGGGCTCGCTGTCGGCACCATCTTTGCGCTGGTGCCATTTCTCGCAGGCTGCATCTTTGCGATGGTCATGGCGTTTTTCTTCCGCCTGCGACGTCGTCGCTTTTAACCTTTACTCATACAGCGTGCCCGACGGTCGTCCACACGCTTTGCAAACCACGCTGTGGTGAGCTTACGCGTGATCTTCGGGCTTTCCAGTTGAATACCCGGCAGTAACTCACGCGGTAATGCACGGCCCGCGCGTTTATCCGCCAGCGCAAAGACTTTTTTGTACAGCGCGCTGTCGCTGAAATCCTCGCTATCCCCTTTCGCCAGCGCCCGGTGGATCTCGCTCTCGCTCATATCCAGCCTGTCGGCAAGCTTACGCACCGCGTTTTCGGTAGCGCCCGGCTCGTTGCTGTCATAGCGAATCAAATCGCCATCAAGTGCCAGCTTCACGCCGCTCGCTTTACTGACCGCATTCTGAAACGCCGCGTTGCGGCTCGCATACCAGCCCGCGTTGAAATCTGCGAAGCGATAGAGCGGGCGCGAATAATCGACCGGATAGTTCAGCAGATGATAAATGCCAAACCACAACCCGCCGCGACGCGTAAAGACCTCCTGGCGCAGCGTGCCGTCAATGTCATACGGATAGCCGCGTTCGTGCTGCTCGGCAAACGCGATGCTGACCTGCATCGGCCCGCCGGTGTGTACCGGATTTAAGTTGCCAAACAGCGTCTGGCCGAGCGGCACCATGCCGATAAAATCATCGAAAATCGCGCTCAGCTCGCGCTCAGATTTCACGTTATCGAGCCGCTCGCTGTAGCTTTTGCCGTTGGGCGATTTGATGAGGAGCGCGGTGCGCACCACAAAGGCGGGAATGTGCAGCTTACCGGCGCGGCGCTCAATCTCCTTCCAGGCGATATTGCCAAGCCCCGGCACCTGCGGGTCGGACTGGTAATTCGATTCCTGCTCCGCCACCGCCAGCACCGAACAGATGTTCTCTTCGGTCGCCGGGATTTTCTGCGTCTCAAACGCGCGGGCGATGTCACGCGCCCAGCCGTCGCGGTCTTTCACGCTCGCCGGCATTTTTTGCTTTACCACGGCGCGCACGTCGAGCGGTTTCGCGCCCTTTTCGGTGGTCGTGGTCTGGCTGGTACAGCCCGCGAGCGTCAGCAGCGCGACGAGCGTAAGAGGACGAAAGCGGGCGGGCAAGACAAACGTGGCGGCCATGATAATCCTGTCTGGCGGGGTTCAGGGCGTTTACCCTGCCACGTTTTTGCCGCCGCGAAAAGCGGATCGCTCCGAAGACGCAGCGGCAAAACGTCCTTACAGCGCTTCCTGCGTTTCAGGTTCGAGGTCGGGTTTATCGTTCAGCGTACGCTCAAAGCTGCGCAGACGTTTGTAGATAGACATCAGTTCCACGAGTGTGGTCCAGGAGCTAATCAGATACTGGAATGCGCCGCGCACTTCGCCAAACACGTTACCAATCTGCGACATCAACCCCAGCGTAATCGACCCGGCCGCAATCGACGGGAACATCAAAAACAGGCCGAAAATCGCATCCACCTGCAGGTAGAGAATGCGGGCGATGTTGAAATAGGTGTAATGGAAGTAGAGCCGGAAATAGTTGTAGCGCACGTTGCTGAACAGCGCCTGCACCGTTTGCGGATCGGCGCGCGTCGGATCGTCTTCGCCGTAAACCAGCTCTTTACGATAGGCCGCCTCAACGCGCTGGTTGCGAAACTCCAGGCCCGGCAGTTTGATCCCGACCAGCGCCAGCAGGCCGGTGCCCATCAGCGCCCAGACGATCGCGGCGATCACCAGCCCGTAAGGCACTTCGCCCACGATCGGCAGTTCTTTCACGTGCGGCGAGAGCGCCACCAGCACAGGCAGGAAGGCAATCAGCGTCATCACGGCTTTCAGCAGCGACACGCCCATATCCTCAAGCGTGGAGGCGAAACGCATAGTGTCTTCCTGCACACGCTGCGCGGCGCCTTCGATATGGCGCAGATGCTGCCAGTGCGCCATGTAGTATTCGTTCATGGCGGTGCGCCAGCGGAAAATATAGTGGCTGATAAAGAAGTTATTCATCACGCCGACCGTGACGTAAATAAGCGCAATGCCCAGAAACACCATGATGCCGCTATAGAGCTGGCCGATTTTGACTTTATTGGGCGCGCCGAGCGCAGTCTGGATCAGATCGAAGAACGGCGCATACCAGGCGTTAATGGCGACGCTCAGCTCCACCATAAACCAGGTGACGAAGATCAGCAGCGCCGAACCCAGCACTGACCAGCGCTGCCAGCGGTGCGGGCAATAGACGCGCCAGAAGGCGGCGAACAGCCCCACGCAAAGCGCGTAGTAAGCGTAGAAAAGGATAAAATTGCCCGACCAGAAACGGGCCGCGCTGATGGGCAGTTCGCCCGCCACGCCAAACCGTTCGGCGAGCCAGCCGCCGCTCATCTGCCAGACGACGACGGCAATCATCGCCCAGATCAGCGCCGAAAGAAAAAAGGCGCCGGGACGAGGAAAAAAGGATTTAAACATCAATCACTCCTGCAAATATTTTTGTTTTTGCTGTTGCTGTATGGCTTGTGTCCTGCCCTCGCGGCAGGGGGTCTTGAGTGTAACGCCGCAGACGACGACGGCGCCGCCCGGAGTGTTTCCGGACGTGTAACGGCGCGCCAGCCCTCTGCGACGTGTTGAGACAAACCCCGTGCCGTTTAGTTCGCCTGCCAGGCGCGCAAAATATCGTCGGTAGCCACGACGCGCAGCGGGTTGTCCGGCACCGTCAGTGTGCTCCACACCGCGTTATAGTGATCGATAAGCACCGGCGCGGTCGCGGCGCTGCGATCGGCGGTGGTATGGGCGTCGCGGGCGATGGTCAGCTGAAAGCCGCGGCTCGCCGCCTGTTTGATGGTGGTATCTACGCAGTAGTCGCTGGCGCAGCCGCATACCACAAAAGCGTCAATATGGCGCTCGCGCAGCAGCGCTTCAAGGGGCGTGCGGTAAAAGGCGTCGCAGGCGGTTTTGGTCACGCGTAAAGCGTTCTGCGGCACGTTAAGCTCTGGCAGAAACGCAAACCCCGGCGAGTCTTCTTCCAGCCCGCCCGGCTCCGTATGCTGAATAATGATGACCTGCTCCGCGCCCGCCATCAGCTGATTGATGCGGGCGACGCGCCCTTCGCGGTCAAAACGCGGCGTGGCGAAAACGCCGTTCTGCATATCGATAACCATCACAACCCGTGGTACAGCCATCACGCACTCCTTTTCAGGGAAAGCAGGAGATTATCACAGGCGATACGCGAAGCACCGCTGGAAAATTTTTGCGCAAAAAAACGAGCTGTTACGCATCGTTACGTTTTTTCGGTCGTTGACGCGCTTTTCCGACCTTTGCAGATCCGCGCGCAGTAGTATAAATACCCTCTATTCTCGTTCACTGAATGGATTGCTTCGTTGAAACGTTGTCTGCTCTCCTGCGCCCTGCTGATAAGCGCAGCCTTTTCTGCGGCCCAGGCCGCGCCAACCTCGCCCGACCCGGTCTTCGCGTCCGATATCGTTGACCGTTACGCTAACCATATTTTCTACGGCAGCGGCGCGACCGGCATGGCGATTGTCGTGATTGACGGCAACCAGCGCGTGTTCCGAAGCTTCGGCGAAACGCGCCCCGGCAATAACGTGCGCCCGCAGCTCGACTCGGTTATCCGCATCGCCTCGCTCACCAAACTGATGACCAGCGAAATGCTGGTGAAAATGCTCGATCAGGGCGTGGTGAAGCTTGACGATCCGCTAAGCCGCTACGCGCCGCCCGGCGCGCGCGTGCCGACGTATCAGGGCGAGCCGATTAGACTGGTGAACCTCGCCACGCACACCAGCGCCCTGCCCAGGGAACAGCCCGGCGGCGCGGCGAAACGCCCGGTGTTTGTCTGGCCGACGCGCCAGCAACGCTGGGAATGGCTTTCCACCGCCACGTTAAAAGCGGTACCTGGCGCCACGGCGTCCTATTCCAATCTGGCTTTCGACCTGCTGGCCGATGCGCTGGCTAACGCCGCGGGCAAGCCTTACACCGAGCTGTTTGAAGAGCAGATAACCCGCCCGCTCGGCATGAAAGACACCACCTTTACGCCGTCGCCCGATCAGTGCAAGCGCCTGATGGTGGCGGAAAAAGGCGCCAGCCCATGCAATAACACGCTGGCGGCCATCGGCAGCGGCGGCGTTTACTCCACGCCAGACGATATGATGCGCTGGATGCAGCAGTTCCTGGCGTCCGATTTCCATCGCCGCAGCGCGCAGGCGGACCGCATGCAGACGCTCATTTATCAGCGCACGCAGCTTACGCGCGTCATCGGCATGGATGTGCCGGGCAAAGCGGACGCGCTGGGGCTGGGCTGGGTCTACATGGCGCCGAAAGACGGCCGCCCCGGCATCATTCAGAAAACCGGCGGCGGCGGCGGGTTTATCACCTATATGGCGATGGTGCCGCAGAGCAATATCGGTGCTTTTGTGGTGGTGACCCGCTCGCCGCTGACGCGCTTTACCAACATGAGCGACGGGATAAACGATCTGGTGACTGAACTTAGCGGCAACACGCCGCGCCAGACGCCCGCCCTGTAATCGCCAGACGGCGCCCCCGCGGCGCCGTTGTCTTTCAGTAATTGAGCGGCAGCTTATTCACCGCCACCAGCTTTCCCTTCTGCATTTCAATGTATTTGCCCTTGCGCAGCTCGGCCAGCACCTCGGCGATGACCGAGCGGGAAATGTGGGTGTGGTTCTGAATATGGTGAATGACGCCGACCTGGGCGCGCACCTCCGGGCTCCAGCCCGCCATCGTCAAGAGCGTGGCGCGGATCTGCGAATAGGTCGTGGCGCCGATAAACTGTGCGTCGCGCCATTCAAACCAGCGCATCAGCCAGGTCTGCCAGTGGCAGAAGGCTTTCCACAGCTGGCGGTGTTCGATGATATCGATAGCCCGCCGCACCGGCATACGAAAACCGCGACACGGCGTTTCGGTCACCAGCGTATAGCGCAGCGGTTCCGGGATCACCGCGTCGGAAAAGCTTAAATAGAGCGGCGAGGTCATTAAATCGACGTGAATATGATTTTGCTCACGCCAGACATTGAGGCTCCCTTCCTTAAAAAACCAGCACTGCTGCTCACCCTGCTCGTTGATAAACGAAAGCTCACAATGGGCGTCAATATCAAAAGGCGTACCTGCCGGGCCGAGATGACGCTGAAGGGCGTCGAGATGATGTAAGGGTTTGACCAGATCTAACACGCGAGATATCCATTTCAGGTGTGTTGGAGGGAACTGCCTGTCCGCGCGGGACAGGCAGCTTTTGACGCTAACTGACGAGATTACCAGGTATATTTGACGCCGACGTTGGCGGCCCAGTCCTGATCCACATCGCCGCCGCCCAGGTAGTTCGCATCGGCATAGGCGCTGAAGTTTTTCGTGAAGCTGAACTTACCGCCAAGCCCTGCGCGCACCGCGGAGCCTTCCACGCCGTTATCGATATTGTCGCCGTTCACGTCGGCGTCATTACCGTTTGCGTCGTCATAGACGTAAGCGAGTTTCGCGTATGGCGTGAAGGCCTGATCGTTACCGTAATTGAACGTGTAACCGAGATCCGCCCCCAGCTCATAGCGCAGGCTGTCATACGACTGGCTGTTGACGCGCATGTCGTTGCTCAGCTGATAGCCGTCGCCATCCTGGAACAGCCCGGAAATACTGGCGTACGGCGTCAGGTAGCCCTGCTGATTAAACTGCCAGTCATAGCCCAGTTTCAGGCCAAAGCCCCAGGCGTCAGAGGACGCATCGCCGGACACCGCCTGGCCGTTGCTCATTACCGCACTCAGGTCATTGCTGTAATGGCTGTAGCTCAGGCTGGAATCGAGGAACACGTTATTCGCGAATTGCGCGGAAGAGTACAGACGCGCGGACTGGCTGTCCTGATCGACGCTGCCGGTACGATCGTCCATATCGCCTTTCGCAAAGCCTGCCGCCGCGCCGATCAACCATTTCGCGTGATTACCTTCCACTTGTTTATCAATACCGACCATCAGGCCGCTCACATCCTGGTCATAGCTCAGTTCGCCGGTATCGCCGTTAAAGTTGCCGCCGAAGTACGTCACCCACGCGCCGCCGGTATCCGCCGGGGTATGGCGTCCCTGCGCGAGGCGTGTGCTCAGCACATCCTGCTCCAGATTCCAGATATTGGTATTGGCGGAAGGAATACTCAGCGCCATATTGGCGTAGTCGGTCAGCTCGCGCTGTTTCAGCACCACGGCGTCGCCCTGCTGCTGCGCCTCATAGGTGTACGCGCCCAGATCCGCTTTGTTGGCGGCGGTAAAGCGCGCCGAGGTGGCGTCGTTATCGTCATACACGCGCAGCACTTCGTTGCCGTTATAGTCCGCGACCGCGCCCGCGCCGGTGGCGTTATCGATACGCACCCGATAATTGCCCGCCACATCGCCGTTCACCGCCAGATGGCCATCTGAATTCAGCGCAATAACGCCTTCGTCATAATCCGGCTGATTCGGATCGTTGGTGACGTAGCGCGCGTTATTCAGGGAAGCGTCCAGCACATAGTCGCGGCTCGCCACATTCAGCACGCCGTCGTCGGTCAGCACGACATTATCGGCATCCACCTGGCCGAGCCCAAGGTTGAGCTGCGCGCCGTTATCGATGGTCAGCGTGTTGGCGTACAGCGACGCGGTCTCTTCCGTGAGCGTCGCCTGGCTGCCGCTGTCCAGCGTCAGTGAATTCGTCGCCACCGCGCCATCGTCGCCGATATTAAGGGTCGAAGCATTGGTCAGCGTGATGGAATCCGCCAGCAGCGATGAGCTTTCGACATTCACCTGCGAATAATTATCGACCGCCAGCGCGTCGATGTTCGAGGCTTTGCGGGTATCCCACTCGGAGCCGTTTTGCAGCGTCACGTTGAAAATACCGCTCTGGTAAACCTCATTCCCCGTCACGTGGCCCGCTTCGTTAAACGCGGTGTCGCTGTCTTCGATGCCAAAGGTAGAGCCAGGCCAGAGGCTGTTCGGCTGATAGTCATACAGCTCGGCGGTCGCTTCCACGTTAGAAATCGCCGCCCCCACCCATTTGCTGCCGTTAGTGAGCGTCACGTCCAGGCGGTCGGTATTATCCCAGCCGTTGGAATCCAGCGTGCCGTCGCCGTTCACGTCATAAGCGTCAACGTGCGTGGTCACCGGGTTGCCGTTTTCATCAAGCGTGGTGCGGTCATAACCGCCGAAGTTTTCATCGAAGGTACTTTCGAAATAGATGTCGCCGTTAATCGTTGACCGATCGAAAGCGGCCGTCGTCTGCATCGCGTTATCCGCATCCGGACTGGCGACCACGGCCAGCGCGATATCGTCAGCGGTAATGGCGTTGTCGTAATCGCTGGCTTTACCGGTGTGGCCATAAAAACCGTCGGTGCCTTCATCCGTCCATGAGCCGGAGCTCAAAACAGAATCTTTTACCACAATGCTGTTATTAAAAATCTCGCTGCTATTTGCGCCGCCAGGAGAGGTGACGTCCTGATTATCTTCCCACTCATACCCCTGCGTCAGAGTAATACCTGCGACATGGGAATTATTCTGGATAACCAAATCGGTTTCCTGATCGAGTGTAATAGCGGTGCCAAGGTTAAAAATATCCTGAGACGCTGTCGTTTTATCGTCGGCGTTATAATAGGTGTAGTGTTCAAAATCATCGTCGATGGTGGAATTATCGACAGTTAATGCGAGACGATTATAGCGATAATCCCCGGTGCGATTATCGCAGTTGTCGGTCATGCATGCAGAGGTGATCATCCCGTGAATGGTGCTGTCTTTAATGGTCAACGCGTTGCGGTTAGCATTATTGCTGGTGCCATCATCGAGATACCAGGTGGAAATAACGCCATCGACATGCGCGCCGGAAATTTGCGGATAAATATTGCCGTTATAATAATCAGCGCCATAATCGTAACCGACATAGCCCTGATACATAATGCCGCCGTCATAATAAAACGTGTCGTAGCTTTTGCCTGAAATATCCGTGGCAGCGGAGGCCTGAGAAGCGATAGCCATCGTGCAGGCCACGGCTAATTGTGAGACTACAAGTTTCTTTTTCCAGGAGTGCATTTATCATCCCTCCTCAGGGACGTCACAAAGTTGGTCCATCAAATGGTGTGCCGTAATACAAGCGTGATGTATTAACGACAAAATTATGCACGCTGAAAAATTAAAGGTTCAATTCTTCTTTACGGATTGTACGGTTCCACACTCGCTTATTCTTTAAGAATAAAACCTGGTTTTTCCTCATCGCCCTTTGCGCTCTCGCATGGTCTTCCGAAGGCCTTTTTAAGCGCCAGAAAATGATTATCTATTTAAATATCCCGCCATGGAATTATTGGCTTAAAAAATAAAATAGCCACCACTTATAAAAAGAGCGCGCCGCTGCGTTACCGGTACTTTTCTCATTACCTGCGTAATACTCATCTATAATGTGAATATCTTAATGGCATGGAGAATGTGAATCGAATGAACGAAAAACTTCAGCACGCCGCGAAACAGGCCGGTATCTGGCTTAATCAGCACAAGCTACGTCTGGCGACCGCGGAATCCTGCACCGGCGGGCTTGTGACCTACTCCCTGTGCGCCACCGAAGATACCACTGCGTTTTATTCGAGCGGTTTTATCACTTACACCAATGAAGCCAAGCAGCGCATGCTGGGCGTAAAAGAAGAGACGCTGCGCCTGTATACCGCCGTCAGCGAGCAGACGGTCCATGAAATGGCCGCCGGCGCCCGCGAGCGCTCGGGCGAAGATGTCAGCCTCGCGGTGAGTGGTTATGCCGGGCCATCCGGCGGCGAAGACGGCACGCCGCCGGGCACCGTGTGGTTTGGCTGGGGCATGCCTGGCGAGGAAACCGTAGCGGAAAAACGTCACTTCAACGGCGATCCGAAAACCGTTATCGATCAGGCGGCGGTCTTCGCGCTGGAGCGCCTGATTGAGCTGCTCCAGGAACGCGTTTCATAGCGCGCGCGTCAGGGTCTGCCCGCGCAAACTCCCCGGCAGGCCTTGCCCCTTGCGGCGACGCGTGATTTAGCGCCCACAATCGTCAAACATCCCTGTCTGTTTCGGGTTAAAATAAAGCCTGTCTCATTTCTCTGATAAGAAGCAATTATGGCCGATTTTTCATTGAGTTCCCGCCCGCGCCGCCTGCGTCAGAACGCCTCGCTGCGCGCCATGTTTGAAGAAACCTCGTTAAGCCGCAACGATCTGGTGCTGCCGATTTTCGTTGAGGAAGAGCTGGACGACTACAAACCGATCGCCGCGATGCCGGGCGTGATGCGTATTCCGGAGAAATACCTCGCTCGTGAAATTGAGCGTATTGCGAAAGCGGGCATCCGCTCCGTAATGACCTTTGGTATTTCGCACCACACCGACGAGTGCGGCAGCGACACCTGGAATGAAAACGGTCTGGTGGCGCGCATGTCGCGTATCGCCAAAGACGCCGTGCCGGAAATGGTCGTGATGTCTGACACCTGTTTTTGCGAATACACCAGCCACGGCCACTGCGGCGTGCTGTGCGAACACGGCGTGGATAACGACGCGACGCTGGTAAACCTGGGCCGTCAGGCTGTGGTTGCCGCCGCCGCGGGCGCAGACTTTATCGCGCCCTCCGCCGCGATGGACGGCCAGGTGAAAGCCATTCGCCAGGCGCTGGACGCCGCGGGCTTCACGGACACCGCGATTTTCTCTTACTCCACCAAATTCGCGTCATCGTTCTACGGCCCGTTCCGCGAAGCCGCGGGCACCGCGCTGAAAGGCGACCGCAAAACCTATCAGATGAGTCCGATGAATCGCCGCGAGGCCATCCGCGAATCGCTGCTGGATGAAGCCGAAGGCGCGGACGCGCTGATGGTCAAACCGGCGGGCGCTTATCTCGATATCCTGCGCGACGTGCGCGAGCGCACCAGTCTGCCGCTGGGCGCCTACCAGGTGAGCGGCGAATACGCGATGATCAAATTCGCCGCCCAGGCGGGCGCGATTGACGAAGAGAAAGTGATCCTCGAAAGCCTCGGCGCCATCAAGCGCGCGGGCGCGGATCTTATCTTCAGCTACTTCGCGCTCGATCTGGCCGAGAAAAACATTCTCTGACCTGTCGCGGCGGGCGTTCTGTCCGCCGCGTATTCTTCTCCTCAACACGCTGTGACCGTTCCTTCACGCCCCTGACATGCGGCCGTCATCTTCCGGGTCTATCACTGTTCGCAGACGGTTCCCGAGGAGACACAACCGTGTTCAGCATCGATAACGTTCTTGACGATCTCTACCCGCAGAAAACCCCCGCCCCCTGGCTTAAAAAAACGCTCAAACGCCTGCTGTATGAACAAGAGTTTCAGGAATTCGCCGCCCGGCATCGCCATCTCAAAGGGCTCGATATGGTCGAGCAGGTGCTGGAACATCTTGATATTCGCTGCGATCTTCCGGCCCGGTCGCTTGAGCAGATCCCGGATAACGGCCCGCTGGTTGTCGTCGCCAACCACCCGACCGGCACCGCCGACGGGCTGGCGCTGCTCTACGCCATCTCCCGCGTGCGGCGCGACGTGCGCGTGGTGGCGAACCGAATGCTGAGCCATCTGGAGCCGCTGTCGTCGCTCTTTATCGCCGTGGATAACATCGGCAACCGCAGCCGCAAAAGCGCCATTAAAGCGATGGAAGCGCATCTTGAGCGCGGCGGCGCGCTGATTTTCTTTCCGTCCGGCGAAGTATCGCGCCCCAGCCTTGACGGCATTCAGGACGGCATCTGGAACGCCGGTTTCGTGAAGCTCGCGAGCCGCTACCGCGCGCCGGTGTTGCCGGTACATATCGCCGGGCGCAACAGTCTCGCGTTCTATGGCGCGGCGCTGGTCGCCCCGCCGCTCGCCATGCTGATGCTTATTCGCGAGATGTTTCGCAAACGCGGCACGACGCTGCCGGTCAATATCGGCGAGCGAATTGCGTGGAGCGCCTGGCATGACGCGGGCGCGCACCCGCGCGACACGGCGGCGCGTTTTCGCCTGCACGTGTCGCGTCTCGGCAAAGGGCAGCCGGGCTGCTTTAAAACCGAATGCGCCATCGCGCGCCCTGAAGACCGGGCCGTGCTGCGCCGGGCGCTGGCCCAGGCGGAGACGCTTGGCGAGACACCGGACGGCAAAACGATTTATCTGTGGCGACGCAACGGCATGGAAGAAGCCCCGGTGCTGCGCGAGCTGGGGCGGCTTCGCGAAATCGCCTTTCGCGCCGTCGGCGAAGGCAGCGGCAAACGGCGCGACACCGACGCCTATGATGACGATTACTGGCATCTGGTGCTCTGGGACGACGCGGCCCTGGAGATCGTCGGCGCGTACCGGTTTATCCCGACCGCGCCCCAGGTGGCGCAGCGCGGGCCGCAGGGGCTTTACAGCTACAGCCTGTTTCACTATGACGATCGGATGGAAGCTATCTTAAGCCAGGGAATAGAGCTTGGCCGCAGCTTTATCCAGCCGCAGTACTGGGGACGTCGCGGGCTCGATTATTTATGGTCAGGCATCGGCGCGTATCTGGCGCGCTACCCGCAATACCGTTATCTCTTCGGGCCGGTGTCGATATCCGGCGGCCTGCCGCCGGCCGCGCGGGATCTGCTGGTGGCGTTCTACCGGCTCTGGTTCCCGGCGCAGCATCCGCTCGCCGCCTCGCGCCGCCCCTACCCGGTGTCGCTGCCGGAGGCGCTGGCGCAGTTTGGCGGCGAAAGTTATCAGGAAGATTTAACGCGGCTGAAGTCGCTGCTGGGGAATCTGGGGTGCGGTATTCCGCCGCTTTACAAGCAATATTCAGAGCTGTGCGAGCCCGGCGGCGTGCAGTTTATCGATTTCGGCAGCGATCCGGCGTTTAACGATTGTGTGGACGGGCTGGTGTTAGTGGATTTAACGCGTCTTAAAGCGTCACGTCGGGAGCGGTATATCGGCGCGTCTGCGTCCTCGGTTGAATCGCCATAATCTGTGTTGTTGGCGGGTGCGCTTCGCTTACCCGCCCTACAAATTATGTTTCGCCCGTAGGGTAGGTAAGCGAAGCGCACCCACCATTTTTTCCGCGCGGGCGTTAATCGGTTGGTAAAGTGGATGGTTTTGCTCCGGCTAAAAAAAATCGGCCCCTCAGGGCCGATTTCCGCCGGGAGCCGGGATTGCAAAGGGGGCGGCGGCGAGCCCCCTTTGCACGTTCGCGTGAGCAAAGCGCCCATATGAAGGCGAATTTATAGCGAACGGAACCTATTCACCGCCCTGGTATATATTCCCTCATACCGACGCTCTTTCTGAACGAGATCGAGAAACCCCGAACGGCGGGTGCGCTTTGCTTACCCGCCTACAACCAGAACAATGCTCCTCGTAGGGTGGGTAAGCGAAGCCGCACCCACCAGTCAGCCTGAACGCCAGCCATAAAAAAACACCCGGCAAGCCGGGTGTTTTAATTACTGGGGGAATCGTACAACTTATGCAGCAGGCTGGGCAGCCGGTTTAGCAGCGTCATGTTTCACTGCTTTTTTGTGGTGCTTTTTCGCAGCCTGAGCTTTCTGCTCTACAGCCGGTTTCTGAGCTTCAGCTTTTTTGTGGTGCTTTTTAGCAGCCTGGGCTTTCTGCTCAGCAGCCGGTTTCTGCTCAGCGGCTTTCTTGTGGTGTTTTTTCGCAGCCTGAGCTTTCTGCTCAACAGCTTTTTTATGCGATTTTTTGTGATGCGTTTTAGCCGCAGGCGCTTTAGCCGGCGCAGCAGTGGTGGTGGTTGCAGCAGCAGCCGGAGCCGGTGCGGCGGTGTTATCAGCAGCAAACGCTGCAGCAGACAGACCCATAGTGGCGGCAACAACCAGCGCTAATACTTTTTTCATCTCTATACCCTCGAATTGGCTTTTAGTTACCCCGCGTCGGGGCTCTGGAAATCACTATAGAGAACCCATGCCGCCGCTTCAGTGAGTGATTGGTATCGGCGTGTAACCGAATGTACAAGCGCTGTGCAAAAGAAAGGGCGCCGTAGCGCCCGCAGGTTAACCGGCCCGGTAAAAGGGCTTATCGCCGAGGATCGTCGCGCGGTGCATCACGCGCCGGGCGGGGAGATAATCGGCGTTGGCATAGTGTTGCGTCACACGGTTATCCCACAGCGCCACGTCGTTTTCCTGCCAGCGCCAGCGCACCTGAAACTCCGGCTTTGTAATGTGCGCGAAAAGAAAACTCAGCAGCGCATCGCTCTCTTTGGGCGACACATCCACAATGCGCGTCGTAAAGCCTTCGTTCACAAACAGCGCCTGTTTGCCGCTCACCGGGTGCGTGCGCACCACCGGGTGCAGCAGGGGTGGGTTTTTCTCCACCGCCGTAAGCCAGCGCTGATGCTCTTCCTCCGTTTTTGTATGCTTCCACTCCGGGAACGACTTACGAAAATCGTGCTCGGCGCGCAGGCCGCTTAATAGTTGCTGAAAGGGCGCGGAGAGCGCCTCAAAAGCCGCGATGCCGCTCGTCCAGAGCGTATCGCCGCCGGTGGGCGGCAGCGCTTTGGCCGCCAGGATCGCGCCCGCAGGCGGCGTGTCGATAAACGTCACGTCGGTGTGCCAGTTATCGTTATCCGGCGGGTTATCGTTATGGGTATCCAGCACGATAATCTCTTCTACCCCTTCCGCATGCGGGTAAACCGGGTGGATATGGAGATCGCCAAAGCGCATCGCCAGCGCCCGTTG
Organism: Cronobacter turicensis z3032; assembly: GCA_000027065.2. Lineage (NCBI taxonomy): Bacteria > Pseudomonadati > Pseudomonadota > Gammaproteobacteria > Enterobacterales > Enterobacteriaceae > Cronobacter > Cronobacter turicensis. The sequence goes on along the minus strand of FN543093.2, from coordinate 1,015,579 downwards.
CTGTTGCGGGGTAATCGGCTGGTCGCGCACGAATAATACCTGGTGGCGGATGAGCGCGTGATACAGCTGCTCGAACTGGCTGTCGCTCAGCGGTCGCGCCAGGTTGATATCGGAGACCAGGGCGCCGATATACGGCCCCAGCGGCGTGATGGTTATGCGTTCGCTCATTGCGTTTCTCCATGCCAGGGCGTCAGACGGCGCGTCAGCGCGCGCAGCCCCAGTTCTAAAATAAAAGCCACCAGGGCTATCACCGCGATGCCCGCCAGCACGACGTCTGTCGCCAGAAACTCACCGGCGGACTGCACCATAAACCCAAGCCCGCGCGTGGCGGCGATAAGCTCGGCGGCGACCAGCGTCGACCAGCCAACCCCAAGCCCGATGCGCAGGCCGGTTAAAATCTCCGGCAGCGCGCCGGGCAAAATCACATACCACAGCAACTGCCAGCGGCTCGCGCCTAAGGATTGCGCGGCGCGAATGCGCACCTGTTGCGCGCTTTTTACGCCCGCGAGCGCCGACATCGCCACCGGGGCGAAAATCGCCAGATAGATCAGCAACACTTTGGAGGTCTCGCCGATGCCGAACCAGATAACCATCAGCGGCAGATAGGCGAGCGGCGGAATGGGCCGGTATAGCTCAATCAGCGGATCGAGAATGGCGCGCAGCGTCGGGTTCAGCCCCATGGCGATGCCTACCGGAATACCGATAAGCGCCGCGGCCAGCAGCGCAGTCAGCATCCGGCCAAGACTCGCGCCAAGATGCGCCCAGAGCGTGGCGTCCATAAAGCCCTGCGGCCCGGCAATCGTCAGGAGCTGGCGCAGCACCTGTTGCGGCGCGGGCAGAAACAGCGGGCTTACCAGGTGCAGCGCCGTCGCCGCCCACCAGAGCGCCAGCAGCGCGCCGAGCGTGGCGAGGCTTATCGTCACCGGACGCGCGACCACGCGGCGGCGACGCACCGGCGCACGCGCCGCGTTATCGTTAATCAGTACGCTCATGGACGCTCTCCCGTAGTTCAAAGACCCGGTTCAGGACATATTCGCGACGGGCGATAAACGCCGGATCGGATTTGATCGCGCGCGCCGGTTCGCCCGCGACAAACCGCCTCGCGAAATCAAGGCTCAGCCGCTCCTGCACGCGCCCCGGCCCCGGCGACAGCAGCACGAGATCGGTCGCCATAAACACGGCTTCTTCGATGTCATGCGTAATCAGCAGGACTTTTTTGCCGCTCCCCGCCCACAGGCGCAGCAGCAGCGTCTGCATCTGCTCGCGCGTAAAGGCGTCCAGCGCGCCGAAGGGCTCATCCAGCAGCAGCAGTTGCGGGTCGGCGGCCAGCGCGCGGGCGATGCCGACGCGCTGCCGCTGCCCGCCGGAAAGCTGCCAGATAAACCGGTTTTCCGCGCCCTCAAGCCCCACTTTCGCGAGCATCTGCCGCGCCCGGGCGCGGCGTGCTTCACGCCCGACGCCCTGCAACTGCAACCCAAACGCGACGTTATCGAGCACGCTGCGCCACGGCAGCAGCCCTTCATGCTGAAACACCACGCCGCGGTCGGCGCCCGGCCCGGTCACGGCCCGGCCGTCGAGCGTAATGCTGCCGGTTTCCACCGGTAAAAACCCGGCGATGAGATTCAGCAGCGTGGTTTTGCCGCAGCCGGACGGGCCGAGCACCACCAGCAGCTCGCCGTCATTGAGCGTCAGGCTGATATCAGCAAGCGCGGGCTTGCCGTCGAAACGGGCGTGAAGGTGAGAAACCTGTAGCATCGCGCCCCCTTACGGCTGAACCAGCGGCTTCACAAAGCGATCGGTGACGAACGCGCGGTAATCCTGCCCGGCCTGCGCCACTTTGCCCTGCGCTTTTAAAAACGCGGCGGTATCGACAATCGCCTGATTCACCGGCCCGTTAAGCTGCTCCACCTGCTGGCTGGCGGTAAGGTAGGTATTGCCCTTCACCAGCCCCGGCACATCGGCCTGCGGCACGCCGCTTAAGCGTGCGAGCTTCTCCAGATAATCCGGCTGCTTCAGCCAGCCGTCGGGATCGTCGAGATAACGCCGCTGGGCCGCCAGCGCGCTGCGGGCAAACGCGGTCACCACGTCGGGGTGTTTTTCGGCGAAATCTTTACGCACCACCCACACATCCAGCGTCGGCGAACCCCATTTCCCTACTTGCGAGGAGTCGGTCAGTACGGTGCCCTCTTTTTCCAGCGCGTTAACGGCTGGCGCCCAGACGTAGGCGCCGTCGATATCGCCCCGCTGCCAGGCGGCGATAATGGCGGGCGGCTGAAGGTTAACGATGCTCAGTTGATCCGGGCGGATACCCCAGTGTTTCAGGGCCGCCAGCAGGCTGTAGTGCGTGGTGGAGATAAACGGCACCGCGATGCGTTTACCGATAAGATCCTGCGGCGTGCGAATCGATTTTTTCACGACCAGCGCCTCGGAGTTGCCGAGCTGTGAGGCGAGCAGGAAGACTTCGATGGGGACATTCTGGCTTGCCGCGACGGCCAGCGGGCTGGAGCCGATATTGCCTATCTGCACGTCGCCCGAGGCGAGCGCGCGCACCACGCTGGCGCCGCTGTCGAATTTACGCCAGTCCACCGTGGCGCCGCTCTCTTTGGCAAAGGTGTTATCCGCCTGCGCCACTTTGGCGGGTTCGGCGGAAGTCTGGTACGCGACGGTGACGTCTACCGCCTGCGCCTGAAATGCCCACAGCGCCAGCGCGCCGATGAGCGTAATACGCGATGTGATTGCCATACTGTCTGCCCCTGTAGTCTCTTGTTATAGAGGCAGTATTTCCGGCGCGGGACGTCAGATAAAGGAATAAAAAAGCATCGTTAATGCCGAATCGTTTTTAGAAAAAAACCGGCAATCGATAGTTAATTTTTTGCGTTATATGGGATGGCGGGTGCGCTGCGCTTACCCGCCCTACAGCGCAGGAAACGCCAGGGGAAAGGGGGGTTGCTCCGGCTAAAAAAAATCGGCCCATCAGGGCCGATTTCCGCCGGGAGCCGGGATTGCAAAGGGGGCGGCGGCGAGCCCCCTTTGCACGTTCGCGTGAGAGAAAAACACAGAGGGAAATGACGTGATGGCAAACGGAACGATTTCACCGGCCTCTTATATGTGTCCTGCTCGCGCTTCCCAACTGGCGGGTGCGCTTCGCTTACCCGCCCTACAATTCAGGCCATCCTCTGGTAAAAATGGCGGGTGCGCTTCGCTTACCCGCCCTACATGTTACATGCTGCGTATTTTGTAGGCCGGGTAAGCGCAGCGCACCCGGCAATGATGCTCAACGCTGCGCGTTCAGCGCCGCGATATCCGCAGGCGTGGTGCGGCAACAACCGCCAATCAGCGCCGCGCCCGCCGCCCGCCACTCGTCCAGATAGTGCGCCAGCGTCTGGCAGGCGTGCCCGTCGTGACGCCAGGTTTTGCTCACCGCGTCATACTGCTCGCCGGAGTTCGGATAGACCACCAGCGGCAGCCGGGTGGCGTCATGCAGATGCGCCAGCGCGGCGGTGGTTTTCTCCAGCGCCACGCAGTTGATGCCGAGCGCCACAATCTGCGGATACGGCGCGAGCGCGGCCGCGACGTCGGCAAGCGGCGTCCCGTCGCTGATGTGGCCGCTGTCACGAAGCGTAAAGGTAAGCCACGCGCGCGCCTGCGGGTAGCTTTCCAGCAGCACGGCGAGCGCACGGGCTTCAGAGAGCGACGGCAGCGTTTCGCAGGCCAGCAGATCCACGCCCGCCGCCAGCAGCGCCTCCACGCGCGGGCGATGGAAATCCGCAAACTCAGCCGCGGACAGCGCATAGTCGCCGCGGTATTCCGAGCCGTCCGCCAGATAGGCGCCATACGGCCCGACAGAGCCCGCCACCAGTAGCGGCCCGGCATCCGGCTGTTCTTTATAAAACGCCTCACGGGCCTGACGCGCCAGCTCGACGCTGCGCGCAATCAGCGCCCGCGACTGCGCCTCATCCAGCCCGCGCGCGGCAAAACCGGCAGGCGTCGCCTGGTAGCTGGCGGTAATCGCGCACTGCGCCCCGGCGCGGAAGTAATCGAGATGCACCGCGTAAATCAGCTCCGGCTGCTCCATCAGGACTTTCGCCGACCATAAGCTGTCGGCGAGATTGCAGCCGCGCGCTTCCAGTTCGGTCGCCAGCGCGCCGTCCAGCACCACAAACGGCTGCTGGTTTAAGAGAGGGGTTAACGGGTTATTCAGCGACATGGCGAGGCTCCTCGGTGCGGCGCGTGCGGAAAAATTGCGTCAGATAATACGCGCCGTAGCAGAACGCCACAAACGGCAGCCCGCACCAGAGCGCGATGCGCTGGCCCGGATCGAACGCCAGCCCGACGCAGGCGATAAGACAGAGTACGAAGCCCAGGACAGGCGTCAGCGGATACCAGGGCGCGCGGTAATGTAATTCATCGAGTGCCCGACCTTCGGCCAGATGACGGCGGCGGAACATAAAATGCGCGGCGCAGATGCTGAGCCACACCGCCACCACCGCGAACCCGGAAATCGCCGAGAGCGCCACAAAGACGGTATCCGGCGCCACGATGCTGGAGAACAGCGCCAGCACGCCGCCCAGCATACTCACCGACAGCGCCGTCAGCGGCACGCCGCGACGCGTGAGGCGCGAGAAACCGCGCGGCAACGTGCGCTCATTGGCAAGCGACCAGAGCATCCGCCCGGAGGCGTACAGGCCCGAGTTGGCCGCCGAGAGGATCGCGGTGAGGATCACGAAGTTAATAATATCGGCGGCGTAAGGAATGCCGATTTTCTCAAACACCAGCACGAACGGGCTTTTCACCACGCCCGCCTGATCCATCGGGATCAGCGCCGCCAGCACCAGCACGGTGCCGAGGAAGAAGATAACCAGCCGCACGATGGTCGTGCGAATCGCGACCGGCACGGCCTGCTGCGGGTTTTCAGTCTCGCCAGCCGCGATGCCGATAAGCTCGGTGCCGGAAAACGCGAAATTAACCGCCACCATCGTCATCAGAATCGGCAGCGTCCCGGCAGGGAACCAGCCTGCGGCGGTCAGGTTGTGGAACAGCGGCGCGGGCGAGCCGTCTTTCATCGGCAGAATGCCGAACATCGCCGCCCCGCCCAGCAGGATAAACGCCACGATGGTTATCACTTTGATGAGCGAAAACCAGAATTCGCCCTCGGCGAACAGTCGCGTCGAGAAGACGTTAAGCCCGAAAATCACCACGCAGAAGACCAGACACCAGATCCACACCGGCACCTGCGGAAACCAGTACTGCATACAGAACCCGGCGGCGGTAAAGCTTGAGCCGAGCGCCACGGTCCAGGTGAGCCAGTAGAGCCAGGCGACGGTATAGCCGGTCGCCGGGCCTAAATAGCGCGCCGCGTAAACGTGAAACGCGCCGGTCTCCGGCATGGCGACGGCCAGTTCGCCGAGGCACTGCATCACCAGCCAGACCACCAGCGCGCCGATAAGATAGGCCAGCAGCGTGCCCGCCGCTCCGGTCGTGGAAATAATATAGCCGGTATTAAAAAACAGCCCGGTGCCGATAACGCCCCCCAGCGAGAGCATGACCAGATGACGGGCCTTCATGGTGCGTTGTAGCTGCTGCGATTCCTGCATAAACCCTTCTATACGTTCAGACGTCTAAACATCCATAACTGAACGTTATACCGGGAAGCGACGGAAATTGCAAAAGTCGTCATGCGCTCAGCTACTTATCCGCAACCGGGCCGCCCAGCCCGCGTGAGTCATTCACCCCATACATACTTCGCAACACCCTCGCCTGGCGAAGCCGGAGGGCGGTTACTACCTTTAAGTCACTATAACGGGAGCGCCTCCCCACCGGAGAAGCCGCTCTTATTCGCTGCGGCGCATACCTGCGGCACTGGCAAGGCACGTTTGAGGAAGCACAATGCAAGAGTCGCTCTGTACCCTGTTTTATGACGGGAGGCCGCTGACGGGTCCGGCGAATATCCCGCTTATCGATTTTCTGACGGCGTGCGATGTAAAACTCCCGCACGTCTGTTACCACCCTTCGCTTGAGCCGATGCAAACCTGCGATGTCTGCTGGGTGGAATATCAGGGCGAACTGGTGCGCGGCTGTACGCTGAAAAGCGCGCAGGGCATGGAAATCGCCAGCCGCACGCCCGACGCGCAGGCGGCGCAGCACGAAGGGATGGACAGGCTGCTCGCCAAACATGAGCTCTACTGTACCGTCTGCGAACACAACACCGGCGACTGCACCCTGCACAACGCCGTCGCAGACATGCATATCCCGATTCAGCGCTACGAATACCAGCGCAAACCCTACGTGAAAGACCACTCCAACCCGTTTTACACTTACGACCCGGATCAATGCATTCTGTGCGGGCGCTGCGTGGAGGCGTGTCAGAACGTCGAAGTCAACGAGACGCTGAGCATCGATTACACCATGGCGCACCCGCGCGTGCTGTGGGACGGCGGCGACACCATCGCCGGCTCCAGCTGCGTGAGTTGCGGGCATTGCGTCACCGTTTGCCCCTGCAACGCGCTGATTGAGAAAACCATGCAGCCGGACGCCGGGCCGTTTACCAGCATGAAGCAGACGCTCAAGCGCCCGATGATAGACCTGGTGAAAGCCATCGAAAACACCACCGGGGCGGAGATCATTACCGGAATTTCGGTGATGGACATGCACTGGCGGCAGCCGGAAATCAAACGCACCAAAACGGTCTGCACCTACTGCGGCGTCGGGTGCAGTTTTGAAATCTGGACGCGTGACCGCCACGTGCTGAAGGTGCAGCCGGTCGCCGACGCGCCCGCCAACGGCATCTCCACCTGCGTGAAGGGCAAATTCGCCTGGGATTTCCTCAACGATAAAACACGCCTCACCACACCGCTTATCCGCGAGAACGACCGGTTTCGCGAGGCGAGCTGGGACGAGGCGCTGGCGCTGGTGGCGCGCCGCCTGCTGGCGATCCGCGATCAGTACGGGCCGCAGGCCATCGGCTTTATCGGCTCCAGTAAGGGCAGCAACGAAGAAGCCTATCTGACGCAGAAAATCGCGCGCCTCATCATCGGCACGAACAGCGTCGATAACTCGTCGCGCTACTGCCAGAACCCGGCCACTAAAGGGCTGTTCCGCACCGTCGGTTATGGCGGCGACGCGGGGACCATTGAAGATCTGCACCAGGCGTCGCTGATTGTGATTGTCGGCAGCAACACCGCCGAAAACCACCCGGTGATCGCCGCGCGCATGAAAGCCGCGAAAAAACATCACGGGCAGCAACTGCTGGTGGTCGACCCGCGCCGTCACGAAATGGCCGAGCGCGCCGACCGTTATCTGCGCATTCGCCCCGGCACCGATATGGTCTGGGCCTCGGCGATGGCGCGCTATATGTTTGACCACGGCTACGCCGACGAGGCGTTTCTTGCAGCGCACGTCAACCAGGTGGATGAATACCGCCAGTCGCTCGCGCCGTTCACGCTGGACTTCGCCGCCCACGTGACCGGGCTTACGGTGGATGAGCTGACCGCCGCCGCCGAGCTTATCGGCAACGCGCCGTCCGTCTGCATCGTCTGGGCGATGGGCGTCACCCAGCACAGCCACGGCGCGGACACCAGCACCGCGCTCTCCAACCTGCTGCTGGTCACCGGCAACTACGGCCGCCCCGGCACGGGCGGCTACCCGATGCGCGGGCACAATAACGTGCAGGGCGCGAGCGATTTCGGCTGCCTGAAAAACTACTACCCCGGCTATGAATCGGTGAGCGATGAAAAGGTACGCGCCAAATGGGCGAACGCCTGGGGGGTAGCGCCGGAAAAACTGTCGCTGGACGTGGGCTCGGATAACTTCGAGATGGTGGAGCATGCGCGCACGAAACAGGTTCGCGCCATGTATGTCATTGGCGAAGAGACGGCGTTTTCCGACGCCGACAGCACTAACGTGCACGAGGGCTTTACCGATCTCGATTTCCTGGTGGTGCAGGATCTCTTTTTAAGCCGCACCGCGCAGTTCGCCGATGTGGTGCTGCCCGCCTGCCCGAGCATTGAAAAAGACGGCACGTTCGTGAATACCGAGCGGCGCATTCAGCGCTTTTATGAAGCCATGCCGCCGCTCGGCGACAGCCGCCCGGACTGGCGCATTCTCACCGAGCTTGCGGCGCGTATGGGCCATGACTGGGGCTACACGCACCCGTCGCAAATCATGGCGGAGGCGGCGAGTATCGCCACGCTGTTTGCGGGCGTCAGCTATGAGCGCCTTGAGGGCTGGAACTCCCAGCTCTGGCCGGTGAAGCCGGACGGCGAAAGCACGCCGCTGCTCTACACCAACGGGTTTAATTTCCCGGATGGCCGCGCTGTGCTCTACCCGCTGAAGTGGCAGCCGCCCGCCGAGGCGCCGGATGACGAATACGATCTGGCGCTTAACAACGGACGCATGCTGGAACATTTCCAGTCGACCAACCAGAGCGGCCGCGGCGGGCGCACAACGTCGCTGTCGCCCGACTGGTTTGTGGAGATAAGCCCGCAGCTTGCCGCTGAGCGTGAACTTTGCGAGGGCGACTGGGTGACGCTCACCTCGCGGCGTGGCTCGCTGGAGGTGCCGGTGGTCATTACCGATCGCGTGGCGGGCGCCTCGCTCTTTATCTCCATCCATCAGGGAAAACCGGGCATTAACGCGCTCACCGGCGAGCACCACGATCCCGACGTCAATACGCCCGCGTATAAGGAACTGGCGGTGAAAATGGAGAAACACTCCCGCGCGCCGCACCCTTCCCCGCTGCCGCGGCACAATTTCCGCTACGGCGCCCGCACGCCGATGGCGGGCGTGCCGGTCGAAGAGAAATGGCAGCGTGACGATTACCGCCTGCCGCCCGAGCAGGAACCTCATCCGGAGAAATTTTAATGGCCAAAGCGATTGACTATCAGCCCGAGCCGCCGCACATCGGCCCGACGGCGGACGAAGAGCTGCAACGTCTGCTCCAGACGCTGCATGAACATGGCGTGCTGCGCCTGACCAACGATCTGGTGGCGTCCAACAACGAGTGGATCAAGGTCATCATCGACGGCCTGAGCCGCAAAGGTTCGCTGAACGTTATTCAGAATATCTCTGTGTTGCTGATGGCGCTCTCCACCATTCCGCCGGAGCGGATGTATAAGCTCGCCTTCGGCGTGCGCGATTTCGCCGCGGAACTGAGCCGCGAAGAAGAACGCCCTGAAAGCGAACAGGCCGACGCGCCGGGCGCGCGCGGCGCCTGGAAAATGCTGCATGACGACGAGCTGTGGCGCTCGCTGACGCCGCTGTTGAACGGTCTGAAAGCTTTTTCCCGCCGGATGGAAGAGGAGGTGGATAAACCCATCTCATCGTTTACCGGCAAGCCGAGCGATGCCTGACGATGATTAGCCCGGAAACCGCGCTGCTTCTGGCGCGCAGTCAGTTCGCCTTCACGATTGGATTTCACATTGTGCTCGCGGCGCTGACGATTGGCCTCGCGCAGTGGCTGATGCTGCTGGAAGGCTTGTGGCTGTGGCGCAGGCAGCAAATTTATCTCGATCTCTATAAGTACTGGAGCAAGGTATTTGCGCTGAACGTCGCGGTCGGCGTCGTCACCGGCGTGCTGATGGAGTTTCAGTTCGGCGCCAACTGGGGCGAGCTCTCCAGCCGCGCCGGGGCCGTGATGGGCCCGCTGATGTACATGGAAGTGCTGGTGGCGTTTTTCCTCGAAGCGGGCTTTATGGGCGTGGTGCTGTTCGGCATGGGGAAAGTGCGCCCATGGGTGCATTTTCTCGCCACCTGTGTGGTGGCGGCAGGCTCGCTGTTCAGCGCCTTCTGGATATTGTCGGCGAACTCCTGGATGCAGACGCCAGCGGGTTTCATCATCGGGCCCGATGGCCGTTTTCAGCCCGTCGACTGGTGGGCCGTGATTTTCAACCCGTCCTTTCCGTACCGGCTGATGCATATGTCCATCGCCGCGCTGCTCGCCACCGCGTGCCTGGTGGCGGCGGTCGGCGCGTGGCACCTGCTGAAGCGCCCGCAACAACCGGGCGCGCGGCGAATGTTCTCCTGGGGGCTATGGCTGCTGCTTGCGCTCGCGCCCTTACAGGCGGTGGTGGGCGATCTGCATGGCGAAAACACCCGCGATCACCAGCCGGTCAAACTGGCGGCGATGGAAGGCAGCTGGAACCCGCCGCCGCCCGGCGAAGGCGAGCCGCTGCGGCTGTTCGCGATCCCGGATATGGAGGCGCGGCGCAACCACCTTGAAGTGGCGATCCCGTCAGTCGGTTCGCTCTATCTGCGCCACAACCTCACCGGCACCATTCACAGCCTGAATCAATTTCCGCCGGACGAGCTGCCCTGGGTGCCTGGCGTGTTCTTCGCGTTCCGCGCGATGGTCGGGCTCGGCTTTCTGATGATTTTCTTTGGCGTCGCCGGGCTGGTGGTGCGGCTGCGTGGCCGCTTATGGGAGGCGCGCTGGCTGCAACGCGGCATGGTGGCGATGGCGCCGGCGGGCGTTATCGCGATGCTCGCAGGCTGGGTCGTCACCGAGACGGGCCGCCAGCCGTGGACCATCTACGGGCAGTTGCTGACCCGCGAGAGCGCCTCGCCCATCGCGCCGTCGCTGGTGCTCGGCTCGTTTGTCGCGATTGTGGTGGTCTATCTGCTGGTTTTCGCGCTGGGTATGGGGTTTATGCTACGCCTGCTCGCGAAACCGCCGGGCAACGACACGCCCGACGCCAACCCGGCCGTGGCGGCGCAAACCGGCAGCGGCGTGACGCCGCACAGCCTGCGGGGGCATCCGGATGACTGAACTGCTGCTTTCACTGCCGTTGTTAACGCTGCTCTGCGCCGGGGCGCTCGCCGCAGGCGTGCTGGTTTACGTGCTGCTCGACGGCGCGGATCTCGGCGTAGGGCTGCTGGCCCCGTTTCAGTCGCAGCAGGCGCGCCAGCAGATGAACATTTCGCTGCTGCCGGTCTGGGACGGTAACGAAACCTGGCTGGTGCTGACCGCCGGCGCGCTACTGGCGATGTTCCCGGTCGCTTTCAGCATTCTCTACAGCGCGCTCTACCTGCCGGTCTATATCATGCTGCTGGCGATGATCGTGCGCGGCGTGGCGATTGAATACCGCCATCTGCGTCCGCGCCTGTTTGACGCGCTGTTTATCGCAGGCTCCTGGCTGACATCGTTAAGCCAGGGCGCGACGATGGGCGCGTGGGTTGAAGGCATCACGCATGACGGCGCGAAATTTACCGGCGGCGCGATGGACTGGCTGTCGCCCTTTTCGGTCTTCTGCGCCATAGCGCTCAGCGTCGGCTATGCGCTGCTGGGCGCGTGCTGGCTTATCTGGCGTTGCGAAGGGGAACTCCACGCCTGGGCGCGGCGTCAGGCCATGTGGCTTGCGTTCCTGACCGCCGTGCTGCTGGCGGGGCTGCTGGTCTGGACGGTGCAGCTCAATGAGACCTACCGGCTGCACCTGCAACTGTGGCGCTGGAGCGGACCGCTGGCGACGATGGGTTTGCTGGCGTTTTTGGGCGTGATTGTCACGCTGCGCCAGCGGCGCGATTTCCTGCCGCTCGCGATGACGCTCTTACTGTTCATCGCCGCGTTCGGCGCCATGTTGCTGGCCGTTTTTCCGTTTATTCTGCCGCCCAGGCTCTTACTCATTCAGGCGGCCGCGCCGGCTGCCACGCAAACGCTAATGCTGACGGCCTTCGGCGTGTTTGTCCCCATCACGCTTATCTATAACAGCTGGGGGTTCTGGGTGTTTCGCGGCAAGATTCACGCCGCGCGGGAAGATGACCGCCCCTGACGCAGCGCCTGCGGCGGCACGCCGAAACCGCGCACGAAAACTTCACGCATATGGCGGCGGTCGCGAAACCCCGCCTCGCGGGCGATGGCGTCCATAGAAAGGCGGCTTTGCTCAATCATCAGGCGCGCGGCTTCAAGACGCAGCCCTTCTATGGCTTTCGCCGGTGATTTGCCGGTTTCTTCGCGAAACAGGCGGCTGAACTGGCGCGGGCTTAAATGCACCACGTCCGCCAGTTCGTCGACCGTCAGCGCCCGGCTTAAGTTTTTACGCGCGTATTCCAGCGCGCTCTGGATGCGGTCGGATCGTGGCGAGAGCGCGAGCATCTCTGAATGCTGCGTCTGGCCGCCCGAACGGCGATGATGCATCACCAGCCGGTGCGCCACGGCACGCGCCACTTCCGCGCCCAGATCTTTTTCCACCATCCCAAGCGCCATATCAAGCCCTGCGGTCATGCCTGCGGAGGTCCAGACTGTGCCGTCGGTAATAAAGATGCGGTCCGATTCCACCCGCGCCTGCGGCACCCGCGCTTCCAGCGCCTGGGCGTGCGCCCAGTGGGTGGTGACGCGTTTGCCGTCGAGCAACCCCGCATCGCCGAGCACAAACGCGCCGGTGCAGATGCCCGCGATGCGCCGGGAATGGTCCGACGCCGCACGCAAAAACGCCGTCACCGCCGCGCTGGCGGGTGCCTCCAGCGGGTTGATGACGCCGCCCACAAGCCAGGTATCGGCGCGCGCTACGTCACTCAATGGCTGGCTGCTCACCGTCACGCCTGCCGATGAACGCACCGCCCCGCCCTGTTCCGACCAGGTTTCCAGCACGTAAAACGGCTCGCCGATGACCAGGTTGGCGAATTCAAACACCGAAGGCGTGGAGAGCGCCAGCAGCTGGAAACCCTCCGCCAGTAAAAAACCTATTTTGTGCATACGCGCCTCCGGGGCGAAGAAGAATCACCGTTTTACGATAAAACCCGCCTGGCTGAACAGGGGGCGGCGCTATTTTCGTGCGGCGCCCCGATGAGGTTTAATGAACCGGAATGGGGTTTTCCACCATCGCCTGGTTGAACTGATTCACCAGCTGATGCTCATTGCGACCAGGATTGTCGCGCACAGGCAGCACGCGGTCGACAATCACCTCGTCTTCGCCGCTGGCCAGTTTTTCCAGCGTCTCGCGGATGAAATCATCCAGCGGCATGGCGCGCTCGTCACCGCTTTTATAGATAAGATCGGTATCGACCCACGGCGGTGCGATTTCTACCACCTTCACGCGGGTGTCGCGCAACAGAAAGCGCTGCGACAGCGTGTAGGAGTGAATCGCCGCTTTGGTGGCGGAATAGAGCGCGGTAGCGGCCAGCGGCAGGAACGCGAGCACAGAGCTGTTATTAATCAGCCAGGATTGCGGCTGCGTTTTCAGGTGCTCGATAAACGCGGCGCTGACGCGCACCGGCCCGAGCAGATTCGTCGTGACCAGCGTTACCGCCTGTTCGTCGTCAAGCGCGCCTGCGGCATCGTCAAAGGGCATGATGCCCGCGTTATTGATGACCACATTGAGCGTCGGGTATTTCTCTGTGAGGCGTGCCGCCGTCTCTTTAATCTGCTGCGGATCGGTAATATCCAGCACCACATAATCCATTCCCGGATTCGCCGCGGCTACCTCTTCGAGCAGCGCCTGGCGCCGCCCGGAGATGATGACCTGATTGCCGAGCTGATGCAGCGCCTGCGCCAGACCACGCCCGATACCTGATGTGCCGCCAGTAATAAAAATAGTGTTGTCGGTCAGTTTCATGGTGATTCTCCTGTGTATTAGTGAGCGGCCAGATAGCGCGGCGCAGGTGTGTTAACGGATAAGTGCTGCATCATGGTCTGGCGGGCGGCCTCATAGGCCTGCCACTCCCCTTCGTCATGTAAAGAAGGCAGCGTGATAAGTTCGCGGCGGTCGAATCCCACCAGGGCGGCATCCACCAGCGCCTGCGGCGTCATCACGATAGACGGGTCGAGGTGTTCCAGCGCAAGTCCGCCGGTTGCCCAGAAATCGGTGGCGGTCGCGCCCGGCAGTACCGCCTGCACCTGAATGCCCTGCCCGTGTAATTCGTGATGCAGCGACTGGCTGAACGCCTGGACGTAAGCTTTCGACGCGCCATACACGCCGTTTAAAATTTCCGGCGCGATGCCGACGATAGAGGCGATATTGATAATCGCGCCCTGCCCGCGCGCCACCATGCCGGGCACGACGGCATAAGTCAGGCGGGTCAGCGCGATGACGTTAAGGTCGATCATCTGTTCCATGCGGTCGATGTCGCTCTCAAGCAAGGAGGTATGCGTCCCGACGCCGGCGTTATTCACCAGCAGCGTAACGCTGGCGTCCTGGCGCAGCGTGGCTTCAAACGCGCGCAGCGCCTGCGGATCGTTTAAATCAACCGCGGCCACTTCCACGCTGCGGCCCGTTTCGGCGGAAATCCGGCTCGCCTGCTGGTTCAATCGGTCGCGATGGCGGGCGACGATAATTAGGTCGTAACCGCGGCGCGCCAGGCGGTCGGCATAGACGGCCCCGATGCCGCCGGAAGCGCCGGTAATGACAGCCGTGCCCTGATGTTGTGCTGCGTTGTTCATCGTTATTCTCCGCTGAGGTGAGGGGTTTGCGATGAACAAAGATTACCGAAAGGGGTGATGTCCTGAATGACGAATAGGGTAGTGATTTAAGACATCATGCGGGTGGCAAAAACCGCGCCTTCTGGCCGCGCGGGTAAACCTTTTCTGTTATGCAGTAAATAAGAAAAAGAATAACAGGAAGCGGTAACGGGAATATTCGCGGCACCAAAGAGAAGTGAATATTCACTCTGATTAATTTCAACGAAATAAGAAAAACAAAGGATTTTACGGATTAAAAAAAAGCGTATTATTCGCGGCGGGTGCCTGAGGCTTTCTGGTTTCAGGCATTATGCTGGTTCTGGAAAGATGAAGGCCCCGAGTTAATTACCTTAACCCGAGGCCGACACATGAACCCGAACAGTTCATATGTTAGCCTCTTACTCGCCTGACGGCAAGGAGAATGGCTATGAAGGACAATGCTTTTATCTGGTGCATTATTATTGTTTGCGTGACGGTATTAGTGTTCACCACCCTTTCACGGGAAACGCTTTGCGAGCTACGCTTGCGGGGCGCGAGTATGGAGATTGTCGCTTCACTGGCTTGTAAACCCAGAGAGTAAGCGTCTGACGCGGGGAGCAATCCCCGCGATTTGACTGGCGGTTTTATGCCTTCAGGCACCCTTATTTATTATTTTTGGGCGCGCGTTAATTACATTAACCGGTAACAGGTTCTTGTATTAGCCGTAATTGCGACAGACGACTGGCGGTGCGCCCAATATCATCCAACGCTACACCACATGTCATTTCCGCCACTGAATACGCGCTCGAAATAAATAACTGCCGCTGTTTATCATAAAGCACATCAATAAGATTAATAAACCGCTGCGCCGCCGCCGGACTGACGCGTGAAAGCAGCGGCACGTCGTCAATAAACCAGCAGGAATAGGTTTCACACAGCGTTAAATAATCCATGACTGCCGTCGGCGCTTCGCATATTCCGGCAAAGGTAAAATGCAGCACAGCCTCTGGCGGCGATGCGGCATAAAAGGTGTGATAACCGGCATTGACCGCAAACTCGCCATGCGCGGTGGCGAGTCCCAGCGCCTCGCGCTGGGCGGGCGTGCCGGGCCGCAGCCACGCGCCTTTACTGAACAGCCCGGCATCGCTCCCGGCATCAAGGCGGTAATCGCGCTCGCCGTTGAGCGCGAAAATCGTCATCTCGCGCTCGATAAGCGCAATGGAAGGCACAAACAGTTCATGGTAGAGCGGATGCGAAAGCAGTTCGCGCGGCGAATAGTTGGAGGTCAGAATCAGCGTGATCTTCATCGCCTGCGCCACTTCTAACAGCTTTTTCGCGAGCATCGCATCACCCGGATCGTGCAGGTGGAACTCATCAAAGCAGAGCAGCCGGGCTTCGCCTAACTGCGCACGTAACGCCTGCTCCAGTGGCTTATCCACCATGCGCTGATGCAGCTCGCGGAAAAAGTCATGAAAGTGGGCGCGCTTTTTCGCCGTCAGCGGCAGCGAGGCAAAGAAATTATCGACGATGAAACTTTTGCCGCGCCCCGGCCTGCCCCAGACATAGAGCCCGGCGAAACGTGCGCGTCCAGCCAGCAGCGGCGCGGCGAGGCTTTCCAGCTCGCTGATGAGGCGAGCCTGATCCGCATCGAGGCGCAGCGCTTTTTCCTGCGCGCGCAGATCCATGGTTTCGCGAAACGAAAAGGGGGCGGCGGTCCCGGCCATGGCGGCAGCTCCATATGTAAACAAAATGTTATTAACCCACAATCCGCGCGCTTTTTCAAAAGCAGCCGCACAATCTCGCCAGGAGACGCAAAAAAAAGCCCCGCACTGAGCGGGGCTTTCTGTGATAACGCGTATCAGGAATAGAGCGACGCTTCGCCCGCCGGGCGGGTTTTAAAGCGGCGGTGGATCCAGAGATACTGCTCCGGCGCACGCAGGATTTCACGCTCAATCACTTTGTTCATGAAGCACGCGGCGGCAGCCTCGTCTTCACGCGGATAGCCCTGCAGCTCCGGCTGAATGATCAGCTTATAGCCGCTGGCATCGGGGTTGCGGATCATCACGATGGTCAGCATCGCCGCCTTGCTCAGGCGTGAAAGCACATACGTGCCGCGTGTGGTGGCGGCGTCGTTCACCGCAAACAGCGGCGCGAAGGTACTGCCGCGCGGGCCGTAGTCCTGGTCCGGCGCAAACCAGACCGCTTCGCCCTGCTTCAGCGCATTGACCATCCCTTTGAGATCTTTACGGTCGATCATCGCTTTGTTGGAGCGCATGCGCCCTTTGGTCTGGGCCCATTCCATCGCTTTATTGTTGTGTGGACGGTACATCGCCATCATCGGCTTACACAGCCCCATGACGCGCCCCCCCAGCTCCAGCGACATAAAGTGCACGCCAATCACGATAACGCCGCGCTGCTGCGCGCTCGCCTGATGCAGGTGATGCAGTCCTTCGACGTTAAACCATTTTTTGATGCGCGCGTCGGACCAGAACCAGGCCATGCCGGTTTCCAGCAGCGCCATGCCGAGCGACAGGAAATTTTCCTGAATCAGCTGCTCTTTTTGCGCTTCGCTAAAGTTCGGGAAGCAGAGTTCAAGATTACGGCGCAGGATTTTTTCACGGCGCTTCAGGAAGCGGCGCGAGTTGCGGCCGAGGAACGCGCCGAGGCGCATCAGCAACGGATGCGGCAT
Source organism: Cronobacter turicensis z3032 (assembly GCA_000027065.2). Classification (NCBI taxonomy): domain Bacteria; kingdom Pseudomonadati; phylum Pseudomonadota; class Gammaproteobacteria; order Enterobacterales; family Enterobacteriaceae; genus Cronobacter; species Cronobacter turicensis. The sequence goes on along the minus strand of FN543093.2, from coordinate 998,525 downwards.
CTGCACCAGCAGCCACAGCAGGCCGAGGCCAAACCAGGTAAACCAGTAACGCGGATGCAGCAGCGCCCGGGAAAAAGGCATGACGTTATTCATAAAGCCCCTCTATGCACAGAGATGTATCGCATAAAGAAGCCGTTCCGTAAGCGGTACAAACCAGACAGAAAATCATTCAGCAGGGATAATGCCTTCCTGCTACGTAATAAGGACGGTAAAGAGGAATATAGAGGGGCGCGGTTATCGCTCCCGGTTTGAATTACAGTAATGTCAGAATGTGAATAAAAAATGGTCTTCCCGTGAATGTTGAAACATTCCGTTGTATTACTGCACACTTCCTGACGATAACAGCGACGACACGCCGTCATTAAAAAAATTAACCCGCTAATGATAACAACCTTTATTAACAGAAATTTGATCCAGTCATCAGGATATTCTGCGGCCGGAATCTCGCATCGCCTTGTATTTAAAACAACTTTTTAACATACCCGGGTGATTATCCGGGCGGCTTCACCCACGGCGATGACGCTAAGCGTCAGAGTGATGCTTTTGCGCGCGAAAAGATAGCGTATTTTTGTAAAGAATGCGATGGAATTATGAAGAGGAGTAAAAATAAACGCTTTAGGATTATTACCCTCGTCATTTACTTTTTAAGGGAAATATTGCTAAACGCCGGGTATTATTCCCCGGCGAATGTTTACCACGATTAAAAATAATGTCTTATTCCGTAAATCGCCCAGTACAGCGCCGAAGCGCCCAGATAAATCCAGCAACCCCAGTAAGCCAGCGGCTCGCGGTCGCTTTTCGCTCTCGGCAAAAAGGCGAAAAGATAACTGGCCGCCGCGATTAACGAAATAAAATAGAAAAACTTCATACTGCCCCTCCTGAAATTATCCGCATAACCGTTTTCAGACGCGCTTATTCACAGGATAGACAGCGTTGGCGGATTATGCGCAGTTTCCGGGGTCGCCACGGTGCGCCACCACGTTAAACCCTTCCTGCGCATCGGGCGGAACGAAATACCGCGTTATCTGCGCGAACTGGGCATCGGTGGCGGCAAAATCATGGTCACCCTGCAGGTTTCGCGCCCGCAGACGCGCAAGGCACACCGCGTCAGGCACGTCCAGCCAGTGCAGTTCATGCGCCGCGCCGCTCGTGGTAATCAGCGTTTTCATCCACGCGCGGCTTTGCAGCGTGTTGGCCGGGAAATCGAGCACCAGACTGACGCCAGCGCGCAGCAGCGCCTCCAGATGCGGCGTCATCGCCTCTTTAAGTCTGGCGGCGCAGCGCACGTAGTCGGCTACATCGTGCATTTCCGGGCCGTAAAGCCGCGCAAGCCAGGCGTCTTCGCTGACGATAACGGCGTTATGCTCGCGCGCAAGCGTCGCCGCGAGCGTCGATTTCCCGGCGGCGATTTTGCCGCACAGCAGATAGAGCGTTGGCGTATGGGGCGATGAAAGGGATCGAGACATAGCGAACCTCACAGTGTTGAGCCTGCAAGGCGCCCGCCGTGCAGGCGGGTCAGCGATACGCGTTATCCCACCGGCCTGAAGGCAGTGCGAATAATCGCGGCGTTTACAGCAGAAAATAGGTTCATCCCTTTACGCTAGCAGGCATCGCCTGGTTTTTATACCTGCAATTTCCAGGGAGGTTATGCCTTTATCACCGTCACGCCCCGGGCTTCGAAAGGCGCCAGCAGCGTGTCGGCGGTATCGCCCTCAACGATCAGCGTATTGACCAGCGACATATCGCCAATACAAAACGCGGAAGCGGCGTTGAGCTTTTCACGCGAGGCCATCACCACCGTTTCCGCGGCGCGTGAGGCCAGCGCGCGTTTGACGCACGCCTCTTCGTAATCGCCGGTGCTGAGGCCCGCGTCGGCATGCACGCCGGTGACGCCCAAAAAGAACAGGTCGGCGCGCAGATGGCTCATCGCTTCAATGGCCGCCGCCCCCACCGAGACTATCGAGTGTTTAAACAGCCGCCCGCCGATGAGGATCACCTCAATGCGCGGATGCTCCACCAGTTGCAGCGCAATGCCGGGGCTGTGGGTGATCACCGTAATGGCGAGTTCCGGCGGCAGGCATTTCACCAGTTCGCCGGTCGTGGTGCCGCCGTCGAGCATCACGATTTGCCCCGGTTCAATCAGCGCGGCGGCGCGGCGCGCGACCGCCCGCTTGGAATCAAGCGAAAGCTGGCTGCGCCCGGCGTAATCCACCACTGCCGCTGAGGCGGGCAACGCCCCGCCATGCACCCGTTGCAGACGGCCTTCGGCGGAGAGTTCCCGCAGATCGCGCCGGATCGTATCTTCGGAGACGTTAAACCACTCGCTGAGCGCGCGGGACTGCACCTGCCCTTCCGCCGCCAGCTTTTCCAGAATGAGCTTCTTACGTTGTGACGTCAGCATGCCGGTTCCTGTTGCACGAATTTTCTTGACCATGCACGAATATGCACGTTATGTTGCCAATTCTACCTGTGGAGAGGTCATCATGCCATCTGTTCGTGAAAAAGTACGCATCATCGAAACGCAAACCCTGTCAGATGACTGGTATGTGCTGAAAAAATATACCTTTGATTACCAGCGCCGCGACGGTCAGTGGCAGCGCCAGAGCCGCGAAGCCTACGATCGCGGCAACGGCGCCACCATCCTGCTGTATAACCGCGCCGAGCGCTGCGTCATTCTCACCCGCCAGTTTCGGCTGCCAGTTTTCCTCAACGGTTACAATACCTTACTAACCGAAACGGCAGCGGGCCTGCTGGATGAAGCCGATCCCGAAACGCGCATCCGGGCCGAAGCCGAAGAAGAGACCGGCTATCTGGTGGATAACGTCGAGAAAGTGTTTGAAGCCTATATGAGCCCCGGCTCGGTCACGGAAAAACTCTATTTCTTTATCGGCGAATACGATCCGGCGCGGCGGAGCGGCACCGGCGGCGGCGTCGCGGATGAGGGCGAGGATATTGAGGTGGTGAAAATGCCCATTGATGACGCGCTGCGCGCGGTACGCGACGGTGAGATTGTCGATGCCAAAACCATCATGCTGCTGCAATACGCGGCGCTGAACGCGATAGTCTAAGGAGAAAACCATGAGCAAAATGATACTGGTGGCAGGCCCGTGGCGCAGCGGCACGAACGGCGATGAAACCCTGATGCGCCAGAATCTGGCGCGCCTCGAACAGGCGGCGCTCGCGCTGTTTGAACGCGGCCACGTGCCGGTCATTGGCGAATGGCTCGCGCTGCCGCTCGCCCAGGCCGCAGGCAGCGAAAAACCGGGCGATGCGATAAGCGAACGGTTTTTATATCCCGTCGCGCACCGTCTGGTGGCGAAATGCGACGCGGTGCTACGCCTGCCGGGCAGCTCTACGGGGGCGGACCGCGATGTGGAGATCGCCCGCGAGCACGGGCTTGAGGTTTACTTTTCGCTGACAGACGTGCCGCAGGCATAATGCCGGAAGTTGCACGTTTGGCACCGCAACCGGGCAGACTCAGGCGGCGGTGCCGGGATTAAATAATTCTGTCGCCCCACTCCACCGCTTCGAGGAAGAGTTGCGTCACCTGCGCTTCGCTCATATTGAGCTGTTTCATCCCCTGCGTAACGCCCTGCCAGTGATTCTGCTCATAGCCTTCATAGAGATTCAGCAGCGCGCCGAGCGTGCCGCCACGGTTTAAGAGCGCCTCGCGCACAATTGCCGGTACGGTTATCTGCTCAATCAATACCGCCATCGGCACGCTGAGGATAATATCCAGCCGCGAAAACAGCCCGGCGATAAAGGCGTCGTTTTCATCGATCTCGGCGCCCGTGTGCGCTACCGCCATTTCGCAGAATCGCCCGCAGGCGAGGCTGTAGTTAAAGAGCTCCGTCACCGCCGGTTCGCTGCTGTGCGTCACCGCCAGGATCGCGATAAAGCGGCGCAGCTCGCTTAATCCTAAGAAATAGAGAATATTGCGAAAGGGCAGAACATCCGCGTTGGCGTGATGATTAATCTTATATTTAATGTTATTGACATAGCGCATCAGCTTATACGTAATCGCCACATCGCGGCTGATCAGCTCTTCTATTTTGCGCATATCCGGGTTTGCCGACACCACTTCATTCAGCAGTTGCAGAATAAACATCTGCTGCTCCGGCAGTTTACGGGTCTTAATCATTTCCGGTTCGCCGTAAAAATACCCCTGGAAACGCTGGAACCCCATCTCTTTGTAAAGGTTAAACTGTTCGCGAGTTTCGACTTTTTCCGCCAGTAATTTACGCTGGCTGATATTATTGTCACGGATAAAGGCTGACACTTCCTGTGGTGTTAATGCCTGAATATCGAACTTAATAATGGTGACATACGGCAGAAAATTCGCCCATGCGTCGCTGAGGCGGAAGTTATCGAGCGCGAAACGAAACCCTTTGTAGTACATCTCACGCACCATCTTTAACAGCTCGGGTTCCGGGGCCGCATTCTGGTGAATTTCGATAACCACCTTTTCCGCTGGCAGCGTTTGCGCCAGGCCGTTGACGATCATCTCATGAGGAAAATTAATATATGATGTATGTTGCCCCACCAGGCGTTGCAGCGGCGTGACGAGGAACTGCTCCGCAAGCAGATGGTTGGTGGCGTATTCTTCCGTCACCAGCGGAAACGTATTGGTCAATCCATTGCGATAAAGCAGCTCATACGCGACGGTATTTAGCGCGGCGTCAAAGATGGGCTGCCTGGCGATAAAGGAATACATATTCACCTCCAGTCTGGTATTTACGTAGCATCCCTGGCGAAAACGCAGTTTACGCTGAAGCTCACGGCCCGCAGACATTTTTAACGCGGATTTTATGAAAAATTATGATGATGGTTAAGTTTTATCTTATTCATCGATTCTGGTCAGCGCAGTGAGCGACAGATATCGGCGCTTTTTCATTCAATCCGTCAAAATAATCGGTTACTTTCGCTACGATGTTTTTTAGCGGTAATAAAATTTTATTTTTCTTTCATAAAAAAAAGCGCTTGCGAACCTGCGAAATTTAAGGGGGCGACTTGCGGCCTACAACCCCATCCGGAAGCAGAGCGCCCACAGCATGTAAATCCCGCCAGCGATAAACAGCGCTCTGTATCCCCAGACGATACCGGACTGATGGCGCAGAAAGGCGCGTAGCGGCTGACGGTGCAGATTGTCGGCGTTATATTTTTCATGAAACGCGGCCATTTTCGCGACACCCTGCCCGGCCAGCGACGCGAAAAAATTAATCATTAACACCGCAACTACTGCCATATAGCTTTTGATAAACCACAGTCCCGCCGTGCGGTATTCGGCTGGCAAAAAATGGCCCGATTTTTTTAACTGAATGGCGGTGATACTGAGCGCCAGATGGACGCCGAGCAGAATAAGAAAGTGCTTACCCACCGTTTTAAACGGTTTTCTGAGCGTCACAAACCAGAAATACGCCAGCAACAACGCCGACGATATCAGCCAGATGAGAAGATTCCCTGCCATGGTTATTGTCCCTGTGTGTAGCATGATTTATCTGTCTACCTTCTCATAATCGCCGCGCGCTGTCATGGACGGCCCAAAGTAAACGCAAAATCGCAACAGTCTCAGCAAAACCCCCGCCGCCCCTTTTTCCACGTCTTTTATAACTAACGCTCCACATAACACCGGAGAAAAACAATGTCTTTACAAAATGAATTTGAAAACAATGTAGTTATCGTAACGGGCGCGGCGAGCGGGATCGGTAAAGCCCTGGTGACGTTGTTTCACCAGCGCGGCGCGAAGATTATCGCCGAAGATATCAACCCTGAGGTCAATGCGCTGGCGCAGAAGAATATTGTGCCGCTGGCGGCGGATATTTCCGTGGACGGCTCGGCGGAGCGCGCGGTCGAACTGGCGGTCAGCCATTTCGGCAAACTTGATGTGCTTATCAATAATGCCGGGCGCATTCTGTACAAGCCCATCGAGGCGATGAGCCGCGAGGAGTGGGAGTGGCAGATGGCGACGAACGTCACGGGCGCGTTTTTACATACCCGCGAGGCGATGAAGCAGATGACCACGCAGGGCCGCGGGGCCATCGTCAACATCGCCTCTTATGCGTCTTACTTTACGTTTCCGGGCATCGCCGCGTATGCCGCCTCGAAAGGCGCGCTGGCCCAGCTCACCCGCACCGCCGCGCTTGAGGGCATCCCGCACGGCATTCGCGTTAACGCCGTCGGCGCGGGCGATGTCGTTACCAATATCCTCAATCACTTTCGGGAGGACGGGCGCGAATTCCTGGCGGGGCACGGCCAGAGCGCGCCCATCGGGCGGGCCGCCGAACCGCATGAGATAGCCGAAGTGGCCGCCTTTCTGGCGTCGGAGCGCGCGAGCTTTATCGTCGGCGCGGTGGTGATGGCGGACGGCGGCATGACGGTGCCGGTCAGTTGAGGGCTAACGCCGGCGGTACGCCGCCGGCTGCATTCCGGTTTTCCTTCGGAACACCTGTGAAAAGTGGCTGTGGCTGGCGTACCCCACCTCGCAGGCGATATCAATCACCGGGAGCGACGTTTCCCGCAGCAGACGGCACGCCCGCTGAATACGCTGGTGAATAAACCACTCCGACGGCGACATCCCGGTCGCCTGTTTAAACTGCCGCGACAAGTGCCAGCTGCTCATGCCGCACATCTGCGCGAGCGTCGGCAGATGAAACGGCGCGGCGAGATTCGCCTGCAAATGTTGTTTCACCTTCTGCAATTTCCAGGCGGGCAGCGCATGAGGGCGCGCCGTGCCGCGCTCTCCCCGCGCTCTGCCGTAATGCCTGACGAGATACACCGCCAGGCTTTTTAACGCGCCCGCAAGTATCGCGCCGCTGCCTTTTTGCGGGTGTGCAACCTCCTGCCAGCACCAGCCGAGCAGCTTATCCAGATGCGGGTCGGCATCGGCGGCGACATCGTCAATCTCCCCCTGCGCATACGCAATGCCGTGGCACAGCCGGAAAGCGTCATCCAGCAGCGTCAGCGCCAGGTAAATATGCATAACGGTAAAAGGCTTGCCCTCCGCCAGCGTCCAGCGCATATCGTAAGGCGTCGTGGTGGCGGTGAGATAAAACGTGCCGGGCCGCGCGAGACGCGTTTCCCATTCCCCCGCGCCTTCGCGTTCACTGACCTGCGCCTGGCCGGAGACGATCCATACCAGCAGCGGCTCCGCCACGGCTGGCACGGTCACGCCGGGGTTGTCGCGCTCGCGCCGGATGAGCTGCACCAGGCTGGCGCCGCTCTCAGGCATGCCGTCATTACTGGCTATCACATCGCCGTTCAGGAAATCCTCCAGAAAACCGGCGCTGGTGCGCCAGGTCAGCTCACCGATCATGATGTTCTCCTTGCCAGGCCTGGGTTACGCTCGCCATTACACAGGCGTATTTACAGCCGCGGCGGTTGCTGACGTGAAGGAATGAGTATTCGCCACAATACACGGCCAGGCAATGGTGAGCTGCCTGATGGAGAGGCCGCCAGAAAAGAGATTGCCAATTTCCCTTACACCTAAAACATAAGTAACGCTTATTATCAGGAAAACGAATTAACCCAATACGTAAAACCCTGCGTGACTATATTGTTGCGTAGTATTATTGGCAAATGAATTTAATCACCTGCTGAATTAACCACAAAATAACAATAGCTTATCTGAGATGATTATCATCACGCTAATTATTTCATTCCTGATGACTTTCCTGTTTCTATTATCGCCACTCGCATTTACTTACCCATAACTTTTAAAACTTTACAAAGCTGATAAACCTTTAAACTTTAATTTCTCTTATAGGATTTTCCTGAGACATAAATATCACTGAAGAGTGCTACTTATTAATTTCGTCGTAACGAGTCCACGGAGAATGCCATTACCGGCAGTCAATATTCGGCTCGTTGGATCCTCATGGAGACAGCATTTTGACCACATTAAAACCTCTTCTGGCCAAAAACCGTAGCTGGGCGCAACAGCGTCTTCAACGGGACCCGGATTACTTTGGCAAACACCTCGACCAGCAGCAGCCGCACTCGCTCTGGATTGGCTGCTCCGACAGCCGCGTCCCGGCTGAAGTGCTGACCGGCTCGCACCCTGGCGAGCTGTTCGTGCATCGTAATATCGCCAATATGATTGACCCCGACGACGACAATTTCATGAGCGTGCTGCAATACGCGCTCCATTACCTCAAGGTAAAACGCATTGTGGTGTGCGGCCATTACGGTTGCGGCGGCGTGCAGGCGGCGCTGACGCTGCCGCAGATGTCCCTCGCGCAGGAGTCCTCGTCGCTTGCCCGGCGCATCAGCCACCTGCGCGAGGCGCTCTCAGAGCACATCGCCGGGCGCGACGCATCGCCGCCGGATGCGCAAACCCTTAATCAACTGGTGGAAGCCAACGTCATCGCGCAGTTTAACCGCCTGGTGCAGACCCGCACGGTGCGCAATATCTGGCGCAGCGGCCAGGAGCTGAATGTTTACGGCTGCGTCTACGACCTGGCGTCCGGCCATCTTGAAATGCTGACGGAACAAACCGGGGAGGAAGCCGTATGAACATGAATACGCTGCGCCAGGACAGCCTGGCGGGGGTGGTTGTCTTTCTCGTGGCCCTGCCGCTCTGCCTTGGCATCGCCCAGGCGAGCGGCCTGCCGCCCTTTGTCGGCCTGCTGACGGGCATTATCGGCGGGCTTTTGGTGACGGCGCTGAGCCCATCGCGCTTCGCGGTCAGCGGCCCGGCCGCGGGCCTGGTGACGATTGTGGTGGCCTCGATTGAAACGCTCGGCTCGTTTTCCGCGTTTTTACTGGCACTGGTGCTGGCGGGCGTACTGCAAATCGTATTCGGGCTTATCCGCGCCGGGCGGTTTATTGCCCTGGTGCCCGGCAGCGTGATTAAAGGCATGCTGGCGGCGATCGGCCTGCTGCTGATCATGCAGCAGATCCCGGTGGCGCTCGGCGCGGCGGATGAAAACAGCCTGATGGCGGTGTTTAGCGATGGCTTCACGTTCTCGCCAGTTTCTATCGCGGTGGCGGCCGCCGGGCTGCTGCTCATGGCGCTCTGGGGCTCGTCCACCCTCCGGCGCGTGAAAAGCCTCGCGTGGATCCCCGGCCCGCTGGTGGCGGTGCTGGTGGGCTGCGTCACGACCCTCGCGCTAAGCTACACCTCGCCCGCGCTGCTTGAACGCCTGCCGCTTATCACGCTGCCGGCGTTCGCAAGCCTGGGCGCGCTGGTCTCTGAGCTGGAGACGCCTGCCTGGCAGGCCTTTACCAATCCGTCGGTGTATGTGGTGGCCGTCACGCTGGCGCTGGTGGCGAGCCTGGAAACGCTGCTGAGCCAGGAGGCGCTGAAAAAGCTGCGCCCGCAAAACCCGCCGCCGTCGCCAAACCGCGAAATGCTGGCGCAGGGCGCGGGTAATCTGCTGGCCGGTCTCGTGGGCGCGATGCCCATCACGGCGGTGATTGTCAGGAGTTCCGTGAACGTCAGCACCGGCGCGCAGACCAAACTGTCGATTTTTATCCACGGCGCGCTGCTGCTCATCTGCGTGCTGTGGTTTCGCGAGGTGTTGATGACTATTCCCCTGGCGAGCCTGGCGGCGGTATTGCTCTACACCGGCTATAAACTCGCCACGCCGCACCTGTTCGTGGAGCAGTTCCGCGCAGGCGCCCAGCAATACGTGCCGTTTCTCGCGACCATTATCGGGATTATCGCCTTCGGCATGCTCGCCGGTATCGGGATCGGCCTTGTGGCTCAGATAGCGCTGAGCCTGTGGCACAGCCATCGCAACGCGCTGCAGCTGGCGCGCTATGACGATCACTATGTGCTGCGCATCCACCAGAACCTGACGTTTATGCATAACCCGCGCTTACAGGCGCTGCTGGATAAAATTCCGGAGAAGAGTGTGGTGATTGCCGAGCATGACAACGCCGACTACTTCGATCCGGATGTCAAAGCCGTCCTGAGCGACTTCGCGCAGAACGCGCCGCAGCGCGGCATCCGTCTGACGCAGTGGCCGGTTACCTGATCCTGCCGGGGGCCTTTTCCTGGCCCCCGCCTCCTCGCCTTCGACAAACCCTTCACTATTCAGCTACGGTTGTAAGACCCTCCGGGATGAAGCGGATGCCGCGACGTTGTAGTATCCGGCTGCTTTTAATGACAATAAGGACGCACCATGAACTCGAAAGAGATGTCCAGGGCCTTTTTTATCCTGATCCTGTTTATCGTTTCGATCCTGTTTTTCAATCTTGTAAAACCCTATCTTTCCGCCGTGTTGTGGGCGGTTATCCTGGCCGTGATCTTCTACCCGGTAAAGCGCCGCCTTTGCCACATGATGAACGGGCGTAACAATATTGCCTCGCTCTTAACCGTGGTGCTTATCTGCGTGCTGGTGTTTGTGCCGCTGGCGGTGGTCGCCTCGTCGCTGGTCAGGGAGTTCAATACGCTGTACACCGATTTGCAGGCCAATGACACCACGTTCCCGACCCTGCTCGCGGATGGCGTGCGTATTCTGCCGGACTGGGCGCAACAGATGCTGGCGGAAAACCATCTCGACAGCGCCGCCGCCATTCAGAAGAAGATCTCCGGCGTCGCGCTCAAGGGAAGCCAGTATGTGGCGGGCAGTATTTTCCTTATCAGCCGCAACACGTTCAGCGTGGTGATAGGCTTCGGCATCATGCTTTATCTGCTGTTTTTCCTGCTGAAGGATGGCTCGCGGCTGGTGGCGGTAGTGCTGAACGCCGTGCCGCTCTCGGATAAAGTCAAACAGCGGCTGTTCCGCCGCTTTGCCGCGGTGTCGCGCGCCACGGTGAAAGGCACCGTCGTGGTGGCCATCGTGCAGGGTCTGCTTGGCGGCGTGGCGTTTTACTTCGCGGGTATTGGCGCGAGCATTCTCTGGGGATCGCTGATGGCGTTTCTGTCGCTGGTGCCTGCGGTCGGCGCCGCGCTTATCTGGGTGCCCGCCGTCATTTATCTCTTCACGACAGGCGCGATTATCAAAGCCGTGCTGCTGACCGCGTTTTTTGTGGTGGTGGTTGGCCTTGCCGATAACCTGCTACGCCCGCTGCTGGTGGGTAAAGATATCCGTATGCCGGACTGGCTGATTTTGCTCGCGACGCTCGGCGGGCTGGAGGTGTACGGCATTAACGGTTTCGTGGTCGGCCCGCTTATCGCCGCGCTCTTTGTCACCTGCTGGAACACCTTCTCCGCAGGCCCGGGACGCACGCACGCGCTGCCTGAGAACAAAGAGAACGGCGCTTCAGAGCCCGACGCTCGATAAACCGCCGTAAAGGACGTAAAGCTAAAAGGGCCGCCCCGCGCGGCCCTTTTTTATGGGCGCGGCTCAGTCGCGCTGCCAGTAGACCGGCGAGCCGAAGACCTCTACCAGGTAGTCTATCGCCGCGCGTACGTTGAGCGGCGGGTGGCGCGCGTTCGGGTAGATGGCCGCGATGTGCTGCGCCTCGGTATTAATCGCCGCCTCATACTCCGGCAACACTTTCACCAGTTTCCCCTGCGCCAGCCACTCCCCTGTCATCCAGTCCGGGAACAGCACCAGCCCCATGCCGTCGAGCGCAGCGGTCAGCAGCGAATGGGCGTTGTTTGACACCAGTCGCGCGCTCACCGGGTAATGCACCCACGGCTCGCCGGGTTTGCGCGCCAGCCAGCGGTTCGGCCCCGATGAACCGCTGTAAACCAGGCACTGGTGCGCGTGAAATTCCGCCGGCGAGGCGGGCGCGCCGTAGCGCGCCAGATAACGCGGCGCGGCGGCGAAGTAATAGCGCTGCTCGCAAAACACGCGGGCGTGAAAGCTCGAATCGGTGAGCGTGCCGATACGCACGATAAGATCGGTGGCGTCGCGGTGCGGGTCGACGTAATCGTCGGTCTGGGTTAATGCCAGTTGCAGGCGCGGGTAGCGCTCCGCAAGGCCGGTTAACCACGGCGCGATATGCCGCTGCCCGAAGAACACCGGCGCGTTGATGCGAAGCAGCCCGGACGGCTCAAGCGAGCGGTCCTGAAGTTCGCGGCGCGCCTCGCTGAACTGCTCGGTAATGCCGCGCGCGTACTGCGCGAACAGCCGCCCCGCTTCGGTCGGGATCACCGCCCGGGTATTGCGGTAGAAAAGCTGCTGACCAAGCGCCTCTTCAAGCTGGCGGACGGTGCGCGAGATCATCGACGCCGACACGCCCTCCCGGCGCGCCACCGCCGAAAAACTCTGCCCGTCAAAGACGCTGATAAAAAGCTGAAGTGCGCGGATATTCACGGCCCCGCTCTCGTTCATCTGTGCGACTCCTGCAAAAGTGTTTCGTCGATCGTAGCGTTTTTTAACGCACCGCGCTCCACTACACTGCGCCGCCTGGCATTTTTTTAAGGATTACCATGCAGCTTTTATTAATAGCGCTCGTGATTGCGGGCGGGATGGGGCTTTCGGTTGAGGCGGGCCTGCTGGGGCCGCTTGGCGGCGAAGTCGGCGATTTCTGGGCGGCGTTCAGCATTTTCGGCGTCGGCGCGGCGCTCACGTTTCTGCTGATGCTGTTTTACAGCCCGCGCAACAGCCCGTCGTTTTTCGCTCAGCCCGGCTGGCAGCTGACCGGCGGTCTGCTCGGCGCGGGGTATGTGGTCATTCTCACCGTCGCCACGCCGGTTATCGGCATCGCCATGACCATGATTGGCATTCTGGCCGGTCAGGTATTTAAGAGCCTGATTATCGACCATTTCGGACTGTTCGGCGTTGAGCGCCGCCCGATAGACGCGCTGCGCCTGCTGGCGCTGGTGTTTATTCTCGCCGCCCTGGCGCTGGTCGCCCACAGTTAAGGAACCACAATGACGACAATCATGATTATTCTCGCCATTATCGGCGGCGCGCTGCTCAGTATTCAGGCGGCGATCAACGGCCAGCTCGGCGGCAAAGTCGGCGTGTTCCGCTGCGCCTTTCTGACGTTCTCCGTGGGAGCGCTGGTCTGCGCGCTGCTGATTTTCTTCTTTGAGCCGCCGCACGCGACATCGCTGCTGGACGTGCCGAAGTGGCAACTCACCGGCGCGCTGTGCGGCGTGCCTTATATCGTGATTATGGTGCTGGCGGTGCAGCGCATCGGCACGGCGGTCGCGACGGTGGCGGTGATTTTCGGCCAGCTCGCCATGAGTATGCTTATCGATAATTTCGGCTGGCTTGGCAACGCGGCGATCCCGTTCTCATTAAGCCGTCTTGGCGCCGTGCTGTGTCTCGCCGTCGCGCTGGCGCTGATTTATCTCGGCAACCGGCGCGCTGCTACGCCTCGCGCAGACGGCTGAACAGCGCCATCAGCGTACTGACCGCGGCATCCGGCACGGGAAGATCTTTTTTCACCATCAGATGCAGCGGTGTTGCGCGCCGCGCGCCGTGGGCGAGCGGCAGCGCGCGCAAAAGCCCTTGTGAGAGCGGGCCTGCGATGCGCGCCTCCGGCAGCCAGCCATAGCCCACCTGATGCATCACTGCTTCAATAGCCGCATCTACCGTTGAAAAGACCCACTGCTCCGGCGCGCCGCCGGGGCTTTGGGTCTGACTGCCCGCCAGCCGGATGCGGGCGAAGCGCCCGAGCGCCTCTTCGCCAATCGGCCCCGGCATCTGCGCCAGCGGATGATCGCGGTGCGCCACCGCCACAAAGTTCACGTTCATCAGCCATTCGCCGCGCCCGAGACTGTCTTCACGGCGCGAAAGCACCAGCAGATCGGCGCTGGAGTGCGCGGCGATAGCGTCGCTCTGGCTCTCAAGCACTTCGGTCAGTTGCACCTGCGTGGACGGATGCTGGCGCTGAAACTCGCGCAGGATCGCGAACAGCGTCTCGCGCGGGAAAATGTTGTCCACCACCAGATCCAGCCGGGTACGCACGCCGTCGCGAAGCGTTGCGGCATGGGCCTCCACCCAGGTAAAAGCGCTGAGCAGCGGGCGCACCTGCGTCAGCAACAGTTCGCCCGCGGGCGTCAGCACCGCGCGGCGCCCACGGGTTTCGAGCAGCGCCACGCCAAGCCGCTCCTGAAGCAGCGCGAGGTTGTAGCTCACCGAGGACTGGCTGCGGTGCGTGCTTTCCGCCGCCCTGGCGAAGCTGCCCTCCTCCACGACTTTGTCCAGCAAAGCCCACTGTTCGAGCGTCGTCTTATGCATAATTCATCGAATTTTTGAATCAATTTTATGCAAAATTAGCGTTATTCATTAAAAAAATAAAGGCCTAAGCTGTACTCAACGAAACAAAGGAGGCCAACAATGAGTAACTTTGACAAACACGATCTCAGCGGTTTTGTGGGCAAACATCTGGTCTACACCTACGACAACGGCTGGAACTACGAGCTGTATATTAAAAATGAAAACACCATCGACTACCGCATCCACAGCGGCATCGTCGGCAACCGTTGGGTGAAAGATCAGCGTGTTTATATCGTCCGCGTCGGCGAAAACATCTATAAAATCTCCTGGACCGAACCGACCGGCACCGACGTCAGCCTGATTGCCAACCTCGGCGACCGCCTGTTCCACGGCACGATTTTCTTCCCGCGCTGGGTGATGAACGATCCGAAGAAAACCGTCTGCTTCCAGAATGACCATATCGCACAGATGGAAGCCTACCGTGACGCAGGCCCGGCCTACCCGACCGAGGTGATCGACGAATTCGCCACCATCACTTTTGTGCGCGACTGCGCTAAAAATGACGAAAGCGTCATCGCCTGCCCGGCAAGCGAACTCCCCGCGGATTTCCCGAACAATCTGCGTTAATCCTGCCGCTCACGGCTCGCCATCCGGCGGGCCGTTTTTTCATCTCCCCCTTCGCTGGTCAAACTGTGACCGCGCTCTCATGGTCTACGCTTAAAACATTACCGTTTCGTCGCCGGTTTGCGGCGGTTAAGCCTGTATTGACCCAGAGAAAGGATTATCCCGTCTGTGAAAAATAAGACCTACCGCTCTCCCGCGCGCGAACAGGGCTACGCGGGCCTTGGCGATTACGCCGTCATCGGCGAAGGCCGCTCGGTGGCGCTCATCGCGCCGGACGGCGCTATCGACTGGTGGTGCGTGCCGAACCTTGATTCTCCGCCGCTGTTTGACCGCATTCTCGACGCGCCTGAGGGCGGCTATTTCGCGCTGACGCCGGAAGAGGCGTGGGAGATGTCGCGCAGCTACCGCGAGAACAGCAACGTGCTGGAGACGCGGTATAAAACCGCCACCGGCGAGGTGCTGATTACCGAATCCATTAACAGCACATTCGCTGGCCGCCTGCCGTGGAGCGAGATGGCGCGCCGCGTCGAAGGCATCAAGGGCCATGTGCGTCTGAACGTGGTGTTCAGGCCCGGCACGCGCGCCCGTACCTGTTCGCCGTGGCTGGATCACGTCCAGGAAAAGACGATTTTTCATCTGGACGATTTAATGATCGCCGTGCGCTGTTCCGATGATGTGGACACCGAATACTGCGACGATACGGGCATGCGCGCGACGCTGACCACCTCGCCCGGCTCACGCTCGCTGATAGCGCTGGTGGCGACCGAAAAAGAGCCGCTGGCGGTGCCGCCGCTTGAGAAGATCGATCAGCGCATCGAAACCAGCGACCACGCCTGGCGCGACTGGGCGGAGAATCTCTGCTGGAATGGCCCGTTTGAGCATCACGTGAAGCGCTCGGCGCTGGCGCTCAAATTTCTCTGGTACGCGCCGACCGGGGCGCTGGCGGCCTCCGCCACGACCTCGCTGCCGGAAGGCATCGGCAAAGAAAAAAACTATGATTACCGCTACGCGTGGGTGCGCGACGCCTGTCTGATTATCAAGTCGTTCGTCTATCTGGGATCGCTTGAGGATTGTAAGGCGGCGTTTTCCTGGCTCACCTCGACGATTATTCGCCACGACGGTCAGTTACGCGCCTGCTACACGCTGGAGGGCGGCCGGGTGCCGGAAGAGCGCTATCCGCAGCTCGAAGGCTATCAGGGCACGCAGCCGGTGCGGGTCGGCAATAACGCGCGCGATCAGTTTCAGCCGAGCATGTATGGCGATTTGCTCGGCACCGCGCGGTTATTCGTTGAGATGGGGCACGTGCTCGATCTCGCCACCTCGCGCCTGCTCGGGCATCTGGCGAACCGCTGCGCCGACCACTGGCGGCTGCCCGATTCCGGCATCTGGGAGTTGCCCGAGGAGCGTCACTATACGCACTCGAAAATGGCCTGCTGGCTGGCGCTCGATCAGGCCGTGGCGCTGGCGGATATCGGTCATATCGAGCCGACATGGAAAGGCCGCTGGGCGCGCGAACGCGACCGCATCAGCGAGTGGATTGAAACGCACTGCTGGAGCGAGAGCCGCCAGGCATACACCTTCTATGCGGGCAGCGAGACGCTCGATGCAGCCATCAGCCTCACCCACTATTACGGCAGCAAGATCAACCGCAAGCGAATGCTCGCAACGCTCGACGCGATTTATCAGGAGCTTGGCCATAACAGCCCGATGCTCTACCGCTATTCGGGTGTTGAGGCGGAAGAGAGCACCTTTGTGGCCTGCGCCTTCTGGCGCGTCGAGGCGCTGGCGGAGCTGAAAAAGCGCGACCAGGCGCAGGAGGAGATGAAAGAGATTCTTGATACCTTGTGCCAGAGCGGCAACGTGCAGATCTTTAACGAGATGTACGACACCCGCACCGGCGGCTGGCGCGGCAACATGCCGCTCGGCCTGAGTCATCTGTCGCTTATCTGCGCCGCCAATGCGCTGTCCTGCGACAATCCGGGGCACAGGATTTAAGCTCCATCAGCCATGAAAAAGGGAGCCGAAGCTCCCTTTTTATTTATGCCGAATCAGTTATTCACCGGAATAACCGCGCCTTTATATTTGGTGCGGATCCAGTCCTGAATCTGTTTGGAGTGCAGCACGTTCACCAGCGCCACGATATCTTTTTTCTTCTCGTCGCCTTTATGCACGGTGATGATGTTGGCGTACGGGTTGTTCTCGCCGCTTTCCACCGCAATCGGATCTTTCACCGGGTCGAGGCCCGCGTCGATGGCGTAGTTGGCGTTGATCACCACCGCGTCGCCTTCGTCGTTGTTATACATCTGCGGCAGCAGAGAGCCTTCCACGTTCGGCAGGAAGTTAAGCTTTTTCGGGTTCTCGACGATATCGCTGATGCGCGCATCCACTTTGTTCACGCCCGGCTTCAGCTTGATGACGCCTTCACGCTCGAAAATAGAGAGGATACGGCCCTCTTCCGCCACGGCGTCACGCATGATGACCTTGCCGCCTTGCGGCAGATCTTTCAGGGATTTGTATTTTTTGGAGTAGATGCCGATAGGCTCGATGTGAATAGCGCCCGCGCTCACGAAATCATAGGTTTTATCGTCGGCGTGATCTTTCAGCACGCTGTTCAGATACGGGATGTGCTGGAAGTAGTTCGCGTCGATGTCGCGGCTCGCCAGCGCCGTGTTCGGCAGGATGTAATCCTGGAACGGGCGGATTTCCAGATCGATGCCTTGCTTAGCCAGAATCGGCTTCGCCTGCTCCAGAATTTCCGCGTGCGGCACGTTGGACGCGCCCACGGTCAGGGTGTCAGCCCAGGCGGAAACGCTCAGGGTGGCGGCGGCAATCAGCGTCAGTACTCTTTTCATGATGTGTGTTCTCTGTTGTTGTTAGCGTTTATCTAAATAAGAGGTTAAGGCGTCACCGATAAACTGAATGATGAAGACGATCACCAGTATAGCGACCGTCGCCACCAGCGTGACGTCGTTGTGGTTACGCTGGAATCCTTCCAGATAAGCGAGATTCCCGAGCCCGCCTGCGCCAATCACCCCGGCCATCGCGCTGTAGCTCACCAGCGCAATCAGAGTGACGGTAATTCCTGAGACCAGCGCCGGGGACGATTCCGGCAGCAGCACGCGGAAAATCAGCGTGCTCATGCGCGCGCCCATCGAGCGGGTAGCTTCAATCACGCCTTTATCGACTTCGCGCAGGCCAATCTCCACCAGACGCGCGTAGAACGGCGCGGCCCCGACAATCAGCGCCGGCAGCGCGGCGTTCGCCCCGAGAATGGTGCCGATAATCGTTTTGGTAAACGGGATCAGCAGCACTATCAAAATGATGAACGGGATGGAACGGAACACGTTCACCACGATGGAGATAACGCTGTAGACCAGACGGTTTTCAAACAGCCCGCCGCGCGCCGTTAAGAACAGCGCCAGCCCCAGCACAATGCCGAGCACAAAGGTGGCGACGCCCGAGAGCGCGGTCATGTAGAGCGTCTCCTGGGTGGCGGCCAGGAGCTGGTCGAGCTTCAGATGGGGAAACAGGGACTCAAGCATGTTTAATAACCTCGCAGTGGATCTCATGCAGGCGTAAATCGGCGAGGATATTCTCAAGCTGTTCCGGCGTCGCCACCACATGCAGCCAGAGCTGACCAAACACGCCGTGGGCGGTCTGGGTCATTTTGCCGTGCAGAATATTAAAAGGCAGACCGTAGCGGAGCGTCAGCTCGCCAACGACCGGCTGGTGGGTGCTATGCCCGACAAACGTCAGTTTAATCACCGCGCCGTTAAGATCGCCCGCCAGCGCCGGATCGAACGCGTCGTCGGCCCCTTCCTGGCTAATCTGGCGCACAAACTGGCGCGTAATCGGCTGCTGCGGGTGGGTGAAGACCTGCAACACGTCGCCCTCTTCCACCACGCGGCCGTTTTCCATCACCGCCACGCGATCGCAAATCTTGCGCACCACGTGCATCTCATGGGTGATGAGCACAATGGTGAGCCCAAAGCGGCGGTTAATGTCCTGGAGCAGATCGAGAATTTGATCGGTGGTTTGCGGGTCGAGCGCCGAGGTGGCTTCGTCGCAAAGCAAAACATCCGGGCGGTTGGCGAGCGCGCGGGCGATGCCGACGCGCTGTTTCTGCCCGCCGGACAGGCGCGACGGATACGCGTTTTCACGGCCTTTCAGGCCCACCAGATCGATAAGCGCCGCCACGCGGGTTTTGATTTCCGCTTTCGGCACGCCAGCTATCTGCATCGAAAAGGCGATGTTTTCGCTGACGGTACGCGACCAGAGCAGATTGAAGTGCTGGAACACCATGCTGATTTTGAGACGCGCCTGACGCAGCGATTCGCCGCGCGCGGCGGAAATCTCTTTACCCGCCACGGTCACGCTGCCGGACGTCGGTTTTTCGAGGCCGTTTAACAGGCGAATCAGGGTGCTTTTCCCCGCGCCGCTATAGCCGATGATGCCGTAGATTTGTCCCCGCTCGACTTCCAGGTTGACGTCATCTACCGCCGTAATGGTGTCCTTACCCTGATGAAACAGCTTCGAGATGTTCCTTAAAACTATCATAAGGTTTTACTTTCCTTCAGCGGCGCGCGAGGCGCAGGCTTTCTGACTTTCAGTCTTATCCTGGAGGAATATACCGAAAGGCCTGAATGTAAACATGAATAAAAGAGAATGTTATATAACAGATGATTCTAAACCGCACCACAAAGCGGTGAAGGAAGCCAGTGCGCGGCCTGACGGGGCTTTTTAATAAAAAAACGCAGGCTGACTGCGCCTGCGTTTTTAATGACGGATGAATCACAAATCAGGTGCCGATCATGCCGCCGTCGGCTTTAACAATCACCACCGTGGAGGAGCGTGGACGACCGGCTTTCTCGCCGTCAGGCCAGCTTGATACCGCCGTCGGGTGCTGCGGATCGCTCAGCCCTTCGCCCGGTTCGCCAGGATGCTGGATGTTAATAAACAGCGTCCGGTTATCCGGCGTGAACGCGATGCCCGTGATTTCACAGCCGCGCGGGCCAGTCAGGAAGCGGCGGAACTCGTTGGTGCCCGGGATCGTCGCCACCATCTGGTTGTTGCCCATGCCTTCGTAATCTTTGCGGTTGATGGTCGATGACGACACGTCGGTCTGGATCCACAGCACGCCGCGATGATCGAAGCTCAGGCCGTCGGCGCTGCCGAATTCCGCCCCCTTCATGCTGCCTTTGGCTTCCGGTTTGTCGGTATCGGTGCGACCGCCCATCACCAGAATATCCCAGGCGAACGCCATCGCGGTCGGGTCGCCGTTCTGCTCCAGCCAGTGCATGATATGGCCGTAAACGTTTTTGGCGCGCGGGTTTGCCGCGTCCACCGGCGCTTTGCCTTCCTTGCCGCGATCGCTGTTGTTGGTGAGCGTGCAGTAGACGCTGCCGGTGTGGTATGGATCGACCGCAATCCACTCCGGGCGGTCCATTTTGGTGGCGCCCACGGCGTCTGCCGCCAGACGGGTTTTGATCAGCAGGTCGCCCTGGTTTTCAAAGCCTTTGCTGGCGTCGAGCCCGTTCTGGCCGAACACCAGCGGCAGCCACTCGCCTTTGCCGTCGTCGTTAAATTTCGCCACATACAGCGTGCCTTTCTCCAGCAGGTGCATATTGGCTTTGCGATCCTGCGGGTTGAATTTGCCTTCCGAGACAAATTTATAGATGTATTCGAATTTCTGGTCGTCGCCCATATAAACGACGACGCGGTTATCCGGGGCGAGCGTCACCGCCGCGCCTTCGTGCTTGATGCGGCCAAGCGCGGTGTGCTTGCGCGGCGCGGCATGCGGATCGTAAGGGTCGATTTCCACCACCCAGCCGAAGCGGTTAGGCTCGTTTGGCGTGGCGTCGACGCTGAAGCGCTTATCCACTTCGTTCCAGCGGTAGGAGTCATCGCTGTCGCTGATGCCGTAGCGTTTTTCCAGCGGGTTCATCTCGGCTTTCTTCACGAAAATATCGGACCAGTTCTCTTCGCACGTCAGGTAGGTGCCCCACGGCGTAAAACCGTTGGCGCAGTTCTGCATGGTGCCGAGAATGGTTTCGCCTTTCGGATCGTCAGCCGTTTGCATCAGCGGGTTGTGCAGCGCCGGACCGGTGATTTTCATCGGCGTGTTAACGGTGATGCGGCGCGCGAAGGACGACGGGCGCACCACTTCCCAGCCCTGGGACGCTTTTTTCACTTCGATGACCGACACGCCCATCGCGTTCTGGCCTTTCAGCGCTTTGTCGGCGCTCCAGTTGGCGTCGCCATCCTTAAACAGCAGACCGTTGTCGATGTATTCATGGTTCATGGCGAGCAGGCCGTGATCGGCGCTGTGCCCGCCCTGCGGCAGGCTAAACCACGCCATGCCGTCGTGGTGCATCCCGGCCTGCGCCGCCTGCTCTTCCGTGGTGTTGCTGCCGTCGGTTTTAAAAACCGGCAGATTCCCGGCAATCCCGGTGGCGTCGCCCCATCTGTAGAACGGCTTTGCGATGTAGCCTTCCGGCACGATAACGGTATCGTCGGTGGAAACCGGCAGACTGGTGAAACCGAGCGTAGTGGCTTTACCGAGATTACCGCTCGCGTTCGAGACCGCTTTCGCCAGCGCGTTTTCCGGCTTCAGCAGAAACGGGAACGCCGCCGCGGCGCCAGCGACCGCGCCTGCCTGCAACAGGCGACGGCGCGACAAATAGACTTCCGCCACCTGCGAGAACGCGCGGTTATCACTCGGGTTACTGATCTCTTCACTATGCTCACGTTTGAATAAGGTTTTTAACGGTCTGCCCATCGCGGTTTCCTTTCGGGATGTCGTTTTGAAGGGGGAATAGTTTTTATGCACGTGAGGCTACGGAAAATGTGTTACAGAATTATAACAATCAGCGGCAAAAAAAAGGGAAGCCGCCCGGCTTCCCCTGATGTGATGCGATAACGTTATGAACGCGCTTTGTCCATCTGCGCCCGATACGCCTTGCGCTCACGGGCGCGGCGCTGGCCCTCCGGGCTGTTATCCAGCCAGTCATGCAGATAATGTTCAATCTGCTCAAGGCTGCGGTTGCGGGTTTCCGGCACGCATTTAATCACGAACGTCGCCCCGACAATCCCGAACGCCGCGAAAATAAAGAAGGTGCCGGAGAGACCTACCCAGGCGAGCAGGATCGGGAAGAAAAGCGAGATCATGAAGTTAGCTATCCACATGGAGAATACCGCGCCGCCCATAAAGATGCCGCGCAGGCGGGTCGGGAAAATCTCCGACAGCAGCAGCCAGGTGACGGGCGAGAGCGCGCCCTGCTGGAAGCACAGGAACATCAGCATCCCCGTCAGCACCATGTAACCGCGCAGCGCGTCCGGCTGGCCGTTCACGGTTTCGGGCAGGAGATAACTGACGGCGCCGATAAACACCAGACACGCGGTACAGCCGAACTGCCCAATCATGGTCATGGTGCGACGGCCGATTTTGCCCAGCATCCAGATGCCCACAAACGTCATCAATACGGACACCGCGCCGTTAGCGACCGTCGCCACCAGCGCGGCGTTATCCGACATCCCGACGGCCGTCAGTACGGTCGGCGCGTAATACATAATGGTGTTCACGCCGGTCATTTGCTGAATAACCGCGATGCCGATGCCAATCATAAACAGCTTAAACAGCCACGGCGTCAGCAGTTCGCGCAGGCGCGGTTTGCCCTGGGCGCGCTGGGCTTCCAGCGTCTCTTCGATCTCCATCAGCTCCCATTCCACATCCTCCGGGCGACGGGTGCGATCCAGCACGCGGCGCGCTTCGGCAAGACGGCCTTTCATGGCGTACCAGCGCGGAGTGTCAGGCATAAACATCATGCCGAACCACAGCAGCACGGCGGGAAGCGTCGCGACCGCCAGCATCCAGCGCCAGGTGGATTCGCCGCCCCACAGCTCGTGGAACGAGGCGTTAGAGATATAGGCCAGCAACTGCCCGGAGACGATCATCAGCTCCTGCAAGGTCACCAGCTGGCCGCGCTTGTTGGCGGGCGCGATTTCCGCGATATACACCGGTACGGTCGCCGCCGCGCCGCCAACCGCCACGCCGAGCACCAGGCGAAAGAAAATCATCCACGACACGTCCGGGGCCATCGCCGTGCCAATCGCGCCAATCGCGAAGATGACCGCCAGATAAATAATGATTTTCTTTCGTCCCGCGGCGTTTGCCATATGGCCCGCGAGCAGCGCGCCAAAGGCGGCGCCGAAAAGCAGAGAGCTGGTGACAAGGCCTGTCGTGAGCGGGGTGAGATGCAGTTCGCTGCCCATAAACAGCAGCGCGCCGGAGATAACGCCGGTGTCGTAACCAAAAAGCAGCCCGCCGAGCGTGGCGATAAGCGCAATCACTTTGACAAACGGCGCCGTGGGCGCGTCGCTGTTAGGCCCTGATGCTCTGTTAAGGGTGAGATATTGTTCTTTAGTCATAAAAGACTCCAGTAACCTGCCGTTCAGGGAAACGAGGCGGCCATTGCCTGTGGCCGGACCCGATTGATGATATATTCACCACACTCAATTTAGATCGAATATTTCATTTATATAAACAATGAAATTTTAATTTTGAGCGACAGGTCATATTTTGTTATGGATTTGTGATAATCAGCACGCCACGGAGCCAAAACTCACCCTGCCTCATGCCTTTATAGAAATATAAGAACAAACAATGCATTGATATTTAAAGGGAATAAATAAAGAAAAACGGCAGAGATCGGCACAAGGATACCGCGAGGCGTGTCGGCGCCGTCATGCAGACAGCGCCGACTATAATGAAACATTGTTTTCATAATGTCGAACAACGAATCAATCTGCCCGCTATAGCGAGACGGCGCGTGAGCCCCGCCTCACCGCGCGAGTCAGATCCCGGCGGTCTCCCGCAGGTAGCGACGCGCTTTCACGGCGTATTCAAACGGGTTCGCCCGCGCCGGATCCTGCTCGGCTTCCACCACCATCCAGCCCTGATAGCCGTGCTCATCCAACAGCCGGAATACCGGACGAAAATCGATAGCGCCATCGCCCGGCACCGTAAAGGTGCCTTTCCTGACGCCATCCAGGAAGGAAAGCCCGTCGCGTTTCACGGCATCAATCACTGCCGGGCGCACATCCTTCAGGTGTACGTGGTTGATACGCGGCAGATGTTTTTTAAGGATCGCCAGCATCGCCGCTTCGCTGCCTTCAGAGTACCAGGCGTGTCCGGTGTCATAGAGCAGATACACCGACGCATCCACCCGCGACATGAACGTGTCTATCTCCTGCGCGGTCTGAATGCCGGTGCCCATGTGGTGATGCAGACAGACCTGCATGCCCTTTTCGGCGGCGAGTCGCCCGAGCGTGTTGTAGCCTTCCGCCACGCGCGCCCACTCCTCCTCGCTAAAGCAGGGTTTATCTGGCCCCATCACCGGCAGCGTGGTGCACTGGATGCTGCCGCTCTGTTCTGAGCAGCCAATCACTTTCGCCCCCATCGCATGGAGGAAATTCATGTGATTCACAAACTCGTCGAGCGTTTTCTCCCGCTCGCCTGCGGCAAAAAACGTGCTGAACCAGGCGTTGCAAATTTCGATACCGCGGATAGCCAGCATCGGTTTCAGAATGGCCGGATCGCGCGGGTATTTGCTGCCGACTTCGCTGCCGGTAAACCCCGCCAGCGCCATTTCGCTGACGGTGTGCTGGAAAGTATTTTCGCTGCCGAGCTCCGGCATATCGTCATTCGTCCAGCCGATCGGAGCGATGGCGAGCCTTACGTGTTGCTTATTCATAATGCGCCTCTCTGGCAAACCGCGGCGGCTTAACGGCCGAGCAGTTCGCGCTCTATCAGTTCACGGGTTTCCACAGCCTGGTATTTCATCTTCTCCGGGTAGCCGAAGAGCGACGCGGCGACAATCGGCTCGCCGCCCACCTTAAAGCTCTGGCGGGCGAAGCCCATATCGCGCAGCGTGCTGAACAGCGCCTGGAAATCCACCTCGCCTTCGCCCACGCCAACATGCTGATGTACCGCGGCATCGACGCCCGGCGGGTTGACGATATAGCGGCAGTGGCGGGTGTGGTTCATGGTGTCGGCAATCAGCACATGCGAGAGATCGTCCCCGGCGTAGCGCAGCATCTTTTCCACCTCCCCTTTGCCTTTGTCGTAAAAGAAGGTGTGCGGCACGCTGTAGACATATTTCACGTTATCGCTGCGAAACGACTTCACGATATCCACGGTTTCGTTGTTCTCTTCGCAGAAATCCCACGGATGCGCCTGGATCTCCACGCGCAGCCCTTCGCGCTCGAAAATCGGCAGCAGTTCTTCCATGGAGCGGTAAAACATCTCTTCACAGATTTCAGGCTGATTTGGGTCGCCGGAGAGCTCGGTGTTGATCACCTGCACATCCATCTCGATGGCGATTTCGATAAGGCGCTTCCAGTTTTTCACCGCCGCCTGACGGCGCAGCTCATCCGGGCCTGACCAGCGGTAGACGCAAATAAAAGAAGAGAGCGCGACGCCGGTGTCGCGCAGCGCTTTTTTATACTCGGCAATGATCTCGCGGCCCGCTTTCGGGTGCTTATAAAACGGGTTGATTTGCGGGTGCGGCGACTGCTCAATGTATTGATAGCCCCACTCCGCCACCTGCTGCACCATGCGGGTGATCCCGAGGTCTTTGATGACGTCGACGTCAAATGCGATTTTCATGTATACCTCCGTCGGATTCGTAACAGACTGCGGAATTAACGCAGGTAAAACGCCGGACGCTCCGGCAGGCTGATGGTCTCCAGCGCGCCGCTCTCCTGCGCTTTCAGGCAGGCGTCCGCCGCCACCGACGCCGCAAAGCCATCCCAGGCCGACGGGCCGCGCAGTTCGCCGGCTTTTACATCGTTAATAAACGCCTGCAATTCGACGTCATAGGCTTTAATGAAGCGGTCTTTCCAGTCGGTCAGAATGGTGGTGGCAAGCTTCGCCGTTTTACGCATCTGCACCGACGACGGCTCCGGCAGACGGGCGATGCCGGTCTCCCCGACCACTTCGCACTGAATGTCGTAGCCATAGCGGCAGTTCACGAAAATTTCGACGTCGATAAGCGTCCCGTTGCGAGTTTCCAGCATCACGATTTGCGGATCTTTAAGCCGGGCGTGAGTGTGCGACGTGGCGCGCGGGAAGCGCACCTGCACCGAGGCGTAGTCGTCGTTGAGCAGCCAGCGCAGTACGTCGAGCTCATGAATAAGCGTGCTGGTGATGGCCATATCGGTGGTGTAGTTGTCGCCGACTTCCGGGTTGCGGTGCGCGCAGTGGAGCATCAGCGGCGCGCCGATTTCGCCGCTGTCGATAACCTCTTTCAGCGCCTGGTAGCCTTCATCGTAAGGACGCATAAAGCCGACCTGCACCAGGCGACGGCCTGCTTTTATCTCGGCATCGACAATACGACGGCAACCTTCAGCGGTCATGGCGAGCGGCTTTTCGCAGAACACCGGTTTGCCCGCTTCAATCGCCCCGAGCGTGAACGCTTCATGCGTCGGGTCCCAGGAGGTGACAATCAGCGCGTCCACATCCTGCGCCTGAATGACATCCTGCCCGTCGGCGTACACTTCCGCCTTCAGGCCAAGCGCGCTGACCACGGCGCGCGCGTTATCCAGATTGATGTCCGATACTGCGACGACGGTCGCGCCCTGCAGAACCTGGGTGCAGCGGCGGATATGTTCTTTACCGATGGCGCCTGCGCCAATTACGCCTAATCTGAGCGACATAAGGGTTATCTCCGGAATAATCAGGGTTAAGGTAAGGTGTCTTTTTGTGTTAACAGGGTTCAGTAATCCCGCGCCTGCGCGCGTTTTTCGTTAATCTGCTGCGCCACCCGCTGGATACGTTCGCTCAGCGCCTGCTGCGCCACGCCGACGTTCCACCAGCTGCCATATTTGTGCACCATGGTTTTGGGCAGCACTTTGATATCGATAAGGGTGCTTACCGTCTCGTGCTGCGCCGCCTCCAGCGCGATTTTCAGTTCATCAAGCGTGGTGACGCGCCAGGTTTTGCAGCCGTAGCCCGCCGCGATGGCGGCAAAATCCACCGGCACCAGCCCGCCGTTCAGCTGGCCGTTCTGTGTCGAACGGAAGCGAAATTCGGTGCCGAAGCTGTCCATGCCGTGCTCCATTTGCAGGTTGTTGATGCAGCCGTTCGCCATGTTGTCAAACAGCAGGACATTCACTTTCGCCCCTTCCTGTATCGAGGTGACCAGCTCCGAATGCAGCATCATGAAGGCGCCGTCGCCGACCATCGCATAGACCTCACGCTGCGGCTCGGCGAGTTTGACGCCGAGCGCCGCGTTCACCTCATAACCCATGCAGGAGTAGCCATATTCGACGTGATAAGCGTTAGGCGCGCGGGTGCGCCAGACGCGCTGCAAATCGCCCGGCAGGCTGCCCGCCGCCGCGACGATCACCGCGTCCTGCGGCAGCATGTCGTTAAGAATGCCCAGCACGTTGCTCTGGGTCAGCGTGGAGTCAGTCAGCGCGCGAAACTCCCGGTAGACCGACTCGCGATCGAGATGGTCATCTATCTCCGGGACGAAGCCCTTTTCCTGAAACGAGGCCTGATAAACGCGATGCGTCTCTTTTATCTGACGGCTCTGCACGGCGGCAATCTGCTCGCCCCAGCCCGCCTGCCACGAGGAATCGCCAAGCGCACCATCCAGCGCCGTCAGCGCCTCGCGGGCGTCGGCCAGCAGCGGGATGCCGTCGAGTTTCCAGGCGTCGAAGTTACTGACGTTAATATTGAGAAAGCGCACGTCGGGATGCTGGAAGATCCATTTCGATGCGGTGGTGAAATCGGTAAAACGGGTGCCGACGCCAATCACCAGATCCGCCTCTTTCGCCAGCAGGTTGGCTGCCAGGCAGCCCGTTTCGCCGACGCCGCCGACGTTATACGGGTGTGAGGAGAGGAGCGTGCCTTTTCCCGCCTGCGTCTCTGCAAACGGAATACGATAATGTTCAGCGAACTGCGCCAGCGCCTCGCCAGCGCCCGCGTATTTCACGCCGCCGCCGCAGATAATCAGCGGCTTGCGGCTGGCGCGGATGGCCGCGACAGCATCATTAAGCTGCGCCTGGCTTGCCGGGCGACGATCGAGGCGATGCACGCGACGGGCGAAGAACGTCTCGGGGTAATCCCACGCTTCGCCCTGGACATCCTGCGGCAGGGCCAGGGTCACCGCGCCGGTTTCCGCCGGGTCGGTTAGCACGCGCATGGCGTTGATGCAGGCGCTCATCAGTTGTTCCGGGCGCGTAATGCGATCCCAGTATTTGCTGACGGCGCGAAAGGCGTCATTGGTGCTGATGCTGAGATCGTAGCTCTGCTCAATCTGCTGCAATACCGGATCGGGCTGGCGGGTGGCGAAGACATCGCCCGGCAGCAGCAGAAGCGGAATACGGTTGGCCGTCGCCGTCGCGGCGGCGGTGATCATATTGGCGGCGCCCGGCCCGACCGACGAGGTGCAGGCGAGGATCTGGCGGCGCAGCGACTGTCTGGCGAAACCGGTCGCCGCATGCGCCATGCCCTGTTCATTGCGTCCCTGATACAGACGCAACTCGCCGCTGTCCTGCTCCAGCGCCTGGCCCAGCCCCAGCACATTGCCGTGGCCGAAGATGGCGAAAATGCCTTTTACGAATTTGACGGTTTCGCCATCCACTTCCAGGTACTGATTATCAAGAAACTTCACCAGCGCCTGCGCCATTGTCAGTCTCAGCTTGCCCATTTTCGCCTTCCTTTTTCAGCCAGTGTCATGCAGGCTGCTCTGGTGCGCGGTCTTAACGCCTCCAGCCTGCCGGAATCTGTCTGGATTATAGGCAAACATATTTTTCATAAAACCAAAATACAGATGAAATGTTTCATTTTGCGAGAGGGATCAAACTCTGTTTCACCGTGCAGCGTTTTCTGTGGCGGGGATCGCGAAACGGTGACATCTGAAACCTGCCACGCGACATGATAAACCCGCACAGGCTATGCGTTTTTTTAGCCAGACAGGCGGCGCGCAGGCTACCGTATTCAATGCGCCCGTGCCCGCGCCTGACGCTATGCAGAGTGGAATACTGTTCACATTTCTGGTTTTTTAGTTCCAAAGTAATTTGTAAATGAAATATTTATTTCTCATACTACGTTCAACTGTTAACCCTCAGGCTGCTTGCGGGCGCGCCGCCGGCTCTCCGGCCCTCTCGTGAAGCAGGCATGCAAAAGGAAACCGTAGCTATGAATGCAGCAGTTAAGCGGCTCGATGTCATTTGTATTGGCCGTGTTGCCGTGGATCTCTACGCGCAGCAGATCGGCGCCAGGCTTGAAGATGTGGCGACCTTCGCCAAATATCTCGGCGGATCGTCAGGCAATGTCGCGTTCGG
Organism: Cronobacter turicensis z3032; assembly: GCA_000027065.2. Lineage (NCBI taxonomy): Bacteria > Pseudomonadati > Pseudomonadota > Gammaproteobacteria > Enterobacterales > Enterobacteriaceae > Cronobacter > Cronobacter turicensis. The sequence continues at coordinate 969,483 of FN543093.2, read as the reverse complement.
CACCGCGATCCAGGGGCTGAAATCGGCGATGCTGGCCCGCGTGGGGGATGAACATAACGGACGCTTCCTGCGTGAAACGCTGACGCGCGCAGGCGTCGATACCGAATACCTGATCACCGATAAACAGCGGCTGACGGCGCTGGTGATGCTCGGCATTAAAGATCAGGAGACGTTCCCGCTCATTTTCTATCGTGACAATTGCGCCGACATGGCGCTCACGCCGCAGGATATCAACGAAGAGTACATCGCCTCCGCCCGCGCGCTGGCGGTGACCGGTACGCATCTCTCCCACCCGGACACCCGCGCCGCCGTGCTGAAAGCGCTGGAATACGCGCGCCGCCACGGCCTGCGTACCGCGCTGGATATCGACTACCGTCCGGTCCTGTGGGGCCTGACCTCCCCCGGCGACGGCGAAACGCGTTATGTGGAGTCAGAGCCGGTAACGCGCCAGCTTCAGGAAGTGCTGCATCTGTTCGATCTGGTGGTGGGCACCGAAGAGGAGTTTCATATCGCGGGCGGCAGTACCGATACGCTGACCGCGCTGAAAAACGTCCGCCACGCCACCGGCGCCACGCTGGTCTGCAAGCGCGGGCCGATGGGTTGCGTGGTGCTGGAAGGCGCGGTGCCGGACAGCTGGGACACCGTCCCGCTTTATCAGGGCGTGCGGGTGGAGGTGCTGAACGTGCTTGGCGCGGGCGATGCGTTTATGTCCGGGCTGCTGCGCGGCTGGCTGAACGACGAGGGCTGGGAGCAGGCCTGTCGCTACGCCAACGCCTGCGGCGCGCTGGTGGTCTCCCGCCACGGCTGCGCCCCGGCGATGCCGACGCGCGCCGAACTCGATGATTACCTGGCCCGCGCCGAAGCGGTGCCGCGTCCGGATCTCGACGCGCGCTTAAACCATCTGCATCGCGTCACCTCCCGTCGCCAGGCGTGGCCGGAGCTGTGTATTTTCGCCTTCGATCACCGCAAACAGCTCGCCGATCTGGCCCGCGAAACCGGCTGCGATGAAGCGCGCATTCCGGCGCTGAAACAACTGCTGCTACAGGCGGCGAAAGACGCGGCGCAGGAGGCGGGCCTCGCGGGCCGCAGCGGTATTCTGGCGGACAGCACCTACGGGCAGCGCGCGCTCAATGCCATCACCGGTCAGAACTGGTGGATTGGCCGCCCGATTGAACTGCCCGGCTCGCGTCCGCTGCGCCTTGAGCATGGCGATATCGGCTCGCAGCTCGCGAGCTGGCCGCTGGAGCATGTGGTGAAATGTCTGGTGTTTTATCATCCGCACGATCCGGCGGCGCTTCGCGAACAGCAGGACGCGCTGCTGCTGGAGGTGTGGCGCGCCTGTCAGCAGTCGGGCCATGAACTGCTGCTGGAAGTGATCCTGCCGGAAAACGGTCCGGATAAAGACAGGGAGCATTACCACACGATGCTGGCGCATTTTTATCAGCTCGGCATTAAGCCGGACTGGTGGAAGCTGCCGCCGCTGGCGAGCCGCCACTGGCAGGAAATCAGCGCGCTGATTGAAAAGGAAGATCCATACTGCCGCGGCATTCTGCTGCTCGGGCTCGACGCGCCGCAGGAGCAGTTGCGCGAAGGCTTCACTGAAGCGGCGACGCATCCTATCATTAAAGGCTTCGCGGTCGGGCGCACCATTTTCGGCCAGCCGTCGCGCCGCTGGATGCAGGGTGAGCTTAGCGACGAGGCGCTTATCGGCGAAGTGAAAAACAATTACCTGACGCTTATCGGCTTCTGGCGCGAAGCGCGCCGTTAACCTTCCCGCGGAGCGGCCCCGTCGCTCCGCGCTTTCCTGCTTCGTGAAATGAATCGCGTATTTCATCCGGGAAAATGAAAATTTCGCTTCATTTGATACACTGACACAAGCTTTCCTTTTTCCCCCTTTTTTATCAGGCACGATACATGGCAAATAATCCGACCCAGCTCTCCATCCTTCAGGATGAAATTCGTCGCCGGTATGACGATCTCAGCAAACGACTCAAACAGGTGGCGCGCTACATTCTTGATAACAGCAACAGCGTGGCGTTCGATACCGTCGCCTCTATCGCCCAGCAGGCGGATGTGCCGCCATCGACGCTTATCCGTTTCGCCAATGCGTTTGGTTTCAGCGGCTTCAATGAAATGAAACAGATGTTCAGACAGCATCTGATGGAAGAAACGGCCAATTATACCGAACGCGCGCGCCTGTTCCGCCAGACCGCCAGCGAAGAGACCAGCGCGCCGGAAACGCCGGGCGAAATCCTCAGCATGTTTACGATGGTGAACTCCCAGGCGCTGCAACAACTGGCGATGCAAATGGCGCCGGAAGATCTGGAGAAAGCCGTCAGGCTGCTGGCCGAGGCGGAGAATATCTACGTGATTGGCCTGCGCCGGTCGTTCAGCGTCGCGTCCTATCTCACTTACGCGCTGCGTCATCTCGACCGTAAAGCGTTTCTGATAGACGGGCTGGGCGGCATGTTTACCGAACAGTTAAGTCTGGTGGGGCCGAAAGACGTGGTGGTGGCGGTGAGCTTCTCGCCGTACTCCCGCGAAGTGGTCGAACTGGTGGAGCTCGGCGCGCAGCGCAAAGCGCGCCAGATTGCGATAACCGACAGCCAGGTGAGCCCGCTTGCCGCCTTCAGCGATGTCTGTTTTGTGGTGCGCGAAGCGCAGGTGGATGGGTTTCGCTCACAGGTGGCCTCGCTCTGTCTCGCCCAGACGCTCGCCGTCTCGCTGGCGCTTAACAACAGCAAGACCACGCAGCAGACGGCCTGACGCCTCGCCAACGCAATAAAAAACGGCCCGAATGGGCCGTTTTTTTATGCAGGCTTAACGCCGTGGATAGTCGTCGCTGTTAATCCAGGCGTGATCCTCTTCCCAGGTAAACAGCCATTTGCGATCCGGCCCGGCCATCACGTTCAGGTAATAGCTGTCATAGCCCGCGACCGCCGCCACCGGATGATAACCGCGCGGCACCATCACCACATCGTGATTGTAAGGCGCCATGCAGGCATCCAGGCTGCGGTCGTCGGTGTATACCCGCTGGAAGGCGAACCCCTGCGACGGATCGAAACGGTGGTAGTAGGTCTCTTCAAGCTGCGTCTCTTTTCCTGGCACCGGCGTATCGTGCTTGTGCGCAGGCCAGGAGCTGGTGGCGCCCTCGTCGGTATAGACCTCCACCACCAGCAGACAGTCCGCCTCGCCGCTGTCCGGCAGAATGTTATGCACCAGGCGCTGGTTACGCCCTTTACCGCGATGCTCGACGCCCACCTCTTCAGGCGTAATCACCCTTGCAGGCAGCGTGCCCTTGCCCGGCGCGCTGCACACGGCAAGCTCCAGATCGGAATCGGCGGTCACTTCGACGCGCTCCTGCGGCGGCACGTAGACCGACCACGGCGGCGTGCGCTCAAACGGCGACATTCGCCCGCCGAGGCCCGGAAACTCCGCGTGGCGTGTTTTCACCGAGGCAAAACCCGCCACCAGCACCAGGCACAGCTCCCGGTCGCCGCTCTCAAGCGTGACCGTTTCGCCCTGTTTCAACATCCAGACATCGAAGCCGATATAGCGCCAGCCGGCGCTTTCCGGGGTGATATGCTGTAAATGGCGCGCGTCGCGCTGCGCCTTTGCAAGTAACGACATGGCTCCTCCTGGAAAAGCTTAACCCAGCGTCGGCATACTGAATTCAGAGACGGTCTGTTGCCCCTGCGGCCAGCGCACCGTGGCGGTTTTCATGCGGGTATAGAACCGCACGCCGTCCGGCCCGTGGACATTCAACGCGCCGAAGACCGAACGCTTCCAGCCGCCGAAACTGTGGAACGCCATCGGCACCGGCACTGGCACATTGACGCCCACCATCCCCGCCTGAACGTCATGCACGAATTCACGCGCCGTATGCCCGTTGCTGGTGAAAATCGCGCTGCCGTTGCCAAATTCATGGCTGTTGATAAGCGCCAGCGCGCGCGCGTAATCCGGCGCGCGAACAATGCCGAGCACCGGCCCGAAAATCTCTTCGCGCCAGATAACCATTTCCGGCGTCACGTTATCAAACAGCGTGCCGCCGACGTAGTAACCCGCTTCATAGCCCGGCAGGCGGAATGTGCGGCCATCGACCACCAGTTTCGCGCCTTCGCTGACGCCCTTTTCAATATAGCCCAGCACTTTTTTCTGGTGAGCGTCGGAAACCACCGGTCCCATTTCATTCTCTTCCGGCCCGCGCATACAGCCCGGCCCGACTTTCAGCGCTTCCACCAGCGGCGTTAAGCGCGCAATCAGTTTATCCGCCGTTTCGTCGCCCACCGCGACCACAATCGGCAGCGCCATGCAGCGCTCGCCTGCCGAACCAAACGCGCCGCCCATGATAGCGTTCACTGTGGCGTCGAGATCGGCATCCGGCATGACGATGGCGTGGTTTTTCGCCGCGCCGAACGCCTGCACGCGTTTACCGTAAGCGCTGGCGGTTTTGTAGATATGCTCCGCCACGCCGGACGAGCCGACAAAGCTGACCGCCGCGATACGCGGATCGGTGTAGAGCTGTTCGGCATCCTCATTACTGCAATGCACCACGTTGAACACGCCGTCCGGCAGCCCGGCTTCTGACAGCAGCTCAGCGAGACGCACCGCGGCGGTCGGCGCCAGCGCAGGCGGTTTCAGCACAAAGCTGTTGCCGCAGGCGAGCGCTATCGGGAACATCCACATCGGCACCATCGCCGGGAAGTTAAACGGCGTGATCCCCGCCACCACGCCGAGCGGCTGCATCAGCGAGTAGCTGTCGACGCGGGTGCCGACATCGGAGGAGTATTCCCCTTTAATCAGGTGCGGAATGCCACAGGCGAACTCCACCACTTCCATGCCGCGCGTCAGCTCGCCCATGGCGTCTGACCAGACCTTGCCGTGTTCGCTGACGATAATCGCCGCCAGCTCGTCGGCATGTTTCTCAAGCAGCATTTTGAAATGAAACAGCACCCTGGCGCGGCGCAGCGGCGTGGTATTGGCCCAGCCGGTAAACGCCTCATGAGCGACCTGAATCGCCGCCGAGACCTCCTGGGCCGTGGATTGCGTGAGCTCGCGCACCGGTTTGCCCGTCGCCGGATCGAAGACCGGCACCGTCTGGCCGCTGCTGCTGTTGCAGGTTTTTCCGCCGATAAAGTTTCCTGTGATATTCATGCTTAGCCTCGTCGTCTGGAGGGGGTCAATGCGGGAGCCGTAGGGGCTCGCGTAAAAACGTCTGTCCTTATCCTGGCTAAATGAAATGAATATTTCAATAAAAATATAAATGAAATTTACTTTTGGTGACCATAGTCGCATTTTCTACGGCATTGCATCCCTGGCCTGACCATCACATACCATTATCCCCTGAAAATTAGCGGGATAAGCGGCTGCCGCAAAGCAAAACCGGCCTCTACTCCTTCTTTTTTGCGAAGCCGATCAAAGAAGCAGAATTTCAAATATTGCGAAATATGAAATAAATGTTTTGATTACAGGCAGGCCAGTCTTTCATTCTGTTGCTTTCAGGAGAGTACGATGACCATTGCACTGCACCGTTTCTGCGTTAACCGCAAAATTGCCCCGGCGCTGGATATCCCGGCGTTTTTTAAACTGGTGAACCGGCTTGGGCTGAATAAGGTCGAGCTGCGTAACGATATGGCCAGCGGCAAGGTCACCGACGATCTGAGCCCTGAGCAGGTGCGCGAACTGGCGGCGCGCTATGAGATTGAGATTGTCACCATTAACGCCGTCTACCCGTTTAACCAGCGCACGCCCGCGGTACGCGAGCTGACCGAGTCACTGCTGAAAGATGCGCAGGCGGTGGGCGCGGCGGGGCTGGTGCTCTGTCCATTAAACGACGGCACGCCTGTCGGGCCGGCGGAAACCCTGGCGGCGTTACAGGATCTCGCCCCACGGTTCGCGGAATACGGTATTGACGGACTGGTGGAGCCGCTCGGTTTTCCGCAAAGCTCGCTGCGTTCGGCGGCCGAAGCGCAGACGTTAATCCGCGACGCCAGCGTGCCGTTTAAGCTGCTGATCGACACCTTTCACCATGCGCTCTACCCGCAGGCGGCGCAGGCGCTTTCACAGGTGGATGTGTCGATGATAGGGCTGGTGCACCTCTCAGGCGTTAACGATCCGCGCCCGCTTGAGACGCTGACCGACGATCAGCGCCTGATGCTGATGCCGGACGACAGGCTGAAGACGGTAGCGCAGATTAAGGCGCTGGAGGCGCGCGGCTATCAGGGCATTTACGCGTTCGAGCCGTTCTCTTCATCCATGGCGTCATGGCGCGAAGCGGATATTGAGCGCGAGATAGTCAACAGCATCGCACGCGTGCAAGAGCACGTGGCCTGAGGGCTCAGCGCGGCCGAAAACCGGCGATAAAATCACCTGTGGTCGGGGCGCGGTTTCAGGTATGATGCGAGGCCAGACCCCGCGGCGACAGGCGTCGTCGGGGTTGTCCTTTATTGAGAACCGGGCGCGTCAATGAGAGTCACCCCTGCCAACACCATTGAATCCATTATCTTTTGTCTGCTGTTTATTTTTTTCTTCCTGAATATCCCGCATATGCTGTTCGCGCTGCTGCACACCCGCGAGCTACGCGACGTCGCTGCCATGGTGAACGTGGTGCCTTTCCTTGATGATTTTAACGCCTATTTTATTGAGCTGGCGGTGGTGTCGGTTATCTGTTCGCTGATAACGACCGTGGCGGGCAGAACGCTGTGGGCGCGCTGGGGCGGCTAAAACAAACGGCGGGAAGAGACGCTGGCGCAGGCGCGCCAGCGTAAAGCCGCATCAGATAGAGGTGCGGCGGTAGCTGCGGTATTCCGGCAGCCAGAAGTTATCTTCAATGGCCTGTAACAGCGCCTCGGCGGAGGTTTTCACCGCCACACCCTGCTGCTGCGCCATTTTGCCTACCGCAAACGCGATATCCTTCGACACCGCCTGAATGTCAGTCAGCGGCGGCAGCACCAGCCCGCTGCCGGTATTGACCAGCGGCGAATGCGAGGCCAGCGCTTCACTCGCCGCCATCATCATTTCATCGGTTACGCGCAGCGCGCCGGACGAAATAATCCCAAGCCCGATGCCAGGGAAGATATAGGCGTTGTTACACTGCGCAATCGGGTAGGTTTTCTCTTTCACCGTCACCGGCTGGAACGGGCTGCCCGTCGCCACCAGCGCCGCGCCGTCGGTCCAGTTCAGGATGTCGTGCGGCGTCGCCTCAACGCGCGAGGTCGGGTTAGAGAGCGGCATGACAATCGGGCGCGCGCAGTGCTTGTGCATCTCGCGGATGATCTCTTCGGTGAAAAGGCCAGTCTGGCCGGACACCCCGATGAGAATGTCCGGTTTGGCGTTGCGTACCACATCCAGCAGTGAGATCGAATCGCTCTGCGTATCCCAGCCCTGAAGGCTGTCGCGTTTTTGCACCAGCTTCGACTGGAACGACAGCAGGTTCGGCATGTTGTCGGTCAGCAGGCCGAAACGGTCGACCATATAGACGCGGGCGCGCGCCTGCTCGTCGCTTAAGCCGCCTTCGGTGCGCATCCAGGCGATGATCTGCTCGGCGATGCCGCACCCGGCGGAGCCTGCGCCCAGGAAGACGATTTTCTGCTCGCTGAGCTGGCTGCCCGCCGCGCGGCTCGCGGCAATCAGCGTGCCGAGCGTCACCGCCGCGGTGCCCTGAATATCATCGTTAAAGCAGCAGATCTCGTCGCGATAACGCTCAAGCAACGGCATCGCGTTTTTCTGCGCGAAATCTTCAAACTGCAACAGCACGTTCGGCCAGCGCTGTTTTACCGCCTGGATGAAGTCATCGACGAACGCGTAGTACTCGTCGTCGGTGATGCGCGGGTGACGCCAGCCCATGTAGAGCGGGTCGTTCAGCAGTTGCTGGTTGTTGGTGCCGGCATCGAGCACAATAGGCAGCGTATACGCCGGGCTGATACCGCCGCAGGCGGTGTAGAGCGACAGCTTGCCGATAGGAATGCCCATGCCGCCGATGCCCTGGTCGCCGAGGCCGAGAATACGCTCGCCGTCGGTCACCACGATCACTTTGATGTTATGGATAGGCACGTTCTGCAGGATGTCATCCATGTTGTGGCGGTTCGGCCAGGAGATGAACACTCCGCGGGCGCGGCGGTAGATCTCGGAAAACCGTTCGCAGGCCGAGCCCACCGTCGGGGTGTAGATGATGGGCATCATCACTTCAAGATGGTTTTCCAGCAGGCGATAGAACAGGGTTTCGTTGGTGTCCTGGATGTTGCGCAGATAAATGTGTTTATCAATATCCGTTTTGAAATCTTCAAACTGTCGCCATGCGCGCTCCGCCTGCTCCTCAATGGTTTCCACCACTTCCGGCAACAGCCCCAGCAGGTTGAAGTTGCTGCGCTCCTCCATACTGAAGGCGCTGCCTTTATTCAGCAGCGGGAACTCCAGCAGAACGGGGCCGGCGTAGGGAATGTAAAGCGAACGGTTTTTTTTGTGTTTGATTTCCATCTGTCTCACTCTTTTTTGCGCGGCAGAAGCCTCACCATTGGCTTTCTGGAGGCCGCGTCGGAACGGGCGGATTACCATAGCGGCACATAGTGTATAAGAAAGCGGCCCGTCACTCTTCCTTAAATGGACAGATTTGTCGCATCAATGCCATGCAATTTATTCATCAGGCGGAATATGGGGGAGACGCGCTCCCCCGTGAACGGTGTCGCCGTCAGGCCAGTGAAGAATCGGGGGATTTTTCAAGCGCCGGGCGCGGGCGGCCCTGCAGCGTGAAGAAGGAAATCACGGTAAAGCCAAGCGTGATAAGCCCAAGCACCAGATAGGTCTGCTGGAAGCCTACGGTGTCATACATCCGGCCCGCCCAGGTGGAGAGCACCACGCCTGAGAGCTGTTTGGAGAGGTTAAAGCCCACCAGAAACAGCGTGGCGGAAAGGCGCGGATCAAAGACCGCGGAAATGTATTTAAACGTGCCCACCAGCAGGAACGGCAGCTCAAACATATGCAGCGTTTTGAGGATGATCACCTGCCAGTCGGCGGTAGCGAACGACGAGCCGATAATGCGCACCGACATGATCGCGCCCGCGATAAGCAGCGCATTTTTGCTGCCGATGCGGTTGATGATAAACGGCGTGAAGAACATCACGGTGGCGTTGAGCAGCTCCCCGCCAGTGGTGACGAAGCCGAAAATCTGGGTGCCGCGCTCGGGGCTTGAGAAAAAGCCTTTAAAGAAGTTGGCGAACTGCTGGTCAAAGACGTCATACACGCTCGCCACGCCCACCACGTAGATGATAAATGCCCAGAAGCTGCGCATTCTGAACAGCTCGCTGACGAGCTTCATCGAGAACGCCTGGCTGGTCTCCTTCGTGCCGGAGATCAGGTTGCCGCTCTCCCCCGCCGGACGCGAGAACCACAGGACGCCCGCCAGGATCAGCGCGCACGCCGACGCCACCCAGAAGATAATATTGGGGTTCACGCCAAACAGCATGCCGGTCATCGAGGCGCACAGCGCCCAGCCCACGCAGCCGGAGACGCGCACTTTGCCATATTCAAAGTTATTGGCGCGGCTGACGCGCTCAATGTACGCCTCCACCGCGCCGGAGCCGCTTGAGAAGACAATCCCCAGATAGCAGCCGCCGACCAGCGCCCCGACCCAGATGTTAAAGGCCAGCAGCGGCTTGAGCACAAAGATAAAGAACGGCGCGAACAGTACCAGCAGACCGGTTATCGTCCATAGCAGATGTTTGCGCAGCCCGAGCTTGTCGGAGACCAGGCCAAACACCGGCTGGAAGATAATCGCGAACAGCGAGATACACGAGAACACAATCCCGGTATCCGTTTTACTGAGATGCGCGACATCCGCCAGCCACACCGGGAAGAACGGAAAGTAGGCCGACATAATGAAGTAGTAGAAAAAGAAGAACAGCAAAAAGAATATGAAGTTCTGTTTTTCAACCGGGGTCAGGGCAGGCTTATTCATCTTTCACCTTCTGTGTGGAGGTTGTTTTTGTTGTTAACGCCGGGGCGCGCCCCGGCGGTCGCGCCCTGTCAGCCTTGCCGTCTGCGCAGGGTAAAGCGGTAGCGGTATTCCCGCGCGGTCAGCAGATATTCCGGATGCACGCTCGGCGTCCAGGAGTCATCGCCGCCGACGCCCATATGGAAGCCGTCAATCGTCAGCCAGATACCCGCTTCCGGCTGCAATTTATGCCAGTGGCTGGTTTCCATTAGCTGGCGCGTGCCGTAAGGGCTTAACGAGAAATGAAACTCGCCCTCGGCCTGCCAGCCATTCCAGGTCAGCTCACGCGTGTTGCAGCGCAGGCCGTTTTCGCCCGGGAAAATATACGGCGTGGTAAGTTCCGCGAGCGGCAGCGTCCAGCGCGAGAAGCACGCGCTGCTCAGGCGATCCGGGTAGTTCTCATGCGGTCCGAGGCCGAGCCAGCTTGCCGTCTCTTCGCCGCCGCGTAACTGACAGACCACGCCTGCGCGCGGCAGCGGCGGCAGCGCCGGGCTGCGCGCGACGTCAATATCGCAGTGCAGCGCGCCCTGGTTATCCACCACCATACGCCAGTAGCTGAGAATGGCCGGGCCGTCCGCCACGCCTTTTACGAAGTACGCATGCTGCGCGCGCACCTCCACGCCGTCGCGGGTGGTCTGCGCGTCACAGACCAGGCAGCGGTGTTCGGTCTCATACAGCCCGGCGGCTTTCCAGCGCTCTACCCAGGCGTTCGGATCGATGCGTTCCACTTCGCTGACGCCGATATCGTTATCGATAGGCGCGCGGATGAACTGATCGGCAAGCGGCGTCAGCATCTGATCCACGCCGTCGTCGCTCCACTGCGTCAGCTGGCCGCTGCCGCGGCTCACGCGCCAGGTCTGACGGCCGTGGCGAATGACAAATTCCGCATCGGTGATATCAAGCTGCGGCGCGTCGCCTGCGGCAACCGGCTCCGGCAGCGCGAGCGGCGCGGCGAGCGGCCACTGCGCCCAGGCGCTGAGATGCCCTTCCGGCGACCACGGCGTCGCCTGCGGCTGTTCAACGCGCACATGCAGCCAGATTTCCTCGTCGCCCGCGCGGGCGCTAAAGCCCGTGTCGCTGAGCGTCAGCACGCGGGACGCCTGCGGGCCGAGGGAGAGCGTCAGCTCCCCGCTCAGGCGCGTCTCGCCGCGCACCTCGATGCTCCACAGCAGGCGCTCGTTGTCGCTCTCGCGGAACAGGTATTCGCTGGTCACCTCGATTTGCAGCGGGCTTTCGCCCACCAGACGGAACTGGAAGAACTGCTGCTGATGCTTCGCCTCAAAGAGCGCCGGGTGCGGCGTGCGGTCCGGGAAGACCAGCCCGTTCATGCAGAACTGACGATCGTTCGGCATGTCGCCGAAATCGCCGCCGTAGGCCCACCAGCGGTTGCCGTCAGGCTCGACGCGCGTGATGGCCTGGTCAGCCCAGTCCCAGATAAAGCCGCCCTGAAGGCGCGGGTACTGGCGGAACGCGGCCCAGTAGTCGGCGAAATTCCCCAGGCTGTTGCCCATCGCGTGCGCGTATTCGCAGAGGATCAGCGGGCGGGTTTCGCCAGGCATAGCAATCCACTTTTTGATCGACCACTTCGGCACCGCAGGAATAAGCTGGTCGGTCTCCACGCGGGCGTACATCGGGCAGATGATGTCGGTCGCGCGGGTATCCGCCCCGCCGCCTTCATACTGCACCGGACGCGTCGGGTCCTGATGCTTGATCCAGTTATAAAGCGCGGTATGGGTCGCGCCGTTGCCTGACTCATTGCCGAGCGACCAGATAATAATGCTCGGGTGGTTACGGTTGCATTTCACCATCCGGGTAACGCGCTCGCTGTAGGCGCCCAGCCACACCGGATCGTCCGAGAGACGGCTCATCGGCTCCATGCCGTGGGTTTCAATATTGGCTTCATCCACCACGTACAGCCCGTAGCGGCTGCACAGCTCATACCAGCGCGGCTGGTTGGGGTAATGGGAACAGCGCACGGCGTTAAAGTTGTTCTGCTTCATCAGCAGGATATCCTGCACCATCGCCGCCTCGTCCACCGCCTGGCCTTTTTCCGGGTGGTGCTCATGACGGTTAACGCCGCGGATCAGCAGCGGCTGGCCGTTGAGCGTCAGCAGGCCGTTGTGGATTTCCACGCGACGAAAACCGACGTCGTGCGCCTCAGAGACCAGCGGTATGCCGTCGGCGTCCAGCAGCGTCACCACCGCGCGGTACAGGTGCGGCGCTTCGGCGCTCCACAGCAGCGGGTTGTCAACGTCGAGCGAGAGCGTTACGCGCTCGGCGTAGTTGCCGCGCTCATCAATCGGGGCCGAGCCAAGCGGCAGCGTCTGGCTCGCGATTTCGTTATCACCGCGCCACAGCGCGAGACTGACGCTGAGCCCGCGCGCGGCGGGCGTCACTTCCACCTCGCTGAACAGCGTGGCGTGGCGCAGCGACGGCGCAAGTTCGGTATGCACGCGCACATCGGCCAGCGCCTGTTCCGGGAGATGCAGCAGGCTGACCGGGCGGAAAATGCCGCTCATGCGCCACATATCCTGATCTTCCAGATAAGTGCCGTCCGACCAGCGCAGCACCAGCACGCACAGGCGGTTGCGGCCCGCGTGCAGCACGCCGGTAAGATCGAACTCCGCCGGCAGGCGACTGTCCTGCGAGTACCCCACCCACTGCCCGTTACACCAGAGATAAAACGCCGAATTCACGCCGCCGAAGACAATGCGCGTGCGGCCCGCCTCCAGCCACGCCTGCGGCACCTCGATATCGCGCGAATAGCAGCCGGTCGGGTTGTCATCCGGCACAAACGGCGGATTCACCGGGATCGGGTAGCGCACGTTGGTGTAGATCGGCGTGTCGTAGCCTTCCATCTGCCAGTTTGACGGCACCGGCGTGGCGCGCGCGTCGCTGAGATCGGCCGCCAGCCAGACTTCCGGCACCTGGTGAGGGCTGGTGAAAAAGCTGAACTGCCATTCGCCGTCGAGCGACAGCACGGCATCGGACGGCTCTCCCCGACGCGCCTGGTCGGCGTCGCGCCAGCCATGCAGCGGCGTATGGGACGGCAGACGGTTAACGCTGGTGATCGCCGGGTTTTGCCAGTCATTGCGGGCAAGGATCGTCGCCAGCGGGCGCGTCTGGAGTTCGTTAAAAGCGGTCGTGGTGGGGTTTTCTGTCATGATGGTTCCCTGGAAATCAAAAAATGTCGTGCGCTAACATAAAGAATCAGCATGGCGGGAAACCGGACAGATCGCGAATGGCGGCGTTGCATAATGCGATCCTGGATCACATCGCGACGCACGCAGGATCGTGAATTGCGATCTGCGTCACAGCCATGATGTTAGCGCATGACATTACGCGCCATAAATTGACTTTATCGTGCGCCATCACCGATCATTGCGGCGACAAGAGGCAGAGGAATGGCGATGAAAAAACGACTCAGCACGCTGGATGACGTGGCGCAGAAAGCCGGGGTGTCGCACCAGACGGTGTCGCGCGTGCTTAATAAGCCGGAGATGGTCTCGCCCGCGACGCGCCAGCGGGTGCTGGACGCGATGGACGCCTTGCAGTTTGTGCCAAACCGCAGCGCGCAGCTGCTGGCGGGGAAAGCCACCCGCACGCTCGGGTTTATCACCGTATCTCTGGCGCTGCATGCGCCCTCGCAGATTGCCGCCGCCATCAAAAGCCACGCCGCGCGGGCGGACTACAGCGTGGTGATCGCCACACTGGAAACCGGCGCGCTGGAGGAGCTACAACGCTCCCTCAATGAAATGCGCGCGCAAAAAGTGGATGGCGTCATTATCAACCTGCCGCTCGGGGCGGAGGCGGCCGCAAGCCTCGTTAACGACAACAGCGATCTGCTGTGCCTGTTTCTCGACGTGCCCGCCGACAGCGACGTCTTTCACGTGAGCTTTGACCCGCGCGACGGCTCGCGCCAGAGCGTGGAGTTTCTGCTGAGCGGCGGGCATCAGCGCATCGCGCTGCTCGCGGGGCCCGAACACTCGGTGGCGTCCGGCATGCGTCTCGCCTGCTGGCAGGACGTGCTGAGCGCGCACGGGCTGGCCCCCTGCGCGGTCTTACACGGCGACTGGAGTTCGAAAGACGCCTGGCGGCAGACGCTGAGCCTGTTCCGCACCCGGCGCGATATCACGGCGCTGGTGGTGGCGAACGATCAGATGGCGTTCGGCGCCATGAGCGCGCTGGATGAGCTGGGCCTGCGCGTGCCGCAGGATGTCTCGGTGATTGGCTATGACGACACGCCGGACAGCGCCTATTTCATTCCGCCGCTTACCACCGTCGAGCAGGATTTCAACCGGCTCGGCGCAGAGGCGGTGAGCCGCATGGTGGCGCGCCTCACGGGCCACGGCGAGAGTGGCTCTACCCTGCTGCCGACCCGCTTTATCGAGCGCCGCTCCACCGCGCCGCGGGGCGACCGCAACGCCTCTCGCGAACGGCTGCTCGATGAAATGGCGCGCCTGGTGAAAGCCCTGCGCGAGTGCTGAGCCTCAGCGCGCTTTATCTTCCTGCTTCATTCGCGCGCGAATGCCGCCGTCAATGGTGGTGGTGTCCGCCATCGGCGTATAGATAGCGCCGGTCGTCGGGGCCAGCGGCTGCGCTTTTTCCACCGAGCGGTTAATCACGTTAGCGGAGAGTTTTTCCGTCATATCCGGGAACAGATGGTGCGATAAATTCGACGAGCGCGCCTTCCAGCCCACCGGGATCTCCTCTTGCGGTTTGAAGCAGGCTTTCACCATCGCCTCGATGACTTTTTCCGGCGAATCCATCGCGGCCATGCGCGGCGCGTGGCCGGTATAGTTGGCGGCATGCGTCCACCACGGCGTATCCACCGCCCACGGCATGATGGTCGCTACTTTGATGTCGTGGTAATCGTTAAGCCGCAGCTCCTCGTTAATGGTGCGCCCGAGGCTCAGCACGGCGGCTTTGGTGGCGGCGTAACTCGACTGAAACGCCAGCGGCACTTCGCTGTCCACCGAGCCGGTATTGATCAGCACGCCGAAGCCCTGGGCGATAAAATGTTTCATCGCCACGTGCGCGCCGTAAATCACGCCTTTCAGGTTCACATCCACCAGCCGCTCATGGTCGGCTACCGGGATCTCCCAGAACCAGCCGAGCGCCCCGATGCCAACGTTATTGATCCAGACGTTAATCGGCCCGAAGCGCGCGATCGCCGCCTGCGCCAGGCGCTCCACCTGATCCGGCTGGCTGACGTCCGTTTCCACCGCAAGCGCGTGGCCGTTGTCAGCGTTAATCTCCTGTGCCAGCGCCTCCAGTGCCTCGCCCCGACGCGCCGCCAGCACGACGTTCGCGCCGCGTTTAGCGAGCGCCAGCGCAGCCCCGCGGCCAAAACCGCTCGACGCCCCGGTGATAACGATAGTGGTGTTGATCATTCGTTCTTCAGACATAGCGGCCCCTCTTTTTATCAGCAGATTGCCGCGCCGCTTCAGGCCCGAAGGGCGGCGCGGCCCAGCTTTCAGTCTGGACCGGGATGCGCAGAACGCAAAAAGAGGGGCTTTTTAACCTGCACGTTAATGATGAAACTGAAACCGATTTGTTTGAGGGAGAATCGTGTGTATAGAGGTTTGGTAGGTCGAGGAGCGGACGTCCATGGTCACTCTCGCCCCTGATTAAGTATGTTTCAAATTATGGTGAGTTAATCAACGGGAAGTGTAAGCACACCGATTGTCATTCCCCGTACTTTTGAGCTTTCAAGGTTTTCAGTCCTAAACTAGCACTCTTCTGGTGAGAGTTTTCAAAACAATGTTCCTACACATTATAACCATCTAAAAAATAAATAATTGGTAAAGGAACTACTACGATGGTGTTGCAATATCTTCTAATTGTGAAGCATATTCTTCGAATATCCGATCATATCGTTCTTCGTCTTTAGTCCGATTTAATTTATGCATAAAATCAGGCACCGGATTCCCTGTCGCCCTGTAGTTAAAAATTTGGTCCTGAACTAAACGCGAGTGCTTTTCTAGCTCTTTTTTGTCGTAGGCTTGATCTTTTACTACTTGCCTTAGCGTATTCTCAACAAGTATACGAAGCTCGTCTGCGCGGGCGACAGATTTCTTATTCTCACTAACGTACCTATAATAAAATTGGTAAGTCGGAAGCAATATTGCCACAAATGCAATAAATTGTAGATATGTCGGATTGGTGAAAATAAAAGTTATAGCAAACATAATTATGTTCAGCGCTAGAATAACACTCAGTAATGTTGAGGTTTTCTTTTTCAAACCTGCATCCCATCCCATGTTCTTACTTTGACAGAGCATTACCATTAAGGGAGCAGAAACGCTCAGGGGAGAATTAAGGTACCAGTTACGGAGGTGACAATCACCTTCAGTAGCTAAATATTTCTGGGCAAACTCTATATTTTCAGAAACAGGTGTTTTTTTACCAGCAACGATGTCATTCCATTCCATGTTAAACAAACTGGTATCATACTCCTCCTGAATACGAGCTGCTTTTTTCTTACAATTGCTGATATGCTCCATTATAAAGTGGTTAATAATGAAGAATACTAATCCATAGATCGTAAGAAGTGTTTTTATCCAAGAACCCGTGTAACTTGGATAAAAACTCATTACAAAGAAGATTAATGAGAATATTGATGGGACAACCACCCCCGCGCAAAAACCTATCATTAGTATAGATTTTACATCAGAATAGATCTGACGCTGTCCAGCAAGAAGTTTGAGCATATAAGGATCATTTTGCTTTTCAAAGAAATCGTTCATTATGCGTTTCCTACTGGAAAATCTTTACCTAACACTTTCTGCCATATTTTTCCAGATTTTTCTGGATCAGTAAACTCTATGGATAGAGCCTCTTTTGCATTATTGGCATCTTCAAATGCCATTTCTTGAACCTTTTTCTGCTCTTCTGAACTTAAATGGTTTATATCACCTTGGAAGTTTTTTTGATCGCCAACATAACCGACGATTGCAGTAGCTAATGCTTGCAAAGCATCTGCAAATTCGATAGCGAGATATTCTGACATTGAATCCTTGTTAAGGTCGTCATAGTGGTTAAGCATAATAGTTTCGAGTAAATATGAGCCAATTGCAGGCACGCCGCGCTTACGCTTCCAATACTTAACTAATCGAATTACGTTCAATACCTTACCATTATGCTTTTGGTTCACTCTAGTCGCACGGTTTTTATCAATACGCGGGTCGGTCTGTTTCCAGTTACCGCTGCCGTCTGGGATCAGGTAAAATGTGTTTCCATAGCTGTCTGGTGTAGTGATGAAGGCTGGAACAATATCAAAATTCCATGAATAGGATTTCAAATTGAGAGTTGCGGCCTCTCCTTGACGTTTGCTATCAGCGCTCGAGTATTGAGAGACAGATTTTAACGATGAAACAAATTTGTTGACGACTCTGCGTGAATTTACCCACTCACCAGTTTCGTTCAGGTAGTTTTGAAAACGGGAATTTGTCCCGGGAGATATATAGAAGGTTTTGCCGCTTTGAGTGTATGTGCTGCCTTCAGCATGCATGACAATCATCATATCTATATCATCAAGTTCACGAATTTTTGTTCTTCTGGAAAATGAACCAAACCACATTTTAGGCGTAGTGCTTAAAAGAGGGAATTCATCATCTTTATCTGGAAACTTGGTCAGCTGCTCATCGACTAACCAGTCACGGCTTCTTCTTCCGTTGCGTGTTTCATCTGCATCTAGATTAACAAAGTTATTCATGAGGCTATTGAAAGCAGTACTAACCTGATAAGACATCTGTTTTTTCCTTGTTCTGGTACTACGTAAAGCCAAAGTAAACCATATGGAGGGAATCCGTACAGGAAATCAAAACTCACTACATGTGGTGCTTGTTTTTTATGTTATACGCACTATGTTGTGGTTTTCATTAAACAAGTTTTCATTTCTATTGATATAGAACAAGGCATACATGTGAAAGCAGATATGATGCGGGATTAATGCGATTGTAAATTTTTAATGATGCATTGAAAATCATACTCATCAAGCTTTGAGCATTGAGCTGCTTCCCTCTAATTAATGTTGTGTGGACTGAATAACTCCCGCTTCTGGCAAAGAGTAGACCGTAACGATGCATCCATTCTTTCGGTTTAGCTGACAAAAAAAGATGGCGCCAGGCCATCCTTTTTCTTTCAGGGAAAACGCCGACAATTCAGGCCCGAAGACCGCCCGCCAGCAGCGTAAACACCTCGATCATTTTCGGCAGCGCTTCTTCGGGAGACGGGCTTGCCGCCACCCACAGCGCGGCATTGAGCGCCGCGCCATTCAGCAGCCGCGCGGCGGCGTCGGCATCCACCGGTTTGATTATCCCGCGCGCCATCATGCTGATAACCGTCTCGCGCGTGGCGTCAAGGCAGCTATTCTGGCTCGGCCACTGCGCCGGATCGCCCAGAAACGCCGGGCCATCCAGCAGCACGATGCGCCGCACCTCTTCATCCAGCGCCATCTGAATATAGGCGACGCCTTCGGCGATCAGCGTTTCCCACGGGTCTTCCACGCCTGCGGCGGCCGCTTTCGCGCGCTGTGCCATCTCGCCGTCCACCTGGGCGACCACGGCGGCGAGCAGCCCTTTTTTATCGCCGAAATTATGATACAGCGCGCCGCGCGTCAGCCCGACGCTGGCGGTGAGTTCATCCATTGAAGCGGCCGCAAACCCTTTCTCAGCAAACGCCTTACGCGCCGCCGCGATGAGCTTCGCGCGGTTTTCTTCCATGGTGTCGATGCGCCGTTTTGCGGCCATAGGATCTCCTTTTCACATACGCGACGTATTTCAATTGACATACGCGGCGTATGTGTAATGATTATTCACATACGCCGCGTATATTAAATCAATTCCCGGCAAGGCGCACCCGGCTTCTTGCCCAACCGTTAACAGGACACCCTATGACCTCTCGTGAACCCGTTTTCCCCGCTAACCGTCATGCGCTGTATGAAGAACACGGCTACTCCGCCGCCATCCGCAGCGGCGATCTGCTGTTTGTTTCAGGCCAGGTAGGCAGCCGCGCCGACGGCACGCCGGAGCCGGATTTTGAAGCCCAGGTGCGGCTTGCGTTTGAGAACCTGCGCGCGACGCTCGCCGCCGCCGGTTGTACCTTTGACGATCTGGTGGATGTCACTACGTTTCATACCGATCCTGAGCGCCAGTTTCCGGCCATTATGGCGGTTAAACAGGCCATTTTCCCGGCGCCGCCGTACCCGAACTGGACCGCCGTCGGCGTCAACTGGCTGGCAGGTTTTGATTTTGAAATTAAAGTGATTGCCCGTATCCCGGACGGGCCGCGCGCATAATAAAAAAGGATGGCTCAGGGCCATCCTTTTTATCAACAACGGCGCATTACAGGCCGCGGCGCGCCATTAACAGCGCCAGATCCACCAGCCGGTTTGAGAAGCCCCATTCGTTATCATACCAGGCGAGAATTTTGACCATGTTGCCGCCAATCACCAGCGTCGAGAGGCCGTCGATAATGGACGAGCGCGGATCGCCGCGGTAGTCGCTGGAGACCAGCGGTTCGTCGCTGTAACCGAGAATGTTTTTCAGCGGCCCTTCCTGGGACGCCTTCAGGAACGCGGCGTTGACCTCTTCCACGGTGACATCGCGGGCGAGCGTGACGGTGAGATCGACAATCGACACTACCGGTACCGGCACGCGCAGCGAGTAACCCGTCATGCGCCCGTCGAGTTCAGGGATCACTTTGCCGATCGCCTTTGCCGCCCCGCTGGAGTAAGGCACGATGGAGAGCGC
The DNA here is from genome assembly GCA_000027065.2 of Cronobacter turicensis z3032. Lineage (NCBI taxonomy): Bacteria > Pseudomonadati > Pseudomonadota > Gammaproteobacteria > Enterobacterales > Enterobacteriaceae > Cronobacter > Cronobacter turicensis. Next base: position 949,740 of record FN543093.2, on the reverse strand, counting down.
CGCCGCACGCGCGCCGCGCAGATCTTTCTCCGGCTGGTCGTGAAGCGCCTGGCTGTTGGTGTAAGCGTGGGTGGTGTTCATCAGGCCGTGCTGAATGCCGAACTGCTGATGCAGCACCTGGGCTGCGGGCGCGAGGCCGTTGGTGGTGCAGCTGCCGTTGCTGACCACGTGATGCCGCGCCGGATCGTACTGCTCATGGTTAACGCCCATTACGATGGTCAGGTCGTCGTTTTTCGCGGGGGCCGAAATAATGACGCGCTTCGCGCCGCCTTTGGTGATATGCGCTTCGGCCTGGGCTTTGTCGGTAAAGAAACCGGTGGCTTCGATGACAATTTCCACGCCCACGCTGCTCCACGGAATATTGCCGGGGTCGCGCTCGGAGAAGACGCGGATGGCGCGCCCGTCGACCTTCAGCTCGCCTTCGCCCGCTTCTACAGTCGCCGGCAATGTGCCGAGCAGGGAGTCATGTTTCAGCAGATGCGCCAAGGTTTTGCTGTCGGTGAGATCGTTAATCGCCACGACCTGAAACGCCTCATTGCCCAGCGCGGCGCGTAGTACGTTGCGGCCGATACGGCCAAATCCGTTAATGCCTACTTTAACCATGATGAAGCTCCTCTGTTAACGTTCTGTAGAGAGTGTGTAACAGAGGGCGAATGGCGTAAATGACGAGATTAGATCACTTTACGCCAATGCACGCGCGCAGAAGCGTTCGCGGTAGTCCGACGGCGTGAGATGCAGGTTGCGCTCAAAGACGCGGCGCAGATTAATGGCGTTGCCGAAACCGCACTGCGTCGCCACCTGTTCAATGCTTTCGCTCCCCTGCTCCAGACGCTGGCGGGCAGCGTCGAGACGCGCCTCTTCCACATAGCGGGCGGGCGGCACGCCGGTTTCGCGGGTAAAGACGCGGGTGAAATTGCGCGGGCTCATCGCCACCTGCTCCGCCAGCCGCTCAACGCTGAGATCCTGCGCCAGGTTTTCAAGGATCCAGCCCTGGAGATCGCGGATTGGGCCTGGCGTTTTCGCCTGGGTCAGCAGATAGCGGCTGAACTGCGACTGACCGCCGGGGCGGCGCAGATACATCACCAGCTCCTGGGCGACGTTACGCGCCAGCTCAAACCCGCCGTCCTCTTCCAGCAACGCCAGCGTCAGGTCAAAACCCGACGTCACGCCTGCGGAGGTCCAGATGTCGCCGTCCTGCACGTAAATCGGCCCGCGCTCTACCGTCACCGCCGGGAAGCGCGCGGCGAGCGTATCGAGCAACCGCCAGTGGGTGGTGGCGCGCCGTCCGTCCAGCAGACCGGCCTGCGCCAGCAGCAGCGCCCCGCCGCATACCGAGACCACGCGCCGGGCATACGGGGCCGCCTGGGACAGCCACTGCGCCACCTGGTCGCCCTCTTCTTCCGTCAGCCCGCGGCCGGTGACAATGACAGTGTCGAACGGCGTGTGCGGCGCGAGATCGCACAGGCGGTGCTCCGCCAGTAGCTTAAAGCCGGAGGCGCCGTGGATGACGTGGTGCGGCTGGGTGGTGGCAAGCGTCACCTGATAATGCGGCTCAGGGGTATCCGCAGGCCGCAACTGGTTGGCCCGGGTGAAGATATCGGCGATGCCGGTCGCTTCCAGCAACATGCCCCCTTCCGGGGCGATAATCAGAATAGTTTTCATGTCCTGAAAAATATGCTTTATACAAATTAAGTCAACACAGGTATTTAAGCGTTCGGCGTTTTCAGCGCATGTGATGGCGTGGTCTGCCTGGCCTTAAGCACAGGTAACGCTTTATGGGATAAGCACGATCGCAGGGAATAAAAGGGAAGCGGGCATGACTGAAGAGGGGAAATATAACGTACAGATTTGCCGCAAGGCTGCGTCATTATTTAAGGAAATTCCCGCCGCTGGCGCAGCGGGGCTGGCGTTACTGCCGCGATTGCCAGTCGCGCTCGCAGTGTTCTTTCGCTTCGGCCAGGAGATCGCGCAGCTCCGGCGCGCCGTCGCTGTAGCCGTAATCCATGGTGCTGCTGGCAGCCTGCTGCTCCTGCTGCGCGGCAAAGCGGATCTCGTCCTGCTGCGGCTGCCATTCACCGCTATCGTCACGCACAAACCGCGTGGCGTATTGCGGCTGTTTGTCATCCTCGCCGTAGATTTCATATTTACACTCAGGCGCGTTTTCCGGCCCAAATTCCAGGGTATCGATCAGATGCGACTGTGCCATCGTGCCTCCTTCAACAGGTTAAAAATAAAGGGTAGTACAGGGAAGCGGAATGTGCTGGAGACAATAAATAACCGAAGCGCTAAAAAGCGTAATAATGCAGGGCAAGCAAAATAGTAAAGAACATAATATCAGCGAATAGTGAATTTAATTACCCGATGACGTAATAATATTAACCTCCCCTCTAACAACAACCCCTTATTGTTATTCCTAAATGAGTGGAACACACGCGCTCCACGCCGCCATAACCGCAGGAGTAAAGTAATATATCGCCGTTAGCCTTCATGTTGCTATACCAGAGAGCAATTGAAATTAATGGATGATTTTGAAAAAGGAATACTGCTGTGGCGCTTTTCGGGAAATTCACAATAAACAATGCTGATTTTTCGCCGTTACTGATGTATGGCGTTGGAACCTTTATGGCTTTTTCAGGAGACGCGAAATACAGAAATCGAGGCGGATGCATCGCGCTGCCTGATAAAGGTCCTTTACCGCCAGGCCGTTATCTTATCGTAGACAGGCCCGCAGGAGGCACAGGCTCAAGAATGAGAACAAGCGCCATAGACTCATGGAACAGCGTATCAGGTGCTCCTTCGGATCATACTCAATGGTTCGCACTCTACCGCGCAGACGGCCAGCTTGATGACTATACCTGGATAAACCACGTCAAAAGAGGTAATTTTCGTCTTCACCCTGTGGGTGGACAAGGTTTATCACTAGGATGTATCACGTTGCAGCACTCTTCCGATTTTGCGGTGTTGCGCAATGCATTACTGGCAACAAATAAAGTCGTACTTGGGAAAGGCATCGTGACTTATGGAGAAATTGAAGTGGTGGCGTATGAAAGCGATTGTCCTGTTGGTTAATATTCTCCTTTTCGTTGTGCTTTATTTGATAACTATCCCCCTCGTACATTTCTGGCGCCCACTTACCCGGCAGGAAACAGACAGGCTGGTGGACAGCGCAGAATGGCTTGGTTTCCTGAATGCACAGCAATTATGGTGGCTATTGATGGCAACGGCTGATTTCATCGTCGCGCTGATGTTGTTTATTCTGGTTAAGTTATTGTGGAAAAAATGGGTGTCGCGGCATGGATAACGCTGCCTGCCCCAAAGCGTTTTCGGGACATTAACTACCGCGCAGCATGGCTTAACCATAGGCAACATAATGAAAAAGAGGCTCATTGCCCTTATCCCTGTTTTTCTGGCCGCTATGGCTACAATCATTTACTGGATCAATAAGCCAATAAAAGTTATTGATGTACACCAAAATTATTTCACTGCACAAATCCTGGTTAACGATTTACCGTTATCCTCTTCAGCCAAAATCGACTGGTGGATAAAAAATAGCAAAGCGCTTTCAGATAAATATCATCTGAATGATAAAGATATCTATATGTTTGCCTGGAGCAATGGGTATCAGGAAGAAGGCAAAGCAGACAGGTTATGCTTCGCAGATATCGCTCCGCCTCGTAACTGCATCGATAAAAATATTCTGATGTCTGTCAGTAAAACCCGAAGCGGCAACACTGAATACCGCATAGATGACGAGATCTGGTTACAAGAGTCGGGTCAGCAACCTTTACAGATCAAGTGATTATTATTTTCTAAGTAAGACATTGAGCAATCTAAGCTCAATGTCTTACTTTTATCTATGGAAAAAAAATTACTAACGGAACCGTTCCAGGAGCGTCAGTTGACCATCAGGGGTTTGTCTGTAGAATTTCCCATCAACACCAAAAAACAGTTTATTATTATAATCTCCTCCGACCCTCATCACGACATCGTTATAAATACATTTTTTATCGCTTTTAATATCATCGAAGCAATTATAGTCGTCTATAGAGCCGTCATTACTACCTGTCGGTGCGGCAACATAGCCCCCGAAATACATGACGGTTACGGAAACGTTTTCAGGATCATCGATTAAATGATATTTCTCTTGCAGGACATCTTTATTTTTGTTCCACCAGGCGATTTTAGCGCGTGTTGTTAAGGGGGGATGTTCAATGTATACGGCATGGCTATCCGCGCGGATAATTGTTGTCGGTGCGAGGGCATCCCACAACTGCCAGACTCCCGCCAGCGCTACGCCTACTGCCGTGATGCTTATAAGTACACGTCTTTACCTGACTGCGCATCTGTTACATTCCTTTGTCCATAAATATTGTCAGTTGGTGATTATAAACCTGGCCCGATAAAGCACCAAACCGCACCCACGTTTAAGCAGTCCCCCCTCACCCATGCCACAATAAGTTAACCGTTTTTTTACTTCGGAGCGCCGATGCACGCCCTTCACACTTCTTTCCCGCCCGTGTTTGACGGCCATAACGATCTGCTGCTGCGCCTGTGGCTGCGCGCGGAGGCCGAGCCTGTCGGAGCGGTGTTCAGCGGCCTCGAAGGCGGCCATCTGGATTATCCGCGCATGCGCCAGGGCGGCTTTGCCGGCGGGCTGTTCGCGGTGTTCGTGCCGCCGCCGGAGTATGTCGCGCAGATGCGTAATCTGCCGCTGGCGGATGCCGAAACCATGCACGATCCGCTCGCCATTACGCAGGCGCAGATTGGGCTCTTTCACGCTATGGCGCAGGCCTCAGGCGGGAAAATGCGCGTCTGCCGCACGGTAGCGGATATCGAGCAGTGCATGGCGGATGACGTGGTGGCGCTGGTGCTGCATCTCGAAGGCGCGCAGGCGATCGACGCGCAACTGGAGCCGCTCGACGCCCTGCTCGCGCAGGGCGTGCGCAGCATCGGGCCATTCTGGAACACCCCGAACGTTTTTGGCGAAGGGGTCAGCGGGCCGTTTCCTGGCTCGCCGGATACCGGCGTTGGGTTAACGCCTGCGGGTAAAGCGCTCATCCGCGCCTGTCGCGAACGCCATGTGCTGGTGGATGTCTCGCATATGAATCAGAAGGCTTTTTTCGATACTGCGGCCATCGGCGGCGGGCCGCTGGTGGCGACGCACTCCAACGCCCACGCGCTCTGCGCGCAGCCGCGCAACCTCACCGATGAGCAACTCGCGGCCATTAACGCGAGCGACGGGCTGGTCGGCGTGAACTTCGGCACCGCCTTTCTGCGCGCCGATGGACAGCGCAACGGCGACACGCCCTTGTCCGAAATTGTTACGCACGTTGAGTATCTGATTACTAAACTGGGTGAAGACCGGGTGGCGTTCGGATCGGACTTCGACGGCATCAGCCTGCCGGATGCGATGGGCGACGTCACCGGTTTACCACGTCTGATGCAGGCGCTGGCGGCGGCAGGGTTCGACGCGCCGCTGCTGGAAAAGCTCGCCTGGCGCAACTGGTTGCGCGTGCTCAGGCTCGCCTGGGGAGAATCGCAATAAATGGTTAAGCATTTAAGTTGCGATCTGGATCACATTTACGCAACATAAGCGCGCCGGTAATCGGTTTCACCAGGGTGGTAAAAAGTCACCCGTTAGATGAGGAGTAAGACTATGACCAAGTGGACTAAACCTGCGTTTGTTGACCTGCGCCTGGGTCTGGAAGTGACCCTGTACATTTCCAACCGTTAATCGCCTGTGCCCGCGGCTTCGCGGGCACCTTTTCTCTTTTCCTTTCCGGTTCTGCACATGCAAATCAAAGTTCTCGGCTCGGCGGCGGGCGGCGGTTTCCCTCAGTGGAACTGCAACTGCGCCAATTGCCAGGGCGTGCGTAACGGCACGATGAAAACCGCCGCGCGTACCCAGTCTTCTATCGCCGTCAGCGATGACGGAAAAAACTGGGTGCTGTGCAACGTCTCGCCCGACATTTGCCACCAGCTTCTCGCCTCACCCGAATTGCATAATCCCGGGGTGCTGCGCGGCACCGGCATCGGCGCGATTATTCTCACCGACAGCCAGATAGACCACAGCGCGGGATTACTCAATTTACGTGAAGGCTGCCCGCACCATGTCTGGTGCACGCCGGAAGTGCATGACGATCTCTGCACCGGTTTTCCGGTCTTCCCGATGCTCTCTCACTGGAACGGCGGGCTTCTCCATCACCCAATTGCGCCGCTGTCGCGCTTTCAGGTGCGGGTCTGCCCTGGCGTGCATTTCACCGCCATTCCGCTGCTGAGCAACGCGCCGCCCTACTCGCCGTACCGCGACCGCCCGCTGCCGGGCCATAACGTCGCGCTGTTTATTGAAGAAGAAGGCGGCAAAAGCCTGCTCTATGCGCCGGGCCTCGGCGAGCCGGACGACGCCATTCTGCCGTGGCTTGAGCGCGCCGACGTGCTGCTGATTGACGGCACGCTGTGGCGCGACAACGAGCTTGCCGCCACCGGCGTCGGCCATAACACCGGCAAAGCGATGGGCCATCTGGCGCTGTCGGAAGAACAGGGGCTGGCGGCCTTACTCGCGCGCCTGCCCGCAGAGCGCAAGATTCTCATTCATATTAATAATACCAACCCGATCCTCAACGAGGCGTCCCCGGAGCGCCAGTCCCTGCACCAGCTGGGCATTGAGGTAAGCCACGACGGGATGGTAATCGCGCTATAAGAGGCTTTATGACCGAGCAACGACTGCTGACGCCCGACGAATTCGACGCGGCGCTGCGCGCGAAAGGCGCGTTCTATCACATTCACCACCCTTATCACATCGCCATGCATAACGGCGAGGCGACCCGCGAGCAGATCCAGGGCTGGGTGGCGAACCGGTTCTATTACCAGACCAGCATTCCCATCAAGGACGCCGCCATTATGGCGAACTGTCCGCACCCGGAAGTGCGCCGCCAGTGGGTGCAGCGCATTCTCGACCACGACGGCTATGACGGCAGCGAAGGCGGCATTGAAGCCTGGCTGCGTCTTGGCGAGGCGGTCGGGCTGTCGCGCGAGTCGCTGCTCTCTGAAGAGCGCGTACTGCCGGGCGTGCGCTTCGCGGTGGACGCCTATGTAAACTTCGCCCGCCGCGCCTGCTGGGAAGAGGCCGCGTGCAGTTCGCTGACCGAGCTGTTCGCCCCGCAGATCCACCAGGCGCGTCTCGACAGCTGGCCGCAGCACTACACCTGGATTGAAGCGGAAGGCTATGACTACTTCCGCAGCCGCTTAAGCCAGGCGCGCCGCGACGTGGAGCACGGGCTTTCGCTCGCGCTGGAGTACTGCAACACGATGGAGCGCCAGCAGCGAATGCTGGAGATTTTGCAGTTTAAGCTCGACATCCTCTGGAGCATGCTCGACGCCATGACCATGGCTTACGCACTGGACAGAGCGCCTTATCACACCGTCACCCGCGAGGCGGTGTGGCACAAACGGAGACTGGTCTGATGCAGCCTGAACGCCATCATATTCCGCAATTTCGCCGCGGTTACCGCCTGCAATGGGAAGAGGCGCAGAACACGCATGTGATCCTCTACCCGGAAGGCATGGCGAAACTGAACGAGAGCGCCGCCGCCATTCTGCAACTGGTGGACGGCCAGCAGACCGCGGGCGCGATGATCGACACGCTGGAAGCGCGCTTCCCCGAAGCCGCCCCGCTGACCGACGACGTGCTGGGTTTTCTGGGCCTCGCGTATCAACAAAAGTGGGTGATCTTCCGTGAGTGACGCGAAACCGGTGAAGCCGCCGCTGTGGCTGCTGGCGGAGCTGACCTACCGCTGCCCGCTGCAGTGCCCGTATTGCTCAAACCCGCTCGATTTCGCCGCGCAGGAGAATGAGCTGACGACGGCGCAGTGGATTGACGTCTTTCGCCAGGCGCGCGCCATGGGCGCGGTGCAGCTCGGGTTTTCCGGCGGCGAGCCGCTGGTGCGTAAAGATCTGCCGGAGCTTATCGCCGCCGCGCGCGGCATGGGTTTTTACACCAATCTGATCACGTCCGGCATCGGGCTTACCGAGAAAAAACTCCAGACTTTCGCCGACGCCGGGCTGGATCATATTCAGATAAGCTTCCAGGCGAGCGACGAGACGCTGAACGCGGCGCTGGCGGGCAACGAGAAAGCGTTCCACCAGAAGCTCGCGATGGCGAAAGCGGTAAAAGCGCTTGGTTACCCGATGGTGCTGAACTTCGTGCTGCACCGCCACAACATCGACCAGATCGACCGCATTATCGAGCTGGCCATTCAGCTTGATGCGGACGACGTGGAGCTCGCTACTTGTCAGTTTTACGGCTGGGCGCACCTGAACCGCGAAGGGCTGCTGCCGACCCGCGAGCAGATCGCGCGCGCTGAAGAAGTGGTGAAACACTACCGCGAGAAAATGGCCGACACCGGCAATCTCGCCAATCTGCTGTTTGTGACGCCGGATTATTACGAAGAGCGCCCGAAAGGCTGCATGGGCGGCTGGGGCGCGATATTCCTCTCCGTCACGCCGGAGGGCACCGCGCTGCCGTGCCACAGCGCGCGCCAGTTGCCGGTGAAATTCCCGTCGGTGCTGGAGCAGTCGCTGTCGCATATCTGGTATGAATCGTTCGGGTTTAACCGCTACCGCGGCAATGACTGGATGCCGGAGCCGTGCCGCTCCTGCCCGGAAAAAGAGCAGGATTTCGGCGGCTGCCGCTGCCAGGCATTTATGCTGACCGGCGATGCGGCCAACGCCGATCCGGTATGCAGTAAATCGCCGCATCACGGCACGATCCTCGCCGCGCGCGAGGCGGCCAACCGCACGCAGATGGGCATTGGCGATCTGCGGTTTCGCAACCGCGCCAACTCACAACTCATTTTCAAAACGCCGCAATGATCCAAACGCGCAGGCTTGAAAGCGGTATCACGATCACGCTTATCCACCAGCCGCAGGCCACACAGGCCGCGGCGCTGTGGCGCGTGAACGCGGGCAGCCTGCACGAGCCGGATCCGTGGCCGGGGCTCGCGCATCTGCTGGAGCATATGCTGTTTCGCGAAAGCGAAGGCTACCGGGATGACGAGCGCCTGATGCGCTGGGTGCCGGACCAGGGCGGTCGGCTTAACGCCTCCACCCGGCTGTGCCAGACCGCGTTTTTCTTTGAAGTCCCTGCGCAGGCGCTCGCGCCTGGGCTTTCGCGCCTGACTGATATGCTGGCCGCGCCCCGCTTTACGCCAGCGGCGCTGATGCAGGAGGCGCAGGTGATCGACGCCGAGTACCGGCTGCTGGCCCATGACGCCGCCACCCGGCGCGAGGCGGCGCTGCTGGCGTTAATGGCGGGCGATGCGCGGCTGAGGCGGCTGCGCATCGGTCATCAGGCGGCCTTCGGCGAAGATCCGGCGCGGCTGCGCGCGGCACTGACAGCCTTTCATGAGCGGCACTATCACGCCGGGAACCTGCACCTGTGGCTCTGCGGCCCGCAATCGCTGGAGACGCTGGAGGCGCTGGCCGGCGAGGCCGCCGCGCGTATCCGGCCGGGGGTAACCGCGCCGCTCGCTATAAACGCCCACACAGGCGCATCGGGCGCGCTGGCGCAACCGGGCTTTGCGCAACTGGCGCTGAGCTTTTTGCTGCCCGCCGCCGTGCGACCGGCCCTGCGCCTGCTGGAGCAGTGCCTGCGCAGCGAAGCGCCCGGCGGGCTGATGGCCGCGCTGCGCGCACGCACGCTCGCCGATGACGCCACGCTTGAGGCCGATGCGCTGGATGACGACACGCTCTGGCTGCGGTTTTCCTTCGCGCTCGCCAGTGACGCCGTGAACCCGGCGCACCTGGAGGCGCTGGTGCGCCAGTGGATAGCGGCGCTTGCCGCGCTGCCGGAGGACTCGCTTTCGCCGCTGCTGCGCCTCGCCGGAGAAGACATTAACGCACTCGCGCCGATGGACCATCTGCGCGCCCGCGCGTTCGGCCTGCCGCCGGTCGAGGGCAACGCGCTGCGCCCGCTGCTGGCGGCACTTGAGGTACAACGCCCGACGCGCCTGTGGATTTCTCCTGAAGTACACGGCGCGACGGTAACGACCCAGGGGCTGACGCTCACGACGGGCGATTTCCCGGATGCGCCGGATGACGCACCGCCTGTGACACCCTTTACGCCCGCGCCGCGCTTTCCGCCGCCGCTCGCCGTGGCGCTGCCGGGCGACAGCGCGTCGCTGGCATGGCGGCCGGAAGCGGAGAGCATTACGCTGACGCTTGAGCCCGCGCCGGGCACGCTGGTCAGCGATCGTCGCGGCATGGAGCTGCTCGCGCGCCTGCGTCCGCTGTGCGACCGGGCGCGCCTGAGCGGCGGCGCACTGCGCGTCGGGCCTGTTGAGGGGCGCTGGCGCATCGCGCTTTGCGGCGACGAGGCGCTGATGATGATGCTGGTGACCGAGATGATGACGTATCTGTGGGAGCCGGATGATCGCTACAGCGCCGAAGCCGAAAGGCTGGCGGCGCGCGCGCAGGCGCAGGAAGATCAGGCCATCGCGGTACGCCGGTTGCTGGCGCAGCTTCCCCGCGAGCTGCTGATGGCGACAGGCGGGCCCAGAGCGCAGGCGTGGCAGGCCACGCTCGACGGCGGCGGCCCGCTGCTGCGCGACGCGCTCGCGCGCCGCTTAAGCGATTTCCCCTTCCCGCTCGTCACCCCGAAGCCGCCGCGCCCGCTGCCCGCGCCGCACCGTTTTACCCTGCCTGCGAACGGCGCCGACAGCGCCCTGCTCCTTTTCGTGCCGCTTGTGGCCTCGCAGCGCGAGGCCGTCACTGCGCTCCAGGCGCCGTTTTTCCAGCATATGCGGGTGGAGAAAAATATCGGTTACGTGGCGCAGTGCCAGTGGCACACCTGCGCAGGCTACGAAGGACTGCTGGCGCTGATGCAGTCGCCGAATCTTTCCCCCGATGCGCTGTTGCATGAAACCACCGCGTTTTTTGAACGCCAGGGTGACGCCTGGCGCGCCGTTACACAAAAAGCGTGGGTGGGCAGCGTGGCGGGGGAAGGCGCGGAGCGATAAACGGTAAAAACTGTTATTTATTTAATTTATAAATAAAATGCAATTATCTCCTTCGCAAATTAGGGTTAATAATACTTATCCTTGTCTTACAACATTAAATAGTTTTTCGGCGTAACGTTGGCGGTTATCACTCCCGTAAAAAAGGAAGCGTTATGTCATGGAATAAATATGAAGCGGTCTCTTATGCAGGCCAGCAAAGCCAGAAAAGATGTGCGGAATTTGTTTCGAAGGCCATTCGTGCAGGCGGGGTTGATATTATAAACACCCATTATGCAAAAGATATGGGCGGGAACCTCACTCAAGCTGGGTTTCATCAGGTTTATGGAGAGCCTGTTGCCGGTGATGTAGCTGTAATACAACCTACGCCTCATCATCCATGGGGACACGCTTGTATATATGACGGGAGTGGCGTCTGGTATTCGGATTTTGTCCAGCACACTATGTACCCGGGCCCCGAATACCGATCAGTAAAACCAGCGTATGTTATTTACAGGCACGACTAATATGAAAAAACGCCTCTTTATCGCTTTACTCTGGCCGCTGGTTTCGCAGGCCGCGCCAGACGAGTTGCCCGCGCCCGTGCGGGCCGCCGTGCAGTTTAACCAGTGGTACGTTGCGGCGTTGAGCCAGGGCAAAGCGCCGCTGAGCGACTACGCCGGGCTGAGCCGTTATGTCACGTCCGGCACCCTTCAAAAACTTAAAGCGCAGGCGGCCTTAGATCCGAATGAATATGACGTTCCGGACGTGGATATGTTTATTAAGGCGCAGGGCGTGGGCGATGACTGGCAGCAGATCGCCGCCGTCGCCAGCGATGTCGATGCGGCTTGCGAGCAGATCTATATCGCGTTTGGCGCAAAACAGGATCACATGGTGATTGACTGCATGGTCAAAGAAGGGAATGCCTGGAAAGTGCAGTCGGTGGCGAATGTGGCGTTTTCACGTAATCTCACCCGCCCGTCGCCATGATAAAACCACCTCCGCAGAGGCGGTTGCGCAGGCTTATTTCTTAAGATCCACCTGATAAAAAATATGTTTGCCGAACGGATCGACTTCATATTCGACCGCCAGGAGACGCCGGAGCACACCGCCGGGCGCGAAGGCTATGTATGGTTTAACGGAATGCAGGCGAGCCAGAACAGCGCGACGCTGAACGCCAGCATTCGCGATTTCGACCTCCCTGCCTTTGAGCGCCGTAAACAGCAACTGCATGACGTGGCGGAAAAAATCGCCGCCGCACACCCGACCGCGAAAGTGGAAATCGCCATCAGCGACGTTTACAGCAATATCAGCAACGCGATTGGCGACGATCGCCGCCCGATTGACCTGATTTACCAGGCGCTGGAGGCGCTCGACATTGTGCCAAAAACCATTCCGATGCGCGGCGGCACCGACGGCGCGGCGCTCTCCGCGAAAGGCCTGTTAACGCCGAACTTCTTTACCGGCGCGCATAACTTCCATTCGCCCTTTGAGTTTCTGCCGGTGAAATCGTTTGAGGCGTCGTATAACGTGGCGCTGAAGATCTGTTTGCTGGCGGCAGCGTAATTTCAAATACTTAAGATGATGCAGGCTTGACCCGGTTCACGCCGCGATTGCCTGCTTCATACCCCAAAAACGTGCTGTTTAACGCGTCGATATAAAAACGTACCGGCGTAGAAAAGACAAAATCTATCCACGAGCCGGTTTCTGCCATACCGTCGTCGAGCGTCGACACGATAAAACAGGGCGTTTCATCAAGCTGGCCTTTCGTTACCGCCAGGTTTTTCTCATTCCAGCTTAAGCGATACTGTTTCGCACAGGTTTTTGCGATGCACAGGGCTTCGTATTTACTGATCACTGTTACAGGCCTTCCAGCACTTATCGGGTTACTGACCCGTTTATACTCTGCCGGGCCGCTGTGACTTAGCCGTCACGTTATTTCAATGGGTAATACAGCGCCTGCATGTTCGATTATTCCTGAATGACAGTTAGCCCTTGCCCCGTTGTAAATGTTGATTCGTACTGATGCGCATCTTTCGCGTTGGTAACGGTCGCAATCAGCACCGTGTAAGATTTTCCTGCAACAAAGTGAAACCCTTTAACGGGTAAACACGCTTCGGCGGCAACCCAAATCGGGTTAGCGACGTCATAATGAATAATAGTGCTGGAGGGCTTATCGCTTTCCATGATTTCCATCCAGTCGAGCCTTTCGCCCTGTTGTGCCGGCACGCGGATGCAGATATTTCCACTGACCGCTGTCACGCTGGCCGTATGCCTCGGCGGCAACGTGACACAGCCTGCCAGCATAAAGAACAATGCCGATATACACTGGCCTCTTCGGGTCATGAGCGCTTTCTTCCGTAAATGATTTTTTCTGACCTGCACCACATACAAAGGCCGGGAGACTCCGGCCTTATCAGTTGTAGCCAGTAAATTACTCATAAAGCCAGTGGCCCGCCTTTGCGGATTCAGCAAGCATACGCAGCGTTAATGGCGCTGGCGCAACGCGCTTTACGCGCATTGAGGCGGGAAGCAAAACGTTCGGGATCCAGCCCGGCTCGACCGGCCAGTATTTCAGAAGACTGAAACCTGTTTTATCGACATTAAACCGCGAGAAGTAATCCTCCATAATCTCTTCTCCCGTTTCTACCACCAAGGGATGTTCGCCCGTGGTCAGGCACGTGTCTAAATCCAGCTTCCAGGGTTTTCCTGAAATAAAAGATTTCCCGTTCCATGTTTTTCTGTACCAGTCAAGAACGGCCTGTTCGGTGTTGTTTATGACCATAAACGATCTTCTTTTCTTGCAATTAAGTTAAAACGGGTGGTTGCTTTAAATGCTATAGCTGTTACATCGTAAGCAAGTATGACAATTCCGAGTATAGGAATCCATCTTCCTACAAAAGCGCCAAGATTAGTAACGTAGGAGAATTTTAGTCGTTTAATGCTACCTGTTGTAAGTGTCGGCCAGTTATCGACTTTAAATTTAAGCCATTCACGCAAATGATAGCTTAAATATGACGTGCCCGGTGTAGCACCAAGGGGTTTTGCGCGAGTCGCCTTCATGGGTTGTCCTAATATAACTAGCGCAAGCGTAGCCAGATCATCAACACCGAGCTGCTTGCCAGCTTCATCTAAAAAAACCCAAAAAAGTAACTCACCAGCACTTAATTTTGATAAACCATTAAAAAAATAAGTCCCATTCAGTTGCTCAATAGTATCCATACGTAACTCCTCCAGAAAGGGTCTGGAGATAGTCATTCAATAAAATTATTTTTATTTTGCAAAGCGTGCTTTATCAAAGTCGTATAAATCATGTTATTACAGTCAGGCAGCAGCAATGAGGCATCTGTATTAATTAATCTACATCATCTATTATATTTCCATTTAGTATTTATTAAGAAAATGAGTTGAATGAAAATTAGCGATATGTATTCCTTTATAGCTTTTAACTTTCGCCTGGGCCACATAAACAAAGGCCGGGAGTCCCCGGCCTTTCTGTCAGTTCAGCGACATGACGTGCTGCCCGGCCCAGTCTTTATAGCCTTCCCCGGTGCGCACAAAACAGGGCGCTCTCACAAATTCCACCAGATGATTCACGAGATCAAACAGCAGCCCCGTGAGCGTTTCCGCTATTTCCGGCGGGTGCGCGCGGCTTATCAACGCCATATTCAGCGCTTTACAGTAGCGGCTCAGCATCTGCGCGTCGCTGCCGATGCAGAACGGCACCTCTGAAGGGAGCGAATCGGCCGTCAGTGAGGCAAACAGATGCGCCGGCACCGGTCTGTCGAGCGCGGCGGCGAGGGATTCCAGCATCAGCGCCAGTCTCCCGGCCAGCGCCAGAAACAGCGTCGCGTCCTTACACTCAATCAGCTCGCTGACCGTCTCTTCACACAGCGTGGCGAGCGTGAAGAAATCCATTTCCGCCGTGATCGGCACTTCGCACAGCGTATGCAGGCTCAACATTCTGGAATGCGCCGACGGCGGCATCGGAGTGGCGGGAGCGTTCAGATTGAGATTATGGCCCTCATTTTCAGGGCGTGCGGGTGTGTTACTATTGACGTTAGCCATAGCGTTACTCCGTATAACGTTTGTGGTCAGAGGCCCGGAAGTGTTGGCGCACTTTCGGGTCTCGCTTATTGAGCCGGGGCTCAATGACAAAAATAATACGCTATTTTGTTAGGGCACCCAATAAAAAATGGTGTGTTATTAAAGACGGGATAGTTAATTAAGAAAATGGCTTGAGATGCTATCGCGACATATTAAAGCAGCCTCAAAGTAAATATCCCCCTTGCTATATTTGATTACCAGTAAAATGATGAAAATTCCGAAATCATGGCCCCGACCACTCTAATTATAAATTAATTTTTTTGTACAGGTAATGATTTTTTATGGAGTTCATTTATGTACAGAACTTCCATTACACCCGTCGGGGAGTTGTAAGTATCCCGCATAACCGTGCCATCAACATTAGACATATTCCGGCATACTTAATCTGCCAACGAAGGAGCTCGCCATGCGTAAAGCCTGATTTACTTAGCACCAAATCCTCGTTGTAATTAAGTCGCCGAAGCCGGACGAACAGTTAAGGATGCCTGCTCGGAGGCCGAGCTTTTTGAGGCGAATTACTGAAATTGGGCAAACAAAACGATGTGCTTCTTTTATTAAAAGAACGTTAGGACCATCATTGATGTATAGAAACATCTAATGCCCATAAAAAATGCCAGTTTTATTCACTTTCATAAAGGGTTAGAAGACATCATTTATCTGATTCTTCTCCTGTTCCTCCGAAAGATAGCGTGGCTTCCATTCAAGACCTTCCCAGCCACAAACTAAAAAGGAAATTGAAAATCGCTCATCATAGTTTCCGATTGAGTTAGTCCCAACATCAACCTTAACCACCAGACCAAGAGACTGAAGATAACCAATTGCTATAATTACCTCTTGATAATTTATTGATAGTCTTGTCTTAATTTTTTTTAATGTTACAAAGGAATGCGAAAATCCACGGGAACGGACCATAAGTAGGTACAAAAATAATCTCAGCGCATTAAGTTCGTGTACGCTCCTATTAGTCATAGCCTCAAAGGCTGTGATTCTGTTTTTTTCATCAACAACGCCTTTAAACGGTAACTTACACCAGTGACCATTAGTAGAGCTAAATCTGGCAACCCTTCGAACACCATCATTGCGCTCACAATTCAGCAAAATATACTTCTTCTTTCGGTCGCCAGAAACCTCAATAGCTCCAGTGGCTTTCAGGAAACGCAATCCATCGCTAACCAATTTTCTGCTCAATGAACAAATTTGTGAAATTTGATCATAGGTGAGGTTAGCGCTATAAATACCATTTTCATCAATCTCAGATTTTAGGCAAATCAGCATAAAAATTTTCAATGCCGATATACCTTGAGATACTTGGTTTTTTTTAAAATTTTTTAAGAGACCACAATCTCTCATGATATAGTAAGGCATTGGTTTCCATAGAAAATTCATATCACTTACCTACAACAAAAGAGTAGACAAAAAGCAGGATGGCTATTGAGAGAGCCAATTTAGTGAGATCGTCAGAAATCGATGCTAACCTTTCAAGTATTTTTATCATATTTTCCAATGACATATACATA
Source organism: Cronobacter turicensis z3032 (assembly GCA_000027065.2). Taxonomy (NCBI): domain Bacteria; kingdom Pseudomonadati; phylum Pseudomonadota; class Gammaproteobacteria; order Enterobacterales; family Enterobacteriaceae; genus Cronobacter; species Cronobacter turicensis. Next base: position 933,125 of record FN543093.2, on the reverse strand, counting down.
CCTCGTATCGAAATATTATCGCGTTTTTTGAAGTATGCACCTTTACTTAAAAGACTTTAAGTCTTTTAAGTAACATCTTTCTAGAAGAAGATGGGTAATAAAATCTAAATATATCAATAAGATACATGTTATTTATAGTTCACGAAGGTACTATTATGGTTCATAAAAGTACTATTTTTATGAAATGATTATGATTGAAGAGTCCCTGACGGGATGCGTTGCATCGTATCCTAAGGTAGTGGCAAATCCTTCATGTGGCAGCGCCGTAATGACCTGCCCCTGTTTAGATACAACGATTGAGCGCCTATTCTGTGATGCGCTCTGATAAATATGCATCAGCCGCAGCATACTGAGTCTTATAGCTGCAGATCGACAGCTACAGACCTGCAGCTTACAGGCACGACGTTGCGACAGACCTTTCGCCTCGCACATGATTTCTACAGCTTTTCGCTTCTGGTCTGTCGTCAGAACTTTCAGCCCACAGCCACCTGAAGTGCCTCAGCATGGCTTCAGTGAGTACTTTCCTGAGGCGGGCGTCTCCTATTAAGGGGCTTGAGCCACTTGGCTTCGGGGACTTCCATGCCGTCAAACTTCTTCCGGCAGAATTCCCGAGTCGTAACCCCGGCTTCGGCTTCGGCTTCGGCTTCGGCTTCGGCTTCGGCTTCGGCTTCGGCTTCGGCTTCGGCTTCGGCTTCGGCTTCGGCTTCGCAGAGGATACTGATGGCCTGTTTGTCGAAAAATCGCTTCTTTATGGGGATGTCCTCATGTGCCTTATGAAGACATTACTAACATCGCGGTGTATTAATTAACGGGGAGTTGGCCATGATTAATTATAAAATAATTATTTATTTTCATTCGCAGCATTAAGCAAATCGATAAATATTTTTGCAAAAAAAGGCGATTGAAAAATATCAATCTTAAATATTTTCTGATGACTTCCTGAAGTCAACTGCGATTTTAATCTCATTCTCATTACATCATGATAATCTTTACCAGCAGAGAAAATAAAGAATATCGCAAACCCTTCTACAATAAAGTACCATGCCACGCCATCAAGTTCATCCATTTTCCTAAACGCAAAGTTACTAAGAATAGCTTTAATAACACAATCAGGAATTTTATTCGTGGTGTCAATCAATCTAAAAACACAAATTCGAATGAAATTATCCACCTTCAAGTGACTTAATTTATTTATACGCACTTGCTTGTTTTTAATACAATGCCTCATCAAGTCATCCAACTCAGGAACACCATTAACGGTTGAATAATGAACGCTTTTAGAGATGGATGCTCGCCATAGTATGCTCAATAAGAATAGATAGAATCGCTTATAATCAAATGAGTTGATGATTATATGGTCAGAATTTTTACGAATATTATGATGATTTCTCAATAACCTTGTTCCATACGATTCATACTCATTGCTGATAAACTGCTCACATTCGAAACATAGTAGCGGCTCTTTAGGGTCTACATTTTCTCGTTTCGGTTTGCTTCCTTTCTGAAATATAATCAATTGTGAGTCACTTTTCTTCAAACGCTTGAAATAACTTCTCGGAATGCTATGAGATTCCATTAAATCTTTCTCTTCAAGGCATAGTTTACAGATACCCTTCATAACTCCTCTCAAAATTAAGTTTATTAACAAAATTCACTTTTCGAATGCTAAAAACTTTTTGATTTTACGAAGCAGCGTTATTTTCTCTTCCTTATAAAGATCGCTTATGTTCGAATCTAAAATGCCAAGGCAATCAGTAATCTTGTTCATGACTTCGTTGTGGATTTCTTTTAATCCTTTACCGTATCCTACACAGGTTGCCCATGAATTATGAAAGCTCGCTTTGTGTACGTCTGATTGTGTTTCGAGATATACAGTTTGTTGTCGTTTTAACTCCACAATAAGAACATTATTCATTTGATAAGAATCAACCAAACTCCTTGCGCTCGCATAAAATCCCACAACAGCTTTCAAAGTTTTCTCATCCACTGATGCCAATTCAGTTGCATTACTTTCGTAAAATGAGAAGTTATTTTGTGTTATCGGAAATAAGTGATCGAAGGGAACAGTGCAGTCGTAAGACTCGATAGTTTTTACCATTCGTTTACTATATACATCATTTAAAGATGTTATCTCAGCCTTGATCCCAATCAGTACATTTAGCTTACTAAGTTTAGCTTGCTCATCGCTTTCTCTTTGCTGTCGTCTACCTTCGATCATTGTTCCCCATAGTGTGAATAAACCACCTATGACAGCACCAACCAAGCCAGATATCAGTTCAGTGTCCATAAACTCTCCATGGTCTTATCCAACATATTCTAACTCAACATTTCACCTCATAGAAGATTCCATTCACTTGGGTATAAAGTGCGAAACACTACAGCTCGTCGCTTTCAAGACTCTCAAAACAAAGCGTTAGCCGCTCGCGCTATTTTGACCTCTGCTTCTTCCTGCTGCTTCCTAGCAAGCCAGGCTTTTCCCTCCGGTGTAGCCAGGAATTTACGAGCGTCTATCTGTCGGTTATTGCGCTTCGTAGCTGCTTTTTGGTTAGCTTTTGACATGATATCCCCTCCGCTGAATCTGCCAGCGCTCAACGTACAGCAGAGAGACATTACGAGGAAAGTTACAATGGTGCAGATAATAAATGACCATTACGTGCCGTGTTGGGAACATAAGAAAAGGCGGCGCGTAGCGCTTCCGCAGGGTGTAATCCCTTCGCAGGGAGGATAAAGCCTTAGCACGTTCTCTTATCAGGTGATCGTTATACTCCGGTGATCGAAAACGTGGCAGAGCCGGATTCTTTCCCGATCCGGTTAGTCTTCCCAACATTACGCCTGTTTATTCTCTGCAACTTCATCTCGACGTGTAAGCGCCGCACGAAGCGCGGAACGTATCGCTAAGGGTTCAAGTGATGTGTTTAGAGAGTCCGGCAACTCTTCCAGCTTCAAGGGATGTCAAAATTTCTAATGCTGTTCGGGCTTGAGCCTGGTAACTACCCGCCAGTGCGTTGTACAATCCTTGAGCCGATACAACGCAAAGGCGTTTACCAAGTGTTATCAAGGATGATAATGAAAGATACAATCCTTTAGATTTTTGACGCTAAGTGATTGATTTTCTTAGATGGTGCCGATAATAGGAGTCGAACCTACGACCTTCGCATTACGAATGCGCTGCTCTACCAACTGAGCTATATCGGCCCTGAGAAAGGGTGTGCGTGAGCACGGGGTAAAAGGTTATGTAAAAGCGGGTGATACGTCAATGCCCTTGCGAATCAAGCGGCGATTTTTGCATCACCCGGCCCTCAGTTAAGCACGAATCGTATCGTCGCCGTAGCCGATCCACTTGTAGGTGGTCAGCGCTTCGAGGCCCATCGGGCCGCGGGCGTGAAGCTTCTGCGTGCTGACGGCCACTTCGGCGCCAAGACCAAACTGCCCGCCGTCGGTAAAGCGCGTCGAGGCGTTCACGTACACCGCGGACGAATCCACTTCATTCACGAAACGGTCGGCGTGGCGCAGCGTGCGGGTGAGAATGGCGTCCGAATGCTGGGTGCCGTGCTCGCGAATATGCGCGATGGCCTCGTCGATGCCTGCCACCAGCTTCACGTTAAGATCGAGCGACAGCCATTCGTCGTCGAACGCTTCCGGCTGCACCGCCACAGCAGTCGCCGGGCCGCCGGAAAGCAGCGCCAGCGCGCGCGCATCGGCGTGCAGCGTCACGCCACGTTCATGCATCGCGCGGCTCAGTTCCGGCAGGAAACGTTCTGCAATGGCCTCATGCACCAGCAGCGTCTCCACCGTGTTACAGGTGCTCGGGCGCTGGGTTTTGGCATTGGTGATAATGTTGAGCGCGGGCGCGAATTCCGCCGTTTCATCAACGAAAATATGGCACACGCCGATGCCGCCGGTAATAACCGGAATGGTCGACTGTTCGCGGCAGAGCTTATGCAGCCCTGCCCCGCCGCGCGGGATCAGCATGTCGATGTATTTGTCCATGCGCAGCATTTCACTGACCAGCGCACGGTCCGGGCTTTCGATGGCCTGAACGGCCGCGGCGGGCAGGCCGCACTCTTCCAGCGCTTTCTGGATAACTTTGACGGTCGCCGCGTTGGTGCGCCAGGTTTCTTTGCCGCCTCTGAGAATCGCCGCGTTGCCGGTTTTCAGGCACAGCGAGGCGACATCCACCGTCACGTTCGGGCGCGCTTCATAAATCACGCCGACCACGCCGAGCGGCACGCGGCGACGCTCGATGCGCAGGCCGCTTTCCAGCAGGCCGCCGTCCATCACCTGCCCTACCGGATCGGCGAGATGACACACCTGGCGCACGTCGTTCGCAATGGCGTGTAAACGCGGCGGGTTGAGCGCCAGACGATCTAACAGCGCCTCGCTCAGCCCGCTGCGGCGCGCCTCCAGCAGATCCTGCTCGTTGGCGAGTAAAATCTCTTCGGCGTTCGCTTCTAAATAGTCGGCGATTTTCTCCAGCACGCGATTTTTCTCGCGCGAGGAGAGCAGCGCCATCTGATATGAGGCGGCTTTAGCCGCCTGGCCCATCTGCTCCAGCATGGCAGGCTCCTTATTGGGTGATCATGTCGTCGCGGTGAACCGCTACCGGGCCATATTCATAGCCGAGAATGGCGTCAATCTGCTGCGAGTGGTGTCCGGCGATGCGGCGCAGCGCGTCGCTGTTATAGCGGGAGACGCCGTGGGCGATGTCGCGCCCTTCCAGATTACGGATGCGAATCACTTCGCCGCGCGAAAAGTTTCCGGTCACGCTTTTAATGCCTTTCGGCAGTAGCGAACTGCCGCGCTCCAGAATGGCCGACTGCGCGCCCTCGTCGACGGTGATTTCGCCGGCGGGCGGCGCGCCGAAGATCCAGCGCTTGCGGTTCTCCAGCGGCGTCTGCTGCGGGTGGAAGCGCGTGCCGACCGGCAGCCCTTCGATAACATCGTTAATCACGCCCGGCTTGCTGCCCGCCGCAATCACGGTTTCGATACCCGCGCGGCCCGCGACGTCCGCGGCCTGAAGCTTGGTGCCCATGCCGCCGGTGCCAAGACCGGAGACGCTGTCGCCCGCAATCGCGCGCAGCGTGTCGTCGATGCCGTAAACATCCTGAATCAGCTCAGCCTGCGGGTTGTTGCGCGGATCGGCGGTGAAGAGGCCCTGCTGGTCGGTCAGCAGCAGCAGTTTATCGGCGCCCGCCAGAATTGCCGCCAGCGCCGAAAGGTTATCGTTATCGCCGACTTTGATTTCCGCCGTGGCGACCGCGTCGTTTTCGTTAATCACCGGCACGATGCGGTTATCCAGCAGCGCGGTGAGCGTGTCGCGGGCGTTCAGAAAGCGCTCGCGATCTTCCATATCCGCGCGAGTCAGCAGCATCTGCCCCACGTGGATGCCGTAAATTGAAAAAAGCTGTTCCCAGAGCTGGATCAGACGGCTCTGCCCGACGGCCGCCAGCAACTGCTTGGAGGCGATGGTCGCCGGCAGTTCCGGGTAGCCCAGGTGCTCGCGCCCGGCGGCAATCGCCCCGGACGTGACGATGACAATGCGATGCCCGGCGGCGTGCTGCTGCGCGCACTGGCGCACCAGTTCGACAATATGGGCGCGATTCAGGCGGCGGGAGCCGCCGGTCAGGACGCTGGTCCCCAGTTTCACCACCAGGGTCTGGCTGTTACTCATGATGTTTTGCCGTATCAACGAAATTGGAAAAATTAAACCCAAAACGACGTTGTAACAGGAGAGCGCGCCCTTGCCAACTCCTGGCCGGAAAAACCGCACGCCGCGCTGGCGAACCGGCAAGGATAGCGGCGCTGTTTGATGTTTTTATTACAGTTTACGAAAAATATATCTTTTTAAAATTTATCTTACTTTGTCATATTTTTTTCATATCCGACCGTTAAAACCCATCTTGTTTTTTCACAGGTCTTTGACCCGCGAATTTTAGCGCGTAAATAATGATTGGGATTAATGATGAAAAAGAGCACTCTGGCATTAGTGGTGATGGGTATTGTTGCGTCTTCTGCTGTTCAGGCCGCAGAGGTGTTTAATAAAGACGGAAATAAAGTCAATATTTATGGTCGCGTAAAAGCCATGCATTATATGAGCGACGACGCGAGCAACGACGGCGATAAAACTTACGCGCGTCTGGGCTTCAAAGGCGAAACGCAGGTCAACAGCGACCTGACCGGTTACGGCCAGTGGGAATATGAGATCGCCGGCAACCGCGCCGAAAACGACGGCTCCCAGAAAACGCGTCTGGCATTCGCGGGTCTGAAAGTGAAAGATTTTGGCTCGCTGGATTACGGCCGCAACCTGGGCGCCCTGTATGACGTGGAAGCCTGGACCGATATGTTCCCGGAATTCGGCGGCGACTCCTCCGCGAAAACCGATAACTTCATGACCAAACGTACCTCTGGCGTCGCGACCTACCGTAACAGCGATTTCTTCGGCGCTGTCGACGGCCTGAACATGACCCTGCAATACCAGGGCAAAAACGAGCGCTCTGATTACTCCACCGCGAACGGCGACGGCTTCGGCACCTCGCTGACCTATGACTTCGGCGGCAGCGATTTCGTCCTGGGCGGCGCTTACACTACCTCTGACCGTACCAACGTGCAGGAGCTGAAAGCCCTGGGCGGCGGCGAGCGCGCAGACGCCTGGGCCGCTGGCGCGAAGTATGACGCCAATAACCTGTACCTGGCGGTGATGTATTCTGAAACCCGCAACATGACCCCGATTAAAGGCGCTGTCGCCGCCGATCAGGGCTTTGCTAACAAAACCCAGAACTTCGAAGCCGTGGTCCAGTACCAGTTCGACTTCGGTCTGCGTCCGTCTCTCGGCTACGTGATGCAGAAAGGCAAAGATATCGAAAACGGTATCGGCGACCAGGATCTGGTGAATTATGTTGACGTGGGCGCGACCTACTACTTCAACAAAAATATGTCCGCGTTTGTGGATTACAAAATTAACCAGATTGATGAAGACGACGTGACGCGTCGCCTGAAAATTTCTACCGACGACATTGTTGCTGTCGGCCTGAACTATCAGTTCTGATTAATCTCAGGCGCGGAAATACGCCGCGCCTGAATAAAAACTGTGGCTACGAAAAAAATAACCCCGCGTCGGCGGGGTTATTTTTTATGCGTTATTTAAGTATTAACTGAAATGCGGCTTATGCAGAAAGCTTCAGATCTTCTGTTACCGGCTCCAGTTTTAAATCCATCGAGGCGAGCAGCGCGCGCAGTCTTTCGTGAAAACCGCGTAGCGTCTGCGCCAGCTTTTCTTTGACCTCGTCCTCTTTGATAGGGACCGCTGTCCAGTCGCCCTCTTTATCAAACAGGCCGAACTGCCAGGTGTAGGTGAAATGGTCTTCGTGCGCTTCCAGCTCCATCCACCAGCCCCAGAATTCACGCTTCTCCGGCGCTGGTTTGACGTTGACGCAAACAGCCAGGCAATCAAAGAAGAAGCGGTTGCCTTCACACTGCTCTTCCCGAATATACGGGCCAAGGGCAGTGAATTTCTTAATCATCCTGCTTTTCGGGTGTCCACTCGGTAACGTCATTGCGATCTCCTTTTGTGAAGCCATTGTTTTACCAAACCAATGGAAATTAGCAAATCATTAACGCAATTTATGGTTTACCCACCCGGAAATCTGATGCAGCGCCTTATCAAAGTTGCTGTATACCGGCGAAGTGGGGATCTCCAGGAGTTTACCGTCCACAGATGACGACACGATTAAACGCGACTCATCCTCCGGGCTGAAAATGTCGTTTTTCCAGTAGCCTGCGAGCATGGGCGTCGGGCAGCGGCGGCCGAGCAGCCCCTGCGTTTTCAGCGAATAGCGGTTGAGCTCGATACGCAGCGCGTTATCCGAGGCGTCATACATGCCAAGGCGGCTCGCCAGCACATCCATATACATCTCCGGCACCTGATTCTGACGCGCCGGATCGCTGAAGAGCTGATGCACTATCGGGCCGATGCACGCCACCGCCTTCAGACGCGGCGCCTCCAGATAAGCAAGCCGCACCGCCACGTTCGCCCCGAAGCGGAAACCCAACGCCGCCACGCGGGTATGATCGACCCACGGCAGGTTCGGCAGGGCCTGAAGCACGTGCTGATGCAGCAGGCTGGAATCCTGCGTCAGCGTCCATTTGGACGACGCGCCGACCGAGGGCATATCAATCGTGAGCATCGCGATGCCGAGCGGCGCGAAGTAACGCTCAAAAAGATTAAAGTAGTCGCTTTGCAGCGCGTCCAGCCCGCCGCAAATCAGGACGGTCGGGAACGGCCCCTGCCCGCCTTTGGGAAGATGCAGAAAGCCAGTGATGGTCGCGCCACCAGGGATCGGGAATTCCAGCTCGCGCAGTTCGCCGGAGAGCCGCGTGGCGGCTTCCTCATAAGCGCGGTTCGCCAGCACCTGCGCCTGCTCGGCAAGTGTGTCGCCTTTCAGGTGCGGATAGGCGGCTATGCTGTAGAGCGTGGAAGCCATCAGCCAGGCCTTGCCGATGGCCTCTTCGTCGGTTTCCTGTCCGGCGCGCTGCTGCCACGCCATCGCCTGCTTCGACCACTCAAAAATCCAGTTGCCGCCGCGATAGCCGATGACCGTATCGTAATGCGCGGGATCGGTGCGTTCCGCGTCGCTCAGTACGATACGCGACTGTACGTCGAGAATTTCCAGCGGATCGACGCCGCGCCAGACCCACATCAGCCGGTTAATCATGCGATACCACTGCGGCACCGTTTTACCGTCCAGCGTGGACTGAATCACCGGAGGCGGCGCGTGCTGAAGACGACGCACCAGCGTCGAGGTTTCGGGGTATTTAAACCGCGGCTTAAACAGGGTTTCGCTCAGATTGGCCTGCGACATGCTTTCTGCCTCCGTAAAAACAGCACAAAACATGATTGTACTCGCAGGCGGCGGATAAAAACAAAAACGCCCGGCATTGCCGGGCGTAAAGATGCGTAAGGACGGGATTAACGGCCGGACAGCGGCGGTACGAAGACCACGCCCATATCCCACGGCTGCTCGATCCAGGTGTCCTGCGGGATATCGATGACGTAGTCATCCACCAGCGGCTGGCCTGCCGGTTTAGCGAAAATCGTCACGAAGCGGGCTTTCGGGTACATCTCACGAATAGCCACTGCGGTGCCGCCGGTATCCACCAGATCGTCCACCACGATAAAGCCTTCACCATCGCCTTCTGCGCGCTTGATAACTTTCAGTTCGCGCTGGTTGTCATGGTCGTAGCTGGAGATACAGACGGTATCAACGTGACGGATACCCAGTTCGCGCGCCAGCAGTGCGCCAGGCACCAGACCGCCGCGGCTGACGGCGATAATGCCTTTCCACTGATCGGCAGGCAGCAGGCGGCTCGCCAGCTTGCGCGCGTGGATCTGTAACATATCCCAGGTGACAACGTATTTTTCGCTCATGTGAAGTGTCCCGGCCAGTTTAAAAAACGGCTTAAAAAGTGTTCAGGGGGAAAATAGGTTGCGCGAGATTATAGAGATCTGAGCCGCTAAAAACCAGTGCCACGCGGCATGGGCCGTGGTTTTTACTCGCTTTGGTCTGCACGGCATAAAAGAAAGTGGTATTCTCGGGCTATTGCCCAGGCCCGTCTTGCGGCACATCACAACGATAACCCAGAGGCCCGTACGCCGCGCTGCATCGGGCCCAGTCAAGGAGACTTAACGTGTCTGAACTGTCTCAACTCTCCCCTCAACCGCTGTGGGATATTTTCGCGAAAATCTGCTCCATTCCGCATCCTTCCTACCATGAAGAACAACTCGCCGAACACATCATGGGCTGGGCGAAGGAAAAAGGCCTGTTCGCCGAGCGCGATCAGGTGGGCAACATTTTAATTCGCAAACCGGCCACCGCCGGCATGGAAAACCGCAAGCCGGTCGTGCTGCAGGCGCACCTCGATATGGTGCCGCAGAAAAATAACGACACCGTTCATGATTTCACGAAAGACCCTATCCAGCCGTATATCGATGGCGAATGGGTGAAAGCGCGCGGCACCACGCTTGGCGCGGATAACGGCATCGGTATGGCGTCCGCGCTCGCGGTGCTGGCGGATGACAGCGTCGTACACGGCCCGCTGGAAGTGCTGCTGACCATGACCGAAGAAGCCGGGATGGACGGCGCGTTTGGTTTGCAGGCAGGCTGGCTGCAGGCCGATATCCTCATTAATACCGATTCCGAAGAAGAAGGCGAAATCTACATGGGTTGCGCTGGCGGTATCGATTTTATCTCCACGCTGCCGCTCTCCCGCGAAGCTATCCCGGCCGGTTTTGAGACGTTCAAACTGACGCTCAAAGGCCTGAAGGGCGGCCACTCCGGCGGCGATATTCATCTGGGTCTCGGCAACGCCAACAAACTGCTGGCGCGTTTCCTGTGCGGACATGCGCAGGCGCTGGATCTGCGTCTGGTGGATTTCAACGGCGGCACGCTGCGTAACGCCATCCCGCGTGAAGCGTTCGCGACCGTTGCGGTGCCCGCCGCTAACGCAGGCGAGCTGAAAACGCTGGCGAATACCTATCTCGATATCCTGAAAAACGAGCTGTCCGTTAAAGAGAAGAACATTACCGTTGTGCTGGAAGCGGCTACGACCGATAAAACCGCGCTGACCGCGCAGAGCCGCGATGCGTTTATCGCGCTGCTGAACGCGACGCCGAACGGGGTGATTCGCAACTCTGACGTGGCGAAAGGCGTGGTGGAAACCTCCCTGAACGTGGGCGTGGTGACCATGACCGACGAGCAGGCGGAAATCATCTGCCTGATCCGCTCGCTTATCGACAGCGGGAAAGAGTATGTAGTGAGCATGCTGGAATCGCTCGGCGCGCTGGCTGGCGCGAAAACCGCGGCCAAAGGCAGCTACCCTGGCTGGCAGCCGGACGCCAGCTCGCCGGTGATGGCGCTGGTGCGTGAAACCTATCAGCGTCTGTTTAACAAGACGCCGAATATCCAGGTGATCCACGCCGGTCTGGAGTGCGGGCTGTTCAAAAAGCCGTACCCGCAGATGGATATGGTGTCTATCGGGCCGACCATTACCGGGCCGCACTCGCCGGATGAGCAGGTACATATCGAAAGCGTGGGCCACTACTGGACACTGCTGACCGAACTGCTGAAAGCGATCCCGGCGAAATAAACGTTTGATGCAAAAGAAAGGCGGCCCTGGGGCCGCCTTTTTTGTTGTGGTTTTTTTGCCGTGGCGGGAAACGGCGAGTTTGAAAGGTGGGTGTCAACGGCGGGTGCGCTGCGCTTACCCGCTCTACGCTTCCCGACGGTTATCATCATCCAGGGTGGGTAAGCGTGAGCGCACCCACCTTCCAGTCTGGCGCGCCCACCTTTAACACGGCCGCGATCACTTCACCGGCGTAAAACCTTTCCCCGTAAAACACCGCGTGGGATTGCCGCGCGCTATTTGATGATGAAACCACCGCCGCTGCGCTTTTTGACCTGCGCTCTGCGCGTCGCGCTGCTCTTCGAGCTTATGCGCAATCAACAGCGTCGCCAGCCTTTTATTGGCATGCTGGCTGCGCTCTGACTGCACCTTCACGCTAATGCCGCTCGCCACATGCGTGGCGCGTATCGCCGAGTCGGTTTTGTTGACGTGCTGTCCGCCCGGCCCGGACGCGCGCAACGCGTCAAAACGAATGTCGCTTTGCGGCATATCACCCACCGGCGTAAACACCGCCGCGCCGATAAACCAGTTTTTACGGGCATGACGCGGGCGATACGGGCTTTCGCATATCCACTGTAATGTCCCGCACCAGCGCTGCGCGAGCGGTTGCGCATTTTCGCCTTCAAGCGAGACCAGCGCCGAACGCAGCGTACCAGCGCGGGGCCCTGGCTCTTCTTCTATTACCGACAGCGCGACATCCGCCTGCGCCGCCTCTTTGCGCAGCGCCTCCAGCGCCTTACTGACGGCCAGACAACATTCGTCCGGCCCCTGAGCGGAAGAGAGTTGCAATAAGATCATTCGCTTCGCTCCCCGCTGGTTTTTAAGGTCAGCACCGGTTTCAGGCGTGCAAGCGGCTTCACCAGCCCCGCGCCCGTCAGGCACTGCATTACACTCTCTATCGATTTATACGCCTGCGGCGCTTCTTCGTAGATAAGCTGACGGTCGCGACAAATCACCCGGCTGCCAAAGGCCGTGCGGGAGAGCTGCGCCGGACTGAATTTACCGGAAAGACGGCCTTTGCACTCGGTACGCATCCATTTACGGCCCGCGCCGTGCGCCAGCGAATCGAGCGCCTCGCTGCCGCCCGTCGGCTGCACCAGATAGCTGTAATCGCCGCGCGATCCAGGGATAACGACCGGGCCGAGACTGGCGGGCGTCGCACCTTTACGATGCAGCCAGCCCTGCGTGTCGCCTAAGGTGTAAGGCGCAAGCAGGTTATGGTTAACATCAAGCACCGGCTCGCCGGTCTCTTTGATATGCGCCAGCAAACGACGCGCGATGAGCGCACGGTTGGCGACCGCGAAATCGAGCGCCAGCTGATGCTGCGCCAGATACTCGCTGGCCTCCTCGCTGCCCGCGTCCAGCCCGTCGTGGGAGAAGCGCTCAACGTGGGCGCGCAGGATCTGCTGGCCAAAGCCGCGCGAGCCGCTGTGCGCCAACAACAGGAGCTGCGCAGGGCGAATGCCGAGCGCCTCAATCGCGTCGTCGTCATAGACGCTGTCGATTTGCTGCAGCTCCGCAAAGTGATTGCCGCCGCCCACCGAGCCGAGCGACGCCGCATACGGGTGCGCAGCAAGCGACGGCGGCAGCGCCGCTTCCAGCCAGTCGGTCGGGGCGATATCGCTGTAGGTTTGCAGGCGCTTTTCGAGTTTATCGAGGTTGAGCTTGCGGGTTAACAGCGAGGTTTGCCACAGCGCCATGCCGCAGCCGATGTCATTACCCACCAGCGCCGGGTAAAAACGAGTAACGGAGAAAAAGGCCGCGCCGATGGGGTAACCACGCCCCGGATGCAGATCCGGCATGCCGACCACGCGAGTCATTCCCGCAAGCCTGGCGGTGGTTAACAGTTGTTGCGTGGCGGCGCTTTCAATCCAGAGATCGTCCGACGCAAGATATGCGACAGCGTCAGACAAGGGACGAATAAAATTGCCCATATACCAATCCATAATGTGGAAAAAAATAAGGATGTGGCAGACGAAAACCCGGGCAATGAAAAAAGCGGAATTAGTCCTGGGTCAGTCTGCAAAGCGTAATCAGCGTGGTGTAAGTCATGATGTGCCTCCTTTGCAGATGAAGAGAATGGGAAAAACGGCCTGCATCATAACGAGTGCGGTATGCCGGTACAATGAGGGATCGCGGATAACTATTAGTTCAGGTAGGGGTTCGGTGGCGGGTGTCAGCGGCGGGTGCGCTGACGCTTACCCGCCCTACGCTTCCCGACGGTTATCATCACGTAGGGTGGGTAAGCGAAGCGCACCCACCGGGCCCGAGGATAAGCCCCTACAGCCCCAGCACCAGCTGCCGCTCGATTTGCGGGTCGAGCAGCGTCACATGCAGCCCCACCAGCCGCACGCCGCGCCCGCTGCGGCGCTCTTCCCAGGTTTTGCGCGCCGTGGCGAGCAGATCCTCTTTGTTAAGCTTCGGCCAGACGTGCTCCTGCGTGGTGAGCTGGAAATCATTAAATTTCAGCTTCACACCCTGGCGGGCGATGCGCAGATCCGGCTGAACGGCGGCGAGGCGGCGTTCAAGCTCCGGGTAGAGCCGCTCCACGATCGCCTCGCACTCCGCCCATTCATGAATATCTTCCGCCAGGGTACGCTCGACGCCGACCGATTTACGCTGCCTGTCGCTGCTGATCTCCCGGTCGTCTATCCCCTGGCTACGCTCCCACAATACACGCCCGAACTTGCCAAAGCGCTTGAGCAGCGCGGCGAGATCGCTCTTCTGCACATCCTCGCAGGTGCGCAGGCCGAGGCTCTCAAGCTTCGCCGCCGTCACTTTGCCGACGCCTGGGATCTTGCCAAGCGGCAGCGTGCGCAAAAACGCCGGCACCTCTTCAGGCGTGATCACATACTGCCCGTTGGGCTTGTTGAGATCGGAGGCGATCTTGGCGAGGAATTTGATCGGCGCGATACCCGCCGACGCGGTGAGCTGGAGTTCGTCGAAAATCGTCTGGCGGATCTCTTTGGCCATCAGCGTGGCCGAGCCATAACAGTGCGGGCTGTGGGAGACATCCAGATAAGCCTCGTCGAGCGAGAGCGGTTCAATCAGCGAGGTATAGCGCGAGAATATTTCCCGGATATGGGCGGACGCTTCTTTATAAGCCTCAAAACGCCCCGGCAACAGCGTGAGATGCGGGCAGAGCTTGAGCGCCATGCCCGTGGGCATCGCGCTGCGCACGCCATATTTACGCGCCGGGTAGTTGGCGGTACTGATAACGCCGCGCCGTTCGCGGCTGCCTCCAATCGCCAGCGGAATATCGCGCAGGGCTGGATTATCGCGCATCTCTACCGCCGCGAAAAAGCAGTCCATATCGACATGAATGATTTTGCGCATCGCGAAACCCCGCACTGTATGTCCATACAGTCTGGCAAAAAATGGGCGCGGCGGCAACTGTCCGCCACGGGCTGTCACAGAGCTGTGATATCAACATGGCTGCTACTGCGTTGAATCACAGGGATTAAGGAGAAAAGCATGATTCGAGTTTCGCTTGCCGCGCTGCTGTTGAGCACCGCCACGCTGGCCTGCGCCAGCCCGCAATTGATAGCCCACCGGGGCGGCACCGGCGACGCGCCGGAAAATACCCTGCCCGCCATTGCGCTGGCGCTGGAAAACCGCGCCGACGCGATATGGGTAACGGTGCAGCTCAGCAAAGATGGCGTGCCGGTGCTCTACCGTCCGAGCGACTTAAGCGCGCTGACCAACAGCAGCGGCCCGGTTTCCCGTTTCACGGCGCAAGAGCTGGGCGCCGTGGATGCGGGCTGGAAATGGGGCGACAACACACACCCGTGGCGCGGCAAAGGGGCTACGATCCCAACGCTTGAGAGCGTGCTGCAAAAATGGCCGCAGACGCCATTTTACATCGACATTAAATCGCCGGATGCCGCGCCGGGCGTCATGGGGCAACAGCTTCTGGCGGTACTGGAGAAAACGCACAGCCTCGGGCGGGTGCGCGTCTACTCCACCGAAGATAAGTATCTCCAGGCGCTGCCCCCAGCCATTGCGCGCTTCGCCACCCGCAGCGAAACCCGCACCCGGCTCGCGAACGTGTCCCTCGCGCATCAGTGCCCGGTGCCGGGTGCCGATGAACCATCACGCTGGTACGGCCTGGAGCTGAACCGCAAAGTGGAAGTGGTGGAGAAATTCACGCTTGGCGAAGGCGTTTCACCGGCCACGCTGACGTGGGATAAAGAGGCGATGGACTGTTTCCGCTCCCACGGCGACGCGCACATTATTTTGTTTGGCGTGAACTCGCCGCAGGATTACCAGAAAGCCGTGGAGCTGAACGCGGACGGCGTGATGGTTGATTCGCCGGGCCAGTTCAGCGCCCGCGCGCGTTAATCGAATAACGCCGCCGTACTGCGGCGGCGACCTTCCTTATTCGACCGTAATTGAGTAAATTCTGTGGGGCGCAAGGAAGTTAAGCGGAACTTAATTGTAAACGCAGCAGGCAGCGCTTGCGAAAAATAATAGCGGTGCTAATGTGAGCGCTCCTGAACCAGAATAGTCTTATTTTGGATCCCTTCGCCTTTCGGCATCGGTCTTAGCTTTATCAAGGAAACAAGCAGTATGCGTAAAATCGCATTGTTAATTGCGATGCTTCTGGTGTCGTGCTTTTCATGGGCCAGTACAGTCAGTAGCGACAGCGTCACCCCAATAAAAAAAGAATTAAAACAGCAGTTAATGGGTTCCCCGGTTTATATCCAGATCTTTAAGGAAGAGCGCAAGCTTGAGCTGTACGTCAAGATGGGCGAGCAGTATCAGTTACTGGATAGCTATAACATCTGCAACTATTCCGGCGGTCTTGGGCCGAAACGCCGTCAGGGCGATTTCAAAAGCCCGGAAGGCTTCTATAGCGTGCAACGCAGCCAGCTCAAACCCGACAGCCGTTTTTATAAAGCGATCAATATCGGTTTTCCGAACGCCTTTGACCGCGCTAACGGGTATGAAGGGAAATATCTGATGATCCACGGCGCGTGCGTTTCCGTGGGTTGCTACGCGATGACCGATAAAAATATCGATGAGATTTTCCAGTTCGTCACCGGCGCGCTGGTATTTGGTCAGCCGAACGTGCAGGTCAGCATCTATCCGTTCCGCATGACCGACGCCAATATGGAGCGCCACAAGTATTCGTACTATATCGGCTTCTGGAAACAGCTTAAGCCCGGCTACGATTACTTTATGACGACACGTCAGCCGCCGGTGGTTTCGGTGGTGAATGGCAGCTACGTGGTCAGCAAGCCGCTCAGCAGCAGCGTGGTGCACCCGCAGCTGGCGTCAAACTATACGCTCCCCGAGACAAAATAACGCCCACTCGCCTGGCATGATTTTGTGCCAGGTTTCATTGCCCGTCAGCGGCTGAGTGGCGATCACCGTGACCACATCATTCGGTGTGGTCTCCTCCTGAAAATCAATTTCCACATCCTGATCGAGCAGTTTGGCCACGCCAAACGGCGCGCGGCGCGTTATCCAGAAGAGATTGGTGGAGCAGAACGCCATCACATAGCGCCCGTCGGACAGCAGCATATTGAACACGCCCTTCTCCCGCAGTTCGCCCGCCAGCTCCGCGATATAGCGAAAGACCGCCGTCATGTTGCCTGGCGTTCGCGGGTAGCGCGTGGTGAGTTTATGCAGCAGCCAGCAGAACGCTTTTTCACTGTCGGTTTCGCCAATCGGGCGAAACGGGCCGGTATCGAGCGAGCGATAGCCAGTAAGCTGGCCGTTATGGGCATAAGTCCAGTTGCGGCCCCATAGCTCGCGGGTAAACGGGTGCGTGTTTTCCAGCGCCACTTCGCCGCGGTTCGCCTGACGAATATGGGCCACTACGGAACAGGATTTGATCGGGTAGTCCTGCACCAGCTTCGCGATGGGCGAGTTGTAGCTCGGTTGCGGATCTTTAAAGGTGCGACAGCCTTTGCCTTCGTAGAAGGTAATGCCCCAGCCGTCTTTATGCGGGCCGGTTCCCCCGCCCCGCTGCACGAGGCCGGTAAAGCTAAAGCAGATATCCGTCGGCACGTTGGCGCTCATCCCGAGCAGTTCGCACATAGATCACCTCATCACACGCCGCCTTCCTGTCGGAAGGCGTCACTGGGGCAAGCCGGTCGTGCGTCGAGCGCGTCCGGCGACAGCGCCTTATCAGGCTTTGACCATCTCTTTTTCGATAAGCTGGATCAGGATGTGGATCACTTTAATGTGAATTTCCTGAATACGGTCAGCATAGCCGAAATGCGGCACGCGAATTTCCACATCCGCCGTTCCCGCCATTTTGCCGCCGTCTTTACCGGTCAG
Organism: Cronobacter turicensis z3032; assembly: GCA_000027065.2. Classification (NCBI taxonomy): domain Bacteria; kingdom Pseudomonadati; phylum Pseudomonadota; class Gammaproteobacteria; order Enterobacterales; family Enterobacteriaceae; genus Cronobacter; species Cronobacter turicensis. Next base: position 915,659 of record FN543093.2, on the reverse strand, counting down.
CGTGATGACTTTCATGCCTTTGGCGCGCGCGGCGTCAATCGCTTTAATCACGTTGCCGGAGTTGCCGGAGGTAGAAATGCCGAGCAGGACATCGCCCTCGCGCCCTACCGCTTCGACATAGCGGGAGAAGATGTGGTCGTAACCGAAATCGTTGCCGACGCAGGAGATGTGGCTGACGTCGGAAATGGCGATCGCCGGGTAGCCCGGACGGTTTTCACGGTAGCGCCCGGTCAGCTCTTCGGCGAAGTGCATCGCGTCGCAGTGCGAACCGCCGTTGCCGCACGAGAGCACTTTGCCGCCCGCTTTAAAGCTGTCCGCCAGCAGCACCGCCGCACGCTGGATAGCGTGAATATTGGCTTCATCTTTCAGAAAGTTAGCCAGCGTTTCGGCCGCTTCGTTCAGCTCGTTACGAATCAGATCCTGGTACATGAGGGATATCCTTCAGCATTAAAAAGTAACCGGATGCAGTGTAGCGGATAGTGCCGGGAGCGAGAAGCGCTACGCCGCGCCAGGCGTACAGGTTTTGCGTTTACGTGCGGCAACAATGTGAGCCAGGTTGTAATTATTTTGTGAACGCATTGCTAAAAAAAGCAACATCCTCTACAACCATATCATCACAAGTGGTCAGACCTCCTACAAGCAAGGGAGCTTTTCTTTATGATGATCTTGAGTATCGTTGCCACCCTCGTTCTTATCGGTGCGCTGTTTTACCATCGCGTCAGCCTGCCACTCAGCAGCCTGATCCTGCTCGCCTGGACCGCCGCCCTGGGCGCCGTCGGCTTGTGGTCGCTGTGGCTGCTGGTGCCGCTGGCGATTATTCTGGTGCCGTTGAACCTTACGCCGGTGCGTAAGTCTCTGATCTCCGCGCCCGTGTTCCGCGGCTTTCGTAAAGTGATGCCGCCAATGTCGCGCACGGAGAAAGAAGCGATCGACGCCGGGACGACCTGGTGGGAAGGCGATCTGTTCCGCGGCAACCCGGACTGGCAGAAGCTGCATAACTACCCGCAGCCGAAGCTGACCGCCGAAGAGCAGGCGTTTATTGACGGCCCGGTGGAAGAAGCGTGCCGCATGGCGAATGACTTCCAGATAACGCATGAAATGGCGGATCTGCCGCCGGAGCTGTGGGCGTTCCTGAAAGAGCATCGCTTTTTTGCGATGATCATCAAAAAAGAGTACGGCGGTCTGGAGTTCTCGGCTTACGCGCAGTCCCGCGTGCTGCAAAAACTCTCCGGCGTCTCCGGCATTCTCGCCATCACCGTCGGCGTGCCAAACTCCCTCGGCCCTGGCGAACTGCTGCAACACTACGGCACCGAAGCGCAGAAGAACCACTACCTGCCGCGCCTGGCGCGTGGCGTGGAAATTCCCTGCTTCGCGCTGACCAGTCCTGAAGCGGGCTCCGATGCGGGCGCCATTCCGGATACCGGCGTGGTTTGCATGGGCGAGTGGCAGGGCGAGCAGGTGCTCGGTATGCGCCTCACCTGGAACAAGCGCTACATTACGCTCGCGCCTATCGCCACCGTGCTGGGCCTCGCGTTTAAACTCTCTGACCCGGATCGTCTGCTGGGCGGCGAGCAAGAGCTCGGCATTACCTGTGCGCTGATCCCGACGAACACGCCGGGCGTGGAAATCGGTCGCCGCCACTTCCCGCTCAACGTGCCGTTCCAGAACGGCCCGACGCGCGGCAACGATATCTTTGTGCCTATCGACTATATCATCGGCGGGCCGAAGATGGCCGGTCAGGGCTGGCGTATGCTGGTGGAATGCCTGTCGGTGGGCCGCGGCATTACGCTGCCGTCTAACTCGACCGGTAGCCTGAAGTCGATTGCGCTGGCCACCGGCGCCTACGCCCACATTCGCCGTCAGTTCAAAGTCTCGATCGGTAAGATGGAAGGGATTGAAGAGCCGCTGGCGCGCATCGCCGGTAACGCCTACGTGATGGACGCCGCTGCATCGCTTATCACCTACGGCATTATGCTTGGCGAAAAACCGGCGGTCCTGTCGGCGATTGTGAAATATCACTGCACCCACCGCGGTCAGCAATCCATTATTGATGCGATGGATATCGCAGGCGGTAAAGGCATTATGCTCGGCGAGGGCAACTTCCTGGCCCGCGCTTATCAGGGCGCGCCTATCGCAATTACCGTGGAAGGCGCGAATATCCTGACCCGCACCATGATGATCTTCGGCCAGGGCGCGATTCGTTGCCACCCGTATGTGCTGGAAGAGATGGCGGCGGCGCAGAATAACGACGTTAACGCCTTCGATAAGCTGCTGTTCCGTCATATCGGCCACGTGGGCAGCAACATGGTGCGCAGCTTCTGGCTTGGCCTGACCAACGGCCTGACCAGCCGCAGCCCGACCCGCGATGCCACGCGCCGCTACTATCAGCATATCAACCGCCTGAGCGCCAGCCTGGCTCTGCTCTCCGACATGTCGATGGCGGTACTGGGCGGCAGTCTGAAGCGTCGCGAGCGTATCTCGGCGCGTCTGGGCGATGTGCTGAGCCAGCTCTATCTGGCCTCGGCGGTGCTCAAGCGCTACGACGACGAAGGCCGCCAGGAGGCGGATCTCCCGCTGGTGCACTGGGGCGTGCAGGATGCGCTGCATCAGGCCGAGCAGGCGATCAGCGATCTGCTGCGTAACTTCCCGAATGGCGCGGTGGCAGGCCTGCTGAGCCTGGCGATTTTCCCGGCGGGCCGCCGTTACGACGCGCCTTCCGATAAGCTCGACCATAAGCTTGCGAAGATCCTGCAAACGCCGTCGGCGACCCGTTCACGTATCGGCCGCGGTCAGTACCTGACGCCGAGCGAGCATAACCCGGTCGGGCTGCTGGAACAGGCGCTGCTGGAGGTAATGGCCGCCGATCCTATCCACCAGCGGATCTGCAAAGAGATGGGCAAAAACCTGCCGTTTACCCGTCTTGATGAGCTGGCGAAACGCGCGCTGAAAGAAGGCCGTATCAATGAAGACGAGGCCGCTATTCTTATCCGTGCCGAAGAGAGCCGTCTGCGCAGCATTAACGTTGACGATTTCGAGCCGGATGCGCTGGCGACACAGCCGGTAAAGCTGCCGGAAACGGTACGTAAAGTTGAAGCCGCCTGATCCAGCCCTGTTAAAAAACCCCGCTCCGGCGGGGTTTTTTATTGCCTCGCATCCTGCCGCGTGCATGATAAAGTGGCCAGAGTAGCCAATGACGGGGGAGTCTGAACGTGTCTGGTTTAAAAATTTCGCTGATGCAGCAGCCGCTGAGCTGGATGGACGGTCCCGCCAACCTGCGCCACTTCGACGTGCTGCTGGAAAAGGCGCAGGGACGGGATCTGATTGTGCTGCCGGAGATGTTTACCACGGGCTTTGCGATGGAAGCCGCGCAGTCGTCGCTGCCCGAAGAGACCGTCGTCGCCTGGATGCAGGAAAAAGCCCGCCAGACCGGCGCGATGGTGGCTGGCAGCGCGGCGTTGCAGAGCGAGCGCGGGCCGGTGAACCGTTTTTTACTGGTGGAGCCGCAGGGCGCGGTGCATCGCTACGATAAACGGCATCTCTTCCGCATGGCCGATGAGCATCAGCATTATGTGGCGGGCGACACGCGGCTGGTGGTGGAGTGGCGCGGCTGGCGCATTCTGCCGCTGGTCTGTTATGACCTGCGCTTCCCGGTGTGGTCGCGCAACCGCGACGATTATGATCTGGCGCTGTATGTGGCGAACTGGCCCGCCCCGCGCGCCCTGCACTGGCAGGCGCTGCTGACGGCGCGCGCTATCGAAAACCAGGCGTATGTCGCGGCCTGTAATCGCGTCGGCAGCGACGGCAACGGCCATCACTATCGCGGCGACAGCCGCATTATCAACCCGCAGGGCGAAATCATCGCCGCGAGCGAGGCGCATCAGGCGGTACGCGTGGAAGCTGAGCTGTCGCTGGAATCGCTTAAAGATTATCGCGAGAAATTCCCGGCCTGGCAGGACGCCGACCGGTTTACGCTCGGGTAAACCATCACGGGCCGTTTGCGGCCCGCCGTTTTTCCTGACGCGGAAATGACGAAAGCCCGAATCATTGCTGATTCGGGCTTTCTGAATAGTGGCGGAACGGACGGGACTCGAACCCGCGACCCCCTGCGTGACAGGCAGGTATTCTAACCGACTGAACTACCGCTCCGCGTTGTGTTCCCTGGGGAACGGGGCGAATATTACGGACTGCCCCCTGTGCCGTCAACGCTTTTTCTCACATTTTGAATCGTTTGCTTTAAAAATCGCCCGCACGGCGAATTTGTCAGCGTTTTCAGTACAATCAGGCGCGCCAGAGGCAGCTGCCGCCCTTTTTCTGCACCAGATCGAGACGCGATTCATGCGCCGCCAGCTCTTCATCGCAGGCCCTGACCACTTTCAGACGCGACGCCTGACGCACTACGCGCTGAATGCCGGTATCGTCCCGCTGCTGTTGCCCGTCCCCTTCCATCGCGAACGCAATGGAGGTCTGCCCGCCGGTCATCGCCAGATACACATCCGCGAGAATTTGGGCGTCGAGCAGCGCCCCGTGCAGCGTACGCTTGGTGTTGTCTATTTCATAACGCGAGCATAACGCATCGAGGCTGTTGCGCTTGCCCGGGAACATTTTACGGGCCAGCGCCAGGCTGTCGGTGATTTTGCAGAACGTTTCGGTTTTCGGTAGGCCGCGTTTAAGCATGCCGAATTCGTAATCCATAAAGCCGATATCGAACGAGGCGTTATGGATGACAAGTTCAGCGCCGCGGATGTAATCGAGAAAATCTTCCACCACATCGCCGAAAACGGGTTTATTCATCAGGAACTCATCGGAGATCCCGTGAACCATAAAGGCTTCCGGGTCCACCAGACGGTCGGGCTTGAGGTAGACGTGGAAGTTATTGCCGGTCAGGCGGCGGTTGATGACTTCGACCGCACCGATCTCAATAATGCGGTGCCCTTCATAATGGGCGCCTATCTGGTTCATACCGGTGGTTTCGGTATCCAGAACGATCTGTCGTGTAATAGCTGTGCTCATAGCGCTCGTTTATGTCAGACTTGGCTTTTTACTCACAGGAAGTCTACCAGAGATGCGTAAACAGGTAGAAATTTTCACCGATGGATCTTGTCTCGGCAACCCAGGGCCGGGCGGCTATGGCGCTATCCTGCGCTACAAACAGCATGAGCGGACCTTCAGCGCGGGCTATCGCCTGACTACCAATAACCGTATGGAGCTGATGGCGGCGATTGTCTCCCTTGAGGCGCTGCGCGAGCACTGCATTGTGACGCTGAGCACTGACAGCCAGTATGTGCGCCAGGGCATCACGCAGTGGATCCATAACTGGAAAAAACGCGGCTGGAAGACGGCCGAGAAGAAGCCGGTGAAAAATGTCGATTTATGGCAACGGCTGGATGCGGCGCTGAGCCAGCACGAAATCAAATGGGAATGGGTAAAGGGCCACGCTGGTCACCCGGAAAACGAGCGCTGCGACGAACTGGCCCGCGCCGCCGCCATGGCGCCGACGCTGGAAGATACCGGCTATCAGCCGGAAGCGACGGCCAGCTAAGGTTTACGATACTGGCGCGTGGCGCCGACCGCCGGACGCAGATGCGTGCGGGCGCGCGCCTTCATTAACGGGTTCATCGTCAGCGGGATGGTGCGCTTACGCGCCACCATCACCTGTAAACACCCCAGCGCCGGCAGATGTTTGGTCAGCATCTTTCCGCCCTGCCGACACCACGGCAACACCTGGCAGCGGCTGTAATAGAGCAGTTCGAAATTAAGCAGCGACAACCAGTCCATCTGACGCATCATCGTAAACATCCGGCTATTCACAGGCGCGCGTTTGCGCATGACCGGCAGAAGTTTTGCGGCCCCGAGCAGGCTGACCGGATTGAAGCCCGTCATAATCAGCCAGCCGTCGTCAATCAGCACCCGGTCCGCCTCATTGAGCAGACGGTGCGGATCGGGGCACCAGGGCAGCGTATGCGCCAGCAGGCAGGCATCCACGGATTTCGCGGCAAACGGCAGATGCAGCGGATCGCCCTGCACCTGCAACGCGTCGCCCTGCAGGGCGATATTGACCTGATGTGAAATAGCGCAGGCTTCGGTATTTATCTCCGCGCTGAGATTGCCTATCTTAAGTAAATGAAAGCCATACATTTTCCCAAGCCAGGGCTGGAGTTCCCGCTCAAGCGTCGCGCGGTAATGGTCGCCCCAGGAAAACGCATCCCAGTGGGCCGGTGCGCTGAGTGTCGCGGGTGTCCTTGCCGGTTTCATCACTACCTTCCGTAACGCATAAGAGGTGATTTATGAATCTTAACAGTATTCCTGCTTTCGAGGATAACTACATCTGGGTGTTGAATGATGAGGAAGGAAAATGCCTGATTGTCGACCCGGGCGAGGCGGAACCCGTTTTTCGCGCCATTGAGGAAAACCAGTGGCAGCCGGTGGCAATTCTGCTTACACATCATCATCACGACCATACAGGCGGCGTGAAAGCGTTAGTGGCGCGGTTTCCGGATCTCATCGTGTACGGGCCGGAAGAGACTCGCAGCAAAGGCGCGCAGGTTATAGTCAACGATGGCGAGAAGTTCAACGTTCTGGGTTGTGAATTCCTCGCGTTCTCTACGCCAGGTCACACTTTAGGACATTTCTCATATTTCAGTTTCCCTTATCTTTTCTGCGGTGACACGATGTTCTCGGCTGGCTGCGGACGCCTGTTTGAAGGCACGCCCACGCAGATGTATCAGTCCTTCCAGAAAATAAACGCACTGCCTGAAAATACCCTCATTTGCTGCGCCCACGAGTACACATTAAGCAATCTTAAGTTTTTAGTGGCTATTTTACCGAACGATCCGGTTTTAACCCAATATTATCGAGAAGTTAATGAGTTACGTGCGAAAAATCAAAAAACACTCCCCTCAATTCTTAAAAATGAGCGTCAAATAAATCTTTACCTGCGTCTGGAAGACGATGATTTAATTGATAAAATTAATCCAGATCTGCGGTTGTCAACCCCTGAGGAGAGATTCGCGTGGTTAAGGTCAAAGAAAGATAACTTCTAAAAATTCTTACTTGTATTCAGGAAACTTCGCCGTTATCATTGCTCGTCTTTTAAGCAACTATTGACACACACATGAAGGCAAAAGCGATCTTACTCGCCTCTGTCCTGCTTGTGGGGTGCCAGGCGTCTCAACATGACGGCGGTGTCCAACAGCATGCACAGAGCCTTTCTGCGGCTGGTCAAGGGGAAGCAGGAAAGTTCGCTGGTCGAGCGGCTTCTGCGCGGTGGATGGACGATGGAACGTTCCTCGCGCAAGATCAGGACCTGTGGACTTTCATTGGCGACGAGCTAAAGATGGGGATTCCGGAAAATGACCGGATCCGCGAACAAAAACTGAAGTATTTGAGTAATAAGAGCTATCTCCACGATGTAACTTTACGGGCAGAGCCGTATATGTACTGGATAGCCGGGCAGATTAAAAAACGTAATATGCCAATGGAACTGGTACTACTACCCATAGTGGAGAGCGCTTTTAACCCCCACGCGACATCTGGCGCGAATGCCGCAGGCATCTGGCAGATTGTCCCGAGCACGGGGCGGAATTATGGTTTAAAACAGACCCGAAATTACGACGCGCGTCGTGACGTGGTGGCCTCAACCACTGCCGCACTCAACATGATGCAGCGTCTGAACCGTATGTTCGACGGCGACTGGTTACTCACTGTCGCGGCTTATAACAGCGGTGAAGGTCGTGTATTGAAGGCAATGAAAGCGAATAAAGCACGTGGCAAACCCACGGATTTTTGGTCGCTCTCACTGCCACAGGAAACCAAAATTTACGTGCCGAAAATGCTGGCGTTGAGTGACATTCTCAAAAACAGCAAAAGGTATGGGGTGCGTTTACCGTCAACGGATGAAAGCCGCGCGCTGGCACGCGTGAAGGTCAATAATCCGGTGGAAATGGAACAGCTGGCGGAAATGGCGGGGATTTCAGTGAATAAACTGAAAACCTTTAATGCTGGCGTTAAGGGCTCTACCCTTGGCGTAAGCGGGCCACAGTACGTAATGGTGCCGCAGAAACATGCGCAGCAGTTGCGTACGTCTCTGGCAGCCGGTGAAATCGCCGCGGTTCAGCCGACGCTGGTTGCGGATAATTCGCTGTCGGCGCGGACGTACAAAGTCCGGTCTGGCGATACGCTTTCCGCAATTGCCGCACGGATGAACGTCAGCACCAAAGATTTGCAGCGCTGGAATAATCTGCGCGGCGCGAAGCTGAAACCAGGCCAGACGCTCTCTGTCGGCACGGTTAGCGGCGCGGGTGAACTGGCAAGCAACAATGACAGCATCACCTATAAAGTGCGTAAGGGCGATTCGCTCGCAAGCATCGCTAAGCGTCATGGCGTTAACATCAAGGATGTGTTGCGCTGGAACAGTGATACGGACAATCTGCAACCGGGCGATCAAATCACCCTGTTTGTGAAGAACAGTTCAACGCCTGATTCCTGACGACAAGCCGCGATAAGAGTAGAAAGGCACCGATTCCCCCGGTGCCTTTTTCTTTTTATGACGTTACGCCGCCTTATTTACCTCAACGATGATGGTATCGCTGGTAAAGGAGCCGTCCTCCTGCAGCGCGAAATAGCGTTGCACGTCAGCCGACGCGCTTTGCTGATAAAGCCGTATTGCCTGCGTCAGCACGTCTGGCGTGCGCATACGCGCAATCCAGCTGCCAAACTCCAGCTTCAGCCTGTCGGTACGCACGTCTCGGGTGATAAGCCCCGCCTGATTGAACATCTGCAACCATTCGCCGCTGGCATAGTTATGGACATGCGAGGTGTCACGCAGCGCCTCGATGGTTTGCAGCCAGATATCCAGCACCGGATGGCCCGGCGACAGAATATCCATCATGATCATCATGCCGCCGGGCTTCAGAACACGCTTCACCTCACGCAACGCCAGCCCGACATCGTGCCAGTGGTGCGCCGAATAACGGCTGATGACAATATCAAAACTCTCCGCCTCAAAAGGCAGCGATTCAGCATAGCCCTGACAGGTCGACAGATGGGTAAGCCCACGTTCACGCGCCGCCTCTTCCACGACCGTAAGCATGGAAGAAGATAAGTCGTAAGCCACCACTTCCCGTACCTGTTCCGCCGCCGTAAAGCTGGCATGCCCTGCCCCACACCCCAGATCGAGCAGGCGCGCCTGCGGGAATGCCGCCAGCCGCTCGCGCAGATGAACGAGATCGCGCCCCGTTGCATGCACCTGGCTGGTTAAATAGGCCTTCGCCTGGGAGCCAAACTGCTTGTCGACATTGTCGTGATGAGAGTGTGTTGCCATTGTCATGTCCTTGCGTTGAGTAAAAGAAAGGGCAGGCACAGGGTCTGCCCAACGGCAGACCTGACACACCTTACTTCTGCTCAGGTTTGCCGGGACTGAATTCGACGAGTAGCGGGTTGTGATCGGAGGCGCGGGTAACCAGAACGGAAGCTTCCTGTACGGCAAGACCGCGATAAAACACGAAATCGAGCGGGCGACCAAACGCGCGGCGGCGCTGGTCATCGGTAAAACGCACTTCACGCAGCGACATTTCACGCGCGAAGCGGTAAAGCGCATTCATTCTCGGGCGACTCCAGGCGTTGAAATCGCCGGCCATAATCACCGGGCCGCTGTGATGGCCTATCTGATCGCCGATGGGTCCCAGCTGTTTACTGTAGACATCCACGCCGAGGCTGAAATTGACTGCATGAATGTTTACCACCATCAGCAAACGACCGTCGGGCAGCGGGTAGACCGTCACCAGCGCCGATTTAGAGAGACGCAGGATAGGCTCACGCTCGCGAAGCGGGCAACAATAGACCGGATGCGCAGCAGAGAGCGTCATCACGCCTGACGGATGCTGCGGCAGCACAAAGGCCGGTACCTGATCGGCCGCCAGATAGTTAGACGTCGCGAATCGAACCAGTTCTGGCGTCGTCTGCGCCTCCTGTAACAATACCAGGTGCGCCTCTTTACCGAAATTTTGCAGGACCGAGAGCCATTCAGCGCGCTGCTGCTTGAAGATATTCCAGACCAGCACCCGGAGCGAACCGTCTCCGGGCAAGGGGGCGCCGGCGGGCAATGCCTTTCCTATACTCGCAAACGATCCTGGCGCCAGAATGCGTTCTGCTGGCTGACCGGCGACATAGCGCATGGCATAAGTATTTTTTCGCACGTTTCGCTGCTAACCCCTGTAGATGTGTTCGCAAGATAAGCGACCTTTACCTGTTATAGGGATTTTAGCTCACAGATGCAATGGGCGGGATGAAAGCCATATGAGTGCTGCATGTAAGACGCGACGAGAATTCGCGCCGGCACGCCGCCTCACCGCGCCGTTAATGGCGCGCCGCATGGCGCTGTGGTTAAATAACAAAAATCTCTAAAATCGCCCTGAAATTTTGCCGACGGAGCAATAATGAAAGCCTCTTCTGATGAACTGATTATTTTTGTCGCCGTCGTGGAAAGCCGGAGTTTCAGCCGGGCGGCAGAACAGCTTAACCTCGCGAACTCCGCCGTCAGCCGCGCAGTGAAGAAGCTTGAGATGAAACTTGGGGTGAGTTTGCTGAACCGCACGACGCGCCAGCTGAGCCTGACAGAGGAAGGCGAGCGTTATTTTCGCCGTGTCCAGCAAGTTTTACAGGAGATGGCATCGGCGGAAACCGAACTGATGGAAAGCCGCCAGACGCCGCGCGGGCTGTTGCGGATCGACGCTGCCACGCCTGTGATCCTCCATTTGCTTCTGCCCATGATTAAGCCCTTTCGCGAACGCTACCCTGAAGTCACGCTTTCGCTGGTCTCTTCGGAAACCTTTATCAATCTGATTGAGCGCAAAGTGGATGTGGCCATCCGGGCAGGTACGCTGACCGATTCCAGCCTGCGCGCGCGACCACTCTTTATTAGTTATCGGAAAATTGTTGCGTCGCCCGACTATCTGGCGCGCCACGGGGTGCCAGAAACCATCTGCGATCTTAAAGAACATATCTGCCTTGGCTTCACGGAGCCTGTATCCCTGAATACGTGGCCGGTCGCCTGTGAAGATGGTCAGTTACTGGAGATTACGCCGGGAATGACCTCGAACAGCGGTGAAACGCTTAAACAACTGTGCCTCACCGGCAACGGCATCGCCTGTCTTTCAGACTATATGATTGATAAAGAAATTAAGCGGGGAGACGTGGTGGAATTACTGGCAGAGTATCGTCTGCCAGTGGAAATGCCCTTCAGCGCGGTCTATTACAGCGATCGTGCAGTGAGCACGCGGATCAGAACATTCATCGACTTTCTGAGCGAGCAGTTAAAAAAATAGCCCCCTGGGGCTATCTTCAATCCCCTTCAGGAGCCAGGCCGTCAGGGCTTACCAGGCGCTTGTTGCGCTCCAGCGCGGCGATAGCCTTCATATCATTAGCATCAAGCGTGAGCAGATTACTGTGTAAGTTCTGGCGCTTCGTGGAAGAAGGGATCACCCAACAGCCCAGAGCCATTGCCCGACTGAGAATGGGCTTCGCAGGCGTGGCATTATGCTTTTGCGCGATTCGGATAATCGTTTTTCATCCTTAACCGCGCTGCCATAAGCCAGCGTCATATAAGAAGTAATATGAATACTCTTCACCTGTGCCTATTTAATCACCGTACGGTTTTGCAGATAACGCGGCAGCTCAATCTGGTTAGTCGCTATATTGCCGACGCTTACGGTATTGATAGCCTGCTGCATCAGCTCCAATCAGTAGCGCGTTAGCCCAGTTCAAGCGCGTTTCTCCCCGATGCGATTACGACGTCACCTTCCGGACGGGATGTGCCTAAACCTAATGTGGGGGAACGGTCATAATTTACCTCTCCTCTGCACAGGCGAAGAGTAGGAGAGGAATAGTTGAAGCGAAAAAGAGCAATAAAAGCAGGAGTTTTTGCCAATGCAGTAATAACTAATGCATAGACGAAAAAAAGCCCTGAGTAAATACTCAGGGCTTCTTAATAAGTGGCGGAACGGACGGGACTCGAACCCGCGACCCCCTGCGTGACAGGCAGGTATTCTAACCGACTGAACTACCGCTCCACCGAATTTCTTCACACCACCGGATTATTGTTCCGGCTTACTGCTTAATTTGATGCCTGGCAGTTCCCTACTCTCGCAGGCGGAAGCCCCACACTACCATCGGCGCTACGGCGTTTCACTTCTGAGTTCGGCATGGGGTCAGGTGGGACCACCGCGCTACAGCCGCCAGGCAAATTCTGTCTGTTCACCGCTTTCGCCATGAACATTTATCCGTCACAAGCTGAATCTCTCTCTCAACACGCCAGACTTCTTTGGCGTTGTAAGGTTAAGCCTCACGGTTCATTAGTACCGGTTAGCTCAACGCATCGCTGCGCTTACACACCCGGCCTATCAACGTCGTCGTCTTCAACGTTCCTTCAGGAGACTTATAGTCTCAGGGAGAACTCATCTCGGGGCAAGTTTCGTGCTTAGATGCTTTCAGCACTTATCTCTTCCGCATTTAGCTACCGGGCAGTGCCATTGGCATGACAACCCGAACACCAGTGATGCGTCCACTCCGGTCCTCTCGTACTGGGAGCAGCCCCCCTCAATTCTCCAGCGCCCACGGCAGATAGGGACCGAACTGTCTCACGACGTTCTAAACCCAGCTCGCGTACCACTTTAAATGGCGAACAGCCATACCCTTGGGACCTACTTCAGCCCCAGGATGTGATGAGCCGACATCGAGGTGCCAAACACCGCCGTCGATATGAACTCTTGGGCGGTATCAGCCTGTTATCCCCGGAGTACCTTTTATCCGTTGAGCGATGGCCCTTCCATACAGAACCACCGGATCACTATGACCTGCTTTCGCACCTGCTCGAGCCGTCACTCTCGCAGTCAAGCCAGCTTATGCCATTGCACTAACCTCCTGATGTCCGACCAGGATTAGCTGACCTTCGTGCTCCTCCGTTACACTTTGGGAGGAGACCGCCCCAGTCAAACTACCCACCAGACACTGTCCCCACGCCGGATCACGGCGCCAGGTTAGAACATCAAACATTAAAGGGTGGTATTTCAAGGTTGGCTCCACGCAGACTGGCGTCCACGCTTCAAAGCCTCCCACCTATCCTACACATCAAGGCTCAATGTTCAGTGTCAAGCTGTAGTAAAGGTTCACGGGGTCTTTCCGTCTTGCCGCGGGTACACTGCATCTTCACAGCGAGTTCAATTTCACTGAGTCTCGGGTGGAGACAGCCTGGCCATCATTACGCCATTCGTGCAGGTCGGAACTTACCCGACAAGGAATTTCGCTACCTTAGGACCGTTATAGTTACGGCCGCCGTTTACCGGGGCTTCGATCAGGAGCTTCTCTTGCGATAACCCCATCAATTAACCTTCCGGCACCGGGCAGGCGTCACACCGTATACGTCCACTTTCGTGTTTGCACAGTGCTGTGTTTTTAATAAACAGTTGCAGCCAGCTGGTATCTTCGACTGACTTCAGCTCCACCCGCAGGGGCTTCACTTACATGTCAGCGTGCCTTCTCCCGAAGTTACGGCACCATTTTGCCTAGTTCCTTCACCCGAGTTCTCTCAAGCGCCTTGGTATTCTCTACCTGACCACCTGTGTCGGTTTGGGGTACGATTTAATGTTACCTGATGCTTAGAGGCTTTTCCTGGAAGCAGGGCATTTGTCACTTCAGCACCGTAGTGCCTCGTCATCACGCCTCAGCCTTAACTTTCCGGATTTGCCTGGAAAGTCAGCCTACACGCTTAAACCGGGACAACCGTCGCCCGGCCAACATAGCCTTCTCCGTCCCCCCTTCGCAGTAACACCAAGTACAGGAATATTAACCTGTTTCCCATCGACTACGCCTTTCGGCCTCGCCTTAGGGGTCGACTCACCCTGCCCCGATTAACGTTGGACAGGAACCCTTGGTCTTCCGGCGAGCGGGCTTTTCACCCGCTTTATCGTTACTTATGTCAGCATTCGCACTTCTGATACCTCCAGCATGCCTCACAGCACACCTTCGACGGCTTACAGAACGCTCCCCTACCCAACAACACATAGTGTCGCTGCCGCAGCTTCGGTGCATGGTTTAGCCCCGTTACATCTTCCGCGCAGGCCGACTCGACCAGTGAGCTATTACGCTTTCTTTAAATGATGGCTGCTTCTAAGCCAACATCCTGGCTGTCTGGGCCTTCCCACATCGTTTCCCACTTAACCATGACTTTGGGACCTTAGCTGGCGGTCTGGGTTGTTTCCCTCTTCACGACGGACGTTAGCACCCGCCGTGTGTCTCCCGTGATAACATTCTCCGGTATTCGCAGTTTGCATCGGGTTGGTAAGCCGGGATGGCCCCCTAGCCGAAACAGTGCTCTACCCCCGGAGATGAATTCACGAGGCGCTACCTAAATAGCTTTCGGGGAGAACCAGCTATCTCCCGGTTTGATTGGCCTTTCACCCCCAGCCACAGGTCATCCGCTAATTTTTCAACATTAGTCGGTTCGGTCCTCCAGTTAGTGTTACCCAACCTTCAACCTGCCCATGGCTAGATCACCGGGTTTCGGGTCTATACCCTGCAACTTAACGCCCAATTAAGACTCGGTTTCCCTTCGGCTCCCCTATACGGTTAACCTTGCTACAGAATATAAGTCGCTGACCCATTATACAAAAGGTACGCAGTCACCCTCTTACGAAGGCTCCCACTGCTTGTACGTACACGGTTTCAGGTTCTGTTTCACTCCCCTCGCCGGGGTTCTTTTCGCCTTTCCCTCACGGTACTGGTTCACTATCGGTCAGTCAGGAGTATTTAGCCTTGGAGGATGGTCCCCCCATCTTCAGACAGGATATCACGTGTCCCGCCCTACTCATCGAGCTCACAGCCTGTATGCTTTCATGTACGGGACTTTCACCCTGTATCGTGCGACTTTCCAGACGCTTCCATTAACACACAAGCTGATTCAGGCTCTGGGCTGTTCCCCGTTCGCTCGCCGCTACTGGGGGAATCTCGGTTGATTTCTTTTCCTCGGGGTACTTAGATGTTTCAGTTCCCCCGGTTCGCCTCGTTTGACTATGTATTCATCAAACGATGATGCACCAGAGTGCACCGGGTTTCCCCATTCGGACATCGTCGGTTATAACGGTTCATATCACCTTACCGACGCTTTTCGCAGATTAGCACGTCCTTCATCGCCTCTGACTGCCAGGGCATCCACCGTGTACGCTTGTTCGCTTAACCTCACAACCCGAAGAAGTCTTCGTGCTGCGAGTTTGAGAGACTCTGACACACCGCGCATTCCTTATTACGGAGAAATGCAACAGCGTGTCTGTTTCAATTTTCAGCTTGTTCCGGATTGTTAAAGAGCAAATACTTCGCAGTATACTCAGGGAGTACACTCTGAAGTGATGGTGGAGCTATGCGGGATCGAACCGCAGACCTCCTGCGTGCAAAGCAGGCGCTCTCCCAGCTGAGCTATAGCCCCATCGTAGTTAAACCTCTTCAACTCCTGCGGAGTTGGTAGGCCTGAGTGGACTTGAACCACCGACCTCACCCTTATCAGGGGTGCGCTCTAACCACCTGAGCTACAAGCCTGTAGAGGTTTTGCTTCTTTACTTTCTATCAGACAATCTGTGTGAGCACTACGAGGTTGTATCTTTCAGGTAAGGAGGTGATCCAACCGCAGGTTCCCCTACGGTTACCTTGTTACGACTTCACCCCAGTCATGAATCACAAAGTGGTAAGCGCCCTCCCGAAGGTTAAGCTACCTACTTCTTTTGCAACCCACTCCCATGGTGTGACGGGCGGTGTGTACAAGGCCCGGGAACGTATTCACCGTGGCATTCTGATCCACGATTACTAGCGATTCCGACTTCATGGAGTCGAGTTGCAGACTCCAATCCGGACTACGACGCACTTTATGAGGTCCGCTTGCTCTCGCGAGTTCGCTTCTCTTTGTATGCGCCATTGTAGCACGTGTGTAGCCCTGGTCGTAAGGGCCATGATGACTTGACGTCATCCCCACCTTCCTCCGGTTTATCACCGGCAGTCTCCTTTGAGTTCCCACCATTATGTGCTGGCAACAAAGGATAAGGGTTGCGCTCGTTGCGGGACTTAACCCAACATTTCACAACACGAGCTGACGACAGCCATGCAGCACCTGTCTCAGAGTTCCCGAAGGCACTCCCGCATCTCTGCAGGATTCTCTGGATGTCAAGACCAGGTAAGGTTCTTCGCGTTGCATCGAATTAAACCACATGCTCCACCGCTTGTGCGGGCCCCCGTCAATTCATTTGAGTTTTAACCTTGCGGCCGTACTCCCCAGGCGGTCGACTTAACGCGTTAGCTCCGGAAGCCACGCCTCAAGGGCACAACCTCCAAGTCGACATCGTTTACGGCGTGGACTACCAGGGTATCTAATCCTGTTTGCTCCCCACGCTTTCGCACCTGAGCGTCAGTCTTCGTCCAGGGGGCCGCCTTCGCCACCGGTATTCCTCCAGATCTCTACGCATTTCACCGCTACACCTGGAATTCTACCCCCCTCTACGAGACTCAAGCTTGCCAGTTTCAAATGCAGTTCCCAGGTTGAGCCCGGGGATTTCACATCTGACTTAACAAACCGCCTGCGTGCGCTTTACGCCCAGTAATTCCGATTAACGCTTGCACCCTCCGTATTACCGCGGCTGCTGGCACGGAGTTAGCCGGTGCTTCTTCTGCGAGTAACGTCAATGACTGCGGTTATTAACCACAACCCCTTCCTCCTCGCTGAAAGTACTTTACAACCCGAAGGCCTTCTTCATACACGCGGCATGGCTGCATCAGGCTTGCGCCCATTGTGCAATATTCCCCACTGCTGCCTCCCGTAGGAGTCTGGACCGTGTCTCAGTTCCAGTGTGGCTGGTCATCCTCTCAGACCAGCTAGGGATCGTCGCCTAGGTGAGCCTTTACCCCACCTACTAGCTAATCCCATCTGGGCACATCTGATGGCATGAGGCCCGAAGGTCCCCCACTTTGGTCCGAAGACGTTATGCGGTATTAGCTACCGTTTCCAGTAGTTATCCCCCTCCATCAGGCAGTTTCCCAGACATTACTCACCCGTCCGCCACTCGTCAGCAGAGCAGCAAGCTGCTCTCTGTTACCGTTCGACTTGCATGTGTTAGGCCTGCCGCCAGCGTTCAATCTGAGCCATGATCAAACTCTTCAATTAAAAGTCTGATGCTCAAAGAATTAAACTGTTAGTTCGTAATGAATTAACTGTTGTTCACTTGAGACTTGATATTCATTTATCGTCCGAAGACGTTAAGATATCAGTGCCCCGAGTGCCCACACAGATTGTCTGATAAATTGTTAAAGAGCGGTGCGACAAGGCTTTCAGCCTGCTGTCGCGAGGTGGCGTATATTACGCTTTCCTCTTTCAGAGTCAACCCTTAATTTCAGGATTTTTCTCTTTCCGACTCACCGTCGCTGTGAGATGTTTGTCATCAGCGCCGTGTCGATGGAGGCGCATTATAGGGAGCTCAGAAGTAATGGCAAGCGGAAAACTTAAAAAAAATCACAACCGCTCACCTTTTCATCATTGCGCGCGTTTTTAGCGCTTTTTGATAGCTTCCGGCAGCGCCGCGAGGCTATTTAACACCCAATCGGCCGCCGCTTCTGCTTCTGGCGTCACAGGTTTGCCGGTACGCACCAGCACTTTTGTGCCGACGCCTGCCGCTGCACCCGCCTGCATATCTTCTAATTTATCGCCCACCATATAAGAGGCGTCCATATCGATGTGCAGAAAATCACGCGCAGAAAGTAGCATGCCCGGTTGCGGTTTACGGCAGTCACAATTCTGACGAAACTCTTCCACTGCGGCTTCAGGGTGATGTGGGCAATAATAGATGCCATCAAAATCGACGTCCCGATCGGCCAGCGACCAGTCCATCCATTCTGTGAGTTGTTCAAACTGCGCTTCGGTAAACTTCCCGCGCGCGATGCCGGACTGATTCGTCACCAGCACCAGCGCAAAGCCCATCGCTTTGAGTTCGCGCATCGCATCGATAACGCCGTCGATAAACTCGAAGCGGTCAATCTCAGAGACATAACCGTGATCGATATTAATGGTGCCGTCGCGGTCGAGAAAAATTGCCGGTACAGATTTAGCCACCTGAAAAACTCCTGCCTTAAATAATGCTGTCTAGTATCGCATGATTCCTGGACGGAGAAAGCGCTCATTGCAGACAGTCAGATTGATTTAGACGTCTGGATGCCTTACCATCCATTCTGTTTACGGTCACCGCCCGTATAAGGCAGAACAAAATGCCACGGCTAACTCCTATAAGATAATAAATAACCTGATGATCAAACTGTCGAATATCACCAAAGTGTTCCAGCAGGGAAACCGCACCATTCAGGCTCTGAATAATGTCAGCCTGCATGTCCCGGCAGGACAGATTTATGGCGTGATTGGTGCCTCCGGCGCCGGTAAGAGTACGCTCATCCGCTGCGTCAATTTGCTTGAGCGCCCCACTCAAGGCAGCGTCCTGGTCGGCGGCCAGGAGCTGACCGCGCTTTCTGAATCAGAACTGACGAAAGCCCGTCGCCAGATTGGCATGATTTTCCAGCATTTTAATCTGCTGGCATCGCGTACCGTTTTTGGCAACATCGCGCTCCCGCTGGAGCTGGACGACACGCCGCGCGACGAAATCAAACGTCGAGTGACCGAGCTGCTGGATCTGGTTGGCCTGAGCGAAAAGCAGGACGCTTATCCGGCGAATCTCTCCGGCGGTCAGAAACAGCGCGTGGCGATTGCTCGTGCGCTGGCGAGCAACCCGAAAGTGCTGCTGTGCGATGAAGCCACCAGCGCGCTCGACCCTGCCACCACCCGATCCATTCTGGAGCTGTTGAAAGACATCAACCGTCGCCTGGGTCTTACTATTCTGCTCATTACGCATGAAATGGATGTCGTGAAGCGTATCTGCGACTGCGTTGCGGTGATCAGCAACGGCGAGCTTATTGAGCAGGACAGCGTCAGTGAAGTGTTCTCGCACCCGAAAACGCCGCTGGCTCAGCAGTTTATCCAGTCCACACTGCATCTGGATATCCCGGAAGATTACGCCCAGCGTCTTAACGCGCAATCCGGCGATAACCGCGTCCCGCTGCTGCGCCTTGAATTCACAGGCCAGTCGGTTGACGCGCCGCTCCTTTCCGAGACCGCACGCCGCTATAACGTGAACAACAATATTATCAGCGCGCAGATGGATTACGCCGGCGGCGTGAAGTTCGGCATCATGCTGACGGAAATGCACGGCACACAGGAAGAAACGCAAGCGGCCATCGCTTACCTGCAACAACATCATGTAAAAGTAGAGGTTCTGGGTTATGTCTGAAGCAATGATGTGGTTACTGGTGCGCGGCATCTGGGAAACGCTGGCAATGACCTTTGTTTCCGGCTTTTTCGGTTTTGTGATTGGCCTGCCAGTTGGCGTGTTGCTGTACGTAACGCGTCCGGGCCAGATTATCGAGAACGCGAAGCTCTATCGTATTCTCTCTGCGCTGGTGAATATCTTCCGCTCCATTCCTTTTATTATCTTACTGGTATGGATGATCCCGTTTACCCGCACTATCGTCGGCACCTCCATTGGTCTGCAGGCGGCCATCGTACCGCTGACCGTCGGCGCCGCGCCGTTTATCGCCCGTATGGTGGAAAACGCCCTGCTGGAGATCCCGTCGGGTCTTATTGAAGCGTCGCGCGCAATGGGCGCCACGCCGATGCAGATCGTTCGTAAAGTGTTGCTGCCTGAAGCGCTGCCGGGTCTCGTGAACGCCGCGACGATTACGCTTATCACTCTTGTCGGCTATTCCGCCATGGGCGGCGCGGTCGGCGCAGGCGGCCTGGGCCAGATCGGTTATCAGTACGGCTACATCGGCTATAACGCCACCGTGATGAATACCGTATTAGTCTTACTGGTCGTACTGGTGTATTTAATTCAATTCTCAGGCGATCGTATCGTCCGGGCGGTCACTCACAAGTAACGTTACACACAACATCAATATACTTTTCAGTTAAGGAATGGTTATGTCTTTCAAGTTTAAAACCTTTGCGGCAGTAGGCGCCCTTCTCGGCACGCTGGCCCTGGCAGGTTGCGGTCAGGAAGAAAAAGATCCGAACCATATTAAAGTGGGCGTGATTGTGGGTGCGGAACAGCAGGTTGCTGAAGTCGCCAAAAAAGTCGCCAAAGAGAAATATGGTCTGGATGTCGAGCTGGTCACCTTTAACGACTATGTGCTGCCGAACGAAGCGCTGAGCAAAGGCGATATCGACGCTAACGCCTTCCAGCACAAACCGTATCTGGATCAGCAGATCAAAGACCGCGGCTACAAGCTGGTTTCCGTCGGCAACACTTTCGTGTACCCGATCGCCGGTTACTCCCGCAAAATTAAATCGCTGGATGACCTGCAACCGGGCGCGCAGGTCGCCGTACCGAACGATCCGACCAACCTTGGCCGTTCCCTGCTGCTGCTGCAGAAAGTGGGTCTTATCAAGCTGAAAGACGATATCGGCCTGCTGCCGACCGTACTGGATATCACCGAAAACCCGAAAAACCTGAAGATTGTCGAACTCGAAGCACCGCAGCTGCCGCGCTCGCTGGATGACGACCAGATTGCCCTTGCGGTGATTAACACCACCTACGCCAGCCAGATCAACCTGACCCCGGCGAAAGATGGCATCTTCGTGGAAGACAAAGATTCTCCGTACGTGAACATGATTGTGACCCGCGAAGATAACAAAGACGCGGAAAACGTGAAGAAATTCGTTCAGGCTTACCAGTCTGACGAAGTGAATGAAGCCGCAAATAAAGTCTTTAACGGCGGCGCCGTCAAAGGCTGGTAAGCCGTTTTGATTGCTGACGGTTATAATTTCAGGACGGGCTTAAGCCCGTCTTGTTATTTCTGCAAGCTCCTGATTCAATAAGCCACGTTTTTATCACCGACGAGGAATTATTATGCGTGCTTTACCGATCTGTCTTTTAGCATTCATCCTGAGCGGCTGTTCCGTGCTAAACAGATCCCCTGTAGAACCTGTTCAAAGCACCGCGTCGCCGCAAAAATCCGAGCCTGTTCGCCAGAAAACGGTTCGCCCTGCTCCGGTAAAAATCTATACCAACGCTGCAGATCTGGTCGGCAAACCCTTCCGCGATTTAGGCGAAGTGAGTGGTGAATCCTGCCAGGCCACTAACCAGGACTCTCCGCCGAATATCCCGACGGCCCGTAAGCGTCTGCAGATCAACGCCTCTAAAATGAAAGCGAACGCCGTTCTGCTGCACAGCTGTGAAGTCACCAGCGGCACGCCGGGCTGCTACCGCCAGGCCGTTTGCGTAGGCTCTGCCCTTAGCGTTCCGACCAAATGACCACCTTTGCCTTTGAGCAAATTGGTGTCATTCGCTCGCCTTATAAAGAAAAATTCGCCGTGCCGCGCCAGCCAGGACTGGTCAACAGCGCGCGCGGCGAGCTGCATTTAATCGCGCCTTATAACCAGCCTGACGCCATGCGCGGGCTGGAGGCGTTTAGCCATATCTGGGTCGTGTTTGTTTTCCATCAAACGATGGAAGGCGGCTGGCGCCCTACCGTGCGTCCTCCGCGTCTTGGCGGCAATGCCAGAATGGGCGTTTTCGCCACGCGCTCTACCTTTCGCCCGAACCCCGTCGGCATGTCGCTGGTGGAACTTCAGAGCATCCGCTGCGAAAAAGACCGCGTGATCCTGACGCTCGGCGGACTGGATCTGGTGGACGGCACGCCGGTGATAGATATCAAACCCTATCTCCCGTTCGCCGAAGCGTTGCCTGACGCGCGCGCGGGCTATGCCCGGGAGGCGCCGGATGCCGCAGTGCCGGTCGCCTTTACCGAGGACATCGCGCACGCCCTGCCGCACCTTGAGAAGCGCTACCCAAATCTTGGCCAGTTCATCGTTGAAGTGCTCGCCCAGGATCCGCGTCCGGCTTACCGTAAAGATGAGGAAACCGGCAAAAGCTACGCCGTCTGGTTGCTCGATTTCAATGTCCGCTGGCGTGTGACGCCGCAGGGCTTTGAAGTCTACGCGCTGGAGCCGCGTTAATTTCCGTAGCCTCTCTTTTGGCGGCCCATTCTCACTGGTACACTAAACCACTTTTTTGTGTCAGGCTTTACAGTGCCTGAATTCACACGTTCAAACGGAACCGTAACAACATGCGTACTAGCCAATATCTGCTCTCCACTCTGAAGGAGACACCTGCCGACGCGGAGGTTATCAGCCACCAGCTGATGCTGCGCGCCGGGATGATCCGCAAGCTGGCCTCCGGGTTATACACCTGGCTGCCGACCGGCCTGCGCGTCCTGAAAAAAGTCGAAAATATCGTGCGTGAAGAGATGAACAACGCCGGTGCTATCGAGGTGTCGATGCCAGTGGTTCAGCCTGCTGAACTGTGGCAGGAGAGCGGCCGCTGGGAGCAGTACGGTCCGGAGCTGCTGCGCTTTGTCGATCGCGGCGATCGCGCGTTTGTGCTTGGCCCGACGCACGAAGAAGTCATCACCGATCTGATCCGCAACGAGCTGAGCTCTTACAAACAACTGCCGCTCAACTTCTATCAGATCCAGACCAAATTCCGTGACGAAGTGCGCCCGCGTTTCGGCGTGATGCGCTCGCGCGAGTTCCTGATGAAAGACGCCTACTCTTTCCATACCACGCAGGAATCGCTGCAGCAGACCTACGACGCGATGTATGACGCCTACAGCAAAATCTTTACCCGCATGGGGCTCGATTTCCGCCCGGTGCAGGCGGATACCGGCTCGATTGGCGGCAGCGCGTCTCACGAATTCCAGGTGCTGGCGCAGAGCGGCGAAGACGATATCGTGTTCTCCGACACCTCGGATTTCGCCGCCAACATTGAACTCGCCGAAGCGGTTGCCCCGCTGACCCCGCGCGCGGCGGCAACGCAGGAAATGACGCTGGTCGATACGCCGAACGCGAAAACCATCGCCGAGCTGGTTGAGCAGTTCAGCCTGCCGGTTGAGAAAACCGTGAAAACCCTTCTGGTGAAAGCCGCTGAAGGCAGCGATTTCCCGCTGGTGGCGCTGCTGGTACGCGGCGACCACGAACTGAACGAAGTGAAAGCCGAAAAACTGGCGCAGGTCGCCAGCCCGCTGACGTTCGCCACAGAGGCCGAAATCCGCGCCGCGGTTAACGCAGGTCCGGGTTCGCTTGGCCCGGTGAATATGCCAGTGCCGGTCGTGATTGACCGCAGCGTGGCCGCGATGAGCGATTTCGCCGCAGGCGCGAACATCGACGGCAAACACTACTTCGGCATCAACTGGGATCGCGACGTGGCGACGCCGCAGGTTGCCGATATCCGCAACGTTGTAGCCGGCGATCCGAGCCCGGATGGTCAGGGCACGCTGCTTATCAAACGCGGTATTGAAGTAGGCCATATTTTCCAGCTTGGCACCAAATACTCCGACGCGCTGAAAGCCTCCGTACAGGGCGAAGATGGCCGTAACCAGGTGCTGACCATGGGCTGCTACGGCATCGGCGTAACGCGCGTGGTGGCGGCGGCGATTGAGCAGAACCATGACGATCGCGGTATCGTCTGGCCGGACGCGATTGCGCCGTTCCAGGTCGCGATTCTGCCAATGAACATGCACAAATCTTTCCGCGTGCAGGAGCTGGCGGAGAAACTCTACGCTGAGCTGCGCGCCAAAGGCATCGATGTGCTGATGGATGATCGTAAAGAACGTCCGGGCGTGATGTTCGCCGACATGGAGCTTATCGGCATTCCACACACGGTGGTGATTGGCGATCGCAACCTCGACAACGACGAGATTGAATACAAATACCGTCGCGACGGCGAGAAGAAGATGATCAAAACCGGCGACATCCTTGATTACCTGGTGGCGAATGTGAAGCGCTAAGCGCTTTCCACGTTGCATTAAAAAGGCCCTCCATGGAGGGCCTTTTTCTTATCGGCTTACCTGTCACCGGTACGGGTGGTCGCAATCTTTGCCGGGCTTAAACGCCACTTTGCGGTCGGCCACCAGACGCTTTTGCACCGCGCCATTAGCCGGGTCAACCGTCATCGTGAAGTGCGCTTCCACCACCAGCAGTACCGGTTTCTGGCTCGCGCCGCGGGCGCTCTGGTAATCATGCGCCAGCACCGCATGATTCGCCACGCCCGTCTCGCGCCCGGTGGCGCAGTCGGTAAAGGTGGCTGCATTCGCGCCGTGCTGATACATCCCCGTCATTGTCATCGGGGTTTGCGGCAGCGGGTCGCTGACCGGATCCAGTCGATAATTCAGCGACGATTTAATTGGGTTGCCTTCCCGGTCGAGCATCTCCAGCGCCTCGCCGCGCGCGCGGAAATAGTTTTTCTCACCCTGGCTGTCGGTGAGCACCAGCTTATCGGCGGTGCGCGCCCAGGTGCCGTAAGAGGCGAACACCGCCTGACCTTTCGCACCCAGATAGTGTTGATTCATCACCCAGGTGCCGTCTTTCTCTAAAAACAGCGCGGTCTCGATGCCTTCGCAATCGGCGCAGGGCAGCACGCCTTTCCAGCTCTGCTGCATCGGCTTCAGCTCTGCGGCGCTGGTCGGCGCTAAGGTCTGCATTTCTGCCCGGTTGTTACAGCCAAACAGCGCAAACAGGCTTAAGGCCGCCGCTGCGCAAAAAATGAGTTTTTTCACCGTATTTCCTTATCGTTCGTGGCGCTTTTAATCCGGCATACCGCGCACTTTACCCCGCATGGCTTTGGTGGCGGACTTATGGGTTTTCGCCTCCAGGCGGCGCACTTTCGAAGCGCGCGTCGGGCGAGTCTCCTTTCGACGCTTTTGCGTAGCAGTAAGTTCCCGGACCAGCATAACAAGACGCGCCAGCGCCGCCTCGCGGTTCATCTCCTGGCTGCGATACTCCTGCGCCTTGATAATCACCACGCCCTCGGCGGTGATCAGATGATGACTCGCCGCCAGCAGGCGCGCTTTCCATTCATCCGGCAGGCTGGAGGCGTTGATATCAAACCGCAGGTGAATGGCCGTCGAGCTTTTATTCACATGCTGCCCGCCCGCGCCCTGCGCCCGGATGGCGCTGAACGTCACCTCTTCATCGGGCACCGCCACGCTTCGCGAAAACGTGATCATGCCTGACCTTGCCAGACGGCGGGATGAAGCTCCAGGCTTTCCTCGCCGCCGGAAAGCCAGATGATGCCTTCCTGCAACGTGGCCTGTAACGTCATGGTTCTCTGTGCCAGCGCGCTCAGTTGGGCGAGCTGTTCATCATTGATATTCCAGATAGTCAGGTTTTTATACTGCCGCAGCTTATCCTGATTCTGCTGCCACCAGACCTGCGCTGCGCGGTCATTATAGGTAAACAGCGCCACCTGCTGCGACTGGCTCGCCGCCTTCTTGAGGCGCCGCTCTTCCGGCAGCCCGAGCTCAATCCAGAGATCGATGCCGAGATGATCGTTACGCAGCCAGATCTCCGGCTCGTCATCGGCGCACAGCCCGCGGGTGAACTGCAACCGCTCGTCGGCGTACATCATCCAGGCCAGCAGACGCAGCATCATCCGCTCCTGCGTTTCCGAAGGATGACGCGCCAGCGTCAGGTTGATGTCGAGGAATTGCTGCCGGTCGAGATCGGCCACATTGACCGCCGCTTTATAAATGGTTGCTTTTAACGCCATAGGGCCCCCTGAAAAGTTGGGGGGTATTGTAGCCCAATACGCGTCGGCTGGCTGCCGATTCAAGCGGAGCGCGGTAACGCCGCCACAGCCTGCGCTATGGCTCTGATGACTATGGTATAGTCACCTTGCTAAACAGAGTTTAACTACGTAGGCTTAGACTTGCATCCCGCGGTGAAGTCTGTCGTCAGGCTCTGACAGGAGGGTATGTGGATAAATATTGTGAATTAATACGACAGCGCTATTCGCAGATAGCCAGCGGCGATCTGGGGTACATTCCCGACGCGCTGGGCTGCGTATTAAGGGCTCTGAATGAGGTGGCCTCTGATGAAGCCCTCTCAGAGTCGGTCAGGGAACAGGCGGCGTATGCTGCCGCGAACTTACTGGTGAGCGATTATGTCAATGAATGATGCCTATCAACCCATCAATTGCGATGACTATGACAACCTCGAGCTCGCCTGCCAGCATCACTTATTACTGACGCTGGAACTTAAAAGCGGCGAGGTCATTAAGGCCAAAGCGCAGGATCTGGTTACGCGCAAAAACGTCGAATATTTAATTGCTGATGAAGCCGGAGCCGAGCGCGAAGTGCGTCTCGACAAAATTGCGAGCTTCAGCCATCCACAAATCGGTACGGTGGTCGTTAGCGAATCCTGACGCGCGTTCCACCCTGACGGGCAGCCCTGGCGGCTGCCCGTTTTTTCTCAGGGCTTCTGCCCGGCATAGTAAGCCGCCAGATTGGCGATATCTTCATCCGACAGCCCACTCACATACGCCTTCATGATTTCCGCCTGTCCGCCGCTGCGCTCGCCTTTTTTATATGCCTGAAGCGCGTGTTCAAGATACGCCTCATTTTGCCCCGCGAGATTAGGATACAGGGGCGCGCTGGCTTTCCCGGACGCGCCGTGGCAGGCGACGCACATGACCGCTTTCCCCTCACCCGCCGCCGCATCGCCTTTGGCCTGGGCCGCCAGGCTTAGCGCCATCAGGCTCGCCAGCAACATGCCATGTTTAATCATCGTTATGCTCCTTATGCCAGGCCAGCATCCAGCCCGGTTCGTTCTGCGTCTGGCCCTCACGGGTAATAAACAGGCCGGGCGCGCAAATGGGTCGCTCATCATAAAACAGGACAGGCGTAAGTTCGCGTCGCCAGGGCGGCACCTGAAGTTCCTGCCAGAGTTTTTTCAGCGTGCGCCCGCGATCGCGCCCGACGATATACAACATCCCCGGCGCGCTGAAGCGCACTGAGACTGACTCGCCGGGACGCGGCGGACGCACGGCGTCGCCTGCCTCGCCGAAACTCAGGCGGCCCAGCGCCTCCGGCAGGGGCAACGCCACATGCGGATCGGGCCAGGCAAGCACCGTCTGGCGCTGCCCCTGCCGCGCTCTGATCCACCACAGCCGCCCCTGATAACGCCGTGCCTCATAGTCGCCGGATTTAAGGCGCGGCGCGGCATCCTCACGGCTCTGCGCCACTTCATCCCAGAGACGTTGCAGCGTGGCGCGGGCGGGCATCGGCGCATTCAGCGCGGCCAGCCAGCGGCGCAGCAGCGCGGCGCGTTTTATCTCGCTCATGGTTTCGAGCGGCGCGATAGCCAGCGTTTTGCCGTCCATCAGCGCGGCAAGCTCCGGCGCCAGCAGTTCATCCAGCAGCTGCTCCTGCTCGCCGCAGAGTTGCGCGCTGCGCGCCGCCGCCTGGGTGAAGTGCGGCCAGCGCGCTTGCAGCGCAGGCAGAATGCGCAGGCGTAAAAAGTTGCGATCGAAGCGATCGTCCTGGTTGCTTTCATCATCGATCCACAGAAGCTGGTGACGATCGGCCCACGCCTCCAGCTGCGCGCGCGACGTATTCAGCAGCGGGCGCAGGATAGCGCTTCCCGCAAACGGCAGTTCGGCAGGCATTGCCGCCAGCCCCGCCGGACCGCTGCCGCGCTTGAGCGCCAGCAGCAGGGTTTCACACTGGTCATCAAGATGCTGCGCCGTGACCAGCGCTTCGCCCGGCAAAAGCGCCGCTTCAAACGCCTGGTAGCGCGCTTTGCGCGCCTGCGCCTCAAGGCCGAGCCCATCCTGCGCCAGTTCCACATATGCCAGCTCAAACGGCACCTGCCAGCGGTGGCAGATCGCCTGACAGTGCGCCGCCCAACGGTCGGCGTTCGGGCTGATGCCATGATGAACGTGGATGGCGCGCAGGCGCAGTTCAGGATGCGTCTCGCGCAACCGCACCAGTTGGTGGAGCAATACCGTCGAATCGAGCCCGCCGCTGTAAGCCACCAGCAGCTGGCGTCGGCCCCGCAGGGCAGAGAGCAGAGAAGTGTCCATTACGTCGAAAGAAAGAAGGGCCATTGCCAGGCAACTTACCGGGCAATGGCGCCGGGAGCAAGCGTTACTGCTGGTAGAGTTCCAGCGGAAGGCCGTCCGGATCGTTAAAGAATGTGAAGCGCTTGCCGGTGAGCGGATCCACACGTACCGCCTCGCACGTCACGCCGCGGCTTTCCAGAAACGCCACCGCCCTCTCGACATCATCCACGCTGAACGCGAGATGGCGCAAACCGCAGGCTTCCGGACGGCTTGGCCGCGCGGGCGGAAACGGAAACGAGAAAAGCTCGATCACATACTGCCCGTTCAGCGCCAGATCGCCCTTCCAGGAATCGCGCGCCTCACGGTAAACCTCCGACTGCAGAGTAAACCCCAGAGTGTCGCAGTAGAACGCTTTGCTGCGGTGGTAATCCGTCGCGATAATGGCGATATGGTGAATCTGTTTTAAACCCAGCATAATCCCTCCTTATGATTGTCTGGCACGTTACTGAGCCTGATGCGGCAAAACAAGGGGTTACTCGCTTTTTAGGACACGTACCCTATAGACGCCGTCTTCGCCGCACTTCGCCCCGTGGATATCCGTTTCAAAGCCGGGATAGTGTCTGCCGATGGAGCAGAGCATGAGCAGGAAATCGAGTACTGCGCGCGAATCTTCCGTGATCATCTCGCCAGGCATCACCAGCGGCACGCCGGGCGGATATGGCAGGATCATATTGGCGGACACCCGCCCGATCAGCTTCTCAATCTCCACCGTTTCCACATTGCCCTTCACCTGCTGCTGATACATTTCATGCGGCGTCATTTTCATTTCTGGCAAGACGTCAAACGCGCGCAGCATCAGATCCGGCAGATCGTGCTGCTGGATAAGCTTGTGGATCCCCTGTGCTAACTCCTGCACGCGCATGTTGCGGTAGAAGTCCGGATCTTCCGCCCAGAGATCGGGCAGCATGTTTTTCACCCGCAGATTAAGGTCATAAGCGCGCTTAAACTCCGTCAGCCCGCGCAGCAGGCCCATCGCGCGGGTTTTATCGATGCCGATACTGAACAGGAACAACAAGTTGTACGGCCCGGTTTTCTCCACCACCACGCCGCGTTCGTCGAGGTATTTCGCCACGAGAGCCGCAGGGATCCCCTCTTTCTCCATATTGCCCTGCGCGTCCATGCCCGGCGTCAGAATAGTGACCTTTACCGGATCGAGATACATATGATCGTGGTCAGCATGGGTAAAGCCGTGCCAGTCATCGCCGGGCGTGATGGGCCAGCAGTCCGCTTCGTCAATCTCCTCCGGCTGCCAGATATCGAAGAACCAGCTGTCGGTTTCTTCACGAAGACGCTGCACCTCTTTACGAAAATGCAGCGCCCGCTCCACCGAGCGGTTGATCAAGCGGCGGCCCGGATTGCCGCGCAGCATCGCCGCGGCGGTTTCAATGGACGCCACCAGCGGATAGCTCGGCGAGGTAGTGGTGTGCATCATGTACGCTTCGTTGAACGTCTCTTCGTCATAGTCGCCTTTAATGTGGATCAGCGACGCCTGCGACAGCGCCGCCAGCATTTTGTGGGTCGACTGGGTTTCAAAGAATACTTTACCGGGCACGCGCTCGCCGCTCATGCCGCTCTTGCCTTTGTAGATCGGGTGAAAATGGGTATAGGGCACCCAGGCGGAATCAAAATGGATCGAGGGTACGTCCAGCGTCTGTTTGATCCAGTTGGTGTTATACAGCAACCCGTCATAGGTGGAGTTGGTGATGACCGCATGAACCGGCCAGCTGGCGTCCGGGGTTTGCGCCACTTTTTGGGCAATCGACTCGCGGGTAAATTCCCGCTTCGGAATGCCGCCAAGAATGCCGAGCGCGTTGCGAGTGGGCTTGAGCCACAGCGGCACAATATTGCTCATCATCAGCAGATGCGTGAGCGACTTATGGCAGTTGCGATCGATGAGTACCGTGCTGCCGGCGTGCGCGGCGTACATCCCGATTATCTTATTAGAGGTGGACGTGCCGTTGGTCACCATATAACTCTGTTCGGCCCCGAAGGTGCGGGCGATATACTCTTCCGCCTCCAGATGCGGTCCGGTGTGATCGAGCAGCGATCCCAGCTCGGTGACGGAGATCGAGACATCCGCCTTTAGCGTGTTGCCACCGAAAAAATCATAAAACAGGCAGCCGACCGGGCTTTTCTGATACGCCGTGCCGCCCATATGGCCCGGCGTGCAAAACGTGTATTTGCCCTCTTTCACATACGTGAACAGCGCTTTAGTAAACGGCGGCGTGATGTTGTCGAGATACTCCTGGGTGTACTGGCGAATGCGCGTCGCGATGTCGTCGGCAATGCCCAGCGAATATTCGAAAAACCAGAGCGCCATGCGCATCTCATTCGCGCTGACATCAAGCGTAGAGTGCGTATTGATAAACGCATAGAGCGGCAAATACTCGTTGAGCTGATTGATTTCACAGCACAAATCGAGACTGTACTCATCCCAGTCGAAAATGACGCCGCAGATGCGCGGGTTGTGCTCGATAAACTTCAGCAGATCGTTACTGTTTTTCGGCCAGATTAGCTGAAAGCCCTGCTGCTGGAGCGCCGCCTGCAACTCTTTCATCGGCTCGTCTTTATAGAAAACGCCGTGCGGCCCCATGATGGCGATGATGTTCACTGCTTACCCCCTGGCAAAAAAAACCGTCTGGTAAGCATAGTTGAGCGAAGCGGAACAACAGGCGAGAAGGCAAAAAACCTGGCATACGCTTTTCGCCTTCTCGTGAGTCGTCAAAAATTGAAAGCCAGCCCGCAGGCTGGCTTTTCCCTTACAGCGCGTCCCAGGCATCCTGCCAGTTCAGGCCTGCGCCAGGCTCATAGTAAGCCGGCGCCACGCTGCACCAGCCGCCCGCCGGGAACGGTTTGCACTGGTAGAGCGCGCCATGGTTAAGCACGATGTCGCCCGGCTTCCAGCTCTGGCTGGCACTCCACGACGGATAGCTCACCGGACCGGCGTCCGGCGTTTTGGCTTTCGCTTTCACGTTGAGGACATAGCTAGTGGTATCGCTCAGCTTGCCATCGTCCACTTTCAGGCTGATGGTGTACTGCGCGTCGCTGGAGCTCTCCGGCGCAGTGAAGGTTACTACGTTCTTGTCTTTGCCGCTCAGCGTCTGCCCGGTCTGCGCCATCCAGGTGTAGGTCAGCGCATCGCCGTTTTCATCGCTGGAGCCGGTGGCGCTCAACGAAACTTTACTGCCCGATTCCACCGCGCCCACAGGGCCGCTGATACGCGCGATCGGCGCTACGTTGCCGCCAGAAGGCGTCGGAGACGGTTGCGGTTGAGGTTGTGGTTCAGGCTGCGGCGCGGGCGTCGTGCCGCCCGAGGCGTCGTTGACGATGTTCACGTTAAAGTGGTTCTGCACGCATTTAGCGTAATCCCCCTCTTTGAACGCGCTGAACGGCGTCTGATAACCCACCAGCTGGCAGGCATAAGCCTGGCCGTCCGGCGTGGTGGTGCTCCAGCTCCAGTCCATCTCCCAGTAAATAGGCAACGCACCCGAGCCGCCCGCATCGAACTGCTTCATTTTCTTACAGCCGAGCACTTCATCCGCCGGGACCGGCACCTTCAGGTATTTGGCAAACTCTTTGTAATACGCGATACGGTTAAGCGACTGGGCGTTTTCCGCCTCGCCGCCGCACTCCACGCCGCCGTTGATAATCTGAATGGTGACGCCAAAACCGGGCACCAGCCCGCTCTCTTTATCGTGTTCATTCGGTATCCAGGTGCCGTCGATCACATGCAGCATGCCGGGTTTAGGGGGTTGCGGATAGACGAAGAAAAAGATTGCGCTGGCGAGATTCAGCCAGGTATCGGCGACCATTTCCGGTTTATCAAGCAGCGGACGGACGTCGCCATACATGGCGTCTGAGAATGGCCCGTAGTTGTAGTTATACGAAAGCTGTTTAGCGCCGCGCCCGAAGTAACTCATGTAATCGCCGTCTTTATCCCGGCCGCACGGCCAGGTCTGCCCCTGCCATGTATCCGGATTACATTCGCCGTTATAGCCGCCCTTCTGCCCCTCGTTCCAGCCCATTTCGCGCAGATAGACCAGCGCCTGCCGCCACTCCGGCTGCTCGCGCCAGCTCTCATGGCCGCCGGTTTCCTGCGCGAAGTGCGCGAACATGGTGGCGAGCGATTTCCGACAAATAGCCTCGGCGTTGCGCCCGCCACTGTAATTGCCGCACACCGCCGGGAATTTGCCGACGGCTTTCAGGAAATTCGTATAGGTGTATTCCGGCGCGCGCAGCGGAAAGAGAAACTCCCAGTCCTGGGCGGTGAGGATTTTCTCGACGCGTTTGACGTTATCCGGGTTCGCGGCGCGCCCCGGCGCTATCTGTTCGACCTGCGCGTTATCCAGCGTGCGGATAGCGCCTTTTACCGACTGCATCAGTGGAAAATTACTCAGCTCCTGCTCTTTTTTAGTGAGGTCGCTGGCGTTGATGGTGTAAGGCGTACTGCTGCTGAGCAGCGGCGCGGCCAGCGCCTGCGAGCCTGCGAAAAACCCTGCGGCGCCAATCGCCGCGATTTTTACTATTTCCATTCCGGTGTCCCCTTGTGGTTGTGGTTCACCAGCGAGTGTAGGAAGGAAGAAAGACGGGGTATCTCACGTTAACTCATTGCAAAAATCACATTTCATCAGCGGCGAGCGCCCATAAAAAAGGGCCGCTTGCGCGACCCTCATTGAGATTTTTATCCGCCGTTTATCAGGCGTAACCGTAGCTCATCAGACGCTGATAGCGGCGGTTGAGCAGATCGTCTTTGCTCAGCACGTCGAGATCGGCGAGATCCGCCAGCAGCTGCGCTTTCAGCGACTGCGCCATGACTTCCGGGTTGCGGTGCGCGCCGCCCAGCGGTTCAGGGATCACGCTGTCGATAAGTTTCAGCTCTTTCAGGCGCGGCGCGATGATACCCATCGCTTCCGCCGCGATCGGCGCTTTATCGGCGCTTTTCCACAGAATGGAGGCGCAGCCTTCCGGTGAGATAACGGAATAGGTGCTGTATTGCAGCATATTCACTTTATCGCCAACGCCGATAGCCAGCGCGCCGCCGGAGCCGCCTTCACCGATAACGGTGCAGATAACCGGCACTTTCAGGCGAGACATTTCACGCAGGTTACGGGCGATAGCCTCAGACTGACCTCGCTCTTCCGCGCCCACGCCCGGGTACGCGCCAGGGGTGTCGATGAAGGTCACGATCGGCATGTTGAAGCGCTCGGCCATTTCCATCAGGCGCAGCGCCTTACGGTAACCCTCCGGCGCCGGCATCCCGAAGTTGCGGCGAATTTTCTCTTTGGTTTCGCGCCCTTTCTGGTGGCCAATGATCATCACCGGACGCCCGTCCAGACGCGCGATGCCGCCCACGATCGCTTTGTCGTCGGCATAGGCGCGATCGCCTGCCAGCTCGTCAAACTCCTCAAAGGCCAGGCGGACATAATCCAGGGTATAGGGGCGCTGCGGATGACGCGCCAGCTGGGCAATTTGCCAGGCTCCCAGATCGGCGAAGATTTTACGCGTCAGTTCTACGCTCTTTTCGCGCAGACGATGCACCTCTTCATCGATGTTAATATCCAGTTTCTCATCCTGACGGCTAACCGCAGTCAGGGAATCGATTTTCGCTTCCAGCTCTGCAATCGGCTGTTCAAAATCAAGGAAATTCAGACTCATAGTATTCCTGTATTAGTCAAACTCCAGTTCCACCTGCTCCGAACCTGGCAGGCCACGCGGGTTGAGTCCAGCGATTCAGGCGCCCGGAACCTGATGCAGCGCATCAGTCAAACTCCAGTTCCACCTGCTCCGAACCAATCAGGCCACGCAGATCGTTGAGTAAACGATCGTTCGGAGAGACACGCCACGTCGCGCCAAAGCGCAGCCGGGCGCGTGCATCCGCCCTCTGATAGTAGAGATGTACTGGAATGGTTCCCGAACGGTGGGGTTCCAGAGACTGACGGAGTCGGTTTAAAAGCTGGTCATCAATTTGCCTGTCCGTCAGCGAGATAGCAAGCCCGCGCGCATACTTTTCGCGGGCTTCGTCAATGTCCATGACTTCACGGGCGGTCATTTTAAGGCCCCCACTGAAGTCATCAAAGCTGACCTGTCCGCTGACGATAAGGATTCGGTCTTTTTCCAGCAGATGCTGGTATTTTTCCAGAGCATCGGTGAACAACATCACTTCAAGACGCCCGGAACGGTCATCCAGCGTACAGATGCCGATACGATTGCCGCGCTTGGTGACCATAACCCGCGCGGCAATTATCAAACCCGCCGCCGTGGTCACTTTGCCACGTTCGGTAGGATGCATATCTTTTAAGCGCATGCCGCCGACATAGCGCTCGATCTCTTTCAGGTACTGGTTGATGGGGTGACCGGTGAGATACAGCCCCAGCGTTTCACGCTCGCCATCCAGCACCACCTGCTCCGGCCACGGCTGGCAGCTGGCGTAGGATTGCTCGATTTGCTCCGGCTCTTCCGCCAGTACGCCGAACATATCCGCCTGGCCGATAGCCTCGGCTTTCGCATGTTGATCCGCCGCTTTCAGCGCGTCGCCGAGCGAATTCATCAGCGCGGCGCGGTGCGGCCCGAGGCGGTCGAACGCCCCGGACATGATCAGTTTTTCCAGTACGCGGCGGTTGAGCTTTTTGGTGTCGGTACGGGCACAGAGATCGAACAGCTCGCGGAAGTAGCCGTCTTTATTACGCGCCTCGATGATGGCCTCGATGGGGCCTTCGCCGACGCCTTTAATCGCGCCGATGCCGTAGACAATCTCCCCGTCATCGTTGACGTGGAAATGGTACAGCCCGGAGTTGATATCCGGCGGCAGGATCTTAAGCCCCATGCGCCAGCACTCATCCACCAGCCCAACCACTTTATCGGTGTTGTCCATATCGGCGGTCATGACCGCCGCCATAAACTCCGCCGGATAGTGGGCTTTAAGCCACAGCGTCTGGTAGGAAACCAAAGCATAGGCGGCAGAGTGCGATTTGTTAAATCCGTACCCGGCGAATTTCTCCACCAGGTCAAAGATTTTCATCGCCAGCTCGCCGTCGACGCCGTTATTTTTCGCGCCATCTTCGAAGATGGAGCGCTGCTTGGCCATCTCTTCGGGTTTCTTTTTACCCATCGCGCGACGGAGCATATCCGCGCCGCCGAGGGTATAACCCGAAAGCACCTGGGCTATCTGCATCACCTGTTCCTGATACAGAATGATGCCGTAGGTCGGCTCAAGCACCGGCTTCAGGCTCTCGTGCTGCCACTGAATATCCGGGTAAGAGATGGCTTCGCGCCCGTGCTTACGGTCGATAAAATTATCTACCATGCCCGACTGCAGCGGTCCCGGGCGGAACAGCGCCACCAGGGCTATCATATCTTCGAAGCAGTCCGGCTGTAGACGCTTGATAAGATCTTTCATGCCGCGCGATTCAAGCTGGAAGACCGCGGTGGTTTCCGAGCGCTGCAACATGTCGAAGCTTTTCTTGTCATCCAGCGGGATGGCCGCGATATCGATCGGCTCCAGCCCTTGCTTCGCGCGCCGGGCGTTAATCATATCCAGCGCCCAGTTGATAATGGTGAGCGTGCGCAGACCTAAGAAGTCGAACTTCACCAGGCCCGCGTATTCGACATCGTTTTTATCAAACTGCGTGACCGGATGATGGCCCATCTCGTCGCAATACAGCGGCGCGAAGTCGGTAATTTTGGTCGGCGCGATCACGACCCCACCGGCGTGTTTACCGGCGTTGCGCGTCACCCCTTCGAGCTTACGTGCCATGTCGATGAGAGCTTTGACCTCTTCATCGGCATCGTAAATTTCCTGTAGCTGCGGTTCGGCTTCGAACGCTTTCGCAAGCGTCATACCCGGATCGGGCGGCACCAGTTTAGAGATGCGATCGACAAACCCGTAAGGGTGCCCCAGCACGCGGCCTACGTCGCGAATAACCGCTTTCGCCGCCATGGTGCCGAAGGTGATAATCTGGGAAACCGCGTCGCGACCATACATGTCCGCCACGTGCTCAATCACCTGGTCGCGTTTTTCCATGCAGAAATCGACGTCGAAGTCGGGCATGGAGACACGTTCCGGGTTGAGGAAACGTTCGAACAGCAGATCAAACTCCAGCGGATCGAGATCGGTGATTTTCAGCGCGTACGCCACCAACGATCCCGCGCCCGAACCACGGCCCGGCCCTACCGGAATGCCGTTATCCTTCGACCACTGGATAAACTCCATCACGATCAGGAAGTAACCGGGGAAGCCCATCTGGTTGATAACCTGGAGTTCGATCTCCAGGCGCTCGTCATAGGGCGGACGCTTCTGTACGCGCTCTTCCGGGTCCGGGAACAGGAACTCAAGGCGTTCTTCCAGACCTTCTTTCGATTTCATGACCAGGAAATCTTCGGTAGTCATGTCGCCGGTCGGGAATTGCGGCAAGAAATATTCGCCAAGACGCACCGTCACGTTACAGCGGCGGGCAATCTCCACGCTGTTTTCCAGCGCTTCCGGGAGATCGGAGAACAGCTCGCACATCTCCTCTTCAGTACGCAGATATTGCTGCGGCGAATAGTGGCGCGGTCTTTTCGGATCATCGAGCGTAAAGCCGTCGTGGATAGCGACGCGAATTTCATGGGCGTCGAAATCGCCGGGCTCAATAAAGCGCACGTCGTTGGTGGCAACGACCGGAACGCCTTTTTCTTCCGCGAGCGCCACCGCCGCATGAAGATAGCGCTCTTCATCCGGACGGCCGGTGCGAACCAGCTCCAGATAATAACGGTCCGGGAAATGTTCCTGATAAAACGCCAGCGCCTGCTCGGCCATGACGTTATTACCACGAAGTAAACACTTACCAACGTCACCCTGACGACCGCCGGAGAGCAGGATCAGCCCTTCGCCCAGCTCCGCCAGCCATTGCTGGTCAATCCACGGGCCGGCCGCGCCATAACCGCGCTGGTAGGCGCGAGAGATAAGCAACGTCAGGTTCTGATAGCCGGTATTGTTCGCCGCCAGCACGGTGATATGCGAGAAATCTTCACCCAGCAGGTCGCACTGCATATTGAAGTCGGCGCCGATAATCGGCTTCATGCCGACGCCATG
Source organism: Cronobacter turicensis z3032 (assembly GCA_000027065.2). NCBI lineage: Bacteria > Pseudomonadati > Pseudomonadota > Gammaproteobacteria > Enterobacterales > Enterobacteriaceae > Cronobacter > Cronobacter turicensis. Next base: position 878,564 of record FN543093.2, on the reverse strand, counting down.
CGCGCCGCCGTAAAATTTTACCAGCCCGCACAGGTTGGTGAAATCAGTAATGGCAAAGGCAGGCATGCCAAGCGCGGCCGCCTTTTTTACCAGCGGCCCCGTTTTTGCCAGTCCATCGATCATGGAATAGTCACTGTGCACTCTCAGGTGCACAAAACGAGGTTCAGCCATTTCTGTTTCCGGTTAACTCTGTTTCGTCGTTAAGAGGCAATGCCCAGCGCGCGTCTGACCGGCGCGAAGCTGCGCCGATGATGCGCCGTCGCGCCGTGCTCGGCAAGCCGCTCAAGGTGAAAGGCGGTCGGATAGCCCTTGTGCTGGGCAAATCCATACTGAGGAAAGGTGAGGTCCAGTTCAGCCATTTCCGCGTCGCGCGTTACTTTAGCCAGTATCGACGCAGCGCTGATTTCCGCCACCCGGCTGTCGCCTTTGACGACCGCCATGCTGGGCATCGGCAGGGCCGGGCAGCGATTGCCATCTATCAGCACATATTCGGGCGTGACGGCAAGCCCCGCCACCGCGCGCTGCATAGCCAGCATCGTGGCGTGGAGAATATTCAGCTCGTCAATCTCGTGCGGCTCCGCGCGCCCAAGACTCCAGGCGATCGCCTTCTCTTTGATCTCGTCAAACAGCGCAAGACGACGCTTTTCAGACAGCTTTTTGGAATCCGCCAGCCCGACGATGGGATTGAGCGGATCGAGGATCACCGCAGCAGTGACCACAGCGCCGACCAGCGGGCCGCGGCCCACTTCATCAACGCCCGCCACCAGATGCGTATGGGGATAGATAAATTCCATCATTGCGCCAGTTCCAGCACCGCGTCCGCCGCCTGTTCATCGGCATTGCAGCGGATCTGCTGATGCAGTTTACGGAAAGTGTCGTGCATATCATGGCTCTGCTTGCCATCAGCCAACAGCGGCAGCAGCGCGTCGGCGAGCTTCTGCGGCTCGCAGTCGTCCTGGAGCAGCTCTTTCACCAGCTCACGCCCGGCCAGCAGATTAGGCAACGACACAAATTCAGTTTTCACCAGCCGTTTCGCCAGCCAGAAGGTGAACGGCTTCATGCGATAGCCAACCACCATCGGGCATTTAGCCAGCATACATTCGAGCGCGGCGGTGCCGGAGGCAAGAAGCGCCGCGTCGCTTGCGATCATCGCTTCGCGCGCGTGGCCGTCAAGGAGATGCGCGATCAGCTGTGGCGCGACTTCCGCTTTGATGCGCTCGAACTGCTCGCGCCGCTTCGCGTTGACCAGCGGCACGACGATTTCGAGATCCGGGTAATGCTCGCGTAAACGCAGCGCGGTTTTCAGGAAATCCGCACTTAGCATTTCCACTTCCGCACTGCGACTGCCTGGCAACAGCGCCAGACAGCGGGCGTTGTGGGCGATACCCAGCACGTCACGCGCCGCGTTTTTATCCGGATCCAGCGGCATCGCGTCCGCCATGGTATGCCCGATAAAGCGACACGGAACGTTAAATTTGTCATAAAACGCTTTTTCGAAAGGCAGAAACGCGAGCACCAGATCGGTGGCTCTGCCTATTTTGAAAACGCGTTTCTGGCGCCAGGCCCAGACGGACGGGCTGACGTAGTGAATAGTGCGAATGCCCTGCTGTTTCAGGTTGCCTTCCAGCGTGATGTTGAAATCCGGCGCGTCGATACCGACAAACACATCCGGTTTCAGCGCGGTGAAGCGCTGCGTGAGATCGGCGCGGATATGCAGCAGGCGCCGCAGGCGGCCCAGCACTTCCACAATTCCCATCACGGCCAGCTCTTCCATTTCATACCAGGCTTCGCAGCCTTCGGCCTGCATACGCGGGCCCGCGACGCCGACAAAACGCGCGTTTGGTACGCGCGCCTTGAGCGCACGGATGAGACCGGCACCAAGAATATCGCCGGAGGTTTCTCCGGCGACCAGGGCAATCGTAAGCGGACGGGTCATTAACGAATCAGACCACGCGTGGAGCGGGCGAAGAAATCGTAGAACGGCTGCACTTCAGGATGCTTCGCGGCAATCTCTGCGATTTCCGGCTTCACTTCATCCAGCGTCTTACCACTGCGATAAAGCAGCTTGTAAGCGTTACGGATAGCGTGCAGCGCTTCTTTGCTGAAGCCGCGACGCTTGAGCCCTTCGATATTCACGCCAAACGGGGTCGCGTGGTTGCCCTGCGCGATCACATAAGGCGGTACGTCCTGCGCGACGCCGGAGCAGCCGCCCACCATGACGTGTGCACCGATGATGCAGAACTGATGCACGGCCGTCATGCCGCCGATGATAGCGAAATCATCAACGGAAACATGTCCGGCAAGCGTGGCGTTATTGGCAAGAATGCAGCGGTTGCCTACTGTGCAGTCATGCGCAATGTGCGCATTTATCATCAGCAGGTTATCGCTGCCCACCTTCGTCAGACCACCACCCTGTGCCGTGCCGCGATGAATGGTGACGCTTTCGCGGATGCGGTTGCGATCGCCAATCTCGACGCGGGTCGGCTCGCCAGCATATTTCAGATCCTGGTTTACCTCGCCGATAGAAGCGAACTGATAGATCTCGTTATCGCGACCGATCGTAGTATGACCATTCACGACAACGTGCGATTTCAGTACGGTACCTTCACCGATTTCGACATCAGGGCCGACAATACAAAACGGACCAATGTGGGCGTTAGCGCCGATAACGGCACCCTCTTCCACAATGGCGGTGGGATGAATAAAGGCGGTCTTATCAATCACGTATCAGGCCTCCCGGCTCCGTGCACACATCATGGTGGCTTCACACACCACTTTACCGTCAACCAGCGCGACGCCTTTGAAGCGAGTCACTCCACGGCGCGTTTTTTCAAAGGTAACTTCCATCACCATCTGGTCGCCTGGCACGACAGGGCGCTTAAAGCGCGCTTCATCGATGCCTGCAAAATAGTAAAGTTCACCCGGTTCCAGTTTGCCAACGCTTTTGAAAGCCAGAATGCCGGTGGCCTGCGCCATGGCTTCTAAAATCAACACGCCCGGAAAAATGGGTTTACCAGGAAAGTGACCCTGGAAAAAAGGCTCGTTTACAGAGACATTTTTTACTGCGCGTAGAAAACGACCTTCCTCAAAATCCAGCACGCGATCCACCAGCAAGAATGGATAACGGTGCGGCAGAAGCTCTAAAATCTCTTCAATGTGCAGAGTATGAGTTTCAGTAGTCAAAATACTCTTCCTGTCTAAAAATATACTGAATGGGCAATAATAACACGGCCTGCGGCGATTCTGGATCGCTTGCAGGCCGCGGTTCTGTTGGCGGGCAGGCTTTATTTACCGGCGAGTTAGTCTTGGTTAGTGACTTTACGCTCAACTGCTTTTAAGCGTTTGTTCATTTCATCAATATTCATCACCAGCGCCGCCGTTTTGCGCCACACTTTGTTCGGTTGCAGCGGTATGCCTGAAGAATAGACCCCAGGTTCAGTAATAGGACGCATGACCATCCCCATCCCTGTTACCGTTACTTTATCGCAGATTTCCATATGGCCATTAATCACGCTGGCGCCGCCAATCATGCAGTAGCGGCCAATTTTCAGGCTGCCAGCCATGATGACGCCGCCTGCGACCGCCGTATTGTCGCCAATCACGACGTTATGTGCAATCTGGCACTGATTATCAATGATCACGCCATTGCCGATAATCGTGTCATCAAGCGCGCCGCGATCGATAGTGGTACAGGCGCCAATCTCAACGCGATCGCCGATAATGACGCGGCCAAGTTGTGGAATTTTAACCCAATTGCCGCGATCGTTAGCGTAGCCGAAACCGTCGGCACCGATGACGGTGCTGGACTGGATCAGGCAATTCTCGCCAATCTGAATATCGTGATAAATACTGACGTTCGCCCACAGGCGAGTACCGGCGCCAAGCTTGCTGTCTTTACCGACAAAACAGCCAGGGCCGATAACGACGTTGTCGCCAAGCTCCACACCGGATTCAATCACAGCGTTGGCACCGACGGCCACGTTATTGCCAAGCCGCGCAGAGGCGTCAATCACCGCGCTCGGCGCGATGCTGGAGGCGGGCTGCGGCGTGGTATCGAGAATCTGAGCCATACGCGCGTAAGTCAGGTAGGGATTTTTCACTACCAGCGCAGCGCTGTTGGCATAGGGAAGATCGGCCTCGGTCATGACGACCGCGGAGGCCTGGCAGTGCGCCAGTTGCTCACGGTAACGCGGGTTTACCATGAACGTGATTTGCCCACTCTTTGCAGATTGCATGGAAGCGACGCCGGTGATGGCGATATCGCCATCACCGTGTAACTCCGCATCCAACTGCTGGGCTAAATCAGCCAGTCGAATTGAAGGCATTACTTATTTAACCTGTTTCAGCACATCGGCGGTGATGTCTTTTACATCGCTGCTGGTGTAAGCCACAGTATTGGCGTCTACTACCAGATCGATATCCTGGTCAGCAGCCACTTTTTTAACGGCGCTCTGAATGCGAGTCACCAGTTTGCCGCGTTCTTCGTTAGAACGACGTGCGCGATCCTGTTCGAACTGCTGCGCTTTGCTGGAGAACTCCTGGCGACCCGCCATGACGTCTTTCTCCAGTTTGCTGCGATCGCTCGCTTTCATGGTAGAGCCGTCACGCTGCAGACGCTGCATTTTAGCCTGCAGGTCGGTTTCCATGCGCTGCAGTTCGCCGGCGCGGCCTTTGAACTCGTTTTCCAGCGTTTTAGAAACACCAGTGCTCTGTGCAACCTGCTGGAACAGATTACCCATGTTAACTACAGCGATCTTGTCAGCAGCCTGAGCTGATGCTGCCATTGCCAGGCCAAGACCTGCAGCGAATAACCACTTTTTCACAATAAACTCCTTACCATCCCATATGTGCCCGAAAGCACTATTCTTTGCGTGGCCCGGATGCGTGCTATGCGCACGCACCGAAAGTCATCGCGACTGCTAAACGCATTCCCTTGTAATGAACATTACCAGGTCTTGCCAATATTGAACTGGAACTGCTCTGCTTTGTCTCCCTCGTATTTCTTGAACGGCTGGGCATACGAGAACACCAGCGGCCCAAGCGGAGACATCCATTGTAACGCAATACCCGCAGACATACGGATGTTGCTCGGATCGCTATAATCCGGCACGCCCGCCGCACGCATGGCCGCTGTGTTCTTCCAGTTGGTATCCCAGACGGTACCCGCGTCGGCGAACAGAGAGGTACGAACAGAGTTCGCGTATTTCTCGCTCAGGAACGGCGTTGGGGTAATAAACTCAAGGCTTGCGACCCCCATTGCGTTGCCGCCTACCGCATCGTCAGACGAGCAGTAGCCGCCCACCGCTTTGTCACAGTTATCCAGACCCGGACCACTGTAGTAAACGGCTTTAGGACCGATGTTGTTGGACTGGAAACCACGTACGGTGCTGGAACCGCCCGCATAGAAGTTTTCATAGAACGGCATCTCTTTGCCGCTCAGACCGTCGCCGTAACCCCAACGCGTACGACCCAGAACCACCCATTTGTGGTCTTCATCGATAGGAACATAGGTTGCCGTATCGAGCGTAAGTTTATAGAACTCGTTATCAGAGCCCGGGATCGTCACTTTACCGTTCAGGTTTACACGTGAACCTGACGTCGGGAAGAAGCCGCGGTCAAGGTGGTTATAGGTCCAGCCGTAGTTCAGCGTGAAATCGTCCGCCGAGAAGCCGTTGTCATCAGAGGTCGTTTTCGCGCTCTGGCCCAGGGAATCCAGGTAACGCCACATCGCCACCTGCGGTTCCATATTCGACAGGTCGTTGTGTACGTAACCTAAGCCGAGGCGCAGCGTGTTGTATTCGTTAATCGGGAAGCCCAGCGTACCATCCACACCATAGCTTTTGTTGGTGTATGAGGAGAGGTCCGCATCGTCCGCTTTAAAGTCGTTGTAGAAGATGCGCCCGCCGAGGCTCACGCCATCTACCGTGAAGTACGGGTTAGTCACGGAGAACTCAGAGTACGTCTGGTAATCGTTTTTGGTGCCGTTGATGCCAACGGAATAACCGGTACCGAGCCAGTTATCCTGCTGTACGCCCACCTGGAAGCTCACGCCGCTTTCGGTGCCGTAACCTACGCCGAAGTTAAAGCTACCGGTGTTACGCTCTTTGACTTTGTACACCACATCGACCTGATCCGGGCTGCCGGAAACGCGCTGCGTGTCCGCATCGACGGTTTCGAAATAACCGAGGCGGTTCAGACGTTCTTTGCCCTGATCCACCAGATCGCTGCCAAGCCACGCGCCTTCCATCTGACGCATTTCGCGACGCAGTACGGCATCTTTGGAGGTGTCGTTACCTTCAAAGCGGATCTTACGCACATAGAAGCGGTTGCCGGAATCGACATTCACATGCAGCTTGACGGTTTTATCGGCATCGTTGATTTCCGGCTGCGTCTGCACGCGCGGATACGCATAACCGTAACGGCCAAGCAGTTTCTTGATGTCGTCTTCCATACGGGTCACTTTCGTGCCGTTGTAAAGCTCGCCCGGCTGCATTTTAGTCAGCGACTCGATTTCAGCGGAGTGACCCGCCAGGTTGCCGCTGACTTCAACGCCTGCAATCTTGTACTGATCGCCTTCAGTCACGTTGATAGTGACGTAAATGCCTTTTTTATCCGGCGTCAGGCTGACCTGCGTGGAGTCGATATTAAAACGCGCGTAACCGCGATCGAGGTAGTAGCTACGCAGCGTTTCGAGATCGCCCTGAAGCTTTTGCTTCTGGTATTTGCGATCGCCCACCACGTTCCACCACGGCACTTCGTCACGCAGCTGGAAGTTGGAAATCAGCTCTTCGGTGCTGAACGCGCGGTTGCCGACGATGTTGATCTGCTGGATTTTGGCAGAAACGCCTTCCTGGAAGACGAGCTTCAGGTCAACGCGGTTACGCGGCAGCGGCGTGACCACGGCTTTTACGCTGGCGCTGTATTTACCCACGCTGTAGTAAAAGTCTTCCAGGCCCTTTTCGATATCGGAAAGCGTAGTGCGGTCGAGGGATTCACCCACGCGCACGCCAGAGGCTTCGAGGTTCTGCTTGAGCATGTCATCTTTCACCGACTTGTTGCCGGAGAAAGTAATGCTGGCGATCGTCGGGCGCTCTTTCACCTGAACGAGCAGTGTATCGCCGTCGCGCAGCACCCGCACATCCTCGAAGTTGCCGGAGGCAAACAGCGCGCGGATAGTATTACTGATATCCTCGTCACTTACCGTATCGCCAACGCGAACCGGCATGCTGAGGAGGGCCGCACCAACGGCGACTCGCTGCAGGCCTTCGAAATGAATGTCCTTCACTACGAACCCGTCTGCACCGTATACGGTGGCGCTGCTAAACAGCAGCGACGCTATGAGCAACTTTTTCATCGCCATCGTTGTTATGCGTTCTTCCTAACCTGCTCTCTATAGCCGAGAGAAATCATTGAAAAGTGCAAGCCCCATTAACAGCACCAGCAAAATTGAGCCAATGCGATAACTAAAGTCTTGAACTCGCTCGGAAACCGGCCCGCCTTTAAGCTTCTCAATCGCCAGAAACAGCAAATGCCCCCCGTCGAGTACGGGTAGCGGGAACAGATTGATAATCCCTAAGTTCACGCTGATCAGCGCCAGAAACATCAGGTAGTAAATCAACCCGAACTCCGCTGACATCCCTGCCCCCTGGGCAATCGAGATTGGCCCACTGAGGTTGTTCAGTTTAACGTCGCCGGTCAGTAATTTTCCCAGCATGTTGACCGTCAGCTTCATCAGTTGCCACGTCTTCGTCGTCGCTTCTGTTATCGCATGGAACGGCCCATACTGGCGCACTGTCTTGTACTCATCGGGCAGCGGCGCAATCTTCGGCACCACGCCTGCAAACCCTTCCGCCTTATCGTTACCGGGTTTTGTATCCGGTATCAGCGTCAAAGACAAGGGGCTCCCCTGTCTTTCTATGTCGATTGCGAGCGGCCGCGCCGGATTATCCCGCACCGTCGTCACAAAGGTTGACCACTCACTGAGCGGCTGCCCATCGACTTTAACGATCCTGTCTCCGGCTTGCAAACCCGCTTTACTGGCGGCGGACTTCGGTTGCACCTGCGCAAGCACAGGTTCAATCTTCGGTCCAAACGGCCTGATGCCAAGCGACGCAACCGGATCTTCTTTATCCGGCTCGAACTGCCACTGGCGAAGATCGAGCACTTTATCCGTGGCCGCCGTGTCCCCTGGCGAGGCAATGCTGAGTGTCACATTCTCGTCGCCGATACGGGCGACAAGTTCAAGACGCACAGCATCCCAGTCTGGCGTTTCGATGCCATCTACAGCTTTTAGTTCCGTGCCAGGTTCGATTTGTGCCTTCGCCGCGATGGAATTGGGCGTTATTTCACCAATCACCGGTTTGAGGCCCGGTACGCCCATCATAAAAACGAGCCAGTAGGCGAAAATAGCGAAGAGGAAGTTGGCGATGGGCCCGGCGGCGATAATCGCGGCGCGCTGCGCCACGGTTTTATTATTGAAGGCTTCGTGACGCAGTTCCGGGGCTACCGGCTCCACGCGCTCGTCGAGCATTTTGACATAGCCGCCCAGCGGGATGAGGGCGATGACGTATTCTGTGCCGTGGCGGTCAGTGCGCCGCCACAGCGCTTTACCAAAGCCGACGGAGAAGCGCTCCACGCGCACGCCCGCTTTACGCGCAACCCAGAAATGGCCGAACTCATGCACCGTAATAAGAACGCCCAGTGCGATAATAAAAGCCGCCAGATTCCAGAGTATGCTCAACATAATTTATTCCGTTAAATCGTCCTGAAGACCAGCAGCAACAGGCAGGCGAAAACTGGCACCGCCGCCGTCAGGCTGTCGATGCGATCGAGAATGCCGCCGTGACCGGGAATGAGATGCCCGCTGTCTTTAATGCCTGCTTCGCGCTTGAACATGCTTTCGGTCAGATCGCCCAGCACAGAGGCCAGCGCGGCAACGATAGAACAGGTCAACAACGTCACAGGCGCGACGTTAAGATCGGCCCACGCACCGTAAATCCAGGAGATAATCGCCGCGGTAAAAAGGCCGCCGATAAAGCCCTGCCAGGTTTTACCCGGAGAGACTTTCGGCGCAAGCTTATGCTTGCCGAACATTTTACCGAACATATACGCGCCGGAATCCGCACCCCAGACCAGAATCATCACATACAACAGCCAGAGCGCGCCGCTGTAATGATTGGCGTCGTAATGCCAGGCGCGCAGCGCCACCATGCCCCAGAAAAACGGAACAATCGTCAGCAGGCCGAACACCAGACGCAGCGCTTTAGAATGGCGCCAGAATGCCGCGGAATTGGGGTAGAACAGCACCAGTAACAGGGCAACCACCCACCAGCCCAGCGACGCCCAGAGCGCGCCTTCGACCAGCGGAACGTTAATCGGCGCCTGGTAGATGGGCAGAAAAAAGAGCATCAGCGCCAGAAGCAGCCCGCAAAGCAGCGCCAGCCATACCCGCTGAGATCGGGAAACGAAACCGCTCAGTTGCCCCCATTCCCAGGCGGCCAGCACGCAAACGACCAGCGTCGCAATCGCGAACCCCATCGGCGGCAATAAAAACAGCGCGGCGATAACAACCGGTATTAAAACAAACGCAGAAATCAGGCGATACTTCAGCAAAAGCTACCCCCATCAGGCATCGATGCCACCAGGTGCTGTGCCGCCGAACCGACGTTCCCGGTTGGCAAAGGCATTTAGCGCACCTTCAAAGTCTTGTTCATCAAAATCAGGCCAGAGAACATCGGTAAAATAGAGTTCTGCATAGGCAATTTGCCACAGCAGGAAATTACTGATGCGATGCTCTCCCCCTGTCCTAATCACTAAATCTACGGGAGCCAGCTCATTCATGCAGATCTGCTTACTGAGCATCTCTTCATCAATCTGGTCAGGACGCAGTAAACCTTCCTGGACCTGTGCCGCTAAATGCTGCACTCCCTGAATAATATCCCAACGTCCGCCATAATTCGCGGCGATATTCAACGTCAGCCCGCTATTCTGGCTGGTTAACGCTTCGGCTTTATGGATACGGTCCTGTAAGCGGGTGTTAAAACGGCTAATATCGCCGATGACCCGCAGACGCACATTGTGGCGATGCAGGCTTTTGACTTCGCTGTCGAGCGCCCAGACAAATAACTCCATCAGCGCGCTGACTTCCTGAGCGGGGCGGTTCCAGTTCTCGCTGCTGAATGCGTAAAGCGTCAGTGCCTCAATACCATTGTTTGCAGCGAAAGAAACCGCGCGGCGAACTGACTTCGCCCCCGCTTTGTGGCCAAAGGCTCTGATTTTCCCTTGTCTTTTCGCCCAGCGACCATTGCCATCCATAATAATGGCAACATGGCGCGCGCCATGTGCGGGCAAGTTTTCGCTTAATGGAAGGTTTACAGACAACATAACGCGTATTTATTCCCTGATAAGGATTAAGCGGTACTCAGGAATACTGAAGCCTTTGCATAAAAAAGCCGTGACAACCACGGCTCGCCCGACCGGCCAGGCTCACCCACCCGTATTCAGGTGGCGCAGACTATATCACCGAAGCAGAGCGCTCACAAATAACGTCGCCTTCGCCGCGTGATTAATCATCAGCTTGCGAGACGCATCACCCGATTATGCGCAACAGTGCGCGCTTCGGCATCTACGGTGAGCACTTCATCCACACTTTGCGGTTCACGAAGATCCATTTCATCCAGCACCGCCTGATTAAGCGCTGCGATATCCGTAAAACGAATCTCTCCGGCAAGAAAAGCGGCGACCGTAATCTCATTCGCCGCGTTAAGCGCTGTCGTCGCCGCCTGCCCTTTTTCAAAGGCGTCAATGGCGAGCTTCAGACACGGATAGCGCTGATAATCCGGTTCGCCGAAGCTCAGCGTCGCTATCTTGCAAAAATCCAGATGCGTCACGCCGGAAGGGACACGCGCTGGCCAGGCCATCGTATGCGCGATGGGGGTGCGCATATCGGGTTCGCCCAGTTGTGCCAGCACGCTGCCGTCGGCATAGCGCACCATGGAATGAATCACCGACTGTGGATGAATCAACACTTCCATCTGGTCTGCCCGGGCGTTAAATAGCCAGCGAGCTTCAATGTATTCGAGACCTTTATTCATCATGGTAGCCGAATCGACGGATATTTTACGCCCCATCGACCAGTTAGGATGACGACACGCCTGGTCCGGCGTCATTGCCGCCAGTTCAGGCAAAGGCGTCTGTCGAAACGGTCCACCAGATCCGGTGAGGATAATCGAAGAAACTCCGCTTTCCTCAAGTTTAGCGTACCCCAGGTTGTGTTGAATTGTTGCCGGTAAACTCTGAAAAATCGCGTTATGCTCGCTATCCACCGGCAGCAGTTGCGCCCCGCTGCGCGCGACCGCCTCCATAAAAAGGCGTCCGCAGGTCACCAGCGATTCTTTATTCGCCAGTAACACTTGCTTACCGGCCGCGATAGCGGCAAGGGTCGGCAGCAGCCCAGCGGCGCCGACGATGGCCGCCATCACCTGCGTCACCTCATCAAGCGACGCCATCTCGCAGGCCGCGTCGCGCCCGGCTAATACTTCAGTGCGGCTGCCCTGCTCGCGCAGCGTGTCACGCAGTTCACGGGCGCTCGCCTCATCATCCATCACCGCGAAACGCGGGCGGAACTCCAGACATTGTTCAACCATTCGGGCGACATTCTTGCCCGCCACCAGCGCGGTAACCGCAAACTTGTCCGGATTATGACGGATAACATCAAGGGTGCTGCAACCGATAGAGCCGGTAGAGCCGAGAATGGTTAAATGCTTCATGAGGCGCTCAACGTGAAATAAGAATAAACGCACCGCGCAGACGCGCGATCCAATGCAAAACGCCGCCAGCGAAAACCGCGATGCGGTTCTCCTGTACGGCGTTTACGGTATCATCAGAAAGGGATTAGAACTGCATCAGCTCGGCTTCTTTATCAGCCAGCGCCGCGTCCACTTTCTTGATGGCGGCGTCAGTCATTTTCTGAACGTCGTCCTGAGAGCGGCGATCTTCATCTTCGCCAATCTCTTTATCTTTCAGCAGCGCTTTCACTTTATCATTCGCGTCGCGACGGACGTTACGGATAGCGACGCGCGCCTGCTCGGCTTCGCCACGCACCACTTTGATGAGGTCTTTACGACGCTCTTCGGTCAGCGGCGGCAGCGGAACGCGGATATCGCTGCCTGCCGAGCTTGGGTTCAGGCCGAGGTCAGATGCCATAATCGCTTTCTCAACGGCCGGGCTCATAGAGCGATCGAATACGTTGATTTTCAGCGTACGGGAATCTTCTACGGTAACGTTAGCCAGCTGACGCAGCGGCGTCGGCGTGCCGTAGTATTCCACCACGATCCCGTCCAGCAGGCTTGGGGAAGCGCGGCCGGTACGCACTTTGCTGATTTGGGTTTTGAATGCTTCAACGCATTTGTCCATGCGTACTTCAGCATCTTTTCTGATATCGCTAATCACGTTACGAATCCTTGAAAACTGGTTATCAGGCAGACCACACCTGCGCCACGATGCCTTGCGGCTGCGTGCTAAGTATAGCCTCTTTATCTTGCGGCACCCGACGGGTCGCCTGGTCACGGAAACTGATTTTAAAGCGGAATCTTACCCTGATTCCTTTGAAACGAAAATTATTCCGTAATCAAAGTGCCTTCTTTTTCGCCCATTACCACGCGGCGCAGCGCGCCCGGCTTATTCATGTTGAAGACACGAATCGGCAATTTGTGGTCGCGTGCGAGCGTAAAGGCCGCCAGATCCATCACTTTCAGCTCTTTTTCCAGCACTTCCTGGTAGGACAGCTGATCGTAGAGCGTCGCGGTCGGATCTTTCATCGGGTCTGCGGAATACACGCCGTCGACTTTCGTCGCCTTCAGCACCACTTCGGCTTCAATTTCGATACCGCGCAGGCAGGCAGCGGAATCAGTGGTGAAGAACGGGTTGCCGGTACCGGCGGACAGAATGACCACGCGGTTGTTACGCAGCAGGCTGATAGCTTCAGCCCAGCTATAGTTGTCGCACACGCCGTTTAACGGGAAGGCAGACATCAGGCGCGCGTTAACATAGGCGCGGTGCAGCGCGTCGCGCATCGCAAGGCCGTTCATTACGGTCGCCAGCATACCCATGTGGTCGCCCACGACACGGTTCATACCGGCTTTGGCAAGGCCAGCGCCGCGGAATAAGTTGCCGCCGCCGATCACCACCCCGACCTGGATGCCCAGCTCCACCAGCTCTTTAATTTCCTGCGCCATGCGATCCAGAATGCTCGCATCAATACCGAAGCCTTCTGCTCCTTGCAGCGCTTCGCCACTCAGCTTGAGCAGAATGCGTTTATAGACGGGTTTTGCATTGGTAGCCATGTTTCTTTCCTGGAACTGTCAACGAATGGGATGGTTAATTCAGGCGACATGATGCGTCGCATTCCGGCTCCGGCTATATAAGAGCAGGCCGAAATTTATGAATGACGGATAAAAAGGAGCCGCCCTCAGGCGGCTCTTTTACACCATTAAGACTGGCGGGACATGGCAGCAACTTCTGCTGCGAAGTCAGTCTCAACTTTCTGGATGCCTTCGCCCACTTCAAAGCGGATGAAGTTAGTCACATCAGCGTTGTGCTCTTTGAGCAGCTGAGCAACGGTTTTGCTCGGGTCCATAACGAAAGGCTGACCGGTCAGAGAAACTTCGCCGGTGAATTTCTTCATGCGGCCTTCAACCATTTTCTCTGCGATTTCTTTCGGCTTGCCAGACTGCATGGCGATGTCCAGCTGTACCTGGTACTCTTTTTCTACCACGTCAGCAGACACGTCTTCCGGCTTAACGAATTCCGGCTTGCTTGCAGCAACGTGCATCGCCAGCTGTTTAACCAGCTCTTCGTCAGCGTTTTTAGCCGCAACCAGAACGCCGATACGCGCGCCGTGCAGGTAGCTTGCCAGAACGTCGCCTTCCAGGGATGCGATACGACGGATGTTGATGTTCTCGCCGATTTTAGCAACCAGAGCAACGCGTTCTTCTTCGAACTGCGCTTTAAGTGCTTCAACGTCGGTGATTTTGCCCGCAAAAGCAGCGTCCAGTACTTTGTCAGCGAACGCCTGGAAACCGCCGTCTTTAGCAACGAAGTCGGTCTGGCAGTTAACTTCCAGGATCACGCCGTAGTTGCCTTCGATCTTGGTTTTGATCACGCCGTCAGCAGCTACGTTGCCTGCTTTTTTCGCTGCTTTGATCGCGCCAGATTTACGCATGTTTTCGATAGCCAGCTCGATGTCGCCATTAGCTTCAACCAGAGCTTTTTTACATTCCATCATGCCTGCGCCAGTACGTTCGCGCAGCTCTTTTACCAGGGAAGCGGTAATTTCAGCCATTCTATAATCCTCGGTTATCTCGTGCGGGGAGATAAGTCCAGGCCTGCCGGAAGCGTCCGGCACACCCGACTCAAACAAAAAAGGGAGCCTGAGACAGGCCCCCTAACCAAACTTGTTACTACCTGGTTAATAAGGGCTCTAAACGAGCATGCCTTATTATTCAGCTTCTACGAAGCTTTCTTCCGCCTGAGCAGCCAGATCCTGAGAACGGCCTTCACGAACGGTTGCAGCAACAGCATTCAGGTACAGGCTGACAGCACGGATGGCGTCATCGTTACCCGGGATAACGAAGTCAACACCGTCCGGATCGGAGTTGGTATCAACGATAGCAAATACCGGGATACCCAGGTTGTTTGCTTCTTTGATAGCGATGTGCTCGTGGTCAGCGTCGATAACAAACAGTGCGTCCGGCAGGCCGCCCATGTCTTTGATACCGCCGAGGCTGTTTTCCAGCTTTTCCAGCTCACGAGTGCGCATCAGCGCTTCTTTTTTGGTCAGCTTATCGAAGGTGCCGTCCTGAGACTGAGTTTCCAGATCTTTCAGGCGCTTGATGGACTGACGAACGGTTTTCCAGTTAGTCAGCATACCGCCCAGCCAGCGATGGTTCACGAAGAACTGGTCGCAGCTGTTAGCAGCTTCTTTCACCGCTTCGCTTGCAGCGCGTTTGGTACCGACGAACAGAATCTTACCTTTACGGGAAGAAATTTTGCTCAGCTCAGCCAGGGCTTCGTTGAACATCGGTACAGTTTTCTCAAGGTTGATGATGTGAACTTTGTTACGCGCACCGAAGATGAACGGCTTCATTTTCGGGTTCCAGTAACGGGTCTGGTGACCGAAGTGAACACCAGCCTTGAGCATGTCGCGCATGGAAACAGTTGCCATGATTTAAAACCTCTGTTTAAAAGTTGGGGTTATGCCTCCACGTATCCCATATTACCGACCCCGAAGGGCACCCCGGAATATGTGCCGATACGTGTGTGTTATTACACAAAGTGAGAGTAGTCGCCTCTGTGCCAGGATTCTGGTACAGAAGTCCGGCGCGCTTTATATCACAAATTCGCCCCGGACTCCAATAGTTGTTCACAGGAGGCGCCCTTAATGATTCTCAATTTGGCACCTTCCTGATGCCCTGATACCATTGTTTTACATTTATCAGTATTGCCGAATTTTCCGGCACCAGCGGACCAGATTATGGCTATTTCAATTAAAACCCCTGAAGAAATCGAAAAAATGCGCGTCGCGGGCAGGCTTGCCGCTGAAGTGCTTGAAATGATCGAAGAACATGTGAAACCAGGCGTCAGTACGGGCGAGCTGGATCGCATCTGTCACGATTACATTACCAACCACCAGCATGCGATCTCCGCAAGCCTGAACTACCACGGCTTCCCGAAATCCGTGTGTATTTCTATTAACGAAGTGGTCTGCCACGGCATTCCCGATGACGGCAAGCTGCTGAAAGATGGCGATATCGTCAACATCGACGTGACCGTCATTAAAGATGAGTACCACGGCGACACGTCTAAAATGTTTATCGTCGGCAAGCCGACCATTCTGGGCGAGCGCCTGTGCCGCATTACGCAGGAAAGCCTGTATGTCGCGCTGCGCATGGTGAAGCCGGGCATTCGTCTGCGCACCCTCGGCGCCGCCATTCAGAAATTCGTCGAAGCGCAAGGGTTCTCCGTGGTGCGCGAATATTGCGGACACGGCATCGGCCGCGGCTTCCATGAAGAGCCGCAGGTGCTGCATTACGATGCCGATGACGGCGGCGTGGTGCTGCAACCGGGCATGACCTTTACGGTCGAGCCGATGGTTAACGCCGGCGACTACCGCATCCGCACCATGAAGGACGGCTGGACGGTGAAAACCAAGGATCGCAGCTTGTCTGCACAGTACGAGCATACTATTGTGGTGACGGATAACGGCTGCGAAATTCTGACGTTGCGTAAAGACGACACCATACCCAACATCATTTCGCATAACGACTAATAAGAAGCCGGCAAACGCCGGCTTTTTTTATGGGTGGCGCATGATGAGTAACACATTACCCGAGCAGTCGGTGAATACCACGCTTGCTCCTCTTCCCGGACAGCCTGAAAACCCCGCCACCTGGCCTGCCGACGCGCTGAACTGCGCGCAAATCAAACACCATCTCGACGCCTTTCAGCAGTGGCTGGGCGCCGCGTTTGACGATGGCTATAGCGCCGAACGGCTGATTGAAGCGCGTACTGAATTTATCGACCAGCTCCTGCAACGGCTGTGGCTCGCCGCGGGCTTTGGCGAAACCACCGACGCCGCGCTGGTAGCGGTGGGCGGTTACGGGCGCGGCGAACTGCACCCGTTATCGGATATCGATCTCCTGATCCTGAGCCGCAAACGCTTAAGCGAAGCGCAGGCGCAAAAAGTAGGCGAGCTATTGACGCTCCTGTGGGACGTGAAGCTGGAAGTGGGCCACAGCGTACGCACGCTTGAAGAGTGTCTGCTGGAAGGGCTTTCGGATCTCACCGTGGCCACTAACCTTATCGAATCGCGCCTGCTGATTGGCGACGTGGCGCTGTTCCTTGAGTTACAAAAGCACATTTTCAGCGACGGTTTCTGGCCTTCGGAGAAATTCTTCGCCGCCAAAGTGGAAGAGCAGAACGAGCGCCACCAGCGCTATCACGGCACCAGTTATAACCTGGAGCCGGACATTAAAAGCAGCCCTGGCGGTCTGCGCGATATTCACACGCTGCAATGGGTGGCGCGCCGCCACTTTGGCGCCACGTCGCTGCGTGAAATGGTCGGCTTCGGCTTTCTGACGGAAGCTGAGCGCAACGAGCTTGACGAGTGCCAGCATCTGCTGTGGCGCATTCGCTTTGCCCTGCATCTGGAACTCAACCGCTACGACAACCGTCTGTTGTTCGACCGCCAGTTGAGCGTAGCCCAGCGCCTGCGTTATGAAGGCGAAGGCAACGAGCCGGTTGAGCATATGATGAAGGATTTCTACCGCGTCACGCGCCGCGTCGGCGAGCTTAACCAGATGCTGCTGCAACTGTTCGACGAAGCTATCCTTGCGCTGACGACCGATGAAAAACCGCGCGTGCTGGATGACGATTTCCAGCTGCGCGGCACGCTTATCGATCTGCGCGATGAAACGCTGTTTATCCGCGAGCCGCAGGCCATCCTGCGCATGTTTTATATGATGGTGCGTAATCGCGACATCACCGGCATCTACTCCACCACCCTGCGTCATCTGCGCCACGCGCGTCGTCATCTTAAACAGCCGCTGTGCTACATCCCGGAGGCGCGCTCGCTGTTTCTGGCGATGCTGCGCCATCCGGGCGCCGTCAGCCGCGGCCTGCTGCCGATGCACCGCCACAGCGTATTGTGGGCCTATATGCCGCAGTGGTCGCATATCGTTGGCCAGATGCAGTTCGATCTGTTCCACGCCTATACGGTGGATGAGCACACCATCCGCGTGCTGCTGAAGCTGGAAAGCTTCGCCAAAGAAGAGACGCGCTCGAAACACCCGCTCTGCGTGGATCTCTGGCCGCGCCTGTCGCACCCGGAGCTGATCCTCATCGCCGCGCTGTTCCATGACATCGCCAAAGGACGCGGCGGCGACCACTCGGTGCTGGGCGCGCAGGACATCCTGAAATTCGCCGAGCTGCACGGCCTGAACTCGCGTGAAACGCAGCTGGTCGCCTGGCTGGTGCGCCACCACCTGCTGATGTCGGTCACAGCCCAGCGCCGTGACATTCAGGATCCGGAAGTCATTAAACAGTTCGCCGAAGAAGTGCAGACCGAAAACCGTCTGCGATTCCTGGTTTGCCTGACGGTGGCGGATATCTGCGCCACCAACGAGACGCTCTGGAACAGCTGGAAGCAGAGCCTGTTGCGCGAGCTCTACTTCGCGACTGAAAAACAGCTGCGCCGCGGCATGCAAAGCACGCCCGACATGCGCGAGCGGGTGCGTCATCACCAGCTCCAGGCGCTGGCGCTGCTGCGTATGGAGAATATCGATGAAGAGGCGCTGCACCACATCTGGGGACGCTGTCGCGCCAACTACTTTGTGCGCCACAGCCCGAACCAGCTCGCCTGGCACGCGCGGCATCTGCTCCACCACGATCTCAGCCAGCCGCTGATCCTGCTAAGCCCGCAGGCGACGCGCGGCGGCACCGAGATATTCATCTGGAGCCCGGACCGCCCTTACCTCTTCGCCGCGGTCTGCGCCGAGCTCGACCGGCGCAATCTGAGCGTGCACGACGCGCAGATCTTCACAACCCGCGACGATATGGCGATGGATACCTTTATTGTTCTGGAGCCGGACGGCAGCCCGCTTTCCCCGGACCGCCACGAGGCGATTCGCCACGGTCTTGAGCAGGCGATCACCCAGCGCACCTGGCAGCCGCCGCAGCCGCGTCGTCAGCCGGCCAAACTGCGGCACTTTACGGTGGAAACCGAGGTGAGTTTTCTGCCGACCCATACCGACAGAAAATCGTTTCTGGAGCTTATCGCGCTCGATCAGCCCGGCCTTCTGGCGCGCGTCGGACAGGTCTTCGCCGACCTCGGCATTTCGCTGCACGGAGCCCGAATCAGTACAATCGGGGAGCGAGTAGAAGATTTATTTATAATCGCGACAGCGGACCGGCGTGGGCTTAATAATCTGCTCCAGCAAGAGGTGAGACAACGGTTGACAGAGGCCCTCAATCCAAACGATAAAGTGTAGTGAATTTTTAATACCCAAAAGTTATCAGGAAAGAAGCTAATTATGCAGCAGCTACAGAACGTTATTGAATCCGCTTTCGAGCGCCGCGCCGACATTACGCCGGCGAACGTCGATGCCGTCACCCGCGAGGCGGTCAACCAGGTTATCGCCCTGCTGGACAGCGGCGAACTGCGCGTCGCAGAGAAGATCAACGGCGAGTGGGTCACCCACCAGTGGCTGAAAAAAGCGGTGCTGCTCTCCTTCCGCATTAACGACAACCAGGTGATTGAAGGCGCCGAAAGCCGCTACTTCGACAAAGTGCCGATGAAATTCGCTAACTACGACGAAGCGCGCTTCCAGAAAGAAGGCTTCCGCGTGGTGCCTCCCGCCGCCGTGCGCCAGGGCGCGTTTATCGCCCGCAACACCGTACTGATGCCGTCTTATGTCAACATCGGCGCATATGTCGATGAAGGCACCATGGTGGATACCTGGGCTACCGTCGGCTCCTGCGCGCAGATCGGTAAAAACGTTCACCTCTCCGGCGGCGTCGGCATCGGCGGCGTACTGGAGCCGCTGCAGGCCAACCCAACTATCATTGAAGATAACTGCTTTATCGGCGCGCGCTCTGAAGTGGTGGAAGGCGTTATCGTTGAAGAAGGCTCTGTTATCTCGATGGGCGTTTACATCGGCCAGAGCACCAAAATTTATGACCGCGAAACCGGCGAAGTCTTCTACGGCCGCGTGCCGGCAGGCTCCGTGGTGGTTTCCGGCAACCTGCCGTCGAAAGATGGGACATACAGCCTCTACTGCGCGGTGATCGTGAAGAAAGTCGACGCGAAAACCCGCGGTAAAGTCGGTATCAATGAACTGCTTCGCACCATCGACTAAGCAGAACGAAAAAAGGCGGGCCTGGCCCGCCTTTTTCACATCTGAGGGTGGCGCGATGAGATCTTTTCATTAATTATCTAAAGGTTAATATTTCCCCAGGGGGATCGCTATGTACGACAACCTTAAGAGTCTTGGCATAACCAATCCTGATGAAATCGACCGTTACAGTCTGCGCCAGGAAGCGAACAACGATATCCTGAAGATCTACTTCCATAAGGATAAGGGCGAGTTCTTCGCCAAAAGCGTGAAGTTTAAATACCCACGCCAGCGCAAAACCGTGGTCGCCGACGGCGTCGGTCAGGGTTACAAAGAAGTGCAGGAAATCAGCCCTAACCTGCGCTACGTGATAGACGAGCTGGATCAACTCTGCCAGCGCGACCGCACCGAAGTGGATCTGAAACGCAAAATCCTCGACGATCTGCGCCATCTGGAAAGCGTCGTGGCGAACAAGATCTCCGAGATCGAGTCCGACCTCGAAAAGCTCACCCGCAACAAATAAGCGTTGCCCGCGCGTTTTATCGCAGGGCATCAGACGTAAAAAAGGCCGCAATCGCGGCCTTTTGTTTTCAGAGCGTCTCTTACTGCATCAGCAGATAGATAGAGCTGTCGCCACGCTGAATATTCAGCGCCAGCACCGACGGTTTGCTGTCGAGGATTTTGCGCAGTTCGGCGATATTGCTCACCGGCTGCTGGTTCGCGCCGACAATAACATCTCCTTTTTTCAGGCCAATGCGTGCCGCAGGCGAACCCGCTTTCACACTGTTGACCACCACGCCTTTTTCCTTGCCGGCACGGTTGCTCATCTCCGCCCCTTCGATACCGCTGAAGATAGAAGACGAGTCTACCTGCGTCTGGCTGCTCTGCTGCAGCACCAGATCGACGTTCACCGGTTTGCCGTCGCGCAGCAGGCCAAGCGTCAGTTTCGTGCCGACCGGCATGGTGCCGACCTGCGCACGCAGCGCCGCGAAGCTGCTAATCGGCTTGCCGTTCAGCGACACAATCACGTCGCCCGCTTTCACGCCCGCTTTGGCGGCGGAAGAGTTCGCGAGAACCTGGCTTACAAACGCGCCGCGCTGCGCGTCCACTTTCATCGCTTTAGCGAGTTCAGAATTCAGCTCGGTCCCCATGATACCCAGCTCGCCGCGTTTCACCTGGCCATATTCGACCATCTGCGACGTCAGGCTTTTCACCATGTTGCTCGGAATAGCGAAGCCGATACCGATGTTGCCGCCGTCAGGCGCCAGGATCGCGGTGTTGATGCCGATAAGCTCGCCGTTCAGGTTCACCAGCGCGCCGCCGGAGTTCCCGCGGTTAATCGCCGCATCGGTCTGGATAAAGTTCTCGTAGTTTTCCGCGTTCAGGCCGCTGCGACCGAGCGCCGAGACAATACCGGACGTCACCGTTTCACCAAGCCCGAACGGGTTGCCGATGGCGACGGCATAATCGCCGACGCGCAGGCTGTCGGAGTCGGCAAGTTTAATCGCCGTCAGGTTTTTCGGGTCCTGAATCTGAATAAGCGCGATGTCGGAGCGCGGATCTTTACCCACCATTTTCGCGTCCAGCTTACGGCCGTCGCTCAGTTGCACTTTGATGGTGGTGGCGTTATCCACCACGTGATTATTCGTGACCACATAACCTTTAGCGGCGTCGATAATCACGCCGGAGCCCAGCGCCATAAATTTCTGCTGCTGGCCATTGCCGTCAGCGCCGCCCTGACCGCCAGGGCCGCTCTGGCAGAACGGAGAGCTCTGGAACGGAGAGCCATCCTGGCAGAACGGCGAATCATCGCCGAAAAACTGCTGGAAGTTGCGCGGCATACGCGGCGTATTGACCGTTGTGCTGCCTTCAACGTTAATGCTGACGACAGAAGGCATGACTTTTTCCAGCATCGGCGCCAGGCTCGGCATCGCCTGCGACGTCACGGCGGACGCGGTTTCAGCGGCGAAGGAAGCCGGGCTTAATGCCAGCCCCAGGCTCAGGGCCAGCGCACTCATTGCTAACGTGGTTTTTTTCATCGATTCATTCTCAACTAACAAGTAACGCAAATAAATTGCTGTGAAGGTGTCTGTCAGAGTCGATTTATAGCGCGAAGTTCCATTGTTAATTTTCTGAAAAAAGTAAAAATTTATTGGGCGTCTTTACAAAACGAAGCGGGGTTATTCTACCGCCATCAGTTTGCGATATTCATCCCAGGCGTAGAGATCGGTCATTCCGCTGATATAGTCCTGGATAAGACGGCAACGATAATAATATTCCCAAACCGGGAAATCCGCCGCCTGAGGATGAAGATGACTCACGGCCTCGATATAAGCCAGCCGGTGCCGGGAAGAAAGTTTATGATAAAGGCGCGATTCAATCGGTAACGTTCGCACGCTCTCTTTTTCCACCAGCTCACGAAATTGCGCCAGCGTCAGCGAGAGCAACGGGCGATAAATATCCAGCAAACCGCTAATGACCCGGTAGCCCTGCAGCTCCAGTTGCTCGACGTCAGGGTGGTTAAATACATGACGTACCGCGACATTTTTATACAGCTCCAGCAGACGGCTGTATGGGCTGTCATCTTCAAGCAGCGCATGATTAAACGAGCCGTCAAAGACCTCGGACAAATTATCAATAAAGCGCTGCGCGGCGTAAGGCGCCAGTCGATTTAACGTATTGACGCGCAGATACATAAAGAACTGATCTTCCGCGCTGTGGTGCAATTGATTGGTTCCCGATTTATCCCAGGCGTTTTGCACCACCAGATTAAAGAGATCGCCAGGCGCATGTTCGCCCCAGGCCTCGTAGAGATGCTGATATAACTGCTCGACGCTGAAAATGCGTTTTTCCACCGCATCCTCGAGATCGGCCACGCAATAAGAAATATCGTCGGCCGCCTCCATAATCCAGGCGAGCGGAAAGCGACTGTAAGTTTCTAATTGCAGTTCTTTACGCAACCTCGAAATATATTGATCTTCGGAGAGATAAAACCCAGGCTTTTTCATCAGGTAGCTGTGGGTTTGCGGCACTGCTCCGCTGTACCAGGCCGGGCGCGTATATTTAAGAATACCGCCGACCTGCGCCCAGGTGAGATTCATGCGCAGCAGCGTATGCACCAGCCGTATTCCCTGCGCGTTACCCTCGAAATGACACAAATCCCGACGTACATTGCTGCGCAGGGCGTTAAGCGCCTCTTCGCCCTCCTGCAGGCGCAGCGTCTGCACCGTACAGCGGTCCTGGCTTACGGGCTGGTTTTCGGCATCCGCCGGAAAGAGCCGCTGGCTGAACCAGTCGTTAATCGCCGCTTCGCCGAAGTGACCGAACGGCGGATTGCCAATGTCATGCATCAGGCACGACATCTCGACAATGCTCTCAAACGGCCCGGTCAGTTCCGCCAGGCCATACGCCTCAAGCAGCCCCTGCTCCTTCAGGCGGCTTAACACCTCTTTGGCGATATAGCGCCCGACCTGCTGGACTTCCAGCGAATGTGTAAGACGGGTGCGCACTGCGGCGTTACGCTCAAGGGGAAAAACCTGGGTTTTCTGTTGCAGACGGCGGATCGCGGGCGAGTTAATAATGCGGCCGCGATCGCTTTCAAAGATGCGCAGGATCTCGTGTTCACTCTTTACGCCCTGCGGCGAGCGATACCGGCGATGCCAGTTGATTTTGTTTCGGAAATCGATTTTCTCCATCCGCCCTCCCGGTCTGCGCGCACGCGAATTAAATCCTTGCTGTCTGCCATGATAGACTATGCCTCTGAATCCATCATTTAGCGAGTATCTCTATGAAAGCAGGCATTATTGGCGCAATGGAAGAAGAAGTGACGCTGCTGCGTGACAAAATCGACAACCGCCAGACCCTGAATATCGCCGGCTGCGAAATTTACACCGGCACGCTCAACGGCGTGGACGTGGCGCTGCTGAAATCGGGCATCGGTAAAGTTTCCGCCGCGATGGGCGCGACGCTGCTGCTGGAGCACTGCAAACCTGACGTGATTATCAATACCGGCTCGGCGGGCGGTCTCGCGCCCTCGCTGAAAGTAGGCGACATCGTGGTGTCCGACGAAGTGCGCTACCACGACGCCGACGTGACCGCGTTCGGCTACGAATATGGCCAGATGGCGGGCTGCCCGGCGGCGTTCAAAGCCGATGAAAAACTGATCGCGGCGGCGCAGGAAACGATCGAACAGCTCAACCTGCACGCAGTACGCGGGCTGGTGGTGAGCGGCGATGCCTTTATCAACGGCTCCGTGAACCTCGCGAAAATCCGCCATAACTTCCCGCAGGCGATTGCCGTTGAGATGGAAGCGACCGCGATTGGTCATGTCTGCCATAACTTCGGCGTGCCGTTTGTCGTGGTGCGCGCCATTTCTGACGTTGCGGATCAGCAGTCGCACCTGAGCTTTGAAGAGTTCCTGGCGGTGGCGGCGAAGCAGTCGAGCATGATGGTCGAAACGCTGCTCACGAGCCTGAACCGTGGCTAAACGCTGGCTTAACAGGGCGCTTATCGTCCTGTTTGTCCTCCCGGCGTGGCTTTTTGCCGCGCCGCGGGTGATTACCCTCTCCCCCGCCAATACCGAACTCACCTTTGCCGCCGGCATTACGCCGGTTGCGGTCAGCGCTTACTCTGACTACCCCGACGCCGCGCGTCATCTCGAACAGGTCGCGAACTGGCAAGGGATGAACGTTGAGCGTATCGCGACGCTCAAACCCGATCTGCTGGTCGCCTGGCGCGGCGGCAATCCCGAGCGGCAGATAAATCAGCTCACATCGCTCGGCATTCACGTGCTCTGGCTCGATCCGCAAAATGTCGCGCAGGTGGCCGACGCGCTACGCGCGCTCGCGCCTTACAGCCCGACGCCGGAAAAGGCGCAGGCGGCAGCGCGTGAGCTCGAACAGCGCTGGCAGGCGCTCGCCGCGCGTTATAAAGGCCAGCCGAAAAAGCGCGTGTTTTTACAGTTCGGCACGCGCCCGCTCTTTACCACCAACCACGCGTCTATCCAGAATGAGATAGTCGAGACCTGCGGCGGCGAGAATATTTTCGCCGACAGCCCCGTTCCCTGGCCGCAGGTGAGCCGCGAACAGGTGCTGGCGCGCCATCCTGCGGCGGTGATTATCACCGGCGGCGAGACGTCCGTCACCGCCACGCGGCTGTTCTGGCAGCCTCAGCTCAATGTCCCGATCATAAGCATTAACGATGACTGGTTTGAACGCGCCGGCCCGCGTATTATCCTCGCCGCGAATCAGCTCTGCCAGGCGCTGGCAGAGGTAAAATAACGAGTCGAGGAACATCATGCTGGTTTACTGGCTGGATATTATTGGCACCGCAGTGTTTGCCATCTCCGGCGTTTTGCTGGCGGGCAAACTGCGTATGGATCCTTTCGGCGTACTGGTGCTGGGCGTGGTGACCGCGGTGGGCGGCGGCACGATCCGCGATATGGCGCTCGATCACGGTCCGGTTTTCTGGGTGAAAGATCCCACCGATCTGGTGGTAGCGATGGTGACGTGTCTGCTGACGATTGCGCTGGTGCGCCAGCCGCGTCGCCTGCCGAAGTGGGTGCTGCCGGTGCTGGACGCCGTCGGGCTCGCGGTGTTTGTCGGCATCGGGGTGAATAAAGCGTTTATGGCCGGCACCGGCCCGCTGGTGGCGATTTGCATGGGCGTAGTGACGGGCGTCGGCGGCGGCATTATTCGCGACGTGCTGGCGCGCGAAATCCCGATGATCCTGCGGACCGAAATCTACGCCACCGCGTGCATCGTGGGCGGCATCGTCCATGCGACGGCGTTTTATACCTTTGCGGTGCCGCTGGAGCAGGCGAGTATGATGGGCATGGCGGTGACGCTGGCGATCCGGCTTGCGGCGATCCGCTGGCATCTCAAGCTCCCCACCTTCGCGCTGGACGAAAAAGCGTAAGCCATAAAAAAAGCCGTGTCTTAAAACACGGCTTTTTTGTTTCAGCAAGGCAATCAGATGCTGAAGGAAGAACCACACCCGCAGGTGCTGGTGGCGTTCGGGTTGTTCACCACGAAGCGCGAGCCTTCGAGGCCTTCGGTGTAATCCACCGCGCCGCCGACCAGATATTGCAGGCTCATCGGGTCAACGACCAGCGACACGCCCTGCTTCTCGATAGTCATATCGCCATCATTGATCTGGTCATCAAAGGTAAAACCATACTGGAAGCCGCTGCAACCACCACCGGTGATGTAGACGCGCAGCTTGAGATTCGGGTTGTCCTCATCGGCGATCAGGCTTTTTACTTTATTGGCTGCTGCGTCGGTAAACTGCAGCGGCAGCGCTACGTCATCACTCATTTTTTGCTCCCGTTGAAACCAGCAATCGGGCAAAGAATAACCCGATCTTTAGGGCCATTATCTATTACCCTGGTAAATCGTTCAAGTATTCCGCCCGTCGGCCTGCGCCTGTCGCTCCGCCTCCTGTTTCGCAAGCGTTCGCGCGAGGATCGTAGAATAGAGCGGCTTGCCGCCGAGGAACTGGGCGAGCAGTGTCGCGCCGAGACAGGTAATAATCATTGGCAAAATGAGCTGGTAATTATCGGTCATCTCCAGCACCAGCACGATGCCCGTAATCGGCGCCCTGACCGAGGCGGCAAGCAATGCGCCCATCCCGGCGATAGCGAACGTGCCCGCCTGTAAATGCCACTCCGGGAACCAGGCGGCGCAGGCCATGCCGAACGCGCTGCCAAGTAGCGTGCCGAGCGCCAGCATCGGGGCGAAAATCCCGCCCGGCGCGCCGGAGGAAAAACAGAACACCGTCGTCAGCACGCGCGCGATGAAAATAAACAGCATCATACCGATGGTAAAATTACCCGCCGCCGCGATGGGGATCAGGCCAAATCCGCCGCCCGCTGCCGCAGGCTCCCACAGCGCCAGCAGACCGCACGTGCCGCCGATAGCGCCGCCAAGCAATACCCAGCGGGTGATATTTCCGCCATGAATACGTGCGAACACATCCTGCATCCCCAGCACCAGACGGTTAAACAGCGGCCCCACCGCACCGAAAATGATGCCCAGCAGCAGATAGAGCCAGAGCGTGTAGACGGGCGCGTCGGCCAGTTGCCCCACCTCAATCACCGACCCTTCGCCATTGAAAATGCGAAAGACAATGGTCGACATAATAACGCCGGTGAACACCGCTTTAATGGAGATAAGGTTGTAGTGAAACTGCGTGCGCATCTCTTCGATAATAAACAGGATGCCGGCGAGCGGCGCGTTAAAGGCCGCCGCAAGACCCGCCGCCGCCCCCGTTGCCAGCAGCGTATGGCGCGCCTCGGCGTCCGGACGGTGAAAAATATCCAGCACCATGCGCCCGATATTGCCGCCCATCTGCACCATCGGGCCTTCGCGTCCGAGCACCATGCCCGCGCCGAGCGTGCCCATGCCGCCGAAAAACTTCACCGGCAGTACGCGCCACCAGCGCACCGGACGTAACTCCTCCAGCGCCCCTTCGATTTCAGGAATGCCTGAACCGCCCGCCTCCGGCGCGAAGCGGCGCACCAGAAAATACCCTGCCATCGCCAGCAGCGCGGAAAACAGAAACGCCAGCAGCCAGACGAGCCAGGGACTGTCCGCCACCTGCGCCAGCCCTTCAATGCGATGCGCCGTGACCCAGGCGACCGATTTTTCAAACGCCACGCCCGCAAGCCCTGTCAACAGGCCGGTGAGCGTCGCCAGCAGTAAGATTGTCAGCGGTGTTTTGTCGCGCGACAGTAACTGGCGGATAACAGCGGCGTGTTGAAATCCTCTGACGCGGCGTGGGGATGTCGTCTGCGGGTTCATGCGAACAGATTCTCCGGGATTCATTCAGGCTACGTATTATACGCCGCGCGGCGGCGTCATTCAAAAAAGCCCTGCCCGCTGTCGGGGTTTAATCGGGCAAAACTTTCATAACCAAGAAGGGATGACTTAGAATAACCCGTTATCCCTCTTTTCCCCGAATCAGGAGCCGATTCATGAGTAAGTCTGAAAACCTCTTTGCCGCCGCCCGCGAACTTATCCCAGGCGGCGTTAACTCGCCGGTGCGCGCCTTTACCGGCGTGGGCGGCACGCCGCTGTTTATCGAACGGGCGGACGGGGCTTATCTCTATGACGCCGACGGCAAAGCCTATATCGACTACGTTGGCTCCTGGGGCCCGATGGTGCTGGGCCATAACCACCCGGCTATCCGCAACGCGGTGATTGAAGCGGCTGAGCGCGGCCTGAGCTTCGGCGCGCCGACGGAAATGGAAGTCAAAATGGCGCAGCTGGTCACTGACCTGGTGCCGACGATGGATATGGTGCGTATGGTGAACTCCGGCACCGAAGCGACCATGAGCGCTATCCGCCTGGCGCGTGGCTTTACCGGCCGCGATAAAATCATCAAATTCGAAGGCTGCTACCACGGCCACGCGGATCACCTGCTGGTGAAAGCGGGCTCCGGCGCGCTGACCCTCGGACAGCCGAATTCGCCAGGCGTACCGGCGGATTTCGCGAAACATACCCTGACCTGCACCTATAACGATCTCGCCTCCGTGCGCGAAGCCTTCGAGCGTTACCCGCAGGATATCGCGTGCATCATCGTTGAGCCGGTGGCGGGCAACATGAACTGCATTCCGCCGCAGCCCGATTTCCTGCCGGGCCTGCGGGCGCTGTGCGACGAATTCGGCGCGCTGCTGATCATTGATGAAGTGATGACGGGTTTCCGCGTCGCGCTGGCGGGCGCGCAGGCGTACTACAACGTGGTGCCGGATCTCACCTGTCTTGGCAAAATTATCGGCGGCGGTATGCCGGTGGGCGCGTTCGGCGGACGTCGCGAAGTGATGGAAGCGCTGGCGCCGACCGGCCCGGTTTATCAGGCGGGCACGCTCTCCGGCAACCCGATCGCGATGGCGGCAGGCTTCGCGTGCCTGAGCGAAGTGGCGCAGCCTGGCGTGCACAGTACCCTTGACGCGCTGACGACCCAACTGGCGGACGGCCTGCTGGATGCCGCGCGGGACGCAGGCGTGCCGCTGGTGGTGAACCACGTCGGCGGGATGTTCGGTTTCTTCTTTACCGATGCCGACAGCGTGACCTGCTATCAGGATGTGGTGAAATGCGATGTCGAGCGCTTTAAGCGTTTCTTCCATCTGATGCTGGAAGAAGGCGTGTACTTCGCTCCGTCGGCGTTTGAAGCGGGCTTTATGTCCGTCGCGCACAGCGAAGAGGATATTAATAACACCATCGACGCCGCGCGCCGGGTGTTCGCGAAGCTGTAAGGTTTTTTTGACCGTGGCGGGTGCGCTTACGCTTACCCGCCCTACAATGCATCGATAAAGGTGAGTCATTGTAGGGTGGGTAGGGTGGGTAAGCGTAGCGCACCCACCTTCTCACCAACCGAACGCCCCTCCTGATTTCCTGCCTCTGATTAACGGCTCTGCTTACGCAACAAATACACGAAATATGGCGCGCCGATAAACGTCGCCAGCAGCCCCGCCGGGATCTGGTACGGGAACATCGCCATCCTCCCCGCCCAGTCCGCCAGCATCATCAGCATACCGCCCAGCAATGAGGCGATAACCAGTTGCGGCAACGCGCGGCGAAAACCGAGCATCCGCGTAATGTGCGGCGCCATCAGCCCGATAAAGCTCAGCGGCCCGATGGTCAGCGTCGCCGCCGCGGTCAGCGCCGAGGCCAGCAACAGCAGCACGATGCGGGTCGGCGTCAGCGCCATTCCCACCGCACGCGCCGTCTCGCCGCCGAGCGGCAGCAC
Source organism: Cronobacter turicensis z3032 (assembly GCA_000027065.2). Taxonomy (NCBI): domain Bacteria; kingdom Pseudomonadati; phylum Pseudomonadota; class Gammaproteobacteria; order Enterobacterales; family Enterobacteriaceae; genus Cronobacter; species Cronobacter turicensis. The sequence goes on along the minus strand of FN543093.2, from coordinate 848,928 downwards.
CGTCAGCCAGCGACGGCACAGCGGCGTCAACGCCAGCAGCGCCAGCATCACCCACAACGAATTGCGCGCCTGCTGCGGCGTCACGCTGTAAGTGGAGCCGGAGATCCAGGTGATCACCTGCGCCATACGCGGATCGCCGCTCGCCTGAAGCATCACCAGCAGCATCGTAAACGCGGTGCTGAGCGCCATCCCGGCGAGCAACATCCGGTGCGGCGAAAACCCGCCGCGTCCGGCGGCAATCAGAATAATCATCAGCGTCGCCGCCGCCCCGACGCTGCCCGCCGGCAGCAGCCAGCCAAACGCGTCGCCCGGCACGAACAGCAGCATCAACACCACGCCGAATGCCGCGCCGGAACTGATGCCCAGCACTTCCGGGCTCGCCATCGGGTTGCCGGTCAGCCGCTGGATAATACAGCCCGCCGCCGCCAGCATGGTGCCCGCGCACATCGCCGCCAGCACGCGCGGCCAGCGCCAGCTCAGCAACTCGCGCAGCACGTCGCCCTGCGCCCATACCCAGCCATTCGCGTCGCGACCAAAACAGAGCGCCAGCGCCGCCACGCCCAATAACAGCAACAGCCCGCCCAGCGCCCAGCGCCCCACCTGCCCGCGCTCGGCCGGGATCGCGTCGCCCGCATTCATCGCCGGCGCGCTCATGGTACGCAGACGCGGCAGGAGCCACAGCAACAGCGGCGCGCCAAACAGCGCCGTCGCCATCCCGGTAGACACTTCCAGCCAGACGCGGGAAAGCCAGAGGATAAACTGATCCGATAGCCACAGCAGCAGCGCGCCAATGAACGCGGCCAGCAACAGCCGCGCCAGCAGCCGACGCGCGCCGAGCATTTTCGCGAGCAGCGGCGCGAACAGGCCGATAAACCCGATGATCCCGACCGCGTTGACCAGCAGCGCGCTGATGACAATCGCCAGCGTCAGCGTCGCGAGCCGCGCCAGCGACAGCGCCAGCCCCAGATTGCGCGCCACGCCGTCATCCAGCCCCATCAGGGTAAGCGGGCGCAGCAGCAGCAGCGTCAGTAAAAAGCCCGCCAGCAGTTGCGGCCACAGCCGCGCCGCCACGCTCCAGTCGTTCTGGTTAAGCGCGCCGGTGCTCCATAAAAACATGCTTTGCAGCTGATCGTGGTGGAACAGCACCAGCAGTTGATTGACGGCACCGCAATAGAGGCTCACCACCAGGCCCGCCAGAATGAGCGTGACCGGCGAGAGACGTTTACCCCAGGCGACGCCGAACACCAGCAATCCGACCACGCAGGCCCCGGCCAGCGCCGCGAACTGAGCGGTCAGTACGCCGCCCGGCAACGCCCAGAGCGTCGCTACGGTCACGCCAAGCTGCGCGCCGGTCGCCACGCCAAGCGTGGTCGGCTCCGCAAGCGGGTTACGCAGCACCTGCTGAAACAGCACGCCCACCAGCCCAAGCCCTGCGCCAACCAACAGCGACACCGCAAAGCGCGGCAGCAGGCTGTAGTGGAACAACATCTGATCGATGGCGTCGATATCCGGGCGCCACAGCGCCTCGCCCCATTGCGCGCGCGGCAACCAGGCGTTCAGGTTAGCCCAGCTCAGACCGAGCGCCAGCGCGAACAACAGCCCCAGCAACAGCGCCGGGAACAGCAAAGAACGTTGTCTCATGCCCGGCCTCCCAGCGCGTTATCCAGCACGCGGCCAAAGCGCATCGCCGAAAGCGTCGCGCCGTAAAACCAGACGGCGGGCACGCGCTGAAACCGGTCCTCACGCACAAACGGCATCGCCTGCCAGAGCGGCGTGGCGGCAAGCTGGCGCATCGCCTGATCATCGCCATGCTCAAAGCAGATGACGTCAGCGTCGCGGAACTGCGCGAGGCGTTCGATGCCGACAATCGCGCTGCCCCAGAAATTGGTCTTATCCTGCCAGGCGTTGGGAATATTTACCGCATCCAGCACCGGCTGGAACAGGCTGTTCGTGCCGAGCGTCAGCGCGTGGCGTGAGTCCAGTAACGACATCATCAGCAGCGGACGCTGACCGCGGCCCGCAAAGCGCAGCTTCATCTGCGCCAGGAACCGTTCAAACTCATCAAGGTGAGCCTGCGCCGCGCTCTCCAGCCCCAGCCGTGCGGCCAGCGCCACGAGCGACTGGCGCGCCATGGCAAGCGGCGCTTTGCCGTCGGTAAACGTCACGCCCATACCAGGCGCGATACGCTTAAGCTGCGCCTCCGCCGGGCCATAACCGGCCGACCAGATCATCAGCGACGGCTGAAGCTGGGTAAGCAACTCCAGATTCGGCTCGGTACGCAGCCCGACGTCGATGACGGAATCCGGTAGCGGCGGGTAGTCAACCCACAGGCGATAGTTCGGCACATCCGCGACCGCGAAAGGCACCACGCCGAGCGCGATAAGCTGTTCGACGGGCAGCCATTCGAGCGCCACGATACGTTTGAGATCCACCGATGCCGCACGGGCTTTCGCCATGTGCCACATCAGCGGCGAGAGGGCCATCGCCGTCATCAGACGCCGACGGCTGAAAGGCGTAGAGAGAATATCGCGCATCAGCAGACAAAGCTCACGGGTGCCAGGCCCGCCGGATGCGGCAGAATGCCCATCGGAATGCCATAAATCTGTTGCAGCGTTTCGCCGTTCATAAGTTCAAGCGGGCTGCCCTGAGCTATCATCTCCCCGCCGCGCAGCGCCACCAGATGGTCGCAGTAACGCGCCGCCATGTTGATGTCGTGCAGCACCGCGATCACCGTTAACCCGCGCTGCTGGCTTAAGCGGTGGATCAGCGCCAGCACGTCAACCTGATGGGCGATATCCAGCGCCGAGGTCGGCTCGTCGAGCAGCAGGCAGCGGCTGTTCTGCGCTACCAGCATGGCTATCCAGGCGCGCTGGCGCTCACCGCCGGAAAGGCTGTCCACCAGCCGGTGCGCAAGCGGTTTAAGCCCTACCAGACTAATCGCTTCCTCCACCCGTTCGCGATCTTCCGCCCCGAAACGCCCGAGCGCGCCGTGCCACGGGTAGCGGCCAATCGCCACCAGTTCACGCACCGTCATGCCTTCAGCGGCAGGCAGTTGCTGCGGCAGATACGCGACTTCACGCGCGAACGCTTTGCTGTTCCAGTCCGCGAGCGGCTCACCGTTAAGCAGAATGTCACCCCCGGAGGGTTTCTGGTGACGCCCCAGCATTTTCAGTAGCGTGGATTTGCCGGAGCCGTTATGGCCGATGAGACCGGTGACTTTGCCCGCCGGAAAGGTGAGCGATAAGGGGTGCAGCAGCGTGCGTCCGGGCACACGGAAAGTGAGATCTTTTAACGAAAAACCAGCATCGGGCGAGGAAATTTTGTCCTGCATGGTAGCCAACTTGTTGAAGGGCACGCCGGAGCGTGCCCGAAGACGGATCAGAAGCGGAATGTTGCGGTCGCCGTAACCTGACGTTCCGCGCCCCAGAAACAACCATAGGTCTGGAAGCAGCTAGAGACATATTCACGGTCAAGGAGGTTATTAACGTTTACCGCAACGCTTGAGCCTGGCAGGCCCACTCGCGCGAGGTCATATTTGACCACAGCGTCCATGACCGCGGCGCTACCGACTTTAAAGGTATTCGCCGGATCGCCGTAGCTGGAGCCGATAAAGCGACCGCCGGTGCCAATCGTCAGCCCGGAGAGCGGTCCATTATTAAACGTGTAATCGCCCCACAGCGAGCCCATATTGCGCGGCACCTGCTCAACGTGATTGCCTTTGAGATTGGTGTCTTTGGTGTATTCCGCATCAATATAGGTGTAAGACGCCGTCACGTTGATGTTCGCATTAACTGCGGCTTTGGCTTCCAGCTCGACACCGCGCGAGCGCACTTCACCCGATGGCACCTGTAAGGTTGCGTCATTAGGATCGGTAGTCAGCGTGTTGGTTTTGGTCAGCTGATACACCGCGCCGGTAATCACGATCGGCATATCTTTCGGCACATATTTCACGCCCGCTTCATACTGCTCGCCTTTAGACGGCGCAAAAGCCATGCGCGGCGTGCTGTAGAGATCAAAAGCGTTCGGCTCGAAAGACTGGCTGTAGCTAACGTACGGAGAAATACCGTTGTCGAACAGGTAGTTCACGCCGCCGCGCCAGGTAAACTGGTGGTCGTTGCGCTCAATAGAACCACCATCAGCCCGTACGGTCGTCCCTTGTTGAGACCAGTCATAGCGGCCGCCGAGCGTAAACACCCATTTATCCCATTCAGCCTGATCCTGAACGTAAATACCGGTCTGTTTCGTTTCGTTAAGCTGATATGGCTCGGCATTACCAAAATCAAAGTCTTCCGGCGTGTAAGAGCCGTAAAGATCGATGGCTGGCGCTGAGCCAAACGCGGCATTGATGTCGTTGCGCATACGCATGAAATCGACACCGGTCAGCAGCGTGTGATCCAGGGCGCTGGTCGCGAATTTGCTTTGTAGCTGGGTATCGACGCTGAAGTTCTGCAGACGCTCGTTATCAACGACGGTGCCGCGGTTCAGCGTATGGCCATCTGCCTGAATACCCGTGCCGTAGACGCTCTGCTGCGCCGTTTTCATCTCTGCAAAACGCAGATTCTGGCGCACGGTAAAGGTATCGTCGAAAGCGTGCTCGAAGCTATACCCCACCATTTTCTGGTTGCGGGAATAGGAGTTATTAGACGCGCCTTCGTTAAAATCGCTGCCGATACGTTTGCCGTTCGGTAACGGTTCGACCGTTCCCTCTTTCGGCAGCCAGCCGTAGTAGCCGGTTTGCGGTTCGTTCTGGAAATAAGAAAGGAACGTGAAATTCGTGTTTTCATCAGGACGCCAGGTAAACGACGGCGCAATCGCGTAGCGTTTCTGTTTAGCGTTAACCTGCTGCTGATCGTTTGAGCGCGCCACGCCGGTCAGGCGGTAAGAAAACTCGCCGTTATCGTCCAGAGAGTCGCTGAAGTCAAAACCGGTCTGGTAAAGATTATCCGTGCCCATTTTGAACTGGACTTCATGCAGCGGTTCGGTGGTCGGACGCTTGCTGACCATCGCGATAATGCCGCCGGGATTGCTCTTACCATAAAGTACGGACGTCGGGCCGCGCATCAGCTCCACGCGTTCCAGCATGTAAGGGTCGATAACCGCATCGTTGTAAAAGTTGCCCTGCAGTTTCAGCCCATCCAGATAATTGTTCTGGCTTAAGCCCACGGACGTAAACCCGCGAATGCTGACAAAGTCATAAGTGGTAGAGGCGCCACGGTTGCTGACAACCACGCCCGGCGTATAGCCCAGCGCTTCTTTCACCGACTGAGACTGACGCATGTCCATCTCTTCGCGCGTCACGACGGACACGGACTGCGGCGTTTTTTCAATCGGCGTATCGGTTTTGGTGGCGGTCGCGGAACGTTTTGCCGCAATGGTCGGGGCCGGGCCCCAGGCGCTCTCCTGCGCAGCAGCAGCGGAAACGGTGATGGTTTCCTCTTTCTGGCCGTCGGCGGCTAACGCGGAGGCGGTAAAACCGCCGCACGCCGTAGCAACAACAACCGCCAGTCTGCAAATCCTGGTATTGATCTGAGTGTGAGTAGAACGCGCCATGCTAATTTCTCTGAGTGATAGTGACAAATGATAACGTAAACGAGAATTATTATTATGCGCCCGAGATGATATGCGAAAGGTTGTTTATATAGCAAGCGCCTGGCGCAGCGCGGGCGGCCAATGGCCCAATTAATCACCAGAGGAAATTATCTGGTTAATCAGCGGCTATCGAAACGTTACCGGCACTTTAAAGACCCGTGACAATAAAAAAGGGCTTAGCCCTGCTCCCGCCGAAGCCGGAGAGGCGCTAAGCCCTGTGTTACCGAAGGGGACGTCAGTTGCTGCCGAACATATCTTTAATCCAGCCCGCGACGCCGTCGCTCTTCTCTTCCTGCTGCGGCGCCTGTTGAGGCTGCTGCTGTTGCGGCTGCTGCGGCGCAGACTGATCGAACGGATTGCCCGACGGCGCGACCGGCTGGCTCTGCTGGCAGAGCGCATTCGGATCGCTGGTCCAGACTGGCAGCGTACGCATACCACCGCCGCCGCATAGGAAATTGCCCATATCATCAACGCCCATGTCGACGATATCTTCAGGCGGCGTCAGATCCAGCGGGATCGGCGACTGATTGGTCAGATAGCGCTGGTAAATCGCCATCGCGCCGCTGGCCCCGTAGAGTTTGGTCGGCTGGTTATTGTCGCGCCCCACCCAGGTGATCACCACTTCACGCCCGTCGATACCGGCAAACCAGGTGTCGACGTTGTTGTTGGTGGTCCCCGTTTTCCCGGCGAGATGCAGTTTCGGGAATTTCACCGCCAGCGCATGGCCGGTGCCGCGCTGCACGACCTGCTGCATCGTCCAGAGCGTCAGGTAGGCGGCCTGCGCCGGTACGGCGCGCTCCGACTGCGGGAAGCTCTGATACAGCACGCTGCCATCTTCGGCGATTACCGAACGCAGCACGGAGAGCTGGGCGCGGTTGCCGCCGCTCGCGATGGTCTGGAACGCCTGCGCCACTTCAACCGGCGTCAGGTTCAGCGCACCGAGCAGCATAGCCGGAACCGGATGCAGCTGATTTTCCGGCGCGCCGAGTTTTTTCCAGGTCTCGGTCACGGCGGGCAGCCCCAGCGCCATACCGAGGTTGACGGTCGGCACGTTCATGGAGCGCGTCAGCGCATCCACCAGCATCACCTGGCCGCTGTAGCGGTGATCGTCGTTCTGCGGCGACCACACCTGCCCGTTCGGCTGGCGCAGGGCGATCGGCGCATCGGCGATCCAGGTGTTGAGACGGTACGTGTTCGGCTGGCTAAGCGCGGTCAGGTAGGTCGCCGGTTTGGCGAGCGAGCCAATCGAACGGCGCGCCTGCATGGCGCGGTTATAGCCCGCGAACTGCGGATTCGCGCCGCCGACCATCGCACGGACTTCGCCGGTGAAGCGGTCCACCACCACCATCGCGGTTTCCAGATCCTTCAGCTTGCGCTGTTTAATCAGCGCCGGAATACCTTCCACCGCCGCTTTCTCCGCCGCATCCTGCGCGACCGAGTCAAACGTGGTGAAAATCTTCACGCCGGAGAGATCTTTCACTTTGTCGCCAAGCTTCGCCTGCAACTCCTGACGCACCATCTGCATAAACGCCGGCTGCGGGGAGATTACGCCGCCGCGCGGCTGCACCCCGAGCGGACGGGCGCTCAGCATGTCGTAGAGCTCCTGGTCGATGACCTTTTGCTCCTGGAGCAGGCGCAGCACCAGGTTACGACGCTCCAGCGCCAGTTTCGGGTTACGCCATGGGTTATAGAGCGACGCGCCCTTCACCATGCCCACCAGCAGCGCCTGCTGATCGAGGCTAAGCTCTTCCACCGGACGGCCGAAGTAGTAGAGGCTCGCCAGCGGGAAACCGCGGATCTGATCGTCGCCGCTCTGACCGAGATACACCTCGTTCAGGTACAGCTCAAGGATACGATCTTTGTCATAACGCGCGTCCATGATAAGCGCCATGTACGCTTCGTTGGCTTTACGCCACAGGGTGCGCTTGTTGGTCAGGAACAGGTTTTTCACCAGCTGCTGCGTCAGCGTACTGCCGCCCTGCACCGCGCGGCCCGCCGTCAGGTTCGCCAGCACCGCGCGACCAATCGACCAGACGCTGATGCCGTCATGCTCATAGAAGTGGCGGTCTTCCGTCGCGACCAGCGTATCGACCAGCAGATCCGGAAAGCCGGAGCGCGGCACAAACAGGCGCTGCTCGCCGTTGGGCGATGACAGCATCGTAATCAGCCGCGGATCGAGGCGGAAGAAACCGAAGTTACGGTTGCTGTCCATGTTCTCGATAGAGGCCAGATGGTCGCCATCAAACTCCAGGCGCGCGCGGATCTGCCCCTCTTTGCTGTCCGGGAAATCGAACGGACGGCGAATCATCTCGATGCTGTTCGCCTGGACGGTAAATTCGCCAGGGCGCGTCATTTTCGTCACCTGACGATACTGCGTCGCCTCCAGCAGCTTCACCATCTCCTGCTTGCTGATGGTCATATCCGGCTCAAGGTTAACCATGCGCCCATAGACCGCCGCCGGCAGTTGCCAGACTTTGCCATCGATACGGCTGCGGATTTTTTGATCGAGATAGACGCCGTAAATAACCAGCAGCACCACAAAAATCACAAACAGCTTTAACAGAAGCCACAGCCAGCGGCGTTTGCCGCCCTTGCCTTTTTTGCCTTTTACTTTACGCGGCATCGGCTCCTCATCATCGTCTTCATACTCATCGTCATAATCCTCTTCCCTGAGACGACGACGGCTTACCTTCTGTTTAGTCGGACGCGTCGGTCGTCCTTTGCGTCCGATAGGTTCGCGGTCATTCCCCGCCATGCTTTTTCTCCACAACGTACAGGCGCAAAGGCCAGATTCTTGGCTCTTCCGCCCGCAGGCGGAAGAAGAAAGCTCTCAAATCATCACGACGGCAAGGCCGTCGTTACTGATACTTTTTGGTGCGCCGGGTCGGCAGCGCATTCGCCGGATCGTCCGGCCAGACATGTTTCGGGTAGCGCCCTTTCATCTCTTTCTGCACCTCTTTCCAGGCGCCGCGCCAGAACGCGCTGAGATCGCGCGTGATCTGTAGCGGTCGCTGGGCGGGCGAAAGCAGTTCAAGGGTGAGCGGCACCCGGCCTTCGGCGATAACCGGCGTGTCGGCCTCACCGAACATCTCCTGAATGCGCACGGCCAGCGCCGGTGGGTTTTCCTCATGATAGCGAATCGCTATCCGGCTGCCGGTCGGCACAGTGTAATGCTCCGGCAGCGCACTATCCAGCCGTTGCCGCTGCGTCCAGTCGAGTAAATGCAGCAGCGCCTGGGCGAGATTGATGTTTTTCAGCGCGCGCAGCGAATGTACGCCGCGAAGCGCGGGTAACAGCCAGACATCGAGCGAAGCCAGCAGCGCCTCGTCGCTGACGTCCGGCCACGGATGTTCCGGCAGAAAGCGCGCCGCGCACTGCAAACGCAGGCGCAACTGCTCCGCCTCTGGCGTCCAGTTAAGAACAGAAAGCCCTTTTTCGCGAATGCCGTTAAGCATCGCCTGGTGAAGCTCCTCTTCGGAAGGCTTTGAGAGCGGCTGGGTTTTCAGCACCAGTTGCCCAACCTGCCAGCGGCGCTGCGCGCGCAGCGTGCCCTGTTCGTCATTCCACTCCAGCGAATCGCGCTGGCTCAGCAGATGCGGGCATGCGTCAATGAGCGCGTCGATGTCGAGCGGCAGCGCCTGTAAAATGCGTGCGTCGGCGCTGTGGCTGCCCTGAAGCAGCAGCGGCGCGATAAGCCACTCATAGCGTGTCAGCGCGTCGTCCTGACTGAGCATCGCGCCCATGCCGTTGGCGAGCTGATAGCGCCCCTCCTGACCGCGACGGCGCGCGATACGGTCGCTGAACGCGCAGGCCAGCAGCGCGGGCGCAAGAGAGAGCGACGGCGTGCCGCCGCGGGCGTTAAGCCGCTTCATCAGTTGCGCGCAGCGGGCCTGCCAGTTGCTCTGGCTTCGGGAAAAGGCGCTGCGCAAATCCGCCTCCGCCCCGCGCGGCGGCTCTTCCATGATTGCGGCGAGCCGCGCCGCCGTCGCCTGAGCGTCAGCGCCTTCTGCGCAGGCCAGCATCGCGGCGAGGCGCGGATCGTTGCCGAACTGCGCCATCTGGCGTCCGCGCGCGGTTAACTGGCCGTCTTTCAGCGCGCCCAGCGCGGTGAGCAGTTCGCGCGCGGCGGCAAGGTTCGCCGCGGGCGGCAGATCCAGCCACTGGAGATCCGTTACGTCACGGCATCCCCACATCAGCAGCTCCAGCAGCAGCCCGGAGAGATCGCTTTGGGTAATTTCGGCTTCCGCCTGCGCGGCGGCGCGCTCCGCCTGCTCTTTCGGAAGAAGATGCAGACAGATGCCGGGCTCAAGGCGTCCGGCGCGACCGGCGCGCTGGGTCATCGACGCCTGGCTGATGCGCTGCGTGATAAGCCGCGTCAGGCCAGTGCGGGCGTCAAAGCGCGCCACGCGCTCCTGGGCGCTGTCCACCACCAGCCGGATGCCTTCGATGGTCAGACTGGTTTCCGCGATATTGGTGGCGAGCACCACTTTGCGAAAGCCGGACGGCGCGGGCAGGATAGCCTTGCGCTGCTCGGCGAGCGGCAGCGCGCCGTAGAGCGGACACAGCAGCACATCGCGCCCCACGCGTTCTGCAAGCTGCGTCTGCACCCGCTGGATCTCGCCGACGCCCGGTAAAAACAGCAGCAGCGAACCGGATTCTTCACGCAGCAAGCCGCTCACGGCCTGCGCCACCGCCTCATCGAAACGCTGATGCGCAGAGAGCGTCTGGTAACGCCGCTCCACCGGGAAGCTGCGCCCTTCGGACACCACCGTCGGCGCCTGCGGCAGCATCGCCTGCAGGCGCGCGTTGTCCAGGGTCGCAGACATAATCAGCAGTTTGAGATCCTCGCGCAGCCCTTGCTGGACATCGAGCAGCAGCGCCAGGGCGAGATCCGCCTGCACGCTGCGCTCGTGGAATTCATCAAGGATCACCAGCGACACGCCGGAAAGCTCCGGGTCGCGCTGCAACAGCCGCGTCAGAATGCCTTCGGTCACCACTTCCAGCCGGGTGGCCGGGCCGGTGCAGCTTTCGGCGCGCATCCGGTAGCCCACGGTTTCGCCGCATGGCTCGCCGAGCAGATCCGCCAGACGCTGCGCCACGTTACGCGCCGCGAGCCGTCTGGGCTCCAGCATGATGATTTTTCCGTCCAGACCGCCGGATTTTAAGATTTCCAGCGGCAGCCAGGTCGATTTCCCGGCGCCGGTCGGGGCGCACAGCAGCACCTGCGGCGCGTGCTGCAGGGCGTTGAGAAGATCAGGTAAAACGGCGGCGACCGGTAAAGACGACACGACAGGCTCCAGAGGGTTACTATGAAAGGCACGCATTGTAGCATTCCGCCCGATCATTACGAGTTACCGCTATGTCAGACCAGAAACGGCTGTTTTTCGCGCTGCCGCTGCCAGCCGACCTTCAGCAACGCATTATTGAGTGGCGCGCCGCAAGCTTTGCGCCCGACGCGGGCAGGCCCATCGCCGCCGCGAATTTGCATATCACGCTCGCCTTTTTAGGCGACGTCAGCGCGCAAAAACAGCGCACGTTAAGCGCGCTTGCCGGGCGTATTCAACAGCCAGGGTTTACGCTTGCGCTCGACGACGCCGGGCACTGGCCCCGCTCGCAGGTGGTCTGGCTCGGCTCCCGCCAGCCGCCGCGCGGCCTGTTGCAGCTCGCGAATCTGCTGCGTGCGCAGGCGGCGCGCAGCGGTTGCCCACAAAGCACGCAACCCTTTCATCCGCATGTCACATTACTGCGTAACGCTCAGCACCCGGTCAGGCTGCCGCCGCCAGGGTTTGGCTGGCAGCTTCCGGTGCGGGAGTTTGTGCTGTATGAATCGCGATTTGAACAGGGACGTACCCGTTACCAGCCGCTGCAAAGCTGGTCTCTGAACCCATAAGGAAGCGACATGGAATTTACGCCCGCACTGCAACCGGCCCGGCTGATTCAGCGCTACAAGCGCTTTCTTGCCGATGTGGTCACGCCGCAAGGCGACACCTTAACCCTGCACTGCCCGAACACCGGTGCGATGACCGGCTGCGCGACGCCGGGGGATACCGTCTGGTATTCCACCTCTGACGTCGCGACGCGCAAATATCCGCACACCTGGGAATTAACTGAAACCCGTGACGGCGCTTTTATTTGCGTGAATACGCTGCGCGCCAACACGGTGGTGAAAGAGGCCTTGCAGGCGCAGAGGCTGCCTGCGCTCGTCGGTTACGAGAGCCTGAAGAGTGAAGTCAAGTACGGTGCCGAACGCAGCCGCATCGACTTTATGTTGCAGGCGAGTGACAAGGTTAACTGCTATATTGAGGTGAAATCCGTGACGCTGTCGGAGCAGGATTCAGGGTACTTCCCGGATGCGGTGACCGCGCGCGGTCAGAAGCATTTGCGGGAGCTGATGAGCGTAGTGGAACAAGGGGATCGCGCCGTGCTGTTGTTCGCCGTGTTGCACTCCGCCATTACGCAGGTCGCCCCGGCGCGCCATATTGATGAACGCTATGCCGAGCTCCTGAGCGAGGCGCAGCGCAAGGGGGTGGAAGTGCTGGCCTGGAAGGCCTCGCTTTCCGCCAGTGAGATAACGCTGACGTCGCCTTTGCCGGTTCGCTTATAACCAGTTGATCCGCAATCGACTAATAATGATACGGCCGCGTGCGCAAATACGCTTTTCCTCACAGGGTTGTCAAGTGTAACGTTTAGATAATTGCTATCCGGAAAAGCTTCTGTTATTTATAGCGGCCTGATTTTTCCCCCGAGAAGGGGATCGATAGTGCGTGTTAAGGAGAAGCAACATGCAAGAAGGGCAAAACCGTAAAACATCGTCCCTGAGTATTCTCGCCATCGCTGGGGTGGAGCCTTATCAGGAGAAACCGGGCGAAGAGTATATGAACGAAGCCCAGCTGGCGCACTTCAGGCGTATTCTTGAGGCATGGCGTAATCAACTCCGGGATGAAGTCGATCGCACCGTAACCCATATGCAGGATGAAGCTGCAAACTTCCCGGATCCGGTAGACCGTGCCGCCCAGGAAGAGGAGTTCAGCCTTGAGCTGCGTAACCGCGACCGCGAACGCAAGCTTATCAAGAAGATTGAAAAGACGCTGAAAAAAGTGGAAGACGAAGATTTCGGCTACTGCGAATCCTGCGGTGTTGAAATCGGCATCCGTCGTCTGGAAGCCCGTCCGACCGCCGATCTGTGCATCGACTGTAAGACGCTCGCTGAAATCCGCGAAAAACAGATGGCCGGCTAATCGCCGACGCAAATTAATAACACTTACGGCGGGATTTTCCCGCCGTATTCTTTTATATCTGCCATCACCATGTCTGTTAAGCCATACGTTGGGCGTTTCGCCCCCTCACCTTCCGGCGAACTGCATTTCGGCTCGCTGATTGCCGCGCTCGGCAGTTATCTTCAGGCCCGTGCATTGCAGGGCGCCTGGCTTGTGCGTATCGAAGATATCGATCCGCCGCGCGAAGTGCCGGGTGCCGCCGACGCGATTTTACGCCAGCTTGAGCATTACGGCCTGCACTGGGACGGCGAGGTGCTGTATCAGTCGCAGCGTCACGAGGCCTACCGCGAGGCGCTGGCGTACCTGCGCGAGCACGGGCTAAGCTACTACTGCACCTGCCCGCGCAGCCGCATTCAACAACGGGGCGGCATTTACGACGGCCACTGCCGCGCGTTGCATCACGGCCCGGAGAACGCCGCCGTACGCCTGGTGCAGACGCACCCGGTTATGGCGTTTACCGATACGCTGCGCGGTGAAATCATCGCCGACCCGGCGCTCGCCCGCGAAGATTTTATTATTCACCGCCGCGACGGCCTGTTCGCCTATAACCTGGCCGTCGTCGTCGACGATCATTTCCAGGGCGTGACGGAAATCGTGCGCGGGGCGGATCTTATCGAACCGACGGTGCGCCAGATTTCGCTTTACCAGCAACTTGGCTGGCAGGCGCCGGATTACGTGCATCTGCCGCTGGTGGTGAACCCGGATGGTAATAAGCTTTCCAAACAGAACCACGCGCCGCCGCTGCCCAAAGGCGATCCGCGGCCAGTGCTGGTTGAGGCGCTGAGGTTTTTAAACCAGCCGGTCGATGACGACTGGCGTTCGCTTTCCACCGAAGCGCTGTTGCGTCAGGCGGTGGAAAAATGGGTTCTCAGCGCGGTGCCTGCGGCGGTAGCCGCGAATCCGGCATTCTCAAATGCGTTGCGCTGAGCTATATTAGCCGCTGTTTTTTGTCCAGAGTCTGACACTACCGAGGTGCACCATTTTTACCCGAGTCGCTAATTTTTGCCGTAAGGTGTTAAACCGCGAGGAGAGCGTGGTTGACGAAGGCGTCGCACAGCCCGCCATAACCATAATCCCGCGTGAACAGCACGCTATCTCCCGCAAAGATATCAGCGAGAACGCGCTTAAAGTGATGTACCGCCTGAATAAAGCGGGCTATGAAGCCTGGCTTGTCGGCGGCGGTGTGCGCGATCTGCTGCTTGGCAAAAAGCCGAAAGATTTTGACGTGACCACGAACGCCACGCCGGATCAGGTCCGTAAGCTGTTCCGCAACTGCCGCCTGGTCGGCCGTCGTTTCCGCCTGGCGCACGTGATGTTCGGGCCGGAAATCATTGAAGTGGCCACTTTTCGCGGCCATCACGAAGAGAGCGAAAGCGATCGCGCCACCTCCCAGCGCGGCCAGAACGGCATGCTGCTGCGCGACAACATTTTCGGCTCCATCGAAGAAGACGCCCAGCGCCGCGATTTCACCATCAACAGCCTTTATTACAGCGTGGCCGATTTCACGGTACGTGATTATGTCGGCGGCCTGAACGATCTCAACGAAGGCATTATTCGCCTTATCGGCGATCCGGAAACGCGCTATCGCGAAGATCCGGTCCGTATGCTGCGCGCGGTGCGCTTCGCCGCACGGCTTGATATGCGCATCAGCCCGGAAACCGGGGAGCCTATCCCGCGCCTCGCCACGCTGCTGAACGATGTGCCGCCGGCGCGTCTGTTTGAAGAATCGCTGAAGCTGTTGCAGGCCGGTTACGGCTATGCGACGTATCGCCTGCTGTGCGAATACAACCTGTTCCAGCCGCTGTTCCCGGGTATCAGCCGCTATTTCACTGAGAAAGGCGACAGCCCGATGGAGCGCATCATCGCGCAGGTACTGAAGAACACCGATCATCGCATTCACAATGATATGCGCGTGAACCCGGCGTTCCTGTTCGCCGCGATGTTCTGGTATCCGCAGCTCGAAATGGCGCAGAAAATCGCCCAGGAGAGCGGCCTTGCCTACTACGACGCGTTCGCGCTCGCCATGAACGACGTGCTGGATGAAGCCTGCCGCTCGCTGGCTATTCCCAAACGCATCACGACGCTTATCCGCGATATCTGGATGCTGCAACTGCGCCTGTCTCGCCGTCAGGGAAAACGCGCGTGGAAGTTAATGGAGCATCCGAAATTCCGCGCCGCCTACGATCTTCTGGCGCTGCGCGCCGAAGCGGAAAGCAACAGCGAGCTGCAACGCCTGACGAACTGGTGGGGCGAATTCCAGTCCGCCGCGCCGCCGATGCAAAAAGATATGCTCAACGATCTGGGCGACGAACCGGCCGCGCGTCGCCGTACGCGTCGTCCACGCCGTCGCACCACCCCGCGCCGCGAGGGTAACGCGTGACGCTGGCCTTTATCGCGCTCGGCAGCAATCTTGCCGAGCCGCTTTCTCAGGTCAATAACGCGCTGGCCGCGCTGGCGCGTATTCCTCACAGCCGCATTGTGGCCACCTCTTCTTTTTATCGCACCCCGCCGCTTGGCCCGCAGGATCAGCCCGATTACCTGAATGCCGCCGTGGCGCTGGAGACGACGCTTAGCGCCGAAGAACTTCTCGATAACACGCAGCGCATTGAGCTTGAGCAGGGGCGCGTGCGTAAAGCGGAGCGCTGGGGCCCGCGTACGCTCGATCTCGACATCATGCTGTTTGGCGACGCGACGATAAACACCGAGCGGCTGACCGTTCCCCACTACGACATGAAAAACCGCGCCTTTATGCTGCTGCCGCTTTCAGAGATAGCGCCCGCGCTGCGCTTCCCGGATGGCGAGCGTCTGGCCGATGTGCTCAAACGCCTTGATTGTTCAGCAATTCGCCACTGGTAAATCAAAAAGTTCCCCTTCGTATTTCCTCGCGGTATCCTCCCGTAAACGCATCGTTTACACTGCTTTTTTTCTGTTTGCGGGACACCCATGAAACCGACAACCATTTCTCAATTGCGACGCCTGAAGGAAACCGGCAAAAAATTCGCCACCATCACCGCCTACGATTTCAGCTTTGCGAAACTCTTTGAAGAAGAAGGAATTGGCGTCATGCTGGTGGGAGATTCGCTGGGCATGACCGTCCAGGGCCACGATTCGACCCTGCCGGTCACCGTCGACGATATCGCCTATCATACGCGCGCTGTACGCCGCGGCGCGCCGCACTGTCTTCTGCTCGCTGATTTGCCGTTTATGGCGTATGCCACGCCTGAGCAGGCCTTTGAAAACAGCGCCGCCGTCATGCGCGCGGGCGCCAATATGGTGAAAATTGAAGGCGGCCAGTGGCTTGCCGACACGGTACGTATGCTGACCGAGCGCGCGGTGCCGGTGTGCGGGCATCTGGGGCTGACCCCGCAATCCGTCAATATTTTCGGCGGCTATAAAGTACAGGGCCGCGATGAAGCCGCCGCGCAGACGCTGCTTAACGACGCGCTGGCCTTAGAAGCCGCCGGCGCGCAGCTTCTGGTGCTGGAGTGCGTGCCAGTCGCGCTGGCGCAGCGCATCACCGACGCGCTTTCCATTCCGGTTATCGGCATCGGCGCCGGTAACGTCACTGACGGGCAGATTCTCGTGATGCATGACGCCTTCGGCATTACCGGCGGTCACATCCCGAAATTTGCCAAAAACTTCCTGGCTGAAGCGGGCGATATGCGCGCCGCGGTGCGCCAGTATATTGCTGAAGTGGAGTCCGGCGCGTATCCGGGCGAAGAACACAGTTTTCACTAAAGGAGTGTCATTGTGCTGATTATTGAAACCTTGCCGCTGCTGCGCCAGCAGATCCGTCGCCTGCGCATGGAAGGCAAACGCATCGCTCTGGTGCCGACCATGGGCAATCTTCACGACGGTCATATGAAGCTGGTGGACGAGGCGAAAGCCAACGCCGACGCGGTGGTGGTAAGTATTTTCGTTAATCCGATGCAGTTTGACCGCGCCGACGATCTGGCGCGCTACCCGCGCACGCTTCAGGAAGATTGCGAAAAGCTGAAAAAACGCGGCGCCGATTTCGTGTTCGCCCCCACGCCGGAAGAGGTCTATCCGCAGGGCATGAATGACCAGACCTATGTTGACGTGCCAGGCCTTTCCACGATGCTGGAAGGCGCAAGCCGTCCGGGCCATTTCCGCGGCGTCTCGACCGTGGTCAGCAAGCTATTTAACCTGGTGCAGCCGGATGTCGCCTGCTTTGGCGAAAAGGATTATCAGCAGCTCGCGCTGATCCGCAAAATGACGGCCGACATGGGTTATGACATCGAGATTGTCGGCGTGCCGACGGTACGCGCCAAAGACGGGCTGGCGCTCAGCTCCCGCAACGGCTATCTCACCAGCGACCAGCGTAAAATCGCGCCGGGCTTAAGCAAAGTGATGAACGCGATGGCGGACAAACTGCGCGCGGGCGAGCGCGATCTGGAGGCGATTATCGCCGCGGCAAGCGACGAACTCAGCGAGAAAGGTTTCCGTCCGGACGACCTGCAAATCCGCGATGCCGACACGCTGCAGGCGCTCTCACCGGCAAGCCATCGGGCGGTGATTCTGATGGCGGCGTGGCTCGGCCAGGCGCGGTTAATCGACAATCAGACCGTGGAATTAACCCAGTAGACAGCATGGGTAAAAAGGGCAATACTGCCCGGGATAAATTCCTGGAGCCGGGTCACCGCCCGGCTCTGACGACATTCAGGTAAACAGGGTTCAAGTTATGATTCGCACCATGTTGCAGGGTAAACTGCACCGCGTCAAAGTTACTCAGGCGGACCTGCATTATGAAGGCTCCTGCGCCATCGATCAGGATTTCCTCGAGGCCGCGGGCATTCTGGAATATGAAGCTATTGATATCTACAACGTGACCAATGGCAAACGCTTTTCGACTTACGCCATCGCGGGCGAGCGCGGCTCGAAGATCATTTCGGTGAACGGCGCGGCGGCCCACTGCGCGGATGTCGGCGATATCCTGATTATCGCAAGCTACGTGACCATGCCGGATGAGCAGGCGCGCAGCTGGCAGCCGAAAGTCGCCTATTTTGATGGCGACAACGAGATGAAACGTCTCGCCAAAGCGGTGCCGGTGCAGGTGGCGTAACCGCCCTCCCGCATCGCCATAACGCCCTCCTCGCGAGGGCTTTTTTTTATCCCTGCGGCTGGTTACTGATGATTTTCGCCATCGTCTCCAGCGAATCGGTGCGCAGAATATAGAGCCGCTTGAGCAAATACGGGTTATCGCCCGGCTTCACTTTCCCCTTCACCGTCGTCACCGCCAGATGAAACCCGGCGTCGCCCGCCGCCTTCACCGCCTTATCGTCATACCCGCCGAACGGATAAGAGAGAAACAGCACGTGCGGATTGAACTGTGAGAGCGCGCGGCGAGATCGCTGAAAATCAAAGAGAATGTTGTGATACGTGCGGCTTAACAAAATCGGATGGCGCGCGCCGTCGGTGCGATGCAGAAAATGGGTGTGCGACTGGATATCAAACACGCCCTGAATCGATTTCAGCTCGGAAACGCTCATAAACTGGAGCGATTTCGGCTCCCACCGCTGCGGCTGGCGCTTAATGCGCGACGAAATAATAAACGCCGTCGCTTTAAAGCCATATTCTTTCAGTACCGGATACGCGTAGCGATAAACCGACTTCAGCCCATCGTCGAAAGTGATCGCCACCGCGCGGGCGGGCAGATTCACACGGTTATGCACGTAGCCGTCGAGATCGTAGAGGCTAATCGTGGCATAGCCCTGATCGCGCAGCCATGTCATCTGGTTGCTGAAGGCGCGCACGGACGTGGTGGTCGAGGTGTGGCGAAACCGGGTGTTCTCTTCATCGCGCAAGATATGGTGGTACGTCAGCACCGGAATGCCGTTATCTTCCTGCGCGTCCAGGCTACTGATATAACCCAGCCGGTCGCCAATGCGGATCTGATACCAGGTCTGGTTGAGGCGGTCTTTCAGCTTGCCGACGACAGGGTAGCGCAGGTTTTCCGCGAGCGTGCCGAACGGCGCGCTGTTCGCATCCGGCTCGTTATAGATGGTGACATCCCGCCAGGTGAGCAGATTCTGGTTGCTGAGCGGCTTATTCAGATCGCCGAGACTGTCTTTTACGCGGTTACTGCCCTGCACGCCGGTCAGATGCGCTTTATCGATAAACCCGGTGCCGAAGCCGAAGCGAAATTCATAGTAGTCGGCGGCAATCGGCACCACGGCGAGCAATTGCCCTTCGCGGACGGTGCCGACCGTCTGAACGCTATCGCCGACCTTCGCCCAGATCGCGGCATCTTCGGTGATTTGCATATATTGCGCAGAGGGTTGTTCGCGACCGAGCAGGCTGGCCTGCGCGACACCTGCAGCCAGCAGCAGACAGAAAAAGAGACGATTTAGCATAGGAGTGATGGAACAGTGACTGCCAGAGGTGAAATTATGCACATTTTAACAAAAGTGACATGAATACCAAGCCTGGTAATCAGTAATCGTGCAGTAAAACAAACGGGGGATTTTTTTGTTGCTCATGCCACAGGCTGGTAACGCCCTCGCCGCCCGCCTGCACGATAGCATCGCGAAACGCCTCGCTGGTCAACGATTTACGCAGCGGATACATCTGCATCAGCAGCGATAAGGTGACGCCGGCGATGACTTCACAATGCGGATGCTTGTGGCTCATCAGCGCCGCGGCGCGATACGGCGCGCCGCCGGGGGTGTCGGTCAGGAAAATCACACCGTTGCCCGTATCCACATGCCAGAGCGCGTCGCACATCATGCGGCTTAACATATTGGTGCTAAGCCCTGCCCAGTAATTAACCGTCCTGCACTGCGCAAGCGGGCCAAACTGCGCTTCAAGCTGCTGCGAGTAGTCGCGGGCGATGTAATCGTGGCAGGCGATAACCCAGCCTGGCATGGTGAATCTCCTTCGAAACGGCGGGATAGTGTAGCGAAGTGGCGACGCGTCGGCGTGATTTTCATCAACGCCGACGCGGTTAGCCCGTCAGGAACGCAGGCCGCGCCCGCGGCTGATGAGATACCAGCACAGCAGATAGAACGCGATGATAAAGCACGCCAGCACCGCGACGGTAAACAGCAGCGGAACATCGGAGATCCCGAGGAAACCGAAGCGGAAACCGCTAATCATGTAGACGATCGGGTTCAAGTGCGACAGCGCCTGCCAGAACGGCGGCAGTAGCGTCAGCGAATAGAACACCCCGCCGAGATAGGTCAGCGGCGTCAGCACGAAGGTCGGGATCAGGCTGATATCGTCGAAGGTCTTGGCGAACACCGCATTCAGCAGCCCGGCGAGCGAGAACAGAATGGCGGTCATCAGCAGCGTCAGGGCGACAAACAGCCATGAGTGCACCTGGAACGGCACGAAGAACAGCGACACGGCGGTTACCAGAATACCGACGCATAGCCCGCGCGCCACGCCGCCGCCCACGTAACCGGCGATAATCACATGCGTCGGCACCGGGGCCACCAGCAGCTCTTCAATATTGCGCTGGAACTTGGCGCTGAAAAACGACGACGCCACGTTGGCGTAAGAGTTAGTGATCACCGCCATCATGATAAGACCCGGCACGATAAACTGCATGTACGAGAAGCCATGCATTTCGCCGATACGCGAGCCGATAAGGTTGCCGAAGATAATAAAATAGAGGGTCATGGTGATGACCGGCGGCACCAGCGTCTGTATCCAGATGCGGGCAAATCGGTTCACCTCTTTCGCCCAGATACTTTTCAGGGCGACCCAGTAAAGCTGCATCATGCGCGCTCTCCTTGTTTATCATTCACCAGCGTGACGAACAGCTCTTCAAGACGGTTCGCTTTGTTGCGCATACTCAGCACCTGAACGCCCTGCGCGGTCAGCTGATTAAAGACGCTGTTAATGCCCTGCTCGCGCAGCACTTCCACCTCAAGCGTTGAGGTATCCACCAGACGATACTGATAGCCTTCGAGCTTCGGCAGCGGGCTTTTCGAGGCCAGATCGAGGATGAACGTCTCCGATTTAAGCTTGGATAGCAGCGACTTCATCGAGGTGTTTTCCACCAGCTCACCGCGCTGGATGATGCCGATATTGCGACACAGCATCTCCGCTTCTTCGAGATAGTGGGTGGTGAGGATAATCGTGGTGCCTTTATCGTTAAGATCTTTCAGAAAGCCCCACATCGAGCGGCGCAGTTCGATATCCACGCCCGCCGTTGGCTCATCGAGGATCAGCAGCTTCGGCTCATGCATCAGCGCGCGGGCAATCATCAGACGACGCTTCATCCCGCCTGAAAGCATACGCGCACGTTCGTTGCGTTTTTCCCAAAGATCGAGCTGATTTAAATACTTTTCGCTGCGCTCGACCGCTTCGCGACGCTCAACGCCATAGTAACCCGCCTGGTTCACCACGATCTGCTGCACGGTCTCGAAGGGGTTGAAGTTAAACTCCTGCGGCACCAGACCCAACTGGCGTTTCGCGTTAACCACATCCCGTTCCAGATCGTACCCAAACACGCGCACCCGACCGGACGATTTATTTACCAGCGAACTGATGATGCCGATAGTGGTGGATTTCCCCGCGCCGTTCGGCCCCAGCAGGGCGTAGAAATCTCCCGCTTCGACTTGTAAATCAATGCCGCGTAGCGCCTGCACGCCGCCGGGATATGTCTTTTTAAGCTGCTCCAGTTCCAGTGCAATGGTCATGAAAGTACAGTCACCTTATTTACTTGCAGAAGTTGTGTGGTTTAAAAAAAAGTTTAGTTGCCCTATATTACCCCAACGCAATTGTCTGGTTACAGGTTGTTAACCTCTATGAAAGATATCAGCACACTCATTAGTAATAACGAAGTCTGGTCAAAAATGCTGGTGGAAGAAGACCCTGGCTTTTTTGAACGTCTGGCGCAGGCGCAGAAACCGCGCTTCCTGTGGATCGGTTGTTCCGACAGCCGCGTACCGGCTGAACGCCTCACTGGCCTTGAGCCGGGCGAGATTTTCGTTCACCGCAACGTGGCGAACCTGGTTATCCATACCGACCTTAACTGCCTCTCCGTCGTCCAGTACGCGGTTGACGTGCTGGAAGTTGAGCACATCATCATCTGCGGTCACTACGGCTGCGGCGGCGTGCAGGCGGCGGTGGAAAACCCGGAACTGGGCCTGATTAACAACTGGTTGCTGCACATTCGCGACATCTGGTTTAAACATAGCGCGCTGCTGGGCGAACTGCCGCAGGAAAAACGCCTCGACACGCTGTGCGAGCTGAACGTGATGGAGCAGGTCTATAACCTCGGCCACTCCACCATCATGCAGTCCGCCTGGAAACGCGGCCAGAAAGTGACGCTTCACGGCTGGGCCTACGGCATCCACGACGGTCTTCTGCGCGATCTGGACGTGACCGCTACTGACCGCGAAACGCTGGAACAGGGCTATCGCAAAGGCGTATCCAATATCCAGAAAACCCACGCCAGCCATAAATAAGGGCGAGCGTGAAATAAAAAAAGGGGCCGCTGGCCCCTTTTTTGTGCGCCGGATTTACTCTTCCAGCATCACGACGTTGCCGATATACGGCAGATGGCGATAGCGCTGGGCATAATCGATGCCGTAGCCCACCACGAATTTATCCGGGATGGAGAAGCCGACATATTCCACGGCGACATCCACTTCACGGCGCGACGGTTTATCAAGCAGCGTACAGATGGCCAAGGATTTCGGCTCGCGCAGGCTCAGGATTTCGCGCACTTTGGAGAGCGTGTTGCCGGAGTCGATAATATCTTCGACGATCAACACATCTTTGCCACGGATATCTTCATCCAGATCCTTAAGGATTTTGACATCGCGCGTGGAGGACATGCCGCTGCCGTAGCTGGAGGCGGTCATAAAATCGACTTCATGCGCCACGTGAACCTGACGGCACAGGTCCGCCATGAACATAAATGAGCCGCGCAGCAGCCCTACCAGCACCATTTCGCTGCCGCTGTCCTGATAACGCTCAGTAATCTGACGCCCCAGTTCTTCGACGCGCGCCTTAATTTCCGCCTCGGAAATCATCACTTCAACAGTATGTTTCATATCGCTAACCGTTTGATTTAAAAATAAATCACCGATACCCGCTGCGGCTGCTGCCGGTAACGATAGATAAGCGGGGCAGTATACCAGCAAAACGCCCTTCCGACAGAAAAGTGCGAAAAGCTCTTTTTGTGATTAAGATCACATATGTTAACAACTATAATAACTTGCTACTTAAAAATTAAGAGTGTGGTTATGGAAGAAACAAAAAAGACACAATCACGGCTTCTCGTGATTCTCACAGCCCTGTTCGCAGCATTATCAGGACTGTATTTATTGGTTGGTGGTATATGGCTGGTTTCAATCGGTGGTTCCTGGTACTACCCCATCGCCGGGGTAGGCATGCTGGCGACCGCCTGGCTGCTGTGGAAACGTAACGCTGCGGCGTTGTGGCTCTACGCAATCATCCTGTTAGGTACGATGGCGTGGGGCATCTGGGAAGTCGGCTTCGACTTCTGGGCGCTGACGCCGCGTTGTGACGTGCTGGTGTTCTTCGGCGTATGGCTGATTCTGCCGTTTGTCTGGCGTCGCCTCAGCACGCCGTCTCGCGCAGGCGTACCGGCGCTGCTGGTCTCGTTAATCATTACTGCCGGGCTGCTGTTCTGGGCAGGCTTTAACGATCCGCAGGAAATCAACGGCACGCTCAGCGCGGACAGCACCCCTGCCGCCGTGAACGGCAGCCAGAGCATTCCTGACGGCGACTGGCCGGCTTACGGGCGTAACCAGGAAGGCCAGCGTTACTCCCCGCTCAAGCAGATCAACACCGACAACGTTCATCAGCTGAAAGAAGCCTGGGTGTTCCGCACCGGCGACCTGAAGCTGCCGAATGACCCAGGTGAAATTACTAACGAAGTGACGCCAATTAAAGTCGGCGACACCCTTTTCCTTTGCACCGCGCACCAGCGTCTTTTCGCCGTTGATGCCGCGACCGGTAAAGAAAAATGGCACTTCGATCCGCAACTGAATACGAACCCGACCTTCCAGCACGTCACGTGCCGCGGCGTGTCGTATCACGAAGCGACCACGGCGAATGCCAACCCGGATGTCGTCGCGGATTGTCCGCGTCGTATTATCCTGCCGGTGAACGACGGTCGTCTGTTTGCGGTGAATGCGGATAACGGCAAGCTGTGCGAAAGCTTCGCCAATAAAGGTATTCTGAACCTGCAAACCAACATGCCGGTGACTACACCAGGTATGTACGAGCCGACATCGCCGCCGATCGTCACCGATAAGGTGATTGTCATTGCAGGCGCGGTGACCGATAACTTCTCCACCCGTGAGCCGTCCGGCGTCATCCGTGGTTTTGATATCAATACCGGTAAGCTGCTGTGGGCGTTCGATCCGGGCGCGAAAGACCCGAATGCGATCCCGGCGGATGAACATCATTTCTCGCTGAACTCCCCGAACTCCTGGGCGCCGGCGTCTTATGATGCGAAACTCGACATGGTTTACCTGCCGATGGGCGTGACCACGCCAGATATCTGGGGCGGTAATCGCACACCGGAGCAGGAACGCTACGCGAGCTCCATCGTCGCGCTGAACGCGTCTACCGGTAAGCTGGTGTGGTCTTATCAGACCGTTCACCACGACCTGTGGGATATGGACCTGCCTGCGCAGCCGACCCTTGCTGACATTACCGTGAAAGGCGAAACCGTTCCGGTCATCTACGCGCCTGCGAAAACCGGCAACATTTTCGTGCTGGATCGCCGTAACGGTAAGCTCGTCGTCCCGGCGCCGGAAAAACCGGTTCCGCAGGGCGCCGCGAAAGGCGACTACGTAACGCCGACGCAGCCGTTCTCTGACCTTTCCTTCCGTCCGAAGAAAGATCTGAGCGGCGCGGATATGTGGGGCGCCACGATGTATGACCAGCTGGTCTGCCGCGTGATGTTCCACAGCCTGCGTTACGAGGGCATCTTCACGCCGCCGTCCGAGCAGGGCACGCTGGTGTTCCCGGGTAACCTGGGGATGTTCGAATGGGGCGGCCTGGCCGTTGACCCGCACCGTCAGGTGGCGATTGCCAACCCGATGGCGCTGCCGTTCGTATCGAAGCTTATCCCGCGTGGTCCGGGCAACCCGATGGAGCAGCCGAAAGACGCGAAGGGCACCGGTACGGAATCCGGTATCCAGCCGCAGTACGGCGTGCCGTATGGCGTCACCCTGAACCCGTTCCTCTCTCCGTTTGGTCTGCCGTGTAAGCAGCCGGCATGGGGTTATATCTCCGCGCTGGATCTGAAGACCAACGACGTGGTGTGGAAAAAACGTATCGGTACGCCGCGCGACAGCATGCCGTTCCCGATGCCGTTCGCGGTGCCGTTTAACATGGGTATGCCGATGCTTGGCGGCCCGATCACCACCGGCGGCAACGTGCTGTTCATCGGTGCGACCGCGGATAACTATCTGCGCGCGTACAACGTGACCAACGGCGAGAAGCTGTGGGAAGCCCGCCTGCCGGCTGGCGGCCAGGCGACGCCGATGACCTATGAAGTGAACGGCAAGCAGTATGTCGTGATCTCTGCAGGCGGCCACGGTTCGTTCGGTACCAAAATGGGCGATTACATCGTTGCCTATGCCCTGCCGGATGATGCGAAGTAATACCGTATCGGAAAGCAAAAAGCCCCTCATCGAGGGGCTTTTTTTTATGGGCGCGGTTTGTGGGCCGGGCTTTATTTGGGACCAGTGTATTTATTCGGGAACCGGTGGGTGCGCTTCGCTTACCCACCCTACACAGAGCTCGCCATAATCCTTTTGTAGGGCGGGTAAGCACAGCGCACCCGCCATTAACGCGTATCCATCACGCCACCGTAAACCCTAACATCATCCCGGTGTCTTCGTGCTCTAACAAATGACAATGCGCCATATAGGCATGCTCGGCTGACGCCGCGTAATCAAACCGCACCAGAACTTCGCTGCGCGCGCCTTCCACCCATACCGTATCTTTCCATCCGGCGCGATGCGCGGCGGGCGGCTTGCCGTTCTCAGTCAAAATGCGGAACTGCGTACCGTGGATATGGAACGGATGCAGCATCATGTCGCCCTCGCCGGAAATGGTCCAGCGCTCGTACTTGCCGAGCGCCGCCGCAAACGCGGGCGCGTTCATATCAAAGGCTTTACCGTTGATCTTATTGGCGTTATGGAAATCAAACCCGTGACCATCGTGGCCCATGGCGCCATGCGACATCTTCCCGTGTCCCATCTGGCCCATCATCTGTCCGTGCGAATTCCCTGCCAGCGCCTGCTTACCGTAGCGCTTCGCCAGTTCATCCATGCCCATCATATCCAGCATCGGGTCCATCATTAATTGCAGCCAGCGCGCCTGAAGCCCGTCGAGCGAAGGCAGCGCCGGAACGTCCACCAGCTTATCCGGCAGTGTCCCCGAGGCGGGCACCACGACAGGCTGAATACGCACCACCGGCTGCGGTTTATCAAATGGCGCGACCGTCATGCCCATTTGTGTGACCGGCAATGTCACGATATCGAAAGGCCGCGCGTCGCTGGTATCCACCAGCACTTCAAAACGCTCGCCCATCAGCATCGGCAGTTCAGTCACTTTCACCGGCTCCGCCAGCAGGCCGCCGTCGCTGGCGATAACGTACAGCGGGCGGTTATCGCTCGCGGCGATTTTCAGCGAACGCGCGTTACAACCGTTCAGCAGACGCAGACGCAGCCAGCCTTTCGGCGGCGTATGCTGCGGATAAATCGCGCCGTTGCACAGTAGCGTATCGCCAAACCAGCCCACCGCAGCGGTCATCACATCCAGCTGATAATCGACCTGACCGTTGGCGGTGAATTTCTTATCCTGAATGATCAGCGGCACGTCGTCGACGCCCCAGATTTTGGGCAGCATCAGTTGCAGGCTTTCGGTATCTTCGATAAGCAACAGCCCCGCCAGCCCCATCGCTACCTGATGACCGGTTTTGCCATGCTGATGCGGGTGAAACCAGCAGGTTGCGGCGCGCTGCTCAGGCGTGAAGCTCACGCTGCGCGTCTGACCCGGCGCGATAATGCCCTGCGGCCCGCCGTCCACCGCCCCCGGCACTTCCAGACCGTGCCAGTGCAACGTGGTCGCTTCGGCGAGGTTATTGCGGATATTGACATTTACCGGCTTGCCCTGGCGCAGTTTTATCGCCGGGCCCAGAAGCGAACCGTTGTAGCCCCAGGTCGTGACATTTTTGCCCGCAAATGCGGTTTTACCCGCCTGAACCGTGAGCTGGATGCTGCTGCGGGCGTCCGGCGTGAGTAGCGCGGGGAGGGGCAGCGCGGGTTGCTCTGCGGCAAACGCGGCCCGGCTCCATGTCGGCAGCGCGCTTATCGCCCCCAGCGCGGCGGTATACTTAATAAAATCTCGGCGTTGCATCTTCCCGTCCTTATCGTCAACGTGCACCCGTTGAGCTTAAACCCTCCCCTTGCGGGAAGGTCAAGTCTGGCGGTGAAGGAATAAGATGTGAGACTGCCTGTACGGCAGTGAACGTATTCGCTGCGTGTCATGCCTTGGGCGGCATTTTCTAAGCTGCCTGTACGGCAGTGAACAAGAGCGAATATTACCGGATTGCCTGAATTAAAAACAAATTTTGCCTTTTCCCGGCTAAAACCCTTTTTTCTTCACTGAGCTACGCGCCATAAAAATCAAAAGGTTAGAAGCGGGCCATAAAAAAGGGTTCAGACGTAAGACTCCACGCCGATGACTTTTATCGTTTCATCCGTTCGGTTGTTTGCTCTTCAGTGCGTAAGCCCGCGTGTTTTCTTAATCGTTGAAAGGTACTTTTCCTGCCCGCTTTCCGCTACCTGACGTTCGCACCAGACCGCTTGATATGGGAATTTATCAGCCCGCTGAGGGGTGAAATCCCCTCGTCGCGCCTGAATGAAATGTGCTATCGTTGGGTATCGGTTGGCGAGTGGTAGACGTGATGAGAAAAGTAGTCAGGCTAATGTTTCTGGGCTGTCTGTTGGCCTTTTCCACCAACAGTTTTGCGCTCAGTGAATCAGAAGCGGAAGACATGGCCGACCTGACGGCTGTTTTTGTATTTCTGAAAAATGATTGTGGCTACCAGAACCTGCCGAACGGCCAGATCCGCCGCGCGCTGGTCTTTTTCGCCCAGCAGAATCAGTGGGATCTAAGCAATTATGACAGCTTTAATATGAAGGCGCTCGGCGAGGACAGTTACCGCGATCTGAGCGGCATCGCTATTCCTACCGCTAAAAAGTGCAAAGCCCTGGCGCGTGATTCGTTAAGCCTGCTTGCCTACGTGAAGTAATCCCCCTCCCCTGCTCCTTTGGTGAAATGGTGACCGTGCATCCACGGTCATAGTTAGCTATGATGTTGCGCCCATTTTTAAGGGTTGTTAACGAAGGAGGTATCAGCCAGTGACCGAGAATCCAATGTGGCACGAAACGCTGCACGATCAGTTTGGTCAATACTTTGCCGTCGACAAAGTGCTCTATCGCGAAAAGACCGATCATCAGGATCTGATTATTTTCGAGAACTCCGCCTTTGGTCGGGTGATGGCGCTGGACGGCGTGGTGCAAACCACCGAACGCGACGAGTTTATCTATCACGAGATGATGACGCATGTCCCGCTGCTGGCCCACGGCCACGCGAAACGCGTGCTGATTATCGGCGGCGGCGACGGCGCCATGCTGCGTGAAGTGACTCGCCACCAGGGCGTGGAATCTATCACGATGGTGGAAATCGACGCAGGCGTGGTGGCGTTTTGCCGCGAGCATCTGCCTAACCACAATGCCGGTAGCTATGACGATCCGCGCTTTACGCTGGTGATTGACGACGGCGTGAATTTCGTCAACCAGACGACCCAGAAATTCGATGTGATTATCTCCGACTGCACCGATCCCATCGGGCCGGGAGAGAGCCTGTTCACGTCGGCGTTCTATGAAGGGTGCAAGCGCTGCCTGAATCCGGGCGGGATTTTCGTCGCGCAGAACGGCGTCTGCTTTCTCCAGCAGGATGAAGCCATCGACAGTCATAAAAAGCTCAGCCACTACTTTGGCGATGTGAGCTTTTATCAGGCGGCCATTCCCACCTACTACGGTGGCATTATGACGTTCGCCTGGGCGACTGATAACGACGCCCTGCGCAAACTCCCGCTCGAAACCTTACAGGCGCGCTTTCACACCGCGGGGCTGAAGTGCCGTTATTACAATCCGGCCATTCATACGGCAGCTTTCGCTCTGCCGCAATATTTGCAAGATGCCCTGGCGTCTCAGGCATCCTAAGGAGGTGATAAAAATTGAAAAAGCTGAAACTGCATGGCTTTAACAACCTGACCAAAAGCCTGAGTTTTTGTATTTACGATATTTGCTACGCCAAAACGGCGGAAGAGCGCGATGGCTATATCGCGTATATCGATGAACTCTATAACGCCAACCGTCTTACGGAAATCCTGACGGAAACCTGCTCGATTATCGGCGCCAACATTCTGAATATCGCACGTCAGGACTATGAACCCCAGGGCGCCAGCGTCACGATTCTGGTGAGCGAAGAACCCGTCGACCCGCAGCTTATCGACAAAACCGAGCACCCCGGCCCGCTGCCGGAGACGGTGGTCGCGCACCTCGACAAGAGCCATATTTGCGTCCACACCTACCCGGAAAGCCACCCTGAAGGCGGCCTGTGCACCTTTCGCGCCGATATTGAAGTGTCGACCTGCGGTGTGATTTCGCCTCTGAAGGCGCTGAATTATTTAATTCACCAGCTTGAATCCGATATCGTGACCATCGACTATCGCGTGCGCGGCTTTACCCGCGACGTGAACGGCATGAAACACTTTATCGATCATGAGATTAACTCAATACAGAACTTTATGTCTGACGACATTAAATCGCTGTATGACATGATGGACGTGAACGTTTATCAGGAAAACATCTTCCATACCAAAATGCTGCTTAAAGAGTTCGACCTTAAGCACTACATGTTCCATACCCGGCCGGAAGAGTTAACCGAAGAAGAGCGCAAGATCATTACTGACCTGCTCTGGAAAGAGATGCGTGAAATCTATTACGGACGCAATATTCCGTCCGTATAACCCTGCGCGGCGCACGGAGGCGCCGCGTTAGCCGTATTGCGCCAGAAAGTCGCGGTACGCCTGCACTACCTGAAGGAAATCCTCAACGCCGCAGAGCGACAGGCTCTCTTCATCGTAATAGCTCATCCCTTCTTCCATTTCGTCGCCGGAAAACTCCAGCTGATTGGCGCGCACCATCACTTCTTCGCCATCCAGCCACAGCGTGTATTCATGGCCGGTTTTCTGCCACTGACGCTCGCTGCCCTTTACGTCCCGCGCCGCCGCTTCGACTTCATCCAGCAGCGCCAGATTGCCTTTCACCTCTTCGTTGAACCAGTGCCCGAGCGCTTCGTGGCCCATTGAGAGGCGGACTTTCACCACGCCGGTGATGTCGCGCAAGAATTCATAATCCATGGTGTTTTCCTCTGGCCCGGCGTCGCCTGGCCGCTGCATTGTTTATCTCTTGTTATTATCGCAGCATGAAACGGAAAGAAAAGCGCAGCCGCCGACGAAACTGAAAACACCGTCGTAGACGAGCCGTTGCATTCGCTGTGTTACTCTTGGTTTATCTTAAGTGCTGTTGTAATGGGGTTGCCTGTGAACTTTACTCTTCTGCGCCGCGCGCTGCTGATCGCCGCGCTGCCGCTCTCCCACGCGTATGCCGGCGAAGCGGTTCGCCTTGAATGCGTTAACCGCGGCAACGTGCTGGTCTCCTTTTTTAAATATCATCTCTCGACCATGAAGTGGGAAGACCACTTCCAGATAGCCTCCGGCATTGAGAAGAGCAAAACCGACAACGGCACGCCTTATGAGACCATTTCGTTTCGTAACGGCGACGATCTGATCTATTTCCCGGAAAAGGAGCGCTATGTACTGTTTGACGCCGGCAAGCAGAAACCGGAACGCTGTCAGGTGGAGGGCGAGTTTACCTACCCGGTCGTGAATCTGCCGCGCTACGACGGTAAAGCGGAATCCTGAGCCATTTAGCGCAATAAAAAAGGGAAGCCACTGGCTTCCCTTTTTACTGGCTGTCCCGACGCGAGTCACGCCGGGCAGGCTTGCGTTATACCGCCGTCTGGAAAATCACGCCGTCCGCTTTCTCAGTGTACTGATCCAGCTGGTCGAAGTTCAGATAACGGTACGTGTCCACCGCGGTTTTATCGACCTGGGACATGAACTGCTGATACTCTTCCGGCGTCGGCAGGCGACCAATCAGCGCCGCGACGGCGGCGAGTTCGGCAGACGCCAGATAGACGTTCGCCCCAGTACCGAGACGGTTCGGGAAGTTACGGGTTGAGGTGGAAACCACCGTCGCGCCGTCTGCCACACGCGCCTGGTTACCCATGCACAGCGAGCAGCCCGGGATCTCGATACGCGCGCCGCTCTTACCGAAGACGCTGTAGTAGCCCTCTTCGGTGAGCTGCGCGGCGTCCATACGGGTCGGCGGGGCCACCCACAGACGGGTCGGCAGCTGGCCTTTATGGGTATCCAGCAGCTTACCCGCCGCACGGAAGTGACCGATGTTAGTCATGCACGAGCCGATAAACACTTCGTCAATCTTATCGCCAGTGACGTCAGAGAGCAGACGCGCGTCGTCCGGATCGTTCGGCGCGCAGAGAATCGGCTCTTTAATCTCATTGAGATCGATCTCAATCACCGCCGCGTATTCGGCGTCAGCATCGGCTTCCAGCAGTTGCGGATCGGCCAGCCACTTCTCCATGCCCTGGATACGACGCTCCAGCGTACGACGATCGCCGTAGCCTTCCGCAATCATCCACTTCAGCAGCACGATGTTGGAGCTGAGATACTCAATGATCGGCTCCTGGTTGAGCTTGATGGTACAACCCGCCGCAGAACGCTCGGCAGAGGCGTCGGTCAGCTCAAAGGCCTGCTCCACTTTCAGATCCGGCAGCCCTTCGATTTCCAGAATGCGACCGGAGAAGATGTTTTTCTTCCCTTTCTTCTCAACGGTCAGCAGGCCCTGCTGAATCGCGTAGTACGGGATAGCATGCACCAGATCGCGAAGCGTAATGCCCGGCTGCATCTGGCCTTTAAAGCGCACCAGAACGGATTCCGGCATATCGAGCGGCATTACGCCGGTCGCGGCAGCGAACGCCACCAGGCCAGAGCCCGCCGGGAACGAAATCCCGATCGGGAAACGGGTGTGGGAATCGCCGCCGGTGCCGACGGTATCCGGCAGAAGCATACGGTTCAGCCAGGAGTGAATGACGCCGTCGCCAGGACGCAGCGACACGCCGCCGCGGTTCATGATGAAGTCCGGCAGGGTGTGGTGCGTGGTAACGTCAACCGGCTTCGGATACGCCGCCGTGTGGCAGAAGGACTGCATCACGAGATCGGCGGAGAAGCCGAGGCACGCCAGGTCTTTCAGTTCATCACGGGTCATCGGCCCGGTGGTGTCCTGTGAGCCTACGGAGGTCATTTTCGGCTCGCAATACGCGCCCGGACGGACACCGGCGACGCCGCAGGCGCGACCGACCATCTTCTGCGCCAGCGAGTAACCGCGGTTGCTTTCAGCCACATCTTTCGCGTGACGGAACACGTCGCTGTGCGGCAGGCCCAGCGCTTCACGCGCTTTGGTGGTCAGGCCACGGCCGATAATCAGCGGAATACGACCGCCCGCGCGTACTTCGTCGATCAGTACGTCGGTTTTGAGTTCAAAATTCGCCAGCAGCTCGCCAGTTTCGTGGTTACGCACTTCGCCTTTGAACGGATAGATGTCAATCACATCGCCCATGTTCAGCAAAGAGACGTCCACTTCGATAGGCAGCGCGCCCGCATCTTCCATGGTGTTGAAGAAAATTGGCGCGATTTTGCCGCCCAGCACCACGCCGCCGCCGCGTTTGTTCGGCACGTACGGGATGTCATCGCCCATAAACCACAGCACGGAGTTGGTGGCGGATTTACGGGATGAGCCGGTGCCGACGACATCGCCGACGTAGGCCAGCGGGAAGCCTTTCTGGTTCAGCGCTTCGATCTGTTTGATCGGGCCGACCACGCCAGGCTGATCCGGCTCAATGCCTTCACGGGCGTTTTTCAGCATCGCCAGAGCGTGCAGCGGGATATCCGGGCGCGACCAGGCATCCGGCGCCGGAGAGAGATCGTCGGTGTTGGTTTCGCCGGTCACTTTAAACACGGTGACGGTGATTTTGTCTGCCAGCGCGGGACGAGACAGGAACCATTCGGCGTCAGCCCAGGACTGCATGATCTGCTTCGCGTAAGCGTTGCCCGCTTTCGCCTTCTCTTCCACATCGTAGAAGTTATCGAACATCAGCAGCGTATGGGACAGCGCTTTGGCGGCAATCGGCGCCAGCGTGTCGTTATCCAGCGCTTCGATCAGCGGATGGATGTTGTAACCGCCCTGCATGGTGCCTAAGAGTTCAACGGCTTTTTCAGGGGTTACCAGCGGGGAGGTGGCTTCGCCTTTGGCGACAGCGGCAAGGAAACCTGCTTTTACATAGGCGGCTTCGTCAACGCCCGGGGGTACGCGGTTGGTCAGCAGGTCTAACAGAAACTCTTCTTCACCCGCAGGCGGGTTCTTCAGCAGCTCGACGAGTGCGGCCATTTGGGTTGCATCTAAGGGTTTGGCTACAATCCCCTCGGCGGCACGCTCAGCTACGTGCTTACGGTATTCTTCTAGCACGACGGTTCTCCTCGCTCTCATTGTCATAGTGGGAGCCAGGCTTCTCTCTTCACGCTCCTGTGAGACAGCAGTTTGTAGGGTAAATGCCCGGATCCGCGACGGGGAGAATAGCAGGAATTTGATGGGGTGTTAATCTGTTTACAAAAAAGCAACATTAAATATTTGCTGAATCGTTAAGCTGCGCAGAAGGCGTTTCAGAAGTGTGTTTTGGGGCACAAAAAAACCGCCGTGTGGCGGTTTCTTTGTTGTACGCGGGTGGTAGCAGGGACCGTTGTACAGTTTGTATGGCAGGTATAACACAGGGCGAATAGTGACATCAGAAAGGCAGACCCGCAAGCCCACTTGTACGTTTTGCGTACCGCTTTCAGAATTTACATGTAACTTGCTGCAAGCCCAGAAAACGCCTTCCGCCCTCCTCTCTGGCCCGCTACAGTAGCGCCTGGCCTGCTTCGCTGGTGTAGCAGCCAGTCACCGGGCCCGGAAGCAGTTCCAACAACCTACGTGGCAGGTATAACACACTTGCCTGGTTCTGCCTTTCCCGGTGAAGAGAGGATCAACGTAGCGCCTTCGGGACTACTCGCAATGGAGATGCGTTGGCTTTTTGCGCTCATCGTTGCGCTGGGTTCGCTGCTGGCGGCATCGCACGGTGGCTGGAATATTTCCGACATCACGGTGCTGCTGGTGGTGAATCTGGGCAATTAAGCTGCTGACGCCCGCAAGGGCGGTCTTTTACATCTCCCCGCCCTGCGCTCCGTTATCGGTTATAATCGTGTAATAAATACTCGCATTCTTATTCCGGACTACGCGCTCCCTTTCCCCATTAACGTTAAAAAAGGAAAACACGAGTAGATAATACTCGCGGCAACACCACGCCGTAAGGCACCGTTAGCCCCGGAGTCATTTATGAAGTTGCCTTTAAAGCCACACCTGCTCGCGCTACTGTGCAGCGCCGGGCTGTTTGCCGCCTCAGGCGTCCTGTTTGTGAAAAGTCAGGCTCCCGCCGCCCCTGCCCAAATGCCTGTTGCCGCGCAACCCGCGGCAACACAGGCTGCGCCTGCTACGCCAGCCGCCCCGACGTTTTCAGCCGCGCAAATCGATCAATGGGTGGCGCCCGTCGCGCTCTACCCTGACGCGCTGCTCTCCCAAATATTGATGGCGGCCACCTATCCCACGAACCTGGTGCAGGCCGCGCAGTGGTCGCAGGACCATCCCACACTGCAGGGCGACGCCGCCATCCAGGCGGTGGCCGGACAACCGTGGGACGCCAGCGTGAAATCACTGGTCGCTTTCCCGCAACTGATGTCGCTGCTGGGGCAAAACCCACCGTGGATACAAAGCCTGGGTGACGCCTTTCTGGCGCAGCCCGATGATGTCATGGCCTCGGTACAGCGCCTGCGCGCGCTGGCCCAACAGACAGGCGCGCTGACCTCCTCGCCGCAGCAGAAGGTGACGACACTGACCAAAACCGCGCCGCCCGCTCCGGCAGAGCAAACGACCGCCGCACCGCCCAGCTCAACGATTATTGAAATCGAACCCGCCACCCCTGACGTGGTTTACGTCCCCGCCTATAACCCGGCCACGGTTTACGGCGCCTGGCCAAATGCCGCTTATCCGCCCGTTTATTTGCCCCCAACGCCTGGCGAGCAGTTCAGCAGCAGTGTTGTTAAAGGTCTGGGATACAGTCTCGGCGTCGCCACGACCTATGCGCTGTTCAGCGCCATCGACTGGGATGATGACGATCATCATCATCATGACGATGATTACCACCACCACGATCATCATGACGGCGGCTATTCGCACAACGGCGATAACATCAACATTAATGTGAATAATTTCAATAAAATCACGGGAGAAAACCGGCCGGGGAACACGATACCCTGGCGCCATAACCCGGCGTATCGCTATGCCGATAACCGCGTCGCCGCGCAGTATCACTCTCCTGCCAGCGCCACGGGACTGAGCGCGACTCAGGCGCCCGCCAGCCGGGCGTCGCAGCGTCAGGCCGCAGCCGCACGGTTTCAGCAATCGACAGGGCATCGCGCCGCGCCGAATGCTTCGCATCAGCCAGGCCGCCAGCCACTACAGGCGCGTGCGCAGCGCAGCAATTACCGCGGTTACGATACCAGTAAGCCCGCGGTACAGCGGCAGGCAAACCGTACGCATAACGCGCGGGAACGCCAGGCTCACCAGGCTCCACGAAATGCGGCTTATCACGTTACGCGCGCCAGCGCGCTCAGCGGTAACGACAGCCGCTCCGCCACCTGGCAGGCGCAGCAGCAACGCGGTTTACAGAGCCGCCAACGGGCAGCTCCCCCTCATTCGGACACGCCGTTAAAGGCGCAGCATCCTGTCCGTCATCACGCTGAACGCCATCACTAAGGAGAAAAAGGTGAAACTCACATTCCTCGCCGCGCTGGCGTTCGGTTTAACCTCAACATACGCCCTCGCGCTGGCGCAATTCGCCACGCCGGAACAGGCCGCCGATGCCCTGACGCAGGCTATCGATACGCAGAACGAGACCGCACTCAGTGATCTTCTCGGCAATGACTGGCGTCAGATATTGCCGCCCGAAGGGGCCGATCCTGAAGCGGTTGACCGCTTCCTGCGTGACTGGAACGTCAGCCATCATGTGGTACAGCATGGCGATACCGCGCACCTGCAAGTAGGCGCGCAAAGCTGGCAGTTGCCGATCCCCATCGTGAAAAGCGCGCAGGGCTGGCAGTTCGATATGCAGGGCGCCGCGGATGAAATCGCCACCCGTACAATAGGGCGCAACGAACTCGCCGCGATTGAGGCGCTGCACGCGGGTGTTGACGCACAGCAGAGTTATTACGCCCTGAATCAGCGCTACGCACAGAAAATCATCAGCAGCGAGGGGCAAAAAGATGGGCTCTACTGGCCGGTAAAACCTGGCGAGGCGCCAAGCCCGCTCGGCCCGGCGTTCAGCCCGCAGACCGCAGATGCCGGCTATCACGGTTACCGTTTTCGTCTTTTACCGGCTCACGATAACGGCTTTACGATGATCGCGTGGCCCGTCCGTTACGGCGAGACCGGGGTAATGAGCTTTATCGTGACCCAGGATGACACCGTTTATCAGAAAGATTCTGGTCAGTCATCGTCGCAAACGGCGCAGGCGCTCGCCGCGTTTGATCCGGATGACGGCTGGCAGAAAGTCGCCGCTGAATAACAGGCATAAAAAAACGCCTCCGAAGAGGCGTTTTTATTTAGCGAGAGAAACTTACTTTTTCTTCGCTTTCGGGTTCGGCAGGTCGGTGATGCTGCCTTCGAACACTTCTGCCGCCAGACCTACAGACTCGTGCAGGGTCGGGTGCGCGTGGATGGTGAGCGCGATATCTTCAGCGTCACAACCCATTTCGATAGCCAGACCGATTTCACCCAGCAGCTCGCCGCCGTTGGTGCCGACAATCGCGCCGCCGATAACACGGTGGGTTTCTTTGTCGAAAATCAGTTTGGTCATACCGTCTGCGCAATCGGAAGCGATAGCACGGCCAGACGCCGCCCACGGGAAGGTGGCGGTTTCGTAGCTGATGCCTTTCTCTTTCGCTTCTTTCTCGGTCAGACCCACCCATGCCACTTCCGGCTCGGTGTAAGCGATAGACGGGATCACTTTCGGGTCGAAGTAGTGCTTCATGCCCGCGATAACTTCAGCGGCAACGTGACCTTCGTGAACACCTTTGTGCGCCAGCATCGGCTGACCGACGATATCGCCGATAGCGTAGATGTGCGGCACGTTGGTGCGCATTTGTTTGTCAACACGGATGAAGCCACGGTCGTCCACTTCCACGCCCGCTTTGCCTGCATCCAGATTTTTGCCGTTCGGCACACGGCCGATAGCGACCAGCACCGCGTCGTAACGCTGCGCTTCCGCAGGCGCTTTTTTGCCTTCCATGGAAACGTAAATACCGTCTTCTTTCGCTTCAACGGCAGTTACTTTGGTTTCCAGCATCAGGTTGAATTTCTTGCTGATACGTTTGGTGAAGACTTTCACAACGTCTTTGTCGGCAGCCGGGATAACCTGGTCGAACATTTCAACCACGTCGATCTCTGAACCCAGCGCGTGGTAAACGGTACCCATCTCCAGACCGATGATACCGCCACCCATAACCAGCATGCGTTTCGGTACTTCTTTCAGTTCCAGCGCATCGGTGGAATCCCATACGCGCGGATCTTCGTGCGGAATAAACGGCAGCTGAATCGGACGGGAACCCGCCGCGATGATAGCGTTGTCGAAGTTGATCACGGTTTTGCCGTTCTCGCCTTCCACTTCCAGGGTGTTCGCGCCGGTGAATTTACCCAGGCCGTTCACCACTTTCACTTTACGGCCTTTGGCCATACCAGACAGACCGCCGGTCAGCTGATTGATGACTTTTTCTTTCCAGGTGCGGATTTTATCGATGTCGGTTTTCGGCTCGCCGAAAACGATGCCGTGCTCGGCCAGCGCTTTGGCTTCTTCGATAACTTTAGCTACGTGCAGCAGCGCTTTAGAAGGGATACAGCCTACGTTCAGGCAAACACCGCCCAGGGTGCTGTAACGCTCGACGATTACGGTTTCCAGACCTAAGTCAGCGCAACGGAAGGCTGCAGAGTAACCTGCCGGGCCTGCCCCAAGTACCACGACCTGAGTTTTGATTTCAGTACTCATCATGACCTCTTTGTAATTTTCCGGCGGGTCTGACGCTTAAGTTTTAACGCCCATCATCCACCGGGACGTTCTATCCGCTCGCATTTTACAAAACTGTTAACAATTTTGAAACAACAAACGGCAGACGAATCCTTTTGGCATCCAATAATTTCGCACAGTCAGGCGGAATTACCAGAAAAAAGCCGGCCGTCAGGCCGGCTTTTTCGCTTACATCACCAGGCGGCGAATGTCCGACAGGGTGTTGTTGATGATGGTGATGAAACGCGCACCATCAGCACCGTCGATCACGCGGTGGTCGAAGGACAGGGAGATCGGCAGCATCAGGCGCGGCACGAACTCTTTACCATTCCACACCGGCTCCATCGCAGACTTGGAGACGCCCAGGATAGCCACTTCCGGCGCGTTCACGATCGGCGCGAAGTGGGTGGTGCCCAGGCCGCCGATGCTGGAGATGGTGAAGCAACCGCCCTGCATTTCGCCAGCGGTCAGTTTGCCATCGCGCGCTTTTTTGGAGATAACGGTCAGCTCGCGAGACAGCTCGGTAATGCTCTTCTTGTTCACGTCTTTGAAGACCGGAACCACCAGACCATTCGGCGTATCAACGGCAACGCCGATGTTGATGTATTTCTTCAGCGTCAGGCGCTGCCCGTCTTCAGACAGCGAGCTGTTGAAGCGTGGCATCTGCTCAAGGGCAGCCGCAACGGCTTTCATGATGAAGACAACCGGGGTGAATTTCACGTCCAGCTTGCGCTTCTCAGCTTCGGCGTTCTGCTGCTTACGGAACGCTTCCAGATCGGTGATATCGGTTTTGTCGAAGTGCGTAACGTGCGGGATCATCACCCAGTTACGGCTCAGGTTCGCGCCAGAGATTTTCTGGATGCGGCCCAGCTCAACTTCTTCCACTTCGCCAAACTTGCTGAAGTCCACTTTCGGCCACGGCAGCATGCCTGGCAGACCACCACCGGATGCGGCGGCAGGTGCCGACTCAGCGCGTTTCACCGCGTCTTTCACATAAGCCTGAACGTCTTCGCGCAGGATACGGCCTTTACGACCGGTGCCTTTCACTTTCGCGAGGTTCACGCCGAATTCGCGCGCCAGGCGGCGGATCAGCGGCGTCGCGTGGACGTAAGCGTCGTTCTCAGCAAATTCAGATTTGCCTTCGGCTTTCGCCGGAGCCGCAGCCGGTTTGTCAGCTTTCGCCGCCGGAGCCGGAGCCGCCGCTTCCTGTTTCGCAGCCGGAGCCGCCGCAGGCGCTGCGCCTTCCACTTCGAAGACCATGATCAGAGAGCCGGTGGAGACTTTATCGCCCACGTTGACTTTCAGCTCTTTCACGGTGCCCGCGAACGGCGCCGGGACTTCCATAGAGGCTTTGTCGCCTTCTACGGTTATCAGAGACTGTTCAGCGGTGACTTTGTCGCCCACTTTCACCAGCACTTCGGTCACTTCGACTTCATCGCCGCCGATATCCGGCACGTTGACGTCTTTCGCGCCTGCCGCTGCCGCCGGAGCGGACGCCGCCTGCTCGGTGACCTGCGGTTTGGCTTCAGCCGCTGGCGCTGCGCCCGCCACTTCGAAGACCATGATCAGGGAACCGGTAGACACTTTGTCGCCGGTATTGATTTTGATCTCTTTCACGGTACCCGCGAACGGCGCCGGAACTTCCATAGAGGCTTTGTCGCCTTCTACGGTGATAAGAGACTGCTCAGCTTCAACTTTATCGCCGACTTTCACCAGGATCTCGGTGACTTCAACTTCGTCGCCGCCGATGTCCGGTACGTTAACGTCTTTTGCTGCCGCTGCAGCCGGGGCAGCAGACTGCGCCGGTGCCGCTTCTTTCTTCTCTTCTGCCTTGGCAGGTGCAGCGTCTGCTGCACCGTCGGCGGAATCGAAAATCATGATCAGTTTGCCGGTTTCGACTTTGTCGCCCACGGACACTTTGATCTCTTTGACCACGCCCGCCTGCGGAGACGGGACTTCCATAGAGGCTTTATCGCCTTCTACGGTGATCAGCGACTGTTCAGCTTCAACCTTGTCGCCCACTTTGACCAGGATCTCGGTGACTTCAACTTCGTCCGCCCCGATGTCCGGTACATTGATTTCGATAGCCATTCTTTCTTTACCTCTTATGCCAGACGCGGGTTGACTTTATCTGCATCGATATTGAATTTAGCGATGGCGTCAGCCACCACTTTCTTATCGATTTCACCACGTTTAGCCAGTTCGCCCAGCGCTGCAACAACCACGTAGGAAGCATCAACTTCGAAGTGGTGGCGCAGGTTTTCGCGGCTGTCAGAGCGGCCAAAGCCGTCGGTGCCCAGTACGCGATAATCATCAGCCGGTACATAAGTACGAACCTGCTCGGCGAACAGTTTCATATAGTCGGTGGAAGCCACCGCCGGTGCGTCGTTCATCACCTGAGCGATGTACGGTACGCGCGGGGTTTCCAGCGGGTGCAGCATGTTCCAGCGCTCGCAGTCCTGGCCGTCGCGAGCCAGTTCGGTGAAGGAGGTTACGCTGTAGACATCAGAGCCCACGCCGTACTCTTTCGCCAGAATCTCTGCCGCTTCACGGACGTGACGCAGGATGGAGCCGGAGCCCAGCAGCTGAACTTTACCTTTGCTACCTTCGAGGGTGTCGAGTTTGTAGATACCTTTACGGATACCTTCCTCGGCGCCTTCCGGCATGGCCGGCATGTGGTAGTTTTCGTTCAGCGTGGTGATGTAGTAGTACACGTTTTCCTGCGCTTCGCCGTACATACGCTGCAGACCGTCATGCATGATGACAGCGACTTCGTAAGCGTAAGCCGGATCGTAGGAGATGCAGTTCGGGATAGTCAGCGACTGAATGTGGCTGTGACCATCTTCGTGCTGCAGACCTTCGCCGTTAAGCGTGGTACGGCCGGAGGTACCGCCGATCAGGAAGCCGCGCGCCTGCTGGTCACCCGCTGCCCAGCACAGGTCGCCGATACGCTGGAACCCGAACATGGAGTAATAGATGTAGAACGGGATCATCGGCAGGTTGTTGGTGCTGTAAGAGGTCGCCGCCGCCAGCCAGGAAGCGCCTGCGCCCAGCTCGTTGATCCCTTCCTGCAGAATCTGGCCTTTCTCGTCTTCTTTGTAGTACGCCACCTGCTCACGGTCCTGCGGGGTGTACTGCTGGCCGTTCGGGCTGTAGATACCGATCTGACGGAACAGACCTTCCATACCGAAGGTACGGGCTTCGTCCGCGATAATAGGAACCAGACGGTCTTTAATAGACGGGTTCTTCAACATTACGTTCAGGGCACGTACGAAAGCGATGGTGGTGGAGATCTCTTTGCTCTGCTCATCCAGCAGGGAGCGGAAATCTTCCAGCGCCGGCAGCTCCAGCTTCTCGGAGAAGTTCGGCTGACGAGACGGCAGGTAACCGTGCAGCGCCTGACGGCGTTCGTGCAGGTACTTGTGCTCTTCAGAGCCTTCCGGGAAGGTGATGTACGGCAGTTTTTCCAGATCTTCGTCGGCCACCGGCACGCTGAAGCGATCACGGACGTAGCGAACGCCGTCCATGTTCATTTTCTTCACCTGGTGAGCGATGTTCTTACCTTCGGCGGTGTCGCCCATGCCGTAACCTTTAATGGTATGAGCAAGGATAACGGTCGCTTTGCCTTTGGTTTCCTGGGCTTTTTTGAATGCGGCGTAGACTTTCTTCGGATCGTGGCCGCCACGGTTCAGGGCCCAAATCTCATCGTCAGACCAGTCTGCAACCAGCGCGGCGGTCTCCGGGTATTTACCGAAGAAGTGCTCACGCACGTAGGCGCCGTTTTTGGATTTGAAGGTCTGATAGTCGCCGTCAACGGTTTCGTTCATCAGCTGGATCAGTTTACCGCTGGTGTCTTTACGCAGCAGCTCGTCCCAACGGGAACCCCACATGACCTTGATAACGTTCCAGCCGGCGCCTTCGAAGATGCCTTCCAGTTCGTTGATGATTTTGCCGTTACCGGTGACCGGGCCATCCAGACGCTGCAGGTTGCAGTTGATGACGAAGACCAGGTTGTCCAGTTTTTCGCGGGTCGCGATGGTGATGGCGCCTTTAGATTCCGGCTCATCCATCTCACCGTCGCCGAGGAAGGCGTAAACGGTCTGCTCAGAGGTATCTTTCAGGCCGCGGTGTTCCAGATATTTCAGGAACTTCGCCTGGTAGATAGCGCCGATCGGGCCAAGGCCCATCGATACGGTCGGGAACTGCCAGAATTCCGGCATCAGTTTCGGGTGCGGGTAAGAGGACAGACCGTTGCCGTGAACTTCCTGACGGAAGTTGTTCATCTGCTCTTCGGTCAGGCGGCCTTCAACGAAAGCACGCGCGTAAACGCCCGGAGAGATGTGGCCCTGGAAGTACACCAGGTCGCCGCCGTCTTTGTCGTTGCGCGCACGGAAGAAGTGGTTAAAGCACACTTCGTAGACGGTCGCGGAAGACTGGAAGGACGCCATGTGGCCGCCGAGCTCGAGGTCTTTTTTGGACGCACGCAGCACGGTCATAATAGCGTTCCAGCGGATAGCAGAACGAATACGGCGCTCCAGTTCCAGATTACCCGGGTATTCCGGCTCTTCTTCAACGGGGATGGTATTGATGTACTGACGGGCGGCACTGCCCGCCGCTACGTTCACGCCGCCTTTACGAGCTTCGGAAAGCAGCTGATCGATCAGATACTGAGCACGCTCAACACCTTCTTCACGGATTACCGATTCGATCGCCTGTAGCCAGTCGCGAGTTTCGATCGGATCCACGTCATTTTGTAAACGTTCTGACATGGGGGTATTCCTTATCATCTATCTAATACGTTGATTTATCTGGAACCTGTCCCATTGCACTCTATGCTCTTACAGCGTCCGGCTGCGTCTTTGGCGACTGTGCGCCCCCTTTTTCAAAGGGCTTCACGCTTGCCGCCGCGATGCAACCTGAACTACGGGCACTTAACAAAGCGCAATAAGACAGGTTCTGGGTTTAGTTGCCGCGCTTGAATGGCGCTTTTGGTACAAATCTTCCGGCGAAAACCGGAAAAATATTAATTCTTACGTTGCTCCAGACGGCGCAGCGAGCGGTCTCGACGGCTCTGCTCACGGCTGCGGTCCAGCAAAATTTCTTCAATGAACGCCAGGTGGCGATGCGACGCTTCCCGCGCCTGCTCCGGCTCCCGCGCCATAATCGCCTCGTAAATACGGGTACGATGGCCGCTGACCAGCGGCAGCATTTCACGTCGCGCATAAAGCAGTTCGAAGTTCTGACGGACGTTTTGCGCCAGCATCGGCTCCATGCAGCGTAGCAGATGAAGCAGCACTACATTATGGGCGGCTTCCGTTACCGCTATCTGATACTGCACCACCGCGTTTGATTCCGCGTCCAGATCGCCGGACTCCTGAGCACGTTCTATAGCCTGATGACATTCGCTTATACGCGCTCTGTCTTCGTCGGTGCTGCGCAGCGCTGCGTAATAGGCAGCGATACCTTCCAGCGCATGACGCGTCTCAAGAAGATCAAACTGGGATTCGGGGTGGTCAGAGAGGAGTTCTACCAGCGGGTCGCTGAAGCTTTGCCAGAGCGTACTCTGAACAAAAGTACCGCCGCCCTGGCGACGAAGCAGCAGGCCCTTCGCTTCGAGACGCTGAATCGCCTCTCGCAGGGAGGGTCGGGAAACGTCGAACTGTTTAGCCAGCTCGCGCTCAGGAGGCAGTTTTTCGCCGGGACGCAGAGTCCCTTCGAGGATCAAAAACTCCAGTTGCTGCTCAATCACATCGGAAAGTTTTGGTTGGCGGATTTTGCTGTAGGCCATATTCCCTGTCTCTGCCATTCGCCCGGAGTCAATTGGTATGACCAATTTAACGTTCGTGTTGGTAAAGTAACAAAGTATTCACCTTCTGTCCATCCTGGTTTTGATTGAAATCAGGAAAGCCCGCATATTTTAACAAGGTTAAAGAAATAACGTTTCAGAAATGTAACTCCGCACAAATGAACCCGTTACCTCAAAAGCGGTAGTTTTAACGCTAATGAAACGTAAGGGTGCGCAAACTGAACCGATTCATTAGAGTAAAATATGAATATTCATTCAAAATTTACGCTTAAAATGAATGAACACCTCCTCCCAAGGAATAACCGCAGCGATTTACAAATGGTTTCTTTTTATTCACTCCGCTGGTGGCCCCTGAGAAAGCAGGTGCATTTGGCGGCGCTTATCACTATTCTTGGCGCTGCGGTAGTCGTTACTACAAAATTCATCCTTATTGGCTGTAAAGAAAAGACTACACACAGCGACATAACAACATTACAGCAGCGCCACGCTGCGGATTAAAATAACCACAAACGAGGTTTTATGATGGAAGGTCAACAGCACGGCGACACGCTGAAGCGCGGCCTCAAAAACCGCCATATTCAGCTTATCGCGCTGGGTGGTGCTATCGGTACGGGCCTGTTTCTCGGCAGCGCCTCCGTGATCCAGTCGGCAGGGCCGGGGATCATTCTCGGCTACGCCATTGCAGGGTTTATCGCCTTTCTGATCATGCGCCAGCTCGGCGAAATGGTCGTGGAAGAACCGGTCGCAGGCTCATTTAGCCATTTTGCCTATAAATACTGGGGCGGATTCGCGGGCTTTGCATCCGGCTGGAACTACTGGGTGCTCTATGTCCTGGTGGCGATGGCGGAACTGACCGCGGTCGGTAAATACATCCAGTTCTGGTGGCCGGAA
Organism: Cronobacter turicensis z3032; assembly: GCA_000027065.2. Classification (NCBI taxonomy): domain Bacteria; kingdom Pseudomonadati; phylum Pseudomonadota; class Gammaproteobacteria; order Enterobacterales; family Enterobacteriaceae; genus Cronobacter; species Cronobacter turicensis. Next base: position 803,982 of record FN543093.2, on the reverse strand, counting down.
ATCCCGACCTGGGCCTCTGCCGCCGTCTTCTTTGTGGTTATCAACGCCATCAACCTGACTAACGTAAAAGTGTTCGGCGAGATGGAATTCTGGTTCGCCATTATTAAAGTCATCGCGGTCGTCGCGATGATCCTGTTCGGCGCCTGGCTGCTCTTTAGCGATACCGCAGGCCCGCAGGCCTCAGTCCGTAACCTGTGGGACCACGGCGGCTTCCTGCCGCACGGCGTCTCCGGGCTGGTCATGATGATGGCGATTATCATGTTCTCTTTCGGCGGCCTGGAGCTGGTCGGTATCACGGCGGCGGAAGCCGACGAACCGGAAAAAAGCATTCCGAAAGCCACCAATCAGGTTATCTACCGTATTCTGATCTTCTATGTGGGGTCGCTGGCGGTGCTGCTTTCTCTGCTGCCGTGGACGCGCATTACTGCCGATACCAGCCCGTTTGTCCTGATTTTCCATGAGCTGGGCGACTCGCTGGTCGCGAACGCGCTCAACATCGTGGTGCTGACCGCGGCGCTCTCCGTCTATAACAGCTGCGTTTACTGCAACAGCCGTATGCTGTTCGGCCTCGCCAGACAAGGCAATGCCCCGAAGGCGCTGCAGAAAGTCGACAAACGCGGCGTGCCGGTGAACACCATTCTGGTCTCCGCCGCTTTTACCGCGCTGTGCGTGCTGATTAACTACCTGGCGCCGCAGGAAGCTTTCGGCCTGCTGATGGCGCTGGTGGTCTCTGCGCTGGTCATCAACTGGGCGATGATTAGCCTTGCGCATATGCGTTTTCGCCGCGCCAAACAGCAACAAGGCGTCACGCCGCGCTTCCCGGCCCTGCTCTACCCCGCCGGCAACTGGCTGTGTCTGTTGTTTATGGCTGCGGTGCTGATCATCATGCTGATGACCCCGGGCATGGCGATTTCCGTATGGCTGATCCCGGTATGGCTGGTTATCCTGGCTATCGGTTACTTCATTAAAGAGAAAAAAGCGAAAGCGGCGCACGCCCGCTAAGCCATAAAACCCTCACCCGACCGGGTGAGGGGTGTTACCTTCCTCACAAATTCTTCCGCACAACACGATTATCCATCTCTGTGACTTATTACTGCTGCGCAGTTTTTCTTATGTCGAATGATACTTCTGTCCATATTATTCAACGGAGATGTGTCAATGGAAAACAGCAGACTCTCTGTCAAAGAAAAAATCGGCTACGGAATGGGTGACGCCGGATGCAATATTATCTTTGGCGCCATCATGTTGTTTGTTAATTACTTCTATACCGATATTTTTGGTCTGGCCCCGGCGCTGGTCGGCGTATTGCTTCTGTCTATTCGCGTTATCGACGCGGTGACCGACCCGATAATGGGCGCCCTCGCCGATCGCACTCGCAGCCGCTTCGGGCGTTTTCGTCCATGGCTGCTGTGGATAGCGTTCCCCTACGCATTATTCAGCGTGCTGATGTTTACCACGCCGGACTGGAGCTACAGCAGCAAGGTTGTCTATGCTTTTGTCACCTACTTCCTGCTCTCCATCACTTACACGGCTATTAACATCCCCTACTGCTCGCTTGGCAGCGTCATCACCAATGACCCGAAAGAGCGCGTCGCTTGTCAGTCTTATCGCTTCGTGATGGTGGGCATCGCCACGCTGCTGCTCTCCCTGACGCTCCTGCCGATGGTGGATTACTTCGGCGGCGGCGACAAAGCCAAAGGCTATCAAATCGCCATGACTATTCTGGCGTTGATTGGCATGTGCATGTTCCTGTTCAGCTTTGCTACGGTGCGCGAGCGTATCCGCCCGGCGGTTCCGACCAACGACGATTTAAAAGCCGATCTGAAAGATGTCTGGAAAAACGACCAGTGGGTGCGCATTCTGCTGCTGACCATCTGCAACGTCTGCCCTGGCTTTATCCGCATGGCGGCGACCATGTATTACGTCACCTGGGTCATGCAGCAGAGCACCAGCTTCGCCACGATGTTTATCAGCCTTGGCGTAATCGGCATGATGATTGGCAGTACGCTCGCCAAAGTGCTGACCGACCGCTGGTGCAAACTGAAAGTGTTTTTCTGGACCAACATCGTGCTGGCGATTTTCTCCAGCGGGTTCTATTTCCTGGATCCACACGCCACCGTACTGATTGTGGTGATGTACTTCCTGCTTAACGTGCTGCATCAGATCCCGTCGCCGCTGCACTGGTCGCTGATGGCGGACGTGGATGATTACGGCGAATGGAAAACCGGCAAGCGCATCACCGGCATCAGCTTCTCCGGCAACCTCTTTTTCCTGAAGCTGGGGCTGGCTATCGCCGGTGCGCTGGTGGGCTTTCTGCTCTCCTGGTATGGCTACGACTCGGGCGCCAAAGCCCAGAGCGCCAGCGCGCTTAACGGCATCGTCATGCTGTTTACCGTGATCCCGGGCGTCGGGTATCTCATTACCGCAGGCGTTGTGCGTATGCTGAAAGTGGATCGTGAACTGATGGCGCGTATTCAGAGCGACCTGGAAAAACGCCGCGAAAACTACCGCGAGCTGTCTGAATACCCGCAGACCAAACCTGTGGAAGTAAAACCTTAAGGAGCGATGATGAATACTTCTCCCTGGCCAAACCCGCTGATTGAACAGCGCGCCGACCCGTTTATTCTGCGCCATCAGGGCCAGTACTACTTTATCGCCTCAGTGCCGGAGTATGACCGTCTGGAAATTCGCCGCGCGCCGTCTATTGAGTCGTTACGCCAGGCGCAACCGGTCGTGGTCTGGCATAAGCCGCAAACCGGGCCGATGAGCGAGCTTATCTGGGCGCCGGAGCTGCATCACATCAACGGCAAATGGTATATCTACTTCGCCGCCGCTCCAACGCGCGAACTGAAAGACAACATGTTTCAGCACCGGATGTACGTGCTGGAGTGTACGGACAGCGATCCGCTGACCGGCACCTGGGAAGAGAAAGGCCAGATCCAGACGCCTTACGATACCTTCTCGCTGGACGCCACTACCTTCGAACATCAGGGCAAACTCTGGTATCTGTGGGCGCAGAAAGCGCCGGATATTCCGGGTAACTCCAATTTGTACCTGTGCGAGATGGAAAACCCGTGGACGCTGAAAGGCGAGCCGGTGATGCTAAGCAAACCGGAGCTGGAGTGGGAGTGCCGCGGCTTTTTAGTGAATGAAGGCCCGGCGGTGGTGAAACATGGCGAGCGTCTGTTTGTGGCTTATTCCGCAAGCGCGACCGATGAAAACTACTGCATGGGGCTGCTCTGGGTAGATCAGGCTGCGGATATGCGCGACCCGCGTAACTGGCATAAATCGCCGCAACCTGTTTTCACCACCAGCTATGAAAACCGACAGTACGGTCCGGGACACAACAGCTTCACCACGACGCCGGATGGTCAGGACGTGCTGGTGTACCATGCGCGTAACTACACGGAAATCGAAGGCGATCCGCTCTGGGACCCGAACCGCCATACCCGCGTGAAGCTGGTTACCTGGGATGACGACGGTATGCCGCAGTTTGGCGTTCCGCCCGCCGATCACTCCTGAGACACGGTCAGCGGCACGCTCACATGAGCGTGCCGTAAATCGTTAACAGCGCGACCACCACCACAATCACCAGCGTCGCTTTCTTCGCCATCGACACCGCCGCCTTCGGCGTTTCCACCTTATCAACATGCGGTTCACGCGCCAGCGCAAACTGCGCAAGGCCGGTCAGCACCTGATATTGCGAGGTGTAGCGATCGAGCAGCGAGGCAAACCACGCGGGCAACGCTTTTTCCCCATGCCCCACCAGCGCATACACCACGCCCGCCAGACGCACCGGCACCCAGTCCAGCACGTGCAACACGGCGTCAATGCCCGAAAGCAAACGCTGATGCGGCGTGTGGTGGCGGGCAACCCAGCTCTGCCAGGCGCGTAAGAAGGCGTATCCCGTCAGCGTAACCGGACCCCACATACCGCCCACCACAAACCAGAACATGGGCGCCAGATAAAAACGGTAGTTAATCCACAACAGGCCATTTTGCAGCTCACGCAGGTACTCCCGCTCATCGCAGCCCGGCGGTACGCCGTGGATAAGGGTCAGTTCATAAGCCATGTTTTCGCGCGCGTGGCTGTCATTCTGGCTCGCCGCTTTAAGATAAGCGTGGTAGTGCCTGCGCACGCCACCTGCGCCGATACACAGCACGCCGATGACAATCCAGAAAATCAGCAGCGGCACGTTAAAGAACCAGCCTTCCAGGGCGTTCAGGCACAGGAAAACAATCAGCATCGCCAGCACCGCCATGCCAAGCGTAAAGAACAGCGAGAAGTGGCGGACGCGGCGAAAGAGCGGCTCAAGGCGATGATCCAGTTGCCAGTGTTCGCCCAGTTTGAAAAGCCGTTCGGCGATAAGTACCAGCAGCAGGGTAAAAAGCGTCATCTCATCTCCTTATCGGACGGCTCGTTCACCAGCGCGCGAAAGCGCGGCCAGTCAAAAGCCGGACCGGGATCGGTTTTACGTTCAGGCGCGATATCGCTGTGTCCGGTCATATGGTTTTTCATCGCCGGATAAAGGCCCATCAGCGTGCGCGTCACCGCGGTCAGTTGCCGGTACTGCGCGTCGGTGTAAGGTTGCGTATCCGTTCCTTCAAGCTCAATACCGATGGAAAAGTCGTTGCAGCGCTCGCGTCCCTGGTAGCAGGATACGCCAGCGTGCCAGGCGCGTTTATCAAAAGGCACATACTGCACAATTTCGCCGTCACGACGAATCAGGCAATGCGCCGAAACACGCAGGTGGGCAATGTCGGCGAAATAAGGGTGCGCCTGCGGATCGAGCGTACCGGCGAACAGCGCGTCAATCCAGGGACCGCCAAACACCCCTGGCGGCAGGCTGATGTTATGCACTACCAGCAACGAAGGCGCTTCATCCTCTGGCCGGCAGTCGTGATGCGGCGAGGGCGCATGCCGGGCATCCACCAGCCAGCCATCTTTCACCTGCATGTGCAATTCTCCTTTCTGTGGTACTCAAACTCGCTTCAGAGTAGCATGTTTCATTCTTTTGATTAGCCACCAATCTGGAGTTATATCATGCCACCTCGCCGTTACAATCCGGACCATCGACGTGACGTGCTACTGGAACGAATCACCCTGGATATCCCCTTAACCGTCGCTCAGGCCCTGCGTGAAGATCTCGGCGGCGAGACCGATGCCAGCCGCGATATTACCGCGCAGTTGTTACCGCCAGACAGTCGTTCGCACGCGGTAGTTATCACGCGCGAAGCGGGCGTGTTCTGCGGCAAACGCTGGGTTGATGAGGTTTTTATCCAGCTTGGCGGCGATGTCAACGTGACGTGGCACGTGAAAGATGGTGACGACGTACAGCCGGATCAGCCGCTTTTTGAGCTCGAAGGCCGCTCCCGCGTCCTGCTGACCGGCGAGCGCACCGCGCTGAATTTCGTGCAAACGCTTTCCGGCGTGGCTACCGAAGTTCGCCGTTATGTGGCGCTGCTGGAAGGCACCCACACGCAACTGCTCGACACCCGTAAAACCGTACCTGGGCTGCGCAGCGCGCTGAAATACGCGGTACTGTGCGGCGGCGGCGCTAACCATCGTCTGGGGCTGTCCGATGCGTTTCTGATCAAAGAAAACCATATCATCGCTTCTGGCTCGGTGCGCCTGGCGGTGGAAAAAGCGTTCTGGCTGCATCCCGACGTGCCGGTTGAAGTCGAAGTGGAATCGCTTGAAGAACTCGACGCCGCGCTGAAAGCCGGGGCCGATATCATCATGCTGGACAACTTTACTGTCGATCAAATGCGTGAAGCGGTAAAACGTACCGCAGGCCAGGCACGGCTGGAGGTTTCCGGCAACGTCACGCTGGAGACGCTGCGCGAATTCGCGCAAACCGGCGTGGACTTCATCTCCGTCGGGGCATTGACTAAACATATTCGCGCGCTCGACCTCTCCATGCGTTTTCGCTAATTCACCATTGGGCAGGTTTTCGCCTGCCCTCTCCCTGCCGTTATCTTCGTGTTTTCTCTCAGTGTTGTCCTGCTTTTTTTAGAGCACCCTCTTGTTTATTAAAGGATTTGCGAGACGTTACGCAACCGCGTTGCGGTTTCGTGCAACGACGTGAATTTCATCTGAATACAGATTCCTGAATTGGTTTGTTCGTCTGGAGACTCTTTTTGGGGCCTGACAGAGTGGCGTCACCCAACCAAGGAGGAAACATGAACAAACAAAGCGGCTTCACGCTGATTGAACTGATGGTGGTGATAGGCATCATCGCCATTCTTAGCGCCATTGGCGTACCGGCATACCAGAATTATCTGCGCAAAGCGGCGCTGACGGACATGCTGCAAACGGTAATTCCTTACCGCACCGCCATTGAGCTTTGCGTTATCGATCGCGGCGGGCTTGGCAGCTGCGATGCAGGCACGAATGGCATTCCGGCGCCAAAAACGACCCGCTATGTAAGCGAAATGACCGTTGCGCAAGGCGTAATAAGCGTCACTGGCCAGGACAGCCTCAACGGTTTGTCGGTCACGCTGACGCCCCAGTGGAACAGCGCTAACGGCATGGAAGGCTGGAAGCGAACCTGCGCCACCAGCGACACCGCATTGCAGCAGGCCTGCGAAGATGTCTTTCGCAGTTCGCTACCTTAAGCGGAGGTAGCGTGATGTCACTCGATTACTTACATACGTTATGCCAGCGCTATAACGCGCTGGTTCTGAATATCGACGACGCCACGGTGCATATCGCCGTGGCGGGCGAGCCCAGTAATGAGCTCATGGATGCGCTACGGTTTTCCACGCACCGGCATATTGATATTGAATGCTGGAGCGCCGAACGGCTGGAAAAAGAGCGGCAGCTTACGTCCGACCCACTACGCCCGGCGGCTCAGGATGAGAGCGCCTCTGTGGTTGAGCTGATTGATAAGACGTTGCAACAGGCGCTACAGCGGCGCGCATCCGATATCCATTTTGAACCGGCGGAAGCGCACTACCAGATAAGGTTTCGTATTGATGGCGTTTTACACGCCCTGCCGCCGCTGCCAGCGAGGCTTGCCAGCGCGCTGACCGCGCGCCTTAAGGTGTTAGGCAACCTTGATATCGCGGAGCGCAGGCTCCCGCAGGACGGGCAGTTCAGCATTGAGCTTGCGGGCCGGACGGTCTCTTTTCGCATCTCTACCCTGCTTTGCCGCTGCGGTGAAAAAGTGGTGTTGCGTCTGTTACAGCAAACGGAGCAGCCGCTTGAAGTGCAGGCGCTGGGCTTATCGCAGGCGCAGCAAACCCTGTTTTGTCAGGCGTTGCAGCGCCCGCAGGGGCTGATTCTGGTTACTGGCCCCACCGGGAGTGGTAAAACCGTCACGCTGTACACCGCGCTCAGCGCGCTTAACGATCCACAGGTGAATATTTGCAGCGTGGAAGATCCTGTTGAAATTCCTGTCACGGGCCTTAACCAGACGCCGGTGCTGCCGAAAGCTGGCCTGACCTTTCAGGCCGTGCTGCGAGCGCTGTTAAGACAGGATCCGGACGTTATCATGATTGGTGAAATCCGCGATCTCGAAACCGCGGAAATCGCGGTAAAAGCTGCGCAGACGGGGCATCTGGTGCTCTCAACGCTTCACACCAACTCCACGACGGAAACCCTGGTGCGACTCGAACAGATGGGATTGCCGCGCTGGATGCTGGCGTCTGCGCTGGAGCTGGTTGTCGCACAGCGGCTGGTCAGAAAGCTTTGCCCTTACTGCCGGGTCTTTTCCCAGGAGCCAGTAACGCTCCCGGCCTCGCTCTGGCCGCGCCCGATCCATCCTTACAAGGCCTGCGGGTGCGAACGCTGCTATGGCGGTTATTACGGACGCATCGCGCTTTTTGAGCTGCTCAGCATTAACGCGGCGCTGCGCCAGACGATTGCCAGCGGCGCCCCGCCTGCGGAGATAGCATCGCAAGCGCGGGCTCAGGGCATAACCACACTTTTTGAACACGGGCTACAGGCCGTAGAGGCAGGGCTTACCACGCCCGAAGAGCTTTATCGCGTTTCGGGTGCGCCACATGGATAACGTGTTATGGCGCTGGCGCGGCGTTGATAAAGAGGGCGCAAGTTGTGATGGCATGATCTGGGCGTCAGATAAAATAAGCGCATCGTTGCAGTTGCTGGATGACGAGGTTCATCCGCTGATACTCAAGCGCGCCAGCGTAAACAAGCGCCACTGGCGCAGCGAGCATAAAATCCTGGCAGTCCGCCAGCTGGCAGCGCTGCTACAGGCGGGCGTCAGCCTGACGCAGGGTCTGGCGATGCTTTCGAGCCAGCATCCCGTCGCCCAGTGGCGCGCGCTGTTTGCGCAGCTTGCGAAACAGCTCGGCCGCGGCGTCGCCTTCTCAGAAACGTTACGCCAGTGGCCGGACATTTTTCCTCCACTCTATATCTCGCTCATGCGTACCGGCGAACTGACCGGGAAGCTCGATATGTGCTGCCAGCAACTGGCGCAACAGCAGGAGGATCAGCAAAAATTACGTAAGCAGGTCATCAAAGCGCTGCGCTACCCGGCCTTTATTTTTACCGTCGCGCTGCTGCTGACGCTGGGTATGACCTGCTTTGTCTTGCCGCAGTTTACGGCTATCTATCGTTCTTTTAATACGCCGCTGCCGCTGGTGACACGCGCCGTTATTGCGCTCTCTGAAGGTTTGATGCAGTACGCGGTATGGTGGCTCGGCGTGTTACTCATAGCGCCTTTACTCATTATCAGGCTTCGGCGAAAGCCACAATGGCAGCTGCGGGAGGCTGCATGGCTTCTGAAACTGCCGCTGTTTGGCCCGCTGATTCGCGGTCAGTTGCTAAGCCAGATCTATACGGTGCTCTCACTCATGCAGGGTGCCGGTATTCCTTTACTTCAGAGCCTTAGTAGCGTGGAAGAGACGCTGGCATCACCCTTATGGCGCCAGGCTGTCAGGCGCGTTAAAGAAGGTATCGCCAGCGGATTGCCGTTATGGAGAGCGCTGGAGCAGGAAACGGTATTTACCGCGCTGTGTATTCAGTTAGTTCGTACAGGAGAAGAAACCGGCTCGCTGGATCTGATGCTGGAGAAACTTGCCGGGTGGCATCTTGCTCAAACATCTGAACGCGCCCAGACGCTGGCCGCCACGCTGGAGCCGCTTATGATGATGGTCATAGGGTTGATTGTCGGCACGCTGGTGGTTGCGATGTATTTGCCGATATTTCGGCTTGGGGATGCGATGAGTGGAATGAATTAATGCTGGCGCAAAGAAGCGCCAGCATCATATTTACCGGTTCAGAGGCTGTTAAACACCCGGTTTTCCTGCTCCTGCACGCGAATAAACGTGGTGCGCTTGGTCAGCTCTTTCAGACGGGAGGCCCCGACATAGGTACAGGCAGAACGCAGGCCGCCCATGATATCGCGCGCCGTGTCTTCCACTGGGCCGCGCAGCGGTAGTTTCACCGTTTTGCCTTCTGCGGCACGGTATTGCGCTACGCCGCCGACGTGGCGGTTCATCGCAGATTCGGAACTCATACCGTAGAAGAGCATGAATTTTTCGCCGTTCTGCTCAACCACAGTGCCGCCGCTTTCGTCATGGCCTGCCAGCATACCGCCTAACATAACGAAGTCCGCGCCGCCGCCGAAGGCTTTCGCCACGTCGCCCGGTACGGTGCAGCCGCCGTCGCTGATTATCTGACCACCGAGACCGTGTGCGGCATCCGCACATTCGATAACAGCAGAAAGCTGCGGATAGCCCACACCGGTTTTTACGCGTGTGGTGCAGACAGATCCCGGCCCAATACCGACTTTAACGATATCGGCGCCCGCCAGGATCAGTTCTTCGCACATTTCGCCGGTAACGACATTGCCTGCGATGATCGCTTTATCAGGCCAGGCGGCACGCGCTTTCGCGACGAACTGAACGAAATGCTCTGAGTAGCCGTTCGCAACATCGATACAGATAAATTGTAAGGACGGAGAAAGCGCGAGGATTTCTTTGGTTTTTTCAAAATCGGCATCGGAAGTACCGGTCGACACCATGATATGCTTCAGCACATCTGCCGACACGGACTGGATAAACCCGGCCCAGTCCTGCACGCTGTAATGTTTATGCACCGCCGTCAGGATATCGAACGCCGCCAGCGACTGCGCCATTGCGAAAGTACCAACGGTATCCATATTGGCTGCGATGATCGGAACACCAGACCATTGAACGCGGGAATGTTTAAAGGTGAACTGACGCTCAAGTTCAACATCAGAGCGGCTTTTGAGGGTAGAGCGTTTCGGGCGGATAAGAACGTCTTTAAAACCTAACTTCAAATCTTCTTCAATACGCATTTGCGATTCCTGGGTTAATGGCGATGAGCGCGTAACGTGTGCGGCGGGACAACTGCCAACTCCAGTGACGTTATCATACGCACTAATAATGGCGCCGCAAGACTGCGAAAGCGCTCTTTTTTACGCTACAATCCTATAAATTTACCTTGCGCGCGAGGTCGATAAACGAGCCCGTTGGCGGTGTTTATCGCTTCTTTTAACAGACTGAAAAATAAATATTTTCATGCTGTTTAGTTTATTCCAACAATTCGGGATGATGGCTTTATGGTTTATACGGTAGCACTGACGGGCGGTATCGGAAGCGGCAAAAGTACAGTCGCCGACGCCTTCGCCCATCTCGGCGTTACCGTTGTCGATGCCGATATCATCGCTCGTCAGGTCGTCGAGCCTGGCACGCCCGGACTGAACGCCATTATCGGGCATTTTGGGCCGACCATTTGTCTCCCCGACGGCACACTCAATCGTCGTGCGCTGCGCGAAATCATCTTTTCGAGCCCGCAGGAAAAAGCCTGGCTGAACGGGCTCCTGCACCCGCTTATTCATCAGCAGACACAAGCGGAAATGACGCGCGCCGCGTCAGCCTATGTGCTTTGGGTCGTTCCGCTGCTGCTTGAGAACCAATTACACAGTAAAGCTAACCGCGTGCTGGTGGTGGATGTCACGCCAGAAACGCAGATACAGCGCACCATGCAGCGCGATGGGGTTTCCCGGGAGCATGCAGAGCTTATCCTCAACGCGCAGGCATCACGCGAGGCCCGGTTAGCGGTTGCTGATGACGTCATAGATAATAACGGCTCGCCGGATACGATAGCTCTGGATGTGGCACATCTGCATCAACGCTATCTGCAACTGGCGGCGCAGGCCGTACCACAGGAAAATAAGTAATGCAGACTCACGTTCTTTTTGAACATCCCCTGAATGAAAAAATGCGCACCTGGCTGCGTATCGAATTTCTCATCCAGCAAATGAAAGCGCTGCTGCCTGTCAGCGATCATGCCTCTGCGCTGCACTTCTTTCGCAACGTGGGCGATTTGCTGGATGTCTTTGAGCGCGGCGATACCCGCACTGAACTCCTGAAAGAGCTTGAACGCCAGCAGCGCAAGCTGCAAAGCTGGGCAGAAGTGCCGGGGGTGGATAACGAACGCATTGAGTCGCTGCGCCACGAACTGAAAGCGCGCAGCAGCATGTTGATGGCTGCGCCTCGCCTCGGGCAGACATTGCGTGAAGATCGCCTTATCGCCCTGGTGCGTCAGCGCCTGAGTATCCCCGGCGGTTGTTGCAGCTTCGATTTACCGCTGCTGCACGTCTGGCTCTGCTCACCACAGGAAGAGCGTGACGTTCAGGTAAACTGCTGGCTTGCCACGCTGCAACCCCTGACGTACACGCTGGATATGATCCTGGATCTTATCCGCCAGTCAGCGCCGTTTCGCAAACAAACCAGCCTGAACGGGTTTTATCAGGATAACGGCGATGATGCCGATCTTCTGCGCCTGCAACTCCCGCTTGAAGAAGCGCTTTACCCACAGATTTCCGGCCATAAGAGCCGTTTCGCGATCCGTTTTATGCCGCTCGACAGCGAGCACGGGCGCGTACCGGAACGTTTCGATTTTGAACTGGCCTGTTGCTAAGGAATTATGATGTCAGACGTAACCATCGTTAACTGCCCGACCTGCGGCAAAGAAGTTATCTGGGGTGAGCAAAGCCCGTTTCGTCCGTTCTGTTCAAACCGCTGCCGGCTTATCGATCTGGGAGAGTGGGCCGCTGAAGAGAAACGTATTCCCAGCAGCGGCGATCGCTCCGACACTGACGGCTGGAGCGAGGAAGACAATCAGCCTTAAGGCTGCGCGCGAAGCTTAGTAATCACGGGCTCGTTGGCAGGCGGAAACGCCTGCGCGTCCAGAGCCTGCTGATGCACCCAGTGTCCCGGCTGCCCTTCTTTCCCCCACGGCTCCCCTTCCCAGCTTTCGACCAGGTAAAACCACAGGCTGACGTGGCGATCCGGGAATTCATAGTCCAGCGTTTCAAACAGGGCGGCGGAAGTTACTGTAATCCCGGTCTCTTCCTGAAGCTCGCGGCGAAGCGCCGCTTCAGGCGTTTCGCCCGCTTCAATCTTACCGCCAGGGAATTCCCATTTATTCGCCATGTGCGCATCGGCGGCGCGCTGCGTAATAAAGATTTCGCCCTTTGCGTTACGCACGATACCCACCGCAATTTGTAATTTTTTCATGCTTTTCTTCCTGTAAAAAAGGCGCAGATATCTGCGCCTTTTATGTCGGTTAACAGCCGGTTAGCTTAAGCGGCCGTGGCACTGCTTATACTTTTTACCGGAGCCGCACGGGCATGGATCGTTGCGGCCGACTTTACGTTCGCCGGTCTGCTCAGCCAGTGCTGCGGCTGCGGCGGTTTCGTCGTCCTGATGACTAAGCTGCTGCATCTGCGCCAGGCGCTCCGCCTCTTCACGGCGCTGCTGCTCCATCGCTTCCACTTCTTCCGGCATACGCACCTGCACTTTGCTGATGGTGCTGATGACTTCATATTTCAGCGATTCCAGCATAGCCGCAAACATGGCGAACGATTCACGCTTATATTCCTGCTTCGGATCTTTCTGCGCATAGCCACGCAGGTGAATCCCCTGGCGCAGGTAATCCATCGCCGCCAGGTGCTCTTTCCACAGAGAATCGAGCGTCTGAAGCATCACGCCTTTTTCGAAGTGACGCATCATCTCAGCGCCCACGACGTCTTCTTTACGGGCGTAAACTTCTTTCGCGCTTTCAAGAATACGCTCACGCAGCGTTTCTTCATGCAGGTCCGGCTCTTTATCGAGCCATTGCGCAATAGGCAGCTCCAGATCGAAGTCGTTTTTCAGGCGCTCTTCCAGACCCGGAATATCCCACATCTCTTCCAGCGACTGCGGCGGGATATGGGCATCGATGGTTGCTTTGAAAACGTCTTCGCGGATGCTGTTGATGGTGTCGCTGATGTCAGCCACATCCAGCAGTTCGTTACGCTGGGTGTAGATAGCACGGCGCTGATCGTTGGCAACGTCATCGTATTCCAGCAGTTGTTTACGAATGTCGAAGTTGCGGCTTTCTACTTTGCGCTGCGCGTTAGCAATCGCTTTAGTCACCCATGGGTGTTCAATCGCTTCGCCAGGCTTCATGCCCAGTTTACGCATCATGTTGGCAACGCGATCCGAGGCGAAAATACGCATCAGCGCATCTTCCATGGAGAGATAGAAACGGGAAGAACCCGGATCGCCCTGACGACCGGAACGGCCGCGCAACTGGTTATCGATACGACGCGATTCGTGACGCTCGGTACCGATGATATGCAGACCGCCGGAGGCCAGCACCGCGTCGTGGCGTTTCTGCCAGTCGGCTTTGATCTGCGCAATCTGCTCTTCGCCCGGCGCTTCCAGCTCGGCGATTTCCGCCTGCCAGCTACCGCCCAGCATGATGTCGGTACCACGGCCTGCCATGTTAGTTGCGATGGTGACTGCGCCCGGATAACCCGCCTGCGCGACGATATCTGCTTCGCGGGCATGGAATTTGGCGTTCAGGACGTTGTGTTCGATGCCTGCTTTGGTCAGCGCCTCAGAAATCACTTCGGATTTCTCGATGGAGATAGTCCCTACCAGAACCGGCTGACCTTTCGCAGTACGGTCTTTAATATCTTCGATGATCGCATCGATCTTCTCAGCTTCGGTCATATAGACCAGATCCGGCAGATCTTTACGAATCATCGGACGGTTGGTCGGAACTACGACGGTATCCAGTTTATAGATTGAGCTGAATTCAAACGCTTCGGTATCCGCAGTACCTGTCATCCCCGCCAGTTTTTCATACAGACGGAAATAGTTCTGGAAGGTGATGGAAGCCAGCGTCTGGTTTTCATTCTGGATTTCAACGCCTTCTTTGGCTTCTACAGCCTGATGCAGACCATCAGACCAGCGACGCCCCTGCATGGTACGGCCGGTGTGCTCATCGACGATAATAACTTCGCCATCTTTAACGATGTAGTCAACGTCGCGGGTAAAGAGTACGTGCGCGCGCAGCGCGGCGGTGACGTGATGCATCAGCATGATATTGCCCGGCGAGTAGAGCGATTCGCCTTCGTCCATGATGCCTTCTTTCACCAGCAGCTCTTCAACCAGCACCAGGCCGCGCTCGGTCAGGTTAACCTGACGTGCTTTTTCATCTACCGAGAAGTGGCCTTCACCCTGGAATGTATCGGAGTCTTCTTTCTCCTGACGCACCAGATACGGGATGATTTTGTTCACTTTCTTGTAAAGCTCGGAGCTGTCTTCGGCCGGGCCGGAGATAATCAGCGGCGTACGCGCTTCATCGATAAGAATGGAGTCGACCTCATCCACCAGCGCATAGTGAAGCTTACGCTGTACGCGCTCTTCCGGGCTGAAGGCCATGTTGTCGCGCAGGTAGTCAAAACCATATTCGTTGTTGGTGCCGTAGGTGATATCCGCGGCGTAAGCTTCGCGTTTGGCCGGGGCAGGCATGCCAGACATGTTCACAGCAACGCTCATGCCTAAGAATTCAAACAGCGGACGGTTGTTTTCGGCGTCACGCTGCGCCAGATAGTCGTTGACGGTTACCACGTGAACGCCTTTGCCGGTCAGCGCGTTCAGGTAGGCAGGCAGCGTCGCCGTCAGTGTTTTACCTTCACCAGTACGCATCTCTGCGATGCAGCGATCGTTAAGCACCATACCGCCAAGCAGCTGTACGTCAAAGTGGCGCATGCCAAAGACACGTTTGCTCGCTTCACGCACTACCGCGAAGGCTTCCGGCAGCAGACTTTCCAGCGTTTCGCCTTTTTCCAGGCGCGCGCGGAATTCTGCGGTTTTTGCTTTCAGCTCTTCATCGGAAAGCTTTTCCAGCGCCGGTTCCATGCCGTTAATAAGCGTCACGGCCTTACGCATACGACGTAAGGTACGATCGTTACGGCTACCAAATACCTTGGTTAACATTTTGATTAACATAATAAATTCTCTGAAGCCTCGCACAGGCAAAAATGAAATAAATAAAAACGATAATACTCAGGCGAGGAGACGAGGACCGGCGCGGATACCCTGAACCTGGCGAATCCAGGTGGAAACCGTAAAGGAAAGATGAGGAAGCAAACGCGGTGCGGGCCGCACCTGCGTAGCGGCAGGCTGCAAATCCTGCGTCAGCATCGCGCTGAGCGTATCCAGCAGCGCGAGATGCTGCGCATTCAACGGCAGGCTTTCTTCCATCGCCATTGGTAGCGCCTGCGGCGCCATGGCGAAAGAGAGATGACGGATAACGGTACGAATAGCGTGCTGCTGCCAGTAATCCACACCGAACGCCGCAGAACGGCGTGAGGTTTCACCGATGAGCGCCAGTGAGTCGAAACTGCGCAACGTACCAGTATGGCTGGTGCTGGCCTCAGCAGGCGCGGCGGGTTCAGCGTTATTATTGAGCGCAGGCAGGCCAAGACTGGCCGCGACCATCCCCAAAAGGAGATGCGGCCAGAAATAGCGTCTTCCTAACTGTCGCCAACGCGTGAATATACCAGGCACTGTAACCCACCGGATAACGCTGGCCTGCGCCCGCGTTATGTTATCTGTTAATAAGGGCATAAATATTACCATCATTCCCGCGAGGCGGCAGCAGTATCGCTGCGATACCTTACGCAATCCGCACAAGAAACCAGCAGTTAATCATCAGCAGGGAGATGGTAAAGCAGGATAAAAGGCGAAGAGAAAAATGGCGGTCTGAAAGCAATAAAAAAACGACTGGTGAACACAGGCCGGAGAGAGTACCTGGTCTACCAGTCGTCTTTAGTCAAACTATGCGGTTACGCCAGCACCAGCGAAGGCGCTTTGAAAGCCAGAGGCAGTTCAGCATCGTCTTCATAGGTGACATATTCCCAGGCTTCTTGTTTCGCAAGAACCGCCTGCAGCAATTTGTTGTTCAACGCATGACCCGATTTATAGGCGGTAAACGCGCCGATAATGTTGTGGCCACACATGAACAGGTCACCAATCGCATCCAGCATTTTGTGACGAACGAATTCATCTTCAAAACGCAGACCGTCTTCGTTCAGTACGCGATAATCGTCAACAACGATGGCACAATCGAAGCTGCCGCCCAGGCACAAACCGCGGGACTGCAGATATTCAATATCACGCATGAAACCGAAAGTACGGGCACGACTGATCTGGCGCATAAACGCATCTGCAGAGAAATTCATGCAGTAGCGCTGATTGCTCGCATCAATGGCCGGGTGGTTGAAGTCGATAGTGAAGTCCAGCGAAAAACCGTTATACGGTTTAAATTCCGCCCACTTATCGCCATCTTCTACACGCACGGTTTCTTTGATGCGCACGAATTTCTTCGCTACGTTCAGCTCATCGATACCTGCATCAACCAGCAGGTACACGAACGGCGCTGCGCTGCCATCCATAATCGGGATTTCAGGCGCGTCCACTTCAACGATGATGTTGTCGATACCAAGACCCGCCAGCGCGGCGTTCAGGTGCTCGACGGTAGAAATCCGCACATCATGCTCATTGACCAGGCAAGTACAGAGCATGGTATCACGCACAGATTTGGCATCGGCCGGGAAATCTACCGGAGGATTCAAGTCGGTGCGACGATAGATGACCCCGGTATTTGCCGGCGCAGGGCGCAGCGTCAGGGTGACTTTTTTGCCGGTATGTAAACCGACGCCAGTCGCCTGAACGATACGTTTAAGAGTCCTTTGTTTGATCATCGTATAATCTCGCCAAATAATTCACCTTACCGATAGTGTACATCACAACCGGTGGGGCATTTTAGCACAAAGAGCGCATCTGCCCAACTTCCGGCTTATTCTTAATCAGCCTGCTTACGCAGAAACGCCGGGATATCCAGATAATCTGGCTCTTTCGCCGTCTGCGGCGTCGGGTCGTTAACCACTTTAGAAGCTGGTTTCTGCTCCTGGGTCAGCGGGGCCATACCGTGCTGCTGATAACGATCCATTGCAGGCTGCTGCGTCTGTTTGTTGGTCACCAGGGTGATTTCAGGACGCTTATCCATGCCGATACCGGTCGCAACAACCGTTACGCGCAGTTCGTCGTTCATATCCGGGTCGAGAGACGTACCGATAACCACGGTGGCGTTATCCGATGCGAAGGCACGGATGGTGTTACCCACGGTTTCGAACTCATCAAGACGCAGGTCGAAGCCCGCCGTGATGTTGACCAGAACGCCGCGCGCGCCGGACAGATCGATATCTTCCAGCAGCGGGCTGGAGATAGCCATTTCGGCCGCTTCTTCTGCCCGGTCTTCGCCGCTTGCGACACCCGAGCCCATCATGGCGTAACCCATTTCAGACATCACGGTACGCACATCTGCAAAGTCGACGTTCATCAGACCCGGACGCGTAATCAGCTCGGCGATACCCTGCACCGCCCCTTTCAGCACGTCGTTGGCCGCGCCGAACGCGTCCAGCAGAGAGATCCCACGACCCAGCACTTTCAGCAGCTTGTCGTTAGGAATGGTAATCAGGGAGTCGACATGACGGGAGAGCTCGGCAATACCCTGTTCGGCAAAAGCCATACGCTTTTTGCCTTCAAAGTTAAACGGCTTGGTCACGACAGCCACGGTCAGAATGCCGAGGTCTTTCGCCACTTCAGCGACAACCGGCGCAGCGCCGGTGCCTGTGCCGCCGCCCATGCCGGCTGCGATAAACACCATATCAGCGCCATCTAATGCGGCGCGCAGCGCTTCGCGGTCTTCTTCCGCAGCGTTGCGACCGACTTCCGGGTTGGCGCCCGCGCCCAAACCTTTAGTGATGCCGCTACCAATCTGGATAGTCTGGCCGACTGCGGTTTTACGCAGCGCCTGGGCATCGGTGTTGACTGCGAAGAACTCAACACCTTCGATGCGCTCGCGCACCATGTGCTCTACGGCATTACCGCCGCCGCCACCGACGCCGATGACTTTAATCACCGCGTCGTTGGTCAGTTCCATAGGTTCAAACATAATGTCTCTCCGTTTTGTGCCTTTCGCCTGAGACCGCTAATTTTGTCCGGTCTCTGAAAAAAATTAAAACTCTTTTCGCAGCCAGCTGTTGATCCGTTTGATCCACGAGCCGACTGAAGTTCGTTTTTCCACTTCCGCCTCACCGCTGAGATGCGATTCTTTACCATAATGCAGTAAACCCACCGCCGTGGAGTAATAGGGCTCCTGGGCGTAATCGGTAAGGCCAGTAATATTTAAGGGCTGTCCAATACGCACCTGCGTATGGAACACCCGCTGCGCGCACGCCGCCAGACCTTCAATTTGCGCCGCGCCGCCCGTTAATACAATCCCCGCCGCAAGATGATGTTTCACGCCCTGCTGGCGAAGCTGCTCCTGCAACTGCAAAATTTCTTCGTTTACCAGATTAAGCAGCTCGGTATAACGCGGCTCAATCACTTCCGCCAGCGTCTGACGCTGGAGGCTGCGCGGCGGACGACCGCCCACGCTCGGCACTTCAACACTCTCGTCTTTACCGACCAGCGACCCCAGCGCGCAGCCGTGGCGCACTTTAATCGCCTCGGCATCGCTCGGCGGCGTGCCGAAGGCATAAGCGATATCGCTGGTCACCACATTACCGGCATACGGAATCACTTTAGTGTGACGCAACGCACCGCCGGTATAGACCGCGATATCCATTGTACCACCGCCGATATCTACCACGCAGACGCCCAGTTCACGCTCATCTTCCGTCAATACGGAGTAGCTGGAGGCCAGGCCCGCGAAAATAAGTTGGTCAACTTTCAGGCCGCAACGTTCCACTGCCTTGACGATGTTTTTCGCCATGTCATTGTGGCAGGTGATTAAATGCACTTTTGCCTGCATGCGAACGCCGGATAACCCCACCGGGTTTTTAATTCCTTCCTGGTAATCAATAGCGTATTCCTGAGGAATCACATGCAATACGCGATGTTCATCGCGTACGCGTACTGATTTTGCGGTATGGACAACATTTTCAACATCTTCCTGCGTCACTTCCTCTTCGGAGATCGGCACCATGCCGATTTCGTTCTGGCAGCTAATGTGCTTGCCGGAAAGCGCCAGGTAGACGGAAGAGATCTGGCAATCCGCCATCAGCTCGGCCTGGTCTATCGCGCGCTGAACGCACTTCACCACCGATTCCAGATCGTTAACGCCGCCTTTATCCATCCCGCGGGACGGACAGCTTCCCACACCAATGATATTGATCATACCGTCGGGCAGAACTTCCCCTACCAAAGCGGCGACCTTCGCAGTGCCAATCTCCAGTCCAACTACCAGTTTTCTGTCCGTCGCCTTAATCATTGTTGCTCTGCCTGTGCCTGATTCTGTTGCTGATTAATTTCCTCAGTGGGGGCCGGCTCCCAGCCGACCGCCGCGCCGGAGTCATAGCGTAAATCGACATAGCTTATCCGCTTATTGTCAGTTTGCGCTTGCTGTTGCAGAACCGGGTAGAGCTCCACAAAGCGTTCCAGGCGTTTCATTGTGTCATCCCGACCGAGATTGAGCTTAATATTATTGCTCAACGTCACCTGCCAGGAGCGACGTGCGGTCATCGCCGCTTCCTTCAGTGTAAATTTATCTTTCGCCAGCACCTGCCCCATGGAGCGGTAACCTTGCAGCACTTCGTTCTCGCTGCCTTCCGGGCCGTACAGTAACGGCAATACCTGCTTACTGGCGCGATCGGACGGCACGCTGAAGGCCGTACCGTCGGTGTCGATCATGTGCTGGTCATTCCAGCGTGCTATCGGCACATATTCAACCAGATGAATCTTCAATTCGTCCGGCCATTGCTTTCTTACGCTTGCCTGCTTGATCCAGGGCAAACGTTCTATCTGATTCTGAATGATATTCACGTCCTGGGTCATAAACGTGCCCGGGGCACCCAGCGCCAGGATAGACTGACGAATATCATCGTTGCGGGTGTAATGGCGCTCGCCCGTTACCACCAGCTTTGACAGCGGCAGGCGCTGGGCGTCTTCCATCCACCCCAGCACCATCCAGCCGCCGAATATCACGGTTAACACGACCGCCAGCAGAAAGACGATGCCTGCAAGGCGGGTCCCATTATTACGGCGCGAAACCGTATTTTCTTCAGGACGATTTTTCGTGTTCAGCGCAGCCTGCGACATATCAGTTCGCCAGCTCCAGAATACGCACCACCAGTTGCGAGAAGCTCATACCCGCCTGACGCGCCGCCATCGGCACCAGACTATGGCTGGTCATGCCAGGCGCCGTGTTCACCTCAAGCAGGTAAAACTCGCCGTCGCTATCCTGCATCACGTCCACGCGGCCCCAGCCCCGGCAGCCCAGCACACGCCAGGCTTCCAGTACCAGCGCCTGTAACGCCTGCTCGCGCCCGGCATCAATACCGGCCGGACAGAAATATTGCGTCTCGTCCGAGAGATACTTCGCCTCGTAGTCATAAAACACGCCAGCAGGCTGAATGCGAATCGAGGGCAGAATGTCATCGCCAAGGATGGCGACGGTAAACTCCGGGCCGCTCAGCCATTTTTCCACCAGCACTTCGCTGTCGTGTTCAAACGCCAGTTCGAGCGCGGGCAGTAACGCCTGCGCGCTGTCGACTTTCGACATGCCCACGCTTGACCCTTCGCGGCTCGGCTTCACGATAACCGGCAGACCTAACGCCGCGATACGCGCGCTCAGCGCCTCGCTAAGGCCGCCACGGATGTCGTGACGCTCCAGCGCCACCCAGGGCGCCACAGGCAACCCTGCGCCCTGCCAGAGCAGTTTGGTGCGCAATTTATCCATGGTGATAGCCGAAGCCATTACGCCGCTGCCGGTATAAGGCAGACCGAGATACTCCAGCGTGCCTTGCAGCGTGCCATCTTCGCCGCCGCGACCATGCAGCGCGATAAAGACTTTATCGAACCCTTCTTCTTTCAGGGTTGTCACGCACACGTCGCGCGGATCGACGGCATATGCGTCAACACCCGCCTGCTTCAGGCCCGCGAGTACCGCGCTGCCGGATTGCAGGGAGACCTCACGTTCCGCCGAGCTACCGCCCAGCAGTACGGCGATTTTCTCAGCCATGCGCGTTCTCCTCTGGTTGCAGCTTCGCTTCCGCCAGCTGGCGCGCGATTTTACCGATATTGCCCGCGCCCTGAACCAGAATCAAATCATTGCCCGACAGTACCGGCGCCAGCATCGCGGCGACCTGCGCCGGATCGGAGACCAGAATCGGGTCAACTTTGCCGCGCGCGCGGATAGTGCGGCACAGCGAGCGGCTGTCAGCGCCCGGGATCGGCGCTTCACCCGCCGGATAGACATCCAGCATCAGCAGCACATCGACCTGCGACAACACGTTGGCGAAATCGTCATACAGATCGCGCGTACGGGTATAGCGGTGCGGCTGGAAAATCATGACCAGATTTTTCTCCGGCCAGCCTGCGCGGGCAGCGCGCACGGTTGCATCCACTTCGGTCGGGTGATGGCCGTAATCGTCCACCAGCATCGCCGTGCCGGATTTGCCGTTGACGTTTGCCAGCGGAAACTCGCCCAGGAAATCAAAACGACGCCCGGTACCCTGGAAGCTCTCCAGCGCGCGCAGGATAGCCTCGTCTTCAATTCCCTCTTCCGTCGCTACAGAGACCGCCGCCGCCGCGTTCAGCGCGTTATGGCGGCCCGGCGCGTTCAGCGTCACGCGCAGTTCCGGCTTGTCCTGACGCACCAGAGTGAAATGCCCCTGCGCGCCGGTCTGGCGATAATTTTCCACACGTACATCGGCATCTTCGCTGAAACCATAAGTGGTAATTTGACGCCCGACGCGCGGCAGCAGCTCGCGGATCACCGGATCGTCCACACACATCACCGCGCGACCGTAAAACGGCAGGTTGTGCAGGAAGTTAATAAATGTCTGTTTCAGGTTCTCAAAGTCGCCATGGTACGTGTCCATGTGGTCGGCTTCGATATTGGTCACAATCGCGACCATCGGCTGCAAATGCAGGAACGAGGCGTCGCTTTCGTCCGCTTCGGCAATCAGGTAACGGCTGTTGCCAAGGCGCGCGTGCGTACCCGCCGCTTTCACCAGGCCGCCGTTAACGAACGTCGGATCGAGACCCGCTTCGGCATAAATGCTCGACACCATCGCGGTCGTCGTCGTTTTGCCATGCGTACCTGCCACGGCGATGCCGTGACGAAAACGCATCAGCTCCGCCAGCATCTCGGCGCGGCGGATAACGGGAATACGGGCCTCATGGGCCGCGACGATCTCCGGGTTATCCGCAGAAATCGCGCTGGATACGACGACCACGCTCGCGTCCAGGACGTTTTCCGGACGGTGATTGAAATAAATAGTGGCGCCCAGCGCCGTCAACTGCTGCGTGACAGCGTTCGGCGCCAGATCGGACCCGCTGATCTGGTAGCCTTCGTTCGCCAGCACTTCCGCAATGCCGCCCATACCGGCGCCGCCGATGCCAACGAAGTGAATATGCCGGACGCGACGCATCTCGGGCACGATAGAACGCAGTTTCGCCAGTTGTTGTGTATTCATTCTTTAAAAGCCTTTGGCAAACGCCATAACATCATCAATCACGCGGAACAAACATGATCCGCAATCGTTACGCGCGGGCGACCGCGCGTACTTCATCTGCGACCCTTTCGGTCGCGTCGGGAATGGCGGCCGCGCGCGCGCGCTCAGCCATATCGAGCAACGTAGCGCGATCCCATCCCTTCAGCGTCTCGCTCACCGCCTCAACGGTAAACTGCGGCTGCTCCAGAATCTTCGCCGCCCCCGCTTTCTCAAGCGGCAGCGCATTCCAGTATTGCTGCCTGTCTTTATGCTGGAACGGCACAAACAGCGCCGGTAAACCGGCGGCGGCGATTTCACTTACCGTCAGCGCGCCGGAGCGGCATACCACCACATCCGCCCACGCGTAGGCTGCCGCCATGTCGTCGATAAATTCGGTGACTTTATGCTGCGGCTGCCCCGCGGCGGCGTACGCCTGCTGAACATCCGCCAGCGCGCCTTTACCGCTCTGATGCCAGACAGTGACAGCATCGCCCAGACGCGCCGCCACCTGCGGCATCGTCTGGTTCAGTACGCGCGCGCCCTGCGAGCCGCCGACGACCAGCACGCGCACCGGCCCTTCACGCCCCGTCAGCCGCGCTTGCGGCAACGGCAGCGCCAGCACATCGGTGCGTACCGGGTTGCCCACCACTTCCGCGTTCGGGAATGCGCCGGGAAACGCCTGCATCACGCGGCTTGCGATTTTCGCCAGCCACTTGTTGGTCAGCCCCGCGATGCCGTTTTGCTCATGCAGCACGACCGGAATACCCAGCGACCACGCCGCCAGCCCGCCAGGGCCGGATACATAGCCGCCCATGCCCAGCACGACATCGGGCTTAAAGCGCTTCATGATCGCCCGCGCCTGACGCCAGGCATTAAAAATACGCACCGGCGCCAGCGCCAGTGCTTTCAGGCCTTTACCACGCAGGCCAGAGATACGAATAAAATCGATCTCAATGCCGTTTTTCGGCACCAGGTCTGCTTCCATGCGATCGGCGGTCCCCAGCCAGCGAACCTGCCATCCCTGCGCCATCAGATGGTGCGCAACGGCAAGGCCAGGAAAGACGTGTCCGCCCGTTCCGCCCGCCATCACCATCAGCCGCTTTGGTTGACCACTCATCGTGAACCTCGTGTAAACGCCTGGGCTTTTTCCAGACGCGTTTCATAATCTATGCGCAACAAAAACATAATCGCCGTCGACATAATCAGCAGGCTCGAACCGCCGTAACTGATAAGCGGCAACGTCAGGCCTTTGGTCGGCAGCATACCCGCCGCCGCGCCGACGTTAACCAGCGCCTGAAAACTAAACCAGACGCCGATAGAACAGGCCAGAAAACCCGCGAAGCGCTGATCGGTTTCCAGCGCGCGACGCCCTATCGACATGGCGCGAAAAGCCACGAAGAATACCATCAAAAGCGCCAGTACCACACCGATATATCCCAGTTCTTCCCCAATAATGGAGAAGATGAAGTCGGTATGCGCTTCGGGTAAATACTCCAGTTTCTGCACCGAATTCCCGAGCCCCTGACCCCACAATTCGCCGCGACCAAACGCCATCAACGACTGGGTAAGCTGGTAGCCGCTGCCGAACGGATCTTCCCACGGGTTCCAGAACGACGTCACACGGCGAATACGGTAAGGCTCGGCGAGGATCAACAGCACGACCGCCGAAATACCCATGCCGATAATCGCGATGAACTGCCAGAGCTTGGCGCCTGCGAGAAAGAGCATCGCAAGGGTCGTCACAAACAGCACCACCACCGTACCGAGGTCAGGCTGCGCCAGCAGCAGCACCGCCATCACCAGGATCACGCCCATCGGTTTTAAGAAGCCGCGCAGGTTGTTGCGCACTTCATCGACCTTACGCACCAGGTAGTTCGACAGATAACAAAAGAGCGACAGCTTGGAGAATTCGGCTGGCTGAATACGCAGCGGGCCGAGCGCAATCCAGCGCGACGCGCCGTTGACCGAACTGCCCACCACCAGCACGATCAGCAGCATCACAATCGAGGCGATAAGCATCGCTGCGCTGTGGCGCTGCCAGAATTCCATCGGCAGGCGCAGCGTAATCAGCGCCAGGCCAAACGCCAGCAGCAGATAAATACCGTCACGCTTGGCGAACAGGAAAGGATCGTTTGCCAGACGCTGACCTACCGGCATTGACGCCGACGTCACCATGATAAAACCAATCGCCGCAAGCCCCAGCGTCAGCCAGAGCAGTGTGCGGTCGTACATCACCAGACTGGTGGTGTCTTTCTCGCGCGAGCCCATCACCCAGCCGCGAACCGCCCGGAAAAGCCAGGCGAGAATGCCCATACCGGGCAGGCGCGGCAGGCGAAGGCGTGGGAGCGATAAGCGCATCAGCCAAGCTCCTTCGCAAGTCGCGTAAAGACGTCGCCGCGCTGTTCGAAGTTTTTAAACTGATCGAGACTGGCGCAGGCAGGCGAAAGCAGCACCATATCGCCAGGCGTCACGCGTCCGGCAATGACTTTCATCGCTTCTTCCATGGTTTCCATACGCTCAGCCACTTCGGGGCGCAGCGCCGCCAGCGCGTCGCCGTC
Organism: Cronobacter turicensis z3032; assembly: GCA_000027065.2. Classification (NCBI taxonomy): domain Bacteria; kingdom Pseudomonadati; phylum Pseudomonadota; class Gammaproteobacteria; order Enterobacterales; family Enterobacteriaceae; genus Cronobacter; species Cronobacter turicensis. Next base: position 778,587 of record FN543093.2, on the reverse strand, counting down.
CCGGCCAAAGCAATAGAGACGCACGCGATCGCCCGTCAGATAATGCGCGAGCGGCGAGAAATCGGCGGATTTACCGTCGCCGCCCAGCAGCAAATGCAGCGTGCCGTCGAGATGAAGACCGTTAAGCGCCGCCTCGGTGCTGCCGACGTTGGTGGCTTTGGAATCGTTAATCCAGCGTACGCCGTTATGCTCATAAGCAAGCTGGAAACGGTGCGCCAGCCCGCCAAACGTCGTCAGCGCTTTCAGGCTGCTGGCGCGCGGCAGGCCTGCGGCATCCGCCAGCGCCAGCGCCGCCAGGGCGTTGGTGTAGTTATGCTGACCGACCAGCTTCATCTCTTTGACGTTGAGGACCTTCTCGCCCCGCACGCGCAGCCAGATTTCGCCCTGCTGGCGGTTGAGGTGATAATCCCCGACATCAATGCCGAAGCTCACGCAGCGCTCGTCGGCGCCGCGTACCGGCATGGTCAGCGCGTCATCGGCATTGACCACGCACACCGTCGCATTTTCATAAATCCGTAACTTCGCCGCACGATACTGCTGCAACCCGAGCGGATAGCGATCCATATGATCTTCGGTGACGTTAAGGATAGTCGCAGCGGCGGCCTTCAGACTAAACGTGGTTTCGAGCTGGAAGCTTGAAAGCTCAAGCACATAGAGTTCGCGCCCCTCTTCCAGCAGCATCAGCGCGGGCAGGCCGATATTGCCGCCTACGCCCACATTAACGCCCGCCGCTTTCGCCATTTCGCCCACCAGCGTCGTCACGGTGCTTTTACCGTTCGATCCGGTAATGGCGACGATTGGCGCCTGCGCTTCGCGACAGAACAGCTCGATATCGCCGACGATCTCAACGCCCGCCTCCGCCGCCACGCTCAGCGCCGGATGCGCGAGGGCGATCCCGGGGCTTGCGACGATCAGATCGGCGTTCATCAGCCAGGTTTCGTTGAGCGAGCCGAGATGGCGCTCCACCTCTTCCGGCAGCTTATCCAGCCCCGGCGGGGAGATTCGGGTATCCATCACACGCGGCGTCACGCCGCGCGCCAGGAAAAAGTCCACGCAGGAAAGGCCGGTTAACCCAAGCCCAATGATGACGACTTTTTTACCCTGATAATCTGCCATGTTTAACGTACCTTAAGCGTAGCCAGGCCAATCAGCACCAGCATCAGCGAAATCACCCAGAAGCGCACGATCACGCGCGGTTCCGGCCAGCCTTTCAGTTCATAATGGTGATGAATAGGCGCCATGCGGAAAATGCGCTGTCCGCGCAGCTTAAAGGAGCCGACCTGCAGGATGACCGACAGGGTTTCCACGACGAAAACGCCGCCCATAATCACCAGCAGGAATTCCTGACGCAGCAGCACGGCGATAATGCCGAGCGCGCCGCCTAACGCCAGCGAGCCGACATCGCCCATGAAAACCTGCGCCGGATAGGTGTTGAACCACAAAAAGCCCAGACCCGCGCCGACAATCGCGGTGCAGACAATCACCAGTTCGCCCGCGTGGCGCAGATACGGGATATGCAGATAGCTTGCGAAATTCATGTTACCCGTCGCCCACGCCACCAGCGCGAAACCGCCTGCTACCAGCACGGTGGGCATAATGGCAAGGCCGTCCAGACCGTCGGTCAGGTTCACCGCGTTGCCGGTGCCGACAATCACGAAATAGGCGAGCAGCACATAGAAAATGCCGAGTTGCGGCATGACATCTTTAAAGAACGGTACCACCAGTTCGGTCGCAGGCGTTCCCTTGCCGGTAATGTAGAGCGCAAACGCCACCGTCAGGGCTATCACTGACATCCAGAAATATTTCCAGCGGGCAATCAGGCCTTTGGTATCTTTACGCACCACCTTGCGGTAATCGTCGACAAAACCCACCGCGCCGTAACCGACGAGCACAAACAGCACGCACCAGACATACGGGTTGGACGGATAAGCCCACAGCAGCACCGACACCACGATAGAGGTGAGGATCATGATGCCGCCCATGGTTGGCGTGCCGCGTTTGCTGAAGTGCGACTCCGGACCGTCGTTACGCACAACCTGCCCGAAGGAGAGTTTCTGTAAATGCGCGATCAGGCGCGGCCCCATCCATAACGAGATAAACAGCGCGGTCAGCAGGCTGACGATGGCGCGAAACGTCAGATAGGAAAAGACGTTAAAGCCGGAATAATATTTGACCAGATGCTCGGCCAGCCACACTAACATGTCCTGTTCTCCTGTAATGCGCGCACCACCTCTTCCATGGCAGCACTACGTGAACCTTTCACTAAAAGGGTAATGATGGAATGCTCGTTGATAAGCGTCTTCAGGCGTGCAATCACGGCCTGCTTATCGCGGAAATGTTCGCCCACGCCGCTGGCGCGGCTGATGCCTTCGCTGAGCGTGCCGACGCTCAGGACTTTATCGATGCCTGCGGCTTTCGCCGCTTCGCCCACCTGCTGATGGCACGCTTCGGCTTCATCGCCGAGCTCCGCCATGTCGCCAACCACCATCACACGATATCCCGGCATTTCAGAGAGCACCTGCGCGGCAGCGGTCATGGAGCCGACATTGGCGTTGTAGCTGTCATCCAGCAGCAGTTGGTTTTCGGCAAGATGCACCGGGAACAGACGCCCCGGCACCGCTTTCAGCTTCGCAAGCCCAGCTTTAATGGCCTGAAGCGGCGCGCCGACGGCCATCGCCAATGCCGACGCGGCGAGCGCGTTGGCGACGTTATGGCGCCCTGGCAGCGGCAGCAAAACGTCCACATCGCCCACCGGCGTACGCAGCGTAAATTCGGTACCGTGACTGGTGATGTGAATATTGGTGGCGCTGAAGTCGCTGGTGGCAAGGTTTGGCGAGAAGCGCCAGACCTTGCGGTCGCCAATCACGCTCTGCCAGTTCAGCCAGTCGTTGTTATCGGCGTTCAGAATCGCGATGCCATTTGCCGGCAGGCCAGAGAAGATTTCGCCTTTGGCTTTAGCCACGCCCGCGAGCGAGCCGAAACCTTCAAGATGCGCCGCCGCCAGGTTGTTGACCAGCGCGGCTTCCGGGCGAGTCAGGCTCACGGTCCAGGCGATTTCGCCCTGATGATTGGCGCCAAGCTCAATCACCGCGTACTGATGTTCCGGCGTGAGACGCAGCAGCGTCATCGGTACGCCGATGTCATTATTCAGGTTGCCTGCGGTGTAGAGCGTGTTGCCGCACTCGCCGAGAATGGCGGCGGTCATCTCTTTCACCGAGGTTTTACCGGAAGACCCCGTCAGCGCGACCACGCGCGCGGGTACCTGCTGTCTGACCCACGCCGCCAGTTCGCCAAACGCCAGGCGCGTGTCGGCCACCACCAGTTGCGGCAGGTCAATATCCAGCTTGCGGCTTACCAGCAGCGCGCCTGCGCCGCCAGCCTGCGCCTGGTCTGCAAAATCATGCGCGTCGAAACGCTCGCCTTTCAGCGCCACAAACAGGCAGCCGGGCGTCAGTTTGCGGGTGTCGGTCGTTACCGCGTCGATATCGGTATCGGCGCCATGCAGCTCGCCTTTCAGAATAACGGCAAGCTGGCTCAGAGATACGTGAATCATGCCACTGCTCCCAGCAGACGCGCCGCGGTGACGCGATCGGAATAATCAAGACGGCGGGTGCCGACAATCTGGTAATCCTCGTGGCCTTTGCCCGCCAGCAGTACGACGTCGTTTTCCGCCGCCTGCATAATGGCGTTGGTCACGGCTTCGGCGCGGCCTTCAACGACGCGCGCGCGGCCCGCATCGAGCATACCGGTCAGGATATCGGCGATGATCGCCCTCGGATCTTCGGTGCGCGGGTTGTCATCAGTGACCACCACGACATCGGCGAATTGCTCGGCAATCGCGCCCATCAGAGGACGTTTGCCTTTATCGCGATCGCCGCCGCAGCCGAATACGCACCAGAGCTTGCCCGCACAGTGCAGACGCGCGGCCTGCAACGCTTTTTCGAGCGCATCCGGCGTGTGGGCGTAATCGACCACCACAGTCGGTTTGCCCGGCGCGCTGAACACTTCCATGCGGCCATTGACCGGCTGGAGGCGCGGCGCGCTTTCGAGCAGCGCGGCGAGCGGGTAATCGAGCGCCAGCAGCGTGCCGAGCGCCAGCAACAGGTTGCTGACGTTAAACGCGCCCATCAGGCGGCTTTCAATTTCGCCATCGCCCCAGGAGGAGCTGAAGCGCAGCGTGGCGCCGCGGTCGTGATATTCCACCGCATCCGCGCGTAACCAGCGGCCGTGACAATCTGGATTGATATTGTTTTCCATGGACACCGCGACGGCATCCGGCAGCTTCGCCAGCCACCGGCGGCCGACTTCATCATCGGCGTTGATCACCGCCTGCCCGTAATGGTGCGCGGAAAACAGCAGCCATTTCGCCGCTTCGTAATGTTCCATGTCGCCGTGATAGTCGAGATGATCGCGGCTTAAATTGGTAAATACCGTGGCGGCGAATTTCAACGCCGCCACGCGATGCTGCACCAGACCGTGGGAAGAGACTTCCATCGCGGCCACGGTCGCGCCCTGTGCGGCGAGCCCTGACAGCACATGCTGAACGTCCACCGCAGAGCCGGTGGTGTTTTCCGTCGGACTCACTTTACCCAGCAGCCCGTTGCCCACGGTGCCCATCACGGCGCTGGTTTCGCCAAGCCGCTGACACCACTGCGCGATAAGCTGCGTGGTGGTGGTTTTACCGTTGGTGCCCGTCACGCCAATCAGGCGCAGACGATCGGATGGCTCATCATAAAAACGCCCCGCCAGCGCCGAGAGACGCTCGTTGAGCTGGCTTAAATAGATAACCGGCACGCCGTGGATTTCACGGACTTCGCCGTCCGTCGCCTCGCCTTTGGCTTCGGCGACGATGGCAGCTACACCTTGCGCTATCGCCTGCGGGATATACCGACGCCCGTCCGCCTGATGACCGACCACCGCCACAAAGAGATCCCCCGCCGCCGCAACGCGGCTGTCCAGGGTCATCTCCCGCAGAGCTCGCGCAGGCAGACCAGCTACCCACGGAGCGAGAAGGTCGCGCAAATTACGATCTGCCACCTGTTCCCTCTTCTCGATTAATTACGAATTCACTTTTTTCGCCCGTTGTCAGCGCATCCGGCTCGATGTTCATGGTGCGCAGCACGCCGCCCATAATGGCACCGAAGACCGGCGCGGAAACGGCGCCGCCGTAGTATTTGCCCGCCTGCGGATCGTTAATCACCACCACCAGCGCGAAACGCGGATTGCTGGCAGGTGCAACGCCTGCGGTGTAAGCAATGTATTTGTTAATGTATCGCCCGTCCGGCCCGACCTTTTTCGCCGTACCGGTTTTAATCGCAATGCGATAGCCCTTGATGGCCGCCTTCACGCCGCCGCCGCCAGGCAGCGCCACGCTTTCCATCATATGCACCACGGTGCGCACGATAGATTCCGGGAAAATGCGCTCGCCCGGCACGGGCGGATCGACCTTGGTTATCGACAGCGGGCGGTAGACGCCGTAGCTGCCGATGGTCGCGTAGACTCGCGCTAACTGTAACGGGGTTACCATTAGCCCGTAGCCGAATGAGAAGGTGGCCCTCTCTATGTCAGACCACCGTTGTTTTTGCGGATATAAGCCACTGCGTTCTCCGACCAGCCCCAGATTGGTCGACTTCCCGAGTCCAAAACGTGAGTAAGTATCTACTAACGCTGAGGAGGGCATCGCTAACGCCAGTTTAGAAACCCCGACGTTACTCGACTTCTGTAATACCCCGGTGAGCGTCAGCTCGCTGTAGCGAGCGACGTCTTTAATTTCGTGACCGTTAATCCGGTATGGCACGGTGTTAAGCACCGTATTTTCCTGCACCACGCCACGCTGCAGCGCCGTCATCACCACCATCGGCTTAACGGTAGAGCCAGGTTCGAAGACGTCGGTAATGGTGCGGTTACGCATCACATCTTTCGGCGTACCGGTGATGTTGTTCGGGTTATAAGAGGGGCTGTTGGCCATCGCCAGCACTTCGCCGGTGTTCACATCTACCAGCACGGCGCTGCCGGATTCCGCTTTGTTAAACGCCACGGCGTTATTAAGTTCGCGGTAGACCAGCGCCTGGAGACGTTCGTCAATGCTGAGCGCCAGGTTGTGCGCCGCCTGGCTGTCGGTCGAGGAGATATCCTCAATGACGCGCCCATAGCGGTCTTTACGCACGATACGCTCGCCAGGCTGGCCGGTGAGCCATTTATCAAAGCTTTTTTCGACGCCCTCGATCCCCTGGCTGTCGACGTTGGTAAAGCCGATGAGGTGAGCGGTCACTGCGCCGGAAGGATAGTAACGGCGCGACTCTTCACGCAGATGGATGCCAGGGAGCTTGAGCTTTTTGATGTAATCGCCGATATCAGGGTTGACCTGACGCGCGAGATAGATAAAGCGGCCTTTCGGGTTGGCGTTGACGCGCGCGGCGAGCTGATCGAGCGGGATTTTCAGCGCGTCGGAGAGCGCTTTCCAGCGGTTATCGAGCGTGATGCCGCCCGCGTCGTGCAGCTCTTTCGGATCGGCCCAGATCGCTTTTACCGGCACGCTGACCGCGAGCGGTCGGCCGGAACGGTCGGTTATCATGCCGCGCGCGGTGGAGACTTCCTGCACGCGCAGCGAGCGCATATCGCCCTGACGCACCAGCATGTCCGGGTCGATAATCTGCAACCAGGCGACGCGCGCCAGCAGAAACGCCAGAGCCAGCAAAATGCAGCCGCAGAGCAACGCAAAACGCCAACTGATAAAGTTGGCCTGTTCTTCCTGACGTTTTGGTTTAAGCGTCTTTGCTGCTGCTTTCATTCGCCTGGTCAGTCCTTATTTCTGCACCACAATATTTTCCTGCGAGGGATCGACATGCTGCATTTGCAGCTTTTCCGTTGCGACCCGTTCAACCCGGCTGTGATCGCCGAGCGCGTTTTCTTCCAGGATCAGGTTGCGCCATTCGATATCCAGCGCATCGCGTTCCAGCACCAGCTGCTCGCGCTGCGCGGTGAGCAGGCGAGTGTGGTGCGCGGTGGTGACCACAAAGATCGCGGTCACGATAATGGCGATAAACAAACAGAGCGGCAGTTTCCCGTAGCGCAGAAGATCGCCGCCGATCACAGCAGGCAGCGCATGGCGTTCCGTGCTGCTAAGCGATCCGGTTACTTTGCTGAGGGTCTCTGTCACCCGGCTTATCATGCGCCCGTCCTCTCGGCGATACGTAACACAGAGCTGCGCGCGCGCGGGTTCTCCGCCACTTCGGCCTCACCCGGCATCAGTTTGCCCAGCGCGCGAAGGTCGCGACCGCCGAGTTTCTGGAGCTGCGCTTCAGTCATCGGCAACCCTGCCGGCACCTGCGGACCGCGGCTTTGCTCACGCATAAAGCGTTTCACCAGACGGTCTTCCAGCGAGTGGAAGCTGATAACCGAAAGGCGCCCGCCCGGCGCCAGCACGTCTACCGCGCCTTTCAGCGCCTGCTCAATCTCTTCGAGTTCGCTGTTCACCCAGATGCGTACCGCCTGGAAGGTACGGGTAGCCGGGTGTTTGAACTTATCTTTGATGGGCGTCGCGGCGGCCACGACCTCCGCCAGTTCTTTGGTGCGGGTCATGGGCAGTTCGCGGTTGCGCTCGACAATGGCGCGCGCGATACGCTTAGCGAAGCGCTCTTCGCCGAAGGTTTTCAGCACCCAGGCGATATCTGCTTCTTCCGCGTTGCGCAGCCATTCGGCGGCAGATTGTCCACGGGTGGGATCCATGCGCATATCCAGCGGGCCGTCGCGCATAAAGGAAAAGCCGCGCTCGGGATCGTCAAGCTGCGGCGAGGAAACGCCGAGATCGAGAAGAATGCCGTCGATCTTGCCCTGTAGCTCGCGTTCGCGGACATAATCGCCCAGCGCCGAGAAAGGACCATGGATGATGGAGAATCGCGGATCGTCAATGGCAGCGGCCGCCGCAATCGCCTGCGGATCGCGATCGATCGCCAGTAATCGGCCTTGTTCGCCCAGCTGTGAAAGGATAAGGCGCGAGTGTCCGCCGCGGCCAAAGGTGCCGTCAATGTAAATGCCGTCCGGACGTATATTCAGGCCGTTGACGGCCTCGTCCAGGAGCACCGTCGTATGTTTATAATTTTCCATCATATTTTATAAAGACAAATCCTGCAGCCGCTCCGACAACACTTCAGAAGATGACTGCTCAGCGTCGATGTCTTCCCTGACCTGTTGATGCCAGGTCACTTCGTCCCACAGCTCAAACTTATTGAACTGCCCGACCAGCATCACTTGTTTGGTCAATCCGGCGTGTTGCCGTAAAACGGGTGCTAATAAAAGACGGCCCGCGCTGTCCATCTGGCATTCGCTGGCATGGCCCAGCAGCAGGCGCTGCACTCGCCGTTCTGCGGGGTTCATGCTCGACAGACGCGACAATTTTTGTTCGATAATTACCCATTCGGGCAGGGTATAAAGCAACAGGCAGGGATGGTGAATATCGATGGTGCAAACCATCTGGCCGGACGAGGCGTCGTTCAGTAAATCGCGATAGCGCGTCGGAACGGATAACCGCCCTTTGCTGTCGAGATTCACCAACGTTGCGCCACGAAACATTAAAGCCTCACTGAGCTCTGCCCTTTTTCACCACTTTATCCCACAAATTCCCACCCACCGGAGTTTACGGAGCGGAGGAAAAGCTTGTCAAGCCAGCACCGGGGCAGCCTTCAACAAAAGATTCGGCGCTGACAAAGAGAAAGCGGCAAATAAAATCCCTGCCATCCTGACGAGGCAAAATTAACGCTATGAATATTTGTAAGAAAAATGACGAATACACACAGGACCGTTAAAAACCACTTAATACGATCGGTGAAGAGGACTAAGTGTTGAGTTTGCGACGCGAGCGGCATTTTAAGGTAAAAGCCCTGGAGTTAACAGCGTCAGCTATGGTTTAGCGCGCTTTTCTCCGCCGTTCGGGAACCGACTGAAAATAAAACCCTTCTGCCAGCCAATTCAGAGATTGTGATGGTTACAAATTAACACACAAGAAATGATTGGTTACCACTAATACGGTACGCCGCATCGTTTCTCCGCAGTGAGAAGAACGAGTGTCAGAATGTGTAAAAATGCGCCGGAATTATCCGAATCCACAAAAAAGGCAGCCAAAGCTGCCTTTTTCTCATTTTTCTCTGAGCGTTAGCGGCGGCTTAAGCTGCCGCGACGGTAGAGATTACGGCGGATGCGGGTAAGGCCAGGCCGCGGTTTGCGCGGCTCATCAAGGCTTGCCAGCACCAGTTCGAGCACGCGCTCCGCGACATCGCGATGACGCTGCGCCACAGCCAGTACCGGACATTGCAGGAAATCGAGCAGTTCGTTGTCGCCGAACGTGGCGATAGCGAGTTCCGACGGCAGACGGCCTTCGCGCTTAAGCGTCACGTCCATCACGCCCTGTAACAAGGCGAAAGACGTGGTGAACAACGCCTGCGGCATCGGGTGCGTTTCCAGCCATTTTTCGAACAGCGCGGCGGCGGCTTCACGCTCGTAGCTGTTGGCATAAAGGAAGTGCACTTCACGCGGGTCGTCTTTCCACGCGGTGCGAAAGCCCTGCTCGCGCAAGAAACTGACTGAAAGCTCCGGCAGCGCGCCAAGATAAAGTACGGTTTCGGCCGGGAACGTGCGCAGCTCGCTTGCCAGCATCTCTGCGTCATCCTGATCGGCGCCGACGACGCTGGTGAAATGTTCGCGATCTAATGCGCGGTCCAGTGCGACAATCGGAAACGCGTCATTCGCCCAGCGCTGATAAAACGGGTGTTCAGGCGGTAAAGAGGTGGAAACAATGATGGCATCGACCTGGCGCTGAAGCAGATGCTCAATGCAGCGCATTTCGTTATCCGGCTGATCTTCGGAACACGCGATGAGGAGCTGGTATCCGCGCTGACGCGCCTGGCGCTCAAGATAATTAGCGATGCGGGTATAGCTGGTGTTTTCAAGATCGGGGATCACAAGGCCAATGGAGCGCGTTCTTCCCGCGCGCAGGCCAGCGGCGACGGCGTTCGGGTGGTAGTTATGTTCACGCACCACCGCCATCACTTTCTCAACGGTTTTATCACTCACACGGTACTGCCGGGCTTTTCCATTAATGACATAGCTCGCCGTGGTGCGCGACACGCCAGCCAGCCGCGCGATTTCATCCAGTTTCACGTTTGCCCCTTAACAAGAGTGTTACTCCATAACCTTTCAAGGGTTATAAGTTAAAATCCTTAACATCTAAGCGCAGAATAGTACCCTGAGCAACTGCTTTTGCGCGCGCCTGTCGCGCCCGCTGCAAAAAAAAGCCCGGCAGGCGCCGGGCGGATGCATAACAAGAAGGTGATACCGTTAACGCATGATCTTTTCGCCGCGCGAGAGGCCCACCACGCCGGAGCGCGCCACTTCAACGATTTTCGCCACGTCGCGGATGCTCGCGAGAAACGCGTCGAGCTTTTCGCTGGTGCCCGCCAGTTGCACGGTATAGAGCGAGGGCGTGACGTCGATAATCTGACCGCGGAAAATCTCCGCGCTGCGTTTGACCTCTTCACGTCCGTAGCCGCTTGCCTGGATTTTCACCAGCATGATTTCACGTTCGACATGCGCGCCCTGCCCCAGCTCGCTGACGCGCAGTACGTCCACCAGCTTATGCAGTTGCTTTTCGATCTGCTCAAGGACTTTTTCGTCGCCGACCGTCTGGATGGTCATCCTGGAGAGCGTCGGATCGTCGGTCGGCGCCACGGTCAGGCTTTCAATGTTATAGCCGCGCTGCGCGAAGAGCCCAATCACACGAGACAACGAGCCCGATTCGTTTTCCAGCAATACTGATAATATCCGGCGCATAATCAGGTTCTCTCCGTTTTGCTTAACCACATTTCATCCATTCCACCGCCGCGAACCTGCATCGGATAAACGTGCTCGGTCCCGTCCACGGTGACATCGACAAACACCAGCCGGTTATTGCGCACATGCTCCAGCGCCTCGCTGAGTTTGCTTTCCAGCTCTTCCGGGCGAGTGATGGAAATCCCGATGTGCCCGTAAGCCTCCGCCAGTTTGACAAAATCCGGCAGCGATTCCATATAGGACTGCGAGTGGCGGCCGGAATAGATCATATCCTGCCACTGCTTCACCATGCCCAGGTATCGGTTGTTGAGGTTAAGCACCAGCACCGGCAATTCATATTGCAGCGCGGTGGAAAGCTCCTGAATATTCATCTGGATACTGCCGTCGCCGGTCACGCACACGACGGTTTCTTCCGGTAGCGCGAGCTTCACGCCCAGCGCCGCTGGCAGGCCGAAGCCCATCGTGCCGAGCCCGCCGGAGTTTATCCAGCGGCGCGGTTTATCAAAGGTATAATGCAGCGCCGCGAACATCTGATGCTGGCCCACGTCGGAGGTGACATAGGCATCGCCGTTGGTCAGGCGATAGATCGTTTCGATGGCCGCCTGCGGTTTAATGCTGCCGCTTTCGCGGTCATAATTGAGGCACTGACGGGCGCGCCACTGCTCAATGTGCTGCCACCAGTCGCGAATATCGTCCAGCGGCTGCTGGCTCTCTTCCTGGCCCAGCAACTCCAGCATCTGGTTCAGCACCTGCCGCGCGTCTCCCACAATCGGCACATCCGCCGCCACGGTTTTGGAAATCGACGTCGGATCGATATCGATATGCAGCACGGTGGCGTTCGGGCAGTACTTCGCAAGATTGTTGGTGGTGCGATCGTCAAAGCGCACGCCAACCGCGAAAATGACATCCGCATTGTGCATCGTCATGTTCGCTTCGAAGGTGCCGTGCATCCCGAGCATCCCCAGCGCCTGTCGGTGCGTACCCGGAAACGCGCCCAGTCCCATTAATGAAGAGACCACCGGCACGTTGAGCTTTTCCGCCACCGCGCGCAGTTCGTTCTCACAGGCCGCGGTAATCGCGCCGCCGCCGACATACATAACCGGCTTTTTCGCGGCAATCAGGGTTTGCAGGGCGCGTTTGATCTGCCCTTTATGCCCCTGCGTCGTCGGGTTATAGGAGCGCATGCTGACGGTTTCCGGCCAGACATACGGCAGTTTTTTCGCCGGGTTGAGAATATCTTTCGGCAAATCGACTACTACCGGGCCCGGTCTACCGCTGGCGGCAAGCCAGAACGCCTTCTTCAGTACCGTCGGGATATCTTCGGTTTGCTTCACCAGGAAACTGTGCTTCACCACCGGGCGGGAGATCCCCACCATGTCGCACTCCTGGAAAGCGTCATAACCAATCAGCGAGGTCGCCACCTGGCCTGACAGCACCACAAGCGGAATGGAGTCCATGTAGGCAGTAGCAATACCGGTAATCGCGTTGGTCGCGCCAGGGCCTGAGGTCACCAGCACCACGCCCACCTCGCCGGTCGCGCGCGCCAGACCATCTGCCATATGCACTGCGGCTTGTTCATGGCGCACCAGCACATGATCAATCCCGCCAACGGTATGTAGCGCGTCATAAATATCGAGCACCGCGCCACCGGGGTAACCGAATACTTGCTTTACGCCCTGATCGATAAGCGATCGGACGACCATCTCGGCTCCAGACAACATCTCCATGGTTTGCCTCCAGGCTTTTGTTTACGGACTGACGGCAGAAGTCATTTTCCGCACGGTCACTGGTACAGGTGTGATGTCCTGTCGTTAATTATCGTTATAGGTTCTCCCTAACATAACCGCTGAAAATGAGGCAGGCAATTAGCAATCGGCAGCCGTCGGGCGCGCTAAATTGTCGCGCGGCGCTGTAGAAAAGCGATTAAACGGAGAGATATGCTGAATATAAGCGGCGCTTATGACCGTTAATTTCGCATCGCCCATTTCTGACAGTGATAAATCAAAAAATCGGAAGGTAACGCGATGTGCCGGAAGGCTGGGGATGACAACAGAATAAAATATCAGAAAAGGGTGAATAAACAGAAAAACGGGCGGCTAACGCCACCCGCTGTTTTTTTCTCGCCATTAACGCCGACAGACGTTCGATAACAGCTCCTCCATCCACTGATGGCCCTTATCGCGCCCGGCTGCTTCATGCCAGGAGAGATAACAGGTGCGGCTGTTTAATTTAAACGGCAACGGCATGATTTGCAGTTGCAGCGCTTGCTCATAATCCTGCGCGAGCCAGCGCGGAGCAATAGTAATCAGATTCGTGCGAGACACGACATTTAATACGCTGGTCATCGCCATTCCCTGATAAGCGATGGCGGATTGTTTTTCCGCGGTGTCATACCACGGCAGGCTGAAAGAACTAAAACGATCTAACGCCACCACGGCATGTTGTTCTTTAAAAACTTCACTTTCGCGTAACAGGTTATCTTTACGCGGATGGCTCTTGCTGCTCACCAGCACCATTTCATCTTTAAATAGGGGAACGCAGGTAAACTCGGGGCGGCGGAATTCGTCATAACCAATGACGAATTCCGTCTCCTGGTAGCGCAGCTGATGTTCGATATTCTGATTTAGCGATGATTTAAATACTAAATGTATATTGGGTGCGATATTCATTACGCTGTTGTAAATAATCGACGTCAGCAGATTATCCAGCGGACTGCACACGCAGAGATTAAACAGCCTTTCGCTACTGAGCGGCTCGAATCCTGAGCCCGGCAATTCATTTTGCACCAACTGAAGCGCCTGACGAATCGACCCGAACAGCTGACAGGCCCGGACCGTGGGCTGAATGCCGCGCCCGTAGCGTACAAATAATTCGTCATTAAACATCACTTTAAGGCGCGCCACTGCGTTACTGACGGCGGGCTGAGACATCCCCAGCATATGCGCGGCGCGGGTAATATTTTGTTCCTGCATTACCGCATCAAAAACCGTCAATAAATTCAGATCGACCGTGCGTAATTGAGGTTTCAGCCCTTCAGGTGCGGGTGAGTGTTCAATATGATCACCAGACATAATTTACTCCACTGATACATTATTCCCTTTGCATGCATTACCCAGAACATTCCGTTTATCTTGTAGCAATCTCAGGCAAAAGAGGAGGTTTAAAAATTCATAAAACGTAACTATTAAGAAATAAAAGATCATTAATGGACAATAAAATAAATCTCCTGATACTTTTGGACTTTTATTATCACGCCACTTTTCTTACAGCGTGATCAAATCATAAAAAAGACGAATAAACAATAATTCACTTTATGAATTATCAATTAAGTTTTCGTAAACGCTTCACTTTTTTCACAATTGAGACCGTATATTTTGAAATATGACGTCTCAAAAACGCTCACGGAACCCAACGGGATCTCAATTAATTGATATGACGAATAATTTAACGCAATAAAATTGCTAAAAAGGCACCAAAAATGCGCCCCTTTACGATATCAATACTTACGCTGCGCTTAACTTATACAGATGTTTTATATAATACCGTTTACTTAGCATAATCCACTAAATCCGCATCTGGCGGGGCGCCAGCGAGATAACTGTAGAATTCCGGACAGGGGGTTGACATGGCCTGTGCTATCAAGTACCACTAAAAGTCTCTTAACGCATTTATTCGGGACGTGAGTCATGATTCGCATCGTTCGTTTTACTGGTCTACTACTACTAAACGCATCTTCAGTGCGCGGTAGACTGGTGCGCGACGTACGGCGATAACGCTTGAGTCAGGTCATCAGAAATACGAAAACCCGCGCCGCTGCGCGGGTTTTTTTATGCTCACGCAAGGCGCCCCAGGACAAATAAGGACACCAACCATGAGCCAGCAAGTCATTATTTTTGATACCACATTGCGTGACGGTGAGCAGGCGCTCCAGGCGAGCCTGAGCGTAAAGGAAAAACTGCAAATCGCGCTGGCGCTTGAGCGCATGGGTGTCGATGTCATGGAAGTCGGTTTTCCGGTCTCTTCGCCGGGCGATTTCGAATCGGTGCAAACTATCGCCCGCCAGGTCAAAAACAGCCGCGTCTGCGCGCTGGCCCGGTGCGTGGAAAAAGATATCGACGTGGCCGCCGAATCCCTGAAAATCGCCGAGGCGTTTCGTATTCACACCTTTATCGCCACTTCACCGATGCACATCGCCACCAAACTGCGCAGTACGCTGGATGAAGTGATTGAGCGCGCCGTCTATATGGTAAAACGCGCCCGCAACTATACCGACGACGTTGAATTCTCCTGCGAAGACGCGGGCCGCACCCCGATTGCGGACCTGGCGCGCGTCGTGGAAGCCGCCATCAACGCAGGCGCCACTACTATTAATATTCCGGATACCGTCGGCTACACCCTGCCCTTCGAATTCAGCAACATCATCAGCGGCCTGTATGAGCGCGTACCAAACATCGACAAAGCGATTATCTCCGTTCATACCCATGACGATCTGGGCATGGCCGTCGGCAATGCCCTGGCCGCCGTGCAGGCGGGCGCGCGTCAGGTGGAAGGCACGTTAAACGGCATCGGCGAACGCGCGGGCAATTGTGCTCTGGAAGAGGTCATCATGGCCATCAAGCTGCGCCAGAACCTGATGAACGTCCACACCCGCATTAACCACCAGGAGATCTGGCGCACCAGCCAGACCGTCAGCCAGATCTGCAACATGCCGATCCCGGCGAACAAAGCGGTGGTCGGCTCCGGCGCCTTTGCGCACTCTTCCGGCATCCATCAGGACGGCGTCCTGAAAAACCGTGAAAACTACGAGATCATGACGCCGGAATCCATCGGCCTGAATCAGGTGCAGCTGAACCTGACCTCCCGCTCCGGCCGTGCTGCCGTTAAGCACCGTATGGAAGAGATGGGCTACCACGAAAACGACTACAACCTGGACGACCTGTACGACGCCTTCCTGAAGCTGGCGGACAAAAAAGGCCAGGTATTTGATTACGATCTGGAAGCGCTGGCCTTTATCAATAAACAGCAGGAAGAGCCGGAGCATTTCCGTCTGGAATACTTCAGCGTGCAGTCCGGCTCCAGCGCCATGGCGACCGCGTCTGTGAAACTGGCCTGCGGCGAGGAGATCAAAGCCGAAGCCGCTAACGGCAACGGCCCGGTCGACGCGGTTTATCAGGCTATCAACCGCATTACCGACTACGACATCGAGCTGGTGAAATACCAGTTAGGCGCGAAAGGCCACGGCAAAAACGCGCTGGGCCAGGTAGATATCGTGGTCAGCTATAACGGCCGCCACTTCCACGGCGTGGGTCTGACGACCGATATCGTCGAATCCTCCGCCCGCGCGATGATCAACGTGCTGAACAACATCTGGCGCGCCGGCGAAGTCGAGAAAGAGTTGCAACGAAAAGCACAGAATAAAGAACACAATCAGGAAACCGTGTGATGTCTAAAAATTATCATATTGCAGTTTTGCCGGGCGACGGTATTGGCCCGGAAGTGATGGCGCAAGCCCTGAAAGTACTGGATGCCGTTCGTGGTCGTTTTGATATGCGTATCACCACCAGCCACTACGACGTTGGCGGCATCGCCATCGATCGCCACGGCAACCCGCTGCCGCAGGCGACCGTAGAGGGCTGCGAGCAGGCCGATGCCATCCTGTTTGGCTCGGTCGGCGGCCCGAAGTGGGAAAACCTGCCCCCGGCACAGCAGCCGGAGCGCGGCGCGCTGCTGCCGCTGCGTAAACATTTCAAGCTGTTCAGTAACCTGCGTCCGGCGAAGCTCTACCAGGGCCTGGAAGAATTTTGCCCGCTGCGCGCCGATATCTCCGCCAACGGCTTTGATATCCTTTGCGTGCGCGAGCTGACCGGCGGCATCTACTTCGGCCAGCCGAAAGGCCGCGAAGGCAGCGGCATGCATGAAAAAGCGTTCGACACCGAGGTCTATCACCGTTTTGAAATCGAACGCATCGCACGCATCGCGTTTGAGTCGGCGCGCAAACGTCGTAATAAAGTCACCTCGATTGATAAAGCGAACGTGCTGCAAACGTCGCTGCTGTGGCGTGAAATCGTCAATGAAATTGGCAAAGAGTATCCGGACGTCGAACTGACGCACATGTACATCGACAACGCCACCATGCAGCTGATTAAAGATCCGTCGCAGTTTGACGTGCTGCTCTGCTCTAACCTGTTTGGCGATATTCTCTCTGACGAGTGCGCCATGATTACCGGCTCAATGGGGATGCTGCCTTCCGCAAGCCTCAACGAGCAGGGCTTTGGCCTGTACGAACCGGCAGGCGGCTCCGCGCCGGATATCGCCGGGAAAAACATCGCCAACCCGGTGGCGCAGATCCTCTCGCTGTCTCTGCTGCTGCGCTACAGCCTGGAAGCCGACGACGCGGCGACGGCGATTGAAAACGCGATCAACCGCGCGCTGGAAGAAGGCGTGCGCACCGGCGACCTGGCCCGCGGCGGCCAGGCTGTCAGCACTGATGAAATGGGCGATATCATTGCCCGCTATGTGGCCGAAGGGGTGTAACCATGGCAAAGACCTTATATCAGAAGCTGTTTGACGCTCACGTGGTTCATGAGGCCCCGAACGAAACGCCGCTGCTCTACATCGACCGTCATCTGGTGCATGAAGTGACGTCGCCGCAGGCGTTTGACGGCCTGCGCGCCCATGGCCGCCCGGTGCGCCAGCCGCGCAAAACGTTCGCCACCATGGATCACAACGTCTCCACCCAGACCAAAGATATCAATGCGTCCGGCGAAATGGCCCGCATTCAGATGCAGGAGCTGATTAAGAACTGCAACGAATTCGGCGTCGAACTGTATGATCTGAACCACCCGTATCAGGGCATCGTGCATGTAATGGGGCCGGAGCAGGGTATTACCCTGCCGGGCATGACCATCGTCTGCGGCGACTCCCACACCGCCACCCACGGCGCCTTCGGTGCGCTGGCGTTCGGTATCGGCACCTCAGAAGTGGAGCATGTGCTGGCGACGCAAACCCTCAAACAGGGCCGCGCGAAGACCATGAAAATCGAGGTCAACGGCCGCGCAGCACCGGGCATCACCGCGAAAGATATCGTTCTGGCGATCATCGGTAAAACCGGCAGCGCAGGCGGCACCGGCTATGTGGTGGAATTCTGCGGCGACGCTATCCGCGCGCTGAGCATGGAAGGCCGTATGACGCTGTGCAACATGGCGATTGAAATGGGCGCCAAAGCGGGCCTGGTCGCGCCGGACGACATCACGTTTAATTATGTCAAAGGCCGTCTGCATGCGCCGAAAGGCCAGGATTTCGACGACGCCGTGGCGTACTGGAAAACCCTGAAAACCGACGACGGCGCGCAGTTCGATGCGGTCGTGACGCTCAATGCCGAAGAGATCGCCCCGCAGGTGACCTGGGGCACCAACCCCGGCCAGGTTATCGCCGTAAGTGACGCCATTCCCGATCCGGCCTCGTTCGCCGATCCGGTCGAGCGCGCCTCTGCGGAGAAAGCGCTGGCCTATATGGGGCTTAAACCCGGCGTGCCGCTGACCGATGTAGCTATTGATAAAGTGTTTATTGGTTCCTGCACCAACTCGCGTATCGAAGATCTGCGCGCCGCGGCAGAAATCGCCCGTGGCCGTAAAGTGGCGCCGGGCGTTCAGGCGCTGGTGGTGCCAGGCTCAGGCCCGGTGAAAGCGCAGGCGGAAGCCGAAGGGCTGGACAAAATTTTCATCGAAGCCGGTTTTGAATGGCGTCTGCCGGGCTGCTCAATGTGCCTTGCGATGAACAATGATCGCCTGAACCCGGGCGAGCGCTGCGCCTCGACCAGCAACCGTAACTTTGAAGGCCGTCAGGGCCGCGGCGGACGCACGCACCTGGTCAGCCCGGCGATGGCCGCCGCCGCCGCCGTTACCGGTCATTTCGCCGATATCCGTAGTCTGAAATAAGGGGAACCCCATGGCAGAGAAATTTACCCAACACACCGGTCTGGTGGTTCCGCTGGATGCGGCGAATGTGGATACCGATGCGATTATCCCGAAGCAGTTCCTGCAAAAGGTGACGCGCACCGGCTTCGGCGCGCATCTGTTTAACGACTGGCGTTTTCTCGATGACAAAGGCGAGCAACCGAATCCGGAATTCGTCTTGAATTTCCCGGAATATCAGGGCGCGTCTATCCTGCTGGCGCGTGAAAACTTCGGCTGTGGCTCCTCGCGCGAGCATGCCCCGTGGGCGCTGACCGATTACGGTTTTAAAGTGGTGATTGCGCCGAGTTTCGCCGATATTTTCTACGGCAACAGCTTTAACAACCAGCTGCTGCCGGTGACGCTCAGCGATGAAGAAGTGGATGAAATGTTTGCGCTGGTGAAGGCGAACCCTGGCATTCGCTTTGAAGTGGATCTGGAAGCGCAGGTGGTGAAAGCGGGCGGGAAGTCTTACAGCTTTAGCATCGACGCGTTTCGTCGCCACTGTATGCTGAACGGACTGGACAGCATCGGTCTGACGTTGCAGCACGACGACGCCATCGCGGCGTATGAGAAAAAACAGCCCGCGTTTATGGGGTGAGTGTTTTGCGGCATCTTTAGTGACTACGGCGGGTGCGCTGCGCTTACCCGCCCAACAAACGCTTAAACGTATTTTTTGTAGGGCGGGTAAGCGCAGCGCACCCGCCATCAAACCATCGCCTTAAACGTCCTTCACCCTGCTCGTCAGCCACAGCGCCACCAGCGCTATCCCGGCAATCACCGGGTATACCGCGTAATGCCCGAAGCTCTCCACAAGCGCCCCCTGCGCCACGCCCGCCAGAATCACCCCTGTCGAAATACTGTTGCTGAACAGCGTGGTGGCGGAACCGGCGCGCCCCGGCATCAGATCCTGGAACCAGATCATCCCAAGCCCGGCGACAATCCCGATAAACAGCGCGTTAAACAGCTGCAACCCCAGCAGCGCCTCGCGGCTGTGAAAGAGATTAAGCCCGGCGTAAAACAGCACGCCTGCGCCCACCGCCACCAGCATCATCGGCTTCTTACCGAACCGCTTCACGTAAAAACCGGCCAGCAGCATCGCCGGGATCTCAAGCCCTGCCGCAGTGCCCATCAACACGCCCGCGAGGCTCTCGGGCAGCGCCAGCTCCTGGCTCACCCACAGCGGCATATCGATGATATACATCGTATTGCAGGTCCACATCAGCACCGAGGCGATAAACAGCATCCGCACATTCTTGTCTTTCCAGCCGCTGACCTGCGTCAGCGCCACGTCGGCGGGCTGCTCAATGCGCGCCACCGACGGCAGCGCGAAAAAGATAATCACCAGGCTCAGGATAAAAATCCCGGCGGCGATTAAAAACATCGTGGTAAAGCCGAAGCTCAGCGCCAGCATAAACGACAGCGGCGGCCCGATAACCCAGGCAAGCGACAGCTGGGCGCGCATCACCGAGCTGAACATCACCGCCTCGCGGGCGGAGTTATCGGCATACTCGCGCGCCAGCGCGAAAAGCTGCGGCATGGCGGTATTCGCAAGCGACGCCAGCAGCACGCCTGCGGTAATCAGCGTCAGATAGTGACGGTTAAAAGCAAACAGGACGCAGTTGCCGACCGCCATCATGCAGCAAAAAAGAATCAACTTGCGCCGGTCGCCCCGGCTGTCGGAACGCTTCGCCAGCAACAGGCTGACCGCGATCCCGGCGATGGCGTTTACCGTATAAAACAGCCCCACCCAGAACGGCGGCGCGCCCACTTCGCGGCTTAAAAACAGGCTCAGCGTCGGCGCCTGTAGCGCGCCCGCCACCCCCATCATAAAGGCGACGACCATAAAGGAGAGATAGACGACATTAAGACGTCGGACAAACGTAAGAAACCACAACATCAGGCGCATCCTTTCATGTGGGGCGGGCGAAGACGTGTTCATGATAGACGAAAAAAGCCAGCAGTAGCACACTGCTGGCGGGTGAAAAGCACCAATACTCAGTTACACGTGATGTCCGCTTAGCGGCGTTTAAACGTCATCGGGAGTGTCACATCCCACTGCATGATCTCATCCAGCATTCGTTGCGGCGTTTTACCGTTCAGGCGGGCCAGCCATGAGCGGGAAAGACGTTGCGTTGCACTGAAATACTGCTGATAAAACCTGCTTGTTGACGACATTTCCATAAGCCCCTCCGCTTTCATCGAAGAGAAGTATTGCCGTAATATAGGGAATATTAAATTGATGAGTTTCCGGCAGGAGTTCCCCTTTTATGCCTTCAGGTCGTCTGCAACAGCAATTTATCCGCCTGTGGCAATGCTGCGACGGTAAGCCCCAGGACACCACGCTGAACGAACTGGCCGAGCTGCTGAGCTGCTCGCGCCGCCACATGCGCACGCTGCTGAACGCCATGCAGGCGCGCGGCTGGCTGACGTGGGAAGCCGAAGCCGGGCGCGGCAAGCGCTCCAGGCTACGTTTCCTTTATACCGGTCTCGCGCTCCAGCAGCAGCGGGCGGAGGATCTGCTGGAGCAGGACAGGATTGATCAGCTGGTGCAGATCGTCGGCGACAAATCCGCAGTGCGCCAAATGCTGCTCTCGCACCTGGGCCGTAGCTTCCGCCAGGGACGCCATATTCTGCGCGTGCTCTACTACCGCCCGCTGCAAAACCTGTTGCCCGGCAGCGCGTTGCGCCGTTCAGAAACCCACATCGCCCGGCAGATTTTCAGCGGGCTGACGCGCATAAACGAGGAAAACGGGGAACTGGAAGCCGATATCGCACACCACTGGCAACAGATTTCCCCTTTTCACTGGCGCTTTTTCTTACGCCCCGGTATCCATTTTCATCATGGCCGCGAGCTCGACATGCTTGATGTCATCAGCTCGCTACAGCGCATCTGCGCCCTGCCGCTCTATGCGCATATCCGCCAGGTGACTTCCCCCACGGCCTGGACGCTGGATATTCACCTGAGCGAGCCGGACGACTGGCTGCCGTGGCTGATGGGCAGCGTGCCTGCGATGATCCTGCCGCGGGAGTGGCCGGAACTGCCGAAATTCGCCAGTCAGCCCGTCGGCACCGGTCCTTACGCGGTGGTACGCAATAACAGCAACCAGCTTAAGATCCACGCCTTCGATGACTACTTCGGTTACCGGGCGCTGATTGATGAGGTCAACTTCTGGGTGCTGCCGGAGATAGGCGAGGAACTGAGCTGCGCCGTTCAGCTTGAGGGTCCGACGCGCGACGCCGACGAAAAAGCCGTGGAGAGCCGCCTCGAAGAGGGCTGCTACTATCTGCTATTTGATTCCCGCTCGCGCGTCGGCGCCATGCCGGAGGTGCGCCGCTGGATAAGCTCGCGCTTTACGCCCGCCCGCCTGCTGCACCGCGCCGCGCCGCAATATCAGCGCATCTGGTTTCCGGCTTACGGCCTGCTGCCGCGCTGGCACCACGCGCCGCAAATCCCTGAAGCGCAGAAACCCGCCGGGCTGGAGCGCCTGACGCTCACCTTCTATGGCGACCATATTGAAAACCGCATTATCGGCGCGCTGCTGCGCGATATTCTGGCGCAGGATCAGGTCGAGCTTGAGCTGCGGGAAGTGAGCTATGAAGAGTGGTATCAGGGAGACATCACCAGCGATCTGTGGCTTAACAGCGCCAACTTTACGCTGCCGCTCGATTTCTCGCTGTTCGCCCACCTGTGCGAAGTGCCGCTGATTCAGCACTGCATCCCGCTCGACTGGCAGGGCGACGCGCAGCGCTGGCGTACCGGCGCGCTGAACCTGCCGCAGTGGTGCCGCACCATGCTGGAGCGTCAGGACATTCTGCCGCTGATCCACCACTGGCTGATGCTCCAGGGCCAGCGCAGTATGCGCGGCGTGCGGATGAACACGCTCGGCTGGTTTGATTTTAAATCCGCCTGGTTTGCGCCGCCCGAGCCGTAACCCTTTCGCAACATTACGCAAATCATTACAATGGGCCGTTCTCAACGGGGTGCTGCCGGCTGACCGGTGCGCTGAGATAATACCCGTCGAACCTGATCCGGATAACGCCGGCGAAGGGATTTGAGGCTACTGCTCAAAATCCTTTGCCCCCATTTGATAAAGGTGCAAAGTGTTAAAAAAACTGCTTCCCCTGCTGGCGCTCGTCGCCGCTCCGGCTTTCGCCAAACCCGTTCTGACCGTCTACACCTACGACTCCTTCTCCTCGGAGTGGGGCCCTGGCCCGAAAATTAAAACCGCCTTTGAAGCCGACTGCGGCTGCGAGCTGAAATTCGTGGCGCTGGAAGATGGCGTCTCGCTGCTGAATCGCCTGCGCATGGAAGGTAAAAACAGCAAAGCCGATGTGGTGCTGGGCCTTGATAACAACCTGCTTCAGGCCGCGACCGCGACCGGGCTGTTCGCGAAGAGCGGCGTTCCGGCGAATGACGTCAACGTGCCGGGCGGCTGGAACAACGACACCTTTGTGCCGTTCGACTACGGCTGGTTCGCCTTCGTCTATGACAAAACTAAACTGAAAAACCCGCCGAAAAGCCTGAAAGAGCTGGTGGAAAGCGATCAGAAATGGCGCGTTATCTATGAAGATCCGCGCACCAGCACGCCGGGGCTGGGCCTGCTGCTGTGGATGCAGAAAGTTTACGGCGATAAAGCGCCGGACGCCTGGCAGAAGCTCGCCGCGAAGACCGTCACCGTCACTAAAGGCTGGAGCGAAGCCTACGGCCTGTTCCTCAAAGGCGAAGGCGATCTGGTGCTGAGCTACACCACCTCCCCCGCCTACCACATCATTGAAGAGAAAAAAGAGAACTACGCGGCGGCGAACTTCAGCGAAGGCCACTATTTGCAGGTGGAAGTCGCCGCGCGCACCGCCGCCAGCAAACAGCCTGCGCTGGCGGAAAAATTCCTGAAGTTCATGGTTTCGCCCGCATTCCAGAATGCGATCCCCGCAGGCAACTGGATGTACCCGGTGACCAACGTCGCCTTGCCGGAAGGGTTTAACGCCCTGACCCGGCCGCAGACCACCCTGCAATTTACCTCACAGGATGTCGCCACACAGCGAGCGCAATGGACGAGTGAATGGCAACGCGCCGTGAGCCGCTGATCCCAGGCTGGCTCTGGCCCGGCCTCATCGCCGCCTTGCTAATGGCGGCGGTGGCGCTGGCGGCGTTCGCGGCGCTCTGGACGCACGCGCCCCACACCGAGGTACGCGCGCTGCTGCACGACAGCTATCTGTGGCACGTGGTGCGCTTCTCGTTCTGGCAGGCGTTTCTCTCCGCCCTGCTTTCCGTCGTGCCCGCTATTCCACTCGCCCGCGCGCTCTACCGCCGCCGCTTTCCGGGGCGGCGAACGCTGCTGCGCCTGTGCGCCATGACGCTGATCCTGCCGGTGCTGGTGGCGATTTTCGGCCTGCTCAGCGTCTACGGGCGCAGCGGCTGGCTTGCCGCGCTCTGCGCGACGCTCGGCATCGAATGGACGTTCTCGCCTTATGGTTTGCAGGGCATCCTGCTGGCGCACCTCTTTTTTAATATGCCGATGGCGACCCGCCTGCTGTACCAGACGCTGACGCAGATCCCCGGCGAACAGCGCCAGCTCGCCGCGCAGCTCGGCATGCGCGGCTGGGATTTCTTCCGGCTGGTGGAGTGGCCCTGGCTGCGCCGCCAGATCCCGCCGGTGGCGGCGCTGATTTTTATGCTGTGCTTCGCCAGCTTCGCGACGGTGCTGGCGCTTGGCGGCGGGCCGCAGGCCACCACCATTGAGCTCGCCATCTACCAGGCGCTGAGCTATGACTACGATCCGGGCCGCGCGGCGCTGCTGGCGCTTATCCAGATGGGCTGCTGCCTGTCGCTTATCCTGTTAAGCCAGCGGCTCAGCAAGGCGATCCCGGTCGGCGCGACGCTGGTGCGCGGCTGGCGCAACCCGGAGGATTCGTGGCGCAGCAAACTCATCGATTCCCTGCTGATTACCGGCGCGCTGCTGCTTCTCCTGCCGCC
This sequence comes from Cronobacter turicensis z3032, assembly GCA_000027065.2. Lineage (NCBI taxonomy): Bacteria > Pseudomonadati > Pseudomonadota > Gammaproteobacteria > Enterobacterales > Enterobacteriaceae > Cronobacter > Cronobacter turicensis. Next base: position 753,834 of record FN543093.2, on the reverse strand, counting down.
CCTCCTGGCGGTGCTGGTTGATGGTTTACGCGGCGACATCGGCCACGCGCTGGCCGATCCGGCGCTGTGGGGCGCGCTCTGGACGTCGCTGCGCATCGCGCTCTGCGCGGGGGCGCTGTGCGTTATCCTGACCATGATGCTGCTCTGGAGCACGCGCGAGCTGTACCTGCGACACCGCCGTCTCGCCGGGCAAAGCCTGGAGCTCTGCGGCGTGCTGATCCTCGCGATGCCGGGCATTGTACTGGCGACCGGTTTTTTCCTGTTGCTCAATGCCACCGTCGGGCTGCCGGAACGCGCCGATGCGATAGTGATTTTCACCAACGCCCTGATGGCAATCCCTTACGCGCTAAAAGTGCTTGATAACCCGATGCGCGATATCGCCGCGCGTTACGGCGCGCTCTGCGCCTCGCTTGAGATGCGCGGCCTGAACCGGCTGCGGCTGGTGGAGGCCCGCGCGCTGCGGGTGCCGCTCGCCCAGGCGATGGCGTTCGCCTGCGTATTATCCATTGGCGATTTCGGCGTCGTAGCGCTGTTTGGCAATGAGGATTTCCGCACGCTGCCCTTTTATCTCTACCAGCAGATCGGCGCCTACCGTAGCGATGCGGGCGCCGTCACGGCGTTGCTTCTGCTGCTGCTCTGTTTCCTGCTGTTCACCTTGATTGAAAAACTTCCGGGGCGCCATGCTGACACTGACTGATCTCACCTGGCTGTATCACCATCTGCCGATGCGCTTTACGCTGGACGTGCGCGACGCTGAACGGGTCGCGGTGCTGGGACCAAGCGGCGCGGGCAAAAGCACGCTGCTTAACCTGATCGCCGGGTTTCTCGCGCCTGACAGCGGCACGCTCAGTATCAACGGGGCGGATCACACCCGCACGCCGCCGTCACAACGCCCGGTGTCGATGCTGTTTCAGGAAAATAATCTGTTTAACCATCTGACGGTGCGCCAGAACATTGCGCTCGGGCTCTCGCCCGGCCTGCGGCTGAACGCGCAGCAAAAGCGTGAGGTGGAGGCGATAGCCGACAACATGGCGATTGGCGATCTGCTGGAGCGGCTGCCGACCGCGCTCTCTGGCGGCCAGCGTCAGCGGGCGGCGCTGGCGCGCTGTCTGGTGCGAAAGCGTCCGGTTCTGCTGCTTGATGAGCCGTTCTCCGCGCTCGATCCGGCGCTGCGTCAGGAGATGCTGACGCTGCTGGAGCAGATATGCGAAGAGGAAGGCACCACGCTACTCATGGTCTCGCACAGCGTGGAAGATGCGGCGCGTATCGCCGCGCGCAGTCTGGTGGTCGTTGAAGGACATATCGTCTGGGACGGCCCCACCGCGCAGTTGCTGAGCGGCGAGACCAGCGCGTCGGCGCTGCTCGGCATTACGCCTCACTGAGCGCCGGTCACCACTTTCCACAGAATACTGCGATAAACCGGCATCAGCGGGTGGCTCTGAATGGCGAACAGCGCCGCCGCCGCCGCCACGGCCACGCCGGGCGCCAGCCAGTGCAGACGCCCGCGCGGCAGATAGCGCGTGAGGCGGTCTTGCGTTTTGCCGCTGCGCCACCAGCGCCAGAGCAGCCACGCCGCCAGCCAGACCAGCAACGCCACGCCGCCGAGCAGCCATTTAAATGCGGCGCTTTTCATCTCCGGCGGAATGTCGATAGCGGCGCCCGCGAGGATCCCCGGCAGAAAGTAAAACGGCGGCCAGAGCAGGCAACCGACGATATTCGGCGCGAGGAATTTCCGCACCGGCAGGTCAAGCATCCCTGCCACCATCGGCACCAGCGGACGCGTCGGCCCGACAAAACGCCCGACGAGTATGGTAAACATGCTGTGCTGATGCAGCGCGTGTTCGGTTTTATCGAGCAACGCTTTATGTTTTTTGAGGAATGCCCAGCGATGCAGCGGCTTTTTAAAGCGCCAGCCGAGCCAGAACGAGATCCAGTCGCCGAGCAGGCAGCCAATAATTCCCACGGCCCAGGCCTCATAGAAATTGACCTCGCCGCTGCCGATAAGCGCGCCCAGGGCGGCCATCAGCACGGTGCCGGGCAGCAACAGCCCGACCAGCGCCAGGGATTCGAGGAACGCTACCAGCGCAATAGCAATCAGCGAATAGGCGACTGACTGAGTGATAAAGTGTTCCAGAAAGGCTTCCATAACGCATCCGGTAAAGTGTGGAACAGAGGATTCTCCTGAGCGCTATGTGCTGCGTCAAGCCATCATTCTTTAACCATACTTTACTTTACCGGTCATGACACGAAACCCACGTTCCGTTATTCGCACCCGGCGCGGAATTCACTCGGGCTCGCCCCGGTACACTTCTTAAATACCCGTGAGAAATAGAGCTGATCTTCAAAGCCCACATTGCGCCCGACGCTGGCTATCGGCATCCGGGTGGTGCTGAGCAGAAGCTTCGCCTGGCTGATGCGCTGATCTTCGCGCCAGCTCAGCACGCTGACGCCTAACTGCTGGCGGAAGAGGTGCGACAGGCGCGACGGCGAAAGACAGACATGCTGCGCGACGCTTGCGATATCAAAATGGCTGTCGGCCAGGTGATCGCTGATGTACTGGCAGGCATCGCGCACGCGACTGTCGAGCGGCGCTTTCAGGGACTCGCTAATCGCCTCGACGCGGCGCAGTAGCAACTGTTCCAGCAGGTTTATCGCCAGCAGTTCGGCATAGCGCCCCGGCCCCTGAGCGGCGTCGATAATCGCCTGAAACAGCGCGGAGAACTGTTCGTGATGCGCCTCATCCGGGCGATAAAAACCGGTATTGGCGAAAATCGCAGGCCAGTTCAGCCACTCGTGCCAGTAGGCGCGCGGGCGGAAATAGACCCACTGGTGATACCACTCTTTGGCCTCCGGGTTGCGGCCATAGTGGTGCACTTCGCCTGGCGGAAAGAGCAGCATATCGCCGGGGCGGCAGAGATATTCTTTCCCCTGGTTTTTCACCACGCCTTCGCCGCGCACCGTCAGGTTGAGAATAAAGCCTTTCATGCCGAGCGGGCGGTCGATGAAAAAATCGAGCCAGCCATCGGCCTCAATCGGCGTCAGCCCGGCCACCAGATGGGCATTGAATGAATAACCAGGCAGCAGAGGATCGTTTTGCGTTTCAGCCATTTTCACGGCGCTCCGAAGCGAGAGAGAAGAAACCATTTGTCCATATCGTTAATTTTGCTGGCAGCGGCAGGCGCCTGAGCGCCCGGTATAATAGCAGCGGCGTCTTAAGCCCGCTTTATTACAGAAAATAACCTGTATTGTCTTCGCTGTCAGGCTTTTTAATCCATAACCGAAGTGTCTATAAGTGCGGCAGAAATGTCCACATCGAATATTTGCGTGGCGTCACAAATTCTCGCTTCACAGCATTTTCGTCCATAAGTTCAGCGGATCCACCCTGACCCTTTTGGCGGGGTAAAACTAATGTTCTCTCCATGTTTGTTTATCGCATGGAGTATGAAGATGGCTATTGCGCTGGGACTCGATTTTGGCAGCGACTCGGTTCGGGCTTTGGCGGTGGATTGCACCACTGGCGCCGAGCTTGCCACCAGCGTGGAGTGGTATCCACGCTGGCAGGAAGGCCGCTATTGCGACGCGGCCCGTAACCAGTTCCGCCATCATCCGCGGGATTACATTGAATCAATGGAAGCGGCGTTAAAAACCGTGCTGGCGGAACTCTCGCCAGAACAGCGCGCCGCCGTGGTCGGCATTGGCGTTGACAGCACCGGCTCCACGCCCGCCCCGATTGACGCCGACGGCAACGTGCTGGCGCTCAACCCTCAATTTGCCGACAACCCCAACGCGATGTTCGTGTTGTGGAAAGATCACACCTCGGTGGAAGAAGCGGAAGAAATCACCCGCCTGTGCCATACGCCCGGCAAAGCGGACTATTCACGCTACATCGGCGGTATTTATTCCAGCGAATGGTTCTGGGCCAAAATCCTGCATGTAACGCGCCAGGACAACGCCGTCGCGCAGGCCGCCGCCTCGTGGATTGAGCTGTGCGACTGGGTGCCTGCCCTGCTCTCCGGCACCACCCGTCCGGCGGATATTCGCCGCGGCCGTTGCAGCGCAGGTCATAAATCGCTGTGGCATGAAAGCTGGGGCGGCCTGCCGCCGGCAAGCTTCTTCGATGAACTTGATCCGCTGATTAACCAGCATCTCGACTACCCGATGTTCACCGACACCTTCACCGCCGACATCCCGGTAGGCAATCTTTGCGCCGACTGGGCGCAGCGCCTCGGCCTGCCGGAAAGCGTCGTTATCTCCGGTGGCGCGTTTGACTGCCATATGGGTGCGGTCGGCGCGGGCGCACAGCCGAATACGCTGGTGAAAGTCATCGGCACCTCCACCTGCGACATCCTGGTAGCGGAGAAAGCGGATGTCGGCGAGCGCGCCGTTAAAGGCATCTGCGGTCAGGTAGATGGCAGCGTGGTGCCGGATTTCATCGGTCTGGAAGCCGGGCAATCCGCCTTTGGCGATATCTACGCCTGGTTTGGCCGCCTGCTCGGCTGGCCGCTGGATACGCTCGCGAAGCAGCATCCGGAACTGAAACCTCAGATCGAGGCCAGCAAAAAACAGCTGCTGCCTGCGCTTACGGAAGCCTGGGCGAAAAATCCGTCGCTCGATCATCTCCCGGTGATCCTCGACTGGTTTAACGGCCGCCGCACGCCGTTCGCCAACCAGCGCCTGAAAGGCGTCATTACCGATCTTAACCTCGCCACCGACGCGCCGCTGCTGTTCGGCGGGCTGATTGCCGCCACCGCCTTTGGCGCGCGCGCCATTCAGGAGTGCTTTATCGATCAGGGCATCGCCGTGAACAACGTGATGGCGCTCGGCGGCATCGCTCGTAAAAACCCGGTGATCATGCAGGTCTGCTGCGACGTGCTGAACCGTCCGCTGCAAATCGTCGCCTCCGATCAGTGCTGTGCGCTGGGCGCGGCCATTTTCGCCGCGGTCGCCGCCGGCGCGCATGCCGATATCCCGCAGGCGCAGCAGGCGATGGCCAGCCAGATTGAGAACACGCTACAGCCGCAGCCGGAGAGCGCCGCACGCTTCGAACAACTCTACCGCCGCTTCCAGCAATGGTCGCAAAGCGCGGAACAACACTATCTCCCTTCAGCCGCCACCCCGCAGTCTGCCGAGCGCGCAGGCCAGGCGGCCCTGACACATTAAGGACACGATGATGACAATTTTCGATCAGTATGAAGTGTGGTTTGTGATTGGCAGCCAACACCTTTACGGCCCTGAAACGCTGCGTCAGGTCAACCAGCACGCCGAACAGGTAGTGAACGCACTGAACGCCGAAGCGAAGCTGCCGTGCAAACTGGTGTTAAAGCCGCTCGGCACTACGCCGGACGAGATCACCGCCATCTGCCGCGACGCCAACTATGACGATAAATGCGCGGGTCTGGTGGTCTGGCTGCATACCTTCTCGCCTGCGAAGATGTGGATCAACGGTCTTTCCATCCTCAACAAACCGCTGCTGCAATTCCATACCCAGTTCAATGCGCAGATCCCGTGGGGCAGCATCGATATGGACTTTATGAACCTGAACCAGACCGCGCACGGCGGCCGCGAGTTCGGCTTCATCGGCGCGCGTATGCGTCTGCAACATAGCGTGGTGACGGGCCACTGGCAGGATAAACAGTCTCAGGGACGACTTGGCGCGTGGATGCGTCAGGCGGTATCGAAACAAGATACCCGTCATCTGAAAGTGGCGCGCTTTGGCGACAACATGCGTGAAGTCGCCGTGACCGAAGGGGATAAAGTCGCCGCGCAGATCAAGTTTGGTTTCTCAGTGAACACCTGGGGCGTGGGCGATCTGGTGGCTGTGGTTAACGACGTCAGCGAAGGCGATATCAACGCGCTGGTGGACGAATATGAAAGCAGCTACCGCCTGACCCCTGCCGCGCAGATCAACGGCGACAAACGCCAGAACGTTCTCGATGCGGCGCGCATTGAGCTTGGCATGAAGCGCTTCCTGGAGGATGGCGGTTTCCACGCCTTCACCACGACGTTTGAAGATTTACATGGGCTGAAACAACTGCCGGGCCTCGCGGTACAGCGTCTGATGCAGCAGGGCTACGGCTTTGCGGGCGAAGGCGACTGGAAAACCGCCGCGCTGCTGCGCATCATGAAAGTGATGTCTGGCGGTCTTGAAGGCGGCACCTCCTTTATGGAGGACTACACCTACAACTTCGAGAATGGCAACGACATGGTGCTCGGCTCCCATATGCTGGAAGTCTGCCCGACCATCGCCACGCCGGAAAAACCGATCCTCGACGTGCAGTACCTCGGCATCGGCGGTAAAGCCGATCCGGCGCGCCTGATCTTCTCCACCACCACCGGCCCCGCCGTGAACGCGAGCCTTATCGATCTGGGCGATCGTTTCCGCCTGCTGGTGAACTGCGTCGACGCGGTGAAAACCCCGCACGACCTGCCGAAGCTGCCAGTGGCCAACGCGCTGTGGAAAGCCCAGCCGGATCTGCCGACCGCGTCTGAAGCCTGGATCCTGGCCGGCGGCGCGCACCATACCGTCTTCAGCCAGGCGTTGACGCTCGACGATATGCGCCTGTTCGCGGAGATGCATGACCTTGAAATCGCCGTGATCGACAACGACACCCGCCTGCCCGCGTTTAAAGACGCGCTGCGCTGGAACGAAGTGTATTACGGTTTGAAACGTTAAATCCCGGATGCCCGGTGGCGCGTCGTTTGCCGGGCCTGTGATTTCGCAGGCCAACGCGGCGACGCGCCATCCGGCGTGGAGAGAGGCATGTTAGAAGAACTCAAGCGTCAGGTGCTGGAAGCCAATCTGGCGCTGCCAAAGCATAATCTGGTGACACTCACGTGGGGCAATGTGAGCGCCGTCGACCGCGAGCGCGGGGTGTTTATTATCAAGCCCTCGGGCGTGGATTACACCGTGATGACCGCTGACGATATGGTGGTGGTCAGCATCGAGACCGGCGAGGTCGTCGAAGGCAAGAAAAAGCCCTCATCCGACACGCCTACTCATCGCCTGCTCTATCAGCAATTCCCGACCATTGGTGGGATTGTGCATACCCATTCGCGCCACGCCACCATCTGGGCGCAGGCGGGCCTGCCGATCCCGGCGACCGGCACCACCCATGCCGATTACTTCTACGGCGAGATCCCCTGCACCCGCAAAATGACGGATGAAGAGATCAACGGCGCGTATGAGTGGGAAACCGGCGTGGTGATCGCCGAAACCTTCCGTCAGCGCGATATCGATCCGGCCCAGATGCCTGGCGTGCTGGTGCACTCCCACGGCCCGTTCGCCTGGGGTAAAGATGCGGTCGATGCGGTACATAACGCCATCGTGCTGGAAGAAGTCGCCTATATGGGGATTTTCTGCCGTCAGCTCGCCCCGGAACTGCCGCAGATGCAACAGACGCTGCTGGATAAACACTACCTGCGCAAACACGGCGCAAAAGCGTATTACGGGCAGTAAACCGTGCCCGGCGGCGCGATGCTTACCAGGCCTGCGTGCGGCCTGTTCCGCCGCCGCGCACCTGTATAAAACCCCAGCAAAACAGACGCAACCAGGCTATAATCACGCCTGGTTTTTTACGTGAGTACGCCGTGTGTCTGAAGCGCATCAGGGATTTATTGTAAGCCGTCACTGGCGGGATACACCGCAGGGAACGGAGATCGAATTCTGGCTCGCGACGGATGCCGGGCCGCTGCGGGTTTGCCTGCCGCCGCAGGAGTCCGTCGCGTTTATTCCCGAAGCCGAACGCGCGCGCGCTGAAAGCCTGCTTGCGCAGGAAAACGACGCGCGCTTCGCGGCACTTTCACTGAAAGATTTTCAGCGTCAGGCAGTGTGCGGCCTTTATTGCCGCTCGCACCGCCAGCTGATGCGGCTTGAAAAGCTGCTGCGCGAAAACGGCGTCACGGTCTATGAGGCGGATATTCGCCCGCCCGAGCGCTTTCTGATGGAGCGCTTTATTACGGCGCCCGTGTGGGTCAGCGGCGATCGTCAGGGCGAGCGGCTGATTAACGCGCGCCTGAAGCCGAACCCGCACTACCGCCCGCCGCTCAAATGGGTGTCGCTGGATATCGAAACTAACCGCCACGGCGAGCTTTACTGCATCGGCCTTGAAGGCTGCGGCTCGCGCGTGGTGTACATGCTCGGGCCGGAAAACGGCGACGCCCGCGGTCTCGATTTCGAACTGGAATATGTTGCAAGCCGCCCGCTGCTGATTGAAAAACTCAACGCGTGGTTTGCACGGCACGATCCGGATGTGTTGATCGGCTGGAACGTTATCCAGTTCGATCTGCGGATGCTGCAAAAACATGCCGAGCGTTACGGCGTGCCCTTGCGGCTTGGGCGCGGCAACAGCGAGCTGGAGTGGCGCGAGCACGGTTTTAAAAACGGCGTCTTTTTCGCACAGGCCGCAGGGCGATTAATTATCGACGGGATCGAAGCCCTGAAATCCGCCTTCTGGAATTTCTCGTCGTTTTCGCTGGAGTCAGTGTCGCAGGAGCTGCTCGGCGAAGGCAAAGCCATCGACAACCCGTGGCAGCGCATGGATGAAATCGACCGGCGCTTCGCCGAAGATAAACCCGCGCTCGCCACCTATAACCTGAAAGACTGCGAGCTGGTAACGCGCATCTTCCATAAAACGGAGATCATGCCGTTTTTGCTGGAGCGCGCCACGGTGAATGGCCTGCCGGTCGACCGCCACGGCGGCTCTGTCGCGGCATTCAGCCACCTCTATTTTCCGCGTATGCACCGCGCGGGCTTTGTCGCGCCGAATCTCGGCGCGGTAGCGCCGCAGGCAAGCCCCGGCGGTTATGTGATGGATTCGCAGCCCGGCCTGTATGACTCGGTGCTGGTGCTGGATTACAAAAGCCTTTATCCGTCGATTATCCGCACCTTTTTAATCGATCCGGTGGGGCTGGTGGAAGGACTGGGCGCGCCGGAACCGGCGACGAGTGTGGAAGGCTTTATCGGCGCCTGGTTTTCGCGCGAGACGCACTGCCTGCCGGAGATCGTCACGCAGATCTGGCAGGGGCGCGAAGAGGCCAAACGCCTCGGCAACAAACCGCTCTCCCAGGCGCTGAAAATCATCATGAACGCGTTTTACGGGGTGCTTGGCACCAGCGCGTGCCGGTTCTACGATCCGCGCCTCGCCTCCTCTATCACGATGCGCGGGCATGAGATCATGCGCCAGACCAAAGCGCTTATCGAAGCGCAGGGCTATACGGTGATTTACGGCGATACCGACTCCACGTTCGTCTGGCTTAAGCGGGCGCACCAGGAAGAGGAAGCCGCAGAGATAGGCCAGCGGCTGATTGCGCACGTCAATGCCTGGTGGCAGCGTCACCTTAAAGAGAGCATGGGTCTTGAGAGCGCGCTGGAGCTGGAGTACGAAACCCACTTTAGCCGCTTCCTGATGCCGACGATACGCGGCGCGGAGATGGGCAGTAAAAAGCGCTACGCCGGGCTGATTCAGGAGGGCGACCGCCAGCGCATGGTCTTTAAAGGGCTGGAGACGGTACGTACCGACTGGACGCCGCTGGCGCAGCAGTTCCAGCAAAATCTCTACCTGCGTATTTTTCGCCGCGAGCCGTATCAGGATTACATACGCGACACTATCGCCCGGCTGATGGCGGGCGAGCTGGACGATCAACTGGTGTACCGCAAACGCCTGCGCCGCCCGCTCAGCGAATATCAGCGCAACGTGCCGCCGCATGTTCGCGCGGCGCGGCTTGCCGATGAGCATAACGCGCGCCTCGGGCGTCCTGCGCAGTACCAGAATCGCGGCACGATCAAATATGTCTGGACGATGAACGGCCCGGAGCCGGTGGATTATCAGCAGGGCACGCCGGACTACGATCACTATTTAACGAAGCAGTTACAGCCCGTCGCGGACGGCATCCTGCCTTTTATGCAAGATGACTTTGCTACACTGATGACAGGGCAGATGGGGCTTTTTTGACACGTGACGAACGTCCTGGCATCCAGTACCATAGCGCCCTTTTCACATCACCCTGATTGCGACACCCCGCCTGCGCGCAGGCGGGAGTCATACTATTGCCTGCACATTTGATAAGAGAATAGAGCCGATATATATGCCTTTTACACTTGGTCAACGCTGGATCAGCGATACGGAAAGCGAACTGGGACTGGGCACCGTGGTAGCGATCGACGCCCGCATGGTGACTCTGCTTTTCCCGGCTACCGGTGAAAATCGTCTGTATGCCCGAAATGACTCCCCGGTCACCCGCGTGATGTTCAACCCGGGCGATACCGTGACCAGCCACGAAGGCTGGCAGTTGAAAGTGGATGAAGTAAAGGAAGAAAACGGCTTACTTATTTATATCGGCACCCGTCTGGATACGCTTGAGGAAAATGTCGCGCTGCGCGAGGTTTTCCTCGACAGCAAACTGGTGTTCAGCAAACCGCAGGACCGCCTGTTCGCCGGTCAGATTGACCGTATGGACCGCTTCGCCCTGCGCTTTCGCGCCCGCAAATACCAGAGCGAACAGTACCGGATGCCGTGGAGCGGCCTGCGCGGTCAGCGTACTAACCTGATCCCGCACCAGCTCAATATCGCCAATGACGTGGGCCGCCGCCATGCGCCGCGCGTCCTGCTGGCCGATGAAGTGGGCCTCGGTAAAACCATCGAAGCCGGCATGATCATTCACCAACAGCTGCTCGCAGGCGCGGCGGAGCGCGTGCTGATTGTCGTGCCGGAAACGCTGCAACACCAGTGGCTGGTGGAGATGCTGCGCCGCTTCAACCTGCGCTTCTCGCTGTTTGACGACGAGCGTTACGCCGAAGCCCAGCATGAATCCGAGAACCCGTTCGATACCGAACAGTTGGTTATCTGCTCGCTGGATTTCGTGCGCCGCAACAAGCAGCGCCTTGAGCATCTGTGCGATGCCGAGTGGGACCTGCTGGTGGTGGACGAAGCCCATCACCTGGTCTGGAGCGAAGACGCGCCGAGCCGCGAATATCAGGCCATTGAACAGCTGGCCGAACGCGTGGCGGGCGTGCTGCTCCTGACCGCGACGCCGGAACAGCTCGGTATGGAGAGCCATTTCGCGCGCCTGCGTCTGCTGGACCCGAGCCGTTTCCACGATTTCGAACAGTTTGTCGAAGAACAGCAGAACTATCGCCCGGTGGCGGATGCCGTGGCGCTGCTGCTGGCGGGCACGCATCTGAGCGATGAACAGCTCAATACCTTAAGCGAGCTGATTGGCGAACAGGATATCGAGCCGCTGCTGCAAGCCGCCAACAGCGACCGCGACGGCGCCGAAAGCGCGCGTCAGGAGCTGGTGTCCATGCTAATGGACCGTCACGGCACCAGCCGCGTGCTGTTCCGTAACACCCGTAACGGCGTGAAAGGCTTCCCGCAACGCGAGCTGCACACCATTAAGCTGCCGTTGCCGACCCAGTACCAGACCGCCATTAAAGTCTCCGGCATTATGGGCGCGCGTAAATCCGCCGAGGAGCGCGCGCGCGATATGCTCTATCCGGAGCAGATTTATCAGGAATTTGAAGGCGACAGCGGCACCTGGTGGAACTTCGATCCGCGCGTGGAGTGGCTGATGGGCTATCTCACCAGCCACCGCTCGCAGAAAGTACTGGTGATCTGCGCCAAAGCCGCCACCGCGCTGCAGCTGGAGCAGGTACTGCGCGAGCGTGAAGGCATTCGCGCCGCCGTGTTCCATGAAGGCATGTCGATTATCGAACGCGACCGCGCAGCGGCCTGGTTTGCCGAAGAAGATACCGGCGCGCAGGTGCTGCTGTGCTCGGAAATCGGCTCCGAAGGCCGTAACTTCCAGTTCGCCAGCCAGCTGGTGATGTTCGATCTGCCGTTCAACCCCGATCTGCTGGAGCAGCGTATCGGCCGTCTGGACCGTATCGGCCAGGCGCACGATATCCAGATCCATGTGCCGTACCTTGAGAAAACCGCGCAGTCGGTGCTGGTGCGCTGGTATCACGAGGGGCTGGACGCGTTTGAACACACCTGCCCTACCGGACGCGCGATTTATGACAGCGTCTATGAGCAGCTGATTGGCTACCTGGCCGCACCGGAAAACAGCGAGGGCTTTGACGAGCTGATTCAGGCGTGCCGTAAACAGCACGATGAACTGAAAGCGCAGCTTGAGCAGGGCCGCGACCGCCTGCTGGAGATCCACTCCAACGGCGGCGAAAAAGCCCAGCAGCTGGCTGATGCCATCGCTGAGCAGGATGACGATACCGGCCTGGTGAATTTCGCCATGAACCTGTTCGATATCGTGGGCATCAATCAGGATGACCGCGGCGAACATATGATTGTGCTGACGCCGTCCGATCACATGCTGGTGCCGGATTTCCCTGGCCTGCCGGAAGATGGCTGCACCATTACGTTTAACCGCGACGTGGCGCTGTCGCGCGAAGACGCGCAGTTCATTACCTGGGAACACCCGCTTATCCGCAACGGTCTGGATCTGATCCTCTCCGGCGACACCGGCAGCTGCACCATTTCGCTGCTGAAAAATAAAGCGTTACCGGTCGGCACGCTGCTGCTGGAGCTGATTTACGTGGTCGAAGCCAAAGCGCCGAAGCAGTTGCAGCTTAACCGCTTCCTGCCGCCGACGCCGGTACGCATGCTGCTCGATAAAAGCGGCAACAATCTGGCAGGCCAGGTGGAGTTTGAAAGCTTCAACCGCCAGCTTAGCGCCGTCAACCGTCATACCGGCAGCAAGCTGGTGAACGCGGTTCAGCAGGAAGTCCATGCGATCCTGCAAGGCGGCGAGGCGCAGGTGGAGAAAGCGGCGCGCGAGCTTATCGATGCGGCGCGTCAGGAAGCCGATGACAAACTCTCCGCCGAGCTGTCGCGTCTCGAAGCGCTGCGCGCCGTGAACCCGAACATTCGCGACGACGAACTGGCGGCGATTGAGCATAACCGTCAGCAGGTCCTGGAGAACCTTAACCAGGCGAGCTGGCGACTGGATGCGCTGCGTCTTATCGTAGTGACTCACCAGTAACCGGAGCGAAACATGCTGGACGCCTACAACCCGCCGCAAGATCCGTGGCTGCTCATCCTTTATCAGGATGAGCACATCATGGTGGTGAACAAACCCAGCGGCCTGCTCTCTGTGCCAGGACGGCTTGAGGAGCATAAAGATAGCGTGATGACCCGCATTCAGCGCGATTTCCCGAATGCGGAGTCGGCACACCGTCTGGATATGGCCACCAGCGGGGTGATTGCGGTTGCGCTCACTAAAGCCGCGGAGCGTGAGCTCAAGCGACAGTTCCGCGAGCGCGAGCCGAAGAAGCACTACGTGGCGCGAGTCTGGGGGCACCCGGAAAAAGCGCAAGGGGTTGTGGATTTACCGCTGATTTGCGACTGGCCGAACCGGCCGAAGCAGAAGGTCTGCTATGAAACCGGCAAAGCGGCGCAAACCGAGTATGACGTGCTGGAGTATGCGGACGATAATACCGCCCGCGTGTTGCTCAGGCCGATCACCGGGCGTTCGCATCAGCTGCGCGTGCATATGATGGCGCTCGGCCATCCGATCCTGGGCGATAAGTTTTACGCCACACCCGAAGCATTGGCCCGCGCGCCGCGTTTGTTGCTGCACGCCGAACAGCTGACGATTACGCATCCGGCCTACGGCACGCCGATGACGTTCCGGGCGCCAGCCGATTTCTGAACGGCGCTCGTTAGCCCATAAATAAAAAGAGACGCAGGCGCGTCTCTTTTTTATGGCCTCAAATAGCTTTAACGAAACCCTTTCGCCGTCTTGATCATGTCGTAGGCTTTCTGGATTTCCTGCGCCTTCTGCTGCGCCATTTGCATCATCTGCGGCGGCAGCCCTTTGGCGACCAGCTTGTCAGGGTGATGTTCGCTCATCTGCTTACGGTAAGCGCGTTTGATAGTCGTGGCGTCATCGGTGGTTTTCACGCCCAGCACGTTGCAGGCGTCTTCCAGCGTCGGCCCGCGCGAGGCTTGCTGCGTGTCGCCGTTGTGCCAGGATTGCTGACCGCCGCCGAACTGCGCGCCGCCCTGCATCATGCGCAGGAACTGATCAAACTGCAGGCGGGAAATCCCCAGCTCTTCGCCAATCACGTACAGCACGTCGCGCTCTTTCGGGTGCAACGAGCCGTCCGCGAACGCGGTCTGGATCTGAATTTCCAGAAACATCCTAATCAGATCAAAGCGGCCGAAACAGACGCTGCGCAGCTGACGCATTTTATCGCGCAGCGGATAGTCATTCTCCTTGCCAACGCGAAACGCGTTGCGGGCCGCGTCTCGCGATGCGCCGTGCAGGTTCATGCGATCCATAAACTGCGTCGCTACCTGGATATCGGCCTCGGTGACACGACCTTTCGATTTGGTCAGGTGTCCCATCACCTCAAACGTGGTGGCGAAGAAGAGCGACTGACGTTCCTGCTGGCTGGTGAACCAGACGGTACGGCGGCTGCGCGCTTTGTCTATCATATGGCCTATTACCAGGCCGAGGATGACGCCCCAGACTCCACCGCCGACCAGCAGCCCGGTGAGCCCTCCAACCAGTTTTCCCCAATACTGCATATACTCCCCAAATGGTCATGCCGTCAGCCAGAAATTCCTTTATCATACCTGCCATTCAAAGCGGTGCCTAACCGGCAGGCAGAAAAGCAGACAGGATAACACTGGCGCTGTAGTGATGAGTAAGTTAGTCTCTGACCGTTTGCCGACGCGAAGCCATTGATGATGGAACCACGAATAACTCGTATGAAAAAACGTATTCCCACCTTGCTGGCCACCATGATTGGCACAGCCCTTTACAGCCAACAAGGCATGGCTGCCGATCTTGCTTCTCAATGTAAGCTTGGCATACCCACCTATAATCGTCCTCTGGTGCAGGGCGATACCAACCAGCTGCCGGTGACGATTAACGCCGATCACGCTAAAGGTAACTACCCGGACAATGCGGTATTTACCGGTAATGTGGATATTCAGCAAGGTAACGGTCGCCTGCAGGCGGATGAAGTGCTGCTTCATCAGAAACAAGCGGAAGGCCAGCCAGAGCCCGTGCGCACGGTCGATGCCCTGGGTAATGTGCACTATGATGACAATCAGGTCATCCTGAAAGGTCCTAAAGCGTGGGCGAATTTAAACACGAAAGATACCAACGTCTGGGAAGGTGATTACCAGATGGTGGGCCGTCAGGGCCGCGGTAAAGCGGATCTGATGAAACAGCGCGGCGAAAACCGCTACACCATCCTGGAAAATGGCTCCTTTACCTCCTGTTTGCCGGGCTCGGATACCTGGAGCGTGGTCGGTAGCGAAGTGATCCACGACCGCGAAGAGCAGGTTGCCGAGATCTGGAATGCCCGCTTTAAACTCGGCCCGGTGCCGGTGTTCTACAGCCCTTATTTACAGCTGCCGGTCGGCGACAAGCGCCGCTCAGGCTTCCTGATCCCGAACGCGCAATACAGCAAAACCAACTACTTCGAGTTCTCGTTACCGTATTACTGGAACATCGCCCCGAACTTCGACGCCACCATTACGCCGCACTATATGCATAAGCGTGGCAACGTGCAGTGGCAGAACGAATTCCGCTACCTGACGCAGGCGGGTATGGGCCTGATGGAGTTCGACTATCTGCCGTCGGATAACGTCTACCAGGACGAAAATCCAGGGATGAGCGACAAGCATCGCTGGCTGTTTTACTGGCAGCATGGCGGCGTAATGGATCAGGTGTGGCGCTTTAACGTTAACTACACCAAAGTCAGCGACACGAGCTACTTTAACGATTTCAACTCCAAATACGGCTCGAGCACCGACGGCTACGCCAGACAGTTTTTCAGCGTCGGTTATGCGGTCGAAAACTTCGACGCGACGCTCTCGACGCTCCAGTTCCAGGTGTTCGATACCTCGCGCGGGGATTCTTACCGCGCCGAGCCGCAGCTTGATGTCAACTTCTACCAGAATGATGTCGGGCCGTTCGACACGCGTCTCTATGCCCAGGCGGTACACTTTACCAACGTGAACGAAAACCTGCCGGAAGCCACGCGTCTGCACCTTGAGCCGACCATTAGCCTGCCGGTCTCTAACGACTGGGGCAGCCTGAATGCCGAAGCGAAGCTGCTGGCGACCCACTATCAGCAGGATAATCTCGATCGCTATCGCGCGTACCGCGGCGGCAATAACGAAGCGGCTAACAATCTGGAAGACTCCGTGAATCGCGTCCTGCCGCAGTTTAAGCTCGACGGTAAGGTGGTCTTTGAGCGCGACGCCGGTCTTATCGGCGACGGCTTTACCCAGACGCTGGAGCCGCGCGCGCAGTATCTCTATGTGCCCTACCGCGATCAGAGTTCCATTAATAACTACGACTCCTCGCTGCTGCAGTCCGACTACTCGGGCCTCTTCCGCGACCGTACCTACGGCGGCCTGGACCGTATCGCCTCAGCAAACCAGGTCACGACCGGCGTCACGTCGCGTATTTATGATGACGCCTCCGTTGAACGTTTTAACGTTTCTGTAGGTCAAATCTACTACTTCACCCAGTCCCGTACCGGCGATGACGATATTAACTGGGAGAAGAATAAAGATACGGGCTCGATGGTCTGGGCGGGCGACACGTACTGGCGCATCAGCGATCGCTGGGGCCTGCGCGGCGGCGTGCAGTATGACGCGCGTCTCGCGAACGTCGCCACCGGCAACGGCGTTATCGAATATCGTCGCGATGACGATCGCGTGTTGCAGCTGAACTACCGTTACGCAAGCCCGGAGTATATCCAGGCGACGCTGCCTTCGTATTCCACGGCAGAGCAGTATAAAGACGGTATTAATCAGGTGGGCATGACGGCGAGCTGGCCGATTGTGGATCGCTGGTCGGTGGTGGGCGCGTATTACTACGATACCAACGCCAACGAAGCGGCCGATCAGATGCTCGGCGTGCAGTACAACTCTTGCTGTTATGCTATCCGCGTCGGTTATGAGCGGAAACTCAACGGCTGGGATACTGATAAGAGCAAATACGACGAGGTCATTGGCTTCAACATTGAGCTGCGCGGCCTGAGTTCCAACTACGGCCTCGGCACTCAGCAGATGCTGCGCTCGAATATTCTGCCGTATCAGCGCTCCATGTAATGCTCAGATTTTGAAACATCCTCCGCTTTGCGGTTAAACGAAATGGAAAAGGTATGAAGAACTGGAAAACGCTGCTTCTCGGTATCACCCTGGTGGTGAATACCAGCTTCGCTGCTCCGCAGGTTGTCGATAAAGTTGCAGCCGTCGTGAACAACGGCGTGGTACTGGAAAGTGACGTTGATGGCCTCATGCAATCGGTAAAGCTTAACGCAAACCAGGCAGGCCAGCAGCTCCCGGATGACAGCACGCTGCGTCATCAGATTCTGGAACGTCTGATCATGGATCAGATAATGTTGCAGATGGGCCAGAAAATGGGCGTAAAAATCAGCGACGACCAGCTCGATCAGGCCATCGCTAACATCGCCAAACAAAACAACATGACGCTCGATCAGATGCGTAGCCGTCTGGCCTATGATGGTCTGAACTACAACACCTATCGCGCCCAAATCCGCAAAGAGATGATTATCTCTGAAGTCCGCAATAACGAAGTGCGCCGCCGCGTCACGATCCTGCCGCAGGAAGTGGAAACGCTGGCCGAGCAGGTCGGCAACCAGAACGACGCCAGCACCGAGCTGAACCTGAGCCACATTCTGATCCCGCTGCCGGAAAACCCGACGGCCGATCAGGTGAGCGAGGCGGAAACCCAGGCGCGCTCAATTATCGATCAGGCGCGTAACGGCGGCGATTTCGGTAAGCTTGCGATTACCTATTCCGCTGATCAGCAGGCGCTGAAAGGCGGCCAGATGGGCTGGGGCCGTATTCAGGAGCTGCCTTCCGTCTTCGCTCAGGCGCTGAGCACCGCGAAGAAAGGCGACGTGATTGGCCCGATTCGTTCAGGCGTCGGCTTCCACATCATTAAAGTTAACGATCTGCGCGGCCAGTCTCAGACCGTGTCGGTCACCGAAGTGCATGCGCGCCACATTCTGCTGAAGCCGTCGCCGATCATGACCGATCAACAGGCGCGTCAGAAGCTTGAAGAGATCGCCGCGGACATTAAGAGCGGTAAAACCACGTTTGCTCAGGCAGCGCGTGAGTTCTCTCAGGATCCGGGCTCCGCAAACCAGGGCGGCGACCTCGGCTGGGCGGCGGCGGACATTTACGATCCGGCCTTCCGCGATGCGCTGATGAATCTCAGCAAAGGCCAGATGAGTACGCCGGTGCACTCCTCCTTCGGCTGGCACCTGATCGAATTGCTGGATACCCGTAAGTCTGACCGCACCGACGCGGCGCAGAAAGATCGCGCCTATCGCATGCTGTTTAACCGCAAATTCTCCGAAGAAGCGGCGACCTGGATGCAGGAACAACGCGCCAGCGCTTACGTGAAAATTCTGAGCAACTGATGGTAAAAACACCCCGCGTGGTCATTACGCCCGGCGAACCCGCCGGGATTGGCCCCGACCTGGTCGTCGCGCTGGCGCAGAACAGCTGGCCTGCGCAACTGGTTGTCTGCGCCGACCCGGCGCTTCTCACCGCGCGGGCGGCGCAGCTCGGCTTACCGCTCACGCTGTTGCCCTTCTCTTCCGATAAACCTGCCGCCCCTCAGGCGGCAGGTACGCTTACGCTTCTGCCCGTCACGCTAAAAGTCCCTGTCGTTCCAGGCACACTGGATGCGGCGAACGGCGCTTATGTCGTGGAAACGCTGGCGCGCGCCTGCGATGGCTGTCTTTGCGGCGAATTCGACGCGCTGGTGACCGGCCCGGTGCACAAAGGGATCATCAACGACGCGGGTATTCCCTTTACCGGCCATACCGAGTTTTTTGAGGCGCGCAGTGGTAGCGAAAAAGTCGTCATGATGCTCGCCACCGAAGCGCTGCGGGTCGCCCTGGTGACCACGCATCTGCCGCTGAAAGCGGTGGCTGACGCCATTACCCCTGATCTCCTGTGCCATATCCTCACGACGCTGCACCACGACCTGCAAAGCAAATTCGGTATCTCGCATCCGCATGTGCTGGTCTGCGGCCTGAACCCGCACGCAGGCGAAGGCGGTCATATGGGCACTGAGGAGATCGACACGATTATCCCCGTGCTGGAAGCGATGCGCGCGAAAGGGATGCGCCTGACCGGTCCCCTCCCCGCCGATACCCTTTTCCAGCCCAAATACCTCGAAAACGCCGATGCGGTGCTGGCGATGTACCACGATCAGGGCCTGCCCGTGCTAAAATACCAGGGATTTGGCCGCGCGGTGAACATTACGCTCGGCCTGCCCTTTATCCGCACGTCGGTCGATCACGGCACCGCGCTGGAGCTGGCAGGATCCGGAAACGCCAGCGTCGGCAGTTTTATTACGGCGCTTAATCTCGCTATCAGCATGATTGTGAACAGTAAGAATCAATGAATAATCGAGTCCATCAGGGCCATTTAGCCCGCAAACGCTTCGGGCAAAACTTTCTTAACGATCAGTTCGTTATAGACAGCATCGTCTCTGCAATTAATCCACAAAAAGGCCAGGCGATGGTAGAAATCGGCCCGGGCCTTGCCGCATTAACCGAGCCGGTCGGCGAACGTCTCGACCAGCTCACCGTTATTGAGCTGGACCGCGATCTCGCGGCGCGCCTGCAAACGCATCCGTTCCTTGGCCCGAAGCTGACGATTTATCAGCAGGACGCCATGACCATGGATTTCGGCGAACTGTCTCAGAAGATGGGCCAGCCGCTGCGCGTGTTCGGTAACCTGCCGTACAACATCTCGACGCCGCTGATGTTCCACCTCTTTAGCTATACTGATGCGATTGCCGACATGCACTTTATGCTGCAAAAAGAGGTGGTCAACCGTCTGGTTGCGGGGCCGAACAGCAAGGCTTACGGTCGCTTAAGCGTGATGGCGCAGTATTTCTGCAATGTGATCCCGGTGCTCGAAGTGCCGCCTACCGCCTTTACGCCGCCGCCTAAAGTGGATTCCGCCGTGGTACGCCTTGTGCCGCACGCCACGCCGCCGCATCCGGTGAAAGAACTGCGTCTGTTAAGCCGTCTGACCACCGAAGCATTTAACCAGCGTCGTAAAACGATTCGTAACAGCCTCGGCAATGTGTTCACCCCTGACGTGCTGGTCTCGCTGGGCGTCGACCCGGCCATGCGCGCCGAGAATATTTCTGTTGCGCAGTATTGCCAGATGGCGAATTATTTAGCCGATAATCCGCCCTCGAAGGAGAGCTAAACATGGTTGATTCACCCCGCGTTTGCGTACAGGTTCAAAGTGTTTATATCGAGGCCCAGTCTTCACCTGAAGATGAGCGTTTCGTCTTTGCCTATACCGTCACTGTCCGCAACCTGGGGCGAACGCCTGTTCAGCTGCTGGGCCGCTACTGGCTTATCACCAACGGCAACGGTAAAGAGACCGAAGTCCAGGGTGAAGGCGTGGTAGGGGTTCAGCCTCACATCCAGCCCGGCGGCGAATACCAGTACACCAGCGGCGCGGTTATTGAAACGCCGTTCGGCACGATGCAGGGCCACTACGAGATGGTGGACGATCAGGGCAACGGTTTTCACCTTGATATCCCGGTTTTCCGCCTCGCCGTTCCCACACTGATCCATTAATACCATGTCTACATATCTGATTGGCGACGTTCATGGTTGCTACGATGAACTGGTCGCGCTGTTACAGCAGGTCGACTTTACCCCAGGCCAGGATACGCTGTGGCTGACCGGCGATCTGGTGGCCCGCGGTCCCGGCTCGCTGGAAGTGCTGCGCTACGTGCGTTCGCTCGGCGATTCCGTCCGCATGGTGCTGGGGAACCACGATCTGCATCTGCTGGCGGTTTTCGCAGGCATCAGCCGCAATAAACCGAAAGACCGAGTCACGCCGCTGCTTGAAGCGCCGGATGCCGACGAGCTTCTCAACTGGCTGCGCCGTCAGCCGCTGTTACAAGTGGATGAAGAGAAAAAGCTGGTGATGGCCCACGCAGGCATTACGCCGCAGTGGGATCTCGCCACCGCTCAGGCGTGCGCGCGCGATGTCGAGGCAGTGCTGGCGAGCGACAGTTACCCGTTGTTCCTTGATGCGATGTACGGCGATATGCCGAACAACTGGTCGCCGGAACTGACGGGGCTTGCGCGTCTGCGCTTTATTTCGAACGCATTGACGCGAATGCGTTATTGCTTCCCGAACGGCCAGCTCGATATGTATTGCAAAGAGAGCCCGGAAAGCGCGCCGGCGCCGCTGAAACCGTGGTTCGCGATCCCAGGCCCCGTGGCGCAGGAGTACGCCATTGTCTTCGGTCACTGGGCGTCGCTGGAAGGCAAAGGCACGCCGGAAAATATCTACGGTCTGGATACCGGCTGCTGCTGGGGCGGTACGCTGACCTGCCTGCGCTGGGAAGATAAAGCGGTGTTCACGCAGCATTCTAATCGCCAGACCGACGGCGACGAAGATAAAGCGGCAATCGCGTCCTGACCGGGTTTTCTCTGTAGAAAGGTGGATGCGCTTCGCTTATCCACCCTACCTTTTCTCACCACCATCCCGTAGGGCGGGTAAGCAACGCGCACCCGCCGTCGCAGACCCATAAAAAAAGCGGACACGCCATGCGCATCCGCTTTTTCAACGCTACCAACCCTGAACGCGAATTAACGGCGCTCCAGGATCTCGAAACAATAGCTGTGTGAGTTCTTCTCATCGGCGTCATGGAATTCGCTGAACACCGACTGCCACTCGTCCGGCTCGTAATCCGGGAAATGGGTGTCGCCTTCCACTTCGGCATCGATATGGGTGAGATAAAGACGCTGCGCGCGCGGCAGGAACTGCTCGTAAACGCGACCGCCGCCAATCACCATGACCTCTTCGGCATCGCCGCAGGCCTGTAAGGCTTCCTCAACAGAGCGCACCCACACCACGCGGTCGTCGTCGCCCGGACGGCTGCTGAGCACGATATTTTTACGGCCCGGCAACGGGCGACCGATCGATTCCCAGGTCAGACGACCCATGATAACCGGTTTGTTAAGCGTGTTACGTTTAAACCAGGCGAGATCGGCAGGGAGGTCCCACGGCATGGCGTTTTCCATACCAATCACGCGATCCACCGCTAAAGCCGCAATCAGACTGATCATTGATAATTTCCCAGGTATAAAAAAATTGCCGCCACTATACGGAAAGCGCAATCTTTAGTCGACTGGCGACCCGAACCAGGCAGAGAATTTTTTTTGTTCTGCTGTGCAGGGCACGATGCAGCTTTTTTCGCCGCTGCGTTATACGACTGAAACCAAACGCGTTTCGTCTTTACACCGGCGTAAAGCCGCCGTGTCGCCTGCGGCGGCGGATGTCAAAACGCGCTGAATGCTTTATAGTGCGCGCTTGTTGATGTGAGGATTGACCATGCTGGAAACCACCCTTTTCGTTGCCACCATTGCGGCGCTGGGCATGCTGTCGCCGGGCCCCGATTTCTTTCTGGTTATCAAAAACGCCGCGCGCTATCCGCGCAGCGCCGCGATGATGACGGCTGCCGGCGTTATCGCAGGCGTCGTGACGCACATGACCTACTGCGTGGCGGGTATTGCTGTGGTCATCACCACGACGCCCTGGCTTTTCGGCGCGCTGAAATATGTCGGCGCGGCGTATCTGGTCTGGCTTGGCATTAATGCGCTGCTGGCGCGCGGCACCACCAGTCTTGCGCTGGATGGCGTGGCGCAGGAGAGCACCTCGCTGAAAAAAGCGTTTATTCAGGGCTATCTCTGCAACCTACTGAACCCCAAAGCCACGCTGTTCTTTCTGGCGATGTTCACTCAGGTGCTGAATGTGAATTCCGGCCTGATGGAAAAACTCTGGTACGCGGGCATTATTGTCGCCCTGACGCTGGTCTGGTGGCCGCTGCTGGTCTTGTTGATTCAGAGCCAGCCGGTGCGCCGCGGCCTGACCAAAGCGCAGAAGGTGATCGATAAACTGCTGGGCGGCATGCTGCTGGCGCTCGGCATCAAAGTGGCGCTGAGCTAACGCCGCGCCCTGCCTTTGCGCAAAAGAAAACGCCCCGGACGGGGCGTTTTTTTATGGCTGCGGTTTCACTTCCGGCTCGTCGGCGGCATCGCCGGTGTGCTTGCCCTCCTGCGTGCCCTGCCAGCCGTGGCGCTGGATCAGCGACAGATGCGCGCGGTCTTCGCTGATGATCTCCGTCAGCATCGCGCTGGTGCGCTTGAAGGTGGCGGCGCGCGCGGTAGTATCGTTGTCGCCCTCGGCCATTTCGTCCACCATCTGCTGGTTGTAGCAGCGGAACAGATCGGCGCGCTCGCGCGCTTCGTAGCTGCCGATGCCCAGTTCTTCCAGCGCCATACGCCCTACCCGCAGCGCGCCTTCGAACGTTTCACGCTCCGGCTGCGCCACACCTGCCTGACGCAGGCGAATGTAGTGATCGACGTCGCGGGCGCGGGCAATAATCCGCACCTGCGGGAAGTGTGTCTGCACCAGCTCCGTCAGCTGTAAATTCGCCTGCGGATCGTCAATGGCGTTAATAAGCACTTCGGCTTTCTCCACCCCAGCCGATTCCAGCAGATCGACACGGGTCGCGTCGCCGTAAAACACCTTCATGCCGAATTTGCGCAGCGTTTCGATATGATCCGGATCGTGATCGAGAACCACCATCTTCACGCCGCTGGAGAGCAGCAAACGTCCGGCGATCTGCCCGAAGCGCCCAAAGCCCGCGATGATCACCCGCGGCTGCTCTTCATCGATTTCATCGGCTTCACGCGCCTGCTGCTGGCCCGCTTTCTCGAGGCGGGTTAACAACACCAGCAACAGCGGCGTCGCGGCCATCGAAAGCGCGACCGCGAGCGTCAGCGCCTTCGCCCATTCGGCATCCAGCACCTCGGCGCTGCGCGCCGCGCCGAAAATCACGAACGCGAATTCGCTCCCCTGCCCTAACAGCACAGCAAACCAGCGCCGCTGGCGGCCCGGCACCTTCAGCGGTTTTGCGATAAGCCACAGCGTGACGGTTTTGATAATCAGAAAGCCGAACAGGAGCGTAAGCACGCGCAGCGGATGCGCCACCAGCGTACCGAAATCAATCGACATCCCGACGCCGATAAAAAAGAGGCCCAGCAGCAGTCCTTTAAACGGCTCGATATCGCTCTCCAGCGCGTGGCGGTATTCCGAGCTTGCCAGCAACACGCCCGCCAGAAACGCGCCCATCGCCATCGACAGCCCGGCCTCTTCCAGCAGCAGACCGAAGCCGAACACCAGAAACAGCGCCACGGCGCTGAAGACTTCGCGAAGTCCGGAGCGCGCGACAAAGCGCAGCGCCGGTCGCGCCACAAAACGTCCGAGCAACACCACCAGCGCCAGCGCGCCGACGACTTTCAGCGCCGAGAGGAAAAATGTACTGGCGGTTGTCGCTTCGCCGCTCGCGGCCAGCAGCGGGATCATCGCCACCAGCGGGATCGCGGCGATATCCTGGAACAGCAGCACGGCAAAGGCGCTGCGCCCCATTTGCGACGCCGTCAGGTTACGCTCGTTCATCGCCTGCATGGCGATGGCCGTGGAGGAGAGCGCGAGCGTCAGGCCAATCAGCAGCGCCACCTGCCAGCGCAGCCCGAGCGCCACGCAAAAGCCGCCGAGCAACAGGCCGCACGCGCCCATCTGCAACGCGCCGCCGCCGAAGACCGAGGCGCGCAATTTCCATAGTCGCTGCGGATCGAGCTCAAGGCCAATCACAAACAGCATCAGCACCACGCCTATCTCCGCGAAATGCAGGATAGCCTGCGCGTCCGTTACCAGCCGCAATCCCCACGGGCCAATCAGCCCGCCTGCAATCAGGTATCCCAGCACCGAGCCAAGCCCAAGACGCACCGCGACAGGCACAATGAGCGCGGCCGACCCAAGGTAGATCAGCGCCTGAATCAACGTATGACTATCCATGATGACGCTCCTGCCAGTCGGTTAAGCGTTTCTGATATTCCCGTGCTTTGCCTTCGAGCGTTTCGTCATCGCAGACATAGGTGCGGTGCATCGCATAGGGCGCCAGCCAGTTCAGGCCGCAATAGAGCGCGGTCGCCTGTAATGGCTGCGCGAGGACGTCGAAACCCGGATGGTCGCCAGTATCAAAATGGTGTTTATCGCCGCCGGTCGTCACGGCCCACAGCACGCTTTTCCCTCTGAGCGCCGTTCCGCCTTTGCCATAGGCCCAGCCGTGCGATAACACTTTGTCTATCCAGAGTTTGAAAAGCGGCGGCACGCTGTACCACTGCATCGGATGCTGCCAGACAATGAGATCGGCGCGCGCCAGCGCCTCCTGCTCGGCGGGCACGTTGATGTTGAAATCGGGATAGCGCTGATAAAGCGAGCGCACTTCGACATCGTCCAGCCCCTGCACATGCTCCAGCATCCGCCGGTTGGCGTGGGAGTGATGCGGATAAGGGTGCGCATAAATAATTAAAATCATAACCTTGCCTGTGTCCTGCCCACCGTGGGAATGCAATGAGTGTAGCCAGTTAACGGGCGCGCTTACAGGGACAATCCGCAGGGATATTGGGCGGTGATGAAAGTTAACAGGTTTGCTACGGCTTACCGGCAGGCATAATGTGTCTTAATTGACGCCGGCACAGGACTGCCTCTATGAAAAAAACCGTTATTCCCCTTTTTGTATTTCTGCTCTCAGGCTGCCCCTTGGGAGATCGCGTTCGTTTTTTGCTTGCGCAGGTTAACCTCGTCGATGAACAGCTCTGCGTTGCAGTGGATGAAGAGATCGTGCCTGCGCCGGAAAAGATCCTGCGTGTCAGGGTATGGAGCTACGAGGCGCAAAAAGATGTTTATAACAAAAACCTGGCATACAGCACGTTAATGCTGGACGCGCATCGCTGCGCGCAGGCGCTGGAGGGGTTTCACTTTGTCGATGGCAAAACGTACAGCGTATCGGTTGATACGTCATCGCATCACTACGTCACTCATGAGTTTACGGTGAGAAAAGGGGCGATAAGATAGTGCGCTCGCCCCGTTTCCCTTCACGCTTTCTTTGCAGTGGTTTTGTCACTATAGCCACAGCCACGCGCGCGAAACACGGCCGCAAAAACAGAAGCGGCGGGGAATGATGAAACTCCCCTTCGATTTATGCTTTTACAGGATATCCCGCTTTATAAGTGACGGTCTGCTTCGCTTTACCGTTTTCGTCGTAAGTTACCGCTTCGCCATCGGCAAGGCCGTTTTGGTAGTGAATGACGGTGCGTAATTTCCCTTCCGGCGTATAGCCCTGCGAGACGCCCTGCGCTTTGCAATTTACCAGCGGCGTATGGGTGCGCAGTTTGCCATTCGGATAATAGAGGTCAAGATACTGATCGAAACAGCGGTTTTTCACGACAGTTTCAAACTTAACGCTGCCGTCAGGGTAGCGCTCGGTAAGCTTGCCCTCCGGGACGTTTTCCGTCACGGAGATGGCGGGCACTTCTACCTTCTGGTTTTGCGGATGTAGATCTTCATTCAGGCCTTTCGCGTAGTCTGGCGTCATGCCCATGGCATCGATGGTATGCGTGACCGAAGCGGAGAAATCGGCACAGCCGGAAAGCATAAGAGCCAAGGCAAGGAGCGTAGCGGTACGTTGCAAAATGAAATCCTCATTATATAAAGAGGACATTTTATGCTTTCAGGTAGCGTAATGCGCCACGCAATCCCCCCGAAATCTGGTAGCGCCTGAAAACAAAAACGGATGCATCAGCATCCGTCTTTTAAGGCGTGAGGATAATTAACGCGGTGGTTAGTTATCCAGTTCGCTCATGGATTTCACCTGGTCGCGGTTAATCTGCTCGGTCTGTCCGGTCTGGGCGTTTTTATAAGAAACCAGCCCGGTATCGCTGTCGACTTCCGGCTTACCGTCGGTGACCACGGTTTTACCGTCGGTCGTCTTAACGGCCTGGTTAGATGAACAGCCCGACACGGTAAACAGCGTAGCGGCAGCAAAAATGGACGTTATCAGTAGTTTCGATCGCATGGTGTTCTCCCCTGCTTTCAGTTGGATTTGATGAATCACTTTATTATTTTAGGTTAACTGACTGATAATTTTTGGAAATACAGACGGTTCTGAGGCCGGGCATCCTGAGACGCAGACGCCCGGCGGTCAGATGTTACTGCTTCAGCTCCAGAATGGAACTCATCATAATGTGATTCAGGTTGGTCATGACCTCATAATAACGGGTCAACTCTTCGCCGCCCGCTGCAGGCTTGCGCCATTTTTCGCTGTTCTGTTTTTCAAACGCTTTCAGCAAATCTTTTTGTTCACTCGCCGACCCGGCGTGAATGAAGTCGGTATAAATTTTGGTGGCTTCATTCAGGTTCTGCTGAAGTTCCGCAGAAGTGAAATGCGCGGTGATGGCAGGCGGCTGATAGCGCGACTCTGTGATACGCATATTTTCCGTGTATTCAACGGAGGGAGAGAACTCATTGTTGTAATAATTTTTAAAGTCTTCGATACGGAAAATTTTGGTTTTGTAATTATCCGCAGACGTCGATGACATCGATTCCGGGAAAGGCTCTGTCGGAGTCAGATTCCACTCTTTCGCAAAATTATCCATAAAGAGCTCGCTGCCCATATCTTCAAACGGGCCGGTCACGGTCTGTCCTTCAATCGTCAGGGTATGAACATCGCCGTTTTCACTGGACGGTTTTACCCCTTCCGCCAGGTATTTTTGTATCACGTAAATGTAACGGGTGCGGGTCGGGTTGATAAGACCGCTCACGCCCGTGTGAGGCCAGGCGCTAAACACGCTGAATTTCACTTTGTCGCCATTCTCAAGCGTCAGCGTATGCTGGCCCGCGTCCAGTTTAATATTTTGTGATTGCTCTGCCGGGATCGTAATTTTTTGATCGTCTACCGAAATCGCCAGCGGTTTACCGGTCGGGTTATCAATCAGGAACTCTTTGCTGTCACCGTCGCCAAAGCAGGCGGTGAGTGTCAGACAGGCACCCAGAAGCAGGACTTTTTTTAACACGTGTTTCTCCTTAAACGTGAACCGGGAAGTCGGTAAACGAGACAGCCTGAAGGGTAACGGATGGTTACGCAGGAGTGAAAAACTAATTGGCTATTAAATTTAGGGGGGCGCCAATAAAAAAAGCCAGCTTACGCTGGCTTTTGGCTCACTCATGTCGTGTTATTTCGTGATTTGCGCGTGCATCTCCTGAACGGACGTCACCTTTTCGGTAGCGTCGGCGTTCAGCGCCATCGCGGTGGCGAAGCCGCCGTTCAGCGTGGTGTCGTAATGCACTTTATACTGCAGTGCGCTGCGGCGAATCAGCTTGGAGTCTTCAATCGCCTGGCGGCCTGCGGTGGTGTTGATGATGTAGGTGTATTCGCCATTCTTGATACGGTCCTGAATGTGCGGACGCCCTTCATGCACTTTGTTCACCAGACGCGGGTTGATACCTGCTTCGCCCAGCACAATCGCGGTGCCGTGGGTCGCATCCAGCTCGAAGCCGTACTTCAGCAGCTTGGCGGCGAGATCCACCACACGCTCTTTATCGCCTTCACGCACCGAGAGCAGCGCGCGGCCCTGTTTCTTCATGGTGGAGTTGCTGCCGAGCTGCGCTTTGGCGAACGCCTCTGCGAAGGTGCGGCCCACGCCCATGACTTCGCCGGTGGAGCGCATTTCCGGCCCCAGCAGCGGGTCAACGCCCGGGAATTTGTTGAACGGCAGCACCACTTCTTTCACCGAGTAGTACGGCGGGATGATCTCTTTGGTGACGCCCTGCTCGCTCAGCGTTTTGCCCGCCATGACGCGCGCCGCCACTTTCGCCAGCGGCACGCCGGTGGCTTTGGAGACGAACGGCACGGTACGCGCGGCGCGAGGGTTTACTTCAATCAGATACACTTCGTTATCTTTCACGGCGAACTGGACGTTCATCAGGCCGCGCACCTGGAGTTCAAAGGCCAGTTTCTGCACCTGCTGGCGCATTACGTCCTGGATCTCCTGGCTTAAGGTATACGCCGGCAGAGAGCACGCGGAGTCGCCGGAGTGTACGCCCGCCTGTTCGATGTGCTCCATGATGCCGCCAATCAGCACCATTTCGCCGTCGCAGATGGCGTCGACATCCACTTCGACGGCGTCATCCAGGAAGCGGTCCAGCAGCACCGGCGCGTCGTTGGAAACACTCACCGCCGTCTGGAAGTAGCGACGCAGATCGACTTCGTCGTAGACGATTTCCATCGCGCGGCCGCCCAGTACGTAAGACGGGCGCACCACCAGCGGGTAACCAATCTCTTTCGCTTTCTCAACGGCCATTTCAATCGCGGTCACGGTGGCGTTCGCCGGTTGCTTCAGCTTCAGGCGATCCACCGCCTGCTGGAAGCGCTCGCGGTCTTCCGCGCGGTCGATAGCGTCCGGGCTGGTGCCAATGACCGGCACGCCTGCCGCTTCCAGCGCGCGCGCCAGTTTCAGCGGGGTCTGGCCGCCGTACTGCACGATAACGCCTTTCGGTTTCTCGATACGCACGATTTCCAGCACGTCTTCCAGCGTCACCGGCTCGAAGTAGAGACGGTCGGAGGTGTCGTAGTCGGTGGAGACGGTTTCCGGGTTGCAGTTGACCATAATGGTTTCGTAACCGTCTTCGCGCAGCGCGAGCGCGGCGTGTACGCAGCAATAGTCGAACTCAATGCCCTGGCCGATACGGTTCGGCCCGCCGCCCAGCACCATGATTTTTTCGCGATCCTGGTTCGGGTTGGCTTCGCACTCTTCTTCATAGGTGGAGTACATGTAGGCGGTATCGGTCGAGAACTCCGCCGCGCAGGTATCCACACGCTTGTAGACCGGGTGCAGCTTGTACTGCTCGCGCAGTTTACGGATTTCCGATTCGCTGACGCCCGCGAGTTTCGCGAGACGCGCATCGGCGAAGCCTTTACGCTTGAGCATACGCAGGAAATCGGCGCTGAGGCCGTTAATGCCCTGCTCGGCCACCTGCTCTTCGAGGCGCACCAGCTCTTCAATCTGCACCAGGAACCAGCGGTCGATATTGGTCAGGTTAAACACGCCGTCTACCGACAGACCGGCGCGGAAGGCATCGGCGATGTACCAGATACGCTCGGCGCCCGCGTCTTTCAGCTCGCGGCGGATTTTGGTCAGCGCTTCCGGGTCGTCAAGGCTCACTTTCGGGTCAAAACCGGTCGCGCCCACTTCCAGGCCGCGCAGCGCTTTCTGCATCGACTCCTGCTGGGTGCGGCCAATCGCCATCACTTCGCCCACCGATTTCATCTGGGTGGTCAGGCGGTCGTTGGCGCCGGCAAATTTTTCGAAGTTAAAGCGCGGAATTTTGGTGACCACGTAGTCGATGGACGGCTCGAACGACGCCGGGGTACGGCCGCCGGTGATGTCGTTCATCAGCTCGTCGAGCGTGTAGCCGACCGCCAGTTTCGCCGCCACTTTGGCAATCGGGAAACCGGTCGCTTTGGAGGCCAGAGCCGAAGAGCGCGACACGCGCGGGTTCATTTCGATAACAATCAGACGGCCGTTTTTCGGGTTCACCGCAAACTGCACGTTGGAGCCGCCGGTTTCGACGCCGATTTCACGCAGTACCGCCATCGAGGCGTTACGCATGATTTGATATTCTTTGTCGGTCAGCGTCTGGGCAGGCGCGACGGTGATGGAGTCGCCGGTATGGATACCCATGGCGTCGAAGTTTTCAATCGAGCAGACGATGATGCAGTTGTCGTTTTTATCACGCACCACTTCCATCTCGTACTCTTTCCAGCCGATCAGCGACTCATCGATGAGCAGCTCTTTGGTCGGCGAAAGATCCAGGCCGCGGGCGCAGATCTCTTCGAACTCTTCGCGGTTATACGCAATGCCGCCGCCGGTGCCGCCCATGGTGAACGACGGGCGAATAATGCACGGATAACCGACATCGGCCGCGACCGCCAGCGCTTCTTCCATATTGTGCGCAATGCCGGAGCGCGCGGTGTCGAGGCCGATTTTCTTCATCGCGACGTCAAAACGGCGGCGGTCTTCGGCTTTATCAATCGCATCGGCGGTCGCGCCAATCATGGTTACGCCGAATTCGGCCAGCACGCCCTGACGCTCCAGCTCCAGCGCGCAGTTAAGCGCCGTCTGGCCGCCCATGGTCGGCAGCACCGCGTCCGGGCGCTCTTTTTCAATGATTTTACGCACTACTTCCCAGTGGATCGGCTCGATGTAGGTGGCATCGGCCATCTCCGGGTCGGTCATGATCGTCGCCGGGTTGGAGTTCACCAGAATGACGCGGTAGCCCTCTTCGCGCAGCGCTTTACACGCCTGGGCGCCGGAGTAGTCGAATTCGCACGCCTGGCCGATCACAATCGGGCCTGCGCCAAGAATCAGGATGCTTTTAATATCTGTACGTTTTGGCATTGCTCTCTTTCTCCCGATTATTTGGCGGTCTTACGATACTGCTCAATTAATTCGATAAAGTGGTCAAACAGCGGCGCGGCGTCATGCGGGCCGGGGCTCGCTTCAGGGTGGCCCTGGAAGCTGAAAGCCGGTTTATCCGTGCGGTGAATCCCCTGGAGCGTGTTATCGAACAGGGATTTATGAGTCACGCGCAGCGTTGACGGCATGGTCGCTTCATCCACCGCAAAACCGTGGTTCTGGGCGGTGATCATCACGCGGTTGTTGTCGATATCTTTCACCGGGTGGTTGCCGCCGTGGTGACCAAACTTCATTTTCACGGTTTTCGCGCCGCTCGCGAGCGCCAGCAACTGGTGGCCGAGGCAGATGCCGAAGACCGGCACGTCGGTTTCGAGGAATTTCTGGATAGCGTCGATGGCATAGTCGCACGGCGCCGGGTCGCCAGGGCCGTTGGAGAGGAACACGCCGTCCGGGTTCATTTTCAGGACGTCTTCAGCGGAGGTTTGTGCCGGAACAACCGTCAGGCGGCAGCCTCTGTCCACCAGCATGCGCAGGATGTTGCGCTTCACGCCGTAGTCATACGCCACCACGTGGTAAGGCAGCTCTTCTTCTTTTTTCGCTTCCGGCAGTTCGCCTGAAAGCGTCCAGCTGCCCTGCGTCCAGCTGTAGGCTTCAGTCGTGGTCACTTCTTTCGCCAGATCCATGCCGTTCAGGCCCGGGAAGGCTTTCGCTTTTTCCAGCGCCAGCGCGGCATCGACATTATCCCCTGCGATGATGCAACCGTTCTGAGCGCCCTTCTCACGCAGCAGACGCGTCAGCTTGCGGGTATCGATATCGGCAATCGCCACGATGTTATGGCGCTTCAGGTAAGAAGAGAGATCCTCGGTGTTGCGGTAGTTGCTCGCAATCAGCGGTAAATCGCGGATCACAAGGCCCTGGGCGTGCACCTGAGAGGATTCAGCGTCAGCGTCGTTGGTGCCGACATTACCAATATGAGGATAAGTGAGAGTGACGATCTGGCGGGAGTAGGAAGGATCAGTGAGGATTTCTTGATAACCGGTCATTGAAGTATTGAAAACGACTTCCCCTACTGCCGTACCTGTTGCCCCGATGGCCCGACCGTAGAATTGGGTTCCGTCTTCCAGAACCAACAGCGCTGACTTAATCAAAACGTCCTCCAGGGAATAAACAGTCAATTTATTTGCATATTAATTCAACCAGTATGGCTAAATCAACGCAAAAACGCCTGAACAGCGAATTTTTGGCAAACGGCGGCATTCTAGAGAGAACCCACAGGGAAGTCTACCTTAAAACGCACTTTTTATTGTTTTTTTGAGGGCTTTGATGAAAAGAGAAGAAATGACGGGTAAAAACCAAAGAAAACGAAGCGCAGAAAACGGTTGCTCAGCAAGAAAAGTAAAAACGAATCATAACACAGCTTTTAAAACGGACCAAACGGTCAAAATTCACAAACCGTTAACGGAAAAATGCTCATAAATACTATTTTTTGACGACTTAAATCAGGTTTACAGGTTAGATCGTTAAAAAAAGAAGAAATAAAAAAGGGCAATAAATTATTGCCCCTTCAATCATAAACTTATGATTGTAATAACCACATCACGATGGGTAATAAAAATCATAATCCATTCAAATTCAGCACATCTCGCATATCATAAAGGCCTGTTTCGCGTCCTTTTAACCAGAATGCAGATCTAACTGCGCCATTCGCAAACGTCATTCGGCTCGACGCTTTGTGCGTAATTTCGATGCGCTCGCCGATGTCGGCGAACATGGCGGTGTGTTCACCGACGATATCGCCCGCGCGCACCGTAGCAAACCCAATGGTGCCGGGCACGCGCTCGCCAGTGTGGCCTTCACGCGCATAGACCGCGCAGCTTTGCAGATCTTTATTCAGGGCGCCGGCAATCGCCTCGCCCATTGCGAGCGCCGTGCCGGAAGGCGCATCCACTTTATGGCGGTGATGCGCTTCAATAATTTCGATATCGGTGTAATCGCCCATGACCTGCGCGGTTTTTTCGAGCAGTTTCAGCATCACGTTCACCCCAACGCTAAAGTTGGCGGCAAAGACTACAGGGATCGCCGCGGCGGCTTCACGGATGGCCGCTTTACCGGCATCGTCAAACCCGGTCGTGCCGATAACCATGCCTTTACCGTGCGCGCGGCAAAACGCCAGGTACGCTAAGGTGCCTTCAGGACGCGTAAAATCGATAAGTACGTCAAAGTCATTTTTCACCGCCTCAATGCTGCTCTGGAGGGTTACGCCGGTCGCGCCTGCGCCCGCCAGTTCGCCCGCATCCGCGCCCAGCAGCGAGGAGCCTTCGCGCACCAGCGCGGCCCCCAGCGCCACGCCGTCCATCGCGAGTGCCGCCTGGATTAACTGCCGTCCCATACGGCCATTCGCTCCCGCGATCGCAACGCGGACCTGTGCTTCTTGCATAGTTATACTCTTCAGATTGCTTAGAAATCGTTCTCAGGTTAACCAGCCAGCCCGCAGGCTGCCAGCTGAAAACATGGATAATTAGAAATTTATGACAAAACGGCGGGGATATCAGTAAAAGGCGTGGATCACCTGATATTTTTAGGGTTATAGCAGGGTAATACGGCAGGCGCGCCGCCTGCCGCGAGCCTTAATCCGCCAGCTGATAAGCCACCAGCAACTGGCCTTTTTTCACTTTAATGCTGGTAAGCGTCACCTCGCCGACCTGGGACAACGATGCCACATGCGTCCCCCCGCAGCCGTAAACGGGCAGTTCGCCGAAGCGCACCTGCCGCCGCCCGTCAATGAAACCAACATAGCGCGGCAGGTCGGCGGCGATCCAGGCGGCGATTTTCTCGCTTAACGCGTCGGCGTCAGGCGCGTCTGAAGCCTGCGCCGGGGCAAACGTAATTTTCCCTTCGCCGGGCCAGTGGTGCGCTTTCACCGGCTGCCAGCCGAGCTGCTCGCCCGCATAACCAATCAGATGGCCCGCAGAGTGCCAGCGGGTATGACGCTTGCGCAGCGCTTCGTCGACCACAAGCGTGGCGGGGCCTGTCGCTACTGGCTGCGCCAGCAGATGAATGACCGTGTCGCCGCGGTTTTCCACGCGCAGCACCGGCGCGCCGTTTATCGTGCCGCTGTCAGAGGGCTGTCCGCCGCCCTGCGGGTGAAACAGCGTCGTATCCAGCTCGACTTCATAATCGCCCTGCGCGTTTTGCTCGCAGCGCAACACGTTCGCTTCGCCCTGTAGCGCGTCGCTCAGGTAGTACTCTCTGTGTGTCATCGTTGTCCTCCCGGTTCACCACACAGTATATTTATTATTCCCGCAGCGATAATCCTGCACGGCGACAACGAACCTTTGCACCAGGCGCACAAATATGAATTTAGCCCTTCTGCCCGATATCGCGGTTTTTGTTCAGGTGGTGGAGTCCGGCAGCTTCTCCGCCGCCGCGCGCAAGCTCGGCAGCACACCCTCTTCCGTCAGCCGCAGCGTCTCCCGCCTGGAGCGCGAGCTGGGCTGCAAGCTGCTGGTTCGCACCACGCGCAAATTGCGCCTCAGCGAGGCAGGCAGCGGCGTGTTTCAGCGCGCCGCCAGCATGATGGACGCCGCCCGTGACGTGATGGCTCAGGGCGGTACCGCCTCACAGGCGCCGCAGGGGCGCGTCACGCTCGGCGTGCCGAAAGCGGTAGGCCGCTTCGTGATCCACCCGTTGATGGAAGCGTTTCTGGCGCGCTACCCGGAAGTGGATATCTGTCTGCGCCTGGAAGACCGGTATATGGATCTGATTGATGACGAGGTGGATCTGGCGCTACGCATTACCGATTCCCCCTCCCCTGGGCTATACGGCAAACCGCTGATGCAGATAGACCATCTGTTGTGCGCCACGCCGGACTATCTGGCGCGCCACGGCACGCCGGAAACGCCGCAGGCATTACGCCAGCACAGCTGCATCAGCCTTGGCGAAACGGCGGCGGATGCGCGCTGGAAGTTTCGTCGCGACGGGAAAAGCGTGGTGGTGCAGACGCACGGGCGGTACGCCGCTAACCATACCGGCGTGCGTCTCGATGCCGTAAAGCGCCATCTGGGCATCGGCAGCCTGCCGCGCTTTACCGCCAGCGACGCGCTGGCGGCAGGCGAGATTGTTCAGGTGTTGCCGGAGTGGGAATTTATCAGCAGCTATTCCGGCAAGCTCTGGCTGCTGTGGTCGACGAGCCGCCATATGCCCGCCAAAATCCGGGCGCTCATCGACTACCTGACGGAAAGGCTCTGCTAAGGGGCCAGCATGAGCGTCTGCGCGACCCATTCACGAAACGCGGCCACATCGATACCGAGCGCAACCAGCGCATTCGCCGGTCGGTTTAACCGCCCTTCGATATCCACTACCGTGGCGCCCGCCGTGTAGTCGCCGCGCGTCTCCACCGCCACGAAGCAGGACCTGAGCGTGAACAGTTCAGGCTTAACCAGCCAGGCGATGGCGCAGAGATCATGCATACGCAGGCCCGTCGTCATGCTGCCGCTGCGGTAGTGGCTGAACAGCGCGTGCAGCATTTTCCCGGTGCGGTTAAGCGACGGCAGCGCGGCGAGATAATCCGGCGTGAGCACCGCCTGGTTGGTGACATCCAGCCCGCACATCACTATCTCAATGCCGCTGTCAAACACCCGCGCGGCGGCTTCCGGATCGATGGCGATATTAAACTCGGCGTTGGGGGTAAAGTTGCCGCGTCCTGAAGAGCCGCCCATCATCACCAACCGTTTGATTTTCGCTTTACACGCCGGGTAGTGCGTCAGCAGCAGCGCGATATTGGTCAGCGGCCCGATGGTGACGAGCGTCAGCGGCTCCGTGGCGGTCATCAGGCGTTCGTAAATGGCCTGAAACGCCGGAACGTCGAGCGTCAGCCGGTCATGTTCGACAAACGTGTAGCCTTCCATTCCCGATTCGCCGTGAACCGACGCGGCATCGCGCAGCGGGCGCGCCAGCGGTGTGGCGGCGCCCTGCGCCACCGGCACGTCCGCGTTCCAGAAATGCAGCAGCTGTAACGCGTTGCGGGTCGTTTTCTCCACAGACACATTCCCTGCGACAGTGGTGATGAGTTGTAAATCCAGCGCGGGCGAAAACAGCGCGGCGGCGATAGCCACGGCGTCGTCAATGCCAGGATCGGTGTCGAGAAGGATGGGAATGGCTTCCATAAGTGATTCTCCCTTATGCGTTTGTTAGCTATTTCGCTCGTGGTTGGCTTACTATGTAACACATCATCGTCTTCAAATTTAGCCGGGAATTGTCATGAAAGTTGCGCAGGCCAGTGTTTCTGAATCCGTTACCCGGCACCTTGCCGGGCGCATTATGCGGGGCGAGCTGGCGGCGGGTTTATCGTTACCCGGCGAAAACGAGCTGGCGGCCGAATATAACGTTTCCCGTACTTCTATCCGTAATGCGCTGGCGACGCTTGCGGCCAAAGGGCTTATCGCTATTCAGGCTAAAAAACGCAGCACGGTTAACGCCCGGGAGCAGTGGAGCCTGCTTGACCTTGACGTGCTGGGCTGGCTCGCCGAAGGCAAAGTCGATGCACAACTGGTTGAACAGTTAATGCTCACGCGCCTTATTTTTGAACCCAGCGTGGCGGCCCTGGCGGCGATTAACGCCGACGCGCACGATCTGGCAGCCATGGAAGATGCGCTGGGATTGATGCGCCGTGGGCAAACGGAAGCAGAAAAAGCGGCTTTTGAAGCCGGGGATATGGCTTTTCACCAGGCGCTGCTGCGTGCAACGCACAACCCGTTTTTGCTCGCGCTTGGCAATGCGCTGAGCGCCGCGATGATGCTTTCCTTTCGCCAGACGCTGGAAGCCGATGTGCGACTCACCCACACAGCCATCGATGAACACTTCCGCCTGTTTGAAGCCATTCGACTGCGACAGGTCGATGAGGCCAGGGTCTGTATGCGCACTATCCTGCTACATGCCGCCGGGAAAAGCATCTGGCAGGAACGCCCCGCTTTCGTCGATCGCATTCTCTGATTTCTTCGATCCTCTTCTGACGTAATTCCGATCCCTCTCACAGATTGTGGCTATTTTTTGCTCCATCCTTCTTGTATTACAAGATAACTAGGTTTGTACTACATCATGAGCAGGTACTGGATCGCCATCGACTGGGGCACGACCAACTTTCGCGCCTTTCTCCTTGATAAGCAAGACGTTATTGCCAGATCTTTTCACGACTGCGGTTTATTGTTCGTAGAGAAAAACGCCTTTGCCACCACGTCGCTACGCCACCTGGCGCAATGGCTTCAGGATTATGGCGCGTTGCCGGTTCTGATGGCTGGCATGGTGGGATCGCGTCAGGGCTGGCAGGAAGTGCCGTATGTCACCACGCCTGCCAGTACCGCGTCGCTGGCGGCGAAGGCGTTCCCGCTCGTCACGCCGTGGGGCGGTGCGACATGGATTATCCCCGGCGTCAGTTGCGTCAGCGCATTCGGCCTGCCTGACGTGATGCGGGGGGAAGAAGTGCAGTTGATGGGGCTTAATGCGCTGCATCCCGCGGCGCGCCATGCGGTCATTCTGCCCGGCACGCACAGTAAGCATGTTTTTATGCGTCAGGGCGCCATTACCCATTTTTCAACGTTTATGACCGGCGAACTGTTTTCAGTGCTGAGTGAGCACTCGCTACTCGGGCGCGATCTGCCGCCGCAGCATGAGGATCGGCTTAGTTTTCTCGCGGGGGTGGAGAGCGCTGAGCAGAGCGCGCCATTCAGCCATCTGATTTTTTCTGCCCGCACGCGACGGCTGGCAGGCGACATCGCCCCGGAGCATGTCCATAGCTATCTTTCCGGCCTGCTGATTGGGTATGAGCTGGCCGCGATGCCTGGCACCGACGATATCTGGGTAGTGGGCTCCCCTTCGCTCACGGCCCGCTACCAGCTTGCCGCTCCGGCGTTTCATCTGACATTACATGCCGCAGACGGCGACGCTTGCTTCCTTCGCGGTATGGCCGCCATCCGTGCCCTGCTTCGGGACACTCATCCATGACACCGACGGACTTTTATACCTGCTGGCAGCAGGAGACGCTGCCGCTTATCGCTATTCTGCGCGGGATCACGCCCGCCGACGCGCAACCCGCGGCAGAAATTCTGGTTAACGCAGGTTTTCACTGGCTTGAGGTTCCGCTTAACAGTCCTTCGGCGCTGACGTCCATCAGGCTGATGCGTGAGGTGGTGGGCGATAGCGCCAGAGTCGGCGCAGGGACGGTTCTAACCCCGGAACAGGTCGACCACGTGGCGAGATGCGGCGGACAGCTTATCGTCTCTCCCGACGGCTGCCCGGCGGTGATTCGCCGCACCCGCGAGCGGGGGCTGATAAGCCTTCCCGGCGTGATAACGCCCACCGAAGCCTTTAGCGCTATCGGCGCAGGCGCCAGCGCGCTGAAACTCTTTCCGGCAGAACAGATTACCCCGGCCATCGTGAAAGCCCTGCGCGCGGTACTGCCGCCACACCTCGTCTGTTTACCGGTAGGCGGCATTCAGCCTGATCCGACGCAGATGGGCGCTTATCGTCGGGCTGGCGCGGATGGCTTCGGGCTTGGGGGCGCGCTGTATCAGGCGGGGATGAGCCTGCACGATTTACGCCTGCGCGCTGGCGCGTTCCGGCAGGCCTGGCACATCCTGGCAGACGCGTGATGACGTACTTTCGCGGCGATCCCGTCCCCATTGGCGCCTGGCGCGCCCGGCTCGGCGAAACCCCGGTGTGGTGCGATCGCAGCGCCTCGCTGCTGTGGGTCGACATTCTGGCAGGCAAACTGCTGCGCTACTGGCCGTCAACGCAGCGCCTCACGATTCGCGATATGCCCCGCTTCACCAGCGCGGTATTGCTGACGACCCGGAGCGACCATTTTCTGGTCGTCAGCCAGACGGGCATAGGGATTTATGACTACGACCGGGCGCGCATGTCGCTGCTTCTGCCGTGGCCGGAAAGCGAAACCCGCACCCGGCCGAACGACGCGGCTATCGCGCCCGACGGCGCGCTGTGGTTCAGCACGATGGAGCCGCAGGCAGCGCAGGCCATCGGCCGCTGGTACCGCCTGGAGCCCGGCGCTACCGCGCCGCAGATTCTGCTGGCGCGGCAGTGGGTGCCCAATACCATGGTCTGGTATGAAGACGCGCAGTGGTTTGCCGATTCGCTGCGTCACCGTTTTTACCGCGCCGCGTTCAGGCCGCCTGAATTCACTCTTCTTCAGGAATATGAGGTCGAGGGCATTGCGGACGGCTCCGCCCTGAGCATGGATGGACATCTGATAAATGCCCGCTGGGGCGCGGGAAAGCTGGTTTGTCACGCCCTGCGCGCCGGGACGATGCGGGAAGAAGAATCCTTCGCGCTGCCGGTACTGCAACCGAGTAGTTGCGCCTTTGGCGGCGACACGCTCAGCGATCTCTACATCACCTCCGCCAGGGATGGCATCGCGCATCCCGGCCCGCTTGATGGCGCACTGTTAATTCTAAAAACAACGTTGACCGGCCAGCCTGAAAACCGTTTTCGGCTGTGATCCTTTTCTGACACGGGACCGATTATGACGACTTCAACACACTCTCACACTTTGAACCGGCAGGCGTTTACCGTCTGCTTTCTCGCGGCGCTCGCCGGGTTGCTGTTTGGCCTCGATATGGGCGTCATCGCAGGCGCGCTACCGTTTCTCGCGCGAACATTCGACCTTAACAGCCACCAGCAGGAAATTGTGGTCAGCGTCATGATGTTCGGCGCGGCGCTGGGCGCGCTGTGCAGCGGCCCGATGTCCTCCTCGCTGGGCCGCCGCAGAAGCCTGTTGCTCGGCGCCACGCTGTTTGTCGTCGGCTCGCTCGGCTGCGCGGCGGCAGGGAATATGCCAATGCTGGCGATAGCGCGCTTTATTCTGGGTCTGGCGGTCGGCGTGGCCTCGTTCACGGCGCCGCTGTATCTCTCTGAAATCGCCCCGGAACGTATTCGCGGCAGTATGATTTCGCTGTATCAGCTGATGATCACTATCGGCATTCTGGCCGCGTTCATTTCTGATACGGCCCTGAGCGGCGGCGGCCACTGGCGCTGGATGTTGGGCATTATCACCTTTCCGGCAGTGGTGCTGTTTATCGGCGTGCTGACGCTGCCGGAAAGCCCGCGCTGGCTGATGATGAAACGCCGTGATGCGCTGGCGGCGAGCGTACTTAAACGACTGCGTAACAGCGATAAAGACGCGCAGCACGAGCTAAACCAGATCCGTGAAAGCGTAAAAATAAAACAGCGCGGCTGGCAATTATTCCGTCACAACGCCCATTTTCGCCGCTCCACCGGCCTTGGCATTCTGTTGCAGTTTATGCAGCAGTTCACCGGCATGACGGTCATCATGTACTACGCGCCGAAAATCTTTGAAATCGCCGGATTCGCCACAACCCGACAGCAGATGTGGGGCACCGTGATCGCCGGGCTGACGAATGTGCTCGCCACCTTTATTGCGATTGGCCTTGTGGATCGTTGGGGCCGCAAGCCTGTCCTGAAACTGGGGTTCGCAGTGATGGCGGTTTGCATGGGCATTCTCGGCTTCATGTTTTACAGCGGGCTGCACAGCGCCGTCGGGCAATATCTGGCGGTGCTGATCCTGCTGCTTTTCATCACGGGTTTCGCCATGAGCGCCGGTCCGCTTATCTGGGTGTTGTGCTCGGAGATCCAGCCGCTGGCCGGGCGCGATTTCGGGGTCACCTGTTCCACGATGGCGAACTGGATAGCCAATATGATCATTGGCGCTTCTTTCCTGACGCTTATCGACACTATCGGTAGTCCGAACACCTTCTGGCTGTATGGCCTGCTCAATGTCGTGTGCATTGTTCTGACGCTGCTGTTTGTGCCGGAAACCAAAAATATCTCTCTGGAAGACATCGAACGCAACCTGATGAACGGCGCGCCGCTGCGCCTTATTGGTCAGCCTGTTGCGTCTGATGCTCCCCGCGCTGCGACCGCGCGCTAAGTTGCTCTCCTGGAGGTTAATGACATGCTTCTGACATCTGAAGATAAGGTCTATCGCAAAATAACCCGCAGGCTCATCCCGTTTCTGATCCTGTGCTATTTCTTCGCCTACCTTGACCGCGTCAACGTCGGTTTCGCCAAACTGCATATGCAGGATGCGCTGAACTTCAGCGACACGGTTTATGGCCTCGGCGCCGGGATTTTCTTTATCGGTTACTTTCTGTTTGAGCTGCCGAGCAATCTGCTGATGCAGCGCTTCGGCCCGCGTTTCTGGATAGCCCGCATTATGGTGACCTGGGCGGTGCTGTCGGCGGCGATGATTTTTATCAGCACCCCGACGCAGTTTTACGTGCTGCGCTTTTTACTGGGCGTCGCCGAAGCCGGATTCTTTCCGGGCATCGTCTTCTATCTAACGCTGTGGTTCCCTTCCTGGCGCTCCGCCCGCACGCTGGGGCTGTTTATTCTGGTCACGCCGCTCTCAACCATTATCGGCAGTCCGCTGTCGGGGCTAATTCTGACGCTGTTTGAGGGCGTGGAAGGGCTGCATAACTGGCAATGGCTGTTTCTTGTCGAGGCGATCCCCTCTTTTGTGCTGGCGTTTGTGGTGTTGCGCTATCTCGATAATGACGTGAAGGCCGCACGCTGGCTGAGCGAAACCGAAAAACAGGTGGTTATCGGCGATATGGCGAAAGACGCGCTGAACCGCGAGCGCGCCCGCCACGGCAGAGCCGATCGCAGCCTGAAAGATATGTTTAACAACGGCTATGTCTGGCTGCTGGCGCTGATCTTTTTTAGCTTCAACATCGGTTATTACGGCATTAATTTCTGGCTGCCGTCGATCATTAAAACCTCCGGCGTCAGCGACGATATCTACATTGGCTTACTCGCCGCGTTGCCGTATGTGTGCGGCGCGGTGTTTATGGTGTGGAACAGCCATCACTCCGATTTGAAGCAGGAGCGCCGCTGGCATATCGCCGTCCCGGCGCTCATCGGCGGCATTGGCCTTGCGCTGAGCGCCTGGTGCAGCACGTCCACCTTCTGGATGATGACGTGGATTTGCCTTGCGATGTCCGGCACGCTGGCGCTCATTCCCACCTATATCAGTCTGCCGGGCGCGATGCTGTCCGGCACCGCCGCCGCGGCAGGCATCGCGCTGGTCAATTCCATCGGCAACCTCGCCGGTTTCTTCGGCCCGACCGTACTGGGCTGGCTGAAAGACGCCACCGGCCGCACCGACACGGGGCTCTACATTCTGGCTGGCTTCCTGCTGTTGTGCGCGCCGCTGATCCTTGCCCTGCCCGCGCGTCTGGCGAACCCCAAAAAACGCCTTGCGGCATCTGAACCCCATGATGAGCAGTCTGACACTGCCCCTTCTGTCGATGCGACGGCACGTCGCTAACTGATGTAAAAGAGGATGACTATGAGCTGTAACGAAGGATGCGCCCACTGTAATACCCATTTTAATCCGATACTGGAAGGCGATAACGGCGCGCTGAAACGCGCGCTGTATAAATCGATGGGCCACACGGACGAACAGTTGCGCCGCCCGGTCATTGCGGTGGTCAACAGCTATACCAACGCCACCGCCGGGCATGTCAATCTGAACGAGCTGACGGCGAACGTTTTACAGGGCATCGATGAAGCGGGCGGCGTCGGGATGGTGTTTGGCACTATCGCGCCCTGCGACGGCATCGCCGAAGGGCATCTGGGCATGCGCTACATTCTCGCCGCGCGGGAAGTGATTGCCGCCTCGATTGAAACCATGGTGCGCGCCCATCGCTTTGACGGCATGGTGCTGCTCGGCTCCTGCGACAAAATCGTTCCGGCGATGCTGATGGCCGCCGCCCGTCTGGACATTCCGGCGATTATGGTAAACGGCGGGCCGATGTACCCGGCGCAATACCAGGGCAAGCACTGGGATGGCAATATCGTCACCGAAGCCATCGGCTGGAAGAAACGTGGAGAGATAACCGAGGCCGAGTTCGCCCACATCGAAAACATTGCAGAGCCCGGCCCCGGCTCCTGCACCATGTACGGCACCGCCAACACGATGTGCTGCATCGCTGAAGTATTAGGCATGAGCCTGCCGGGCAGCAGCACGCTACCCGCGATTTCAGCGCAGCGCCGTACCTGTGCGACAGAAACCGGGCGTCAGGCCGTGAAGCT
The DNA here is from genome assembly GCA_000027065.2 of Cronobacter turicensis z3032. Lineage (NCBI taxonomy): Bacteria > Pseudomonadati > Pseudomonadota > Gammaproteobacteria > Enterobacterales > Enterobacteriaceae > Cronobacter > Cronobacter turicensis. Next base: position 710,330 of record FN543093.2, on the reverse strand, counting down.
GGTCACCCATGGCATGAACGCCCGCCAGCTAATCACCCCGGAATCCATCCACAATGCGATGGTCTATCTGCTGGCGACCGGCGGCTCGACCAACGCTATTTTGCATTTGCAGGCCATCCACTATGAAGCCGGGCTGGGCCATCTGCCGCTGGCGGCGTTTGACGCGCTCAGCCATCAGGTGCCGCTGGTGGCGTCGTTATATCCGGCATCGGAATACGACATGATCGATTTTCATGAGGCAGGCGGCGTACCGGCGGTGGAGCGGGAGATCGCCTCGCTGATGAAGACGTCCGCCATGACGGTTTCCGGGAAAACCAAAGCGCAGCTCATTGCCGCAGGCCATCGCAGCCCGCGCCCGGACGTTATTCATACCTTAGCCATCCCGGTGCGTAACGAGGCGGGCGTGGCGGTACTGCACGGCAATCTGTCGCCGCTGGGCTGCGTAGTGAAACCCGCTGCCGTTCCCGAGCATTTAATGATCTTCCGTGGCCCGGCCGTGGTGTTCAACAGCGAACAGGAGGCCGTGGAGGCCATTATGTCCGGCAGCATTCCGCCTGGCAGCGTGCTGGTGTTGCGCTACGAAGGGCCAAAAGGCGGGCCGGGGATGCCGGAAATGTATAAGCCGATGAAATGTCTGGAAGGCATGGGGTTATCTGACCACTGCGCGCTGATCACGGACGGGCGTTTCTCCGGCTCGAATCGAGGCCTGTTTGTCGGGCATATCTCGCCGGAAGCGGCCGACGGCGGCGCGCTGGGCCTGGTGAAAGACGGCGATGAAATCTCCATCCATATTCCGGATCGCCTTCTGATTTTACATGTGGATGACGACACGCTGGCCCTGCGCCGCGCCGTGTGGCAGCCGGTCTATAAGGAAGTCCCGCGCGGCTTTCTGCGTCTCTATCGCCGCTGGGCGCTGCCCGCCGCGCAGGGCGCCGTGCTGGCAGACCGGGAGGATGAGGCATGAGTAACGCTTATGACGCTGCCAGTATCGCAGGCGTAAATCCCATCGTGGCGATGCCGTTTACCGCGAACGGCGATATCGACGAGCGCAGCTTTGTTCGCTTACTGGAGCATCTCGCCGCGACCGGCGCGGATGGCGTCACGCTGTTTGGCATCGCCAGCGAGTTTCCCAAACTCAGCGACACAGAGCGCGATCGGCTGGCGCAGAGGTTTATCCATACGCTCTCCGGCAGCCCTTTATTTCGCGCCCTCTCTGTGACCGATCACAGTACCGAGCTGGCGGTAAAACGCGCCAGAGAGTATCAGGCGCTGGGCGCTGACGCGCTGATGTTGCTGCCCCCATTCTTCCTGCAACCTCGCCCGCAGGCTATCCAGGAACATATTTTCGCGGTGCTGGAAGCGGTAGATATTCCGGTGATGGTGCAGTACGCGCCGGGTGAAACTGGGTTGTCTGTCCCGCCGGAACAGCTGGCGGCCGTGGCGACGCGCTACCCGCACGCGGTGTTCAAAATCGAATGCAACCCGCCGGTGGAATATACCCGGGCGTTTCTCGCCGACGCGCCGCAGGCGGGCGTGCTCAATGGCTATGCGGGCCTGTATATGCTGCAAATGCTGGAGGCTGGCGCCAGAGGCGTAATGCCTGGCTGTTCGTTTACCGAAGTCTATGTGCGGATTTACCGCCACTGGCAGGCGGGGGAGGAAGCCGAAGCGCAGGCGCTGCATCAGCGGCTCCTGCCCTGGATCCAGCAGTGGATGAGCCATTGTGAGTACATCATCCAGGCGGAAAAAACGCTGCTGTACCGCCGGGGCATTATCGCGAGCGACTACTGCCGCCATCCAGGCTGGCCGCTGACGCAGGCCGATCGTCAGGCTATTGCCCGGCTTATCGAAGAATTTTCCTTGTGAGGGAATAACGCCATGACATTACGACAGACTCCGCGCGTGGTCATCGTGACCGGCGCCAGTCAGGGGATCGGCCACGCCATCGCCACTGTTTTTTTAGCGCACGGCGACCTGGTGATCGGCTGCGCGCTCCCGTCTTCTGAAAACGCGCCGCAGGTACAGACATTGCTGGCGGCCTGGCCCGGGCAGTTTTTTTACTTTTCCGTAGATATGACGCAAACCGGGCACATCCAGCAGTTTGTTGAGGAGGCGCTGGCACTGGCGGGACGTATTGACGTTGTGGTGTCGAACGCCGGGAAAAATGTGTTTGCAGGCGTCGATTGCAGCCTGGAAACATGGACGCATAATCTTGAGCTCAACCTGCGCTCGCACTGGTTTCTGGCGAAATGCGCGCGTGAACCGCTGGCAAAAAGCCATGGGGTGATGTTAATCATCACGTCTAACCATGCGTTTTCCACAATGCCAGGCTGCGCGCCTTACAACATCAGCAAGCGCGCCCTGCTCTCGCTGGTGCAGAGCCTCACCATCGAATGGGGCCCGGAGGTTCGTACCGTGGGCATCGCGCCGGGATTTATCGACACCGCAGGCAACCAGGCGTGGTTTGACAGCCACCCGGATGCGCAACGTGTGCGGGAAAAAACGGTACGTAAACATCCGGTCGGGCGCATTGGCCGCCCCGAAGAGGTCGGCGAGCTGTGTCTGTTTCTGGCAAGCGAGCGCGCCGGGTTTATTGCGGGCACCACTATCGTCATGGACGGCGGACGCAGCGCCCTGATGCAGGATGAAGACGAAGCCTGAATGAAAACGGGGAGCGCCTGGCTCCCCGTCTGTGATGTCATCGCTTCTCGCGCGTGAAATTTACTGCACTTCGCGCGCGTCGATGCGCAGCTCCTTCGGCACTTCGAACACGATGTTCTCTTCACGGCCGGTCAGCTCATGGGCATCGCTGCCGCCGAGCGCTTTGAGGCGCGTGATGACGTTCTGCACCAGAATATCCGGCGCTGAGGCGCCTGCGGTCACGCCTACACAGTCGGCGGTTTTCACCCAGGCTTCCTGAATGTCGTTCGCGTCGTCGATAAGATAGGCCGTTTTGCCCATACGCTGGGCCAGCTCCGCCAGACGGTTGGAGTTAGAGGAGTTTTTCGACCCGACCACTAACACTACGTCCGCCTGCTCCGCCAGCGCGCGCACGGCTTCCTGACGGTTGGTGGTGGCGTAGCAGATGTCATCTTTACGTGGGCCGACGATTTTCGGAAAACGGCTGCGCAGCGCGTCGATCACCTCGGATGTGTCATCCACTGACAGCGTCGTCTGGGTCATAAAGGAGAGATTATTTTCATCCTTCACGGTGATTTTCCAGACATCATCCGGCGATTCCACCAGGTACATGCCCCCTTCCGGGTTGCTGTACTGGCCCATCGTGCCTTCCACTTCCGGGTGTCCGGCGTGGCCGATAAGAATGGCTTCTTCGCCGCGGCGGCTGGAGCGCGCCACTTCCATATGCACTTTGGTCACCAGCGGGCAGGTGGCGTCAAACACCGTCAGATCGCGGCTTTTCGCTTCATTGCGAACCGCCTGAGAGACGCCGTGGGCGGAGAAAATCAGGATCGCGCCATCCGGCACTTCGCTGATTTGCTCGATAAAAATCGCGCCGCGCTCGCGCAGGCTGTCCACCACATAACGGTTATGCACGACTTCATGGCGAACGTAGATAGGCGCGCCGTAAATGGCCAGCGCGTTTTCCACAATGCTGATAGCGCGGTCCACGCCTGCGCAGAAGCCGCGCGGGTTAGCCAACAGGATCTGCATCAGAACTCTCCAGCGCCGGATCGATCTCCAGCACGTCTATATCAAAATGAAGGGTATGCCCGGCGAGCGGATGGTTGAAATCCACCGTGATGGAGTCGCCGTTGATTTCGCGGATGACGCCCGGCATTTCGCTGCCGTCCATTGCGGTAAAGAGCATGATAGCGCCGATGTCCGGCTCGCCCGCGTCGATAAACTCGCGGCGGGAAAAGTACTGGATAAGATCCGGGCTTGGCGTGCCGAAAGCGTCTTCCGGCAGTAGCGTAAACGCTTTTTTGTCGCCGGCATGCAGGCCGAGCAACTCGCGCTCCAGGCCCTGCGACAGCGAGCCGTCACCCAGGCGAAACAGCGCGGGTTTGCCGCTGTTGCGGCTGGACTCCGCTGTGGAGCCGTCTTCAAGCTTCAGCGTAAAGTGCACAAGCACCGCGCTGTTGCTCTGTATGGATGTAGACATGCAGGTTGCTCACTTATTTTGGGTCGTCTGTTTGCCCGGTGCGTTACGCTTATCGGGCCTACGGAAGGCCGCACATTCTGTGGGCCGGGTCAGCGAACGCTGCCCGGCCAGGGTTTATGCCGTGGCTTTCTGTTTGGAAGGCAGGAAGCCTTCCAGCACGACTAATGCGGCGCCGATACAGATAGCGGTATCGGCCAGATTGAACGTCGCGAAGTGCCAGTCGCCGACGTAGAAATCAATCATATCGACCACAAAGCCGTGCCACAGACGGTCAAACAGATTGCCCAGCGCGCCGCCAATAATCAGCGCGTAAGCAATGTTGTTGAGCTTCTGGCTCGCCTTCGCGCGATACATCATGACCGCCAGCAGCACGCAGATACCGATAGCGATACCGGCGAAGAACCAGCGCTGCCAGCCGCCTTTGTCCGCGAGGAAGCTGAATGCCGCGCCGTAGTTGCGCGCATAATGCAGATTGAGCGACGGGAACAGCGAGACCGTCTCCCCCAGCGCGAAGTGCTGGAGGATTAACGCCTTGCTACCCAGATCGACAATCAGCACGACCACCACCAGCCACAGCCAGCGCAGACCGGTTGAAAGAATCGGTTTACTCATCAGGCAAACTTACGTTTTTCGCCGTCACCGGCGACGTTGCTGACACAGCGACCGCAGATTTCTGCGTGTTCCGCCACCTTGCCGACATCGGTGGTGTAGTGCCAGCAGCGCGGGCACTTCTCACCTTCGGCTTTTGCGAGCGCCACTTTCAGCCCTTTGAGCAGTTCGCTCTGCTGGGCATCGGCGGCGGCGCTGGCATAATCCTCAACCTTCGCCTGCGAGGTCAACAGGACAAATCGCAATTCCTCGCCAAGCGCGGTGAGTTTAGCCGCCAGTTCCGGCTCCGCGTACAGGGTGACCGCTGCTTCCAGCGAGCCGCCGACTTTCTTATCGGCGCGCGCCTGCTCAATCACCTTGTTCACTTCGCCGCGCACTTTCAGCAGCGCATCCCAGTAAGCGTCGTTCATCGCTTCGGTATCGGCAAGACCAAACAGGCCGTCGTACCATTCGCCGGTAAAGACGTACTTCTCGCGCTCGCCCGGCAGGTAGCCCCACACTTCATCCGCGGTGAAGGAGAGGATCGGCGCCATCCAGCGTACCAGCGCTTCACTGATGTGATAGAGCGCGGTCTGGCAGCTGCGGCGCGCCACGCTGTCGGCTTTCGCCGTGTACTGACGGTCTTTGATGATATCGAGATAGAACGAGCCCATTTCGATGGAGCAGAAGCGCATCAGGCGCTGCACCACTTCGTGGAAATCGTAAGCTTCATACGCTTTCACGATATCGTCCTGCGCGGCTTTCGCGCAGCCGACCGCCCAGCGATCCAGCACGACCATCTCTTCCGGTTTCACCATGTCTTTTACCGGATCGAAACCGTTCAGGTTCGCCAGCAGGAAGCGCGCGGTGTTGCGGATACGGCGATAGCTGTCGGCGGCGCGTTTTAAGATCTCGTCGGAGACGGCCATCTCGCTGGTGTAGTCGGTCGATGCCACCCACAGACGCAAAATATCGGCGCCCAGTTTGTTCATCACATCCTGCGGAGAGACCGTGTTGCCGATGGATTTCGACATCTTGCGGCCCTGACCATCTACAGTGAAACCGTGGGTCAGTACCTGGCGGTACGGCGCTTTGCCTTTCATGGCGGTGGAGATCATCAGCGAAGACATGAACCAGCCGCGATGCTGGTCAGAGCCTTCGAGATACATATCCGCCGCATGGCCGGAAAACTCCGGACGCACGTCAACCACAGACGAGTGGGTGGAACCGGAATCGAACCACACATCGAGCGTATCCGGCACTTTTTCATAGACATCGGCGTCGTCGCCCATGATGTCGCGCGGATCGAGATCCCACCACGCCTGGATGCCGTCCTGCTCAACGCGCTTCGCGACGTCTTCCATCAGCTCCAGCGTGCGCGGATGCAGCTCCTGCGTCTCTTTATGGACGAACAGAGACATCGGTACGCCCCAGGTGCGCTGACGGGAGATACACCAGTCAGGACGGTTGGCGACCATCGATTCGATACGCGCCTGGCCCCAGTCCGGGATCCACTGCACGCCTTTGATCTCTTTCAGAGACTGCGCGCGCAGGCCTTTTTGATCCATGCTGACGAACCACTGCGGCGTGGCGCGGAAGATGATCGGCGTTTTGTGGCGCCAGCAGCACGGATAGCTGTGGACCATTTTCGCGACATTCAGCAGCGCGCCTTTTTCACGCAACAGCTCAACGATCTGATCGTTCGCTTTGAAGACGTTAACGCCATCCAGACCCGGATACGTGCCCGGCAGATACGCGCCGTCCGGACCGACCGGATTCGCAATCTCCAGACCATATTTCTGGCTGATGGTGTAGTCGTCCGGGCCGTGGCCGCCTGCGGTATGCACCGCGCCGGTACCGGCGTCGAGCGTTACGTGCTCGCCGAGAATAGCCGGAACGTCAAAGCCCATGAACGGGTGCGTGAAGCGCATCAGTTCAAGCTGCGCGCCTTTGGTTTCGCCCAGCACGGTGTAATCGGCGACGTTGATGCGCTTCATCACGCTCTCAAGCAGGTCTTTCGCCACGATCAGCGCCTGACCTTCAATCTGCACCAGCACATAGTCGATTTCAGCATGCAGAGAGATAGCGCGGTTCGCCGGCAGCGTCCACGGGGTGGTAGTCCAGATAACCAGCGATACCGGGCCGTTTACGGTCTGCGCGCCGAATTTCGCCGTGACCGCCGCAGCGTCTACCGCGTTAAAGGCGACGTCGATGGACGGCGACGTTTTGTCGTAATACTCCACTTCCGCTTCAGCGAGCGCGGAGCGGCAGTCGACACACCAGTGCACCGGCTTGGCGCCTTTGTGCAGATGGCCGTTGCCGATGATTTTACCGAGCGCGCGAATGATGTTGGCTTCGGTTTTGAAATCCATGGTCAGGTACGGGTGCGACCAGTCGCCCAGCACGCCCAGACGGATAAAGTCTTTACGCTGGCCGTCAACCTGAGTCGCCGCGTATTCACGGCATTTGGCGCGGAATTCGGCCGCGGTGAATTTCTCACCCGGCTTGCCAAACTCTTGTTCCACTTTCAGCTCGATCGGCAGGCCATGGCAGTCCCAGCCCGGCACGTACGGAGAGTCATAACCGGCAAGCCCTTTGGACTTCACGATAATGTCTTTCAGAATCTTGTTAACCGAGTGACCAATATGAATGCTGCCATTCGCATACGGAGGGCCATCATGCAGAATGAAGGTTTTTTTGCCTTTTTTGGCTGCACGAATGATGCCGTACAGGTCATCATCGGTCCAACGCGCCAGCATTCCCGGTTCGCGCTTAGCGAGATCGCCGCGCATCGGGAACCCTGTTTCCGGCAAATTCAGGGTTGATTTATAGTCACTCATCAGATTCTCGGTTCCGTATTTCGGTTTGATAATTAGCCGATTCAGGCGTTACGCCGGTGTCGGTAGCCCAAAAAAGTCGCGGGCGGTGATCACGTCTCTGGAGATTTGCGCCTTGAGTTCATCAAGCGAGGCAAACCGCTGTTCATTACGTATTTTTTTACGCAGCACTACATCTATATGGCGGCCGTAGAGGTCGATTGCAACGTCCAGCAAGTGAACTTCCAGCTGCTGACGCAGGCCGGCCACCGTCGGGCGGGTGCCGATATTGGCGACGCCGGGCAGCGGTTTATCGCTGATGCCCAGCACTTCCACCGCATACACGCCCTTAACGGGCGAAACCTGACGGCGCAGCGGTAAGTTCGCCGTCGGGAAACCTATGGTGCGCCCGAGCGCATCGCCGTGGACCACGCGCCCGGAGATGGCGAATGGCCGTCCGAGCAGGTTTTCCGCGAGGCTTAAGTCGTCCTGCGCGAGCGCCTGGCGTACGGCGGTGCTGCTGATACGCACGCCCTCTTCGCAAAACGTTTGCGTGCTGGTGACTTCAAAGCCATATTCGCGCCCGGCTTTCTGTAATAACAAGAAATCCCCTTCGCGACCAGCGCCAAAGCGGAAATCGTCTCCGGTCGCCAGGAATTTCACGCCGAGACGCTCTACCAGCAGATCGCTCACGAAGTTCTGGGCCGTCAGCGCGGCAAAGCGGCGGTCGAAGCGAATGCACAGCACGTAATCCACGCCGCAACGGGCGAGATAGCGCAGCTTTTCACGCAAACGGGTGAGCCGCGCAGGCGCTTTATCGGCTGCGAAAAGTTCGAGCGGCTGCGGCTCGAAAATCATGACCATGACGGGAAGGCCGCGTTCGCGCCCTTGCGCGCATAGCCCGCTCAGCAAAGCCTGGTGACCACGATGCACGCCATCGAAATTGCCGATGGTCAGCACGCAACCGTGATGCTCAGAGGTGAGATTATGTATGCCGCGTATCAGCTTCATGACTGGCTCAGAACAGTGAAAATCGTCGGATTATACCTTGTACAGCCTTTAAGGTTAACCGACGATTTGGCCCTGTCAGCCATAAACCGGCAACGATTTCATCGCGCTGCGTCAGGGTTTCGCACTGAACGCGAATTTTGTCCCACAAAGACTGTATTCGCACGAGGCAAGCTGGTAGAATCTTGCGCCATCACTACGTAACGAGCACCGCATAACAACGGCGCTTATTTGCACAAATCCATTGACAAAAGAAGGCTGAAAGGGCATATTCCTCGGCCTTTGAATTGTCCACATAGATCATATTTGGGAGTTGGACCTTGGCTAATATCAAATCAGCTAAGAAGCGTGCCGTTCAGTCTGAAAAGGCCCGTAAGCACAACGCAAGCCGTCGCTCTATGATGCGTACTTTCGTTAAGAAAGTGTACGCAGCGATTGAAGCTGGCGACAAAGCTGCAGCACAGAAAGCATTTAACGAAATGCAACCAATCGTGGATCGTCAGGCTGCTAAAGGTCTGATCCACAAAAACAAAGCTGCTCGTCATAAAGCGAACCTGGCTGCACAGATTAGCAAACTGGCTTAATCGCCGTTGGTTGTCGCTTTGTTGAAAGCAGTTTGTTAAAAAAACCCGCATTTGCGGGTTTTTTTATGCCTGATGATTTATTTTGGCGGGACAAACAGCGCCGAGTAGTCGCGATTACAGATACGCTGCACCGCCGGATGCTGGATCATCCTCTCCGCAAAAATCGCGTGATACTCTTCCATCACGTTATCCATGCGCCCTATCTCAACAATATTGTCATCTTCATAAAAATCGTGCGCGTAGAGGCTTGGCGCGACGAATACGGCATTATGCGCCGCGCCAAAGGCTTTCATTAACGCCGCGTCGTCAAATTCACCGAGGATTTCCACTTTCAGCCCTTGTGAGTGGATCCAGTTGAGTAATTTACGCCCGAGCATGGAACGACGCCCCGGTATCAACAGCCGACGTTCTTCAAGACACGCCGGGAACGGCTTTGTCGGCGCCGGGCTCTGACACCAGAAGCTCACGCTACACTCGCCGATTTTGACGGAAAACAGGCCCGCCTGTTGCGTGGAGTCGATGGGGCAGTCGGAAATAATCATATCGAGTTTATGCTGGCTCAGCTGTTCCAGCAGCATCTCATGCGTCGATTCAAAGCAGCGCAGGTGGATTTGCTCGTCTTCCACCACCGCTGCGTCCAGCACGCCGCTGACCAGCCTTTTGGAAAGCGCATCCGCCACGCCGACATCAAACAGCAAATGGGATTCTTTGCGATAGTTGATGATGTCCAGCATCTCCTGGCTTAACGTAAACATCCGGTCGGCGTAACGAAACACCAGTTGCCCGAGCTCACTGGGCTCAAGGCCCCTTCCCTTACGCTTAAACAGTTTGCCCTGTAGCCTCTCCTCAAGCGCTTTTATCTGTCCGGTAATGGTTTGCGGCGTAAGGTAGAGCGCTTCGGCGGCGCCCACGACCGATCCTTCCTTACAAACCTGCCAGAAATAATATAAGTGGTTGTAATTGATATGAGACATAAACGCGCGTTCTCTCTGGCGTCCCTGAGGGCAAAGCGGCCTTCGCTCCGAAAGGCCGCATAATCAAGCGGGCGTTAACGCGCCCCGGATAAATGGCTGCGCAACAGCGCATACCCAATGACCGCAGCCAGTAATGAACCGACCAGAATGCCAAGCTTCGCCCAGGTCACCAGCGCGGCGTCAACATCACCGAAGGCCAGCGACGCGATGAAAATGGACATCGTAAAGCCGATACCGCACAGCACGCCGACGGCCAGAATCGTTTTCTGACTGACGCCCGGCGGGAGCGTGGCCCACTTAAGCTTGACGGCCAGCGCGCAAAACAGGCTTATGCCCAGCGGCTTGCCAATAAACAACCCGGCGATGATGCCCAGCGGCAGCAGTGAGGTCAGTCCCGCCAGCGTGACGCCCTCAAGCGAAACGCCTGCGTTGGCAAAGGCAAACAGCGGCAGGATCATAAAACCCACCCACGGGTGCAGCGCATGCTCAAGCGAGCCTGCGGGCGAATGCCCTTTCTCCGCTTTAAGCGGCACAAAAAAGCCGATAATCACGCCTGCCAGCGTGGCATGTACGCCCGATTTCAGCACCGCCGTCCAGAGCACCACGCCCACCAGAATATAGACGCCGACGCGACGCACGTTGCAGATATTCAGCAAGGCCAGTACGGCGATAGCGCCTGCCGCCACCATCAGCGATACCATCGACAGCGAACTGGTATAGAACAGCGCAATAATCACAATCGCGCCCAGATCGTCGATGATAGCCAGCGCCATCAGGAAAATTTTCAGCGCAGGCGGCACGCGGCTGCCGAGCAGCGCCAGAATGCCCAGCGCGAATGCGATATCCGTCGCCGCCGGGATAGCCCAGCCCGCGCGCGTTACCGGGTCCTGATAGTTGAACGCCAGGTACAGCGCGGCCGGAAGCACCATGCCGCCCAGCGCGGCGATGACCGGCAGCGAAGCCTGCCGACGGCTGGCGAGCGAGCCCAGTACCAGTTCCCGCTTCACCTCCAGCCCCACGACCAGGAAGAACACAGCCATCAGGGCATCGTTCACCCACAGCAGCATGTTCTTTTTAATCTCCAGCGCCCCGAATTTTAATTCTACCGGCGTGCTGAGAAAGCCTGAGTAGAGATCCTGCGTGGCATTAAGGTTTGCCAGAAGCATGGCCAGCGCGGCGGCGGCAATCAGCACAATGCCACCCGCAGCGTCACTTTTAAAGAAACGTTGTACCGTTTTTATCATCGTTGTCCATCCAGAATTATGGAGTCACATCTCCATTTACTTACACCAGGTATAAGGATAGCGTGGATTACTCATCGGAAAAGCAGTTTATTCAACGTTTAATAATCGTTAAAAACGAACTATCAACGCTGCGTCGGGATAAAAGGCGGGCATAAAAAAAGCCCCGGTAATCCTTACCCGGGGCCAGAGTTCCGCTCAAATAACGGGCGGAGCGGAAAAAATATGTCAGGAAGCAAGACGATTAATATGTCCCCAAATCGGTCCAGACCTGATAAGGCCCGCTGTTGAGATCGGGCTGTTCGCCCTGGGAATACCAGTTCACCTGATAGTTATGCCCTTTCCAGCTAACCTTCTCGAAAGTGCCCCATTTCGCGCCATAAATGGTGCTGGCATTCCAGAGCGCATAAGGCGCGCTGCCGGAACCACTGGTATCAGGCGTCGGGGTGGGGACGGGAGTAGGTTCCGGATCCGGATCCGGGACCGGCGTCGGCGCAGGCGTATCGCCGCCGGTGGATGAGGAGCTTGCCGGTACGGCGGTGACGACAAAACGCTGCTGCGAAGACGGCTCATTTTTGCTGTCGCGTACAAACAGCGTGAACTGGTAATCGGTGCTCTGGGTGACTACCGGCACATCAAACTCAATCACGGCGGCGCTTTTATCCGCCACGATGATCGTCGACGGCACGCCCCAGCTGAAACTCAGCGCGTCATTATCTTCATCGTGCGACGCCTCGCCGGAAAGCTGAATGCGCGAACCGCCGACGACACGCAACTGAATGGCCGCCACCGGCGCATGGTTGATGGTCGGTTGCGGCTCGCTGTCGCTGCCGCTGCTATCAGGCTCGGACACATTAATGCCTTCGAAATAGAACGGCTTCATATCTACCGTCTGGGTTTCGATTTCATATCCCAGTCCTTCGCGCGCAGCGTTCACCAGCACGCCGTTATCCTGGTCGATAGTCCAGGTAAACAGCCCGCCAAGGTTACGTGACGCGGCATACTGGCCTTTGGCTTTTACCGAACGCGGCGTATCAAGCGACATAAACAGTTTGCTTTGCGGGTTGTAGAGGTAGTCCGCATTGGCGACTTTATCGGTATAGACGTTAAAGCCGTTACGCCCTTTCTGGTTTTCCAAATCCAGGTAGTTGTAAATGGTGTCATACCATTCGGTGCTGCCGGATTCGAAAGAGCCGGTGGTAGTGCCGTTGCCTGGCGTATACGCGCCTTTAAGCGGTGAGAAGCTCTCAATAACCGCGTTACGGGCGTTGCGGGTATAGCCAGCGTAACCGATGTTGATACGATCGGACGGGAAGCCTTCGGCAATCAGGTAATCCACCACCGCCTCGATACTCCAGCCGCCCGCCGTGAGCGGCGTCAGGTTGGTGTGGTGGGTCAGCGTTTCAGCCCACGGCGTGCCGAAGAAGTCATAGGTCATCACGTTAATCGCGTACAGACCGGCGTTCAGCAATGCCTTAACGTTAGAATATTCCAGAGTAGAAACAACGGCCGAGCTGGCAATGGAGATTTTGACATCGCTGCGCCCTGCTGCGCTAAGCTGTTTTTTCATCTCCGCGATAAGCAGCGCATAGTTTGCGCCATCTTCCGGTCCATGTGGGTTGCCGTTACCTTCCGCATTCGGGTATTCCCAGTCGATATCCACTTCGCTGAACATCGGGAATTGTTTAAAGAGTTTCACCACACCGGCTGCGAAAGTTTTGCGCGAGGAGTCCGTCTTCGACATCTCATGGAAGCCGTTACTCATAGTCCAGCCGCCGATACTCATAGACAGCGCCAGCGTATGCCCCTGCTGCTTCGCTCTTTGTTGCAGATCGCGCAGGCCGCCTAACAGCCCTTTGGTGGTGGCCTGCGTTACCGTTGCCGGATCGATATCCCAGCCGCTGGTGGTATGTCCGCAGTTCACATAAGACTGGAAATCGCCCCACGGATCCAGGAAGGTCGGTTCGTTGGTGTTTTTATTCGTCTGACGCGCGGCGTTTTCAATGGTGTACTGCTTTTCGCCTTTGTCGCCGACAATGCCAAGGAAGCCGAAAACAATTTTGTCATAAGCGGTAGGAGAGACCTTCGCAAGATCATAGCCGCGCCCACGGTTGGAAGGGCTGTCATCCCCTTCCAGACGCCCATCGTATTGCGACCAGTCGGTATAATATCCAAACACTTTTGGTTTATTAGCAGCCTTATATTTGTTATATACCGGTTTCGCCACGCGGGCTGAGGTATAACTATATTTTTCTACTTCGCTTGCAGGATTAAAGCCATCAGCGGCATTACTGGTTTCAGTCAGGCTGTCGCCCTGAATTAATTTACTTGTAGCCATGTTTATTTTCCTTCGTGAAAAGTGAGTGCAGTACTTTCTGCGCTAACTATCATGATCGGCCGCTTTGCATTCCTCCAGTCACAATCAATAAAAATGAGATTAAAAAACAGCAATGATTTAAATAACCATTACAAAACAATAAACAAAAGACATCTTTTTATTTTTTCCTTTTAATATTCAGCATATTGAAATTGGATATATCATATATTAAAGATTAAGTGTCTTTTAATTTGCAATTAAGAGGAAGTTAATAAGCCAGAAAAAGCGTGATCTGGACTACCGTTTCGCCACATAAAAACATTTTTTTATTTTATTCTGTGGAAATTAATTAAATGCATCCCTACTCTTAAAGGCGCCAGAGAACCTCCCGATATATATTTATATCTGTTCACAGGTGATATATGAAAAGTTATCTGATTAACCATAATTGCATTTTCACTGAGTCAAATAATGAATTAAAAAATACTGATAACGCATGCGTTATAAAAATGACTACCATGCGGGCACGATGTTTAAGTTTTATTATTGAAAACGCCAAAAACGGTGTAATAGAAAAGCAGCAAATCGCCGCCGTCCTGTGGGGAAACCGGGGCCAGTTCATCAGCGACGCCAACCTGACGCAGGTGCTGTATCTGCTACGCCGGGATCTGCGCGCTCTCGGGATCAACGACCTCTTCGTCACCATTCCCAAGCTCGGCATCAAAGTAAACGATGATGTGCCGGTCGACATTCTGACCGAAGAAAAAAAGAAAAAGCCTAAACGCGCGTTCTGGACCGTGGCGGTATTTGCCATGTTTATCCTTGGCGTCCTGACGCTTTTGACCCTGACGGATGTGAGTAATCCTTAATCTCTGTTGCGAGGAATCATTATGAATCCTGTTATCGACGGCATTCTGAATCTTGAAGGAAGCTATGTGGATCATCCGGCGGATCGCGGCGGCCTGACAAAATGGGGAATTACCGAGAAGACGGCAAGAGCGCATGGCTATAAAGGCGACATGCGTGATTTGAGCCGCGAAGAGGCTTACCGCATTCTGGAAGAAGACTACTGGACGGCGCCAGGATTCGACCGCGTCGCGCAGTATTCGCTGCCAATTGCCTTTGAGCTGTGCGAAGCGGGTACAAATATTGGGCCTTCTATCCCCGCACGCTGGTTGCAGCGCTGGCTGAATGTTTTCAATCACCAGCAGAGTAACTACCAGGACTTAACCGTGGACGGCGTTATCGGAAAAAACACGCTGAAGGCGTTGCAAGCGTACCTGGACAAACGCGGTAAGGAAGGTGAAGGCGTGCTGGTAAAAGCGCTGAACTGTACGCAAGGTGACTACTATCTGGATATCACGGAGAAACGTGAGGCGAACGAAGCTTTTATCTATGGCTGGCTGCGAGAGAGAGTGACCCTTTCATAGACATCCGGTGCAAAAAAGCCCGCTGACCACAGCGGGCTTTTTCTTTGCTTATTTCAACAGAGAGGCGCCAGTCAGGAAGTTTTTCACCTTCTCACTCAGCACCCGCAGTATCGGGGTGGCAAATACCCCCCCGAGCCCGGCGACCATAAGCACCATATTAAAACTCATGTTACGGTCAATCGCCGCCACGCTCAGCAGGAAAGAGGTAAAACAGGAGATAGCTATCTGGGCCAGACAATCCATGATGTCTTTATGGGTTTCGTTCTTTTCACGCTTCATCAGGTAACTGACAAAGCCACCCCAGCCACCGATAGCAATAATGGTTAATAAGATTTCCAGTTCGACAAGAACCAGTTTTGGCGTTGCGACATGAGCAGCAATAGACATAATAAACCTCGGTAATAATAAGTAGACGATAAATAATTACGCCGTCTGGCGATGCGATAAAGTTAGCAATCTAACCAATAGGAGGCTAATCATTTAATATCAATATTGCGGAACGAATTTACCTTTAGCCTCGCTGTTATTTTTACCGGACAGGTTTATGATGTGATTTACAGGATTAAGAAAAACTATTTACGATAAGTGATAAGAGTTTGTAGCATAGCAATAACATCTCTAATCTCGTCGCGTTGCGGGTTACCATGATGCCAGGCAGCGTAAACTTTAATTATTTCAAACTCTATCGTGTCTGGTAGGTCTATTAATGCAATCCGATACCTTCCTTGCTTTTGAAAAAAACGCGCTATCTTTTCCGGCAATATTGCGATCATGGAAGAGTTTTCAATAATACTTAATAAGCCATTTATTGAATCTGTATTGTAACCGACAGAAAAGTAGCTATTAAAAAATGAGAAAGATTCATTATTCGTGATATCTTTTTTTAGCGCCGGTGTTATCCCATAAGGATGATAAACAGCATGCCGCGAGGTAAAAAGATTCGCCAGCGTCAACTGCTGTAGTTCACAAAGCGGATTCTGAACATTGCAAACCGCTTTATAACTCCGGTACTGATCAACGATGACCTGCTCAATGTCCTGGTCGCTGAAATAATGGCTGGATATCAGCAGATCGGCTTTGCCGTTTTTTAGCTCATTGATTCTCTGAGGATAATCTTTTCCGGTAGCTGATGAGTAATATAAACGGAAACGGTCAAACATTTCCATATCAAATAGTTGCGAGATGTAGTACTGCTCGCTGACATCGTCACCCATCATTTTTATTTCACACCAGGGCGCTATCCTGACGTCGTGTTCAAAGGTAGCGTCAATCATATCCAGTACCCGGCTATAGGCGCGATGAATTTGGTGGGCGCGCGGTGTCGGCGTCAGGCCCTCACGGGTACGAATAAAAAGTTCTTCATTGTAGGTTTGCTGTAATCGTTGAATGGCGAGTGTAATGGCAGCAGGGGTGACCTGAAGTTGCCGGGATGCGCGTGTGGCATTGCCCGCAGTGATTACCGCATCAAGGACTTTGATCAGGTTATAATCAAATTCTTTGACACCCTTCTTCTTCTTCATGTTGCGGAGTGTCCTGGTGCCGGGGGAGAGGTAACAAAATATAAGGTTCAGCGTCCTCTGGCAAAATCAATTTATCTCTTCTGTAACGTGTCTTGTCTAAAATAGCGGTGTAACCCGCATTATTCCTTCCGCTGTAGGTTGGTTCGCACTCGCGGATGTTAATATTAGTTCTGAAGCTATTTATTCAGATTAAGTAAAAGCTGAGCATAAAAAAGCCTGAAACGGTATTTACCATTTCAGGCTGAAAAATGATTCGTTAAAACCGAGGTATTAACGCGTTAAATCATCAAAGAACTTTTTCACGCCGTCGAAGAAGCTTTTAGAACGCGGACTGTTCTTTTCGCCGGTAGGACCGCCGAAACTTTCCTGCAGTTCCTGAAGCAACGCTTTCTGACGATCGTTCAGGCCGACCGGGGTTTCCACCACGACACGGCACAGCAAATCGCCCTGCGCGCCGCCACGGACCGATTTCACGCCTTTACCGCGCATACGGAACAGCTTGCCGGTCTGGGTCTCATGCGGCACTTTCAACATCACGCGTCCATCCAGCGTCGGCACTTCGATTTCACCGCCCAGCGCCGCCATCGCAAAGTTGATCGGCACTTCGCAGTAGAGGTTATTGCCTTCACGCTCGAAGATCGGGTGCTGTTTCACCTGTACCTGAACGTACAGATCGCCTGCCGGCGCGCCCTGCTCGCCCGCTTCGCCTTCACCAGCCAGACGGATACGATCGCCGGTATCGACGCCCGCCGGGATTTTCACCGACAGCGTTTTAGTTTTCTCGATACGACCATGACCGTGGCAGTTGTTGCACGGATCTTTAATCAGCGTACCGCGGCCCTGACAGTGCGGACAGGTCTGCTGGACAGCGAAAAAGCCCTGACGCATCTGCACCTGGCCCGCGCCGTGACAGGTCGGGCAGGTCTGCGGCTGGCTGCCGGGTTTGGCGCCGTTACCGTGGCAGACTTCACACTCTTCCAGCGTCGGGATGCGAATTTCTTTCGTGACGCCACGTACCGCTTCTTCGAGCGTCAGTTCCATGTTGTAGCGTAAATCCGCGCCGCGCGAGGCGCGACGACCACGTCCGCCACCGAAGATATCGCCGAAGACATCACCGAAAATATCGCTGAAGTCTGCGCCGTTGCCAAAGCCGCCGCCACCGAAACCGCCGCCGCCCATACCGCCTTGTTCAAAGGCTGCGTGGCCGTACTGATCATACGCCGCGCGTTTTTGCGCGTCGGTGAGGATTTCGTAAGCTTCTTTAATCTCTTTGAATTTTGCTTCGGCCTCTTTATCACCCTGGTTACGGTCCGGGTGAAATTTCATGGCCAGGCGTTTATACGCCTTTTTTATTTCACGCTCGTCCGCCGTTTTCGGGACGCCTAAAATTTCGTAATAGTCTTTCTTCGCCATGTTTTATCTGCCCCTGACATGCGTGCACGGGCGTGGAGAAACTCCTACGCCCGTGCCAGTGTTATCTACCCTGCATCAGGGCGATTATTTTTTGTCTTTAACTTCTTCGAACTCAGCGTCAACGACGTCGTCATCTTTCGCATTGTTCGCAGAAGCGTCAGCGGAGCCCGCCTGCTGCTGAGCATGCTGCTGCTGAGCGATTTCCATCAGTTTCTGGGAAACCTGCGCCAGCGCCTGCATTTTCGCTTCGATATCCGCTTTGTCTTCGCCTTTCAGGGACGCTTCCAGCGCGCTCAGTGCGGATTCGATTGCGGTTTTATCATCAGCCGGCAGTTTGTCGCCTGCTTCTTCAACCTGCTTACGGGTGCTGTGCACCAGGTGATCCGCCTGGTTACGGGTCTGCACCAGCTCTTCGAACTTACGGTCAGCTTCAGCGTTCGCTTCGGCTTCGCGCACCATTTTCTGGATTTCGTCTTCGTTCAGACCAGAAGAAGCCTTGATGGTGATTTTCTGTTCTTTACCGCTGTTTTTGTCTTTCGCAGACACGTGCAGAATACCGTCGGCGTCGATGTCGAAGGTAACTTCGATCTGCGGCATGCCGCGCGGCGCCGGGTTAATGCCATCCAGGTTGAACTGACCCAGAGACTTGTTATCCGCAGCACGTTTACGCTCACCCTGCAGCACATGGATGGTCACGGCAGACTGGTTGTCTTCAGCTGTCGAGAACACCTGGCTGTGCTTGGTCGGGATGGTGGTGTTTTTAGTGATGAGCGGAGTCATCACGCCACCCATGGTTTCGATACCCAGAGACAGCGGGGTAACGTCCAGCAGCAGTACGTCTTTCACGTCACCGGTCAGTACGCCGCCCTGAACCGCTGCGCCGATAGCGACAGCTTCGTCCGGGTTAACGTCTTTACGCGGCTCTTTACCGAAGAACTCAGCCACTTTCTTCTGAACCATCGGCATACGGGTCTGACCGCCGACCAGGATAACGTCGTTGATGTCAGACACAGACAGGCCAGCGTCCTGCAGCGCGACTTTCAGCGGCTCGATAGAACGGTTCACCAGGTCTTCCACCAGGCTTTCCAGTTTCGCGCGAGTCACTTTGATGTTCATGTGTTTCGGCCCGGTCGCGTCTGCGGTGATGTACGGCAGGTTCACGTCGGTCTGCTGCGCAGAAGAGAGCTCGATTTTCGCTTTTTCTGCGGCTTCTTTCAGGCGCTGCATCGCCAGCGGGTCGTTACGCAGGTCAATGCCCTGATCTTTCTTAAATTCTTCAACCAGATAGTTAATCAGGCGGCTGTCGAAGTCTTCACCACCCAGGTGGGTGTCGCCGTTGGTTGCCAGTACTTCGAAGGTTTTTTCGCCGTCCACTTCATCGATTTCGATGATAGAAATATCGAACGTACCACCACCCAGGTCATAGACCGCGATGGTGCGGTTACCGGTTTCTTTATCGAGGCCGTAAGCCAGCGCAGCGGCAGTCGGTTCGTTGATGATACGTTTTACTTCCAGACCCGCGATACGGCCGGCGTCTTTGGTCGCCTGGCGCTGCGCGTCGTTGAAGTAAGCCGGAACGGTAATAACCGCTTCAGTCACCGGCTCGCCCAGGTAATCCTCGGCGGTTTTTTTCATTTTTTTCAGCACTTCCGCGGAGATCTGCGGCGGCGCCATTTTCTGGCCTTTCACATCCAGCCAGGCATCGCCATTGTCAGCGGAAATGATTTTGTACGGCATGATAGACTCGTCACGCTGTACTTCTTCGTCCTGGAAGCGGCGACCGATCAGGCGTTTGATCGCAAACAGGGTGTTCTGCGGGTTAGTCACTGCCTGACGTTTAGCCGGCTGACCTACCAGAGTTTCACCATCCTGAGTGTATGCAATGATTGAAGGCGTGGTGCGATCGCCTTCCGCATTTTCCAGCACGCGAGCCTGAGTGCCATCCATAATCGCTACACAAGAGTTGGTTGTACCCAGGTCAATACCAATAATTTTACCCATCTAAACGTCTCCACTAAAAAATCGTCATCATGTGGTATGAACCTGTTATGCGGGCTAACGGTGGGGATTCAACCGTCCACCGCCCTTTTTTTCAGGCTCATCCATTGCGGTTGACTACAAGATGGGGTCAGCTTGTCCGCCATCAAGGGGCAAAGCGCAAAATTTTTTTATTTTCTCCCTTCCCAGATCATAGACGGCGCGAAACGGCCTGATTATGATGCCGCGCCCCGTCACGGAAGATAACGTCCGGGGCGTTACTTTTTGCAAATTTTCTTATTCTTTTGAGGGTTTATGGGCAACATTAAGTTGGCTAATCCGGCCCCCCTGGGGTTAATGGGCTTTGGTATGACTACCATTCTGCTCAATCTGCACAATATCGGGATGTTCCCGCTGGACGGCATTATTCTGGCGATGGGGATTTTCTACGGCGGTATCGCGCAAATTTTTGCCGGTCTGCTGGAATATAAAAAAGGCAATACGTTCGGCTTAACGGCGTTCACGTCTTATGGTTCGTTCTGGCTGACGCTGGTCGCAATCCTGCTGCTGCCGAAAATGGGTCTGGCGGAAGCGGCCAACGGGCATTTCCTGGGCGTTTACTTAGGCATCTGGGGCGTGTTCACGCTGTTTATGTTCTTCGGCACGCTGGGCAGCGCCCGCATGCTGCAATTCGTGTTCCTGAGCCTGACGGTGCTGTTCGCGCTGCTGGCTGTCGGTCACCTGATGGATAATGAAAGCATCGTACATATCGCAGGCTGGATTGGCCTGGTGTGCGGCGCGAGCGCTATCTGGCTGGCGATGGGCGAAGTGCTGAACGAACAGTACGGTCGCACCGTACTGCCGATCGGCGAGAAACACTGATTTACCCGACGTCGTGCCTGCGGGTACGACGTTTCTTCTTTCCGTGCCCCCTCCGCCCTCTCAACACCTGCCGCATTACGGCTGCGCTGCCGCCACTCCTCTGGATTCAGCCCGCGGCTTTCGTCCAAGCCACACGCCCAGCCCAAGCCCCATAATGGAAAGCGCCAGTACATACCACGCGGGCGCCATCGGCGAGACGCCCATCAGCATCGTTACCGCCACCGGCGTCAGCCCGCCGAAAATGGCGTACGCCACGTTGTAGGAGAACGAAATGCCGGTAAAGCGCACCTCTGCGGGGAATGCGCGCACCATCACGAAAGGCACAGCGCCTACCACGCCGACGCACAGCCCTACCACGCCGTAGAGCAAAAAGAGCTGCTCCGGGTGCGAGCCGGAAAGGTGATAAAACGCCCAGCTGGAGGCTGCCAGCAGCACGCTGCCCACGATAAACGTCCGGCTGGCGCCGAAACGATCCGCGGCAAGCCCTGCGATAAGACAGCCGACGCAGAGCATAATCGTCGCGATGCTGTTGGCCTGTAACGTCACCGCTGGCGCAAAGCCGTACTGTTTTTGCAGCCACACCGGCGACATCAGAATAACGACCACAATCCCCGCCGACAGCAGCCAGGTGAGCAGCATGGAAATGACCACCGCCTGGCGATGTTTCACCACCACCGCTTTCACCGGCAACTCCTGCACCAGCGCTTTGCGCTGCTGCATCTCAAGGAAAATCGGCGTCTCCTGGAGCCAGCGACGCAGGTACATCGCCACCAGACCAAAGGCCCCGCCAAGCAGGAAAGGAATACGCCAGCCGCCGTCATGAATGGCCTGCTGCGTCATGCTGGTATTAATGATAGTGGCGACCACGGAACCGAGCAGAATGCCTACCGTCAGGCCCGCCGTGAGCGTGCCGCAGGCAATGCCGATGCGTTTTTCCGGCACGTGTTCAGCAACGAACACCCACGCGCCAGGCACTTCGCCGCCGATAGCCGCGCCCTGCAAAATGCGCATCAGCAACAGCAACACGGGGGCGGCTATGCCCATCGCGGCGTAATCCGGCAGCAGGCCTATCAGCAGCGTCGGCACCGCCATCAGCAGAATGCTCAGGGTAAACATCTTTTTGCGCCCGACCAGATCGCCGAAGTGCGCCATGATAATCCCGCCCAGCGGTCGCGCCAGATAACCGGCGGCGAAGATCCCGAACGTCTGCACCTGACGCAGCCACTCCGGAATATCCGGCGGGAAGAAAAGCTCCCCCACCACGGCGGCGAAAAAGACAAAGATAATGAAATCGTAGAATTCCAGCGCGCCGCCAAGGGCCGCCAGCGTCAGCGTTTTATAATCCTGACGATTAAGAGGGCGTGTTTGCTGTTCCATAACGAACCGTTTGTAAAGAGGTTGGCGTGAATTAGCTTACTGCAAAAACGTAAACTAAAAGTGACTATAACGTTAAATCACCGCCACGCCACCCTCAAGCGACCTTTATGCCAGCAAAAGCAAATAATCAGTTTTTTACATCGCGAATTGCGCTTTTGGGACGAAATGCCGCTACTACATTCGCATTCGTCTCAATATATGGGCCATCCAGCAGCTGGATGCAGTACGGCACGCTGGCAAATATTCCTGCCACTTTGACCTTACCCTGTTCATCTTTCAGCCCTTCGAGCGTTTCCTGTATGGATTTGGGCTGGCCCGGCAGGTTAAGGATTAATGCCTGCTTACGTATCACGCCCACCTGGCGCGACAAAATCGCCGTCGGCACAAAGTTGAGGCTTATCTGGCGCATCTGCTCACCGAAGCCCGGCATTTCGCGATCGGCGATGGCGAGTGTGGCGTCCGGCGTCACATCGCGACGCGCAGGGCCGGTGCCGCCGGTGGTCAGCACCAGATGACAGCCCATTTCATCCACCAGTTCACAGAGCGTTTGTTCAATAAGCGGTTGTTCGTCAGGCACCAGACGGGTCTCCAGCACAAACGGGGTCGCCAGCGCCTGCGCCAGCCACGCTTCGAGTGCGGGAATGCCTTTATCCTGATAAACGCCGCTGGAAGCGCGGTCAGAAACTGAAACTAAGCCTATGCGTAACGTATCCATATCATTTCCGAAAATCAGTGCGGTTTTGCGAAATGATACACGCCAGCGGGGTTTGCAGACAGGGAGAGAACGCAAGAAACGTGGCCGGCGAAACCGGCCACGGGGGGATTACAGCAGCTCTTCGACCATTTTTTCCAGTTTTTCCTGGTCAATGGCGAACTTGCGGATACCGTCCGCCAGTTTGTCCACCGCCATCGGATCCTGGTTGTGCTCCCAGAAGAACTGGGATTCGGTCAGACGCGCCGGGCGCGCTTTCACGTCGCCGTTGAAAGCCAGTTTGCGCTCAACGGCACCTTCGCTTTCCGCCAGTTCTTTCAGCAGCGCAGGCGCGATGGTCAGACGGTCGCAGCCCGCCAGCTCAAGAATTTCGCCGACGTTACGGAAGCTTGCGCCCATCACGACGGTTTCATAGCCGTGCTGTTTGTAGTACTCGTAGATTTCCGTCACGGAAACCACGCCCGGATCTTCCTGCGGCGCGTACTCTTTCTTGTCCGTGTTGGCTTTGTACCAGTCGAGGATACGGCCCACGAACGGGGAGATCAGATACACGCCCGCTTCTGCGCACGCACGCGCCTGCGCGAAGGAGAACAGCAGCGTCAGGTTACAGTTGATGCCTTCTTTTTCCAGCTGTTCCGCCGCGCGGATGCCCTGCCAGGTGGAAGCCAGTTTGATCAGGATGCGATCGTTGCCGATACCAGCGTCGTTGTAGAGTTTGATCAGACGCTTGGCTTTGGCGATGCTGCCTTCGGTGTCATAGGACAGACGTGCGTCCACTTCGGTAGAGATACGGCCAGGGATAAGCTTCAGAATTTCCAGACCGATATTCACCGCCAGTTTGTCGGTGGCGTCCACAACCTGCTGCGCACGATCGCTGCTCTGGCTTTTCGCCCAGGTCACCGCGTCGTCAATCAGTTTGCGGTATTCAGGGATCTGCGCGGCGTTAAGGATCAGAGAAGGGTTAGTCGTGGCATCCTGCGGCTGGTACAGCTTCATTGCCGCGATATCTCCAGTGTCAGCAACCACGGTTGTGAACTGACGAAGGGAGGTCAATTTATCCGTCATGATAGTGTTTCTCTTTTGAACTACGTGTCAGGGAAGGTAATCGGTTTGCGGTGATGATAACACGAGACTTTTCGAGCGCAACCGGGGCAATCGCGTCGTCGCCATGTGATAAACTGCTTTTATTTCAGGCTCTGCTGTTTCAGGGAAGGCGTGTCGGCGACGTTGGCCACACGCGGAAAGCAGAGCAGCGCCAGGGGGAGCAGGCATGTCAGATTTTCTTCTATTTATCAGCGAAATATTATGGGAATCGGCCATGCTGTACCTGCTCGCAGGCGCAGGCCTCTGGTTTTCCTGGCGCACGCGGTTTATTCAGTTCCGCTACCTGCGCTATTTTCCGCGCGCGTTAAGCCGCAGCCTGCGCCCCTCCGGCAGCGGGCTGACGGCGTTTGAAGCGCTCTGCACCAGCATCGCCGCGCGCGTGGGCAGCGGCAATATCGCGGGCGTCGCGTTCGCCATCATCAGCGGCGGGCCAGGCGCGGTATTCTGGATGTGGGTCGCCGGCCTTATCGGTATGGCGACATCCTTTGCCGAAAACGCGCTGGGCCAGCTCTATAAAGGGCGCGACCGAGACGGCTACTTCCGCGGCGGCCCGGCCTGGTATATGGAGCGCGGGCTTGGCATGCGCTGGATGGGCGTGCTGTTTTCGCTGTTTTTAATCTTCACTTTCGGACTTCTCTTTAACGCCGCCCAGGCAGGCGCGCTCTCAAAAGCGCTCAGTAACGCGCTCACCCTCCCGGTATTTACCAGCAGTGGGCTGCTGGCCTTGTGCCTGCTGCCGATGCTAATGCTCGGCTTTAACCGCGTGGCGCGCCTGATGCGCTTTGCGGTGCCGCCGATTGCGGGCATCTGGGTTATCACGGCGCTGGTGGTGATGGTGATGCATATTTCTGCGCTGCCCGAGATCCTGTGGCTCATTGTTCGCAGCGCCTTTGGCTGGCATGAGGCGGCCTCCGGGGCCGTGGCCTGGACGATAAGCCAGGCGCTCACCAGCGGTTTTCAGCGCGGCATGTTCTCCAACGAAGCGGGCATGGGCGCGTCGCCTAACGCGGCCGCAGCAGCCACGTCCTGGCCGCCCCACCCGGCCGCGCAGGGCATCGTGCAGATGATTGGCGTCTTTGTCGACACGCTGGTTATCTGTTCGTCTACCGCGTTTATTGTGCTGCTGGCGAACCCTTCCCCGAAAGCGACCGATGGGCTGATACTGGCGCGCGAATCGCTGGGCCTGCTCGCGGGCCCCTGGGCGAAAGATCTGGTGGCGGGTGTGATTGTGCTCTTCGCGTTTATCTCTATCGTCGCGAATTACGCCTACGCCGAAAACAATCTGGTGTTTCTGCGCCGTTACACGCCCCCTTACCGCTGGCTGCTGCGCGCCGCGGTCATGGCGATGGTCTTCGCCGGGCCGTTCCTGAACCTTCAACTGCTGCGCCAGGTGGCCGAAGTGGCGATGGCGTTAATGGCGGTCATGAATCTCACCGCTATTTTGCTGCTCTCGCCCGTGGTGAAGTGTATTGCCGACGACTACCTGCGCCAGCGCAGGCTGGGGCTGAAGCCGGTGTTTAACTCAGACCGCTACCCGGAGATCGCGCGTCAGGTAGAACCGGAGGTCTGGCGCAGCGCGCCGCTGGAGTAAACCTCTTCAATCGCAGCCATTGGTTCACTTTGCGGCGTTCTTTGGTAGAGTTCCGGGAAAACGAAGAAAGGAAACGTCATGCTGATTCTTATTTCCCCCGCCAAGACGCTGGATTACCAGAGCCCGCTTGCTACAACGCGTTTCACGCAGCCTGAACTGCTCGATCAGGCGCAGCAGTTGATTGATGTCGCTCGCCGCTTAACCGACGAAGAGATAGCTTCTCTCATGAGCATCAGCAGCAAGCTGGCGTCGCTGAACGCCACCCGTTTTAACGACTGGCAGCCGGATTTCACGCCGGATAACGCCCGTCAGGCGATTCTGGCGTTTAAAGGCGACGTCTATACCGGCCTTCAGGCGGAAACCTTCAGCGACGCGGATTTCGATTTCGCTCAGCAGCATCTGCGGATGCTCTCCGGGCTTTACGGCGTGCTGCGCCCGCTCGATCTGATGCAGCCATACCGTCTGGAGATGGGCACGCGCCTTGCCAACCCGAAGGGCAACGATCTCTATACCTTCTGGGGCGAGACGATCACCCAAAAACTCAACGAGGCGATCGCCGCCCAGGGCGATAATGTGGTGGTGAATCTGGCGTCGGATGAATACTTCAAAGCGGTGAAGCCCGCAAAACTCAATGCGGAAATCATCAAGCCAGTGTTTCTCGATGAGAAGAACGGCAAGTTTAAAATCATCAGCTTCTACGCCAAAAAAGCGCGCGGCCTGATGAGCCGTTACATCATTGAACATCGCCTGACGACCCCCGAACAGCTCACGGCGTTCGACAGCGAAGGTTACTTCTTTGATGAAGCGGCCTCAGGCCGTAACGAACTGGTGTTTAAGCGCCACGAGCAATAAAAAAGCCGCCTGCGAGTCAGGCGGCTTTTCTCATCATGTCGCAGGCGCCGCTTACGGCGCTTTGCTCATCATAAACTCGCGCAGCGCGGCGAAATCCGCCGGCAACGAATGCGACAGCAGCGGCAGATCGACACGTTCGGCAAGCTCCGCCGGGAGTTCCAGCGTTTCACCAAGCACCTCTTCCACGCTCTCTTTGAATTTCGCCGGATGCGCGGTGCCGAGAAACAGACCGTACTCGCCAGGGCGCAGCTGATCGCGCAGCGCGCGGTAAGCCACCGCCGCGTGCGGCTCCGACAAATACCCCAGCTCGCGCAGTTCGCGCATGGTCGCCTTCGTGATTTCATCGTCGATGGTCGCAACACCCAGCTCGTTCAGACGCCAGATTTTACGGCGGAAGAGTTCTTCCACGCGCGGCCAGTTGTTCGGCTGTGACACATCCATCGCGTTCGAGAGCGTCGCCACCGTCGCATTCGGCAGCCATTCGCCATGCTGCAGGAAACGCGGCACCGTATCGTTGGCGTTCGTCGCGGCGATGAAACGCTTCACCGGCAGCCCGGCGGATTTCGCCAGCAGCCCGGCGGTCAGGTCGCCAAAGTTGCCGCTCGGCACCGATACCACCAGTTGATTGCGGGCCTCCTGCGGCAGTTGCGCGACAGCTTCAAAGTAGTAGCAAATCTGCGCCAGCAGGCGGCTGATATTAATGGAGTTAGCGGAGTTAAGGCCAAGTTTCGTTTTCAGCTCTTCGTCATCAAACGCCTGTTTCACCAGCGCCTGGCAGGCGTCGAAATCGCCGTCGATGGCGACCGTTTCGATATTGCCGCCGAGCGTACAGAACAGTTTTTCCTGCAGCGGGCTGATTTTGCCGCGCGGATAGAGGATAACCACCTGCACGTTTTTCAGACCATAAAACGCGTGGGCCACTGCCGCCCCCGTGTCGCCGGACGTCGCGGTCAGAATGGTCACTGGTTTATCGCCGCTGATTTGCGTCAGCATCTGCGCCATAAAACGGCCGCCGAAATCTTTAAACGCCAGGGTCGGGCCGTGGAACAGCTCCAGACAGCCGATATCTTCCGCCACCTGGCTTACCGGCGCCGGGAAGGTAAACGCCTTTTCCACGCGCTGACGCAGCGTGTCCGCCGGGATTTCATCGCCGATATAGGCCGAAAGAATTTTGCTGCTGCGGGAGACAAAATCCATCTCCAGCATTTCATCGATTTCAGTCAGACTGAATTCTGGTAAATCGTGCGGGAAAAAGAGCCCCTGATTTTTCCCCAGTCCCTGCGTGACGGCCTGCGCAAAGCTGACCTGTTCGTTATGATCTTTCAGATTATAAAGTTTCATGCGTTATCCCAGTACTCGTGCGCCAGCCGTGTCGAGACGGCAAATATGTACAAAGCCTTCCTGATTTTGCAGATAGTGTTGCTTCAGCCACTCCGCCACCCGCTGCGCGGTGTCGGTTTTATCGCAGACCGCGAACAGCGTCGGGCCGGAGCCGGAGATCCCGCAGGCCAGCGCCCCTGTCTCCGCCG
This sequence comes from Cronobacter turicensis z3032, assembly GCA_000027065.2. Lineage (NCBI taxonomy): Bacteria > Pseudomonadati > Pseudomonadota > Gammaproteobacteria > Enterobacterales > Enterobacteriaceae > Cronobacter > Cronobacter turicensis. The sequence continues at coordinate 682,292 of FN543093.2, read as the reverse complement.
CCGCCTGGCGCGCCTCGCCAAAGCCCGGCAGCAGTTTTGTGCGGTAAGGCTCGGCGATGACGTCACGCATCAGTTTAGCGGCAAGCTGCGGCTGGCGCGTATGGCAGGCGTGAATAAAGCCCGCCAGATAACGCCCGTGGCTGATGCAATCCTGACGGCGATATTGCGCCGGTAAAATCGCCCGCGCCTCGGCGGTGGAGACTTTGATCCCCGGATACGCCATCACCCACAGCCACTCGTCAAAGCACGGCACCGGCTGGCTGATAATGTTATTTTCTTCCAGCATCAGTTGCAGCCCGCCCAGGAAACAGGGCGCGACATTATCGTAATGAATGCTGCCGGAGATGCGCCCTTCCAGCTCGCCCATCAGCGTCAGCAGGCGGTCGTCGCTAAGCGGCTTGCCGCAAAATTCGTTCATCGCCATCAGGCCCGCGACCACAGAGCAGGCGCTGGAGCCAAGCCCGGAGCCTATCGGCATATTCTTTTCAAGCGTCATGGCGACCGGCACGGTTTTGCCGATCTCCTGACAAAACCGCTCCCAGCACTGCCAGGCGATATTTTCACGCGGCTCGGCGGGCAGCTTGCTGACGAAGCGCCCGGTGTTGGTGAGCGAAAATTCCGCCGCTGCTTCCACCGTCACGCAGTCGCCCAGCAGCTCGCCGTTCACCGGCGACACCGCAGCGCCTAATACGTCAAACCCCACGCTGACGTTGCCAATGGAGGCCGGGGCATACACTTTAACCATCTTAAACTCCTAACTTCCATGACAGGGTGCGCAGCAGATCGGCGAACACGCCCGCCGCCGTGACATCGTTGCCTGCGCCGTAGCCGCGCAGCACCAGCGGCAGCGGCTGATAGTAGCGGCTGTAGAACGCCAGCGCGTTTTCGCCGTTTTTCACTTTATAGAGCGGATCGTTGCCGTCGACGGCGGCGATTTTCACGCGACAGACGCCGTCTTCTTCAATGGTGCCGATATAGCGCAGCACGTTACCTTCATCGCGGGCCTGCGCCACGCGAGCGGCAAACTCATCGTCCAGTTGCGGCAGACGCGCCATAAAGCTTTCGGTATCGCCGCTGTCGTCAAAGCTTTCAGGCAGCACCGGTTCAATGACGATATCGCTCAGTTCAAGCTGACGGCCCGTCTCACGCGCCAGGATAAGCAGCTTGCGCGCCACATCCATGCCGGAGAGGTCGTCGCGCGGATCGGGCTCGGTATAGCCCATTTTGCGCGCCAGCGTGGTCGCTTCAGACAGGCTCATGCCTTCATCCAGCTTGCCGAAGATAAAAGAAAGCGAGCCGGAGAGAATGCCCGCGAAACGTTGCAGCTCATCGCCGGCATTCAGCAGGTTTTGCAGATTCTCGATAACTGGCAGCCCCGCGCCGACGTTGGTGTCGTAGAGGAATTTGCGGCGCGATGCGGCGGCGGCGTGACGAAGCTGGTGGTAGTAGGCCATCGACGAGGTATTGGCCTTTTTGTTCGGCGTCACGACGTGGAAGCCTTCGCGCAGGAAGTCGGCGTACTGATCCGCCACCGCCTGGTTGGAGGTACAGTCGACAATCACCGGGTTCAGCAGGTGGTATTCTTTCACCAGGCGGATCAGGCGGCCGAGATTAAACGGCTCGTTGGCCTCTTCCAGCGCCGCGCGCCAGTTCTCCAGATCGAGACCGTGAACGTTGGTCAGCAACGCGCGCGAATTGGCGACGCCGCAGACGCGCAAATCGATATGCTTCTGCTTAAGCCACGTCTGCTGACGCTTAAGCTGCTCCAGCAGCGCGCCGCCGACGCCGCCGACGCCGATAACAAATACTTCGATCACCTGATCGGTGTTAAACAGCATCTGATGGGTGACGCGCACGCCGGTCGTCGCGTCGTCATTACTCACCACCACAGAGATAGAGCGCTCAGACGAGCCCTGCGCTATCGCCACGATATTGATATTGGCGCGGGCGAGAGCCGCGAAGAATTTGGCGGAGATACCGCGCAGCGTACGCATGCCGTCGCCCACCACCGAGATAATCGCCAGCCGCTCCATGATGGCGAGCGGCTCCAGCAGCCCTTCTTTCAGCTCCAGATAGAATTCATCTTCCATCGCCCGCTGCGCGCGGGCGCAGTCGCTTTGCGGCACGCAGAAGCTGATGCTGTACTCGGACGACGACTGGGTTATCAGCACCACCGAGATCCCGGCGCGGGACATGGTCGCGAACACGCGCGCCGCCATCCCCACCATGCCTTTCATGCCGGGGCCGGAGACGTTAAACATCGCCATATTGTTAAGATTGCTGATGCCCTTCACCGGCAGACCGTCTTCATCGCTGGACGCGCCAATCAGCGTGCCTGGCGCCTGCGGGTTGCCGGTATTTTTAATCAGACAAGGGATCTGGAACTGGGCGATAGGGGTAATGGTGCGGGGATGAAGGACTTTAGCGCCGAAGTAGGAGAGCTCCATGGCCTCCTGATACGACATCGACTTCAGGAGCCTGGCGTCCGGGACCTGGCGCGGGTCACAGGTATAAACGCCGTCCACATCGGTCCAGATCTCGCAACAGTCGGCGCGCAGGCACGCCGCCAGCACGGCTGCGGAGTAGTCAGAGCCGTTACGGCCAAGCACGACCAGCTCGCCTTTGTCGTTTCCGGCGGTAAAACCGGCCATCAGGATCATATGATCCGCCGGGATTTTGCTGGCCGCGATGCGGCGGGTGGATTCAGTGATATCGACCGTCGATTCAAGGTAATGGCCGACTGCGAGCAGTTTTTCCACCGGATCAATGACCGTCACTTTGTGGCCGCGCGCCTCAAGCAGCGCTGACATGATAGCGATCGAGAGTTTTTCACCGCGACAGATCAGCGCCGCGTTGATGCTGTCCGGGCACTGGCCAAGCAGGCTGATGCCGTGCAGCACATGTTTGATCTGGGCGAACTCCTGATCGACCAGCGATTTCATCTGCGCATACGGGAATTGTGGCTGGGCGTCGCTGAGGCCTTTCAGCAGTTCGGCAAAGATACGTTCGGCATCGCTGATATTCGGCAGGGCATCCTGACCACTGATGGTTTTTTCAATCATCGCCACCAGATGGTTGGTGATTTTTGCGGGGGCAGAAAGAACGGTCGCTACCTGCCCCTGCCTGGCATTGCTCTCCAGAATGTCAGCGACACGCATAAAGCGCTCTGCGTTCGCGACCGATGTACCGCCGAATTTCAACACTCGCATGGTTGTTACCCCTTGATTTTATGCCGAAAAAAAAGCCCGCACTGTTCAGGTGCGGGCTTTTTTCAGTTTTTCCTGTACGCGTCAGCCCGCCCCGTTACCTGTGGTAATGGTGGTGGTAGTAATAATGGTAGTCAGGCTGATGCGGATCATGGATGTTGTGTGCTCTGTACTTTTCTGTTTTCTGTCCTGTATCTCTATTGGTTAAAGTAATCGTCAGGTTAAGTCAACGAATATTTCATTTACGCACCGTCCGAAACTTTCCCCATGGATACCGATAAAAGCCGCCTTAACGGCCCAAAAAACCGGCGTTCGCCCTGCCTGGTTAGCATTTAATGCTATGCCGTAGCGGCTTATCAGCATTTCAGACCGCGACTTTTTTTTCGATATCATGCAGCAAACGATGCAACATCGCGGTGTCGCGCTGCTCCAGCAGTCCAAGACGCTGCTGTAACCAGTCGGCCATTTTCAGGTCATCTTCCACGCCGAGCGTGGTCAGTAATGCGTCAATACGCAGGCGTAACGCTTTTAATTGCTGTTGATCCGCCTGCGGCGCCGCGGTGGGCGTATTTTGCATCAGCGCGGTTAACTGATAGCAGTACACCATCACCGCCTGGCCCAGATTCAGCGACGGATAGTCCGCCACCATCGGCACGCCGGTCAGCACATCGGCCAACGCCAGCTCCTCATTGGTCAGCCCCGAATCCTCACGTCCGAAGACCAGCGCCGTCACCGGCAGCCAGGCCGCTTTTTCTTCCAGCAGCGGCAACAGCTGTTGCGGCGTCGCGTAGTAGTGAAACTTCGCGCGGCTGCGCGCCGTGGTGGCAACCGTGAAATCCACATCTTCCAGGGCGGCGGCAAGCGTGTCGTAGCGCTTTGTATTATCAAGAATATCGCCTGCGCCGTGGGCGACGCGACGCGCCGCCGGGTCGAGATGCGCCGCGCTTTCAACAATACGCAGTTCGGTAAATCCCATGGTTTTCATAGCGCGCGCGGCGGCGCCGACGTTTTCAGGTCTGGCGGGAGACACCAGAATAATTGGCAAACGCATAAGGCTCTCAGTGATCCTGTGGTAGGGGTAAATATCAGCACGCTAATTAATACGCGTCGCGAATTTACATTTTATATACAATTTTGCCATAAAAGTGGCGGTAGAAAGGATAAACATTAGTTATGAATAAAACGCAAAGCGCGTGTTTAATCATGCCTTAAAATCGCCTTTATCAGGCTGTTTATCATCAATAAAAGCCATGTAAATTCCGCTTGCTTATCGGATTCACCTTGTTTATTAATTAAGAGGTGAAATTATCCGTGTTGTTATTTAAATGTAATCAAAGTTAGTTCTTCGCTGCGACGATCTCATCAAACTGTTAACGTGCTACAATTGAACTTGATATATGTCAACGAAGAGTAGTTTTATTGGGTGTTGGTATCGTATCATCCTGTTATGTTGCTGTTAAAATGGTTAGGATGACAGCCGTTTTTGACACCGTCGGGTCCAGAGGGAAAAGTACCCACGACCGAGCTAATGATGTTGTTGACGTTGATGGAAAGTGCATCAAGAACGCAATTACGTACTTTAGTCATGTTACGCCGGGCATGTTAATTTATGGCATGCATAAGGCAGGTCAGGGACTTTTGTACTTCCTGTTTCGATTTAGTTGGCAATTTTTAGGTAGCAAACATGCAGACCCCGCACATTCTTATCGTTGAAGACGAGTTGGTTACACGCAACACGTTAAAAAGTATTTTCGAAGCAGAAGGCTATGATGTGTCTGAGGCCACCGATGGCGCCGAGATGCATCAGATCCTCTCTGATAATGATATCAATCTGGTTATCATGGATATCAACCTGCCGGGTAAAAACGGCTTGCTGCTGGCGCGTGAACTGCGCGAGCAAGCCAATGTCGCGTTGATGTTCCTGACCGGCCGTGATAACGAGGTGGATAAAATCCTGGGCCTTGAAATCGGCGCCGATGATTATATCACCAAGCCGTTTAACCCCCGTGAACTGACGATCCGCGCCCGCAACCTGCTCTCCCGCACCATGAATCTCGGTACGGTGAGCGAAGAGCGCCGCAGCGTGGAAAGCTACAAGTTCAACGGCTGGGAGCTTGATATCAACAGCCGTTCGCTGATTAGCCCTAACGGCGAGCAGTACAAACTGCCGCGCAGCGAATTTCGCGCGATGCTGCATTTCTGCGAAAACCCGGGCAAGATCCAGACCCGTGCGGAACTGCTGAAGAAAATGACCGGTCGCGAGCTCAAGCCGCATGACCGTACCGTTGACGTGACCATCCGTCGCATCCGTAAACATTTCGAGTCCACGCCGGACACCCCGGAAATCATCGCCACCATTCATGGCGAAGGTTACCGTTTCTGCGGCGATCTGCAGGAATAAGGCGTTTCGGCGCAACGCAAAAAGGGCGGAAATTCCGCCCTTTTTTATTGCCTGTATTTTACTTCCAGAGCCGGAACCGCTCCTCCTGAGGCGCGGGCGTTAGCTGCTTATAGCGCGGCTTCACAGGCGTCAGCGCATACCAGTCGATGTGGCGCGTCAGCAACATCACCGCTGTGAGCGCGACAAACAGCAACCCGCTGCCGAGCAATAGCGCGAAATCCTGCGAGCGCAGCAACTGCCAGAGCACGCCGTCAAGCGCCAGCAGACCGCCTGCGAACATCAGGCTACGTCGCCACCCTTTCAGCACCGCCTGAAGATACAACGTATTCAGCCCGGCGCCTGCGAGACTGGCGGCAAGCCAGGCCAGGTTAAAGCCGATATGTTCAGAAAACGCCAGCAGCAGCAGGTAAAACATCACCAGCGACAGCCCCACCAGCAGATACTGCACCGGGTGCATCGTTATGCCGCTGAGCGTTTCGCAGACGAAAAACGCCATATAGGTGAGCGCTATCAGCAGCACGGCGTATTTCACCGCCCGGTCGGTCAGTTGATATTGATCGACCGGCGTCGCCACCGTCACGCTAAAGGCAGGCAAGTTGCGGAGCGTGACGGCCTCTGTGTCCTGAAATTCACTGTCGATGTTATTGGCATACCAGCTGCTGCGCCATTTCGCCGCGAAACCACTGGCGGAAATCTCCCGCGTCGCCGGCAGGAAATTGCCGTAGAAACCCGGATGCGGCCAGTTGCTGATAAGCGACAGCTCGCTGTTGCGGCCCAGCGGCACGACGGAAAACGCGCCGGTGCCATTCAGTTCCAGCGAGAAACTGACGGCGAGCGTCGGGGAATTCAAAAGCCCCGCAGGCACCCTGGCATGCAGCCCCTGGCCGCCCTCTTCAAGACCAGAACCCGGCTCGACCGCCAGCGTCTGCCCGTTGATTTTTAGCGCGCCCACGTTACCGATGCCACGCGCATCGCCTACCGCCATCACCAGCCGCGCCTCGCCCAGCCGGTACTGCGCGCCGGGGTTCATCGCCTGTTCTGGCAGCGTAAAGCGCGCCTCCAGCGCGACGTCGCTGCGCCAGATTTGCCCTTCGTAAATGCCGATGTGGCGCGGCTCAACCGCCTGCTTTCCCGTGACCACCAGCGACTCCGGCAACCAGTAACGGATAAAATTACGCTCTTTGGTGACGTCTTTACCCGCTTCCGTGGTGGTGGTGATTTCCGTCACCGGAATGGCGATAAGCGGCCCGACCAGCTTTTGCGGCCCGCTGGTGCTCTGCTCAAGCGAGTGTGAGACATCGTCGCGATAGTCGGCGCGCTCGCCGATGATAACGCTCAGAATGCGCAGCGGAATTAACAGGAGCGCCATACAGCCCAGCAGCGCCAGCCCTTTTAACATCAGTGGTGATTTCAACATAAGCCTCTCCTCTTCAATGCTGCCAAAGATAGAGGGCTTATGTGGGGTGGAAATGAAGTTATGTGAAGCGTCGGTGAAGTCAGGCGATCGGTAACGTCAGCCGCGCCTCAACGCCGCCTTCCGGCCGGTTGGCGAGCGTAATCTCACCCTGGTGAAGCCGCGCCACTTCCTGCACGAAAGCGAGCCCGAGGCCGCTGCTCTTCTGCCCGCCTGCGCGCGGCAGCGAATAGAAACGCTCGAAAATACGCGCCAGCGCGTAATCCGGAATACCGCTGCCGGTATCCATCACGCGCACGATGGCGCGATCGCCCTCCCGCCATGCGCCAAGCGTTATCTCGCCGCCTGGCGGCGTAAAGTCGAGCGCGTTCACGAGAAGGTTGCCGAGCGCCTGATGCAGCAGCGCTTCATCGCCCGCCACGCGCAGGTCGCCGGGGGCGGGATCAACCGTGAGCCGCACCGTTTTTTGCAGCAGCATCGAGGCGTGCAGTTCAGCGAGCGTGGCGAACAGCGGCGCCAGCAACACCGGCTCCGGCGTGATATCCAGCCGGTTTTCGAGTTTGGCCTGGTGCAACAGCTTCTCCACCAGCGCCTGCATACGCGCGTTTTGCTCCAGGATGTTGTCGCAAAAGCGCTGCGCCACCGCTGGCGGCGGCGATTCGCGCAGGATCTCCGCCGCGCCGCGAATGCCCGCAAGCGGGCTTTTCAGCTCGTGCGTCAGCGCATGGACATACTGCTCAATGTAATTTTTGCCTTCCAGCCGCACGCGCATGTTCTCCAGCGCCTGCGCGAGACGCCGCAGCTCACTACTGCCCGGATCCGGCAGCGGCAGCGGCGCGGCTTCCGTAACGGAATCGGCGTAGCGCACCAGCGTACCGATGGAGCGGTTGATCCACAGCACCATCACGATGCCGGTCAGCAGCGCAATACCGAGCAGCGCGATGCCCGCCATCATGATCCGGTGCTCGCTGCGCCGTATCACCGGCGCGAGCGCGATATTCGGTTTGCCCACGCTCAGCACGCCGATGATGCGTCCGGCGTCGCGTACCGGGGCCGCGACATACATTACCGTGCTATCCGGATCGTCCGGGTGCAGCGGCGAACTACGCGCGCCATATTTGCCGCGAAGCGTCAGCCAGACATCGTTCCAGCGCGAGTAATCCTCCCCCACCGCCGCGCCGCTGGAGTCAAAAACCACACGTCCCTGCGCGTCGGTCAGGTAAACGCGATATTCATTGCGCTCCTTTTTGATGCCGCTGATGTTGGCGTTCACCGGGTAATGGTTTAACCGCTCAAACGCCTGCGCCAGTTGCCCGTCGCGCGGATGGCCCGCCAGCAGATCGTCACGGGCGATTTCCGCCAGCAGCGTGGCGGTGTCGTTAAGCGATCCTTCCGTCGCACGCCGCACGCCGGGCTTGATCTCCTGTACAAAAATCGCGAGCACAAACCAGGCCGCCACGGCGACAATCAGGAAATAGCCCAGCAGAAGCCGCATGCCGATGCGCATCAGTTTACCGCCAGGCTGTAACCCAGCCCCCGGTGCGTATTGATGGGCGATGCCTCAGGATTGACCGCGCGCAGTTTGGCGCGCAGCGTTTTGATATGGGTGTCGACGGTGCGATCGAAACTGTCGTTGGCATCGCCCCAGACTCTGTCCATCAGTTGCTGGCGCGAGTAGACGCGTCCCGGCGCCAGCAGCAGCGTTTTGAGCAACAGATACTCATAGCGGGTGAGCGGCAGCGGCTGATCGCAAAAGGCGATCTGCGCGGCATCGTCATTGAGCTCGAAACGCCCGGCCCGCACGACCGTCTGCGCGCCGCTCTGCTGTTTTTGCAAACGCCGCAGAATGGTGCGCACGCGGGCGCAGACTTCGCGCGGCGAAAACGGCTTGGCGACGTAATCATCCGCGCCGATTTCAAGGCCGATAAGCTTATCCACCTCTTCGCTACGCGCAGTCAGAAACAGCACCGGCAGCGCCGGATACGCCGCCAGAAGCTGACGACACAGTTCAAAGCCGCTGATATCCGGCAGGCCTACATCCAGCACCACAAGGTCAGGCAGCGCCTGGCGGGCGGCGTCGAGCGCAGGCAGCCCGCGCTCAAACGTCCGTACCGTAAAACCTTCGAGCTGCATCACATACGCCAGCGCTTCGCTGATGCTGGTTTCATCCTCCACCAGCCAGACGGTTGTCTGATTCATCCTGAATAATCCTGTGAATTACCGGGCCTGACCCCACGGCATAATCGGTACGGCGCTCAGCGCGTTTTTCGGCGAACCTTCCACCACTTTATCGGAGTAGGTCAGATAGGCCAGCGTATTGCGCTTCGCGTCGTAAAACCGCACCACCTGTAATTTTTTAAAGATAAGCGAGGTGCGTTTCTGGAACACCACATCGCCCTGCGATTTACCGGCTTTGATTTTATCGCTCAGTTCGATGGGCCCGACCTGCTGGCAGGAGATAGCCGCGTCGGAGGTATCTTCCGCAAGTCCGAGGCCGCCTTTAATACCGCCGGTTTTGGCGCGGCTCAGGTAACAGGTCACATTTTTGACATCCGGATCGTCAAAGGCTTCCACCACGATCTTGTGATCCGGCCCCAGCCATTTAAACACCGTATCGACCGATCCAATTTCTTCAGCACGTAAACCGCCGCTTAAGGCCATAAACATTACCGGAACTAATAACGTCCTATATTTCATATTGTTACCATTCATTAAAGGTTACGTTTAGTGACTATTCACTGTGAGAACAAAAAACCTTACAGATCACATTGTTACTCAAAATGCCCGTTTTACAGCAGCAGATCTCGTCTAAACCCCAAAAGAAAACACTGAATGCCAGAAGAACAAAAATGCTACTATTCGCTACCTACTTTTTCAGGCACTGCGTTTAAGGATGAGAATTATATATGGATCAGTCTGGGATCATTAGGGATCTGCTCACCTGGCTGGAAGGCCATCTCGATCACCCCTTGTCTCTGGACAATGTGGCGGCGAAAGCCGGCTATTCCAAGTGGCACTTACAGCGTATGTTCAAAGAGGTGACGGGCCAGGCGATTGGCGCTTATATTCGCGCGCGCCGGTTATCGAAATCCGCTGTCGCCCTGCGCCTGACCGCTCGTCCTATTCTCGATATCGCGCTGCAATACCGTTTTGACTCACAGCAGACCTTCACCCGCGCGTTTAAAAAACAGTTTTCGCTGACGCCGGCGCTCTATCGCCGCTCGCCGGACTGGAACGCGCAGGGCATGCGTCCGCCGATCCGTCTTGAGCCGTTCACGCCGCCACCGCACCAGTTCGTTACGCTCGCGCCGCTACACCTCACGGGCCTGACCCAGAGCTATACCTGCTCGCTTGAGCAAATCTCGGTGTTCCGCCAGCAGATGCGCGTGCAGTTCTGGCGCGAGTTTCTGGCGAACTGCCCGATCATGCCGCCGGTTTTTTACGGGCTCAACGAATCGCGCCCGAGCGTGGAAAAAGACGACGAACAGGAAGTCTTTTACACCACGGCGCTGCCGGAGCCGCTGGCCGAGGGCTGCGTGGAGCACACCCATCCGGTGACGCTGGAGGGCGGCGAGTATGTGCAGTTCACCTATGAAGGGCCGGGCACCGGCGTGCAGGAGTTTATCCTGACGGTCTACGGCACCTGTATGCCCGCGCTGGGGCTCACGCGCCGCCGTGGTCAGGATATCGAGCGCTATTTGCTCACCGAAGAAGCAAGAGCGCAGGAGCGTGATATCAACCTGCGCTGCGAGTACCTCATCCCAGTCCGCCGTTAACGCTGTAGCTCATCCAGCGCAGGCGCATCGAGATGCGACACATCGCCTGCGGTTTCCACTACCCAGCCAGACGCGAGCCACGGGCTCTGCTGATAATCCACGCGCGAAATCGAGCAGTTACGCAGGCGCAGACGGCGCTCCGCATACGCGGGCAGGCCGAGAATGGTGCTCACCAGGCAGCCAAGCGCCATGCCGTGGCTGACGAGTAGCGGGCGGCTCCCCGGCGGCAGATCGAGACAGGCGTTCAGCGCGCCGTGCATACGCTCGCTCACTTCCTGCATCGACTCTCCCTGCGGAATACGACCGTCAGGCGTGCCGTTCACCAGCTGACGGCGCCAGCCTTCTTCTTCTTCGCTGAGCGTGTCGAGATGGCGGCGCTCAAGGATGCCCATATCCAGCTCGCGCAGGCGCGGATCGAGTATCACGTCGCAGCCGCAGCCCTGCGCGATAATCTCGGCGGTGCGCTGTGTACGCCCCAGATCGCTGGTGATGATGTGCGTGATGCCAAGCGCCTTGGCGCGCTGCGCCACCTGCATGGCCTGGCGTTCCCCTTTTTCCGTCAATGGGCTGTCCGATTGCCCCTGGATGCGTCGCTCGGCGTTCCACTGCGTTTCACCGTGGCGAACCAGATATACCTGTAACATGCTTTTTATCCGTTATACTGCTGCGACTTTAAACGTCTGTGAGTGTGAATTGAATTATGTACCATGTTGTCTGCGCCACGACGAATCCAGCCAAAATTCAGGCGATTCTGCGTGCTTTTAACGAGATTTTTGGCGAAGCATCCTGCCACATTGACGCCGTCTCCGTCGATAGCGGCGTACCGGAACAGCCGCTCGGCAGCGCCGAAACGCGCACGGGCGCACGCCAGCGCGTCATCAATGCCCGCGCGTTGCGTCCGCAAGCCGATTACTGGGTGGCGATTGAAGCCGGTATCGATGACGACAGCACCTTTAGCTGGGTGGTGATTGAAAGCGCAGACCAGCGTGGCGAAGCGCGCTCGGCGACGCTGCCGCTGCCTGCCGCGATTCTGGATGAAGTGCGCGCCGGAAAAGCGCTGGGGCCGGTGATGTCTGCCTGGACAGGCATTGATGAAATTGGGCGTAAAGAAGGGGCTATCGGCATTTTCACCGCCGGTAAGCTGACGCGCAGCAGCGTCTACCATCAGGCAGTGATCCTGGCCTTAAGCCCCTTTCATAACGCAGTTTACCGCTGAGCCTGTAACAGCTCTTGTTCGAGCCACTGGCGCAGCTCCGGCGGCGCCGCTTTCAGGCTGTTAGAACCGCGGGTGATCGTCGCGATCCCCGCGCCCAGCTCGCTTTTCAGCTCGCGCTGGCTCATCTCTCCGCGCAGCAACTCTTCTATGATCCGCACGCGCGTGCCGAGCGCGGCGCGTTCGTCCGGCGTCAGCAGCAGCGTCAGCAAAGGAAGATGCAGGTCGTTGTCGAAAGATTGTTTCAGGAGCGCCACAAAGCGCAGCCACTCCTGATTACTCTGTTCGGCCTGGGCCGCGGAATAGGTTGAATGTTGAGTCATCAGATGCCGCCATACTCGTTCACTAGTACGACAGGATAGCACAACGCCGCCGATCAGTAACGACGGCTCCATTCCGCATCGCTCATCAACACCGGCTTACCGCCCATGAAGTAGCGATAATAGGCATCGTAAGCCAGCACGTTTTTCACATAGCCGCGCGTCTCGGAGAACGGAATACTTTCGACAAACGCGACCGCATCGATACGCCCCGCGCTGTTGCCAAGCCAGGTGCGCACGCGCCCCGGTCCGGCGTTATAGGCGGCAGAGGCGAAAATACGGTTGTTGTCGAACATTCCGTAGACATACTGCAAATAGCTGGTGCCTATCTGGATGTTGGTTTCCGGGTCGAGAAGCTGCGCGCTGCTGCTGTAGCCCGGCAGATTAAACATCTTCACCGTGTGGGTGGCGGTGCCTGGCATCAGCTGCATCAGGCCGGACGCGCCGACCGGCGAGCGCACTTTTGGGTTCCAGGCGCTCTCCTGACGGGCGATCGCCATCGCGTAGCTCTGCGGAACGGCTTTGTCGCTTACGTAGCGGGCGAACAAATCTTTATAGGCCAGCGGGAAGCGCTCTTCGAGTTGATCCCAGAGCTTACCGGCGATCGTCGCCTGCACGCTCAGATCCCACCAGTTGCGGTCAAACGCGTAGCGCGCCAGCGCCGCCTGCTCCTGCTTGCTGCGGCTGGTGACCAGATTCGCCCATTCGCTGCGCGCGGTATTATCAAGCCCCCAGTACATCAGCTCGCGCACGCGCGCCATCTCTGCGCCTTCAAACAGCGCGCCGTTAACAGCTGGCGCTTTATCGACACGCAGCGGGTAATCCTCGCCGAGCCGCTGCGCTGCCGCCATGGGGTAGAAACCGCGCTGCTGCATCAGCGAATGTAGAATGGTTTTCGCCTCGTCGTCGCGTCCGCGCTCCATCAGCAAATCGGCCTGCCAGTAGCGCCATTCGTCTTTTTCTTTCGCCTCCATCGGCAAACGCGCAAGCCAGGTGTTCAGCCCGCTGCGATCGCCGGCGCCGAGCGCCATACGCACCCGGCGCTCAATCAGCGACGTGGATTCTGAGCGCATGATGGCGTCGTCGCGCCAGCGGGCCTGTTCTTCCGTCACATCGCTGCCCATCAGGCGCCACGCCACGATATCGCGCAGCTCCTGCGCCTGGGCGTCATTAAGCTGCTGGGCCTGGATGAGCGAAGGGATCATCAGCCGGGCGTTTTCCACATCCTGGCGGGCGACGCTTGCGAACGCCACCGCGGCCATCTGGCGCGTGAAATCGGTCGCTCCGACGCTGCGTACAAAGGTCATCACGCTGTTAGGATCGTTCGCAAGGCTCACCAGCGCGCTGCTGATGGTCTGATAATCCGGCGGCAACTGGCTGGCGAGCGAGCTGACGAGCGACGTGTTGCCCTCCTTCATGGCAAGCCGAATACGCTCAAGATAAGCCAGCGGATCCTGCGCGCCGGATGTGCGCCACGCCTGGAAAAGCCGCTCGCACGCCGCAGGCAGGTTTTTGCCGGTCTGCCAGAGATCTTTCGCGCCCTGCCAGGCGCCCTGCGCGTCGCCGGTGTTCCATTTCGCGTAATAGTAGTTGCACTGCGCCTCGGTGCTGCCCGGCGGCTGCGGGCTGAACGCCAACACGCCGCGCCAGTCTTCGCGCCGCGCCAGTTCGTTTACAAAACGGGAGGTGAGCGTGCGCGCCGGCGGCAGCGTTGGGTTCGCCTGGATAAACTGCTGCACCGCGATGGTCGGCTCGTTCATTAAATCGTCAGTGAGCTGGCGATACTGCAAATAGGGATAGAGCGGATAGGTTTGCAGGGTGGGCATCAGTTGCTCCACCACGTCCATCTGCCGGTTATCCCACGCTTGTTTGATCTGCGCATAGCGGCTGCGCTGCTCGTCGAGCGAATCGGCGCGTGCGGCCTGGCCGAGCGTCAGCAGGCAGACGCCCGCCGCCAGCCACCGCCAGACCACCTGTCTGGATGTTCCCACAATCCTTCCTCATGTTAATTGACTGACCGGCAGCCTCATGCCGCCTGAAATTCTCAGATACTTCATGCTAACCAGGCGAAGGCCGTTGCGCCATGTCGCGAACATTTTTTTACCATTCGCGCATTAATGCCTCTTACGCCGCATTCGCGGCGTTGCTGGCTGGGATTAAGCGTTGAAAACAGCTAAACTCCGCAGCTGAGAAACCCTTAATCATGATAAGAGGCGAAGTCCAACGTGGCTCAATTCGTATACACCATGCATCGCGTCGGCAAAGTCGTTCCGCCGAAGCGACACATTCTGAAGAATATCTCTCTGAGCTTTTTCCCTGGCGCCAAAATCGGTGTGCTGGGCCTGAACGGCGCCGGTAAATCCACCCTGCTGCGCATCATGGCGGGCATCGATAAAGATATCGAAGGTGAAGCCCGTCCGCAGCCTGGCATCAAAATCGGCTACCTGCCGCAGGAGCCGCAGCTCAACCTGGAACACACCGTTCGCGAATCCGTTGAAGAAGCGGTGTCCGAAGTGGTTAACGCGCTGAAAGGTCTGGATGAAGTGTATGCCAAATACGCCGAACCGGATGCCGACTTCGATAAGCTTGCCGCGCAACAGGGCAAATATGAAGAAATCATTCAGGCGCATGACGGTCATAACCTGAACGTTCAGCTGGAGCGCGCGGCTGATGCCCTGCGCCTGCCGGACTGGGACGCGAAAATCGCGAACCTCTCCGGTGGTGAACGCCGCCGCGTGGCGCTCTGCCGCCTGCTGCTCGAAAAACCAGACATGCTGCTGCTTGACGAACCGACCAACCACCTGGACGCCGAATCCGTCGCCTGGCTGGAGCGCTTCCTGCACGACTTCGAAGGCACCGTAGTGGCGATTACCCACGACCGTTACTTCCTGGATAACGTCGCAGGCTGGATTCTGGAGCTGGACCGCGGCGAAGGCATTCCGTGGGAAGGCAACTACTCTTCCTGGCTTGAGCAGAAAGATCAGCGTCTGGCGCAGGAAGCCTCTCAGGAAGCGGCGCGTCGTAAATCCATCGAGAAAGAGCTGGAGTGGGTGCGTCAGGGCGCGAAAGGTCGTCAGTCCAAGGGCAAAGCCCGTCTGGCGCGCTTTGAAGAGCTTAACAACACCGAATACCAGAAACGTAACGAAACCAACGAACTCTTTATTCCGCCAGGACCGCGTCTGGGCGATAAAGTGGTGGAAGTCAGCAACCTGCGCAAATCCTACGGCGATCGCGTGCTGATCGACGATCTGAGCTTCTCGGTGCCGAAAGGCGCGATTGTCGGCATCATCGGCCCGAACGGCGCGGGTAAATCCACGCTGTTCCGTATGATGTCCGGGCAGGAACAGCCAGACAGCGGCACCATTACGCTGGGTGAAACCGTGAAACTGGCGTCCGTTGACCAGTTCCGCGATGCCATGGACAACAGCAAGACCGTCTGGGAAGAAGTTTCCGGCGGGCTGGATATCATGAAGATCGGCAACACTGAGATGCCGAGCCGCGCGTACGTGGGCCGCTTTAACTTTAAAGGCGTGGACCAGGGCAAACGCGTCGGCGAGCTGTCCGGCGGTGAGCGTGGTCGTCTGCATCTGGCGAAACTGTTACAGGTCGGCGGCAACATGCTGCTGCTCGATGAACCGACCAACGACCTGGATATCGAAACCCTGCGCGCGCTGGAAAACGCCCTGCTGGAGTTCCCGGGCTGCGCGATGGTTATCTCGCATGACCGCTGGTTCCTGGACCGTATCGCCACGCACATCCTGGATTACCAGGACGAAGGCAAAGTGGAGTTCTTTGAAGGTAACTTCACCGAATATGAAGAGTATAAGAAACGCACGCTGGGCGCAGAAGCGCTGGAGCCGAAGCGTATCAAATACAAACGTATCGCCAAGTAATGACGCTAACGGCCTTCGCAAGAGGGCCGTTTTTTTATCTGTTACATCATTCAGATTAATACCCACCCCCTACTCTGATTTATTACCTGCTCATTGTTCCTTCATTTTTATTATGTTAATTAATGAACCCTATTTGCCCACTGATGTTTTATACGGATTTCGGCTCTCCGACGGCAAATAATTTTATTATTAGCGCTCTGTTTTCTCATGGATTGAAAATGTCACGGAATCGTTGTCAGGGTCAGCAGGCTGTAGCCTGTGCGTCGTTAACCTCATCTCTCCTCGCTTTTCATCATTTTCAGCGTCAATACATAAAAACGACAAACAGCTTGTAGTTTTACTACCAGCAGGGACGGCGGCTTACGGCTATGCTGGCGGCTTTCTGTTAAGCGCTATCGTCACACGCACGCTTTTATCGCAGGAATAATCCGGGCCGCCGTCAGAACATTTTTTATAAAAATATATATCTGTCATTTATTCATGAAATTAATGGTAATCACACTGTGCTCATTAAAATAACGCGTTTTTCAGCATGGATACGGCGTCAGGACATTTCCCGCCTGCTTATTTTGTTCCAGCGCCACAGCGCGAAAATCGTCATCGGCGCTCCGTTTTTATTGCTGGTCGTTTACCTGCTTATTTTCAGCCAGCCGCGTTATGTGAGCGAATCGCAAATCGCCATTAAGCGCGCCAGCGATATCGACAGCGGTAGCCTCAATATTGGCCTGCTGATGGGCGCCTCCAACCCCAGCTCTGCCGAAGACGCGCTGTATCTGAAAGAGTATCTGCACTCGCCGGATCTCCTGACCGTGCTCGATAAGCAGCTTAATTTCAGGCAGGCGTTTGGCGCGAGCGGGCTGGATCTCTTTTATCACCTCTCCTCCGGGGCCACTACGGAGGAGTTTCTCGATTACTACCGCCACCGCATCACGATTGATTACGACAACAAAAACGGCCTGCTGACCATCCAGACGCAGGGCTTTACGCCGCAGTTCGCCCTGCGCTTCAACCAGGCGGTGCTGAAGGAGTCTGAGCGGTTTATCAACGAGCTTTCGCACCACATTGCCCGCGATCAGCAAACCTTTGCCGAAGGCGAGCTGGAAAAAGCCCGTCAGCGGCTCGATGCCAGCAAAAGCGCCCTGCTCGCCTTCCAGAATCGCAACCAGATGCTCGATCCGCAGGCTTCCGCTGTAGCGGCAAGCTCGGCGGTTAACAACCTTACGGAACAAAAAATCCGTCAGGAAACGGAGCTGCGCACCCTGCTGACTTATCTGCGTGAAGATGCCCCGCCGGTCATCACCACGAAAAACACGCTGGCCTCCATCAACGCGCAGATTGAGAAAGAGAAAAACAACATTACGGCCCCGGAAGGCAACCGCCTTAACCGCGTGGCGGCAGATTTCGAAGAACTTAAATCGCGCGTGACCTTCGACACCGACCTGTACCAGCTGGCGCTGACGGCCATCGAAAAAACGCGCGTGGAATCGGCCCGCAAGCTGAAAAGCCTGGCGGTTATCAGTTCTCCCCAGCTCGCTGAAGAAGCCCGCTACCCCGAGACGCTGTACCTGTTAGCCAGCTGTTTGCTGATCTGCGGTCTGCTGTTCGGCACGCTCAAACTGCTGCTGGCCATTATTGACGATCATCGTGCTTAACCTTGCCGCTTTAACCCCTGAGAGAGTTATGAAAAACGTTTCATTCGCCTCACTGATCTTTTTCTGTTTGTCGGCCAGCGCCAGCGCGCTTGATTTAACCGCCGACCCGGCGCTGACAGGCGCAGCGCCGATACTCACGCCTACGTCATCCGCGCCGGTTAGCGCCGACGGTTTTGATAACACCCCGCCGCCCGCGCCTGCCACGGTGATGAGCCGTATGTTCGGCGCGCAGCTCTTTACGTCACAGGCCGCAGAGGGCGGCGCCAGCATCGCTTTTAACCCCAACTATGTGATTGGCCTCGGCGATACCATCCAGGTGCGTTTATGGGGCGCATTCGCCTATGACGGCACGTTAACCGTCGATCCGAAAGGCAATATCTTCCTGCCAAACGTCGGCCCGCTGAAGGTCGCTGGCGTCACTAACAGCCAGCTCAATACGCTGGTAATCATGCGCGTGAAAGAGGTTTATCAATCCAACGTAAATGTCTACGCCTCGCTGCTCCAGGCGCAACCGGTGAAAGTATTCGTGACGGGCTACGTCCGCACGCCGGGGCTGTATGGCGGCGTGGCGTCCGATTCCCTGCTCTCTTACCTCAGCAAAGCGGGCGGCGTGGACAGCGATCGCGGCAGCTATGTGGACATCACCGTCAAACGCGGCCAGAAAACGCGCTCCCACGTCAATCTGTATGACTTCCTGCTCAACGGTAGCCTTAGCCTGTCGCAGTTTGCTGACGGCGACACCATTATCGTCGGCCCGCGCCAGCATACTTTCGGCGTCGAGGGCGATGTTTTTAACAGCTATGACTTTGAGTTCACCGATGAGCGTATCTCTGTCGCCGAAGCGCTGCGCTGGGCGCGGCCTAAACCGGGCGCCACGCATGTCACGCTGGTGCGCCAGCAAGGCGCGATGAAACAGAGCGAATACTTCCCGATTGGCGAGGCCGCCAGCCGCACGCTTCAGGATGGCGACAGAATGGTGGTCAGCTCTGACCGCTATACCGGCACCATTCAGGTACGTGTGGAAGGCGCGCATTCCGGGGAACACGCGATGGTGCTGCCTTACGGCGCCACGATGCGTCAGGTGCTGGCGAAACTGCGCCCGAATACCATGTCGCAGCTAAACGCCATCAAGCTTTACCGCCGCTCGGTCGCGCTGCGTCAGAAAGAGATGCTGGATCTGTCGCTGCAAAAGCTCGAACAGGCCTCGCTCTCCGCGCAGTCATCTACCCAGGAAGAATCGCGCCTGCGTATGCAGGAGGCGCAACTGGTGAGTCGCTTCGTGGCGAAAGCCCGTACCGTGGTGCCTCAGGGCGAAGTGGTGCTGAGCGAAAACAACCTTGATTCGGTGCTGCTGGAGGATGGCGACGTGATTACCATCCCGGAGAAAACCTCTCTTGTAATGGTGCATGGCGAGGTCCTGTTCCCCAACGCGGTGACCTGGGAGAAAGGGCTCGATCCTGAGGATTACATCGCTAAATGCGGCGGCATGACGCAAAAAGCCAGCGGTGCGAAAGTCATCGTGATTCGTCAGAACGGCGCGGCGCTGGATGCCGAAGAGGTCGATGAGATGCAGCCGGGCGACGAGCTGATGGTGCTGCCGAAGTATGAGTCGAAAAATATCGAAGTGACGCGCGGGATCTCGACCATTCTGTACCAGCTGGCCGTCGCAGCAAAAGTTATCCTGACGCTGTAAGGCAATGAAAATAATGGTAACCGGTATTTTCTCGAAGGGCATCTGGCGCATTCCCGGCTTAGCGCATCTGCTGCCAATGCCTTGCCGGAAACTCACGCCGCGCCGGGCTATCCCGGACGATATTACGGCTATCGCCGTCTGGGGTCATCGCCCCAGCGCGGCGGCGGCCGAGGCTCGCGCCCGTCAGGCCGGGCGTGCGGTTATCCGTCTGGAAGATGGCTTTATCCGTTCTGCCGGTCCGGCGGTACATGGTCATCCGCCGCTTTCACTGGTTATCGATTACGATGGCATCTACTACGACGCCAGTAAGCAAAGCACGCTGGAGAAACTGATTCAGGATCGGCCCGGCAACGACGCGCACTGTGAGGCGGCGCAGGAGGCGATGCGGCTTATCGTGCAGGGTGATCTGGCGAAGTATAACCACGCGCCGCCCTTTGACGGCGCGCCAGAGACCCGCGCGGTGCTGGTGGTGGATCAGACCGCAGGCGATATGTCGGTCACGCTCGGCAATGCCAGCGCAGCCTCGTTCCGCCTGATGCTGGAGGTTGCCTGCGCCGAAAACCCTGGCGCCGAAATATGGGTAAAAACACATCCTGACGTCGTGAGCGGCCATAAGCGCGGCTATCTGCGCGACATGTGCGCGGATGGCCGCGTCCGACAGATAGCCCAGGATGCCAGCCCGCAGTCGCTGCTGCGGTGCGTGGAGCGCGTCTACACCGTGACGTCGCACTACGGCTTTGAAGCGCTGATGGCGGGCAAACCGGTGGTCTGCTTCGGCCAGCCCTGGTATGCCGGATGGGGGCTGACGGACGACAGGCACCCGGCCGCGGCAACGCTTGCCGCACGGCGCGGCAAGGCCACGTTACTCACACTTTTCAGCGCCGCCTATTTACGCTACGCACGCTACCTCAATCCGCAAACCGGCGAGCCCGGCACGCTGTTTGATGTGCTGTCGTGGCTGACGTTGCAGCGCCGTCATCAACTGGCGCTGCGCGGTACGCTCTGGACGCCAGGGCTGACGCTCTGGAAACGCAGTATCGTGAAACCGTTTCTCGCCACGCCCTATAACCGGCTGCGCTTTATGCGCCGCGTGCCGCAGGCCGACGCCTGCGTGGTCTGGGGAACGGCAGGTGAAGCCCGCTGGCAGGTGGCGGCGCAGGCGCATGGTCTGCCCGTATGGCGAATGGAGGATGCGTTTCTGCGTTCGGCGGGTCTCGGCTCCGATCTCTTTGCCCCGCTTTCACTGGTGCTGGATAAACGCGGCCTCTATTACGACGCCACGCGCGCAAGCGATCTGGAAGTCGCCCTTAGCGAGGCGCATCTGACGCCCGCGCAGGAGATGCGCGCCGAACGCCTGCGTCAGCAAATAATCGAAAACGGCGTCAGTAAATACAATGCCGGCGGCGCATGGCGGCTGCCGTCATCGGCATGGGGCCGCCGCGTTCTGCTGGTGCCGGGCCAGGTGAGCGATGACGCTTCGCTGGCCGGCGGTACGAAGGATATCCGCACGCTCACGGCCTTGCTGCGTCTCGTTCGCGCCCGAAACCCGCGGGCGTATATCGTTTTCAAAGCGCACCCGGATGTGGCCGCCGGTAACCGATCGGGCGAGCCCAGTGAACAAGACGCGCTGCGCTGGGCCGATTGCCTCGCGACACAGGCGGATATCGCCGGAGTGCTCGAACAGGTCGACGAGGTGCATACGCTCACCTCGCTGACCGGCTTTGAGGCGCTGCTGCGAGGTAAAACAGTTTACTGCTACGGCATGCCGTTCTATGCCGGATGGGGACTGACGCACGATGAATATACCTGTCCGCGCCGCACCCGGCGGCTCACGCTTAACGCGCTTATCCACGCGACGCTTATCGATTATCCCTTCTACCTGCACCCGACGCGTAAAACGCCGATGAGCGCCGAAGAGGCCGTCGCACGCCTCAGCGTGTCGCCTGCGCGACGCCGCGCGCTACAGCGCCGCCGGAAAACGCTTATGCGTCTGGCCAATAAAGCCCGCAATCTCTTTCACGCTCTTTTTTAACCCCGGTGACACCGCATGAACCGCAGCGCCCTTGATACTCTGCTTTCCGGCCAGAAATACCTGCTTTTGCAAGGGCCGATGGGGCCGTTTTTTCGTGACCTCGGCAACTGGCTGGAAAGCAAAGGCCGCGAGGCCAGACAGGTTATTTTCAACGGAGGCGATCGGTTTTACTGCCGCAAGGAGAAAAGCTTGCCGTATCAAGGCACGCCGGAGGGTTTTGGCGCGTGGCTTGCCGCAACGCGAAGCACGTGGTCATT
Organism: Cronobacter turicensis z3032; assembly: GCA_000027065.2. NCBI lineage: Bacteria > Pseudomonadati > Pseudomonadota > Gammaproteobacteria > Enterobacterales > Enterobacteriaceae > Cronobacter > Cronobacter turicensis. The sequence continues at coordinate 660,435 of FN543093.2, read as the reverse complement.
TGATACGCTGGTCTGCTTCGGCGACTGCCGACCGCTACACCAGGCCGCCCGCCGCTGGGCGCAAACGCTGGGGATTCGTTTTCTGGTTTTTGAAGAGGGCTATTTGCGCCCGTGTTTTATCACGCTTGAAGAGAATGGGGTGAATGGGTTTTCCGGGCTGCCGCGGGAGGCAGGGTTTTATCGTACTCTGCCTTTTCTGCCAGTCCCTGATGTGCGACGCATCGCCCCTTCGCTCCTCAGGCGTATTAGTCACGCGGCCTGGTATTATCTGATGGGCTGTTATCATCGCCGTGCGTTTCCGGGCTACCAGCACCACAAATGTTTCTCGCCCTGGTATGAAGGCGCCTGCTGGACGCGCGCCGCCCTACGGAAGATCTGGTATCGCTGTACGGAGCGCCGCATACGACGTTCACTGGCCTCGCAGTATCGCGGACGATACTTTCTCGCCCTGCTACAGGTTTTTAACGACAGCCAGCTACGGCACCACAGCGATTACGGCGATATGTGTGATTTTATTGAGGAGACGATCGGCTCATTTGCACGCGGAGCTTTAGCCTCGCGAATGCTGGTCATCAAGCACCATCCGATGGACAGAGGGCACCGGCTTTACCGTTCGCTGATTAACGCCCTGTGCAAGCGCTATGGCGTGAGCGGGCGAGTGGTTTATGTGCACGATCTGCCTTTACCAGAGTTGCTGAGCAATGCGGCAGGCGTCGTGACCATCAACAGTACGGCGGGGATCTCAGCGCTCATTCACAATAAACCCCTGAAGGTAATGGGAAAGGCGCTGTATGATATGGAAGGGTTAACGTTTCAGGGGCCTCTGGATGCGTTCTGGAAAACGCCCTTTCGACCCGATCACCAGTTGTTTTCCACGTTTCGCTATTATCTGATGCATAAAACGCAGCTTAATATGGTGTTTTACAGCCGTGAAAACCCGTTCGTCGGGTTATAAATGTGCTTTACGGGCGACATAAACTTTTCCGTCGTTGCTGAAGACGTCCAGCGCTTCGCTGCTGGCGAGTGTGCCATTAACAAGCGCCGGTTCGGCCTCAAGCGCCTTACGCATCAGGGTTTGCTGACACGTAATATCCAGCCAGACCTGATACGTTCCGGCGGGTAACGCCTCCAGCGACAGCCCTTCATAGCGCGACGTACAGAACCAGCCTTTGTCGTAATTCACAAAGCCGCCGTCATAGAGCTGGCGCGACAGAATCGAACGATGGGCCTTCGCGATGCGGAATACGTCTTCAAAGCCTTCTTTTTTGAAAACCAAATCGACCTGAATATCCTGATACTCAGCGCAGTTTAGTCCTTTCAGCACCGCCACGCCTTCCGGGAACAACAATGCGCCTTTGACGGCAATTTTCTTTAATATCGCTACCGGTTGCGGCTTGAGTGGGCGCGGCAAAAGGCTATTATCCGCCGCCAGTTCACATTCGCCATAGCGCGGAACTGCGCCCTGCGAAAGCGAATAGAAAATCCCCAGCAGCAACGGCACATGGTAAGACGTCACCTGGTTATGCTCTCGGATAAGCAGTGACTGCGCCATGAAGAGATTAAAGTTGTGGTATTTCCTGAAGTCAGAAATATAGGGTTTCACTTCGCTCTCATATTGAATATCCGCCTCGGATGTGAGCAGATAGATATTTTTATCTAGCGCCGTATCGCTGCTTAACTGGCGAGGTAATAAAGCATCAAGTTGTCGGGCTGACGCTTCGCTCCCCTCGCCCGTCATATGCGTAAAAATCTCTGGCCAGTTTTTTCTGGCATAACTGCCGATATGAAACTGCGGGACCGTGGAGACAATATTTTTAAACTGATATTTAAGACCATACCAGAGCGCGGCGCTGCCGCCTTTAGAAAACCCCGCCAGCGTGCACTGTGTCTTATCAAGCCCATAGCGGATGAGCATCGTGTCGATAAACGCAATTACCGCCTGCTCAACGTAGAAATCGTTGTGATGGCATAAGTAATACGTGCAGGCGTTGTCAAAATCATCTTTGATCCAGACCACATGCGCGGGGCAATCCTGAAGGGCATTGGCAAAATCCCAGGTGAACATTCCTGCGCCGCCAAATCCGCTAAAAATAAAAATCATATGCTGAGTATCATATTTTCTCTTTTTATATCGATATTTAATCTGTACGCCATTAATAATTTCAGTTTGGTCTGTCATTTTTGCTCCATACAAAACAGGCGCGAATAGCCATCGCGCCTGTTTTTAAATTATTAGTATTTATGGTTAAACATCCGATTTAACGGAAAACTCACGCAGTAGCCGCAGATTCTGCAATTTTTCCGCCGAATTGGCTGGCATGTTCTGCGGGTAATGGCGTAACAGACTCAGCCAGCATTCATAGGCATCGTCCCAGTCCTCACAGAGCTGGGCGAGTTCGCACCGGAGCATCCACGTTTTCTGGTTATAACTGCTGATTTTATTACGAACGACCGACAGCGCCTGGCTAAAGCGGCCGGCCTCTTTTAAGGCTTCCGCGTAGATCAGACAGAATTCATCGTCTGGTTTATTCCGGGCCTCAACAAGGGTAATCGCTTCCCCAGTTTTTTTCAGGGCCAGGCATGCCTGTGCATAAATTTTCAGGAACCGCACGTCATTTTTTAACGCCTCATTCAGCGTACCAAAAAGCGTATACATCTCTTTATATTTACCGGTGCGCAGCAGCGCCACGCCGTAGTAATAGAGATGCTCATCCGGGAGATGATCGATATCCGCGCTGGCTTTATTCAGCTGGGTGAGGATTTTCTCCCAGTTCTGGCGCAAAAAGGCGAGACGGGCGATTTTCAGACGACACTGCGGATCGTTTTCGATGTATTTCTCATACTTCACCAGGCACTGATGAGCGTCGTTGAGTTTATTCAGCTGCTGATAACAATAAGACAGCGTAATCAGGAGCTTATTCTCGAGGCTTTCTGTTGAGGTCACATCAACGCCCTGCTCATCTACATAAGCAACCCCTTCAGCCCACTTTTGCTTCGCCAACAGTAAACAGAACCGGGCATAGCTGAAACCAGCCGCAGGGCGGGCTTTCTTACATAACGCCTCCAGCACGGCAGCCTGGCCGCTGCGATACAGGCAATAACAATAACGGTTATTATCAAGCGTCGCCTCGCCTGCCTCTTGCCAGTAAAACGCCGCCTGCTGCCAGTGGTGCTCGGCCATTTCCACCAGGGCGAGGCTTGCGGAAAGTGCGGTATGGCGCTGCTTTAGATGACGCTCATACCAGCCGTTGATGACACTACGCGCCGCGACCGTTTTGCCCTGTTTACGTAGCGCCTCGGCAAGCCCTGCACAGCCTTGTGCGTCTTCATCCTGCGTGAGCGCAAGCGCCAGATAAGCCTGCCAGCGTGTTTCGGCAAGCGCCCAGCGACGAGCTACCGCAGCCTGTTGTGCGTATTGTTGATAGATAGCTTTATCGGCAAAGCCTTCAGGTAACGGCGCATCCAGTGAGGCGATGGCCTGATAGGTACGTTCGCAGTTAAGGCCATCGCGGAACGGAAAAGTCTCGTTGATACGCTTGAGGATTTTCGCCGACGGCAGAGCATTGTTTTTTAATAATGTATTCAGCTCTTTAAACAACTCTTTTTCAGTTTCCACCACCGGACCAAAACCATGTTTGCGATAATCGAAGTAGCCTTTGGAATAGACATGCCCCGCAAAAAACTCCTTAGAATCAAATTGATAATATATGCTTTGTTTATTTTGCACCGCCATATCAAAAGCCACCGATGAATAGTCCGTAATCATTAAAGAGGCTCGTTTAAATAACCCCTGAATACTTCCAGAACCATGAGTAACAATCTCGATAAAATCTGGCGCATCGAAAAAATCCAAATAAGGAAGTATATTGAAGTGTGGGAAGAATACCACACGATAGCCATATTGATTTGCATATGCCGCTAGCAACGCTGAATGTAAAACACTTTTCCAACGTAATGCGAAATCGCTCTCCATAAACAATGGATTTATGGCACGCTCATCTCCATCGCCAAGCACTTTACCAACAATATTTTGCCTCCACGTCGGCATAATAACTATTAGTTTTTCCGCAATATTTTTGTTTTTAATAAGAACATCATGCCGAGGCAAGCCGGTCAAAAAGACATCTTTCTTAGAGTAATTATATTTTGTCAAATCCTCAACTATTGAATAGTACTCAGCCTGAGAAGAAGTGATAAAACAATCAATTTCATCCTTGGTATTCAACCAAGAGGAAAGGTCGTCTTTGATGACTCCATGCTGTAAAAAAACAAAGTGTCTTCCAGCAAGCATCTTCGGCCCAAGCAAATTAGTAACATAATGATTTGCATGAGAACTAATGACTTTACTGCACGAGCCTAAGGCAAGGGCGTGCTCAAATGAACCGAAATCAATTAAGTTAAACCCTTCGTTTTGAAGACGTTCCCAATCATGCGATTCTCTCTTTAAAGCAAAGAAAATTTTCCTTTCAGGATAGTTATTATTAACATAGCGATAAAGATGCTCTGCATTATCATCAGCCTGAGTATCCCGATCTATAAAAATCCATGCATCATGATATTCACTTTTCTTTTCATATTTAGGCATTATTCCAGAAAAATAATTTTTTATATTAATGACATTAACGCCATCTTTATATTGTTTACCGCCTAATGAAAGACGTGTTGGCAGTTGCGAAACGGAAATATTGATTTGCTGCGCGTCACCCAGCGCGACCCACAAGCGCCGCTCCAGGATCAACGTTTCATCCATAAAATCATGGCGGATAGTTTTTGCGTATGCCGGAATAACGTCACGGCCATCAACGGTAATCTGTTCAAGACCTGGCGTGTGGGTAAAATAGCGAAGCTGAACCATATGTTTATACGGATCGTACTTTTCTATATAGACGATTTGTGCATCCGGCTGTAGGCCTTTAAAGAACGAAAGCATTGCTATTTTCTGAAAGAACCATGCGCCGGCAAGCTCGAAATTCATAATCGTACTTTTATCCAGGTACGCGAATATTTCTCTGAGCTTGCTAAGAAAACGGCGTTTTTCATCCGCCGTCAAAAAAGCGCAGCGCTCGCCATGATTAGTCAGCCATTTCAGATACCAGACAATCTCATAAATAACCGTTCTTTGTATATTTACGGGCACTGAACCATCGTTGTCATGGTAATTTTTTAAAATATCGAGATAACCATATTCCGGAACATTCAGAAAGCGCTCTTTTTTAGTCCATGACGTATCCAGCGTAGACGAACCATCCTCACGCTTACGGTAATAATATTTTGAATGTTCCAGGAAGGCGGCATGACCGGCTTGATCGCCTTGCAGATAACGCGCAACAAAATGGGCGTCCTCAAAATTAGGCTTAACCCTGGCGTCAAAACAGACATCTTTCGAGACAATGATATCTGTGCGAAAAAACGCCGTACTGGCTGACAGCTGGATCTCCTTTTCCATGCTACAAAGCGGCACCAGCAAATTACCTTTTTTAAATTTAAAGCCTAAAGGATGCGCATCTTTATACTGATTTTTAGCTTCATAAAACATGATGGTATTACAACCCACCATTTTAATATCTTTATCCTGATGCTGATAAAGGAAGCTATCAAGGTTGTAAAAGTAATTCACATCAACAAAATCATCCGGATCGATAAATGTCACCCATTCTGTCGTGACATGCTGTAACCCGTTATTACGCGCGGCAGATTGCCCGGCATTTTCCTGATATATATAGGTAATGTTATGCGGGTATTTCTTCTGCCAGCGTTTAATTATCTCCGCAGAGCTATCGGTTGAGCCATCATCGACCAGGATCAACTGGATATGTTTCTTAAAGTTCAGACGTTGTCTGACAAAGCCTTCAAAGTAATCATCCAGAAAAGCGCTCACGTTATACACGGCCGAAACGACGGTATAGCCATAGTGACCATCTTCTTTTTTGAACCTGAATTTGCCTAATTTACGCGCCTGATTGGCTGCCATATCGCTGAAGAACAGTTTGGGGTCCCTTACCAGCTTGCGAAGTTTGTTATTAAACATCCTTGTGAGTTCCATTTTCAAAATAAGTTTCCAGCATTGCAATCAATTGATCCTGATAATTCCGGGTGCTTCTGTTACGTGAAGAAAAATCATTGGCACAAAAGGAGTGAGGCGTAACGCCCTTCTGCTGCCCATTAATCAGCGCGCGATAGTGCGTCCTCGCGGCAGGCGAGCGAACGTTAAAGTAGTAACAGATATCTCTCGCAGGTACGGCCAGGCCCATGGCATAGGTAAGCCAGGGGACCAGAAAGGTAGGCAAATTCAAATCAATGTCGCTTCTGAATTTACAGGGCAAAAAGGCGCGAATACGCTTGCCGTATCGCTGTCGGGCTTCGGTAAAAACGCTTTTACGCAGTGGAACGTATGTATGCGCCAGCGGCACATCCGGTGCAAAACCAGTGTCCTCAGAAAGTAGCGCCCTGGAATTGAATGATGCGCATAAGGCAGAGGTCTTTCGCCCACGCCCCGCCATTGCCGTCAGGCTCTTGCTGGCCATAAAAAGCGAAGCCAGGCCGTTGCCTTTGAAAAAGTGGCCAGCCGGGAGCGTTCGTGCGACAAAGACGTCATCATTAAAGTAAATAAAGTGTTCAGCGAGCCCTGGAATTGCATCTAAATGCGCTTCGATAACGTGGGAATTAAATGTCGGCAAATAACATTCAGGAATAATCTCCTGATGAGACACCATTTTTATCTTGTCGATTTTTTCAGCCCACGGGAGTGAATGCCCGTCGACAACAATATATATCCGCCGCACCCAGGGCATAAACGTTAGTACGCTCTGTACTGAATAAAAGATTTCGTTATGGTTGTTGAAGCGGGCTGAATCATGGTCAATACCAGGCTCTGCATGTCGTGGCTGCCAGTACTGCTCGAATTTTTTGCGCCACTGGCCGTCGTTGTTATCCACCCAGGTAAAAACCACGTCTACCGGGAAGGTGACATCATTCATGTTTTCAAGGGCAAGATCGTGCCTGATGAGCACGTTCTCTTCCGTTACCGGGCAGTTTATTTCATTAAGAATGAGCGGATGTTTTTTAAGGAGGTAATCCCGTAAGAACAGGCCAGGTGATGTAAGCAGTTTTTTGATTTTACTGTAGCGCATGTTTACAGGTTCTCCTGAGCTTTATACGCGTCAATGGCATCATCAACGCTGTCGTAAAAATGCACGTGATTTTCCCGGCCTATAAACACCGCCGCATCGCAGTACTGTTTTAGCGAATTGAGATTATGCGACACCATTAAAAAACAGGATTCGCGGTAGCGCTCCTCGAACAGCGTTTCGCATTTTTTACGAAAGCTCGCGTCGCCCACAGCGGTCACTTCGTCCACCAGATAGTAATCAAACCGGAAAGCCATGCTCAGCCCGAACCCGAGACGCGCTTTCATACCGGAAGAGTAGGCTTTCACCGGCATATCAAAATATTTTCCGAGCTCGGCGAATTCCTCCACGAACGCGACTTTTTGCCGCACTTCGTCTTTAGCGGCGTATAGCCGCGCCACGAATTTCACATTTTCGCGCCCGGTGAGGCTGCCCTGAAAACCACCCGCCAGCCCGACCGGCCAGGAGATCGACGCGCTGGAGACGATTCGCCCATGGTCCGGGTTATCCGTGCCGCCAATCATGCGCAGCAGCGTGGATTTCCCCGCCCCGTTACGGCCAATCAGCGCGATGCTCTTACCAGACGGCAGCGTCAGATTGAGATCCTTAAAGACATAATGCCGCCCAGCCGGCGTGCGGTACGATTTAGTGAGATTTTCGATAGCGATCATGAGGTGAGCATCGCCTCTTCCTGATGACGATAAAGCGCGAGGCCGGTAAAGAGCACAACCAGCGTGCTGACGGCAAGATACGTCAGACTCGCGCCCTCACTCTCATAGCTTGTCGCCAGCGATTCACGCGTCAGCTCTACCACATGCACCAGTGGGTTCCACGCGACCCAGCGTTGATACTCCTGAGGAATAGTATTGAGTGAATACATCACGCAGGAGATGAAATAGAGCGGGCGCGTCAGCAGCGGCAGAAATTTTTCGGCCTCCGGAAAGGCGCTACTGATGACCATAAAAATTAGCCCGGCGCCGAAGGAAAAAATCACCAGACAACACCAGACGCTGAACAGGATTAACAGGTGCGAACAGGTAAACGCCTCACCCGCCACCGCCAGCAGAGCGAGCAGCACCAGATAAACGACGATATAAATCCCTGCTTCCAGTAACGTTCTCGCAATGATCGTATCAATGGGTTTTACCGGGCGATAATTAAAAAGCCCCTGGTTCGCCTCAATGGCATTAATAGAACGACCCGTAATATGACTGAAAATAAAATAGGGAATAATACCGCTTAATAGAAAGACGGGGAATGAGATATCCGGCAGCGTCCGCTCCATCACGAAATCCAGCACAAACAGCAGGATGGCAAGATGCAGTAACGGCTCAAGCAGCGCCCAGCAGTAGCCCAGACGGAACTTGCCAAACCGCGTTTTTATCTCTCTTAAAAATAGCGCCAGCACAGTGGCGCGCTGGACATCCAGCCCATGCCTTTTCATAAAAAATCCTGGGTTTAGTGCTGTGAACAGGCTACCGCTATGGGATATACCCATAGCTTTGTGGAATACACCCTCGCCAGCAGAAATAAATAACAGCAACATATACGTAACCGCCTATGCACTCATAAGCGATAAAAATGAAATGCAATGATTCATTTTTCGCAATTATCATTGCGGCAATAGAAGTGTGTGACAATAATTTATGTGCGTAAAATATCACAAAGCATTATCCCCATAAATAACTTATAGTGTGTTTCTTTTTTTGGAGGGGTTAATTTTTGATGCTTTTTCATTTATCTATTTTTATATATTAAATAATAAAAAAGATTTATTTTGAGACAAAACCCGATAATTTATCGTAAAACTGAGCCACACCTTCATATTCCAGTGCGAAGTTGATATAGCTGACCAGCGCGGGGGCGTTGAGTTTGCGCCCCGGATAGACCAGATAGAGGTCGTTACCGGTGACAGTCCATTCAGGCAGAATATTGATAAGCGCACCTTGTTTGAGCGTGTCATCCAGTAAAAAAGCGGGCAGCAGCGTCACACCCGCCCCCGCCAGCGCGCTTTCCCGGGCATAGAGAAGATTATCGGTCTGGTGCATCTGATTCAGGAGACAGCGGTAAAGCTCGCGGTCGCGCTGGAGCAGCCACTCTGTCCAGGCACGGTGAACAATAACCCGGTGCTCCGCCAGTTGCGCCGGGTGCGTCAGCGGCGGATGCTGCGCCAGATAAGCAGGCGAGGCGAGCAAGTAACGCGGGCAGTGGCCAATCTTGCGGCCAATCAGCGAAGAATCCTGCGGTTTACCGGTACGCAGCGCCACGTCAAACCCTTCCATGACGAGATCCCGCACGTCGTCGGAGATAAACACTTCCAGCGTGATATCCGGGTATCTGGCGAGAAACTCGGCGTTCATGCGCGCTAATAGCGTCGCACCGATACCTGCGGGGCTGGTGATACGCAACCTGCCGCTGGGGTTGTCACGCAGGCGCTGCACGGCGAGATCGGCGCGTTCGCTGGCATCAAGCATTTCACGGCAATGCACCAGATAGTGCTCACCCGCAAACGTCAGGCTTAGCGTGCGCGTGGTGCGATTAAGCAGCCGCAACCCGACATGCGCCTCAAGCTGACTGATGCGCTGGCTGACGCTGGATTTCGGCAAGCCCGCTTTCTGCGCCGCCGCCGTGAAGCTGCCCGTCTCCGCGACCAGCGCGAAAAGCGCCATATCCTGCAGTTGCTTAAACATGATTGTTCATCTCTCACGAACACGCCGTTCTGGATTGTCCATCTTATCACCCTCCTGCGGCATGCATAGACTACAGTCAACACATACTTCTCTGAACACACCGAAGGAACCTGACATGTCTGTTAAAGCGATTGCCGTTAACCCGCAAGCCCCGCAACACTTTATTGAGATAACCCAGCCGATGCCTCAGCCGGGCGAATATGATCTGCTGGTAGAAGTCAAAGCGGTTTCCATCAACCCGGTGGATACGAAAGTGCATGCGAGCCTGCAGAAGAACGGCTTGCAGGAGCCGCGCGTGCTGGGCTGGGACGCCAGCGGCGTGGTGACAGCCATCGGCAGCAAGGTCAGCGGTTTTAAACCTGGCGATGAAGTCTATTACGCCGGGGATATCACCCGCTCTGGCAGCAACACCAGCCATCAGTTGATCGATTCCCGCATCGTGGGGCATAAACCGCGCACGCTTTCGTGGGCCGCGGCGGCCGCTATCCCGCTGACGGCGCTGACCGCCTGGGAAGGCTTATTCGAGCGCCTGGCGATTCAGGATGCGGGTGAAGACAAGACGCTGCTGATTATCGGCGGCGCAGGCGGCGTGGGTTCGCTTGCCATTCCGTTCGCGCGTCTGCACAGCAAGGTAAAAATTATCGCCACCGCCTCGCGTGAAGATTCCGCGCAGTGGTGCCGCGATCGCGGCGCGGATCTGGTGGTGAACTATCGCGATCTGCCGGGTGAGCTTGCAAAAGAGGGGGTTAAATATGTCGATTTTATTTTCATTCTGAATGATACCGACGGTCACTGGGCGGCCGTGAGCCAGCTTATCGCGCCGCAGGGGCATATTTGCAGCATCGTGGAGAATGCGCACCCGTTGGATCAGGATGCGCTGAAGTCAAAATCCGCCGCGCTGCACTGGGAGTTCATGTACACCCGCAGCATGTATCAGACCGCCGATATGGCACGCCAGGGCGAGATCCTCAATGAAGTGGCGACGCTGGTGGATGCAGGCGAAGTGGAGAGCGCGCTGAGCGAGACCTTCCACGGCCTGAGCGTTGAGAGCATCAGCAAGGCGCATCAGAAGGTGCTGGAAGGCCATATGCGCGGCAAAGTGGTCGTGGAATTTTAATGACGGCACCCCCGGCGGGTGCTCTTTGTTTACCCGCCCTACACCGACTCTCTGCTCGTAGTTTGTAGGGTGGGTAAGCGCAGCGCACCCACCTTTGAACATTCACACCCTCGGCGGGTGCACGTCGTTTACCCGCCCTACCACACCGGTATCACCAAAACGTAGTTTGTAGGGTGGGTAAGCGCAGCGCACCCACCATCCCCTAAAAACAACCGCCCGCTACGCCTGCTCGCCCATCAGCTGCTTCACCAGCTCCACGCAGCGCAGAAAACGCGAGTCGTAATCCGGCTCCTCGACATGCACATACTCGATATTGTTCTCTTCCAGCATCGACACCAGCAGCGACTGGAATTCTTTGCGATCCACCGAACTGCCGAGGCTTCTTAACCCGTCCGCCACCCATGGCGTATTGTTTTCCAGCAGGATAACCAGGTCGAAGCGGTATTCATCCACCAGCGCCTGCACGAACGGATGCTCGCGCCCTTCATACTTCTTGCAAAACGCCTGCGTGGTCACGAAATCGGTATCGATGAATGCCACTTTGTTAGCGTATTTCACGGCAAAATCAATATATTGCGCATGACCGAGCGCGATCTTGTCGTAATCGGAATATTGCAGCGCCATCTCATCGCCGCCGAGGTGCGAAAACACGTAATCGCGGCCATATTCCCAGGCGCTGGTGGTATTGAAAATATTGGCGAGCTTGTTCACCAGCATCGATTTCCCGCTCGATTCACCGCCCAGAATCGCCACCGTACGCACAAAGAACGGTTTCACTTCGGTAGGAATGTATTCCCAGTAGCGGAACGGGTTAGCGCGGATCTGCGCGCCGCTGATATTCATAAAGGTACGTTTCGGGTCGATAATCACGGTCTCGATGCCGAGATGTTCGCGATACTGCGGCGCGTCGGCCTCTTCGGAGGTATAGATGGAGTCAGGTTCGATCCCCTTCTCTTCCATAAACGCTTTGATGCCTTCACTCCAGACGTCCCAGCCGTACGGATACGGCTCCATGCCCTCTTCGTTAAAGGCGTGAATGCGGATGTTTTTCTGGTATTTAAAGGTCTGCAACAGCCAGCGCAGACGGTCGCTGATGGTCGGCTGTTGCGACATCGCGCTCTCTTCAAACAGCGTGCGGTCGCGCTTTTCGTCATAGCCCATGATGATATGCAGCTCATCAACCTGGCTACAGGCGCGCTGGATAAGATAGATATGGCCGGTATGCAGCGGATAAAACTTGCCGAACACCACGCCGACGCGTTTCTGGCGGCGCGGGAACTCCAGCTCCAGAAAACGGTGCAGCGCTTCGAGCTTTTGCGCGCTCGGGCTTTTGATTTTGGCGTTAAGAAGCTGGCTTAAATAGCCCTTGGTCATGCCGCTGGCATCCGCTACCTGCTGTAACGTGCAGCCTTTTTGACGGATCGCGGTTTTGAGATAATCGAATGATGACACAAGAGCCTCCTGCTGAATGAGCGTGCCGGATCGATAAAATACGAAAGGCGGGTAAGCCATGCGCTACCCGCCAGAAAACAGTGGTTTAATGATTATAGGTCGTCAAAAACGGCCAGCGCATCCGCCAGCTTTTTCACGCCGAAAATTTGCATGCCTTCCGGCACCTTTTTCGGCACGTTGGCGGCGGGAACGATGGCGCGGCGGAAACCGTGCTTCGCCGCCTCGGAAATACGTTCCTGGCCGCTCGGCACCGGACGAATTTCACCCGCGAGGCCCACCTCGCCAAACACTACCAGATCCTGTGGGAGCGGCCGGTCGCGCAGGCTCGATACCATCGCCAGCAGCAGCGCCAGGTCGGCGCTGGTTTCGGTCACTTTCACCCCGCCGACCACGTTGACGAACACATCCTGATCCGCCATTTGCAAACCGCCGTGACGGTGCAGCACGGCGAGCAGGATCGCCAGACGGTTCTGCTCAAGGCCCACCGCCACGCGCCGCGGGTTCGCCATCATCGAATGGTCCACCAGCGCCTGGATCTCCACCAGCAGCGGGCGCGTTCCTTCCCAGACGACCATGACCGAGCTGCCGGAAGTCACTTCATCGCCACGGCTTAAGAAAATCGCCGACGGGTTGCTGACTTCGCGCAGCCCCTGCTCCGTCATAGCGAAGACGCCGAGCTCATTCACAGCGCCAAAACGGTTTTTATGGCTGCGCAGCGTACGAAAACGCGAATCGGCGTCGCCGTCCAGCAGGACGGAACAGTCGATACAGTGCTCCAGCACTTTCGGGCCCGCCAGCGAACCGTCTTTAGTCACATGGCCGACCATCACAATCGCCACGCCGCGGGTTTTCGCAAAGCGCGTCAGGTAGGCGGCGGTTTCACGCACCTGCGCGACGCTGCCTGGCGACGACTGAACGTCGGCCATGTGCATAACCTGAATGGAGTCGATCACCATCAGTTTCGGCTGCTCTTCTTCCGCGATAAGGCAGATCTGCTCAATGCTGGTTTCCGAGAGCATGTTGAGATTAGTGGTAGGCAGGCCGAGACGATGCGCGCGCATCGCCACCTGTTGCAGCGACTCCTCGCCGGTGACGTAGAGCGTTTTCATCTGCTCGCCGAGCTTACAGAGCGTTTGCAGCAGCAGCGTCGATTTCCCGGCGCCGGGGTTGCCGCCAATCAGAATGGCGCTGCCCGGCACCACGCCGCCGCCCAGCACCCGGTCGAACTCTTTAAAGCCGGTGGAGAAACGCGGCAGCTCCTCAAGGCTGATATCCGACAGTTTCTGGACTTTGGCTACGCCCGCGTTGCCCGCGTAGCCGGAAAGCCGTTCATTGCGCGCCGCTTGCGGCGAGGCGGCGAGGCGCACTTCCGTGATGGTATTCCAGGCATGACAGGCGCTGCACTGCCCCTGCCAGCGCGGATAATCCGCACCACATTCGTTACAGACAAATGCGCGTTTTGGAGCTTTCGCCACCTTTTACCTCTTTATTTCTGGTTAAGGCTGCCTGAAAGGATACAGAAAACCCCCATCAGGTCAGCGTGACGGATAGTAATTTCCGTCTTTTCATTCACTTTCGGTTTAGCGTGATAGGCGATTCCCAGCCCCGCCGTCTGGATCATCGGCAAGTCGTTGGCGCCATCGCCAATCGCGACGGTCTGGCCCGTCGGGATCTCATATTTTTCAGCCAGGCGTTGCAGGGTCTGCGCCTTAAACTGGGCGTCGACAATCTGGCCGGTCACGTCACCGGTAAAGACGCCGTTTTCCACCGCCAGTTCATTGGCGACCACATCGTCCAGGTGAAGTTTGTCCTGCAGATATTGCGCGAAGAACGTAAAACCGCCGGAGGCGATCGCCACTTTCCAGCCCAGCGAATGCAGCTTCAGCACCAGCGAGGTCAGTCCAGGCATTAGAGGGAGCACGTCGCGCACCTGGCGCAGGATATCGGCGCTTGCGCCCTTCAGCGTGCCGACGCGCGCTTTCAGACTGGCCGCGAAATCCAGCTCGCCGCGCATGGCGCGCTCGGTGACGTCCGCCACTTCATCGCCCGTACCGGCAAGTTTTGCGATTTCATCAATGCATTCAATCTGGATAGCGGTGGAATCCATATCCATCACCAGCAGGCCCGGCGTTTTCAGATGCGGAATTTTGCCAAGCGGCGCGACGTCGAGGCCTGAATCATGCGCCAGCCGCGTCGCGCGCGGCGTCAGCGAGCCCGCAAGGCGGATCACCTGATAATCTTCCACGCACCACGCGTTAACGATAACCATCGCCGCGCCGAGCTTGTGCTGATATTGGGTCAGACTTTGCTTATTTAAACCCCGTCCGTACAGGAGCCAGCCGCTATGGCCTGCGTGATAATCCAGCGGCATGACTTCATCACCGCTTAAAGAAAGGGGCAATCCAGGCCAGAGGGAGACCTCGTTTGGCAGGTCGCACCAGGTAAGACTGTTCGGCATTCAGGCTCCTGTAAATAGTATCGGGGCGGGACAAAACAACGCATGAGGCTACCTTGTCTGCAGCGCTTCTGGCAACATTAAGCTTCAAAATTTAAGCAGGTACTTTATGGCCCGGGCAAAACTCAAATTTCGGCTGCATCGCGCAGTGATTGTACTTATCTGTCTGGCGCTGCTGGTGGCGCTGATGCAGGGCGCGTCCTGGTTTAGCCAGAGCCATCAGCAATCGCGCAATATCCAGATGGAAGAGCTCGCCCGCACGCTGGCCCGCCAGGTCAGCTACAGCCTGGTTCCGCTGATTAAGGGCGAAAACCCGGATGAAAAACGCGTCGGCGCTATCCTCAGCCAGCTCACCGAAGAGAGCCGCATCCTGGACGCCAGCGTGTATGACCAGCAGGGCGAACTGATCGCCCGCGCGGGCGAAGGCGTGAACGTGCGCGACCGACTGGCGCTCGACGGCAAAAAAGCGGGCAGCTATTTTAACCAGCAGATTGTCCAGCCGGTGCAGGATAAAAGCGGCCCGGTGGGTTACCTGCGGCTCACGCTCGACACCCACAGCCTGCCGACCGAAGCGCGCCAGGTGGATAACACCACCAATATTCTGCGCCTGATGATGCTGCTGGCGCTCGCTATCGGCATCGTGCTGACTCGCACGCTGCTTCAGGGCAAACGTACCCGCTGGCAACAGTCGCCGTTCCTGCTCACCGCCAGCAAATCCGTACCGGAAGAAGAGAGTGAGCCTGAGACGCCTGTGGATGACAAACGCGCCTGACGCCGCATGATATAATGGGCGTTCTTCAATGCTTTAGGGAAAACGCCTGTGTCCTCTTTACGCCTGCTTATTTCCGATTCTTACGATCCCTGGTTTAACCTGGCGGTGGAAGAGTGCATCTTCCGCCAGATGCCTGCCACCCAGCGCGTGCTGTTCCTCTGGCGCAACGCCGATACCGTCGTAATTGGCCGGGCGCAGAACCCGTGGAAAGAGTGCAACACCCGCCGGATGGAGGAAGATAATGTCCGGCTGGCGCGGCGCAGCAGCGGCGGCGGCGCGGTGTTCCACGATCTCGGCAATACCTGTTTTACCTTTATGGCGGGCAAACCGGAGTATGACAAAAGCGTCTCCACGACGATTGTCATTAACGCGCTGGCGCAGCTTGGCATTCCGGCAACGGCCTCCGGGCGCAACGATCTGGTGGTGGAAACCGCCGAAGGGCCGCGCAAAATTTCCGGCTCAGCCTACCGCGAGACGATGGATCGCGGCTTTCACCACGGCACGCTGCTGCTGAACGCCGATTTGAGCCGGCTCGCGAATTACCTGAACCCGGATAAGAAAAAGCTCCAGGCGAAGGGGATCACCTCCGTGCGCGGGCGCGTCGCTAATATTAACGATCTCAAACCCGGCGTGACGCATGCGCAAATCTGCGACGCCGCGACGGAGGCGTTTTTTACGTATTACGGCGAGCGGGTGGCCGCCGAGGTTATATCGCCCGACGCGTTCCCGGATCTGCCAGGCTTTGCCGAGACGTTCGCCCGCCAGAGCAGCTGGGAGTGGAATTTCGGCCAGGCGCCCGCCTTCACGCATCAACTGGACGAACGGTTTGTCTGGGGCGGCGTGGAGCTGCATTTCGACGTGGAAAAAGGGCATATCACCCGCACGCAGCTTTTTACCGACAGCCTGAACCCGGCGCCGCTGGAGGCGCTGGCGAACCGGCTACAGGGCTGCGTATATCAGGCCGGTGCGTTACAGCAGGCCTGCGAGGCGTTAGCGAGCGAGTTTCCCGCCCAGGCCGCGGAACTCCACGAAGTGGGCGCGTGGATGGCGCAGGCGGTGCGGTAAGCTGCTGTTGGTGGGTGCGCTTCGCTTACCCACCCTACAAACCGACAACCCTGAATCCCTGGTGAGTGCGCTTCGCTTACCCACCCTACGAAAAAATAGTTCTTTCTGCACGTAGGGCGGGTAAGCGCAGCGCACCCGCCGCTCCAAAGCTTCAACTGACCGACGACGCCCAATAAAAAAGGGCGCCGCGGCGCCCTCTTCTTTCATTTTAAACACGCGAAAACTTATTCTTTATCGCCCAGCAGCACGGATTCCAGCGCAATCTTGATCATGTCGTTAAACGTGGTCTGACGCTCTGCCGCGGTGGTCTGCTCGTGGGTACGGATATGGTCGGACACGGTGCAGATGGTCAGCGCTTTCGCGCCGAATTCCGCCGCCACGCCGTAAATGCCTGCCGCTTCCATTTCCACGCCCAGGATGCCGTATTTTTCCATCACGTCGAACATAGATGGGTCCGGCGTATAGAACAGGTCGGCAGAGAAGATGTTGCCCACGCGCGCATCAACGCCCAGCGCTTTCGCCGCGTCTACCGCGTTACGCACCATGTCGAAATCCGCGATGGCCGCGAAATCGTGATCTTTAAAACGCAGACGGTTCACTTTGGAATCGGTGCACGCGCCCATGCCGATAACCACGTCGCGCAGCTTAACGTCTGCGCGTACCGCGCCGCAGGAGCCCACGCGGATGATTTTCTTCACGCCAAAATCGGTGATCAGCTCTTTGGTGTAAATAGAGCAGGACGGGATACCCATGCCGTGGCCCATGACGGAAATCTTACGGCCTTTGTAAGTCCCGGTGAAACCCAGCATGCCGCGCACGTTGTTCACTTCGCGCACGTCTTCCAGGAACGTTTCTGCGATGTGTTTCGCACGCAGCGGGTCGCCCGGCATCAGCACAACGTCCGCGAAATCGCCCATCTCAGCGTTAATATGTGGGGTTGCCATCTCTGTTTCCTTTTTTAGTCTTTTATGTAGCCGGGCGGCGGCAGCCCACCCGGCCTGCAAACTGACCAGGGTCAGTTAAAATAACGCTTTGCCGTAGTCCATGTCAGACAAGCCAAAGTATTTGGCGACGGTCTGACCGATATCCGCGAAGGTATCGCGGTGACCCAGCGAGCCCGGTTTCACTTTCGGGCCGTAAACCAGTACCGGAATGTGCTCACGGGTATGGTCAGTGCCTTTCCAGGTCGGGTCGCAGCCGTGGTCAGCCGTAAAGATGATGATGTCATCTTCGCCGACCAGCTCCAGCAGCTCCGGCATGCGGCGGTCGAACAGCTCAAGGCCGCCCGCGTAGCCCGCGACATCGCGGCGATGGCCCCAGGAGGAGTCAAAGTCCACGAAGTTCGTGAAGACGATGGTGTTGTCGCCCGCTTCTTTCATCTCTTTGATGGTGGCGTCAAACAGCGCATCCAGCCCGGTGGCTTTCACTTTTTTGGTGATACCCATGTTGGCGTAGATATCTGCGATTTTACCGACAGACACCACGTGACCGCCCTTCTCATCCACCAGCTTTTTCAGCACGACCGGCGACGGCGGCTCAACGGCCAGGTCGTGACGGTTGCCGGTACGCTGGAAGTTGCCCGCTTTGTCGCCGACAAACGGACGCGCGATAACACGGCCAATGTTATAGCCGCCTTCAGTCAGCTCTTCACGCGCGATTTCGCACAGCTCGTAAAGTCTGTCCAGGCCAAATGTCTCTTCATGGCAGGCAATCTGGAAAACGGAGTCGGCGGAGGTATAGAAAATCGGCTTGCCGGTTTTCATGTGCTCTTCGCCCAGCTCGTCCAGAATCACCGTCCCGGAGGAGTGGCAGTTACCGAGGTAACCCGGCAGGTTCGCGCGTTCCACCAGCTTGTCGAGCAGTTCCTGTGGGAAGCTGTTTTTCTCGTCGGTGAAGTAACCCCAGTCAAACAGGACCGGCACGCCGGCGATTTCCCAGTGGCCGGACGGCGTGTCTTTACCGGATGAAAGCTCATGCGCCCAGGCGTAAGCGCCGGTGATTTCCGCATTGCCGTCCATCCCGGCAGGAATAAAGCCAGTGGCGCCTTCATGCGCCTTCGCAAGGCCCAGCTTCGTCAGATTCGGCAGATGCAGCGGACCTTTACGGCCGATGTCTGCTTCACCTTTGGCGCAGGCCTCGGCGATATGCCCAAGGGTGTCAGAACCCGCGTCGCCGAAGCGTTCCGCGTCTTCCGTTGCGCCAATACCAAAGGAGTCCAGCACCATAATAAATGCACGTTTCATATTTTCTCCGTACCTATTGCGCTGTAAAAAAGTGATCAGATCAGTATGCCACTTATTCGCTGATTCTGCGATAGACAACCGGTGACGCTTTCGCCGCCGTATCGTCAACATGAATGGCCGCTTTAACGGCTGCCGCCGCTTCCTGCCAGCTTGCTTCGCTCTTCGCGTGGATAACGGCCAGCGGACGCTCGCCATCAACCTGCTCGCCCAGGCGCGCCATATCGGTCAGGCCGACGCTGTAATCAATGCTGTCAGACGCCTGACGACGACCGCCGCCCATGGCCACGACCGCCATGCCCAGCGCGCGGGTATCCATCTGAGTGACAAAGCCGGAACGGTCGGCATAGACCGCTTTGCTGAGCGTGGCCGCCGGCAAATAACGATCGTAGTTGTCGACAAAATCCGCCGGGCCGTTTTGCGCCGCCACCATACGCCCGAAAATTTCCGCCGCCTGGCCGTTATCCAGCACCTGTTGCAGTTTCGCGCGCGCCTCACTCTCGTCTTTCGCAAGCCCGCCGGAGAGCAGCATCTCGACGCACAGCGCCATGGTCACTTCAAGAAGACGCGGGTTGCGGTAATCGCCGGTCAGGAACCGCACCGCTTCACGCACTTCCACCGCGTTACCGGCGCTGGAGGCCAGGACTTCGTTCATATCGGTCAGCAGCGCGGTTGTGCGCACGCCCGCGCCGTTCGCCACCCCGACGATCGCCTGCGCCAGCGCTTCAGACAGCGCATAGGTCGGCATAAACGCCCCGCTGCCCACTTTCACGTCCATTACCAGCGCATCCAGCCCTTCCGCGAGTTTTTTCGCGAGGATCGAGGCGGTGATCAGCGGAATTGAATCGACGGTCGCAGTGATGTCGCGCGTGGCGTAAAACCGTTTATCCGCAGGCGCCAGCGAATTGGTCTGGCCGATAATCGCCACGCCCACATTTTTAATAATGTCGCGAAAGCGATTGTCGTCCGGGAAAATATCAAACCCCGGGATCGCTTCCAGTTTATCGAGGGTGCCGCCGGTGTGGCCCAGTCCGCGCCCGGAAATCATCGGGATGTACCCGCCGCAAGCCGCGACCATCGGGCCGAGCATCAGCGAGGTCACGTCGCCCACGCCGCCGGTGGAATGTTTATCCACGACCGGGCCGTTAAGGTTCAGGCTTTTCCAGTCCAGCACGGTGCCGGAATCGCGCATCGCCATCGTCAGCGAAACTCGCTCCGGCATTGTCATGTCGTGAAAGAAAATCGTCATCGCCAGCGCGGCGATCTGGCCTTCGGACACGGTGTTATCGCGAATGCCGTTAATAAAGAAGCGGATCTCTTCGTCGCTGAGCGCATGGCCGTCGCGCTTTTTACGAATTATTTCTTGAGCGAGGAACACGGTACCCCCCGTGAATAAGGAAGAACGATGGCGGGTGGCGCGAAGCCCCCGCCCGGTGAATCGGTTGGCCTGATGCGCGAAACGTCATCAGGCATAACGCGGCTTAGTAGCTGCTGGCGCTTTTGCCATCGCCGTGGCCGAGCGCCTGAAGCAGGCTCGCCAGCAGGCTGGACGCGCCAAAGCGGTAGTGACGGGCATCGGCCCAGTCGGCGCCCAGCAGTTCATCCGCGACCGCCAGATATTTGGCCGCGTCTTCCGCCGTACGCACGCCGCCTGCTGGTTTAAAGCCAACGGTTTTCGCAACGCCCATATCGCGGATCACTTCCAGCATGATGCGCGCGCTTTCAGGCGTCGCGTTCACCGACACTTTACCGGTTGAGGTTTTGATGAAATCAGCGCCCGCTTTGATGGAGATTTCAGACGCCTTGCGAATCAGGGCCTCTTCTTTCAGCTCGCCGGTTTCGATAATCACTTTCAGCAGCACGTTGGCCGCCGCGCAGGCGTCTTTACAGGCTTTCACCAGGTCAAAACCGACCTGCTCATTGCCCGCCATCAGCGCGCGGTACGGGAAGACCACGTCCACTTCGTCTGCGCCGTAGGCGATAGCCGCGCGGGTTTCCGCCAGCGCGATATCGATATCATCATTGCCGTGCGGGAAGTTGGTCACGGTGGCGATACGGATATCCGGCGTACCCTGTTCGTTCAGGGTTTTACGGGCGATCGGGATAAAGCGCGGATAGATACAGACCGCGGCGGTGTTGCCCACCGGGGTTTTGGCCTGATGACATAAGGCGATCACTTTTTCATTGGTGTCGTCGTCATTCAGGGTGGTGAGGTCCATCAGCTGCAGCGCACGCAGGCTGCTTTTGGTTAAATCGGTCATAACTTTCTCCAACAAAAAAATGCATCTCGGGTGAGAAACTCAACACGTTGGAGCGGTCGTGGTTCCATGAAGAAGAGCGGCGTCGTCCGCCGTCACGCTGAGATCCTTCTCACCGCACATCATTGCTATCAATGTTAAAATTCTAACACTCACAGGCAGTCTGATTTTGTGTCTTGTTTCACAAATTACAAAGTAAGGATTGCATACTTTGCGCCATTATATGTGATTAACACAACATTATGACAGTCAGAATCACGCGCAGAAAATAAAAAGGCTGGCGCGAAGCCAGCCTGAGCGTTACAGAAAATGTGAAAATAATAACATTTTCACACAAGACTACAGCGCCAGAAACAGTCCGGCAATCGTCGCGCTCATCAGGTTAGAGAGCGTACCGGCCGCCACGGCCTTCAGCCCAAGCTGCGCGACTTCGTGACGGCGGTTGGGGGCCATGCTGCCCAGCCCGCCAATCAGGATGGCGATAGAAGAAAGGTTAGCAAATCCGCACAGTGCGAAAGAGATAATCGCTTTGGTGTGATCGGAGAGGACCTGTAAGCCCGCCGCCGCCACTGCGGCGTCCTCTTTCAGGTATTCGCCAAAATTCATATACGCCACGAATTCGTTGATGATGAGCTTTTGGCCGATAAACGAACCTGCGACCATCGCTTCATCCCACGGCACGCCAATCAGCCAGGCTACCGGCGAGAACACCCAGCCGAGGATCAGCTGCAACGACAGCTCCGGGTGATTAAACCAGCCGCCGATACCCGAGAGCATGCCGTTAAGCAGCGCGATAAGCGCCACAAACGCCAGCAGCATCGCGCCGACGTTAAGCGCCAGCTGCATCCCGGCGGATGCGCCGGAGGCGGCGGCGTCCAGCACGTTCGACGGACGGTCAGGATCGTGCTGCGCGGCGTCCAGATGCGGCGCGTCGTGCGGGGTTTCTGTTTCAGGGATAATGATTTTGGCGAACAGCAGGCCGCCTGGTGCGGCCATAAAGGACGCGGCAATCAGATATTCCAGCGGCACGCCCATCTGGGCGTAGCCCGCCAGTACCGAGCCCGCCACAGACGCCAGGCCGCCGCACATGACCGCGAAGAGTTCAGAGCGGGTCATCGTGGCGATGTAAGGGCGCACCACCAGCGGCGCCTCGGTCTGACCAACAAAAATATTGGCGGTCGCCGAGAGCGATTCGGTTCGGGACGTTTTCAACACTTTGCGCAGCGCGCCGCCCAGCAGGCGGATAACTAATTGCATAATGCCGAGGTAATAGAGCACCGCAATAAGCGAGGAGAAAAAGACAATAACCGGCAGGACGCGCAGCGCGAAGATAAACCCGCCGCCGCCAAACACCTCGAACATTTTGTCCGACACCAGCCCGCCAAAGAGAAACGAGATGCCGCTGTTGCCGTAAGCGATAACGTTCGCCACGCCTTCGGACATCGCCAGCAGCACTTTGCGCCCCGCAGGCACATAGAGCACCAGCGCGCCGATGGCTATCTGAATCAGCCAGGCGCCCACCACGGTGCGCAGATTAATCGCTTTTCTGTTACTGGAGAGTGCGACCGCTATCAGCAGCAGCGCCAGCATCCCCACCAGCCCCATCAATATTTGCATACAGTATCCCTGTGTAATGAGTGAATTATGTTGTCCCGCGCGCGCAGGCGCGGCGATTTAACGACAGGGAATCGCCTGAAATCCAGACGCTTTACGCTTTTTTAAGCAAGCGTGGACCGTCGGTCACATTTTGAGGCGTGGAAAGAGCGCGCGGGTGTTTTCAAGGAGGGTATGGGCGATGACATCGGGCGGCTCGGGACGCAGTTCGCAAAGCGCGTCAAACACGCCGTTAACTCGCTCGGGGCGGTTCGGCTGACCCTGCCAGCCGTTCAGCGGCATATCCGGCGCGTCGGTTTCCAGCAACAGCGCAGAAAGCGGCAGTTGCGCCATGACGTCGCGCGTCTTTTGCGCGCGCGGGTAGGTAATGGTGCCGCCGACGCCGATGCGGTAGCCGAGATCCACAAAGCGCTGCGCCTGTTGCAGGCTGCCCGCAAACCCATGCACCACGCCGGTACAGGGCAGCGCGTGACGCTTAAGGCGCATCGCGAGTTTATCGTGGGTGCGGCGCGAATGCAGGAGCACCGGCAGATCATAGCGTTTCGCGAGACGCAACTGCGCGTCCAGAATCGCCTCCTGGCGCTCAAACAGCGGATTTTCCATATAGAGATCGAGCCCGATCTCGCCGATGGCGACCAGCTTATCCGCCTGCTGTTGCAGATGATGCTCCAGCAGCGCCAGACTGGCGTCGTTATGGTTGCCGATGACGATGGGATGCAAACCAATAGCCGCCCACAGCGCCGGGTAACGCGCCGCAAGCTCCAGCACCGTCGCAAATCGCGCGGCCTCAATGGCGGGTACGATAATATGTTCCACGCCCGCCGAGGCGGCCTGCGCCAGGCTTTCTGTCTCAGCGCCGGTAAACGGCGGAAAATCGAAATGGCAATGGGTGTCGATAAAGCGTCGCATCATGCCAGATCCTCATCGTTGAACGTCGCGTCGTTCGCCTGCTCGGCTTTCACCAGCGGCGCGTCGAGCGCGTCATTGGCGACGGTCGCGGGCGGCACCACGATAGTCGTCTCCGGTACGATAGGCATCAGCACGTCCGCCGCCGCGGCAACCACGGCCGGTTCAGCGACCGGGACTAACGGCGGCGTACCGTAGCGGCGCAGCGGCGGCTTGCTCACCATCAGTTTGCCCACGGTGGCGAGGAAATAGCGCCCGCACAGACGCCCCAGTTTGTAATCTTCCATCAGCGCCGGAAGACGGCTGCCGAGCGCCATGCTGGTGAGCGCGCGAGGTGGAGAGATTTCAAAAATGCGCAGCTTGCCAGGCGGGTTTTCGATAAATTCCTGAATCTCGCGGTAAGTGGTTTCATGGTGCTGCACCAGATTAAGCAGCGGTTGCAGACTGCTGTCGGTAAGCCAGCGTTCCATGCGTTTAAACCACTGCGGCGTGTAGTACATCTGCGACGGTACGGTGCGGATAACCACCAGCGTCGTGGCGCCGAGGCGCGCCGCCTCCCGCACCGGGATCGCATCGCTGACGCCGCCGTCAAAGTAATTCACGCCGTCAATATCCACGCCTGGACGATAAAAGCCAGGAATGGCGCTGGAGGCGCGAATAATATCAAGCCAGTCATTTTCCTGCGGCGCGAAATAGCCGGGGGCGTAGTCATCGCGACGGCACGCGCACATATAAAACGCTTTTCCGGCATCGAAAAGCCGCATCGCGTTGCCCATCTGAAGCGGCATACGGGCGGCGGTGGCTTCGGTGAGCCAGTCGAGATCGATAAGATTGCCGCCGCGCACAAAGCGCACCGGATCGAAGAAATCGCGAGAGGTGGTAAAGCGGGTGATAACGCGCCGGGCATAACCGGGCTGGTTACAGACATACGCTGAGAGGTTTTGCGCCCCGGCAGACGTGCCGAGAAAGAAATCGAACGGGTTGAATTGCGCGCGCATGAATTCATCCAGCACGCCGGCTGTAAAGATCCCGCGCTGACCGCCACCTTCACAGACGATAGCCAGCTTGCCGGGACGAAACGGTTTCACCGCCAGAGGCGCTATGCTGCCTGGCGTTACGGGAATACGTTGTCCCACCCTGCTTTCCTGTTTTATCGTCGCGCGCCGCGCGAACGTTTTATGATGCCATAAACCAGCAAAGCCAGTCACAAGGACTGGCTTTGCCGTCTGTCAGTTATCTTTTTATCACACTATGGGCGTCGACGGCCCATAAAAAGGCTAACCAGGAACAGAATAATACCCACAACAAATACGATTTTCGCTGCGCCTGCTGCGGTGCCTGCCAGGCCACCAAAGCCCAGAGCGGCCGCAATCAACGCGATAACCAGAAAGATAATGCCCCAACGAAACATAAGACTCTCCTTTACCATAGTTAATCTTTATACCGCTTCTTAATGAACGCAGCGTCCACTGGCGGTGTCATCCAGCTGATAGTGCTTACCTTCCCTCCCGGCGCAAACCAGGAGAGGGGCTTGCCTGTTACGACTTCACTTTTAAATCATTTTTGACGCTTTTCACGCCATCAACTGCTTTTGCGATGCTTTCGGCGCGCTGAGACTGTTTTTCAGACTCGACGTTACCGGAAAGCTGCACCACACCGTCGGTGGTTTCGACTTTCACATTACGCGAAGGGACGATGTCATCCGCCAGCAGTTTCGCTTTAATTTCGCTGGTGGTGCCCGCGTCGCCCGCATAACCTTTCACCGACTTGTCTTTACCGTCGCGTACGTGCAGCTTGTCGCTTACAGAAGCGACGCCCTCAACGCCTTTGGCGATTTTCACCGCTTCCTCGGCCTGGGCCTGGCTTTCCACAAAGCCGCTCAGCGTCACTACGCTTTTCTCGGTTTTCACAGAGATGTCGGTGCTCTTAATCTGTTCGTCATCTACCAGCGCCGCTTTAACTTTAGCGGTGATGGCGCTATCGTCCATGAAGTTACCGACTTTATTCATAGAGCTATCGATTTTTTGCCCTGCGCTATCCGCGGTAGATTTGGTGCTTTCAACGGCGGAGTTTTCTGCGAATGCAGAAGAGGACGCCATGACAGAACCCAACACAACAGCCAGCAGAGTTTTTGAAATCTTAGTCTTGTTCATCGATTCGTTCCTGTGGTTTGCTCAGAATTTGAGCCGCAAGCCGCCACGTCAGCGGCTTTTCCTAACAGCAGGCATAAGCCCCGCTGATGAGTTATTCGCGCCGTACCGGCAAGGCATTATCAGAGGGTTAGTCAGACAGTCAGCCGTTACCTTGCGAAAACTCAGTTATTAATATGGCAATATTAACGTTTATGATGATTAATCACCTGATGAGAAGCACTTAGCGGCATTTCATCCCGACGACGTTGTCATCACAGTGTTAAATATAGATCAGCTTCGCAAAAACGCCTGGCAAACGGCGGGAAAAAACGCCAAAACAGCTGAGAAAGCAGGAATTTAAGAACATTCCGCATCGCGGAAAAAGGGCGGGGAAACGAGACAGGACGCGGGCTGGCCGCGTCCTGAAGGGGATTAGTGCTCGCGTGTTTTACGGAAGGTTACATCCGGGTAACGTTCCTGCGTCAGGTTGAGGTTGACCATGGTCGGCGCGATGTAGGTCAGGTTATCGCCGCCGTCCAGCGCCAGCTGGATCTCATTCTTACGCTTAAACTCTTCGAATTTCTTCGCGTCGTCGCAATCCACCCAACGGGCCGTCGACACGTTGACCGATTCGTAAATCGCCTCAACGCTGTATTCGCTCTTAAGACGCGACATGACGACATCAAACTGCAGCACACCGACCGCGCCGACAATCAGATCGTTGTTGGAAAGCGGACGGAACACCTGCACCGCGCCCTCTTCCGACAGCTGAACCAGCCCTTTCAGCAGCTGTTTCTGTTTGAGCGGATCTTTCAGGCGGATACGGCGGAACAGTTCCGGGGCGAAGTTCGGGATACCGGTGAACTTCATGGATTCACCCTGCGTAAAGGTGTCGCCAATCTGAATGGTGCCGTGGTTGTGCAGACCGATAATATCGCCCGGGTAGGCTTCTTCCACGTGCGAGCGGTCGCCCGCCATAAAGGTTAGCGCGTCGGAGATAACCACATCTTTACCGGTACGCACCTGGCGCAGCTTCATGCCTTTCTCATAGCGACCGGACACCACGCGCATGAATGCCACGCGGTCGCGGTGTTTCGGGTCCATGTTGGCCTGAATTTTAAACACGAAACCGGAGAACTTCTCTTCGCTCGCCTCAACCACACGGCCATCGGTCTGACGCGGCATCGGCGCAGGCGCCCACTCCACCAGACCATCCAGCATATGATCGACGCCGAAGTTGCCGAGCGCGGTCCCGAAGAATACCGGGGTGATTTCACCGCTCAGGAACAATTCACGGTCGAACTCATGCGAGGCGCCTTTCACCAGCTCCAGCTCGTCGCGCAGCTGCGCGGCCAGCTCGTCGCCGACGGCCTGGTCCAGCTCCGGGTTGTCCAGCCCTTTAACGATGCGGACTTCCTGAATGGTATGACCCTGACCGGTCTGGTACAGGTAGGTTTCGTCTTTATAAAGGTGGTAAACCCCTTTAAAGAGTTTGCCGCAGCCAATCGGCCAGGTGATCGGCGCGCAGGCGATCTTCAGCTCATTTTCCACTTCATCCAGCAGCTCCATTGGATCGCGGATGTCACGGTCGAGTTTGTTCATGAAGGTCAGGATCGGCGTGTCGCGCAGACGGGTGACTTCCATCAGCTTACGGGTGCGATCCTCAACGCCTTTTGCGGCATCGATAACCATCAGGCAGCAGTCCACCGCCGTCAGCGTGCGGTAGGTATCTTCCGAGAAGTCTTCGTGGCCCGGGGTGTCCAGCAGGTTAACGAGACAGTCATGGTAAGGGAACTGCATCACGGAGGTGGTAATAGAAATCCCACGCTGCTTTTCCATTTCCATCCAGTCCGATTTGGCATGCTGGTTGGATCCGCGGCCTTTCACCGTACCGGCGACCTGAATCGCCTGTCCGAACAGCAGCACCTTTTCAGTGATCGTCGTTTTACCGGCGTCCGGGTGCGAAATGATGGCAAAAGTGCGGCGCTTGGCCACCTCTTGCAAATAAGGAGACAACGTCATAATCAATCTTCTGTGTAAGCGCGCGGCCAGGCGCCACGCGGCGAGTGAGCGAAAAATGCGGCTATTTTACCCATCTGCCAGGGTCAGACAATCATTGTTTACACAGCAGTTGCTCCAGTTCACTTAACGAGGTGACCTGCCAGGTCGGGGCGATATCTTCCGGCAGCGTGCGTCCGTGGTGGTTAAGCCAGCAGGTCGCGAGCCCGGCGTTGATGCCGCCCAGAATATCGGATTCCGCCGTGTCGCCCACCATCAGCACGCGCGAGCGATCGGGATTGCCCATTTTCTCCAGCGCATAGTCGAAGATTTCCGGGGCGGGTTTCGCCACGCCGACCTGTTCAGAGATAACCAGTAAATCAAAATAGTCGCGAAAACCGGTGCGCTCAAGACGGATCTGCTGAAGCGCCGTGAAGCCGTTAGTAATGATGCCAAGCTTTACTTTGCCCTTGAGCGATTCCAGCAGCGACGCCGCCCCTGGCAGCGGCGCGCAGATCTCCGCCATCGCGTTTAAAAACGCGCTGTTCAGATCGCCTGCCGGCACGCTCAGGCGATCGGCCCAGCCCTGAAAACGCTGGTGCTGCAGCTGTAACGCGTTGATAGCGCCGTTCTGGTAATCGACCCATAGCGGCTTATTCACGGCCTGGTAGTCGTGAAAATCCTGTTCGGTAAACGTTACGCTGTAGTCCAGGAACATGCGCTGCAGGCCGCCAAAGGCGTCGAAAGTAAACAGCGTTTCGTCAGCGTCAAAAAGAATCCAGTCCCACTTCATTACGTCACCTTTCTTGATTATCAGCCCAACGGTAGCGCCATGATGATGGCGTCTTCGCGCCCGTCGGACGTCGGGTAATAGTTGCGGCGAATCGTCGCCTCGTTAAAGCCCAGGCTTTCATAGAGCGCGCGCGCCGCGTGATTCGAGGCGCGCACTTCGAGCCAGAGCGTCAGCACGCCGCGCGTCTCCAGCGCCTCGATAAGATGCAGAAGCAGCGCACGGCCAAGGCCGCGACGCTGAAACGCCGGGTCGACCGCGATATTAAACAGCGTGGCTTCATCCAGCACGACCTGGGTAATCGCAAACGCGGCCATTTTACCGTCGACATCAAGGCGCAGATTCAGATAGCGCTCGCCCTGGTTGCTGGCGAAGGTTTTTTCGCTCCAGGGAAACGCATGGGCGCGCTGTTCAATCGCGAACGCCGCCGCCAGATCAGCGCTCTGGAGTAAGGAAATCATCTTCATGCTCGCAAATTTGTTGCCAGAGATCGGCGCGCGCCGGGCCGCTGCGCTGTAGCGTTTCCAGCCCCGGCGTCACCAGCCGGATACCGGGCAACTCAGGCGTCGCGTCCACGCCCAGACACCAGCTGTTGCAGTGGGCGTCATGCAGCATCGCCACGCGATCGGGGGTTAACTGCATCACCTGGTCGGCAGTAAGCGCCAGCGCGCGCAGCACATCTTTAATGAACGGCTGTGCAAGCGGCGGCGGCTCGGCGGCCACCATGACCAGGCGGATATGAGGAGGCAGCACAATGGCGATTTCACCCAGCAGCGCGGCGGGTCGACGCAATACCCACTGGGTAATGCCCAGTTGCTGTAATCGCCAGTCTCGTCGGGATGTCATAGGGATGCCTGAATCAGTGCCGAAGGGGCGCAAATATAGCAAATCCGTCGAACATGCGCCAACAAACCACTATAATCGCCCCTCAAGTTTCCGAAGGAGTGTTTCATGTCTGGTTTTTCCCCGGCAAGCGAAGTTCTGCTGCGCCACAGTGATGATTTTACCGAAAGCCGCGTTCTGTTTGCCGGCGATATGCAGGATGACCTGCCGGCGCGTTTTGATACCGCGCAAAGCCGCGCGCATACGCAGCAGTTCCACCACTGGCAGGTGCTGAGCAAGCCGATGGGCGATAACGCGCGCTACGGCCTGGTCGCCGACGCCGATATCGTGGCGGACAGCGATACCCTTATTTACTACTGGCCGAAGAACAAACCGGAAGCCCAGTTCCAGCTGATGAATCTGCTGTCGCTGCTGCCGGTCGGCACCGATATTTTCGTCGTCGGCGAAAACCGCAGCGGCGTACGCAGCGCCGAGGCGATGCTCGAAGCCTATTGTCCGCTGAATAAAATCGACAGCGCGCGCCGCTGCGGGCTTTATCATGGCCGTCTCGAAAAACAGCCGGAATTCAATGCCGACGGCTGGTGGGGCGAATATCAGGTCGATGAGCTGACCATCAAAACCCTGCCGGGCGTCTTCAGCCGCGACGGGCTGGATGTCGGCAGCGATCTACTTCTCTCAACCCTTTCGCCACATACCAAAGGCAAAGTGCTGGATGTCGGCTGCGGCACGGGCGTGCTGGCGGCGGTGCTGGCGAGCCATTCGCCGAAAGTGCGACTGACCCTGTGCGACGTGAGCGCGCCTGCGGTAGAGGCGAGCCGCGCGACGCTTGCCGCGAACGGTTTTGAAGGCGAAGTCATCGCGAGCAACGTCTTCTCGGAAATCAAAGGCCGCTTCGACATGATTATCTCCAACCCGCCGTTCCACGATGGCATGGAGACCAGTTTTGAAGCCGCGCAGACGCTTATCCGCAGCGCTGTACGCCATCTGAATATCGGCGGCGAGCTGCGTATTGTGGCCAACGCGTTTCTGCCCTATCCCAATGTGCTGGACGAAACCTTCGGCAACCACGAAGTGCTGGCGCAAACCGGCCGCTTTAAGGTTTATCGCGCCGTAATGGGCCGCAACGCGAAGCGTTAAGCCTGTTCACGCGTCGAATGCCGCTTTTTGCACCATTCAGAAAAGCGGCATGCAATTAAGTGTTGACGAAGTCCAGAAAACATCTAGAATGCGCCTCCGTGGTTGCAATACTTCCCGGTATTGCTGGTATGCGAAGGTGGCGGAATTGGTAGACGCGCTAGCTTCAGGTGTTAGTGTCCTTCGGACGTGGGGGTTCAAGTCCCCCCCCTCGCACCAAAGACCACGCAAGAAAGTATCGCTCGCACTGCGCGAAGGTGGCGGAATTGGTAGACGCGCTAGCTTCAGGTGTTAGTGTCCTTCGGACGTGGGGGTTCAAGTCCCCCCCCTCGCACCAATGCGATGGCGATACGATAAAAGAGACAGTGCGAAGGTGGCGGAATTGGTAGACGCGCTAGCTTCAGGTGTTAGTGTCCTTCGGACGTGGGGGTTCAAGTCCCCCCCTCGCACCACTTCTTTTATCACTTCTTCTGCTTCCCTCTGCTTTTCCCTGGGTTTATTTCTCGTTATTCCTCAACCGTTTTCCCGTGCTTGTCTTAGTTCAGCGCCAGATGCAGATGCGATACGATCAGCATTAATCCGCTGGCGAAAGCGATGCAGGACGGCAGTAACACATAATGTCGCAGGCGTGGATGATAGAGCATGCCGACAGTCGCCAGCAGCGCCAGTATAATAATGCCGCGCCACGCCTCCCAGCTCAGTTCCTTCCAGGCCAGCATCGCCACCAGCGTGCCTGGCAAAATGACGGCCCAACCACTTTCCAGTCGCCTGTACAACATCGTTTCGCCTCTCGTATCGATAATGATAAACAATATCATATGATATAAATTCTCATTTGTCAGCGGATATGAGTTTAGCGTCGCTTTACTTAAGTTAAGAGATAATGACATACCGGAATGAAGGTGATAAATTAGCCGCTCTGGTTAAGAAAATTCTTACTCCCTGTTTCGCGGTATAATAAGCCTCTGTTTTATCCGGCTTTTATAAAAACCTGATAGCGCTAAATAAGTCACCAATGGATATGACTGCAAATAACTGGCGAGCCCTGACGGAAGAAAAATATCAGCTCTCCCTGAAACTCTTTCTGTTTCTTAATCTTTTTTCCGCGCTGTTTAATCTCGTGGATCCGCTTTACCATTATCCGCATATTCCCTGGCCTGCCTTGGGTGTCATCGGGCTGTGCGGCGCCCTGCTACTGCCCGCGAGAACGCGCGTTTTTAGTCTGAAGGCGACTTACCTGACAGCGCTAATCACGGGCGCGTTATGGTCGGTAAATATCTGGCTGAAAAGTCCGTGGTGCGTTTTTCACGACGGTACCTGCCTGCTTATTACTTTACTCGGCACGCTGTTTATTGCCGCGCTGTCCTTTATAAATATGCCCGGTCCGTTTATCGCGTTTTGCGTGCCGGTTACCGCTACGATCCTGTGGCTGGATAAAGCCCAGCATCCTGTTCTTTATGCTTATACATTGATCCTGCCCTTTGTAGGGCTGGTTATCCGGCACTTCATCGCCAGTCGCAGCGATATTTCCGCCCGTAAAATGGTGCAAAAGTTAATAGACGAAAAAGCGACCCTCAACGATCTCAGCATGATGGATCCGCTGACCGGCCTCTGTAACCGCCGCGGCTTTCAGAACCGCTTCGATAATCTGCCGCCCGACGCCGGACAACTGTTTGTACTGCTGATGGATATCGACCATTTCAAAGCCTATAACGATCATTACGGCCATATGATGGGCGACCAGGCGCTGACGCGTGTCTCGGCGGCGATCCGCGATGCCGTGCGCTCACGTGATATTGTCACCCGTTATGGCGGCGAAGAATTTATGGTGTTATTAACCGAGGCGGATGAAGCGCGTGCGCGCCTTGCAGCCGAACGCATTCGCCAGCGGGTTTACGATCTGCGTATTCCGCATATGTTTAATGAAAGCGTGGCGACCAACGTCACCCTGAGCATCGGTATCGCGCCGCTGGAAAATGGCGATATTGACGACGCGCTGCGCCGCGCCGATGAAGCGCTCTACGCCGCTAAAGATAAAGGCCGCAACCACATTCTGTACCACGACGCCCGTCGCGCCGCCTGAACTCAGGCGCGGCGGCGCCGGGTTTCTGGTCAAAGAACTTGCTATCGTTTCAGCCTATAGTTAGGATTGGCAATCATTATCATTTAGATTTGCTGTTCAAAAAACGCTATGGCTTATCGCTCTCTTCACGCTGTTGATGAATTACTCTGGCGCGCTCCGCTGCATCGTCCGCCTTCGACGCTGGCGTTGCGTCTGCGTGACGCGTTTACGACGCACCGCGCGCATTTTCACGACATCATGAAGCTGGACGAAACGCCGCCTTCTGCGGCGCTGAGCTTTAGCGAATGGTCGCAGCCTTCGACGCTCGCCACCTTAATGGCGCTCTACTCCGATCACATCTACCGCAATCAGCCGGGCGCGGTACGTGAAAATAAACCGCTGAAATCGCTCTGGGCGCAGTGGTATCTGGGCTTGCTGGTGCCGCCGCTGATGCTGGCGCTGTTGACGCAGCCGCAGGCGCTGGATCTGAGTGAAGAGAATCTCGCGGTCGAGTTTCACGAAACGGGCCGCGCGGCCTGCTTTTATTTGACGGTGGAAGAAGCTGCCCGCGCAACCACCCTTTCGGCGCGCGAACGGCTGGAGAAGCTGCTGCTGGATGTTATAACGCCGGTCGTTGAAGCGCTGGAAGCCTCCGGCGATATTAACGGCAAGCTTATCTGGAGCAATACCGGTTATCTCATTAACTGGTGTTTTGGCGAATGGCGAGACTGGCTCGGCGAAGAGACCGTTAACGCGCTGCGCCAGAGCTGCTTTTTCGACAAAACGTTGCTGAATGGACAGCAAAATCCGCTGTTTCGCACCGTGGTGCTGCGCGAAGGATTACTGGTGCGCCGCACCTGCTGCCAGCGCTATAAGCTGCCTGACGTGCAGCAGTGCGGCGACTGTACGCTCAAATAGTCAACGGCGGGTCTCCCCGCCGTGTTCTCATCAGGCCGCCTGTTCGCCGGACCCTTGCGCCTCCTTCAGCGCCTCTTCCGCTTCCTGCGCCAGCAACTGTTTCTCGTAGACTTTAAAGAACGGGAAGTAAATGATGGCCGACACCACCGCAAGCGCAATCACCAGCAACGCGGCGCGGAAATCCCAGCCCAACGCCCAGGCCGCGCCGATCGGCGCAGGCGCGGTCCACGGAACAACAGAAATCACGCGTCCGATTAAATCAAATTTCATCGCCGCCCAGGCCAGCACCGCGTTCAGCATCGGGGCCAGCAGAAACGGAATAAAGAAAACCGGGTTCATTACGATGGGCGTGCCGAAAATCACCGGCTCATTGATGTTGAAAATGCTGGGCACGATACTCAGACGCCCTATCGAGCGCAGATGCGCGGAACGGCTTCGCAGATAGCAGAACACCAGCCCCATCGTCGCCCCCGAGCCGCCAATCACAATAAAGAAGGTCCAGAACGCTTCCATAAAGATGTGCGGCAGCGGCGCGCTTTGCGCAAGCGCCGTCTGGTTAATCCCGAGGTTGGTCAGCCAGAACATTTGCAGCATGCCGGAGACAATCGCCGCGCCGTGAATACCCGCAAACCACAGCAGATGCCCAATCAGCACTGCCAACAGAATAGCGGGCAGCGAATCGGCCGCTGAGACCAGCGGCTTGAAGATAGCCATGATCGCCTGCGGGATCAGCAGGTCGAATTGCGCCTGGATAAACAGGCTCAGCGGATAAAGCGTCAGTACGACCACCAGCACCGGGATCAGCAGATCGAAGGAGTTTTTAATCATCGGCGGCACCTGGTCCGGCAGACGTATGCCGATGTTATGCGCCTTCAGAAAGCGCATCATCTCCACACAATAAATCGCTACCAGAATCGCGGTGAAAATTCCCGTGCCGCCGAGGCTGTCTACTGGCAGCGTCCCTTTGGTTTTCGGCGCGGCCACCAGCATAAACGCCATCAGCGACAGCATCGCGCACATGAAAGGGTCCAGCTGATGCGACTTCACGTAGTGTTTGCCGAGGTTATAGGCGATAGCGGCGCAGATGTAGAGAGACATGATCCCCATCGTCATATCAAACGGCGTGAGGATCTGCCCTTCAAACTGTTTCGCCAGATCCAGCCACGCGCGGGCAAAGCCCAGCGTAGTGTCCGGTGAAAAAGGCGGGTAAGCGAACACCAGTAAAAACGAGCCGACAATCATAAATGGCATGGCGGAGATAAACCCGTCGCGAATGGCCATGACATGGCGCTGCGCGGAAATGCGGGAAGCTATCGGGCTGACATAGTTTTCAACAAAGCGAAATATCACATCAAAGGCAGCATGGTTGGCAGACATGGCGGTCTCCTGTCAGGCAATCAACGTGAATACGCGGCGAAAAGCCGACGCGCATCATCCCATAATCCATTGAACTGAAAACCGTAACCGGGTGCGTGTCTCTGCTTCCTGCGCAGTGAAATCTTCCGGGCTGCAACGGTGATTAACTGCCTTGCCAGCGGCGTAACTGAGAAAGAAAGGTTTCATAGACGGCTCTTATTATTGGTTACAGAGGGAGGTTACTTAACCAGTATTAATCCGCTATGGCTGCTCTGCAACCGGTTACAGTAACCGGTTTCTTTGATTGTGAAGGAGATCCAGAAAACGCCGGATAGCCGCAGAAAAGCGCTTTTCCGATAATTTACAAAACCTGGTGCGGTATGCCAGATTAGGACAGCTATTTTCAGGAGAAATAAATGAGTCTGGAATCCGTGCGGCAATTTTTTGTCGAAAACGCCCCCGATATTGAAATCATTGAGCTCAACCAGAGCACCGCCACCGTCGCGCTGGCCGCCGCCGCCCAT
Source organism: Cronobacter turicensis z3032 (assembly GCA_000027065.2). NCBI lineage: Bacteria > Pseudomonadati > Pseudomonadota > Gammaproteobacteria > Enterobacterales > Enterobacteriaceae > Cronobacter > Cronobacter turicensis. The sequence goes on along the minus strand of FN543093.2, from coordinate 624,982 downwards.
CAGGTTGAACCGGGTCAGATAGCCAAAACGCTTTCGCTGAAAGTGAAAGATGAGGTGATTCTGGTGGTCGCCAAAGGCGACGCGCGGCTGGATAACAAAAAGCTGAAAACCACGTTCGGCGCGAAAGCTCGCATGCTGAGCTGCGATGAAGTCGTCACCTGGACCGGACATCCGGTCGGCGGCGTCTGCCCGTTTGGGCTGGAAAACGCGCTGGCTGTCTATTGCGATGTTTCACTGCGCCAGTATGACGAAGTGCTGCCCGCTGCGGGCGCTATTCACAGCGCCGTGCGTATTTCGCCGACTCGTCTGGCGGAACTAACCCAGGCGCAGTGGGTTGATGTCTGTCAGTAAATGATGCCTGTGACGCCCGACCGGCGCCCGTCGCGCCGTCAGGTTTGCCTGTGATGACACACCTGCCGCAGGCTTAAAATAAACCTGCGCGGTGCAAAAGAATATCCGCCGCATTCAGCAAGCCGGCATCGGTATGTACCCCGAGCTTGAGCATCGCATTAAATTTATGCGCGCGAATGGTTTTGATATTGCGCTCCAGCCGGCAGGCAATCTGCGACACCGAATAGCCATCCGTCAGGTAGCGCAGGATAATCCGCTCGGTCGGGCTCAACAGCCGCGATCCCTGGCTGGCGTACCAGATTTTATGGGGCGATTCGCTCACCCGGGCCGAATCGCTCATCGCGGACATCAGTTCATCGGTAAAGCGCGACAGCGTCTCAGATTTATCAATAATCCCCTGTAGCGGCGTCGGAGAAAGCTGGCTTATCAGTTTCGCCTCATTCACGTTATTGACCATCACAATACGCTTCATGCGCGGCCAGGCTTTCGCCATTTCACTGACAAACTGCAAACAGTCACGTCGGTGCTCACGCGTACCTTCTAGCGAAAAAATGACAGTGGAAAAGTGGCGATATGTCAGCGCCTGAATAAACGCATGATGGTCGGAGAATATTTCCAGGCGGCATGACGTCGAATTATTTACCTGCAACAGCGATCGTACTCCTTCGCCGCTCATTACGCATTTTTCAATTAGCGCAACGTTTCGTTTTTCGACTCCGTGTTCCATTCAGCCTGTTCCTTATGTAATGAAAGCAAATTTAATTCCTTTAAACCCTGCAAGCTGCTTATCCATGCATACATTTCTGCATTGCCGCGCAACGATAAGCGCCGCATGGCACTGTTTTTCTGCGCGCTGATGGTTTTATTGCTTTTTTTCAGCATCTGGGCGATTTGATTTATTCCCCAGCCTTTACCGAGCAGACGTAATACTTGTTTTTCAGAGGTGGTCAGCATCACGGCTGCCGCAGGTTCTTTTTCCTGCGCCTGACGCGGCGTTACTAACATCTGGCTTACCCGTTCGGCTTTTTCACGTCCGAGCTGAACTGCGTTAACGACGCCTTCTACCGGTTCCGCCGTGGAAAGGAGCGTCGTCTCCGGGCGCATCAGCAGTTGTACCGCCATACTGAACGACGCGGCGGGCACAAGGAAAATCCAGTGTACGCCGGGCGCCTGCGCCACCAGCGAATAGTAAGCCTCACATTCGCGGCGGGCCTCCTCCGGTGCGCAGGGCAATTCGGCCAGCACCATATCGACCGGGTTAAGTAATGGCAGCGTTATATCCGCGCTGCTGTTGTAGTGATAAAGCTCGGTTTCCGGAAAATGACGGCTCATAATGGCCGCCAACCCGGTATGCACAACGGGGATCTGGCTAATGATAATGCCTTGTTTGCAACGTCCTGGTAACATATTTCCTCCGGTTATATCCTTCCGGCCAAACATATTTAAAAATCATTTATGAGATGATATAAAAATAAACCTCAACCTCTAAATAAAGAAAAAAACAGCGCAGACAGCGTATGCAGATAATGTATATAAGTGGACAAAAAGAATTTCCCGTCCGGGTAAACATCGGCATTCTATGAACCCTTTATTTTACTGTCAACGACAAAAAAGGCGAAAAATACGCCGCCAGTGATTAAAGGATATTCTCATAGTAAAAAGATAAAAAATGTCTATTTATAGACACCAAGTTAATATCGATTAAATTAATTTCACCGTGTCGCCAGCGTACATTTAATTAATTGCGTAAATAAGGATGCGGACTGCCATCCCCGCTTAAACTGGCGCCAGTGTCTGCCCATCCGCGTCGCACGCGCCCATAAACCGTGCTGCAAAATGCAGCAAGCTTGATCTGCCTCCACGGCCTCGCCTCGCGTCGCATGTTAATAATGGACACTTCTGGCGCGCGGGCGCCTTTTTCACCAGGACCGGATATGGAAGCGGATGCTTTAGCGCAGCGGGACGTGACCCGTTTGTGTATTCAGTGCGGGCTTTATTTATTACAGCATGGCGCGGAAAGCGCGCTGATTGAAGAGCTCACCACACGGCTTGGCCGCGCGCTGGGCATGGACAGCGTGGAGAGCTCCATTTCCGCCAACGCGATTGTCCTGACGACTATTAAAGATCACCACTGCCTGACGACGACGCGGAAAAACATCGATCGCGGCATCAACATGCACATGGTGACCGAAGTGCAGCACATCGTCATCATGGCCGAACATAAGCTGCTGGACCGGCACGACGTGGAGAAACGCTTCTCGCAGCTCAAACCCCTGCGTTACCCGCGCTGGCAGGTGGTGCTGATGGTGGGCCTCTCCTGCGCCTGCTTCTGCAAAATGAATAAAGGCGGCTGGGACGGCGCGTTGGTCACGTTTATCGCCAGTACGCTGGCGATGTATGTCCGCCAGGCGCTGACGCAGCGCCACCTCCATCCGCAAATCAACTTCTGCCTGACGGCTTTTGTGGCGACGACCGTCTCCGGCCTGCTGCTCGCGCTGCCGGCGTTTGCCAGTACCTCCGCCGTAGCGATGGCCGCGAGCGTCCTGCTTCTGGTGCCAGGGTTTCCGCTCATCAACGCGGTGGCGGATATGTTTAAAGGTCATGTAAATACCGGTCTCGCCCGCTGGGCGATGGCGAGCCTGCTGACGCTCGCCACCTGCATTGGGGTAATTATGGCGATGGCGTTATGGGGGCTTCGGGGATGGATGTGATTCGTATTATTACGCTGATGCTGGAAGATATGCTGCTCTCCGCCATTCCGGCGGCGGGCTTTGCGATGGTGTTTAACGTACCGCGCCGCGCTCTGCCCTGGTGCGCGCTGCTGGGCGCCGTCGGTCACGGTTCGCGCACCGTGATGATAATGATGGGGCTGAATATCGAATGGGGCACGTTTCTGTCGGCGATGCTGGTTGGCTGCATTGGCATCCAGTGGTCGCGCTGGTATCTGGCGCACCCGAAAGTCTTTACCGTCGCGGCGGTGATCCCGATGTTTCCCGGCATCTCGGCGTATTCGGCGATGATCTCCGCCGTGAAAATCAGTCACTTCGGTTACACCGATGCGTTAATGATCTCACTGGTGACTAACTTTCTTAAAGCAGCCTCAACCGTCGGCGCGCTCTCTATCGGACTGTCGCTGCCAGGCCTGTGGCTCTATCGAAAACGTCCACGTGTATAACGCCTATCACAGCAACAGTTAAAAACTAACTTGCAATTAAATCGTGCACTACTTATATTGAAAACATGAAGACGACACAAGAACAAGGCGCGGCCGGGCTCACGCTGGATTTAGACAACCAGCTCTGCTTCGCGCTCTACTCGACAAACCTGGCGCTGCATAAAATTTATCGCCAGTTACTGACGCCGCTTGGGCTGACCTACCCGCAGTATCTGGTCATGCTGGTGCTGTGGGAGCAGGACGACGTTACGGTTTCTGAGATTGGCGAGCGGCTGTATCTGGACTCCGCCACGCTCACGCCGCTGTTAAAGCGGATGGAAACGGCAGGGCTTCTGATGCGCCAGCGCTCGCGCCAGGATGAACGACAAGTGATGGTGACGCTCACTGACGCAGGCCGGCAGTTAAAGGCCGAGGCCCGCAGCATACCGGGGTCAGTGCTCTGCGCCACTGCGTGTGACAAAGACACCTTGCTGGATCTTAAAGCTCAGCTCGACGATTTACGCCGTAATCTGCATCAGTCGTAAACGCCATCTCCGGATGGCGTGAAAGCACCAAATAAGTAGCACGCGATTAAATAGCCTAAAACTTAAATAAGGAATATTGCATGTCTTTAGAAAATGTCATCTACCGTGCCAAAGCAAAAGCCACCGGAGGCCGCGACGGCCGCGCCACCTCGTCTGACGGCGTGCTGGATGTGAAGCTGGGCGTACCGAAAGAGATGGGCGGCATGGGCGGCGACGTCACCAACCCGGAACAGCTGTTTGCCGCGGGCTACTCCGCCTGCTTCCTGGGCGCGATGAAATTCGTCGCCGCTCGCGACAAAATCGCGATGCCGAAAGACGCGTTTATCGAAGGCGAAGTCGGGATCGGCCCGCTGCCGACCGGTTTTGGCATCGAAGCGAAACTGAATATTCACCTGCCGGGGATGGACGCGGCAGAAGCACAGAAACTGGTCGATGCGGCGCATATTGTCTGCCCGTATTCTAACGCGACCCGCGGCAACATCGACGTCACACTGAACATCATTGCCTGACGCTATCCCCGCTAACGGGGAAGCTTAAAATAAAAAAACGAAACTGCCCTCACCAGGGGACGCGGAGCGCGCCAGATGTCATGGCGCGCTCTTTTTTTACGTGCGTTTCCGCGCGCCAATAAGCTCAAACCCCGCCGCTGACTATGCTACTATGAAAGAATTATCGCCTCTGCTGGCCATTTATGCGCCAGTGTCTGATAACGCTTTGATTGAGAACGTTTTATGTCTTCCAGAATCCTGACCCCAGATGTCGTTGATATTGACGCCTTCCGGCGCAATCCCGGCAGCGCGCTGGCGCACGCCGAACGTGGGGCCGTGGCGGTGTTTGATAACAATGCGCCCGCATTTTATGCCGTGACGCCGGCGCGCATGGCGGAACTGCTGGCGCTGGAAAAACAGCTCGCCGCGCCCCGCTCCGATGTCGCGCTGGAAGCGCAATTTTTTGACGAAGGCAACGACGTCGCCCAGCCTGTCCCGGTGCCGATGGGCAAATTCGCCATGTATCCGGGCTGGCAGCCCGATCCCGAATTTCAGCGTATGGCCGCGCTCTGGGGCATCCCGCTGGCGCAGCCGGTGACCAGCGAAGAGCTGGCCTCCTTCGTCGCCTACTGGCAGGCGGAAGGCAAAGTCTTCCACCACATCCAGTGGCAGCAGAAGCTGGCGCGCAGCATTCAGATGAACCGCGCCACCTTTACGTCATCGGCCCGACGCGACGTCAACGCCATCGCGCAGCCGGACGACCATATTCCTGACGGCTTTCGAGGGTAAAGATGAAAAACGTCACTGACCTGATGATGCGCCTGAAGCGGCTGATGCCGCCCGACGTCACGCCCGCCTTTAAAACCGGCGAAGAGCTTATCGCCTGGCAGCAGGAGCAGGGGCGGATCCGCTCAGAGGCCATCGAGCGTGAAAACCGCGCGATGAAAATGCAGCGCACCTTTAACCGTTCCGGCATTCGTCCGCTGCATCAGAACTGCTCGTTCGATAACTACCGCGTCGAAAACGACGGGCAGATGAACGCCCTCAGTAAAGCGCGCCAGTATGTCGAAGCCTTTGACGATAACATCGCGAGCTTTGTCTTCGCAGGCAAACCGGGCACCGGCAAAAACCATCTTGCCGCCGCCATCTGTAATGAACTGCTGCTGCGCGGCAAATCGGTGATGATCATTACCGTCGCCGATATCATGTCCGCCATGAAAGACACCTTCAGCAGTCGCGAAACCAGCGAAGAACGGCTCTTAAAAGATCTGAGCAGCGTTGATCTTCTGGTGATCGACGAGATCGGTATGCAGAGCGAATCGCGCTACGAGAAAGTGATCATCAACCAGCTGGTGGATCGCCGTTCATCATCCAAACGACCGACCGGCATGCTGACTAACCAGAATATGGATGAGATGACCAAACTGCTCGGCGAGCGCGTGATGGATCGTATGCGCCTTGGCAACAGCCTGTGGGTCAATTTCAACTGGGACAGCTACCGCAGCCGCGTCACCGGTAAAGAGTACTAAACCACGCCGTTTTTACGGGGCGCATTTTCTGCGCCCCGGCACTCCCCTTCCCTGCCGTCTCGCTTGCGTTTTTATGCCACTACAGTGAAATCTTCGCTGTCATAAAATTTTCATAAAAGAAGCTGCTTTTCACCGTCTCTGCTCCCTGTCCATTACTAAACACCCTTTTCCCGCTCGCGCCCTGCGCTATGCCGCGCCACAGGCGTTGAGACACGGTTCAAAAATTTGCATTTCTAAACCTTGTCTGAACTGATCCACAGAAAGATGACGCTAAAATTGTACGAATATGACAGTAAAGTTATATTTCGCCCTTAAAAAAGCGGTTTAACGTCAACGGGCCTGGCGCCTTCGCTGCGAGGATGTGGTGTTGTCAGAGTGGCTTTCGGTACTTTTCTTTATCGCCTCCGTGGCGATTTACGCCTATAAGGCGGGTCGTAACACCTGGTGGTTTATCGCCACCCTGGTGGTGTTAGGGCTGTTTGTTATCCTGAATCTGACGCTGCTCGCCAGCAACTATTTCACCGGCGACGGCATTACCGACGCGGTGCTCTATACCCTGACCAGCAGCCTTACCGGCGCGGGCGTCAGTAAATACATTCTGCCCGGCATCGGGCTGGTCGCGGCGCTGCTGGCGGTCTTCGGGCTGCTGACGTGGATTTTGCGCCGCCGTCGCCATCTGCCTTATCACTTCGGCTACAGCTTCGCGGCGCTTATACTGGCGCTCGCCTCGGTGGACGCCAGCCCGGCGTTTCGCCAGATAACGGAACTGGTGAAATCCCAGACCGCCGAGGGCAGTCCGGATTTCGCGGCGTACTATAAAGAGCCGCAAAAGCGCATCGAGAACCCGCAGCTCAACCTGGTCTATATCTACGGCGAGAGCCTGGAGCGCACCTATTTTGACGACGAGGCATTCCCGAACCTGACGCCGGATCTGGGCGCGCTCAAAAACGAAGGCATCGATTTCAGCCACACCGCGCAACTGCCCGGCACCGACTACACCATCGCCGGTATGGTCGCCTCCCAGTGCGGCATCCCGCTCTTCGCGCCCTTTGAGGGCAACGCGTCCGCCTCGATGTCGAGTTTCTTCCCGAAGAACATTTGCCTTGGGGATATCCTGAAAAACTCCGGCTATGAAAATTACTTTATTCAGGGCGCGAACCTGCGCTTTGCCGGAAAAGATGTGTTCCTGAAATCTCACGGCTTCGACCATCTTTACGGCGCCGAGGAGCTAAAAGGCGTGGTGGCGGACCCGGCCTATCGCAACGACTGGGGCTTCTATGACGACACCGTGCTGGACGAGGTCTGGAAAAAATACGAAGCCCTGTCAAAAGCGGGTAAACGCTTTTCACTCTTTACGCTGACGGTCGACACGCACCACCCGGACGGTTTCGTGTCGCGCACCTGCAAACGTAAGAGCTACCCGTTTGAAGGCAAGCCGAACCAGTCTTTCAGCGCGGTGAGCTGCAGCCAGGAGCACGTCGCGGCGCTTATCAACAAAATCAAAGCCTCGCCCTATTTTAAAAACACCGTCATCGTGGTCTCATCCGATCATCTGGCGATGAACAACACCGCGTATAAATATCTCAGCAAACAGGATCGCAATAACCTGTTCTTTATTCTGCGCGGCGACCAGCCGCAGCAGGATGTGATCGCGGTGAAGCGCAACACGATGGATAACGGCGCGACGGTGCTGGATGTTCTCGGCGGGGATAACTATCTGGGTCTCGGGCGCAGCAGCCTTTCCGGCCAGTCGCTCTCGACGGTGTTCCTGAATATGAAATCGAAAGTGCTGGCGTGGAAGCCCGATATCATCAGCCTGTGGAAATTCCCGTCGAAAATAGACAGCTTCACGGTCGATACGCAAAAACAGACCATCGCCTTCTCCGGCAGCCATTTCCGCCTGCCGCTTTTGCTGCGCGTGTCGGATAAACGTATCGAGCCGCTGCCGGAGAGCGAATACTCCGCGCCGCTGCGCTTCCAGCTGGCGGATTTCGCCCCGCGCGATAACTTCCTGTGGGTGGATAACTGCTACAAAATGGCGCGCCTGTGGGCGCCCGCGCTGGCGCTCTCTACCGACTACTGCGTCTCGCAGGGCCAGCTTGGCGGCGAGCAGAAGGTACAGCGGGTGGATAAAGCGACGTGGCAAGGCAAAGCGGCGTTTCGCGATACGGTCATCGACGCCGCGCGCTACCAGCGCAACGTAGAAACGCTCAAAGTGATGGATAACGACATCCGCTATCAGGCCGACAGCTTTATCTTCAACGTGGCGGGCGCGCCGGAAGAGGTCAGACAGTTCTCCGGGATTTCCCGCCCGGAATCCTGGGGCCGCTGGTCTAACGCGCAGCTCGGCGAGGAAGTGAAAATCGAATATAACCAGCCCCTGCCGGAGAAATTCGATCTGGTTATCACCGCCAAAGCGTTTGGCCCGAACGCCGGGAAACCGGTGCCGGTGAAAGTGGGCGACAGCGAACAGACGCTGACGCTCGGCAATGAGGTTTCCACCACCACGCTGCATTTCGAGAACCCGACGCGCAGCAGCACGCTGGTGATTGTGCCGCCGGACCCGCAGTCAACCAACGAAGGCAACATTCTCGGCCATTCGCCACGCCGTCTTGGCATCGGCATGGTATCCATCAAGGTGATTAACGCGAGCGGGTGATCCCGCTCGTTACTCGATCCGCTTTCTGCGCTTCTCGGAATACATCACGTTGTCGCTCTCTTTGATCATCTCCAGCAGCGAATCGTAACTCCCCGAATCGCGATGCAGCATCCCATACGAGTAGTTGATGTTGTAAGGCTTGCCGGCGCGCTGGTTATGCGCGTCCAGGCTCGCGCGCAGATTATTAAGAAACGGCTGCGTATCGCGCTCGCGGGTCAACAGCACGGCAAATTCATCCCCGCCCAGCCGCCCGGCGATATCTTTCGGCCCCAGATGCTGGCGCAACTGGCTGGCGAACACTTTCAGCACTTCATCGCCCTCCGCGTGGCCCCACAAATCGTTGATGGGTTTAAAACGGTCAAGATCGAAATAGAGAATGCTGAATGGCTCGGTGTTCTCCTGTAACGCGCTAAACCGTTTTTCGCCGCTGCGGTAAAAGCCGCGGCGATTCGGAATGCCGGTCAGGCTGTCGGTCATCGCCATGCTGATCACGTGAAACTCATCTTCGACGATAAACGCCAGGTCTTTCAGCGTGGCGATATCCTCGTCGCTGAAATCGCGCGGCGTGCCGTCAATAATACAGAGCGTGCCGACCACCGCGCCGTCCGGCAGACGCACCGGGTAGCCCGCGTAAAAACGGATAAACGGCTCGCCGGTGACCAGCGGATTATCATGAAAGCGCGCATCGAGACGGGCATCATTCACGATAAACGGCCCCTCCTGCAAAATGGCATGTCCGCAAAACGAGACGTCGCGCGTGGTTTCGCGCGTGTTCAGCCCCTGACACGCCAGCAGCCACTGGCGGTCGCGATCGAGCAGGCTAATCAGCGCTACCGGCACCTGAAACAGCTTTTTCGCCACCCGCGTTAAGCGCTCAAAACGCTCGTCATCCCTGGTATCGAGCAGGTCCATCATATACAGCGACTTCAGCCGCTCTTCTTCGTTTTCCGGGATACCAGGAAATTTCATGTACTCTCTCCGCGTCAATAGCAGCGCGCCCGCCTCTCAAAAAGGGGATTCTGCCAGAAAATATATCGTGGTAAATGGATGAGTATAGGAAGGAAAAGGAGGTGTTTGCGAAACAGCAGCCCGTGCGCCGGATAATTCGCGTAACACTTTTCAACGTCCACACGCCTGCGCCACTCTTTGCGCGCCGCGAAATTCAGACTAACCGCAGCCGCGCGCTCAGGCGCCTGGCTTGAGCCGGTTCGCCACCACAATACGCGAGCGGCCCATCTCTTTGGCAAGGTAGAGCGCGATATCGGCGTTCTTCACCAGGCTTTCGCGCCGTGCGTGATCGGGCCAGGTGGCGAGGCCAATAGAGACCGACACCGGGCCAAGCTCCTGGCCGTTATAGCGCAGCGACAGCTCGCCCACCTGCGTCAGCATGCGGGTGGCCAGCGCATGGGCCTGCGCCTGCGCCATGCCGGGCAGCAGCACCAGAAACTCTTCGCCGCCGTAGCGAAACACCTGCGCCGTATCGCCCGGCACCGTACGGATAGTTCGCGCCACGTCTTTCAGCACCGCATCGCCCGCGTCATGACCATACTGGTCATTGAGCGCCTTGAAGTAATCAATGTCGATCATCAGGCAGCTCACCGGCGAGCCGGTCGCCTCCGCCTGGCTGATACAGGCGTGCAGCGCGTCTTCCAGGTGATAGCGGTTGCGCAAACCTGTCAGCGAATCAAACATCGCCTTTTCGGTTAACTCATCGCGCAGCTTCTGATTGGCGAGCGCCAGCGCCAGCGTCTCGGCCATCAGCTCCAGATAGACGTAAGGCGGCTCCTGCTCCTCACTGATTTTTTCAAACGACAGCAGCCCGATGGTTTCATTCTGGGCGATAAGCGGCACGCAGATGGCCCGCATGGCGGCCGCAGGCGGCAAATGCTTACAAGGAATATCGACCAGATCGCGGCCAGGGCTGTGCGTCTGTCCGCGCCGTAGCGCCCAGCATTCATCCGGCGTAAACGCCGTGTCGCCGCCGGAGGCCTCAAGCCAGCGGGCGGCGCAGAGCATCAGATGGTCGCGCGCATCGAGCACATAGAGCCTGCCCGCCAGTCCCGGCGCGATTTGCGGCGCAAACAGCCGCACCAGCTCAATGATATCGCTGCGCGACTCGCTGCCCTGCAGACGCTGGGTCATACGCGACAGCAGCCGCCGGATGGCCCAGTCGGCGTCGCGCTCCTGCTCCAGACGCTGGCGCACCAGGCCATTTTCACGAAACACATGGATAGCCTGCGCCATGTCGCCAATCTCATCCACCTGCTGCAACAGCGGCGCTTCCACCGCGTAATCCTGCGTCGCCAGCCGGTTGACCACATCGCTCAGCTTCACCACCGGCTGCAGAATACGGCGCTTGAGGATAAACCCGAGCACAAAGAGAAACAGCAGCGCCGTCAGCGCCACCATGATTTCTGAAAGCGTGCGCAGCCGCAGCGAGGCGTCCGTCGCCGCCTGGATGGTCGCGCCGGCGCGCTGATCCAGCAGGCTGCGGAAATGCGCGAACTGAAAATCTACCCGATCCAGCTCGCGTTCATAGTTCACGCCAAACATCAGTTGCAGGGCGCGCGCGTTATCGCCGCGCGCCACCGCCTCCATCGCCTGGTGCTGTTCATCCTCAAGCTCGCGCGCCAGCGCGATGCCCTGGCGTAAATGCTCCAGCTCCTCAGGCGCGGCGCCAAGATCACGCAGCCGCGCCAGATGCGCTTCATCTTTATCGGTCTGGCTTTTCTTCGCCCGCCAGGCCGCGAGATCTTCCGGCCTGCGCTCCACCACGTAGACGCGCGCCAGCTCGGTCAGCGCGTAGGTTTCCTGCTCCACCGTTTCCGTCAGCCTGTCGAATGCCGCGCTTTGCCGCACAGCCGCCCGCTCCGCCTTATCGGCGTCGGAAGCCATCATCAGCACCACGCCGGAAGCGAGAGTCAGCGCGACCGTCGCGCCATAGGCAAAGTTGGTAATGGTTGCGATGCGCACAGAGGATCCCGTTCGTTAACAAGAGGGCTGAACATGACCAGGCAAGCCTCAGCAGGAGAGGCGCCCGGTTTCATTGTTTGACTGAACAGATAAATTATAGAAGTCGTTAACCGATTCTTAATATAAATGCATCGGGTCAGGCGCACGTTTTCCAGCGCGCGTCTGCGCGCGGAATATCAGCCATAAAAAAAGCCCCCGCCGCGTGAGCGACGGGGGCTGATGACATTACAACGCTTAGAACGTTTCCCAGTTATCGCTGCCCTGAGCCACGACAGGCTTCTGGGTAACGACCGGCGCGGCGCTTGCCAGAACCGGGCTTACGCTACGCGGCTTGTCTTGCGCGCGCTGGCTGATACGGAACACGGCGACGGACTGCGTCAGGCGGCTCGCCTGCTCTTCCAGCGCGCTGGCGGCGGCGGCGGACTGCTCCACCAGCGAGGCGTTCTGCTGAGTGACGCGGTCCATCTCGGCGACGGCCAGGCCCACCTGGTCGATACCGCGGCTCTGCTCGTCAGAGGCAGAGGCGATTTCGCCCATAATGTCGGTCACGCGGGTAACCGCGCTGACGATCTCGCCCATGGTTTCACCGGCGCTTTCCACCAGCGTCGAGCCCACGTCCACTTTGCTGACGGAGTCTTCGATAAGGCCTTTAATCTCTTTCGCCGCCTGGGCGCTACGCTGCGCCAGGTTACGCACTTCGCCTGCCACCACAGCGAAGCCGCGGCCCTGTTCGCCCGCGCGCGCGGCTTCTACCGCGGCGTTCAGCGCCAGGATGTTGGTCTGGAAGGCGATGCCGTCAATCACGCTGGTGATATCGGCAATCTTCTGGGAGCTGCCGGCGATGTCGCGCATCGTCTGCACCACGTTATCCACCACTTTGCCGCCTTTCTGGGCGGTTTCCGATGCGCTCAGCGCCAGCTGGCTCGCCTGGCGGGCGTTTTCAGCGTTCTGTTTCACGGTGGCGGTCAGCTCTTCCATGCTGGCGGCGGTTTCTTCCAGAGACGCGGCCTGCTCTTCAGTACGGGAAGAGAGATCATTGTTACCGGCAGAGATTTCGCTCGCGCCGCTGTAAATCGCATCCGCGCCGTTACGCACTTCACCCACGGTACGCACCAGTTCGCCCTGCATATGCTTAATGCTGGCGGCCAGTTGGCCCATTTCGTTCGTGCCGTCGACCTCAATCTCACGCGCCAGGTCGCCGCCCGCGATATGGCGAATGCTGTCGATAAGACGGTTCAGCGGGGCGATAAGGGTATTCTGGATACCGAACCAGACGCAGACAATGACGCCCAGCACGACGGCCAGCACGCCGACCAGGATCCAGATAGCCATGCTGTAGGAGCTGTTGCTGCCTTCCACGGCGATGTCATACAGGCGGTCGTTCTGCGCCATATATTCGGTGTAGGCTTTTTCGAAACCGTCCTGATATTTCTGGGTCGGCTGGTCGAAGAATTCGTTGATTTTCCCGGCCGCGAGCAGCTGAATCAGCTCCGCCAGCGCACCGTGATAGATGTCGTAGTTACGCTTGATCTCCTGCGCGTACTCTTCGCTCTGACGCGGGTCGCGCGGCAGGGCCTGGTACTCCGCCCAGTGCGTTTCCGCCTGTTTCAGCGAGCTGCTGGCAATCTGCATCAACTCCTGCACCGTGGCGCCGCTGCCAATGTTGCTCGCATCCATCATGTGACGGATACCGGCGCGGTTTAAGGTGTTACGGGTCTGGATCAGCGCGACCCAGCTACCGTTCAGCGTGGACTGCTGCTGGCGGATAGTTTGCAGAACCGTAAAATTTTCCTTGTCACTTTTGATGGCATTAAAGAACAGGCCACCGGAAGCCATTTGCAACAGACCGAACAGGGCCAGAACAAACAGCAAACTGGTTACAACTTTTATGCGGTTTAACATGGTTTCTCTTCCCGATACGACAGATGGAGAGAGTTTCGGCATGAAAACCAAAAACTTTATAAGGATAAGCGCCGGTGCAGACCGATTTTTGTACTAACTTTGGTGGGTAAAGCGCCATAAACACGCAGTGTGTGACGCAGGTCATATTGCCACTGGCGGGAATACAAATTAAGCAGCGCTTAATTTCGGATTTAAGTATGACGAAATCGCGCCTAAGCGCAAAGTGTTAGCCATTTGCTCGAAAGTGAAAAGTGGAAATTTACCTGGCAACGGATCGGGTTCACAGACTGATGACTGATTAAGAATAAGCCAGACATAAATAGTGAAACTGAAGCTATTAAAATAATAACACGAGTGAACTATTCATTTTAACGAATAACTTATTCTGCATAAAACAGTTTTTTATCAGTATGATGCCCGCTTGAGTATTGGCTGACATAAAAGCATGGCATTTTTAAGGGTAGGTACCATGACACCGCTAAATCGCCATATTCTTAGCTCTCCAGGATGCCGTAAGCAGAGAGCGGGTGACAATTTTAGCGACAGGGAGAATAAGCAATAATGGCTGAGTTTTTTCTTACTCTTGCCGGCGCTGTGCTGGTGATTATCGTTATTTATTGGATCATCTCATTTCAAATGGCAAGAGAGGCAAAGTTTAAGGCCGCTGCCATCCGGGTCGATGCCCGCATTCTCGAAATGAGATACTCCAGCTCCTCGGACTCCGGAAGCGTGACGTATAAAATGAAGGTCACCTTCATGACGGAAAATGGCCCAGCGACGGCCGTGGGTTCTGCGACGTTATCGCCTCCAGGCATGATTTACGTTAAGGACCACAAAACCCTGCCGACGTATTACTTAAAAGAAAATCCGCAGAAAATATTAATTGCCACGGATGAGATCCCCGACCTGCTGTCGCAGTAATACCTCTCAACAATAAAGGCGCCCTCCGTGGCGCCTTTATTCATTACCGCAAGCGATGCCGGCTTATCAGAAGTTCCAGCTAAAGCCTGCGTTCACGCTGTTGTCCTGATAGTTCTCGGAAATCAGCCCGCTGTAGCCGAGCGAGAGATGCGCGTTGCGGTTCACCGCGACTTCCGCGCTCGCTTTCAGCACCGTGCCGTCGCGCGAGGCCGAAACGCTGTTGGTGACAAACGGCGTGCTGCTGCCCTGGAATTTCAGGCCAGTGGCGCGATCGAGCTCGCCATACTGATGCTGCCAGCCCACTTCGCCGCGCAGCGCCACCGTGGTTTCTGCGGTGGCGTCCCACTCCAGGCCCGAACGCAGGCCCAGCGTGGAGAACGTGGCGTCGGTGTGCTGCTTGTCGCCATGCAGCGCCGTCGCCCCGCCCTGCTCGCGGATGCGGTTGTTTTCAAAGTTCACGTAAGAGACGTTCGCAAACGGCTCGACGCTCACCATGCCTGCAGCCAGCTGATAACCGGCCTCCGCGAAGAACTGCTCGGTACGGGCGTTATATTTCGCGTCGCTATGGTCAGACTGCGAACCAAAGCTGACGGAACGGCTGGTGTCGAAACGGTGCCAGGTGTAACCCGCACCGGCGCGCAGCGCCAGCTCGCCCAGCTGTTTACCGCCGTAGACCGCCAGATGGTAGTTATCGCTGTCCGCATTCGCGCCGTAGCCGCCGTCAAGCGAGGTGCGGGTGTAGCCGGTCGCAACCCCCATGCGCCAGTCGTCGGCATACGCGGAATCAAGGCCCAGCAACACGCCGTAGGTTGACGCCTGATAACCGGTGGCGTTCGCATCGCCGGAGGCGTGATCCCACGCGCCTAACAGCTTCGCCCACGCGCCGCCGTCATCGGCCGCGACTGGCGAGACGCTGGTCAGCCCTTCCGCCTGACGCAGACGCTCATTCAGCGTATCGCGCAGATAGCGGCTGTCGTTAATCTGCGCCGAGGCGATATCCGCGTGGATCTGCCCGCCCAGTTGACGGAACGCCTGACGCGCCTGCGCCGCCGAACCGGTCGAGAGGAGGCTCTCATACAGCGGGTTGCCCGCGCCGAGCGTTTCCAGCGCGCCGGCGACCGCGCGGCCGTTGGCGGTATCCGCGACGCTCGCGAACGTGGTGTCGTTACGCGCCACATCCAGCGTTACCTGGCCGCCCGCGTAGCCCAGCGAGGTGCCGAGGAAGAGATAATCAGGCGCCACGCTGTCGAACTGACCGGTCACGCCGTTCGTCGCCGACAGGATGTTGTATTGCTGGCCCAGCAGGCTGCGAACCTCCGCCTGGCTCAGCAGATTACCGCTGTTCTCAAGCGATACCGCGACTTCGCCGCCGTTCAGCGCGATAGCGCCCGTGGCGTTAATCACGTCGCTGCGCCCGTCCGGCGAGACTTCCACCGCGTAGCGCGAACCTGGCTGGAACGTGACGTCGCCATTCACATTCAGCGTGCCGATGGAGTTGCCGGGGGCAACGGTGCCGCCGCGCGCCGCCGTGAGCGAGCCAACCGTACCGTTACCCGCCAGCACGCCCTGCTGCTGCACGGTCACGTCGGAAGTGACGGAGCCGTTCACCACCAGCAGGCCGTCATTCACCAGCGTCGGGCCGGAATAGGTGCTTGAGCCAGTGAGCCACAGCGCGCCCGCGCCCTGTTTCGTCAGGCCGCCGTGGCCGGAGATATCGTTCGACCAGACATCCATCGCGCACTGAATATCGCGACAGGTGCGCGCCAGTGGGGTGCCCGCTTCCACTTCCTCGCCAATGCCCGGAATATCAGCGATAAACTGCGAGGAGCCGTAAGCCACGCCCTCCGGGTCCGGCACACGGAATTCTTCAGGAATATCGTCCACGGTGTAGAACATGCCCGGCCCGTGGATCGCCTTGCTGAGATCGATCATCCCCCAGCCATAAAGCGCGTCGATGCCAGGATCGCCCATATCCACCGTGGTGGTTTTCAGCACCTGGGCTATCTGCTCGCCGGTCATATACGGGAAGCGCTCCATCAGCACCGCCACGCTGCCCGCCACGTGCGGCGCGGCCATGGAGGTGCCGCTGTAGTTGGCGTAATCCGTCGTCAGCGTCTCAGGGCTGGTGCCCTCAATCACCGAACTGTAAATCCGGCTGCCCGGCGCCGAGACGCAGAAACTTGCGGTGTAACCGCAGCGGGAGGAGAACGTACTGATGGTGTACGGCACGCTGTTGGTGGAGGCCGGATCTTTCATTACGCTTGCGACAGACAGCCAGTTCGGCGCGATATCCGGCACAAAGTACGCGAGGCCTGCTATCGCATCCGGGTTGTTGAGGTTGTAGTCGTTACCGGCGGCGAAAATGGTGACGATGCCACTGCGGGCCGCGTCGATAGCGCCCTGATACGCGCCGCCCGGTTTGGTGCCGAGGATCGCTTTGATCTGATCGAACTGCGCCTGCGCGTCGGATACGGTGAAGTGCGGATACGCCGGATCTTTCCCGCCCTGATCGAATTTCTCGGTAATGCCGATACCCCAGCTGTTATTGATGATGCGCGCGCCGCTGTCCATCAGCGCATGCCAGCCCGCCTCATATACCGCGCCGTCATTGCCGAGAATAATCCCGTCTTCCGGGCCGGGGTCGCCGTTTTCGGCGCTGATGATCTGCGCGTTAAACGCGACGCCGTGCATCGGCCCGCCGTCGCGGCTGCCTGCCGCAATACCACCAACGTGGGTGCCGTGCGCGCCCAGCTCGCCATCGGAATCCACAGACGGCGTACCGTCATAGCGGAAAGGATCGCCTTTTTTCACCGGAATATACGGATCGGTATATTCACGAATACCTTCGGTGACGAGGTTAATGACCTTATCGGTGCCGGAAAATTCCGGGTGCTTTGCGTAAACCGGCTGATCGAAAATACCGAGCTTAATGCCTTTACCGGTATATCCCGCCGCATAGGCTTCATCGGCGTGAATAGCGCCAAGCCCCCACTCCGCATTAAATTCGCTGCTGCGCCAGCTGGCGGCATCGCCCGCTTTGCCCTGCTCAATATAATTACTCGCGGCCGCCTGCCCGATACCGGCCAGACCTAACGCTATCGCCACCGCACTCATACGAATACGGCGCCCGCCCCGTGCAGGCGAATATCCCGCCTGAACAGGTTCTGCTGCTCTGCTTCTGTTGATCATCCCAGAGACCGTCCATTGATTGTGAGTTTGCAAGGGGCCAGACGCGCCAGCCCTTATTGTCATAGGTATTGCGCGCGGCCTCGCCGGCCGCTGCGAATAACAATGTTAAGCAGAATTTATTTATTTGCGCCAGTGCGGATAAAGAGGGGTGAAAATTAAAAAGGTGAGCTGCGTCATACTATTTTTCTATCGATTTCGCCGTTTCCGGCCTTTAAAAAACCCCGGCGCGGCACGCGTTATCACGCCCCGCAGCTTATTTGCCGCTTCGCTTATTTTATTGCTTCTCAGAAAATCATGTAAAATTAACCGATTACCATGAATGAACTATAAGCAGAAAAATAGTTATTTTTTGAAAATATAAACATCAAAAACTACCAGACATAATATTTACGACGCTTTTCTAAATTATGCATAAATAAAAATTAAAAAAGCCTATGGCGCATTTTCAGCCTTTTAGGACGTTTCTTAAAAATGAATAAAAAATAACCGAATTTTGTTTGTTCATGGAAATAACGCAGTTGAGAGATAAAAAAAGCGCCCGCAGGCGCTGATGAAATAAAGAGAGTAATACCGGCCTTGTTACGTATAGCGCAGCGTTTCCGGCTCACGGCGCAAAATCACCTTGCCGTGGCGCACGGAATAACGCGCCTTCGCCTGGCGGCGCACCACTTCGTAATCATCCGGCGCATCCAGTATCACGAGATTCGCCGGTCGTCCTTCATACAGGCCGTAGTTATCGCCAAGGTTCATCGCCCGTGCGCTGTTGTCGGTCACGAGATCCAGGCTGCGTTTGAGATCCTCATACCCCATCATGTGACAGATATGCAGCCCGGCGTCGAGCACGCGCAGAATGTTGCCGTTGCCGAGCGGATACCACGGATCTTTAATCGAGTCCTGCCCGAAACAGACGTTCAGTCCCGCGCGGTCCAGCTCCGCCACGCGCGTCACGCCGCGCCGTTTCGGCCAGGTATCGAAACGCCCCTGCAGATGAATGCTCTCGGTCGGGCAGGAGACAAAGCTTAAGCCAGCGCGTTTGAGCAGGCGAAACAGCTTTGAGCAGTAGGCGTTATCGTAAGAGCCCATCGCCACCGTGTGGCTCGCCGTCACCCGCGCGCCCATGCCGCGCACGCGCGTCTCTTCCGCCAGCACTTCCAGAAAGCGCGACTGCGCGTCGTCGGTTTCATCGCAGTGTACATCCACGAGACAGCCAGTGCGCTCGGCCAGATCCATCAGGAATTTCACCGAGCTGACGCCCTGCTCGCGGGTGTTCTCAAAATGCGGAATGCCGCCAACCACATCCGCGCCCATCTCCACGGCCTGCTCCATCAGCGCCCTGCCCTGTGGGAAAGATTCGATACCCTCCTGCGGGAACGCGACGATTTGCAGATCGATAAGATGGCGCGCCTCTTCTTTCACTTCCAGCATCGCTTTCAGCGCGGCGAGCGTCGGGTCGGTCACATCCACATGGGTGCGCACGTGCTGGATGCCGTGGTCGCGCAACATGCCGATAGTCTCATGCGCGCGGCGTTTGGTGTCCTCATGGGTGATAGTGGCTTTACGCTGGCCCCAGCGCTCAATGCCTTCAAACAGCGTGCCGCTCATGTTCCACTCAGGCTCGCCCGCCGTCAGGGTGGCGTCCAGATGAATATGCGGCTCGACCAGCGGCGGGATAACCAGCCCGCCCTGCGCATCCAGATCGTTCTCATTGGGTGCCTGCATCGCCGGCTGCGGCGTAATGGCTTTAATGATCCCGTCGTCCAGCACGAGCGTGAACCAGCCTTCGCGGCGGCGTAAACGGGCATTAACGATATTCATAACGGCTCCTTTGAGTAAGTCGGTGAGAGCGGCTCACGGCTCCGCCCGCGCGCCAGGCGCACAAACAGAAGATAGCTCGTCGCCGACACCGCGATGCCCACCAGCGGGGCGACCCACGGCGAAAAGTACGCGGTCAGCGCGCCGAGCGCGTAAGCGGCAAGCCCCGCATAGTTGAAGCGCGGCAGACGGGCCTCGCTGAGCGCCGGGTAACGTCCGCGGCGGTGAAACACATAGTCGGCGATGATCACCCCGCCGACCGGCGGAATTATGCTGCCGAGCAGCACCAGAAACGGGATCAGCAACTCATACATCCCGCCGATGGCCAGCAAAATGCCGATGCCCGCGCTCGCGACGGTGAGCGTGCGGCGGCGTTCGCTGCGCAGTAAATGACAGGCGGCAGCAGAAACGTTATAAATCGTCGGCCCCTGAATGGTCCACAAATTCAGACACAGCATGATGACCGCCGCCACCGACAGCCCCTGCAACGTCATCACCGCCACGATATCCGCTTGTTGATACACCACCGCGCACCATGCGCCCGCGACCACCATCAGCCCGTTGCCGATGAGAAAGCTAATCAGGCTGCCGGTAATGGCGGTGCCGCTGCTGCGCGCCATGCGCGTCCAGTTGGTGGCCTGGGTCGCGCCGCTCGCGAACGTGCCGAAGACCATCGTGATGGCCGCCGACCAGCCCAGCGTTTCGGTGGGTTCAATGCGCTGCATCGCCTGCCAGCCGCCCGCGTGGCGGGTTGCAATCCACATCGAGGCCACCAGCAAAATAAACATCAGCGGCACCGAAACGCGCGAGAGCAGATCCAGCCCGCGATACCCCACCAGCGCCGTGACGCAGAACGCGAGGCCGAAGAAAACCATCAGCGGCGTGGTGAGCCATTCCGGCAGCGCCAGCAGTTTCACCAGCGTGATGGCGACTGTCGCGGTGCCCCACGCGTACCAGCCAAGCTCCGCGAAGCCGAGCAGGAAATCGGAGAGCTTGCTGCCCTTCTCGCCAAAACAGAAGCGGCCCATTAATACGGTATTCAGCCCGCTGCGGGCGGCTATCCAGGCAAGCGCCGCCGCATAGAGTGCCAGCAGCAGATTGCCGATCGTGGCTATCCAGAGCATTTCAACAATCGGAAAGGCGACGCCGAGCTTGCCGCCCGCAAACATCGTGCCGGTGAAAAAAGTAAAGCTGAACAGCACCATCGAAATAGAGAGCAGGCCTTTGCGCCCGGCGGCGGGCGCCTCGCTTAACGGGAATTCGGTGTTGGCTGACATAACGAGTCCTTTGCGAAAGATAAAACGCGGGTGGACAGAGATTCAGCAAGTTATGTGCCAGAAATCGGCGGGCGGAATGGGGGCGTTTTTCGTCATAACGTGAAAACGACGCCCTGCGGTTGTGCAACGCGGCGCGCTTTGCACTGTTGGCGGGAGCGTAAAACAGACG
Source organism: Cronobacter turicensis z3032 (assembly GCA_000027065.2). NCBI lineage: Bacteria > Pseudomonadati > Pseudomonadota > Gammaproteobacteria > Enterobacterales > Enterobacteriaceae > Cronobacter > Cronobacter turicensis. The sequence goes on along the minus strand of FN543093.2, from coordinate 604,013 downwards.
CGCGCCGCCATGGACGGCGACGCGCGTTATAACGGATTGCGGGGATCAGTCGAGATCGGCGCCGTTGCTGGCGATCACTTTTTTATACCACCAGAACGATTTCTTACGCTTGCGCTCCAGCGTGCCGCGGCCCTGGTCGTCGCGATCCACCCAGACGAAACCGTAGCGTTTGCTCATCTCGCCGGTGGAGGCCGACACCAGATCGATGCAACCCCAGGTGGTGTAGCCCATCACCGGAATGCCGTCTTCAATGGCTTCGCGCATCGCGCGGATGTGCTCGCGCAGATAACTGATGCGGTAGTCATCTTCGATTTCGCCGTTTTCATTAAAGGCGTCTTTCGCGCCGAGGCCGTTTTCCACCAGGAACAGCGGTTTCTGGTAGCGGTCATACATCATGTTCATGGTGATGCGCAGTCCCAGAGGATCGATCCCCCAGCCCCATTCGCTCGCCTCGATATACGGGTTTTTCAGCGATTTCACGATGTTCGCGGCGTTAGTCACCTGACTGTTCATATCCGCCGAGGCGCAGCGCGAGGCGTAGTAGCTAAACGAGACGAAATCGACGGTATCTTTAAGGATCTCGTCATCCTCCGGCCCTTTTTCAATCACGATGCCTTTTTCACGAAACAGGCGCTGCGTATAGGCCGGGTACGCCCCGCGCGCCTGCACGTCGATAAAAAACAGGTTTTCGCGGTCTTTCTCCAGCGCCGCCCAGACATCCTCCGGCTTGCAGGAGTAGGGGTAGAAGTTGCCGCCCGCCAGCATGCAGCCCACCTGGTTTTGGGGGTTCACTTCATGTGCGATGCGGGTGGCGATGGCGCTGGCGATAAGCTCGTGGTGCGCGGCCTGGTATTTCACCTGTTCATGGTTTTCGCCCGGCTCAAACGCCAGGCCTGCGCCGGAGAACGGGCTGTGCAGCAGAATGTTGATCTCGTTGAAGGTAAGCCAGTATTTCACCAGCCCGTCGAACGCTTCAAAGCAGGTGCGCGCGTAGCGGGTAAAAAACTCCACCATTTTACGGCTGCGCCAGGAGCCATATTCCGTCACCAGATGCATCGGCACGTCGAAGTGGCAGAGCGTCACCAGCGGCTCGATGTTGTATTTTTTGCACTCGCTGAACAGCGCGCGGTAGAAGGCGATGCCCTCTTCGTTCGGCGTCTGTTCATCGCCGTTCGGGTAAAGACGGCTCCAGGCGATCGACGTGCGAAACACCGTAAAGCCCATCTCGGCCATCAGCGCGATATCTTCTTTATAGCGGTGATAGAAATCGATCGCCTCGTGGCTCGGGTAAAACTCATCGTCGCGCCAGCCGACGCGCTTATCGAGCCCGAGCTTTACCGCCAGGCGGTTCGGGCCGTGCGGCAGCATATCGACCGTCGTGGGGCCTTTGCCGCCCTCGCGCCACGCGCCTTCCGCCTGGTTTGCCGCAATCGCGCCGCCCCATAAAAATCCTTCGGGAAAAGTGTTGTTATCCATACGCGTCCTCTGATTAATTCGGTTTTACTGCGGGCGCCTGCGCGCTGAAGTCCGCAGGCTGCGGGTTTTCGCGGGCGGGCTCGGGCGTTTCGACGGGAATATCGTCAAAGCCCAGCACCAGCGTCAGGATGAACGACAGCACCACCGCCAGCGCCATCACCCCAAAGACCCAGACGATCGTCATCGGGTGGGCCGGATCGAAAAACTGCACGCTGGTAAACAGCCCCGGCGCCGCCATTGAGTGGCTCGCAAGCCCCGCAAGGCCCGCCACCGCGCCGCAAACGAAGCCGCTAATCAGGCTCGCCACCAGCGGGCGTTTAAGCCGCACCGCCACGCCGTACAGCGCAGGCTCTGAAATACCCGCCACAATGGCGGATGCCGCCGCGGCCAGCGCCGTCTGGCGCAGTTCCGGGTTGCGGGTGCGCCACGCCACCGCCAGCGACGACCCGCCAAGCGACAGGTTGGCCCCGATTTCCGACGGCATCACCATGCCCTCTTTGCCGGTTTCGGCGATGGTCTGGATGATGGTCGGCGTAAACACGCGGTGCATACCGGTCATCACCAGCAACGGCCAGAGCGCGCCCATGATCGCCACCGACAGCCAGCCCAGATAGTCATGGATGGTGTACACCACTGACGAAATACCGCTGCCGATCCAGATGCCAATCGGGCCAATCAGCATGATGGCGATGGGCGAGGCGATCAGCACAATCAGCATCGGTTTCAGGAAGTTCTTGGTCACCGCTGGCGTGATCTTGTCCACCCAGCGTTCAATATAGGAAAGTATCCAGGTCATGCAGAGCGCCGGGATCACGGTATAGGTATATTTTACCGCCGTGACCGGGATGCCAATGAAATCCACCGGTTGCCCCTGCGCGGCTTTGGCCATCAGGTCAACAAAGTTCGGGTGCACCAGCACGCCCGCAATGGCGATCGCCAGCGACATATTGGTTTTGAATTTAATCGCGGCGGAGGCGGCCACCATGATCGGCAGGAAGAAAAACGCGCCGTCGCCAATCACGTTCAGAATGGTCAGCGTCGGCGCGCCCTTCTCAACCATGCCCGACATCTCCAGCACCATCGCCAGCAGTTTAACCATCGAGCCGCCGATGATAGCCGGGATCAGCGGCGACATGGTGCCGATCAGCGCATCGAGAATGCCCGCGCCGATGCGCCGCAGGGTGATTTTGTCGTTGCGCGGCAGCGCGCGCTCGACCCGTGCGCCTTCCGGCAGCAGTTTCAGGACCTCGGCATACGCCTGCGATACCGTATTGCCGATGATGACCTGGCACTGGTTGTCGCTGCGCACCACGCCCAGCACGCCAGGGATCATCTTAAGGCGCGCCGCATCCACGGCGCTGTCGTCGTTCAGCACAAAGCGCAGGCGCGTCATGCAGTGCGTGACCGCCGCCACGTTACCGCCACCGCCAATCGCCTCGACTACCGCGCGCGCCAGCGCTACGTAATTCTTTGACATGATGGTGAAATCTCTCGTTATCACACGCCGTAGCGTCAGAGCCGCTTCTGCGCGTTTATTATTTTAAATTCAGGTACTTGTCAGGAATCACGGCGTGAGACGCCGCGTCGCGCTGACAGGATGATGTAATAGGTAACCGGTTCCACATTAGAGTGGTTGCGGTTATAAAACAGATCAACTGAAATTTAATCTGGCTTTAAAATCTGTGATGGAGATCGCCATGAAGCAGCCGTAAGCGTGCGCGACATGCCTGCCGCTTTACGGGGAAATGTGTAGAATGTGCGGCACCTAAGCCGAGCCGGAGGGATAACATGTCGACAATGCAGGAAGTGGCCAAAAAAGCAGGCGTATCAAAGGCCACCGTGTCTCGCGTGCTGTCCGGCAAAGGGTATGTGAGCGAGGAAACCCGCAAACAGGTGTTCGAAGCCATCGACGCGACCGGCTACCGGCCTAACCTGCTGGCGCGCAATCTGGCGACCAATACCTCCCAGTGTATCGGGATGGTGGTCACCAACACGCTGTACAGCGGCAGTTACTTCAGCGAAATCCTCTCGCGCGCGGCGAAAAAGCTGGAAGAAAATGGCCGCCAGTTGATTCTGGTGGACGGTAAACACAGCGCCCGCGAAGAGCGCGAGGCGATTGAGTTTCTGCTCGATTTACGCTGCGACGCCATCATCCTCTACCCGCGCTTTCTCGGCGTTGACGACATCGACGACATCATCAGCCAGACCCGCCAGCCGGTGATGGTGGTGAACCGCAAGCTGCGTAAACATCAGAGCCACTGCGTCTGCTGCGACCACAAAGGCGCCAGCTTTAACGCCACCCGCGCGCTGCTTGAGCGCGGACACCGCGAGATCGCATTTATTACCGGCTCGCCTGACTCCCCTACCGCGCTGGAGCGTCTGGCGGGCTACAAAGAGGCGCTGCGCCAGCACGGCATTACGCCCGCGCCATCGCTGATTGTGGAAGGCAAATGGACGCCGGCAAGCGGCGCGCAGGCGGTGAATACGCTGCTGGAAAGTGGCGTGGCATTCAGCGGGCTTATCGCCAGCAACGACGATATGGCGGTCGGCGCGCTGAAAGCGCTGACGGACGCGGGGGTTCAGGTGCCGCAGCAGGTGTCGCTGATAGGCTTTGACAACAGCCCCACCGCGCCCTTTTTAAGCCCGGCGCTCGCCAGCGTCAAAGACCCCGTCACCGACATGGTTCACGAGACGATAAACCGCCTGATCGCCATGCTCGATGGCGGTTATCTCTCACGCGACAACCTGTTCGTTTCAGAGCTTATCCTGCGCGATTCGGTGGGGAACGGGCCTTACTGTGCCCGCTCGTAAGTGGCGCTGATTTTTAACGGGAAAGCCTCAGCCGTCGCGAAATGCGCGGTGAATAAGCGGAGCGGACCACCTTTAAGGCTCTGGAAATAGTAATACGCCGAATAGCGGTTGCCGGGGCGGTAACTGAAACCCAAATCGGGTAGACACTGCCCGCGCGCCACGCGGCGCCTTGCTTCGGGCAGCCGCGATTCCATTAAGGACTCTCCTTTCTCGCTGTATATCTCAACCGAGCGGATGACCTCATCAGGTTTATTCGCCACCAGCAAACAGACCGTATCGCCGCGCGCCATTACCGCGGCTGGCTCTTCGAGAGATATCCTGTCCGCACCGGAAGGGCACCCCGTCAGTAAACCGGTTAGCATCACGCCAAGCAGGCGTTTCATCTTCCCTTTTCCTTCGCATTTCCTGATGCGTGAGAGTAACGCGTTGCTCGCGAAAGCGCCTGTCAACGCGCCGAAAATCCGCCTTTTTCAGATTCGCATCAGGTGCCTTACGGCTCGCTTTTCACCACGTAACGGGTGGCGGCGAAGCGGTTTAAAATCAGGTGCACTAAAAACACCATCGTGAGCGTGATAAGCAGCGACACGGTGACAGAACTGATGCGGTAGAGATCGCTGAAAACCAGATCGGTGTCGGGGTGAAGATTCTGCCCGAACATGATGCCAAGGGTGGTGATGCTGGCAAACCCGACGCCCGCGCCGACTTTTTCCATCACGTGCAGCCGGGCGCTGAAGGCAAAGCCGAGCGCGATAAGCGGCATCATCAGCACCATATGGCTGCTGTGATCGTAGAGCACGAGTTGCACCAGCAGCACATAGAGACAGCCAATCACCACGCCGACCACGCGCCACAGCGAGCTTAACACCGCGCCGCGGTAGTGCATGGGAAAGAGGATCAGGATGCCCGCCATCAGCGCCGAGAGCGAGTCGCTCAAATCCGCCATCTGAAACACCACGAAATTGAGCGTCGCTACCGTGCCGGAAAGCAGGTATTCATGGCGCACTCGCGCGGCGTCTTTTTCAATCAGCGGCGGCGGCTTGCGCGGTTCAACGTCCGGCAGCAGATAGTGCATCAGCGCGCTTAACCCCACGGCCATGACGCTCGCTTCCATATTGGAAAACAGCAGCGTGTGCCAGTCACTGGTCGGGTAGCTCATAAAGTTGAGCATCACGCTCTGGCAGACGACGCCCATCGAGCCGAAGAGAAACAGCGGCCCTTTGCTCATAAAGCGAAATCGCATTACGTAGAGCGCAAACACCACGCCGGTCATGATGACCGGCCATTGCGCAAGATAGCCAACGATAATCACCATTTCGACGCAGTTCAGCGCCGCGCTGAAGATAAACTGCTTCGCGACGTGGCGGTTAAAGACCGGCACCAGCGACAGCAACATGATCGGGTAAATAACGAAAAAGACCCCGTAACTGGTGTTATAGAAGCTCGAAATACTGAGCGCCGTGACACCCGCCACCATGATGCGCAGCGTCTGGCGGAAATCGTTCGCCGTGTAGACGATGTTGCCATGCGGGGTGAAGACCCGCGCCAGCGTGTTAATGGACATGGTTAATACACATAATGCAGCAGGCTGATAAGGTGGATCTGTAGGCCGGAGAAGAAGCGGGCAAACGGACCTTCGCTGTTATAGAGCTGCACGGTGGCGCGCGCGCCGGTCGGCAGCGACGCAGGCAACGGCTCGTCCAGCGCCACGTGAATACGCATACGGCGCGCGTCGCGCACCCAGCGGTTCGACTCCTCCGGCTGCGACAGCTGGCCGTTCACCGCCTGCTGACCGGCGAGTATCCCGGCGTCGTGACTGGTGACGTGCGCATGGAACACCTGGCCTGGCAGCGCGTCGAACACCACCGCGGCGTCGGTGCCCACGTGCGTGTGGCGCAGGCTCTTCTCGCGAAAATCCGCCACGATATCGGTGTGCTCGCTCACCAGCGCCAGCGCGGGCGTACCGGCGGCGGCAAACCAGCCGGGGCTTAATTGCAGATTGCTGACGGTGCCGTCGGCCTCGGCGCGGATCTGCGTCCAGCCGAGATTGAGCTGCGCGTCCTGCAGGGCGTTGCGGTATTTTTGTATTGTGACGTTGCGGTTGTCGTCGCGTTCGCCGCGCTCAATGGTCAGTTCGTTGATTTTCGCCTCCAGTTGCGCCACCGCCTGATCGCTGGTCTGCCAGGTGGTGCGCACCTTATCAAGATCCTGCTGCGAGACGTTTTGCAGCGCGCTCAGGCGCTGGTAGCGGTCAAAGGTGACTTTATCGTTGCGGGCCGTCAGGCGGGCGGTGTTGAGGTTAGCCCTGGCGGCGACAATCTGCGCGTCCAGTTGCTCGTTAGTCAGCCGCGCCTGGCGCAGCGCGATGTCCGCCGCCTCGACGCGGTTGGTAAACGGCGCGGCATCCAGCTCAAACAGCAGATCGCCCTTTTTCACATGGTTGTTATTGGCGACATGCACCGCCGCCACGTAGCCTGAAACACGCGAGGAGACGGGCGTCACCACGCGCATCACGGTGGAATCCGGCGTCAGCGGGATCCAGATATCGGCGAGAATGAAGTAAACGAACATCGCCAGGAAAGTGGCAATACTCACCCTTACCCAGCGGGCAAACTTTTGTTCCGGAGTCATCATAGTTATTGTGCGTTGTTAGCGTCTTCGTCGCGGATCGTGCGCAGATTACGCGCGATCTGGTTTAGTGTGTCGCTGAAGATGTCCATATCCTGCGCGGGAATATTTTGTGACACGCGCGCCTGGTAGCCCTCAATCACCGTCGTGAGCGTGGCGAGCATCGCCCGCCCTTCGTCGGTAAGAGAAACCAGGCGAATGCGTTTGTCCCAGGGTGACTGACTGCGCACCAGATAGCCTTTGCTTTCAAGGCATGTCAGGGTGCGCATGAGCGGCGGCAGTTCAATGCCCTGCACCTGCGCCAGTTCGCTGACCGAAAGATTATCCCCCTGCTGATCGAGCTGCATCAGCACCGTCCAGCCAGACTGCGTCAGGCCGGTGTCGGTTATCGCGCTATCAATAATGGCGCGCCACTGACGCACAATCATCGCCATGCGCATGCCCATCGGACGGCGGGCAAACCGTTCATCTTCTGTCATCGGGGGCTCCCTTCAGTTAGCGGGAGGGCAACTTAATACTTATCAGGGTAAGTATCAAGAAACAGGCGGGAGAAAAGCATGGATTGCGAAACGAACGGGCCGCCGCTTACGCATCAGCGGCCCGTGGCGGGCGGGGTTACTGGCTGAGGCGGCTTGCGATAAGCCGCAGTTCATCGGCGATTTTGCGCATATCCGGGGTGTTGTCTTCACGCGGGCCCGTGGAGTGACGAATCACCAGCCGCGCCGGGAGAATGGAAGAGAGCCGCGAGGCGTCGCTTTCGCTCGCTTCAAGCAGCCTGCGCACCGCCTCTTTACCCTGCATATCGAGATCGAGCGACACGGTGGTCAGCGCCGGGTAGAAAAACGAGCTTTCGTAAGTGTCATCGTAGCCGATCACCGATTTCTGCCCCGGAATGGAGAGCTGCTGCTGATGAAACGCGCTCAGCACGCCAAGCGCCATCTGATCGTTCGCCACCAGCACGGCGGTAAAATGCGGCGCCTCGCGCAGCATTTGCAGCGCGCCCGCATAGCCGCTCTGCGCATCCCAGTTGCCATGCAGTACGCTCACCGGCGTTAACCCGTAGCTCTCCAGCGTCTCCAGCCAGCTTTTGAGGCGCAGCCGGGCGGAAACCGAACGCTCCGGGCCCGACAACAGCGCGATATCGCGATGCCCTAACTCATATAAATACTTCACGCTCGCGCGCGTGCCGTCAGCCGGATTAAAAGAGACGTTAAACACCGAGCTGTACGGGTCCACGTCCAGGAACAGGCACAGGATGTCGTCGTTATCAGCGGCGATTTTCTCCGCCGCCTGCGTCTCCAGCGGTACGTTGATGATAACCTTATCCACCAGCTGCGACTTGAGCTCGTTGATAGAATCCTGAATGCCCTGGCTGACGTTCTCATCGATCATGGAGATCAAGACCTGGTAGCCATCCAGATTTGCGTAACGTTTCACCGCCGCCGCCACCTGCGAAGGCGCATGCAGCGCAAGCGACGTGGTGACCAGGCCAAGCGTCATGCTCTGCTTGCCGACCAGCTGCTGCGCCAGCCGGTTAGGCACATAACGCAGATGCGCAATCGCCTCTTCTACCTTGCGGCGCGTGGCTTCAGAGACATTGGCAGACTTATTCAGTACACGAGACACCGTCTGGTAGGAAACCCCCGCGTGGCGGGCGACGTCTTCCAGTGTGGCGCTTTTAGACTTCATGTTCCGGTTCCTTTTTCGTGGGCTGCGCTGATTGTAACAGGGGCCAGCCGGAAAAACCTTTTCTGCACAAATCCCCGTTATCCTTCCTCTTGTTAAAGTACTACGTTCACAATACATAAAACTCGTGAGAAGCATCACCATTTGTTACAAAACTGCCTGATTTCTTTGCACTGAGTCACAATTAATTAAGATCAAAATTGCCTGATATTTCGCAAAGGCGTTTTATGGCTGCGGTTATGTGAACGTAATACAAAACAATAAAAGAGGTTACTATGAACACTACGCTACGCACAGTGGCCGTTGCGTTAGCCGCCGCGCTGACTTCACCTTGCGTGCTGGCTGCGTCATCTTCTGTACCCATTGATTTTCATGGCTATTTGCGTGGCGGCGTGGGCGTCTCGCAGGATGGTGGCCAGGAAGAGTGGCAGAAAAACAAGCTGGGGCGTCTCGGTAACGAAACCGACACCTACGGCGAAGTTGAACTGGGCTCTGAAGTCTACAAGAAAGATGAAGTTAGCTTTTATGTCGACAGCATGGTCAGCATGGTGTCCGACGGCTCCAACGATAACGAAAGCACCCTTAACGACGACGCCCAGTTCGGCCTGCGTCAGTTAAACCTGCAAATTAAAGGGCTGGTCCCGGGCGATCCGAACGCGGTTATCTGGGGCGGCAAGCGCTATTACCAGCGCCACGATCTGCACATCATCGATACTAAATACTGGAACATCTCCGGCTCCGGCGCGGGGATCGAAAACTACACCGTAGGCCCGGGCGCGGTCTCCTTCGCGTGGATCCGCGGCGACGCCAACGATCTTGATTACCGCGTGGATGGCGATAACGACGTTAACATCAACTATCTGGATCTGCGTTACGCAGGCTGGAAGCCATGGACAGGCGCCTGGACGGAGTTTGGCATCGACTACGCCATGCCGAACCCGACCGACAAACAGAAAGAATACGGCGGCCTGTATGAAGCCGACAACGGCGTGATGCTGACCGGCGAAATCAGCCAGGACATGCTCGGGGGCTATAACAAACTGGTGTTGCAGTATGCCAACAAAGGCCTCGCGCAGAACATGGTCTCGCAGGGCGGCGGCTGGTATGACATGTGGAACTACGTCAACGACGCCACCGGCTATCGCGTCATCAATACCGGTTTAATTCCGATTACCGATAAGTTCTCGTTTAACCATGTGCTGACCTGGGGTTCGGCGGACGACATCACCGCTACGACCGATAAATCGCGCCTCCTCTCGCTGGTAGGCCGCGGCCAGTATCAATTCACGCAGTATGTGCGCCTCATCGGGGAAGTGGGCGGGTTTTACCAGAAAGAGACCTATAGTAACGGCACGCATGGCAAGCAAAGCGGCGAGAAATACACTATCGCGCTTGGCCTCGCCGATGGCCCGGAATTTATGTCGCGTCCGGAGCTGCGCGTGTTCGCCTCTTATCTGAACGATTCGCAGCACAATAAAGCGTTACAGGATGGCACCGCTAACGATACCTGGAACTTCGGTGTTCAGGTGGAGGCCTGGTGGTAAGCAAACGTCCCTGACGCTAACAGCGCGTCAGGCGTTGCGGGCGGCGGCCCGAAACCGCCGCCCGCAGGCGTTGTCTCATGGCAGACACGCAGAAGTAAGCGTTGTATCTCTGAGTTATGGCACTGCCATCACGGCGTAACGGCCGCTGGCGCACCCTCGTTGCCTTTTGCGGGATAACCTTTTATGCAGGGTTATCCCGTTTTTTTATCACTCGCTTCTGAAACGCTCATCCAGCAGTTTGCGCAGCGCGTCGGACTGTTTACCGAAAATCGCATGCACTTCCTGGCCGAGAATAATCACCCCCAGCGCTCCTTCCGCCTGCAACGCTTCGGTATCGACGCGGGTAAGCTCTTTAACTTTCACGCGCAGACGCGTCATGCAGGCGTCCACGCTTTCGATATTCTCCTGTCCGCCGAAATCCGCCACCAGACGCGCGATCTGCGCGCGCTCCGGATCGGTTAACGCCTGGGTACTGGCGGGCTGCGGGCGGGTGACGTGGTGCAGAAACGATTTCAGGCTAACCATAGCGGCTCCTTTTTCAGACCAGATAATAAAAAAGCGCCCGTTCGGTTGAACGGGCGCGCAGGGAAAAACTCAGGCGAGGCGGCGGCGCAGAATGCGGCAGCCCCAGGGGGCGAGCGACAGCCTGCCGCTCAGCGCATCGCCGGTCAGCATATCGGCGCAGCCCTCCGGCAGCGTCACCGACTGCGGCGCGCCGGTGTAGTTTTCAACGAAGATAAACGCGGATTCGCCATCGTGGCGGGCATGCGCGGTGACGCCCGGCGGGAAATCCGCCGCCAGCGCGCGCGTCAGCGACAGCTCGCTGATGAGGTTGCCGAAGAAATCGCGCTGGAAGGCAAGATCGTTACGCGAGGCCACATACCAGGCCTTGCCCGCGCCTAATGCGTTCACCGTCACCGCCGCGCGTCCGGCATAGAAATCGTCGCGGTAGGTGGCGAGCGCCGTCGCGCCTTCGGTGTGGATGAGATCGCACAGATGGCGCACCTGATACGGCCCCTGCAAGCCCGCCTCGTTGCCCGCCAGCCCCTGAATCAGGTTGCGTTCGCCGTCGGCAAGGCAGTCTATCTCTTCCGCCCAGATGCCCAGCAGCTTGCGCAGCGGGCCGGGGAAACCGCCGAGATGGCAGAGATCGGTTTCATTGACGATGCCGCTCCAGTAGGTCGTCACGAAGTGGCCGCCCTGTTCGACAAAGGCTTCAACGCGCGGCGCAAACCCGTCGCGCACCATGTAAAGCATCGGCGCGATAACCAGCTTATAGGCGCTCAGATCAGCGTCGGCGTTAATGATATCGACCGCGATCCCCTGCTCCCAGAACGGCCGGTAGTGCTCGGCGACGGTCTTTTCATACTCCAGCCCCAGGTTGCGCGGGCCCTGCGCGTCGTCCATCGCCCAGCGGCTTTCCCAGTCGAAAATCACCGCCACCTGCGCGTCTACCCGCGCGCCGGCCACCGGATCAAGCTGGCTTAGGATATCGCCAAGCTGCGCCACTTCGCGCCCGATACGGGTATCGATATGGCCGACGTGATCCACCACCGCGCCGTGGAATTTCTCCACCGAGCCGCGGCTCTTGCGCCACTGGAAGTACTGCACCGAATCCGCGCCGTGCGCCACCGCCTGCAGTGAAGAGAGAATATGCATCCCCGGCTTTTTCAGCTTGCTGGTGGGCTGCCAGTTGGTCGTGCCCGGCGTCGATTCCATCAGCACAAACGGTTTACCGTGCTTTAACGTGCGCATCAGGTCGTGATACATCGCGGTATAGCAGGCAAGCTCGGTTTCGTCTTTATCGCGGTGCCACATCGGGTAGCTGTCCCAGGAGATAAAATCGAGCGGTTCGGCGAGCTGCCAGTAGTCGTAATCGTAGAAATACTCCATGAAGTTGGTGGTGGCCGGTAATTCCGGGTTCACCGCTTTCAGCGGGGCCAGTTCGTGACGACAGAAATCGGTCACCTGCGCGGTGTTAAAGCGCCGCCAGTCCAGATTCAGGCCGTGAATGGTGTTTTCACCCTGCGGCGCCGGGGATTCAATCTGCGACCAGTCGGTAAAGGTGTGGCTCCAGAAGGTGCTCCACCACGCCTCGTTGAGTTTATCGAGCGTGCCGTAGCGCGCTTTCAGCCAGCCGCGGAAATTCGCCTGGCATAAATCGCAGTGACACTCGCCGCCATATTCGTTGGAGATATGCCAGCCGAGCACCGCCGGATGGTGCGCGTAACGCTCCGCCAGCAGGCGGTTGATGGTCGCGGTTTTGTCGCGGTAGACCGGTGAACTCATGCAGTGGTTATGACGGCCGCCATGCAGCGCCGGAACGCGGTCGCGCCCGACGCGCAGCACCTGCGGGTATTTTTGCGACATCCAGGCCGGACGCGCGCCGCTCGGCGTGGCGAGAAAGACATGAATGCCGCCCTGATACAGCTTGTCGATAATCTCGTCGAGCCACTCGAAGCGAAACACGCCTTCTTCAGGCTCCAGTTTCGCCCAGCTGAAAATACCCACCGACATCACGTTGCATTTCGCCTGCTGCATCATGGCGATATCGCTCTCCACCGTGCCGGGGTAGTTCTCCCACTGCTCCGGGTTGTAGTCCGCGCCGTGCAAAAGGGCGCTGACCTTCGGACTTAAAGGCGCAAATTTGTTCATTGACAGGCTTCCTGATACGGCATACCCGTCCGTTCTCACCCGCCAGGCGTCACGGCCTGCCAGGTGAAAGCATCAGGGTATAAATGGAATAAAAGGGATTAATTAAAGACTTTTACCGATGGCAGCACGTTGCCGTGGCAATCGAAAAACGCCTGGTTTTCGCGGGCGTTGCCGGTTTTCCATTCGTCATGGATATATTTCATGCCCGCAGGCGTCGCCCAGGTGTTCCCCGGTACGGCAATCCAGGCCGGCTCCCAGTAGAAAATGCCTTTGCCGCGATGGTTTTCGACGTTCGCCACGCTCTGCATCAGGTCATGCACGTAGTCGTACTGGCCCTGCACCGTCGCCGGGTAGCCGCCGTCTTTTTCCTCTTTCTGCTGGAAGCTGTTTTCGGCGTTATCGCAGTTCTCCAGCGTATACGCATAGGCGGCTTCCACCACAATCACATCTTTGTTGTAGCGCTGGCTGATGTCGTCCATGTTGGCTTTGAGCGCGCTGATGGGGCCGTTCCAGTAGGTGTACATGGAAAGCCCAATCACATCGAACGGCACCTGGCGCTTAGTGATTTCATCGAACCACCAACGGAAAGTGTCGTTTTTGGTGCCTTCGGCCAGATGCAGCATGATTTTCACCTGCTCGCCCTGGGTCAGGTTCTCCCGCAGGCCGCTGATGGCGGCGTTCAGCAGGCCCGCGAGACGGTCAAACTCGCCGCCGCCCTGCCCCCAGCTTTTGCCTTCCGGCCACAGAATGCCGCCGTTAATTTCATTGCCGATCTGCACCATATCCGGCAGGACGCCCGCCTTTTTGAACTCAGCGATGGTGTCGCGGGTGTAGTCGTGGATCGTGGTTTTGAGCTGCTCGTAATTCTGGTTTTCCCAGGCCTTTGGCTTGAACTGCTTGCCAGGATCGGTCCAGAAATCGCTGTAGTGGAAATCGAGCAACAGGCGCATCCCCTGCGCTTTGACGCGTTTTGCCAGCGCAAGCGTGGTGGCGAGATCGTTGGTGCCGCCGCCATAAGGCGCGCCCGCGCTGTCTTTCGGGTCGACCCACAGGCGCAGGCGCACGTAGTTCACGCCGTTGTCGCGCAGAATGGTCAGCGCGTCCTGGGGTTTATGTTGGGCGTCGTAGAATGTCGCGCCCTGGCGTTCCAGCTCCGGCAGCGTGGAGATATCCGCGCCTTTGATAAAATCCGCCGGGAGGTTAAGCGGCTTCGGCGTTATCTGCGTCATATCGGCGGCGAAAGCGGAAAAACAGCAGGCCAGCGAGACAGCAAGCAGTGCGGGTTTACACAGTTTCATCAGATTATCCTTTGGTACTGCCGGAGGTCAGACCGGAGACGAAGTATTTTTGTAAGGCCAGATAGAGAATGGCGACCGGCACCGCAATCAACACCGCGCCCGCGGCGTAGGTGGTGTAGCTCGCGCCCATCTTCTGCGCGACCAGGTTATAGAGCCCGATCGGCAGCGTGTATTTATCCGGCGTGCGCAGAATGGTGCTGGAGAGAATGAAATCCCCGAGCGGCCCGGTAAAAGAGAACAGCGCCACCACCGCCACAATCGGTTTAGAGAGCGGCATGATGATTTCAATGAAAATCCGGAAGTTGCTGGCGCCATCCATGCGCGCGGATTCGTCGAGATCTTTCGGGATAGCGTCCAGATAACCTTTCATCAGGTAGGTGTTCATCGGGATCATCCCGGCGACGTAAATCAGCACCAGCGCCAGGTGGCTGTTAATCAGCCCGAGCAGTTGCGAGAGCACGAAAATGGCAATCAGCGCGGAAAACTGCGGGATCATCTGCAACAGCAGAAACAGCATCAGCCCGTTCTGGCGGCCCTTAAAGCGAAAGCGCGAGAACGCATAGGCGGTGAAGCTGACGCTGATTAACGTCAGCACCATCGTCATAAAGCTGATTTTCATCGAGTTCCAGTACCAGGTGACGTAATTCACCTGACCGTTGAAGAGATCGGCGTAGTGCTGGAACGAGAGATTTTCCGGGATTATCGAGCTGCTAAGCAGGCTATTGCCCGCGTTCAGCGACGCGCCCACCGTCCAGATCAGCGGATAGATAATGACTGCGCTAACCGTCAGGATCACCAGCCACGAGAGCGAGAGCCGCAGCCACTTTTCCTGTTTCATGCTTTGTCGTTTGGCCATGATGTCTCCTTATGCCGTCTCGTCATTTTTGAACGACTTCGTGGCGCGGAACTGCCACAGCGCCAGCCCCACCACAAATATGGAGAGCAGGATGGTTATCGTCGCGGCGATGGCGTACTGGGACGAAGACATCGTCAGCTTGTAGATCCACGAGACCAGAATATCGGTGCCGCCCGCGTTGGAGCCGGCCACCGCAGGCCCGCCGTTGTTAAACAGGTAGATGATGTTGAAGTTGTTAAAGTTGAACGTGTATTGCGTGATGATGATGGGCGCAATCGCGTAAAGCACCAGCGGCAGCGTAATGGTGCGCAGACGCGTCCAGGTGCTGGCGCCGTCCATTTTCGCAGCCTCATACAAATCGTCCGGGATCGCCTGGAGCACGCCGGTGGTCATGGCGAACACAAACGGGAAGCCGAGCCACGTCTGCATCATGATAAGCGCCGTTTTGGTCCAGAATGGATCGGTCATCCAGGGCTTCGGCGCGATGTTGAAAAAGGCCAGGATCGCGTTGTTAATCACCCCGAAGCTGTCGTTAAACATCCCGGCGAACACCAGAATGGTGACAAAGCCCGGCACCGCCCACGGCAGAATGAAAATGGTGCGGATAAGCGGCTTAAAGCGCACATCTTTCTGGTTCACCAGAATCGCCAGCAGTACGCCCACGGTGCACTGGAACGTAGTGGCGAGCAGCGTCCAGACCACCGTCCACTGCAAGACGTCAAAGAACGTCGAGCGCCAGATGGAGAGCGTGAAAATATTGACGAAATTCTTAAGCCCCACCCAGTCCACCAGCTTCGCGGGCGGCGTGTGGTACAGGTTGTAGTTGGTAAACGCGATGGCGAAACCAAAGAGGATTGGGAACACCACCAGGAACACCAGCAGAATAAAGCCGGGCGCAATCATCAGATACGGAAAGCCGTCCGAGAGCAGCAGCTGGTACTGTTTGCGCACGCTATTAAGCGTCAGCCCTTCGTCGCGGCGCTTGCCGTTCACCCAGGCGTCGCGCAGCGAGAAGTAATAAACCGTCAGTCCAAAGCCCACCACCAACAGGCTCAGAATGCCTTCCGCCAGCAGGAAAATGGAGTTGTCGCGCGGCACCTCTTCACCGAGCGTATAGAGCCCCCACAGCCCCACACGCAGGAAGTCGTGAAACACCCCAAGAAAGCTTGCCAGCAGCACCAGAAAGGTGACGCCTTTTAGCCACTGACGGTTATAAAACTGGCCCACGCCCGGCAACAGAGCGCAGAACAGCGCGCACCAGGCGTGTCGGCCCGCCCCTCGGGCTACGGGCATCTTTTCGCTGGGACTGATAATCACACACGGCTCCTTCTGAAAACGGGAGGCGCCCCTCCCGCTTTTAACGGTTCATCCGGCGACGCCCGCAGACGCCGCCGGGTACGGCTTACTGATTACTGGCCTGCATCGCTTCAATCTGCATGGTTATCTGTTTCACCGCGTTATCGAGCGCGGTTTTCGGCTCCTGCTTGCCGGTGACGCTCAGCTCAAGCGCCGCGTTGGCGGGCGCCCACACTTCGCCCATTTCAGGAATGCCCGGCATCGCGCTGGCGCGCGCCGCCTGTACCGCCACAGCACTCGCTTTCTGATCGCCCTTAATCACCGGATCGTCCATCAGCGCCACCAGCGGCGGGATCTCGCGCGTCGCGATATAGCGCGTTTTCACATACTGCGGCTGGTTGATGAACTCGATAAACTGCTGCGCCAGGGCTTTGTCTTTACTCCAGGTGGAGACCACGTAGCCTTTCACGCCGAGAAACGAGCTCATCGGTTTGCCGTCCGGCAGCGTCGGCAGCGGGGCCACGCCGTAGTTAATGCCTGCGGCTTCGTAAGGCTGGAACGCCCACGGGCCGTTAATCACCGCCGCCGCTTTCTTCTCGGTAAACAGCGAATCGATAGCGTTCAGGCCGTTATCGCCGATGATCCCCGCCGGAAAGACGCCGTCGGCATAGAATTTTTTCAGGAAGGTGACGGCTTCCACCGCGCCGGGCTTGTTCAGGCCCACATCCAGCGGGTTAAAGCCGCCTTTGTCGTTTTTCCCGAAGATGTAGCCGCCCATCGGGCCGATGGCGCCCCAGCTGTAGTAAATCTGATCGAACTTGGCGAGCAGGCCGTACTGATCTTTCGCACGCTGCGCTTTAGAGAAGTCATACCAGGCCTGGAGGCTGTCGAACGGCTTTTCCACCAGATCTTTGTTGTAGATAAGCACCAGCGTTTCGACGGCTTTCGGCACGCCGTACTGGGCGTTATCCATGCGGAACGCCGCAACGGAAGACGGCGTAAACGCGTCGGTCTGCTTTTTATCAAGCGTCAGCGGCGTTAACAGCCCCTGCACCACCGCGCCGCCCAGCTGATCGTTTGGGATCACCAGCACATCCGGACCGATCCCCGCCGGGCCGTCGAGACGCAGTTTTTCGAGCTGCTGGGCGAACGGCATCTCCTGCATGTTCACTTTCACGTCGTACTGCTTTTCAAATGCCGCCACGGCATCCTTAATTCCGGCGGATTTTTTAATGTCTTCCCACACGTTAAGCTGTCGGGTCGCCGCGCTGGCGCCGGCGCTGACCATCAGAGCGGAGAGAACCAGGGCGGTAAGGATGTTCTTTTTCATTATCAACCTCATGTGAAGGTATAACAATTACGTTGTTTTTATTGAGTGCTTCACTTCTGCTTTAAAGCCAAATCGCTGTAACCACGCAGCCTGTAAAAGCCCACCCAGCGAATTTTCATTTTGTTATACGCTACGCTGACAACCCTGATAACTCTACAAAAAACTGTGCGTTGTGTGATCGTCGTTACAGAAATGAAAACCGGCGATAGGGGGCGAAATCCGGGGAAGTTATAGTCATGACACTGATTTCAAGCCGTTGCGCATCACTTCGCTGAATTGTTACACGTAATACAAAAAAGACGTTCAGCATCCATCAGAAACGCCAGCGGCCAACACGGCTTACACTTTCGAGGAACCCTGATGTCCAGCATAAGACTGAGGAATGTCACCAAACGGTTCGGGAAAACCGAAACCCTGCACAATATCAATCTCGATATTGCCGACGGCGAATTTGCGGTGTTCGTCGGGCCGTCCGGCTGCGGAAAGTCCACGCTGCTGCGCATGATCGCGGGCCTTGAAGAGGTGAGCGACGGCGAGGTGCTGATTGGCGATGAGGTGATGAACGACGTGGCGCCCTCGCACCGCGGCGTGGCGATGGTCTTTCAGTCCTACGCGCTCTATCCGCACATGACGGTGGCGGAGAACATGGGCTACGGGCTGAAGGTCAATAAAGTGCCGAAAGATCAGATTCGTCATCAGGTGGAGATGGTGGCGAAAACCCTGCAACTCTCGCACCTGCTGGATCGCAAACCCAAACAGCTCTCCGGCGGCCAGCGCCAGCGCGTGGCGATTGGCCGCGCGATTGTGCGTAACCCGCAGGTTTTTATGTTCGACGAACCGCTCTCCAACCTTGACGCCGAACTGCGCGTCGAGATGCGTCTGCATATCGCGAGGCTCCATCAGGAGCTGAAAACCACGATGGTGTATGTCACCCACGATCAGATTGAGGCGATGACGCTCGCCGATAAAATCGTGGTGATGAACTACGGCAAAGTGGAGCAGATGGGCTCGCCGATGGCGCTTTACTACAATCCGGTTAATAAATTCGTGGCCGGGTTTATCGGCTCGCCGAAGATGAATTTCCTGCCTGCCACTGTGGCGTGCTGGGAAGACGGCGCGCTGGACGTCACGCTCTCGCAGGGTAAAACGCTGCGGCTGGCCATTCACACCGCGCCGCTGAAGCCCGGCGATGCGGTGACGCTGGGCATTCGCCCGGAACATCTCTCCACCGGCGCGCAGACGGAAGTCTCATTAACCTTTAACTGCGAAGTGGTGGAACGCCTTGGCAACAACACCTATCTGTTTGGCCAGTGTTACGGGCATGACAATATGAAGATTTTGCTGCCGGGCGACGTGCATTTCAGTCCGTGGCAGGCGGTGGAAGTGGGCTTTCGCCCGCGCGACTGTATGGTGTTTGACGCCGACGGCCTGCGCATCAGCGCCGACACCGACGTGCCGCACGCGCATTAATGTTCTCCTGCGTCGGCCTTAGCAGGCCGACGATTTTCCCGCCGCTTTTCGGATTTCACAAAGGTTCCCTCCTTTAATTACTGTATATAATACCAGTGTTTTGCAGGCCAGCTTTGCTGCCCCTTTAAGGAGGAACTATGTCGACGTTATCCGTGCTCCCTGAAGCATTACCTGAAGTGCATCCCGCGCCTGCCGCGCTCACCGAGCCACGCCGCATCCGCGTGAGCTACGCCAGCCGCTTTCATGACGGCGTCAATCTGGCCGCGCTGACGCTTCGCGGCAGATGGCTGGAGGAAGCCGGTTTCCCTACCGGCACCGATGCGGATGTGCGGGTGATGCCCGGCTGTATTGTCATCACGGCGCGCGCGCCGGAGCCGGAAGATCCGCCGCTGCTGAAATCTCTGCGTCGCGTTTGCAAACTGTCGGTGCGCAAGCAACAGCAGGTGCAGGAGTTTATCGAGGTGATCGCTGGCAAGCGTAAAAAGAAAGTGTGAATGCGCGCGGGCAACATGCCGCCCGCGCCGGAAGCTCAATACGTATCGTCGCGTCGCAGCCCGACATCGCGCAGCTGCGCCTCGTTCATTCTGCTGAACACTTTTCGGGTCTGCGCGCGCAGCCGCCAGGCTTTCCAGGCGCGCCAGATCAGTATGAAGCCAATAAACGGTCTGCGGGGTCGGTTCTCGTGAAATTCCATCGTCGCTCTCCTGTGTCAGGCTGAGCCTTATGATGGCCGGGATCGCCCGTAACAATACAGATTCACAAAATGTCTTTGTTAACCATACAGAAGCGCGACATAAGCGGCTGAAAGGCGTATTGTGCCGTTATCTGTACCGGTTTGATGATCTGTATTGTATCAAGGGAGCATACAGCATGACGCGTTATCAGCACCTCGCCTGTCTGCTGGCGGAGCGAATCGAACAGGGCCTGTACCGCCACGGTGAAAAACTGCCGTCGGTGCGCAGCCTGAGCCAGGAGCACGGCGTCAGCATCAGCACCGTACAGCAGGCGTATCTGGTGCTGGAGAATCAGCAGCTCATCGTGCCGCGCCCGCGCTCAGGGTATTTTGTCGCGCCGCGCAAAATGCAGCCGCCGGTGCCTGCGATGACGCGCCCGGTACAGCGCCCGGTTGAGGTGACTCAGTGGGATGAAGTGATGACGCTCCTTGACGGGCGCGGCGATAAAAGCCTGACGACGTTTGGCGGCGGCGCGCCGGATATCACCCACCCGACGCTTAAACCGCTCTGGCGCGAGATGAGCCGTGTGGTGCAACACAATCAGCTGGACGTCTTTAGCTATGACGATCTGGCGGGCCGCCCGGAACTGCGCCAGCAGATAGCCCGCCTGATGCTGGATGGCGGCGCGAACATCAGCGCTGACGAACTTATCATCACCAGCGGCTGTCACAACGCGCTCTCAGTGGCCCTGCTGGCCGTCTGCAAGCCCGGCGATATCGTCGCCGTGGAATCGCCCTGCTACTACGGCACCATGCAGTTGCTGCGAAGCCTTGATATCAAAGCCATTGAGATCCCGACCGATTCGCAGACCGGCATCAGCGTCGAAGCGCTTGAGCTGGCGCTGGAACAGTGGCCGATTAAAGGCGTGATCCTGGTGCCGAACTGCAATAACCCGCTCGGCTTTATCATGCCTGATGCGCGCAAACGCGCGGTGCTGGCGCTGGCCCAGCGCCACGACATCATCATTTTTGAAGACGATATCTACGGCGAGCTGGCGACCGACTACCCGCGCCCCCGCACCATTAAATCCTGGGATATCGACGGGCGCGTCATCCTGTGCAGCTCGGTGACGAAAACCCTCGCTCCCGGCCTGCGGGTGGGCTGGATAGCGCCGGGGCGTTACCACGGGCGCGTGCTGCAGATGAAATACGCCGCCAGCGGCACCAACGTGCCCGCCACGCAGCTCGCGGTAGCGGCATTCATCCGCGACGGCCACTATCACCGTCACCTGCGCCGGATGCGCCAGCACTATCAGCGCCAGATGGAAACCTACACCTGCTGGGTGCGTGAATATTTCCCGTGCGGCATCTGCGTCACGCGCCCTAAAGGCGGGTTTATGCTCTGGATAGAACTGCCGGAGAGCGTCGATATCGTCTGCGTGGCGCGCCAGCTGACGCGCCTGAAAATCCGTGTCGCCCCCGGCTCGCTCTTTTCCGCCTCGGGCAAATACCGCAACTGCCTGCGCATCAACTGCGCGCTGCCTGCCACTGAGCATCACCGCGAGGCGCTGCAACAGATTGGCGAGGCGCTGCATCACGCGATGGAAGAGAGCTGAGACTACGGAGTTATCCCCTGTCGCAACCGCCGCATGGGTTATATGCTTAACGCATGGAAAAATTAGCTGAATTAAAGCGCGCCAAGCGTCTGGCGCTCGGCCTGCTGCTGACGGCGGCGGCGACCTTTGTCACTACCCTGTTTTTGCCGCCCGGTTTCTGGGTGAGCGGCGTTAAGGCTATCGCGGAAGCCGCGATGGTGGGCGCGCTGGCGGACTGGTTCGCCGTGGTGGCGCTGTTTCGCCGTGTGCCTATCCCTTTTATCTCACGCCACACCGCGATTATTCCCCGTAAAAAAGACCGCATCGGCGAGAACCTCGGGCAGTTTGTGCAGGAGAAATTCCTTGATACCGACTCGCTGGTCGCGCTGATCCGTCGCCACGAACCGGCGCAGTTGCTCGGCCAGTGGCTCAGCCAGCCTGCCAACGCGCAGCGCGTGGGCCAGAACCTGGTGCAGGTGATGAGCGGTTTTCTGGAACTCACCGACGACAGCCGCATTCAGGGGTTATTAAAGCGCGCGGTGCATAAGGCGATTGATAAAGTCGATCTTACCCAGACCAGCGCGCTGATGCTGGAGAGCATGACCAAAAACAACCGTCATCAGGTGTTGCTGGATGCGCTTATCGGCAAGCTGATTCGCCTGGTGCAGAAGCAGAGCACGCGCGACTTCATCGCCCGCCAGATTGTCCACTGGCTGAAGACCGAGCACCCGCGTAAAGCGAAAATTCTGCCTACCGAGTGGCTCGGCGAACACAGCGCCGAGCTGGTCTCCAGCGCCGTCAATTCCATGCTCGACGACATCAGCCACGACCAGGGGCATCAGTTGCGCCTGGCCTTTGATCGCATCACCGTGGATTTCATCGAGAAGCTGAAAAGCGACCCGGAGATGGCCGAGCGCGCCGATGGCATTAAGGCGTACCTGAAAGAGGACGAGGCGTTTAACCGCTACCTGGCGGAGCTGTGGGGCGACGTGCGCGGCTGGCTGAAGAACGACATGCAGGCGGAAGATTCCCGCACCCGTCAGCGCATCGCCGATGCCGGGCAGTGGTTCGGCGAATCGCTGATGGCCGACAGCGCCCTGCGCGCCTCGTTTAACGAACATCTTGAACAGGCGGCCACCACCGTCGCGCCGGAGTTCGCTACATTCCTGACGCGCCATATCAGCGACACGGTAAAAAGCTGGGACGCGCGCGAGATGTCGCAGCAGATTGAGCTCAACATCGGCAAAGACTTACAGTTTATCCGCATCAACGGCACGCTGGTCGGCGGCACCATCGGGCTGGTGCTGTATCTGTTGTCGCAGATACCTCACCTGCTCTGAGCCGTGATTACCGTACGAACACCTGCGCGATGCGCGGGGACTTTAAAAAGTACGGAAGCCAGCACGTGACGCCGATAAACGCCGACAGGACGCTGCGAATGCTGCTGTTGTCCCAGCTCGCGCCAAACAGGCTCACCGGCAGCACAGCGAACCACAACGCACTTACCACCCCCGCCAGATAGTAGATAACCATCGCGCGGGGCGTGTGCCGCTTACGCTGGAAGAAATGCCAGCTTGCATACGCGGTAATACTGATAAGCGCCACTAACAGCACCACCGCGCCTGCGGCATACCACGTAATAATGCCCGAGCGGCTGAAGTACGCACTTATCGCACTGACCAGATCAAAAAACTCTACCGGCAAAAAGATCAGGCTAAATATAAGCCCGGCGGCTGGCAAGTACAGTAACCCGTTAATTTTACTGGCTTCCGTTTTTTCGCAAGCGTGACATAACCCCGACTCTTTGTTCGGCTCGTTTTCATTGCACTGGATGCACTTCATTTTCTTTCCCTGTTAATTTCACTTAAATTAAAAAATGGTCAGACGCAAACGCTCAGCATAACGTAAGAAGAGCCTATGGCGAAGAGGATTCATGGGAGGAACGATTAATAGTCAGGCATCACGCAGCCATTATTTTTATTGTTAAGTAATAAGCATCGGAGAAAGGATTGAGTAGACACTCTGTTCCAGTTCTCGCTCATGTTACAGATACTTCAGTCGACAATTTCAATTTCAATTTCAGAAAAAGAATTAGTCGACATAGTAATTAACTGCATATAGCCATGCATTGCTTGAAATCCACAGTATATTATATTCAATATAATCAACCAATTAAGCAATCAAGTCTCTTTTAATTAAACACGTTAATGAAGCGTCTATTACAAAGATAAATCCCAACCTTAAGCACTCGATATCGCCGTTATGTCGACACTTTTAATTTTCAATGATAGCAATCCAGGCGTATTATTTTTTCATCCACTAAGAACCTGTTACAGAGTAGACCATTATCACTTAAACCTATTATTTAACAAATAATGCTCAACCATGCGGGATGATCATTAAGAATAAAAAGTCGATCACATATTTAACTATTTAATTAAAACCCCACGGTGGTGCTAAAAGGGATATTATGCTTCATCGCTATCAGGCAACTTCTGCCGATAATGTTCGCTACGGGGATATCTGCCATATCCTGCATCCGGATTCAGCTGTACATAAGCTTGCCTTTACTGCACAGCCGAACCGGTTAATCAGGGCATGGGAGCTGCCTATAGGCTATAGCCAGTTCGTCAATCTGTGTCGCCAGTTTCATTACCAATATCCATGGATGGCATATCGGGATGTGCTGGAAGATATCAAATCCGGTAAAGTCATTTTGCTGAGACAAAGTCTCCTCGAAAATACTATTACCGGCGTTCTTACCGCCTCCGGAAACCTGCGGCATGACCTCCCTTTGTTGCTGCAATCCCGGCTCAGTTACCTGATATCGCATCAGTTAAAAGGCATAACATCTGCAGTTCCCGTACAGCATGCTCAGACCACAAAAACGATCAACAGTAAAGGTGCAGGCCGACTTTTGGCCGCAGGTGGTATTTATAACGGTAATAGCGAAGGGTTTAGGAAGGCAGCAGAAGATCTCGGCGGCGAGGCTCTCGACGGTTATAACCAGATCATGACTAACAGAGGGTTACTCATTGCTGGGGCGTCTGTTACCGTCGGATTATCACTGGGAAGGATGAGATTCACTGAATTAGAGGAGCTTGAGCATTTTGGTGCCAGAGGCGTTTCGTCAGACAGACAATTTGAGCCTGAACTGGCTGGCGGGCCGATTGAAAATCTGACAACGGATGGCGTGGAAATCACTCATGAAGGAATTAAAATTGTGGAAAAGCATTTGTCCCGATTCGAATACGATCCGGCGAATGACGTAATGGTCAGCAGGCTAAAAAATATTGTTGAAGAAAATATTTTTCCTGAAAAGGTAGATTTAAACTATTACACTCATGAATGTAGGGAATATGAGCGTTACTGCAATCTGGGATGGGAAACAGGTGAACCGGAAGGTGTTGCAGGTTATGATCTATGGAACAATGCCCATACGGCAACGCTTGAGGATTTCCGAATCAAAGATAGTGATTTATTCCATCCGGACGCGCTGAAATGAAAGTAACCAATACGGAACTTAATGTCCTGAGAGTCATGGCTGAAAAAGAAACTGACTGGACGTGGATAATGCTGGATCGCACCCTTGCCATTCGTGGCATTGAAGGGTTTGGCAATGTTGCGAACATCGTTACCGGCCTCGTGGATAATGGAATGGTTGACGCTGTGTATACCGAGAACGCCCTGAAGCCTCGTTATCGCGTATCACCACAAGGTCACCAGTTATTAAAGGAAAACAATGATAATCAACGAGGCTGAATTCAATATTCTGACGCTTTTAGCGTCAAGAGACGATGTGAAGTGGACCTGGTATAATCTCGATCGCGCCATGTCACAGCGAAAAATGGAGGGAGTGGGCAATGTTGCCAGGCTTGTAAGGAATTTATACGAGGCCGGATTAGTCAACATAACGCCCTCAATGCCTGCGGGCATGGATCATTATCAGATTTCAGCGCAAGGCATGAAATATCTGCAAGCCCTTCGTCAGAAAAGCTCAGCGCAAAAATAATTATGTATTCTGACGGATGACGACAATACCGTTTAATAAAAATGATTTAACGCGTTGACTCGCCTGCCCGCAGGCATGACGCAATCGCGCCTCCTTTAGATATAGCGCAACAAATGCGCACGCCCCCGGCGGTAGAGTCAGAGACTGAGAAGTCTGAGCAAGACAAGGAAACACAGCAGGTTAACTCACTCTCTGAAGGAGGAATGTTATGGATCGCATTATTCAGTCACCCGGTAAATACATTCAGGGCGCAGGCGTGCTCTCCCGCATCGGCGACTATTTAAAACCGCTGGCCGAACGCTGGCTGATCGTCGGGGATAAATTCGTGCTCGGGTTTGCAGAAGAGACGCTGCGTCAGAGTTTTAAACAGGCGGAGCTTAGCGTCGAAATCGCACCGTTTGGCGGCGAGTGCTCGCAAAATGAAATCGACCGGCTGCGTAAACTCGCCGACAGCGCCAGCTGTACCGCTGTGCTGGGCATCGGCGGCGGTAAAACGCTCGATACCGCAAAAGCGCTGGCGCACTTTATGGCGGTGCCGGTCGCTATCGCGCCGACCATCGCCTCCACCGACGCGCCGTGCAGCGCGCTTTCGGTGATTTATACCGACGACGGCGAGTTCGATCGCTACCTGATGCTGCCGCATAACCCGAATATCGTTGTCGTCGACACGCAGGTTGTGGCGGGCGCCCCGGCGCGCCTGCTGGCGTCCGGCATTGGCGATGCGCTGGCCACCTGGTTTGAAGCGCGCGCCTGCTCGCGTAGCGGCGCGACCACCATGGCGGGCGGCAAATGCACCCAGGCCGCGCTGGCGCTTGCCGAGCTGTGCTACAACACGCTGCTTGAGCAGGGAGAAAAAGCGATGCTGGCGGCCGAACAGCACGTCGTCACCCCGGCGCTTGAGCGCATTATCGAAGCCAACACGTACCTGAGCGGCGTGGGCTTTGAGAGCGGCGGCCTGGCAGCAGCCCATGCTATCCACAACGGGCTTACCGCCATTCCGGACGCGCATCATTACTATCATGGCGAGAAAGTCGCCTTCGGCACGCTCACCCAGCTGGTGCTGGAAAATGCGCCGTCAGAAGAGATAGAAACGGTTGCCGCGCTTTGCCACAGCGTCGGGCTGCCGATTACGCTCGCGCAACTCGATATTAAAGAAGATGTGCAAACCAAAATGCGTCTGGTGGCGCAGGCGGCGTGCGCAGAGGGCGAAACCATTCACAACATGCCGGGTGGCGTGTCGCCGGAGCAGGTATATGCCGCGCTGCTGGTCGCCGACCAGTACGGCCAGCGCTTTTTGGAGGAGTGGGAATAAGCGTGGCGAGTGGTTGTGTTTTGAAGCGTATTGATTAAAGAAATCCCCGCTGCGGCGGGGATTTTTATGCATTACTTCTGCTGGTTGTTTTTATCGGTATTCGCAGAACGATTATCCGGAAACACGAATGCAGCGTGAATAAGCTTCCGGAAGTCGTATTCTTTATTATTCAGGCCATAATACAGCGTGTAGTTTTTGTTCGCTTTAAAGTGATATTCAAAAAGAGGCAAGCACTGGTTACCCGCCGGATGAACCGGCTTATCGTTAAATACGTCATAGACGAAATCATTCTGTTCGCTACCAATCTGGACAGACGTAATATAGTCGCCTGGCGTCACCGGGTAGGTAATGCAAACATTGTTGCCAGAAAACGTCACTTGCGCAGGCACCTTATCCTGCAGGCGATCGCCAGGGCCGGGGCATCCTGCCACCAGGAAAAGCGGAAATAACATTACACTTTTTCTTATCACTTAATCTCTTCCCGTTACGATTTTGCGATACAACAGCGGTATGTCACGCAGGTTGTCTTTTCCGCAATACATGCCCTGACGGTTTGGCGCGTTAAAGCTTATCCATATATTGATTCTTTCTGAGGCCTACATCTCTGAAAAGCCCTGACCAATACAACGAAAAACAGCTTCAGGATTTAGTCATATAACCAGCGGCCAGCTCTGGCAGAGGCGATCAACATCCCAATAGTGAAATCCGGCACCGGTATGGGTTCCGGTTTTTTAAAGATATTCCAGGAAAAAGGCGAATCAGGAAAATAAGTTTTAATCGTAAATCCGGCGCGATCAACGTTAAATGTCGTAAAAAAGGCATCCATCAAATCTTCTATTTCAGCCTCGTCTATTTGCAGATCGGTATCTAAATCCGTTTCCGGCGTCAACGGGGCTTCCTTCCCGTGAAGAGATATGTACCAGCGTAAGGCCGAATGAGTTCGTAAATCTGCTTTTCGAGGTTGTCTACCATATTTTGTCATCTCCTCTCGCGATAGCGTTGTAATCGCGTATCGTACAGAAAATAATTTGTGAGACATCTGCCGACAAAATAATAACACCGAGCAAAGGAATAGTCCGGCCAATAAAAGGCGCGATATTGCGAACCATCACCCGGTGCGCTGTCCATGGTGAATAACCGCCTGGCCATGTTTTTAATCTGACTGGCTACCCTGAATATATAGTGGTGCGAAGAGAAAATCACAGCGGTAAGAGACTCTCAACAGTTAATCAGTTATTTCGACCATATGGTGTCAACCTCAAACTACCCTTCTCATCCTGCTCCAGTGAGAATCTTACAACATACGTCTTGCCCGGCTCAGTAGTGTTCTTTTCTATTTGATAAAAAGCCGCATACCTGTTGCCAGGCTTAAACTCAAAGCCAAAGGCGGGAAGGCACTTCCCCTGGACGACGACAGGTTGCTGCGCATAACGACCGAAAGTTTTATATATCTCCTGCCCGATACCGTTGCTTATATGTACAGAAAATATCTTTTCACCCGTGCTGGCTGGAGTGGTAATACATACCTGATTGCTGACCAGTCTGACCTGTGCAGCTTCCTCAAAAGGGATAGGATCCATCGGACCCGGGCAGCCAGTTAACAGAAACACCATTGCAAGTAACGTATATTTATTCATCCTACACTCGTCCATAAATAATTTTTCTATAAAGCATTGGAACATCTTTTAAAGAGTCTACTCCCCTGTAATTCCCTAATAGATTGGGTCCTTGATTATCACGCCATACCTTTATTCCGTAGGTTAATAAAAACCAATAATCTGCGATAATTGCTGCCTGCTGTTCGAGGGTATAGTCTGTAATTTTCTCTTTATCAAGTCTGTACGTATAATCAGCAGCCCAGCTGAGCGACCCGCGCAATCTAACCCACCTGCCGGTCTGGTGCTGCCAGACATGTCCCATCTCATGAATAAATAAGTGCTTAGAGCCTGGAGTAACCGATGTGTCTGAGTAATCGGCTGCATATTTCTCTTTTCTGAACCACAATTCACCATTTGGCGTCATTGCAAACCTGGTACTCTGCAACCCAAAAGGTAAATAACTATCACAATGTATCCATACCCGGCTATACACAATACTGTGACCAAACACACGCTTCGCCATCGCAATTTCACCAAGCGTCATCAGCCGTAATGACCCTTCAACATCGTTTTGCATCGTCTTGCCCCTGAAACGCAAATATGATTTTGCATTTAGTATTTACCAGACAAGAGAAGCAAGAAACGGGTGAGCGATTAGTTGATTCAGTAAAAGAACTATTATAAAAACTCGCAACCCCTTATTAGTCAAATAAAAATTATATTGATTAGATTAAATCTGAAGTTTTTATTTTCAGATAATTAATTAAGGGTTGCGTTAATTTAAATGAAAAATATTATTTAATATGACTCAGGATGGCATTTTTAACGTCTTGATCCAACTGCTTCCAGCGGAGCAACAACTCTGCAAGCTCATCGTCTTCAGTGTAAAAGTAAGCCAGTGGAACCGCTAAAGCGTCCGCCAGTTTGCGTGCGATTTCGATACTTGCCTGATGAACGCCCTTTTCGTAGCGGTTGATACGCGCACTCGCGACGAACTCATCTATCCCGGCCAGGATGCCAAGCTTCTTCTGAGAAAGGCCCTTCGCTTCACGCGCCGTTTTCAGGCGTTTGCAAAAGACAGTTGGGGTATTAGTGGTTTCGCTCATAACTACGATAGTCGTAGTTTTAGAGTCATCGCGATACTACGATAAACGTAGCAAGACGCCGTGTTCGCGCTTCGTAACGGTTGCAGAGAACATTGTGCTCGATCGCAAAGCTACGAATTACGTAGTTTTGGCCGTTTAAAATCAACTACGAATAACGTAGCATCACTTTATAACGTAATCATTCATACAAACTCGTCAGGAGGGAATCATGACGACAGACTGGCATCCGGCAGACATCATTGCGGCCCTACGTAAAAAAGGCACTTCACTCACGGCGCTTTCACGCGCTTCAGGGCTGGGTTCTTCGACGCTCGCCAATGCGCTTACCCGCCCCTGGCCTAAAGGTGAATATTTAATCGCTGAAGCGCTAGGCGTTCACCCTTCCGTCATCTGGCCGAGCAGGTATTGTAAAGATGGTGTAATGGTTGAGCGGAGTGAGTTGATACGGCGTCGGGAGTGACAATGCACTAGTCAAATGTGAAATATTGGAATCTTGTACGCAATTTTTTACGTTAAAAAAGCTGTTAATCCTTCTACTTGTTACGTAAAATATCACGTAATTTCACTGATTAAATTTTTATACGGATCAAAGCATGGCTAGTGTTGATGCAGATTATTGCTACTCTTTTCCAGCTATACGTGGCATTCAGGCAGGCCGCCCTTTCTATATTGCCACATGCCCGATGCGTATCATTCCAAAGATCTTTAGCTTTGATGAAAATGACGTACCTCCTGAACTGCGCGCGCAGCGCATACTGAATAAATCTCGTATCCCTGAAATGGTGCGGTACCTTCTGGAAAATCCAAAAGATTATGTGTTCTCTGCGCTTACAGCCTCTATTGCTGTAGACGTCCAGTTTGATGAGTTCCCCGGCTCGAATAATCTGGGAACATTATGTGTACCAATGGATGCGCAAATTCTGATTAATGACGGTCAACATCGCCGTAAAGCAATTGAAGATGCTTTAGATGCTCGTCCAGAGCTGGGACAGGATAATATTCCAGTGTTGTTTTTTGTGGATGAAGGCTTAAAGCGTAGTCAACAGATGTTCGCCGACCTGAACAAATACGCCATTCGTCCCAGCCCTTCGCTGGCGTCGTTATACGATCATCGTGATGCCAGTTCAAATCTGGCGCGTTATCTGGCGATGTCTGTTGAGCCTTTCGTTGGGATGACGGAGCTGGAAAAATCAGGTATCAGTCAGCGGTCAAATAAATTATTTACGCTAAGCAGCATCAAACAAGCTACCCGTGCGTTGTTGGGCAAAGATCCTAAAGAGGGCAATTTTGAAGAATGTACCCAAGTAGCAACACGTTACTGGCAAGCTATTTATCAAGTAATGCCGGACTGGCAGTTAGCAGCGAAAAAGGAAGTTTCACCGGTTCAGCTACGGCAGGACTATGTCCATGCTCATGGCATCGGTTTGCAGGCGCTCGGACAACTGGGATATACCCTGCTTACGGATTATCCTGAGCAATGGCCGGACAAAATCGCTGAGCTCAAAACCTTTAACTGGCGTAGAAACAACCCAGAACTGATCAAACGTGCGATGCAGCACGGTAAGCTGAGTAAAACCAGTACAGCGATCCAGCTCACCTGCAATGCGTTAAAAATCGCACTCTCCCTTCCTCTCACTCCTGAAGAACAGGAGCTCGAAGCTCAAGTGGTTGTCTCATGAGTAAATTAGTGCAGGCCTACGATTTGGCCGAATACGAAGATTTTATTAATCAGGAGCAGTTCGCTGGACGCCCTCTGGCCGAATATGTTGCTGAGGTTCAAAGAATTTATTGTGCGGATAAGCGTCCATGGGTAATTGGCTATAGCGGCGGGAAAGATTCTTCCGCCGTGATCACGCTGGTGTATCTGGCCCTGCTCGGCCTGCCCCCGGAAATGCGCAGCAAAGATGTTTTTGTGGTGTCATCCGATACGCTGGTGGAAACGCCAGTGGTAGTAGATTTAATTAAAAAAACAATGTTGCAGATTGAAGCAGGCGCAAAGCGTAATGGCCTGCCGATCACTCAACATGCGGTAACGCCTAAAACTAATGAAACCTTCTGGGTCAATTTACTGGGGAAAGGTTATCCGGCTCCAACCCGGAGTTTCCGTTGGTGTACCGAGCGTATGAAAATCAATCCGGTGAGCGACTTTATTAAAGATAAGGTTAGCCAGTTCGATGAAGTGATTGTTGTCCTCGGCTCACGTAGTAGCGAGAGTGCCTCCCGTGCGCAGGTCATCGCAAAGCACAAAATTGATGGCTCACGCCTGGCCCGGCATACCACGCTGGCAAATGCGTTTATCTATACCCCTATTGATACTTGGGATGTAGAAGATGTCTGGAAACTGCTGCGCGGCGCGTTCCGCTATGCTCCTGAAGATATCGACGAATGGGAAAGCCCGTGGGGCGGAAACAACCGTCCTCTGTGGACGCTGTATATGGACTCTTCCGCACAGGGTGAGTGTCCCCTGGTGATCGACGAAAGTACCCCCTCTTGCGGGAACTCTCGCTTTGGCTGCTGGACCTGTACCGTAGTCACCAAAGATAAAGCGATGGAAAGTCTCATCAAAAATGGCGAAGAGTGGATGTCGCCATTGCTGAAATATCGTGATCTGCTGGCGTTCACCACCGATCCGGTGAATAAAGACACCTATCGCAACTATAAACGCCGCACCGGTAAGGTGAGCTATCAGTACGCTAAAGACGGCGAAGATCGCAGTGCTGAGCGTAAGCATGTTCCTGGCCCCTACTGGCTCAAATACCGCCAGCAGTGGTTAAAAGACTTACTGGAAATTGAGCGTGATTTAAACGCCCAGGGCCACACGATTACGTTAATTACCCAGCCGGAGCTGCACGCTATCCGTCAGGAGTGGTTGAAAGATCCTAACGAGCCAGACTGGCACGACACATTGCCGGGGATTTACCGTGAGGTATATCAGCAGGATCTGAATTGGGTGGTTGACGATCAGTCGCGCTTTGATGCCAGCGATGCTGATTTGCTGGCGCAGATAACGCAAGGGTTCGACGTAGTACCTGAAATGGTGATGAAACTGATTGAGCTGGAAACCTCGATGGAAGGATTAAGTCGTCGTCAGGGGATTTTTGACAAGCTCGGCACAATTTTGAAGCAGGACTGGGGCAGTCTGGAAGAGATCCAGCAGCAACAAGCATCGCTGCAAAAACGCAACGATCGGGATATTCATCAGGACGAGGTGGATAAGCTAGAAGCTGAACTCCAGACTTTACAGCGCAGAATTATCGATGCGGGCGAATCGTCTGTGCTTATCGATGAGGAAAATGAACGTGCTCATTAAGCAACTAGTATTACATAATTTTCGCGTATTTTGCGGCACACACACCATCGATCTGGCTCCCAGAAAGCGTCCGCATGAAGTAAACCCTCGCCCGATTGTTCTATTTGGTGGTTTAAATGGTGCAGGGAAAACATCTATTTTGTCGGCAATTCGACTGGCACTGTATGGACGTTTAGCGTTTGGCTCGGCAATGCAGCAGCAGGAGTATGTTGAACAACTCGGAGCCCTGGTGCACAACGGGACGTATACAGCAGAGCGTCCGGATGAAGCTGCTGTAGAACTGACCTTTACCTACAACCAAAACGGTCATGAGACTGAATTCACCGTCACGCGTAGCTGGAAGAAAGGAAAGAAAGATCGTCTCTCTTTGCAGCAGGATGGACAACCGCGTAGTGAACTCAGTTATGATCAGTGCCAAGGGTTTTTGAATGAATTAATTCCTCACGGTGTGGCCGATCTTTTCTTTTTTGATGGAGAGAAGATCGCTGAGCTGGCGGAAGATGAATCCGGCAATATTCTGCGTACAGCAGTGCGTCGTTTGTTAGGACTGGATCTGATCGCCAGACTGCAAAATGACCTGATGATTTTTGTCAAACGCCAGCAAAACGCGCAGTTAGGTGGCTCCCAGCAACAGCAGGTTGAAGCGCTTGAGACAAAGATTAAAACGCTTGCCGGTCAGGCAGAGAAATTGCTGGAAGAGGCCGATTTCGTCAATTCGCGGATTGAATTTTTATCCCAGGACATTATTCGCCATGAGGGATTGTTAAATGCGCAGGGCGGCGCATTTGCCCAGACCAAAGC
This sequence comes from Cronobacter turicensis z3032, assembly GCA_000027065.2. Taxonomy (NCBI): domain Bacteria; kingdom Pseudomonadati; phylum Pseudomonadota; class Gammaproteobacteria; order Enterobacterales; family Enterobacteriaceae; genus Cronobacter; species Cronobacter turicensis. The sequence goes on along the minus strand of FN543093.2, from coordinate 570,559 downwards.
ACATGAAAAACAGAAAGTTGAAACGCTGTTAAAAGAAAAAGAACGTCTGGAAAAAGCGTTACGACAGGAATGCGATGGATCGTTGCCCTATGCGTTAGCGCCTGATACGTTGTCGCGATTGCTGGAAAAAATTGCCAACGAAGCGCAGATCAAGCAGGCGAAAAATTTTGAGACGGAGTTAAATCAATTTTTAACTCAACTCAAAAATGATATCGCGTTCCGTTCCAGTAGTGAGAGCAGTACCAGAGCCATTGCTACCGAAGCGATTACCAATAATTTGGACGCATATATGGCAGCCAAACCAAAAGGTGATTTGCTGTTTGATATTTCTGAACGTGAAGCCGGTATGCTCCAGCAGTCCATTGAGCAAGACAGCAAAAAAGCATGGCAGCGTTTTGATATGTACCGCCAACAATTAGCGGATATTGAACAACAACTGGAGCAGGCCGCTGCTAATATTGCCCGTGCCCCGGAAGACGAGCAATTAATGGATCTCTTTGCAGCATTACGCGAGCTCGACCATAAGCGTGAAAAACAGCGGCAAAAATACCGCTCACTGCTGGAAGAGGCTAAACGGACGAAACAGCAGCAACTGGACTGCGTTCGTCAGGTACAGAAAGCACATGACATCACCCGTAGCCAACATGGTTTGAGCAGCGCATTTAAAAATGCGCAGGAAACCATTAACCTGCTTGATTACTACAGCGATGTACTAACGCAGGCACGAGTGAAAAAATTATCTGCTAACTTTGAAATTGCCTACCACAAGCTGGCTCGTAAAGAGGATTTACAGCTTAATGCGCACATAAATCCACAGACATTTGATGTTGAACTGGTGGATGAAAAGGGTTCTGTGATTAATCGCAAGCTGCTTTCTGCGGGTGAAAAACAAATTTATGCGATTGCCATTCTTGAGGCGTTGGCAAAAACCTCTGGGCGTGATTTCCCGGTGATTATTGATACGCCGTTAGGGCGTCTGGATTCTCAGCACCGGGATAAGTTGATTAATCATTATTTCCCGGAGGCCAGCCATCAGGTTGTGCTGCTATCAACCGATACTGAAGTGGATGAGCGTTATTTCGTCGATCGACTACGTGATGATATTTCTCATGCTTACGAGATTGTATTTAATGCACATACCAAATCATCTGCGCTGAAACCCGGTTATTTCTGGGAACTAACTAAGGAGGCTGTCTAATGCTCCCAAATCGAATGGTGCTTAGCCGTCAGACTGAAGACCAGCTCAAGAAGTTAAAGGGATATACTGGAATTACGCCCAATGTCGCGGCTCGACTGGCATTTTTCCGCTCGGTTGAGAGTGAGTTTCGCTATTCGCCTGAACGGGATAGTAAGAAGCTGGATGGTTCGCTAGTGCTGGATAAAATTACGTGGCTTGGGGAAACATTGCAAGCTACGGAATTAGTGCTGAAGATGCTTTATCCACAGATGGAACAGAAGATGCTGATTAAGGCTTGGGCTGCACATGTCGAAGATGGAATTGCTCCCCTCAGAAATCATAAAAGTATAATGAGTTTTGTAAAATCAATATGTTAATTTAATAAAGACCAATCCACCTTCAAATATGAAGGTGGATTGGATTAATGGTTTATAATTTTACATTTTCATTTAAATAGCTATATACCTTTCCCTGACCTACAGTTGTAGATGTATACTTATTATTATCAGTAAATTCACTCGGGTCTATTTCTTTTATTGCAAAGCATAGCTTTTCAATATTCTCCATATCTATCTTCGACATACTTATCAATCTTGCACGAAGAAACTTAAACAATGCCGAAATTCCAATTGTACGGACAAGAACGGTACCTTCATTAATACACTTTTCTGTCCAGAAATGTTCTTTGACCGTACTAAAAAAAATAATGAGTATTTGCTCAATTGCTTTGTCATTATTTTTTATATAAAAACCTCTCAATGGACTATTATCTTTAGAGCTTGTATCCAAGAGTCTCTTACGTCCTTTTTCCTTTTCGCTTGAATATATGGCATTAATTGTATATCTGTCAGCCCTCGGGTTTTTAGATATCAGTGATAAAACTCCATCAATAAACACTGATGATGAGATGGACCAATCATCAGCAGTGACTTCATGTAACACCCTATTTTTCAATCTTTGATAGAAGGGGTATTCACTGTTTTTATTGAATTTTTCACTAAAATAAACCGCAAGCAAATCAGGAGGCCAATACTCTCTCGATATATCATCTAATGAATAGCCAAATAGTCTATAGGCTAAGCTTTTTGGTACTTTTTGTTGGTTGAAATTTATAGTTGAAAATATAGTTGCCTGATTGGATGGCGGTAATGAGTCATAAATTGAGCAAGGCAGTTTTATTCGTTTATTTTCAGCATAACGAAAACCCAGTAACCTATGTTGACCATCAATTACAGAACATAATCTAAGATTAATATTAGGAATTATTATGCTATATAAATCACCTTCAATTTGCTCAAATTTCCATTTTTCATCTTCTGCTGCAGGAATATCATTATCATTATGATTTACTGATAAAATAATAGAATTTGGGAACGCAGCTTCATCAGAGTCAATGAATTTTGCTATATCTAATGCCCTCGGCATCGATTCTTTTCTTTGTACTCCAGAGATTTCCCCATCATCAACTTCAGCTTGATTTACATAAATACATTTTAAAAGATCCTCCGCAGACATTACTGTCTGAAAAAAATCACCATATGGTTGAGTTACTTTAATAGCATTTATTTTTATAGGTCCAGACATATCAAAGTCCCTCACCAGGTTCATCGTCAACTGTTACATTTGTTAACTCACTAGATACTATCGAATCTGGAGTTACAGGGAATGTGAAATCGGGTTTAACGACTGTAATGGAAAGCCACAACAATAAAGTTATAGCAAATGATAAAATCAACATGAAATTTATATTGTTCTTAAGCCCATAAAATGAAAAAACGAATGATATAAACCATAAAAAAATAGAGAATGACATCATAACTTGCTTACGATGCCTTTCTGATAATGTCATGACATTATCTTTCTCATCATCTTTAGACAATCGCTCAGCGGCTAACACTCCTAGAGTAGTGATAATAAATGAAAAAATTGAAAATCCTAACTGTGAGTTATCTTTTAAAAAAAAAGGACCAATCCATATACCACATGTTGATACAGCCAAAGTTACAAAGGATATAAATATAAACTTTGGCTGAATAATCCTTGGATATAACTCACGAATATCTTTTACCAAATTACTCCAATGAACAAGATTATTCTTAGACATATTCACCAACCCAGTTATAAAATTACAAACACTATAATGTCAATTCCCAAAATGCTCTATCGCGCATTTTTTTAACTTTTTTATCCCCGTCGACATAAAGGCTAAAATGCTTCTCAAGTTGCCGAATCTGCCCCATCAAAGACTCCTGCTCACCTTTATCATCAACGTTAAATACCGCCTTGATATCCGCGTTCCTAATCTCAGAAACGCGATGGATTACCCACGTTAAAATATAGGAGGCATAATTATTTTCCCCCGTCTTAAAGTGAGTAATCTCCTGCGTTGAGAGGATCGCACCGACGCCATACTCACGGCCTTCTTTAAGGATCTTACGCAAGCTGGAAAAGTCCTGACGCATAAAGTTATCGGCTTCGTCCACCAGAATCATTTTAGTGAGCTGACGATAATCCCCCCGCACCACCGGTTTACCGCGCTTTTGCATCTGAGCGTAAAACAGATCCAGCGTGAGCGCGACTACCAGGTTTTGCACTTCTGGCGGGTAACCAGCCAGTTCGATTACGGTGACGCCGTCAATCAATTCGTACAAGCTGGTCATTTTCTCCGGGATGGTTTCGAATATCTTGTAACGCGCCAGTTTAGAAAGTGCTGCGTAAAGCGAATCTTCTTCAACCTTCTCCTGATCAAGGAAGCGCTGCCATACATCTTCAATCGTCGGCGCAGTTCTTGACCATGTTGCCGGATCTTCCGGCGAAATACCTGCCGCTTCGTAGCATTCTAAAATCAGATTTTCTAATTTGAGCTGCTGTTTATGGCCCAGCCCATAGGCTTTCGCCATCGTTTCCGATAGTCCACCAGCAGTATGGATTGGTAGCATTGGCGTGTCGCCAAACAGAGATAAGGGGTTGTAAGGCAGCTTAAATAACTTGTACTTTTTAGCACCCGTTGCATCAAGAAAAGCCTCATCCACATAGTCTGATTTGTAGTCGAAGATCAGCAAACCGATAGGTTTACCATCAACGTTACAGGACTGATTACGCATCAACTGTGTGACCAGCGATTTAGTAAACTGGGTTTTACCGGTGCCCATCGTTCCAATAATGCCGGTATTGGTATTCATGAACTTGGCGGTGTTGGTTGGCTCCCAATGTAGCGGGCTCTGACGCACAGCATCATGACCAAACAGGATCTGTAATGGAGTATCGCTAATATCAGAAGTCGCCACCGGTACAGTAGGCTGTAACGACTCCGGTTCCGAAATGGACCGTGCAGTAGCGGGCATTGTGACTTCTACCACGACTTCGGATTGTGACGGAGTGGCATCACTCTCTGGCTTAAGCCGATATTTTTCCGGCACCCGGTAACGTTCCGCCAGCGGTGGTTCATTCCCCTGCGCAGAAATTAGCGAAGGCAACAGTGAATAAGGGATCTCAATCTGTAAGATATTCTCCGCTGTCTCTTTAAAAGAGAGATCGAAGCAGGTTGCACTGTCCACATGTGCCACGACGAAGCCGTCCACATAGTCGGCCAACTCACCTAACTGATAGTCGCCCGTTAACCACCATTCACGTCGTTCCAGTAAGGGAGCCAGTTTGTCGCTGTCCAGCACACCGTACAGACGCAGTTTCTCCACCTGCATCAGCACCTGACGAATAAAGAGCGCCCGGTACAATTGTGATGCCAGCGTTTGTGGTTCCAGAATGTCCTGCTGTAAGTAGCGTTTCAACTCACGAGCCTGTTGGCCTGCATAGCTGTAGTCCGGTCGCGCCCCGGTTTTAACTTCCAGCGGCAACAGATAGAGGCGGTCTTCTTTGAATCCCACAAAGAGCACATCATCAGAGATCGCACCTTTACGATAACCCTGTAAATTTCTCGATAAATCAGTCTCTTTCATTTTCAGCCCGACATTGCCGGACACGCGAATCATTTCGGCCACCGATAGCGGAATCCAGCAAATATCGGACTGGTGCAGCATGGATTGCACAAATTTGTACGCGCCTATAATGCCGTGTTTCTCTTTACGCTCCCTTTCACTAGAGCGCAGCATTTTCAGCAGCCATTCGCCATTAAAGGCGTTAAATTCAGCCAGCAGATGCTGACTATCAACAGCAGGTTGCCCTGACTGGCTTCCGGTCTGGAGCAACCGCAGGAACAAATCAACCTGCTTCGTGACGGTGACGGCATCGTAGCCTGCGCAACTGGTGTACTGGTCAGAATAGTGGATAAGCACCACATCTTTCTGACTGGTGAAAAAGTCGAGGGTGACTTTTGGATCAATAATGGTGGTCCAGAGCGCGCTATTGTAGGAGTAATTGAGCAGCTGTTTAAAATTGCCGCTCACAGCCAGGCCGATCCCTTGTCCATGATACTGGCTGTTGCTTTGACGTGCGGGTTGCCACAGACAGCCGATTAGTCGGGCAAGACGCAGGGTGCTGTAGGGCTCAGTATCCACATCACGCAGTCCAAACGCGGTAAAGTAAGCATCCCCCTGCGTTTCGGCACCTTCCCCAGCGATCAACCCATGACACAATACCCCGCTGGACGCATCTTCAATGCGGATCTGGCGGCAATCCACAGGTGCTGTATTGGTGAAAAATGCCAGATGTGCATAGGCCAGCTTGTCTCTTTCTGACGGCAGAACAAATTTGCTGAACGTTAACCGGCTACGCAGCAGGTCAATCAACATATCGGCTTCCGCCCGCCATACGCCGCTGTTCAGATCGAGATCGTTTTTAAGCTGCTCATAGCTACCACTTTCGGCAAAGTGATCGAACATATTGGGTAGCAAACGTTCATCGTAGCAGTTCACATGAACCGAAATAGCGCGCTCTTTTTCTTGCTTAAAATATTCTACTAATCCCAGAAATAGTTCTTTGGCATTCCCTTGATTAATGGCATTGATAATCAACGCACTGTTTTCAGCGCTCTGGAACAACCGGGCATACGCGTCTGTGAACTCATTGAGTTTGTCTTTTACCAGACGTTTAACGTAGTCATGGCTGACCTGCCGCTGAGGAACCACATCAATCCAGAAGCGGTTTTCCTCCACCGGCTGTAGTTGCGCATATTCATGCTCACTGTGGTAAACAAACGGCATTAACCCGGAAACCATCAAGCGATCAAGAGTGATCGGCGGTAGTGTGGCAAATGAAGCCGAATCGTGCTGTTCTGACTCCGCAACGATAGTTTCTGCCAGTTGTAGATGGTAGGCCAGCACTAATGGGTGCAGTGGAGAGAGACGCTCATGTCTATCATTGCGGCAAATCCCCAGATGCAGAAGACGTTTCTCGTGCGCTGTCAGCGCTCTGCTCAGGCCGATTTGCTGGAGTGACTGTTCAAACGTAGTAACAATGTAGCTGACCAGTGTGCGATATTCCGCTGACCACGACACCAGACTCGGTAGGGTGTTACGACGATGATAGTAGGCAAATAACTGCTCATAGGCGTTATGGAGATCGGGGTAACTTGCAAGAAGTTCACCCAGCGCAAACTCACTATCGTCACTTCCCTTACCCAGCAGACGTTGTTCAATTAATGAGGCTTCCAGTATCAACAACTGCTGGCGTACACCGACGACGTTGTGTTCAGTATTATCGAGTATGATGCGCCCTTTTAGTCGGTTCCAGGTTGCATTGCCCTCTTCTTTGAACAATTTATTGAAACGACTTTGGTCAAAAAGCAACGGCAACGTTAGCCCTTCTTCTGCTCCCGGCCCCTCGATGTTAAACGACAGACGGGAATCACCGGACACGAGCGCAAACTGAACCAGGTCACTTTGATTTGCCAGCGTCTCAAAATTCACAAGAGCATAATGCTGGCAGTCGATATCTTCACTCTCGTCATCCAACGTACAGATCAAGTTGCCAGACTCGGCAATACGCAGCGTGTTATCTTCCAGTTGCAGGGTTATTTGATCTTTACCTGGCTCAACGCGGTAGCAGTGCTGAATATCGTTTAACCAGAATTGTCCCTGCTCGACCAACAACAGGCGAAATTTATACTCTTCGGCTGAATTATTGCGGTTGGTCAGTTCGAGACTAAAGAAGCAGGGATGCCCATCAAAAGGCACCGACGCCATAATGCGGGAAGTCTTGCCGCCCGCCCGGCTGGTGCGCCAGAAAGATGCATTCTTTAACTGGCGATTATGGGCAATCTTTATCTGGTTATCCTGAAGATCATTACCCTGGAAACTGAACTCCAGTTCAGCCTTTGATTGCCCAGGCTGCACCTGCACCAGCAGGCTGATGTCTCGTTTGCCTGCCTTACTGGCGCTTTTCGCCCGTTGCCAAACCTCACCGTTTTCGACAGAGACGTTCTCCAGCACCAGTTTTTGTTCACTATTCTGTTCTTTCTCTTTCCTGTAGTCGGAGAAATCGAGCTCACGCCAGTCATCTTTATCGTAAAAATGCTCCTGAATGAATTTTGAACTAAACTCAGGTAGCACATTCTCCAGCTGTCCACTGTAGCGTTCAATACTATCTTCTATCTGGCGATATAATTTCCGGTTTTCATTCAGTCGGGTGCGTAGCTGCTTCTGGCTATAGTTCAGTAGTTCATCATCTTTAAACAGATGAAGCTCAGAGAAATCCAGATTGCCATCATCCAGCAAGCGATACAGCGACGAGAAACCAAATACAGTCGCCCCTTCATCCAGTACCGTCGCCAGTTGATCCTCCAGCAAACAACGGGACAATTCCGAACGGTTACTACCAGTAGTAATAAGCTTTTCCAACTGATGACTGAAAGTTTGCGGGTACCAGATAGCATCTGGTGCCGCTACGTCTTTCGTGCTGTTAATCAGGGTATCGAGCATACTGTTGTGAATAATCAACAGCGCTGTTTGGGCAAAAACGCCGCTGCGCCCTGCAACTTCATCGCGCAAATGAGAAATGTAGTTTTCTGTGAATGCTGGAGCCTCGGCTCCGTGCAGTACAGGAATAAGCTGAACACCCTTGCAGGGGAGGCAATCAATATATTGCCCTGGCGCAATTTCCAACTGATGGCCGTCCGCCAGAGAGAGGAATGCTTCCCATAGTTTTAGGGCATTATCGGGATCGGGAGATTTGAACTGGTAGCGCTCGCCGGGCTGAATGATGCCACCTACCCATTCAATAAAGGTTTCTGCCAGATAGGTTTCATACTGTTTTACGGACATACACGGCGTCTCCACTATCACTCATTCGCTCTACATTTCCCATGCGTTCATAAAACGCCACCAACGTTTGCGCCGACTGGTTATCCAGATAAAAACCGCGCTGTTCAAAACCACGCAGCAGCTCGTGCAGGCGGAGTTTGTCATTTTTGCCTACGGTGAGATTGGTCAGTAACAGAAGACGATCCTGATTCAGCACCAGCACTTTCCCTGCCCGACCACGGACCTGAATGAAGTCAGTGCAAATCTGGCTCTCAAGCTCATTAATGTAGTCTCGGTTCACTCTTGCTCTATCAGACTTTTTATTCTGAAACTGTCCAACAGCAACTGATTTTAGCTGCTTAAAGGCCTCATCCAAGTTTGCAGCTCGTTCGCAAACCTGAAGTTCGCGCTCGACAATAAACTCCTGCAAGTAATTGTTAAGCGAATTTAGTACCTTTGATGAATCTGAGTAATTGAGACAATCTTGATAAACCTGCCATAGCGGGCGTTTGGGTTGCCCTTTGTGCTTTTTATCATTCCACTGTAAAACTTCCAGCGCAGACAGCATCGGGAAAAGATTTTTACTATGCCGAGCAAAAAGCTTATAACCATAGGTTTGCACACCTTCCCGTTCTGCACTGGCTTTTTCCGAGTCAAGGATGAAAAAAAGTGATTTGCTTTGCGGCTCCCCCTTTTGCCAATTGTCCAGATTGAGCGCAAGTTGAGCGCACCAGCTAAAAGCATACAATCGCAAAGTATTGGCTAGTTCCTGTAGAAGATATTGTGGATATTCCGCTAGAAATGCCAAATCGGACTGAAAACATTTCGCAATAAAGGGAAGATAAGATTGTTCTTTGGTAAATGGACTTTCACCAGAAAACTCATATACCTTTTCATCAAGCTTATTCAAAAGTTGCTTTTCGATAAAATTCAGCTTATCCGGCATTGGATAGTTGAGATTAAAATCCCCCATTAAATTAGCGAAGAGAGCACCAAGACGCTTATCGGCTGCTGAACCAGAGTTTATTCTTTCATTGTTAAACTGGGATTGAAAAAATAAAAAAATAGGAGAAACACGAAAAATATCGTGGTTCGAAAAATACATTCGTTCCAAGACGGCCCAGAAGTCTGGTTCGTCGATTATTTTTTCAAAATGGGCTTTGCAATCATCTCTGAATTGTTCAATCCCGTAAGACTCTTCAATTTTATGTTTCAAAGAATAACTTAATACCAAACCGGTCACTATTTGCCAGTTAATATTATTATTTTTATTTCGTATAGGAAGATAACTGGGTTGTGGATTATTTTTCCTTACTTCCAAGATCTCTGAAATAGGATACATTCTGTTACCCCTCCATTCCGCTAATAGAGATCATATCGTCATCCAATCTTGCACTATATACTCGCCGCATACCATCATAAAATCTTATCTCAGTACTGAGCTTGATCTTATCAGAAACTAACTCAATAATTCCGTCTAATAGAACAATAGCATTTTTATCGTATTTATTCGGACGATAACCATTATTTAACTTTTTCAATAATTCGAATAGATTAAGCCCGATACGGATGGGAGGTAATGGATCTTCACCCACTTTTAAATGAACATCGAAGCCAGTAGGATGAGCAGTATGTTTACTACGGATAGCGTCCCAGTCAGGCTTCAGCGCTACCGGCGCAGTTATTTTTACCCCGCCAAACTCCCCCAAAAAAAATTCTTCTTTATGCTTACTCAACTCTGGCGCTTTACGGTTTGCATAGCGCTGGATACCCGCTATGAGTTCGAAAGAATAAAACCGGTTAAGCAGTCTTTTTTGTTCCAGATCTGCTGTGTAGTTTTTATGCAGATGCCAAATCTCTGAATAATGCTCGAATAATGACTCTTTAAAAAATGCCAAAAATTTATGGTGATAATTATTCCCTAACGACTCATGCTGTAAAAGCCAGAAGAGTCGGATTAATGAGGCTGCATCTCCCGGCTTAACACTTTGGCGCTCAAACGTAAGATGTAATTGCTTAAGTGTTCCCAAAAAAGCATCCAGTTCAGGATCAACTAAGCCAAGCTCATAGCGCAGAATAAATTGATCAATTTCGTATGTATGTAGTCTGGCAGGGTCAAAATCAGAGATCTTTTTTATTAAATCATTTTCAACGCTATTGAAAAGATTATCAAAAAGGTACCCTGGTCCGGTAAGTAAGTGATGTACAAAATCCAGCAATGCTCTTGTAGTGACAAATTGATCTTTTATTAACCTGGCTTTAAACAGCTGAGTAATCAAAACATGCTGAACGCCGGGCATACACAGCATTTTAAAGTTAGCAATGATTTTTAAATCATTACCAAGCGATTCATCGCGTTGGTAAATTGTATAAAACAAGTTTTGGTCATCGTTACTTGTTAAGTGATTTAACAATTGTTTGATAAAAGGGGAGTATTCGTGCTCTGCGTCAAACTTGAACTTTTGGTAATGTTCAAAATCAAAAAACGTACAATCGCTAAGACAAATAGGCCCATTGCACTCCTGTTGTTTCGCCAGAAATTTGTCAATTACTAAACGCAGCGCCTGATGGCACTCAGCGCCTTCTCTGGCAAAGTTAGCAAGCATCCCGGTATTAATCCCCACGAGCAAAGGAGATGATTGCTGATGATGCTTGCTAAACAAACAATTAAGGGCGTCGATAGCCGTTTGCTGAGGAGCAAAGCTATGCGTTGCATCCAGATGAAAAGTGAACCGTTGCTGATAACGTGGGTCTGACTTACAACGCGTAAGTATTTCCGACTTACCATCGCCACTACTACCACATAGAAAAATGATCTCACCGGGCTTAGCGCTATCCAGATGACGCTGTAGTTCTACTTCAATTTCTTGTTTAACAAACAGTTGTTCTTTGAGATCATCAAACACGTCCTTTTGTCGATGAGTCTCTGTTGTAACGGAATACGAAGATGACTTAGCAAGGACACCCAACGCTTTACGTAATGTGATTGCGCTCATAACTTCATGTTCTCTAATTAAAGAATATCCTTATTCTATAGAAGGTAACAATTGAGCACCATATGCCTTTTTTTACAGGTACCAATAACTTATTGTAAAATAAAAGAAAATTGTTATGCAGAAGGAAGCGGTGTTGTAAATACAGTCAACTTTTACCAAAAATCCGATCTAACAAAGATGGCTGTCGGTATGCCATTATGATCAAATAAATCTATATTCGGTTCCATAGTCGTAAGAGACTAGAAAGATAGATTTATACTGAATGTTGTTCACTGAAGGTTTAATTTGCCCGAATTCCAGACACAAAAAAAGCCGCTCTTGGGCGACTTGATTGCATCGTATGGTGCCGAAGGCCGGACTCGAACCGGCACGTATTTCTACGGTTGATTTTGAATCAACTGCGTCTACCGATTTCGCCACTCCGGCACGGAAGGGATGCGGAAAACGTTGCGATTATACCTGTCAGGGCCCGCCATGCAAGCAGCGCCCTTGCACTGCCCTGTCGAATGCTGAAAATTTCAGCATAGTGCATCGCCCGCTCTCCCTTCCATCCGCCTCACCGATGACTTTTATCGCCTCACGGAAACCACGCAGTTCGCGAATCTTACGCATGAAACAGACGCCCGCTGGCGGTTGGTCGAAAAAGCCTGGCAGATGAACCTGCCGCCGCAGTTGCTGGATGTCCATTACGATCCCGAGCAGGAAACCCTCTTCACCCGCTTAAGCGCATCGCGCATCGCGCTGACGAGCTGTCGCAACAGCCTGAACGGCTACCAGAAGGGCCACTGTTTTTACTGCAACGCGCCCATCAGCCTTGAGAAACACCACCCGACGCTTGCTGATGTCGATCACTTTCTGCCGCTTGCCGCTCAACTGCCGGGCGTGAATCTCAACGGCGTCTGGAATCTGGTGCTTGCGTGTCGCAGCTGTAACCGCGGCGAAAACGGTAAATCCGCCCGCGTCCCGACGCTTGCGCTACTGGCACGGCTGCATGCCCGTAACGAATATTTTATTAACAGCCGCCTGCCGCTGCATGAGGCAATCATTAACCAGACGGGTAATAATGAGCGCCAGCGTAAAACCTTCCTGCAGGACGCCTGGAACGCCGCCTTTGCGAACCGCCTGCAACAGTGGGCGCCCGAGCAGCAACAGGAGTTGATTTTCTGATGACGCAAAATTATTACCAGGCCCACGCGCATGAGTTTTTCGAGGGCACCGTCGCGGTCGATATGTCCTCGTTATATGACGCATTCACCCCGCACCTGCCTGCAGGTGGGCGCGTTCTGGACGCGGGTTGCGGCTCCGGGCGCGATGCGCTCGCGTTCCGTCAGATGGGTTATGAGGTCGAGGCGTTCGACGCCTGCGGCGAACTGGTCGCGCTGGCGCGGGCGCACAGCGGCCTGCCGGTAAAGGAGATGACCTTTAGCGATCTTGATGCAGTGGAACGCTACGACGGTATCTGGTGCTGCGCGTCGCTGCTGCATCTCTCCCATGATGAACTGCCCGCTGCCATGCAAAAGCTGTCGGCCGCGCTGAAGCCCGGCGGCATCTGGTATCTCTCATTTAAATATGGCGAGGGCGAGCGCGAACAGCAGGGCCGGCGTTTTACCGATATGAACGAAGCGCGCCTGACGACGCTGCTGGCCGCCTTTCCTGAACTGTCGCCGCAGGCGTTATGGGTAACGCAGGACAAACGCCCGGAGCGCCGCGAGCAGTGGCTGAATGGGTTGCTTGTAAAGCGCTAAAACGCATTTCATATTCAGGTTGTGACGCTATTCACATGCCGGGATCAATGTCCCGACGAGCTGAATAATGCCGCAGTCTTTAAGCAAGCGCATCCGGTTTGGTTAATAACAGATAAATCGTTAAATACCCTTTTTATCTTTCTATAAAAATCAGCCACAAATAAACAGACAAAAAACCGTGCCGCTCTATATATGATATTTCTTTAATTATTTTTACCCTTTTTAATTATGCCATTGATGCCATCGGCAAAAAGACCTAGGGCAAATAGCCTCTTTTATTTTTTTCGTCTCATTGAATACTCTTTCTGCTAATAGACTCCCCAACGAGCGCTACTGCATGGAGATTCACAATGAATGTGTTAATGGTTGATAAGCAATCAATATTTATTGAAGGAATGGCATCGGTGTTGAAGCAGTTTATTCCAGAAATAACCATCTGCGGATTAAATAATCCGGATGAGATTAATACTACACTCGGTTATTTTCCGGCCTCGTTGATTTTACTGGACGGTGATGCAGGCAAAAGCGTAAACATTGATTTGCTGGATGATTTAGCGCAGCGTCACCCGGCCCTTCCGGTCGTGCTGCTGGTAAATCAGTGCCAGCCTGCGCTGCTGCGGCTGTTTCTGCGTCATCATGTGGCGGCGTTTGTACGGCGCGATTCGCCGCCGGAAGCGATCGTCCAGACGCTGCGCGCCGCCGCAATGGGGATGTTGTGCTTCCCGCAGGAGAGTATTTCGCTGCTGGACAGCGGGCCCGGCACGCTGGCGCGGCTGAGCGAGCGCCAGCGTGAAATCCTTAAGCTGCTGGCGGCGGGGGAATCGAACAAGCAGATCAGCCGCCATCTTAACATCAGCGCTGGCACGGTGAAGGCCCATCTGGAGTCGATATTCCGGCGTCTTAACGTCACTAATCGCACCCAGGCGGCCATGTTGTATTCCGGGGATGAATAACGCTCTGTTGATTTGTTGACTGTCTACACACGATGAGTTTTTACCAATGATTAAGGGGCATTATGCGCTGCACAATGCCCCTGTTTATTTACTGCGGATAGCTGGTTAATACATGCCACTGCCCGTTCACATTTTGCATGACGGTAATCGCGGTACGGTTATTGGCAATATTAAACGCGCCGTTGTTATTAACGCCCAGGCCAACGTTGGCCGCGCCATTGCCATTCATCTGAGTATTAATCACAAAGCGGTTCTGATTCAGTGTCTGTCGTGCGCAGAACGCCTGAATGTCGCCCCCCACCTGCGTCCACATCGCCTGCGCCGAAAGCCAGGCCGACGCGGTCGCCGTCTGCTGGCATCCAGGCTGGCCGCCATTAACGCGCTGCGTAAGCCATGCCTGATTCTGCCCGATGTGGCACTGCACCAGATGCCCGCCCGCATTATCCTGCGCGGCTGCCCAGGCAGCCTCTCCCCCCGGCTGCGGGAAATTACATGCGGGACCACTCAGGGCCCAGCTACTAAAAGAAAACGCCATTAACGTGGCGGCAAAAGCGCCGGACATGACGCGGGTTTTGGTCATACCTGAAACCAGATTAATAGTGAACATATCTCTCTCCTGCACGTAAATAAAAGGGAATGCGAACTCGCAGGATTAAAATAAATTCAGGTGGGCATCAGGAATATTCGCCGGGTGGCAGGAAATCAGCGGCGTTTAGCCTGGGCCATTTCCCGGAATAACCTGTTTAGCTATTCCGGGATACGGTTATGGCGTGGTCTTTTTACGGGGCGAACGGGGCGGGGATTTTTTGCGGGCAGGTGTGATAGCTTTTTTACGCCCTGGCGGAGGCGTCGTTGTTTTACGGCTTATCATGACGCTCCAGAAATAATAAATCGCCACCAGTCCAACGCCCATGTCTTTTAATATCCAGAAGGGCAAGGTCTGCGCCATAATATTTTTATCCAGCAGTAAATACGGCAAATTAAGCCCACTCTGGGCCGCGAAACCAAATGCGGCGACTAATAACCCGAGCCGATACCACAGCGGAATTAACAACATTCTTGTGTTTAGCGCGCTGATAAAAATCACAATCGCCACGGTGATATCAATTAGCGTCACGGCCCAGAACAGTAATTTTATCGATGGCATTATGTTTCTCCTGATTTCGGGCGTCGGGGCGAGCGTTTACGCGCGGGCGCGCGTTTCGCCACGCCGCGGGCGACGCGCTTAAGCTCGCCCGCCACCTGCAAAATGTCGTGGCCTTCGCGACGGTTAAAAAAGTTAGCGACCCAGGCGATCATCCCGACGCTCAGCGCGCCGACGAAATACCCGATCCCCATGGCGATATCGCTGTCCCGGAAGTTCATCCCCAGCCAGTGCGAAATAAACCCACCCAGCGTAAACGTGGTGCTGACGCTAATGGCGCCGATAATCACCCCCGCCGCCAGTCGGCCATGCTGATGCAGTTTTTTAGGCTGCCAGAAGAACGACACGCTCAGCCCGCCAAACAATCCGGCGAGCGCGGCGAGACACTGGCTTAACAGCTCATGAATGTTTTGATCCGCCATAACGGCACCTCGGAAAAGCGGCCCCGGCGCGCAAGGCGCTGAGGCCGCGGCGGTTACTGGCAGGGAGGAAGTACAACCGCGCTGGCATCGTTATCCGTCGAGAGATAGCGCGTCATACTCTGCGCGCTGAAGATAAGATGCCGACCGCTGCTGATGCCCCGCACGCTGTCGATATCGGCGGTGTACCACACGCCCGACTCCGGCAGCGGCGCGCCGGTGTAGCGATCCCCGCCCAGCTGCTTTTTATTGAGCGCCCAGACGTTCCACAGTGAATCCTGCGGGTTGCCGCTCCAGCCAAGCTTTCGCGCCTCGTCGCGCGTCATATATTCACGGGGCAGCACGTCGTCTTTATTGAGCGTGCGTAATAACCCGGTGAGTTTAGTGACATCCTTAACGGGCTTTTTATTTTGCGCCACCAGTTCCTGATTCGCGTTATTCACCACCACATCGCATTCCGGCAGGCTGGCATAACCCGGTAACGCAAAAAGGCATACAGCAAGCCCCATGCCGAACGGCATGTATTTAAAACGTTTCATAAGTTATTCCTTAAATAAGCGCGTCAGAGGGCGGTCAGAAATAAAAGGCGCTCGGCTTCGCGGCGACGGGTTAATCCGGCGAGCACGTTACCGCCCGCTTTATTCCAGCGTAAAAGCTGATCCGCCGCCTCGCGATAACTGCCCTGATTCAGTAATCGCAACAGCGTGCTGCTTTGCAGATTGCCAAGGCCGACGTTAAAGGCGAAGCTCACCAGCGCGTCAAACTGGTTCTGGTTGAGATCCACTTTCACCATCTGGCGAATACCGCGCTCGGTCATGCCTAAATCGGCGCGCAGGAGATCTTCCGCCTCCTGAAGCGTTAAGGCGCGGGTAAAATTTTCATTCGGCAAAATAAGATGGCCGTAGCCGATGGTCCATTTGCCGACGGCGTCCTGGTATTTATCCAGACGCAGCCCTTCAAAGGATTTAATTAATTCCACGCCGGGTATGCCGGTATTGGTGGGGATATTAGCCATTGTCGTTACTCCTGTCTGTCGGTTTAGGGAGAACCTGATTGGTGTATTCCTCAATCAGGCGCATCACGCTTTCAGGCGGCTCCAGAACGGTGAACTGCATTTCGATATCCACGTGGTCGCTGTCGCGCCCGTGGTTATCCCGGCTTTGCGGCGACATGCTGACGTGAAAACGCCCTACCGCCTCATCAGAAACGCCTGCCGGCGCGCTTTGCTGTTCCACCGCATCCGTGCGCACCGTCAGGAACACTTTCATTTTTTCGAGCATCAGCCCGCGCGGCGTCGAAAGCGCCACCAGCGGGAGTTTGAAGTGGTGGTTGTCGTCGAGCTCCATCTCAATGACTTTCGGCACCAGCCGTCCGTCGTCGCTGTGCTCGAAGAACGGATCCAGCGCCTGCATATACTGATGCGCGATGAGCTGGTTCGCGGAGGTCGCCGCGTGCTGCATCCCGCGGGTGATATCCGCAAGCGTGATGGGCATACCGCGCGGCGACGGCCCTGACGGCGGCGGCGTGCCTCCGCCTGGCGGAGGGCCAGGCGGAACCGGGTCCGGCGGAGTGATATCCGGCGCGGCGGCGCGGTTCAGCGCCGCATCGTCCGGCGAATCCACCGCGGCGGTGCCCTGAGTGGGCGCTGTGCCTGATGACGCCTGACCGCCTCCCGCCCCCGTTTCCCGGTTGCCGCGTATCCAGTCTTTCAGTGACATAGTGCGCTCCGTGAGAAATGAGGCTGCAACGCAGCCTCAGGGTTAGCTATCAGGGCACCCGGTTGGGGGCAGTGTTGTTATTTCCCGCAGGCGTCGCCGGGGCGACCGGCGTGACGGGGTAGGCGTCGAGCGTTTTGTCATCCAGCTTTTTGGCTTCGGACGGCAAAATAGCCGGGCGCGTGGCCGCATCGGTCAGGAAGTCGATCACGCGCATCAGCGCTTCCGGCGGCGGCTGGCGTTTCACCTGGGTGTGGATGCTGTATTTCGCGCGGGTATCGGTGGAGCGGGTTTGCTGCGCTTTATGCGAGACGCGCCCGCTGATTTTCACGCTGAACGGGCCCCAGCCCACAGACGCTTCCAGCGACGCATCCGCCGCGGTTTCGCTGTTGCTGGATTCGCTCTGGGAGACTTCCAGCTCGAAGTCGATGGTCCCTTCTTCGATGCTGATGTTCGGGTGAGAAATCGCCGCCAGCAGCGGGATGCGCATGGTTTTTTTCACCACGCCCTGAATCACGCCTTTTTCATCGACCACGGTTTCGTCGTAGTCGAACTGCACCGCCTCCGCCTTACCGTCTTTAATACAGACGGAAAGCAGGAAGTCGGCATACGCTTTGCTGGCCTGCACCTGCGCTTTGATCATGGCCTGCAGCGGCCCGCCAATCATGTGCTCCAGCGGCAGCGCATTAATGACCGATCCAATGAATTGAGAATCCATAATGCTTACTCCTGTGAGTGTGTAAGAACGTCGCGATGCGAATTCGCAGGAGTCACATTACCGGGCGGGAAACCGGCGACATATTCGCCGGATGGCGGGCGCTGGCGCGGGAAAATGGCCCATGACATTGGAAATAGTCCCGCTTAATCGTTCGGATGTTAACGATATGAGCGGTCAGGGCCGGGCGGGGCTGCGCCGGGGTAGCGTAATGCTCTACACTCCTTGTCAGTGTCCACAACAAAGGAAACCGCGATGACCATCATCAAAAGTTACGCCGCGCACGACGCTGGCGCAGAGCTTGAGCTCTATGAGTACGACGCAGGCGAGCTGAAGCCTGAGGATGTGGAGGTTGAGGTTGAGTATTGCGGCATCTGTCACTCCGATCTCTCGATGATCGATAACGAATGGGGTATGTCGACGTATCCGCTGATTGCGGGCCACGAGGTGATTGGCCGCGTCAGTGCGCTGGGCGGCAGCGCGCAGAACAAGGGCCTGAAAGTGGGCCAGCGCGTCGGTATCGGCTGGACGGCGTCAAGCTGCGAACATTGCGACGCCTGTATCAGCGGCAATCAGGTGAACTGTCAGCACGGCAGCGTGCCGACGATCCTGAACCGCGGCGGCTTCGCCGATAAAATTCGCGCGAACTGGCAGTGGGTGATCCCGATGCCGGAAGGCATCGACGCCGCGTCCGCCGGTCCGCTGCTGTGCGGCGGCATTACGGTGTTCAAACCGCTGCTGAAGCATCACATTACCGCCACCAGCCGCGTCGGCGTGATCGGCATCGGCGGTCTCGGCCATATCGCTATCAAGCTGCTGCGCGCGATGGGCTGCGAAGTGACGGCGTTCAGCTCGAACCCGTCGAAAGAGCAAGAGATCCTGGCGATGGGCGCGGACAAAGTGGTGAACAGCCGCGATCCGCAAGCGCTGCAGGCGCTGGCCGGTCAGTTCGATCTGATTATCAACACGGTGAATGTGTCGCTCGACTGGATCCCGTACTTCCAGGCGCTGGCCTGGGGCGGGAATTTCCATACCGTCGGCGCAGTGATGAAGCCGTTCGAAGTCCCGGCGTTCTCGCTGATTGCGGGCGACCGCAGCGTATCCGGCTCCGCGACAGGCTCGCCGCACGAGCTGCGCTCGCTGATGAAGCTGGCGGCACGCGCCAAAGTGGCGCCGCAGACCGAAGAGTTCCCGATGTCGCGCATCAACGAGGCGCTGCAACATGTGCGCGACGGCAAAGCGCGTTACCGCGTGGTGCTGAAAGCAGATTTCTGATCGGTAAGCGTAAAAAGCAAAGGCGCCGTGAGGCGCCTTTTTTGATCGTTTGAGATGGCGGGTGCGCTGCGCTTACCCACCCGACAAAACCCTGGGCTCACCGTAGGGCGGGTAAGCAGCGCGCACCCGCCATTAATCCACCGGCGTCCGCAATGCGTTTACTGCCTCAACTCCACCACTTTCTGAATCACCTCATGCACCGGCACCACGCCATAGAGCATCTCGTCTTGCGAGATCCAGACCGGGGCGACCAGCAGCAGCGCGGTGGCGATAACGATAGCGAGCACCGAGCCGAGCAGCCAGCGGCTGCGCAACCGCCCTTGCTGTTTGCCCCACGCGGCGAGCGGTTTGCCGAACTGGCGACGGAGCCAGCGGCGTCGCCACAGGTAACCCATCAGCGTCCCGACCAGCGCGATGCATAGCATCGGTATGCCATGCACCAAAGCAATCCCCTGCAGCCCCGCCTGCACGTTCCACACGTCATTGATATGGACGGGGGCCGTCAGGTAAATGCGCCCGGTATCGAAGTTCATCATTCCCTGCCGCTGCCAGGTCGTTACTACCGGCAACAGCAGATACATCACCAGCGCGGTAAAAAGACTCCACTTCGCCAGCGACCAGCGCTGCACCGCGCTGACGAGGCTCCCCAGGCTTGCGATCGCCTCGTTAAGATATGGCGTGGCGAAGGCGCGGTTGAGCGATTCACGCAGCGCGTCGCCCCGCTTGCCGCGGCTATGTTCGATAAGCATCGCCTGGTGCGCTTCCGACTCCATAAATGTCTGCACCGTTTTGCGGCTGGCGCCGCCCACAAACGGGTTGCGCCGTTTCCCCGGCGTCGCCTGGCGCACCAGCATATCGAGATCGTTTTTGAGCAGCGCCTGCAAAACGTGCCCGGCGTCGAGAATGTGCGGCGTCACGCCATAGAGGATCCAGCGAATGGGCTCCTCGCCTGCTTCCGGCAGCGGGCTTTCCAGCCGGCCAAAGGGGACGTTCGCGTCATACATGACATGCACGTCGCGGCGTGCGTAATCCACATCGTTGTACGTCAGCGCAACCGGGCCATAGCGGCCGAGCGACGGTACGCCCGCTTTGTATAACCCTTCGCGGATATACTCCGGCACGTCCGCCTGCGGGTAGACGAGCTGGTAGTCCGGCGTGGCGGTCGCTTTCAGCGAGGTGATGTGTGAAATAATCCCTGTGCCGCTACACGGCGAGCACTGTTTGTTGCCGGAGCCGCCGCAGCTGCTGCAGGTCACCCTACCGCCGTAACAGGTGGGGCAGCTCTCGTAGTAGTTTTCGGTACGGTTTTGTTTAGTGTAACTATCGTAATAGCTGCGCTGGCGCATCACCTGGCCGCTGCCGCCGCAGCCATAGCAGGAGGTTTTCCCGGAGCCGTGGCACTGGCCGCAGTTTACCGAGCCGCTGCCGTGGCAGTTATTACAGTTTTCCGTGAGGCAGACCTGCATCGGGTGAAGGTAGACGACCTCTTCATTCTGCCAGTCGCCATAAGGCCGCGAGAGCAACGATGCCCGCGCGTCATCCAGCGTTTTGTCGCGGGCGAGGATGGCGCTGGTCTGCGCCTGTAAGGCGCGCTCATACTCCGGGCGCGAGTGGCAGACATCGATATTCAGGCCCGCGGAAACCTGCCCCGCCTGGCTTGCCGTGTCGGTACGGACGTTAAAAATCAGCCGCAGGCTTATCTGGTAGTGAAAATCGATGTAGTCGACAGGCACCACGCTGAGCTCGCCTGGCTCAAGGCGCGTGGAGTCGCGAACGAAGGTCTGAATGGTGGTATCGCAGGCGGCAAGCCAGGCGTCTTTCATGATGTGTCCTCAGGCGAAATGATCCGTCAAAATGCAGGCCGCCGTCAGATATGGCCGCTCATCGCTTTTTTAAGGGGGAAGAGGCGGAATGGTAGCATAGCGAGGCGTAAGGCTATGCCCCTGATTCTGGTGGGGAAGTGGGTATTGTGGTGGTGGGTGCGCAAGCTTACCCACCCTACGTAAACGGTCGGTGATATGGTGGGTGCGCTGCGCTTACCCACCTTACAACGGGATAAGGGTTTTGTAGGGCGGGTAAGCGAAGCGCACCCGCCTTAACGTCAAACCTCACGCCTGCCTTAACATCAAACCTCACATGCTAAAACTCACCCGCCCTGCGTTATCGCCTTAAACACGCCTGCGACCGCCACGGCGCCCGGGTCTTCCACCCCTTCAAGGTTATCGCTCCCTACGTAGGACGAGCGTCCGGCTCTGGCTTTGCCCATCTGCGCGGTGGCTTTTGCGCCCTGCTCCGCGGCCTGCGCGGCAGCGGCAATCCCCGCGTTTTTCAGCGCTTCCAGCGCCGGTTGCAGGGCGTCGATCAGCGTCCGGTCGCCAGGCGCCGCGCCGCCGTAATGCTTCATCCGCGCCAGGCCCGCCAGCAGCGCGTCGGGCAACGCGGCGCTATCGGCCACCTTTTGCCCGGCGGCGGTAAAGAAAATCGACATCAGCACGCCGCTTGAGCCGCCCATCACCGTCGCCAGCCGCTCGCCGATAAGCTGCAACAGCGCGGCGGCGTCGTTCAGCGGCAACTGGTTATTGGCAAGCTTCTGCGCGATATCCCGCGCGCCTTCGGCGAAGGTGGAGCCGGTATCGCCGTCGCCCACTTTCGCATCGAGCGCGTTCAGGCGCGCCTCCAGCGCGATAAGCGCAGCCGTGGCGCGATCCAGGAGCGTGCGCACGTGCGGGTTGTCAGAAGGCGTGGCCTCAACGCTGTCACGCACCAGCGGCAGCGACTGCGCGTGCGGCTCGCCAAACGCCACCGGCGGCAGCCAGCCCACAGTCTCCACCGGCGCGTTCAGCGCCTGTACGACGTTATCATTCAGCGGCAATACGGAGAGCGAAAAGCCTTTCATGTCGAGCGCGCTCACGAGCGGCGCGGGGCCGATAAGCCAGTCGATACGGTCTTTCAGGGCCGAGCGCGACAGCTCGCGGGTCAGCAGCGCCATCTCCAGCGCAGACGTGCCGCCGAGATTGTTAATCAGCACCGCGAGCCGCGCGTCGGCGGGCACCTGCGCCATCAGGCGCTCCACCAGCGTCGCCACAATTTCCCGACTGTTCTGGGTGTTGATGGTGCTGGCGCCGGGCTCGCCGTGAATGCCGAGCCCCAGCTCCGCCTCGCCCTGTTTAATGCGCCCGTCTTCGGTGCTTCCCGGCAGGCTACAGGTCTGTAGCGCCACGCCGAGGCTTTTCACCGCGTCGCTCGCCTGCTGCGCCAGCGCGCGCACGTCGCTTAACGATTTGCCCTGCTCGGCGGCGAAACCGGCGATTTTATGCACCAGCGCCGTGCCGGCGATGCCGCGCGGCTGCTTGTTATCCGGCAGCGCCACATCGTCGGACACAATCACCATCTCCACTTTCAGCCCATGGCGCCTGGCTTTCTCTGCCGCCAGGCCAAAGTTCAGACGGTCGCCGGTGTAGTTTTTCACGATGAGCAGGCAGCCGCGGTCGCCGGTTACCGCCACAATGGCGTTCAGCACGGCGTCCACGCTCGGCGAGGCAAAGAGATCGCCGCAGACGGCGGCAGTGAGCATTCCCTTACCCACAAAGCCCGCGTGCGCGGGCTCGTGGCCGGAGCCGCCGCCGGAGATTACCGCCACTTTGCTTTTATCCCAGTCGCGGCGGGCCACGATGCGGATAGCCGGGTCGATATCAAGGCGGGTGAGGTTCTGGTGGCGGGCAGTGAGGATTAACCCGTCGACAGCGTCGTTGATAAGGCTTTTACGGTCGTCAAAAAAGAATCTGGACATGGTTTCCTGCGAATCAGTGAACGGTATGCAAAGCATAGCCGTTTCGCAGGCACGCGGCGGTCAGAGCCCGTATTCGCCGTAGCCGCGCCGCTTTTGCAGGCGATCCAGCCAGCGGCCAGCAAAGTGAACGCCCACTAACACGGCTGCCAGAAAGGCGGTGTGCAGCCAGAAGGCGACGCGCCCGTCGAAGATGAAAAAACTCAGGATGAAATACGGCAGCGTGGCGCTGGCTATCGCAAAAAGGAGGTGTTCGCCGAGCGAAAACAGGCGCAACACATCGTCGGCGTCTTTCTCCTGTGGGGAGCCTGCCGTCACGATGCCCACCGCCAGACTGCGGCGGTCTGTGTGACGCGCGAGCAGCGCGAAAAGCAGCCCCAGCACGGCGAACATGCCGCCTTCGAAGGCCAGCCACGGCAGTGGATCGCGAAAATAAAAGTAAGCACCCACTATCAAAATCAGGAGCAGTGCCTCAGGCAAAAAAGCGAGATGGGCGAAGAAAAGGAGTAACAGCGAGGCGAATCTTTTCATGGCTTCCTGCAAACGTGAAAAGAGAGGAACCGCATTCCCCCTTGCGGGGGAATGCGGCAGGCGTCAGGCGCGTTTCATCAACAGCCAGAGGCTTATCAGGAAGAAGCTGGCGCTTGGCAGCAGCGCGCCGATAATCGGCGGAATGCCATACACCAGGCTCAGCGGCCCGAAGATTTGGTCCAGCACGTAGAAGATAAAGCCGAAGCTGATGCCCGTCACAACGCGCACGCCCATCGGCACGCTGCGCAGCGGCCCGAAGATAAATGACAGCGCCATCAGCATCATGACCGCGACGGACAGCGGCTGGAGGATTTTGCTCCACATATTGAGCTGATAACGGCTGGCGTCCTGGCCGCTCGCCTTCAGATACGTGACGTAATTACGCAGGCCGCTAATCGACAAGGCATCCGGATCCAGCGCCACGACGCCGAGCTTATCGGGCGTCAGGTTGGTTTTCCAGGTGCCGGTCAACGTCTGGGAGCCGGTGATCTGCTGCGGGTTTTTGAGGTTTGACTCATCCACCTGCGACAGGCGCCATAGCTTATGCTCAGCGTCAAACTTCGCGCTGGCGGCGTAGCGTACCGACTCCAGACGGCGCTTATCATTAAAAGCGTAGATGCTGATACCGCCCAGCTCGTTTTCACCCTTCACGCGCTCGATATAAACAAAGTTGCTGCCATCTTTCGCCCACATCCCCTGCTGGGTTGAGAGCAGCGAACCGCCATACATCTGCTGCGCACGCAGGTTACGGGCCATCTGTTCGCCCTGCGGGGCCACCCATTCGCCGATAGCCATCGTGAAGATGACCAGCGGAATGGCGGTTTTCATGACGGAGGCGGCGACCTGCATACGGGTAAAACCGGACGCCTGCATGACGACCAACTCGCTGCGTTGCGCCAGCATCCCTAAGCCCAGCAACGCGCCAAGCAGCGCGGCCATCGGGAAGAAGATCTGGATATCTTTCGGCACGCTCAGCAGCGTGTATGTTCCCGCGCCAAGCGCGGTGTAGCTGCCTTCGCCGGTCTTTTTCAGCTGATCGACGAATTTGATAATGCCTGACAGCGACACCAGCATGAACAGCGTCATCATTATGGTGTTGAAAATTGTTCTGCCGATGTACCGGTCGAGAACGCTAAATCCCAGCATCGATCACTCCCCGACGAGCAAAGCGGGCGCGGATGCGGCGCACCGGCACCGTGTCCCACAGGTTCAGCGCCACGGCCAGCGCCAGATAAAGCAGGTTAACAGCCCACATCCAGATCAGCGGATCAAGCTTGCCTTTCGCGCCGTTGGAGCGCAGCGAGGTCTGGAGCAGGAAGAAAATAAGGTACAACAGCATCGCGGGCAGCATCGAGAGCACGCGGCCCTGACGCGGGTTCACCACCGAGAGCGGCACGACCATTAGCGCCATCACAATCACCGCGAACACCAGCGTCAGACGCCAGTGGAATTCGGCGCGCGCCGATTTGGAATCGGCCTGCCAGAGCGTTTGCATGTCCATCTGCTCGGCGTCGTCCGGGTCCAGCGCCACGGCCTGATGACCGATAATCGCCTGGTAATCTTTAAAGTCGGTGATGCGGAAATCGCGCAGCATCGCGGTGCCCTCAAAGCGGGTGCCCTGGTTGAGCGTCACCACCTGTGAGCCATCCTTACGCTGCGAGAGTTCGCCGGAGTCGGCGACGACCACAGAAGGACGCGCGTTGCCTTTCGGGCGCAGCTGCGCCAGGAACACATCTTTGAATTTGCTGCCGTCCACGCTTTCGATGAACAGCACCGCGTTACCGTCGGTCGCCTGCTGGAACTGGCCCTGCGCGAGCGCCGCCATGCCGGGGTTGGCTTTCGCCTCCGCGAGCACTTCGTCCTGATGGCGCGACGACCAGGGGCCCGCCCACATCACATTCACCGCAGCGATAATGCCGGTCAGCAGCGCGAGAACCATCGCGGCTTTCACCAGCACCGCTTTACTCAGCCCGCAGGCGTGCATGACGGTGATTTCACTTTCGGTATAGAGCCTGCCAAGCGTCATCAATAGCGCGAGGAACAGGCTTAACGGCAGGATGAGCTGCGCCATTTCGGGCACGCCCAGGCCAAGGAGCGCGAGCACGAGGTTTGTCGGAATATCGCCGTCCACCGCCGCGCCAAGAATTCTCACCAGCTTCTGGCAGAAGAAGATCAGCAGCAGGATGAACAAAATCGCCAGTTGGCTTTTGAGCGTCTCCCGAACCAGATATCTTATGATTATCACATTAAATACGCCTGTGAATACGAGTCTTTTTGCAGGAAAATCGCTTGTTTCATGGCTTAAACGTCATTTATTCTCTTGAGTCGTCGAAAAGATCGCTAAGATTACATATCTTAACGGCTTCGCGCTTCAAGCGTTGCCGACGAGCCGAAACCAAAACAACATTCGTTAAGATTAACACGAAGTCATCGCAACAGCGGAGCAAGAGTTACGAAGTGGTCAATTCTATCTGTAGCCGCCGCCGTTGTCTTTAAGATTCAGGAGCGTAGTGCATGGAGTTCAGTGTAAAAAGCGGGAGCCCGGAAAAACAGCGCAGTGCCTGCATTGTCGTAGGCGTTTTCGAACCGCGCCGTCTCTCTCCCATCGCCGAACAACTCGATAAAATCAGCGACGGCTATATCAGCGCCCTGCTGCGTCGCGGTGAGCTGGAGGGCAAACCGGGCCAGACCTTGTTGCTTCATCACGTTCCAAATGTGTTGTCAGAACGTATCCTTCTGATCGGCTGCGGCAAAGAGCGCGAGCTGGATGAACGTCAGTATAAGCAGGTGATTCAGAAAACCATCAATACTCTGAATGATACCGGCTCCATGGAAGCGGTCTGCTTCCTGACCGAGCTGCACGTCAAAGGCCGCAACACGTACTGGAAAGTGCGCCAGGCGGTAGAAACGGCGAAAGAGACGCTCTATAGCTTCGATCAACTGAAGACGAATAAGAGCGAGCCGCGCCGTCCGCTGCGCAAAATGGTGTTCAACGTGCCTACCCGCCGTGAACTCACCAGCGGCGAGCGCGCTATCCAGCACGGTCTGGCGATCGCCTCCGGCATTAAAGCCGCTAAAGATCTGGGCAATATGCCGCCGAACATCTGTAACGCCGCGTACCTCGCCTCTCAGGCGCGCCAGCTGGCGGATTCCTTCAGCAAAAACGTCGTCACCCGCGTGATTGGCGAGCAGCAGATGAAAGAGCTGGGGATGCACTCCTACCTCGCGGTCGGCGAAGGCTCGCAGAATGAATCGCTGATGTCGGTGATTGAATATAAAGGCAGCAGCGAGCCGGACGCCCGGCCGATTGTGCTGGTGGGCAAAGGGCTGACCTTTGACTCCGGCGGCATCTCGATTAAACCGTCCGAAGGGATGGACGAGATGAAATATGACATGTGCGGCGCGGCGGCGGTATATGGCGTGATGCGCATGGTGGCCGAGCTGAACCTGCCGGTGAACGTAACTGGCATTCTGGCGGGCTGTGAAAACATGCCTGGCGGACGCGCGTATCGTCCGGGCGACGTGCTGACGACGATGTCCGGCCAGACCGTGGAAGTGCTGAACACCGACGCCGAAGGCCGTCTGGTGCTGTGCGATGTGCTGACGTATGTGGAGCGCTTCGATCCGGAAGTAGTCATCGACGTGGCGACCCTTACCGGCGCCTGCGTGATTGCGCTGGGCCATCACATTACCGGCCTGATGTCGAACCACAATCCGCTCGCGCATGAGCTTATCGGCGCGTCCGAGCAGGCGGGCGACCGTGCGTGGCGTCTGCCGCTGGCGGACGAGTTCCAGGAGCAGCTGGAGTCGAATTTCGCGGATATGGCGAATATCGGCGGTCGTCCTGGCGGGGCTATCACCGCCGGGTGCTTCCTGTCGCGCTTCACGCGCAAATATAACTGGGCGCACCTGGATATCGCCGGTACCGCATGGCGCTCCGGCAAAGCCAAGGGCGCCACCGGTCGCCCGGTCGCGTTGCTCTCGCAGTTCCTGTTGAACCGCGCCGGGTTTAACGGCGAAGAGTAAGGCTTTTCCCTCTCTCCGCTGGAGAGGGGGCATCGCCCGACGCGCTGACTGACGGTGGGTGCGCTTTGCTTACCCACCCTACAAAAACCCGCCATTCCGATAAAAAGACTCGCCCTTCCCGAACCAGGGCGACGCTTGCAGCCAACAACGAGGCAACGTGAAAGACCACGGGTATCGCTTATGAAGAACGCAACGTTTTACCTGCTGGACAACGACGACACCGTGGATGGCCTGAACGCCGTCGAACAACTGGTGTGCGATGTTGCCGCAGCGCGCTGGCGCGCAGGGAAACGCATCCTGATTGCCTGCGTCGACGAAGCCCAGGCGACCCGCATCGACGAAGCGCTCTGGAAGCGCGACCCCGACAGCTTCGTGCCGCATAATCTCGCGGGCGAAGGGCCGCGCGGCGGCGCGCCGGTGGAGATCGCCTGGCCGCAAAAACGCGGCAGCAGCCCGCGGGAGCTCCTGATAAGCCTGCTGCCGGAATTCGCAGCTTTTGCCACTGCTTTCTATGAAGTGGTAGACTTCGTACCTTACGACGAATCCCAGAAACAACTGGCGCGCGAACGCTACAAAGCCTATCGCGCCGCCGGTTTCCACTTGACCACGGCCACCTTCACGGCGCCCGGAACGACACAGTAGAAATGGAAAAGACATATAACCCCCAAGATATCGAACAGCCGCTTTACGAGCACTGGGAGCAGCAGGGCTATTTCAAACCCAACGGCGACGAGAGCCAGGAAAGCTTCTGCATCATGATCCCGCCGCCGAACGTCACTGGCAGTTTGCATATGGGTCACGCCTTCCAGCAAACCATCATGGACACCATGATCCGCTACCAGCGCATGCAGGGTAAAAACACCCTGTGGCAGGTCGGCACCGACCACGCCGGTATCGCGACCCAGATGGTCGTCGAGCGCAAAATCGCCGCTGAAGAAGGCAAAACCCGCCACGACTACGGCCGCGACGCCTTTATCGAGAAAATCTGGGAGTGGAAAGCGGAATCCGGCGGCACCATCACGCGCCAGATGCGTCGTCTGGGTAACTCGGTGGACTGGGAGCGCGAGCGCTTCACCATGGATGAAGGCCTCTCCAACGCAGTGAAAGAGGTGTTCGTCCGTCTTTATAAAGAAGATCTGATCTATCGCGGCAAGCGTCTCGTGAACTGGGACCCGAAACTGCGTACCGCCATCTCTGACCTGGAAGTGGAAAACCGCGAGTCGAAAGGCTCCATGTGGCATATCCGCTATCCGCTGGCGGACGGCGCGAAAACCGCCGACGGCAAAGATTACCTGGTCGTCGCCACCACGCGTCCGGAAACCCTGCTGGGCGATACCGGCGTTGCCGTAAACCCGGAAGATCCTCGTTATAAAGATCTGATCGGCAAATATGTCGTGCTGCCGCTGGTTAACCGCCGCATCCCGATCGTCGGCGACGAACACGCCGATATGGAAAAAGGCACTGGCTGCGTGAAGATAACGCCGGCGCACGATTTCAACGACTACGACGTGGGTCGTCGTCATCAGCTGCCAATGATCAACATCCTGACTTTCGACGGCGATATCCGTGAAAGCGCGGAAGTCTATGACACCAAAGGCAACGAATCCGACGTTTACTCAAACGAGATCCCGGCGCAGTTCCAGAAAATGGAGCGCTTCGCCGCGCGTAAAGCGATCGTGGCGGCGGTGGATGAACTCGGCCTGCTCCAGGAGATCAAACCGCACGATCTGACCGTCCCTTACGGCGATCGCGGCGGCGTGGTTATCGAACCGATGCTGACCGACCAGTGGTATGTCCGCGCGGACGTGCTGGCGAAACCGGCGGTGGAAGCGGTAGAAAACGGCGATATCCAGTTTGTGCCGAAACAGTACGAAAACATGTACTTCTCCTGGATGCGCGATATTCAGGACTGGTGTATCTCCCGTCAGCTCTGGTGGGGCCACCGTATCCCGGCCTGGTACGATGCCGAAGGCAACGTCTATGTAGGCCGCAGCGAAGAAGAAGTGCGTCAGGAAAATAACCTGTCCGCGGACGTCGCGCTGCGCCAGGACGACGACGTGCTGGATACCTGGTTCTCCTCCGCGCTCTGGACGTTCTCGACCCTCGGCTGGCCGGAAAACACCGACGCGCTGCGTCAGTTCCACCCGACCAGCGTCATGGTCTCCGGCTTCGATATCATCTTCTTCTGGATTGCCCGCATGATCATGATGACCATGCACTTCATCAAAGATGAAAACGGCAAGCCGCAGGTGCCGTTTAAGACCGTCTACATGACTGGTCTTATCCGCGACGACGAAGGCCAGAAGATGTCCAAATCCAAGGGCAACGTGATTGACCCGCTGGATATGGTTGACGGCATCACCCTGGACGCGCTGCTGGAGAAACGCACCGGCAACATGATGCAGCCGCAGCTGGCGGAGAAAATCCGCAAGCGCACCGAGAAGCAGTTCCCGGAAGGCATCGAGCCGCACGGCACCGACGCCCTGCGCTTTACGCTCGCCGCGCTGGCCTCCACCGGTCGCGACATCAACTGGGACATGAAGCGCCTGGAAGGCTACCGCAACTTCTGCAACAAGCTGTGGAACGCCAGCCGTTTCGTGCTGATGAATACCGAAGATCAGGATTGCGGCTTCAACGGCGGCGAGAAAGTGCTGTCGCTGGCGGATCGCTGGATTCTGGCGGAATTCAACCAGACGGTGAAAGCGTACCGCGAGGCGCTGGATAACTTCCGCTTCGATATCGCGGCGGGCATTCTGTACGAGTTCACCTGGAACCAGTTCTGCGACTGGTATCTGGAGCTGACCAAGCCGGTCATGAACGGCGGTTCGGAAGCCGAGCTGCGCGGCACCCGCAACACGCTGGTGACCGTGCTGGAAGGTCTGCTGCGTCTGGCGCACCCGATCATTCCGTTTATCACGGAAACCATCTGGCAGCGCGTGAAAGTGATTGCCGGTATCGACGCCGACACCATTATGCTCCAGCCGTTCCCGGCGTTTGACGCGTCCCGCGTGGACGACGCGGCGCTGGCGGATACCGAGTGGCTGAAGCAGGCGATCGTCGCCGTGCGTAATATTCGCGCCGAGATGAACATCGCGCCGGGCAAACCGCTTGAATTGCTGCTGCGTGGTTGCAGCCAGGACGCGCAGCGTCGTGTTAACGACAACCGCGGCTTCCTGCAGACGCTGGCGCGCCTTGAGAGCATTACCGTGCTGCCTGCCGATGACAAAGGCCCGGTGTCGGTGACCAAAATCATCGACGGCGCCGAGCTGCTGATCCCGATGGCGGGGCTGATTGATAAAGACGCCGAGCTGGCGCGTCTGGCGAAAGAAGTGGCCAAAATCGAAGGCGAGATCGGCCGCATCGAAAGCAAACTCGGCAACGAAGGCTTTGTGGCCCGCGCGCCGGAAGCGGTTATCGCGAAAGAGCGCGAAAAACTGGCGGGCTATCACGAGGCGAAAGCCAAACTGATAGAACAGCAGGGCGTCATTAGCGCGCTGTAAGTCATGTTAAATAAAAAGCCGGGGCGACCCGGCTTTTTTTATGTCTGCGTTTCGCAAAAAAAACGGCGCTCATCTGAGCGCCGTTATGCTTTTACCGGGCCGTAGCCCGGAGCTCATTTTCAGAGTGCGAAAGGCAGAATGGAGAAACCACGGCCCAGCACGCTTGCCGGATCGTTACGCGGCTGCTCGTCGTGATCGACCAGCGCCAGGTTATCCAGCTCGCCGTCAACATGGGTGTTTTCCAGCAGGTAACGGGTCAGACGCACTTTTGCCCACGGCCACGCCAGACCAAAGGTGATACCGCAGACCATGAAGTTACTCAGGATCAGCCAGACGAACGTACCGACACTCACGGTGGAGCGGAAGGTAATACCGCCTTCCAGAGACATCTGCTGATAAGCGTAGTTACGCACTTTAACGAACGCGAAACTAAAGCAGACCAGTATGCCGACAAGATAAACCATATAAGCCATTACCACGGTGGAGATCATGGACAAGCCAGCGCTCAGCATCGCTTCTTCGCTTCCCGCGCCGTACAGGCTTTGCTGCAAAATCTGGGTCATCATGGGGACTACCATCACCATCACGATAACGATAAACGGCACAAACAGCAGCATCGCCTTGAGATAAATGAAGGTGCAGGTTTTTACGTTCAGGTTGATGGCGAAACGGTGTTTGCCGTATTGCAGGTTATTGACCAGCAGCCCGTACCACTGCGCGGCATAAATGCCCTGCATCAGCGCGGTACCGCCAAGGCTCACCACAACCGCCAGCACGATAGCCACAATAATGCCGGTCATGCTACCGCTGGAGCCGGCAAGGGTCATAACGAGAGAAAGCACGATAAACACCAGAATCGCAATCAGCAGCGGGCAGCCGAGCATCACCCACCAGGCGCGCAGGGGGCTGGCTTTAAAACTAAAACGCAGGCCGTTAAGCTTCGTCATCAGCAGCTGATAGCGCAGGCCCTGCATAATGAGGAACGGCGCAAACGCGATAAACAGCAGCACCATGCAGACGGTTAAAAAGGTATTTTCAAAAGCGATATTAATCACGAACACGGCATAGAGAATGGCGAGACAGATCCAGCCGACAAAAATCGCGCCGCCTGTGGCATGGTAAGAAAAACGGGCGCCTGCCAGTTCAGTATTTTCATAAAAATAACGGCGCGCGCGCACCATCGCCCAGGGCAAAAACAGCCCGGCAGTGAACACCGTTAACAGTATGTTGACCAGCCAGACGGGGAAATAACCGCCGCCGCTGCCCTGAAACGAGAATGCGTGTGTCTTATTCCCTGCCAGGAATTTATTATCGTCTGACATAACAATCCTTATTCTATAAAAAAGAAAAAAGCGCCGTTATAACCATTAATATTTTAGGGTTAATTCAGTGCGTACTTTAGTGTAATAAAGCCCGGAGAAGAATAATAGCAGCCAATATTCCTGGGCTTGCGTCACTCTTCTTGTAGTGGTATTAAGCACAACACTATGTTGAACAGATGACATCAGAGCAAATGATGAATGTTGAGGCGCCAGTAGACATTATTATGCGCCGGATGACGGCGGCGGATAACGCCGCTGTCGCCCGGGTGATCCGCCAGGTCTCCGCAGAATGCGGGCTGACTGCGGATAAGGGCTACACCGTCGCGGATCCGAATCTCGACGTGCTTTATACGCAATACAGCAAACCTGGCTATGCGTACTGGGTGATTGAACTGGACGGCGAAGTGGTAGGCGGCGGCGGTATCGCACCGCTGGTCGGTAGCGAAACGGACATCTGCGAACTGCAAAAAATGTATTTTCTGCCCGTGGCGCGCGGCAGGGGGCTTGCGAAAAAGCTGGCGTTACAGGCCATGGATTTCGCTCGCGCGCAGGGCTATCGCCGCTGCTATCTCGAAACCACCGCCTTTTTAAAAGAGGCGATTGCGCTGTATGAGCGCTTAGGCTTTGCGCATATTTCCGAGCCGCTCGGCGCGACGGGTCATGTGGATTGCGAAGTACGGATGTTAAAAACGCTCTGAAGGCGTGAAATCCTGAAATAAAAAAGCCGGGCTAACCCGGCTTTTTTTATTATTGTTGCATGGAGACGCGAATAGCCGGCCCGGCTTTTTCCGGCGGCAGCGCCAGCACGTTATGCCAGAGCTCCTGCACCATATTGCAGACCTGCTTTTCCTGTCCGACGCCTTTTTGCGGATCGGTAAAGACCTCAATCGTGTCGCCATATTTCGCCGCCAGCGCCTGACCAATCGGGGCCAGCGACTCTTCAGCCAGTTTCTGCTCTTCCGGCGTCACCTTATGCGTATTCGGTCCGTAGCTTGCCGACAGCAGCTTCATTTCGACATCCATACGCTCCGCGATGACCTCTTTCGATAACATCTGGATCGGGTTTACACCGCCTTTTACTTGCGGCATCAGGAAGCGGAAACAGGCGTCATCGCTGTGCTGCTGCATCTCACGGGTCTGTTTCATATTGACGCGCATATACGCCACCACGTCATCATCCGGCGCGAACTGAATGCGTTGCATCTCAAGCCCGGCCATATTCGCCTGCATCGTGTCGATAATATCCTGCTGCGTTTTGCCTTGCTTCGCCATGTCCAGCGCCTGACCACGCATGCGCGCATAGAAAGCCGGATCGTTTTCTTTAATCAGCTTATACAGCGGCATGCTGTTAAACGCCTCGTCAAAGCCCTGCTCCGGCGAAGTCTGACCGCTTTTCAGCCAGGCGATATCCGCGATATTCCACAGCACGATGCCGACGACAAAAATCGCGATGGCAGCGAGTTTATTCACTTTGCCCTTTTTATAGAGCGTTGATGCCACCACGGCGAGCACGATGCCCACCAGCGCGGAGAGCATGACATGATTCCAGTTCATCCTTTATCCCTTCGGTATTGATAGTTTTTATAACGCCCAACGCTTTACGCGTGCGCCGGTACGCCGCTGTGGAAACGGAATTCCGCATCAGGCTGATTAATCAGCCGCGCTTCCGCCTCGCCCAGCGCCTGCACCCGCGGCGCGATGTCGTCCGGCGAAATCTGCTGCGCCAGCGTGAGGTAATCCTGATAGTGACGCGCTTCCGAGCGCAGCAGCGACAGGTAAAACTTCTGCAGGTCATCGTCCAGATATGGCGCCAGCGCCGCGAAACGCTCGCACGAGCGGGCTTCGATATACGCCCCGCAAATCAGCTTGTCGACCAGCGTCGCAGGCTCATACGTGCGCATTTCGCGCCGCATCCCGCGCGCATAGCGGCTGGCGGTGATTTTGACATACGGGATGTTACGCGCCTGCATCACTTCGCGCACCTGCCAGAAGTGGTGTAATTCTTCTTTGATGAGCAGCACCATGCTGTCGATGAGCGCCTGGCCCCACGGATCGTCGGTATGCGGCATCACGCTTTTACCGATGCGCTTATGCAGCGCCAGGAAATCGGGCTCCGGGCCTTCACGATAGGTGAAATCTTCATAGGGCTGTAGCCAGCCGAGCAATTCGTCAGAGCCGCTTTTATCCGCGACATAGCGGCGAATGAGCAGCATCGCGGTTTGCGCGGCTTTCAGCTCGCAGATCATGTGGTCGGTCAGCAGCAGCGGTAAGTTTTCCGGCGCTCTGGCTTCATCTATCCAGGCTTGCGGGGTGGCGCAGTGAAGGAAATTTTTAACGGGGAGGAGGAGTGCGTCGTAATTCATGCGGGGTTCCTGAAATGCGGCAGCATCGCGCTGCCGCAAAGTGCGACTTAGTGACGAACGCCGTCGTCGTCTTCATCCATGCCTTCGTCGTCTTCGTCTTCGCCTTCACCGTCCGGGTCTTCAAAGTAAGTGCCCCAGCCGTCATATTCGACGTTAAACTTCTCCGCCATGTTCATCAGTTGTTCGACCTGAGCGTCGATAAGCTCGGCATTCAGCGCGCACTCGCTCAGCGCGTCGCAGCAGATAACGGTTTCACCGCCCTCTTCCAGCTCCAGCTCTTCCGGGTCTGTCACTTCGTAGCCAAGCTTGAACACTTCTACCGCCAGTTTCTCCAGCGTGTCGAAATCGTCTGCCGAAAAGTGGTGTTCAATAGTGTACAGCGCCTCAGGATCGCTGCCATCTTCAAGCAGCTCTTCAATAATCAGACGCGTCTCTTCGCGCTGCTCTTCCAGTAATTCCGGGTTTGCCATGGCTCGTTCCTCAGTGTGTGGCAGATACCTTCTATTTTCACACACCCGCGGGAATGCCTCCACCTTTCACCGCAAAGTTTTAACACCGGGGGTTGCAAATGAATATTCATACATATATGTTGAATATTAATTCAATAAGTGGCGTCAGCCAGCGAGGGGATCATGTCTGCGTTGTACCAGAAATCGTTTTTAAAACTGCTCGATTTTACGCCCGCTCAAATCCGCATGTTGCTGGAGCTTTCGGCGAAGCTTAAAAACGATAAAAAAAACGGCGTTGAAGTTCAAAAGCTTACCGGAAAAAACATTGCGCTCATCTTCGAAAAAGACTCAACCCGCACACGATGCTCTTTCGAAGTTGCCGCATATGACCAGGGCGCGCGCGTCACTTATCTCGGGCCAAGCGGCAGTCAGATTGGGCATAAAGAATCAATTAAAGATACCGCCCGCGTGCTGGGCCGCATGTACGACGGCATTCAGTATCGCGGTTTTGGCCAGGAGATCGTCGAAACATTGGCGCAGTTCGCCGGTGTGCCGGTGTGGAACGGCCTGACCGATGAGTTTCACCCGACGCAATTACTGGCGGATCTGCTCACCATGCAGGAACATCTGCCGGGCAAAGCGTTTAACGAGATGACGCTGGTGTACGCGGGTGATGCGCGCAACAACATGGGCAACTCAATGTTAGAAGCCGCCGCGCTGATGGGGCTGGATTTACGGCTTGTCGCCCCAGAGAGCTGCTGGCCTGCCGCGAAGCTTGTGACCGAATGCCAGGCGCTGGCCAAAGAGACCGGCGGGCGGATCACGCTGACCGAAGATATCGCCGCGGGCGTGAAGGGCGCGGATTTCATTTATACCGATGTCTGGGTGTCGATGGGCGAAGCCAAAGAGAAGTGGGCAGAGCGTATCGCGCTGCTGCGGCCGTATCAGGTTAACAGCCAGATGCTGGCGCAGACCGGCAACCCGAACGTGAAATTTCTGCACTGCCTGCCGGCGTTTCACGACGACCAGACCACGCTCGGCAAGCAGATGGCGCAGGAGTATGGCCTGAAAGGCGGCATGGAAGTGACCGACGAGGTGTTTGAGTCGACCCACAGTATCGTGTTCGATCAGGCGGAAAACCGGATGCATACGATCAAAGCAGTGATGGTGGCGACGCTCTCTGAGTAAGCTCGCGGGGTTGGTGGGTGCGCTGCGCTTACCCACCCTACGAAACGACAGAACAACGCTGACTGTAGGGCGGGTAAGCATCGCGCACCCGCCTTGCCGGATGGTCGGATGGTCGACTGGTGGCTGCGCTTCGCTTACCCACCCTACGAAACGACAGAACAACGCTCACCGTAGGGCGGGTAAGCATCGCGCACCCGCCTTGCCGGATGGTCGGATGGTCGATTGGTGGCTGCGCTTCGCTTACCCACCCTACGAAACGACAGAACCACGCTCACCGTAGGGCGGGTAAGCATCGCGCACCCGCCTTGCCGGATGACTGGATGGTGGGTGCCCACCCTACCCATCTACAAGCCACTCACGCCATCAACATCTTCACGACGACTTTGCGCACCGGGGCCGGGTCGCCCACCGCGCACAGCGGCTTATGCACCTCGCCTGGCCAGAAAATCACGAAATCGCCCTCTTCCAGCACCACGGTTTTCTCCTGTGCGCCTTCGGGCAGGAACGCGATATCTTTATCCGCCAGCCAGTCGGTGTCCGGCGCGCCCGGCGGCAACGTGCTGAAGGTCATCCCTTCGCGGCCCGACAGGACAATCTGAATGTCCAGATAACGCGCGTGATATTCGGCGCGGCGTTCCGCCAGCGGCTCCGTCGTATCTTCTGAGAGCAGAAAAAAAAGGCGATCGCCATCCAGATCGTACTTGCCCGGCGCGGTCTGCGCCGTCACCTGCTGCTTCACCTGCTCAATCGCCTCGCGAAACGGCGCAGGCAGCCATTCGCCCAACGCGTGAATGTTACCGATAATCATGCCAGCTCCTTATATAAAACAGCGTTTCATTTTGTCGTGTTATACGAGTAATTCCGCCGGC
The DNA here is from genome assembly GCA_000027065.2 of Cronobacter turicensis z3032. NCBI lineage: Bacteria > Pseudomonadati > Pseudomonadota > Gammaproteobacteria > Enterobacterales > Enterobacteriaceae > Cronobacter > Cronobacter turicensis. The sequence goes on along the minus strand of FN543093.2, from coordinate 533,189 downwards.
GCGCCACTGGTTTATGGGTAAAAGCTGTTCTGGCGCATGGTTATCGAACGAAGCGTTACCGGCTTGTTAATACCCATCAGGCGTTTATGCATCTTTTATGCATAACCCTGGCGAATACCACTTACAGCTTCGCTATATCCCACTGTTTTACCAGTGTTTATCTGAAAAAAGACAGGGGAATCACGTTTTACTTACCTCACAAACAGGCATGGTTACGTCATAGTTATTTGCTTTATTTTCAGCAATTCAAAATAATCGCGCACCATAAATGCATAACCATATTACGGACCAAATAAAAGCATTTAATATCAATAATTTAATTATTTGTGTATTTGTTGTCCAAAAACAGATTCTTAACAACGCTGCATAAGCGCCGTGTTTTCTGCGTAGCGATTCATAACCCCCGACAAATTAATTAAACTTTCCATGAAATAAATCATCATTATGGCGGAATAGTAAAATCACCGCGTCGCCCGTGATATTCATCACACAATAAACCCCGCACTCCATTACTATTAATTTCGAATTCAATCTGCACGGTAACTCGTTATGCGAAAACCTTTCGCATAATGCCGCCGTTTTTATTCTGAAAATTAGCGAAGGAATAAATATGGAAAAGCATTACGTGGGATCGGAAATTGGACAATTACGCAGCGTCATGTTGCACCGCCCTAATTTAAGCCTGAAAAGACTGACGCCGTCTAATTGCCAGGAATTACTTTTCGATGATGTATTATCCGTAGAACGCGCCGGTGAAGAACACGATATTTTCGCCCGTACGCTGCGCGACCAGGGCGTAGAAGTATTATTGCTGACGGATCTCCTGACGCGCACGCTGGATATCCCGGCCGCCAAAGACTGGTTGCTGGAGACACAGGTGTCTGAATACCGCCTCGGCCCCTCTTTTGCCTCGGATGTCCGCGGCTGGCTTGCCGATCTGCCGCACCGTGAGCTGGCGCGGCGTTTAAGCGGCGGCCTGACCTTCAGCGAAATCCCGGCCTCCATTCATAATATGGTCGTGGACACGCACGGCGCCAATGATTTTATTATGGAGCCGTTGCCCAACCATTTATTTACCCGTGACACATCCTGCTGGATATATAACGGCGTGTCGATTAACCCAATGGCGAAACAGGCCCGCCAGCGCGAAACCAATAATCTGCGCGCGATTTATCGCTGGCATCCGGCCTTCGCCGATGGCGAGTTTATTAAATATTTCGGCGATCAGAATATTAATTATGACCACGCGACGCTGGAAGGCGGCGATGTATTAGTGATTGGCCGCGGCGCGGTATTAATCGGCATGTCTGAGCGCACCACGCCGCAGGGTGTGGAATTCCTCGCGAGCGCCCTGTTTAAACACCAGCAGGCGACGCGCGTTATTGCCGTTGAATTGCCGAAACACCGCTCCTGTATGCACCTCGATACCGTGATGACGCATATCGATATCGACACTTTCTCCGTTTATCCGGAAGTCGTACGCCCTGACGTGAAGTGCTGGACCTTAACGCCGGACGGGCACGGCGGCATCGCACGTACCGAAGAAAAAACGCTGGTATACGCCCTGGAGCAGGCGCTCGGCATCGACCAGATACGGCTCATCACCACCGGCGGCGATGCGTTTGAAGCCGAGCGCGAGCAGTGGAACGACGCCAACAACGTGCTGACCGTGCGCCCAGGCGTAGTGATCGGCTATGAGCGCAACACCTGGACCAACGAGAAATATGACAAGGCCGGCATCACCGTGCTGCCGATTCCTGGCGACGAGCTGGGCCGCGGACGCGGCGGCGCGCGCTGCATGAGCTGCCCGCTGGAACGCGACGGCATTTAAGGAGAACCCCATGGAAATGAAACCCACGCTGGTCGTGGCCCTTGGCGGCAACGCGCTGCTGAAACGCGGCGAACCGCTGGAGGCCGATATTCAGCGTCATAACGTCGAACTGGCGGCCCACACCATTGCTCAGCTCACCCGCCAGTGGCGCGTGGTGCTGGTGCACGGCAATGGCCCGCAGGTCGGGCTGCTGGCGCTGCAAAACAGCGCCTATCTGAACGTCACGCCTTATCCGCTCGACATTCTGGGCGCCGAAAGTCAGGGAATGATTGGTTACCTGTTACAGCAGTCGCTGAAAAACCAGCTGCCGGATCGCGAAGTCAGCGTGCTGCTGACGCAGGTGGCGGTGGATGACGCTGACCCGGCGTTTAAGAACCCGACCAAATACATCGGCCCGGTATATGACAAAGCCCAGGCGGACCAGCTCGCCGCGGAGAAAGGCTGGACGATGAAAGCCGACGGGCCTTATTTCCGTCGCGTGGTGCCTTCGCCTCAGCCGCAGCGGATTGTCGAGAGCGACGCCATCAAAGCGCTTATCGAGCGCGACCATCTGGTGATTTGCAACGGCGGCGGCGGCGTGCCGGTGGTGGATAAAGCCGACGGTTACCACGGCATCGAGGCGGTTATCGATAAAGATCTCTCGGCCGCGCTGCTGGCGCGCCAGCTGCACGCCGACGCGCTGCTGATCCTGACGGACGCCGACGCGGTGTATGTCCACTGGGGTAAGCCGACCCAGCGCCCCATGACCCACGTAACGCCCTCGCAGCTGGCGGAGCTGCACTTCGATGCAGGCTCCATGGGGCCGAAAGTGGCCGCGTGCTGCGCCTTCGTTGAGCAGTGCGGCGGCATCGCAGGGATCGGCGCGCTGGGCGACGGCCCGGCCATCCTCGCGGGCGATAAAGGCACGTTGATTCGCCAGTAAGTTTTCTCACCGCTTTAATGCAAAAAGGATTTAACCATGACTATCAACCTGAAAAACCGCAACTTCCTGAAACTGCTCGACTACACCCCGGCGGAGATCCAGTACCTCATCGATCTGGCCATGCAGCTGAAAGCCGATAAAAAGGCCGGGCGCGAGAAGAAAACGCTGGTGGGCAAAAACATCGCGCTGATTTTCGAAAAAACCTCCACCCGCACCCGCTGCGCGTTTGAAGTCGGCGCATTTGACCAGGGCGCGCAGGTGACATACCTCGGGCCGAGCGGCTCGCAGATTGGTCATAAAGAGTCAATGAAAGATACCGCCCGCGTGCTGGGACGCATGTATGACGGCATCGAATATCGCGGCTACGGCCAGGAGATCGTTGAGGAGCTTGCCAAATTCGCGGGCGTGCCGGTATGGAACGGGCTGACCAATGAATTTCATCCGACGCAAATCCTGGCCGACCTGATGACCATGCTGGAGCACTCGCCAGGCAAAACGCTTCCGCAGATCCGCTTTGCGTATCTTGGCGACGCGCGCAACAACATGGGCAACTCGCTGATGGTAGGCGCGGCGAAAATGGGCATGGAGATCCGCCTGGTGGCGCCGAAAGCCTTCTGGCCGGAAGAGGCGCTGGTCGAACAATGCCGCGCACTCGCCGCTGAGACCGGCGCGCGCATCATTCTTACGGAGCATGTGGACGAAGGCGTGGACGGTGTGGATTTCCTCTACACCGACGTCTGGGTATCGATGGGCGAGCCGAAAGAAGCGTGGGCCGAGCGCGTCGCGTTGATGAAACCCTACCAGATCAATCAGGCGGTGGTGAAAGCGACCGGCAATCCGAACGTCAAATTTATGCACTGCCTGCCGGCGTTTCATAACGAGCACACCACCGTCGGCCGCGAAATCGAAGTCGCTTATGGCCTGAAAGGGCTGGAAGTGACGGATGACGTGTTCGAGTCCCCCTGCTCCATTGTGTTTGATGAGGCGGAGAACCGTATGCACACCATCAAAGCCGTGATGGTGGCGACGCTTGGCGAATAATCTTTGCGGGCGCGCCGCCGGTGCGCCCGCCGCTTCGGAGATACCCTCATGCACAGGTTCAAATTTCCTTCCGCTTATACGATTTTGTTTGTGCTTATCGCGCTGGTGGCGGCGCTCACCTGGGTAGTGCCTGCCGGGAAATACCAGATGGCGATGAACGACACGCTCGGCAAAGAGGTGCCGGTCGCGGGCACTTACGCCCCCGTCGAGGCGCATCCGCAGGGCATTACCGCCATTCTGCTGGCCCCGGTGGATGGCCTTTACAACCACGTGACCTATACCGCAGGGGCCATCGACGTGGCGCTGTTTGTGCTGATCATCGGCGGCTTTCTGGGCGTGGTGAATAAAACCGGGGCCATCGACGCCGGGATCGAGCGCGTGACGGAGCGGTTACACGGCAAAGAAGAGTGGATGATCCCGATATTGATGGCGCTGTTCGCCGCGGGCGGCACCATCTACGGCATGGCGGAAGAGTCGCTGCCGTTTTATACCCTGCTGGTGCCGGTCATGATGGCCGCGCGCTTCGACCCGCTGGTCGCCGCCGCCACGGTGTTGCTGGGCGCGGGCATCGGCACGCTCGGCTCCACCATTAACCCCTTCGCAACGGTGATTGCCGCCAACGCCGCCGGTATTCCGTTCACCAGCGGCATCTGGCTGCGCGTGGCGCTGTTGGTTATCGGCTGGGTTATCTGCGTGCTGTGGGTGATGCGTTACGCCCGTCGCGTGCGTCAGGACCCGTCACTCTCCGTGGTGGCGGACCAGTGGGAAGCCAACCGCGCGCACTTTCTCGGCAACCGCTCTGCCGACATGCTCCCCTTCACCATGACGCGCAAAATCATCCTGATCATTTTCGCCGCCTCGTTTGCGGTGATGATTTACGGCGTGGCGGTGCGCGGCTGGTGGATGGGTGAGATTTCCGGCGTGTTCCTCGCCGCCGCGATTATCACCGGCGTGGTGGCGCGCATGAGCGAAGAAGCGTTCACCAGCACCTTTATCGACGGCGCGCGGGATCTGCTCGGCGTGGCGCTCATTATCGGTATCGCGCGCGGTATTGTGGTGGTAATGGATAACGGCATGATCACCCACACGATTCTGCACAGCGCGGAAAACCTGGTATCCGGGCTGTCCACCACGGTGTTTATCAACGTGACGTACTGGATTGAAGTGGTGCTCTCGTTCCTGGTGCCGTCGTCATCCGGCCTTGCCGTGCTGACGATGCCTATCATGGCGCCGCTCGCGGATTTCGCCCATGTAGGGCGCGATCTGGTGGTCACCGCCTATCAGTCCGCCTCCGGGATCGTGAATCTGATTACGCCCACCTCAGCCGTGGTGATGGGCGGCCTGGCTATCGCTCGCGTACCTTATGTGCGTTATCTGAAATGGGTTGCGCCGCTCATACTGATCCTGACGGTGCTGAACATGGCCGCCCTCAGTCTTGGCGCGCTGTTTTAGCCTGACATGGCGTTGCGGCGCGGTCAGCCAGGGCGTTGCGCCGCATAAAACGCCGATCATTTCAGCAAAAGCCCGTAAATTGTCAGGTTATTACGTTTTCCCCCTGGACGCGGGCCGGGAAAACCATATCGTTTTTCTTCAACTTTCATCAACGTAAGGAGTGACTGTCCATGAAGGATTACGGTGATTATTCCGGAAAAGAGCAGGAGCAAATGACGGTATGCCAGCGGCTCATCAGCAACAAAACCTACTGCTCTCAGGAGGAGATCCGGCGCGACATGCAGCGCCAGGGGTTCGACAATATCAGCCAGTCCTCCGTCTCACGCCTGCTGAAACTGCTCGGCGTAATTAAAATCCGCAACGCCAAAGGACAAAAAATTTATTCCCTGAATCCGCTATTACAGCCCGCGCCGGACGCCGCACGCTCGATCGCGGAAATGGTGGTGAGCGTTGAACATAACAGCGAATTTATCCTTGTTCATACGGTGGCGGGCTATGGCCGCGCGGTGGCGAAAGTGCTGGATTATCACGCTTTGCCGGAGGTATTAGGCGTGGTGGCGGGTAGCAGTATTGTCTGGATAGCGCCGCGCGATGTGAAGCGCACCGCGCTGGTTCACAAGCGTATTAATTATTTACTTCTAATGCATTAATATTCACAGCAATCGATTCCTGAGCGCAAAGTGTGCATTTCCTGCTTGTCAGCTAAACGCACATGCGTATAATGCCGGGCAATTTGCCGGAGGGAAGCATGGTCCAGTGTGTTCGACATTTTGTCTTACCGCGTCGTCAGAAAGCTGACGGCCAGGCCGTTGCTCTTTCCGTTCCCGAATTGCTGTTAAAAGCCCCTCAATGAGGGGCTTTTTTTTTGTCCAGCGTTTGTCCGCCGGCCTAAAGAGGAGACAAAAATGGCTAATCCGCTTTATCAAAAACATATTATTTCCATCAACGATCTCAGCCGCGCCGAGCTTGAGCTGGTGCTGGAGACGGCGGCGAAGCTGAAAGCGAACCCGCAGCCGGAGCTTCTGAAGCACAAAGTGATCGCCAGCTGCTTCTTCGAAGCCTCGACCCGCACCCGCCTGTCGTTTGAGACCTCCATGCACCGTCTGGGCGCGGCGGTGGTCGGCTTCTCCGACAGCAGTAACACGTCCCTTGGCAAAAAAGGCGAAACGCTGGCGGACACCATTTCTGTCATCAGCACCTATGTGGACGCCATCGTGATGCGCCACCCGCAGGAGGGCGCGGCGCGTCTGGCGACCGAGTTTTCCGGCGGCGTGCCGGTGCTGAACGCGGGCGACGGGGCCAACCAGCACCCAACCCAGACGCTGCTGGATCTCTTTACCATCCAGGAGACGCAGGGACGCCTTGAGAACCTCACCATCGCGATGGTGGGTGACCTGAAATATGGCCGCACGGTGCATTCGCTCGCGCAGGCGCTGGCGAAGTTCAACGGCAACCGCTTCTGCTTTATCGCCCCGGACGCGCTGGCGATGCCGCAATACATTCTCGATATGCTGGATGAAAAAGGCATTCCGTGGAGCCTGCACAGCGCCATCGACGACGTGGTCCAGGAAGTGGATATTCTCTACATGACCCGCGTGCAGAAAGAGCGTCTCGACCCGTCGGAATACGCCAACGTGAAGGCCCAGTTTGTGCTGCGCGCCGCCGATCTTCAGGGCGCGCGCGACAACATGAAAGTGCTGCACCCGCTGCCGCGCATTGATGAAATCACTACCGACGTGGATAGAACGCCCCACGCCTGGTATTTCCAGCAGGCGGGCAACGGTATTTTCGCCCGTCAGGCGCTGCTGGCGCTGGTACTGAATCGCGATTTAGCTCTGTAAGGAGAAGCTCATGACCCATGACAATAAACTTCAGGTAGAAGCCATTCGCCGCGGCACGGTGATTGACCATATTCCGGCGCAGGTCGGCTTCAAGCTGCTTTCCCTGTTTAAGCTTACCGAAACGGATCAGCGCATTACCATCGGCCTTAACCTGCCCTCCGGCGAAATGGGCCGCAAAGATTTAATCAAGATTGAAAACACCTTCCTGACGGACGAGCAGGTCAATCAGCTCGCGCTCTACGCGCCGCAGGCGACGGTAAACCGCATCGACGATTACGAAGTGGTAGGCAAGAGCAAGCCGAGCCTGCCGGATCGTATCGATAATGTGCTGGTCTGCCCGAACGGCAACTGCATCAGCCGTACCGAGCCGGTCGCCTCCAGCTTTGCTGTGAAAACGCGCGGCGACGCGGTGCAGCTGAAGTGCAAATATTGTGAGAAAGAGTTCGCGCGTCACGTCGTGCTGGCGGATTAATTGTGGCTGGCAATGGCCTTGCGGCTCCCTATAATGAGCGGGAGCCTTACCGCTGTTAACTTCAGGAGAAATTATGTCCCGCACTATCGCCACGGAAAATGCCCCTGCCGCTATCGGTCCTTACGTTCAGGCTGTCGATCTGGGCAACATGGTTATCACCTCCGGTCAGATCCCGGTTGACCCGAAATCCGGCAGCGTGCCGGACGACATCGCCGCCCAGGCGCGCCAGTCGCTGGATAACGTGAAAGCGATTATCGAAGCCGCTGGCCTGAAAGTCGGCGATATCGTGAAAACCACGGTATTCGTCAAAGATCTGAACGACTTCGCCACCGTTAACGCCACTTACGAAGCGTTTTTCACCGAGCATAACGCGACTTTCCCGGCGCGCTCCTGCGTCGAAGTGGCGCGTCTGCCGAAAGACGTGAAAATCGAAATCGAAGCGATCGCCGTTCGTCGCTAAACGCAGCCCTGACATAAAGAAAAAGCACCGCGAGCGGTGCTTTTTTTATGGGCTCAGCGCGCCGTTTTCTTCGTTTTCGGCAGGCCCTGGCGCTGATGGCTCACCGGGGTGTGTTTGGTCAGCGCGGGCTGCGTGTGCCGATACTGCCGTTTCGCCGCGCGCATCTCATCGGTGGTCGGCGCGGGCACTAAGCAGTCGCTGCGCGAGCCAATCAGATGCTTTTTACCCATCGCCTCCAGCGCCTCGCGAATAACGGGCCAGTTGGCCGGATCGTGATAGCGCAGCAGCGCCTTGTGCAGGCGGCGCTGGCGATCGCCTTTCGGCACCACCACGTCTTCACTTTTGTAGCCGATTTTGCCGAGCGGGTTTTTGCCGGTGTAATACATGGTGGTCGAGTTGGCGAGCGGCGACGGATAGAAGTTCTGCACCTGATCGAGCCGGAAACGGCGCGCTTTCAGCCACAGCGCCAGGTTCACCATATCTTCATCGCGCGTGCCGGGGTGCGCGGAGATAAAGTACGGGATCAGGTACTGCTCTTTGCCCGCCTGTTTTGAATAGGTATCGAACAGTTCTTTAAAGCGGTCATAGCTGCCCATGCCCGGCTTCATCATTTTTGAGAGCGGCCCCTCTTCGGTATGCTCCGGGGCAATCTTCAGATAACCGCCGACATGGTGTGTCGCCAGCTCTTTGATATAACGCGGATCTTCTACCGCCAAATCGTACCGCACGCCGGAGGCGATCAGGATCTTCTTGATGCCCTTGAGATCGCGCGCGCGGCGGTAGAGGTTGATCGTCGGCGTGTGATCGGTATCCATATGCGGGCAGATCTCCGGGTAGACGCACGACAGGCGACGGCAGGTCTGCTCGGCGCGCGGCGAAGTGCAGCGCAGCATATACATATTGGCCGTCGGCCCACCGAGATCGGAAATCACGCCGGTAAAGCCCGGCACCGCGTCGCGGATCGCTTCTATCTCATTAATGATCGAGTCTTCCGAGCGGCTCTGGATAATGCGCCCTTCATGTTCGGTAATGGAGCAGAACGAACAGCCGCCGAAGCAGCCGCGCATAATGTTCACCGAGAAGCGGATCATTTCCCAGGCCGGAATGCGCTTTTTGCCGTACACCGGGTGCGGCACGCGCTGATACGGCAGCGCAAACACGCTGTCCATCTCTTCGGTCGAGAGCGGGATCGCAGGCGGGTTAATCCAGATATAACGATCGCCATGCTTTTGCATCAGCGCGCGGGCGCAGCCGGGGTTGGTTTCGTGGTGCAGAATGCGCGAGGCGTGCGCGTAAAGTACTTTGTCACCCTTCACTTTTTCATACGACGGCAGCAGCACGTAGGTTTTCTCCCACGGCTTCGGGCGCGGCGGCTGAACGGTGACGGTTTTCACTTCGGGCTTTTCCGGTTTGTTGCCGTCAGCGCACGGCAGATCGTCGCCATACGGATGCGGGATCGGATCAATGCGCCCCGGCGTGTCGAGACGCGTGGAATCCACGCCCGTCCAGCCCGGCAGGGCTTCTTTCAGCATGATTGCCGTATTACGCACGTCCCGGATCGTGGCGATAGGCTCGCCCATCGCCAGACGATGCGCCACTTCCACCAGCGGACGCTCGCCGTTGCCGAAAATCAGCATGTCGGCTTTGGCATCCACCAGCACCGAGCGGCGCACGGTGTCAGACCAGTAATCGTAATGCGCGGTGCGGCGCAGGCTCGCCTCAATGCCGCCCAGGATGACCGGCACGTCGCGCCAGGCCTCTTTACAGCGCTGGGTATAGACCAGCGTCGCGCGATCGGGGCGTTTTCCGGCTTCGTTATCCGGCGTGTAGGCGTCGTCGTGGCGCAGTTTGCGATCCGCCGTGTAGCGGTTGATCATCGAATCCATATTCCCGGCGGTCACGCCGAAAAACAGGTTCGGTTTGCCAAGGCGCATGAAGTCGTCTTTGCTGCTCCAGTCCGGCTGCGCGATGATCCCGACGCGAAAGCCCTGCGCCTCCAGCATACGGCCGCAAATAGCCATGCCGAAGCTCGGGTGATCGACGTAGGCATCGCCGGTGACGAGAATAATATCGCAGCTGTCCCAGCCAAGCTGGTCCATCTCCTCGCGCGACATCGGTAAAAAGGGCGCAGGCCCAAAGCAGGCCGCCCAGTACTGGGGCCAGGAGAACAGATCGCGATCCGGCTGGATCAGGCTCAGGGAACTCATAGTGCTTCCGGAAAAAGGCAAAAGATCGACAAAGGGCGGCGATTATACGTCCGGAAGTGACAAAAAAAGAAGGGTTATTCTGCGGAAAAAAACGCCAGCCCCCTTCTTTGCCGATCTACGCGATTACTTGCTGTGCCAGTACGCCGCGGCGCGCATCAGCTGAGGGTTCACGCGCCCTTCAAACGGTTCGCTTAAGCGTTTAACGACTTTTCCTTCGCCGGTTATCCAGAGGTAATAATCGTCCTGCGGCACCGTCAGCGCGGCCAGTTTCTCTTCCACCGCCTGCACGTCATGACCGACCACCCACTGAAGGTTAAAGTCGCCGAGGTGCGACAGATAGCCTTTCAGCGCTTCATCCCTCACCGTCACGATAGCGTTCACCTGCACCGGTTTCGCCTGCGCGCGGAGCGCCTCAAGACGGCGGCGCAGCGCAGGCATCCCGGACTCATCGCACACGTAGAGCTGCCAGGCGTAATCTTCCGGCACCACTAACGAACCGCGCGGTCCGCCGATGCAGAGCGTATCGCCAGGTTTTGCCGCAACGGCCCAGTCGCTCGCCACGCCAGATTCATGCACGTAAAAATCGATAGTTAACTGCTGGCGCGCCTCGTCAAACAGCGGCGTGTAATCGCGTGACGGCGGGCGCACGTCGCCTGCCCAGACGATGCCGTCATCGGTGACGTCAGGCGGCACAAATGGCGCGCCGTCCTGCGGGAAAAACACTTTGATATGGTCGTCGAAGCCGCGCGAACTGAAGCCCGCCAGCGCGTCGCCGCCAAACACAAGGCGCTGAAAGCCGCTGATGCGCTCGCTTTTCAGCACGGTAATTTCGCGAAAACGCAGCGCGTTACGCACGCGCTGCGGAAATTGAGTGGTCTGATTCATCATTAACCTGCCAACGTAAACGGTAAATTAGATATATCTAAATAGTCGTAAATGATAATGATTGCCAACAACGGAAATGGCAAGCGATTTTTCGATAGCCTGAACAAAAACCGCACATCGCGCAACATTATGGATTTTATCTTTTTATAATCAATGACCTGTATTTCTATCGCTGTTAGAAAAGACATCCAGCCATAAAAAAGATATAGTTAAGATATATCTGTTTAACCCGGAGATCCCTTATGCGTTCAGACGACCGCCACGCTTCATCCCCTCGCCGCGAAGGCCGCCACGGGCCGGAAGGCCATCGCCGCCCGCGCTTTTTCGGCAATGGCGAACTGCGTCTCGTCATGCTGGATATCCTGTGCGCTGGCGCGAGCCACGGTTACGAACTTATCAAAGCCATCGAAACGCTGACCGCAGGCCATTACGCGCCGAGCCCAGGCGTGGTCTACCCGACGCTCGATGCGCTGGAGGCGCAGGGGTTTGTCGTGCTGCGCGAAGAAGAAAGCGGTCGGAAGAAAATCGCGATTACCGACGCAGGCCGCGCGTGGCTTCTGGAAAACCGCGAGGCGCTGGATCACATTCAGGCGCGGATGCGGGCGCGCGCCATCGGGCACAAGCTGCGTAAAGATCCGCAGATGAAACGGGCGCTCGATAACATGAAAGCGGTGCTGGATTTGAAGGTGAATCAGGCGGAAATCAGCCCGGAGACGTTAAAGCAGATTATCGGCATCATAGACCGCGCGGCGTTGGCTATCTCCCAGCTCGATTAACGGCAACGGCGGCGGCAGGCCACCGCCGTTGTGTTATCAGGCGCTGAGACGGAACACTTTAATCATCTCTTTCAGGTGGTGCGCCTGGTCATTAAGCGACGAGGCCGCCGCGACCGATTCCTCCACCAGCGCGGAGTTCTGCTGCGTGGTGGTGTCAATCATGCCGATGGCGCTGTTGATCTGCGAGATACCGTCAGTCTGTTCACGGCTCGCCTGTGCAATTTCACGCAGGATCGTGTCCATTTCGCTAACGTTCGCGACCATGCCATGCAGCAGACCGCTCGCTTTTTCTACCAGCTCCATGCCTTCGCGCGTCTGACCGGTCGAGTCCTCTATCAGCGCGCGGATCTCGCTCGCCGATGAGGCGCTTTTCTGCGCCAGCTGGCGCACTTCGCCTGCGACTACCGCGAAACCGCGGCCATGTTCGCCCGCGCGCGCCGCTTCCACGGCGGCGTTAAGCGCCAGAATATTGGTCTGAAACGCGATGGAATCGATCAGGTTGATGATGTCTGACATCCGGTCAGACGTGCCGCGAATGACGCGCATTTTGTCCGTCACCTGCTGCATCATCTCGCCGTTGCGCTTCACCACACCGGCGGCGTCAGACGACAGCCGCGTCGCCTCACTGGTATTATCGGCGGTGTTTTTCACCGTCGAGGTGATCTGCTCCATCGAGGCGGCCGTCTGCTCTACGGAGCTGGCCTGCTCTTCGGTGCGCGCCGCCAGATCCTGGTTGCCCGCGACAATCTGCGACGCCGCGCTGGAGATGCTTTCCGCGCTGTACTGCACCTCCTGCACAATCGCCTGCAGCCGCTGTTTCATATCCATCAGCGCATGCAGCAACACGCCGGTTTCATCGCGCGCCTGTACCTCCACCGAGCGGGTGAGATCGCCTTCAGCAATCGCGCCGGCAAAGCGCACCGCCTGGTCGAGAGGACGCGTAATGGCGCGCACGATAAGCCAGCCCATCAGCGAGCCCAGCACCACGCATAGCAGCGTCAGGCCGATGGTCAGCGCGCGGTTGCCGCTGAAATCTTTCGCCACCGTCACGCCCGCCTCGCGCATATGGTTGTCCTGAATTTTAATCAGCGCCTGTACCCGCGATTTATATTCATTCTGAAGCGTTACCGTGGTGGACATCATCTCCTCCAGCGCCGCGTTGCGATCGTTGCGTTTTACCGCATCGAGAATGCGAAAGCGCGAGGCCAGATACTGCTTACGCACGTCGGCGATTTGCGCCAGCGCCTGACGCGAGGCGTCGTCGGTCAGCGTTTTATTCAAATCGGCAAGCAAGGCGCTAATACGCCCGCTGATGGCGCTAAGCTGCGCCTCGGACTGCTGCGTCCAGCGCTGGTTCTCGTCCATCAGCATTAATTGCTGCGTACTGACGAAGCTCTGGAAATTTTCGATAAGCTGATTGGCTTTTACGGTAGTGGGATAATCCTCAGCGATAACCTGCTGAATATTATTATTGGCCTGGCTCAGACTGCCGAGTGATAAACCGGCGCTGATAAGTAGCAAAACAATAAAAAAAGCAAAAGCGAAAATAAGCTTTGTGCGAATTTTAATATCGCGGATGGACATATTCACTCCGTTGAACGGGTTATTTTGCGCTGACGAAACGGAAATCGCAGCGATGGATAACGTGATCCGCCGAACCTGCGGGGATCGACAAAAGTCGTTATCGTCAGGCCCTTTTGTAACTTTATGAGTTTGATCGTTTTTTTCTTTTATAAACCCCAAAAACAATAGCCTATGGCTATTAATATGCGGCTATTGATCGGCCAAATGTGCGCCAGATCACTTAATTGCGCAATTAATTACAGCGAAGCGGAAACACTTTTTTGTGTGGGTTCAGGAAGATGGGAAAAACAATTTAAAATGAAGGGGTTAAATTAAATACATTTATTTAATTTGATTTTAACATTAAGACAACAAATAAGCGGAACACCTGAAAGGGCACAAATTGATAAATTTGTGGCGTGAAGAAGAAGCGTGAAGCAAAAAGAGAAAGGCGGCATGGCGCCGCCTTTAACCGAAATTAATGCAATACCGTCACCGCATCCTGAAGGCGGCCAGCACGGTATTTTACCATCGACGAAACCTGCGCGCCTTCATCGACCAGCGCCGCGTTCTTGCGGGTGATGGCGTCCAGTTCCGCCACGGCGCGGGTGAGATCGGACAGCCCGTCGGCCTGCTCGGTGGTCGCCTGGCTTATCTGCCCCAGCAGGCGCGTCACATTCTCCACCTGGTTGACGATATCCTGCATGGTGCGGCCCGCGTCATGCACCTGCACCGTACCGGACGCCACCTTGCTGGCGCTGGCATCAATGAGTTTACGGATATCGTTAGCGGCGTTCGCGCTGCGGTTCGCCAGATGGCGCACTTCGCCCGCCACAACGGCAAAACCTTTGCCCTGCTCGCCCGCGCGCGCCGCTTCGACGGCGGCGTTGAGCGCCAGAATGTTGGTCTGAAACGCGATGTCATTAATAAGCGCCGTGATGGAGCCGATGCGCTGCGTGCTGTCGGCAATCTCATCCATGGTCTGGACCACGGTTTGCATTGTCTGCCCGCCGAGACGCGCCGCGTCGCTCGCCTCGCTGGAGAGCTTATCCGCCGCCGCCGCCGTGGCGGAGTTGTTTTGCACCGATGCCGCCATCTGGTTCATGGTAGTGACGGTTTGTTGCACGTTAACCACCGTCTGACGGGTGCGCTCGTTAAGATCCTCATTGCCGCGCGCCAGCGTTTCGCTGCCGCTGCGTACATTGCTGACCTGGCCTGAAACATCATTCATCAGCCAGCGACACATCAGTCCCAGTTGCCCGATGGCGCGCAGCGTCACGCCGACCTCATCGACGCGGTTGATATGCGCGATGCTTTGCGACTCGCCTGTCGCAATGCGCAGCGCCTGACGCGCCACGTTTTCAAGCGGGCGAACAATCTGCCACTCCAGCACCGCGCCGCCAAGCAGCAGCATCACCGCAGCCATAAGCGTCGGGGCCAGCAGGGGCGTGCCGGTACAGGCCATGACCGCGGTCCAGGCCACAAACAGCGCGGCCATCACGCCGCGCAGGCGCCAGCGTAACGGCAGCGTCGGGAGTTTGCCCCACACGCCGTTGCGCAGCACCAGTCCTTTAAACAGACGCCGCGGTTTACGCCCCTCGCGCAGCGCTTTATAGAGTGGTTCGACCGCGGCTATCTCTTCCGCGCTGGCTTTGGTGCGAATCGACATAAAGCCGGTAATTTTCCCGCTGCGCACCATCGGCGCGACGTTGGCGCGCACCCAATAGTGATCGCCGTTCTTGCAGCGGTTTTTCACGATGCCGGTCCAGGGCTCGCCCTGCTTCAGCGTGTACCACATATCGGCAAAAGCCGCTTTCGGCATATCCGGGTGGCGCACCATGTTGTGCGGGCTGCCGGTCAGTTCCTCAAGCGTATACCCGCTCACCTCGACGAAAGCGTCGTTGGCATGGGTAATATAACTTTGCAGATCGGTGGTAGACATAAGCGTGGTGTCGTTAGCGAGCGTAACTTCACGCTGCGTAACGAACGGCTGAGAAGACATAACGACGTCCTTAGGCAGGTTATCCAATTGTTAATCTTTTTTCTGCCTTGTTATGTCGGCGATATATAAATTATCTTTAGCTGTTAAATACGATTCAGCTCGCAATTTATGCATTTACCCATCATTTCTTTCTGCATCACGCCGATAATTTATATCCGCAATTATTTACCATGGTGAATAATTAATACGCGTTACTTTAGCGTTTCCAGCGTGCCGTCGGCGCGCGCCAGAATACAGCGGTTGCGTCCGTTATTTTTGCCGAAATACATGGCATCGTCCGCGCGACCAATTGCCTCATGCAGTGTTTCATTGCGCCGTACGCACGTCAGGCCGCCCGTCACGGTAACGTTCAGCGTCTCGCCATCAAGCGTAAGCGGAAGCTGGCCTGGGCACCTACACAGCCGCACGCCAGCTTCGCGCGCCTCTTCCTGCGTATGAGACTCCAGAAGCGCAATGAACTCCTCCCCGCCGAAGCGATACACCTGTTCGCAGCAACGCGCTTCGTTTTTAAACCGTTGCGCCACCTCGCGCAGCACGTCGTCACCCGCGTTATGCCCGTAGGTATCATTCACTTTTTTAAAACGGTCGATATCGATAATCAGCAGCCACAGCGTCTGTTCGCGCGCGTGGGCGTGCAGGAACTCGAAATCTTCATACAGCAGCTGGCGCAGCGGCAGACCGGTAAGCGTATCGTGCCGGTTACGCAGAGAAATGAGCTGCTGGCGGTAATCATCAATGCTGGCCACAAACTGTTGTTGCGCCTCGTGGTAGGCATATAACGCTGCGGAATCCACCTGGTTACTGGCAATCGCGTTTATTAAGTATCGGGCTTTATCATGCATCGCTTTATGCGTTTCGCTAATCGCTTTCGCGAAATGAAGGTAACGGAAAGCGATATTCTGATGGGCCGTCATCCACTGACAGAAACGACAATAAAGATGGGATTGCGGATGCATAAACGTGTTATCTGGCTCGTTTCCTAATAATACGAGCTCTAAGAATTTGCCGGTCCATTCATAATGTAATTTAACAGCATAATTTAATTCTTTTAACGATAAATCTATCTGGTGCAAATCCATGCTGACCTCATAAAACAACAACCGCCCCGGTTATCAGGCATATGCGCCAGAATAAAGAGGCGCATGGAAAATAACCTGGCGGCAAATCAGTAAATAGCGTGATTACCTCACGAAAATATATTTTCTGTGAATTATATACAGAAACGTCTGCGTTGAAATATCTGCGCGCAGATGCGCCACTACCGCGCACCGCTGCCCTGTCAGGGTGCAACACCGCTTTTCACCTCTCTAACCCGCTCGCGGGCGGCAGCATTAAGCGCCGCAATGGTTTTTTAGGAATGATTTCGTGCCGCGTCTCCCGGCGCTTCACAGCGGTTTATCCCGATTTTCAGGGCCTGCGGCGATGTGGCGCAAAGGCTGCAATACTTAATATCGGTATCATGTGATACGCGATCCAAAGGGGCACATTTTGAACAGGTTACCTAACAGCGCCTCGGCTCTTGCCTGTACCGCGCACGCACTGAATCTCATCGAAAAGCGCACGCTGACGCATGAGGAGATGAAAGCACTTAACCAGGAGGTGCATGATTACTTCCAGCAGCATGTAAACCCAGGATTCTTAGAGTATCGAAAATCAGTCACCGCTGGCGGGGATTACGGAGCCGTAGAGTGGCAGGCGGGAGGGCTTAATACGCTTGTCGACACCCAGGGACAGGAGTTCCTTGATTGCCTGGGTGGATTTGGCATTTTTAACGTGGGGCACCGTAATCCAGTTGTTGTATCCGCCGTAGAAAATCAGCTTGCGAAACAGCCTCTGCACAGTCAGGAGCTGCTCGACCCGCTAAGAGCGATGCTCGCCAAAACCCTCGCCGCGCTGACGCCTGGCAAACTCAAGTACAGCTTCTTTTGCAACAGCGGAACGGAATCGGTCGAGGCGGCGATTAAGCTTGCCAAAGCGTATCAGTCGCCGCGCGGCAAATTCACCTTCGTGGCCGCCAGCGGCGCCTTCCACGGCAAATCGCTCGGCGCGCTCTCCGCCACCGCGAAAGCGGCGTTTCGCAAACCGTTTATGCCGTTGCTGCCAGGCTTTCGCCATGTGCCGTTCGGCAATATCGACGCGCTGCGCGAGCTGCTGAGTGAATGCAAGAAAACCGGCGATGACGTGGCGGCCGTGATCCTGGAGCCTATTCAGGGGGAAGGCGGCGTGATCCTGCCGCCGCCGGGCTACCTGCCGGCCGTGCGCAAGCTCTGCGATGAATACGGCGCGCTGCTTATCCTCGACGAGGTGCAGACCGGCATGGGCCGCACCGGCAAAATGTTCGCCTGCGAGCATGAAAACGTGCAGCCGGACATTCTCTGTCTTGCCAAAGCGCTTGGCGGCGGCGTGATGCCGATTGGCGCGACGGTCGCGACGGAAGAAGTGTTTTCGGTACTGTTCGACAACCCGTTCCTGCACACCACCACGTTTGGCGGCAACCCGCTCGCCTGCGCGGCGGCGCTCGCCACCATTCATGTGCTGCTGGAGGAAAACCTGCCCGCCCAGGCGGAGCAGAAAGGCGACATGTTGCTGGACGGCTTCCGCCAGCTGGCGCGTGAATACCCGCATCTGGTGCAGGAGGCGCGCGGTCGTGGGATGCTGATGGCCATTGAGTTTGTCGATAACGAAACCGGCTACCGCTTCGCGAGCGAAATGTTCCGTCAGCACATACTGGTGGCGGGCACGCTCAACAACGCCAAAACGATCCGCATCGAGCCGCCGCTCACGCTGACCGTTGAGCAGTGCGAGCAGGTGCTTGCCGCCGCGCGTACGGCGCTTGAGACGCTCAGCATCGCCCACAGCGATACGGCGGTCGCCACCGAAAGCTAACCCTCAGGCAGCGCGTCTTCGCTCTCGTCCGGCGAAGGCGCGGCGCCTTTTCACTCTCGCCTGAAATTTGATTGCCATCACAATCAGCAGATTGTCTCTTTCCCTTTTGGCCGTTGATCGCTTAATCATTAACTCATCCGACCACATAACAATTATTTTACACTGGATGAGTGCAATTATGAGCTACCCGTCGCTGTTCGCCCCGCTCGATCTGGGCTTCACCACGCTTAAAAACCGCGTCCTGATGGGCTCGATGCATACCGGGCTTGAGGAGCATCCGGACGGCGCGCGGCGGCTCGCGGCCTTTTATGCCGAGCGCGCCCGTCACGGCGTGGCGCTGATCGTCACCGGCGGCGTGGCGCCGTCGCCCGCTGGCGTGGCGATTCAGGGCGGCGCGGTGCTTAACGACGCGCATCAACTTCCTCATCATCGCGTGATCACCGACGCGGTGCATCGCGAAGGCGGCAAAATCGCGCTGCAAATTTTGCATACCGGGCGCTACAGCTATCAGCCTCACCCCGTCGCGCCGTCGCCTTTACAGGCGCCGATCAACCGCTTCGCGCCGCATGAACTAACCCACGACGAGATACTCGCGCTGATTGACGATTTCGCGCAGTGCGCGTCGCTGGCGCGCGAGGCCGGTTACGACGGCGTGGAGATCATGGGTTCGGAAGGTTATCTGATAAACCAGTTTCTGGCGGCGCGCACCAACCAGCGTGAGGATGAATGGGGCGGCGACTACGCACGCCGGATGCGCTTCGCCGTTCAGGTGGTGCGCGCGGTACGCGAGCGCGTGGGCCTGGATTTCATCATTATTTATCGTCTTTCTATGCTGGATCTCGTCGAGGGCGGGTCAACTTTCGCCGAAACCGTACAGCTTGCCCGCGCCATTGAAGCGGCGGGCGCTACGCTGCTGAATACCGGCATCGGCTGGCATGAGGCGCGCATTCCGACTATCGCCACGCCGGTGCCGCGCGGCGCGTTTACCTGGGTGACGCGCAAGCTGCGCGGGCAAACCACCCTGCCGCTGGTGACAACTAACCGCATTAACGATCCGCACGTGGCGGAGGCGATTCTCGCGGCGGGCGATGCCGATATGGTTTCCATGGCGCGGCCGTTTCTGGCCGATGCCGAACTGCTCTCCAAAGCCGCGAGCGGGCGCGAGGCGGAAATTAACACCTGCATCGGCTGCAACCAGGCGTGCCTCGATCAGATTTTCGCGGGCAAAATCACGTCATGCCTGGTGAACCCGCGCGCCTGCCATGAAACGGAGATGGTTTCTGTGCCTGCGCGCACGCCGAAACGGCTGGCGGTGGTGGGCGCTGGCCCCGCCGGGCTCGCCTTTGCGGTGAACGCCGCGCAGCGCGGCCACGCGGTGACGCTATTTGACGCCAGCGCGGAGATTGGCGGGCAGTTTACTATCGCCAGGCAGATCCCCGGTAAAGAGGAGTTTTACGAGACGCTGCGCTATTTCCGCCGGATGCTGACCGTCACCGGCGTGACGCTCGCGCTCAACACACGGGCCGACGCCGCGATGCTGGCGGAATTTGACGAGGTGGCGCTCGCGACAGGCATTGTGCCGCGCGTGCCGGATATTGCAGGCATTGATCACCCGAGCGTGCTGACTTATCTCGACGTGCTGCGCGATAAAGCGCCGGTCGGCCAGCGGGTGGCGATTATCGGCTGCGGCGGTATCGGGTTTGATACCGCGATGTATTTAAGCCAGCCGGGCGAAGCCACCAGCCAGAATATCGCCGAATTTTGCGTGGAATGGGGCATCGACACCAGCCTGAACGCGCCCGGCGGCCTGCGCCCGGAAGGGCCGATGTTGCCGAAAAGCCCGCGCCAGATTGTGATGCTGCAACGCCGCGCCGGGAAACCCGGCGACGGGCTTGGCAAAACGACCGGATGGATCCATCGCGCGACGCTTCTGGCGCGCGGCGTGAAGATGATCCCGGCGGTGAGTTATCAGCGCATCGACGATCGCGGGTTGCATGTGTTGATCAACGGCGAACCACAGTTGCTGGAGGTGGATAACGTGATTATCTGCGCAGGCCAGGAGCCGCAGCAGGCGCTGGCGGCCCCGCTGCGCGCGATGGGCAAGCCGGTGCATTTGATTGGCGGCTGCGACGTGGCCCTGGAGCTCGACGCCCGCCGCGCCATCGCCCAGGGCACGCAGCTGGCGCTGGAGATCTAAGAGAAAACCTGATCGCGGGTGCGCTATGGTGTGATGGCGGGTGCGCTGCGCTTACCCGCCCTACGATCCAGGCCCATTCATATTATGTAGGGTGGGTAAGCGAAGCGCACCCACCAGCCCGC
Organism: Cronobacter turicensis z3032; assembly: GCA_000027065.2. Taxonomy (NCBI): domain Bacteria; kingdom Pseudomonadati; phylum Pseudomonadota; class Gammaproteobacteria; order Enterobacterales; family Enterobacteriaceae; genus Cronobacter; species Cronobacter turicensis. The sequence goes on along the minus strand of FN543093.2, from coordinate 512,532 downwards.
AAACCCGCACTAACCGCCTTTCTCAGCGGCTTTTGCGCAGCTTCACCGCTTTCAATACTACAAACTTATTGTTGGTCGCGACGGTCGTGCAGTTACCGAAAATCTTCTTCAGCTTGCGGAAATAATCGAGATGACGATTGCCGACGATGCGCAGCTCGCCGCCCCACTTCAGGCAACGGCGGGCGTCCTGGAACATCTGCCAGGCGATATGATCGGTGATGGCGTGCTGCTGATGGAACGGCGGGTTGCAGAGCACCGCGTGGAAGCTTTCCGGCTCCACGCCCGTCAGCGCGTTATTCACCTGAAACTCGCAGCGATCCAGCGCGTCCGGCAGATTGGTTTCAACATTCAGACGGCTTGAAGCCACCGCCATGTAAGACTCGTCGACAAACCGCACCCGCGCCTGTGGATTCTGCGCCAGCAGCGTCAGGCCGATCACGCCGTTACCGCAGCCGAGATCCACCATCTCGCCTTCCACCGCTTCCGGCAGATGCTGCATAAAGAAGCGCGCGCCGATGTCGAGATTCGCGCGGGAAAACACGCTGGCGTGGTTATGAATCGTCCACGGCGTGCCGTCGAGCTTCCAGCTTAATGTCTCAGGCGCGTCGGCAAGCGCCGGGGCGCTGAAGGCGCAATGGATCAGACGCGCCTTTTTCCAGGCGAGCGTCGTGGTCGTCGGCCCCAGGATTTTTTCAAACAGCGCCAGCGTCGAGGTGTGAATATCGCGCGCTTTGCCGCCCGCGATAATGCGCGTCTGCGGCGTCACTACCTGACGCAGCGCTCGCAGTTGCTGCTCCAGCAGCGCGAGCTGTTTCGGGATCTTCATCAGCACCAGCTCCGGTGCGGCGGGCAGCGGGCTCAGGCTGTCCTGCAGGGCTACCCAGGATTCGTCGATATCGTTCAGGCGCAGGTTGTGGCGCGTGGCCTGGTGGGCGATGAACGAATCGTTGACGCTGACCGGGCGAACATCCGCCAGCGCACAGGCGAGCGCGCCGAAACTGTCGTTGAAAATCAGTACCGGACCGGAGGGCTGTTCGACCTGTTGCAGCAAATATTCATCCGCCGCTTCCCAGGCCTGCAGCGGCGTCTCTTCCGGCATTGGCGGAAAACGCTGCAGCGTCAGTGTTTGATTGAGTAACTCCACCTGGCTCATCGGCCCTCCCGAATGGTAAAATCCGCGCGTTTTATCCCTTAATTACACCCCTGAGTAAACCTTTTTTTCACCCGCTGAGGCCGTGATGACCACACTGACGTATCTCCAGGGCTACCCGGAATCGCTGCTTGCCCAGGTGCGCACGCTGATTGACCAGAACCGCCTCGGCGAAGTGCTTGAGAAGCGCTATCCGCACAAGCATCTGATAACCACGGACAAAGCGCTTTATGACTATGCGCAGGGACTGAAAAACCGCTATCTGCGCAGCGCCCCACCGCTCAATAAAGTGGCGTATGACAATAAAATCCACGTCATGAAACACGCGCTTGGGCTGCATACCGCGATTTCCCGCGTGCAGGGCGGCAAGCTAAAGGCCAAGGCGGAGATCCGCGTCGCTACGGTGTTTCGCCAGGCGCCGGAGGATTTTCTGCGGATGATTGTGGTGCATGAGCTCGCGCATATTAAAGAAAAGGAACATAACAAAGCCTTTTATCAGCTGTGCTGCCATATGGAACCGCAGTATCATCAGCTCGAATTCGACACCCGCCTGTGGCTGACCCAGCTTGCGCTGGCGCAAAGCGGCGGGCAGACGGCTTAACCTCAGTTTTTGCAAGGACGCAACGTGAAACTTCTCACTCGCTGGAAACGCGGCTTTACCCTCGTCGCCATGCTTCTCCTGGCCGTTATTGCGCTGTCGGCGGTGGCCATTTTCGCTGCCGACCGCGCGGTCACGCACGCCGCCTCAGGCAGGTTATATGACACGGTCGGCAATACGCCAGCCCGCAAAGTAGGACTGGTGCTGGGCGCGCGTCCTGACAACCGCTTTTTCAACCGCCGTATTGAAGCCGCCGCCGCGCTCTACCACGCCGGGAAAGTCTCGTGGCTGCTGGTGAGCGGCGATAACAGCCGTGCCGATTACGATGAGCCGACGGCGATGGCCGAAGCGCTCAACCGTCACGGCGTGCCCGCCGCCGCGATTTTTTGCGACTATGCCGGATTTTCGACCCTCGATTCCGTGGTGCGCGCCCGGCAGGTGTTTCAGGAAAACCGCATTACCATAATCTCGCAGGCGTTCCACAATCAGCGCGCTATCTACCTGGCGCAGCATTACGGCATCGACGCCATCGGGTTTAACGCCGAAGATCCGGCCTTTCGTCATACGCAATATACGCTGCTGCGCGAGCGGTTCGCCCGCGTGCGTGCGCTGCTTGATGCCCGCCTGTTGCGCCGCGAGCCGCACTTCCTCGGCCCTACTGTGGCGATAGGTCCGAAAGACGCGCCGCGCGGCTGCAATATTTACGCGGCCACACCCTAACAATCTGCGCCCGCGCGCACTGGTTTTGTCATTTTCGCGTGTTACTCTGAAAAGATATTCACTGCCGGAGAAGACACGCCCTTATGATACGTTTCGCCGTTGTTGGAACGAACTGGATCACCCGCCAGTTTGTCGATGCCGCCCACGAGACGGGCAAATTTACCCTTACCGCGATCTACTCCCGCAGCCTTGAACAGGCGCAGGCGTTCGCCAGTGATTACCCGGTGGAGCATCTCTTCACCTCGCTGGAGGCGCTGGCGCAAAGCGACGCCATCGACGCGGTCTATCTCGCCAGCCCCAACGCCCTGCACTTTTCCCAGTCCTGCCTGTTCCTGAACCATAAAAAGCATGTGATTTGCGAAAAGCCGCTGGCCTCTAACTTGCGGGAAGTGGAAGCGGCCATCGCCTGCGCGCGCGAAAACCAGGTCGTGCTGTTTGAGGCGTTTAAAACCGCCAGCCTGCCGAATTTCATCGCGCTGCAACAGGCGCTGCCGAAAGTGGGCGCGCTTCGCAAAGTGCTGTTTAACTACTGCCAGTATTCGTCGCGTTACCCGCGTTATCTCAACGGCGAAAACCCGAATACGTTTAACCCGGCGTTTTCTAACGGCTCCATCATGGATATTGGTTTCTATACGCTCGCCAGCGCCGTCGCGCTGTGGGGCGAACCGCATGAGGTGAAAGCCACCGCCAGCCTGCTGGCAAGCGGCGTGGACGCGCACGGCGTGGTCCAGATGAACTATGGCGATTTTGACGTCACGCTGCTGCACTCCAAAGTGAGCGACTCGACGCTGCCGAGCGAAATTCAGGGCGAGGCGGGCTCGCTGGTGATTGAAAAGCTCTCCGAATGCCAGCGCATCACCTTTATTCCGCGCGGCGGCAAACCGCAGGAGCTGACGCTGCCGCAGCACATCAATACGATGCTTTATGAAGCCGAAACCTTTGCGCGTCTGGTTGAGACCCACGAAGTCAATCATCCGGGTCTTGCGGTCAGCCGCACGACGGCGAAACTGCTGACTGAAATTCGCGCCCAGACGGGAGTGACATTCCCGGCGGATGACGTGAGCGTGCCGCTCCCGGCGTAAAGCTTTGTAAAAGCGCCCCGGCAAGTCATTGACCACATAAATGCCTTGTAATATTTTGTTACTTGCAAAGGGGAGTAACTTCATTGCCGACGGTCGTCATTACGGTGCCATGCATCCGGTCGTCGGGCAGCCAACCCGTTATCCGCAGCACAGACTGCGCAACGATAACGCGGCGGCTGTAAGTGAGACCTTGCCGGAAGGCGAGGTCTATGCGGTGCTCTTAAGCAAAGCGGCTGACGTCTTCTGACGTTAGCCGTTTTTGTTTTAGAGGATTTTGCTTATGAATACTGTCGGCACTCCCTTGCTGTGGGGCGGCTTCGCCGTCATCGTGGCGATTATGCTGGCTATCGACCTTCTGCTTCAGGGGCGTCGCGGCGCGCACGCTATGACCATGAAGCAGGCGGCCGTCTGGTCTGTCGTCTGGGTTTCGCTGTCCCTGCTCTTTAACGCTGCCTTCTGGTGGTATCTCACCGGCACCGCCGGGCGTGAAGTGGCAGACACCCAGGCGCTCGCCTTCCTGACCGGTTATCTCATCGAAAAAGCCCTGGCGGTGGATAACGTCTTCGTCTGGCTGATGCTCTTTAGCTATTTCGCCGTGCCGCCTGCGCTCCAGCGTCGGGTGCTCATTTACGGCGTGCTGGGCGCTATCGTGCTGCGCACCATTATGATTTTCGCCGGCAGCTGGCTTATTACGCAGTTCGAATGGCTGCTCTATGTGTTCGGCGCGTTCCTGCTCTTTACCGGCGTGAAGATGGCGCTGGCGAAAGAAGACGAAGGCGGGATCGGCGATAAACCGCTGGTGCGCTGGCTGCGCGGGCATCTGCGCATGACGGACAGCATCGAGAACGAGCACTTTTTTGTGCGTAAAAACGGCCTGCTCTACGCCACACCGCTGCTGCTGGTGCTGATCATGGTGGAGCTGAGCGACGTGATTTTCGCGGTGGACAGCATCCCGGCGATTTTCGCGGTCACCACCGACCCGTTTATCGTGCTGACCTCTAACCTGTTCGCGATCCTCGGCCTGCGCGCTATGTACTTCCTGCTGGCGGGCGTGGCGGAGCGCTTCTCGATGCTGAAATATGGTCTGTCGATTATCCTGGTGTTTATCGGCATCAAGATGCTGATTGTCGATTTCTACCACATCCCGATCGCGATTTCGCTCGGCGTGGTGGGCGGCATTCTTGCCACAACGCTTGTGATTAACGCCTGGGTTAACCATCGCAACGACAAGAAAAAGTTGGCGGAATAAGGTTTTGTCGCCATGCCTTTGACGCCGCCCGCGCTCCTGCGGGCGGCGTTTTTATATGGGCTGCCTATCGCCCGCGCTTTTGCAACGCGCCCGATGACGGATTTGCTGATTTTGTCACAATAACGTTAATGGATAGTTAAAAAACGGGAGCAATTCAGAAAATCCAGCACTATCCCCTTCCTCCCTGTAGCCAAATCCTTATACTCATCTGTGCAAACTTTTGTTACATCCTGATGCAACGTGGCACAGAACACGGCACGGGATGCAACCACATCACTTCTGAAGGAAATAGTATGACTACGCAATCTCAGGGCGGCGGCCTGCTGCACCGCCTGGCACAGGGCAGTCTGGTAAAACAGATTCTGGTGGGACTGGTGCTCGGTATTCTGCTGGCCTGGCTTTCCAAACCCGCGGCTATCGCGGTCGGTCTGCTCGGCACGCTGTTCGTCGGCGCGCTGAAAGCCGTGGCGCCGGTACTGGTGCTGATGCTGGTAATGGCGTCGATCGCCAACCATAAACACGGGCAGAGAACCAATATCCGCCCGATCCTCTGGCTCTATCTGCTGGGTACGTTTTCCGCGGCACTGACCGCCGTGCTGTTCAGCTTTCTCTTCCCTTCCACGCTGCATCTGGTCTCCGGCGCGACGGATATCACGCCGCCGACCGGCATTGTCGGCGTGCTGCGCGACCTGCTGCTCAGCATGGTCGCGAACCCGGTGGATGCGCTGCTGAAAGGCAACTATATCGGCATTCTGGTCTGGGCCGTGGGCCTCGGCTTCGCGCTGCGTCACGGCAATGAAACCACCAAAAATCTGGTGAATGATATGTCGGATGCCGTCACCTTTATGGTGAAGCTGGTGATCCGCTTCGCGCCCGTCGGTATTTTCGGTCTGGTCGCGTCCACGCTCGCCACCACCGGCTTTGATACCCTGTGGGGCTACGCGCAACTGCTGGTGGTGCTGGTCGGCTGTATGTTGCTGGTGGCGCTGGTCATTAACCCGCTGATTGTTTTTGCGAAAATCCGCCGTAACCCCTACCCGCTGGTGTTCGCCTGCCTGCGTGAAAGCGGCGTGACCGCGTTCTTTACCCGCAGCTCGGCGGCGAATATTCCGGTCAACATGGCGCTGTGCGAGAAACTGAACCTGGATCGCGATACCTATTCCGTGTCGATCCCGCTGGGCGCGACCATCAACATGGCGGGCGCGGCGATTACGATTACGGTGCTGGCGCTTGCGGCGGTGCATACGCTGGGTATTGCGGTGGATGTGCCGACCGCGCTGCTGCTCAGCGTGGTGGCGTCGCTGTGCGCCTGCGGCGCATCGGGCGTAGCGGGCGGTTCGCTGCTGCTGATCCCGCTGGCGTGCAATATGTTCGGCATTCCGAACGATATCGCCATGCAGGTGGTCGCGGTGGGCTTTATCATCGGCGTGTTGCAGGACTCGTGCGAAACCGCGCTGAACTCCTCCACCGACGTGCTCTTTACCGCGGCCGCGTGCCAGGCGGAAGATGCGCGCCTCGCGAGCCACGCGCTGCGTAACTGATGACATACCGGCGGTCTGCGGGCCGCCGGGTTTTACCGCTTCTGCACTATCTCTTTTTCGACCTTAAACGGATCGATTCCCCGCTTTTGCATCTGCCAGAACCGAACAATGTTAAGCCCGTTGATGATGAGAAAGCTGCCTTCAATCAGCGTGCCGCCGATCGAACCAATCCAGAAATTATGCGTGACCCAGCAGGCCGTGGAGCACCACATCACGCAGCGGGTGGTCAGCCCGGTGCAGCGAAACAGCGCCCAGGTGCTGGCGACGGTGCCGATAATCGGTAACAGCTCGATGGGGTGATGCAGTTTCACCAGGCCTAGCGTCAGCGTGAGCACGATAAACAGCGTCATGATCCACAGGCTGCGGGTACGTAGCGAAATCACCGTGCGCAGCGCGTTCAGCTCCGCGCTCATCCCCGCAGGCGTCGCGCCCATCAGGAAAAAATGCGCCCCAATGACGGCGCTGTAGAGCGCCAGTTGCAGCTTGAAGCGCCGCTCGTCGCGGTTAAAAAAGGTGGTGATGCCAATCAGAAAGGCGATGACCCCAACGCCCTGGGCAAGCCAATACGCGGTCATAAAGCGTTCCTCTCAAAAAGAAACGGCGCTTCATAAATGAAACGCCGTCTGATGATTACGTTGTCCGGGGCCTACAGCGTCACGCCGCTCTTAAAGATAGCCAGTTCGCGGAAGTCGTTTTTCTCGTTGCAGGTCTGTTTGCCCGAAGCGATATCGACAATGCTGTCGACAAACTTTTCCAGCAGCTGCGGCATCGCGGTGCCGTGCAGCAACTGACCGGCGTCGAAGTCTATCCAGTGCGGTTTTTTCGCCGCCAGCTCACTGTTGGTGGCGATTTTCACCGTCGGCACGAAACCGCCGTAGGGCGTGCCGCGTCCGGTGCTGAACAGCACCATATGACAGCCCGCGCCCGCCAGCGCGCTGGTGGCCACGGCGTCGTTGCCCGGCGCGCTCAGCAGGTTAAGGCCCGGCGTATGCAGGCGCTCGCCGTAGCGCAGAACATCCACCACCTGGCTTGCGCCGGCCTTCTGGGTGCAGCCAAGCGATTTCTCTTCAAGCGTAGTGATGCCGCCCGCTTTGTTGCCCGGCGACGGGTTTTCGTAAATCGGCTGGTTATGCGCGATAAAGTACTGTTTGAAGTCGTTCACCATGGTGACGGTTTTCTCAAACGTCGCTTCGTCGCGGCAGTGGCTCATCAGAATGCGCTCCGCGCCGAACATCTCCGGCACTTCGGTCAGTACCGTGGTGCCGCCATTGGCTATGACATAATCCGAGAAACGGCCAAGCATCGGGTTCGCGGTAATGCCCGAAAGCCCGTCCGAACCGCCGCATTCCAGCCCGAATTTCAGCTCGCTGAGTTTGCCCGGCTCGCGCTTGTCGTGACGCATTACGTCATAAAGCGCATGCAGGTGCTCAAGCCCCGCTTCCACTTCATCATCCTGGTGCTGGCAAACCATAAAATGCACGCGCGTCGGATCGAAATCGCCCAGCGTTTCGCGAAACGCGTCCACCTGGTTGTTCTCACAGCCCAGACCAATCACCAGCACCGCGCCGGCGTTCGGGTGGCGCACCATGTTTTGCAGCATGGTGCGGGTGTTGATGTGATCGTCGCCCAGCTGCGAGCAGCCGTAGGTGTGGCTGAAGAGAAACACGCCGTCGGTACCTTCGGCGTCGTGCGTCTCTTTCAGGAAACGGTTCTGGATCTGGCGCGCGATCCCGTTGACGCAGCCGACGGTCGGCAGGATCCACAGTTCATTGCGGATCCCCACCTCGCCGCTGGCGCGGCGGTAGATCTGCACCTCGCGATCGCCCATCTGATCGCCCGTGTAAGGCGCTTCGGGTTGATAGCTGTACTCATCCAGATCGCTGAGATTGGTGCGGGTATTATGGGAGTGAATATGTTCGCCCGGCGCGATATCCGCCAGCGCATGGCCAATCGGCAGGCCATATTTTACAACGTTCTCTCCCTGTGCGATGGGCAGCAGCGCGAACTTATGGCCGCGCGTCACCGGCTGCAACAGCATGACGGATAACCCGTCAATGGCGATAACCGAGCCTTCGGGCAGATCCGCCAGCGCTACCGCAACGTTATCCTGCGAATGGATCCTGATGTATTGCATATCAACCTCAAAGGGCCTTAGTTGAGTTCAATGGCGAAGTAGTCGCGGGCATTGTTGAAGCAGATGTTTTTCACCATCTCGCCCAACAGTTCGATATCCGCCGGCGCCTCGCCTGCTTCCACCCAGCGGCCAATCATCTGGCACAGAATGCGGCGGAAGTATTCATGACGGGTATAGGAGAGGAAGCTGCGGCTGTCGGTCAGCATTCCCACGAAGCGGCTCAGCAGGCCGAGCTGCGCGAGCTGGGTCATCTGACGCTCCATGCCATCTTTCTGATCGTTAAACCACCAGCCGGAGCCGAACTGCATCTTGCCTGGCATCCCTTCGCCCTGGAAGTTGCCGATCATGGTGCCCAGCACTTCGTTATCGCGCGGGTTCAGGCAGTAGAGAATGGTTTTCGGCAGCAGATTCTCTTCGTTCTGTTTGCTCAGCAGTTTTGACAGCTCTTCGGCGAGCGGACGGTCGTTGATGGAGTCAAAACCGACATCCGGCCCCAGCAGTTTGAACTGACGCTGGTTGTTATTACGCAGCGCGCCGATGTGGTATTGCTGCACCCAGCCGCGACGGGCATATTCCGCGCCAAGCCAGACCAGCACCGCGGTTTTGAACTGCGCCACTTCCTGTTCGCTGAGCGTCCCGCCCGCCAGACGGCGCGCCAGGATGCTGTCGAGTTCGCTTTCGCTGGCGTCAGCAAACAGCACCACGTCCAGCGCGTGGTCAGACACTTTACAGCCGTGGGCCGCGAAGTGATCCAGACGTTTCGTCAGCGCAGTTTGCAGATCGCTGAAGCGGCGGATATCGGTATCGGACACTTCCGCGAGCTTCGCCATGTAGTCGGTGAAGGTCGCCTGTTCAATGTTAAATGCTTTGTCCGGGCGCCAGCTCGGCAGCACTTTAACGCTGAAGCTGCTGTCTTTGGCGACGGTCGCGTGATGCTCCAGCGAGTCAATCGGATCGTCAGTGGTGCCGACCATTTTAACATTCATCTGCTGCATGATACCGCGGGCGCTGAACGCGTCCTGAGCCAGCAGATCGTTGCACTGGTTCCAGATCTCGTCGGCGGTTTTCGGCGACAGCAGCTTACCGGTGATGCCAAACGGACGGCGCAGTTCCAGATGCGTCCAGTGATACAGCGGATTGCCGATGGTGTGCGGCACGGTGGCGGCCCATGCGTCAAACTTTTCGCGATCGCTCGCATCGCCGGTACACAGGCGCTCCGGCACGCCGTTGGTACGCATTGCGCGCCATTTGTAGTGGTCGCCTTTCAGCCAGATGTCATACAGGTTTTTAAAACGGTAATTTTCGGCAATCTGCTGCGGCGGAAGGTGGCAGTGATAGTCGAAAATCGGCTGATCTTTAGCGTAGTCATGGTACAGACGACGGGCGAATTCGGTGTCGAGCAGGAAATCTTCAGTCATGAACGGGGTCATTTTATGCTTCCTCTGAGCCAGTATTTCAGATGCGTTAGCATGATGCTGACAAAGTTATCACACCAATTTCTAGTGACCGAAGCTATTTTCGTGAGTCAGATCAATAAAAGCACACAAATAATCCTCCCTCTCCAAAGTAAACACCGCCCCAGCCCGCGCCACGTCTGGCTTTGCGCCATGCCTGACGTAACCTTACAAAGAAAGATGCTTTTGTGATGGCTCTCAACTTTTAAAGCTGTATGACAAGTTATCGTTCTGCCGTCGCAACATATAAACCCACGGAATGTTTTAAGGGGGTGAGATTCACCCCATTAGCCGGAACGGATACCGGCCTGGCTCCATAAATACTGTATGGCAAGGCGTGGGCGGCACCGATAACACTTCCGGCGCGCCTCCCGTTACTGAATGAGTACCGTGTAAGCCTGGCAACCTGCCGGCCTGCGCGGCGAACGATTAAACGATGAGGTTTCCAATGCGTAAAATTAAAGGGTTACGATGGTACATGATTGCGCTGGTGACGCTGGGCACCGTGCTGGGCTATCTGACCCGTAACACCGTGGCGGCCGCAGCGCCTACCCTGATGGAAGAGCTGCACATCTCCACGCAGCAATACTCTTATATTATCGCGGCCTATTCCGCGGCCTATACCATCATGCAGCCGGTAGCAGGCTATGTGCTGGATATTCTCGGCACGAAAATCGGCTACGCCTTCTTCGCCGTGACCTGGGCGGTGTTCTGCGGCGCAACCGCGCTGGCAGGCAGCTGGGGCGGTCTGGCGCTGGCGCGTGGCGCGGTAGGTGCTGCAGAAGCGGCGATGATCCCGGCGGGCCTGAAAGCCAGCTCCGAGTGGTTCCCGGCGAAAGAGCGTTCTATCGCGGTGGGCTATTTCAACGTGGGCTCGTCTATTGGCGCCATGATTGCCCCGCCGCTGGTGGTGTGGGCTATTGTGATGCATAGCTGGGAACTGGCGTTCATTATTTCCGGTGTGCTGAGCTTCGCCTGGGCCATGGCCTGGCTGATTTTCTACAAACACCCGCGTGACCAGAAAAAACTGACCGAAGAAGAACGTGACTACATTATTAGCGGTCAGGAAGCGCAGCATCAGACCAACAACGGTAAAAAAATGTCGCCGTGGCAGATTGTTCGCACCCGTCAGTTCTGGGGCATCGCGCTGCCGCGCTTCCTGGCGGAACCGGCATGGGGCACGTTCAACGCCTGGATCCCGCTGTTTATGTTCAAAGTGTACGGCTTTAACCTGAAAGAGATCGCGATGTTCGCCTGGATGCCGATGCTGTTTGCGGATCTCGGCTGTATCGTCGGCGGCTATCTGCCTCCGCTGTTCCAGCGCTGGTTCGGTGTGAACCTGATCGTCTCCCGTAAAATGGTGGTGACGATGGGCGCGGTGCTGATGATTGGCCCAGGCATGATCGGCCTGTTCACCAGCCCGTATGTGGCGATTGCCCTGCTGTGCATCGGCGGGTTCGCGCACCAGTCGCTCTCCGGCGCGCTGATTACGCTCTCCTCTGACGTGTTTGGGCGTAATGAAGTGGCGACCGCCAACGGCCTGACCGGTATGGCCGCGTGGACGGCGAGCACAATGTTTGCGCTGGTGGTCGGCGCGCTGGCCGATACCATTGGCTTCAGCCCGCTGTTCGCCGTACTGGCCGTGTTCGACCTGATGGGCGCGCTGGTTATCTGGACGGTGCTGAAAAATAAACCGGCCAGCGAGCTGGAACAAGAGACGCGAAGTGGCGCTCCCGTCACACAACACTGATCAATCCTCTGGAAAGCCGCCTGCGGGCGGCTTTTTCATGGGCGTCGAGTGGAGGGTAAACCTGAAAAGTGGTATAACAAATCTAAGCAGTATCGTGTTCACTGGAGTCGCACATGGAAATCGCAGAACCGCGTCGTCTGTATCAACAACTGGCCGCCGAGCTTAAGCAACGCATTGAAGAAGGCGTTTATCAGGTAGGTGAGAAACTCCCTGCCGAGCGATTTATCGCCGACGAAAAAAACGTCAGCCGCACGGTCGTGCGCGAAGCCATCATCATGCTGGAAGTCGAAGGCTATGTTGAAGTACGCAAAGGCTCGGGCATCCATGTGATAGCCAACCAGGGGAAATATCGCGCCCCGGCGCCTGAGCAGGAGTATGAATTCGCCAGCTACGGCCCGTTCGAGCTGTTGCAGGCCCGCCAGCTCATTGAAAGTAATATCGCCGAGTTCGCCGCCACCCAGGTCACCAAACAAGACATCATTAAGCTGATGGAGATCCAGGAGAAAGCGCGTAACGAGAAGTTCTTCCGCGATTCCGAATGGGATCTCCTGTTTCACGTTCAGGTGGCGCTCGCCACGCAGAATACCGCTCTTGCCGCCATCGTTGAAAAAATGTGGACTCAGCGCGTTCACAACCCGTACTGGAAAAAACTACACGAACATATCGATTTACGCACGGTCGATAACTGGTGCGACGATCACGATAACATTCTTAAAGCCCTGATTCGCAAAGACCCGCACGGCGCGAAGCTCGCCATGTGGCAGCATCTGGAGAATACCAAACAGATGCTCTTTAACGAAACCAGCGACGACTTTGAATTCAACGCCGACCGCTACCTTTTTGCCGAAAATCCGGTGGTCCACCTCGACGCGGCGGCAAACAGCGAAAAGTAATCCTCTTCTTACCGCGAGGGTAAGCAAACCATATATAGTGTCAGCCTGTGTAAATACCCTCGCCAGCCTTACGCCCGGAAAGCAAAATCATTCCTCAACAAAGCACGATTTCTGTGACGCATCAGGCAGAGCTTTGTTACAATTAGACGCATTTCCTGGTGAAAAGTTAGCGCTTGCTTACTTCACTCATCGCACATGGAGCCGTGCCGGCGCCAGGAACGCACAGAGCGCTGTTGACGTCCTTCATACCTCAGAAATGTCGCAATGCTATCTGTTCTACCCCATTGGCTTTAACCGATGTGCCAGGATCACTGAATGGAACTTTTGACACAATTACTCACCGCGCTCTGGAGCCAGGACTTCGAAACGCTGGCCAACCCCGGCATGATCGGCATGCTCTACTTTGTGCTGTTTATGATCCTGTTTCTGGAAAACGGTCTGCTGCCCGCCGCGTTTCTGCCGGGCGACAGCCTGCTGGTGCTGGTGGGCGTGCTGATTGCCAAAGGCGCGCTGGGGTATCCGCAAACGGTGCTGCTGTTAACCGCCGCCGCCAGCCTCGGCTGCTGGGTGAGCTATATCCAGGGGCGCTGGCTCGGCAACACGCGCATCGTACAGAACTGGCTTTCGCATCTGCCCGCGCATTATCACCAGCGGGCGCATCACCTGTTTCATAAACACGGGCTGTCAGCGCTGCTGCTCGGCCGTTTTATCGCCTTTGTCCGCACGTTGCTGCCGACTATTGCCGGGCTCTCTGGTCTTAATAACGCCCGTTTCCAGTTCTTTAACTGGATGAGCGGCCTGCTGTGGGTGGTTATCCTCACCTCTCTTGGCTATCTGCTCGGCAAAACGCCGGTGTTCCTTAAATATGAAGACGCCCTGATGTCCTGCCTGATGCTGCTGCCGGTCGTGTTGCTGGTTATCGGCCTGGTCGGATCGCTGGTGGTGTTATGGAAGAAAAAACATGGAAACCGGAGCTAAAGGATGGCCTTCACGCGCGCGCTTTCTCGTCGTCTTACGCTAACGCTTGCGGCAGGCGCGCTAATGGCAGCGGTGCTGCTGAGCTGGGCCGCGCTGCAAAAACATGAAACCACGCTTGAGATCCGCGCGGTGTCGCAGGGTGCGACGATCCCGGACGGCTTTTCCGTCTGGCACCATCTGGACGCCAACGGCATCCGCTTTAAAAGCATTACGCCGCAGGATGACATTCTGCTGATTAAATTCGACAACAGCGATCAGAGCGAAGCCGCGCGCAAAGTGCTCTATCGCTCCCTGCCGCGCGGTTTTGTTATCGCCCAGCAGGAAGAAAAAAGCCTCACTCCCGCCTGGCTCTCCCGCCTGCGTCACGATATCCAGCGCCTGGGTTAACCCTTCCAGGAATCTGAATCTTTTCACGGACTTTGGGGTTTGCGCCATTACTTACTATGCTTGAGTAAGCGCAACCCATTGTTCTGTCCGCGCAACACACCGGAATCGCGTATGGCCGCAAGCCTTACGCAACACAATGGAAGGTTTAATCATGAATTACCGCACCGTACTGGCCTTAGCCCTTTTTTCCTGGAATGCCGCAGTGCTTGCCGCCTCCCCCTGCGAAGAAAAAGCGCAGGAGATTGAAAAGGAGATCCGCTACGCCGAACTGCACCAGAACCAGGGACGCATCGACGGACTGAAAAAAGCGCTAAGTCAGGTACGCGCCAACTGCCGCGACGGCGATGTTATCGCCGAACACCGACAGAAAGTGGCGCAGAAACAGGCGGAAGTGGCCGAACGCCGCGCCGAATTGCATGAAGCGTCGCAAAAAGGCGATGCGGATAAAATTGCCAAACGTCGCCACAAGCTCGCTGAAGCCGAGCAAGAGCTTAAGGCGTTGAAAGCTCAAGATTACTGAGCTTATGGATAACCCTCACTTATCAGGAGAGCATTATGTCAAAAGAAAATACCGACCACCTGCGCGCTGAGTTGAAATCGCTTGCCGATACGCTGGAAGAGGTGCTGACCGCCTCCGGGGACAAATCGAAGGAAGAGATGAGCAAACTGCGCAATAAAGCAGAGCGCGCGCTGAAAGACACCCGTTATCACTTAACCGAAACCGGTGACGTGATCGCCAAACAGACCCGCGAAGCGGCGGCGCGCGCAGAAGATTACGTGCGTGAAAATCCGTGGACCGGCGTGGGTATCGGTGCGGCCATCGGCGTCGTACTGGGCGTGCTCCTGACGCGGCGCTGATTATGACGGAGCCTCGTCACGCGCAAGGGCCGGGTAAAAGCGTTCTCGGCATCGGACAACGTATCGTCACCGTGCTTGTGGAGATGGTGGAAACCCGTTTACGGCTCGCCGTGGTGGAGCTGGAAGAGGAGAAAGCGAATCTCTTTCAGCTGCTGCTGATGACTGGCCTGACGATGCTGTTTGCCGCCTTTGGACTGATGAGTCTGATGGTGCTGCTTATCTGGGCAGTAGATCCGCAGTATCGCCTTAACGTCATGATAGGCACGACCGTCGCGCTGTTTGTGCTGGCGCTGATTGGCG
The DNA here is from genome assembly GCA_000027065.2 of Cronobacter turicensis z3032. Classification (NCBI taxonomy): domain Bacteria; kingdom Pseudomonadati; phylum Pseudomonadota; class Gammaproteobacteria; order Enterobacterales; family Enterobacteriaceae; genus Cronobacter; species Cronobacter turicensis. Next base: position 497,438 of record FN543093.2, on the reverse strand, counting down.
GCATCTGGACGCTTAAGAAATCGCGCCAGTCGACGCTTCTGCGCCATACGCGTCATGAGCTTGCTAACGACCGCCAGTTGCTGGAGGACGATAAGTCATGAGCATGAGCAAAGCCGAGCGCGAAAAGCGCAAAGCGCTGCTGCTCAGTCAAATCCAGCAGCAGCGGCTGGATATGGCCGCGGGTCGTCGTGAATGGCTTGCCGTCACCGGCTCTTACGATCGTAGCTGGAACACGCTGCTCAGTCTGCGCTCCTGGGCGCTGGTCGGCAGTAGTGCGATGGCTATCTGGAGCATCAGGAATCCTAACTTCCTGCTGCGCTGGGCCAAGCGCGGTTTCGCCGCGTGGAGCACCTGGCGGTTGATTAAAACCACCATGAAACATCCGCTCCCCTGACACTGACGCCTCTCCCCGGAGAGGCGTTTTTTTATCCCCTCCTCTTTCTTCATTATTTTTGAACAAGTTTGCCAGTTTTCCTTGCTTACATTCCCATCACGCCAGCCCTATGATGCTTTCCATCAACGGCGGAACGCGGATAACCCCGCGCAAAGCAAACCTTTAACGATAATTAACCTTTCGTGATGAAGCGGGTTTCCTGGAGAGTAAAATGAAAAAATTCGAAGATGCTGGCGTACTGGTGGCACGTATTCTGATGCCGATTCTGTTTATCGTCTCCGGCTGGGGCAAAATTACCGGTTATGCGGGAACCCAGCAGTATATGGAAGCGATGGGCGTGCCGGGCTTTATCCTGCCGCTGGTGGTCCTGCTTGAGTTTGGCGGCGGCCTGGCCATTGTTTTTGGGTTCCTGACCCGCACTACAGCGCTGATCACCGCTGTCTTTACGCTGCTGACCGCGTTCCTGTTCCACAGCAACTTCGCGGAAGGCGTGAACTCGATTATGTTTATGAAGAACTTTTCTATCGCAGGCGGCTATCTGCTGCTGGCGCTGATGGGTCCTGGCGCCTACAGCCTGGATCGTCTGCTGAAAAAGAACTGGTAACTGACTTCACGGCAGGCGGCCCTCACCGCCTGCCTTTTTGCCATACTGAGGGGATACCTCTGACAGGAGAGCATCATGGGACAACTGATCGACGGCGTCTGGCACGACACCTGGTATGACACGAAATCCACCGGCGGCCGCTTTAAACGCACCTCGGCGGCGTATCGCAACTGGGTGACTCCTGACGGCGAACCGGGCCCGACGGGCGAAGGCGGCTTTGCGGCGCAAAAAGGCCGCTACCACCTCTATGTCTCGCTCGCCTGCCCCTGGGCGCATCGCACGCTTATCCTGCGCGCGCTGAAAGGTCTGGAGTCGTTTATCTCCGTTTCGGTCGTGCATCCGCTGATGCTGGAAAACGGCTGGACCTTCGCCGATGATTTCCCGGCGGCGACCGGCGACACGCTTTACCAGCACGATTTTCTCTATCAGTTGTACCTTCAGGCCGACCCGCACTACTCCGGGCGCGTCACCGTCCCGGTGCTGTGGGATAAAGAGCGCCAGACCATCGTCAGCAACGAATCCGCCGATATCATTCGCATGCTCAACAGCGCTTTCGACGCGGTGGGCGCCCGTGCGGGCGATTACTATCCTCAGGCGTTGCGTGCGGAAATCGACGAGCTGAACGGCTGGATCTACGACACGGTGAACAACGGCGTCTATAAAGCGGGTTTCGCCACCAGCCAGCAGGCCTATGACGAAGCGGTGGAGCAGGTGTTCGCCTCGCTGTCGCGGCTTGAGCAGATCCTCGGTCAGCAGCGTTACCTCGCAGGCGACCAGCTCACCGAGGCCGATATTCGTCTGTGGACGACGCTGGTGCGTTTCGACCCGGTCTACGTCACGCACTTTAAATGCGATAAGCATCGCATCAGCGATTACCTGAACCTGCATGGCTTCCTGCGCGAGATTTACCAGATGCCGGGCATCGCAGACACCGTGGATTTCGGGCATATCCGCCACCACTATTTTTGCAGCCACAAAACCATTAACCCGACCGGTATTATCTCCATCGGCCCCTGGCAGGATCTCAATGAGCCGCACGGGCGCGACGAGCGTTTCCGCTAATCCGCTTCGCCCTAAGCCTCTTCTGAAAAATGCGCCGTTCCGACGGCGCTCACACTTTGCGTTTTCCCCCAGGCCGTTTCCCCTGCCGACAGCTAGCATTTAGTTAAGCGATCGCTTTAAAAACAAGTGATTGATGGCAAGGGAGGCGAGAACAGATGTACTGGTACATAAAAGCGTTTAAAAATTACCTCGGTTTTACCGGCAGGTCGCGTCGTAAAGAGTACTGGATGTTCACCCTGGTAAATCTCATCCTCGCGGGCGTGATGGTGGCGCTCGATACAATGCTCGGGCTGCGCATTATTGGTGAGCAGGGGCTGCTCACGCTGATTTACGGGCTTGTGGTACTGCTGCCCGCGCTGGCGGTACAGTTCCGCCGTCTGCATGACACCGATCGTACCGCCCGGTGGCTGTTTGTCCTGTTGATCCCGGTTATCGGCTGGCTGATGATCCTCGCGTTCAACACGCAGGAAGGCACCCACGGCGAGAACCGCTACGGCCCCGATCCGAAACATCATCACTGATCCTCTGGCCGCGTTCCGGCGCGGCACGTTTCTGCCCTCCTTTCACTTTGCAGCACCATAAGCGCATAAAGAGTGTTGATTAGCTAAACCGGTTTAACTATTGTTTAGCGAAAGATGAATCGAAGGAGATACGCATGTCAGCAAAAGTATGGGCCCTTGGGGATGCCGTGGTGGATCTGCTGCCTGACGGCCATGGCCGGTTACTGCAATGCCCGGGCGGCGCGCCTGCCAACGTGGCGGTCGGCGTGGCGCGACTCGGCGGCGCGAGCGGATTTATCGGCCGGGTCGGGCGCGATCCGTTCGGGGCGTTTATGACACAGACGCTCCGCCATGAAAACGTCGATACCCGCGCCATGCATCAGGATCCAGCGCACCGCACCTCGACGGTTGTAGTGGCGCTGGATGACTGCGGCGAACGCTCGTTTACCTTCATGGTGCGCCCGTCCGCCGATCTGTTTCTCACCGCCGACGACTTACCGCCGTTCGGCGCAGGCGAGTGGCTGCATGTCTGCTCGATTGCGCTCTGCGCCCAGCCCTCGCGGGATACCGCCTTTGAGGCGATGGCGCGTATCAAGCGCGCGGGCGGGTTTGTGAGCTTCGACCCGAATATCCGTGAAGATCTCTGGCCCGATACCGCACAGCTGCGGGAGTGCGTGGAACGCGCGCTGGCGCAGGCGGATGTGGTGAAACTCTCGCTGGAAGAGCTGGCGTTTATTGCCGGACGCGATGATGAGGAGAGCGCCCTGGCGCTGGCGCGCCGCCACGCGATCCCGCTACTGCTGATCACCCGTGGCGCAGAAGGCGTCGATGCCTGCTTTAACGACACGCTGCATCACTACCCGGCGGTGCCGGTCGAGTGCGTCGATACCACCGGCGCGGGCGACGCTTTCGTTGCCGGGCTGCTCTGGAGCCTTGCGGCGCATGGCCTACCGGAAGGTGCCGCACAGCTTGCGCCTGTACTCGCGGCAGCCCGGGCCTGCGGCGCGCTGGCCACCACCGCCAAAGGCGCGATGACCGCGCTGCCCCGCCTTGACGCTCTTCAACCGTACCTCGCCTGATCCTGTGAGCCGCCGCCGCGGCTCGTTTTGCGAACCGCATCACAATCACTAAACCGGTTTAGCTAATTTAATTGCCAGTAAAAATAAGGCGTGATTATGATTGCCGCCTAAACCGGTTTAGCAAGTCTGCATAATGATGATAACGCCTTCTCAGGGATGCCATACCATGATTAAAAAAAGTACGCTTGCCCTTACCCTTGGCTTAATGGCCGGCGCTCCCGCCGCCTTTGCCGACAGCAATATGACCAGCATTGAGGCGCGCCTCGCGGCGCTGGAACAGCGTCTTCAGGCCGCCGAACAGCGCGCCAGCGCGGCGGAAACCCGTGCTGAAGCCGCCGAACGCCAGGCGCAGGCGCTTGCCGCGCAGCAAAAAGCGCAGCCGCCGGTTCAGCCCGTCGCCGCGCAATCCGCGCCGCAGCCCGCCCCGCAAACGGCTGACAATAGCGGATTTGAATTCCACGGCTACGCCCGCTCCGGCCTGCTGATGAACGATTCCGCCGCCAAAACGCAGGGCGGCCCGTCCTTCACACCTGCGGGTGAAACCGGCGGCCACGTCGGGCGTCTGGGCAATGAGCCAGACACTTACCTTGAGATGAATCTTGAGCACAAACAGACGCTGGCGAACGGCGCCACCACACGCTTTAAAGTGATGGTGGCTGACGGTCAGCGCAGCTATAACGACTGGACCGCCTCCACCAGCGATCTCAACGTGCGCCAGGCGTTTACCGAACTCGGCCACCTGCCGACGTTCACCGGCGCGTTTAAAGATTCCACCGTCTGGGCCGGTAAACGCTTCGATCGTGATAACTTCGATATCCACTGGATTGACTCCGACGTGGTCTTCCTCGCCGGTACGGGCGCGGGTATCTACGACATGCGCTGGAGCGATAACGCCCGCAGCAACTTCTCGCTGTATGGCCGCACCTTCGGCGATATCGAGAACAGCGAAAACACCGCGCAGAACTATATCCTGACGCTCAACAACTACGTCGGACCGGTACAGCTGATGGTGAGCGGGATGCGCGCCAAAGATAACGAAGACCGCGTGGATATCGAGGGTAACCGCGTGAAGAAAGACGCGGCGGAAGATGGCGTACATGCGCTGCTCGGCCTGCATAACGACAGCTTCTACGGCCTGCGTGAAGGCTCCTCGAAAACCGCGCTGCTGTATGGTCACGGTCTTGGCGCGGAAGTGAAATCCATCGGCTCCGATGGCGCGTTACTGCCGCAGGCGGATACCTGGCGTCTGGCGACCTACGGCATGACCCCGCTCGGCGGCGGCTGGCATATCGCGCCTGCGGTGCTGGCGCAAAGCAGTAAAGATCGCTACGTCAAAGGCGACAGCTACCAGTGGGCGACCGCCAACCTGCGCGTGATCCAGGAGATTAATCAGAACTTTGAGCTGCAGTACGAAGGCAGTTACCAGTACATGGATCTGCGCCCGGAAGGCTACAACGCCCGCAACGCGGTCAGCGGCAACTTCTATAAGCTGACTTTCGCGCCGACGCTGAAAGCAGGCGACGTGGGCGAATTCCTCAAGCGTCCGGAGCTGCGTCTCTTCGCCACCTGGATGGACTGGGATCATCGCCTGGACAACTACGCCAGTAATGATGCCTTCGGCAGCAGCGGCTTTACCGCCGGCGGCGAATGGAACTTCGGCGTACAGATGGAAACCTGGTTCTGATAATAACGGCCCCTGCCACGCGGGGGCCTGCGTATTACTGACAACACAAAAACCACGAGACTGAGGTTGTTATGGACTTTGAACAGATTGCCCGCTCGCTTCTGCCGCTGCTCGGCGGCAAAGAGAATATCGCCAGCGCCGCCCACTGCGCCACGCGCCTGCGGCTGGTGCTGGTGGATGACGCCAAAGCCGACACCGCCGCCATCGGCAATGTCGAAGGCGTGAAAGGCTGTTTTCGCAACGCAGGCCAGCTGCAAATTATCTTCGGCACCGGCGTGGTGAATAAAGTCTATGCCGCGTTTATCGCCGCCGCCGGGATCAGCGAATCGAGCAAATCGGAAGCCGCAAGCGTGGCGGCCCGCAAACTGAACCCGTTCCAGCGCATTGCCCGTCTGCTCTCTAACATCTTTGTGCCGATTATTCCGGCGATTGTGGCGTCTGGCCTGCTGATGGGCCTGCTCGGCATGGTGAAAACCTACGGCTGGGTAAGCCCGGATAACGCGCTCTATATCATGCTGGATATGTGCAGCTCGGCGGCGTTTATCATTCTGCCTATCCTGATTGGCTTTACCGCCGCGCGGGAATTTGGCGGCAACCCGTACCTGGGCGCGACGCTTGGCGGCATTCTCACGCACCCGGCGCTCACCAACGCCTGGGGCGTGGCGGCGGGCTTCCACACCATGAACTTCTTCGGGATTGAGGTCGCGATGATTGGCTACCAGGGCACCGTTTTCCCGGTCCTGCTGGCGGTGTGGTTCATGAGTATTCTTGAAAAACAGCTGCGCCGGATTATCCCGGACGCGCTGGATCTCATCCTGACGCCCTTCTTTACCGTGATTATTTCCGGCTTCGTGGCGCTGCTGGTGATTGGCCCGGCGGGCCGCGCGCTCGGCGACGGCATCTCGCTGGTGTTAAGCACGCTGATTGCCCACGCAGGCTGGCTCGCGGGGCTGCTGTTCGGCGGGCTCTATTCGGTGATTGTGATTACCGGCGTGCATCACAGCTTCCATGCGATTGAAGCGGGGCTGCTCGGTAACCCGTCCATTGGCGTTAACTTCCTGCTGCCTATCTGGGCGATGTCTAACGTGGCGCAGGGCGGCGCGTGTCTGGCGGTGTGGTTCAAAACCAAAGACGCCAAAGTGAAGGCGATTACGCTGCCGTCGGGGTTTTCGGCGCTGCTCGGCATTACCGAAGCGGCCATTTTCGGGGTCAACCTGCGCTTTGTGAAACCGTTTATCTCCGGGCTTATCGGCGGCGCGGCGGGCGGCGCGTGGGTGGTCTCGACGCATGTCGGCATGACGGCGGTCGGTCTGACCGGTATTCCGGGCATGGCGATTGTTCAGGCCAGCTCGCTGCTTAACTATGCCATCGGTATGCTCATCGCCTTCTGCATCGCCTTTGCGGTCTCTTACCTGTGGAAATACAAAACGGACGCTGAATAATGACCATCCGCACGCTGCTGCCTGCCATTTTACAGGCCGTGATGAAAGGCCTGCCGGTCGCGCTTGGCGATCGCCACTACCCGCGCTGGCATCTGGCGCCGGTCACGGGCCTGATGAACGATCCGAACGGTTTTATCCATTTTCAGGGGCGTTACCACCTGTTTTATCAGTGGAACGCGCTGGGTTGCCAGCACCAGCATAAGTGCTGGGGACACTGGAGCTCGGCGGATCTGACGCACTGGCGACACGAGCCGCTGGCGCTGATGCCGGATGAAGAGTATGACCGCAGCGGCTGTTATTCAGGCAGCGCGGTGGATGACAACGGGCGTCTGACGCTCTGCTATACCGGCAACGTGAAATTTGACGACGGCACCCGCACCGCCTGGCAGTGTCTGGCGGTGCAGAACGCCGACGGCGGTTTCGACAAACTCGGCCCGGTGATGCCGCTGCCCGGCGGCTATACCGGCCACGTGCGCGACCCGAAAGTCTGGCGTCACGGCGATCGCTGGTACATGGTGCTGGGCGCGCAGGATCTGGCATTGCAGGGCAAAGTCCTGCTGCTGCGCTCCGACAACCTGTGGAACTGGGAAAACCTGGGCGAGATCGCTGGCAGCACGCTCGGCGGGCTCGGCGAGGCGGGTTATATGTGGGAGTGCCCGGATCTCTTCATGCTGGACGGCAAAGCGATTCTGATCTGCTGCCCGCAGGGCGTTACGCGCGAAGAAAAACGCTATCTCAACACCTACCCGAGCGCGTACCTGTGCGGCGATCTGGACTACGACAAGCCGGAGTTTCGTCACGGCCCGCTGGTAGAGCTGGACGCCGGTTTTGAATTTTACGCGCCGCAAACCACACTGGCCGACGATGGCCGCCGGTTACTCATCGGCTGGATGGGCGTGCCGGACGGCGAAGAGATGTTGCAGCCGACGGTGGCGCAGGGCTGGATCCACCAGATGACCTGCCCGCGCGAACTGACGCTGCGCGACGGCAAACTCTGCCAGCAGCCGGCGCGCGAACTCGCTGCCCTGCGCGGCGAGGAGCAGCGCCTGGAGGGCGTGGCCGCCACGCTCCCCTCGCTCGCGGCGGAAAGCCTGGAGCTGGTGCTGGAGGCTCAGGGCGAGGTGACGCTCGATTTCGCCGATACCCTGCGCCTGGAATGGACGCGCGACGGTCTGCGTCTGGCGCGCCGGAGCCTGGCCTGCAGCGAGTGGATGCATCGTTACTGGCAGGGCGACGCCCGCCGCCTGCACATTTTGTGCGACCGCTCCAGCGTCGAGATTTTCATTAACGACGGCGAAGGCGTGATGAGCAGCCGCTATTTCCCGGCGGCCGGCGCGAAGCTTGGCTTTGAGGGCGACGCGCAACTCCGGCTACGCTACTGGTCGTTACGCGCCTGCATGGTAGAATGAGGGTTTGACCACTCATCGAACCGAAGCCGTGCGAAAAACCAAACGCGTTACCATCAGTGATATCGCCGCCCTGGCGGGGGTTTCCAAAGCCACCGCCAGCCTGGTGCTCAATGGACGAGGCAAAGAGCTGCGCGTGGCGCAGGAGACGCGCGAGCGCGTTCTGGCTATCGCCCAGCAGCACCACTATCAGCCGAGCATCCACGCCCGCCTGCTGCGCGACAACCGTAGCCATACGCTGGGCCTGGTGGTGCCGGAGATAACCAACTACGGTTTCGCGGTGTTTTCTTACGAGCTGGAAACCCTGTGCCGCGAGGCGGGGCTCCAGTTGCTTATCTCCTGTACCGATGAAAATCCGGGCCAGGAGACCGTGGTGGTCAATAACCTGGTGTCGCGCCAGGTCGACGGGCTTATCGTCGCTTCCAGCATGTTGAGCGACAGCGATTATGTGAAGCTCAGCGAGCAGCTCCCGATAGTGCTGTTCGACCGTCATATGAATGACACCCAGTTGCCGCTGGTCATCACCGACTCCATTACGCCAACCGCCGAGCTGGTGGAGCGCATCGCCCGGCAGCATCCGGATGAGTTCTATTTTCTTGGCGGCCAGCCGCGTCTGTCGCCGACCCGCGACCGCCTGGAAGGCTTTAAGCAAGGGCTGGCGCGGGCAGGCGTTGAGCTACGCCCGGAGTGGATTATTCACGGCAATTATCATCCGAGCAGCGGCTATGAGATGTTCGCCGCCCTGTGCGCCCGTCTGGGACGCCCGCCAAAGGCGTTGTTTACCGCCGCCTGCGGCCTGCTGGAAGGGGTGCTGCGCTACATGAGCCAGCATCGTCTGCTGGAAAGCGATATCCACCTGGCGAGCTTTGACGATCACTATCTCTATGATTCGCTGTCGGTACGCATCGACACCGTGCAGCAGGATTGCCGTCAGCTGGCGCTGGACTGCTTTGAGATGATCACCCAACTGGTGGATGACAAGGAACCGACGCCGCTGCAGCGCTACCTTCCGGCCACGCTGCAATGGCGTCATCCGGCGGATTAACGCTTCACGTTAAAGAGTTTGGGGATTTCGCGCAGGCACCAGGCTTTCGCCTCGCCCATGCTATCGCGCCGCCAGGCCATGATAATGTCCACTTCGCTGGTGGACTCCGGGCTGACGACGCGCAGCCGCCCTTCGGCGATGTCCTTTTCCACCAGCGGGTACGGCATCGTCGCCACGCCAAGCCCGGCGAGCAGCGCCTGGCGCTTATCTTCGATGGACGTCACCGTCAGCCTCGGCTGTTTATCGAGTAATTGCACCGTTAATACCGGGCGTTCGCGCGCGGTATCCGCCACCGCCACGCCGCGATACTTCACGCGCGTTACCTCTGACAGCGGCTCCGGCTCGTCGTGGATCGGGTGATCCGGCGCGGCCACATAGACATTCATCAGCGTATATAGCTTGCGGGAGTTAATTTCCGATGACGAGCGAAAGTGCATGTCCGGCGCGATGACAATATCGGCGCGCCCCTGCTCCAGCCGCTCCCACGCGCCTGCCAGCACTTCGGTAATGAAAGAGAGTTGAGTGTTGGCTTTGGCGGCGAGTTTATCCACCAGCGGGAACAAACACGGCGTGGGCACCAGCGCCTCGGCGACGATAGTCAGATGGGTTTCCCAGCCGCGCGCCAGCGCTTCGGCATCCGTGGTGAGCTTATCGGCCGCCTCAAGCAACACACGCCCGCGCTCCAGCAGCATACGCCCGACGTTCGTGAACTTGGTGCGGTGCCCGGAGCGGTCAAACAGCACCACGTCCAGCTCCTCTTCCAGCTTCTGCATGGTGTAGCTCAGCGCCGACGGCACGCGCCCCAGCTCGTCGGCCGCGGCGGCGAAACTGCCGCGCCGGTCGATAGCGTCCATCACGCGCAGCGCCTCAAGCGTCAATGCCCTTTCTTTAGCCATCAGGTTCTCATTCAGGAAATTTGAATATACCCAGCAGATTAACTGGCTAACAATGCAGCGTCCACACCCTTAACATAAAAGCCTGTCAAGAGAGGTAAAATTATGATTATTACGAGAACAGCCAAACAGTGTGGGCAAGCTGACTATGGATGGCTGCAGGCTCGCTATACCTTTTCCTTTGGCCACTACTTCGATCCGAAACTGCTGGGCTACGCCTCACTGCGCGTACTGAACCAGGAAGTGCTGGCGCCCGGCGCCGCGTTCCAGCCGCGCACCTACCCGAAAGTCGATATCCTCAACCTGATCCTCGACGGCGAAGCGGAATACCGCGACAGCGAAGGCAACCACCTGCGCGCGAAAGCGGGCGAGGCGCTGCTGCTCTCCACCCAACCGGGCGTGAGCTACAGCGAACTTAACCTGAGTAAAGACCATTCGCTGACGCGGATGCAGCTCTGGCTCGACGCCTGCCCGGAGCGCGAAAACCGGACGGTGCAGAAAATCGCGGTCGGCCCGCAGGCGCGCCAGCTTCTCGCCTCGCCAGACGGTGCGGAAGGCAGCCTGCAACTGCGCCAGCAGGTGTGGCTGTGGCACATCGCGCTGAATGAAGGGGAATCAGTGAGTATGCCCCTGAACGGGCCGCGCGCCTATTTACAGTCGATCCACGGTACGGTCCATGTGAAGACCGAAACGGAAGACAAAGAAGCATTAACCTGCGGAGACGGCGCCTTTATTCGTGATGAGGCTAACATAACCCTTATTGCGGATTCGCCGCTGCGCGCTTTACTGGTAGATTTGCCGGTGTAACAGAAGATGCAGATCGCTGCATCAGGAGTCATAAAATGAGTACTATCACACAGCAAAAGAAAGTCACGAAGTTGACTGTAACACCCGCCCCGCAGGAAGCGCACACACGCGCCGGAGCGCAACCAGATTTTACCTACGATTGCATGCTCAGCGAGCTGGAAGCCATTATCGCTGAAGCCGAAGTACGCCTGGCCGAGGAAGAAGCCGCCTGACGTACGCTCTCCGGGCGGGCCAGATGGCTCGCCTGTCTCTGAGCCTGATATTCCCTTTCCACGTTTACCTTTTCACCCTCCCTGCTGATACCAAACGTTAAGCCGCACTATTTTCACAGAACGCCTTGTGGGCAGTCATTCATATTCGCCTGCCCTCCAAAAGCAAAAACCCCGCCGAAGCGGTTTTTTTAAAGTGTGAAGCTGACCGGTAAGCCGCGTGCTTGTCATAGAAAGCGTCGTGGACAGTCATTCATCTTTGCCCCGCCCCAAAAGCAAAAACCCCGCCGAAGCGGGGTTTTCTAAAGTGTGAAGCTGACCGGTAAGCCGGGTTCTGTCGTGGACAGTCATTCATCTAGGCCAGCAATCGCTCACTGGCTCAAGCAGCCTACCCGGGTTCAGTACGGGCCGTACCTTATGAACCCCTATTTGGCCTTGCTCCGGGTGGAGTTTACCGTGCCGCGAACTGTTGCCAGCCGCGCGGTGCGCTCTTACCGCACCCTTTCACCCTTACCTGATCCCACTTGCGTGGGCCATCGGCGGTTTGCTCTCTGTTGCACTGGTCGTAGGCTTGCGCCTCCCAGGCGTTACCTGGCACCCTGCCCTATGGAGCCCGGACTTTCCTCCCCTCCGCCCGTCTCCCCGAAAGGACGACGACGAAGCGGCGACTGTCTGGTCAGCTTCGGCGCGGAGTATAGAGGGTTTATGCTCTTCTGTCACGCATAGCACGCATTCTTAGAACGTCTCTCGCAACTTTTCCTTCGAACGCTTTCGATACCCTTCGAAATATCCCTTTTGCGATCGAAATCACAACCGAAACTTTCGATAATATATACATTCCTTTCAATCAAAACATTCCGAAAGAAAGGAGTAATTAATGTTTATTATTTCCAGTAAGAACTCGCTCCTTAAAGCGCAACGCGAAGGCTATGCGGTGCCGGCTTTTAATATTCATAACCTTGAAACGCTGCAAGTGGTGGTAGAAACGGCCAGCGACATGCGCGCGCCGCTGATTGTCGCAGGTACGCCGGGCACCTTCGCCAGTGCCGGAACGGACAATCTGCTCGCGCTCGCGGCCGAAATGGCGCGCCACTATAACCATCCGCTGGCGGTTCACCTCGACCACCATGAAACGCTGCAGGATATCCAGAATAAAATCATGGCGGGCGCACGCTCCGCCATGATTGACGGCTCGCATCTCCCCTTTGAGGAAAACGTGGCGCTGGTTAAAAGCGTGACAGCGTTTTGTCATCGCTATGATGCCAGCGTTGAAGCAGAGCTGGGGCGGCTCGGCGGCCAGGAAGACGACAGGGTCGTCGGGGATAATGACGCGCTGTACACCGACCCGGCGCAGGCCCGCGATTTCGTTGAGCAGACCGGTATCGACGCCCTTGCCGTCGCGATAGGCACCGCGCACGGTTTTTATCACGCCGAGCCGAGGCTCGATTTTGCAAGACTCGCCGCCATTCGGGCAGCGGTTGAGGTTCCGCTGGTGCTGCATGGCGCCTCCGGGTTATCCGCTGCCGATATACAGAAAGCCATCTCTCTTGGCATTTGCAAAGTTAACGTTGCAACCGAGCTAAAAGTGGCCTTTTCCACCGGGCTTAAACGCTATTTTCACGACCATCCCGACGCCTGCGATCCCCGCCATTATATGCAGCCCGCGAAAGCCGCCATGAAAGAGGTCGTGCGTCAGGTCATTCATCGTTGCGGCTGCGAAGGCAAGCTTTGAGACAGCGCGCAGGCGGTTCAGGGCTACCCATTCCCTCCTGCCTTAAGCGCTTTCTGACAATTTTCGAAAATTTTACGAGGCCGCTCGCGAAAGCGAAATACGCCCTTTGTCAGTCAAAAAACAGTTTATGAAATTAAATGAAATGGAGGGAATATGCAGGATTTGATAGCCCGACACAAAGCCGGAGAACCTATTGGAATATGCTCCGTCTGCTCCGCCCACCCGCTGGTAATAGAAGCGGCGCTGCGTTTCGATCTTCACACCGACAGAAAGGTGTTGATTGAAGCCACCTCAAACCAGGTCAATCAGTCTGGCGGCTACACCGGTATGCAGCCCCATCAGTTTCGCGATTTCGTCTGGCAGATAGCAGACCGGATCGGCTTCCCCCACCAGCGCATTATTCTGGGCGGCGATCACCTTGGCCCCAACTGCTGGCAAAACGAAAGCGCGGAAGCGGCAATCGAAAAAGCCGTCGTGCTGGTCGCCGCGTATGTGGCGGCGGGTTTTAGCAAAATTCATCTTGATGCCTCGATGTCCTGCGAAGGCGATCCCGTGCCGCTTGCACCGCATACGGTGGCCGAGCGGGCAGCCCGGCTTTGCGAGGCGGCGGAGCGCGCCGCCACCGCAGAGCAACGGCAACGGCTGACCTATGTCATCGGGACGGAAGTGCCCGTGCCGGGTGGCGAGGCCACGACGATCGGCAGCGTACACGTCACGCGCGTGGAGGATGCCTCGCTGACGCTTGAAACCCACCGCGAGGCGTTTTACCGGCTGGGGCTGGAGGAGGCATTTGAACGCGTTATCGCGATGGTGGTGCAGCCCGGCGTGGAGTTCGATCATACCCAGATCATTCACTATCAGCCGCAGCCCGCGCAGGCGCTTTCCGCGTGGATTAACCAGACGCCGCTGGTGTACGAGGCCCACTCAACGGATTACCAGTCACGCCAGGCGTATCGGGCGCTGGTCCATGACCATTTCGCCATTCTGAAAGTGGGGCCTGCGCTGACCTTCGCGCTGCGCGAAGCCCTCTTTGGGCTGGCCTGGATGGAAGAGGCGTTGATCCCGCCGGAGCGCCGCAGCCATGTGCGGGACGTCATTGATGAAGTGATGCTGAACGAGCCGGCGTACTGGAAAAAGTATTACCGCCCCACCTGGAGCCAGGCGATGGTCGATATTCACTTCAGCCTCTCCGATCGCATCCGCTACTACTGGCCGCACCCGCGCATCAGCCAGAGCGTGGGCAAGCTTATCGCCAATCTGGAAGAGATATCGCTCCCGCCCGGCCTTATCAGCCAGTTTCTGCCGGGGCAGTTTGAGAGCGTGAACGACGGGACGCTGAAAGCCACGCCGTACGACCTGATTATCGACAAAATCCAGGACGTGCTGCGCGCCTACCGTTACGGCTGCTCCCCTGACGCCGACTAACAAAGAGGAACCCATGAGCCAATTATTCGTACGTACCGGCATCGCCTTTTCCGGCTGTCAGCATGCGCTGGCGCACATTGGCGAAACCATGCTGGCCAAAGGGGTAGTGCGCGACACTTACCCCGCTGCGCTGCTGGAGCGGGAGGCGGCCTTCCCAACGGGCATTGCGCTTGAGCGGCATGCGGTCGCTATCCCGCACTGCGAGGCGAGACATGCCGTGTCGCCAGCCATTTACCTGATCCGCCCGGATTCCCCGGTGTGGTTCCAGCGCGCCGACGATGACGGCGAGGTAGCCGTCTCTCTCATCATCGCGCTGATAGTCGACAACCCGGCGGCGCAGCTGACGCTGCTGCGCCGTTTATTCGGCAAGTTGCAAGACCCTGAGGTGCTGGACGCGCTGCTGCAGGCGCCCGACGCGGAGCTGGCCACGCGGTTTGAGCAGACCATCCTTGCGCCTGAACCCTGCGCCCGGGCTTCATAATCTACTGATAATAAAAGGAGTACCCTATGAAACGAAAAATCATCGTGGCCTGCGGCGGCGCGGTCGCCACATCGACCATGGCGGCAGAAGAGATCAAAGAGCTGTGCGAAGCGCACCATATTGAAGTGGATCTGGTGCAGTGCAGGGTGAACGAGATTGAAACCTATATGGATGGCGCCGATCTTATCTGCACCACGGCAAAAGTCGAACGCACATTTGGTGATATTCCGGTGGTGCACGGCATGCCCTTCGTCTCTGGCGTCGGCATTGAGGCGCTCCAGCAAAAAATCCTGACGATCCTGATGGGGTGACGCCATGTTTAGCGAAATCATGCGTTACATCCTCGACCTCGGCCCCACGGTCATGCTGCCGGTGGTCATTATCATCTTCTCAAAGCTGCTCGGCATGAAAGCGGGCGAATGCTTCCGGTCTGGCCTGCATATTGGCATCGGGTTTGTAGGTATCGGGCTCGTCATCGGCCTGATGCTGGATTCGATTGGCCCGGCGGCGAAGGCGATGGCGGAGCATTTCGAAATAAACCTTCATGTGGTGGACGTGGGCTGGCCGGGATCTTCACCCATGACGTGGGCGTCGCAAATCGCGCTGGTGGCGATCCCCATCGCGATTCTCGTCAACATCGCCATGCTGTTGACCCGCATGACGCGCGTAGTGAATGTCGATATCTGGAATATCTGGCATATGACGTTTACCGGCGCCATGTTGCATCTCGCCACGGGCTCTTACTGGATTGGCATTGTGGGCGTGGCGGCGCATGCCGCTTTTGTCTACAAGCTTGGCGACTGGTTTGCCAAAGATACCCGCGACTATTTTGGTCTGGAAGGCATGGCCATCCCTCACGGCACGTCCGCCTATCTCGGCCCCATCGCGGTACTGGTAGATACCCTTATTGATAAAATTCCGGGGCTTAATCGCATCCATTTTAGCGCCGACGATGTGCAGAAGCGGTTCGGCCCTTTTGGCGAGCCGGTCACCGTGGGCTTTGTCATGGGGCTCGTCATCGGTCTGCTGGCAGGTTATGACGTCAAAGGCGTACTGCAACTGGCGGTAAAAACTGCGGCGGTGATGCTCCTGATGCCGCGCGTCATTAAACCGATTATGGATGGCCTGACGCCTATCGCGAAGCAGGCGCGTAAGCGCCTGCAGGCGAAATTCGGCAGCCAGGAGTTCCTGATTGGTCTCGATCCGGCCCTGCTACTGGGCCACACCTCGGTGGTTTCCGCCAGTCTGATTTTTATTCCTTTAACCATTCTGATTGCGGTTGTCGTGCCGGGCAATCAGGTGCTGCCATTTGGCGATCTGGCCACCATCGGATTCTTTGTGGCAATGGCGGTCGCGGTGCACCAGGGGAACCTTTTCCGCACCCTAATCTCCGGCGTCATCATCATGAGCATGACGCTCTGGATAGCGACACAGACTATCGGCCTGCATACCCAACTTGCCGCCAATGCGGGCGCGCTTAAAGCGGGTGGGCTGGTGGCCTCGATGGATCAGGGCGGCTCGCCGGTGACCTGGCTGCTGATCCAGCTCTGCACCTGGCAGAACGTGACGGGGTTTGTCGTTATTGGCGTCATTTATCTTACCGGCGTGCTGCTTACGTGGCGTCGGGCGCGGGCGTTCGTCGCGGTGGAAAAAGCCGCCGTCAGCGAGGCAGGCCCGAGCGTTTCATGACCACGGGGGAGCGCCGCTCCCCCTGCAATTTCTGGAGGAACAATGAAATCAGTGGTAATTCATGCTGAGGGCAGCGTACGCGTTGAAGAACGCCCTATGCCCACTATCAATGCGGACGACGACGTCCTGGTGAAAGTCGTTTGTTCGGGTTTATGCGGCTCCGATATCCCCCGCATTTTCGCCGGCGGCGCGCACTACTATCCCATTACGCTGGGCCATGAGTTTAGCGGCTATGTAGAGCGCTGCGGCAGCGCGGTAAGCGATCTTTCGCCCGGCGATGCGGTGGCCTGCGTGCCGCTACAGCCCTGTTTTGTCTGTGAAGAATGCGCGCGCGGTTACTTTTCCCTATGCCGACACTACCAGTTTGTCGGCTCCCGCAGCGAAGGTGGCCACGCCGAGTATATTGTGGTCAGACGCGCCAGCCTCTTTCGATTGCCGCCAGAGATGTCGGTTGAAGATGGCGCGTTTCTCGAACCTGTTACCGTCGGGCTACATGCTTTTCACCAGGCCCAGGGGTGTGAAGGCAAAAACGTCGTGATCGTCGGCGCCGGCACTATCGGTCTGCTGGCGATGCAGTGCGCGCAGGCGCTGGGCGCGAATAGCGTGACGGCCATTGATATTAATCCCGAAAAGCTCCGGCTGGCGCTCGCGCTCGGCGCCGATCGCGTGCTGAACAGTCGGGAAATGTCCGCACAGGCCATTTCCGCCGCGCTGGAGACGCAGCGCTTCGATCAACTGGTGCTGGAAACCGCGGGCACGCCGCAGACGGTATCACTGGCCATCGACATCGCCGGGCCGCGCGCGCAGGTCGCGCTGGTGGGGACGCTCCATCACGACCTTACGCTCTGCGCCACGGTTTTTGGCAAAATTTTACGTAATGAACTGACGCTGGTCGGCAGCTGGATGAACTATTCGGCGCCCTGGCCGGGTGAAGAGTGGCGAACCGCCGCGCGACTGCTTGCCGAAAAGCGGCTGTCGCTCAGTCCGCTGATTGCGCATCAGGGGGATGCGGAAAGCTTCGTCAGCGCCGTCCAGGCGCTCAACGGCGCACCGATGCAGGGCAAAATTCTGCTGCGCTTCGCCTGACACAATGAGCCAGCAACCTGAGCTGGCTCACATTTGCTTTCGAAATACGGCGTTCATCTTTCACATTGCTTCGTTTACACTGACGGGAGTCAATTATCAGGCAAACCGATATGAACTCTTTTGAGCGAAGGAACAAAATTCTCGATCTGGTTAATACGCAAGGTAGCGTGATGGTACTGGATCTTTCGAACGCTTTTGACATTTCTGAGGTCACCATCCGCGCCGACCTGCGCTTTCTGGAAGAAAAAGGTCTGGTGACGCGCTTTCACGGCGGCGCCGGGAAGCCCGGCAGCAACCTTGCGGAAAGCGATAATCAGGAGGTGAAGCTGGAAGAACGCTACCAGCTGGCGAGCGATCCTAAAAAACGCATCGCGCAGGCCGCCGCTGCGATGATCAACGAAGGGATGACGCTCATTCTCGATAGCGGCAGCACGACCCTGCTCATTGCGCACGAGCTGGCCAGGATGGCGAATATTACGGTCATCACTAACAGCCTGCCCGCTGCCTGCGCGCTCGCGAATAATAAAGATATTACGCTGGTGGTTTGCGGCGGCACGGTGCGGCATAAAACGCTCTCCATGCATGGCACGATTGCGGAGCACTCACTGCAGGGCATCAGCGCCGACCTGATGTTTGTCGGCGCTGATGGCATTGACGCCACTAACGGCATCACCACCTTTAACGAAGGCTATTCTGTCAGCGGCGCGATGGCGGCGGCGGCCCATAAGGTTATCGCCGTCCTGGACGCGACCAAATTTAACCGTCGCGGATTTAACCAGGTGTTGCCGATGGCCGAGATAGACTGTGTCATCACTGACGAAGGCATCAGCGACAAAGACAAAACGTCGCTTAAGAAAACGGGCGTTGAACTGAAAATCGTGTGATTCAGGGCGTTTATGGCCGTCGCGCTGACAGTCGCGACGGCGAACGGGCGCAAAGCAGGTTTATGCCTGCTGCTCCAGCGCGTACTTGTAGAGCGCGTTCTTCTTCACGCCGTGGATTTCCGCCGCCAGCGCCGCAGCTTTTTTGAGCGGTAGCTCGGCCTGCAGCAGCGCGAGCGTACGCAGCGCGTCAGGCGGCAGCGCGTCTTCCTGCGCTTTATGCCCCTCGACGATGAGCACCATCTCGCCCTTGCGGCGGTTTTCATCCTCTTTCACCCAGGCGAGCAGCTCGCCCACCGGCGCGCCGTTAATGGTTTCCCAGGTTTTGGTCAGTTCGCGCGCCAGCACCACGTAACGGGACTCGCCCCAGACGGCGACCATATCTTCCAGGCTTTCCAGCAGACGATGGGTGGACTCATAAAAAATCAGCGTGCGCGGCTCCTGCTCCAGCGCCTTCAGCGTGTCGCGACGGCCTTTGGATTTCGCCGGTAAAAAGCCTTCATAGCAGAAGCGGTCAGAGGGCAAGCCCGCGGCGGAAAGCGCAGCGATAGCGGCGCACGGCCCCGGCAGCGGCACCACGCGCAGCCCGGCTTCGCGGCAGGCGCGCACCAGATGGTAACCCGGGTCGTTAATCAGCGGCGTACCGGCGTCGGACACCAGCGCGATATTTTGCCCCTCGCGCAGTTTGGCTATCAGGGTTTCCGCTTTTTGCTGTTCGTTATGGTCGTGCAGCGCAAAAAGCCGGGCGCTGATAGCAAAATGTTGCAGCAACAGACCAGTATGACGGGTATCCTCAGCGGCGATAAGATCGACGGACTGCAATACTGTCAGGGCGCGTTGCGTGATGTCGCCGAGATTGCCGATAGGCGTCGGGACGATATAGAGCTGGCCCTGAGAATTCTGCGCCGAATCGTTTTGTTTCATTGTTTCGTCCGTATTGCCGATTTAAAATTGAACATTCACCAGAAAAACCCACTGGATACAGTATGGTACCTTCTAAATTTTCCGGCTCTAAAGCCGCGCGTTGTCTGCCTGTCCTGCTGGCAGCCCTGTTTTTCGCAGGCTGCGGCACGCAGACGCCTGATCAAAGCACTGCGCATATGCAGGGCGAAGCCAAAGCGGATTCCAGCTTTTATCTGCACCAGATGGAACAAAGCCGTGATGATAGCAAGACCAACTGGCAATTACTCGCCATACGTGCACTGCTCGGCGAAGGCAAACGCGAGCGCGCCATCACGCTCTACGGCGAGCTGCCGCAGAACCTGACGGACGCCCAGCGTCGCGAAGCGTCGCTGCTGGAAGCGCAAATCAAAGTGGCGCAGCAGGATTATCAGGGTGCCATCGCGATGCTGGATAAAATCAGCCCGGCGGATCTGAACGACGAGCAGAAAGCCCGCTACTGGCAGGCGAAAATCGACGCCAGCCAGGGCCGTCCGTCGCTGGAACTGCTACGTGCGCTGATTGCGCAGGAGCCGCTGTTGCAGGGTCCGTCGAAACAGAAAAACATTGACGCCACCTGGCAGGCGCTGTCGCAGATGTCTGCGGATCAGGCGAAGGCGCTAGTCATCAACGCCGATGAAAACACGCTTCAGGGCTGGCTCGATCTGCAGCGCGTCTGGTTCGATAACCGCAACGATCCGAAAATGCTCCAGGCGGGCGTGAAGGACTGGCAGACGCGTTACCCGCAAAATCCGGGGGCGAAAATGCTGCCGACGCAGCTCGCTAACCTGCAAAACTACAAGCCCGCCTCTGCCGATAAAATCGCGCTGCTGCTGCCGCTGAACGGCCAGGCGGCGGTATTTGGCCGCGCCATCCAGCAAGGCTTTGAAGCCGCGAAAAACGCGGGCACCAGCCCGGTCGCCGTTCAGTCGCCTGCGCAGGCGGATAGCGCCGCACAGCCTGCGAATAGCGCCCAGACACCGCCGACCGACGGCGTGGCAAGCCCCGCCGCCGCCCCGGTCGACGATCTGGCCGCGCAGCCTGACGCCCAGGAAAGCGCGCAGCCAACACAGCAACCGGTTGAGTCACAGCCTGTCGCTGCCGCGCCCGCTAACCCTGCCGCGGAGATTAAAGTGTATGACACCAGCTCGCAGCCCATCACGCAGATCCTGGCTCAGGCGCAGCAGGATGGCACAAGCCTGATCGTCGGCCCGCTCCTGAAAGAGAGCGTGGACGGCGTGCTGAAAAGCGGCACTCCGCTGAACGTGCTGGCGCTTAACCAGCCGGAGACGGTGCAGAATCGCCCGAATGTCTGCTATTTCGCGCTGTCGCCGGAAGATGAAGCCGCCGATGCCGCCGCCCATATCTGGCAGGAAGGCAAACGCGCGCCGCTGCTGCTGGTGCCTTACAGCGCGCTGGGCGATCGCGTCACTAAAGCTTTCGCCGACCGCTGGGCGCAGCTTGGCGGCGGTACGGTGCTGCAACAGAAATTCGGCTCCGTCAACGAGCTGAAAATGAATATCAACGGCGGCACCGGCATCGCGCTGACCGGCTCGCCTGTCGCCGCCAGCCTGCCGCAACAGCAGCCTGTGACCATAGGCGGTCTCTCCATTCCGGCGCCGCCGACCGACGCGCAAATCACCGCGGGCAGCAGCGGCAACGTGGATGCCGTCTATATCGTCGCCACGCCGTCTGAGATTGCTCTGATTAAGCCGATGATCGCCATGCGCGCGGGCAGCCACAGCGGAGCGGCGCTGTATGCCAGCTCGCGCAGCGCTCAGGGCGGCTCGGGCCCGGATTTCCGCCTCGAAATGGAAGGTCTGGAGTTTAGCGATATCCCGATGCTCACCGGCAGCAACCCGGCGCTGCAGCAGCAGGCGCTTTCAGCGGTGAATAACGACTACTCGCTGGCGCGTCTGTATGCGATGGGCGTGGATGCCTGGTCGCTGGCGAACCATTTCTCTCAGATGCGTCAGGTGCCCGGCTTCCAGCTTAGCGGCAACACCGGCGCGCTTAGCGCGACACAGGACTGTGTCATTAACAGGAAGTTAACGTGGCTCAAATACCAGCAGGGACAGTTGGTTCCGGCCAACTGAGTCGTAAAGAGACCGGCGCCGTCTGGGAAGCCCGGGCGCGCGCCTTTCTTGAGCGTAAAGGATTACGCTTTATCGCCGCCAACGTGCATGAACGTGGCGGCGAAATCGATCTCATTATGGACGATCGTGGCGTGACGGTATTCGTCGAGGTACGCTACCGCCGCGCCAGTCTGTATGGCGGCGCGGCCGCCAGCGTCACCCGCAGCAAACAGCAAAAATTGTTACATGCCGCCCGGTTGTGGCTCGCGCGCCACAATGGGAGCTTTGATACTGTGGATTGCCGGTTCGATGTGTTAGCCTTCACCGGCAATGAAATCGAGTGGATTGCGAACGCCTTTTCGCTCCACGCCTGAACTGACGTAACGCTCAAAGGATTATCGTGCTAGAAAGAATCAAAGTCTGCTTTACGGAAAGCATTCAAACCCAGATTGCGGCGGCGGAAGCACTCCCGGATGCGATTTCACGTGCGGCCATGACCCTGGTTCAGTCTCTCCTTAACGGCAACAAAATCCTCTGCTGCGGTAACGGCACGTCCGGCGCCAACGCCCAGCATTTCGCGGCCAGCATGATCAATCGTTATGAAACCGAACGGCCTGGTTTACCTGCCATTGCACTAAATACCGATAATGTGGTCTTAACCGCGATAACCAACGACAGGCTGCATGACGAAGTGTATGCCAAACAGGTGCGCGCGCTGGGCCACGCCGGAGATGTGCTGCTGGCGATCTCCACCCGTGGTAACAGCCGCGATATCGTGAAAGCCGTTGAAGCGGCCGTCACCCGCGATATGACTATCGTGGCGTTGACTGGCTACGACGGCGGCGAGCTGGCAGGTCTGCTCGGCCCGCAGGATGTGGAGATCCGTATTCCTTCCCATCGCAGCGCGCGCATTCACGAGATGCATATGCTGACAGTCAACTGCCTGTGCGATCTTATCGATAACACATTGTTTCCACACCAGGATGATTAAGGAGTGCTCATGAAGGCCATTAAACCCCTTGCGGTGGTGATGACCGCGCTAGTGCTACAGGGCTGCGTCGCGGCCGCCGTCGTCGGAACCGCGGCTGTCGGCACCAAAGCCGCCACCGATCCGCGCAGTGTGGGTACTCAGGTTGATGATGGGACGCTGGAGCTGCGCGTGAATACCGCGCTTGGCAAAGATGAACAGCTGAAGAAAGAAGCGCGTATTAACGTGACGGCCTATCAGGGCAAAGTGTTGCTGACCGGTCAGTCGCCGAATCCGGAGCTGGCGTCCCGCGCGAAACAGATAGCGATGGGCGTGGACGGCACGACAGAAGTGTTTAACGAGATCCGCAACGGCCAGCCGATTGGGCTGGGCACCGCATCGTCGGACACCTGGATCACCACTAAAGTGCGCTCTCAACTGCTTGGCAGCGATCAGGTGAAATCGTCTAACGTTAAGGTAACGACCGAGAACGGCGAAGTGTTCCTGCTGGGTCTGGTGACCGACCGCGAAGGCCGCGCGGCAGCGGATACCGCAAGCCGGGTGAGCGGCGTGAAACACGTCACCACCGCGTTTACCTACATTAAGTAGTCCCCTCAACCCAACCCTCTTCCCGCCGGGGAGAGGGTTTCTGCGACATCCTTACACTTATGACGATGGCGGGTGCGCTTCGCTTAACCACCCTACGGTAAAGGGGATGCTTTTTGCTTTTGTAGGGTGGGTAAGCGCAGCCGCACCCACCTTTTTCTATATCAAAAAACCAGCGCCAGCGCGCCTGTCACCGCGCCCGCCAGCATCACCATCCCGCCGGTCAGCCATAGCGCTTTCGCCGGAAAGGCCTTACGCAGCATGATAAGCGAAGGCAGACTTACCGCAGGCAGCGTCACCAGCAGCGCCAGCCCCGGCGCGACGCCCATACCCGCTACCATCATGGTCTGCACAATCGGAATTTCCGCCGCGGTCGGGATAACAAACAGGCAACCGGCAATCGCCATCGCCAGCACCCAGAACAGCGTATTGCCCACAGCGCCGTCGGCGTGCGGGAACAGCCAGACGCGCGCGGCGCCCAGCGCCAGCACCGCCAGCAGATAGACCGGGATCGTATTCCAGAACAGCGTCCAGAGCGCCTGAAACCAGCGCGCCATAAAACTGCCCTGCGGGGCCTCTGCGGGCAGCGCCGCCTCAGGCAGCGCAGGCGCTGGCGTGTCGGCCACAAACCGCTGCACCAGCGACGCGATGCCGATAACCATCACCAGGCCCACCGCCACGCGGATAAGCGTAAATTCCCAGCCCAGCACAAAGCCCATAAACACCAGCGTCGCCGGGTTCAGCAGCGGGTTGCCGAGCCAGAACGCCAGCGCGCCGCCCATCGACACCGACTGACGGCGCATGCCGGCGGCAACCGGCGCGGCGCAGCAGGTGCACATCATGCCCGGCAGTGAAAACAGCGTACCGAGCAGCGTGCCGCGAAAACGCGGCTGACCGAGCGTGCGCACCAGCCAGTCGCGCGGGATCAACACCTGAATCAGCGAGCCCAGCAGCACGCCGAGCACGGCGGCTTTCCAGACGGCGAGAAAATAGATAGCGGCGTAATCAAGCGCCGCGCGCAACGGGTTATCCTGCGCGTTAGCGAGAATGGAATGACCAATGCTGTGGGTTTGCGCCGCGGTAAAGGCTTTGCCGTAATAAGGCTGCCATTTGACGTACCACAGACCAATAAACAGGACGAGAAAAAAAAGCGCGGGCTTCCACCATGCGGGGGATTTCGGCGCCAGAGATGAAGACTGACCAGCCATAACATTCCTCTGGAAAACAGGGGGTAAATTTTTGCCGGTCAATAGTACGCCCGCCGGACGCGTTTTGAAACGCTGTTCAGCGCGCCGTTTGTGCCGCTATTTCACGCAATTGCGCCGAATCAAGCACCGCAACGTCTTCTTTTGCGGGCGACAACGCCGCATTCACCATGGCCTGCGCCACGGTTTGCGCCTCAATGGCTTTCCATTTCCCCGGCAGCAGACGAAACAGCGGGGCCATGAAAGATTCCCCGGCGCGGCGCTTTTCGCGATCGCCAGTAAGCAGCGACGGACGCGCCAGTGTCAGCCGCTGCCAGCCCTGCGCCTTCAGCGCTGTTTCCATCTCCCCTTTTACGCGGTTGTAGAAAAACGGCGAATTCGGGTTCGCGCCGAGCGCGCTGACCACCAGCATATGCTTTGCGCCAAGCCGCAGCCCGGCGAGCGACGTGTCCACCACCAGCGTGTAGTCAGCAAGAATAAACGCCTCTTTGCTGCCCGCCTCGCGCCGCGTGGTGCCGAGACAACAAAAGACGATATCCAGCGGCGCGCTAAGCTGCGTCAGCACATCGGAGAGCTGCGGGTCGCACGGGTTTTCCACTTTATGCATCGGCACGCGCAACGGACGGCGGGTTGGCGCGATGATCGATGACACACGCGGTTCGTCGACCAGCATCCGTAGCAGATGGCCGCCCACCAGCCCGCTGGCGCCGGTTATCAGTACTCGACTCATGATCGCTCCTTTGCAGAATCTTCTGCCTTGCAATGTCAGCGCCCTGAACCAGGCTTAATAGTCTGTGTGGTTTAAGTATTTACCATTTCTGGCAAAAGCCATTACTGCACATCACCGTTCTGCAAAGACACCAAGGGAGGCGTAATGAGCAAGAAGATTGCAGTCTTAATCACTGATGAGTTCGAAGATTCGGAATTCACATCCCCGGCGGCCGAGTATCGCAAGGCCGGACATGAAGTGATCACCATCGAGAAAGAAGCCGGTAAAACCGTCACTGGTAAGCAAGGCGAGGCGAAAGTCACTATTGATAAGGCCATCGATGAGGTGAGCCCGGCTGATTTCGACGCCCTGCTGTTGCCTGGCGGTCATTCACCCGACAGCCTGCGCGGCGACGATCGTTTCGTCACCTTTACCCGCGACTTTGTGAATACCGGTAAACCGGTCTTCGCTATCTGCCACGGGCCGCAGCTCTTAATCAGCGCCGATGTGATCCGCGGGCGTAAGCTGACCGCCGTCAAGCCTATCGTGATTGACGTGAAAAACGCCGGGGCGGAGTTCTACGATGAGGAAGTGGTCGTCGATAAAGATCAACTGGTGACCAGCCGCACGCCGGAAGATTTACCGGCATTTAACCGTGAGGCGCTACGCCTGCTCGGGGCGTAACCAGACGAGTTTTTTACCAAACCCCAGGGTGTTGTCAGTAAATTTGATCTCATCAAGACGGATCTCCCACAGCGGGGAGGACATCACCCTGGCCACCGGAAAGCGACGGTTGTAGCGCTCGCGCAAGGCCTCGCTTTCCGGCTCTTCCACCAGCCTTAACTCTCCTGCGAACTGCACGCCGCGGATAAGCGCCACGGTTTTGGTCTGCCCGTTGACCGTGCCTGCGACAGACGCCAGCTTGCCTGCCATTTGGCCGTGGCGGCTTTGGGTATCGCTTAACAGATAAAACGCCACCCGCTCGCGGTCATAGATATAAAACGCGTTCGCGCACCAGAGCGCGTCTTCGCGGCCGACGCAGTAAGTGACGACATGCTGCTTAGCGAGCCATTTACTGATGGCGTCGAGAGCGTCCATTGGTTCTCCTGTCGGGGATAATCATGGTAAGGTGCGGCCAGTGATGACTGCCGCCGATACGCATTATGGAAGAATGGTTTCTTTATTTGATCCGCTGCCCCGATAACCGCCTTTATACCGGCATCACCACCGATGTCGCGCGCCGCTTCGCCCAGCATCAGCGCGGCAAAGGCGCCAAAGCGCTGCGCGGCAAAGGCGAGCTGACGCTGGTCTTCAGCGCGCCCGCGGGCAATCGCTCCGAGGCGCTGCGCGCCGAATACCGCATCAAGCAACTGACGAAACGGCAGAAAGAGCAACTGGTCGCGGGAGAGCTGGCGTTTGAGGCGATGACAACCGCACCGCAAACGCCCTGAGATCAGAAACGATTAAAATGCTCGTGATAATCCACGGGGCCATGCACGCCGTTCAGGGCGTCATCGGCGAGGCGGTGCACCTGGAACGCCGCTTCGGCGCCAGGCCAGCGGCAGTGGAGGTCATAGCGGGCGGCTGGCTCAAAGCCCAGACGGTTGTAAAACTCCGGCGAGCCCAGCGTGACGACCGCCGAGTAGCCAAACTCATTGAGCGAATCGAGCCCTTCATACACGAGCTGACGGCCAATCCCCTGGCCGCGCCAGGCCTCGTCGACCGCCAGCGGCGCAAGCCCCAGCCACTGGCGCTCTTCGCCCGCCACGGTAACGGGGCTGAATGCGACATAACCCACCACCTGCCCTTCATCATCCGTTGCGACCAGCCCCAGCGTCAGCAGTCCGTCTTCACGGAGCGCGTGCACCAGCTCCGCCTCGTCGGCGCGACCGAACGCACGGCGAAGTAACGCGTCTATGCCCGGCGCATCAATGGGGATTTCTACACGAATCAGCATGGTTCACCTATGGAAGTTGCTTTGGTTAGCGGCGAGACGCGAAGCCCCGCTTCAACGAAGTCCGCCAGTTGCAGCAACATCACGCGCAGCGGTTTCGGCATCGCGTCGAGCTCAATGGCGTCCATCAGATTCTTCACATATAACCCTAATTCAGTATCGCCTTCAATCACCAGACGACGCTGGAAGAAAAGCGTATCGGGATCCTGCTTGCGCGCGGCGATCATTAACAGGTCGGCGGCGTCCGCGCGGAACATAACGTCGGCCTCGGCCTGTTCGCGCACAATGAGCTTGTCGTTTTCGACCGACGTGAACCAGCGCAGGCCGATATCGCGCACCTCGATGCCGAGCCAGCGGCCGTCGAGAAACGCCAGTTCCTCATCCGCCAGCGCCTGACGAAATTGCCAGCCGAGCAGTTGCTCCAGCGCCTGACG
This sequence comes from Cronobacter turicensis z3032, assembly GCA_000027065.2. Taxonomy (NCBI): domain Bacteria; kingdom Pseudomonadati; phylum Pseudomonadota; class Gammaproteobacteria; order Enterobacterales; family Enterobacteriaceae; genus Cronobacter; species Cronobacter turicensis. The sequence goes on along the minus strand of FN543093.2, from coordinate 470,130 downwards.
CTTGAGCGCAAACGGCGCGAGCGCGACCGGCGCTTTCAGAAGCGAAGGGCCAAGATGTACCAGACAGGAACGCAGATTATTCAACACGGGCTTTTCTCCTTGCCAGATCACAGTGGCCGTTATTGTGCCATATCAGTCCGTTGAGATAGCGGCTCAAATCAAGCTTTGCGCCTTCGCAGGTACCCCTTTATAGATGCCATCAATACGACATTAGCTGCCTTAAATCAAAAATTGTCGCGGGCGGGTTAACTAAAATCGCCGTTCGTTAACAATTTCGCTGCCTTTATGCAGCGCGCCAGGCCCCACGCGGCCTGCTTTTATTTTCAGGACACGCTATGGAGTTACTTTGCCCCGCCGGTAACCTGCCGGCTCTGAAGGCGGCCATCGATAATGGCGCGGATGCGGTCTATATCGGTCTGAAAGACGATACCAACGCCCGCCACTTCGCTGGTCTCAACTTTACCGAGAAAAAATTACAGGAAGCGGTCAGCTATGTGCATCAGCGTGGCCGCAAACTGCACATCGCCATCAACACCTTCGCCCACCCTGACGGCTATGAACGCTGGGAGCGCGCAGTGGATATGGCCGCCCAGCTCGGCGCCGATGCGCTGATCTTAGCGGACATCGCGATGCTGGAGTACGCTGCCGCCCGCTATCCCCACGTGGAGCGCCATGTGTCAGTCCAGGCGTCCGCCACCAATGAAGCCGCTATCCGCTTTTATCAGCGCCATTTTGACGTGGCTCGCGTGGTGCTGCCGCGCGTGCTGTCCATTCATCAGGTAAAACAGTTAGCCCGCGTCACGCCGGTGCCGCTGGAAGTGTTCGCCTTCGGCAGCCTGTGCATTATGGCGGAAGGCCGCTGCTATCTCTCTTCGTACCTGACCGGCGAATCGCCCAATACCGTGGGCGCCTGTTCGCCCGCGCGCTTCGTGCGCTGGCAGCAGACGGAACAGGGGCTGGAGTCGCGCCTGAACGATGTCCTGATTGACCGCTACCAGGAGGGCGAAAACGCCGGTTATCCTACGCTCTGCAAAGGCCGCTATCTGGTGGACGGCCAGCGTTATCACGCGCTCGAAGAGCCCACCAGCCTTAATACGCTGGAGCTGCTGCCGGAGCTGCTGGCGGCCAATATCGCCTCGGTGAAAATCGAAGGGCGCCAGCGCAGCCCGGCTTACGTCAGTCAGGTGGCGAAAGTCTGGCGTCAGGCTATTGACCGCTGCAAAGCCGATCCGCAGCGCTTTGCGCCACAACCGGGCTGGATGGACGCGCTCGGCGCGATGGCCGAAGGCACCCAGACGACGCTTGGTGCGTATCATCGCAAATGGCAGTGAGGAGAGCAGGATGAAATATGCATTAGGGCCGGTGCTGTACTACTGGCCAAAAGCGACGCTGGAAAGCTTTTACGAGGCTGCGGCCCAAAGCTCCGCCGACGTGATTTACCTCGGCGAAGCGGTGTGCAGTAAACGTCGCGATACCAAAGCCGCCGACTGGCTGTCGCTTGCCAGAACGCTCGCCGCCAGCGGCAAGCAGGTGGTGCTCTCAACGCTTGCGCTGGTGCAGGCGCCGTCGGAGCTGACCGAGCTGAAGCGCTATATCGATAACGGCGAGTTTCTGATTGAGGCCAACGACTTCGGCGCCGTAGGGCTGGCCGCCGAGCGTAAGCTGCCGTTCGTCGCGGGCCATGCGCTTAACTGCTACAACGCCGTCACGCTGCGCCTGCTGCTGAAAGACGGCATGACGCGCTGGTGTATGCCAGTGGAGCTGTCGCGCGACTGGCTGGTGAATCTGCTCGATCAATGCGATGCGCTGGGTATTCGCGACAAATTCGATGTGGAAGTGCTGAGCTACGGCCATCTGCCGCTCGCTTACTCCGCCCGCTGCTTTACCGCCCGCTCGGAAGACAGGCCGAAAGATGAGTGCGAAACCTGCTGCATCAAATACCCCAACGGGCGCAGCATGTTGTCGCAGGAGAACAGCCAGGTTTTTGTGCTAAATGGCATTCAGACCATGAGCGGTTATGTCTATAACCTCGGCAACGAGCTGGCGTCGATGGCCGGGCTGGTGGATATAGTGCGTCTCTCGCCAATGGGACCCGAAACGCTGGATATGCTCGACGCCTTCCGGGCCAATGAAAACGGCGCCGCCCCGCTGCCGCTCGCCGCGCACAGCGACTGTAACGGCTACTGGCGCAGGCTCGCCGGGATGGCGCTTCAGGCGTAAGAAAAGGCTCACTTTGTTAACAGCATTTTGCATGAATTCATGCAGTATGAAAGGACAGCTTTCCGGCCAGGCCGCGGGCAAAATCCCCGAAATGCGCCAGGCTGGAAGAAGACCTTCAATCTGATGACACTGCTGTAATTAAGTGAGCCGTTATGTCTGATAAATCTGTTGTGCCTTTTTCGGTGCTCGATCTCGCGCCGATCCCGCAAGGCTCCTCCGCCCGTGAGGCGTTCCACCACTCGCTCGATTTAGCCCGTCTCGCTGAGAAGCGCGGCTACGACCGCTACTGGCTGGCGGAGCACCACAATATGACCGGCATCGCCAGCGCCGCGACATCGGTGCTGATTGGCTATCTCGCCGCCAATACCACCACGCTGCGCCTGGGCTCCGGCGGCGTGATGCTGCCTAACCACGCACCGCTGGTGATTGCCGAGCAGTTCGGCACGCTCGACGCCCTTTATCCTGGCCGTATTGAGCTGGGCCTTGGCCGCGCGCCGGGCAGCGATCAGCGCACGATGATGGCGCTGCGCCGCCATATGAATCACGATATCGACAACTTCCCGCGCGATGTGAAAGAACTGACGGACTGGTTCGATGCTCGCGACCCTAACCCGGCGGTGCGCCCGGTGCCAGGCTATGGCGCAAAACTTCCGGTATGGCTGCTGGGTTCGAGCCTCTACAGCGCGCAGCTTGCGGCGCAGATGGGCCTGCCGTTCGCGTTCGCCTCGCACTTCGCGCCAGATATGCTGTTGCAGGCGCTGCACCTCTATCGCACGCATTTCCAGCCTTCAGAGCGACTGGAAAAACCGTATGCGATGGTGTGCATTAATATCGTCGCGGCCGACAGCAATCGCGATGCGGAGTTTTTGTTTACGTCGATGCAGCAGGCGTTTGTGAAACTGCGTCGCGGCGAAACCAGCCAGTTGCCGCCGCCCATTGAGTCCATGGACAGCGTCTGGAGCCCGGCGGAGCAATACGGGGTGCAGCAGGCGCTCAGCATGTCGCTGGTTGGCGATAAAGCGAAAGTTCGCCATGGGTTGTTATCCGTACTGCGTGAAACCGAAGCCGATGAGATTATGGTTAACGGGCAGATTTTCGATCACGAGGCGCGGCTGCACTCGTTTGATCTCGCCATGCAGGTGCGGGAAGCACTGTTGAGTTAATACGAGTGTTTGCCCTCTGCGCAAGAGAGGGCAAACGCAACGTTACTGATACACCGGCAGCAGGTTGAAGCTGGAAAGCAGATGCACCAGCGCGTTGCCGAGTCCAAACAGCAGTATCAGCGCAATCATCCCTTTACCGCCCCAGACGCGAAAGCGCGGGCTGCCGAAACGCTGCCGTGACGCGCGCGCCAGCAGCGCCGGCACAATGGCCGCCCAGATTGTCGCCGCTAAGCCCGCATAGCCAATCGCATACAGAAACCCGTTCGGCCACAACAGCCCGCCCGCCATCGGCGGCAAAAACGTGAGCAGCGCGGTTTTGAGACGCCCTCGCGGCGAATCGTCAAACCCAAAGAGATCCGCCAGGTAGTCGAACAGCCCCAGCGTCACGCCAAGGAACGAGCTCGCCACCGCGAAGTTGGAAAACACAATCAGCAGCACATCTAACGTGCGGCTGTTCAGCACATCGCTCAGCGCCCCCACCAGCACATCGATATTGCCGCCCGCTTTCGCGATGCCGATAAACTCCGGGCGCGGAATGTTGCCCATCGTCGCCAGCAACCAGATGGTGTAAAGCGCGAGCGCAAGCAGCGTTCCCCAGACCAGGCAGCGAATGATGACTCCAGGCTCTTTGCCGTAGTATTTCATCAGGCTCGGCACGTTGCCGTGGTAGCCAAACGAGGCCAGACAAAATGGCAGCGTCATTAAGAGGTACGGCGTATAGCTCGGGCTTGCCTCGACCGTGTTGAATAATGTCGCCGTCTCAACATGCCCCAGCAGCCCGCCGAAAGTCAGAAAGAATGTGATGACCTTGGCGCCGAGCACAATCGCCGTCATCCGGCTCACGGCCTGGGTGGAGAGCCAGACGATAAACGCAACGATAAGCGCGAAGCCGAAACCCGCCAGCCGCGCCGGCACGTCAATATTCATGCCTGCGAACGTGTGGTGAAGCACCGAGCCGCTGGCCGAGATATAGGCATAAGTAAGGATGTAGAGGACAAATGCGACGGATGCGCCGTTCACCACGTTCCACCCTTTGCCGAGCAGGTCGCGGGTGATGGTGTCGAAGCTCGCGCCGATATGGTAGTTGAGGTTGGCTTCCAGCAGCATCAATCCTGAATGAAGCATACAGAACCAGGTAAACACCAGGGCGAGCAGCGACCAGAAAAACCACGCGCCTGACATCACCACCGGCAGAGAGAACATGCCTGCGCCGATGATCGTACCGGCGATAATCACAACGCCGCTTAAGAGCGAAGGCGAGGCGCTGCGGGCGACAAGTGTGGCCATAATGCTTTCCTGTGAAAGAGGTTACCCTGATGATTCATTGTACCAGTACGCGAGTACAAAAAGGAGAAAAAATTACGCCTCTGATAAAGCGTGACGTATTCGGCTGGGCTGGCGCAGCGCAGTAGCGGATTTATTAGCCAGAATGGCCTGGCATAGCACGTTAGGTTATCCGGGCTGTCAGGCAGGCGTGAGCCGCAAGGAGAGGGAAAACATTCATGGCATGGCGAGCAGGCTAAATCGCGCCCATAAAAAAAGCCCCGGCATGACCGGGGCTTGTTGTCAGACTCGCTGCGCTTATGCGTCGCCGAAACGACGACGAGGGGTCGCTGCGTCATCACGACGCGGACCGCGGCCGCCTTCACGACGTTCGCCACCGAAGCTACGACCGCCTTCGCGACGTTCGCCGCTGAAACGACGACCTTCGCTACGGCCTTCACCGCGACCGCCTTCACGACGCTCGCCACCGAAACCACGGCCGCCGCCGCCAGCAGGACGACGATCGCCGCGCGGCTGTGCATCACCCATCAGCTGCATATTCATCGGTTTGTTCAGAATACGCGTACGGGTGAAGTGCTGCAGCACTTCGGTCGGCATGCCTTTCGGCAGCTCGATAGTGGAGTGAGACGCGAACAGCTTGATGTTACCAATGTAACGGCTGCTGATATCGCCTTCGTTGGCGATAGCGCCCACGATGTGACGCACTTCAACGCCATCATCACGGCCCACTTCGATGCGATACAGTTCCATATCGCCTGCTTCACGACGCTCACGACGCGGACGCTCTTCACCGGCACCGCTACGCTCGGTACGCGGGCCACGCTCGTTGCGGTCGCCACGGCGCTCGAAACGGTCATCGCGATCGCGGAACTCGCGCTTCGGACGCATCGGCGCATCCGGCGGCAGGATCAGCGGACGTTCGCCCTGCGCCATTTTCAGCAGCGCGGCAGCCAGCGTTTCCACATCCAGCTCGCCTTCCGGCTGAAGCTTAGCCAGCAGCGCACGGTACTGGTCCAGATCGCTGCTTTCCAGCTGCTGCTGAACTTTCGCGGCGAATTTTTCCAGACGGCGTTTGCCCAGCAATTCTGCGTTCGGCAGTTCCACTTCCGGAATGGTCAGCTTCATGGTGCGTTCGATGTTACGCAGCAGACGACGCTCGCGGTTCTCAACGAACAGCAGCGCACGGCCTGCACGACCTGCACGACCGGTACGGCCGATACGGTGAACGTAAGACTCGGAGTCCATCGGGATGTCGTAGTTTACTACGAGGCTGATACGCTCAACGTCCAGACCACGCGCCGCAACGTCGGTTGCGATCAGGATATCCAGACGACCATCTTTCAGGCGCTCCAGGGTCTGCTCGCGCAGGGCCTGGTTCATGTCGCCGTTCAGCGCGGCGCTGTTGTAACCGCTGCGCTCCAGCGCTTCAGCCACTTCCAGGGTCGCATTTTTGGTACGAACGAAAATAATCGCCGCGTCAAAATCTTCCGATTCAAGGAAACGCACCAGCGCTTCGTTTTTACGCATGCCGTAAACAGACCAGTAGCTCTGGCTGATGTCCGGGCGAGTCGTCACGCTGGACTGGATGCGCACTTCCTGCGGCTCTTTCATAAAGCGACGGGTGATGCGACGAATCGCTTCCGGCATGGTCGCGGAGAAAAGCGCGGTCTGATGTTCAGCCGGGATCTGCGCCATGATGGTTTCAACGTCTTCGATGAAGCCCATACGCAGCATTTCGTCTGCTTCGTCCAGTACCAGGCCTTTCAGGTTAGAAAGATCCAGCGTGCCGCGCTTGAGGTGATCCAGCAGACGGCCCGGCGTACCGACCACGATCTGCGGACCCTGGCGCAGAGCGCGCAGCTGCACGTCATAACGCTGGCCGCCATACAGGGCCACGACGTTTACGCCATGCATATGTTTAGAGAAATCAGTCATGGCTTCAGCAACCTGAACCGCCAGTTCGCGGGTCGGTGCCAGCACCAGGATCTGCGGCGCGCGCAGAGTGTCATCAATGTTATGGAGCAGCGGCAGTGAAAACGCTGCGGTTTTGCCGCTACCGGTCTGGGCCATACCCAGAACGTCGCGACCGCCCAGCAGATGCGGAATACATTCTGCCTGGATTGGAGATGGTTTTTCGTAACCCAGATCGTTAAGGGCTTCAAGGATAGGAGCCTTCAGCCCCAGATCAGTAAAAGTGGTTTCGAATTCAGCCATGTAGTACGAGTGCCTCAGAATTAATGGCGGCCAGTCTACATAACTCATCGTGAAAATTTTCTGCAATTCTCATTAAAAGTGTGAACCGGCTCAAAGTAGGTGTATTAACGAACAAACAGGCCCTCACCGGTTAAGGTGATGACTTTAATAAAAAAATCCGTGGGCTGAAATGTTCGTCAGCTATTGCTGGTCCGATTCTGCCAGGTCATCTTGCTCCTGGCCCAAGAGCGCTAATTCCAACAATGCATAACGGTGCTCAACGAAGTTGTGGACGTTGTTAGCAACCGCTAATTTGAACAGTGCCGTGGCGCTGTCCTTATCCCCCAGACTTAGGTAGTACTTACCTAAATAGAAGTTGGTTTCACTGAGATGCTCAGCGAGCGAGGTGTTATCCGTTGCGTCTGCCTTCAGGCGTTCCATTAACGTTTTTTCGTTAATGTCGCCGAGCCAGAATTCGACAATGTTCCATCCCCACTGTTCTCTGTCCGATTTCTCAAAGCGTTCTTGCAAGGCCGCTTTGGCCTGTTTCTCATCCATTTTGCTTTCAGCAAGGAAGAGCCACAGACTACGGAAAGGATCATTGGGATCGTCGTGATAAAACGCCAGCAGATCATCTTGCGCTAATCGGTAACGTCCACCGTAATAGAGGGCGATACCGCGATTTAAATGCGCGTAGTTGTAAGTTGGATCAAGCTCAAGTACAGAATCAAACGCTTCATAGGCAGCATCAAAATTGCCTGCCTGCGTTAAATAAATGCCTAAGTAGTTGAATACTTCAGGCATATCGGGTCGGATAGCCAGCGCTTGTGAAAAATCATTCCGCGCCAGTGCTCGCAAACCAAGACTATCATACAACACTCCGCGCTCATATAAAAGCTGTGCGCGTTCATCATCGGTTAAAGCCCGACTTGCGAGGATCTGCTCCATGCGTGCGAGGATCACTTCTTGCTGCAAGGCCGGTTGCAATGGCACCGCCAGGACCTCGCTCTTACGCCAGGCAGAGTTGCTGCATCCTGCCAGCGTGAGTGCTGTCGCAACGAAACACCAGCGCAATAAAGGCTTCATTTCCTACTCCCGAAGACAACTATTGGATGAACGTCCTGTCCCCCGGCTGCAAACGGGGCATCCTGCCTCGTAACAAATCGCTCTCCGTGTCGCCACGGAGAGCTAAACGGCAAACCTTACTCGGCTTCCGGCGCAGCAGGGGCTGTAGCTTCCTGAGTCTGCTCGGTCGCTTCTTTAATGCTCAGACGTACGCGGCCCTGACGGTCAACTTCCAGTACCTTAACCGGTACTTCCTGACCCATCTGCAGATAGTCGGTCACTTTCTCAACACGCTTATCAGCGATCTGAGAGATGTGTACCAGACCTTCTTTACCGCCGCCGATCGCGACGAAGGCGCCGAAGTCAACGATACGGGTCACTTTACCATTGTAGATACGGCCCACTTCGATTTCAGCGGTGATTTCTTCGATACGACGAATCGCATGCTTCGCTTTTTCGCCATCGGTCGCGGCGATTTTCACGGTACCGTCATCTTCGATTTCGATGGTAGTGCCGGTTTCCTCGGTCAGCGCACGAATCACAGAACCGCCTTTACCGATCACGTCTTTGATCTTGTCCGGGCTGATCTTGATGGTGTGAATACGCGGTGCGAACTGAGAGATATCGCCACGCGGCGCGTTGATAGCCTGTTCCATCACGCCAAGGATGTGCAGACGCGCACCTTTAGCCTGGTTCAGCGCCACCTGCATGATCTCTTTGGTGATGCCTTCGATTTTGATATCCATCTGCAGCGCAGTGATACCTTCACGGGAACCCGCTACTTTGAAGTCCATGTCGCCCAGGTGGTCTTCGTCACCCAGAATGTCGGACAGTACGACAAAGTTTTCGCCTTCTTTCACCAGGCCCATCGCGATACCCGCGACAGCGGCTTTGATCGGCACGCCTGCATCCATCAGCGCCAGAGAAGCGCCACACACGGAAGCCATAGAAGAAGAACCATTGGATTCGGTGATTTCAGATACTACGCGTACGGTGTACGGGAAGCGATCAGCTGCCGGCATCACTGCCAGTACGCCGCGTTTCGCCAGACGACCGTGACCGATTTCACGACGCTTCGGAGAACCGACCATGCCGGTTTCGCCAACAGAGTACGGAGGGAAGTTGTAGTGGAACAGGAAGCGGTCAGTACGCTCGCCCATCAACTCGTCGATGTTCTGCGCGTCGCGCTCGGTACCCAGCGTCGCGGTAACCAGCGCCTGCGTTTCACCACGGGTGAACAGCGCAGAGCCGTGAGTACGCGGCAGTACGCCAGTGCGCACGTCCAGACCACGAATCATGTCTTTTTCGCGGCCATCGATACGCGGTTCGCCAGCCAGCACACGCGAACGAACAACGTTCTTCTCGATAGCGTGCAGGATGTCGCCCAGTTCGTTTTCGTCAAGCGCGTCGCCTTCGGCCTGTTCAGCCTGCAGTGCCGCGATAACGTCCGCTTTGATAGCGTCGATTTGGCTATAACGTTCTTGTTTGTCGGTGATGCGGTAAGCGTCGCTCAGACGAGATTCAGCCAGCGCTTTAACGCGCGCGTTCAGCGCTTCGTTCGCGGCTTCAGGCTGCCAGTCCCAGCGCGGTTTGCCCGCTTCTTTCACGAGATCGTTGATATTCTGAATCACAACCTGCTGCTGCTCGTGGCCAAATACCACGGCGCCCAGCATCTGATCTTCGCTCAGCAGTTCAGCTTCGGATTCCACCATCAGCACGGCGCTTTCGGTACCGGCAACCACCAGATCCAGTTTGCTGGCTTTCAGCTCATCCTGGGTCGGGTTCAGTACGTACTGGTCGTTGATGTAACCCACGCGGGCAGCACCAATCGGGCCATTGAACGGAATACCGGACAGAGACAGCGCGGCGGACGCGCCGATCATCGCAACGATATCCGGGTTAACCTGCGGGTTAACGGAAACGACGGTCGCGATAACCTGAACTTCGTTAACGAAGCCTTCCGGGAATAGCGGGCGGAGCGGGCGGTCAATCAGACGCGCGATCAGCGTTTCGCCTTCGCTCGGACGACCTTCACGACGGAAGAAACCGCCAGGGATACGGCCAGCAGCGTAGGTACGCTCCTGATAGTTAATAGTCAGCGGGAAAAAGTCCTGGCCCGGCTTCGCTTTTTTAGCGCCAACCACGGTCACGAATACCGCAGTGTCATCCATGCTTACCATAACGGCAGCAGTGGCCTGACGAGCCATCATTCCGGTTTCAAGAGTGACAGTATGTTGACCATACTGAAATTTGCGGACGATCGGATTAAGCAAAATTATACCCTTTCTAAATGAAGAACAGCACGCCTAAAGCCGTGCTGACAGTACCCGATCCTCTTTGCATCCTCGCGACTAATGACAACCCTAACCCGCCTGTGCGAATCAAGCCTCTCATTAGCCGCGCGAACCTCTGCAACGAAGATCATACTTAGCAACAATACATGAGTTTACTCGCAATTGCTGCCGTCTGGTCGAAAAAAGGGGCCGTAAAGGCCCCCTTTTCTGAAACTCGCAGTGATTAGCGACGCAGACCCAGGCGCTCGATCAGCGCAGTGTAGCGTGCTACATCTTTACGTTTCAGGTAGTCGAGCAGTTTACGACGCTGAGAAACCATACGCAGCAGACCACGACGGCTGTGGTGATCTTTTTTGTGCTCTGCGAAGTGGCCCTGCAGGTGGTTGATCTGCGCAGTCAGCAGTGCAACCTGAACTTCGGTAGAACCGCTGTCGTTCTCACCACGACCAAACTCAGAAACGATTTTAGCTTTAGCTTCAACGCTTAGAGACATTTTCAACTCCAGTTTATAAAAAATAAGGGTGCCGATCTCTAATTCAGCCACCCGGGGCTACGTCTGCATTAAAATGACGGACGTAGTGTTTAGCCGCAATATTCTACCTGTCACGGCTTGTTATCGCAAGGTAGCGACGCGCGTTAAACCGGATACTCTACGACCAGGCGGCGGGGCGCCACGCGCCCTTCGCTGTCGATTTCACCCATGCCGAGAAACTTTTGCGCTTCGCCTTCCGTCACACGCACCAGGCCTTCTGACGGCGCGTCGCTGGTACGCACCGGGTTGCCATTCTTAAAGTAAACGGATGACGTCAGCGGAAGATTAACCACCGGATAGTCCGCCGCCGGGCTGTCCATCGGCATTAACAGCGGATCGAGCAGTTCAGACGGCGCAATTTCACGCGTCTGCGCCTCTTCAAGCAGCGCATTGAGCTGCTCCAGCGTCACCATACGCTCGACAGGATACTTACTGACCGCCAGGCGGCGCAGGTAAATCACATGCGCGCCGCAGCCGAGTTTTTCGCCTAAATCGTCAATGATGGTGCGGATGTAGGTGCCTTTCGAACAGTGCACTTCCAGCTCCAGTTCATCGCCTTCATGGCGAATAAACAGCAGCTCATAAACGGTAATCGGACGCGCTTCGCGCGGCACTTCAATACCCTGACGCGCATATTCGTACAGCGGCTTGCCCTGATATTTCAGCGCCGAGAACATGGTCGGCACCTGCAGGGTGTCGCCGCGAAAACTCTCCAGCGCATCCTGCAGTTCCTGCTCGCTGAAGGTGACCGGGCGCTCTTCCACCACCGTGCCGTCGGCATCGGAAGTGTCAGTGCGCTGTCCGAGGCGTGCAATTACACGGTAACGCTTATCGGAATCGAGCAGATACTGGGAAAACTTGGTCGCTTCGCCGAGACAAATGGGCAACATGCCAGTCGCCAACGGATCCAGCGCGCCGGTATGGCCCGCTCGATTCGCGTTATAGATACGCTTTACTTTTTGCAGCGCGTCGTTAGAGGAGAGCCCTTGCGGCTTATCCAGCAGCAACACGCCATGCACGTCGCGACCGCGACGACGAGGACGACTCATTATTCCTCCTTGTCGTCGTCCGGATTAACGCGACGTTCTTCGTCGTGTTTCACTACGCTGGTGACCAGGTTGGACATGCGCATCCCTTCTACCAGCGAGTTGTCGTAGAAGAAGGTCAGTTCCGGCACGATGCGAAGGCGCATGGCTTTTCCCAATAGCGAGCGGATAAAGCCTGAGGCATCCTGCAGCGCTTTAATACCGGCTTTTACCGCCGCATCGTCTTTATCGTTCAGGAACGTCACGAACACTTTGGCGTACGCCAGGTCGCGGGATACTTCAACGCCCGATACGGTGGTCATCAGCCCAACGCGCGGATCTTTGATTTCGCGCTGCAGAATGATGGCAATTTCTTTTTGCATCTCCTGCGCGACGCGCTGCGGGCGACCGAATTCTTTCGCCATAATAAAATCTCCAGACAAAAAAGGGGCTATTAGCCCCTTTTGAATATTCATACCGGGTGGCGCTTCGCTAACCCGGCCTACAAATATGTCCTAATCCACGCCCGGCAAACGTTCGGCCGCCGGGCAAACAGGGATTAGTCGATGCTGCGCTGGATTTCGATGATCTCGAAGACTTCGATCATGTCGCCAACACGGACGTCGTTGTAGTTCTTAACGCCGATACCACATTCCATGCCGTTACGGACTTCGTTAACGTCATCTTTGAAGCGGCGCAGGGATTCCAGCTCGCCTTCATAGATAACCACGTTGTCGCGCAGTACGCGGATTGGGTTATGACGCTTAATCGTGCCTTCGGTAACCATACAGCCCGCGATTGCACCGAATTTCGGCGATTTGAACACATCGCGCACTTCGGCCAGACCGATGATCTGCTGTTTCAGCTCAGGCGACAGCATGCCGCTCATAGCCGCTTTCACTTCGTCGATCAGGTTATAGATGACGGAGTAGTAGCGCAGATCCAGGCTTTCCGCTTCGATAACACGGCGCGCGGAGGCGTCGGCACGAACGTTAAAGCCAACCAAGATGGCGTTGGAAGCCGCAGCCAGCGTGGCGTCGGTTTCGGTGATACCACCCACGCCTGAGCCAACAATCTTCACCTTCACTTCGTCGGTGGAGAGTTTCAGCAGGGAGTCGGAAATCGCCTCTACGGAGCCCTGTACGTCGGCTTTCAGCACGATGTTGACTTCGTGAACTTCGCCCTCGGTCATGTTCGCGAACATGTTCTCGAGTTTGGATTTCTGCTGACGCGCCAGTTTGACTTCGCGGAACTTGCCCTGACGATAGAGAGCCACTTCACGCGCTTTCTTCTCATCACGAACCACGGTCACTTCGTCACCCGCGGCAGGAACGCCGGAGAGACCCAGAATCTCAACAGGAATGGACGGACCCGCTTCCTGGACTTCCTGGTTCAGTTCGTTACGCATCGCACGTACGCGGCCATATTCAAAGCCACACAGCACGATATCGCCTTTGTTCAGCGTACCTTCGCGAACCAGAACGGTAGCAACCGGACCACGACCTTTATCCAGGAAGGATTCGATAACTACGCCAGTCGCCATACCTTTACGTACCGCGTGCAGTTCAAGAACTTCGGACTGCAGCAGGATAGCGTCCAGCAACTCATCGATACCGGTGCCCGCTTTCGCAGAAACGTGGACGAACTGGCTCTCGCCGCCCCACTCTTCCGGGATGATGCCGTGCTGAGACAGCTCGTTTTTAACACGATCCGGATCGGCATCAGGCTTATCGATTTTGTTCACCGCAACGACAACCGGCACTTTCGCCGCTTTCGCATGCTGGATAGCTTCGATGGTCTGCGGCATCACGCCGTCGTCCGCCGCAACAACCAGAACCACGATATCCGTTGCCTGCGCACCACGTGCACGCATCGCGGTAAACGCGGCGTGGCCCGGGGTATCCAGGAAGGTGATCATGCCGTTGTCGGTCTGTACGTGGTACGCACCGATGTGCTGGGTAATGCCGCCCGCTTCGCCCGAGGCCACTTTTGTGGAACGGATGTAGTCAAGCAGAGAGGTTTTACCGTGGTCAACGTGCCCCATGATGGTCACAACCGGTGCGCGCGGCTCAGCCTGTGCGCCCATATCACGGTCGCTCATTACCGCTTCTTCCAACTCGTTTTCACGACGCAGGATAACCTTGTGGCCCATCTCTTCAGCAACCAGCTGCGCGGTTTCCTGATCGATAACCTGGTTAATGGTCGCCATCGCGCCCAGCTTCATCATCGCTTTGATAACCTGAGAGCCTTTTACAGCCATCTTGTTAGCAAGTTCGCCGACGGTGATGGTTTCGCCGATAACAACGTCGCGGTTAACTGCCTGAGCCGGCTTGTTGAAGCCCTGCTGCAGGGAGCTGCCTTTACGCTTGCCGCCTTTGCCGCCGCGAACGGCTGCACGGGCTTCTTCGCGATCCGCTTTGGATTCGGAATGCTTGTTGCTTTTCTTCTGGCGTGCGGCTTTCGCCGGACGCGCGCGGCTACGGCCGCCTTCTACTTCGCGATCGCTGTCATCTTCTGCCTGACGTGCGTGCTGGGAAGTAGTGACATGGTAGTCGCTGCTGTCTTCAGATTCTTCTTCGCTGCCGCTTTCCCACTTGGTCGCGTTCTCTTCAGCCATACGACGGGCTTCTTCTGCTACGCGACGGGCGTTTTCTTCCAGCTTGCGACGCGCTTCTTCTTCGGCCTTGCGCTTAAGGTCAAGGGCTTCAGCTTCGCGGCGGGCTTTTTCCGCCTGAGCAGCTTTGCTCACTTCGTCAGTTTGTTGATTGCTCACTTTGCTCGTTTCCGCAGCTTCACGTTTCGCTTTATCAGCGGCATCGCGTTTAGCCTGTTCTTCAGCTTCACGTTTAGCCTTATCGCCGGCTTCACGCTTGGCTTTTTCCTCTGCCTCTCGTTTGGCAGCTTCCTCTGCTTCACGACGGGCCTGCTCTTCCGCCTCACGCTTCGCCTGTTCTTCCGCGGCGAGACGCTCTGCCTCTTGCGGATCACGTTTTACAAAGGTGCGTTTTTTGCGGACTTCGATCTGTACCGACTTACTTTTCCCGCCGGTACCCTGAATATTTAAAGTACTGCGCGTTTTGCGCTGTAAAGTCAACTTATCCGGCCCTGAACCATGTTCGCGGTTCAGGTGCGCCAGTAAGGCTTGTTTCTCTTGCGCCGTCACAGAGTCTTCAGCGGACTTCGGGATCCCTGCATCAGCGAATTGCTGTACCAGGCGGTCCACGGAGGTCTGAATCTCTGCGGCCAGCGCTTTTACGGTTACATCAGTCATGCTGTTCCTTCCTGCTACAGTTTATTACGCTTCATCGCTAAACCAGCGGATGTTACGAGCGGCCATGATAAGCTCACCGGCTTTCTCATCGGTCAACCCGTCGATATCCGCGAGGTCGTCCACGCCCTGATCGGCGAGGTCATCAAGCGTACACACACCGCGAGCAGCGAGTTTGTAAGCCAGCGTACGATCCATACCTTCAAGGTTCAGCAGATCGTCAGCCGGTTTGTTATCGCCGAGGCTCTCTTCCTGAGCCAGCGCAAGGGTGGTGAGCGCATTTTTAGCGCGTTCGCGTAATGCTTCCACGGTCGGCTCATCCAGGCCATCAACTTCCAGCAGCTCTTTCATCGGCACATAGGCCAGTTCTTCGAGCGTGGAGAAGCCTTCTTCCACCAGAATCGTGGCGAACTCTTCATCAATGTCGAGATACTTCGTGAAAGTATCAATAGCGGCGTGCGCTTCAGCCTGATGTTTCGCCTGGAGATCGTCAACGGTCATGACGTTGAGTTCCCAGCCGCTCAGCTGTGAAGCCAGGCGCACGTTCTGACCATTACGGCCGATAGCCTGCGCCAGATTACCCGCTTCGACGGCGATATCCATGGTGTGTTTGTCTTCATCTACCACGATAGACGCGACATCTGCCGGCGCCATGGCATTGATAACGAACTGTGCCGGATTATCATCCCACAGCACGATATCAATACGTTCGCCGCCAAGCTCGGTCGACACCGCCTGAACACGCGCGCCGCGCATACCGACGCAGGCGCCAACCGGATCGATGCGCTTGTCGTTGGTTTTCACCGCGATTTTAGCGCGTGAACCCGGATCGCGAGCAGCGGCTTTAATTTCAATCACTTCTTCGCCAATTTCCGGTACTTCGATGCGGAACAGCTCGATCAGCATCTCCGGTTTGGCGCGCGTGACGAACAGCTGAGCGCCGCGCGCTTCAGGACGTACTGCATACAGCACGCCGCGAATACGGTCGCCCGGGCGGAAGTTTTCACGCGGCAGCATATCTTCACGCAAAATGACCGCTTCGGCGTTGCTGCCGAGGTCCAGCGTAATGTTTTCGCGGTTAACTTTTTTCACCACGCCGGTGATGATCTCACCTTCATGTTCGCGGAACTGGTCAACGACCATAGCGCGTTCGGCTTCACGAACTTTCTGTACGATGACCTGTTTAGCGGTCTGCGTGGTGATACGGTCAAACGTCACGGATTCGATCTGATCTTCGACATACTCGCCGACGTTCAGGCTCGGATCTTCGTAACGCGCCGCTTCCAGCGTGATTTCGCGGGTCGGCTGGGTAACTTCTTCAACAATAACCCAGCGGCGGAACGTGTCGAAATCACCGCTTTTACGGTCGATGCTCACGCGAACATCGATCTCTTGTTCATATTTTTTCTTGGTTGCCGTAGCCAGGGCGCTTTCCAGCGCTTCAAAAATTTTCTCGCGCGGAACCGCTTTTTCGTTGGAAACTGCTTCGACAACAGCCAAAATTTCTTTATTCATCAGGGGCCTTCGCCTCAATCCAGACTGTTAAAATTGGGGTACCAGGTTCGCTCTCTGGATATTACTTAGCGCGAACACTTCATCTTTGCCGTCAACTGCAACGGTAATCATTTCGCCATCAACGGCTTTAATGACTCCCTGCCACTTACGACGATTCTGTACCGCCATACGCAGTACCAGCGTCACCTCTTCACCAGTGTAACGGGCGTAATGTTCGGCAGTGAAGAGAGGACGGTCGAGGCCAGGCGAGGAGACTTCCAGGTTGTAAGCCACCGTAACCGGGTCTTCGACATCAAGAACGGCGCTAACCTGGTGGCTGACATCAGCACAATCGTCAACAGTGATGCCATCTTCACTATCAATATAGATGCGCAGCGTCGATGTGCGACCGCGAATGAATTCGATGCCGACGAGTTCGTAGCCCAGCGCTTCCACCGGTGCCGTAATCATCTCTGTTAATTTTTGCTCTAATGTGGACAAGCCCACCCCCAGGACATAAAAAAAGGGCATATAGCCCAGTTATTCTTTAGCCAGATAACAAAAAACCCCGATAAATCGGGGCTTTTAATAACTGAACCCTGTAAACCGCAATGTGCGGTCCGGAACACCTTCCAGGGAATTTTCTTTCAAAACGGTGAGGAAGGCATTCGCTGCACTTCACAGTATATTTGAAAAACAACTCTCAGGGAAAGTGGTTGCGGGGGCCGGATTTGAACCGACGACCTTCGGGTTATGAGCCCGACGAGCTACCAGGCTGCTCCACCCCGCGTCCGAAAACGTGGCAAATACTACGCCTTAAACGTCTAAATTGCAAGTTCTGCTGGGATTTGGTACCGAGGACGGGACTTGAACCCGTAAGCCCAATCGGGCACTACCACCTCAAGGTAGCGTGTCTACCAATTCCACCACCTCGGCACTATAGTGCGCAGTTTCTGTTTACTGCGCGAAGCTGACAAATTAACGCGGGATATCGCTGGTCGGCTTAGCCGGCGCTGCGGGCTGAGTCTGCTCAGTTTTTGCTGGCGCAGTCAGATTTTCCCACTCGCTTCCTTTACTGGTTTTGTTGCTGTTAATGTTACCCAGCACCAGGCTGATAATGAAGAACAGGGTTGCCAGCACAGCTGTCATACGGGTCATGAAGTTACCAGAACCACTTGAACCGAACAGCGTAGCAGAAGCGCCTGCGCCAAAAGAGGCTCCCATATCAGCGCCTTTACCTTGCTGCAGCATGATAAGACCGACAAGGCCCAGCGCTACAATAAGGAAAACTACCAAAAGAGCTTCGTACATAATCAACCTGTTCCTTGCGGGGTTACCGCAGCCAATTGCTTCAAACCAATAAAGCAGGGTATTTGTCATTCCCTACTGAAGCGGGTGTGAATACTAACGAAAGAGTTCTGGGCGCGCAAGTGCAATTTTACTGGCAAATGCTGACTGCGGAAAAAAACGGCAAATTGCGCTAAAACGACGATTTTAAAGGCGACTTTCGCCGCCTTTTTAAACATGCATGCGCTTAAACCGCTTTCACGGCATCCGCGATCCGATGCGCAAATTCCGTCACCTGCGCTTCGTCTTCGCCTTCTACCATCACGCGGATGAGCGGCTCGGTCCCGGATTTACGCAGCAGCACACGGCCGCGTTTACCCAGCGCCTGCTCGACATCCTCAGTCACCGCTTTCACGGTGGCGTGTTCCAGGGGATCGCCGCTGCCTGGCGTAAAGCGCACGTTGACCAGGATCTGTGGGAAGAGCTTCATACCGCTGCAAAGATCGTGCAAGCTCATATGATTGCGCGCAATCGCGGTTAATACCTGCAGCGCGGCCACAATGCCGTCGCCCGTCGTGGTTTTATCCAGCAAAATGACGTGGCCTGAGTTTTCCGCCCCGATGCGCCACCCTTTTTCCTGCATTTTTTCCAGTACGTAGCGGTCGCCCACTTTTGCACGCGCAAACGGAATG
The DNA here is from genome assembly GCA_000027065.2 of Cronobacter turicensis z3032. Classification (NCBI taxonomy): domain Bacteria; kingdom Pseudomonadati; phylum Pseudomonadota; class Gammaproteobacteria; order Enterobacterales; family Enterobacteriaceae; genus Cronobacter; species Cronobacter turicensis. The sequence goes on along the minus strand of FN543093.2, from coordinate 451,613 downwards.
CCAAGCTGTTTGAGCGCAACTTCAAGCCCCATGTTGCTCATCAGTGTGCCGACCGCGCCGCCGCGCAGCTGTCCCTGACGCAGCCCTTCACGCGCAATGATGTACAGTATCTGGTCGCCATCAACTTTGTTGCCTTCATGGTCGACCATGATGACGCGGTCGCCGTCGCCGTCGAATGCGATACCCAGATCGGCCTTCTCGGCCACCACGCGCTCCTGCAGCAGGCGAACGTCTGTCGCGCCGCATTTCTCGTTGATGTTCAACCCGTCCGGCTCAGAGCCGATAGTAATAACGCGAGCGCCCAGCTCACGCAGCACGTTAGGCGCGATGTGATACGTCGCGCCGTTAGCGCAATCCACTACGATTTTCAGCGCGTTAAGGCTGAGCTCGTTCGGGAACGTGCCTTTACAGAATTCGATATAACGCCCCGCAGCATCCACAATACGGCTCGCTTTACCCAGCTCTGCGGAATCCACACAGCTGATTTCTTTCTCCAGCTCCGCTTCAATCGCTTCTTCTACCTCGTCCGGCAATTTTGTGCCTTCGATGGAGAAAAATTTAATCCCGTTGTCATAGAACGGGTTATGTGAGGCGGAGATAACAATCCCGGCTTCAGCACGGAAAGTTCGCGTCAGGTAAGCAACCGCAGGCGTCGGCATCGGCCCGGTGAACAGCGCCGAAAGCCCAGCCGCAGCCAGCCCCGCTTCCAGTGCGGATTCCAGCATATAGCCAGAAATACGGGTGTCCTTGCCGATAATGACTTTGCGGGAGCCGTGACGCGCCAGCACTTTGCCCGCCGCCCAGCCAAGTTTCAGGACAAAATCCGGGGTAATCGGCGCATCGCCCACGCGACCGCGAATGCCGTCTGTCCCAAAATATTTACGGTTACTCATAACATTTTTTATCCTTCGCTGAAAGAGTTGCTTCCACCACGCGCATCGCTTCGACGGTTTCTTTGACGTCATGAACCCGAATAATCTGCGCCCCCTGCATGGCCGCCATCACCGCGCAGGCAAGGCTTCCGGGCAGACGCTGATCGGGCCCGACATTAAGTAGTTGTCCAATCATCGACTTACGCGACATTCCCACCAGCAAAGGCATTTCGAAACGCTGGAATTCTGAAAGCCGGGCGAGAAGCTGGTAATTGTGGGTCAGATTTTTACCGAAACCGAATCCCGGGTCGAGTATGATTTTTTCTTTTGTAATGCCTGCCGCTTCGCAGCGGGCGATCTGTTGCTCAAAAAAACGCGTGACGTCGGCAAAAACATCTTCATAGTGCGGCGCCTGCTGCATCGTTTTCGGCTGGCCCTGCATATGCATCAGACACACCGGCAAACCGGTCTCTGCCGCCGCCTCAAGCGCACCAGGCTCCGTCAGCGAGCGAATATCGTTGATGATATGCGCGCCGACCCGCGCCGACTCGCGGATCACTTCTGGTTTAGACGTATCGACCGACACCCAGACCTCAAAACGCTGCGCCAGCGCTTCCACCACCGGCACCACGCGGGAAAGCTCTTCTTCCACACTCACTTCCGCCGCGCCAGGGCGCGTCGATTCTCCGCCTACGTCAATGATGGTCGCACCAGCGTTAATCATCGCATTGGCGTGTTTTACCGCCTCTGTCAGCGTGTTGTGCTGGCCACCATCGGAAAAAGAATCCGGCGTGACATTCAGGATCCCCATGACATGCGGATGAGAAAGTTCGAGCGTTGAGCCCTGAGCGAAGAGTTTCATTGCCATTCCCTTATGAACTTGAATGAACGAAAACAGAAAACCCCGGACAGGCCGGGGTTTTAATTAATGCAGCGGTGCTACAGCAGGCAATTATTTATCGCCAAACTGCTCAGACATGGTGTTGCCCGGGTTCGGCGTACGCGGTTCATCAACCGGACGCGGCGCACGCGGCGTACCATTGCTGTCAGAGTTGTTGTTGGCACCCGGATCTTCCCAACCCGCTGGCGGGCGAACATCACGGCGAGCCATCAGATCGTCGATTTGCGGCGCGTCGATGGTTTCATACTTCATCAGTGCGTCTTTCATGGCATGCAGGATGTCCATGTTATCGTTCAGGATCTGACGAGCGCGGTTGTAGTTACGTTCAATCAGGGCTTTAACTTCCTGATCGATGATACGCGCCGTTTCATCTGACATATGCTTGGCTTTTGCCACGCTGCGGCCCAGGAATACTTCACCTTCTTCTTCCGCGTACAGCAGCGGACCGAGTTTGTCGGAGAAGCCCCACTGGGTCACCATGTTACGGGCAAGGTTAGTCGCGACTTTAATATCGTTAGACGCACCGGTGGAGACATGCTCCGGCCCGTAGATAATCTCTTCCGCCAGACGACCGCCGTACAGCGTAGAAATCTGGCTTTCCAGCTTCTGACGGCTGGCGCTGATAGCGTCGCCCTCAGGCAGGAAGAACGTTACGCCCAGCGCGCGACCGCGCGGGATAATCGTCACTTTATGAACCGGATCGTGCTCTGGCACCAGACGGCCGATAATCGCATGGCCCGCTTCGTGATACGCGGTGGATTCTTTCTGCGCTTCCGTCATCACCATGGAGCGGCGTTCCGCGCCCATCATGATTTTGTCTTTCGCTTTTTCGAACTCAACCATCGAAACGACACGTTTGTTGCCGCGCGCGGCAAACAGCGCCGCTTCGTTGACCAGGTTAGCAAGATCAGCACCGGAGAAGCCAGGCGTACCGCGCGCAATGATTGCCGCGTCGATATCCGGCGCCAGCGGTACGCGACGCATGTGCACTTTCAGGATCTGTTCGCGACCACGCACGTCCGGCAGACCAACCACGACCTGACGGTCGAAACGGCCTGGACGCAGCAGCGCAGGGTCAAGCACGTCAGGACGGTTAGTCGCCGCGATGACGATAATGCCTTCGTTGCCTTCAAAACCATCCATTTCAACCAGCATCTGGTTTAGGGTCTGCTCACGTTCATCGTGACCGCCGCCAAGACCGGCGCCACGCTGGCGACCCACGGCATCGATTTCATCGATAAAGATGATGCACGGCGCCGCTTTTTTAGCTTGTTCGAACATGTCGCGAACACGGGACGCGCCCACACCCACGAACATTTCTACGAAGTCAGAACCGGAAATGGTAAAGAACGGCACTTTCGCCTCGCCCGCGATAGCTTTCGCCAGCAGGGTTTTACCAGTACCCGGCGGGCCGACCATGAGGACGCCCTTCGGAATTTTACCGCCCAGCTTCTGGAAACGGCTCGGCTCGCGCAGGTATTCCACCAGCTCGGCGACTTCCTCTTTCGCTTCGTCGCAGCCTGCCACGTCAGCGAAAGTGGTTTTAATCTGATCTTCCGTCAACATGCGCGCTTTGCTTTTGCCGAACGACATGGCGCCTTTGCCACCGCCGCCCTGCATCTGGCGCATAAAGAATATCCAGACCCCAATCAGCAACAGCATCGGGAACCAGGAGATGAAGATAGTGGCCAGCAGGCTCTGCTCTTCAGGCGGTTCGCCGACAACTTTTACGTTTTTAGTCAGCAGGTTATCAAGGAGTTTGGGATCGTTTACGGGAATATAAGTCGTGTATCGGTTACTATCTTTCTTGGTAACGTTGATTTCACGTCCATTGATACGCGCTTCGCGAACCTGGTCCTGGTTAACTTCTTGCAGGAAGGTAGAGTAATCCACCCTACGGCCACTCGACTCGCTGGGCCCAAAGCTCTGGAATACTGACATCAGCACAACTGCGATGACCAGCCAGAGTATTAGGTTTTTCGCCATGTCACTCAAGGGATTAACCTCATATTACAACTGTGTTAACAAACAGCGTCAGGGTACTATAGTTTGCGCCCGGTCGCTACAATGTACACTTCACGTGAACGGGCACGAGAAGAGTCCGGTTTACGAACTTTCACCTTCGTAAACAGGGAGCGAATTTCCCGCAGGTACTCATCGAAACCTTCGCCCTGAAACACCTTCACTACAAAACTGCCGCCCGGCGCCAGGACATCCCGACACATCTCAAGCGCCAGTTCCACCAGATACATGGCGCGGGGGATATCTACAGCCGGAGTCCCGCTCATGTTCGGTGCCATATCTGACATGACAACCTGTACTTTACTGTCACCCACGCGTTCAAGTAACGCTTTCATGACTAATTCATCACGAAAGTCGCCCTGAAGGAAGTCCACACCAACGATAGGATCCATTGGTAAAAGATCGCAAGCGATAATACGGCCTGCTCCTCCGATTTGCGTGACTACATACTGTGACCATCCGCCAGGCGCGGCGCCAAGATCGACAACCGTCATTCCTGGTTTAAAAATCTTGTCACTTTGCTGTATTTCATCAAGTTTAAACCAGGCACGGGAACGTAACCCTTTTTTCTGCGCCTGTTGAACATATTTATCGCTAAAGTGTTCCTGTAGCCAGCGACTGGAGCTGGCAGAACGCTTTTTACCTGTCATTTCACATTCCATCCGGGTTCATCGTGAGCCGCAGGCTCAAAAACCCACGTATTGCCATTTGGCGATAATTGGGAGATGGCGGTAGAATGACCCGTTTTCAATCCCAACGTAAGCAAAAAATACGATGAATCTGAGTACTAAACAAAAACAGCACCTGAAAGGTCTCGCCCATCCGCTCAAGCCGGTGGTTATGCTTGGCAACAATGGTTTGACCGAAGGGGTACTGGCCGAGATTGAACAAGCGCTTGAGCACCATGAGTTAATCAAGGTGAAGATCGCCACCGAAGACCGCGAAACTAAAACCCTGGTTGTGGATGCCATCGTGCGTGAAACCGGCGCCTGTAATGTACAGGTCATCGGAAAAACGCTGGTGCTCTACCGCCCGTCAAAGGAACGTAAAATTTCGCTGCCCCGCTAAGCTGTGGGTTTTGCGAGCGATCGCAGAAGCCGCAAACTACAGGCAAGGGTGCAAAATGCCACGCTCCGATTGTTGATAAAAGGCCGCTTAGCGGCCTTTTTCCTTTCTTTACAATCTGAACGGCATTGCTGTCATGTCGGTTGAGGTGAATCGCACAAATCAGCCAGTTTGACTATCAGGCGTGTCTCTTACCGAAAAAACAGCCGTTCAGAGGCTGGCGTTAGAGATAATCGACTTTGATAATCTCAAATTCAACCTGCCCGCCCGGGGTATTAATGGTCACCACGTCGTCCAGCTCTTTACCCACCAGACCACGCGCGATAGGCGAGTTCACCGAAATGAGATTCTGTTTGAAGTCTGCTTCGTCGTCGCCAACGATGCGGTACGTCTGCTCTTCATCAGTATCCAGGTTCAGTACCGTAACGGTAGAGCCGAAAATCACACGGCCATTGTTAGGCATCTTGGTGATATCAATCACCTGAGCATTCGACAGCTTCGCTTCGATATCTTTAATACGCCCTTCGCAGAAACCCTGTTGCTCGCGAGCAGCATGGTATTCGGCATTTTCTTTCAGATCGCCATGCTCGCGGGCATCGGCGATAGCGGCGATGATTTCCGGACGACGCACGGATTTCAGATACTCCAGCTCTTCGCGTAATTTCTCAGCGCCACGTAAGGTCATCGGAATAGGTTGCATTTGTTATACCTCTCACTGTCCTGTTAAGAACGGTTCACAGCCCGCTCCGGCTGCACGCCAACCCGGAAAACCTTCCAGTCCCGGACGGCAAACAAAAGAAAACTGACCCGGAGACAAAGCCCCAGGTCAGGAACGATTTTGCAATTTGATACGTATTTTACCCTGAAGTTCCCGAAGGGTCATCGTTTACTTTGCAGGGCGATGCGCCTTAGTATGACGGCACGTTTCCAGCTGTTACCGCGAGATTATGCGATTTTCCAGATTTGCTGTCGGATTGACCACCAGTGTAGCCCTGAATGCCAGTGCCGCCAATGTTGAAGAGTATATCAATCAGTTACCCGCCGGCGCGAATCTCGCCCTGATGGTGCAAAAAGTCGGAGCCAGCTCCCCTGAGATTGATTTTCACAGCCAGCAGATGGCGTTGCCTGCCAGTACGCAAAAAGTGATTACTGCGCTGGCCGCGCTATTGCAGCTTGGGCCAGACTACCGCTTCACCACCACGCTCGAGAGCCGTGGCGATGTTCGCGATGGCGTGCTTGATGGCGATTTAATTGCGCGTTTCACCGGCGACCCAACCTTTAAGCGTCAGGATATGCGCAATATGGTGACGGCGCTGAAAAAAGCGGGGGTTCAGCAAATAAAAGGAAACGTGCTGATCGATACCTCCGCTTTCGCAAGCCATGATAAAGCGCCCGGCTGGCCGTGGAACGACATGACACAATGCTTCAGCGCCCCGCCGTCTGCCGCCATCGTCGATCGCAACTGTTTTTCGGTATCGCTCTACAGCGCGCCGCAGGCGGGCGAACCGGCATTTGTGCGTATCGCCTCTTATTATCCGGTCACCGTCTACAGCCAGGTAAAAACCCTGCCGCGCGGATCGTCGGAAGCGCAGTATTGCGAGCTGGACGTGGTGACAGGCGATCTGAACCGTTATACGTTGACAGGCTGCATGACGCAGCGCGCCGATCCGCTGCCGCTGGCCTTCGCGATTCAGGATGGCGCAGGCTATGCCGGCGCGATACTGAAAGCGGAGCTGAAACAAGCGGGCATTACCTATAACGGCACGTTGCTGCGCCAGACGCAGCCCAACGAGCCGGGGACGGTTATCGCGAGCCGCCAGTCTCCCCCGCTGCACGATCTCCTGCGCGTAATGTTAAAGAAATCCGACAATATGATCGCCGACACGGTGTTTCGCACCATCGGGCGTAATTTCTACGGCGTACCCGGCACCTGGCGCGCAGGCTCTGACGCCGTTCGCCAGATCCTGCGTCAGAAGGCGGGCGTGGATCTAGGCAATACCATCGTGGTGGATGGTTCCGGTCTGTCGCGCCATAATCTGATAGCGCCTGCGACGATGATGCAGGTGCTGCAATACATCGCCCGCAACGACAGCCAGCTGAATTTTATCTCTATGCTGCCGCTGGCGGGGCATGACGGATCTCTGCTGTACCGCGCGGGTCTCCATGAGGCAGGCGTTGACGGCAAAGTTTCCGCCAAAACCGGCTCGCTGCAAGGGGTTTATAACCTGGCAGGCTTTATTACGACGGCCAGCGGACAGCGCATGGCGTTTGTTCAATATCTTTCCGGTTATGCCGTAGAGCCTACCGATCAGCGCAACCGCCGTATTCCGCTGGTGCGCTTTGAGAGCCGACTCTACCGCGACCTTTACCAGAATAATTAACGATGAAACTGCTGATAGTCGAAGATGATCTGCTGTTACAGGAAGGACTGGCGCTCGCGCTCGGCAACGAGGGCTATGCGCTGGATTGTGCCGCGAATGCCACCGAAGGCGACGCCCTGCTCCAGAGCGGCGAGTACAGCCTGATTATTCTCGATTTAGGCCTGCCGGACAAAGACGGCGCCACGCTGCTTAGCCAGTGGCGCCGAAGCGGCGTCACAACCCCGGTGCTTATCCTCACGGCGCGCGACGCGCTGGAAGATCGCGTCAGCGGGCTTGATGCGGGCGCGGATGACTATCTGGTCAAGCCCTTTGCGCTGGCGGAACTTCACGCCCGGGCGCGGGCGCTGATTCGCCGTTATCAGGGCCATAGCGACAATCTGCTACAGCACGACGACATTACGCTCAACCTGCAAACGCAGCAGGTATTGCTCCAGGGACTGCCCGTAGAAGTGACGCCGAAAGAGTTCGCGTTACTCACCCGCCTGATGATGCGTATCGGCCAGACGGTGCATCGTGAAACCCTGCAACAGGATATCTACAGCTGGCAGGACGATCCCAGCTCCAATACGCTGGAAGTGCATATCCATAACCTGCGCCGTAAGCTTGGCAAAACCCGCATCCGCACCATACGTGGCGTGGGCTACCGGCTGGAGCGCCTTTCATGAACAGCATGCGCCGTCGGCTGATGCTGATGCTTGCGCTTATTCTGCTTTTCTTTCAGCTGATTAGTGTTATCTGGCTCTGGCACGAAAGCCGCGAACAGATAAGTTTTCTGGTGAATGAAACGCTGTCAGCCAAATCCCGTACCCATCATGTCGAGAAAGAGATCCGCGAGGCGATCGCCTCTCTGCTGGTGCCGTCCCTGGTAATGGTCGGATTTACCCTGTTCTTCTCTTTTTGGGCCGTCACGTGGATAACCCGCCCGCTCAGTCAGCTTAGCCGGACACTCGCCAGGCGCTCAGCGGATAATCTCTCTCCCGTGCCCGTCGATTCCGCAATGGAAGAGATAAGCGCGGTGACGCTCTCGCTTAACCAGCTTTTTTCACGGCTCGATCACACTATCCAGCAGGAGCGTCTGTTCACGGCGGATGCGGCCCATGAGCTACGCACGCCGCTGGCGGGTATTCGCCTGCATCTGGAGCTGATGGAGCAATCTGGCGTCTCTCAGGCCACACCATTGCTCGCACGTATCGATCGCCTGATGCATACCGTTGAACAACTGCTGATGCTGTCGCGCGCGGGCCAGGCGCTGGCGAGCGGGCATCATGAAACGCTGTGCTGGAATGAAGATATTCTTACGCCGCTACACAGTGAACTGGACGAGCTGGCGGGACAGCGCGGGCAGCATATTGTCTGGCCTCATGACGAGACGACATTGCGCGTTCAGGGTGATGCGGTGTTGCTGCGCCTGATGCTGCGAAATCTGCTGGAAAACGCGTCGCGGTACAGTCCTGAGCAAAGCTGCATTGAGGTGCGGTTATCTTCTGACGAGGGCGGCAGCCGCCTGACCGTAATCGATGAAGGCCCAGGGATCCCGCAGGCGCAGCGTGAGGCGATTATCGAGCCTTTCCGGCGGCTGGATCAGCGCTATGGCGGCAGCGGCCTGGGGCTGAGCATTGTGCAGCGTATTGTGCATCTGCATCGCGGCAAGTTAATTCTGGAAGATGGGCCGAACGGCGGACTTATGGCTTCATGCTGGCTACCGGAAGAGATTAACCAGTCATAACCAGGCGGAACGTTTAAAGGTTCATGCCATTAAAAAAGGCCGGTTTCCCGGCCTTTTTCTTTTAACGCTGATACACGATTTCGACGCCTTCGTCGTCATCTTCGTCCCAGTCGTCATCCCACTCTTCTTCTGCTTCCGCTTCCATCTCTTCGAGTTGCTGGCGATGATAGTCATCCCACATAAACTCGACTTTTTCTGGCTGCTTCTCTTCTGTTTCGTGGACCACCGGGTTTTCGATGATGAAGTGCATCACGTCCCAGCAGAGATCTTTCACGTTCATCTGGCTCGCGGCGGAGATCAGATAATATTTTTCGTCCCAGCCCAGCGCTTCGGCGATAGCTTTCGCTTTTGCTTCCGCTTCTTCACGGCTCAGCAGGTCGATTTTATTGAAGACCAGCCAGCGCGGCTTGGAAGCCAGCTTCTCGCTGTACTTCTCAAGCTCGCCCACGATAATACGGGCGTTTTCTGCCGGATCAGAGCCGTCGATCGGATCGAGATCGATCAGGTGCAGCAGTACGCGGCAACGCTCAAGGTGCTTCAGGAAGCGAATACCGAGGCCTGCGCCTTCTGCCGCGCCTTCGATAAGACCCGGAATATCGGCGACTACAAAGCTTTTTTCGTTATCCATACGCACGACGCCAAGGCTTGGCACCAGCGTGGTAAACGGATAATCCGCCACTTTCGGCTTCGCCGCGGAGACCGCGCGAATAAACGTGGATTTACCGGCGTTCGGCATACCCAGCATACCGACGTCTGCGAGCAGCATCAGTTCCAGCTGCAGATCGCGTTTCTCGCCTGGCGTGCCCATGGTTTTCTGGCGCGGAGTACGGTTAACGGAAGATTTGAAGCGGGTGTTGCCAAGGCCGTGCCAGCCGCCCTTCGCCACCATCAGACGCTGACCGTGTTTGGTCATGTCGCCCATCGTTTCGCCCGTACCTTGATCGATAACGCGCGTCCCGACCGGCACTTTGACCGTCACGTCTTTACCGCGTTTACCGGTGCAGTCGCGGCTCTGGCCGTTCTGACCACGCTCGGCGCGGAAGGATTTCTCGAAGCGGTAATCGATAAGGGTATTGAGGTTCTCGTCAGCCTCAAGCCAGACGTCGCCACCATCACCGCCATCGCCGCCGTCAGGGCCGCCTTTCGGGATATATTTTTCACGACGGAAGCTTACGCAGCCGTTACCGCCGTCACCCGCCACGACCAGGATCGCAGCTTCATCAACAAACTTCATTTTACTTCTCCGTAATTCATTCGCCCGAGCGGGGGATGACTCCAACCGCTTCGTTTTTGCGCCACCGCCCCCAAAGACGGTGACCAATGGCGGAATACATCGCACCCGCAACCACGACAAACGCACCGAGATAACCCAACAGGTTTAACATCGGTCTGGCGAAGAAATCGGGCCAGGCAACAGATAACACATCTGAAAATATTAAGGTAAACAGTGGGGTAAGCGTAATAATGGCGCTCACCTGCGCCGCCTGCCATCTCGCCATCGCTTCCGCCAGCGCGCCATACCCCACCAGGGTATTCAGGCCGCAAAAAATCAGGCAGGCCAGTTGCCACGAACTCAACTGAAACAGCACGTCAGGCTTCGCCAGCGGCAACAGCGCAATAGTACATAAAGTGTACAGCAAAAAGAGGATCTGTTGCGAGGCCAGACGACGCAGCAGCACCTTCTGCGCCACGCCATAGCTGACCCAGACTGTCGCCGCGCCAACCCCGAATATCACACCCCACGTGTAATCCGTCAGGCGCGTAAAGATCTCTATAAGGCTGGTGTTGAAAAACATCACCAACCCGCAAAGCAGCATTATTGCCCCAATGATCTGCGTGCCACGCATCTTCTCCTTAAGGATCAGAACGCTTGCCACCATCATTCCGACCGGTGAAAGCTGACCGATCACCTGCGATGCCGTAGGGCTAAGATATTGCAGGGAAGAACTGAACAGAATGAAGTTACCGAAGAGACCACCTGTCGCTATCGCGAGCAACACCAGCCAGCGCGGTTTACGAAACAAGCCCATCGGCGGCAGCCTGCCTTTGATGGCAAGGATCAGACCAAGCCCGATGCCCGCCATCAGAAAGCGGTAAAACACCACGGTGGGCGGCTCCATCACTTCCAGTACCTGCTTCATTGCAATTGGCAGCGCACCCCAGCACATTGCGGTCGTAAGCGCCAAAAGAATACCAATGCCGGCCTGCTGCTTCATGCCCGTTTCCCTACAGAAAGATTACCGGGTTTCCAATGTAAAAAGCCCCGCAACAGGTTGCGGGGCTTTAATCCGTTACCGGACCGAGAAAACCTTACTCAGCAACGATGCTGATGTATTTACGGTTGTTCGGGCCTTTAACTTCAAATTTCACTTTACCGTCTGCTTTAGCAAACAGAGTGTGGTCACGACCGCAACCTACGTTGTTGCCAGCGTGGAATTTGGTGCCACGTTGACGAACAATGATGCTACCCGCCAGAACGGACTCGCCACCGAAACGCTTAACGCCAAGGCGTTTAGCTTCTGAATCGCGACCGTTACGTGTGGAGCCGCCAGCCTTTTTATGTGCCATTTAAATCTCTCCTCAGGTCTTAGGCGCTGATGCCAGTAATTTTCACATCAGTGAACCACTGACGGTGGCCCTGCTGCTTGCGGTAGTGTTTACGACGACGAAACTTAACGATTTTAACTTTCTCGCCACGACCGTGAGCAACAACTTCAGCTTTGATTACGCCGCCATCAACGAAAGGAACGCCGATTTTGACATCTTCACCGTTTGCGATCATCAGAACTTCAGCGAACTCAACAGTTTCGCCAGTTGCGATGTCCAGCTTTTCCAGGCGAACGGTCTGACCTTCGCTTACTCGGTGTTGTTTACCACCACTTTGGAAAACCGCGTACATATAAAACTCCGCTTCCGCGCACGCCTTCTGCATGATCAGAGTGCGCTATAAATATTCACAATAGGGCGCGAATATTACGCAAATCGGGACGCTTTGACAAGCCCGTTTGTTGTTCGGTGCGGAAAAAAAACACAACCGTGACGGCGGCGTTTATCTGCCGCGTTTTTCCGGTACAATCTGTACTACATTTAGAATCCACGATCCTTACCTTCTCCCTTACAGACTGTGGTAAACAGGACGATAGCCAGACTTTTGCGATGAATTTAGAAAAAATTAATGAGTTAACCGCGCAAGATATGGCCGGTGTCAACGCGACCATCCTTGAACAGCTCAATTCCGACGTACAGCTTATCAATCAGCTGGGCTATTACATTGTCAGCGGCGGCGGCAAACGCATTCGCCCGATGATCGCGGTGCTCGCTGCGCGCGCACTGGGTTATGAGGGGAAAGCGCATGTCACTATCGCCGCGCTCATTGAATTTATCCACACCGCCACGCTGCTGCATGACGACGTGGTGGATGAATCGGATATGCGTCGCGGAAAAGCAACGGCGAATGCCGCCTTCGGCAACGCCGCCAGCGTTCTGGTGGGAGATTTTATTTACACCCGCGCGTTTCAGATGATGACGAGCCTGGGATCGATCAAAGTGCTTGAAGTGATGTCCGAAGCAGTCAACGTGATCGCTGAAGGCGAAGTGCTTCAGTTGATGAACGTGAACGATCCCGACATCACCGAAGAGAGCTACATGCGCGTTATTTACAGCAAAACCGCACGGCTCTTCGAGGCGGCGGCGCAGTGTTCCGGCATCCTGGCAGGCGCCAGCGAAGCGCAGGAGCGCGCATTGCAGGATTATGGCCGCTATCTTGGCACCGCATTCCAGCTGATCGACGATCTGCTGGATTACAGCGCTGATGGCGAACGCCTCGGTAAAAACGTCGGTGACGATCTTAACGAAGGCAAACCGACGCTTCCGCTGCTGCACGCGATGCACAACGGTACGCCGGCGCAGGCGCAGATGATCCGCGAGGCGATCGAACAAGGCAACGGGCGTCATCTGTTGGATCCGGTGCTGGAAACGATGGCGGCCTGCGGCTCGCTGGAGTGGACGCGCACGCGTGCTGAAGAAGAAGCAGATAAAGCCATCGCCGCGCTTGAAATTCTCTCCCCTTCCCCCTGGCGCGACGCCCTGATTGCGCTGGCGCATATGTCGGTCCAGCGCGACCACTAACGCTACTCCGCGCCAGCTGGCGCGGAAATATTTCCGCTTTTATCACTGTGCGTTATGAAAGCGAAGCCCATAAAATTTCCCATAACGCCTGTCTGTTTTCTCTTCTTTTCTGTTACACCTCTTCAGGATCGCCCGCGCCGAGACACGGATCGTTTCGTTCATCAGCCATTTCAGTACTTACATTTTCTTTGTGGTTATAAGCACACTTTTGAATACGACCAAAACTAACTGGAACCATTTAGAAAATTTTGTGTTATAAATGATCAATCAGTTCCCCCCGGGAACTGCACAGGGGTTTTAATGCCGTAACAGGGAGGAAGCATGGAACGTAAGTTTATCGACTGGCACCCCGCCGATATTGTCGCCGCGCTACGCAAGAAAGGCTCATCACTGGCCGCGGAGTCTCGTAAAGCAGGCCTGAGTTCATCAACACTCGCCAATGCGCTGACGCGCCCCTGGCCGCGCGGCGAGAAAATCATTGCCGAGGCGCTGGGCACCGAGCCGTGGATCATCTGGCCTTCACGCTATCACGATCCGATCACACACGAATTTATCGATCGCTCGCGTTTGATTCGTCATCGCTGACGCCGCCGAAATCACCGCTTTTCCTCAATCCATAAAAAAAAGCCTGCCGGGAGCGGCTGAGTATCAGCGTTCCCGACAGGCTTATCGCAGGCTCTGCACTGGCGGAGCAGGCGTTATTCGCCTTTTATGCGCTCAATGTTCGCACCCAACGCACGCAGCTTATCTTCGATGCCTTCATAACCGCGATCGATGTGATAAATGCGATCCACAACGGTGGTGCCTTCCGCGATGCAACCCGCCAGCACCAGGCTTGCAGATGCGCGCAGATCAGTCGCCATCACCTGAGCGCCGGAAAGTTTCTCAACGCCGTGGCAAATGACCGTATTGCTTTCGATTTCCGCATGCGCGCCCATACGGATAAGCTCCGGCACGTGCATAAAACGGTTTTCAAAAATGGTCTCGGTAATAACGCCGGTTCCTTCCGCTACCAGGTTCAGCAGTGTGAACTGCGCCTGCATATCCGTCGGGAAAGCCGGGTGCGGCGCCGTGCGCACGTTTACCGCTTTCGGGCGTTTGCCGTGCATATCGAGGCTGATCCAGTCTTCGCCAGTTTCGATATCGGCACCGGCTTCGCGCAGTTTCGCCAGCACCGCATCCAGCGTGTCAGGACGCGTATTGTGGCACATCACTTTACCGCCGGAGATCGCTGCGGCCACCAGGAACGTCCCGGTCTCGATGCGGTCCGGCAGAACGCGATAGACCCCGCCGCCCAGGCGCTCAACGCCTTCGATAGTGATCTTATCGGTACCCTGACCGGTGATTTTCGCACCGAGGGTATTGAGGAAATTCGCGGTATCGACAATCTCCGGCTCGCGCGCGGCGTTTTCGATAACCGTGGTGCCTTCGGCGAGCGTCGCGGCGGACATAATGGTAACGGTGGCGCCAACGCTCACTTTATCCATCACGATATGCGCGCCTTTCAGACGGCCCTGGACAGACGCTTTGACATAGCCTTCTTCCAGTTTGATTTCCGCGCCCAGCTGCTCAAGACCGGTAATGTGTAAATCGACCGGACGCGCGCCGATAGCGCAGCCGCCCGGCAGAGAGACCTGGCCCTGACCGAAACGCGCCACCAGCGGGCCAAGCGCCCAGATAGAGGCGCGCATGGTTTTCACCAGTTCATACGGCGCACAGAAGATATTGACCTGGCTTGCATCGATCCAGACGGAGCCGTTACGCTCCACTTTGGTCCCGAGCTGGCTCAGCAGCTTCATGGTGGTATCGATATCTTTAAGCTTCGGTACGTTTTGAATTTCTACAGGCTCTTCAGCCAGCAAGGCGGCAAAAAGGATCGGCAGAGCGGCATTTTTCGCCCCTGAGATCGTCACTTCGCCGGAAAGGCGGCCTGACCCCTGCACACGGAATTTATCCATCAGAACTGTTCTCTGTTATTCAATCAATTGCTGTCGGCGTAACGCCCACAGCTCAAAAACCGTTGAGTTTGCGCTCGCGTTCCCATTCCTGGGGCGTAAACGTTTTGATGGAGACCGCATGAATGCGGTTATCGGCGATGAACTCCATCAGCGGGCCGTAGACCGCCTGCTGTTTCTTCACGCGGCTCATGGCACCAAACAGCTCACCCACAGCAATGACCTGAAAGTGGCTGCCATCGCCGGAGGAGACGTGGACTTCCTGGAGAGGCAGTGCATTCATCAGCACCGTCTGAATTTCATGATTTTCCATGGGCTTTATTCATTATTCAGTGAAAACAGCCCAACATCTTAGAGCAAAGTGGCGCTGTCTTAAACAAGCAAAAAAGCCCCGCCGGGGACACGGACGGGGCTTTATCAGTAACGTGCTGAAAATATTAGTCTGTCGAGGTCGGCAGAAGGTTTTCCGGCAGGTTGTAAAGTTTCGCAAGCGTCGTCAGATTCTCGCTCATTCCTTCAAGCTTCACGCCACGTCCGCCCGCCTGGGTCAGCGCCACCAGATGCACCAGCAGCGCCAGCCCGGCAGTATCGACGCGGGCGAGGCCGCTCAGATCGATGCGCTGCAAGCCGTCAGTGAGAGACTGCCGTTGCTCCCATAGGGGCAGCAGCGTTTCGCGATCCAGGGTGCCGTTTAAGCGCAACTGCGCTCCTTGACGCTCCCAGTCCAGTTCCGCGGACATTACTGTTTCTGATCCAGCGTAATCGGCTGACGAGAAATGGATTTCAACTGCTCGGTCAGGCCGTCGATGCCTTTCTGGCGCAGCAGATCGCTCCACTCATTCTGTTTGGTCGTAATCATGCTCACGCCTTCGGCGATCATGTCATACGCCTGCCAGTGACCGGTCTGGCTGTTTTTACGCCACTGAAAATCCAGACGTACCGGCGGACGACCGTTCGGATCGACGATGGTGACGCGAATCGGCACGATATTAGCGTCGCCCAGCGGCTGCTCCGGCGCAATCTGGTAAGTCTGGCCGTGGTACATCGCCAGTGCCTGACCGTAGGCCTGTTTCAGGTATTCGCGAAACGCAGCGAAATAGGCTTCACGCTGCGCCGGGGTCGCTTCTTTGTAATAGCGGCCCAGCACCAGCGCGCCGGCGTATTTCACCTGGACATACGGCAGCAGTTCCTGATCGACAATATCGCGCAGGTAGTTCGGGTTCTGACGGATTTGCGGCTGTTCATTTTTCAGACGGTCAAACGTTTTCTTTGCCGCCTCGTCCATCAGCTTATACGGGTTGGATTGATCCGCCGCGGCAGCAGCAGTGGCAAGCGGTGCAATCACCAGCATGGCGACCATTAAAAGACGTTTAAACATATCCGTTTCTCCTGATTAGTTCGTCGCGCCGGCAGGCGGCGTCGCGTTATCCGGTTGGGCGGCAGTGCCCTGCTCACCGCCCTCTTTCTGGTTGTCGCCGCTGTTGCTCTTATAGAGGAACTGGCCAATCAGATCTTCAAGCACCATAGCGGATTTGGTGTCCTGAATGGTGGCGCCATCCTTAAGGATAGTGGTTCCCAGCTCAGGATCTTCAAAACCGACGTTCAGCGCCAGATATTGCTCCCCCAGCAGGCCGGAAGTTCGAATCGCCAGCGAGCTGGTATCGGGAATATGATCGTAGCGCTGTTCGATATCCATCGCGACGCGCGGCAGGTAGGTTTTCGGATCCAGCGTGATGTCGGAAACGCGGCCAATCACCACGCCGCCAATGCGTACCGGCGAGTGCGATTTCAGGCCGCCGATATTATCAAAGGTGGCATAAAGCCGGTATGTCGGTTCAGCCCGCAGCGAGGTGACATCCGCCACTTTCAGACAAATGAACAGCGCGGCCAGCAGCGCCACGAGCATAAAAGCGCCAACCCAAATCTCAAATTTCTTCGTTTGCATGCGTTAGTTCCCAAACATCAATGCGGTAAGCACAAAATCAAGGCCAAGCACGGCCAGTGAAGCGTGCACAACGGTACGTGTAGTTGCCCGGCTGATCCCGGCCGACGTCGGGATCGCGTCGTAACCGTTAAATAACGCAATCCAGGTCACCGTAATGGCAAACACCACGCTTTTAATCAAACAGTTAATCAGGTCCATACGCCAGTCGACGGCGTCCTGCATGGCGGACCAGAAAAAGCCGGCATCGATGCCTTTCCAGTTCACGCCGACCAGCGACCCGCCCCAGACGCCCACCGCCACGAAAATAACCGTCAGCAGCGGCAGTGAAATCACGCCCGCCCAGAAGCGCGGTGAAATCACGCGGCGCAGCGGATCGACCGCCATCATCTCCATGCTGGAGAGTTGCTCGGTCGCTTTCATCAGCCCGATTTCCGCCGTCAGCGCCGAACCGGCGCGACCGGCGAACAGGAGCGCGGCGACAACCGGCCCCAGCTCACGCAGCAGCGACAGCGCCACCAACATGCCGAGGCTCGTTTCCGCGCCGTAAGTAGTGAGTACCAGATAGCCCTGCAGGCCCAGCACCATCCCGATAAACAGCCCCGAGACGATGATGATAATCATCGACAGGACGCCCACGTGATAGAGCTGGCGCACCAGCAGCGGGCCGTGTTTGCGAAACTCCGGCTTGCCGACGATGGCATTGAATAACATCAGGCCGGCGCGGCCGAAGGAGGCGCTGAATTTAAGCCCGCGTTGCCCCATCGACGCCAGTAAATTTAACAGCATGAGCAGACTAACTCCCTGTTGGCGAAATCAGATCGTGGTGATAATCCCCGGCGGGATAGCGGAAAGGCACCGGCCCGTCGGCGATGCCGTCGAGGAACTGGCGCACGCGTGGATCGGCATTCTCTTGTAACGCCTGGGCGCTGCCCTGCGCGACAATCCGTTTGTCGGCGACGATATACGCATAATCCGCAATGCTCAGGACTTCCGGCACGTCATGCGACACCACCACACAGGTGACGCCAAGCGCGCTGTTCAGCTCGGAAATCAGCTTCACCAGCACACCCATGGTAATGGGGTCCTGACCGACGAATGGCTCGTCGAACATAATGAGATCCGGCTCCAGCGCAATAGCGCGCGCCAGCGCGGCGCGACGCGCCATGCCGCCAGAGAGTTCAGAAGGCATCAGCTTTGCGGCGCCGCGCAGCCCTACGGCTTCA
This sequence comes from Cronobacter turicensis z3032, assembly GCA_000027065.2. Taxonomy (NCBI): domain Bacteria; kingdom Pseudomonadati; phylum Pseudomonadota; class Gammaproteobacteria; order Enterobacterales; family Enterobacteriaceae; genus Cronobacter; species Cronobacter turicensis. The sequence continues at coordinate 433,395 of FN543093.2, read as the reverse complement.
AGCTTCATCATCACCGTGCTGCGCAGCAGCGGCTCCGGCAGACGGGTATGCTCGCGCAGCGGGTAGGCGACGTTTTCAAAGACGTTCAGATCGGTAAACAGCGCGCCGGACTGGAACAGCATGCTCATGCGCTTGCGCACTTCATAAAGCCGCGAGCGGGACATGGCGGGAATATTTTCGCCATCAAACAGGATTTCGCCGCAGTCAGGCGCGATTTGCCCGCCAATCAGGCGCAGCAGCGTGGTTTTACCAATCCCTGACGGCCCCATAATGGCCGTTACCTTACCGCGCGGGACGGTAAGCGAGATATTATCAAAAATAGATCGGTTGCCGCGCGTAAAGCTCACGCCGCGCACGTCAATCAATGTCTCACCGATCTGGCTCATCAACGCATCCTTCAAGGTTCGCAGAGTTGTTCATAATGGCGCCAGTCGACACCGCAAAGGGGGTATTTTTACAGAATATCCCCGTATGAGGTTAGCGAAAGCTGGCATTTGTTTTACTTTTGGCGCGCATCTGGTCAAAATTAAGAGTTTACTTCGTTCCTTAACGATCCGTATGCGCGGCCAGCAACTCAGGCACAGTGGACCGGCGATTATACCTGAAGAAAGGACTTTGCATGCTTTTAGCTACGGCGCTGTTGATTATTGGTTTGCTATTGGTGGTCTATAGCGCCGATCGTCTGGTTTTCGCCGCCTCGCTACTCTGCCGCAGTCTGGGCGTGCCGCCATTGCTGATTGGCATTACCGTGGTGGGTATCGGCACCTCTCTGCCTGAAATGATTGTTTCCGTCGCCGCCGCGCTGCATGGCGAAACCAGCCTCGCCATCGGCACAGCGATAGGGTCGAATATCACTAATATTTTGCTGATAGCCGGCTTAACGGCGCTGCTGCGCCCGCTGGCGGCGCACTCGTCGGTGCTGCGCCGCGAACTCTCCGCCATGCTGATTGTCAGCGCGCTGGCGGGTCTGGTGCTGTGGGATGGCGAACTCACCCGCGCCGAAGGCATCTGGCTGTTGCTCATCGCCGCCGCCTATTTATGGTTTATCATCCGCCTGGCTCGCCGGGCCGAGCGTCAGGGGAATGACAGCCTGACGCGCGAACAGCTTGCCGAACTGCCCCGCGAAGGCGGACGCTCGGTCGCGTTTCTCTGGCTTGGCGTAGCGCTCATTATTATGCCCATGGCGACGCGCATGGTGGTGGATAACGCCACCGTCCTGGCCCACGGTTTCGCCATCAGCGAGCTGACGGTCGGCCTGACCGCGATTGCTATCGGCACCAGCCTGCCGGAACTGGCGACCGCTATCGCGGGCGCGCGAAAAGGTGAAGACGATATCGCCATTGGCAATATCATCGGCTCGAATGTTTACAATCTGGCTATCGTGCCTGGCCTGCCCGCGCTGCTGGCGCCCGGTCATTTCGATCCGTTGGCTTTCACGCGCGATTACGGCGTTATGCTGCTGGTCAGCGTTATTTTCGTGATGCTGTGCTGGCGTCCTGAGCGGTATCTCGGTAAAAAAACCGGCGCCGGATTATTATGTGGGTTTATCGTTTGGATGGTGATGCTGTTCTGGGCGTCGCCGCGTCTTGTTGGATGAATCGGAATCGCATTATGTCGCAACTAGATTTACCGCCAGGTTTTGACTTTGAACAGGCCGGGAAAGATGTCCTGACTATTGAGCGCGCCGGCCTGGAACATCTGGATCAATACATTAACGCCGACTTTGCCCGCGCCTGCGAAAGCATGTTCTACTGCCGCGGCAAAGTCGTGGTCATGGGCATGGGCAAATCGGGGCACATCGGAAAAAAAATAGCGGCCACGCTCGCCAGTACCGGCACGCCGTCGTTCTTTGTGCATCCGGCGGAGGCGAGCCACGGCGATTTAGGCATGGTAAGCGCGCAGGATATCGTAATTGCGATTTCCAACTCCGGCGAGTCCAACGAAATCCTGGCGCTCATCCCGGTGCTGAAACGCCTTCAGGTGCAGCTTATCTGTATGACGGGCCGTCCGGAGAGCGCGATGGCCAAAGCGGCGGATATCCATCTGTGCATAAAAGTGCCGCAGGAAGCGTGCCCGCTCGGCCTTGCGCCGACGACCAGCACGACCGCGACGCTGGTTATGGGTGATGCGCTCGCGGTCGCGCTGCTGAAAGCGCGCGGCTTTACGCCAGAAGATTTCGCGCTCTCGCACCCTGGCGGCGCGCTCGGGCGTAAGCTGCTGCTGCGGGTTAACGACATCATGCATACCGGTGATGAAATCCCGCACGTCAGCAAAGAGGCTTCTCTGCGCGATGCGCTTCTGGAAATCACCCGCAAGAATCTTGGCATGACGGTTATTTGCGATGACCTGATGAAAATCGACGGCGTCTTTACCGATGGCGACTTGCGCCGCGTCTTCGATATGGGCGGCGATCTGCACCAGATGAAGATTGTCGATGTCATGACGCCAGGCGGTATCCGGGTGCGTCCGGGGACGCTCGCAGTCGATGCGCTTAACCTGATGCAGTCGCGCCATATTACTTCCGTCATGGTGGCTGATGGCGACCAGTTGCGCGGTGTGATACATATGCATGATTTGCTGCGCGCAGGCGTGGTGTAACAAAGGAAAGGTTTAATGAGTAACCCTGATGGCGCCATCTCTACCTGCTATGGGCCGGTGAGCGCGCAGATCATTGCGCGGGCGGCGCAAATCCGCCTGCTGATTCTGGATGTCGACGGCGTGATGTCCGACGGCCTGATTTACATGGGCAACAGCGGCGAAGAGTTAAAAGCCTTCAACGTGCGCGACGGCTACGGCATTCGCTGCGCGCTGACGTCCGGCATTGAGGTCGCGATTATCACCGGACGTAAAGCGAAACTGCTGGAAGATCGCTGCGAGACGCTCGGCATTACGCATCTTTACCAGGGGCAATCCGATAAGCTCATCGCTTACCGGCAACTGCTGGAAAAGCTGGCGCTTTCTCCAGAAAATGTGGCTTATGTCGGCGATGATTTGATTGACTGGCCGGTAATGGCGCAGGTCGGGCTAAGCGTCGCGGTAGCGGATGCGCATCCGCTGCTCACGCCGAAAGCCGATTACGTCACCCATATTGCAGGCGGCCGCGGCGCGGTGCGCGAAGTGTGCGATCTCCTGCTGCTGGCGCAGGGCAAACTAGATGAGGCCATAGGGCAATCCATATGAGTAAGACCAGACGCTGGGTAATTATCCTGCTGGCGCTGGCCGCGCTGGTGCTGATTGGCATTAACCTGGCCGATCAGGATGAGGCCGGCCCAACGACGGTAAACAGCAACGAGCCGACCTATCAGAGCGAGCAGTCGAATACCGTTGTCTATAGCCCGGAAGGCGCGCTGAACTACCGCCTGGTCGCGCAACACGTTGAATATTTTTCCGAAGACGGCGTCTCCTGGTTTACACAGCCGGTAATGACCACCTTCGATGCCAATAAAGTGCCGACCTGGTCGGTCAAGGCGGATCGTGCCAAACTGACCAATGACAGGATGCTCTATCTCACCGGTCATGTGGAAGTGAACGCGCTGACGCCCGATTCACAGTTACGCAAAATTACGACCGACAAGGCGGAGATTAACCTGGTCACCCAGGACGTTACCTCTGATACGCTTGTTACTCTTTACGGCACCAGCTTTAATTCCAGCGGCCTGAAAATGCGCGGGAACCTTCGCAGCAAAAATGCCGAGCTGATTGAAAAGGTTAGAACCTCCTATGAAATCCAGAATAAACAAACTCAGCCTTAATCTCGTACTGACCAGTACGCTGCTGGCGGCAGGCTTCCCGGCGTTCGCGCTGACGGGCGATACCGAACAGCCTATCCACATTGAATCTGACCAGCAGTCGCTGGATATGCAGGGCAATGTCGTCACCTTCACCGGTAATGTCGTGGTAACGCAGGGCACGATTAAAATCAACGCCGATAAAGTCGTCGTGACGCGCCCGAGCGGTGATAAAGGCAAAGAGGTGATTGACGGTTACGGCAATCCGGCCACGTTCTACCAGATGCAGGACAACGGCAAACCGGTGAAAGGCCACGCCTCCACAATGCACTACGAGTTGCAAAGCGATTTCGTGGTGCTGACCGGCAACGCCTATCTTGAGCAGCTCGACAGCAACATCAAAGGCGACAAAATCACGTATCTCGTGAAAGAGCAGAAGATGCAGGCGTTCAGCGAGAAAGGCAAACGCGTCACCACCGTACTGGTGCCATCGCAGCTGCAAAATAAAGACGGCGCCGCTCAGGCGCCGGCCCAGAAAAAGAGTAATTAAACCCCTATGGCAACCCTCATTGCGAAACACCTGGCAAAAGCCTACAAAGGCCGCCGCGTAGTGGAAGATGTCAGCCTGACGGTAAATTCAGGCGAGATTGTCGGCCTGCTTGGCCCCAACGGCGCGGGCAAAACCACGACGTTCTATATGGTGGTGGGCATCGTTCAGCGCGACGCGGGCGACATCATCATTGATGATGAAGATATCAGCCTGCTGCCGCTGCACGCCCGCGCGCGTCGCGGCATCGGCTATCTGCCGCAGGAAGCGTCGATTTTCCGCCGCCTGAGCGTCTATGACAACCTGATGGCCGTCCTGCAAATTCGCGACGACCTCAGCACCGAGCAGCGCGAAGATCGCGCCAAAGAGCTGATGGAAGAGTTTCACATCGACCATCTGCGCGACAGCCTCGGCCAGTCGCTCTCCGGCGGTGAACGCCGTCGCGTCGAGATTGCCCGCGCGCTGGCCGCGAACCCGAAATTCATTCTGCTTGATGAACCGTTCGCCGGCGTCGACCCGATTTCGGTCATCGACATTAAACGCATCATTGAGCATCTGCGCGACAGCGGCCTCGGCGTGCTGATTACCGACCACAACGTGCGTGAAACGCTGGCGGTCTGCGAGCGCGCTTACATCGTCAGCCAGGGCCACCTTATCGCCCACGGCACCCCTGAAGATATCCTGCAGGACGAACAGGTTAAACGCGTATACCTTGGGGAAGAGTTCAGACTCTGATAGGGTAGAGCAACAGGCAGAAACGGCGCGCTACCCGGCGCGCCCTGCCGCAACAGGTCTTTTGACGTTTACACCTGAGGATTTTTGCTCTGAATATGAAGCAAGGTTTGCAACTAAGGCTAAGCCAACAGCTCGCCATGACGCCGCAGTTGCAGCAGGCCATCCGCTTGTTGCAATTGTCCACGCTGGAGCTTCAGCAGGAGCTGCAACAGGCGCTGGAGAGCAATCCCCTGCTTGAGCAAACCGACATTCACGACGAAATTGCCACTCAGGAAACGCAGGACAGCGAAGGGCTGGATACTGCCGAAGCGCTGGAACAAAAAGAGATGCCCGACGAGCTGCCGCTTGACGCCAGCTGGGATGAAATCTACACCGCGGGCACCCCGTCTGGCACCGGCACTGACTATATCGATGACGAGCTGCCGGTTTATCAGGGCGAAACCACCCAGAGCCTGCAGGATTACCTGATGTGGCAGGTGCAGTTAACGCCCTTTACTGATACCGATCGCGCCATCGCCACGGCGATTGTCGATGCGGTGGACGATACCGGCTATCTCACCGTAACGGTGCAGGATATTCTCGACGGCATGGGCGATAACGATGACGACATCGGCCCTGAAGAGATCGAAGCCGTACTCAAGCGCGTTCAGCGTTTCGATCCGGTAGGCGTCGCCGCCCGCGATCTGCGCGACTGCCTGTTGATCCAGCTTTCGCAGTTTAGCGCCGAAACCCCTTTTCTCGCGCAGGCGCGCCAGATCGTCAGCGATCACCTCGATCTGCTGGCCAATCATGATTTCCGCAGCCTGATGCGTGTCACACGCCTTAAAGAAGACGTGCTGAAAGAAGCGGTCAATCTTATTCAGTCGCTCGATCCGCGCCCCGGACAGTCGATCCAGACCGGCGAGCCGGAATATGTCATCCCGGACGTGCTGGTGCGCAAGCATAACGGCCGCTGGACGGTCGAACTCAATGCCGACAGCATCCCCCGGCTCAAAATCAATCAGCAGTACGCCGCCATGTCTGGCAGCGCGCGTAACGAATCCGACAGCCAGTTCATCCGCAGCAATCTTCAGGAAGCTAAATGGCTTATCAAAAGTCTGGAGAGCCGTAACGACACGCTGCTGCGCGTCAGCCGTTGCATCGTCGAACAGCAGCAAGCGTTCTTCGATCAGGGCGAAGAGTATATGAAGCCGATGGTGCTGGCCGATATTGCTCAGGCGGTTGAGATGCATGAATCCACCATCTCCCGCGTCACCACGCAAAAATATCTGCACAGCCCGCGCGGCATCTTTGAATTAAAGTATTTTTTCTCAAGCCACGTGAACACTGAGGGCGGCGGCGAAGCCTCGTCCACGGCAATCCGCGCGCTGGTGAAAAAGTTGATTGCAGCGGAAAACCCCGCGAAACCCTTAAGCGACAGCAAGCTAACGTCTATGCTGTCAGAACAAGGAATCATGGTGGCCCGCCGTACCGTTGCGAAGTATCGAGAATCTTTATCCATACCGCCGTCAAATCAGCGCAAACAGCTGGTCTGACCCAACCGATAAGGAAGACACTATGCAGCTCAACATCACAGGACATAACGTCGAAATTACTGAAGCGTTGCGCGACTTCGTTAACGCCAAGTTCGCCAAGCTGGAGCAGTATTTCGAAAGGATTAATCAGGTCTATATTGTGCTGAAGGTGGAAAAGGTGACCCAAATCGCCGACGCCACCCTGCATGTGAACGGCGGGGAGCTGCATGCCAGTTCGGAAGGGCAGGATATGTACGCCGCGATTGACGGTTTGATTGATAAACTGGCGCGGCAGCTCACTAAACATAAAGATAAACTGAAACAACATTAATTGTCCGGGCGTTGCGCTGGGACATCGGCGGCTCGCGGCCCGTGCGGCGAGCCGCCGCACCAGAAAACGCTTAGGTGAAATTATGATGAATAATGATACGGCTCTGCCATTGAGCAATGTTTTAAACCAGGAATGCACCCGCAGCGGCGTACACTGCCAGAGCAAAAAACGCGCCCTGGAGATTATCAGCGAGCTGGCGGCAAAGCAGCTCAGCCTGCCGCCGCAGGTCGTCTTTGAAGCGATCCTCACCCGTGAGCGGATGGGCAGTACCGGAATTGGCAACGGCATCGCCATTCCGCACGGCAAACTTGAAGAAGATACGCTGCGCGCCGTCGGCGTTTTCGTCCAGCTCGAAACGCCCATCCCTTTCGACGCCATTGATAACCAGCCCGTCGATTTACTCTTTGCATTGCTGGTGCCGGCAGATCAAACCAAAACGCATCTGCATACGCTCTCTCTGGTGGCCAAAAGACTGGCGGACAAAACGATTTGTCGCCGTCTGCGCGCCGCGCAAAGCGATGAAGAGCTCTACCAGATAATCACTGAAACCAGTGAAGAGAATGAATGACCGTGCCGAGAGGCACAACCCAGGAGGCACCGGTTACCCGGTCTGAAGTGTGGAGAAACAGCAGATGGTTCTGATGATCGTCAGTGGACGTTCAGGGTCAGGGAAATCGGTCGCCCTGCGTGCACTGGAAGATATGGGGTTCTACTGCGTCGATAACCTGCCTGTCGTGCTGCTGCCTGAACTGGCGCGCACGCTTTCGGAAAGGCAGATATCCGCCGCGGTGAGCATCGACGTTCGCAATATGCCGGAATCCCCGGAGGTGTTTGAGCAGGCGATGAACAACCTGCCGGACGCGTTCTCTCCGCAACTGCTGTTCCTCGACGCCGATCGCAATACGCTAATCCGCCGCTACAGCGACACGCGTCGCCTGCACCCGCTCTCCAGCAAAAATTTGTCGCTGGAAAGCGCCATTGATGAAGAGAACGATTTGCTGGAGCCGCTGCGATCGCGGGCGGATCTTATCGTCGATACGTCGGAAATGTCGGTGCATGAACTGGCGGAGATGCTGCGTACCCGTCTGCTGGGCAAGCGCGAGCGCGAACTTACGATGGTGTTTGAGTCATTCGGCTTTAAACACGGCATTCCTATCGACGCCGATTACGTTTTCGACGTGCGCTTCCTGCCGAACCCGCACTGGGACCCGAAACTGCGCCCGATGACCGGCCTTGATAAGCCCGTCGCGGCGTTTCTCGATCGCCATACGGAAGTTCACAACTTCATCTACCAGACGCGCAGCTATCTGGAACTCTGGCTGCCGATGCTGGAAACCAACAATCGCAGCTATCTGACCGTCGCGATTGGCTGTACCGGCGGTAAACACCGTTCCGTCTATATCGCCGAACAGCTGGCGGACTACTTCCGCTCGCGCGGTAAAAACGTTCAGTCCCGTCATCGTACGCTGGAAAAACGCAAATCATGACCGTAAAACAGACCGTTGAAATCACCAACAAGCTCGGGATGCACGCCCGTCCGGCCATGAAACTGTTTGAGCTGGTGCAGAGCTTTGACGCGGAAGTGTTGTTGCGTAATGAAGCGGGCACGGAAGCGGAAGCCAGCAGCGTCATCGCGCTGCTGATGCTGGATTCCGCACAGGGCGGGCATATCGAGATTGAAGCCACCGGACCGCAGGAAAAAGAAGCGCTGGCGGCCGTCATCGCGCTGTTTAACGCAGGCTTTGACGAAGACTGACCGCCCTGCCCTCAGCGCAGCGTATGCTGCGCCATAAACGATTCTCCGCCAAGCTGGCGCATCTGGCGCAAAATCCACTGCTGACGCGCCCGCACATAGCCTGAAGGCGCGGTCGCCTTATAGCGCAGCGGGTTTGGCAGCACCGCCGCCAGCAGCGCGGCTTCTGATGCCGAAAGGCGGCTGGCGGGCTTATTGAAATAGCGCTGTGACGCCTCTTCCACGCCAAACACGCCATCACCGAATTCCGCGATATTCAGATAGACCGTCAGAATGCGGCGCTTGCTCCAGACGGTTTCGATGCCAAGCGTTAAGCCCGCTTCCAGCCCCTTACGCAGCCAGCTGCGCCCATCCCACAGAAACAGATTCTTGGCCGTTTGCTGCGACAGCGTGGAAGCCCCGCGAATGCGGCTGCTCCGCTCGTTATGCGAGACGGCTTTCTGGATCGCCGCCACGTCAAACCCCCAGTGCTCCGGGAACCGCTGGTCTTCCGCCGCGATGACCGCAAGCCCCATCCAGGGTGAAATCTCATCCATACTCACCCAGTCGGAGTGGGCCACGTAGCTGAAATCGCCGCTAAACCACGCGGAGAACTGCCGCTCAACCATGACCGCCGAAAAGGGCACCGGCACCACGCTGAACAGCAAAATACCTGCGATCCAGACGCCGAGCACCGCCAGCACTGCACGCAGCGCCAGCCGCCGCAGGCGCACGAACAGCGAACCGCGCGCTTTACTCATTCGCACATCGCCACCAGGCGCGCCACCAGTTTCTCAATACCTGCCGCCGCCTCGTCGATGCTTTCCGCCAGCATATAGGCGGGGGTGGTCAGCACTTTGTTATCTTCATCCACCACAATATCGTCCACAGGGCACGGCACATGCTCCCCGCCCATCTCTTCCACCAGCTCAGCGGTGTCAATATCGGTGCCGATAGTCAGACGCAGAGGCGCGGCGACAATTTTCGGCAGCATCGCGGGCGCGATACAGATAAAGCCGAGCGGTTTGCCGGCCGCGTGCATCGCACTCGCCAGGGCGTGAAGCGCAGGGTCCACGGCGCACTCGCTGCCGCGCGTGGCGAAATCACACAGGTTTTTGGCCGCGCCAAACCCGCCAGGCACCACCAGCGCATCGAGATCGTCCGCGCGCGCCTGCTCCAGCGGCGTTATCTTGCCGCGGGCGATACGGGCCGCCTCCACCAGCACATTGCGCGTCTCGCCGGTCGGTTCGCCCGTGACGTGATTAATCACGTCCGCTTGTGGTTTATCAGGCGCAAAACAGACCGCCTGCGCGCCATTGCGGGCCAGCGCCAGCAGGGTAATTACCGCTTCATGAATTTCTGAACCGTCATAAACGCCGCAACCGCTTAAAACCACTCCGATTTTTTTCATGATTTATCCTTACGTTAAGCCGTTGAAACTTTGAGTAAAATGTTATTTAAACGTTATGCTTCACACATTTTACTGATTCACATAACAAATCATTTAAGATTTGCTATCTTATGTACGAGCGATTTGATTACTCAGGCCGCGCCACGTAGTTAAAAAGATCAACATCACTAATCAATGGCGAGGCCACGATTTCCCTGGTGTTGGCGCAGTATTCGCGCACCCCGGTTTAGCCGGGGTCATTTTTTTCCGGCGCCGGCAACCCAGACTTTCAGCGCCTCGACGTCGTGACGCCACTCCTGCTTCAGCTCTTCAATCCATTCACCCACGTTGTCCCACCACGCCGGAAGATCGGGCGACTGGATTTTTTGCGCCAACTGTTGCAAGTGACGCAACCCTACCGCACCGGCGGCGCCTTTGATTTTATGACCCTCTTCCACAATCCCTTTTTGATCGCGCGCGGTGAGGTTGGATTCCAGCACGCTCAGGTAACCCGGCATCATTTTTTCAAACATCGCCAGGCCATCGGTGATGAGTTTCGGGCCAACCAACTGCAGATATTGCTCCAGCATCGGGAGATCGAGCAGCGCCTGCTGCTTGCCGTCATCACTTGTCGTCACGTCTTGCTCCTCATCGTCAGGTTGCGTATCCCAGAACTTTTTGATGGTCGCGGTCAGGGCCGGCACCGCCAGCGGTTTGCTCAGCACGTCATCCATACCTGCTTCCAGATACTCTTTTTTATCTTTCAACACGTTGGCCGTCAGCGCCACCAGCGGCGGCAGCGCGTCGCGGGAATAGCAGCGGTTGAGTTCGCGGGAGATATCCAGCCCGGTCATGTCCGGCAACTGGATATCCAGCAGCACCAGGTCAAACTCGCCGGGGCTGAACATCTCCAGCGCCGCTTTACCGGTCATCGCCACCTCGACGCTGCAACCGAGTTTTTCCAGCACCGATGTCGCCACGATGACGTTCAGCTCAATATCTTCCACCAGTAGCACATGCAGGGCGGGCAGCGGCATGTCGTCATCATTCAGCGTATCTTCCACTTCTTCCGCCACGCGCGGCGCCTGCACTGTCAGAACGAAAGTCGACCCCTGGCCCGGTTTGCTCGATACCGTAATGTCGCCGCCCATGCTTTTCGCAAGACGGCGCGATACCGCAAGACCAATCCCCGTACCGGTCGCCGGTTTACCGCCCTGGCTGTCTTTCACCTGGTAATACATGGCGAAAATCTTGTCCTGCTCCTCCTGCGGAATACCGATACCGGAATCTTCCACCTCAAAGCGTAGCTGCTCGTTGTCGTTATAGCTGACGCGCACCGTCACCTGGCCTTGCTGGGTAAATTTCACCGCGTTGCTGATGAGGTTCCAGAGGATCTGCCGCAGGCGCGTGCCATCGGTCAGCACCTTATGCGGCACCGGGCGCACCGGCTCCATCACAAAGCGCAGTCCTTTCTGCTGCGCCTGCAGGCCGGAGAGGTTTTCCAGGTCCGCCAGGAAACTGGTGAAATCGACAGGCTGGTTATCAAGCTGCACTTTGCGCCGCTCAATTTTATCCATATCGATAATATCGTTGAAGATATTGCCAAGCGTCACGGCGGAGACGTGGATCGTCTTCAGGTATTTTTCCTGCTCGGCGCTCAGGTCGGTATCCAGCAGAATGCGGCTTAAGCCCACGATGCCGTTAAGCGGCGTACGCAGCTCGTGGCTGATGGTAGAGATAAAGGTGGTCTTATCGCGGCTGGCGCGCTCCAGCGCGTCCTGATAACGCTTACGCTCGGTAATATCGCGCCCGAAGCCCATCAGCCCGTGGCGTTTACCCACGCGGTCGTAATACGGCACTTTGCGGATCTCAAAGCACGCTTTGCGGCCATCGGGGTAGTCGAGCCACTGCTCGTAGGTGAGAGACACATTATGCCGGAAGACTTTTTCATCGGTCTCCAGCACTTTTTCCGCCGCTTCCGGCGCATACACTTCGTGGGGCTTAAGGCCAATCAGCTGTTTTTCGCTTTTGCCGGTGAGCAGCTCCATCGCCCGGTTGCAGCCCGAAAACTCTTTATCTTCATTACGGTAGAACACCAGATCCGGCGAGGCGTCGAGAAACGAGCGCAGGAAAGAGGATTGCTGCTCCAGCTGGATTTGCGTGACTTCGCGCTCTTTCATCTCCACTTTCAGCTGCTCCAGCATATTCTGGCGCTCGGCTTCCGCTTTTTCGCGGTCGGCGATTTCCTGGTTAAGCTGGGCGATATTGTCCTTGAGCTGCACGTTGAGCTTGAGGTCGCGCTCGCGCATCTCTTCAAGCTTATCGACCAGTTTTGAGAGCCGCTGACGCGACTCCTCAAGCTGCTCCACCACCACCGACAGAAAGTAGACGGCCCAGGGCGTGATCAACAGACCAAAGAAAATCGAACGGATAACGTCGATGCTCTCGACCTGGCCATGCAGCACCATCGTCACGGCCATTTGCACCGCCATCGCCAGCACGACCAGCGCAAGGGCCAGCAGCAGTGAAAAGCGCACCAGGCCAAGCTTTACCAGTAAATCAACGTAGTACTGCGCCAGCAGGCGGATCTGTTTCATAAAGGATTCCTGTACTGATATTCCGTTCAATAATACCTAAATCCGTCCCGCTGGCGGGAATTCAGGCAAAAAAGTGCGGGGTGAGAAGGCGAGTGACGGGAAAAACAGCATTTAAAGCGGGTCAGGCGCGCCGCGCCAGGGACGTCCGAGCGCCGAGCCCTGCGCGCCATGCAGGTTAAGATAGCGGTCAATCTCGACCATACCGGTCCAGCGGTTCTCGCACCACAGCGGCGCCAGTAAGGTCGGACGGCGGGCGCTGGCGGAAATACGATGGTAGATGATGTCAGGCGGCGTATGGCGAATCATCTCGCCCGCCGTCACGGCATAATCCTCCAGCGCAATGCCGCTAAGCCGCCCGGCCCGCCAGGCTTTCGCCATAATGCTGCCCTCAACGATATGCAGCGGATGCAGCTTAATGCCGTCGACGCCGGTTTCCACCACCCGCTCAAGCGAGACCAGCGCATCGAGGCGGGTTTCTCCCGGCAGCCCGACGATAAGATGCGTGCACACCTTAAGCCCCCTCGCCCGCGCCCGACGCGCGGTGTCCTGATAACAGGCAAAATCATGGCCGCGATTAATACGGTGCAGAGTTTTATCCTTCGCGCTTTGCAGCCCCAGCTCCAGCCAGACTTCATAACCTTGTTGATGGTAGCCCGAGAGGAGATCCAGCACGCTCTCCGGCACGCAGTCCGGACGCGTGCCGACGCACAGCCCGACGATATCCGCCTGGCTTATCGCCTGCTGGTACATTTCGCGCAATACGTTAACTTCCGCAAAGGTGCTGGTGTAGGCCTGGAAATAGGCGAGATAACGGCGGGCGCGGTCGACGCGCGCCGCCTGCTGCGCCAGCTGCTGCTGAATTGGGAGATGCTGCTGGGTTTCATCGGCGAACGACGCGACATTGCAGAAGGTGCAGCCGCCGCGTCCCAGCGTGCCGTCGCGGTTCGGGCAACTGAAGCCGCCATGCAATGAGAGTTTATGAACTTTCTGGCCGTAACGACGCGTCAGGTCGCCGCCAAACATATTGACTAATTTTTGTAACTGCATAATCTGAAAAGCCGCCCAGCGAAAGGGCGTCAGCCTGCCATTTTTACTTCTTCACGGCGATGATATGGATCAAGCGCCCTGCCCCCGCTTTTATCTGATGAATAATCATTCATTGTAAACGCTATTTTAATCACCCTGACACCAATTACTTTTCCTTATGATCGTAACGATTATTTAAGGAATATGACGAACCGTTAAAAACAGAGCGTTTATGCGGCTTGCGGGCGTTGCACGAAAGATCGTGCTGCTTTAAAACGCAATAACAGCGCGCTATCTACTTCCAACCGCTTTCTTATAGTGAGTCAGATCACACATCACCGGGGCTTATCACCCGAAAAACGCAATCTAAAAAAGGTTAAAAGTACTTATTAATCAATGTAATGCTTGCTCTTTAGCACACTTTTGAATAAATAAGAATGACATTTGACCTGTGTGCGGATTCCCGATAAGTTGGAAATTCGCTGGAAGCTTTCTCGATGGGCGTTCTGCCCATCATATTTATGCAGTAAATGAGATTCCCTCTTAAGTAAGTCCTCAACGACGATGTACCGATGAAAAAGGATATCAGGAGGGCGACACGCAAGGTGTGCGTATAACGCGCAATACCCTGTCGCCGCACCCTTTTTGCGCCCGCGCGCCATCGGTACAGGAGGGAGTCCCGCAGAGCCTGGGGAGGTTCACTGATATGTTGTACGATAAATCTCTTGAGAGGGATAACTGTGGTTTCGGCCTGATCGCCCACATAGAAGGCGAACCTAGCCACAAGGTTGTGCGCACCGCGATCCACGCGCTGGCCCGTATGCAGCACCGCGGCGCTATCCTTGCGGATGGTAAAACCGGTGATGGTTGCGGCCTGCTGCTGCAAAAGCCCGACCGCTTTTTCCGTATGGTGGCCGAAGAGCACGGCTGGCGCTTAGCCAAAAATTACGCCGTTGGCATGCTGTTCCTGAATCAGGATCCTGAAAAAGCCAGCGCCTCGCGTCGTATCGTTGAAGAAGAGCTGCAACGAGAAACCCTGTCTATCGTAGGCTGGCGCGTAGTGCCGACCAACGAAGGCGTGCTGGGTGAAATCGCGCTCTCCTCAATGCCGCGCATCGAACAGATTTTTGTGAACGCCCCGGCAGGCTGGCGTCCGCGCGATATGGAGCGCCGCCTGTTTATCGCGCGTCGCCGCATTGAAAAACGTCTGGTTGACGATAAAGAGTTCTACGTCTGTAGCCTCTCAAACCTGGTCAACATCTATAAAGGTCTCTGTATGCCGGCGGATCTGCCGCGCTTCTACCTGGACCTGGCGGACCTGCGCCTGGAATCGGCTATCTGCCTGTTCCACCAGCGCTTCTCCACCAACACCGTGCCGCGCTGGCCGCTGGCGCAGCCGTTCCGCTACCTGGCGCATAACGGCGAAATCAACACGATTACCGGCAACCGCCAGTGGGCCCGCGCGCGTACGTATAAATTCCAGACGCCGCTTATCCCCGATCTTCACGACGCCGCGCCGTTCGTTAACGAAACCGGCTCTGACTCCAGCTCCATGGATAACATGCTTGAGCTGCTGCTGGCAGGCGGGATGGATATCGTGCGCGCCATGCGTCTGCTGGTGCCGCCAGCCTGGCAGAACAACCCGGATATGGACCCGGAGCTGCGCGCGTTCTTCGACTTTAACTCCATGCACATGGAGCCGTGGGATGGCCCGGCGGGCATCGTAATGTCAGACGGCCGCTTCGCCGCCTGTAACCTTGACCGTAACGGCCTGCGCCCGGCGCGCTACGTTATCACCAAAGATAAGCTCATTACCTGCGCCTCTGAGGTCGGCATCTGGGATTACCAGCCGGACGAAGTGGTGGAGAAAGGCCGCGTAGGGCCTGGCGAGCTGATGGTTATCGACACCCGCGGCGGTCGCATCCTGCACTCGGCGGAAACCGACAACGATCTGAAGAGTCGCCACCCGTATAAAGAGTGGATGGAGAAAAACGTCCGCCGTCTGGTGCCGTTTGAGGATCTGCCTGACGATCAGGTAGGCACTCGTGAAATGGACGACGCCCTGCTCGAAAGCTACCAGAAGCAGTTCTTCTACAGTAATGAAGAGCTGGACTCGGTCATTCGCGTACTGGGTGAAAACGGCCAGGAAGCGGTGGGCTCGATGGGCGACGATACGCCATTCGCCGTGCTCTCCAGCCAGCCGCGCATTATTTACGACTACTTCCGCCAGCAGTTCGCGCAGGTGACCAACCCGCCTATCGATCCGCTGCGTGAAGCGCATGTGATGTCGCTCGCCACCAGCATCGGCCGCGAGATGAACGTCTTCTGCGAAGCCGAAGGCCAGGCGCATCGTCTGAGCTTTAAATCGCCGATCCTGCTTTACTCCGACTTTAAACAGCTCACCACGCTTGAAGAAGAGCACTATCGCGCCGATACGCTCGATATTACCTTCGACCCGGCGCAGGCGACGCTGGAAGAGACCGTCAATGCGCTGTGCGACAAAGCCGAGCAGATGGTACGCAACGGCACCGTGCTGCTGGTGCTCTCGGATCGCAACATCGCCAAAGACCGTCTTCCGGTTCCGGCGCCGATGGCCGTTGGGGCTATCCAGACCCGGCTGGTGGAACAGAGCCTGCGCTGCGACGCCAACATTATTGTCGAAACCGCCAGCGCCCGCGATCCGCACCACTTCGCTGTGCTGCTGGGCTTCGGCGCTACGGCTATCTACCCGTATCTCGCCTACGAAACGCTGGCGAAACTGGTTGATACCGGCGCTATCGAAAAAGATTACCGCAGCGTGATGCTGAACTACCGCAACGGCATCAACAAAGGGCTTTATAAGATCATGTCCAAAATGGGCATCTCGACCATCGCCTCTTACCGCTGCTCCAAACTGTTTGAAGCCGTCGGCCTGCACCGCGACGTCTCTGAGCTCTGCTTCCAGGGCGTGGTCAGCCGTATCGGCGGCGCGGGCTTTGCTGATTTCGAACAGGATCTGCTGAACCTGTCGAAACGCGCCTGGCTTGCGCGCAAACCGCTCGTACAGGGCGGCTTACTGAAATATGTTCATGGCGGCGAATACCACGCTTACAACCCGGATGTGGTGCGCACGCTCCAGCAGGCGGTGCAGAGCGGCGAGTACAGCGACTATCAACAATACGCGAAGCTGGTTAACGAACGTCCGGCGGCGACGCTGCGCGATCTGCTGGCGCTAAATCCGCAGGCGGACGCGGTGCGCGTGGAAGATGTCGAACCGGCGAGCGAACTGTTCAAACGCTTTGATACCGCGGCGATGTCCATCGGCGCGCTGAGCCCGGAAGCGCATGAGTCGCTGGCGGAGGCGATGAACAGCCTCGGCGGTTTCTCGAACTCCGGCGAAGGCGGCGAAGATCCGGCGCGTTACGGCACCAATAAAGTGTCGCGCATTAAGCAGGTCGCCTCCGGCCGCTTCGGCGTAACGCCTGCGTACCTGGTCAACGCCGATGTGATTCAGATTAAAGTGGCGCAGGGCGCGAAGCCTGGCGAAGGCGGTCAGTTACCTGGCGACAAAGTGACGCCGTACATTGCGCGTCTGCGTTATTCGGTGCCGGGCGTGACGCTGATCTCCCCGCCGCCGCACCACGATATCTACTCGATTGAAGATCTGGCGCAGCTGATTTTCGACTTAAAACAGGTCAACCCGAAGGCGATGATCTCCGTGAAGCTGGTGTCTGAGCCGGGCGTGGGCACCATTGCCACCGGCGTGGCGAAAGCGTATGCCGATCTCATCACTATCGCAGGCTACGACGGCGGCACGGGCGCAAGCCCCCTCTCCTCCGTGAAATACGCGGGCTGCCCGTGGGAGCTGGGTCTGGTGGAAACGCAGCAGGCGCTGGTCGCCAACGGTCTGCGCCACAAGATCCGCCTGCAGGTGGACGGCGGCCTGAAAACCGGCCTTGATATCATCAAAGCGGCCATCCTTGGCGCGGAAAGCTTCGGCTTTGGCACCGGCCCGATGGTGGCGCTGGGCTGTAAATACCTGCGTATTTGCCATCTCAACAACTGCGCGACCGGCGTGGCGACCCAGGATGACAAACTGCGTAAAAACCACTATCACGGCCTGCCGTTCAAAGTGACCAACTACTTTGAATTTATCGCCCGTGAAACGCGTGAACTCATGGCCCAACTGGGCGTGACGCGTCTGGTGGATCTGATTGGCCGCACGGATCTTCTGAAAGAGCTGGAAGGCTTTACGGCGAAGCAGCAAAAACTGGATCTGGCGAAACTGCTGGAAACCGCCGAGCCGCATCCTGGCAAAGCGGTTTACTGCACCGAAAGCAACCCGCCATTCGATAAAGGCGACCTGAACGCGCAGCTGCTGGCCCAGGCGAAACCGTATGTGGAGAGCCGCCAGAGCAAAACGTTCTGGTTTGATATCCGCAATACCGACCGCTCGGTTGGCGCGCTGCTCTCGGGCTACATCGCGCAGTCGCATGGCGATCAGGGCCTGGCTTCTGATCCCATCAAAGCGTACTTCACCGGGACTGCCGGACAGAGCTTCGGCGTCTGGAACGCGGGCGGCGTGGAACTGCACCTGACGGGCGATGCCAACGACTATGTCGGCAAAGGCATGGCGGGCGGCTTGCTGGCGATTCGTCCGCCGGTAGGGTCGTCGTTCAAGAGCTATGAAGCGAGCATTATCGGCAACACTTGCCTGTATGGCGCGACGGGCGGCCGTCTCTACGCCGCAGGCCGCGCGGGCGAGCGTTTCGCCGTGCGTAACTCCGGCGCGATTACGGTCGTGGAAGGCATCGGCGATAACGGCTGTGAATATATGACCGGCGGCATCGTCTGTATTCTCGGCAAAACCGGCGTGAACTTCGGCGCAGGCATGACGGGCGGCTTCGCCTACGTGCTGGACGAAGATGGCGAGTTCCGCAAACGCGTGAACCCGGAGCTGGTGGAAGTGCTGAATGTCGAAGAATTAGCGATTCACGAAGAACACCTGCGCGGGCTTATCACCGAGCATGTTCAACAGACCGGTTCACATCGAGGCGAAGAGATCCTGGCGAACTGGCCGGCGTTCTCGGCGAAGTTCGCGTTGGTTAAACCGAAGTCCAGTGATGTAAAAGCATTGTTGGGTCACCGTAGTCGTTCCGCAGCCGAGCTGCGGGTGCAGGCGCAGTAAGAGGTCACGATTGATGAGTCAGAACGTTTACCAATTTATCGACTTACAGCGCGTTGATCCGCCAAAAAAGCCGCTTAAGATCCGTAAAATTGAGTTTGTGGAAATCTATGAGCCCTTCTCAGAAGGCCAGGCCAAAGCGCAGGCAGATCGCTGCCTGTCGTGCGGCAACCCCTACTGTGAATGGAAATGTCCGGTACATAACTACATCCCTAACTGGCTGAAGCTGGCCAACGAAGGGCGCATTTTCGAAGCCGCAGAGCTTTCTCACCAGACCAACACGCTGCCGGAAGTGTGCGGCCGCGTCTGCCCGCAGGACCGTCTGTGCGAAGGCTCCTGCACGCTGAATGACGAATTCGGCGCAGTGACCATCGGCAACATTGAACGCTATATCAACGATAAAGCGTTCGAAATGGGCTGGCGGCCGGATCTTTCCGGCGTGAAGCCGACCGGCAAGCGCGTCGCGATTATCGGCGCGGGCCCGGCGGGCCTCGCGTGCGCCGACGTGCTGACCCGCAACGGCGTGAAAGCGGTCGTGTTCGACCGTAACCCGGAAATCGGCGGCCTGCTCACCTTCGGCATCCCGGCCTTTAAGCTGGAAAAAGAAGTCATGACGCGCCGTCGTGAAATCTTCACCGGCATGGGTATTGAGTTCAGGCTCAATACCGAAGTGGGCCGCGATATCCAGATGAACGATCTTCTGGGCGACTATGACGCCGTCTTCCTTGGCGTCGGCACCTATCAGTCAATGCGCGGCGGGCTGGAAAACGAAGACGCGCCGGGTGTGTATGAAGCGCTGCCGTTCCTTATCGCCAATACCCGTCAGATTATGGGCTTTGAGGAAGATACAAAGCAACCATTCATCAGCATGGAAGGCAAACGCGTCGTGGTGCTGGGCGGCGGCGATACCGCGATGGACTGCGTGCGTACCTCGGTGCGTCAGGGCGCGACTCACGTCATCTGTGCTTATCGTCGTGATGAAGAGAACATGCCGGGCTCCCGTCGCGAAGTGAAAAACGCGCGCGAAGAAGGCGTTGAGTTCCAGTTCAACGTCCAACCGCTTGGCGTTGAGATCAACGCTAGCGGCAAAGTGTGCGGCGTGAAAATGGCGCGCACGCAGATGGGCGAACCGGATGACAAAGGCCGTCGTCGCGCGGAGATCGTGCCGGGCTCCGAACATGTGCTGCCTGCGGATGCCGTGGTGATGGCGTTCGGCTTCCGTCCGCACAGCATGGAATGGCTGGTGCAGCACAGCGTTGAGCTTGATTCGCAAGGCCGTGTGATTGCGCCGGAAGGTAATGAAAATGCCTTCCAGACCAGCAACCCGAAAATCTTCGCAGGCGGCGATATCGTGCGTGGCTCTGATTTGGTGGTGACCGCTATCGCCGAAGGCCGTAAAGCGGCGGACGGCATCATGAATTATCTCGAAGTCTGACGGTTCAACCCCACACCTAAAGGGAAGCCTCGCGCTTCCCTTTTTTATTTATCTTATCAATAAAGCAAGCCTTTTTATTTCCAGAAAAAGACTTTTCCCTTTCCGAATTAATTTATTACTTCGCACGGTTTATGTTCGATTACTGACTAAGCATCCATAAAACGCCCTTCTGAACGCTTTATATTTCGCCAGTTATTTACTGCATTTATCAATATGCGCAGAGTATGAAATCAGAACGCTGAAATCATACATATTTTATATTTATAAATTCTGTATCTTTCGGAAAGCATGTTATTGGCGAGAGTAATGAAATAAGCTGCCGCGACGCCGACACTTAATTCAACGCATTATTATATTGGACGTAATTATGAATAAAGATAAAACATTCAGAATGAACATTGTCACCAGGCTGATGTGCAATGTTTTTCCGATTGTCATTCTATCCTCACCAATGATGGTGAATGCGGAAACTATTATTTCCAAAGATACCAACAGCAGCTATATCGTCAGCGGCGACACGGATTACATTGTTAACGCCGATGTGACGATGTCCTCATCAAAATCCAAGCCTGCCGTCTCTGTTCAGGGCGAAGATATCGTCACCTTTACCAATAATGGCACCATTAAAAATGATTTTGGTAATGCCATGCAGGTTGAAATTGACGGTCAAAGCTCCGACATGTTCACCTTGAAAAATAATGGCAGCATTAACGGAATCAATAATGGCATTAGCATTACTGATGCCCAAAACGTCACCATCATTAACACCGGCACTATTTCCGGCGGCGATTCTGCTATTTCTTTTGAAAGCAGCGGCAATAATGCGCTGGTGCTTAAAGCAGGCTCCAGCCTTGGGGGCGATGTCACCACCACCGGCTCGGCCACCAATACAATTACCCTGAACGACAGCGGCAATGAAGACAGCAATTTCATCGGCGCGAACGCAGGCGACGGTTTTAAATCGCTCACCATGGACGGCAGCGACTGGACGCTGACCGGCAATGTCGATCTTACCGGCACAGGCGACAGCCTGATCGTTAAAACCGGCAACCTGACGCTCGGCGGCGACGTGAAAAACAGCGGCGCCTCGTTGATTAACGCTGCGGCCTCGCTGCAAATCGGCACCGGCAGCGGCGATAACGCCTCACTGGAAGGCAATGTCACCAACAATGGCACGCTGATTTTTAACCAGGCGGCAGATTATACTTTTGCGGGCGATATTTCCGGCACCGGTAACCTGGTGAAAGAAAACGCCAGCACGCTGACGCTCACTGGTAACAACAGCTTTAGCGGCGATACCACGCTTAAAGCAGGGACGACGCTTGTGGCGGAAAACGCCGTGATGGGGCCAACTGGCGGTACGGGCCTCATTTCTGTTGAAAGCGGCGCTACGTTCGCCTCTGCGGGCACGGTAAACAACAGCGTGGCGATTGCCGCAGGCGGCGTGCTGGCGTCCTGGAATGCGGTCAGCGGCAACGAGAATGCCTCTACCCCGGCGACAGGCAATACCATCAATGGCGACGTCACCAACCAGGGCACGCTGCAAATCGCGGGCGGTAACAACGTCGGCAATGCATTTACCATCAACGGCAACTATACGGGCGATGACAACAGCCGCATCGTCATGAACACCGCAGCAGGCGAAGATAATTCTCCGACTGACCATCTGGCCATTACCGGCGACAGCGCCGGTAGCTCTGCGCTTGAAGTGGCGAATATCGGCGGTCAGGGCGCGCAGACCATTAACGGTATTGAGCTTATCAGTGTTGGCGGCGCGTCCGATGCATCCTTTACGCTGGGTAAACCCGTCGTGGCGGGGATGTGGGAATACGATCTCTATCAGCATGACGATGGCAACTGGTATCTGGAATCGAAAGCCAGCGATACGCCAGATCCGACGCCTGACCCGGATGATAACGGTGGCGATAACGGCGGCAATGATAACGGTGATAATGGCGGCGATACGCCACCAGCTCCGGAAGTGTACCGCCCGGAGGCTGGCGTCTACATGGCGAACTACCTGGCCGCCCAGCAGATGTTTATTCACAAGCGCGACGACCGCGATCAGCTGATGCTGCGTGACGCAGACGACCTGAATACCTGGATGTACGTCAAAGGCGAGTACAACGACGGCAACTTCGCCGACAGCAACCTGAAATATAAGATTCGCTCCGCCGTGGTGCAGTTAGGCAGCGATTTCCTGAGCAAAAATCTCTCTACTGGCACGCTGCACAGCGGTTTTATGCTGGGCGCAGGCTACAGCGACACTACCGCAGACGCGCGCCACAATGTGCGCTCGGCAGATGGTCGCGTCAACGGTTACAACCTCGGCGTCTATGCCACCTGGCAGGAAGACCAGAAACTGCGTCTTGGCAGCTATATCGACAGCTGGGCTTCTTACAGCTGGTACAACAGCCAGGTAAATGGCGATGATATGCCGGGCGAAAAATATGACAGCCAGGGCTACGCCGCCTCGCTGGAGCTGGGCCACGCCTGGCTGGTACCATCAGAGAAAGCGCGCACCATGAAGTTTGAGCCGCAGGGCCAGGTGATTTACAGCAATCTGGACCAGGATTCCCACGTTGAATATAACGGCACGCGTGTCAGCACGCCGGATGATGACGCGGTATTGGGTCGTATTGGTCTCAAGGCAAGCTATGTCGATCAGAAAGCCGTAGAAGCCTGGCAGCCTTACGGCGCGGTAAACTGGCTTATCGGCAACGGCATGAGCGATCTGAACTTTAACGACGAGACGCTCGACTCCAACATGCCGTCTAACCGCTTCCAGCTGGAAACGGGCGTCAGCGGTAAGGTGAACGAGGCGACCACCGTCTCCTTCCGGGTCAGCAGCGAATGGGGTGATAACTCCTACAACGCCTATTCCGGCCATATGCTGGTGAACTATCGCTGGTAACAGGCGGGAATAAAAAAACCGCCTCTTCGGGGCGGCTTAATAGAAAAGCCGGAATGCGTGAGCATACCGGCTTTTTTTTGAGGCAGACGCGATTACTTCACTACACGCAGCGCGGGACGCCCGCCACGCGGCGGCGGCTCGTCATCCGGGCCGTTATCATCCGCATCGTCAGGCTTATCGCCATCAATCACAGACATCACGGTTTCCGGCTCTTCTGCGCTGTTGTCGTCGTTCAGGCTCGCCATCTCTTCATCATAAGCGGCTTCTGGCTCGAACATCGTACCGGCGCCATTTTCACGGGCGTAGATAGCGAGCACAGCAGCCAGCGGCACCGAGACCTGACGCGGCACGCCGCCAAAACGGGCATTGAAGCGAACTTCATCATTCGCCAGTTCCAGATTGCCGACCGCACGCGGGGCGATATTCAGAACAATTTGCCCGTCACGCGCATACTCCAGCGGCACCAGCACGCCCGGCAGCGTCACATCCACGACCAGGTGCGGCGTCAGCTGGTTGTCCAGCAGCCATTCATAAAAGGCACGCAGCAGATAGGGACGACGTGGAGAGAGCTGAGAGATATCCATAAGGTTTAGCCCCGGGTTTGCAGGCGGATTTCGCGCTCGGCTTCGGTCAGCGAAGCAAGGAACGAATCACGCTCAAACACGCGAGTCATATAGCCTTTGAGCTCTTTGGCGCCCGCGCCGCTGAACTCTACGCCTAACTGCGGCAGACGCCACAGCAGCGGCGCAAGGTAGCAATCCACCAGGCTGAACTCATCGCTCAGGAAATACGGCTTCTGACCGAATACCGGTGCGATAGCCAGCAGCTCTTCACGCAGCTGTTTACGCGCGTTATCGGCTTCCTGCGCGGAACCGCTAACGATAACGTTCATCAGCGAGTACCAGTCCTTCTCGATACGGTGCATATACAGGCGGCTTTCACCGCGAGCCACCGGGTAGACGGGCATTAACGGCGGGTGCGGGAAACGCTCATCGAGATATTCCATAATGATGCGCGACTCCCACAGAGTCAGTTCACGGTCTACCAGCGTCGGCACGCTTTGATTTGGGTTGAGGTCAATCAGATCCTGCGGCAGGTTATCCGTTTCCACATGCTCAATTTCAAAGCTGACACCCTTTTCAGCCAGCACAATGCGGACCTGATGGCTGTAGATATCAGTAGGACCAGAAAACAGCGTCATTACCGAACGTTTGTTGGCAGCGACAGCCATGAAAACCTCCAGGTATATTCAGAAAGTTACAGCTACCAGCCGCACACACGACTGGCCTTATCAATCACCCTTCCGTGCCGAACTTTCTTCCGTCTGCAAAACGAACAAAACGTGAACAGTTACCAGCATTTGGGCACAAAATTGGATGATAGTTTACCAGATTTTGCGCAGCTTGTGGTGAGAGGTTTTGTCCGATAGCCGTAAATGGGCGGGATTTCAGTAGATTAGCGGCCAGATAAAAATTCCGGGCATAAAAAAACCCGGCGTTGTGCCGGGTTTTCCGCCAATACGATTCTGCAAAAGCAGAAAAGAATTAACGTTTGGAGAACTGCGGACGACGACGTGCTTTACGCAGACCGACTTTCTTACGTTCAACCTGACGAGCGTCACGAGTAACGAAGCCAGCTTTACGCAGTTCAGAGCGCAGAGACTCATCGTACTCCATCAGAGCGCGGGTGATACCGTGACGGATCGCACCAGCCTGACCGGAGATACCACCACCTTTAACGGTGATGTACAGATCCAGTTTCTCAACCATGTCGACCAGTTCCAGCGGTTGGCGAACTACCATGCGGGCAGTTTCGCGACCGAAGTACTGTTCCAGAGAACGCTGGTTGATAACGATTTTACCGTTGCCCGGTTTGATAAACACACGAGCGGCGGAGCTTTTGCGGCGACCAGTGCCGTAGTATTGATTTTCAGCCATTGCCATAATCCCGATTAGATGTCCAGAACTTGCGGTTGCTGCGCCGCGTGGTTGTGCTCGTTGCCCGCGTAAACTTTCAGTTTACGGTACATAGCACGGCCCAGAGGGCCTTTCGGCAGCATGCCTTTAACCGCGATTTCAATTACACGCTCAGGACGGCGGGCAATCATCTCTTCAAAGGTCGCTTCTTTGATACCACCGATGTGGCCAGTGTGGTGGTAGTACATTTTGTCAGAACGCTTGTTGCCGGTTACAGCAACTTTTTCTGCGTTCAGAACGATGATGTAATCACCGGTATCAACGTGCGGAGTGTATTCCGCTTTGTGCTTACCGCGCAGGCGACGAGCCAGTTCGGTAGCCAGACGGCCCAGAGTTTTACCGGTCGCGTCAACAACATACCAGTCGCGTTTTACGGTTTCTGGTTTAGCTGTAAAAGTTTTCATTAAAAGCTTACCCAAATATAGAGTTACACGTTGGCGAACACCCAAACGCTTAAATTGAGTTGAGGTTCACACGACAAAGTCCGCAAACCTACCCCCTCGGATATGTTTTCGGCACATAAAAGTTTCGGGAAAAAAACTTTCTTGTAACGTGGGGTCGCAAGATTATAGAGAAGTCGAGTATAAAGATCGACCCCTTTTATGAGGAAAGTACAAGGATTCGCTCCCCTGCGTGCAGAGGAGCAGCCAGGGTTCAAGCCAGGTGCGGGCGTTTCAGGTATTCTTCGCTCTGCATCTCCTGCAAACGCGACAGGCAACGCTTGAATTCAAACTTCAGCTGCTCGCCCTGATAAATACTCTCAAGCGGCGCATCCGCCGAGACCACCAGCTTCACCTGGCGTTCGTAAAACTCATCCACCAGCGCGATAAAGCGCCTTGCCGCGTTCTCGGTAGAAGTAGTCATCACCGGCACGTCAAACAGCAGCACGGTATGGAACTGGCGCGACAGCGCGATGTAGTCATGCTGGCTGCGCGCATCCACGCACAGCGTGGCGAACGACGCGGCAAGCGTCTGGTTTTCCACGCCGAGCGTCGGCAGCGGGCGATGGTTAATCTCAAGCGACGGGGCCGCTGCCGCGTTACGCGGCGCGCCCGCCAGCGCCTGCCAGAGCGCGTCCATCTGACGCGTCGTCTCCTCGCCTCGCGGCGACAGCCACAAATGCGCCTGGGTCAGCGTGCGCAGGCGGTAATCAATACCCGCATCGACGTTCATCACGTCGCAGTTCGCTTTTATCGCCTCGATGGCAGGCAGAAACCGTGTGCGCTGCAAGCCGTTGCGGTACAGCTCATCGGGCGGAATGTTGGAGGTTGCGACCAGCGTAATGCCGCGCGCGAACAGCGCCTGCATCAGCCCGCCAAGCAGCATGGCATCGGTAATATCAGAGACAAAAAACTCATCGAAGCAGATAACGTCCGCCTGAGCTTTAAAACCGTCAGCAACCACGTCCAGCGGATCGGCCTGCCCTTGTAGCGCGGCGAGTTCTTCATGCACGCGCAGCATAAAGCGGTGAAAATGCAGCCTGAGCTTGCGCTCGCCCGGCAGGCTATGAAAAAACAGATCCATCAGCCAGGTTTTGCCGCGCCCGACGCCGCCCCACATATATAAGCCGCGTACCGGCGTTTCGCGGGCCGTGTCTTCACGTTTGCCAAAGAGTTTGCCGACTTTCGTCAGCAGGCCGCCGCGAGCCGGTGCGGGTTCGTGGGTTTTCTGCGAAAGGGCCTGCCAGATAAGATTCAGACGATTTACCGCGTCGTGCTGGACGTCGTCCGGCTGATGGGTGCCCTCTTTCAGGGCCTGTTGGTAGCGCGATGTCGGAGAGATGCTCTGCATATATTATTCTTACTTCCTGAAAACGTTCGCCGCAGCGTTATTTTGGCCAAAAAAAGGCCGCTCTACACTACGCCATGCCGCTCCAGGATTCCACTTCTCCTGAATTAGCGGTTATAGTGGGTTTACCGGTCGACGGCACGCAGACGAGAAACCAAGCCTCGCCGTTACCACCCTACGGAATCACAAGACAACGGGAGATGTTCATGACCTGGGAATATGCGCTTATTGGGTTAGTCGTCGGCATTATTATCGGCGCCGTCGCTATGCGTTTCGGTAACCGCAAATTACGTCAACAGCAAGCTTTGCAGTACGAGCTTGAGAAAAACAAAGCGGAGCTTGACGACTACCGCGAAGAACTGGTCAGCCACTTCGCCCGCAGCGCTGAACTGCTGGATAACATGGCGGATGACTATCGTCAGCTCTATCAGCACATGGCGAAAAGCTCCAGCAGCCTGCTGCCGGAAATGTCCGCAGAGACCAACCCGTTCCGCAATCGCCTTGCGGAATCGGAAGCCAGCAACGATCAGGCGCCGGTCCAGATGCCGCGCGACTATTCCGACAGCGCTTCTGGCCTGCTGCGTACCGGCGCGAAGCGCAACTGATACCAAAAAATATCCTTACCGTCGGGCGCATGTAGCGCCCGCTTTTCTTTGGGCGCTGACTATGCTTATTCTGAGCGCTGCCGTCCCGATGACAGCATTGTTACGACATTGAGAATTCAATAATATCCGTGTTTTCAGGTGACTTTTTATAACCAGGTTGCGAGAGCCGCGTTCATGAAAAAACAAACCCTGCTGTTAAGTGCGTTAGCGTTAAGTCTCGGTTTATCTCTGTCGGCGCCTGCGCCGGTGCTCGCCGCCCTGCCGTCGCAGGTGCCGGGCCAGCCTGCCATCCCAAGCCTCGCGCCGATGCTGGAAAAAGTGCTGCCTGCGGTCGTCAGCGTACGGGTGGAAGGCACCGCCGTGCAGGAACAGCGCGTGCCGGAGGAGCTGAAAAAGTTCTTCGGCGAGTCGATGCCGGATCAACAGGCGCAGCCGTTTGAAGGGCTCGGCTCCGGCGTCATTATCGACGCCGCGAAAGGCTATGTGCTCACCAATAATCACGTGATAAACCACGCGGAGAAAATCAGCGTTCAGCTCAATGATGGCCGCGAGTTCGACGCTAAACTTATCGGCGGCGACGACCAGAGCGATATCGCGCTGATCCAGTTGCAAAACGCCAGCAACCTGACGCAAATCCAGGTGGCGGATTCCGATAAACTGCGCGTGGGCGATTTCGTGGTGGCCGTCGGCAACCCGTTCGGGCTCGGCCAGACAGCAACGTCCGGCATCGTGTCGGCGTTAGGCCGCAGCGGGCTGAATCTCGAAGGCTTTGAAAACTTTATCCAGACCGATGCCTCCATCAACCGCGGCAACTCCGGCGGCGCGCTGCTGAATCTGAACGGCGAGCTTATCGGCATCAACACCGCGATCCTCGCGCCGGGCGGCGGCAGCGTCGGCATCGGCTTCGCTATTCCTGCAAACATGGCCCAGACGCTCGCTAAACAGCTGATGCAGTCGGGCGAGGTCAAACGTGGCCTGCTCGGTATTAAAGGCACCGAGATGAGCGCCGATATCGCCAAAGCGTTTAACCTGAACACCCAGCGCGGCGCGTTCGTCAGCGAAGTGCTGCCAAACTCGGGCTCAGCCAAAGCGGGCATTAAAGCGGGCGATGTGATTGTGAGCCTCAATGGCCGCCCGCTGAATAGCTTCGCCGAACTGCGCTCGCGCATCGCCACCACCGAGCCTGGCACAAAAGTGAAGCTTGGCCTGCTGCGCGACGGTAAAGCCCAGGAAGTGGAAGTGACGCTCGATAAAAGCACGTCCTCTTCCGCCAGCGCCGATATCATCGCCCCGGCCTTGCAGGGCGCGACGTTAAGCGATGGTCAGCTCAAAGATGGCACCAAAGGCATTACCATTAATAGCGTCGAAAAAGGCAGCGCCGCGGCACAGGCAGGCCTGCAGAAAGATGATGTTATCGTCGGTGTGAACCGCGCGCGCGTCAGCTCCATCGCGGAGATGCGCAAGCTGCTGGAGAGCAAGCCTGCCATCATCGCGCTGCATATCGTGCGCGGAAATGACAGCCTCTACTTACTGCTGCGTTAATAAACTGAGAGAACGGGCATCACGCCGCGTGTGATGTCCGTTTAACTCATGGTATGCTGCGCCCGTCCCCTGACTACTTAATCCATACACATGTTTCTGAAGCTTTTACGCTCGGTTATTGCGGGGTTGATCGTCGCTGCGTTGCTGCTGACGCTCGTACCTTCCCTGCGCCAGTACAATCCGCTGTTGCAGCAAAAGCTCGATAGCGACGATGAAACGCCCGTGAGTTACAACCGGGCGGTGCGTCGTGCTGCGCCTGCGGTCGTGAATGTCTACAACCGCAGCCTTGGCGGCAGCAACCGCAGCCAACTGGAGATCCGCACGCTCGGCTCCGGCGTTATCATGGATCAGCGCGGTTATATCCTTACCAATAAGCATGTCATCAATGACGCTGACCAGATTATCGTGGCGCTGCAGGATGGCCGCGTGTTCGAGGCGCTGCTGGTGGGCTCAGACAGCCTGACCGATCTGGCCGTGCTGAAAATCAACGCCACCACGCTGCCGGTCATTCCCATCAATCCGCAGCGTATGCCGCACATCGGCGATGTGGTGATGGCGATTGGCAACCCCTATAACCTCGGGCAGACCATTACCCAGGGGATTATCAGCGCCACCGGCCGTATCGGCCTGAACCCGTCCGGACGCCAGAATTTCCTGCAAACCGACGCCTCCATCAACCACGGCAACTCCGGCGGCGCGCTGGTGAACTCACTGGGCGAGCTGATGGGCATCAACACGCTTTCCTTTGACAAGAGCAACGACGGCGAAACGCCGGAAGGCATCGGCTTTGCGATCCCGACCCAGCTCGCCACGCGCATTATGGAAAAGCTCATCCGCGACGGGCGCGTGATCCGCGGCTATATCGGCATCAGCGGGCGTGAAATCACGCCGATGCATACGCCAGCGGCGGGCATCGACCAGATTCAGGGAATTGTGGTTAACGACGTGGCGCAGGACGGCCCTGCCGCGCGCGCCGGCATTCAGGTGAATGACGTGATTGTGTCGGTGAACAAGAAGCCTGCTATCTCCGCGCTGGAAACCATGGACCAGGTGGCGGAAATCCGACCGGGCTCAGTGATCCCGGTGGAAGTGATGCGTAACGACCGCAAACTCACGATCCAGGTGACGATTCAGGAATACCCGGCGACGCCGGAATAGCAGTTTCGCAGGCATAAAAAAACCGGAACCTGAGTTCCGGTTTTTTTTCGTCCATTAACGCTTACTTGTTAACGAACTCTTCGCCCAGGGCGATATCTTTTTTCAGCGTATCCAGCATGCCTTCCAGCGACTGCTGTTCGTAAGCGCTCAGGGCGCCGATCGGTTTACGCTCTTCAATACCGTTTTTACCCAGCAGCAGCGGCTGTGAGAAGAAGCGGGCATATTCGCCGTCGCCTTCCACATAGGCGCATTCCACCACGCCCTGCTCGCCCTGCAGCGCACGCACCAGAGAGAGGCCGAAACGCGCGGCCGCCTGGCCCATAGACAGGGTCGCTGAACCCCCGCCCGCTTTCGCTTCCACCACTTCGGTGCCCGCGTTCTGGATGCGTTTGGTGAGATCGGCAGCTTCCTGATCGGTGAAGTTCACGCCCGGGATCTGCGAGAGCAGCGGCAGAATGGTCACGCCAGAGTGGCCGCCGATAACCGGCACATCCAGCTCAGCGGTTTTTTTGCCTTTCAGTTCCGCCACAAAGGTGTTGGAGCGGATGATATCCAGCGTGGTCACGCCGAACAGTTTGTTCTTGTCGTACACGCCGGCTTTTTTCAGCACTTCTGCCGCGATGGCGACAGTGGTGTTCACCGGGTTGGTGATAATGCCGATGCACGCTTTCGGGCAGGTCGTCGCGACCTGCTGAATCAGGTTTTTCACGATGCCTGCGTTCACATTGAACAGGTCAGAGCGATCCATACCCGGTTTACGGGCGACGCCTGCGGAGATCAGCACCACATCAGCGCCTTCCAGCGCCGGTTTCGCATCTTCACCGGAGAAACCTTTGATTTTCACGTCGGTCGGGATATGACTTAAATCCACCGCAACCCCTGGGGTCACCGGCGCAATGTCATACAGAGAGAGTTCTGAACCTGAAGGCAGTTGGGTCTTGAGTAGAAGGGCAAGCGCCTGGCCGATACCGCCTGCCGCGCCGAGGACTGCAACTTTCATCCTAAACTCCTTATTATGGTTAGCAATTGTGTGCCGTTACTCCATGAGGTGGCGACCATAATCATCCTGGGAGGAAGTTATAGCACTCTTTTCGCCCGCAGTTTGCGATCGTAGCGCGGTTTAACTGAAAGCGATGCGGCCTTCTCGCCCGGGTGCAGATGACGCGAATACCGCCGGGTCACTACCGAAGCAACATCTCAACAGGCGGTTACATTACACCCTCTTTAAGCATCAAAACAACATCATTTTGATAACATTTAGTTTACTTAAAGCCTTATTTACGAGTCGTGACGCAGGCATGTTCCTCGATAACGTAATTTGATAAAATTCGTCTCTTTCATAACATTATTTCAGCCCGCCGCAAGGCAGACCATTTGCATAAAAATTCATCACAATGCATAATAATGTTGTTTATTGGCCTGTATACGGGTGATATATGCGTAGCTCCGCAAAACAAGAAGAATTAGTCAAAGCCTTCAAGGCCTTACTAAAAGAAGAGAAGTTTAGCTCCCAGGGTGAAATCGTCCAGGCGCTTCAGGATCAGGGTTTCGAGAACATCAACCAGTCCAAAGTCTCCCGCATGTTAACGAAATTTGGCGCCGTGCGTACCCGCAACGCCAAAATGGAGATGGTGTACTGCCTGCCGGTTGAGCTGGGCGTACCGACGACCTCCAGCCCGCTGAAAAACCTGGTGCTGGATATCGACTACAACGATGCGGTGGTGGTGATTCACACCAGCCCAGGCGCCGCGCAGCTTATCGCGCGTCTGCTGGATTCGCTTGGCAAAGCGGAAGGGATTCTGGGTACGATCGCCGGTGACGACACTATCTTTACTACGCCCGCGCGCGGCTTTACGGTGAAAGATCTCTACGAAGCCATTCTGATGCTGTTCGAGCAGGAGCTGTAAGCCCTGCGCCGCCGGTTCTTCCGGCGGTTGCCCTTTCCGCCCCGCATTTCCGCTTTCTTTTATGATGTGTGCAGCGTAATCCACCTCTTTTTACGGTTTCGCCTGATTCACAGCCTGAATACCGCACAAATCGTCAACTTCACACAACTGATTGATTTATTGAAATTTTAATCAGAAAACGGACTTTTCATGGTCATTTTTATAATGATCGGTAATAAAAACCATGCATCGTGCGAACAAAGTTTCATAGTAAATAATTAGGTTGGTATTAATTTTTTGGGTGATTAGTGTATACTTGTTTTTGTGATGAGGGTCACACAATAAGGCCCCACCGATAACAATTACGACGAGGAAAAGAACATGAAAACCCAATCAACTGTAACAGCCCTGACACTTCTCTCCATGCTGTCCTTCGGCGCTTTCGCGGCAGATTCTATCAACGCAGAACAGGCGCAGAACCGTCAGTCTATTGGTACCGTTTCTGTTGATGCCGTAAATGCGGCGCCGATGGATCTGCGTGCGATGCTGAATGAGAAAGCCGAAGCGAAAGGCGCAACGGCGTACCGCGTGATTGAAGCCCGTACTGGCGACCACTGGCATGCGACTGCCGAGCTTTATAAATAAGCGTAATAAGCCACGCGACTAACACGTAAAACCTCTCAGCGGTCCGATAAAAACCGTACGCAAACCATTAAGGCCGCTGAATACACCTGCATGAGGAATGAATGATGAAAACGACATTTACCATCGCTGCTCTGGGCCTTGCATCCGTACTCTCTTTCGGTGCGAGCGCCGCAGTCCAACAGGTCAACGCGCAACAGGCGCAAAATCTCCAGCCGATGGGCTCCGTCTCTGTGACGCAGCTGAGCGGCTCGCCGATGGACGTTCGTCAGCAACTGGCCGCTAAAGCAGAAAAAGAAGGCGCAAGCAGCTATCGCATCACTGAACTGACTCAGGGCGATCACTGGCACGCCACGGCAGAACTGTACAAATAAACCCTCGTCGTCTTCTCCGACGACTTTTGCCCCTGCCTGTCGGGGGCCTTTTTGAGGGAATGCTGTATGGCTATTGCCGGATATTGAAGAGGAGCTGACCTTCCAGCTCCTCTTCTGCTTCTTCAAACAGCAGAATCAACGCGCCGAAGCGGCGTTTCACTTCCGCCGTCACATGCAGGAATACGATTTCCAGCGGCAACGGCAGCGCTTCTTCCGTCACTACCTGCCACAGACTATCCAGATCGCCCACGCGTTCCGACGCTATGCCGAACGTTTCAGCAAACGCCCGATAAAAATCCTGCTGACTGGCCATCGTACTGAAATCAAAAGTATAGCTTTTCATTATCGCCACCACGTTTTACGGGCGGCGATGATGCCGCCCTCACGCTTATAACCCGCCAAGATGCAGCGTTTTCACTTCCATAAACTCATCAAGCCCCAGCACCGAACCTTCGCGCCCAAGCCCTGACTCTTTCACGCCGCCAAATGGCGCCACTTCGGTCGACACCGCGCACTCATTGACGCCTATCATGCCGCTTTCCAGCTGCTGCGAGACGCGGAACACGCGCTGGAGATTCTGAGTGTAGAAGTACGCCGCAAGACCGTAAGGCGTATTATTTGCGCGCGCGATAACTTCTTCTTCGGTTTTAAAACTGAAGCAGGCGGCAAGGGGGCCGAATGTCTCTTCCTGCGCCAGTTTCATGTCCTCATTCGCATCAATCAATACCGTCGGCTGCCAGAAATTGCCGCCCAGCGCATGCGGTTTGCCGCCGGTCAGCACCTTCGCGCCTTTCGCGACCGCGTCGTCCACATGCTCGCGCACTTTATCAACCGCCGCTTGCTCGATAAGCGGCCCGACGACAACGCCTTCTTCCCTACCGTTGCCCACTTTCAGCGCTTTTACCGCTTCCGCCAGTTGATTAACGAAACGGTCATAGACGCCTTCCTGGATATAGAAGCGGTTAACGCTGACACACACCTGGCCTGCGTTACGGAATTTATTGGCGATAGCGCCTTTCACCGCCGCATCGATGTCGGCATCGTCAAAGATGATGTACGGCGCGTTGCCGCCAAGCTCCATCGAGACTTTTTTCATTGTCTCGGCGGCATTGCGCATCAGCGTTTTGCCTACCGCGGTTGAGCCGGTGAACGAGATTTTGCGAACCTCCGGGCTTGCCATAATGGCGTCGCTGATTTCCGACGTGCTGCCCGCCACCGCATTGAGCACGCCGTCCGGCACGCCCGCCTGCTGCGCCAGCGCCACCAGTGCGAAAGCGCTGAGCGGCGTATTGTTGGCGGGTTTGATAACGCCGGTACAGCCCGCGGCCAGCGCCGGGCCGAGCTTACGGGTCAGCATCGCCATCGGGAAGTTCCAGGGCGTGATCGCCGCCACGACGCCGACCGGCTCGCGGGTCGCCAGAATGCGCGAGCCGGGCTTCACGGGCGGAATGATTTCGCCGTTGGCGCGTTTGGCCTGCTCGGCGAACCACTGGATAAAGCTCGCGGCGTATTCCACTTCGCCTTCCGCCTCTTTCAGCGGCTTACCCTGTTCGCTCGTCATCAGCTCGCCCAGCGCGCGCTTGTTTTCGATAATGAGCTGATACCAGCGATAGAGAATTTCAGAGCGTTCTTTGGCGGTTTTAGCGCGCCAGGCGGGGAAAGCGCGGCTGGCGGCGGCGATAGCGGCCTCGGTCTCTTTTTTACCCGCTTTCGCGACCTGCGCGATCACCTCGCCCGTCGCCGGATTCAGCACGTCGAAGGTTTCCTGCGCGCTGTGCCATGTCCCGTCAACAAAATAGCCCGTTTTAAAAAACGCCTGTTCTGCAAATGCTTGTGCGGTCATTGTCCCCTCCTGCACGTGAAATTCCGTAGATGGGGGTAAGTATAGTCATAAAAAAACCGACGCTTTGGGCGTCGGTTTTGGCATTACGTGTTGGTAAACGCCTGCTGATATTTATGGAGCATATCGGTCAGCCGTTTCACGGAATCGATAACCGATTGCGGCGCCGCCCAGACATGCAGCTTCTCCTGGTAGATCGCCAGCTCATCCAGCAACTGGCGAAACGTCGCGCGTCGTTTTTCATCGCTGGAAGCAGAAATAACCCGGTCCGCCGTGCGTCTTAACTGGCGGTGAAACGCCGAGAGATCGTCGTTTACCGGCACCGGCGCTTCGCGCAGTCGCTGGTGCGCGATGATGAGATTCAGCGCCAGGCGAAATTTCGCCACGTCATCCGGGAATTTACTCAGCAACAGAAAGAGCTGCTGATAGAGCGCAGGCAGATGGTTCTCTTTACGCTTCGCTTTATTGGTGGTGAGCGAGGAGACCGCCGTCGAGACAAACTGGTTCAGCAGCATGCGGCCTGTCTGCGCCTGCGAGTTATCACGGATAACCAGAATCACCATCATCGCCAGCATACAGCCCACCAGTTGGCCCAGCGCGCTGTCGAGAAACTGGCTGAAGTGGAACGTCATCGGGTTATCCAGCACCAGAATATTAATGGTGCCCGCGAGCGCGCCCATCGAACCAAGCCGCCGCTTTTGCACTTCGATGCCGATAAAAAAGCCGAGCAGCGCCAGGCTGATGCACAACAGCAGCATGCTCTGCTGGGTCGACGGGAGCACGACCAGGAAGTAGAACGCGCCGAGCGGCAGCGCGGCGAGCATCCCGTAGAGGAAATCGAGCGACACCATACGCGGGTTCGGCAGGCGCATCGCCAGCGCCGTCACGACCGCTATCATGATCATCGCGCCGCTGCCGGAGGTCCAGCCGGTCCAGAGCCAAAAGAGCGCGCCCAACAGGCACGACACCGTGGTGCGCCAGAAGTTAATCATGGCGTGGTGACGCTCCGCCGACGGGGCTTTAACCACCACTTCATCAGTCAGCACATCGTCTTCCACCGCGCTGATTTTCGCGTTGGTGATCACGCCGCGCTTGAGTAGTAAGTAACGCGTGGCCGCGCCGACCCAGGTGTAAATCGTCACCGGCGTGTCGTGCTCGCCGGTCCAGGAGAGCACGCGGCGGATGAACTTCAGGCGACGGTGCACATCGGCGGCGGTTTCCACCGGCTCGACAAACAGCTCGCGGTATTCAGGCGCTATCGACTCCGGACGGGTGTTCTGGATGAGATAGGTTTCGCAGGCCTGGGTAATGAGCGTCAGGGAGAGCGTATTGAGCGCTTTAAGGCGGCGATTCGCCCGCACCCAGCGCGATGACTCCATATTCAGGTTAACCCGCATACCGTCGAGCGCGGCGGTACGACGCACCAGCGCGCCCCACGCTTTATCCACCTCTTCGCTGTCGCCGTGGGCCATGCAGAGCTGCATCAGGCGAAACTGCTCCACCAGCAGCGCGTCCAGTTCGCGGTCAATCTCTTTTTTAATGGAGCGCGGGGAGAACAGAAGATCGGCGATAATCGCGCAGAAAATCCCGAGAACGATTTCACTACAGCGCTCCAGCGCAAACTGCGGCGCCAGCAGCGGCTCGGCCTGAATCGTAATGACAATAATCAGCGCCGTGTAACCCGCCAGCCCCCAGGCATACGAGTTCTCGACTTTCACCAGCGACGACACCCAGGTACAGAAACCGACCCAGATACAGCAAAGGGTCAGCATTAATACCGGCGCGCGAATGGTGCCGATAATCATCACCAGCGCGGCGATACAGCCAATGAACGTGCCGATGATCCTGAGCATGCCGCGATAACGAATGGCGCCGGACCAGGGCTCGCCGCCCGCGGCAAACGCCGGGCCCGCCGCGACAATAGCCGCGGTCAGCACCGCCCAGCGCGGCGTTTCGAGCTGAAAGTGAAACCCGACGAACAGCGCCAGCACAATGGCGGTGGCGAGCTTTATCGCAAAGCGCAGATGCCGGGGATCGATAGATAAAAAGCCCATCATCATTAGCCGAATTCGCGCAGGCGGTGCATCAGCTTGTTAAAGGCCGATTCCTGGCTGCGATCGCGATCCCGCTCGCCCGTCACCACGACGGTCGCCGTCGTGCCGGCCGGGTAAAGGTTGCCTGGCTGTTTATCGAGGCGAATACGTACCGGTACGCGCTGGGCCAGGCGTACCCACTCCAGGTTGGAATCGACGGTCGCCATGCCTTTATCGTCGCGGGTGCTGCTGGCGTTCGTCACGCCCGCCGAGACGCTGTCCACAGTGCCGTGCAGGACATTATTGCTGCCAAGCGGCGTGATCTCGACGCGAAAACCGGGGCGCACGCCTTCAAGCTTGGTCTCTTCCATATAGGCCAGAACATAGAAACTGTTCTGTTTAACCAACGCCACCGCCGTGGAGCCGCGCGTAATAAATTCGCCGGTATAGACGTTAAGGTTAGTGACCCAGCCGTCCGCCGGGGCGCGGATCACCGTGCGTTGCAGGTCGAGCCGCGCCAGATCGCGCGTCGCCTCAGCTTTCGCCAGCTGATGTAATACGGTTTGCAGCACGTTGTTCGCCTGGTCTATCTCTTCACGCGACATCGCCTGGACGCCAAGCTGGTTACGACGGCCCGCCTCGCGGCGTTTTTCATTCGCCAGCGCCTGATAGTAGGCGACATCGGCTTCGGCTTCTTCCAGCGCCTTCTGGTAGCGCGGCTGGTCTATAGTGAAAAGCACCTGATCTTTTTTCACAAGCTGGTTGTCATGTACGTCCACCGACGTAATAAGCCCGGCCACATCCGGCGCGATAGCGACCACATCGGCGGTAAAGCGCGCATCACGCGTCCAGGGCGATTCGGTATAAAAACTCCAGGCGCGGAAAATAGCGATGAAGGCGAGCACGACCAGCACCACGGTGATGGCTGTGCGGGTGATTTTTGTTGTTAGTAATTTCACATCAACCTCAGACAAACAAGCGCGACAGCAGATAGAACAGACAGCAATAAAGCGCCGTATTAAATAACGCCGGATGCCAGACGAAATCGTAAATCCCGGTCGGGATCAGCGCACGACGCACCAGCCAGAAAATCGCCAGCGACAGCAGAAGCTCAAAAAAGAT
The DNA here is from genome assembly GCA_000027065.2 of Cronobacter turicensis z3032. Classification (NCBI taxonomy): domain Bacteria; kingdom Pseudomonadati; phylum Pseudomonadota; class Gammaproteobacteria; order Enterobacterales; family Enterobacteriaceae; genus Cronobacter; species Cronobacter turicensis. The sequence goes on along the minus strand of FN543093.2, from coordinate 395,316 downwards.
CGGCGGAAAAGAAAGACCGAATATCACAATGACCGGAAAAAGACTCATGTTGACCTTGATTTGCGTGCAGGCGATTGATTTTTAAACTATATTCCGCAACGAATGGCCTGGAATGGCCGGGCGAGAGTGCGGTGTTAGTTATGTTGGAAATAATATATTAGCGTAACTGATAGTAAGTTATCTATGATATGTGATCTAAATCACTTTTAAGCCAGAGTGAATAATGGAACGACTAAAAAGAATGTCGGTGTTCGCCAAAGTGGTGGAGCTGGGTTCATTTACCAGCGCCGCCAGGCAGCTTGAGATGAGCGTCTCCTCTATCAGTCAGACGGTATCGAAACTGGAAGATGAGTTGCAGGTCAAGCTGTTAAACCGCAGCACCCGCAGTATTGGCTTAACCGAGGCAGGCCGGATTTACTACCAGGGCTGCCGTCGTATGCTGCATGAAGTACAGGAAGTGCACGAACAGTTATACGCCTTTAATAATAGCCCGATCGGCACGCTGCGGATCGGCTGCTCTTCAACCATGGCGCAAAATGTGCTGGCTTCGCTGACTGCCGGTATGCTGCGTGACTATCCAGGACTATCGGTCAACCTGGTGACCGGTATTCCGGCGCCGGACCTTATAGCCGATGGGCTGGACGTAGTGATCCGCGTCGGCGCGCTCCAGGACTCCAGTCTGTTTTCCAGGCGCCTTGGCTCGATGCCGATGGTCGTCTGCGCCGCCAAAAGCTATCTCGCCCAGGCGGGCACGCCGGAAAAGCCCGCCGATCTCGCCAACCATTCATGGCTTGAATATAGTGTGCGTCCCGACAATGAATTTGAGCTTATCGCGCCGGAAGGCATCTCCACCCGACTGCTGCCGCAGGGGCGTTTTGTCACCAACGATCCGATGACGCTTTCCCGCTGGCTGAAGGCTGGCGCAGGCATTGCGTATGTGCCGTTGATGTGGGTGATCGATGAGATCAACAGCGGCGAGCTGGAGATCCTGTTTCCGCGCTACCAGTCCGATCCGCGACCGGTGTACGCGCTCTATACCGAAAAGGACAAGCTGCCGCTTAAGGTGCAGGTCTGCATTAACGCGCTTAATGATTATTTCGTGAAAGTGGCGCAGGTATACCAGGAGATGCGGGGAAGAAACGGGAAAGGAAAAGAGAGCCACGCCTGAATGCCTCGCCCCTCGCCAGCGGAGGGGCGAAACACCACGCTTATGCCGTACCGCCGACCGTGAGATTATCCACCTTGAGCGTTGGCTGACCAACGCCTACCGGCAGGCTCTGGCCTTCTTTACCGCAAACACCGACGCCGTTATCCAGCTTCACGTCGTTGCCCACCATCGAAATCTGCTGCATCGCCTCGATGCCGGAGCCGATTAGCGTCGCGCCTTTTACCGGCTTCGTCACTTTACCGTTTTCGATGAGATACGCTTCTGAAGTCGAGAAGACGAACTTACCGGAGGTGATATCCACCTGGCCGCCGCCGAAGTTCGGCGCGAAGATGCCGTACTCCACGGACTCGATAATCTCCTGCGGGGTAGACTTGCCAGCCAGCATATAGGTGTTGGTCATACGCGGCATCGGCAGGTGCGCGTAGGATTCGCGACGGCCGTTGCCGGTCGGCGCGACGCCCATCAGGCGCGCGTTCAGCTTATCCTGCATATAGCCTTTCAGGATGCCGTTCTCGATCAGCACGTTGTACTGACCCGGCACGCCTTCGTCATCAATCGCCAGCGAACCGCGACGATTGGCAAGCGTGCCGTCATCCACCACGGTACACAGCTCAGACGCCACCAGCTGGCCCATCTGGCCGCTGAAAACCGAGGTGCCGCGACGGTTGAAGTCGCCTTCCAGACCATGACCGACCGCCTCATGCAGCAGCACGCCAGGCCAGCCCGCGCCCAGCACCACCGGCAACGTACCGGCAGGCGCCGCCACGGCGCTCAGGTTGACGAGCGCCATACGCACCGCTTCTCTCGCCCAGGCTTCGGCGCGCACTTCGCCGTCGGTATTTTCCATAAACCATTGATAGCCGAAACGACCGCCGCCGCCGCTGGAGCCGCGCTCGCGCTTGCCGTCTTCTTCTACCTGTACGCTGACAGAAAGGCGCACCAGCGGCCGCACGTCAGCCGCCAGCGTGCCGTCAGTGGCGGCCACCAGAATCAGTTCATAGACGCCAGTCAGGCTCGCGCTCACTTCCTGCACGCGCTTGTCCGCGGCGCGCGCGGCGTTATCGACGCGGCGTAAAATATCGAGCTTCTCTTCACGGCTCATGCTTTGCAGCGGATCGAGCGTGGTGTAGAGCGGCGAATATTCCACGCCGCTCAGGGTTTTGATGCGCCCTTCGCCCTGCTCGCGCACAATGCTGCGCGCGGCCTGCGCGCTCTGCTCCAGCGCCAGCAGGCTAATCTGATCGGCATAGGCGAAGCCGGTTTTCTCGCCGCTGATGGCGCGCACGCCGACGCCCTGGTCGATATTGTAAGAGCCGTCTTTAATGATGCGGTCTTCTAAAACCCAGGATTCGTGATAACTGGACTGAAAATAAAGATCGCCGTAATCCAGGCGGCGCTCATAAAGCTGGCCCAGGATGGAAAAGAGATCCTGATGGCTCAGGCCATTGGCAGACAGTAGCTGCTCACTTACCAGGTTCAGACTCATTGTTTGCTACTCTCTTGGTCCTGCCCGTACGGGCAATGAAAAAGGTTATCAGGCGAGCTTGCGGTAATTCCGCCGCGGCGTCAAATCATTGCGCCGCTTGCGCGCGCGGCTGGCGCATCACCTCGTTGATTTGCGGCTTATCGACAGGTCCGGTGATGTGATAGCGCAGTACGGAGATTTTGTTCCACAGCGGGCCGAGCACTTTGCTGGCGGCAAATACCGCCGCGCCGATAATCGGGTTCACGGCGAATGCCGCCGCCACGCCGACCGTCGCTGAAATCTCCGGCGCCACGACGGCTTCCATATCCAGCGTCCGGGCAGGCAGGTTAACGGAGCCTTTCATGGCGATATCCGCTTCCAGGCCATCCACCAGCGTATCTTCGGTATGCATAATGCCGTCTTTGATCCACACCGTACTGCGAATCGAATCGTAATAAAAACCTTCGCCGAAGGTGTCGCTGAAGTCAAAGCGCAGCTTGCGCAGCAGCGCGTCAAAGCTCAGCAGGCGCAGCAGTTGCCCGGCGTGTCCGGTGCCAAGATCGGCGATTTGCCCTTTGCCGAGGCGAGTATGCAGCACGCCGCTTAACGAGGCTTCATCGGGTTTCCACGGCGCGTCGCGCCAGTGGAGATCGTAATCGACATTAAATGACGATCCCTGGAGCGGCGTTTTCACGCCGAAGAAACTGGTCGCCGCATCGAGTTGTTTGCCCTTCAGGACGCCTTTCACCGACGTGCGCATGGCATCCTGGCGGTTGACCCATTCGCCCTGCATGGTCAGGCGCGCGAAGCCGGTATCCAGCAGGCCATTTTCGAGCGACAGCGTATCGCCGTTGATGGTGAAATCGCCATCGATACGGCCATATTTCTGCCCCCACAGCCAGCACTCGGCGCAGCGCAGCGCCAGATTCGGCCAGCCGCTGAAATCCACGGCCTGCGTTTTTTGCCCGGACGCGCCGGTCAATACCGACGCTGCTTCATCCGCGTGGCTCGGGTTGTAATAAAGATAATCGATATTCGCCTGCCACGGCGCGCCGTCACGCATCAGCAGGCGGCCGTTAATTTCGCGGCCCTGGGCGGATACTTCGGTGCCGCCCGCCTGCGGTTTTGTCATCACACTGAGATTGTTCCAGCGCTGTCCACCGAAGGTCAGCGCCGGGGTGCGCAGCGTTATGGTTTCCGGGAACAGCGTCGTGCTGCTGACCTTCTGCGCCGCGCCCTGGTTAAACAGCGCCAGCCACTGCGCGCCGTCCATTGCCGGGAGATTCAGCTCGAGGCCGCGGTTTTCCGGCAGCGGCGGCATGGTACGGCTGTCCGTCGCCCAGATAGCGCGATCCAGCGTCAGCTTACGGCCCAGCAGCCAGCGGCTGTTGAAATGGTTTTCCGCCCCGGCGTTGCCGGTCACGTCAACGCTTTTCAGGTCGCCTTTAGCGCGAACGTTAAAGGGCAGCGCTTCTCCAGCGGCTTTATCGACTGGCTCAGGTAAGTGACTGCTTACATTCTTCAGATCGCCGGAAATATCGACCTGATAATTCACGCCGGCATGATAGGTCAGCGAAATCGCCACTTTACCGTTCCAGGGAATGCTGCCGCTGAGCGCGTCGTTCATCGGCTTCGGCAACAGGCCAGTGCGGGTGGGCTGCCAGTCGCCGTTCATATTCACTTCCACCTGATAGGCTTTCGGTTCTTCACGCGTGGAGAAATCAACATTCAGCGGCTGGTTAAACCAGGTCGCCGTCAGCGGTTCGCTCTGTAAATTGCCGTTCACGAAGCTGAATTTACCGTTCAGGTTATGCAGCGTGCTGTTTAGCGGTTTAATAAACAACGCGTTATTGCGCAGCCATACATCGCCTTTGGCGGTCGTCATGGTGCCATCAAGCGGAATGTCGAGATGTAAGCGAGCATTCACATCGCCGTCGAGCTGGAGTTCATCAAGCGTCGTACTCAGCGAATCCGCAAGCGGCGTATCTTTAAAATAAGGCCCGACCGCTTTACCCGGTCCGACGATATCGGCATCGATAAAGAGTTTTTCCTGCGAGTAGTCCGGGATAACGGCGGTCAGGTTGTTACCCGTCACGCCGCCAAGCATGACCTGCGGCGCCGCCATCCAGAGCCCGTCGTTTCGGAAATCGAGATTAATGGCGAAATCTTTCAGCGCGGGCCAGTCCGGCTGGAACGCGTAGGTCGCGTTGTGCAGCGGCACATAGACTTCAAATTGGCCGTCGTTTTGCTTATACGGGAAGTGCTGCGGGTTGCCGACATAGACCAGCGTGGCGTTCTCCACCTGGCCACCCTGAATCGCGCCGCTCAGGTAATCGACAAGATCTTTGCCCATCAGGTTTTCCGGGAAGTAACGCCAGGCCTGCGCGGCATCGTTCGTCTGAATGCCTGCCAGTATTTCCAGCCACGGCTGGCCGTCCTTCGGCTGCTGATAGCGGAAATCGCCGCGCGCCCACAGGGAATGCGCCTGTACGTCGAGATTTTTACCGGCAAGCGTGAAGCCTTCCGCGTTCTTGCGCCAGTCAAAGGTCGCCGCGCCACGCGCAATCTCCAGCGGCGCACGGAACACGCTCTGATACGGCATCCGGGCATCGGTCATGTTCACCGTCGCCTGACCATGCTCCAGCGTGCCGGATACCGAGCCGGAGAAATGCTCCGCACCCGGCAGAAGTTTCCACTGCTGCCAGGAGAGATCGCTCCAGCGGGCGAGAAAACGGGTTTTGTCAGTCGCCTGGAGCGGGATATCCAGCGCCAGCGCGTCGATTTTCCCTTTCGGGCGCGTGCTGCCCCAGACGTCGCCCAGCGACGGCGCAAGCCGGGTCGCGAGCGGCAGAAATCCTTCCAGCCCGCTCAGCTCAAGGTTGCTGGCGCGCACGCGCAGTTCGTCGCTGCGCCGCACTTTATCGCCGTCGACGGGTTGACCGGCAAGCCAGGCCAGATTCAGCGAGCCCGCAGGCCAGGGTTTATCATCGACAGTGACTCGCGTCTGGGGGATGGCGACCTGCCAGGCGTCGTCGGTGTGGCTGATATGCGCGGTAAGATTATCAACGGAGAGCCGGTGGCTACGATTTTCGCCGCGCCAGGTGGTGCCGCCCTGCTTCAGCCAGATATCGCCGCCCGCCACGTCGCCGTCGCGCAGCGTCATCCATGCTTCGAGGCTGAACTGCGCGCTGGTGAGATCGACGTTGTCTTTCATCCACTGGCCCAGCCAGGGTTTAACATCCACATCGTCCGCCTGCATCCAGACCGTGCCGCGGTTCAGCAGGCCGTTGTCGTCACGCAGATCCATACGCACCTGCATTACGCCATGCTGGCCGGTAAGGCTTGAGAGGCTAACCTGGCCTTCGGCGCGATGACGGTTTTTGCCGTTGAGCCAGGTTAACTGAGGTACGGCGAGTTCGGCGCGCTGGCCGGAGATCGTAATAAAGCTGAGGGTGCTGTCGCGCAGATCGAAGTGATCGAACTGCCGGAAGAAGAGATCGCTAAACTTGTTGCCTTCGAGAGGATTGCCGCCTTCGCTCTGCTTGATAGGCGTATTGGTACGCACCTGCAACTGGTAAAAGGTGAGATCGCGGAACTGCCAGCGAAAATGGAGCAGGCTTTGCCAGACGTCCAGCGCGAGCGTCACGCGCTTAACCGAGAAGCTGCCGCCGTCGCTAAGCGGCGCGTTAATATCGCGCACTTCAAGCGTCGGCCCGAACGTCTGCCAGGCGGCTTCTACGTGGCTTGCCTGCACCGGAACGCCGGCCACGCTGGAAATTTTCTCCAGCAGCGCAGGACGCCAGGCGTTGAGATGTGGCAGCGCGAGCCGCAGTCCACTCACCATCAGTGCGACGATAACAATCAGCGTTGCGCCTGTGAGTAGCAAAATGCCCGGCAGTCGCCTCACCCTTCTCTCCTTGTCAGCCGCCGCGGCGGTACTTTCACTCACACAGTCGACCGCTGCGCGCTACATCATGACCACGTCGAACTGCTCCTGATTGTAGAGCGGTTCAATTTGCACCTTAACCTGCTTACCGACGAAAATCTCCACCTCGGCCAGCGCATGGGACTCATCGCTTTTCAGCGCTTCGGCCACGGCAGGCGACGCGTAAACCAGGAAACGGTCAGAGTCATAAGCATGATGCACACGCACGATTTCGCGCATGATTTCATAGCAGACGGTTTCTACCGTTTTCACCGTGCCGCGGCCATGACAGGTAGGACAGTCATTACACAGCACATGTTCAATACTTTCACGGGTCCGTTTACGGGTCATCTCAACCAGGCCGAGCTGCGAGAAGCCGTTGATGCTGGTCTTCACGCGATCCTTGCTCAGCGCCTGCTCAAGCGAATGCAGTACGCGGCGGCGGTGATCTTCATTACTCATATCGATAAAGTCGATGATGATAATGCCGCCCAGGTTGCGCAGGCGCAGCTGGCGGGCGATCGCCTGCGTCGCTTCGATATTGGTGTTGAAAATGGTGTCGTCGAGATTACGGTGGCCGACAAACGCGCCGGTGTTGATATCAATCGTCGTCATCGCCTCGGTCTGATCGATGATGAGATAGCCGCCGGATTTCAGCTCCACTTTGCGCTCCAGCGCGCGCTGGATTTCATTCTCAACGTCATAGAGATCGAAAATCGGCTGGCGACCGCTATAGTGCTCAAGCTTGCAGTTCATCTCCGGCATATACTCCGCCGTGAATTCCAGCAGCATTTCATACGTCAGACGAGAATCGACGCGGATGCGGTCAAGCTGGGCGACCGCGAAATCACGCAGCACGCGCTGGGCCAGCGCCAGTTCGCCGTAAAGCTGATAGCGCGTCTGATGGCGCTTTTTGCGCTCCATCACTTTGGTCCAGACGCGTTTCAGGTAGGCGGCATCGGAGGATAAATCCTCTTCGCACACCCCTTCGGCAGCGGTACGAATGATAAAGCCGCCCTGCTCGTCGCAGTAATCCGCCACGATGCGTTTCAGGCGCTCGCGCTCGGTTTCGCTTTCAATACGCTGCGAGACGCCGACGTGCGAGGCGCCCGGCATAAAGACCAGATAGCGTGACGGCAGCGTGATGTCGGTCGTGAGGCGGGCGCCTTTGGTGCCAAGTGGATCTTTGACCACCTGCACCATGAGATCCTGCCCCTGACGCACCAGCTCGGAGATATCGCGGACGGTGAAGTTTTTCTGCTCGTCGCCCGCCACGCATTCGGTGTGCGGCATGATGTCGGAGGCGTGAAGAAACGCGGCTTTATCGAGGCCAATATCTACAAATGCCGCCTGCATTCCCGGAAGAACGCGACTGACCCGACCTTTGTAGATATTGCCTACTATCCCGCGGCGCGCTTCACGCTCAATGTGAATTTCCTGCAAAATCCCGCCATCAATGTACGCCACCCGGGTTTCCGACGGGGTAACGTTAACCAACAATTCAGCCGTCATGTTGTTTATCCCTCACGCAGTGAGTTGAATTCGCTCAGCAATTCCCAGGTTTCTACCAGCGGAAGGCCTACCACCGCGTGGTAGCTTCCCTCAATACGTCTGACAAAACAGCCGCCCAGCCCCTGAATACCATAGGCGCCCGCTTTATCCATTGGTTCGCCGCTCTCAACATACGCGGCGATATCCCGCGCCGTCAGCGCTCTGAACGTTACGCGGGTCATGACCAGACGCTCGCGCACGCGCTGTTTATCGGCCAGCGCGACAGCGGTCATTACCTCATGCGTTTGTCCGGAGAGCCTGCGTAGCATCTCTGCCGCATGAGCGGCGTCGCGCGGTTTTTCCAGCACGTCGCCATTCAGCACGACGATAGTATCCGCGCCAAGCACCGGGAGATCGCGCGTGGCCAGCGCCACGCCAGCGCGGGCCTTGTCGCGGGCCAGTCGGGTGACATAATCCTGCGGCACTTCCTGTGGGGCGCGCTGCTCCTCGACTCCCGGCACCAGGCGTTCAAACGTAACGCCCAGCATTCCCAGCAGCTCCTGACGACGCGGCGAGCCCGAAGCGAGATAAAGATCTGTCATATCTGTCCTTTATTGTACAGCAAACTGTTGGCGTACTTTGCGCATCAGCAGGAATATCCACGGCCAGAGCACGCCATTCACGACGCTGCTCCAGAAGACTTCCGGCCGGAAAGCGACATCGATAACCAGGAATTCCGCCCAGAAGACGATAATATCCGCGGCCAGCGACAACAGCATGACGACCAGCGCCTGTTGCCAGAGCGCCAGGTTACGGAAAAGCTGAAATTTCAGCGCGACCAGATAGGCGATAATACTCAGTGAAAGGGCGCGAACCCCCAGCGTAGAGCCGCTGATCAGATCCAGTATGGCACCCATCACAAAACCCGTGCCGACATTTACGCGATGCGGCAGCGCGAGGATCCAGTACAGCAGAATAAGCAGAACCCAGTTAGGCCGGAAAACGATAATCGCATCCGGCCAGGGCATAATCTGCAACAGCAGCGCGATTAAGAAGGAGAGCCAGATAACCCAGCGCCCCTGACTACGGTAGCTCGCCACTACTGCCCTCCGGGTGAGGGAGACGCGCCGCCAGACGGCGCCGCGGTGGAAGAACTGGCATTAGGCGCAGCAGGCGCTGGCGGCCCCATGGCATCCGGCGATGGCAGCACCTGCGGCATCATCTGCATCAGACGTTCGTTCGCCACGCGATGCACTTCTTCCGGCGTCATCGGGTTGGCGCCTTCGCGATCGGCGCCCCAGAGCAGCAGCAGATAACGCAGACGTTGCAGACCCGCCGTCGGACGCGCCTGGATGACGGTATACGCGCGCTGGGTGTCGAGCTTCACGGACGAGACCACGCCAACCGGATACCCTTCAGGGAAACGGCCGCCGAGACCGGAGGTCACCAGTACGTCGCCGACGCGAATGTCGGTATTCGCAGGCAGGTGCTCCAGTTGTAAATCGTCAGTGCAGCCGCTACCGGCGGCAATCACGCGGATATCGTTACGCAGCACCTGGATAGGCAGCGCATGGGTCGCGTCGCAGATAAGCAGCACGCGGCTGGTAAGCTTCGCCACGGCGACGACCTGACCCACCACGCCTTTATCGCTGATCACCGGCTGGCCTTCATAGACCCCGTTGACGCTGCCTTTATCAATCACGACCTGATCGCTGTAAGGATCGTTAACGGTCGAGATCACCTGCGTGACCATTTTCTGTTCATCCTGACGCAGCGGCGAGCCGAGCAGTTCGCGCAGACGCGCGTTTTCCTGCTTGTACTGACCAAGCATCAGGATTTCGCTGTTTTTCAGCAGCAGCTCCTGCCGCAGCGCCCGGTTTTCCAGCTCAAGCTGATCGCGGGACGCCAGCGTTTGCGAGACGCTGTCGAGTAATTCACGTGGACCGTTGGAGATAAAGTAGAAAGGACTGACGGCGGTGTCCATGTACGTCCGGATCTGACTGAACGTACCGAGGCGGCTGTCGGCGATGATGACACCAAGCGCCACCAGCACCGCCAGAATAAGGCGAATCTGTAGCGACGGGCCACGGCTAAAAATTGGCTTCATAGGCTATGCGTATTCCCAAACCAACAAGAAGGGCAACCTGAGTTGCCCTTTCCTGCGGCTGTTACTCTTCGCTGAACAGGTCGCCGCCGTGCATGTCGATCATTTCCAGCGCCTTGCCGCCGCCTCGGGCCACGCAAGTGAGCGGATCTTCCGCCACCACGACCGGAATGCCGGTCTCTTCCATCAGCAAACGGTCAAGGTTACGCAGCAGCGCGCCGCCGCCGGTCAGTACCATGCCGCGCTCGGAGATATCGGAAGCCAGTTCTGGCGGGCACTGTTCCAGCGCGACCATAACGGCGCTGACGATACCGGTCAGCGGTTCCTGCAGCGCTTCGAGAATTTCGTTGGAGTTCAGAGTGAAACCGCGCGGTACGCCCTCTGCCAGGTTACGGCCGCGAACTTCGATTTCGCGCACTTCGTCACCCGGGTAGGCGGAGCCGATTTCATGTTTAATACGCTCAGCGGTGGCTTCACCGATAAGCGAGCCGTAGTTACGGCGTACATAATTAATGATGGCTTCGTCAAAACGGTCGCCGCCGATACGCACGGAGGAGGAGTACACCACGCCGTTCAGGGAGATAACCGCCACTTCGGTCGTACCGCCACCGATATCCACCACCATAGAACCGGTCGCTTCAGACACCGGCAGGCCCGCGCCAATCGCGGCCGCCATCGGCTCTTCAATCAGGAAAACTTCGCGGGCGCCTGCGCCCTGTGCGGATTCGCGGATCGCGCGGCGTTCCACCTGCGTGGCGCCAACCGGCACACACACCAGTACGCGCGGGCTCGGGCGCATAAAGCTGTTGCTGTGCACTTGCTTGATGAAGTGCTGGAGCATTTTTTCCGTGACAAAGAAATCGGCGATCACGCCATCTTTCATCGGGCGGATAGCGGCGATATTGCCCGGCGTACGGCCAAGCATCTGCTTCGCTTCATGACCTACCGCGGCGACGCTCTTCGGCGAGCCGGCACGATCCTGGCGAATGGCGACCACGGAAGGCTCATTCAGTACGATGCCTTGCCCTTTTACATAGATAAGGGTATTCGCGGTACCCAGGTCAATGGACAGGTCATTGGAAAACATGCCACGAAATTTTTTAAACATACTAAGGGATAATCCTGAAAGCTGGGGCGGAAAACGAAATCCGCTTACTTTACCAACCACACGAAGCAGCGACAAGGCGCAAAAAATGTTCTGCATCGGTGAAAATTAGTGCGGCTTTTCTTCTGTTAAACCGTCGTCGCCCCGGACTTTCCGGCTGGCGATTTCGCGAGCGTTGCTGGCCCGACGACGTCTTATACGTGAAGAGTTAAAGCCTGCGTTAATATGCTGCGACACTCTGGCCGGCAGGCGTGCGCCCCCTTAAGATGCAGCGCGCGTTATTCTACGTGAAAACAAGTTAAACGGCAGGTCAAACCGAGTATCTTTGCGAATATTTTTTCACATTAGTATCGAGAGGTTGCGAGGCAGCAAAAAAATCGCCCTGACCTCCCGTTACGCCACGCTCGACCAGCGTCTGCCATTCACTTTTGGTTCTGACGCCGCCGGCAAAAACCCGCGCCTGCGTTCCGTTGCACGCTTCCACCAGACTCTGTACAAAAAGCTGGTTTTCGGTGCGCTTGTTAATATCCCGCACCAGCCCCGGATGTAGCTTGATGATTTCGACATCCAGCGCTTTAATCCAGGCCGTGCCGACCACCGTTAATCCCGCCTGCACCACCGCAATGCGAAGCCCAAGCGCCCTGATTAAACGCACCACCGGCTGTAAACGGCTGAGGTGTTGACAAACATCTGCCTCGGCAAGTTCAAAAAGAATGCGTTTTCGATGCGATTTTTCACATTGCATCAAGGTGTCGCGCAGCCAGCGCTGGAACGGCGGACGAATCAGCGACTCGACAGTGACCGGCAGCGCAAGGGTTTCGTCAGGCCAGAAGCGCAGGAAAGGCAGGACGCGGGTAATCAGCTGACGATCGTACTGCTCAGCCAGGCCAAACTGCTGCACCATCGGCATATACTCCGCCGCCAGCACTTCTTCTTCGCCATCAAAGATACGGCACATCAACTCGCGGTGATGAACATAACCATCCCGCAAGACGGCAGGCTTTTGATAAAAGCGCGGGCCGCCGCGTTGCAGCGCGTTTTCGATGAGCGTACGCCAGCGCACATTGCCGCGCCCCTTTTCCGGCAACGAACTGTCATAGACCGCCCAGCCGTTGCCGCCCTGTAATACCGCGTTGCGGGCGGCCACTTCGGCATGCTCCATCACCTGTTCGGTCGTTTGCCCGCTGCGCCAGGCGCAGATGCCGATGTGCAGCATATCGCTGCTGTCGAGCATCCGGGTTGGCGGCAATGTCCCGACCGCTTTAAGCAACTGGCTGGCGATGCTGTCGGCTTCTTTCAGCGTGCGGTGCGGCAGCAGTACGGCGAAATCGCTGCGGAAATAGCGGGCCAGCAGGGCGCCCGGGTAGCGCATGATAAAGGTAGAAAGCATGTTGATAAGCGTGAAGAGATACTCTTCAACGGCACTTTTGCCCCAACTCTCGCGCAACATGTCGAAATCCGGCAGGCGGATCATCATCACCACGCCGTGCGTCACGACGTTCTCCTGCTCTTCCAGCAGCGTCGCCAGTTGGTTATCAAAGAAAATACGGTTACTTAGCCCGGTTTTGGCATCCTGGGCGGCGAAGGCGCGGATCAACGTATCCATACGACTGCGTTGCTCCCCGGCGCGCTGTAATTCGGTCAGCAATACATCCAGCGCGCTGCTGGCGTGGCTGGGCCATTCGTGAATATTGCCGCGCGCGTTGGCGCCGCGCTCGCCGTTGAGGATGCGCACCGCGCGGCCTTCCAGCAGTTCCTGCCCTGCGAGCTGGCGCTTGATCCAGCGCACGGAGATATAAATGAGGATGACCATCAGCGCGAATGCCAGCGTCAACGGCGCGGTAGTCAACAGAGAACGATAATAGTTGGCGAGCGGATCCTGCCAGGTTAAACGCAGCGTCATGCCAGGGTGTTTAATGAGAGGAACAGAGAGGTGGCGGGCGCGGGTCTGAAGCGTGGATTCCCGATAGCTTTCGGGTCTCGCATGGCTGAAAACGATTTTACCGCCCATTTCAAACTCAATCAGCACGATATCCAGCGGCACCATCATTTCATCCAGGCGGTGCTGCATCATCTGCGGCGACTGAAAAACCAGTTCGTTATCTACCACGGACGCGACTGACGCGACACGCTGCGTCACTTTATGCTGAATGGCGTTAAAAAAGCTCAGTGAGCAGCCAAGCAGCGTCACCAGCATCGCCATACCGACCAGCAGCGTGACAAAGGCGGAGAATTTCGTCGTTAAGCGCATCCTTGTGTTAACTCCGTGGTTGGATGTCACGCGGGGGAACCGCCTTTCGGTTCTTCACGCTAATGAACAGGTGGAAAGTGAGTACTAACTTTGAGTTCGAACCGCGCATACTACCAGAAATGGTTGAGCGGCTATGCAGTTTTCTTGCGGCAAATCGGCATAACGTTTCAATATGCGAGTATAGTCCTCAGGAATGATTTTCCCCACTTAAGTCGTTTTTAAGGAGCGTTAACATGCAGGCTTTACTTCTCGAACAGCAGGACGGCAAAACGCTGGCCGGTGTAAAACCTATAGAAGAAGCGATGCTGCCGCCGGCAGAAGTCACGGTCGATATCGACTGGTCGAGCCTTAACTATAAAGACGCGCTGGCCATCACCGGCAAAGGCAAAATCATTCGCGAGTTTCCGATGGTGCCGGGCATCGATTTCGCGGGTGTTGTGCGCGAGAGCGCTGACGCGCGCTTTACGCCGGGCCAGCAGGTGCTCCTGACCGGCTGGGGCGTTGGCGAAAACCACTGGGGCGGCCTTGCCGAAACGGCGCGCGTGAAAGCCGACTGGCTGGTGCCGCTGCCGCAGGGACTCGATGGACGTCAGGCGATGATTATCGGCACGGCGGGCTTTACGGCGATGCTGTGCGTGATGGCCCTGGAAGAGGCAGGCGTGCGCCCGGAAAGCGGCGAAGTGCTCGTCACCGGCGCAAGCGGCGGCGTGGGCAGTACGGCGGTGGCGCTGCTGCATAACCTGGGGTATCAGGTTGTCGCCGTCTCCGGGCGCGAAAGTACACATGATTATCTGAGAAGACTCGGCGCCAGCCGTATTGTCGGCCGCGACGAGTTTGCCGAAAGCCGCCCGCTGGAGAAGCAGCTGTGGGCGGGTGCAGTAGACACCGTCGGCGATAAAGTGCTGGCGAAAGTGCTGGCGCAGACGAATTACGGCGGCTGCGTGGCGGCCTGCGGTCTGGCGGGCGGTTTTGCGCTGCCGACCACGGTGATGCCTTTTATATTGCGTAATGTGCGCCTGCAGGGCGTTGATTCCGTTATGACGCCTGCGCCGCGCCGCCTCGAAGCCTGGCAGCGCCTGGTGCGCGATCTGCCAGCCTCCTTTTATGAGCAGAGCGCCACCGAAATCACGCTGGACCAGGCCCCTGACTTCGCCGAGGCGATTATCAACAACCGCGCGCAGGGCCGGACGCTGGTAAAAATTCGTTAAGCTAAAATTTATTTACAGATAATTAACCTCTCCACTCGCAGGCTGACTTGTGCCCTGTCATGATTAAGGCGTAGCGTTACGTGTCGTTATTGCGGAGCCGGTCATGAAAAAAGTCAGTCGTTTAACCGAAGCCGATGTCACCGCCGAGTCGGCTTTCTTTATGCAGCGCCGTCAGGTGCTCAAAGCCCTGGGCATTACTACTGCGGCGCTCTCGCTGCCCACTGCCGCCCACGCGGATGTGCTCTCCTGGTTTAAAGGAAATGACCGTCCCAAAGCGCCCGCCGGCGCGCCGCTTGATTTCTCGCGGCCCGCGCAGTATCAGGCGAAACTTGACCTGACGCCGGAAGACAAAGTTACGGGCTATAACAACTTCTATGAATTTGGGCTGGATAAAGCCGACCCTGCCGCAAACGCCGGTGTCCTGAAAACGAATCCGTGGACGCTGAAGATTGACGGAGAAGTGGCGAAGCCGCTGACGCTGGATCACGACGACCTCACCAAAAAGTTTCCGCTGGAAGAGCGCATTTACCGGATGCGCTGCGTCGAAGCCTGGTCGATGGTCGTGCCGTGGATAGGTTTTCCGCTGCATAAGCTGCTCGCGCTGGTGGAGCCCACCAGCAACGCGAAATATGTCGCCTTCAAGACGCTGTACGCGCCCGAGATTATGCCGGGCCAGAAAGACCGCTTTATCGGCGGCGGGCTTGAGTATCCGTATGTCGAGGCATTGCGGCTCGATGAGGCGATGCACCCGCTTACAATGCTGACAACCGGCGTTTACGGCAAAGCGCTGCCGCCGCAAAACGGCGCGCCGGTGCGTCTGACCGTACCGTGGAAATATGGCTTTAAAGGCATTAAGTCGATAGTCAGCATTACGCTGACTCGCGAACGCCCGCCGACCACGTGGAACCTTGCCGCGCCGGATGAATATGGTTTTTACGCCAACGTGAATCCGCATGTCGATCATCCGCGCTGGTCACAGGCCAGCGAGCGCGTGATTGGCGCGGGCGGCGTGCTGGATGTGAAGCGCCAGCCGACGCTACTGTTCAACGGCTACGCCGACGAGGTGGCATCGCTCTATAAAGGCCTCGATCTGCGGGAGAACTTCTGAGTGCGTTTAACAGCAAAACAGATTACCTGGCTGAAAGTGGCGCTGCATCTCGCCGCCTTTTTACCGCTGTTGTGGCTTTTCTATGCCGCAAGCCAGGGCTTATTCAGCGCCGATCCGGCGAAAGATATCCAGCATTTTACCGGCAGAATGGCGCTAAAACTGCTGCTTGCCACGTTGCTCGTAACGCCGCTGACCCGCCTGTTAAAGCAACCGTTGCTTATCCGCACCCGGCGTTTGCTGGGCTTGTGGTGCTTTGCGTGGGCGACGCTGCATTTGGTGAGCTATTCGCTGCTGGAGCTGGGGCTGAGCAATCTGTCGCTGCTGGGCAGCGAGCTGGTCTCGCGTCCCTACCTGACACTCGGTGTTATCAGCTGGCTTATTCTGCTGGCGCTGGCGCTGACCTCTTTCCAGGCGGCGCAGCGAAAACTCGGTCGCCGGTGGCAAACGGTGCATAACTTCATCTATCTGGTGGCGATACTCGCGCCGATTCACTATCTGTGGTCAGTGAAGATCCTGTCGCCGCAACCCATGCTCTACGCGCTGGGCGCGATTCTCCTGCTGGCATGGCGCTACAAAAAGTTGCGTCAATGGTGGCGAACGTGACGCGTTTATGTGCGTTTTCCCGCACTTCTGTTATTCCCCGATAACGTTTTCCTGAGGGTGGTTGATAATCTTCCCTGATAAGACCAGTATTTAGCTGCCAAATGCTACGAAATCGTTATAATGTGCGACTTTGGTTTTTCAGCCGGGGCTTTTTACTCGCCGACGGGTGACAACCAGACGATGAAGGTATATTTTGACATTTACCGGAAGATGGCAGGAGATAGCGCCAGGATGACCGAGAAATTTCACATTTTGCTTTTGAACGGCCCGAATCTTAACATGCTGGGCACCCGTGAGCCGGAGAAGTACGGCACACAGACGCTGGAACAAATTGTTAACGAACTCGCCGCTGTCGCGCAGCAGTTGAATGTGTCGCTCGATCACCTGCAATCCAACGCTGAATATGCCCTTATCGACCGAATTCATCAGGCTAAAGACAAGATTGACTATATCCTGATCAATCCGGCCGCGTTTACGCATACCAGCGTGGCGCTGCGCGACGCGCTGCTGTCGGTGAATATCCCGTTTATCGAGATCCACCTGAGCAATGTGCACGCACGAGAGCCTTTCCGGCATCATTCATACCTTTCAGATATCGCAGCCGGCGTCATCTGCGGTTTAGGCGCCGACGGCTATACCTATGCTTTACAGACGGCGGTCAAACGCTTGTCACAATCACACTAAACAAGAGTACGGAACCCACTCATGGATATTCGTAAGATTAAAAAACTGATCGAGCTGGTTGAAGAATCAGGCATCGCTGAACTGGAAATTTCTGAAGGCGAAGAGTCTGTACGTATCAGCCGTTCCCCGGCTAATACGGGCTTCCCGATGATGCAGCAGGCGTATGCCGCGCCAATGATGCAGCCCCAGCCGGCCCTGTCTAACGCTGTTGCTCCGGCTGCCGCTCCGGCGATGGAAGCTCCGGCTGCCGCAGAAGTCAGTGGTCACATCGTACGTTCCCCGATGGTTGGTACCTTCTATCGTACCCCGAGCCCGGATGCGAAAGCGTTTGTGGAAGTAGGCCAGAAAGTCAACGTGGGCGACACCCTGTGCATCGTTGAAGCGATGAAAATGATGAACCAGATCGAATCCGACAAAGCAGGCGTTGTGAAAGCGATCCTGGTGGAAAGCGGTCAGCCAGTAGAATTTGACGAGCCGCTGGTTGTCATCGAATAACGAGGCGAACATGCTGGATAAAATTGTCATCGCTAACCGCGGCGAAATCGCACTGCGTATTCTTCGTGCCTGTAAAGAACTGGGCATCAAGACCGTTGCTGTGCATTCCACTGCGGACCGCGATCTGAAACACGTATTGCTGGCTGACGAGACCGTGTGCATCGGTCCGGCGCCGTCAGTCAAAAGCTATCTGAACATCCCGGCAATCATCGCAGCCGCTGAAATTACTGGCGCGGTAGCTATTCACCCGGGTTATGGCTTCCTCTCTGAGAACGCCAACTTCGCCGAGCAGGTTGAGCGCTCCGGCTTTATCTTCATTGGCCCGAAAGCTGACACCATCCGTCTGATGGGCGATAAAGTGTCCGCGATCACCGCGATGAAAAAAGCGGGCGTACCGACCGTACCGGGCTCTGACGGCCCGCTGGGCGACGATATGGATAAGAACCGCGCCCATGCGAAACGCATCGGCTACCCGGTGATTATCAAAGCATCCGGCGGCGGCGGCGGTCGCGGTATGCGCGTTGTGCGCAGCGATGCTGAACTGGCGCAGTCCATCTCCATGACCAAAGCGGAAGCGAAAGCCGCTTTCAGCAACGATATGGTCTACATGGAGAAGTACCTGGAAAACCCACGCCACATCGAAATTCAGGTGCTGGCGGACGGTCAGGGCAACGCTATCTATCTGGCGGAACGCGACTGCTCTATGCAGCGTCGTCACCAGAAAGTCGTCGAAGAAGCGCCAGCGCCGGGCATTACCCCGGAACTGCGTCGTTATATCGGCGAGCGCTGCGCGAAAGCGTGTGTGGATATCGGCTATCGCGGCGCGGGTACGTTTGAGTTCCTGTTTGAAAACGGCGAGTTCTACTTTATCGAGATGAACACCCGTATTCAGGTAGAGCATCCGGTGACCGAGATGATCACGGGCGTTGACCTTATCAAAGAGCAGCTGCGTATCGCTGCCGGTCAGCCGCTCTCTATCAAACAGGAAGAAGTCGTGGTCAAAGGCCATGCGGTCGAATGCCGTATCAACGCCGAAGACCCGAACACGTTCCTGCCAAGCCCGGGTAAAATCACGCGCTTCCATGCGCCTGGCGGCTTTGGCGTTCGTTGGGAATCGCATATTTACGCCGGTTATACCGTACCGCCGTATTACGATTCCATGATCGGCAAGCTCATCTGCTATGGCGAAAACCGCGACGTGGCGCTGGCCCGTATGCGTAACGCCCTGCAGGAGTTGATCATCGACGGCATCAAAACCAACGTTGATCTGCAAACCCGCATCATGAACGACGAAAACTTCCAGCACGGTGGAACAAACATCCATTACCTGGAGAAGAAACTGGGCCTGCAAGAAAAATAAGCCCCGTTTCCCTGCACAAGGCCAGCTCTGCTGGCCTTTATTTTTTGTGCCTCCCCGGAAGTGCCAGGGTACAATCGCCGCTTTCTTCACTGACAGGGTATGACAATGGACAAACGCTTTGTTCAGGCCCATAAAGAAGCGCGCTGGGCGCTGTGGCTGACCCTCCTCTATCTCGCCGCCTGGTTGGTGGCCGCTTACTTACCTGATTCGCAACAGGGCATCACTGGCCTGCCGCACTGGTTTGAGATGGCCTGCCTGCTGGTGCCGCTGCTGTTTATTCTGCTTTGCTGGCTGATGGTGCGCGTGATTTTCCGCGACATTCCTCTGGAGGATAACGATGCAGCATGACGTCATTGTGCCTCTTGTCGCCTATTTGCTGGTGGTGTTTGGCCTGTCGCTGTATGCGATGAAGCGCCGCAGCAGCGGCAATTTCCTGAATGAATATTTCCTCGGCAGTCGTTCGATGGGCGGCGTGGTGTTGGCGATGACGCTGACCGCCACTTATGTCAGCGCCAGCTCGTTTATCGGCGGGCCGGGCGCCGCGTATAAATATGGGCTCGGCTGGGTGCTGCTGGCGATGATCCAGCTGCCTGCCGTCTGGCTGTCGCTCGGTATTCTCGGCAAGAAATTCGCCATCCTCTCTCGGCGTTATAACGCCGTGACGCTTAACGATATGCTCTACGCGCGCTTTCAGAGTCGGCTGCTGGTATGGCTGGCGAGCCTGAGCCTGCTGGTGGCGTTTATTGGCGCCATGACGGTACAGTTTATCGGCGGCGCGCGCCTGCTGGAGACGGCAGCGGGCATTCCTTACGAAACCGGCCTGCTGATTTTTGGCATCAGTATTGCGCTCTACACCGCGTTCGGCGGTTTTCGCGCAAGCGTCCTTAACGACACGCTGCAGGGTCTGGTGATGCTTATCGGCACCACCGTCTTGCTGATAGGCGTAGTCCATGCGGCTGGCGGCCTGCACAGCGCGGTGGATAAGCTTCAGCATATCGACCCGAAACTGGTGTCGCCGCAGGGCGCGGAAGATATGCTGTCGCCCGCGTTTATGACGTCGTTCTGGGTGCTGGTCTGTTTCGGAGTGATCGGCCTGCCGCATACGGCGGTGCGCTGTATCTCCTATAAAGACAGCAAAGCGGTGCATCGCGGCATTATTCTCGGCACGATTGTCGTGGCGATTTTGATGTTGGGGATGCATCTTGCCGGTGCGCTGGGCCGCGCGGTGCTTCCGGATTTACATGTGCCCGATCTGGTTATCCCGACGCTGATGGTGACGGTTCTGCCGCCCTTCGCCGCCGGGATCTTCCTCGCCGCGCCGATGGCTGCGATCATGTCGACGATCAACGCGCAGCTGTTGCAGTCTTCCGCGACGATCGTCAAAGATCTGTGGCTGAATCTCCGTCCGGCGGAGATCCACAACGAGAAACGCCTGAAGCGGATGTCGTCGCTGATTACGTTAGTGCTCAGTGTCCTGCTGCTGCTGGCCGCGTGGCGTCCGCCCGAAATGATTATCTGGCTCAACCTGCTGGCCTTTGGCGGGCTGGAAGCCGTGTTCCTCTGGCCGCTGGTGCTGGGCCTTTACTGGGAACGCGCCAACGCGGCAGGCGCGCTGTCCGGTATGATTGTCGGCGGCGTGCTTTACGCGCTGCTGGCCACGTTTAAAATACAGCTGTTCGGCTTTCATCCAATTGTGCCGTCCCTGCTGTTGAGTCTGCTGGCCTTTGTGGCGGGTAACCTTTTCGGTCGCCCGGTTCCGCAGGCCGCGCCTGTTTCCTCTGTTAATGAATGAGTAATGCCATGCCCTGGATCCAACTGAAAATAAACACCACTGGCGCTAACGCCGAAGCGATTAGCGATGCGCTGATGGAAAGCGGCGCGGTCTCCGTGACCTTCCAGGACACCCACGACACGCCGGTGTTCGAGCCGCTGCCGGGTGAAACTCGCCTGTGGGGCGATACCGACGTCATCGGCCTGTTTGACGCGGAAACAGACATGCAGGATGTGGTCGCCATGCTGGAAAACGCCCCGCTTCCCGGCGCAGGCTTCGCCCATAAAATCGAGCAGCTGGAAGATAAAGACTGGGAGCGCGAGTGGATGGATAACTTCCACCCGATGCGCTTCGGCGAAAGGCTGTGGATCTGCCCAAGCTGGCGCGACGTGCCGGATGAGAACGCCGTTAACGTGATGCTCGATCCGGGCCTGGCGTTCGGCACCGGCACACACCCGACGACCTCCCTCTGCCTGCAGTGGCTGGACGGGCTGGATCTGGCCGGTAAAACCGTTATCGATTTTGGCTGCGGCTCCGGCATTCTGGCGATTGCCGCACTGAAACTGGGCGCGGCGAAAGCGATCGGCGTGGATATCGACCCGCAGGCGATTCAGGCGAGCCGCGATAATGCCGAGCGCAACGGCGTCTCGGAGCGCCTGGAGCTTTATCTCCCGGAAAACCAGCCCGCGGATATGCAGGCTGACGTCGTAGTCGCCAATATTCTTGCAGGCCCGCTGCGCGAACTCGCGCCGCTGATTAGCGTACTGCCGGTTCAGGGCGGGCGACTGGGCCTTTCCGGTATTCTGGCAAGCCAGGCACAAAGCGTATGCGAGGCGTATGACGCGCTGTTTACGCTCGATCCGGTCGTGGAAAAAGAAGAGTGGTGCCGGATTACCGGCGTGAAGCGCTAGAGTCCATCACTAACAGCTAAAGCATCAATCGTTACAAAAAAGCGCGGCATTCTCCGCGCTTTTTTGTTTTTTTATACACTGTTTGATTTTTGGGTGACCCGCCATAACCTTATAATAACTGTGTGAAATATATATTTCACGAATGAGAAAGCATTCATTATTCATACAGAGAATTCGTTTATGGCTACGAAAATTGCTCGTTCCGTTTGGCTCGCCCTGAGTCTGTTCCCCGCCCTGGCGATGGCCTCTCACTGGAGTTATGAAGGTGAAGGCGCGCCCGATCACTGGGGATCGCTGGATCCGGATTTCAGCCTGTGCCAGAAAGGCATGAACCAGTCACCTATTGATATCGACAACACGTTAAAAGCCCATGTCGTGCCGCTGAATACGCACTATATTGACGGCCCGTCGCTGATCCTCAATAACGGCCATACTATTCAGGCGACACTGCCGGAAACAACGCAAGATAACGTCCTGATCGATGGCGTGCCGTATCGCCTCCAGCAGTTCCATTTCCATGCGCCAAGTGAAAATACGCTTCACGGCAAGCATTACGATCTCGAAATGCATCTGGTGCATAAAAACGCGGCCGGTGAGATAGCGGTTGTCGCGGTGATGTTTAAAACCGGAGCGGCGAACGCCGAACTTGAGAAGCTCTGGCAGGCGCTGCCTGACCATGCCGACGCCAGTCAACCGCTGACCGCCGCTATCGATATCAATAAACTGCTGCCGAAAGATAAGACGTACTATCGTTTTAGCGGTTCGCTAACCACGCCGCCCTGCAGTGAAGGTATTGCCTGGCTTGTGCTGAAGCATCCACTGACGCTGTCATCAGAGCAGCTCAATAAATTCAAACAGGTTATGCATCACGATAATAACCGTCCCGTGCAGCCTCTTCACGGGCGTGTAGTCGTAGAATAATCCACTACGGGCGGAAAAGTCCGCCCGCCTTTTAACCAGCATTTCTGCCCTCCCTCGCAGGATCCACCAGCGATATAACGAGACTCAGATCGCATTTTATCGCTTAATTCGCACAATTTATCGCCGTTTATCTCGCTTCTGCGCCTGCCGTTTCGTTAAAAAAAGAACGTTTTCCGGGATTTTTTTCACGTATGTTTTTTCAGCGATTTTGTTTAACGCTATGATTGTTAAGTTTAATTTATTAAGGGATTCAGTACAGACGCCGATTCATTGATCTGTCGCATCGGATTGTTCAAAGTTTGGCCTTTCATCTCGTGCAAAAAATGCGTAATATACGCCGCCTTGCAGGCACAGTATGGTCATTTCTTCACTCATGCGTATCGGACACTACCAGCTCAGAAATCGCCTGATCGCAGCCCCGATGGCTGGCATTACAGACAGACCGTTTCGGACGCTGTGCTACGAGATGGGAGCAGGGTTAACCGTTTCTGAGATGATGTCCTCTAACCCTGAAGTCTGGGCGAGCGATAAATCCCGGTTGCGGATGGTACATGTGGATGAGCCGGGTATTCGCACGGTGCAAATTGCCGGCAGCGTGCCCGAAGAGATGGCGGAAGCCGCGCGTATTAACGTGGATAACGGCGCCCAGATTATTGATATCAATATGGGTTGCCCGGCTAAAAAAGTGAATCGCAAGCTGGCAGGTTCAGCCCTTCTGCAATACCCGGAACTGGTGAAGTCTATCCTGACCGCGGTAGTTAACGCAGTGGACGTTCCCGTTACGCTGAAAATTCGCACCGGCTGGGATCCGGCTAACCGTAACTGTGTAGAAATTGCCCAATTGGCTGAAGAATGTGGTATTCAGGCGCTGACGATTCATGGCCGCACGCGCGCCTGTTTGTTTCAGGGCAACGCAGAATACGACAGCATTCGGACAGTTAAGCAGAAGGTCTCCATTCCGGTTATTGCGAATGGCGACATTACTTCCCCGCATAAAGCCAGAGCTGTGCTCGACTATACAGGGGCTGATGCTCTGATGATAGGTCGCGCGGCTCAGGGAAGACCCTGGATCTTCCGGGAAATCCAGCACTATCTGGACACTGGGGAGTTGCTGCCCCCTCTGCCTCTGGCAGAGGTTAAGCGTTTGCTTTGCGCGCACGTTCGGGAATTGCATGACTTTTACGGCCAGGCAAAGGGGTACCGAATCGCGCGTAAACATGTAGCCTGGTATCTCCAGGAACATGCTCCAGATGACCAGTTTCGGCGCACATTCAACGCCATTGAGGATGCCAGCGAACAGCTGGAGGCGTTGGAGGCATACTTCGAAAATTTTGCGTAAACAGAAATAAAGAGCTGACAGAACTATGTTCGAACAACGCGTAAATTCTGACGTACTGACCGTTTCTACCGTTAACTCTCAGGATCAGGTGACTCAAAAGCCCCTGCGTGACTCGGTAAAACAGGCACTGAAGAACTATTTTGCTCAACTGAATGGTCAGGATGTTAATGATCTGTATGAGCTGGTACTGGCTGAAGTAGAACAGCCCCTGTTGGACATGGTGATGCAATACACCCGCGGCAACCAGACCCGCGCTGCGCTGATGATGGGTATCAACCGCGGTACGCTGCGTAAAAAATTGAAAAAATACGGCATGAACTAAGTTCGCTTAGTAAATTGCTGATTAAAAAGGCGCTAACCGGCATGGGGAAGCGCCTTTTTTGTTTTGTGCCGATCGCCCTGCCGCCGTTCTCCCGCCTGGCCTGACAAATACCGCCCCCGCGCTACACTAATGTCAGTATCGTGCCAGAAATATCGGCGCCGTAGCGACATGGCTGAACACGGTTATACCTGTCAAATCCATTGACACTAAGGGGTCTTAAATTGCTTCCGCCGGGTTTTCGGCAGTGATAATGTTCAGCGCTCCCTCTACACTCCGCAGGCCCGCCAGGCAAGGCCTGAGGATGCACGACCCTTTTTGGATGAGACGCCATGCTGGTTAGTCATTACGACCATGTTCTTGTTGTGACCTCTTTTATAGTGGCTATCCTGGCGTCAAGTACCGCGCTGAATATGGCCGGGCGCGTGACCACCAGCAGCGGCCACGTCGCGCGCATCTGGCTGGTGGGCGGCAGCGTCGCAATGGGCATAGGCATCTGGGCGATGCATTTTATCGGCATGCTGGCGATGAGCCTGCCTGTCACGTTAAGTTATGACCCTCTCATTACCACGGCATCGCTGCTTATCGCCATCGGCTCCGCGCTGTTCGCGCTGTGGCTGGTGTCCGGCGCTGAGCTAAAAGCCTCTCGTCTTATTCCTGGCTCGTTGGTTCTGGGCTGCGGTATTGCCGCGATGCACTATACCGGTATGGCGGCGCTGCTGGTGGAGCCGGGCATTATCTGGGCCTGGGGATGGGTAGCGCTGTCAGTGGTGATTGCCCTGCTGGCCTCGGTGGCCGCGCTGTGGCTCACTTTCCGGCTGCGCCAGGATGTGGGCCACGTCGCGCTGATGCGCGCGGGGGCCGCCATCATTATGGGGATTGCGATCGCGGGCATGCATTATACCGGTATGCTGGCCGCCAATTTTTCCGGCCACACCCATGCCACGCATATGGGCGTGAATACCCGCTGGCTGGCGCTGGTCGTGACGCTGGTGACGCTTGCGATACTCGGCATCTCGCTGCTGATGTCGATGTTCGACGCCCGTCTGCAGGCGCGCACCTCGCTGCTCGCCTCTTCACTGGCTGAAGCCAATAAAGAACTGGCCCAGCTGGCGCTGCACGACACGCTCACGCGCCTGCCGAATCGTATTCTGCTTGAGGATCGTCTCGATCAGGCGATTAGCAAAGCCGATCGCGAAGAGAGCCGTTTTACGCTGATGTTTATGGATCTCGACGGCTTCAAAGCCGTCAATGACGCCTACGGACATAACACGGGCGACCGGCTTTTGGTTGCCGTTACCGAGCGCCTGAAGGAACAGCTTAAAGGGCAGTTTACGCTGGCGCGCATCGGCGGCGATGAGTTTGTATTACTGGCGGAAACCGATCAGCCCAATGACGCGGCGGGGCTTGCCAACGCCCTGGTGCACGCGTTCGATACGCCTTTTACCATTCAGCCTTATGAAGTCGTGGTGACGATCAGCATCGGCATCGCCTTCTACCCGCACGACGGCAAAAATAGCCGTGAGCTGCTGTTTAATGCCGATGCCGCGATGTACCACACCAAGCACACCGGCCGTAACGGTTACAGTTTTTTCCAGCCTTCCATGAACACCCAGGCGCAGACCCAGCTTCAGTTGATGAATGATCTCTGGCTGGCGCGCGAGCGTAAAGAGCTTCGCCTTGTTTATCAGCCAAAATTCCAGGCGCCTTCCGGACCGGTTGTCGGTTTTGAGGCGCTGCTGCGCTGGCAGCATCCGCAATACGGGCTGCTGTCGCCTGATGCGTTTCTGCCGCTGGCGGAAAAAACCGGGATGATTATTAATATTGGCGAATGGGTGCTGGACGAAGCCTGCCGCCAGTTGAATGAGTGGCACCTGGCGGGTCACACCGCCTGGTCGGTTGCCGTGAATCTCTCCACGATGCAGTTTGAGCAGCCGGGCCTGGTGGAGATGGTAATGGGCTGTCTTGAACGCCATCAGATAGCGCCGGAGAAACTGATTCTGGAAGTGACCGAAACCACGGCCATGAGTAATCCGGATGAAAGTGTGCGATTGCTTACCCGGCTCACGGAGCTCGGCGTGAAAGCGTCGATTGACGATTTCGGTACGGGTTATTCGAGCCTACTCTATCTGAAGCGTCTGCCCGCCAGCGAACTGAAAATTGACCGCGCATTTGTGAATGAATTACGCGCCGAGGGCGAGGATGCGACGATCGTTTCCGCCATTGTAGCGCTGGCGAAGACCCTTAATCTGCGGGTAGTGGCCGAAGGGGTGGAAACGGTTGAACAGCAGCAGTTCCTCACGGAGCTTGGCTGCAACACCTTACAGGGCTATTTGCTCGGCAAACCGTTGCCACCGGAGGTGATCACGCGCGAAGGTGAAAATCTGGCGCCCCTCAGCCGGTAGCGGTAACAGAAGAAAGCACCTCAGGCTAAGCGCCACGCCAGCGGCTACCAGACGGCTGGCGAAGAGGCGTTTATTTTTGATTACCCGGTTGCGCGCCGTTATTTTCCGGGCGCGGCAACATGCGCAATATATTGTCCACCAGCGCGGGCGCCTGACTGAAAAGATCGCAGGCGTCGGGTTGAAATAACCAGTTTTTAAGAATACCACTCAGGCAGCCGTGTAAAATCGTTAACATGATATCGACATCCAAAGAGCCGGCGATTTGTTTATCCGCAATGCCCTGCCGCAATAATTCGCCAACATAACGCCTGCTGAACCCAATACGCTCGCGGATTTCGCCCTCCGGCATCATCGCTTCATCAAATTCGCATTTACGGTAAAGAATTTGCAGCAGCGCGCGCTGACGTGGACTCCTGGCGATATATTGCAGTGCGGCAATGAATGTTTCCCGTAATAAACGTAAAGGATCGCGCCACGCCTCCTCTGAAATGGTCGGGCGGATGATGTCTCTTACCGGTAATTGCTGCTGCCAGATTGCATTAAACAATTCCGCCTTACTGGTGAAATGCCAGTACACCGCGCCGCGCGTCACCTGCGCGGCCTGCGCGATATCGGTAAGCGTGGTATGCGCGACACCTTGCTCGGCAAACATAAAAATGGCGGCATCGATCAGTTGCTGGCGCGTCTTGAGCGCCTCTTGTTTGGTTCTCCGGGCCATAAATCACCTTGCCTTTTCCTGGCGGGGTAGACATTAAAAGAGCTTTGCCGTTTTTATCACATCCTGGCTTTTTAAGGGTGTGATTTTTTATATAGATTTAAAGAATGAATTAATAATTAAAATACAAAATATAAATACATTTCATTCGTGACATATTTCCGCGCAGGCAGTAACAAACTCATTTCGGAAATCATAAAACTAAAAATAAATGAAGCACATTCTTTGCTTTCTGATGCTTTTCGCTGTCCGAATAAATAAGGAATGCTGACACAGACGCCGGATTATTTGTACGATAGCGCTTTGTTATTTTCAGCTCATCCATATTCCTGCTACCGGCCTGACGGTGGATATCGTATTTATGCTAATAAAGGAACAGCAATGACCAATTATGCCAGGCTTCTGCTTATGCCTCTTGGCCTGTACTTCTGTGTGTCAGGGATGACAGGTTGTGATTCTCAAAGTGATAACGCGCCTGCCGCCGCCGCGCCCCAGGTGACCGTGCATATCGTGCAGCCTTCTCCCGTCGCGGTGGTCACCGAACTGCCGGGCCGCACCCGCGCGTTTCGCGTAGCCCAGGTTCGTCCGCAGGTCAGCGGTATTATCCTCAGCCGAAACTTTACCGAAGGCGCTGATGTTAACGCAGGCGACTCGCTCTACCAGATAGACCCCGCGATGTATCAGGCGGCGTGGCAGAGCGCCAGAGGAGATCTCGCGAAAGCGCAGGCCGCGGCCGAGATGGCCCGCCTGACGGTAAAACGTTACGCGGCGCTGACGGGCACGCAGTACATCAGCAAGCAGGAATATGACGAGGCGGTAGCAAGTGCTCATCAGGCAGAGGCGAGCGTCGCGGCGGCGAAAGCCGCGCTTGAGAGCGCCAGAATCAATCTGGCCTGGACGAAAGTCACTTCGCCAATCAGCGGACGCATCGGCAAATCCAGCGTGACCGAAGGCGCGCTCGTGACCAACAGCCAGGCGAGCGAACTGGCGACGGTTCAGCAGCTCGATCCGATGTATGTGGACGTCACGCAATCCAGCACCGATTTTCTGCGCCTGAAAAATGCGATGGCCCAGGGGAACGTTGAAAAAGAAGCCGATGCCGGGAACGTCGAACTGGTAATGGAAAACGGCGATACCTACCCGCTGAAAGGCCAGTTGCAGTTCTCCGACGTTACCGTCGATGAGAGCACCGGCTCGATTACGCTGCGCGCACTTTTCCCGAACCCGCAGCATCTCCTGCTGCCTGGGATGTTCGTGCGCGCCCGCATTCACGAAGGAATTCAGCCTGACGCCATTCTGGTGCCTCAACAGGGCGTGACGCGCACGCCGCGCGGCGAGGCGATGGTCATGGTCGTTAATGAGAAAAACCAGGTGGAAAACCGCAGCGTCACGACAAGTCAGGCCATTAAAGAGAACTGGCTCGTCACCAGCGGGCTTAAAACGGGCGAGAAAGTCATCGTCAGCGGACTGCAAAAAGCGCATCCGGGCGCCGTCGTCACGCCCGTTTCCGCGCCTGCGAAATAAGGTAACGCTATGGCTAACTTCTTTATTCAACGCCCTATTTTCGCCTGGGTTCTGGCGATAATCATGATGATGGCGGGCGCGCTGGCGATCTTACAGCTTCCCATCGCCCAGTACCCGACCATCGCCCCGCCCGCTATCGCCGTTTCGGCGACGTATCCGGGCGCCGATGCGCAGACGGTGCAGGACACCGTAACGCAGGTTATCGAGCAGAACATGAATGGCATCGATAACCTGATGTACATGTCCTCCACCAGCGACTCCGCGGGCGGCGTGACCGTCACGCTCACCTTTACCTCCGGTACTGACCCGGACATCGCCCAGGTGCAGGTGCAAAATAAGCTGCAGCTCGCCATGCCGCTGCTGCCGCAGGAGGTCCAGCAACAGGGCGTGAGCGTCGAGAAATCCAGCAGTAGTTACCTGTTGGTTGCCGGATTTATTAGCGACAACCCGCTGCTGACCCAGGAAGATATCGCTGACTACGTCTCTTCGGATGTTAAAGACACGATCAGCCGCACCAATGGCGTCGGCGACGTGCAGCTGTTCGGCGCGCAATATGCCATGCGCATCTGGCTTGATACGCATGCGATGAATAACTACCAGCTCACGCCGCTGGACGTTATCAATCAACTGAAAGCGCAGAATAACCAGATAGCCGCAGGCCAGCTCGGCGGCACGCCCGCCGTGCCGGGGCAGCAGCTTAACGCGTCGATCATCGCCCAGACGCGGCTTAAAGATCCGCAGGAGTTTGGCCGCGTTATGCTGAAGGTCAACCCGGACGGCTCGCAGGTGCGCCTGCGCGACGTGGCGCGGATTGAACTGGGCGGCGAGAACTACAATATGCTGACCAAAATTAACGGTCAGCCCGCCACGGGGCTTGGCATCAAGCTTGCTACCGGCGCCAACGCGCTGGATACCGCAAAGGCGATTAAAACGACGCTTGCCGATTTGCAGCACTATTTCCCTCAGGGCATGAAGGTGGTTTATCCCTACGACACCACGCCGTTTGTGAAAATCTCCATTCACGAAGTGGTGAAAACGCTGTTTGAAGCCATCGTCCTGGTTTTCCTGGTGATGTACCTGTTCCTGCAAAACCTGCGGGCGACGCTTATCCCTACCATCGCCGTGCCGGTTGTGCTGCTCGGCACCTTCGCGGTGCTGGCGGCGTTCGGTTATTCCATCAATACCCTGACGATGTTCGGGATGGTGCTGGCGATAGGGCTGCTGGTGGATGACGCCATCGTGGTGGTCGAAAACGTCGAGCGCGTGATGGCGGAAGAGAAACTGCCGCCTAAAGAGGCGACGCAGCTGTCGATGTCGCAGATTCAGGGCGCGCTGGTAGGGATCGCAATGGTGCTCTCTGCCGTTTTCGTGCCGATGGCGTTCTTTGGCGGCTCGACCGGCGCTATCTACCGGCAATTCTCCGTGACTATCGTCTCCTCTATGGCGCTTTCCGTGCTGGTGGCGCTGATCCTCACGCCAGCCCTGTGCGCCACGCTGCTCAAACCGGCGGCGGACGATCACCACGAGAAGAAAGCGAAGTTTTTCGTCTGGTTTAATGCGCGCTTTGATCTGAGCGTAAACCACTACACCCAGAGCGTGGGCGGTATTCTGCATAAAACCGGGCGCTATCTTTTACTCTATCTGCTGATTGTGGCGGGTATGACGGTACTCTTTGTCCGCCTGCCGACATCCTTCCTGCCGGAAGAAGATCAGGGCGTCTTTATGACGATGGTGCAGCTGCCGTCGGGCGCGACGCAGGCGCGCACTCAGCAACTGCTCGACCAGGTGACGCATTACTATCTCAACGATGAGAAAGCCAATGTGGACTCGGTATTTACCGTCAGCGGCTTTAGCTTCAGCGGTCAGGGGCAAAACGCCGGGATTGCGTTTATCAGCCTTAAGCCGTGGGAGGAGCGCCCCGGTCATGAAAACAGCGTCGGGGCGATTGTTTCCCGCGCAAGCCATGCATTCGGCAAGCTCCAGGACGGGCTGGTTTTTCCGTTTAACCTCCCGGCCATTCTTGAACTGGGCACCGCCACCGGCTTTGACTTCGAGCTGAAAGATCAGGCCAACCTGGGGCATGACGCGCTGACGCAGGCGCGCAATCAGCTGCTGGGCATGGTTCATGAGCATCCGGACGTACTGACGCGCGTACGCCCGAATGGCCTTGAAGATACGCCTCAGTTCAAACTGGATGTCGATCAGGAGAAAGCGCAGGCGCTGGGCGTGTCGATTCCGGACATTAACCAGACGATTATGACGGCGCTGGGCGGCACCTACGTCAATGACTTTATCGACCGGGGCCGTGTGAAAAAAGTCTACGTCCAGGCCGATGCGACGTTCCGTATGTTGCCGTCTGATATCGGCGCTATTTACGTGCGCGGCAGCGGCGGCGATATGGTGCCGCTGTCTGCATTTACCACGTCGCACTGGATCTACGGCTCACCACGTCTGGAGCGTTACAACGGGATGCCGTCCATGGAAATTCTGGGGGAGGCGGCGCCCGGCAGAAGTACCGGCGAAGCGATGGCGCTCATGGAAAGCCTCGCCGCGAAACTGCCTTCTGGCATCGGCTACGACTGGACCGGGCTCTCTTATCAGGAACGCCTTTCCGGCAACCAGGCGCCCGCGTTATACGCCATTTCGCTGGTGGTGGTGTTTCTGTGTCTGGCGGCGCTTTATGAAAGCTGGTCGATTCCGTTTTCAGTGATGCTGGTGGTGCCGCTGGGGATTATCGGCGCGCTGCTGGCAGCGTCGCTGCGCGGGCTCAATAACGACGTTTATTTCCAGGTGGGCCTGTTGACGACGATCGGGTTGTCGGCGAAAAACGCCATTTTGATTGTCGAGTTCGCGAAGGATCTGATGGAAAAAGAGGGGCGGAGCCTGACGGACGCGACGCTTGAAGCGGTGCGCTTACGCCTGCGTCCGATTCTGATGACATCGCTGGCGTTTATTCTCGGCGTACTGCCGCTGGTGCTTAATCGCGGGGCGGGCAGCGGCGCCCAGAACGCGGTCGGCACCGGCGTGATGGGCGGTATGCTCAGCGCCACGCTACTGGCGATTTTCTTCGTGCCGGTCTTTTTCGTGGTGATCCGCCGACGCTTTATGAAGCCAAACGGCAATGCGTAAGCCGTAATTAACGGGCGCCTTAACGGCGCCCTCTTTTATTTTCTTTTCCTGATTTGCCATAGTCGATTATCATCAAAATCACCGCAAGCCCTTACCAGCATTACATTATTATTAAGACGTCATTACGGCGCGCGATGTTGTTAATTTTTATCCTCCATAATTCCTTCACATTGATCCTGATTTGCACCCCGCTTATCCATCATTTTTACATTTCACATGAATTGCAATTATTGTCCTCTCAACGCAGGGCCAGACGCGTGATAACCTTCCTTTACTGGCCGCTGCCGATAAATGATTAATGTATTCGAATCGTTTCGGGACGGCGATTTATTCTGTAGAGGTGAATGATGAAAAAAGTAATTCCCGCCGCGCTGCTTTGTACGTTACTGGCTGGTTGCGCCCATGATTCCCCTTGCGTGCCGGTTTATGACGATCAG
This sequence comes from Cronobacter turicensis z3032, assembly GCA_000027065.2. Classification (NCBI taxonomy): domain Bacteria; kingdom Pseudomonadati; phylum Pseudomonadota; class Gammaproteobacteria; order Enterobacterales; family Enterobacteriaceae; genus Cronobacter; species Cronobacter turicensis. The sequence goes on along the minus strand of FN543093.2, from coordinate 362,878 downwards.
GGCCGTCTGGTGCATACCAACACATGCATGAAAGGCACCACGCAGGATAACTGGGAAACCGCAGGCGCTGTCGCTGGCGGTGCCGCTGCGCTCGCCGGGTTAACGATGGGCATTATCGCGCTGAGTAAATAAGCGGACACCGGCGGGCCTCTGCGCCCGCCTCGCTGCTTTAAAACGGTGCAGATTTTTGTCATAAGGTAAAATTTTGGCATTGCTTTGGCGCATAATAAAAAAGCAGCCTTAAAAGCATGTTCTTTTTTAGCGTCGCTGCTTTGTTATTTTAAATCCCCACGTGAGTTATCTTACAGGTTTCTTCGTTGATTGTTCCTGCAATATTAACGCAGTAAATCATCTTCCTGCCTTCTGAATAAAACGCTGATTATTTTGCTCCAAAATGTGGCGTGCATACTCTTTTTGCACTTTTTCAGTGCGCTTATTTATTTCTTTTATGTCTACACTTCGCTTAATACATCTGAACATGGCTTTTTAAGCCTGATGTAAACCTGGCACTCCCTTTGCTTTACCCCCTATGGCTTATGCCACAGACAGCAAACTGGCGCCTCCCGGTCGCCTTATATCTATAACGATAATTCTCGCCACACAGGATGCATTATGAAGAAGATGATGATCGCCACTCTGGCCGCCGCAGGCACGCTGTTCGCCGTTGCTAACCAGGCCCATGCGGGCGCCACGCTGGACAGTGTGAAAAAGAAAGGTTTTGTGCAGTGCGGCATCAGTGACGGTTTGCCGGGCTTTTCCTATGCGGATGCCGGCGGCAAGTTTACCGGTATTGACGTTGATGTCTGCCGCGGCGTGGCTGCTGCTGTCTTTGGCGACGCGTCAAAAGTGAAATATACCCCGCTGACCGCGAAAGAGCGCTTCACTGCGCTGCAATCCGGCGAAGTGGACGTACTTTCCCGTAACACCACGTGGACGTCATCACGCGATGCGGGCATGGGCATGTCTTTCACTGGCGTGACCTATTACGACGGCATCGGCTTCCTGACCCATAATAAAGCGGGTCTGAAAAGCGCTAAAGAGCTGGATGGCGCAACCGTGTGTATCCAGGCCGGTACTGATACCGAGCTGAACGTGGCGGATTACTTTAAAGCCAACAATATGAAATATACGCCGGTGACCTTCGATCGCTCCGATGAGTCAGCCAAGGCGCTGGAATCCGGGCGCTGCGATACGCTGGCCTCCGACCAGTCCCAGCTCTACGCACTGCGCATTAAGCTCAGCAACCCTGCCGAATGGATTGTGCTACCGGAAGTTATCTCTAAAGAACCGCTGGGCCCGGTTGTTCGCCGTGGCGATGAGGAGTGGTTCTCCATTGTGCGCTGGACGCTGTTCGCCATGCTGAACGCCGAAGAGATGGGTATCGACTCCAAAAACGTGGACGCCAAAGCGGCTAATCCTTCCACGCCGGATATGGCGCATCTGTTAGGGAAAGAAGGCGACTACGGTAAAGACCTGAAGCTTGATAACAAGTGGGCATATAACATCATTAAGCAGGTCGGTAACTATGGCGAGATTTTCGAGCGTAACGTCGGCCAGGAAAGCCCGCTGAAGATCAAACGCGGCCAGAACAACCTCTGGAATAAAGGCGGTATTCAGTACGCGCCGCCGGTGCGTTAAGCATTATGCCGTTACGGGCGTCGCTGTCGCGGCGCCCAGCCCAGAGTTATGGTTGCCTGAGGTTTACCTATGTTGCATCGACGCCCTGGCGTGAAAGGACCTCTTTCCCTTTCCAGCCCTGCGGTTCGCGCGTGGCTGTACCAGATTGTGGCGATTGCTGTCGTGCTTGGCATCGCCGCGTATTTAATTCATAACACTATTACCAACCTGAACAGCCGGGGTATTACCTCAGGGTTTGCGTTTCTCGACCGCAGCGCCGGGTTTGGCATCGTTCAGCATCTGATTGATTACCAGGAAGGCGACACGTATGGCCGCGTTTTCCTGGTCGGTCTGATGAATACACTGCTGGTCTCCGCGCTCTGTATCGTTTTCGCCTCTTTTCTCGGTTTTTTTATCGGTCTTGCGCGGCTCTCCGATAACTGGCTGCTGCGTAAACTCTCTACGGTTTATATCGAGACCTTCCGCAACATTCCGCCGCTGTTGCAGATCTTCTTCTGGTATTTCGCGGTGCTGCGTAATTTGCCGGGTCCCCGGCAGGCGGTCAGCGCGTTCGATCTGGCGTTTTTAAGCAACCGCGGGCTTTATCTGCCGTCGCCCGAGGCGGGAGAAGGCGCGCTGGCCTTTGTGGCCGCGCTGGTTATCGCGTTGACGCTTTCCGCCGGGTTATATCGCTTTAATAAAAAACACCAGATGAAGACGGGCCAGCTGCGGCGTACCTGGCCGACGCTGCTGCTGCTTATCATCGTGCTGCCATTACTGGCGCATCTGGCGTTCGGCCCTGCGTTGCGCTGGGATGTGCCTGCGCTGCGCGGGTTTAACTTCCGCGGCGGGCTGGCGCTGATCCCCGAGCTGGCGGCGCTCACGCTGGCGCTTTCCGTTTATACCTCCGCGTTTATCGCTGAGATTATTCGCGCCGGGATTTTATCCGTCCCGTACGGCCAGCATGAGGCGGCCCGCTCGTTAGGCCTGCCGAACCCGGTCACGCTGCGCCAGGTGATCATTCCGCAGGCGATGCGCGTCATTATCCCGCCATTAACCAGCCAGTATCTGAACATCGTGAAGAACTCATCGCTCGCGGCCGCCATCGGTTACCCCGATATGGTGTCGCTGTTTGCCGGTACGGTGCTGAACCAGACCGGACAGGCGATTGAAACGATCGCTATTACGATGTCGGTATACCTGATTATCAGCCTGTCGATTTCGCTGCTGATGAACCTTTATAACCGACGTATAGCCCTGGTGGAGCGCTAAACCATGACGACGAATGCGATATCGCCTGCTCCTGCGCGTCCGGTTAACCGCGGCGCGCTGGTCTGGATGCGTAAAAACCTGTTCTCCAGCTGGGGCAACAGCCTGCTGACACTGTTTTGCCTCTGGATGATGTGGGAGCTTATCCCACCGCTGCTGAACTGGGCCTTTTTTCAGGCCAACTGGGTGGGCAGCACACGCGCCGACTGCACCAAAGAAGGCGCCTGCTGGGTATTTATTCACGCCCGCTTCGGCCAGTTTATGTATGGGCTCTATCCACACGACGAGCGCTGGCGCATTAATCTGGCGCTGATTATTGGCCTGCTGTCCATTGCGCCGATGTTCTGGCACGCGCTGCCGCGACGCGGACGCTATATCGCCTGCTGGGCCGTCGCGTATCCCGTTGTGGTGTGGTGGCTGCTGTATGGCGGTTTTCTGGGGCTTGAGCGCGTCGAAACCCGCCAGTGGGGCGGCCTGACGTTGACGCTGATTATCGCCTCGGTGGGGATAGCCGGCGCGCTGCCGCTGGGTATTCTCCTGGCGCTGGGGCGTCGTTCCGGAATGCCGGTAGTGCGGGTGCTCTCGGTGATTTTTATTGAGTTCTGGCGCGGCGTACCGCTCATCACGGTGCTGTTTATGTCATCCGTGATGCTGCCGCTGTTTATGGCGGAAGGAACCAGCATCGACAAGCTTATCCGCGCGCTGGTCGGGGTGATTCTGTTCCAGTCCGCGTATGTGGCGGAAGTGGTTCGCGGCGGCTTGCAGGCGCTGCCCAAAGGTCAGTACGAAGCAGCGGAATCGCTGGCGCTGGGCTACTGGAAAACACAAGGGCTGGTGATCCTGCCACAGGCATTGAAGCTTGTGATTCCGGGCCTGGTCAATACCATCATCGCCCTTTTTAAAGACACCAGTCTGGTGATTATCATCGGGCTTTTCGATCTTTTCAGCAGCGTGCAACAGGCGACTGTCGATCCCGCCTGGCTCGGGATGTCGACGGAGGGCTATGTTTTTGCCGCACTGATCTATTGGATCTTCTGCTTTAGCATGTCGCGCTATAGCCAGCATCTGGAAAAGCGCTTTCACACCGGGCGTACGCCGCACTGAGGATAACCATGAGTCAAATAACACTGCAGCCTGCCGACGCGATGATTACGCTGGAAAACGTCAATAAATGGTATGGTCAGTTTCATGTGCTTAAAGATATTAACCTGAAGGTGAAACAGGGAGAGCGCATCGTGTTGTGCGGGCCATCGGGCTCCGGGAAATCAACCACGATCCGCTGTATCAATCATCTGGAAGAACATCAGCAGGGGCGCATTGTGGTCGACGGCATTGAGCTGAACGACGACCTGCGCAATATCGAAAAGGTGCGTACCGAAGTAGGCATGGTATTTCAGCATTTTAATCTGTTTCCTCACCTGACCGTATTGCAGAACTGTACGCTGGCGCCGATTTGGGTGCGTAAGCTCCCCAAAAAAGAGGCGGAAGCGCTGGCGATGCATTATCTGGAAAGGGTGCGTATTGCAGAACATGCGCATAAATTTCCGGGGCAGATCTCCGGTGGACAGCAACAACGCGTGGCGATTGCCCGCTCGCTGTGCATGAAACCGAAAATTATGCTGTTTGATGAGCCGACGTCGGCGCTCGATCCGGAAATGGTCAAAGAGGTGCTCGACACGATGATTGGACTCGCGGAATCCGGTATGACGATGTTATGCGTTACCCATGAAATGGGGTTTGCGCGTACGGTGGCAGACCGGGTTATCTTTATGGATCGCGGCGAAATTGTAGAGGAGGCGCCGCCGCAGGCGTTTTTCTCAAATCCCCGGTCAGAACGTACCCGCGCCTTTCTCTCTCAGGTTATTCACTGATCGTCCTTTCGCCCCGCCGGTTCGGTGGGGCGCTTATTGTTATATGCTTTGTACTCTGGATAAGACATGAACCACGCGGTTTTCGCCGCAGGTGAAGAATTGCGTTGAGGACAGGAGAGGATATTCAGGTTCAGGAAGAATATTGAGGGGTAAAGTAAATCATGGATTATATAAAAGCAAAAACCCCTCAGCAGTGCTGAGGGGTTCTTTAATTGATGTCTGGCAGTTCCCTACTCTCGCATGGGGAGACCCCACACTACCATCGGCGCTACGGCGTTTCACTTCTGAGTTCGGCATGGGGTCAGGTGGGACCACCGCGCTACAGCCGCCAGACAAATTCTTTTTAAATGCCGAACTTTAACCGAAAAACTGGTGCTGATACCCAGAGTCGAACTGGGGACCTCACCCTTACCAAGGGTGCGCTCTACCAACTGAGCCATATCAGCACACTAAATTTGATGCCTGGCAGTTCCCTACTCTCGCATGGGGAGACCCCACACTACCATCGGCGCTACGGCGTTTCACTTCTGAGTTCGGCATGGGGTCAGGTGGGACCACCGCGCTACAGCCGCCAGGCAAATTCTGTCTGTTCACCGCTTTCGCCATGAACATTTATCCGTCACAAGCTGAATCTCTCTCTCAACACGCCAGACTTCTTTGGCGTTGTAAGGTTAAGCCTCACGGTTCATTAGTACCGGTTAGCTCAACGCATCGCTGCGCTTACACACCCGGCCTATCAACGTCGTCGTCTTCAACGTTCCTTCAGGAGACTTATAGTCTCAGGGAGAACTCATCTCGGGGCAAGTTTCGTGCTTAGATGCTTTCAGCACTTATCTCTTCCGCATTTAGCTACCGGGCAGTGCCATTGGCATGACAACCCGAACACCAGTGATGCGTCCACTCCGGTCCTCTCGTACTGGGAGCAGCCCCCCTCAATTCTCCAGCGCCCACGGCAGATAGGGACCGAACTGTCTCACGACGTTCTAAACCCAGCTCGCGTACCACTTTAAATGGCGAACAGCCATACCCTTGGGACCTACTTCAGCCCCAGGATGTGATGAGCCGACATCGAGGTGCCAAACACCGCCGTCGATATGAACTCTTGGGCGGTATCAGCCTGTTATCCCCGGAGTACCTTTTATCCGTTGAGCGATGGCCCTTCCATACAGAACCACCGGATCACTATGACCTGCTTTCGCACCTGCTCGAGCCGTCACTCTCGCAGTCAAGCCAGCTTATGCCATTGCACTAACCTCCTGATGTCCGACCAGGATTAGCTGACCTTCGTGCTCCTCCGTTACACTTTGGGAGGAGACCGCCCCAGTCAAACTACCCACCAGACACTGTCCCCACGCCGGATCACGGCGCCAGGTTAGAACATCAAACATTAAAGGGTGGTATTTCAAGGTTGGCTCCACGCAGACTGGCGTCCACGCTTCAAAGCCTCCCACCTATCCTACACATCAAGGCTCAATGTTCAGTGTCAAGCTGTAGTAAAGGTTCACGGGGTCTTTCCGTCTTGCCGCGGGTACACTGCATCTTCACAGCGAGTTCAATTTCACTGAGTCTCGGGTGGAGACAGCCTGGCCATCATTACGCCATTCGTGCAGGTCGGAACTTACCCGACAAGGAATTTCGCTACCTTAGGACCGTTATAGTTACGGCCGCCGTTTACCGGGGCTTCGATCAGGAGCTTCTCTTGCGATAACCCCATCAATTAACCTTCCGGCACCGGGCAGGCGTCACACCGTATACGTCCACTTTCGTGTTTGCACAGTGCTGTGTTTTTAATAAACAGTTGCAGCCAGCTGGTATCTTCGACTGACTTCAGCTCCACCCGCAGGGGCTTCACCTACATGTCAGCGTGCCTTCTCCCGAAGTTACGGCACCATTTTGCCTAGTTCCTTCACCCGAGTTCTCTCAAGCGCCTTGGTATTCTCTACCTGACCACCTGTGTCGGTTTGGGGTACGATTTAATGTTACCTGATGCTTAGAGGCTTTTCCTGGAAGCAGGGCATTTGTCACTTCAGCACCGTAGTGCCTCGTCATCACGCCTCAGCCTTAACTTTCCGGATTTGCCTGGAAAGTCAGCCTACACGCTTAAACCGGGACAACCGTCGCCCGGCCAACATAGCCTTCTCCGTCCCCCCTTCGCAGTAACACCAAGTACAGGAATATTAACCTGTTTCCCATCGACTACGCCTTTCGGCCTCGCCTTAGGGGTCGACTCACCCTGCCCCGATTAACGTTGGACAGGAACCCTTGGTCTTCCGGCGAGCGGGCTTTTCACCCGCTTTATCGTTACTTATGTCAGCATTCGCACTTCTGATACCTCCAGCATGCCTCACAGCACACCTTCGACGGCTTACAGAACGCTCCCCTACCCAACAACACATAGTGTCGCTGCCGCAGCTTCGGTGCATGGTTTAGCCCCGTTACATCTTCCGCGCAGGCCGACTCGACCAGTGAGCTATTACGCTTTCTTTAAATGATGGCTGCTTCTAAGCCAACATCCTGGCTGTCTGGGCCTTCCCACATCGTTTCCCACTTAACCATGACTTTGGGACCTTAGCTGGCGGTCTGGGTTGTTTCCCTCTTCACGACGGACGTTAGCACCCGCCGTGTGTCTCCCGTGATAACATTCTCCGGTATTCGCAGTTTGCATCGGGTTGGTAAGCCGGGATGGCCCCCTAGCCGAAACAGTGCTCTACCCCCGGAGATGAATTCACGAGGCGCTACCTAAATAGCTTTCGGGGAGAACCAGCTATCTCCCGGTTTGATTGGCCTTTCACCCCCAGCCACAGGTCATCCGCTAATTTTTCAACATTAGTCGGTTCGGTCCTCCAGTTAGTGTTACCCAACCTTCAACCTGCCCATGGCTAGATCACCGGGTTTCGGGTCTATACCCTGCAACTTAACGCCCAATTAAGACTCGGTTTCCCTTCGGCTCCCCTATACGGTTAACCTTGCTACAGAATATAAGTCGCTGACCCATTATACAAAAGGTACGCAGTCACCCTCTTACGAAGGCTCCCACTGCTTGTACGTACACGGTTTCAGGTTCTGTTTCACTCCCCTCGCCGGGGTTCTTTTCGCCTTTCCCTCACGGTACTGGTTCACTATCGGTCAGTCAGGAGTATTTAGCCTTGGAGGATGGTCCCCCCATCTTCAGACAGGATATCACGTGTCCCGCCCTACTCATCGAGCTCACAGCCTGTATGCTTTCATGTACGGGACTTTCACCCTGTATCGTGCGACTTTCCAGACGCTTCCATTAACACACAAGCTGATTCAGGCTCTGGGCTGTTCCCCGTTCGCTCGCCGCTACTGGGGGAATCTCGGTTGATTTCTTTTCCTCGGGGTACTTAGATGTTTCAGTTCCCCCGGTTCGCCTCGTTTGACTATGTATTCATCAAACGATGATGCACCAGAGTGCACCGGGTTTCCCCATTCGGACATCGTCGGTTATAACGGTTCATATCACCTTACCGACGCTTTTCGCAGATTAGCACGTCCTTCATCGCCTCTGACTGCCAGGGCATCCACCGTGTACGCTTGTTCGCTTAACCTCACAACCCGAAGAAGTCTTCGTGCTGCGAGTTTGAGAGACTCTGACACACCGCGCATTCCTTATTACGGAGAAATGCAACAGCGTGTCTGTTTCAATTTTCAGCTTGTTCCGGATTGTTAAAGAGCAAATACTTCGCAGTATACTCAGGGAGTACACTCTGAAGTGATGGTGGAGCTATGCGGGATCGAACCGCAGACCTCCTGCGTGCAAAGCAGGCGCTCTCCCAGCTGAGCTATAGCCCCATCGTAGTTAAACCTCTTCAACTCCTGCGGAGTTGGTAGGCCTGAGTGGACTTGAACCACCGACCTCACCCTTATCAGGGGTGCGCTCTAACCACCTGAGCTACAAGCCTGTAGAGGTTTTGCTTCTTTACTTTCTATCAGACAATCTGTGTGAGCACTACGAGGTTGTATCTTTCAGGTAAGGAGGTGATCCAACCGCAGGTTCCCCTACGGTTACCTTGTTACGACTTCACCCCAGTCATGAATCACAAAGTGGTAAGCGCCCTCCCGAAGGTTAAGCTACCTACTTCTTTTGCAACCCACTCCCATGGTGTGACGGGCGGTGTGTACAAGGCCCGGGAACGTATTCACCGTGGCATTCTGATCCACGATTACTAGCGATTCCGACTTCATGGAGTCGAGTTGCAGACTCCAATCCGGACTACGACGCACTTTATGAGGTCCGCTTGCTCTCGCGAGTTCGCTTCTCTTTGTATGCGCCATTGTAGCACGTGTGTAGCCCTGGTCGTAAGGGCCATGATGACTTGACGTCATCCCCACCTTCCTCCGGTTTATCACCGGCAGTCTCCTTTGAGTTCCCACCATTACGTGCTGGCAACAAAGGATAAGGGTTGCGCTCGTTGCGGGACTTAACCCAACATTTCACAACACGAGCTGACGACAGCCATGCAGCACCTGTCTCAGAGTTCCCGAAGGCACTCCCGCATCTCTGCAGGATTCTCTGGATGTCAAGACCAGGTAAGGTTCTTCGCGTTGCATCGAATTAAACCACATGCTCCACCGCTTGTGCGGGCCCCCGTCAATTCATTTGAGTTTTAACCTTGCGGCCGTACTCCCCAGGCGGTCGACTTAACGCGTTAGCTCCGGAAGCCACGCCTCAAGGGCACAACCTCCAAGTCGACATCGTTTACGGCGTGGACTACCAGGGTATCTAATCCTGTTTGCTCCCCACGCTTTCGCACCTGAGCGTCAGTCTTCGTCCAGGGGGCCGCCTTCGCCACCGGTATTCCTCCAGATCTCTACGCATTTCACCGCTACACCTGGAATTCTACCCCCCTCTACGAGACTCAAGCTTGCCAGTTTCAAATGCAGTTCCCAGGTTGAGCCCGGGGATTTCACATCTGACTTAACAAACCGCCTGCGTGCGCTTTACGCCCAGTAATTCCGATTAACGCTTGCACCCTCCGTATTACCGCGGCTGCTGGCACGGAGTTAGCCGGTGCTTCTTCTGCGAGTAACGTCAATGACTGCGGTTATTAACCACAACCCCTTCCTCCTCGCTGAAAGTACTTTACAACCCGAAGGCCTTCTTCATACACGCGGCATGGCTGCATCAGGCTTGCGCCCATTGTGCAATATTCCCCACTGCTGCCTCCCGTAGGAGTCTGGACCGTGTCTCAGTTCCAGTGTGGCTGGTCATCCTCTCAGACCAGCTAGGGATCGTCGCCTAGGTGAGCCTTTACCCCACCTACTAGCTAATCCCATCTGGGCACATCTGATGGCATGAGGCCCGAAGGTCCCCCACTTTGGTCCGAAGACGTTATGCGGTATTAGCTACCGTTTCCAGTAGTTATCCCCCTCCATCAGGCAGTTTCCCAGACATTACTCACCCGTCCGCCACTCGTCAGCAGAGCAGCAAGCTGCTCTCTGTTACCGTTCGACTTGCATGTGTTAGGCCTGCCGCCAGCGTTCAATCTGAGCCATGATCAAACTCTTCAATTAAAAGTCTGATGCTCAAAGAATTAAACTGTTAGTTCGTAATGAATTAACTGTTGTTCACTTGAGACTTGATATTCATTTATCGTCCGAAGACGTTAAGATATCAGTGCCCCGAGTGCCCACACAGATTGTCTGATAAATTGTTAAAGAGCGGTGCGACGCGGCTTTCAGCCTGCTGTCGCGAGGTGGCGTATATTACGCTTTCCTCTTTCAGAGTCAACCCTTAATTTCAGGATTTTTCTCTTTCCGACTCACCGTCGCTGTTGATGTTTTTCATCAGCGCCGTGTCGATGGAGGCGCATTATAGGGAGTTCTCTTCAGGCCGCAACACAAAAATCGCAGAAAAATGACTGACTGCTGCATTCCCCAGCAAAACCCCGGTTTATACCCTTTTGCACACAGAGTTATCCACAAACCGCCTATCACCCGAAATTTTGCGAGCGCCACGCAAACGTTTTCGCTACAATGCGGCCCTGTTAACAACACGCGCTTTTTCAGGAGCGTGAGCTACATTTCAGTAAAAAATGGCTGGTATTTAGCTAACGCTCTTCTGTAATGATCAAATCCAGGGGATTTATACATGCAACAACCTCGTCCTGTACGCCGCGCTCTGCTCAGCGTTTCTGACAAAGCCGGTATCGTCGACTTCGCCCGCGCACTTTCTTCGCGTGGTGTTGAGCTTCTCTCTACGGGCGGTACGGCTCGTCTGCTGGCGGAGGCTGGACTGCCAGTGACGGAAGTCTCCGACTATACGGGCTTTCCGGAGATGATGGATGGCCGCGTCAAAACCCTGCACCCGAAAGTCCACGGCGGCATTCTGGGTCGCCGCGGCCAGGATGACGAGATTATGGCGCAGCATGCTATCTCCCCGATTGATATGGTGGTAGTTAACCTCTACCCGTTCGCCCAGACGGTCGCGCGCGAAGGCTGCACGCTGGAAGACGCGGTTGAGAATATCGATATCGGCGGCCCGACGATGGTCCGCTCCGCCGCCAAGAACCATAAAGATGTCGCCATTGTGGTAAAGAGCAGCGACTACACCGCCATTATTGAAGAGCTGGATGCGAACCACGGCTCGCTGACCTTTACGACGCGTTTCGATCTCGCGATTAAAGCCTTCGAACACACCGCCGCGTATGACAGCATGATCGCCAACTACTTCGGAAGCCTGGTGCCTGCCTATCATGGCGAAACCAGTGCGCCTGCTGGCCGCTTCCCGCGCACCCTCAACCTGAACTTCATTAAGAAGCAGGATATGCGTTATGGCGAGAACAGCCATCAGCAGGCCGCCTTCTATATAGAAGAAGAAATTAAAGAAGCGTCTGTCGCAACTGCCAGGCAGGTCCAGGGTAAAGCGCTCTCTTATAACAACATCGCTGATACCGACGCCGCGCTGGAATGCGTAAAAGCGTTTAGCGAACCGGCCTGCGTCATCGTGAAGCATGCCAACCCGTGCGGCGTTGCCGTCAGCAGCTCGATTCTCGACGCCTATGACCGCGCTTACAAAACCGACCCGACGTCCGCCTTTGGCGGCATCATCGCCTTTAACCGCGAGCTGGACGCCGAAACCGCGCAGGCGATCATTTCTCGCCAGTTCGTTGAAGTCATTATCGCGCCGTCCGCCAGTGACGACGCCCTGAAAATCACCGCCGCGAAGCAAAACGTGCGCGTCCTGGTGTGTGGCGAATGGCAGTCTCGCGCACCGGGCCTGGATTTCAAACGCGTTAATGGCGGCCTGCTGGTTCAGGACCGCGATCTGGGCATGGTGACCGAAGGCGATCTACGCGTGGTGACGAAGCGCCAGCCGACCGAACAAGAGCTGCGCGACGCGCTCTTCTGCTGGAAAGTGGCGAAATTCGTGAAATCCAACGCCATTGTTTACGCTCGCGATAACATGACCATCGGCATCGGCGCAGGCCAGATGAGCCGCGTCTATTCCGCTAAAATCGCCGGTATTAAAGCAGGCGACGAAGGACTGGAAGTTAAAGGTTCGGCGATGGCTTCCGACGCGTTCTTCCCGTTCCGCGACGGTATTGACGCCGCCGCGGCCGTGGGCATCACCTGTGTTATCCAGCCGGGTGGTTCGATTCGCGATGACGAAGTGATCGCCGCCGCCGACGAGCACGGCATCGCCATGATCTTCACCGACATGCGCCATTTCCGCCATTAATCACGGAGCTACGATGAAAGTATTAGTTATTGGTAATGGCGGGCGCGAGCACGCGCTGGCCTGGAAAGCCGTCCAGTCGCCGCACGTTGAAACCGTTTTTGTGGCGCCGGGCAACGCCGGTACGGCGCTTGAGCCCGCGCTGCAAAACGTCGCGATAAACCCGACCGACATTCCGGCGCTGCTGAGCTTTGCGCGGGCTGAAAACATCGATCTGACGATTGTCGGGCCGGAAGCGCCGCTGGTTATCGGCGTGGTGGACGCGTTTCGCGCCGCCGGCCTGAGAATCTTCGGGCCGACGAAAGGCGCGGCGCAGCTCGAAGGCTCCAAAGCCTTCACGAAAGATTTCCTGGCGCGCCATCGCATCCCGACGGCGGAATACCAGAACTTTACCGAGACCGAACCGGCGCTGGCGTATATCCGTGAAAAAGGCGCGCCGATCGTTATCAAGGCCGACGGCCTGGCGGCGGGCAAAGGCGTTATCGTGGCGATGACGCTTGCCGAAGCCGAAGCGGCGGTGCTGGACATGCTGGCGGGCAATGCGTTTGGCGACGCAGGCCACCGCATCGTGGTGGAAGAGTTTCTGGATGGCGAAGAGGCCAGCTTTATCGTCATGGTGGATGGCGAGCATGTGGAGCCGATGGCCACCAGCCAGGATCATAAGCGCGTCGGCGATGGCGACACCGGCCTGAACACCGGCGGTATGGGCGCTTACTCTCCGGCCCCTGTCGTCACTGATGACGTCTTCCAGCGCACCATGGAACGTATCATATGGCCAACCGTGCGCGGCATGGCGGCGGAAGGCAACACCTACACCGGGTTTCTGTATGCGGGCCTGATGATCGATAAACAGGGCAACCCGAAAGTTATCGAATTCAACTGCCGCTTTGGCGACCCGGAAACGCAGCCGATCATGATGCGCTTGCAGTCCGATCTGGTTGAGCTTTGCCTTGCCGCCTGCGACGGCAAACTCGATACGGTGAAATCGCAATGGGATCCGCGCCCGTCACTGGGCGTGGTCATGGCCGCAGGCGGCTATCCGGGCGACTACCGCACCGGCGATGTGATCCACGGCCTGCCGATTGAAGAGATTGCAAACGGTGATGGCAAAGTCTTCCATGCCGGCACGACGCTGCGCGACGACGACCGCGTCGTGACCAGCGGCGGGCGCGTGCTGTGCGTGACCGCGCTGGGCGACAGCGTCGCGCAGGCGCAGGCGCGCGCTTACCGCTTAGCGGAAGATATTCACTGGGATGACTGCTTCTGCCGTAAAGATATCGGCTATCGCGCTATCGCGCGCGAGCAGGCGAAATAAGCGCCCGTACGTCGGAGCGGCTTAAACGTAAAAGCGACGGTTAATCCCGTCGCTTTTTTTTATTGGATTCAGAAACTGTCAGGCTTCGGCTGCCAGGCGCAAAAATCTTCATTCGCCACCAGCAACAGCTGGGTACCCTCCGGCGCCTCCAGCCAGGCGGCGCTGACGCGCGCCTTCGCATGACGCTGGCGCTCTGAGAGACGCTCCTGCGCCCTTCTGTCGAACTCAGGCTGCACAATCTGTCCTTCACAGGTCGTCATGGTGCCATCCGTGTTCCAGCGCCCCTGTCGCAGCACCACGCGTCCGACGCGTAGCGCGTCGCTGGTATTGCGCATCTGCGTGGCGCGATATTGCCACAGCGCGATTTGATCGCTGGAAAGCTGCTGTTTCTGTCCGTTAACGTCGCGCTGCATAAAGCTCAGCCCACCGCGATCGTCGAACCGCACTTTTACTTGCTCGGGCTGCTTACCCTCAAGCCGATAATCCACGGACGTGAGCGCGTCCTTCTGCCAGCGATAATCGCTGGTCGAGGTCTTATCGCCAGACCAGGGGCTGAACGCCGCCAGCAGGTGTACGGAGCCATCGTTATTGTCTTTGCGCCACAGACGCAAAACGCCGTCATCGGCCAGATAGCCGCTGGCGGTAAAGGGGGGAATGTCCGGGGTGGAACGACAGGCGGAAAGGAACAGCGCACCCGTCAGCGCCAGCATACGCCAGCCAAACAAAAGGGGCGATTTCGCCCCTTCGTTAAAACCTTTCACTGCCACGCGGTTTACTTAACAGCGTCTTTCAGTGCTTTGCCAGAAACGAAAGCCGGCACGTTAGCTGCAGCGATTTTGATTTCTTTACCGGTCTGCGGGTTGCGGCCAGTACGCTCAGCGCGGTGGTTCACTTTGAAGGTACCGAAACCAACCAGCTGTACAGCATCGCCTTCTTTCAGAGACTCAGTAATCGCAGCCAGAGTGGATTCCAGAGCAGCTTTCGCTTGCGCTTTAGACAGGTCAGCCTTGTCTGCAATTACATCAATCAGTTGAGTCTTGTTCATAAGTTATCCTTACAATGTGTTTATCGCTTGCTAAGCATCGAGTGCGACGGAAATGCCTTGAAAGCACTCTCCTGCATACACGCACCGATAGCCACTTTTTTTCGCCTCCCAAATGTAGACCAGACGGGGGGCTAATTGGAAGCCTTCAGGTGAGACAAAACAGGCTGTAAATCACGTTTTGTTGTCTCATTGCTGCAAATTTATACCGATATTACTGGTTCCATCTTCGCGCAGGTCTGCGCGCAGGCCTTTTATCAGTTCAATATCGCGTTCTTCGCAGGCGGCCAGTAAACGGAAAATTTCCCACTGAATATCCCATTCCTGCTCTACAGCCGGGTTCGCTTTCAGCTCATCGTCCGTCATTTCACGGCCCGCCTGGGTCATCTCCAGCATGGCGACGGTCGTGATGGAGGTCTCGCTGACTTCAATCGCGTGCTCCAGCGTCTCGCCGCTCAGGCGCGAATGCACCAGCTCGCTCAGCGCGACGCAGGCATCGATAGCCGGGTAGACGCCGTAAAGGTCATAATCTTCCGCCGCTGGGATCGCTTCTTCGAGCTTTTCGAGCTGGCTGTCGAAATTCACTTTGGCGTCTTTGACCGTCAGCGTTTCCCAGATGAGATCGAGAATACGGCGATACAGCTGCGCATCGCCGAAACCGGTCTGCTCGCAGAACATGGCGTAGTTGGGGTACATCCGCTCGCACAGCGAGGCCATGAAGGTCACATGCTGCCAGGCTTCCAGCTTTTCCAGCCGCAGGTGAATAGGGTTTTGTAACATAGTGGCGTCTCACAGACCGAAAATTAGCGGCAGTGTACCTCAATCACCCCTGAATTTCCTGCCATCGTAGAAAGGCGGGACGCCCGGACGCGACGGCATCCGCCCAGCGCGTCGGTTCCGGTAGCCGGTAGCCTTTCGTGCAGCGCTGTACCCAGCCGAGCGCGGTATCAATGCTGACGCGATGTCCTGTCGAGACAAAGAGCGGATTGCAGCGCGCTTTGCTGCGCCACACCCACGCCAGTTGCTCGCCTTTATCCATCAGCGGCGAAACCGCGCCGGGTTCGTCGGAGAGTGGTTCAAACTTGCCGCACAGCCGTTTCTTGGCGACGCCAATCGTCGGCACATCCACCAGCATCCCGAAATGGCTCGCCACGCCGAGGCGGCGCGGATGCGAAATACCGTGCCCGTCGACAAACAGCAAATCCGGCTTTCTGGAGAGCATCTCCCAGGCGGCAAGCAGCGCCGGGTATTCGCGAAACGACAGAAAGCCGGGGATGTACGGCATGGTGGTTGGAATGCGCGCCACCTGGTACTCCACCAGCTCCAGAGACGGATACTTCAGCAGCACCATCGCCGCCCGCGTCACTTCGCCGCCCTGTTCAAACCCGACATCCGCCCCACCGATAATCGTCGGCGGAGAGACATTTAACCGGTCCTCGCGGACCACATTTGATGCCAGTTCGATTTGTTGTGCGCGAAGCGTCGCGAGATCCATAATTTCTCCTTACAGGTGATAAGGCGCCGATAAGCGGTGAACCGCCTCGACGAAGGCCCCCGCGTGTTCCGGAGGCACATCCTGATGAATGCCATGCCCCAGGTTGAACACATGGCCTTCACCGTGGCCGAAACCAGCAAGTATAGACGCCACTTCCTCTTCGATACGGGCAGGCGATGCGTAAAGCATCGAGGGATCCATATTGCCCTGCAGCGCGACCTTGTGTCCCACGCGACGGCGCGCATCGGCGATATCGGTCGTCCAGTCGAGTCCGAGCGCGTCACAGCCGGTCTCCGCTATCGCTTCCAGCCACTGGCCGCCGCCTTTAGTAAACAGCGTCACCGGCACGCGTCGGCCTTCGTTTTCGCGCAGCAGCCCGTCGACGATTTTATGCATGTAGTAAAGCGAGAATTGCTGGTAGTCGCGTCCGGTCAGCACGCCGCCCCAGGTATCGAAAATCATCACCGACTGGGCGCCCGCGCGGATCTGCGCGTTCAGATAGAGCGTGACGCTTTTCGCGAGCTTATCGAGCAGCAAATGCAGCGTCTGCGGCTCGGCATACATCATTTTCTTAATAACGGTAAACGCTTTGCTGCTGCCGCCTTCCACCATGTAAGTGGCGAGCGTCCACGGGCTGCCGGAGAAGCCGATCAGCGGCACTTCGCCTTTCAGCTCGCGGCGGATCGTGCGCACCGCGTTCATGACATAGCCGAGCTCCTGTTCCGGATCCGGCACCGGCAGTTTTTCTACGTCCGCTTTGCCCGTAATCGGCGACGTAAAGCGTGGGCCTTCGCCCGCTTCAAAATAGAGCCCCAGCCCCATCGCATCCGGAATCGTCAGAATGTCCGAAAAGAGGATCGCCGCATCGAGCGGATAGCGACGCAGCGGCTGTAGCGTCACTTCGCACGCCAGCTCGGCGTTTTTGCAAAGCGACATAAAATCGCCCGCCTGCGCGCGGGTGGCCTTATATTCCGGCAGATAACGCCCCGCCTGTCTCATCATCCACACCGGGGTGACATCCACGGGCTGACGTTGCAGGGCGCGCAGGTAACGATCGTTTTTCAGTTCGGTCATTTTTTCTTATTCCTCAAGCGACAGGCCGCCATTGTATCACGTCATTCATCGTCTGCCCGGCAGCGCGCCACCGTATCTTCTATCAGGCGGCGCGCCACGGTGCCTGGCGCTGGCAGCAGCGGCAGCTGGTCGTAGCGATACCAGCCCGCATCGATAAGCTCTTTGGTGTCTATCCGGATGTCGCCGCTGTCGTAGTCCGCCGTAAACGCGGTCATTAACGATTGCGGGAACGGCCAGGGCTGAGACGTCACGTAGCGCAGATTCTTCACGCGAATGTTGCTCTCTTCCATCACCTCGCGCGCTACCGCCTGTTCCAGCGTTTCGCCCACTTCCACAAACCCGGCCAGGACGGTGTAAACGCCATTGCGGTGCCGGGTATGCTGCGCCAGCAGGATTTTATCGTCACGCCGGATAGCCACGATGATGCACGGCGCGATTTGCGGGTAGTAACGCTCGCGACAGTGCCCGCAGAGCATCGCCCATTCGGTTTTGCTCGGGTGCATCTCATGACCGCAGTAGCCGCAATATTTATGCGAGCGGTAAAACTCGGCGAGCTGCACGCCCCGTCCTGCCAGCTGAAACAGCCCGGCGTCCTGGTCGATAAGCTGTCGCACCGAGGCCATCTCATCCTCGCGCTTTTGCAGCACCAGCCAGACCGGCGCGTCTTCCCAGATGCCGATTTGCAGCGCCTTTTCGCCCGTAAGACCAAAATCCGCAGCCTGGCCGTAAGGTAATTCTGCTTTTGGCAGCCATAATTTCTGTTCATGGCTGACTATCCACCAGCCATGGTCTAAATTTTCTAATGTACGTTCCATAATTGATTGCACTACCTCTGCTTCACTGGCACGTTATTAACATAGTTCTTACATATTTTGGGTCATTTGCGTTTTTACATCTTATATCTCATGGAGTCGATCATGCTAAACCAGCTAAAAAGTCTGACGGAACGCGTTGGCGGGAGTAATGAATTAGTTGATCGTTGGCTTGGCGCCCGCAACCATCTGTTAGTCACTTATTACAAGATGGTCGGCATCAAACCCGGCAAGGAGCCGATGACTGCGCTTGATGAACAGGCGCTGGACGAATTTTGCCACTGCCTGGTGGATTACCTCTCCGCCGGACATTTCAATATTTATGAACGCGTCATCAGCGAAATGGAAGGCACCAGCCCGCTGGTCGCCGCCACGCAAATCTATCCTCAGCTGGAATCCAACACCCAGCAAATCATGGATTTCTACGACACGCATCTGGAAAGCGCCATCGACCACGATAACTGCCTGGAGTTTCAGGAAGCGCTTTCCGGCATCGGCGAGGCGCTCGCCGCCCGCTTCGCGCTGGAAGATAAACTCATCATGCTGGCTTATGACAACAACCTTGGTCAAAGCGCCAATGATGAAGCAGGTCTCGCCCGACCCGCTTGAGTTCGACAGTATTACCGGGTAGTTTAATCACGTCCCCGCCGCTATAGCGGGGTTTATCTTGTCGGAGTGCCCAGTGCGCGAGCACGGGCTGAGACCGTTAATTCGGGATCCGCGGAACCTGATCAGGTTAATACCTGCGAAGGGAACAAGAGTAATTCCAATTTGCCCCGCTCAGGGTGCTGTTTCGCCCTGAGACCCTCTCCAGGGTGCGCGGGCGCACGCCATTACTCCTCCGTTGTTCTGACAAGCCACTTCCTGACCGTTAACTGGAATGCGCTATGTCTGTATCAAACAAACCTGGCCGCCGCGAACAGCGCGCCGCCGCACAACACTTTATCGACACGCTGGAAGGCACCGCTTTCCCCAATTCTCACCGCATTTATCTTACGGGCTCACGCGAGGATATCCGCGTGCCGATGCGCGAAATCCGCCTGAGTCCGACGCTTGCTGGCGGCAGCAAAGAGAATCCACGCTATGAACCTAACGAGCCGGTGCCGGTTTATGACACCTCGGGCCCTTACGGCGATCCGGCGGTGCGTATCGACGTCCGCGAAGGGCTGGCCAAACTGCGCAGCGCCTGGATAGAGGCACGTAACGACACGGAAACCCTGAATGCGCGCAGCTCAGCCTATACCCGCGAGCGCCTGGCCGATGACGGGCTGGACGAGCTGCGCTTTCGCGGGCTGCTGACGCCAAAGCGCGCAAAGGCGGGCAAGCGCGTTACTCAGTTGCACTACGCGCGCCAGGGCATCGTGACGCCCGAGATGGAATTTATCGCTATGCGCGAAAACATGGGCCGCGAACGCATTCGCACGGCGGTGCTGCGCCAGCAGCATCCGGGCCACGGCTTTGGCGCGCGCCTGCCGGACAACATCACGCCGGAGTTCGTGCGTGACGAAGTCGCCGCCGGGCGCGCCATCATTCCTGCCAATATCAATCACCCGGAATCGGAGCCGATGATTATCGGCCGTAACTTCCTAGTGAAGGTGAACGCCAATATCGGCAACTCGGCGGTGACGTCGTCCATCGAAGAGGAAGTCGAAAAACTGGTCTGGGCCACCCGCTGGGGCGCGGACACGGTGATGGATCTCTCCACCGGGCGCTATATCCACGAAACCCGCGAATGGATCCTGCGCAACAGCCCGGTGCCGATCGGTACGGTGCCGATCTACCAGGCGCTGGAGAAGGCCAACGGGATCGCCGAAGATCTGAGCTGGGAGATGTTTCGCGATACGCTGCTTGAGCAGGCTGAACAGGGCGTCGATTACTTCACCATTCACGCGGGCGTGCTGCTGCGCTATGTGCCGATGACCGCAGGCCGTCTGACGGGCATCGTCTCGCGCGGCGGCTCGATCATGGCCAAATGGTGCCTGTCGCATCATCAGGAGAACTTCCTCTACGACCATTTCCGCGAGATCTGCGAGATCTGCGCCGCCTATGACGTCTCGCTATCGCTTGGCGATGGTCTGCGCCCTGGCTCCATTCAGGACGCCAACGACGAGGCGCAATTCGCCGAACTTCACACGCTCGGCGAGCTGACGAAAATCGCGTGGGAATATGACGTTCAGGTCATGATAGAAGGCCCCGGCCATGTGCCGATGCAGATGATCCGCCGCAACATGACCGAAGAGCTGGAGCACTGTCACGAAGCGCCCTTCTACACGCTCGGGCCGCTCACGACCGATATCGCGCCCGGCTACGATCACTTCACCTCCGGTATCGGCGCGGCGATGATTGGCTGGTTCGGCTGCGCGATGCTCTGCTACGTGACGCCAAAAGAGCATCTCGGCCTGCCGAATAAAGAGGACGTGAAACAGGGGCTCATCACCTACAAGATTGCCGCCCACGCCGCCGATCTCGCTAAAGGACATCCGGGCGCGCAGATCCGCGATAACGCCATGTCCAAAGCGCGCTTTGAATTCCGCTGGGAAGATCAGTTCAATCTGGCGCTCGACCCGTTCACCGCCCGCGCGTACCACGATGAAACGCTGCCGCAGGAGTCCGGTAAAGTCGCGCACTTCTGCTCCATGTGCGGCCCGAAATTCTGCTCGATGAAAATCACCCAGGAGGTGCGCGACTACGCCGCGAAGCAGGCTATCGACGCGGGCATGACGGAAATGTCCCACCGCTTTCAGGCGCGCGGCGGCGATATTTATCTGCGCCAGGAGGAGGTGGAATGATGAAGCCCTTGTTCGCGCCCGTACCGCGCCGCCTCGGGCTTTATCCGGTTGTGGACAGCGTCGGGTGGATAACGCGCTTGCTGGAGGCTGGCGTGCGCACGCTGCAGCTGCGCATTAAAGATAAAAGCGAGGCTGAGGTGGAAGCCGATGTCGCCGCCGCCATTGCGCTGGGGCAGCGCTACCACGCCCGGCTGTTTATCAACGACTACTGGCGTCTTGCGATAAAACATCAGGCGTATGGCGTTCATCTCGGGCAGGAAGATCTGGAAACAGCCGACCCCGACGCCGTCCGCCGCGCTGGCCTGCGGCTTGGCGTCTCCACGCATGACGATATGGAAATCGATGTGGCGCTGGCGGTGCGCCCTTCTTATATCGCGCTCGGCCATGTTTTTCCCACGCAGACTAAACAGATGCCCTCCGCCCCGCAGGGGCTTGCGCAACTGGCCGCGCATGTCGAAAGGCTCGGTGACTATCCGACGGTCGCTATCGGCGGCATCAGTCTTGAGCGCGCGCCCGCGGTGCTGGAAACCGGCGTCGGCAGTATCGCAGTGGTAAGCGCCATCACGCACGCGCCTGACTGGCGCGCCGCCACGCAACGGTTACTTGAACTGGCGGGGGCGGGCGATGAATGACGCCGATTTTATGCGTTACAGCCGCCAGCTGCTGCTGGAGGATATCGCCATTGACGGCCAGCAAAAGCTGCTGGCAAGCCGCGTGTTGATTGTCGGCCTCGGCGGCCTGGGCTCGCCCGCCGCGCTCTATCTGGCGGGCGCGGGCGTGGGCACGCTGTGGCTTGCCGATGACGACGCGGTGCATCTGAGCAATCTTCAGCGCCAGATCCTCTTTGGCGTGAGTGATATCGAACAGCCGAAATCGCGGGCGGCGGCGCGTCGTTTACAGGCGCTCAACCCGGCGATTGAAAGCGTGGCGCTGCATCAGCGGCTGGAAGGCGATGCGTTACGTGAAGCGGTCGAGGGCGTCGATCTGGTGCTGGATTGCAGCGACAACATGACCACCCGGCAAGCCATCAACGCGGCCTGCGTGGCGCACGGCACGCCGCTCATTACCGCCAGCGCGGTCGGCATGGGCGGACAAATCGCCACCTTCGCGCCGCCCTTTGATTACGGCTGCTACCGCTGCCTGTGGCCGGACGACAGCGAGCCTGAGCGCAACTGCCGCACCGCTGGCGTACTCGGCCCGGTGGTCGGCCTGATGGGCACGCTTCAGGCGCTGGAGGCCATCAAGCTGTTGTGCGGCATCACGCCCGGCCACGGCGAGCTGCGCCTCTTTGACGCCCGCGCCAGCCAGTGGCGCACCCTGACGCTCCAGCGCGCGGCGGACTGCCCGGTTTGCGGAGGCGAACATGCGCATTGAACTCAACGATGAAGCCATACAGTGCGTCGAGGGGTTGAGCGCGGCGCGGCTGCTGGCGCAGTTAAAACTCGACAGGCCCGGTACGGCGCTCGCGGTCAATCAGACCATTCTCCCGCGCAGCCAGTGGCCCGACTATACCCTGCAGGAAGGCGACAGCCTGCTGCTGTTTCAGGTTATCGCAGGAGGCTGAGATGTTACGAATCGCGGATAAAACCTTTCAATCACGCTTGTTTACCGGCACCGGTAAGTTCGCGTCGCCGTCGCTGATGCTGGAAGCGATACGCGAAAGCGGCAGCGAGATGGCGACGCTCGCCATGAAACGCGTGGATCTGCTGCGCCGCGACGACGCGCTGCTGGCGCCGTTGCAGGCGTCCGGCGTTGCGCTGTTGCCGAACACGTCCGGCGCCAAAACCGCCGAGGAGGCGATTTTCGCCGCGCAGCTCGCCCGCGAGGCGCTGGGCACTCACTGGATCAAACTGGAGATCCACCCGGACGCGCGCTGGCTGCTGCCGGACCCGATAGAAACGCTGCGGGCGGCGGAAAAACTGGTCGCGCAGGGTTTTGTGGTACTGCCCTATTGCGGCGCGGATCCGGTGCTCTGCAAACGCCTTGAAGAGGCGGGCTGCGCGGCGGTGATGCCGCTGGGCGCGCCGATAGGCTCTAATCAGGGACTTCAGACGCGGGCGCTGCTGGAAATCATCATCGCCCAGGCGAGCGTGCCGGTGGTGGTGGATGCGGGCATCGGCGCGCCCAGCCATGCCGCCGAGGCGCTGGAAATGGGGGCCGATGCGGTGCTGGTGAATACGGCCATCGCCGTGGCGCGCGATCCGGTCGCGATGGCGCGCGCGTTCCGCCTGGCTGTCGAGGCGGGCCGTACCGGGTATGAAGCCGGGCTCGGCGCACGCGCGTTTCAGGCGCAGGCCACCAGCCCGCTCACCGGTTTTCTGGAGGCACAGGCATGAACACTTTTACCGACCGCTGGCGCACGCTGAACTGGGATGATATCCGGCTGCGCATCCACAGCAAAACCGGGCGCGATGTGGAGCGCGCGCTCGCTGCCGCGCATCCCGACAGGGAAGATATGATGGCGCTGCTCTCCCCGGCCGCGCTGGATTATCTCGAACCACTGGCGCAGCGCGCGCAGCAGCTCACCCGCCAGCGCTTTGGCAACACCGTCAGTTTTTATCTCCCGCTCTATCTTTCTAATCTGTGCGCCAACGAATGCACCTATTGCGGCTTCTCCATGAGCAACCGCATCAAACGCAAAACGCTGGATGACGAGGAGATTGCGCGCGAGTGCGCCGCCATTAAAGCGATGGGGTTTGAGCATCTGCTGCTGGTGACGGGTGAGCACCAGAATAAGGTGGGTATGGACTATTTCCGCCGCCACGTTCCAGCGATCCGCCGCCAGTTTGCGTCGCTGCAAATGGAAGTGCAGCCGCTCGGGCAGGCGGAGTATGCCGAACTGAAAGCGCTCGGACTCGACGGCGTGCTGGTTTATCAGGAGACGTATCACGAAGCGGTTTATGCCCGGCACCACCTGCGCGGCAACAAGCAGGATTTCTTCTGGCGGCTGGAGACGCCGGACCGGCTCGGGCGCGCGGGCATCGACCGCATCGGGCTTGGGGCGCTAACCGGGCTGTCTGACTGCTGGCGCACCGATAACTATATGGTGGCGGAGCACTTGCTCTGGCTGCAACAGCGTTACTGGCAGAGCCGCTATTCCGTGGCGTTCCCGCGCCTGCGGCCCTGCGCGGGCGGCATTCAGCCCGCGTCGGTGATGGATGAGCGCCAGCTGGTGCAGCTTATCTGCGCGTTTCGCCTGTTCGCGCCCGAGGCGGAGCTGTCGCTCTCCACCCGTGAATCGCCGCACTTTCGCGATAACGTGGTGCCGATTGCGATCAACGCCGTCAGCGCGTTTTCCCGCACCCAGCCAGGCGGCTACGCCGACGGGCATACCGAGCTGGAACAGTTCGCGCCCCATGACGGACGTCGTCCGGAAGAGGTCGCGGCCAGCCTTATAGAACGAGGGCTGCAACCGGTGTGGAAAGACTGGGACGGGTATCTGGGAAGAAGCGCGCAAAATATCTGAAACCAAACGCAAACCGGGCGATATCTTTCGGCATAGTACGCAAAATGGATTTTTGTCGTTTGAGGGAAAACGCCTGCGGCTTTACTCTGCTCTTGCCGGCCCGGGATGGCTGGCCGGGGCGGTTCCTGATGCTCTCTCTCTGCCGCCCCGCCTCATCACTTTTACCATTAAGCGATAGAAAAGACCTTTGGTAACCGGTTTCCGTTTTTGAGGCTTTCTTTGTGATGGGTAACACACAATCACACCAAAGCGGTTGTTGCGAGCGAAGGTGGGGGATAAATATCAATGAAACAACAGTCACAGAGAGCGGATTATGAAAAATATCGTTTTATGCTGTGCCGCAGGTATGTCCACCAGCATGCTGGTTCAACGGATGAAAGACGCCGCCCAGAAAAAAGGCATCGAGGTGGCTATCAAGGCCGTTCCGGTCGCGGAGTTTAAAGATATTATCGGCACCGCCGACATCGTGCTGCTTGGCCCGCAGGTCAAATATGAACAGCCTAAATTCCAGGAAATCGCCGATCCGCTGGGTAAAAAAGTCGCCGTTATCGACATGATGGATTACGGCATGATGAAAGGCGATGTGGTGCTGGATAAAGCCCTTAAAATGCTGGAGCAATAATTCAATGGAAGATTTAGAGTCGATTATCATGGAGCTGCTGGTCAACGCCGGTAGCGCGCGCAGCCAGGCGCTGACTGCGCTCCAGCTGGCCCGGAAAGGCGATTTCGATGGCGCCGAAAAAGCGATGGAAGAATCCCACGAGTTTGTGAAGCATGCGCATAAAATCCAGACGCAGCTTATCGGGCTCGATGAAGGCAGCGGCAAACTGCCGGTCAACCTTATTACCGTTCACTCTCAGGATCATCTGATGAATGCGATGGTTATCCAGGATCTGGCGGGTGACCTGATCGAGCTTTACCGCCGTCTGCCGCTGGTCAAATAGCGCCTCCAGACGCTGCTGTTATCCCATCATGCCCGGTTTGACCGGGCTTTTTCATCTCCACGCCTCCCTCCTGTTTGCAAGCCGCTAAACCGGGCGGTGTCTTTTATTCACGCTTTATGGCACAACAAGGTTCTCAGATGTCTCAGGCCCGTTAATGTTCATGCAGGTTTTGCCATGCCCTCTATCCCCATTCCGTTGTTGACCCTCGCCATCCTTCTGATGCTGCTGGCGAAAGTCTCGTTATCGGGCAGCCGTCGTGACCAACGGGGCGCGATGTTCCTCGCCGGATGCGCGCTGCTGGTGCTGCTCACCGCGTTGCGCTGGGCGTTCGATTTCCCGGCGTTACGCCAGCTGCAATCATTTGCAGCCATGGCGCTGCCGCCGCTTGCCTGGTACTGCTTTTGCGGGCTCGCCTCTTCGCAGCCGTTACGACGAGTTCTGATGATAGTCGCGCCCGTCGCCGTGGCGCTTCTCGTTAATCTGGCCTTTCCTGCCGCGACAGACTGCGCGCTCGCGGCGCTTTATCTCGGTTATGGCATCGCTCTGCTGCGTACCGCTCACAAGGGATCGGATGCTTTTTCGCGAAGCCGCCTGAGCGATGCGCCGACGGCGGCAAAGCTCGCTTTCGTCTCGGGCGCCTTTCTCTGTTTTTCCGCGCTGACTGACATCGCTATCGCTTTTGATTTCCAGTTTTTTCAGGGCCAGCAGGCGCCGCTGCTGGTCGCCGTGTCGCAGGCAATACTGCTGCCGTTTATGTGCCTCGCCATTTTATGGCCCGCCAGAAAACCAGCGCGGCCTGCGCCTGTCGCCGTACCGGCGCTACCCGCGAGTGACACCGTGAGCGACACCGCGCAGGATGCGCAATGCTGCGCGCGGCTCGAAGAGATGCTGCGCGCGCAGTCGCTTTACCTGAATCCCGATCTCACGCTGGATCTGCTGGCGAGAAAAACCGGCACGCCCGCCCGCCACATTTCAAAGACGGTCAACGCAACGCGCGGCTGTAATGTTTCGCAGTGGATTAACAGCTTTCGCATCGCTCACGCGCAACAGTTGCTGCGCCAGACCCGCGAGCCCGTCACCGCCGTGATGCTGGAATCGGGCTTTAACACGAAATCGAACTTCAATCGCGAGTTCGCGCGGATTGTGGGGATGAGCCCGATGGAATATCGTCGCGCGGCGGCTGATACCCCAGCGCCTGATTCAGGAACGCGCTTATCTGCGCCGTGAGTTGCTGGTGGATTGCCGCGCGACTGAAGCCTGCGCCATCAAGGCACACAATCCCTTCTCCCGGCTCCTGCGCGTCGATAACGGCTGCCGCGCCCGGCTTACAGAGCTGCATAAAGCTAAAGTGCGTAGCACCGGCAACGCTCACGGCACGGACAAGCCTGCCGGGCAGGCCGTGGACCAGATAGCCAGACTCCAGCGCGGCGGGCACATCGTCGCTGTCGGCACTGGCGCTCATCACCAGCACAGGAATTCCCACTTTCGTCAGGCTTTGTGGCGTAAAGCCGCGCGCGAGCCCCAGATCTAACGACACCACGGCCCTGATTCGGCTATCTCGCTGGCTTTCCGCCAGCTTGTGCTCCGCTTCTGGTAAATCGATGCCAAGCGTACGGGCAACCTTGCATCCGCCAAGCTGCAGGCGACTTTCACAGTCAGTCATAAAACGCGATGCGGAGAACCGCCCACCCGCCAGTTCCAGAACCGTCCAGCCACCCAGTGAATGCCCTGCCGCGGCAATACGCTGTTCATCGGGTGTCCCGGTTTTTTCCGGGCTGGCGATAAGCGCATCCAGGACACGGGTCAGATCGTGCGGGCGTTGCCAGAGCGCCTGTGCCTGAGCGGGTTGTTTATTACGGGTCGTGGTGCCCGGATGGTCTACCGCGGCGACGATATACCCCTGCTCTGCCATCGCCTGTGCCAACCAGTTCAGATTGCGCCAGTTGCCGCCAAAACCATGCGAGAGTAACAGTACCGGGTGCGCGCCCGGCGCAGGTGAGGCGTCGCGTTGCGCCTTAACGCCCGTGAATACGATGTTATCGCCTACCGTCTCCGACGGGCGGTTATCGAGCGTGGGATACCAGACGGCGATATCCAGCGGACGCGTTGCAGGCGAGTCGATAGTGAACTGATGGAACCCGATAGCTGCCGACGCGGCGGCGTTTAACAACAGCAGGGTAATAAAGGTGATGAGTCGATACATGGTGATGCTCTCCGTTTACAGGTCACGGATTTGTAGCATCGGGGCGGCGCGCGGGCGTCCTGAAACGCGATCGAGGTCTTTTTAGTGGGTTTCAGGCATAAAAAAACCCGCCGAAGCGGGTTTTTAGTCAGGCTAAGAACGATTACTCGTTGTCGTTGCCGCCCAGACCTGCATTCAACAGTTCTGCCAGGCTTGCAGACGCGTCTTCCGCAGTGACCTGCGGTGCTGCCGGGAGTTCACCCGCAGCGCGACGGCGCATACGATCCTGGTGGTACGCGTAACCGGTACCGGCCGGGATCAGACGACCCACGATAACGTTCTCTTTCAGACCGCGCAGTTCGTCGCGTTTGCCCGCAACGGCTGCTTCGGTCAGCACGCGAGTGGTCTCCTGGAACGAGGCCGCGGAGATGAAGGACTCGGTAGCCAGAGACGCTTTGGTGATACCCAGCAGATCGCGCGAGAAGGTCGCACCGATTTTGCCGTTCGCTTCCAGATCGCGGTTAGCAATCTTGACGCGTGAGTATTCAACCTGCTCGCCTTCCAGGAACTCAGAGCTACCCGCGTTATCGATGGTTGCTTTACGCAGCATCTGACGAACGATAACTTCGATGTGTTTATCGTTAATCTTAACGCCCTGCAGACGGTATACGTCCTGTACTTCGTTAACGATGTAACGGGTCACAGCGTGAACGCCACGCAGACGCAGGATGTCGTGCGGCGCTTCCGGGCCGTCGGAAACCACGTCACCACGTTCTACACGTTCACCTTCGAACACGTTGAGCTGACGCCACTTAGGAATCATCTCTTCGTACGGCTCGCTGCCATCTACTGGGGTGATAACCAGACGGCGTTTACCTTTGGTCTCTTTACCGAAGGAGATGATACCGCTGATTTCAGCCAGGATTGCAGGCTCTTTCGGACGACGTGCTTCGAACAGGTCAGCAACGCGTGGCAGACCACCGGTGATGTCCTTGGTACCGCCGGATTCCTGCGGAATACGCGCCAGGGTGTCACCAGAGCTGATCTGTACGCCATCTTCCAGCTGTACAATCGCTTTACCCGGCAGGAAGTACTGTGCCGGCATGTCGGTACCCGGGATCAGAACGTCGTTACCCTGAGCATCAACGATTTTCAGCGCCGGACGCAGATCTTTACCGCCCGCGGTACGTTCAGCAGAATCCAGAACCACCAGAGAAGACAGACCGGTCAGCTCGTCGGTCTGACGAGTAATGGTCTGGCCGTCGATCATGTCAGTGAAGCGGATGAAACCACTTACTTCGGTGATAACCGGCATGGTGTGTGGATCCCAGTTTGCAACGGTTTCACCGCCGGCAACCTGCTCGCCATCACCTTTCGCCATAACAGCACCGTAAGGCACTTTATAGCTCTCTTTGGTACGACCGAATTCGTCGATCAGTTTCAGCTCGGTGTTACGGGAAGTCACCACCAGCTTACCGCTGGAGTTAACAACCGACTTCGCGTTGCTGAGCTTGATGCTACCTTTGTTTTTCACCTGGATGCTGGATTCAGCAGCCGCACGGGATGCCGCACCACCGATGTGGAACGTACGCATCGTCAGCTGAGTACCCGGCTCACCGATGGACTGTGCCGCGATAACGCCGATGGCTTCACCTTTGTTGATGATGTGGCCACGCGCGAGGTCTCGACCGTAGCAGTGCGCACATACACCAAAGTCGGTGTCACAGGATACAACGGAACGCACTTTCACAGAGTCAACAGAGTTGGCTTCCAGCAGGTCACACCAGTGCTCGTGCAGCAGCGTGTTGCGTGGAACCAGAATATCTGCGGTACCCGGCTTCAGAATGTCTTCCGCGGTAACACGACCCAGTACGCGATCGCGCAGCGGCTCTTTAACATCACCACCCTCGATAACCGGGGTCATGGTGATACCTTCCAGCGTGCCACAATCGTCTTCGGTTACGACCAGATCCTGCGCAACGTCAACCAGACGACGCGTCAGATAACCGGAGTTCGCGGTTTTCAGTGCGGTATCCGCCAGACCCTTACGAGCACCGTGGGTCGAGATGAAGTACTGGAGTACGTTCAGACCTTCACGGAAGTTCGCGGTGATCGGCGTTTCGATGATGGAGCCATCCGGCTTCGCCATCAGACCACGCATACCTGCCAGCTGACGAATCTGTGCTGCAGAACCACGCGCACCGGAGTCGGCCATCATGTAGATGCTGTTGAAGGAAACCTGCTGCTCTTCTACGCCGTCACGGTTAATCACGGTTTCGGTTTGCAGGTTATCCATCATCGCTTTGGATACACGATCGTTCGCCGCAGCCCAGATATCGATAACTTTGTTGTAGCGTTCGCCCGCGGTAACCAGACCAGACTGGAACTGCTCCTGGATCTCAGCAACTTCGGCTTCCGCTTCGGAGATGATCTCGTGTTTCTTCTCCGGGATGACCATGTCGTCGATACCTACGGACGCACCAGAGCGCGCTGCATAGGCAAAACCGGTGTACATGGTCTGGTCAGCAAAGATAACGGTCGGCTTCAGGCCCAGAATGCGGTAACAGGTGTTCAGCATTTTGGAGATTGCTTTCTTACCCAGCGCCTGGTTGACGATGGAGAAAGGCAGACCTTTCGGCACGATCATCCACAGAATCGCACGACCTACGGTAGTGTCGATCAGGCTGGTTTTCGCAACGAATTCGCCGTTTGCATCTTTTTCGTATTCGGTGATACGCACTTTAACGCGCGCATGCAGAGAGGCCAGGCCTGCGCGATAAATACGCTCAGCTTCTTTCGGGCCAGTCAGCACCATGCCTTCGCCTTTGGCGTTAACACAGTCACGGGTCATGTAGTACAGACCCAGTACAACGTCCTGAGACGGAACGATGATTGGTTCGCCGTTCGCCGGAGACAGGATGTTGTTGGTAGACATCATCAGCGCACGCGCTTCGAGCTGGGCTTCCAGCGTCAGCGGTACGTGAACAGCCATCTGGTCACCATCGAAGTCGGCGTTATATGCCGCACAAACCAGCGGGTGCAGCTGGATAGCTTTACCTTCGATCAGTACCGGTTCGAACGCCTGAATACCCAGACGGTGCAGGGTCGGCGCACGGTTCAGCAGTACCGGGTGCTCACGGATAACTTCATCCAGGATATCCCAAACGACCGCTTCTTCACGCTCAACCATTTTCTTGGCGGCTTTGATGGTGGTCGCGAGGCCACGCAGTTCCAGCTTGCCGTAGATGAACGGTTTGAACAGTTCCAGCGCCATTTTCTTCGGCAGGCCGCACTGATGCAGACGCAGGTACGGACCTACGGTAATTACGGAACGACCAGAGTAGTCCACGCGCTTACCGAGCAGGTTCTGACGGAAACGACCCTGCTTACCTTTGATCATGTCGGCAAGGGATTTCAGCGGACGCTTGTTAGAGCCGGTGATCGCACGACCGCGACGGCCGTTATCCAGCAGGGCGTCTACCGCTTCCTGCAGCATACGTTTTTCGTTGCGTACGATGATGTCCGGCGCCGCCAGATCCAGCAGGCGTTTCAAACGGTTGTTACGGTTGATAACGCGACGATACAGATCGTTCAGATCCGACGTTGCGAAACGACCGCCGTCCAGCGGAACCAGCGGACGCAGATCTGGCGGCAGAACCGGCAGAACGGTCAGGATCATCCACTCCGGCTTGTTGCCAGACTGTACGAACGCTTCCAGCAGCTTGATGCGCTTGGTCAGCTTTTTACGCTTGGTTTCGGAGTTGGTTTCGTTCAGCTCTTCGCGCAGCTGCTCGCACTCGGCTTCCAGATCCATGCTTTTCAGCAGAGCCTGAATAGCTTCGGCGCCCATTTTCGCGTCGAATTCGTCACCGAACTCTTCCAGCGCGTCCAGGTACTGCTCTTCAGTCAGGATCTGGCTGCGCTCGAGGTTGGTCATGCCACCCTCGATAACCACGTAAGATTCGAAATACAGTACGCGTTCGATATCGCGCAGCGGCATATCCAGCAGCAAACCGATACGGGACGGCAGTGATTTCAGGAACCAGATGTGCGCGGTCGGGGAAGCCAGTTCGATGTGGCCCATGCGCTCACGACGCACTTTAGTCTGGGTCACTTCAACGCCGCACTTCTCACAAATCACACCGCGGTGTTTCAGGCGCTTGTACTTACCGCACAGGCACTCATAGTCTTTTACCGGCCCAAAGATACGGGCGCAGAACAGACCATCGCGCTCCGGCTTGAAGGTACGGTAGTTAATGGTTTCCGGCTTCTTAACTTCACCGAAAGACCATGAACGGATCATGTCTGGCGAGGCCAGAGCAATTTTGATCGCATCAAACTCTTCGGTTTTAGTTTGCGCTTTCAGAAACTTTAATAAGTCTTTCACGGATTTGCTCCCGTCGGAGTTAGCACAATCTGGCGCCGGGTGTTACCCCGGCACCAGTGACCTGTTTGAGCGAGAGTTACTCGTCTTCCAGTTCGATGTTGATGCCCAGCGAACGAATCTCTTTCAACAGTACGTTGAACGATTCCGGCATGCCCGGTTCCATCTGATGGTTGCCATCCACGATGTTCTTATACATCTTGGTACGGCCGTTCACGTCATCAGACTTAACGGTAAGCATTTCCTGCAGGGTATAGGCGGCGCCATAAGCTTCCAGCGCCCATACTTCCATCTCACCGAAGCGCTGACCACCGAACTGCGCCTTACCACCCAGCGGCTGCTGAGTAACGAGGCTGTAAGAACCGGTGGAACGAGCGTGCATCTTGTCGTCGACCAGGTGGTTCAGTTTCAGCATGTACATGTAACCTACGGTTACCGGACGCTCGAACTGTTCACCCGTACGGCCGTCGAACAGGGTGATCTGACCGGAAGTCGGCAGGTCGCCCAGCTGCAGCAGCTCTTTAATCTCAGCTTCTTTCGCGCCGTCGAATACCGGCGTGGCGAGCGGCATACCTTTACGCAGGTTTTCAGCCAGACGCAGTACTTCTTCGTCGCTGAAGGTGTTCAGGTCAACTTTCTGACGAACATCCTGACCGAGGTCGTAAGCTTTCTGGATGAATTCGCGCAGTTTCGCGACTTCTTCCTGACGCTTCAGCATGGCGTTGATCTTGTCGCCGATACCTTTCGCCGCCATACCCAGGTGGGTTTCCAGGATCTGACCGATGTTCATACGAGACGGTACGCCCAGCGGGTTCAGTACGATGTCTACCGGCGTGCCGTTTTCATCGTAAGGCATATCTTCGATCGGGTTGATCTTGGAGATAACACCTTTGTTACCGTGGCGGCCTGCCATTTTATCGCCCGGCTGGATCTGACGTTTAACGGCCAGATACACCTTAACGATTTTCAGCACGCCCGGCGCCAGATCGTCGCCCTGGGTGATTTTGCGGCGTTTCGCTTCGAGTTTCTTCTCAAACTCGTGCTTCAGTTCGTCGTACTGCTCAGCCAGCTGTTCCAGCTGATTCTGTTTCTCTTCGTCGGTCAGGCCGAGTTCCAGCCAGCGGTCGCGCGGCAGCTTGTCGAGCTTCTCAGCTTCGACGCCGCCTGCGATCAGGACAGCGCGAATACGGCTGAACAGACCCGCTTCGAGGATCTGCAGTTCTTCAGACAGGTCTTTTTTGGCCTGCTTGAGCTGCATTTCTTCGATTTCCAGCGCACGTTTGTCTTTTTCCACGCCATCGCGGGTAAAGACCTGAACGTCGATAACCGTACCGGAAACACCGTTCGGCACACGCAGAGAAGAGTCTTTAACGTCAGACGCTTTCTCACCGAAGATAGCACGCAGCAGTTTCTCTTCCGGCGTCAGCTGGGTTTCACCTTTCGGCGTTACCTTGCCCACCAGAATGTCGCCGCCGGTCACTTCCGCGCCGATGTAGACGATACCGGATTCATCCAGTTTGGAGAGCGCAGCTTCACCCACGTTCGGGATGTCAGCGGTGATCTCTTCCGGCCCCAGCTTGGTATCGCGAGATACGCACGCCAGTTCCTGGATGTGAATCGTAGTGAAACGGTCTTCCTGAACCACACGCTCGGAAACGAGGATGGAGTCTTCGAAGTTGTAGCCGTTCCACGGCATGAACGCTACGCGCATGTTCTGACCGAGCGCCAGTTCACCGAGGTCGGTGGACGGACCGTCTGCCAGCACGTCGCCGCGCTCAACCGGTTCATTCAGAGACACGCACGGCATCTGGTTGATGCAGGTGTTCTGGTTAGAACGGGTGTATTTAGTCAGGTTATAGATGTCGATACCTGCTTCGCCCGGGTACATCTCGTCTTCGTTAACTTTGATAACGATACGGGAGGCATCCACGTACTGAACGGTACCGCCACGTTTCGCCACGGCGGTTACGCCGGAGTCAACGGCAACAGCACGTTCCATACCGGTACCAACCAGCGGCTTATCAGCGCGCAGAGTCGGAACCGCCTGACGTTGCATGTTCGCACCCATCAATGCACGGTTGGCGTCATCGTGTTCAAGGAACGGGATTAGGGACGCACCGACGGAAACCACCTGCTGGGTGGAAACGTCCATATAGTCAACCTGGTCTGCGCTGAAGAGGCTGGATTCGCCTTTGCTGCGGCAGGTGACCAAATCGTCGGCGAAGCGGCCTTCTTCGGTCAGGTTGGTGTTCGCCTGAGCGATAACGTAGTTACCTTCTTCGATAGCGGAGAGGTAATGAATTTCATCGGTAACCACACCGTCGGTAACTTTACGATACGGCGTCTCAAGGAAGCCATATTCGTTAGTCTGTGCGTACACGGACAGGGAATTGATCAGACCGATGTTCGGACCTTCCGGCGTTTCGATAGGACATACGCGACCGTAGTGGGTCGGGTGTACGTCTCGAACTTCGAAGCCTGCGCGCTCACGCGTCAGACCGCCCGGGCCCAGTGCAGAGATACGACGCTTGTGCGTAATCTCAGACAGCGGGTTGTTCTGGTCCATAAACTGAGACAGCTGGCTGGAGCCGAAGAACTCTTTTACCGCAGCGGAGATAGGCTTGGCGTTGATCATATCCTGCGGCATCAGGGTATCCAGATCGCCCAGAGACAGACGTTCTTTTACCGCACGCTCTACACGCACCAGACCAACACGGAACTGGTTTTCCGCCATTTCGCCAACGGAACGGATACGACGGTTGCCGAGGTGGTCGATATCATCCACTTCGCCTTTACCGTTACGGATATCGATGAGCTTCTTCATCACGTCGATGATGTCAGCTTTGCTCAGGATACCGGAACCTTCGATCTCATCACGCAGCAGAGAACGGTTGAACTTCATGCGGCCAACCGCAGACAGATCGTAACGATCTTCAGAGAAGAACAGGTTCTCAAACAGGCTTTCCGCCGCTTCACGCGTCGGCGGCTCGCCAGGACGCATCATGCGGTAGATTTCAACCAGCGCGCTCAGGCGATCGGTCGTCGGGTCGACGCGTACGGTCTCAGACATGTACGGGCCGTGATCGAGGTCGTTGGTGAACAGCGTCTCGATACGTTTGTGACCAGACTGGCTCAGTTTCGCCAGCAGATCCAGGGACAGCTCCATGTTGGCCGGGCAGATCAGCTCGCCAGTGGAAGCATCCACGTAATCTTTCGCCGCCACTTTGCCCGCGATGTATTCCACCGGAACTTCGATGAGTTTGATTTCGTCTTTTTCGAGCTGGCGGATGTGACGCGCAGTGATACGACGGCCTTTTTCTACGTAAATTTTGCCGTTTGCTTCGATATCAAAAGAGGCGGTCTCACCACGCAGGCGTTCCGGAATCAGCTCCATCTGCAGCTTGTTGTCGCGGATTTCGAAAACCACTTTCTCAAAGAACAGGTCAAGGATCTGCTCAGTGGTGTAATCCAGCGCGCGCAGGATGATCGTTGCCGGCAGCTTACGACGACGGTCGATACGGACAAACAGGTTGTCTTTCGGATCGAACTCAAAGTCCAGCCAGGAGCCACGGTAAGGAATGATGCGTGCGTTATACAGCACCTTACCAGAGGAGTGAGTTTTACCCTTGTCGCTGTCAAAGAACACGCCCGGGCTACGGTGCAGCTGAGAAACGATAACGCGCTCAGTACCGTTGATAACAAAGGTACCGTTATCGGTCATGAGCGGAATTTCGCCCATGTAAACTTCTTGCTCTTTGATGTCTTTAACGGTGCCTTCCGGCGCTTCGCGCTCGTAGATCACCAGACGCAGCTTAACGCGCAGCGGTGCCGAATAGGTCACGCCACGGATCTGGCATTCTTTAACATCAAACACCGGTTCGCCAAGACGGTAGCTGACGTATTGCAGTTCCGAATTGCCGCTGTAGCTCTGAATCGGGAATACGGAGCGGAAAGCTGCTTCCAGACCGTACTGACCCTCAGGATCTTGCTCGATAAATTTCTGGAACGAGTCAAGCTGGATAGAAAGGAGATAGGGAACATCCAGAACTTGTGGACGTTTACCAAAATCCTTACGAATACGTTTTTTCTCGGTATAGGAGTAAACCATAGGGTTCCTCAGCTCGCTGACAAGTCGACCCACTCTGTCCATCGAAGGGACAGTTTATGCAACACCATTTTGTTGACCGAAAAGTGGAACACTTTTCGCAATACCTGTTGCTATCACGCTTAAACCATTTCATTGCGATTTACACAGTGCCGAAACGCTGTCGCAGTATATTAAGTCGTCGATAGAAACAAGCATTGACGGGTAACCAGCAGTAAAACAGTGTGAAACGCTACTGGTCCCCTAGCGCAAAAAGGCTGGTGACCAAAAAGTCACCAGCCATCAGCCTGATTTCTCAGGCTGCCACCAGAAGGGTTGGCTTATTTAACTTCAACTTCAGCGCCAGCTTCTTCCAGAGATTTTTTCAGAGCTTCAGCGTCATCTTTGCTCACGCCTTCTTTCAGAGCGGCCGGAGCAGATTCTACCAGGTCTTTAGCTTCTTTCAGACCCAGGCCAGTTGCGCCACGTACTGCTTTGATAACAGCAACTTTGTTAGCGCCAGCGGCTTTCAGAATAACGTCGAATTCAGTTTTCTCTTCAGCAGCTTCAGCAGCCGGGCCAGCAGCAACAGCTACAGCGGCAGCAGCAGAAACACCGAATTTTTCTTCCATTGCAGAAATCAGCTCTACAACGTCCATTACGGACATAGCGGATACTGCTTCAATGATTTGATCTTTAGTGATAGACATTTAATTGTTCCTGAATATCAGAATAAGTTTTGTACGTAAGCAAATACGCGATTACGCAGCTTCTTTCGCATCGCGAACAGCAGCCAGAGTGCGAACCAGTTTGCCAGCAGAGGCTTCTTTCATGGTTGCCATCAGGCGTGCAATTGCTTCTTCGTAAGTCGGCAGAGTTGCCAGGCGGTCGATCTGCGACGCCGGGATCAGCTCGCCTTCAAAGGCAGCGGCTTTAACCTCAAATTTTGCATTCGCTTTCGCGAAATCTTTGAACAGACGAGCAGCAGCGCCCGGGTGTTCCATAGAATATGCAATCAGGGTCGGACCAACAAACGCGTCTTTCAGGCACTCAAACTGAGTACCTTCAACAACACGGCGCAGCAGGGTGTTACGAACAACACGCATGTATACGCCGGCTTCGCGACCTGCTTTACGCAGTTCAGTCATTTTGTCTACAGTAACGCCACGGGAATCCGCAACTACTGCAGACAGCGCGCCTTTGGCTACTTCGCTGACTTCAGCAACAATCGCTTGTTTGTCTTGAAGATTTAAAGCCATTAGCTTTTGCTCCTGGATTTTAGCCGGGACAAGTCCCGGAACTCACTTCACTCAATCGTACGAAAGAGCGTCGAAATACGGTGAGCAGAAACAAGCCAAAGACTACTTAAAAAATATTCTTCAGGTTCTGTCACCGTCTACGCAGGGAATTAAGTCTCTTGCGAAACACCTGCGGTCTTGGACGGAGGCCTGGATAAGGCCAGGCTCCAACCGAAAATCTTTTATGCTCTGCTTAGCAGAACAATGGGCGTAAGATTGTAGACAAATCCGACGCCCACGTAAAGAGACGAATTAGTTCGCCACTGCGCTCAGACCAGACTGGTCTACCGCAACACCTGCGCCCATGGTGGTGGACAGGCTAACTTTCTTGATGTACACGCCTTTAGCAGAAGACGGTTTTGCTTTTTTCAGAGCAACCAGCAGCGCTTCCAGGTTTTCTTTCAGTTTGTCAGCGTCGAAGTCCACTTTACCGATGGTAGTGTGAATGATGCCGTTTTTGTCGTTACGGTAACGAACCTGACCCGCTTTAGCGTTTTTAACCGCTTCAGCAACGTTCGGCGTTACAGTACCCACTTTCGGGTTCGGCATCAGGCCACGCGGACCCAGAACCTGGCCCAGCTGGCCAACAACGCGCATTGCATCCGGGGAAGCAATAACAACGTCAAAGTTCATTTCGCCTTTTTTGATCTGGTCAGCCAGATCTTCCATACCTACCAGCTCTGCGCCAGCTGCTTTAGCAGCTTCAGCGTTCGGGCCTTGGGCAAATACGGCTACGCGAACAGAACGGCCGGTACCGTGCGGCAGTACAGTCGCGCCACGTACGTTCTGGTCAGATTTACGAGCGTCGATGCCAAGGTTAACAGCAACGTCAACGCTTTCTACGAACTTAGCGGTAGCCAGTTCTTTCAGCAGAGTGATGGCTTCGTTGATGTCGTACTGTTTGGTCGCATCAACTTTGTCACGGATCACACGCATGCGCTTGGTCAGTTTAGCCATTTCTTAATCCTCCACTACCAGGCCCATGGAACGTGCAGTACCTTCGATGGAGCGAGTCATCGCTTCTACGTCGGCGCCAGTCATGTCAGCAGCTTTGGTCTGTGCAATTTCCTGCAGCTGAGCGCGGGTAATAGTACCCACTTTGTCTTTGTTCGGCTTACCGGAACCAGACTTGATACCAGCCGCTTTTTTCAGCAGGACAGCTGCCGGCGGGGTTTTGGTAACGAAGGTGAAAGAACGGTCAGCATAAACGGTGATGACAACCGGAATCGGCAGACCTTTTTCCATGGAATCCGTCTTCGCGTTGAACGCTTTACAGAATTCCATGATGTTAACACCCTGCTGACCCAGAGCCGGACCGACCGGCGGGCTCGGGTTAGCCATACCAGCTGCAACCTGCAGCTTAACGTAGGCTTGTACTTTCTTGGCCATGAAAATTTCCTCAGTTGGGTCTAACGCCTCGAAGAGGCTCCCCGTGATTAAAACGTTTTATGGGTTGACCCCATAAAAACAAAAGGCGCGAAATTGTATTCCAATCTCGCGCCCTGTGCAACGGTTAACCGCTGGTTTTTCGAACTCAGATTACGCTTTTTCTACCTGGCCGAAGTCAAGCTCAACCGGGGTAGCACGACCGAAGATAGAAACCGACACTTTCAGGCGGCTCTTCTCGTAATCGACTTCTTCCACCACGCCGTTAAAGTCAGCAAACGGACCGTCGTTAACACGAACCATCTC
This sequence comes from Cronobacter turicensis z3032, assembly GCA_000027065.2. Classification (NCBI taxonomy): domain Bacteria; kingdom Pseudomonadati; phylum Pseudomonadota; class Gammaproteobacteria; order Enterobacterales; family Enterobacteriaceae; genus Cronobacter; species Cronobacter turicensis. The sequence goes on along the minus strand of FN543093.2, from coordinate 323,845 downwards.
ACCTGGTTCAAACAGCGTTTTCGGACGCGGTTTGTCGCCAACCTGCTGCAGGCGGTTCATAATAGCGTCCACTTCTTTGTCGCTGATTGGCGCAGGACGGTCAGAGGTACCACCGATAAAGCCCATCACGCGAGGCACGCTACGTACCAGGTGCCAACTTGCGTCGTTCATAACCATCTGAACTAACACATAACCGGGGAAGAATTTGCGTTCGCTTTTGCGACGCTGGCCGCCACGGATTTCCACTACCTCTTCGGTAGGAACCATGACTTCGCCAAACAACTCTTCCATGTTGTGTAATTTGATATGCTCGCGCAGCGAGGTAGCTACGCGGCCTTCAAAACCGGAAAACGCCTGAACGACGTACCAGCGCTTTTTAGGTGCTTCAGACATCTCAGAACCTCAGGCCAGTGATAAAGGATACCAGGCGGACCAGAATACCATCCAGCCCCCACAGGATCAGTGACATAACAGCGGTCACTGCAGCCACGATTAATGTGGTGTGCAACGTTTCCTGGCGAGTCGGCCAAATAACCTTACGGACTTCGGTTCTCGCTTCACGGGCAAAGGCGACGGTAGCTTTACCTTTAGTCGTCAACAGCGCGACACCACCCGCTGCAGCAATCAGAATTACTACCGCAAGAGCACGCAGCGGCAGGGTAATCTCACGGTAAAGAAAGTTGCCTACGATAGCTACAATCAGCAGCGCAGCGACAACCAACCACTTCATCACTTCCAGGCCGCGCCCGCTTCCTTGAGCTTCGGTATTCGCACTCATAAACCAACCTGTCATAGTAAATCAGACAAACATTTTTGCCCCGCACAAGCGAGGCAAGCCAGACCGAATTGCTCTTTTTACATTGCGCTTCGGAGTTACGCTATCTGCAGAGCCTGTCTCAGCAATGATTATGTGGAATAAATCACTGATGAGCCAGGTTCTGGGCCGAGAGCGTGCAAAAAGGGCATCAAATGATGCCCTTTTATTGCGCATTGCGTCAAATGTTATCAGCGATTAGCCGAGAACTTTAGCAACCACGCCCGCGCCAACGGTACGGCCGCCTTCGCGGATTGCGAAACGCAGACCGTCGTCCATCGCGATCGGGTGGATCAGGGTGACAACCATTTTAATGTTGTCGCCCGGCATTACCATCTCAACGCCTTCCGGCAGTTCGATGGTACCGGTCACGTCAGTGGTACGGAAGTAGAACTGCGGACGGTAGCCTTTGAAGAACGGAGTGTGACGGCCGCCTTCGTCTTTGGACAGAATGTACACTTCAGATTCGAACTTGGTGTGCGGCTTGATGGAGCCCGGCTTAGCCAGCACCTGACCACGTTCGATTTCTTCACGTTTGATACCACGCAGCAGAACACCTACGTTCTCGCCAGCACGGCCTTCGTCCAGCAGTTTGCGGAACATTTCAACGCCGGTACAGGTGGATTTCGCGGTGTCTTTGATACCCACGATTTCAACTTCTTCACCCACTTTGATGATACCGCGCTCTACACGACCGGTAACAACGGTACCACGACCGGAGATGGAGAATACGTCTTCGATCGGCAGCAGGAACGGCTTGTCAATCGCACGCTCCGGTTCCGGGATGTAGGAATCCAGGAAGCCTGCCAGTTCGATGATTTTCGCTTCCCACTCTGCTTCGCCTTCCAGCGCTTTCAGTGCAGAACCACGAACGATCGGCGTGTCGTCGCCCGGGAAGTCGTACTGAGACAGCAGCTCGCGCACTTCCATCTCAACCAGTTCCAGCAGCTCTTCGTCATCAACCATGTCGCATTTGTTCAGGAACACGATGATGTACGGAACGCCTACCTGACGACCCAGCAGGATGTGCTCACGGGTCTGCGGCATCGGGCCGTCAGTCGCAGCAACAACCAGGATAGCGCCGTCCATCTGAGCAGCACCGGTGATCATGTTTTTCACATAGTCGGCGTGGCCCGGGCAGTCAACGTGCGCGTAGTGGCGAGTCGGGGTGTCATATTCAACGTGAGAGGTGTTGATGGTGATACCACGAGCTTTTTCTTCCGGCGCGTTATCGATCTGATCGAATGCACGAGCAGAACCACCGTAGGTTTTCGCCAGAACGGTAGTGATGGCAGCGGTCAGCGTTTGTTTTACCATGGTCAACGTGGATCGAATGCACGAGCAGAACCACCGTAGGTTTTCGCCAGAACGGTAGTGATGGCAGCGGTCAGCGTTGTTTTACCATGGTCAACGTGGCCGATAGTACCGACGTTAACGTGCGGTTTTGTACGTTCAAACTTTTCTTTAGACATCGATTGTCCCTCTAAGACACGGATAAATCGGTGGTATCACCACATCAACCAGGCGTTTGCCTGAATTTGTTGAATACATCTACAGAAGAGAAACAGGGAGGAGATTGAGAAGTGGTGCTGATAGGCAGATTCGAACTGCCGACCTCACCCTTACCAAGGGTGCGCTCTACCAACTGAGCTATATCAGCACATCCTGGAGCGGGCAGCGGGAATCGAACCCGCATCATCAGCTTGGAAGGCTGAGGTAATAGCCATTATACGATGCCCGCATCCTGAAACTCGGCTACCCAGTTCTTTCTGTACAAAAAAGAAATTCTTTCTTGCTTGAGCTGGCAGGCTTACCGACCAACTCTGGCATCGCTGTTGCGAAGCCAAAAGTGGTGGTGGGGGAAGGATTCGAACCTTCGAAGTCTGTGACGGCAGATTTACAGTCTGCTCCCTTTGGCCGCTCGGGAACCCCACCTGAACTTGATGGTGCCGGCTACCGGAATCGAACTGGTGACCTACTGATTACAAGTCAGTTGCTCTACCTACTGAGCTAAGCCGGCATCAAGTAGCGCGCATTCTAGGAATAGCGGCGCGCGCATGCAACAAAAAAATTGCTTAATCCGCTCTCTTGCTCACATTTTGCGCATTAACGCGCATTTCTGATGCCTTTTCAGCCACTCATGATGAAATAATCCACACCTGCGGGCGGCATCTGAGAGAAAACCAACCAAGACATCATGCTATCGGCCAACCTCAACTCGACATAATCACGTATTGATGCCCTGCCTGCGTCAGCAATATTTTTGATTTATGGCTTGCGGGGAAACGGCGCGACGTCTCTCTTAACGCTTTGTTTTACTCTATGGAAAAGATAACGTCACAGATGCGAACAAGCTTTATACAATTAAAGCTAAGAAGCGTGATGCTTTTCGGAGAAAGGAAAGCGAGGAAGATTTTTTCTTATTATTCCTTTTAATCTGATGTTACCCTCCTGCCCATTGTGAAATTCTCGCTTACCCGGCGTGCCATTAAGCGGTCTAAGATGAAAGCATCACAGCGCTGAGCAAAGGGTTTTCATTTTGTCCTGAATGACAGGCAGAAGCATGCTTATGAGTAATAAAGATCAAACCTTAACGTCCCCTTATCTCCAGTTTAACCGGAGCCAGTGGGCTGCCCTGCGCGATTCAGTGCCGATGACGCTAACCGAAGGCGAAATAGCGCGCCTGAAGGGCATTAACGAAGACCTTTCTCTGGAAGAAGTGGCGGAAATTTATCTGCCGCTGTCGCGCTTGCTCAATTTTTATATTAGCTCTAACTTACGTCGCCAGGCGGTGCTTGAACAATTTCTCGGCACCAATGGCCAGCGCATACCTTATATCATTAGCATAGCGGGTAGCGTGGCGGTCGGTAAAAGTACTACTGCTCGTGTATTGCAGGCATTGTTGAGCCGCTGGCCTGAGCACCGTCGCGTTGAACTGATCACGACCGATGGCTTCCTTCATCCGAACGCTGTTTTAAAAGAACGTAATTTGATGAAGAAGAAAGGCTTTCCGCAGTCGTACGATATGCACCGACTCGTGAAGTTTGTTTCTGACATTAAATCAGGCGTGCCGGACGTCACCGCGCCGGTTTACTCACATTTAATTTATGATGTGATCCCCGACGGCGATAAAGTCGTGAATCAACCCGATATCCTTATTCTTGAAGGGCTCAATGTCCTGCAAAGCGGTATGGATTATCCTCATGACCCGCATCATGTATTTGTTTCCGACTTCGTGGATTTCTCCATTTATGTGGATGCACCAGAAGACTTACTGCAACGCTGGTATATTAACCGCTTTTTGAAATTCCGTGAGGGCGCGTTCACAGACCCTGACTCTTATTTCCATAACTATGCCAAACTGAGTGAAGATGAAGCGATTAATATCGCCACACAGTTATGGGAAGAGATTAACTGGTTGAACCTTAAAGAAAACATTTTGCCTACACGCGAGCGTGCAAGCCTCATAATGACCAAAAGCGCTAACCATGCGGTGGAGTGTGTTCGCTTACGAAAATAGTGCAACAATAAAAAAGGGAGCCAGGCTCCCTTTTTTCATTCTGCGCGACGTAATGAAATCTCGCCGCCGACCCAAGGCTTTATAATGCCGTTTTGCTCCAGCAGTAACGCCCCCTGATTATCAATCCCACGTGAAATGCCGTATATTTCTCGTTCACCGATGATCAGTTTCACCTGACGGTGAATAAAGTTATCGAGCTTTTCCCAACGGGTTAAAAAGGGAGCCAGCCCTTCCTGCTCAAATTCCCACAAAGACGCGCGCAGCTTTTCAATCAACCTGACGGCCAGCTCGTTTCTGTCGATCTTTACCCCGGCTTCCTGAAGATTAATCCAGCCCTGGTTCACGATGTCACTTTCAACCTGACGCATCGCCAGATTAATACCCGCACCAATGACAATCTGCGCCGCATCGCCCGTTTTACCTGTAAGCTCTACAAGAATACCGGCCAGTTTTCTGTCATTAAGGTAGAGATCGTTAGGCCACTTTACCCGCACCTGATCGGCGCCGAGTTCGTGAAGCACTTCAGCCATCACAATGCCGATAACCAGGCTTAAACCGACGGCCGCGGCTGGTCCCTGTTCAAGACGCCAGTACATGGAAAGATATAAATTCGCGCCAAACGGTGAAAACCATTTACGCCCACGACGCCCTCGCCCAGCCTGCTGGTATTCAGCAATACAGACGTCGCCCGATTCGAGCTCAGAAAGCCTGTCCAGTAAATACTGGTTTGTAGAGTCAATCACCGGAAGCACCGTCACCGATCCGGTTTTGATATGAGAATGGATAAAAGACTCGTTAAGTAACTGTATGGGGCCTGGCAGGCTATATCCTTTGCCCGGAACCGTAAACACGTCGATGCCCCAGTCACGTAGCGTCTGGATATGCTTGTTAATCGCTGCCCGACTCATCCCCAGCCTTTCGCCAAGCTGTTCGCCAGAGTGAAATTCGCCGTCAGCAAGAAATGAAATGAGCGTTAACGGAATAGTGTTATCTTTCAAGCAATCGTCTCCACAGCATTCACCTCGCCTACCGAACCAATAAAACGGACTTCAGGCTCCAGCCAGACATTAAATTTTTCGCCAACACGCCGACGGACTTCATGCGCAAGTTTTACGATATCCTGACTGGTCGCATTATTCTCATTGATAAGCACAAGCGCCTGATGGCGATGTACGGCTGCGCCACCGACACGATGCCCTTTCATATCGCAGCGATCAATAAGCCAGCCTGCCGCCAGTTTTACCTGCCCGTCAATTTGCGGGTAACGCGGCGCATCCGGATAATGTATAAACAGTGCACTGGCTTCTTGCGCCGTGATTACCGGGTTTTTAAAGAAGCTGCCAGCATTACCATATTCTTTTGGGTCGGGCAGCTTCGTACGACGCATATGGCATACCGCATTAAATACCTGACGTGGCGTGACCGTATCAGGAGACAGACGCGTTAAATCACCATAGGTAAGCACCGGCGACCACTGTTTGGGCAGACGCAGACCAATACCTGTAATGGCATAGCGATTCTGATAATCATGTTTGAAGATGCTGTCGCGATAACCAAAGTGACAATCACTGTTACCAAGACGAACCGACTCGCCAGAATGCAGATCGACACAATCTACATACAGACAGAATTGTTTAAACTCTACGCCATAAGCGCCAATATTCTGGATAGGGGAAGAGCCAGCACAACCCGGAATAAGCGCCAGATTCTCAAGACCGGCAATATTATGGTCCAGCGTGAACTCGACAAGACGATGCCAGTTCTCACCCGCCCCGGCATGTATTAACCAGGCGTCAGGCTGTTCCTCGACCTGTATGCCCATAATGCGGTTCAGAATAACCGTGCCGCTGAAATCATCAAGAAACAGCACATTGCTCCCCTCCCCCAGAATCAAAACCGTTTGGGAAGCCGCATGCGCCTGCTGCCAGGCTTCAGACAGCGCGTTGGCAGTGTGCGCCGTCACGATCTGCTGCGCGCGTTTATCAATACCGAATGTATTGTAAGGTTTAAGGGAGTTATTCATGCCATTAGTCCTGAGGTCGAAACCCGGACAGTTTAACCGATTAGCAGTTTGATAGCTTCTCTGGCATTGGCGGAGCACGCAAAAGGAGGAAAGATCGAGGTTATTTATGAATAAAGAACAACGAGGTATATAAAAGCAAAAACCCCTCAGCGGCGCTGAGGGGTTCTTTATTGATGCCTGGCAGTTCCCTACTCTCGCATGGGGAGGCCCCACACTACCATCGGCGCTACGGCGTTTCACTTCTGAGTTCGGCATGGGGTCAGGTGGGACCACCGCGCTACAGCCGCCAGGCAAATTCTGTCTGTTCACCGCTTTCGCCATGAACATTATCCGTCACAAGCTGAATATCTCTCTCAACACGCCAGACTTCTTTGGCGTTGTAAGGTTAAGCCTCACGGTTCATTAGTACCGGTTAGCTCAACGCATCGCTGCGCTTACACACCCGGCCTATCAACGTCGTCGTCTTCAACGTTCCTTCAGGAGACTTATAGTCTCAGGGAGAACTCATCTCGGGGCAAGTTTCGTGCTTAGATGCTTTCAGCACTTATCTCTTCCGCATTTAGCTACCGGGCAGTGCCATTGGCATGACAACCCGAACACCAGTGATGCGTCCACTCCGGTCCTCTCGTACTGGGAGCAGCCCCCCTCAATTCTCCAGCGCCCACGGCAGATAGGGACCGAACTGTCTCACGACGTTCTAAACCCAGCTCGCGTACCACTTTAAATGGCGAACAGCCATACCCTTGGGACCTACTTCAGCCCCAGGATGTGATGAGCCGACATCGAGGTGCCAAACACCGCCGTCGATATGAACTCTTGGGCGGTATCAGCCTGTTATCCCCGGAGTACCTTTTATCCGTTGAGCGATGGCCCTTCCATACAGAACCACCGGATCACTATGACCTGCTTTCGCACCTGCTCGAGCCGTCACTCTCGCAGTCAAGCCAGCTTATGCCATTGCACTAACCTCCTGATGTCCGACCAGGATTAGCTGACCTTCGTGCTCCTCCGTTACACTTTGGGAGGAGACCGCCCCAGTCAAACTACCCACCAGACACTGTCCCCACGCCGGATCACGGCGCCAGGTTAGAACATCAAACATTAAAGGGTGGTATTTCAAGGTTGGCTCCACGCAGACTGGCGTCCACGCTTCAAAGCCTCCCACCTATCCTACACATCAAGGCTCAATGTTCAGTGTCAAGCTGTAGTAAAGGTTCACGGGGTCTTTCCGTCTTGCCGCGGGTACACTGCATCTTCACAGCGAGTTCAATTTCACTGAGTCTCGGGTGGAGACAGCCTGGCCATCATTACGCCATTCGTGCAGGTCGGAACTTACCCGACAAGGAATTTCGCTACCTTAGGACCGTTATAGTTACGGCCGCCGTTTACCGGGGCTTCGATCAGGAGCTTCTCTTGCGATAACCCCATCAATTAACCTTCCGGCACCGGGCAGGCGTCACACCGTATACGTCCACTTTCGTGTTTGCACAGTGCTGTGTTTTTAATAAACAGTTGCAGCCAGCTGGTATCTTCGACTGACTTCAGCTCCACCCGCAGGGGCTTCACCTACATGTCAGCGTGCCTTCTCCCGAAGTTACGGCACCATTTTGCCTAGTTCCTTCACCCGAGTTCTCTCAAGCGCCTTGGTATTCTCTACCTGACCACCTGTGTCGGTTTGGGGTACGATTTAATGTTACCTGATGCTTAGAGGCTTTTCCTGGAAGCAGGGCATTTGTCACTTCAGCACCGTAGTGCCTCGTCATCACGCCTCAGCCTTAACTTTCCGGATTTGCCTGGAAAGTCAGCCTACACGCTTAAACCGGGACAACCGTCGCCCGGCCAACATAGCCTTCTCCGTCCCCCCTTCGCAGTAACACCAAGTACAGGAATATTAACCTGTTTCCCATCGACTACGCCTTTCGGCCTCGCCTTAGGGGTCGACTCACCCTGCCCCGATTAACGTTGGACAGGAACCCTTGGTCTTCCGGCGAGCGGGCTTTTCACCCGCTTTATCGTTACTTATGTCAGCATTCGCACTTCTGATACCTCCAGCATGCCTCACAGCACACCTTCGACGGCTTACAGAACGCTCCCCTACCCAACAACACATAGTGTCGCTGCCGCAGCTTCGGTGCATGGTTTAGCCCCGTTACATCTTCCGCGCAGGCCGACTCGACCAGTGAGCTATTACGCTTTCTTTAAATGATGGCTGCTTCTAAGCCAACATCCTGGCTGTCTGGGCCTTCCCACATCGTTTCCCACTTAACCATGACTTTGGGACCTTAGCTGGCGGTCTGGGTTGTTTCCCTCTTCACGACGGACGTTAGCACCCGCCGTGTGTCTCCCGTGATAACATTCTCCGGTATTCGCAGTTTGCATCGGGTTGGTAAGCCGGGATGGCCCCCTAGCCGAAACAGTGCTCTACCCCCGGAGATGAGTTCACGAGGCGCTACCTAAATAGCTTTCGGGGAGAACCAGCTATCTCCCGGTTTGATTGGCCTTTCACCCCCAGCCACAGGTCATCCGCTAATTTTTCAACATTAGTCGGTTCGGTCCTCCAGTTAGTGTTACCCAACCTTCAACCTGCCCATGGCTAGATCACCGGGTTTCGGGTCTATACCCTGCAACTTAACGCCCGGTTAAGACTCGGTTTCCCTTCGGCTCCCCTATACGGTTAACCTTGCTACAGAATATAAGTCGCTGACCCATTATACAAAAGGTACGCAGTCACCCTCTTACGAAGGCTCCCACTGCTTGTACGTACACGGTTTCAGGTTCTGTTTCACTCCCCTCGCCGGGGTTCTTTTCGCCTTTCCCTCACGGTACTGGTTCACTATCGGTCAGTCAGGAGTATTTAGCCTTGGAGGATGGTCCCCCCATCTTCAGACAGGATATCACGTGTCCCGCCCTACTCATCGAGCTCACAACCTGTGTGCTTTCATGTACGGGACTTTCACCCTGTATCGTGCGACTTTCCAGACGCTTCCATTAACACACAAGCTGATTCAGGCTCTGGGCTGTTCCCCGTTCGCTCGCCGCTACTGGGGGAATCTCGGTTGATTTCTTTTCCTCGGGGTACTTAGATGTTTCAGTTCCCCCGGTTCGCCTCGTTTGACTATGTATTCATCAAACGATGATGCACCAGAGTGCACCGGGTTTCCCCATTCGGACATCGTCGGTTATAACGGTTCATATCACCTTACCGACGCTTTTCGCAGATTAGCACGTCCTTCATCGCCTCTGACTGCCAGGGCATCCACCGTGTACGCTTGTTCGCTTAACCTCACAACCCGAAGAAGTCTTCGTGCTGCGAGTTTGAGAGACTCTGACACACCGCGCATTCCTTATTACGGAGAAATGCAACAGCATGTCTGTTTCAATTTTCAGCTTGTTCCGGATTGTTAAAGAGCAAATAYYTCGCASWATACTCARYGAGTACACTCTGAARTGAWGGYGGARMYATGYGKSAYTCRAWAACCRCAGAMCKYSTGCGTGCWWAKHAGRBKCTCWCCCAGCTGASCKATAGCCCCATCGTAGTTAAACYTCYTCAACTCCTGCGGAGTTGGTAGGCCTGAGTGGACTTGAACCACCGACCTCACCCTTATCAGGGGTGCGCTCTAACCACSGTGAGCTACAAGCCTGTAGAGGTTTTGCTTCTTTACTTTCTATCAGACAATCTGTGTGAGCACGCGAGGTTGTATCTTTCAGGTAAGGAGGTGATCCAACCGCAGGTTCCCCTACGGTTACCTTGTTACGACTTCACCCCCAGTCATGAATCACAAAGTGGTAAGCGCCCTCCCGAAGGTTAAGCTACCTACTTCTTTTGCAACCCACTCCCATGGTGTGACGGGCGGTGTGTACAAGGCCCGGGAACGTATTCACCGTGGCATTCTGATCCACGATTACTAGCGATTCCGACTTCATGGAGTCGAGTTGCAGACTCCAATCCGGACTACGACGCACTTTATGAGGTCCGCTTGCTCTCGCGAGTTCGCTTCTCTTTGTATGCGCCATTGTAGCACGTGTGTAGCCCTGGTCGTAAGGGCCATGATGACTTGACGTCATCCCCACCTTCCTCCGGTTTATCACCGGCAGTCTCCTTTGAGTTCCCACCATTACGTGCTGGCAACAAAGGATAAGGGTTGCGCTCGTTGCGGGACTTAACCCAACATTTCACAACACGAGCTGACGACAGCCATGCAGCACCTGTCTCAGAGTTCCCGAAGGCACTCCCGCATCTCTGCAGGATTCTCTGGATGTCAAGACCAGGTAAGGTTCTTCGCGTTGCATCGAATTAAACCACATGCTCCACCGCTTGTGCGGGCCCCCGTCAATTCATTTGAGTTTTAACCTTGCGGCCGTACTCCCCAGGCGGTCGACTTAACGCGTTAGCTCCGGAAGCCACGCCTCAAGGGCACAACCTCCAAGTCGACATCGTTTACGGCGTGGACTACCAGGGTATCTAATCCTGTTTGCTCCCCACGCTTTCGCACCTGAGCGTCAGTCTTCGTCCAGGGGGCCGCCTTCGCCACCGGTATTCCTCCAGATCTCTACGCATTTCACCGCTACACCTGGAATTCTACCCCCCTCTACGAGACTCAAGCTTGCCAGTTTCAAATGCAGTTCCCAGGTTGAGCCCGGGGATTTCACATCTGACTTAACAAACCGCCTGCGTGCGCTTTACGCCCAGTAATTCCGATTAACGCTTGCACCCTCCGTATTACCGCGGCTGCTGGCACGGAGTTAGCCGGTGCTTCTTCTGCGAGTAACGTCAATGACTGCGGTTATTAACCACAATCCCTTCCTCCTCGCTGAAAGTACTTTACAACCCGAAGGCCTTCTTCATACACGCGGCATGGCTGCATCAGGCTTGCGCCCATTGTGCAATATTCCCCACTGCTGCCTCCCGTAGGAGTCTGGACCGTGTCTCAGTTCCAGTGTGGCTGGTCATCCTCTCAGACCAGCTAGGGATCGTCGCCTAGGTGAGCCTTTACCCCACCTACTAGCTAATCCCATCTGGGCACATCTGATGGCATGAGGCCCGAAGGTCCCCCACTTTGGTCCGAAGACGTTATGCGGTATTAGCTACCGTTTCCAGTAGTTATCCCCCTCCATCAGGCAGTTTCCCAGACATTACTCACCCGTCCGCCACTCGTCAGCAGAGCAGCAAGCTGCTCTCTGTTACCGTTCGACTTGCATGTGTTAGGCCTGCCGCCAGCGTTCAATCTGAGCCATGATCAAACTCTTCAATTAAAAGTCTGATGCTCAAAGAATTAAACTGTTAGTTCGTAATGAATTAACTGTTGTTCACTTGAGACTTGATATTCGTTTATCGTCCGAAGACGTTAAGATATCAGTGCCCCGAGTGCCCACACAGATTGTCTGATAAATTGTTAAAGAGCGGTGCGACGCGGCTTTCAGCCTGCTGTCGCGAGGTGGCGTATAGTACGCTTTCCTCTTTCAGAGTCAAGCGTTATTTTCGCTTTCGCTGCCTGACGGGCCGGCTCGTTCGCCGTTGTGCCGTGTCAGTGGAGGCGCATTATAGGGAGTTCTTCTGCGCTGACAACCCCTAATTTCAAAAAAGTTTTCGTTCGCTTAATTTCCAGGCAATGCGCCGAAAAATGATACTAATCACGGGTCAGATGGGCGATTTCCTGCGCAAACAGGGCTACCTGGGGCCAATCCGTGTAGACCACTTCTTTTGAAGTATCGGTTTCGCCGCCCGTCATTTTCATAATCAGGCGAATCATGAAGCGGTCAAACCAGCGATAACGCGGATAACGCAGCGCGCCTGCAAAGACGGCGCAATGATCGGGCTGCCACGGCGAGTTCAACAGAAACTTCCGGGTATAGCTATTAGTCTGCGGCGTTCGCTTCTCGGGTTTACGCGCCACAAGGTTAACCGAGAAGAACGCGCCCGGCACAGCATTCAGCGCCTGCTGATGTTGTTTCACAAATGCGTCCAGGGTCGGATGGAAATGACCGTAGCGAATCGACGCGCCTATCACCACCTTCTTATATTGCGTCCAGTCTGGCTCTTCGGCGCGATGCAGATTGACCACATCCACCGCCTCACCCATTTCCTGTAGCTGAGACGCGATATAAAAAGCGATTTCGCGCGTTTGTCCGTCACGGGTGGAAAACAGAATTAAGGTTTTCACAATTATCTCCCTGTTATTCGCGCCAGAAAGTCGGGGTGAACAGCACCAGAAGCGTAAACACTTCCAGACGCCCGAAAAGCATGTTGGCAATCAGTATCCACTTAGCAATGGGGTTCATACTGGCGAAGTTATCCGCCACGACGCCAAGACCAGGGCCGAGGTTATTGAGCGTCGCCACCACAGAGGCGAAAGCGGAAAAGTCATCCACGCCGGTTGCGATAATCGCCAGCATGCTGACCAGGAACACCAGCGCATACGCTGAGAAAAATCCCCACACCGCTTCGAGGATACGTTCCGGCAACGCGCGGTTGCCAAGTTTAATACTGTAGACGGCGTTCGGGTGCACCAGCCTTTTCAGTTCGCGGTTGCCCTGTTTAAAGAGCAGCAGAATGCGAATGACTTTAAGCCCCCCGCCGGTTGAACCCGCACAGCCGCCAATAAATGCCGAGCAGAGCAACAGCACCGGCAGGAAAAGCGGCCATTTCGCGATGCTGTCTGTGGTAAAGCCCGCCGTCGTCGCCATCGACACCACCTGGAAAAACGCCTGGTTGAGCGTGGTCACCGCCGAATCATACGTATCGTGGAACCAGAGCACCAGCGTACAAATGAAGACCAGCGTCAGCTGCACGCCGATAAACATGCGAAATTCCGGGTCGCGGGAATAGACCTTCAGGCTACGCCCGCTGAGCAGCGAGAAGTGCAGCCCGTAGTTACAGCCGGAGATCAGCAGAAAGATAGCAATAATGGTGTTAATGGTCGGGCTGGCGAAATACCCCACGCTCGCATCGTGGGTGGAAAACCCGCCGATAGCGATAGTGGCAAAGCTGTGGCCAATCGCATCAAACGCGGGCATTCCGGCAAACCACAGCGCCAGCGCGCACGCCACCGTCAATAAGACATAAATCAGCCACAGCGTTTTCGCCGTTTCGGCGATACGCGGGCGCATTTTGTTGTCTTTCAGCGGCCCCGGCATTTCAGCGCGGTACAGCTGCATCCCACCGACGCCAAGAATCGGCAGAATCGCCACCGCCAGCACGATGATTCCCATACCGCCGAACCATTGCAGCATCTGACGATAGAAAAGAATGGCATGCGGCAGGGAATCAAGCCCCACCAGCGTCGTCGCGCCCGTGGTCGTCAGCCCCGAAAAGGATTCGAAAAAGGCGTCAGTAACGGTGAGGTTAGGCCGCTCGGAGAAGATAAACGGCAGGGCCCCGACGCTGCCCAGCACCGTCCAGAAGAGCACGACAATAAGAAACCCTTCACGCGATTTCAGCTCGCGCTTCTGATGACGGTTCGGCCACCAGAGCGTCGCGCCGATAGCCAGCGCGACAAAAAAGGTTTGTGTGAAAGCGCGTCCCGCGCCGTCGCGGTATAGCAGGGCCACCAGGCCGGGAATAATCATCGTCCCGGAAAACAGGATAACCAGTAAACCAACGATTCGGGTAATGGCGCGAAAATGCATCTGCCGTTTCCTTTGGAATCAAAATGAAGGAGAGGATTATTATTCAACCGACAACAAATGCAATGCGCCACGGCTAAAGTCGGCAAGCTTTGCCGAAAAAGCCGTCACCTGCGTATACGGAAGCGCCACTCGCAACGCCACGTTCGCCTGAAACTCGCTCTCCACTACCCGGCCATTAAACTGGCCGAGCAGCGTTTCCACGCCCGCAAGCTGTGCATAATCGCACAGCAAAGTATATTCCGTCAGCGGCACTTTGAGGGCGGTTTCAAGCAACGTTAACGCCTGTTGCACGCCCCCTCCGTAAGCTTTCACCAGCCCGCCGGTGCCAAGCTTAATGCCGCCGAAGTAGCGAACCACGACGGCGGTTACTTCGCCGACGCCGCTGCCCATCAGCTGCGCCAACATCGGTTTCCCTGCCGTGCCCGCCGGTTCGCCGTCATCCGAGAATCCCAGTTGCTGAGAATCATCGGGCGCGCCCGCCACCCACGCCTGACAATAATGCCGGGCGTCCGGATAATCGGCGCGCGCCTGCGCGACAAACGCTTTCGCCGCGTCCACGCCCTCGGTATGGCCGAGCAACGTAATAAAGCGGCTCTTTTTGATCTCTTCCGTCACGATCACCGGCGACGCCGGAACAAGCCAGCTCTCCATCAGGCGAGCTTCAGATCCCGGGTCATGTTTTCCACGCCGTGCTCATGAATGACCACGTTATCCTCAATGCGGATCCCGCCGAACGGCTTCAGCGCCTCGATTTTCTGCCAGTTGAAGTGCTTGCTGAACTGGCCTTCACGCCATGGCGCCAGCAGCGACTCAATAAAATAAATCCCCGGCTCAATGGTCAGCACCATGCGCGGCTGCATCACACGCGTGCAGCGCAGATACGGGTATTTGCCAGGCGCGGCCAGGTGCGTGCCGGTGTCATCCTGCATAAAGCCCGCGACGTCGTGCACCTGTAAGCCCAGCGGATGTCCGATACCATGCGGCATAAACGGCCCGGTGATATCCGCTTCCACCATCGCTTCTTCACTGATGTCGGTGACAATCTGGTGACGACGCAGCAGCTTCGCGATGCGCTGATGGAACTGAATATGGTAATCGATGTAACTGACGCCCGCTTTCATGGTGCCAATCAGCGCCAGCTGCTCTTCATTAACATCTTTAATCAGGGCCGCGAAATCGCTGTCGCTGTCAGCCGCCCAGGTACGGGTTAAATCGGCGGCATAGCCGTTATATTCCGCCCCTGCATCCAGCAAAAAGCTGCGCATCTCAGACGGCGCGCGGTGATCAAGGCGCGTGTAGTGCAGCACGGCGGCGTGTTCATTCAGCGCCACGATATTGCTGTAAGGCACATCGGTATCGCGATGGCCGGTCGCGGTCAGATACGCGAGGTTAATATCGAACTCGCTCATGCCGGATAAAAACGCTTCATGCGCGGCGCGATGGCCGTTAACCGCCGTCTTCTGCGCTTCGCGCATACAGGCCAGCTCGTAATCCGTCTTATACGCGCGGTAGAAGTGCAGATAGTCGATAACGCCTTTCGGGTTAATTTTATCCGCCGGGACGTCCAGCTTCAGCGCGCGCTCCGGCACCGGGCCGATGTACGCGATATTGCCGCGCGCGGCAGG
This sequence comes from Cronobacter turicensis z3032, assembly GCA_000027065.2. Classification (NCBI taxonomy): domain Bacteria; kingdom Pseudomonadati; phylum Pseudomonadota; class Gammaproteobacteria; order Enterobacterales; family Enterobacteriaceae; genus Cronobacter; species Cronobacter turicensis. The sequence goes on along the minus strand of FN543093.2, from coordinate 308,237 downwards.
CAACTGACCGCCAATATCATCGGCTTTCGGCAGCGCGATAATGTCTATCTCGTCCGTCCAGAACGCGCTCGGCAGCGGCTCGACGTTATGCCAGTAATCCACCGGCAGATAAAACCACAGCTTCGGCTTATTCACGCCGTCCACCAGTAGCCAGCAGTTCGGCACCTGCGTGACCGGCACCCATGCCTTGAACTGCGGATTAACCTTAAACGGATAGGCGTGATCGTCTAAAAAGACGTTAAGCAGTTCGCCGGAGTGGATAAGCAGCGCGTCCAGATTAAAGCGGGCAAGCACGTTGCGGGTACGCTCCTGAAGCGTATCGAGATGATTTTTATAGAGGGTGGTCAGCGAATCCATACTTTACCTTTAAAGTTTGAGCTCTCAACTCCGGCATCTTAGCACACCGGTTTATTCCCTGAGCGTTTTCCACCTTCCGTGATCGTGTTTGCAAATATTTAAACAGTAATTTGCATTTCATTAACATCAACCCCACACTCCGCTTCATCTGGTATGACCAGATCCCCTTGCTGGATTCAGGAGACCGACATGCTCTACAAAGGCGACACCCTGTACCTTAACTGGCTGGAAGACGGCATTGCCGAACTGGTGTTCGATGCCCCCGGCTCGGTGAACAAGCTTGATACCGCGACCGTAGCAAGCCTGGGCCATGCGCTGGATGTGCTGGAAAAACAACACGATCTCAAAGCCCTGCTGCTGCGCTCGGAAAAAGCCGCGTTTATCGTCGGCGCCGACATTACCGAATTCCTCTCGCTGTTCCAGGTGCCCGCTGAGCAGTTAAGCCAGTGGTTGCACTTTGCCAACAGCGTGTTTAACCGTCTTGAAGATCTGCCGGTGCCGACGCTGTGCGCCATTAATGGCTACGCGTTAGGCGGCGGCTGCGAGTGCGTGCTGGCGACCGATTTCCGTCTCGCCACGCCGGATGCCCGCATCGGCCTGCCGGAAACCAAACTTGGCATCATGCCGGGCTTTGGCGGCTCGGTACGCCTGCCTCGCCTGCTGGGCGCCGACAGCGCGCTGGAAATCATCGCGGCCGGTAAAGACATCACCGCCGACGCGGCGCTGAAAGTGGGCCTGGTCGACGCGGTCGTTAAACCGGAAAAACTGACTGAAGGGGCGCTGCGTATGCTGCGCCAGGCCATCGACGGCGAACTCGACTGGAAAGCGCGCCGCCAGCCGAAACTTGAACCGCTGCACTTAAGTAAAATCGAAGCCGCCATGAGCTTTACCATCGCCAAAGGCATGGTGATGCAAACCGCCGGCAAACACTACCCGGCGCCGATGACGGCGGTGAAAACCATTGAAGCCGCCGCAGGGCTGGGCCGTGACGAGGCGCTGGCGCTGGAGAACAAAAGCTTTGTTCCGCTGGCGCGATCCAGCGAAGCGCGCGCGCTGGTCGGTATCTTCTTAAATGACCAGTACGTCAAAGGCCTCGCGAAAAAGCTGACCAAAGAGACCGAAATGCCGAAGCAGGCGGCGGTGCTGGGCGCGGGCATTATGGGCGGCGGCATCGCTTACCAGTCAGCCTGGAAAGGCGTGCCGGTCATCATGAAAGACATCAACGAGAAATCGCTGGCGCTCGGCATCAACGAAGCCAGTAAACTACTGAATAAACAGCTGGAGCGCGGCAAAATCGACGGGCTGAAGCTCGCAGGGGTCATCGCCACCATCCATCCAACGCTGGATTACGCCGGGTTTGAGCGCGCCGATGTGGTCGTCGAAGCCGTCGTGGAAAACCCGAAAGTGAAAAAAGCGGTGCTGGCGGAAACCGAAGACAAGGTGCGCCCGGATACCGTGATTGCCTCCAATACCTCCACCATTCCTATCAGCGAACTGGCGAGCGTGCTGAAACGTCCGGAAAACTTCTGCGGTATGCACTTCTTTAACCCGGTGCACCGTATGCCGCTGGTTGAAGTGATCCGCGGCGAGAAAACCTCCGACGCCACGATCGCGAAAGTGGTGGCCTGGGCCAGCAAAATGGGCAAAACGCCTGTCGTGGTGAACGACTGCCCTGGCTTCTTCGTTAACCGCGTACTGTTCCCCTACTTCGCCGGTTTCAGTCAGCTGCTGCGCGACGGCGCCGATTTCCGCCAGATCGATAAAGTCATGGAGAAACAGTTCGGCTGGCCGATGGGCCCGGCGTATCTGCTGGATGTGGTGGGCATCGATACCGCGCACCATGCGCAGGCCGTCATGGCGGCAGGCTTCCCGCAACGCATGCAAAAAGATTACCGCGATGCGATCGACGCGCTGTTTGAGGCTGGCCGCTTCGGACAGAAAAACGGCAAAGGCTTCTATGCCTATCAGGAAGACAGCAAAGGTAAACCGCGCAAAGTGCCGGATGACGCAGTGGACAGCTTGTTGGCGGAAGTAAGTCAGCCAAAGCGCGCGTTCAGCGATGAAGAGATCGTGGCGCGCATGATGATCCCGATGGTCAACGAAGTGGTGCGCTGTCTGGAAGAAGGCATTATCGCAAGCCCCGCCGAGGCGGATATGGCGCTGGTCTACGGCCTCGGCTTCCCGCCGTTCCACGGCGGCGCGTTCCGCTGGCTGGATACCCAGGGCAGCGCGGCTTATCTCGATATGGCGCAGCGCTATCAGCATCTCGGCCCGCTCTATGAAGCGCCTGCCGGGCTTCGCGAAAAAGCGAGCCACAATGCGCCTTATTATCCCCAGGTTGAACCCGCCCAACCGGTGGGCGAACTGCAAACGGCTTAAGGAGTGACGAATGGAAAAGGTTGTAATTGTTGATGCTATCCGCACCCCGATGGGCCGTTCCAAAGGCGGCGCGTTCCGTCACGTGCGGGCGGAAGATCTCTCCGCGCACCTGATGCGCAGCCTGCTGTCGCGTAACCCGCAACTGGAAGGCAGCGCTATCGACGACATCTACTGGGGCTGTGTGCAACAGACGCTGGAGCAGGGTTTTAACATCGCCCGCAACGCCGCGCTGCTGGCGGAAATTCCGCACAGCGTGCCCGCGGTGACGGTCAACCGCCTGTGCGGCTCGTCGATGCAGGCGTTGCACGACGCCGCGCGGATGATCATGACCGGCGACGCCAGCGTTTGTCTCGTGGGCGGCGTGGAGCATATGGGCCATGTGCCGATGAACCACGGCGTCGATTTTCATCCTGGCTTAAGCCGTAACGTGGCGAAAGCGGCAGGCATGATGGGGTTAACGGCAGAGATGCTCTCGCGCATGCACGGCATCAGCCGTGAAATGCAGGATGCTTTCGCCGCCCGCTCTCACCAGCGCGCCTGGGCCGCCACGCAGGCCGGGCATTTTAAACAGGAAATCATTCCGACCAGCGGGCACGACGCCGACGGCGTACTCAAGCGCTATGACTTTGACGAAGTGATCCGCCCGGAAACCACCGTCGAAGGGCTGTCGCAGCTGAAACCAGCGTTCGACCCGGCAAGCGGCACGGTTACCGCGGGCACTTCGTCGGCGCTCTCCGATGGCGCGGCGGCGATGCTGGTGATGAGCGAATCGCGCGCCCGCGAACTCGGCCTGACGCCGCGCGCTCGTATCCGCTCAATGGCGGTGGTGGGCTGCGATCCGTCGATTATGGGTTACGGCCCGGTGCCCGCCTCAAAGCTGGCGCTGAAAAAAGCCGGTCTGACCGCGAGCGATATCGATCTGTTTGAGATGAACGAAGCCTTTGCCGCGCAGATCCTGCCGTGCATTAAAGATCTGGGCCTGATGGAGCAGATCGACGAGAAGATCAACCTCAACGGCGGCGCGATAGCGCTCGGCCACCCGCTCGGTTGTTCTGGCGCGCGTATCAGCACCACGCTGATTAACCTGATGGAGCGCCGCGACGCGGAGCTGGGGCTCGCCACTATGTGTATCGGCCTGGGTCAGGGCATCGCGACGGTTTTTGAACGGGTGTGAGGCAGCCAACGCCGCCATACTATCAGGCTCAATGACCGTGCAATCCCATACCCTTGATGTCAGAGCAAGGCGGCAAGTGAAAGCCGCCAATGCCGGTATGGCATCAAGGGCGAAGCGATCAATGTTTAGTTGCCGTTCTTCCCGCCTGTCAGGGGCGGGTTTTTTATTTTCCGCGTTTGTGCCAGGCTCTTTTATCGACCCCACACCTCAGGGAAAAACATGAAGGGATGCTTTATCTTCGCACCGCTTGCCGCTGCGTTTTTTTTTACGGCTTCCGCACAGGCACAGCTGTCGGAAGAGACGCTGGCGCAGCGCTGTCTGACGTCGCTTATCGGCGCGTCGCAGGATCACGCGTTTATGCAGCAGGTGCTTAATGAGTCCCGCATTGTGCCGGAAAGCGTTGTCGTGGAACGGTATGACGAAAACGTGGGGCAACAGCATATCGCGACCCAGCTCACGGCAAAGCTTGATCACCCGGCGCGCAAAAATATTACGCTGCTCTGTCTGCTGGAAAACGATCGGCCGTTGTATGTCTGGTCAGGGAAGGAAATTGCCGCCAGCCCGTAGTACCGGGCTGGCGTTATGCGGGAACGGGGAATGGCTCAGATAAACGCGAAGGCGTCGCCGAACAGGCGGTCTTCGCGCGCGGCTCGCTCGTTACAGAACAGGTCGCGGGCGATTTTCGCCATCTCGAAACGTCCGGCGATATAGATATCGTGCCCGGCAAGCGTACCGAAATCCTGCATGACCGCCGTCAGCACCGTGCCGCTGCGACCGCGCCACGTCTCATCGGGTTGCTCAACCACCGGTACAATGTTGAGATTGGGATGGTCAACCGACAACGCTTCCAGTTCGGACAGATCGTAGAGATGCTTCTCTTCGCGTCCGCCCCAGTAAATCGTGATATCGCGATCCGGATTGCGCGCAAGCGCCGTCAGCAGAATCGAGCGCGCGTAAGAGAATCCCGTCCCCCCTGCGATCAGGATCAGCGGGCGCTCTTCGTCATCGCGCAGCCAGGCGTCGCCATGCGGAATATCGACCACGATTTCACGCTCTTTGAGAATACGGTCCATCACCGCCATCGCATAGAGGTTAAGTTCCGACGCGCCGATATGCAGTTCGATAAAGCCCTGCTCATCCGGCGTGGAGGCCATAGAAAAAGGGCGCTTGTCCCGCTCATCCATTACCACCATCAGGTACTGACCTGCGCGAAACGAAAAGGCCGCTTCCGGCACTAAACGAACGCGATAAACGGTATCGGTGATGGCTTCTACCGAGGTCACTTTACAGCTTAAGGTTGTCATGCGTTCCCTCTGTCGGGTCAATAATGCAACTGCAACGGCGGCGCGTCAGGCGCCTTTTCCGTCATGAAAAATTGCGAGCTCATCCCAGATGGCGTCGATTCTCGCCGTCACGTTGGGGTCTTTCTTAATGGGCGTGCCCCATTCGCGCTGCGTTTCACCCGGCCATTTATTGGTCGCGTCGAGCCCCATTTTGGAGCCCAGGCCCGACACCGGCGAGGCGAAATCCAGATAATCGATCGGCGTGTTTTCCACCATGACCGTGTCGCGCGCCGGATCCATGCGCGTGGTAATCGCCCAAATCACATCGTTCCAGTCGCGCGCGTTAATGTCATCATCACAAACGATCACGAACTTGGTGTACATGAACTGGCGCAGGAACGACCAGACGCCCATCATCACGCGCTTCGCGTGGCCCGCGTACTGCTTGCGCATGGTCACGACGGCAAGCCGGTACGAGCACCCTTCCGGCGGAAGATAAAAATCCACGATTTCCGGGAACTGCTTTTGCAGAATCGGCACCAGCACTTCATTCAACGCCACGCCCAGTACGGCAGGCTCATCGGGCGGGCGGCCCGTATACGTCGAGTGGTAAATCGCATCTTCACGCTGCGTCACGTGCGTCACGGTAAAGACCGGGAAACTGTCTATCTCATTATAGTAACCGGTGTGGTCGCCATACGGGCCTTCCGGCGCCATTTCGCCAGGTTCAATATACCCTTCCAGCACAATTTCGGCGCTGGCCGGGATCTCAAGGTCGTTTGACAGACACTTCACCACTTCGGTTTTAGTGCCGCGCAGCAGCCCAGCGAACGCGTATTCAGATAGTGTATCCGGCACCGGCGTTACCGCGCCGAGAATGGTCGCCGGATCGGCGCCCAGCGCCACGGCGACCGGGAAGCGTTCGCCCGGATGCGCCTGGCACCACTCCTGGAAGTCAAGCGCGCCGCCGCGGTGCGACAGCCAGCGCATAATGAGTTTGTTTTTGCCGATTAACTGCTGGCGGTAGATGCCCAGATTCTGGCGCTCTTTATGCGGGCCGCGGGTGACCGTCAGGCCCCAGGTAATGAGCGGCGCGGCGTCGTCAGGCCAGCATTGCATGATGGGAATGCGGTTCAGATCGACCTCGTCGCCCTGCCATACTTTCTCCTGACAAGGCGCATTACGCAGCCGTTTCGTCGGCATATTCAGCACTTGCTTAAACTGCGGCAGTTTATCGAAGAGATCGCGGAAACCGCGCGGCGGCTCCGGCTCTTTCAGAAACGCCAGCAGCTTGCCGACTTCACGCAGCGCAGAGACATCCTCCTGCCCCATGCCCATCGCCACGCGTTTCGGCGTGCCAAACAGGTTGCACAGTACCGGCATGGTATGGCCTTTCGGGTTTTCAAACAGCAAGGCCGGGCCGCCCGCGCGCAATGTGCGGTCAGCAATTTCCGTCATCTCCAGGTAAGGATCGACAGGCAATGTAATGCGCTTGAGTTCGCCTTGCTGCTCGAGCAGCGCCAGAAAATCGCGTAGGTCGTGGTATTTCATGCAGTTATTCGTGGCTTTAAAATAAGCTTTTTATTATACGGTGTTCGCCGCAGGCATGCCGTAATTTTGTTAAATTAACGTGAATCATCACCACAGGCTATAGCACTGCGCGGTATAATGCCCTTAGCGATCCTGAGGTGGTTTTGTTATGCTGGCGCGTCCGGCCATGTAAGAAGAGTCATTATGCAATCCTGGTATTTACTGTACTGTAAACGCGGGCAGCTTCAGCGCGCCAAAGAGCACCTTGAACGACAGTCGGTGAACTGCCTTACGCCAATGATTACACTTGAAAAAATGGTACGAGGCAGACGCACTTCCGTCAGCGAGCCGCTGTTTCCGAACTACCTTTTCGTCCGCTTCGATCCGGAAGATATTCATACCACGACGATAAGCTCCACCCGTGGCGTCAGTCATTTTGTTCGCTTTGGATCGCACCCGGCCGTAGTGCCGCAGACGGTCATCGAACAGCTTCTCGACTGGCATCCGGAAAACGTGACCGACCCGGATACGCCGCATACCGGCGATATGGTGGTGATTACCGAAGGCGCGTTTGAAGGGTTGCAGGCGATTTTTACCGAGCCCGATGGCGAAGCCCGTTCCATGTTGCTGCTGAATTTGCTGAATAAGCAGGTGCTGCAAAGCGTGAAGAATACCGAATTCCGTAAAGCCTGACGCGATGGCGCGGAGTCAAAACGGCGGCCCGAGGCCGCCGTTTGTCATTAATGCGTCGCTTCGCCGATGACACCGCCCGCGCCCGCGCCGACCGCCGCGCCTTTCAGCACGCTTTTTCCGGTCGCTGCGGCAACCCCCGCGCCGACTACCGCGCCCGCGACGCCGCCTTTACGCGCGGCTTTGCCTTTATCGCCTTTTTTCAGCATCGCGCCTGTACCCGCGCCAATGACCGCGCCGCCCACGGCGCTTTTGACATCTTTGCCTGCGATAGCGCCCGCCGTCGCGCCAAGTACGGCGCCGGTCGCGGTTTTATCCATTGCCATCACCGGCGCGCTGGTCAGCAGCATTAATGCCACAATGCCCGTTATCGTCTTTTTCATTATCGTCCCTCAGCTGTGTAAATCCGGGAAACCTTCCCGGCGGGAAGCATACCACCAGGCTTTCAGGACGAAATGAACCGGGAGCGTGCAAAAATCCACAGTCCGCGGGTTTTAGCAGGCAGCGTTACGCAGGCGACGCGTTTTTCAGAAACAGACGGGCAGCGTTGGCATCCGTGGCGGCTTCAAGCCAGGCGGGGTCTTCCCCGCGCCACTGCGCCACCTGCGTCAGAATATGGGGCAACCAGCATGGCTCGTTGCGACGCGAGGCGGGTTTCGGAGTGAGATCGCGCGGCAGCAGATAAGGCGCGTCCGTTTCCAGCAGCAGACGATCGGCAGGGATAATCGGCAGCAAGGCGCGCAGCTCAAGCCCGCGGCGCTCATCGCAGACCCAGCCGGTAATGCCGAGATACATACCGCGTGCCAGACACTCGCGCGCCTCCTGTTCGGTCCCGGTAAAACAATGCAATACCGCGCCCGGCAGCTTATCGAGCCACGGGTCGAGCAGCGCGAGAAAGCGCGCATGGGCGTCCCGGCAGTGTAAAAACACCGGTAGCGCCAGCGCGGCCGCCAGCCGCAGCTGTTCGGTAAAGGCGTGCTCCTGCTCCGCGGGCGTTGAGAAATTACGGTTGAAATCGAGCCCGCATTCGCCAATCGCCACGACCTCCGGCTCGCTCGCCAGCGCGCGCAGCCGCGCAGCGCTCTCATCATTCCACGTGCTGGCGTCATGCGGGTGAACGCCCGCCGTCGACCAGCAGCCTGCGTAGCGTCTGGCGAACGCGCAGGCGCGATCGCTCTCCTCAAGCGACGTACCGGTAAATAGCATACTGTCGACGCCAGCCGCACGGGCGCGGGCGATCATCTCATCCCTGTCGTGGTCAAACTGGGAGCTGGTAATATTCAGGCCAATATCAAACATCGCGCTTTCCATATGAAAACCGCCCTGACGGGCGGTAGCGTTATTCTTCTGCTTCTTCTTCGGCATCCTGCTCGCGCGGACGCCGTTTACCAACGTAGAAGCGCGAGAAGAAAATGCCGACTTCAAACAGGCAGTACATCGGTATCGCCAGCAGCGTTTGCGAGAACACATCCGGCGGCGTGAGCAGCATCCCGACAACGAACGCGCCAACCAGCACATACGGGCGTTTGGCACGCAGATCCTGCGGGGTGGTCACCCCCATCCAGCACAACAAGACGATAGCGACCGGCACTTCAAACGACACACCGAAGGCCATAAACAGCGCCATGACGAAATCGAGATAGCTGGTGATATCGGTTGATACGACCACGCCGACAGGCGCGGTTTTCGTTAAGAAACCGAACGCCAGCGGGAACACCACGAAATAGGCGAACGCCATACCGATATAAAACAGCAACGTACTGGAGACCAGCAGCGGGATAATCAGGCGTCGCTCATGCTTGTACAGCGCCGGGGCGACAAACGCCCAGACCTGATACAGGATAACCGGCGCGGAGAGGATCACCGACACCATCATGGTCAGCTTGATAGGCGTGAAAAACGGCGAGGCCACGTCGGTGGCAATCATGCTGGCGCCATGCGGCATCTGGCTGATAAGCGGCGCGGCGACCAGTTGATAGATGTCGTTGGCGAAATAGACCAGTGCCAGGAAAATCAGCAGTACCGCGATGATGCAGTTCAGCAGCCGCTTACGCAGTTCAATCAGATGACTGATTAGGGGTTGGGTATCTTCAACAGCCATGTCAGGGTTTATCACTCACGGTGGATGCGGCTTCAGGTTTGCGCACGCTGGCGGGCGCGTCCGGCGACGCTTCAACGTTGTTTGCAGGCTCAGGGGCCGCAGAGGCTGCAGGTTGCGGCGCGTCGCTCTCTGCCGCTGGCGATACTTCCGGCTTCTGCGCGGGCGACTGGGCCTGATGCTCAGCTTTGGCTGGCGTCACGCCTTCGTGCTGTGCTTCGTTGCCTTTAACCAGCGGGTTATGAATGGTATGGGCGTCGTCGCTTGCTTTTTCCGGGTCGTTAACGCTGTAAGAGCGCTTCATCGATTCCGCCGCCTCGCGTAGTTCGTCCATCGAGGCTTTCAGCTCCGGCGTCAGGTTATCAACGCTCGCCTTTTCCACTTTCTTCAGGCTTTCCTGAAACTCCTGAAGCTTCAGCTCCTGGGTCAGTTCATTCTGCACGGTGGTCGCAAGCGAGCGCAGCGCGCGTACCCAGCCTGCGACGGTGCGGACGGCCACAGGCAAACGCTGCGGCCCCAGAACGATAAGACCGATAACAAAAACCAGCAGGAGTTCGCCAAAACCAATATCAAACACGGATTACACCTGCTCTTTATCACGTTTTTTGGCGTCGTCCGGGGTGACGTCGCTTTTGGTTTCGCCGATTTGTTTATCCTGCGCGGAAGGCGCGGTGAAATCCGCATCCTGGCTATGCTTTTGCTTGTCGTCGTCACCCATCGCTTTTTTAAAGCCTTTGATGGATTCGCCGAGATCAGAGCCCAGCGAGCGTAGCTTTTTGGTGCCGAAAAGCAGAACAACCAGAACCGCGATAATCATTAACTGCCAGATACTGATGCCACCCATACATTTCCTCAGTTACCAGTGATAATGGTATTCATCTGGCCACAGTATACCCGTGGCCGTTACATAACAATGCCCGCTAGTCGGTACGCCGCCAGCCAAGAAGCCAGACGAGAATGCCGCCTGCCATCAGCCATCCGGGCGACGTGCCCCAGTCAGGACGGTAGATAAAGAGCAGCGTGCCGCTAAGCATCAGCGTGGCGCCAATGCCGAACAGATAACGCGACTGCCCTTGCTTCACACGATGCTCCTGCAGCTCATGGGCAATCTTATCAACACTTTGTTGCAGTTGTTTGCCTTGGCGCAGGCTGTTGTAGACCAGTTCAGGAATTTCCGGGATTTTCTCAGCCCAGAACGGCGCTTTTTCCTTGAAGGAACGCACCAGCGCCGGGAAGCCCACCTGATCTTTGATCCAGCTTTCCAGAAAAGGTTTCGCCGTTTTCCATAAATCGAGTTGCGGATAGAGCTGTCGCCCTACGCCCTCAATGTACAGCAGCGTTTTTTGCAGCAGCACCAGTTGCGGCTGCACTTCCATATTAAAGCGGCGCGCGGTGTTAAAGAGATTGAGCAGCACATGACCAAACGAGATTTCCGCAAGCGGCTTTTCAAAAATCGGCTCACAAACGGTACGAATAGCGGACTCGAACTCCTCCACGTTAGTATCCGGCGGCACCCAGCCAGAATCCACGTGCAACTCCGCCACGCGGCGGTAGTCGCGGTTGAAGAAGGCGATAAAGTTTTCCGCCAGATAACGCTTATCTTCTTTATTCAGCGAGCCCACGATGCCGCAGTCAATGCCGATGTATTGCGGGTCATGCGGGTGATCGTGGCTGACGAAGATATTACCCGGATGCATGTCGCCGTGGAAAAAGCTGTCGCGGAACACCTGGGTGAAGAACACCTGGACGCCACGTTCGGCCAGCAGTTTCATGTCCGTGCCGTTGGCTTCCAGCGCCGCGACGTCATTGACCGGGATGCCATAAATGCGCTCCATGACCATCATCGTCGGGCTGCAATAGTCCGAATAGACTTCCGGCACGTAAAGCATCGGGCTGTTTTCGAAATTACGGCGCAGCTGGATGGCGTTCGCCGCTTCGCGCAGCAAGTCGAGTTCATCCAGCAGCGTTTTTTCATATTCGCGCACCACTTCCATCGGACGCAGGCGGCGGCCATCCGGCAGCAGACGCGGCACCCAGCGCGCGAGACGGTAGATGAGCTTCATATCCGCCTTAATGACCGGCAGGATATCGGGGCGGATCACCTTAATGACCACCTCTTTGCCGCTCTCTTTCAGCCGGGCGGTATGCACCTGTGCGATAGACGCGGAAGCGAGTGGCGTAATATCGAAATCATCAAACCACTCGTCGACAGGGCGATCGCCCATCGATTTTTCGATCTGCTGTTTCGCGAGTCTGCCGTCAAAGGGCGCGACGCGATCCTGCAGCAACGCCAGTTGATCGGCGATAACCGGCGGGAACAGATCGCGACGTGTCGACAGCATCTGCCCGAACTTGATCCACACGGGACCCAGTTCCTGCAACGCCAGTCGCAGACGTGTGCCGAGCTCCAGATCTTTATGCCGGTTCGGCATCCAGAACAGCCCGCGACGCCAAATCCGCAGCGGCAGCGTGAGACGCATGCGCGGAATAAGCTCATCCAGGCCGTAGCTCAGGAACGTTTTAATGATGAAATAAAGGCGCCGAATTTCACCTGGCGTCATTTGCCCTCCAGTTTATCCAACCGTTTGGTTAATTCTTCCAGACGGCGCTCGACAGCCGAAATCTCTTCGGCAAACCAGGCGATTTCCAGCGCGCCTGGCGCGACGCGCCACTCTTCGGTAATGGCTTCCGCCAGGTAGCGCTGGTTGCGCGTAAAGCCTTTTTGCAGCAGTTGCCCGCCGCGACGCATGACGCGCCCGATGCCTTCCGCGGCGATATCGCCGACCCACGGCGCCAGTAGCCCAGCGGGGTCAAACTCGGCCATATCCATCAGCGCCACAAAATTTTGCACCACCTGCAGATCGCCCTGCACTTCCAGCTCGCCGCTGCGGATAAGCGCGGTCAGCTGCTGGCGGTCCTGTAGCTTCGGCAAAACGGAGAGGCGCGTGATAACGGTACAGTCCGCCTCGCCTTCCCATTTGCTGAGCACGTCCAGTTGCTGCTCGCTGAACACCAGCACCAGCGGCGTGGAGAGTTCTTCAAGCGTGACGCGCAGCACTTTGCCCTGTAAACGCTGGCGCGGCGCTTTCAGCGCGCTTTCGCGGTACAGGAACGTGTTCAGCGCGCCTTCAATACCAGCCATCATTAGCGGTGTGAAAGGCATCCGGCACCTCCTCAGAATTTGTAGCCGCGATGCAGCGCTACGATCCCGCCGGTCATGTTGTAGTAGTTGACGTTTTCGAAGCCCGCATCGTTCATCATCGCTTTCAGGGTTTCCTGATCCGGATGCATACGGATGGATTCAGCGAGATAGCGGTAGCTGCCGGCGTCTTTCGCCACCAGCTCGCCGACGCGCGGCAGAATATGGAAAGAGTAAGCGTCATACGCTTTATTGAGCGGCTCAAACACCGGTTTTGAGAATTCCAGCACCAGCAGACGACCGCCAGGCTTCAGCACGCGGAACATGGAGCGCAGCGCTTTTTCTTTATCGGTAACGTTACGCAGACCGAAAGAGATAGTAATGCAGTCAAAGGTGTTATCCGGGAACGGCAGCGCTTCCGCGTTCGCCTGAACATATTCGACGTTGCCGACGATGCCGGTATTGCGCAGCTTCTCGCGCCCCATTTTCAGCATCGAATCATTGATATCCGCCAGCACCACTTTGCCGCTCTCGCCCACCAGGCGGGAGAATTTAGCGGTTAAATCGCCCGTGCCGCCTGCGAGATCCAGGACTTTCTGGCCGCGACGCACACCGCTGCAATCGATAGTGAAGCGCTTCCACAGACGATGAATGCCGAACGACATAAGATCGTTCATGACATCATATTTCGCCGCCACGGAGTGGAAGACCTGCGCCACCATATCCGCTTTTTGCTCTTTCGCTACGGTCTGAAAGCCAAAGTGCGTTGTATCTTGTGAATCTTCAACCATCTCAGTGCCTGCTTATCAAGGAAATGTTTGTGAAGTGTAACAGATTGGCCGCAATTGCCCTACGATTCAAGGCGGCATTGCCGCGCCGCTCAGCGCTCGCCCGCGACGCGAAACGCCGCTAAGTGGCTGTTTTCATCAGGGGCGGTGGCAAGCGCTTCGGCATCGGAGAGCGCGAACGCTTCGTCGTCCTGCACCGCCTGTTCGGCCAAATCCGGATTAATCTCGCGCTTTACCTCAACGCCCATGCCCCGGAACGCCTCCGCCTGCGCGAGCAGGTTGCCGCGCCCGCTGGCGAGCTTTTTCATCGCCTGTCGGTAGCTGTCGCTGGCTTTGTCGAGGTTCTGGCCGATGGCGCTCATGTCGTCAACGAACAGCCGCATTTTGTCGTAAAGACGGCTGGCGCGATCGGCTATCTGCTGGGCGTTACGGCTTTGATGCTCATAGCGCCAGAGGTTGGAAATGGTGCGCAGCGCCACCAGGAGCGTGGTCGGACTCACCAGCATAATGTTGTTTTTTAAAGCCTCGGTGATGAGTTCCGGCTGCTTGTCGATAGCCAGCAGGAAAGCGGGTTCGACCGGGATAAACATCAGCACGTAATCCAGCGTGCGCAACCCCGGCAACTGCTGGTAATCCTTACGGCCCAGCAGGCGAATATGATTGCGAAGAGAAGCGATATGCTCGTTTAGCGCCATCTCGCGGTTGTAGTCATCTTCAGCGTTAAAGTAACGCTCATAGGCCACCAGCGTCATTTTGGCGTCAATCACTACATCTTTGCCTTGTGGCAGACGCACGATGACATCCGGCTGCATACGGCTACGGTCGGCCAGTTGAATGTTGACCTGCGTTTCATACTCATGCCCTTCGCGCAGGCCCGAGGCTTCCAGCACGCGGGCGAGCACCACTTCACCCCAGTTGCCCTGGGCTTTGTTGTCGCCTTTTAAGGCGCGCGTCAGGTTGACGGCTTCCTGCGCCATTTGCGCATTCAGCTGTTGAAGATTGCGGATTTCATGGGCCAGCGTATGGCGCTCGCGCGACTCTTGCCCGAAGCTCTCCTGCACCTGGCGGCGGAACCCGTCGAGCTGTTCGCGCAGCGGGGAAAGCAGACCATTCAGGCTCTGGCGGTTTTGCTCATCGACCTGGCGACGGCTCTGCTCAAAAATACGATTGGCGAGGTTTTCAAATTGTTCGCTCAGACGCTGCTCGCTGCTCATCATCTGGCGCAGTTTTTCTTCGGCGTGGACCTGAGTGGCTTCCAGCCGCGTGGTTACTTCGCGCAGATCGGACTCCAGCGAGCTGTTGATTTCACGCAGGTTGCGTAGTTCGTTATTAAGCAGATCGCACTCATCACGCCAGTGCTGGTTATGCGCCAGCGCCTCGCGGGCCGCGCTGAGTTCGCCGTAGATATCGCGCTGTTCCGCCAGCAGCTCCGCTTTTTGCTGGGCGGTTCGCAGGCCTGACGCCAGCCAACCTACGGCTACGCCCGCCAGCGCGACCACTGCTAACACCAGATATGAGATTTCCACCACGCCTCCTGCCTGAACCGCTCATCACGCCAGAGAGGATTGTGCTGTACATAATTCCAGAGGAAAAGCGTTTTTCTGTAAGGAGCGTTATTCCTGCGAGGCATTACGCAAAAAGGCCGGCGGAGCGCCGGCCTGAAAGGAGCAATCAGAGAAGACGGCGCGCCGCCTCCACCACGATTTTCACCGCGTGGCTTTCGGTTTGTTTCATGGTTTCCGCGTTCGGGATCTCTTGCTGGGTGCGGTTGACGATAACGCCCGCCACCATGCCCGCGCGCAGGCCCTGGCTTGAACACATGGTCAGCAGCGTCGCGGATTCCATTTCATAGTTCATCACGCCCATCGCCTGCCACTCTTTCATGGAGCCGTTAAAGCGGCTGACCACGCGGCCGGAAAAGGTGTCGTAGCGCTCCTGGCCTGGGTAGAAGGTGTCGGAAGAGGCGGTCACGCCGATGTGCGTGGTCGCGCCAACCGCTTTGGCGGCTTCCACCAGCGCGGTGGTGCAGGCGAAATCAGCCACGGCCGGGTATTCCATCGGCGCGAAGTGCAGGCTAGCGCCATCAAGGCGTACGGAGGCGGTCGTCACCAGCACGTCGCCGACGTTGATGTGCGGCTGGATAGCGCCGGTGGTGCCCACGCGCAGGAACGTGCGAATGCCCAGTTGCGCCAGCTCTTCAACTGCAATAGAGGTCGACGGGCCGCCGATGCCGGTGGAGCAGATGATGACCGCTTTGCCATCAAGCTCAGCGCGCCAGGAGGTGAATTCACGGTGGGAGGCCAGTTTGACCGGCTTATCCATCAGCGCGGCGATCTTTTCCACTCGCTCCGGGTCGCCCGGGACAATCGCTAATTCAGCGCCCTGAAGATCGCTTTTTTTAAGGCCGAGGTGAAAAACATCAGACATAGGTGACTCCTCTGTGGGTCGGTTTGTCAGGAGAAGCAAAACGGTACTTTACAGAACCTTTCCGGCATTTTTCGTGACCGGATTCACTTCAAAAGAAAGGAGTTGCATTAATTTTCCATTATTTCGTGATGACCATCACACATGCAACCCGATAAGTGAAAGCTCACATGACAGATGCCTGCTTTTGCCACCCCCATTCCCGTCGCACGCAGACTATAGTTAGGGATGCGCTAAAACAATAACGGGTACGGAGAATGCCATGAACAACAACACTGACAATAAAGCGGGTTTTGCCGCTGCGGTCTCACCTGTCGCTTCAACGGTAGTTCATACGCCGCAGGATGCCATTATCGCAGGCGAAACCTCGATTCCTACGCAGGGCGAAAATATGCCTGCTTACCACGCCCGCCCGCGCGCTGCCGATGGCCCGCTGCCGGTGGTGATTGTGGTGCAGGAGATTTTCGGCGTGCACGAACATATCCGCGATATTTGCCGTCGCCTGGCCCTGGAAGGGTATCTGGCGGTGGCGCCGGAACTTTATTTTCGCCAGGGCGACCCGAATGAGTATGACGATATTTCGTCATTGCTGAGCAATCTGGTGTCGAAAGTGCCGGACGCGCAGGTGCTGGCGGATCTGGATCATGTAGCAAGCTGGGCGTCACGCAACGGCGGCGACGCGCATCGTCTGATGCTGACCGGCTTTTGCTGGGGCGGGCGTATCGCGTGGCTGTATGCCGCGCACAATCCGCAGCTGAAAGCCGCGGTCGCCTGGTATGGCAAGCTCATGGGCGATAAGACGCTGAATTCGCCGAAGCATCCGGTGGATATCGCCACCGATCTCACCGCGCCGGTGCTGGGGCTGTATGGCGCGCAGGATACTGGCATTTCGCAGGAGAGCGTGGAAACGATGCGTCAGGCGCTGCGCGCCGCCAACGCGAAGGCGGAAATCATCGTTTACCCGGACGCGGGCCATGCGTTTAACGCCGATTATCGACCGAGTTATCACGAAGCGTCGGCGAAAGATGGCTGGGAGCGCATGCTCGAATGGTTCCAGGCCTACGGTAGTAAGAAAGCAATAAAAAACGCCCGGGAACCGGGCGTTTTTTATTAAGCGGTGTTTCGGGTGGCGTGGTGGGTGCGCTACGCTTACCCACCCTACAAAACCATAAAACACATCACACCGTTTTCTCCGGGCCATGGTGGGTGCGCTGCGCTTACCATCTTACGTAAGGTTGTCGGGCGGGTTAGCGAAGCGACACCCGCCATCACGCCACCTGCACCCCTTATGCCTGGCGCAGGTTCTGCGCCGCTTTCACCATGTTGGCGAGCGCCGCGCGGGTTTCCGGCCAGCCACGGGTTTTCAGGCCGCAATCCGGGTTCACCCACAGACGCTCCTGCGGAATACGCTGCGCGGCTTTCTTCAGCAGCGCCTCGATCCACGCCACATCCGGCACGTTTGGCGAGTGGATGTCGTACACGCCCGGCCCGATTTCGTTCGGGTATTCGAACTCTTCGAACGACTCCAGCAGCTCCATATCTGAGCGTGACGTTTCAATGGTGATCACGTCCGCATCCAGCGCGGCGATAGAATCCATGATGTCGTTGAACTCGCAATAACACATGTGGGTGTGGATCTGGGTGTCGTCCTTCGCAACCGCCGCGTTCAGGCGGAACGCCTCCACGCCCCAGGCGAGATACGCGTCCCAGTCGCTGCGTTTGAGCGGCAGCCCTTCGCGCAACGCCGGTTCGTCAATCTGGATGATGCCGATGCCTGCGGCTTCGAGATCCGCCACTTCGTCACGCAGCGCCAGCGCAATCTGTTTGGCGATGGTTTCGCGGGAGACATCCTCACGCGGGAACGACCAGCAGAGGATCGTCACCGGGCCGGTCAGCATCCCTTTCACCGGTTTGTCGGTCAGCGACTGCGCGTACTTCGCCCACTCGACGGTTATCGGCGCCGGACGGCTGATGTCGCCGATAACGACCGGCGGCTTCACGCAGCGGGAGCCGTAGCTCTGCACCCAGCCGTTCTGGGTGAAGACGAAGCCATCAAGATGCTCGCCGAAATACTCCACCATGTCGTTACGCTCGGCTTCGCCGTGCACCAGCACATCGAGACCCAGACGCTCCTGCTCGGCGATCGCCTGCTTAATATGCTCTGCGATGCCGGTACGGTAGTTCGCCGCATCCAGATTGCCTTTTTTGAAATCCAGGCGAAGGCCGCGGATTTCGGTCGTCTGCGGGAACGAGCCAATGGTTGTGGTCGGCCAGTCCGGCAGGTTAAAGCGCGCGCGCTGGGCTTCGGCGCGCACCGGATACGCATGGGCGCGCTGGCTGTCCTGCGCCGTGATTGCCTGAAGACGTTGCTCCACGGCCGGGTTGTGTACGCGGGCCGAATGTTTACGGGCCTGAATCGGCGCGCTCCACTGCTCGATTTTCGCCGTATCGCCGCTGTTCAGCGCATCGCGCAGCAGCGCCAGCTCCTCGCATTTCTGCAGCGCGAAAGCAAACCAGCTTTTTACCTCCGCATCCAGACGGGTCTCAACGCTCAGATCGATCGGGCTGTGCAGCAGCGAGCAGGAGGAGCCCACCCACAGTTCACGCTGGCCGGCGATCGCTTTCAGCTGCGCATATTTTTCAGTGAGATCGGCGCGCCAGACGTTGCGGCCATTGATAACGCCCGCGGAGAGCAGCCACTCCTGCGGCAGGCGGCGATGCAATTCGTTGACATCGTCATGACCGTGAACCAGATCGACATGCAGCCCCTGTACCGGCAGCGCGGTAATGGTATCAAGGTTATCGCTCACGCCTTCAAAATAGGTGGTGAGCAGCAGTTTGGTCTGGCCTTTCAGCGCCTCGTAGGCCGGTTTGAACGCGTCCAGCCATGCCTGCGGCAGCTCAAGCACCAGCGCGGGTTCATCAATCTGCACCCACTGGATGCCGCGCTTCGCAAGCTCCGCGATCACCTGCTGGTAGACGGGCAGAATGTCGTTGAGCAGGGAAAGACGGTCAAACTGCTCGCCCTTCACTTTGCCAAGCCACAGATAAGTGACGGGCCCCAGCAGTACCGGTTTAACGTGATGGCCGAGCGCCAGCGCTTCATCCACTTCATCCAGCAGCTGTGTCCAGGTGAGGCTGAACTGCTGGCCTTTGGTGAATTCCGGCACCATGTAGTGATAGTTGGTGTTGAACCATTTGGTCATTTCCGCCGCCGCCGCGGGTTCGCCGGTCGGCGCGCGGCCACGGCCGATGCGAAACAGGGTGTCGATATCCACCGTGCCGTCAGCATTCTGGTGGCGCGCCGGTACGTTGCCGAGCAGCAGGCTGGTGGTCAGGACATGATCGTACCAGGCGAAATCACCCACCGGCAGCAGGTCGATGCCCGCCGCTTTTTGCTGCTCCCAGTGACGGGCGCGCAGCTCGCGGCCCACCGCCAGTAATTCTTCGCGGGTGCTTTTACCCGCCCAGTAGCTCTCTTGCGCTTTTTTCAGCTCGCGACGCAGGCCGACGCGGGGAAAACCGAGGGTGTGGTTATGAATAGTCATGGTGTTCTGCCTCTCTTCAGGATGAATCCGCTTAGTCGCGAGTTTCAGAAAATGAATCTGCTCAGTTAATCCGTATGTATTTCGG
Source organism: Cronobacter turicensis z3032 (assembly GCA_000027065.2). NCBI lineage: Bacteria > Pseudomonadati > Pseudomonadota > Gammaproteobacteria > Enterobacterales > Enterobacteriaceae > Cronobacter > Cronobacter turicensis. The sequence continues at coordinate 288,742 of FN543093.2, read as the reverse complement.
ATTTCGGGAAGGCGGCAAGCTGGGGAATCCCCGGGAGCTTACTGAAGTAAGTGACCGGGGTGAGCCAGCGCAGCCAACGCACCAGAAATTCGAAAGACGTCGGATTTGGACGTCCAGATGTTTACACATCCATAATTGGCAGTTACTGTATATTCCTCAAGCGCAAATTATTCATGCTGAAGTGAAGGACATTCATGATCGAGATAAAACACCTGCGAACGCTTCAGGCGCTGCGTAATTGCGGCTCACTGGCGGCGGCGGCGGCATCGCTGCATCAGACCCAATCCGCGCTTTCACACCAGTTCAGCGATCTGGAGCAGCGTCTCGGCTTCCGGTTATTCGTGCGTAAGAGCCAGCCGCTGCGCTTCACGCCGCAGGGCGAGATCCTGTTGCAGCTGGCAGCCCAGGTGCTGCCGCAGATAAGCCGCGCGCTGCAGGCGTGCAATGAACCGCAACAGACCCGTCTGCGCATCGCGATTGAGTGTCATAGCTGTATTCAGTGGCTGGCTCCGGCGCTGGAGGCGTTCCGCGCCCGCTGGCCGCAGGTGGAGATGGATTTCAAATCGGGCGTGACGTTTGATCCGCAGCCTGCGCTGCAACAGGACGAACTGGATCTGGTGCTGACGTCTGACATCCTGCCGCGCAGCGGCCTGCACTATTCGCCGATGTTTGATTTTGAAGTGCGTCTGGTCGTGGCGCCCGATCATCCGCTGGCGACCAAAACGCAGGTAACGCCGGAGGATTTCGCCAGCGAAACCTTGCTGATTTATCCGGTTCAGCGCAGTCGCCTCGACGTCTGGCGTCACTTTTTACAGCCGGCGGGCATCAGCCCGACGCTGAAAAGCGTCGATAACACGCTGCTGCTGATCCAGATGGTGTCGGCGCGCATGGGCATCGCTGCGCTGCCGCACTGGGTGGTGGAGAATTTCGAGCGTCAGGGCCTGGTGGTGACGCGTGCCCTGGGCGAAGGGTTATGGAGCCGGCTGTACGCTGCGGTGCGCGATGGCGAGCAGCGTCAGCCGGTAACGGAGGCGTTTATTCAGCAGGCGCGTCAGCACGCCTGTGATTCCCTTCCGTTTGTGCGGAGCGCGGCGCGACCCAGCGTCGGTGGACCCACAGAGAAGCCACTATCACCGCTCCCCCAATGATAAAGCTCGGCCAGTGGGGCTGCTGCTGCCAGATGGCGAAGTTAACCAGCAGCCCGGCGGGCACATGCATGTTATTCATGATGCCAAGCGTGCCGGCGTCCACCTGCGTGGCGCCGTAGTTCCACATAAAGTACCCGAGCCCCGAGGCCGCCACGCCCAGCCACACCAGAATGCCCCATTGCAGGCCGGTGGTCGGCAGCTTTTGCGGATTGCCGAGCGCGAACCAGGCGATAACCGCCACGACGAACGCGCCGAGATAGAACCACGAAAACGCGCTGTGCTGCGGCATCGGATGCGTCTCCATCAGGCGTTTATAGCCCACCATTCCGATAGCGAAGCTGATATTCGCCAGCTGTACCAGCAGCAGCCCGGTCCAGAAGTGCTCGCTCACTTTGTCATAGCGAATAATCGCCGCGCCGATGACCGCAAGCCCGGCGCTTAGCGCATAGCCCCAGCGCAGCCGACGACGGCTTAGCAGATCGTAAATCAGCGTGATATAGAGCGGCGTCAGTACGGTAAACAGCAGGAATTCCGAGACGGTCAGGTAGAGATACGCCCGGAAGCTGAACAGGTACATCACGCCCAGCTGCAACGCGCCCACCAGCATATAGAGCGCCAGCGTTTTCAGGCTTTGCCCGCGGGTGCGCAAGAATGGCAGGAATACCAGCGCCGCCAGCCCGACGCGCATCAGCACCGAGAAGGTACTGTCCACATGGCCCGCCAGGTATTCGCCAATCAGGCTAAAAGAGAATGCCCACAGGATCGTGGTGATGATGAGTAACGCCACAATGATCATCTCAACAGAAAACAAAGACGGGCATTGTAGCGAAGCTGCTGGTGAAAAGTTGCACTATTTGGTTGACAAGTGGTTACCGATAAACCACTTGTCACCCTGGTGATTAATCCAGAAACAGTTTACGCAGGTAGTGCGGCACGGCGTCTTCGGCGTTGGTGCCGATCACTTCCAGCTCGGGAAGCAAATCTTTCAGGCGCTGATGCGCATTGCCCATGATGCAGCCTTTGCCCGCCATGGAGAGCATCTCCGCGTCGTTCATTCCGTCGCCGAACGCGATGCAGCTGTCCAGCCCAAACCCCATCGCTTTGGCGACCGCCTCCAGCGCGTGGCCTTTGGAGACGCCGCCCGCCATGACTTCAAGGCAGGTAAGCGTGGAAAAGCTCACGTTAACGCGATCGCCCCAGCGGGCGTTGATGGCCTGCTCCAGCGGCAGCAGCTTTTCGTGAATATCGCAGGTGAAGAAGACTTTGCTGACGCCCTGCGGCTCCAGCAAGGCCGGTTCGAACAGCGAATATTTAAAGACGGCTTCTTTAAAATATTTCAGCTCATCCGGCCGCTCGCGGCTCATAAACCATTCGTCGTCACGATAGACATTAGTGATGATATCGGGGTTATCGCGCACCACGCCGAACAGATCGGCGGCGATATCGGTATCAAGATTATGGGTAAAAACCAGATTGCCGTCGGTGTCGTGCACCCGCGCGCCGTTGGAGGTGATCATATAGGCCTTGATCTCAAGGCCGTCGCGGATCTGGCCGACGTCGATATGGTGGCGACCGGTGGCGAAGACAAAGTTCACGCCGCGGGCGGTCAGTAATTTGAGCGTTTGTTTGGCAAACGGCGTCAGTGCATGGTCAGGGGCTAAGAGTGTGCCGTCTAAATCAGACGCAACGACCTGATACATAATAAAAACAACCTCTGGTGGAGCGACCGAACGCTCCGGTCGCGAGTAATCAGTTATGCTCGTCGAAGAAATCGACAATGGCATTCAGCGCTTCGGCGCGCATAGCGTCCTGCTCAAACAGGATCTCATGGTACGCCCCTTTGATGACGTAAGGTTTACCCCCCCAACACGGGTGGCCCGCCGCGGCGCGAAGTTCACAGAAGCGGTCGTGCGAGCGGTTATCCACCACACGTTCCAGCTCTGCCTGGAGTAACAATAGCGGCGTGGTGCTGTCGGTGGCCCCCGCCAGCACCTGTTCTCCTGCCTGGATGCCTTCCCGCACCCAGTGATACGTAGGTCCGCCGACGCGCAGTTGCGGTTCGTCGGCATAAAAACGCAGATTGCGCCGGTAGCGCTCGTGGCTGTGCGTCAGCATGTTGAGGCTAAAGGGCAGTGGCCGCCAGCGTCCGGTGCCGATGGCGTAACCATCGCGCAGCGACGGGTACTCTTCCGCCCAGTCGAGGATCGAGCGCAGCATCCAGTCCGGCAGGCGGATAATGATGCCGAACATCGGCGCGCAGAGCGCCACAGCATCAAACGCGTTCGGGTTACGCAACTGAAACAGCGTCCCAATAGCCCCGCCCATCGAATGCGCCAGCAGATAGCGTTTACGCCATGGGCCAGTCGCTACTTCTTGCTGCCAGAAACGTTCGAAATCATCGACATAGTCGCTGAAATTCACGACATGGCCGCGATGCGTATCTTCCAGCAGCCGGCCGGAACGCCCCTGCCCGCGGTGGTCGATAATCAGCACGTCAAACCCACAGTGAAACAGATCGTATGCCAGTTCCGCATACTTTACGTAGGTTTCGATGCGACCAGGGCAGACGACGATAACGCGATCGTGCTTTTCAGCACGAAAACGCACAAAGCGCACCGGAATGTTATCAACACCCAAAAACTCATCTTCTTCGCGCTGCTGCCAGAAATCCGTCAGCGCGCCCATCGTGAACGCCGCGAACCCGGCTTCCCGTGAAAACCAACTGTTCCTGTGTCTGGTCATGGTCCTTATTGCTCCGCATCCACGCCTGTCCGGGCTTTTTTGTGATTCGTAGCACATACCTCAACAATAGCGTATTGTGGCATAAAAGTGCGCAATCAGGGAGCTTCGCATGACCTTCGAGTGGTGGTGTACCTACCTTCTGACGACCCTTATCCTCAGCCTCTCGCCGGGTTCTGGCGCCATTAACACCATGAGCACCGCCATCAGCCACGGGTATCGCGGCGCGGCGGCTTCCATCGCCGGGTTACAGACCGGTCTTGCGCTGCATATCATGCTGGTCGGCATTGGGTTAGGGGCGCTGTTCTCCCGTTCGCTGATGGCTTTTGAAGTGCTGAAATGGGCGGGCGCGGCGTATCTTATCTGGCTTGGCATTCAGCAGTGGCGCGCCGCGGGCGCCATCGATCTCAACGCGCTCGCGCAAAGCCAGCCGCGCAGCAGGCTGTTTAAACGCGCGGTATTTGTGAATCTCACTAACCCAAAAAGCATCGTGTTTCTCGCCGCGCTGTTCCCACAGTTTATCGTGCCGCATCAGCCACAGGCGATGCAGTATGTGGTGCTTGGGGTGACCACCATTGTCGTGGATATTATCGTGATGATTGGCTATGCGACGCTTGCCACGCGGATTCGCGGATGGATCAAAGGCCCGCATCAGATGAAGGCTTTGAATAAAGTCTTTGGTTCGCTGTTTATGCTGATTGGCGCGCTGCTTGCCACCGCGCGCCGCGCCTGATTAGCGAGAGATAATAAGATGGATGCCGAAGCCGGTGAACAGCGCCCCGGCGGTGCCATCGATCCACCTCGCCAGACGCTGGTAGCCCCGGCGCATTTTCGGCAGTGCAAAGACGCTCGCCACCAGCGCAAACCACGCGAAGGTCTCCAGCGCTATCAGCACGAAAATCCCCCAGCGGGCGCTGGTGCCGACGCTGTCGCTGACGAACAGTGAAAAAACGCTGCCGAAGTAGATAACCGCTTTCGGGTTCGCCAGGTTGGTCAGCATCCCTTTCAGGAAACTGCGCCCGCGCGCCGCCAGCTCAACCTGCGGCGCTTCGCCCGTCGGCGCGCTTTTCTTCAGCGCGCCGCGCAACATCTGGTAACCCATCCAGCACAGATAAAGCCCGCCGCCCACCACGATGATGTTATGGAGCCAGGCCATTTTTTCGAGGATCAGATGCAGGCCGAGCAGCGCCACGCCGGACCAGACCATGACGCCCGCGGTTATGCCCAGTACGCCCATCAGCGCCTCTTTGCGCGAGCGGCTGGCCGCCGTTTGGGAGACAAAAAAGAAGTCGGGGCCAGGACTTGCCAGCGCCACCAGATGCACCATCGCGACGGTAAAGAACAGCGTTAACATAGAGGTTTGCCAGGTCAGAATCAGAGAACATTCATCCTGGCATGTTTGCGCGGGGCTGACTACTCTTCGTCGTCGCCGTCGACGTGCTCGCGGATGAGCGTCATAAACGGTCTGCCGAAGCGCTCCAGTTTGCGGGTGCCGACGCCGTTAATTCCAAGCATTTCGCCGGGGCTGAGCGGCATCTGCTCGGCCATTTCGATCAGCGTCGCGTCGTTAAAAACGACATACGGCGGGATGTTTTCTTCATCGGCGATGGCTTTACGCAGTTTGCGCAGTTTCGCGAATAGCTTACGGTCGTAATTGCCGCCGTAAGATTTTTGCGACACGCGCGGTTTGAGCGCCGCGACGCGCGGCACCGCCAGCATCAGTGGCGCTTCGCCACGCAGGAACGGACGCGCGGCTTCGGTTAACTGTAAGGCCGAGTGCTGCGCAATGTTCTGCGTCACCACGCCCAGATGAATAAGCTGGCGGATAACGCTGACCCAGTGCTCCTGGCTCTGGTCGCGCCCGATGCCGTACACCTTGAGCTTGTCGTGACCGAGCTCGCGAATGCGCTGGTTATTCGCGCCGCGCAGCACCTCCACCACATACCCCATCCCGAAGCGCTGCTCCACGCGCGCGATAGCCGACAGCGCTTTTTGCGCGTCCACCAGTCCGTCGTAGCGGCGCGGCGGATCGAGACAGATATCGCAGTTGCCGCACGGCGCCTGACGCCCTTCGCCGAAATAGTTCAGCAGCACCAGACGACGACAGGTTTGCGCCTCGGCGAACGCGCCCATCGCGTTCAGCTTGTGGCGCTCAATATCCTGAAGCGGGCCTGGCGCTTTTTCTTCCAGGCAGCGGCGCAGCCACGCCATATCCGCCGGATCGTAAAACAGCATCGCTTCGGCAGGCAGGCCGTCGCGCCCGGCGCGGCCCGTCTCCTGATAGTAGGATTCAATGTTGCGCGGAATATCGAAGTGCACGACAAAGCGCACGTTGGGCTTATTGATGCCCATGCCGAACGCCACGGTCGCCACCACTATTTGTAAATCGTCGCGCTGGAATTTCTCCTGCACCGAGGCGCGCACCTCATGTTCCAGGCCCGCGTGGTAGGCGGCGGCGCTGATGCCGCGGCTTTGCAGACGAGCGGCGGTGTCTTCCACTTTCGCGCGGCTGTTGCAGTAGATGATGCCGGATTTACCGCGCTGCTCCTGGACATAGCGCATCAGCTGATCGAGCGGTTTGAATTTTTCCATCAGCATGTAGCGGATGTTCGGGCGGTCAAAACTGCTGATTTCAATCAGCGGATCGTCAAGGCCCAGCAGGCGCACGATATCGCGCCGCGTGGTGTCATCCGCCGTGGCGGTGAGCGCGATAAACGGCACCGCCGGGAAACGCGCGCGCAGCTGCCCGAGCGCCGCGTACTCCGGACGGAAATCGTGGCCCCACTGGGAGATACAGTGCGCCTCGTCCACCGCCACCATCGCCAGATCCCAGTAGCCCAGGGTGTCGATGAAGTTATCCATCATCAGTCTTTCCGGCGCGATGTAGAGCAGGCGCACCTCTCCGGTACGACAGCCCGCCATTACCGCATGCTGCTCGTCGCGGCTCTGCGTCGAATTCAGACACGCCGCGGCCACGCCGTTCGCCAGAAGCTGATCGACCTGGTCTTTCATCAGGGAAATCAGCGGAGAAACCACGATGGTCAGGCCGGTTTTGACCAGCGCCGGAATTTGATAACACAGTGATTTGCCGCCGCCGGTGGGCATCACCACCAGGCAGTCGCGCCCTTCAAGCACCGCGTCGATAATGGTGGCCTGGCCTGGACGGAACTGCTGATAGCCAAAGGTTTCCTGTAAAACCTGCTTAGCCAGCGTTTCCTGACTGTAAACTTCCGCCTGCGCCACACTCACTCCAGATACTGAAAATAAAACAGGCGCTATTTTCAGCGCCTGCGTCGGAAACTGCAATGCCTCAGAAGAGATCGTTAAGCATAACCCCAAAGCCAAAGCGAGTCTGGTTAAAGTTGTAATCAATTAACGATTCGCCATAACCGCTGTACAGCTGGGTGTAGAGACGCACGTGTTTCGTGATCGGGTAGCTCAGGCCAAGCTCCGCGCCGCCGTAGCCGGTGTTCCAGTTATACTGGCCTTTCACGCTCCAGATAGCCTCGCCCCACTGATACCCGACCTTGAGCTGGTAATAGCCCATGTATTTGGTGATGTTCGGGTTATCGTCGGTGTCGCCAATCACATACCACGGCTTCACTTCCACCAGCCAGTCGCCGTTCTGCGCCATCAGGCGTGTATAGAGGCGGTTCCAGCTGCGGGAAGTCGGGTCAGAGCGGCCATTCGACTGATGGTTATAACCAAACTCCACGTCGCGCAGCGTCCAGCCCGCCAGGTCGTAATCGGTCGCGAAGCCTAAGAAAAGCTGCGGTTCATAGTTAGTTTCACGAAACGGCGACGACTGCCCGCTGTTGGAAAGCTGCCACCAGGATTTTTGGGTATAGGACGCGCCCAGGACAGAGTTCGGGCCCATGATGCCGCGCCAGAACGGGAACGCCAGACTCAGCTGGAATTTCACTTCATCTTTACGGGCGTTATCGGTCCAGTCGTAAGACTTAATCGCCTCTTTATTCAGGTCGTCGGTCACGGTATAGAGCAGATAGTTGCTCTCATAAGGGTAGAGCGTAAACGGGTTATCGTGATCCTGAAGCAGGTTGGCGATGATGCTGCCGCGAACGGCAGGCGCATCATGCACCTCTTTTATAGTCGCTTCCTGTGCTAATGCTGTGCATGGCAGCAAACTTGCGGCCATAAACCAACCCAGAAACGTGCGCATTGGCAGTGTTCTCCTGAACGAATATTTCGATGATGAATTATTATCCGGCAGACATTCTACATATTTATTTCGCGTCTGCTTAGTCCTGCTTTCTTAAACTGGAAAGCAACAAATGGGAAGCATAAAATCAACATTCATTTAACCTTATGTGCCCTGTCTTTTTGGTCGAGGAAACCATCATGTCCGCAACTCTGCTGACTCCGGAAGCGGCTCTGCAACTGGTCGGCGAAATCTTTGTTTATCATATGCCGTTTAACCGTGCCCTGGGGCTGGAGCTTGAGCGCTACGAGAAAGAATATGCTCAGCTCGCCTTTAACAATCAGCCGATGCTGGTAGGCAACTGGGCGCAAAGCATTCTGCACGGCGGGGCGATCGCCTCGGCGCTGGATGTGGCGGCAGGCCTGGTGTGCGTCGGCAGTACGCTCACACGCCATGACAGCATCAGCGAAGAGGAGCTGCGCCAGCGGCTCTCCCGGATGGGCACGATTGATATGCGCGTCGACTATTTGCGGCCCGGCCGCGGCCAGCGCTTTACCGCCTCCAGTACGCTGCTGCGCGCGGGCAATAAAGTGGCGGTGGCGCGGGTCGAATTACACAACGAAGAGCAGGTGTACATCGCCAGTGCTACGGCCACCTACATGGTAGGGTAAGCCGCGCAATACTGATAAACTGCTCACACTTTTCTCATGCCAAGAGTTTTACATGGATGCTAAACAGACGCGTCAGGGCGTGTTATTTGCGCTTGCCGCTTATTTTATCTGGGGCATTGCCCCCGCGTATTTCAAACTGATTCAGGCGGTTCCCGCCGATGAAATCCTGACGCACCGCGTTATCTGGTCCTTCTTTTTTATGCTGGCGCTTATCAGCCTGAGCCGCCAGTGGGGCTCGGTAAAGCGGCTGTTTTCGATGCCGAAAAAGGTATTCAGCCTGGCGCTCAGCGCCGTGCTGGTGGGAGGCAACTGGCTGCTGTTTATCTGGTCGGTGAATAATCATCACCTGCTGGAAGCGAGCCTGGGCTATTTCATCAACCCGCTGGTGAATGTGCTGCTGGGGATGATTTTCCTTGGCGAGCGCTTTCGCCGGATGCAGTGGCTGGCGGTGCTGCTGGCGGCCTGCGGCGTGCTGGTGCAGCTCTGGACGTTCGGCTCGCTGCCGGTTATCGCGCTCGGCCTTGCCTTTAGCTTCGCGTTCTATGGCCTCGTGCGTAAAAAGATCATGGTCGACGCCCAGACCGGCATGCTGATGGAAACCCTGTGGCTGTTGCCGGTTGCGGCGATTTACCTGTTCGGCATCGCCGATAGCCCGACCAGCCATATGGGCAGCAACCCGTGGTCGCTGAATCTGCTGCTGATGGCGGCGGGTGTGGTGACGACCATTCCGCTGCTCTGCTTTACCGCCGCGGCGACGCGCTTGCGTCTCTCAACGCTTGGGTTTTTCCAGTACATCGGCCCGACGCTCATGTTCGTGCTGGCCGTCGTCTTTTATGGCGAAGTGCCTGGGCCGGACAAAATGGTGACCTTTGGGTTTATCTGGCTGGCGCTCGCGATTTTTATTATGGACGCGCTGTATACCCAACGGCGTTTGCGCCGTAGTTAAGAAATAACTGTCATAACAGGGCGTTATTTACGCCCTGTTACTGGCGCTTACACCAAATAATCACGTTTCTCACCTACTGATATTTGCCGGGGGCGCGCCTTGCAACCCGATGGCCCTTACTTATAATCCGACCTTTATGCATTACGCCCGCTGCTGTTTCGCGATAACAGAGGCGCAGAAGGTATTTTCATGTCAGCCCTGCTTGCTTTCTTTTTCCCGCCGCGCACGGCCAGCCTGCGCCGCCTGCCTTATCTGGGATGGCTGTTCGGTTTGCTGTTCGGCCTGGGCCTGATACTTGCGATCGCGCCTGACGATGTGGCGCTTGCTCTCTTTTTAATTGCTCTCCTGCTCTATTACCGCGCCGGCGCATTGCGTGCCCGTGACGCCGGTCTGAAAGCGCGGAATTACCTGTTCTATTCACTGGCAATGTGGATTGCCGGGATAGTCATCGCTTACCTGCGCGGTTTCGAGCCAGGCAGCAAAGAATACATTTCGCTCGGCGGCGGTTTTCAGGTTGTGATGACGCTACTGCTGCTGGCCGCACCGGCGCCTGCCGTCGCAAAAAAAGCGCAATAAAATCGGGCGGTAATGTCGCTCACCCCAGCAAAATTTCAGGCGTTAAGGAGCCTTCAGGATGTCCAGCATGGAAAACAATAAAAACCAGTACGACTTTATGGCAGACGAGAAGCTAAGCGATAAATGGAAAACGCGCTTTGCGTTCATTGAGGAGCATGGTTATCCCGGCATTCTTTTCCCGACGCCGGAGTGGAGTGGCGCGCTGAAAAAGATGGGCTTTATGCCACGCCTTAAGGTGATGATCAATTTCTTCACTTACTTTTTCTCCTTCATTTATCTGGCTATCCTCGGCCTTTGGAAGAAAAGTATTATTTGCGTGATAGCCTTTTTCATCGTCGGTTTTATTACCGTGCTGCTGGGGATAAAAGGACTGATCTATATCGTACCAATCTATTTTGCCTTACGTACCAACACCTGGTATTACGATCTGAAGGTCAAAGGAAAGCAGGACTGGAGCCTGTAAGGCTTTACGCCTCGCACTATGAAAAAAGCCTCTTCATGGAAGAGGCTTTTTTGCTTTTATAACCAGTTCTTACGCTTGAAGTAGAGATAAGGCGCCAGCCCCGCCAGCAGCATCGCGACAATCGCGGCGGGATAGCCATAGCTCCAGTGCAGCTCAGGCATAAACTCGAAGTTCATCCCGTAGCTGGAGGCCACCAGCGTCGGCGGCAGAAAGACCACGGACACCACCGAGAAGATTTTGATGATGCGGTTCTGCTCGATATTGATAAAGCCCATCGCCGCCTGCATCAGGAAGTTCACCTTCTGGAACAGCGACTCGTTATGCGGCAGCAGGGATTCGATATCGCGCAGGATCTCGCGGGCCTGCTCCAGCTGACCGCCCGGCAGACGCGCTTTCCGCACCAGGAAGTTCAGCGCGCGCTGGGTATCCATCAGGCACAGGCGCACTTTCCAGCCGGTATCTTCCAGTTCAGCCAGCGTCGAGAGCGCCTCATCATATTCATCGCCCTGATGCCCTTCCATGATAACGCGGCTCAGGTTTTCGAGATCGCTGTAGATGTTTTCGATCTCATCCGCCAGCTGCTCGATTTTAGTTTCAAACAGATCGAGCAGCAGTTCATAGGCGTTGCCATCCATCATCGACTGGCTGCGCGCGCGCATGCGGTACAACCGAAACGCAGGCAGCTCGCGCTCGCGCAGCGTAAACAGGCGTCCGTTACGAATAGTGAACGCCACAGTGGAGTTGCCGCCGTGATCTTCTGCGTCTTCATAAAAGAAAAACGAGTGAATGTGCAGCCCGTCTTCGTCTTCGAAGAAGCGGGCGGAGGCTTCGATATCCTCCAGTTCCGGGCGTGTCGCCAGGCTTTGGCCAAGTTCCGTTTGCACGCGCTGTCGTTCGCTCTCTTCCGGCTCCACCAGGTCAACCCAGATGGACTCTTTCAGCGAGACGGCCTCATCAACTTCGAGGCGGGACAGTTTGTTGTTTTCCAGTTGAAATGCGCTCAGCATGACCGGGACTCCCAAAAAAACAAATTCTGGACAGTTCGGTTGGGCACACAGAAACAGATGGGGTTTCAGACCATTAAACAGCCTGACTCAGCGCGACGGGAGAGAAAACAGCCGCTGACAACCACTAAGGCCATCAGCGTAAGAGGATAGCCTTAGGAGTTGTTCCTGTTTGACAGGGTTTTGAGCCAGCATCTACTGGGTGTGTCCAAGGCGAATGTCCTCTTAGCGTAATCGTGGGCGCATGTTACGCCACCAAAAATTAGGCGTCAACACGTACACTTAAGATAAAACACCTCAATGATTGACAGGAATTATAGTGCCTGCGGGCGCGTTTTGCCGGGCCGTTTTCACGCTCCGCTTCCTGCCATTCCCGGGCGATTATCGCCGCGCGAGATGACAGAAAATCCAGCCTGACGTGAAGAAATAAAAAAGGCCGCCGACGCGACGCGCCAGCGGCCTGATATGCCGTCTCAAAAACAGGTCAGACGGTTTCGAGGCGCGCGTAAGCGGCCACCAGCCATTTGATGCCCTGACCGGTGAACGCTACCTGCAACCGGCTGTGTTCGCCGCTGCCTTCGAGGTTCACGATAGTGCCTTCGCCGAATTTCGGGTGACGCACGCGCTGGCCGAGCTTATAGCCGGAGTCGTTCTGCGCCATCGGCGCGCCCAGCTGCTTATGGCTGACCGGGCGACTGACGCTCGCGCGCAGGCGCACCTCTTCCACGCAGCCTTCCGGCAGTTCGGCGATAAAGCGCGACGGACGGTGATACGCCTCTTTGCCATACAGGCGACGGGTTTCCGCATAGGTGAGCGTCAGCTTCTGCATGGCGCGGGTGACGCCCACATAGGCCAGGCGTCGCTCCTCTTCCAGACGGCCGCCTTCATCGAGCGACATCTGGCTTGGGAACATCCCCTCTTCCATGCCGACAATAAACACCTGCGGGAACTCCAGTCCTTTGGCGGAGTGCAGCGTCATCAGTTGCACCGCGTCCTGCCAGGCGTCGGCCTGCCCTTCGCCCGCTTCCAGCGCCGCGTGGGACAAAAATGCCTGCAACGGCATCAAATCTTCATCTTCTTCGTTGTAGCTGAACTGGCGCGTCGCCGTGACCAGTTCCTCTAAGTTTTCGATACGGGCCTGGCCCTTCTCGCCTTTTTCCTGCTCGTACATCAGCCACAGGCCGGAATCTTTAATCACCCGGTCGGTCTGCACATGCAGCGGCATATCGATGGTTTCATGCGCCAGCGCTTCGATAAGCTCAAGGAAACGTTGCAGAGCGCTGGCGGCGCGTCCGGCGAGCGCTTTTTCCTGCAACAGCTGGCGGCACGCCTGCCAGAGCGTCAGCTGGCGATCGCGCGCGGTCTGGCGCACGACATCCAGCGTGCGGTCGCCGATGCCGCGCGTCGGCGTGTTCACTACGCGCTCAAAGGCCGCGTCGTCGTTACGGTTGGCGATAAGACGCAGGTAAGAGAGCGCATCTTTGATTTCCTGGCGTTCGAAGAATCGCATGCCGCCGTAGATGCGATACGGCATGCTGGCCTGTAACAGCGCCTCTTCCAGCACGCGAGACTGGGCGTTGCTGCGATAGAGAATCGCGCAATCCTGCAAGGCGCCGCCGTTCTCCTGCCAGACCTTGATGCGGTTGACCACAAAACGCGCTTCGTCCAGCTCGTTAAACGCGCAATACAGCGAGATAGGCTCGCCGTCGCTGCCGTCGGTCCACAGCTCTTTGCCAAGACGCCCCGCGTTGTTGGCGATCAGGGCGTTCGCCGCGTTGAGGATATTGTTGGTGGAGCGGTAGTTCTGCTCCAGACGAATGGTCTGCGCGCCCTGAAAATCGTTCAGGAAGCGCTGAATATTTTCCACCTGCGCGCCGCGCCAGCCGTAAATCGACTGGTCATCGTCGCCCACAATCATCACCTTACCGGTATCGCCCGCCAGCAGGCGGATCCAGGCGTACTGAATGCCGTTGGTGTCCTGGAACTCATCCACCAGAATATTGGTGAAGCGCTCGCGGTAGTGGTTGAGAATGTGCGGTTTGTTGAGCCACAGCTCATGGGCGCGCAGCAGCAGCTCGGCGAAATCCACCAGCCCCGCGCGGTCGCACGCTTCCTGATACGCCTGATACACCTTCTGCCAGGTTTGCTCTACCGGGTTGCCGTAGCTCTGAATATGGTGCGGGCGCAGGCCGTCATCTTTTTTGCCGTTGATGTACCACATCGCCTGACGCGGCGGCCACTGCTTCTCGTCGAGGTTCATCGCTTTGATAAGACGCTTAAGCAGACGCAGCTGATCTTCGCTATCGAGGATCTGGAAATCCTGCGGCAGGTTGGCGTCCATATGGTGCGCGCGCAGCAGGCGATGCGCGAGTCCGTGGAACGTGCCGACCCACATGCCGCCCTGGCTGGTGCCCATGAGCTGACCGATACGGTGGCGCATCTCCGCCGCCGCTTTGTTGGTGAAGGTCACCGCCATGATGGAGTACGGCGAACAGTTTTCTACCATCATCAGCCAGGCGATACGATGCACCAGCACGCGCGTCTTTCCGCTGCCCGCGCCCGCCAGCACCAGCATATTGCTGCGCGGCGCGGCTACGGCTTCGCGCTGTTTATCGTTAAGGCTGTCGAGCAGGTAAGAAACGTCCATTAATTGGCACCGCCGCGTTGAAAACAAGAAAACACAAAACGCCCGCAGGCGTCTCGCAGACCAGGCTTATGCGATAGCAGGCGACGACGTAAAGCGCCGCCCGCCGAAAAACCTGGAATTATATACAGAGTAGTGATGATTATATCAGCGAGGTCAGGGATGCCAACCGCGAAATCTCCAGATGCGGCAACAAGCGGCTGTCATCTATCTGCATCAGGTCACCCTCCAGCAGATTTATCCAGCACGCCTGCACGCCGGAACGGATAGCGCCCGCCACGTCGGTGGTCAGGTCGTCGCCCACATGCAGGAGAGTCTCGGGCGCCACGCCAAGCTTCTGCGCGGCCAGATGATACATATCGCTGTAAGGCTTGGCGCGGCCGTGCGGCCCGGCACGCAGCACAAACTGAAACAGGCCGCCGAGGCCAAACTGTTCCGGTTCGGCGTTGCCATTGGTGATGGCCACCAGCGGCCATTTTTTCGCGAGCTGCTGCAACGCCTCAAGATTTTCCGTCGGCACCTCAATGCGGCTACGCCAGCGGGCGAAGTTCAGCATCGCCTCGTTCGCGCCTTCAGAGGCCTCATGCGCGGAAAGCCCGGCCTCCAGCATCACCTGTTCAATGGCGCGTCGGCGCCATTCGGTCACGTCGTGATAAATCTCCGGCTCCTGCTGGCGCAGCGCCGTGCGGGCGCGGTGCAAATCAGCGGCGGTGAACGCGTTGAGCCGCGGATGGTAGCGCTGCATAAACGCCAGCGTCTCTTGCTCGGTGCGGGCGATAACCGGGCGGTTATCGTAAAGCGTATCGTCAAGATCGAACGTCAGGGCAGTAATCGCGCCCAGCGGACGGTAAAAGTACATTACGGTTTTCCTCGTCTGGCGCGTGGGTGCGCCGCGTCGTAGACCGAAGCCAGATGCTGGAAATCGAGATGCGTATAGATCTGGGTGGTCGAGAGATTAGCGTGGCCCAGCAGTTCCTGAACCGCGCGCAGATCGCCGCTGGATTCCAGCATATGTGTCGCGAAAGAGTGGCGCAGCTTATGGGGATGAACATGGCTGTTGAGGCCCTGCTTAATGCCCCACTCCGCAAAGCGTTTTTGCACGTTACGCGCCGAGATGCGCTTGCCCTGTTTTGAAAGAAACAGCGCGTCGTCGTCAGGCCCGAACAGCTCACGCAAGTTAAGCCAGTGGTCAATCCAGGCAACGGCGCTGCGCCCTATCGGCAGGCGTCGCTCTTTGCTGCCTTTCCCCATCACCCAGACTTCGCCGCTGGCGAGATCAAGATGACGACAGTCGATATTGACCAGCTCGGAAAGACGCAGCCCGGCGCCGTACATGATTTCCAGCATCGCGCGATCGCGGACTGCCAGCGGATCGTTAAGATCGATATCCAGCAGCCGGTTAACGTCATCCACGTCGATGTTTTTCGGCAGATGGCGCGGCGTTTTCGGCGTGCTGACGCCTTTCGCCGGGTTTGCTTTCAGCTCGCCCTGGCTCACCTGCCAGTCGAAAAAGCTGCGCAGCGCCGAAAGACGCAACGCGAGACTCGACGGCCCCAGCCCGGCGCGACGGCTGCGTACCGCCAGCGTTCGGACCATCGCCGCGTCGCACTGCGCCCAGCTTTTAAGCCCCGCCTCACCCGCCAGCCCGACAATCGCCGCCAGTTGCCGCTCATAATTAAGCAGCGTCACGGGGCTTAACTGGCGCTCGACTTTGAGATAACGCAGGAAGCGCGCAATGGGCGGGTGCAGCGGCGAGTCGGTCATACGCGTTCTATCCAGCGAGCAAGCAGATCGGGCAGCATCAGCGACAGCTCATGCAGCAGTTGCGTACCCTGACCTTGCTGATAATGCTGCGGGTCGCGGCTGCTGAAGACCAGCACGCCGAGCTCGCCATGTTCGCCGAGCAGCGACATCGCCACTGACCCGACGGCTTTCGCCTCCGGCAGCACGACTAACAGTTCCGGGCCGTTCAGCGAACCCAGATAGTGCGTCTGCTGGCCGAGACGCTGAATGCGCACCGGCTCAAACGCCTGCCGTGACAGCGCCAGATGCGTAAAGCCGGAAGGCGCGCCAATCCGCCAGCGCTCCGGGAACAGGCGAATGCTCGCGCCCGCCAGCCCCATATCGCGCGCCCAGCGGTTAAGTCTTTCCAGCATCTCCTGAAGACTGCCGGCGCAGGCGAGCCGCCCCTGCAATTTCAACAGGCGATAAAACAACCCTTCGTTGGCGCTCGCCTGCTCCATCAGCAACGTCATGTTTTCTTCCAGTTCGTTGATGTGGTTACGCGCGCGCGCCATATGCCACTCCACCAGCGAGACCGTTCCGCGCACCGGGTGCGGCACGCGGATCTGCTCAACCATCGCGGCGTTGCGGATAAAAAAATCGGGATGGCGCAGCAGATAGTCGAGCACCGCGTCGTCATCCAGCGCCGCCAGCGTCTCCTGCTGTTCTCCAGCCTTACTCATAAGTGAATAAATCCATCATAAACGTGGGTGGCGGGGCCGGTCATAAAGAGCGGATTGCCAGGCCCCTTCCAGGCGATATCAAGACGGCCGCCAGGCAAATCGACGCGCACCTGAGCGGCCAGCAGCCCCTGCTGAATGCCGACCGCGACCGCGCCGCAGGCGCCGCTGCCGCAGGCCTGTGTTTCCCCGGCGCCGCGCTCAAACACGCGCAGCCGGATGTGTTCCGTATTCATTATCTGCATAAAACCGATGTTGGCGCGTTCCGGGAAGCGCTCATGGCTTTCCATCAGCGGCCCGAGCGTCTCCACGGGCGCGGTGGCGACGTCATCCACCTGAATCACGCAGTGCGGGTTGCCCATCGACACCACGCCGCACAGCACCGTTTGCTCGGCGGCGCGCATGATGTACGTCTTCTCAGCTTTGTTGGCGCGAAACGGCACCAGCGAGGGCTCAAACACTGGCTCGCCCATGTTCACACGCACCAGTTCGTCTTCGTTAACCGTTAACACCATGCGGCCGTTCGCAGTGCTGACGCGGATTTCCCGCTTATTGGTCAGCCCTTTAAGTCGCACGAAACGAGCGAAACAGCGCGCGCCGTTACCGCACTGCGCCACTTCGCTGCCGTCGGCGTTAAAAATGCGGTAGTGAAAATCAAGATCGGGATCGTAAGGCGGTTCGACCACCAGCAGTTGATCGAACCCCACGCCCTGATGCCTGTCCGCCAGACGGCGGATCATCTCAGGCGAAAAGAAGACGTTTTGCGTCACCGCGTCCACGACCATAAAGTCGTTACCCAGGCCATGCATTTTAGAGAACTGCATTGTTGTACTCCGTTTGCGCGGTTACGAGTCGGTTACTGCCTGCTGACCTGCGTCGGGCCATCGGTATCGCCACGGTTGTTGGTGTCCGGGATAGTCGTCTCGGTTTGCTGGTCAGGCGCTTTTTGCGGCTGGGCTTTGCTGTCTGCTGGCGGGAAGTAAAGCGGGCCTTTCAGACCGCAACCGGTGAGGCTAAACAGGGTTAGCATCACTGCCAGAGAGCGAAAAATCGTTTTCATTTATCGGTGCCTGTTGTTCATTCATCTGTTTTCTATCATCGCAGGTGAAGATGCAAAAGCAAGAGTTTGCGTAACGCCGGACGACACAAAAGCCGTTCCGCCCGCCGGTTTCTATTCCCCGCTATTGCTTTTATACTGCCGCCACGGCGTACAACAGGAAACCAACATGAACGACAGTGAATTTCACCGCCTGGCCGATGGCCTGTGGATGACCATTGAAGAGCGTCTTGACGCGTGGGATGGCGACAGCGATATCGACTGCGAAATCAACGGCGGCGTGCTGACCCTCTCCTTTGAAAACGGCAGCAAAATCATTATTAACCGTCAGGAGCCGCTGCATCAGGTGTGGCTGGCCACCAAACAGGGCGGTTATCACTTCGATTATAAAAACGACGAATGGATTTGCGATCGTAGCGGCGAGCGGTTCTGGGATCTGCTGGAAACCGCCGCCACGCAGCAGGCGGGCGAGGCGGTCAGCTTTCGTTAATCAGGACTGATATTGTTGCAACAGCGGCGTGGCGCTGTCGTCATCGTTGAGCGGCGTCACGGCTTTGATGGTCTGCGTGCGGAACGGGATCACCTGCTGGCGACCGTCCACCTTCACAATCTGATAGAACTGCGGCAGGTTGAAGTTGACGAAACTTGACCCGTACGTAAAGCGGTCATGCGACGACGAGTAGAACCGGCTGACGTCGCGCACCAGCTCCTCTTTGCTGCCCTCGCAGTGGTGATAGACCTCGGCGCGGTTGCTTTCATCAAGAATATAGATGTTAAAGCCGTCGTCGTTGGTCTCTTCAAAGAAGAACTGAATAATCCCTTCGCTGGCAAAACCATCCACCACTGACGGTAGCTCGACGTGGTCGGTTTCCACCTGAACGGAAAGACCGTGCAGTTTGTTATGCGAAATCGCGCCGTAAAACTCGATGGCGTTTTCCAGTTTCTGTACCGAGACGTTAAGACGCTCGAAGAACAGGCCCCAGGTCTGGCCCGCCACGCGCAGCGCTTTGAAGCGCCCCGGCTCAAGGCGGGTGCTGGAGAGACGAAACTCAATACATTCAGACACCAGTTGCTGCACGCGGGTGCGGATAAGCCCGCGCAGATGCTGGCTGTAGCAGAAGACTTCGACGCTGTCCGGCGGCGCGGCGTCCTGATGCATTTTGCCGAGAATCGTTTTCAGCGCTTCGATCATCGCCTGCTCGCCGTTGAAATGCAGCGTACGCACTTCATTCCACGAGTTGCGATACAGCAGGTCGATACTGCCGACCAGGCACTGCTGCTGCTCCCCGAAGCTGAACACGTCGAGCTTACGGAAATCGAAATGCACCACCTGATTGCGAAACGCCGTCGTCGGGTCATATTCCAGGTTGACGATAATCGCCAGATGACGGATTTCACACGGGCTGTAGAGCGCTTTCGGCGTCGGCGCCGGTAGCCGCAGTGGGAAGTGGTGCGACACATCAGCCACCAGCTCCTGCAGTTTCGGCAGATCGCAAATGCCGTTGCCCTTAATAAACAGGCGAGTGCGCGACGTCAGCAGGCCGTTAAACCAGGCCCAGGCCACCAGCTTATTAAGATAACGGTTATATTCCAGCGGCTGATGGCTGATGATGGAATCCATGCTCGGCGCGCGGTTGTAAAGATACCAGCCGGTGCGGTTGGCGCGGCCCGGCGGCACATGGATAAACGTCAGCGTCGGCTCGGAGAGATCCGGCGAAATCTGCGGGTTTACCAGCGTCACTTTACCCGGCAACGCTTCAAATGCGGCATAGAGTTTGCGTGTCAGCACGCCGATATCCTGCGGGCTCGCGGAGACGCTCAGGTTATTGCGGCGCGCGAAGCGGATCAGGTTACGGTAGCTCTGCATCATCGCATCGAGCAGTTCGTTATGCGCTTCGCGCACCTGATCGATTTTCCAGTTAGCGCGGTTATCGAGCATCGTAAGGCGCGCTTCGTCCCAGCCCCACTCTTTCACCAGTTGGCTTAACACCTCGCGGCGCCAGCCCACACAGGCGCGCTCGCGGGAGAGTTTTTCGCACACTTTCAGGTAGAAGCAGCGGCGCACGAGATCGAGACGCGCGCTATCGTCGATAGCCGTCAGATAGTGCGTCACGCGCTCCAGCATCATGCAATATGGATCAAGCCCGAAGGAGACGATTTCGCCGTCATGCAGACGCTGTTTGATATCTTTCGCGAGCAAACGGGTATTGGGATATTCCCAGGAATAGGCTTCCAGCAGCAGCGTTTTCAGCACGGCTTTGTACGGGGAGTCGATGCTTTTATAGAGCTGCCAGAGGCTCGCGCCGAAATACTCTTCGGCGGACAGGGAGCTCAGCCCGCCCAGATCCATCCACTCGTTCGGCGTCAGCACGCCCTGCGCGTAGAGCGTCATGACGTAATCGTCGTAATGCTCTTCTTCGTCGCACGGCACCATGTTCCAGAGAATGCGTTTGCCGGCCATGCGTACGGCGGTGCGGTAGAATTCGTCCAGCAGCAAAATATGCTGCGTCGAGCCGCAGTCTTCGCCGCCGAGGCTGCCGCTTTCGTTATGGCGGAAGCGGTTTTCATCAATCAGGAAGAAACTGACCTCGACGCCCAGCGACGCCGCCCAGCTTTCCAGCAGACTGCATTTACGCTGCAGTAACTGGCGCTCGTCGTTATCAAGCCAGGTCTGATGGCAAACCCAGATGTCGAGATCGGACGAACAGCTCTGCCCCACGGAGGAGGTGCTGCCCATCGAATAGATGCCGGTAATCGGCAGTTCGCCCTTCACCGTCAGCTGCGCAGGCATACCGCGCTGCGTTTCCAGCTCGTTCAGGTAGTGGCGTTGGGTTTCATCAGGCGTGTAGAGGCAAATGCCGTAGGGAACGTTACCTTCAAGGTACCCCGGCATCAGCGGATGGTGATAATGCAGTAATGTCGGCAGCAGACTGTAGACCTGTTGGAAAGCAGGCCCCATGGCAGCAAGCGCGCGATCCACACGCAATTGATTGATGGCATCCAGTCTCTGCTTCAGAGTCTCAATATAGAGGTACAAGACGTATCGCCTGATGGTTACAGAATGTAAACACTATTCACCGTTATGTCGCCCTTATGATTATGGTGTGACGGGCAAACAAATGGCTCAAAACGTGATCAATCTAACACCTTGTAGATTGACCGTAAAGAAAGATGCGCTACAGATAATTATAGCACCGTTCCCCTGCCCTTAACGTCTTTCTGTATAGCGCCTGCGCGCCGCGTCTCGCCGCCGTTTGACCTGACAGCCTTCCGCTAACAGTGGTAGGATGATTAGCAGACGACATTTACGGTATCAAGCATGTTAGACAATGTATTAAGAATTGCCACCCGGCAAAGTCCACTGGCGCTCTGGCAGGCACAATATGTGAAGCAGCGGCTGGAAGCCTGTCATCCAGGGCTGACCGTCGAGCTGGTGCCCATGGTGACGCGCGGCGATGTGATCCTCGATACGCCGCTGGCGAAAGTGGGCGGCAAAGGGTTGTTCGTTAAAGAGCTGGAACTCGCCATGCTGGATGGCCGCGCCGATATCGCGGTGCACTCCATGAAAGATGTGCCGGTCGAATTTCCGGAAGGGCTTGGACTGGTCACCATCTGCGAGCGCGAAGATCCGCGCGACGCCTTTGTCTCCAACCGGTATAAAAGCCTCGATGAGATGCCCGCTGGCAGTATCGTCGGGACGTCCAGCCTGCGTCGTCAGTGCCAGATAGCCGCCCGCCGCCCGGATCTTATCATTCGCTCGCTGCGCGGGAACGTCGGGACGCGCCTGAGCAAACTCGACAACGGCGATTATGACGCCATTATCCTGGCGGTCGCGGGCCTCAAACGTCTGCAACTCGACGCGCGCATTACAAGCCCGCTTGCGCCAGAAATTTCGCTGCCCGCCGTAGGCCAGGGCGCGGTGGGCATCGAGTGTCGTCTTGACGATACGCGCACCCGCGAACTGCTCGCGCCGCTCAACCACGAAGAGACCGCCGTGCGCGTGCGCGCGGAGCGCGCTATGAACACTCGCCTTGAAGGCGGCTGTCAGGTGCCTATCGGCAGCTATGCGGAGCTGAAAGACGGCGAGCTGTGGCTGCGCGCGCTGGTCGGCGCGCCGGACGGTTCACGTATTGTACGCGGCGAACGCCGCGGCGCCCCGCAGGACGCCAGCCAGCTTGGCGTCTCGCTTGCCGAAGAGCTGTTAAACCACGGCGCGCGGGAGATCCTCGCCGACGTCTACCAGGGGAATGGCCCCGCATGACGATTCTGGTCACCCGCCCCTCTCCCGCCGGGGAGGAATTAGTGAGCCGCCTGCGCGCACTGGGGCAGGAGGCCTGGAGTTTTCCGCTGATCGAATTCTGCCCTGGCCGGGAGCTGGCGCAACTGCCTGCGCTGCTTGATGCGCTCGCGCCAGACGATCTGCTTTTTGCGCTCTCGCAACACGCAGTGAGTTTTGCGAACGCGCATTTGCAGCGTCTGGGGCGTCGCTTTCCGCGAACCGTCGAGGCATTCGCCATCGGTCGCACCACCGCGCTGGCGCTGCATCAGGTCAGCGGTTTGCACGTCCATTACCCGCGCGATCGGGAAATCAGTGAAGTCTTGCTACAATTACCTGAATTACAAAACGTTGCCGGTAAGCGCGCGCTCATCCTGCGCGGCAACGGCGGTCGCGAACTATTAGGGGAAACCTTAACGGAACGCGGCGCGGCAGTGACGTTTTGCGAGTGCTATCAACGTAGCGCGAAAATTTACGACGGCCCGCAGGAAGCGCACCGCTGGCATACGCGCGGCATTACCACGCTGGTAGTGACCAGCGGCGAAATGCTGCGCCAGCTGCATGATCTCGTGCCGCCATGGTATCGCGCGAACTGGTTGCTGCGCTGTCGGCTGGTGGTCGTCAGCGAACGTCTGGCGACGCTTGCCCGGGAACTGGGCTGGCAGAACATTCTGGTCGCTGATAACGCCGATAACGACGCGCTGCTGCGCGCGTTGCAATAACTTTTAAACGGGAAGCCACAATGACGGAACAACAACACACCCCTGCTACGGTTGAAGAAACCCCGCAGGTTGTGGAGACAACGCCACAGCCGGAACCGACCGCGAAAAAAGACCGCTCCGGCAAAACCGCGCTGGTGCTCAGCGCGGTGGCCATCGCCATTGCGCTGGCGACGGGCGCGGGCCTGTGGACCTGGAGTAAAAAGCAGGCCGACAGTCAGAATGCCAGCACCGATACCCTCGCCACCCAGTTAACCTCGTTGCAAAATCAGCAGCAGGCGCAGAAAGCTGAGTTTGAGAAAACCCTCAAGGCGCAGTCTGATGCCCTCGCGACCGCGACCCGCCAGCAGGAAGCGATGGCGCGCGAACTGGACGAAGTTCAGAAAAAAGTCGCGACCATTTCCGGCAGCGACGCCAAAACCTGGCAGCTCGCCCAGGCCGATTTCCTGGTGAAACTCGCCGGGCGTAAGCTCTGGAGCGATCAGGACGCCACCACCGCCGCCGCGCTGTTAAAAAGCGCCGATGCGAGCCTCGCCGACATGAACGATCCGAGCCTTATCACCGCCCGCCGCGCGCTGACGGATGACATCGCCGCGCTGGCAAGCGTGACGCAGGTCGATTACGACGGCATCATTCTGAAGCTGAACCAGCTCTCCAACCAGGTCGATAACCTGCGTCTTGCGGATAACGACAGTGACGACGCGCCGATGGACAGCGACGGCAGCGAACTCTCCAGCTCGCTTGGCGAATGGCGTCAGAATCTGGTGAAAAGCTGGCACAACTTTATGGACAGCTTTATTACTATCCGCCGTCGCGACGATACCGCCGTCCCGCTGCTGGCCCCGAATCAGGACATTTACCTGCGCGAGAATATCCGCTCGCGTCTGCTGGTCGCCGCCCAGGCTGTGCCGCGCCATCAGGATGAGATCTACAAGCAGTCGCTCGATAACGTCTCCACGTGGGTGCGCGCGTACTACGACACCAGTGACGCGGGCACCAAAGCGTTTCTGGAATCTATCGACAACCTGGCCCAGCAAAATATCAGCATGGACGTCCCGGAAACCCTGCAAAGCCAGGCGATTCTGGAAAAACTGATGCAGACGCGGGTACGCAACCTGATGGCGCAGCCGTCAGTGCCGGGCGATGCCGCCGCCCCGCAGGTTGACGACCCACGCACGCAAGCTCCGGCCGACGCGGCGCCGACGCAGGGAGAACAGTAATGCTGAAAGTCTTATTGCTGTTTCTGCTGTTGATCGCCGGGATCGTGGTCGGCCCGATGGTGGCCGGTCATCAGGGTTATGTGCTGATCCAGACCGATACCTGGAATATTGAAACCAGCGTTACCGGCCTTGCGATCATGGCGATCCTCTCGCTGGTGGTGTTGTTTGCCATCGAATGGCTACTGCGTCGTCTGTTCCACACCGGCGCGCGTACTCGCGGCTGGTTCGCGGGCCGCAAGCGCAGCCGCGCGCGTAAGCAAACCAAACTGGCGCTGCTTAAGCTTGCCGAGGGCGATTATCAGCAGGTTGAAAAGCTGATGTCAAAAAACGCCGATCACGCTGAACAGCCGGTGGTTAACTATCTGCTGGCCGCGGAAGCCGCCCAGCAGCGCGGCGACGAAGCACGCGCCAATCAGCACCTTGAGCGCGCGGCGGAGCTGGCGGATAACGATCAAATTCCGGTTGAGATCACCCGCGTGCGTCTGCAACTGGCGCGCAATGAAAACCACGCCGCCCGCCACGGCGTCGATCGCCTGCTGGAAATTACGCCGCGCCACCCGGAAGTGCTGCGTCTGGCGGAACAGGCGTATATCCGCACCGGCGCCTGGAGTTCGCTGCTGGATATTATTCCTTCCATGCAGAAAGCGGGCGTAGGCGACGACGAACACCGCGACGCGCTGACGCGTCAGGCCTGGATCGGGCTGATGGATCAGGCGCGCGCCGATCAGGGCAGCGACGGCCTGAAAACCTGGTGGCGTAACCAGAGCCGCAAAACGCGCCATCAACCGGCGTTGCAGGTGGCGATGGCGGAACATCTTATTGAATGCGACGACCATCAGACCGCGCAGGAGATTATCCTCGACGGCCTGAAACGCCAGTATGACGATCGTCTGGTATTGCTGATGCCGCGCCTGAAAGCCGGTAACCCGGAACAGCTGGAAAAAGCGCTGCGCCAGCAGATTAAAACCTACGGCGATCGCCCGCTGCTCTGGAGTACGTTAGGCCAGTTGCTGATGTCACACGGCGAATGGAAAGAGGCGAGCCTCGCGTTTCGCGCCGCCCTTAAACAGCGCCCGGACGCCTTCGATTACGCCTGGCTTGCTGACGTCCTCGACCGTCTGCATCAGCCCGAAGAGGCCGCCACGATGCGCCGCGACGGCCTGCTGCTGACGCTACAGCAGAACACCCCGCAATAATCCCCACCCCTCTTCGGAGGGGTTTTTTAACTCCGCGGTTTGAGAAATGTTGTTATGCAGTAATGGGAGCCCCGGGAGCTTACATCAGTTAGTGACCAGGGTGAGCGCGCAGCCAGGGCAACCACAACGCGAAAGCCCTTCGGTCTGTGGGTCAGATTTCGTGATGTGGCAAGGCGGCAAGTAAGCGAATCCCTGGGAGCTTACATTAGTAAGTGACCGGGGTGAGTGCGCGCAGCTAACACAGCCACAACGCGAAAGATGACCTACAGGAAAAAAAATACCTGCCCGAGGGCAGGTATCAAAACAGGTCTGTTTGACAACAAATGTGGTGCTTCACTCAACGTTATGTCCATGGTGTTTGATGAGGCCGAAGCGACATCTGTCTGTGGACGATAAGCACCGTAAACGGCTCTGCGTCATTCCTGGGTTTATGAAGCCGAAGCGAACATAAGAGATGGAATGAGCATCTACACCGTTATTGTAGCATTTATCGTGCCAGGTATGCAGCGTTTGTCTGTAACGCCTAAGTCCTTGTTTCATCGCCACTGTGACCAGCGCCATATGTTGATTTCCCCGGCAGGCGCAGCCATCAGGTGTCATCGAATAGCGACAGGATTTGCAGCCTGTCTGTTTTCCCTATAGATATTAAAAACTTATATGTCTCCTGTGAGCGACACGCATAATACGGAATGTCGCTAAATCCCGTCACCCGCCCGCTACATCATTTTCACGTGAATATTGTCCTGAATAAGCAGGTCGCCCAGCGTGTTAGCTGCCCCGAGCGCGCTGTTGTGATAAACATCAAACACCTGACCGCCGAGCGTCTCGAAGCCGCTCATTGACCAGATACCATCCGGCGTATTGAGCAGCGTCACCTCGCCGCCGTTATCGCCGGTAATGCGCAGCGGCTCCTGCGGCTCGTCTTTCAGGTTGAGCGCATTATCAAGATCCAGCGTCAGGCTGCCCTTCCCGCTGGTACCGAGATCGAGCACCTCAATATGCGCCACCTTAAAGCCGAGCTGCGCCAGATTAAGCGTCGGCACTTTGTCGCCAAGGGTTAAGGTATCGACGCCCGCGCCGCCGTCCAGTCGGCTGAAATCCAGACTGTTGAGAATAAAGTGATCGTTGCCGTCAGTACCTGTCAGCGCCATCTCGTTGCTTACCAAAGGCTCAGCGAAAAGGGACATCAGCGCTGGCGCCGCAACGCCGTTCTGCAGTTCCACGATATGCTGGGTGGTGACTTCATTACCGGCATCGTCACGCGCCGTAATATCCAGCGTATAACTACCGGCCGGCTGTGCAAGCGCGTCAGCCGTCAACGCCACACTCCAGCTGCCATCCCCCAGCACGGTGGTGTTTAGCGTCACGTCGCCAAAGACAATCGTCACCTCCGCGCCCGGCTCGGAATCGCCGCTGATGGTCAGTCCACCGCCCGTGATTTCGGTCTGATCGATAATGTCGTCGCCGGTCACCGGCAAGACATTAATGGTAGGGATCTGGGTATCCACGGTCGAGAAGGTCTGCCGTGTACCCGCGTTACCCGCGACGTCGGTTACGTCTACACGGATCGGTACCGACCCCTGCGGCAGCGCCTGGAGTTGTTCTGGCGTCAGCGTCACGCTCCAGGTACCGTCGCTGTTGATGGTGGGTGTATAGCCCACGCCGCCAATCGTCACCGTCGCCGTTTTCACCAGCGACCCGGCGCTAAGCCCCGTCGTACCGCTGATGGTCTGCTCGGTTAACGATTCCGCCTGGCTCAGGAAGCCATCTCCATACGCCAGCGTAATTGTCGGCGCAGGCAGTGTTCTCAGCACGCTGACAGGCGCGGTATCGCCGCCGCTGTTACCGGCGGCGTCGGTCTGGGTTGCGCTGAGGGTATAGTCGCCGTTCGGCACGGCGCCGAGCGCACTAGCAGGCAACTGCACGCTCCAGGTGCCGTTGGACTGGACCGTGGTGTTATAGGGGATGCCGTTAAGCGTTAATGTCAGCGGCAGATCGGCTTCGCCAGTGCCGGTAATTGTCACTCCGCTCTGCGCTTCCGCCTGACTGATGTAACCATCAAGGGCCAGCGGCTCGTCAATGGCCACGACCGGCGCGGTAAAATCGAGGGTCAGCGGCACGGTCTGGATAATGGTGTTGCCTGCGTCATCTTCTGCGGTCACCACCATGTCATATACGTCATCGGCAAGCGACGCCAGCTGACCTGCGGGAATATTAATACTCCAGTTGCCGTTGCCTGCGGTCGTGGCCGGACCGTAATTCTCACCGTTTAAGGTAAACGTGATGACGCTCCCCGGCTCTGACGTACCCGAGACGACAATCACGCCCGCCGCCTCGGTAGGGTTAATCAGGTTGTCGCCGGTCACGTCATTTACCGTCAGCGACGGCGGCACAAAATCCGCGCTGAAGCTGTTATCTCCGCTGCCGGTATTGCCTGCGGTATCGGTGACCGTCACGGTGATGGGGATCTGCGAGCCGTCGGCGGGCATCGCCTGCAAATCGGCGGCGGGTATCGTGATCTGCCAGTTGCCGCTGGCATCGAACGTGGCGGGATAAGTGATCCCGTTAATGACGACATCCACGCTCGCCGGGTTAGCCGTGCCTGTTGTGCCGGTAACGATTTGATCGGTTTGCGACTCCGTCAGTGACAGAAACGCATTGCCGAAGGGCAGCGCTTCAACCGTCGGCGCCGGCGGCGTAACCAGCATTTCAAACGGGCGGCTTGCATCGCCGCTGTTGCCCGCCGCGTCGGTGGCCACCACGCTTGCGGTATAATCACCATCAGCGAGGGCGGCAAGCGAGACGTCGGTCGTCCAGACGCCGCTGGCGTTGGTGGTGGCGTTAAAGGTCAGCGAGCCAATGGTAATCACCACGCTGCTGTTGGCCTCCGCCGTGCCGCTCAGCGTCACCAGCGCGCCAGCTTCCGCCTGGCTTACGATATCATCGGCCGCTATCGGGTTGATGGTAACGACCGGCGCAGTGGTATCTAGCGTAACGGTGCGATCGATGGAAATCGCATTGCCCGCGGTATCCGTGAGCGAGGCGGTAACAGTCAGCTCGCCATCGCTCAGCGCCTGGACATCCGCCGCCGGTACATCAAGGCTCCAGGTGCCATCCGACTGTACCGTGGCGTTGTAGTCATTGCCGCCAAGCGTCACCGTGACGGTACGCCCCGCATCTGCGGCAGACGCCGTACCGGAAATCGTCACGTCGCTTTGCGACTCCGCATCGCTGATGAAATCATCCACCGCGACGGTGTCTATCGCCAGCGCGATGGTCGCGTCAACAGTCACCGCCTGCACGACGGAAGCCTGATTACCCGCGATATCTTCAGAGCCGACCACCACGCTCAGCGGCCCGTCGGTGAGATTAGCTATCGCCGAGGCCGGTATGTTCACGCTCCAGCTACCATCGCTGCTAACCTGCGCGTTATAGGTTACGCCATTAAAGAGCACCGTCACTGGCTGGCCTGCTTCAATAGCGGTGCTGTCACCCGTAATGGTCAGGTCACTGCCTTTTTCCGTCGCGTTAATGATGTTATCTGCGGCTATCGGTTCGACGGAAATGGTCGGATGCGTCTGGGCGACGACGGTAAGATCGCTACTGGCGGCGGCCGGGTTGCCGCTGGTATCCGTTACGCTTGCGCTGACGGTCCACACTTGATCCGGCAGTTGCAGCACATCCGCGACGGGGACTTCCACGCTCCAGCTCCCATCACTTTGCGTGGTCGCGGTATACGTTTTGCCGTTCAGCGTCAGCGTGACGGTCTGCCCCGCCTCGACGTTAGCACTGGTGCCGCTCAACAGAAGCGGCTGGGTATGTTCGAACGCGTTCAGGTAACCGTCGCCGGAGAGCGTGGTGATGGAAAGTACCGGCAGCGTTGCGGCGTCGGCGTCGATGGTAACCGGATGGTTGACCGTGATGCTGTTACCCACGGCGTCGCTCAATGACACCGTCAGCGGTTGCTGCCCGTCGCCAGACGCCTGAAGCGCGGCGGCAGGCAGATTGACGGTCCAGCTGCCATCGAGCTGAACGGTCGTGGTGTAGTCCTGGCCGTTGAGCGTGACGGTCACCGTCTGCCCGGCGTCTTCCACCGACGCGGTGCCGCTTACCGGCACGTCGCCGGTAATTTCCAGCGAGTTGATGATGTCATCGGTCGCGACAGGATTGACCGTCAGCGTGACCTCAGTATCGACCGTCACTTGACTCACCTCATTGCCGCGGTTGCCTGCGACATCGCTGGCGCTCACGGAAATGGGCACCTCGCCCTGCGGCAATGCCTGTACCTGAGCTGCGGGGATAGTGACGCTCCAGCTGCCGTCAGGCCCGGCGGCCGTCACATAGGTCACGCCGTTAATCAGCACATCGACGCTCTGCCCGCTTTCCAGACCACTACTGGTGCCGCTGACGACCACATCCGCGCCGCTCTCAAGCGCCGTAATAATGTCATCGCCGGTGACCGGCGTGACGGCGAGCGTTGGCGGCGTGGTGTCCACGTCAAACGTCTGCTGCGGCGCCGCGCCGAAGTTACCGGCGCCATCGACCGCCACCACGGTTATCGTAATTTCGCCATCGGCAAACTGCTGAAGAATGTCGGGCGGCAACGCCAGTTGCCAGTTGCCGTTTTCATCGACGGTCGCCAGATAGTTGTTACCGCCCGCCACAGGATCGATATTCAGCGACCATTTGCCGCCGCTGCCACGTACCGGCGTGGCGTGGGACAGCACATCGAGCCCGCCGATGTTGATAATGACCCCTTGCGATTCGCCGAACGCGCCGGTTTTCCCGGTAAGCAACTGGGTCACTTTGGTGTCGTTATCGTTAAGCTGATCGTCGCCGAAGGGGGTATTAAGCGTCGGCGCGGGCGGCGTCAGCGCCATCGTCACGGTTTCGCTGGTAGTACCGGTATTGCCGGCGGCGTCTTTGGCGGTCACCGTGAGCGGATAGTTGCCGTTCGCCATGCCGCTCAGCGCGTCGGCAGGGATCTGCACGCTCCAGGTGCCGTCGGCGCCTGTCGTGGTGGTATATTGCTGATTATTATAGCTCACCGTGATTTGCGCGCCGGGTTCCGAAGTGCCGTTAACCGTAATCGGCACTTTGCTTTCGATAGCATTCACCAGGTTATCGCCGGTCAGCGCCGCCACCGTCACCGGCGGTGGAATGGTATCTACCGTCGCAATCACGGTATTACTGCCGGTATTGCCCGCCGCGTCGGTGACGATAACGCTTATCGGCAGCTCGCCCTGCGGCAGTGCGCTGAGCTGTTCGGGCGTTAACGTCAGGCTCCAGTTGCCCTGACTGTCAACCTTTACCGGATAAGAGACGTTGTTTATCACCACCACTGCGCTCTGCCCGTCGCCGGTGATGCCCGTCGTGCCGCTAATGGTCTGGTTGCCCTGGCTTTCGCTCAGGACCAGCATGTCGTCACCAAATACCGGGGCAATTTGCGGGTCGGGCAGGAATTCTGCCGCAACGTCCAGTGAGGATTCGGCGCTGATGGCATGGCCGGCGGTATCGGTCGTGGTGACGCGCACCGGTAACGGACCGTCCGGGAAGGCCTGCACATCAGCGGCCGGAACCGTCAGCGACCAGGTGTTATCGGCCCCCACCGTCGTGGTGTACGTTTTGCCGTTAATCGTCACCGTGACCGTCGTGCCAGGTGCCACGTTGACGGTCTGCCCGCTAATCACCAGCGCGTTTTGCGCCTCCTGGGCATTCAGCATACCGTCGCCGGCAAGCGTATTGAGCTTGATGGAGCCGCTGTTTCCGCCGCCCTCACCGCCCCGATCGTTATCGTCATCTCCGCCTCCACCGCCGCCGGAGCCTGCCGCGGCAATGACGCCGCCCAGCGCCACCGCGCCGAGAATGGACCCAAGAACCGTCATCGAATGATTGTCACCGATAAGCAGCGGCTCAATGCTCTCCACCGCCTGATATTCCGGCGTCAGCCCCGGCGCGCTGGCGGCCAGGCTTTCGTTCGACGGGAAAACGGCGTGGACAGGCGGATTCTTGCCATCATCGAACAGTAATTCGCTGTGATACCCCTCCTGTTCGACAAAATAGTTTTTACAGACGACGGTGCTGCCATCCTGCATGTGCAGAATTAAGTCATCGCCCTGCCGCTCATAACGCATTACCACGTCAGGCGAAGCCTGAATACGTACCACGGAAGGCTCCGACAGAATTAATGTTCGGGTGCCCTGCGCCTGTACGGTAGTAATTAATTCGCCGCCGTGTCGCGCCAGCGTTTGAATAGTTACTGCCTGTGTGGTCGCGCTACCATCGAGAATTGTTGCCATAACCCCTCACTTATTCTTGTCACGCATGTCAAAACAGAAATATTCCGCAAACAACGGGAAGAGAAAAAATGGGCGGTGCGCAGAAAAGGCGCACAACGCAGGGAAGACGGCAACGCAAGGAATTTCCAGGCATTCAGTCCCGACAGTTTAATTTTCAGATATGTAATAGGTGTAATGGGTGTTGGCAAAAAAACAAATTTATTAGCGAAAACACTTCAGCCTAAATTTTATGACCATTTAAGTTTGATTCTTTAAAAATCAAACAGTTGAATTAAACTGATCATTACCAGATATTATATAAAACAGAAATTGTTAATATTGATTCGCCATCATAAATAATAAATCTCGCTGTTGATTCGTCGACCAGCAATGGCAGTACCTCATTTCTGATAAAAAAGCCTCATTTTCAAATAAAAAAAGCGCATATAAGCGCAGCGGCAGCCGGAATGATTAGCACAGAAATAGATTAATAATACTAACTGAATTTTGTGAGCGGGATTACAGTGCGTCGTATTGTTAAAACCGTCAGAAAAGGAAGAGCGCGAGGCGATTGGCCGAAGAAATAAAACGGAGAAATGCAAACGTGGAGAGGCAGAAAACAAAAAACCTCGCCGAAGCGAGGTTCAAAAGTGGTCGGCGAGAGAGGATTCGAACCTCCGACCCACTGGTCCCAAACCAGTTGCGCTACCAAGCTGCGCTACTCGCCGTATACTGCTTTTTGACTTTTTTGTTCAATCAAGTAGTGGTGCGAGGGGGGGGACTTGAACCCCCACGTCCGAAGGACACTAACACCTGAAGCTAGCGCGTCTACCAATTCCGCCACCTTCGCATCGCCACAAACTCTTAAATAATGGGGTGGCTAATGGGACTCGAACCCACGACAACTGGAATCACAATCCAGGGCTCTACCAACTGAGCTATAGCCACCACTGTATTCTTTCACGCGGTATTAAAACCACCGCAGCTCAAGCGCCGTTTAAATGGCGCGCCCGACAGGATTCGAACCTGAGACCTCTGCCTCCGGAGGGCAGCGCTCTATCCAGCTGAGCTACGGGCGCGTAGCGCCGTTGCGGGTGGGGATACTACGGACTTCGCGCCCTGCTGTCTAGTGCTTTTTTGAAGAAAATGCGCGTTTGGTTATGCTTTGCGCACTCTGGCGGTTATCCATCCACTTTGGGGGTCGAACCGTAGCGATCGAACCCGAAAAGCTTATAAATAACGCTTACCAGCACCAGGAAAATCGCCCCGACAATGAGTGACATACGCGTATCCTCATTGAATCCCATGCCCACCAGCACGCAGACCAGAAACGCCATCGTCAGGTAATTCGCCCACGGGAACAGCACGGAGCGGAACGGATGCGCGGCAATCGCCGCCTGGTGCGTCTGGCGAAAGCGCAGCTGGCTAATCAGGATGACGAACCACGGCACCATCCCCGGCAATACGCTGGCGCTGTAGACATAAACGAACACGCGCTGCGGATTCGGAATAATGTAGTTGAGGCACGAACCCACCAGCAGAATTACAATCGAGACCGCGACGCCCGCCACCGGTACGCCGTTGCGCGAGACTTTACCCATCGCCGCCGGTAACTGGCGGTTATTCGCCAGCGCATAGAGCATACGCCCGCAGCTGTACATCCCGCTGTTGCAGCCGGAAAGTGCTGCGGTCAGCACCACGAAGTTGATAATGCCCGCCGCTGCGGTGATCCCTATTTTGGCGAAGGTCAGCACAAACGGGCTGCCGTTGCTGCCGATTTCATCCCACGGGAAGATAGTCACGATAACGAAAATCGCGCCCACGTAGAAAATCAGGATGCGCCACAGCACTTTGCCGACCGCGCTGCGCAGCGTCACCTGCGGGTTTTTCGCTTCGCCCGCGGTAATGCCAATCAACTCGACGCCCTGATAAGACGCCACCACGATACAGAGCGCCGTCAGGAAGCCCTTCCAGCCGCCCGCAAAGAAACCGCCGTGCGAGGTGAGATTGCCAAAGCCTATCGCATGACCGCCGTTGCCAAAGCCGAAGAAAATCACGCCAAGCCCAACCACGATCATGACGATAATAGTAGTGACTTTGATCATCGCGAACCAGAATTCGATTTCGCCATACAGCCGCACCGCCGCCAGGTTCGCCAGCGCGACCAGCCCTACGGCAATCAGCGCGGGTATCCACTGCGCCATCTCCGGGAACCAGAACTGGACGTAGACCCCGATGGCGGTGATTTCCGAAATGCCCACCGCCATCCACATAAACCAGTAAGACCACGCGGTGAGATAGCCGAAGAACGGGCTCATGTAACGATGCGCGTAAACGGCGAACGAACCGGTTACCGGCTCAAGGAACAGCATTTCGCCCATTGAGCGCATAATGAAAAAGACGAACAGCCCGGCGATGATATAGGCCAACAGCACCGACGGCCCCGCCCATTTCAGCGTACTGGCGGCGCCCATAAACAGCCCCACCCCGATAGTCCCGCCGAGCGCAATCAGCTCGATATGTCGGGCCTCCAGCCCTCGCTGTAGTTCCGGTTTATTCTCTGCCATAGATCCTCTGTGTTGTGTTTCACGTGCGTCCAGGTGAACCTGGTTATTGTGATGGTGAATGCGTGAGCCCCTGTGGGTAGCGTAACCCTGCCGCGTCCCGGCAAGGGGCGGGCGAATGGTTCCGCAATTTGAGAGAAATGGCAAATAATGCGTGGCAAAAATGCGCTTACTGCGCAATAAACCATCAGAAGAAAAACGGCGGCGTCGGCTGACGCCGCCTGAGGATCACAGCCTGCCGGTGTAGTGCCAGCCAAGGTAGCGCAGCAGGCGCAGCTGGCGTTTGAGGCGGCTCGGCTGGGAAAGCAGACGATAAAGCCATTCCAGCCCAAGGTTCTGCCACACTTTCGGCGCGCGTTTCACATGGCCGGTGAAGACGTCGTAGGTGCCGCCCACCCCCATATACAGGGCGTCAGGATGAACGAGACGGCAGTCGCGCATAAAAATCTCCTGGCGCGGCGAGCCCATCGCGACCGTGACTATCTGCGCGCCGCTGTCGCGGATGCGCGTAAACAGCGCCGCTCGCTCTTCCGGCTTAAAGTAGCCGTCCTGCGCGTCGACGATATTCACATTCCACTGGCGTTTGAGTTTTTCAATGGTTTGCGCGAGCACCTGCGGTTTGCCGCCCACCAGAAAGACCGGCGTGCCTTCGCGTCCGGCGCGCGCCATCAGCGCCTCCCAGAGATCGGCGCCCGCCACGCGTGACACCTGCGCCTGCGGGTACTTTTTACGAACCGAGCGCACGACGCTGATGCCGTCGGCATATTTAAATTCCGCCGCTTCAATCAGGCTGCGGACTTCGGCGTCCGCCTCCTGCGCCAGCATCTTCTCGGCGTTAATCGCCACCAGCGTGCCGTGGCGCAGCGTGCCGTCGGCATAGAGATAATCAAGCGCGTGTTGCATATCGCGCCACCCCAGCAACGGCAGCCCGCGAAGCGTATAGACTGGCGCGGTGACCTGTTCAGACATCATATTCCCTTAACCTTAAAGCGTTTCCGTTGGCGACAGCGGCACCGCGCGACGGCGGCGCCGCTGGATAAGCCCCGCATTGTCCAGCACCCAGTAAACCAGCTTCGCGACCACCAGACAGGCGCCGAATACCACCATAAAAAAGACCACGCGCGACACAAACGCATCCAGCCCCTCGCGGGCCAGCACAATCATGTTAAAGATGGCGCCAAAGCAGAAGCTGTGCAGGATAGCGGCTTTATAACGGTTCGGTTCACGATTGCCGCGCTCATACAGCCAGTCGAACCATTTGATGATAAGCCCGACCGCCACCGCGCCAAGAGGGATAAACCACACGCCGCCCATTACCACCAGCGAGCCCAGCAGCGTCGGGGAGATAGCCAGCCCCGAATGGTTGTTCAGCACTTCCCAGGTAAAATAGTTGGCGGTATTGAGAACGATATGCGGCCGGTCCGGCCAGATCCACGACGGAATGAACACGTAGAAATCGCGCGCAATCGGCGCCAGCCCCTGAAACTCGATATCGCCATAATGTTGCAGCAGCAGCGCCAGGTTTTCCCACGGCGAGAAAGTATCGCGCGTGAGATAAAGAAAGGTGTAAAACGCTTCGTCGCCGCTGACGTTCAGCCCGTAGCGCTTCAGCGCCAGCCAGAACATCCCCACGATCCCCATCACGCCCGCCGCAGCCAGCATCCCAAGCGAGATCCAGCCGCGAATAATGCCGATAAACAGGAAAATGGCGAATGCGATAATGATATTGGCGCGCGTGCCGCCGACAATCATATAGGTCAGCAGGCCAAACCCGACGGTACTAACGAGGAAAAAGAGCCACGCGCGGCTGTCCTGGCGCAGGAAATAGACCACCAGCATCGCCGGAATAAAGAAGTAGAAAAAGCGCTTGAGCGCCACGCCGGAGACTTCGCTGGAGAAAATCTGGCTATAGGAGTGCAGCCGGAACAGCAAAAAGCCGTTATGCATAAAGAAAATGCCGACGCTCACCAGGGCAACCGCCATCATCACCAGCCACGCCAGATGGGTTTCGACGCGGTTCATGGTGAACAGCCCGCCGCCGGAGGACGCTGCCTGCGCGCGCGCCGCCCGCAACCGCGTTTTATAGGTGACGTAGTAGACCGCGTAGAAACAGCCCGCCGACAGCAATGCCTGCAATAACACCTCCGCAGGCACCACCGCCACGTCAAAGCGAAACACCAGAATGCTGGTCAGCGGAAAACCGAAGAAAAACGTCAGCAGGAACAGCAGCGAGAAAAAGACGTTAAAGTTGAACCGCACCCGGCGGAATTCAAACCAGGTCAGCGTGCCGATAAACAGCGTCGCCAGCAGCCAGACGATAAACAGGCCGCTGAATTGCAATGAGCTCATGCCACTTCTCCTGAAGCGATACGCAGCGCGCGGTGCCAGCCCGTCAGGTAATTAGGTTTAAAGAACGCGATTTGCGATTTATCGACCATCTGCAACTGACGCTGCGCCTCGCGCACCGTCACCTCGTTAAGCTTATCGCCGGTAAACAGTACCGGCAGATTTTGTTCCACCATATCCTGCCAGAACGGGTTTTCACGACTCAGCACGCACGGCACGCCCGCCTGGATAAGCAGGCACAGCGTGCCGATCCCCTGCTGGCGCGCAAAAATGAAATAACCGAGATCGCACTGGCGCAGTAGCGCCAGATAGGCGTCGAAATCAAGCTTTTCACGCAGGACGTTGAGGTTGTCCGGGCTGAACAACGCCTGTCCGGCCCGCGTTACTTCATCGATCCACGCCTCGTTATTCGCCGGATACCCCATCGGCACAATTACGTTAACGTTATCGCCGAACTGCTGATGCACCGCCTGCAACGCCGCGATATGGTCATTACTCCGATCGCCGGAGTTACCTACCAGAATCGTCAGCTTCCCGTCGCGCTCAGGCGGCGGCAGCTGGTTTAACCCTTCATCCATCTTCGTCGGGAAATAGAGCAGCTCGCCCGGCACGCCAGGGTGGCGCTTCGCAAAGTGGCTGAGATCGCCGCGAGTGGCGAACACCTGGCCTACGCGCCCCTGCGCCAGTCGGCGCAGCCGGTAAAAGAGCTGAAACTTCAGGCTGCGCGAAGCTTCATAAAGATCGGCGCCCCAGATATGCCAGCTCACCTGCGCGGGTTTCAGCCCGCCGCTCAGCAATGCCAGCCACAGCGGCACATTAAACTGGCCGTGCAGGAAAAAGCGCTGCTGCCGATTTTCACGCGCCAGCGCCACTACGGCGCGGGCGAGCGTTTTTTTATCAGGAAAGATGCTCAGCGAAAGCGACGGATACGGCTGGCTGAGTTGTTCATCGGCGCTGACCACCATAAAGCGGCGCGCCTGGTCGTTAGTCTCTGCCAGTTCATCGTTAAAGAAACGCAGTACCGTCTGGTTATGATGGGGAATATCGGACCCCAGAACGTGAATCAATGCTGTCATGTCTGTCTGCGCCAGAGTAAAAATACGCCACAACAGAGGGCGAAATAGACAATATAGGTCGCCATATAGGCTTGTGCCGCGCCCGCCGCGCCGTGCGCCGGGATCAGCCAGTATGAAAAGCCGGTTAATAAAGCAAACTGGCTGACTTCCGTCAAAATATAAAAGCGCAGCGAGGCTTTCGCGATAATCAGGTAGCCGAAGACGTAAGCGCCCACTTTCAGCACGTCGCCCACCAGTTGCCAGGCAAAAAGGTCACGCATCGCGGTAAACTGCGGCGAGAACAGCAGCCAGATGGCGACATCCCGCAGCAGATACACCGCGAGGCTCGCCGTCGCCACCGCAGGCAGCACGAACTTCAGCGCGCGCCCGATTTCGCGGGTGATGTCGCGCTTCGCCTCAAGGCGCGACAGCGTCGGCAGCAGCCAGACGCTGAACGACGCGGTAATAAACTGTAAATAGGCGTCGGAGATGCTGCTCACCCCCTGCCAGATGCCCACGGCCTCCCACCCGTAACGGGCAGCCAGCAGGTTTCGCATCATCACGTACGCGACCGGCAGCGTCACCGCCGTCATCAGGGCCATCAGCGTGAATTTACCGAGATGGCGCGCCAGCGGGCCGTCCCACGCGGGTTTCAGGTAGCGCAGCGGCACATGCTCGCGCCGCAACAGCATCCAGACTGCCGGAATAGCCACCAGCGCAGGCACCAGCGCCAGGCCCAGCAGCGCGCCTTCATACCCGCCAAAGTGAAAACAGGCGTAATACGCGGCCACGCCGATAAGGCTGCCGATAATCAGCGCCAGCGCGTTACCCGCCGCGTCGCGAAAGCCTTTGATAATCGCGAGCGTCAGGTTGGCCCAGGCGATCCCCATCTGGATGAAGGCCACCATACGCACCACGTTTTCATAGCGATCGTGGCCAAACAGCCCCACGCTAATCGGGCCTGCCGCCAGCAGAAAAATCACCGCCAGTAAGGTCGAGAAGCCCAGCACCATGGCCGATGCCGTGCCCGTGACGCGTTGAAGCCCGGCGGCGTCATGCTGATGCTGCGCGACCAGTTTCGTCACGCCGTTGAAAATGCCTGCCCCGGCCAGCACGCCAAGTACCGTAATTAGCTGACGGAAGTTCCCCGCCTGGCCGACGCCCGTCGGCCCGAAGGCGACGGCCAGCAGTTTGACGACCACCAGCCCCGCGCCGATTTTGATAAGCGTGGACCCGGCGGTCCACACGGAAGCTTTAGCGAGCGACATATCAGCCGAAATAGCTCAGTAGCGTATTGATCACCGTGCGCTGATTGACCGGCGCGAGGTTAAAGAACAGCGGCAGGCGCAGCAGGCGTTCGCTCTCAGTGGTAGTGAAGCGGTCTTCGCCGTGGAACTCGCCGAATTTTTCACCCGCCGGACAGCCGTGCAGCGGAATGTAGTGGAACACCGCCAGAATCTCCGCCTCTTTGAGGTAGGCGATAAGCTTGCTGCGATCGTCAATATCGCGAAGCTTGATGTAAAACATATGCGCATTGTGGCGGCAGGTGTCAGGGATCGACGGCAGCGTGATGCGCCCGGCGCGCGCCAGCGGCGCAAGCGCGTCGTAATAAGTCTGCCACAGCGTCAGGCGCTGCTGGTTAATACGGTCTGCCGCTTCCAGCTGCGCCCAGAGGTAAGCCGCCTGCAAATCAGACATCAGATAGCTGGAGCCGATATCGCGCCAGGTATATTTATCCACCTGACCGCGGAAAAACTGGCTGCGGTTAGTGCCTTTTTCGCGAATGATTTCTGCGCGATCAATCAGCGCCGGATCGTTAATCAGCGTCGCGCCGCCTTCGCCGCCTGCGGTGTAGTTTTTGGTTTCATGGAAGCTAAAGCAGCCGATATGACCGATGGTGCCAAGCGCCCGGCCTTTATACGTCGACATCACGCCCTGCGCGGCGTCTTCCACCACATAGAGCTGATGCTTTTCAGCAATCGCCATGATGACGTCCATCTCGCAGGCCACGCCCGCGTAATGCACCGGCACAATGGCGCGCGTCTTGTCGGTGACGGCCGCTTCGATCCGCGTTTCGTCGATATTCATAGTGTCCGGGCGGACATCCACGAAGACGATTCTCGCGCCGCGCAGCACAAAGGCGTTAGCGGTGGAGACAAACGTAAAGCTCGGCATGATCACTTCATCGCCCGGCTGGATGTTCAGCAGCAGCGCCGCCATCTCCAGCGACGCGGTGCAGGACGGCGTCAGCAACACTTTCGGGCTGCCGAAACGATGCTCCATCCACTGCTGGCAGCGGCGGGTAAAACCGCCGTCGCCGCACAGCTTGCCGCTGCTCATCGCAGACTGCATATAGTCGATTTCCGTGCCAACCACGGGCGGTGCGTTAAATGGGATCATGATAGTTACCTGTATAACCAATAAGCGGTGCTTTCAATGTTGCCGCCGCTGGCAATATAGCGGCGCAGCGCGGCGCGGTTGCCCGCCTGCGTCGCTACCCGCAAGGTGTAAAGCCCGCGCGTGACGCACCACTGGCGCGCCGCCTGCATCAGGGCTTCTCCGGCGCCGCGACCGGCCAGCAGGCCGATGCGGGCTTCTTGTTCGTTCAGCGCGCGCAGCGTGACGAAACCGCGAAGCGCCCCCTGCGGCGTGCGCAGGATAAGACATTCGTGGTCGAACGCGCCTTTTACCGCGTTTTCAACCCACTGTGCGTAAAACCGTCCGCTGGCGTCAGGCGCATACCAGGGCGCGCGAAACCGGCTCATGGCGAAGGCCTCCGCCGCCGCGTCGCGCAGCAGCGGAATATCGTCGGACGTGGCGGAAGTTATCTGCGCGTCGCGCGCTGGCGCGTCAGGCGTCAGCGCCAGCGCGAAATCGACGTCGCCCTCGACCAGCCGGAAGCCGAGCTGCGCCAGACCATCCAGCAGATCGCCGCGCGCGGCGGGCACTTTCGCCTGCACGCGCGACCAGGCGTCTAATTGCGCCACGTCTAACGCCGGTGCGGTATCGGAGAAACGGACAATCGCGCTGTCGATGCCGAAAAACCGGCTCTCCCACTCAAGAGGCTCAATACTGGCGTGGACGTGCACGGAGCAGCTCCAGCAAATACTGGCCGTAGCCGGTTTTGGCAAGCTGCTGCGCGACGCGTCGGACGTCGTCGTCATTAAGCCAGCCGTTGCGCCAGGCAATCTCTTCCAGACATGCGATTTTAAAGCCCTGACGTTTTTCGACGGTCTGCACGAAAGTGCTGGCCTCAATCAAGCTGTCATGTGTGCCAGTATCAAGCCAGGCGAAACCACGGCCCAGCAACTCGACATTAAGTTTGCCTGCCTCCATGTACATCTGATTAATGGAGGTAATCTCAAGCTCGCCGCGGCTGGAGGGCTTAACCTGCTTCGCGTACTCCACTACGTTACTGTCGTAGAAATAAAGCCCGGTAACGGCCCAGCGGGATTTCGGATGCGTCGGTTTTTCTTCAATAGAAATGGCGCGGAAATCGTTGTCAAACTCGACCACGCCGAAGCGCTCAGGATCCATAACCTGATAGCCGAACACCGTTGCGCCTTCGGTACGTGCCGCCACATGGCGCAGTTTCGGGCTAAATCCCTGCCCGAAGAAAATATTATCGCCCAGCACCAGACAGGAAGGACCGCCCGCAAGAAAATGCTCGCCAATAATGAACGCTTGCGCGAGGCCATCCGGACTCGGTTGCACGGCGTACTCCAGCGAAATGCCAAAAGCGGAACCATCACCCAGCAGGCGCTGGAAATAGATCTGGTCTTCAGGCGTAGTGATGATGAGCACTTCGCGGATCCCCGCCAGCATCAATACAGACAGCGGATAGTAGATCATCGGCTTGTCGTAGATGGGCAGAAGCTGTTTGGAAACGCCGCGAGTAATAGGATGAAGGCGGCTGCCAGAGCCGCCCGCCAGAATAATGCCTTTCATACCGGTCTCCCGTCGTGTTTAACGCGCAAGCCCCAGACGCTGGCCCTGATAGCTGCCGTCCTGAACCTGCTTCCACCAGGTCTCGTTGTCGAGATACCACTGCACCGTTTTACGCATTCCGCTTTCAAAGGTTTCCTGCGGGCGCCAGCCGAGTTCGCGCTCGATTTTGCTGGCGTCGATGGCGTAGCGCAGATCGTGGCCGGGACGGTCCTGGACGAACGTAATAAGCGAACTGTACTGATCCACGCCCGCCGGTTTTTGCGGCGCCAGTTCTTCCAGCAGCGCGCAGATGGTTTTCACCACGTCGAGGTTTTTCTGCTCGTTATGGCCGCCGATGTTGTAGGTTTCGCCCACCACGCCTTCGGTCGCCACCAGGCAGAGCGCGCGCGCGTGGTCTTCCACATACAGCCAGTCGCGGATCTGCTGGCCATTGCCATACACCGGCAGTGGTTTACCCGCCAGCGCGTTAAGGATGGTCAGCGGGATCAGTTTCTCCGGGAAGTGGTACGGCCCGTAGTTGTTGGAGCAGTTGGTCACGAGGGTCGGCAGGCCATAGGTGCGCCGCCAGGCGCGAACCAGATGGTCGCTGCCCGCTTTGGACGCGGAGTACGGGCTGCTTGGCGCATACGGCGTGGTTTCCGTAAAGAAATCATCAAGACCATGCAGATCGCCATACACTTCGTCAGTCGAGATATGGTGAAAGCGAAACGCTGTTTTTTCAGCATCAGCCAGCTCGCTCCAGTAGCGGCGCGCGGCCTCTAAAAGCGTATAGGTGCCGACGATATTCGTTTCGATAAACGCCGCCGGGCCGTCGATAGAGCGGTCGACATGGCTTTCCGCCGCCAGATGCATCACGACATCCGGCTTAAACTGCGTGAACAGACGGTCAAGGCTCTGCGCGTCGCAGATATCCACCTGTTCAAAAGCAAAGCGTGAATCCTGCGCGACCGGCGCCAGCGACGCCAGGTTCCCGGCGTAGGTCAGCTTATCGAGCACCAGCACGGCGTGGTCGGTGTTCTGGATGAGGTGTCTGACAACGGCGGAGCCGATAAACCCGGCGCCGCCCGTAACCAGAAAGCGTTTCATCGCCAGACTCCTTTGGTGTCGACGACCCAGGCGTGGTTGAGCGTCGAGCCGTCAATGGCTTTGAACTGCTGATGATCAACCAGCATCACCAGCACGTCGGCTTGCGCCAGCGCGTCGTCGAGCGAGCTCAGACGGCACTTGCCTTCAAGGCGTGCCGGCAGCGTATGGATATTGGGCTCGACAACCAGCGTTTCGCCGCTGTGCCAGTCGGCGATAAGCTCAGCGATTTCCATCGCCGGGCTTTCGCGTAAATCGTCGATATTCGGTTTAAACGCCAGACCAAAGCAGGCGATTTTCACCTCGCTCGCGCGACGGTTGGTTGCGGCAAGGCAGTCGGCCAGCGTGCTTTTCACCTGCTGGATAACCCAGTGCGGTTTGTGGTCGTTCACTTCGCGCGCGGTGCGGATAAGACGCGCCTGCTGCGGGTTTTGCGCCACAATAAACCACGGATCGACCGCAATGCAGTGGCCGCCGACGCCAGGGCCCGGTTGCAGAATATTTACGCGCGGGTGGCGGTTCGCGAGGCGAATCAGCTCCCATACATTAATGCCCTGATCGGCGCAAATGAGCGACAGCTCGTTGGCGAACGCAATGTTCACATCGCGGAAGCTGTTTTCGGTGAGTTTGCACATCTCGGCGGTGCGGGAGTTGGTCACCACACACTCGCCTTCCAGGAAGATTTTATACAGCTCGCTGGCGCGCGCCGAGCAGACCGACGTCATGCCGCCAATCACGCGATCGTTTTTAATCAGCTCGACCATCACCTGGCCTGGCAGCACGCGCTCCGGGCAGTAGGCGATATTAATATCCGCCGCCTCGCCCGCCTGTTGCGGGAAGCTGAGATCCGGACGCAGCGCCGCGAGCCACTGGGCCATCTGTTCAGTCGCGCCGACCGGCGATGTGGATTCCAGAATGACCAGCGCGCCTTTACGCAGCACCGGCGCGACAGACTCCGCCGCCGCCTGTACGTAGGCCATATCCGGCTCGTGATCGCCCTTGAACGGCGTAGGAACGGCAATCAGATACGCGTCCGCTTCGACAGGCTGAGTGCTGGCGCGCAGGAAACCGCCTTCCACGGCGGTTTTCACAACGTTATCGAGCTCCGGCTCGACAATATGAATTTCACCCCGGTTAATGGTATCGACCGCATGCTGATTGATGTCGATGCCGATGACCTGTTTTTCTCGCGACGCAAAGGCCGCCGCGGTGGGTAAACCGATATAACCCAGACCAATCACCGAAATGGTTTTAAAACTCATAGTGATACCCGATTATTTTTAAGTGCATGTAATATCCGTTCGCATGCCTGGCCGTCGCCATAAGGGTTATGGGCGTGGCTCATGGCCTGGTACGCCGCCTCGTCGTTCAACAGGCGCGTCACTTCGGCGACGATACGCTGCGTGTCCGTGCCCACCAGACGCACCGTGCCCGCTTCG
Source organism: Cronobacter turicensis z3032 (assembly GCA_000027065.2). NCBI lineage: Bacteria > Pseudomonadati > Pseudomonadota > Gammaproteobacteria > Enterobacterales > Enterobacteriaceae > Cronobacter > Cronobacter turicensis. Next base: position 244,749 of record FN543093.2, on the reverse strand, counting down.
ACCGCTTCCGGCCGCTCGGTGGTTTCTCGCATGACCAGCACCGGTTTACCCAGCGACGGCGCCTCTTCCTGGATGCCGCCGGAGTCGGTCAGGATAAGCCAGGCGTGATTCATCAGCCAGACAAACGGCAGGTACTCTTGCGGCTCGATCAACACGACGTTTTCGACGTGGCCCAGAATACGGTTTACCGGCTCGGTGACATTGGGGTTGAGGTGGACCGGATAGACAATCTGTACATCGCGGTTTTGCGCGGCGATATCCGCCAGCGCGCGGCAGATCTGTTCGAATCCTTCACCGAAACTTTCGCGACGATGGCCCGTGACCAGAATCATTTTCTTGTCGCCGTCCAGGAACGGGTATTGCGTTTCAAGGCGCAGGCGCAGCGATTCATCCGCCATTACGCGGTCGCGTACGGCGATCAGCGCATCGATAACCGTGTTGCCGGTAACGAAGATCCGCGCTTCAGGGATGTTTTCACGCAGCAGATTCTGGCGCGACAGTTCGGTAGGCGCAAAGTGGTACATGGCCAGATGACCGGTGAGCGTGCGGTTGGCCTCTTCCGGCCACGGCGAGTAGAGATCGCCGGTGCGCAGCCCCGCCTCAACGTGACCGACCGGAATGCGCTGATAAAACGCGGCCAGGCTGGTGGCGATGGTGGTGGTAGTATCACCATGCACCAGCACCACATCCGGGCGGAATTCGGTCAGAATCGGTTTCAGCCCTTCCAGAATGCGACAGGTGATCTCGGTGAGCCCCTGTCCGGGCTTCATGATGTTCAGGTCGTAGTCCGGCACAATGGAAAAAAGATGCAGCACCTGATCCAGCATCTCGCGATGCTGAGCCGTGACGCAAACCCGGGTATCGAACGCGGGATCCTGTGCCAGCGCATGAACCAGCGGCGCCATTTTGATGGCTTCTGGTCGCGTGCCAAAAACGGTTAGTACTCTCACAACGATTCTCTTCAGTTGACGATGAAGGCGACGCGCGCCTTCATCCAGGACGCGTGCTTATGCGGTGCGACGGCGGCGGACCAGAGCCACGCCAGCGCCAGTCAACGCCCCAACGGCTCCCCACATGATCATCAGGAACGCGCGACGTGGGCTGTCGCGTTTAACCGGCTCTTCCGGCGTGCGCAGATAGCGATAGGTCTGAAAGCGCGGGTCCAGCGTCGGCCCCACGTTCAGCGTCGCCAGCATCGCCCGGTTCTGGTCGTAGTCGATGTCATAGGTCGGCCCTACCGCCTGGAGATTTTCCAGACGCGCCTGCAACAGCGGGCGACCCAGCATGAACAGTTCAGAATCCGGCAGCTCATCTGCGGGGACGTCCGTTTCGCTGCGAGAAATGTTGTGTTGTTCCGCCACCTGCAACGCCTGTTGAACGTTGTGCACGCGACGATCGAAAATGGATTTCGCGACGGCTTCCTGACGCTTCACCTGCGCTTTCATCTGCACGGTGCGCGCCGCCCAGGCGCCTTTCAGCTCATCGTTGAGATGGCTGGCGGCCCGCTGGCTGGCGAACGCGATGTACTGACGCAACAGGTTATTGGCGTCCGGCGCGGTTTCCGCGATCAACCGAATATTATCGTTTTGATTGCGGGTCACGTCGCCTGCGGTGAACTGAATATTGTCGATAAACTCATCAAGCAGCGCAGCGTCCGCTTTGCTGTTGCCGACCTGACGCTGTTTGTAATAGTCCGTCTGCAACCAGAAATCGCGGCGGGTATCCCAGGCGGAGAGCTGCATGATGAATTCTTTATAAGCATCGTCCATCACCGAGGGCTGATCCGCCGGCACCAGGTTGGCTTTCGCATCCAGGTTGCGCAGGAACTGCTGCTGCGAGTAGTAGCCGCCCAACATGTTGACGGTGGGTCGGTCGGTGATGGCCATCGCGCTCCACTCCTGGCGCGCGAAGAACGTGTAAGTGAGCGCGACCAGCGCAAACAGCACGGCCATGCCGACTATCCAGAATTTCCCTGCCCACAGCGTTCGGAACAGACCACGAATATCCAGCTCATTATCTGCCACTCCTGGCGGAGTGCCCGGCACTTTTTGATTCATCACGTCCCCGTTTTTCTTTAATTAGCGGTGGGCTTGTTGCTTCCGCGCTTAATGCGACGCTTAACGCGTTTGATAAAGCGCGCCACTTTCCATGCCCGTTTGATACAGTAGCCGTAGAAGAAAAATGCTAGCAAGAATAATGCCAACATTACCCACTCAGGGATAATATGGGCCGCATATTCCGATGCCACGCCAATACCGGCCAACAGCGCGGCGGCGAGCGTAATCAGGACAAACGCCTGACGAGAAGTAAAACCGGCGCGCATGATCAGATGATGAATGTGCTGGCGGTCCGGTGAAAACGGACTCATACCTTTACGCAGGCGGCGGTACATGATGGCTATCATGTCCATCAGAGGAATCGCGATGATCCAGAGCGCGGTCACCGGGCTTATCGGATGCGTTTTCCCCTGCGTGGTTTCCAGCAGGATCCAGATAACGGTAAAACCGATAAGCGTACTGCCCGCATCGCCCATAAAGACTTTATAGCGCCGCCCGAAGGCGCCGAGATTGAGCAGGATATAAGGAAGGATGGCGGCTATCATGGCGAAGCACCACATTGACAGGCTGGTCTGTCCGTCGAACCACAGGATCATCCCGATGGCGGCGAAAGAGACGCACGAGAGCCCGCCCAGCAGACCGTCGATGCCGTCGACCATGTTGAAAGCGTTAATTGCCGCCCAGACGGCAAACAGCGTCAGGAAATACCCAAACGGCCCCAGCACCATCTCCCATGAGCCGAAAATATACCCGAGGCTTCGCAGATAGAGCCCGCCTACCGTCATCATCACCACGCCGATAACGGCCTGGATAACGGCGCGGATTTTCACGCTGATGTCATAACGGTCATCCAGCGCGCCGACAAACACCAGCACCCCGGCGCTCGCCAGGTATAACGCCGCATGAGGAATGTAGTAGTCCGCAATGAAAAAGGTAAAGCAGATGCCTGCGTAGACGGAGATGCCGCCCACGAGCGGGATAAGCCCCTGATGGCGCTTACGGAAGTTGGGTTTATCGACCAGACCAACTCTTTTGCCCAGCTTTCGTGCAAAAAAAAGAAAAACAAATGTGAATAAAAAAATACTGATTAGCTCAGTACCAACGGTAACTAAATTCACAGTGTGCGCTCTCTGCAAACGTTAAGTCCGGAGGAAGTATAACTGCGGCAGTCAGGCTTTCTAAGCACTCCTCCGCCCCTCATCCCTGAACAGACTAATTATTATTCAGTAAGATAAACATAGCTCAGACCAGCTCAAAACTGACGCGCCTTTACTGTAAATCCTGTAAAGATCGCGCCTGCTGCCTATCGTATAGAGCAACAAAGAAAAACGCCACGTCGTGACGTGGCGTTCCCCGAGTTCCCGCTAACTACGAACGTTTCATCATGTCGAAGAATTCGTCGTTAGTTTTGGTCATCGCCAGTTTATTAATGAGGAATTCCATCGCGTCGATCTCACCCATCGGGTGAATAATTTTACGCAGGATCCACATTTTCTGCAGTTCTTCCTGAGTCGTCAGCAGCTCTTCTTTACGGGTACCGGAACGGTTGTAATCGATAGCCGGGAAGACGCGTTTTTCCGCGATCTTACGAGAGAGGTGCAGTTCCATGTTACCGGTGCCTTTAAACTCTTCGTAGATAACTTCATCCATTTTCGAGCCGGTATCAATCAGAGCAGTCGCAATGATGGTCAGGCTGCCGCCCTCTTCCACGTTACGCGCCGCACCGAAGAAACGCTTCGGACGATGCAAGGCGTTCGCGTCCACACCACCGGTCAGTACTTTGCCGGAGGCCGGCACGACGGTGTTGTAAGCGCGCGCCAGACGGGTGATGGAGTCGAGCAGAATGATAACGTCTTTTTTGTGCTCGACCAGGCGCTTGGCCTTCTCGATAACCATCTCGGCGACCTGAACGTGGCGGGAAGCCGGTTCGTCAAACGTGGACGCAACCACTTCGCCTTTCACCAGACGCTGCATCTCGGTTACTTCTTCCGGACGTTCGTCGATGAGCAGTACCATCAGGACGCAATCCGGATGGTTATAGGCGATGCTCTGCGCGATGTTCTGCAGCAGCATGGTTTTACCCGCTTTCGGCGGCGCCACGATAAGACCACGCTGACCGCGGCCGATCGGGGATGCCAGATCCAGTACGCGCGCCGTCAAATCTTCGGTCGACCCGTTGCCGCGCTCCATGCGCAGACGAGAGTTGGCGTGCAGCGGCGTTAAGTTTTCGAACAGGATCTTATTACGTGCGTTTTCCGGTTTATCGAAGTTGACTTCGTTCACTTTCAACAGCGCGAAGTAGCGCTCGCCTTCTTTCGGCGGACGAATCTTACCGGAGATGGTATCCCCTGTACGGAGGTTGAAACGGCGGATTTGGCTGGGAGAAACGTAGATGTCGTCGGGACCGGCGAGGTAGGAGCTGTCTGCAGAACGGAGGAAGCCGAAGCCATCCTGCAATATCTCCAGCACACCGTCGCCAAAGATATCTTCGCCACTCTTCGCATGCTGTTTCAGGATGGCGAAAATAATATCCTGTTTGCGCATGCGGGCCAGGTTTTCCAGTCCCATATTTTCGCCGAGAGTAATCAGCTCAGAAACCGGCGTATTCTTTAATTCGGTAAGATTCATAGTGGTGGGTTCTTAAACTCGGGGTAAATCTCGAACGTAATGTTGTGAATGGTATGGCAGGGTCATCCATGCCTGTTAACGGGCTTCATCTCATGTCTGTTCGTTGCCTGGTTGCAGGTAAGGAACGCAGAACTGAAACGACAAGACGGAATGAGTGATAAGTCCCGGAGTTAATGCTCTTCTCGCCTACCGGTCTCGGTATTGACATTGTCACGGGCGGGAAGCGTCGGGTATTACAAGATTCAAACTAAAAGGTAAGTTTAAATTGAAGTCAAAAATTAAGTTAGCATGACTGAAGCCGGGCGTCCAGCGGTCCTGAGTATTTAGGAACCGTGATCGCCCCGGCGGGGAACCATTACGCCAGGTTGGCGTCGAGGAACTCTTTCAGTTGGCCTTTAGACAGCGCACCCACTTTGGTCGCCGCTACTTCACCGTTTTTGAACAGCAGCAGAGTCGGGATGCCGCGGATGCCGTATTTCGGCGCCGTGCCCGGGTTCTGGTCGATGTTCAGCTTGGCAACCGTCAGTTTGCCCTGATATTCATCAGCGATTTCATCAAGGATAGGGGCGATCATCTTGCACGGACCACACCATTCTGCCCAGAAATCAACCAGCGTCAACCCGTCCGCTTTAAGTACATCCGTGTCGAAACTGTCGTCAGTCAGGTGAATAATTTTATCGCTCATGTTTTACTCCAAAGATTAGGCCTGTCATGTTGGTGTAGCATTAACCAACATAAGGTTGACTTTATTTCACCGGATACGCTTTCGTAAAGCAATAGTTAGCTGATATTCTACCACACTATGAGCAAAACACACTTGACTGAACAGAAGTTTTCCGACTTCGCCCTGCACCCTGTTGTAGTTCAAGCCCTTGAGAAAAAAGGGTTTTATAACTGCACCCCTATCCAGGCTCTGGCACTCCCGTTAACGCTCGCGGGCCGTGACGTTGCAGGGCAGGCGCAAACCGGTACCGGCAAAACGATGGCGTTTTTAACGTCAACGTTTCACTATTTACTCTCTCACCCTGCGGCGGAAGATCGCCAGGTGAATCAACCGCGCGCCCTGATTATGGCGCCGACCCGCGAACTGGCGGTGCAGATTCACTCCGACGCAGAGCCGCTGGCTAAAGCCACCGGTCTTAAGCTGGGTCTCGCCTACGGCGGCGACGGCTACGACAAACAACTCAAAGTGCTGGAAAGCGGCGTCGATATTCTGATCGGCACCACCGGCCGTCTTATCGATTACACCAAACAAAACCACGTCAACCTGGGCGCGATTCAGGTCGTGGTGCTCGACGAAGCCGATCGTATGTACGATCTGGGCTTTATCAAAGATATCCGCTGGCTGTTCCGCCGTATGCCAGCCGCCGCGCAGCGTCTCAATATGCTGTTTTCCGCTACACTCTCTTACCGTGTGCGCGAACTGGCGTTCGAGCAGATGAACAACGCGGAATATGTCGAAGTTGAGCCGGAGCAGAAAACGGGCCACCGTATTCAAGAAGAGCTTTTCTATCCGTCTAACGAAGAGAAAATGCGCCTGCTCCAGACGCTGATTGAAGAAGAGTGGCCGGATCGCGCCATTATTTTCGCCAATACCAAACACCGTTGCGAAGACATCTGGGGCCATCTGGCGGCAGACGGTCATCGCGTTGGCCTGTTGACGGGCGATGTGGCGCAGAAAAAACGCCTGCGTATTCTGGATGAATTCACCCGCGGCGATATCGATATTCTGGTCGCAACGGATGTCGCGGCGCGCGGCCTGCATATTCCTGCCGTAACGCACGTCTTCAACTACGATCTGCCGGATGACTGCGAAGACTATGTGCATCGCATTGGCCGTACCGGTCGTGCGGGCGCCAGCGGCCACTCCATCAGCCTCGCCTGTGAAGAGTACGCCCTGAACCTGCCGGCGATTGAAACCTATATCGGCCACTCCATTCCGGTAAGTAAATACAACCCGGATGCGCTGTTAAGCGAACTGCCGCCGCCGAAGCGCCTGTCGCGTCCGCGTACCGGCAATGGCCCGCGTCGTTCCGGCGCGCCGCGTAACCGTCGTCGTACAGGATAAACGCTATGCCCGGCACCTCCTCACTGTATGCGGCAATCGACCTCGGTTCGAACAGCTTTCATATGCTGGTGGTACGTGAGGTGGCCGGGAGCATTCAGACGCTCACGCGTGTGAAACGCAAGGTCCGCCTCGCGGCGGGCCTCGGCGCCGACAATGCCCTCTCGGCGGACGCCATGGAGCGCGGCTGGCAATGCCTGCGCCTGTTCGCGGAACGCCTTCAGGATATTCCCCCATCGCAAATCCGCGTGGTCGCCACCGCGACGCTGCGCCTTGCCACCAATGCCGATATTTTCGTCGCCCGCGCCCAGGAAATTCTTGGTTGCCCGGTTCAGGTCATTGCCGGTGAAGAAGAAGCGCGCCTGATTTATCAGGGCGTGGCGCACACCACCGGCGGCGCCGACAGGCGTCTGGTTGTCGATATCGGCGGCGCCAGTACGGAGCTTGTGACCGGCACCGGCGCGCGGGCAACCTCGCTTTTTAGCCTGCCAATGGGCTGCGTGACCTTCCTTGAGCGCTTCTTTACCGACCGCAGTCTGACGCAGGAGCATTTCGCCAGCGCCGAACAGGCCGCCCGCGACATCCTGCAACCGGTTATCGCGCAGCTGCGCGGCCAGGGCTGGAAGATCTGCGTCGGGGCCTCCGGCACCGTACAGGCGCTGCAGGAAATCATGATGGCGCAGGGCATGGACGAGCGCATCACGCTTGCGAAACTCCAGCAACTCAAGGCGCGCGCTATCCACTGCGGTCGTCTTGAGGAGCTTGAGATCGAGGGCCTGACGCTGGAGCGCGCGCTGGTTTTCCCGAGCGGGCTCGCCATTCTTATCGCCATTTTCAGCGAGCTTGAGATCGAATGCATGACGCTTGCCGGCGGCGCGCTGCGCGAAGGGCTGGTGTACGGCATGCTGCATCTGGCGGTGGATCAGGATATTCGCAACCGCACGCTGAAAAACATTCAGCGGCGTTTTATGGTGGATATTGCCCAGGCCGGGCGCGTGGCGCAGCTCGCGGAACGGTTTGCCGTCAGCGTGGAGCGCGAATGGGCGCTTGACGATCTCAGCCGTGCGCTGCTGCACAGCGCCAGCCTGCTGCATGAAGTGGGTCTGGCGGTCGATTTCAAACGCGCGCCCCAGCACGCCGCTTATCTGGTGAATAATCTGGATTTGCCGGGCTTTACGCCCGCGCAGAAAAAGCTGCTGGCGACGCTGCTGCTGAACCAGACCGGCACGGTCGATCTCTCTGCGCTGCAACAGCAAAACGCCGTCCCGCTGCGCGTGGCCGAACGGCTTTGTCGGCTGTTGCGTCTGGCGATTATCTTCGCCAGCCGTCGGCGCGACGATATGCTGCCTGAGGTCACCCTCACCGCGCGCAATGAAACGCTCACGGCCACGCTCCCGCAGGACTGGTTTTCCATTCACCCGCTGGGGGCGGAAATGTTAGGGCAGGAGCAGCTCTGGCAAAGCTACGTGCACTGGCAGCTCGATGTGCAATAACGCTCAGCGTATAAAAAAACCGCCTCCAGGGGCGGTTTTTTATTATCGGCACAATGCCCGCGGTGTCACCCGCCGCGCGCCTTCGCCAGCATGGCTTTGATATTCGCTACATTCGCCTGGCCTTTTTGCATCCGCTCCTGCGGCGTGACCACTTTACGCTCGGTCTCCCAGTGTAGATCGTCCTGCGGGAGTTCCAGCAGAAAGCGGCTCGGCTCGGGGCGCACCAGCTCGCCATACTGACGGCGCTCTTTGCACAGCGTAAAGGTCAGCTCTTTCTGCGCGCGCGTGATGCCCACATAGGCGAGACGCCGTTCTTCATCGATATTGTCTTCATCGATGCTGCTCTGGTGCGGCAACAGCCCCTCTTCCATACCGACCAGGAACACATAGGGGAACTCCAGCCCTTTCGAAGCGTGCAGGGTCATGAGCTGTACCTGATCGAGCTCTTCATCGCTTTCGCCGCGCTCCATCATGTCGCGCAGCGTAAAGCGCGTGACAACCTGCGTTAGCGTCATCGGCTCGTCGAGATCGGTGCCTTCGAGCATTTCCGTCATCCAGCTAAAGAGCTGGTTGACGTTCTTCATGCGCATTTCCGCCGCTTTCGGGCTGGGCGAGGTTTCAAACAGCCAGGCTTCATAATCGATGCCGCGAATAAGATCGCGTACCGCCGCCACCGGTTCACGCTCAGAGAGTACTGCCACGTCCTGAAGCCAACTGGTGAAGCGCGTCAGCGATTCATACCCGCGCCCGCTCAGCGTCTGGGCAAGCCCCATATCAAAACTGGCCGTGAATAAGCTTTTATTACGCTGATTCGCCCACTCGCCGAGCTTTTGCAGCGTTGCCGGGCCGATTTCACGCTTCGGCGTATTCACGATGCGCAGAAAAGCGCTGTCGTCGCCCGGGTTAGTCAGCACGCGCAGGTAAGCCAGCAAATCTTTGATTTCCGGGCGAGAGAAGAACGACGTACCGCCGGAAATACGATACGGGATGCGGTTTTGCATCAGCATCTTTTCAAACACCCGCGACTGATGATTGCCGCGATACAGGATGGCGTAATCCTTATACTGGGTTTTATTGATAAAATGATGCGCGATAAGCTCGCCGGTAACGCGCTCCGCCTCGTGATCTTCATGGTTCGCAGTAAGGACTTTCAGCTCGGGGCCGTAACCCAGCTCGGAAAAGAGTTTTTTCTCAAAAACGTGCGGGTTATTGGCGATGAGAATGTTAGCCGCTTTGAGAATACGCCCTGAGGAGCGGTAGTTCTGCTCGAGTTTAATCACCTGAAGCGCCGGAAAATCCTGACTTAGCAGCACCAGGTTCTGCGGACGCGCGCCGCGCCAGGAGTAGATCGACTGGTCATCGTCGCCCACCACCGTAAAGCGCGCGCGGCTGCCCACCAGCAGTTTCACCAGCTCATACTGGCTGGTGTTGGTGTCCTGATATTCATCCACCAGCAGGTAGCGAATGCGATTCTGCCAGCGCTCCCGTACCTCTTCATTACGCTGCAATAACAGCGTCGGCAGCAGGATCAGATCGTCGAAATCGAGCACGTTACAGGCTTTCAGATGCGCGTCGTACAGGCTGTAGCAGTGCGCGAAAATGCGCTCACGCTCGCCGATAGCACGGGCGGCGGCCTGCGGCGGGCTCAGCAGATCGTTTTTCCAGTTCGAGATAGTGGAAATCAGCTGTTGTAACAGCACTTTATCGTTTTCCACTAACCCTTCGGTCAGCTCTTTGATAAGCGCCATCTGATCGGTATCGTCAAACAGCGAAAAATTGGATTTCATGCCCAGCGCCACGTACTCGCGCTTGATAATTTCCAGGCCCAGCGTGTGGAAGGTCGAAATCATCAGCCCGCGCGCCTCTTTGCGCCCCATCGTCTGGGCTACACGCTCTTTCATCTCACGCGCGGCTTTGTTGGTAAAGGTGACCGCCGCGATATGACGCGCCTGGTAGCCGCAGCCGCGGATCAGGTGCGCGATTTTGTTGGTAATGACGCGGGTTTTACCGGAGCCAGCACCCGCCAGCACCAGGCAAGGACCAGTGACGAATTCGACGGCTTGTTGTTGGGCGGGGTTCAGACGCATAAATTACTCAGTGAAAGTCAGAGGAGAAGGCGGCTCCCCACAGCAGGTACGAGAGTACGAAGGGAGAAAAACGCGTGGTAGTATAGCCAGCGTTATCAACCCCACTCAAGGCACGATCATGGCAAAAACAGCAGCAGCACTGCATATCCTTGTTAAAGAAGAAAAACTGGCACTGGATCTGCTGGAGCAAATTAAGAACGGCGGCGATTTCGAAAAGCTGGCCAAAAAGCACTCTATTTGCCCGTCAGGCAAAAAAGGCGGTCATTTAGGGGAATTCCGCCAGGGCCAGATGGTGCCGGCTTTCGATAAAGTGGTGTTCTCCTGCCCGGTGCTGGAGCCGACCGGCCCGCTGCATACGCAGTTTGGCTACCACATCATTAAAGTGCTGTACCGTAACTGATAAAAAGGCCTTCTCCATGAGAAGGCCTTTTTTCTGGCGTTGATTGCGAAAAACGTGTCATCGCTTCACGGCGGGTGCGCGTTGCTTACCCGCCCTATAAAAGGGCGGTCACCCGTCGTAGGGTGGGTAAGTGGAAGGCACCCACCTTTTAACAATGCGGATTAATCAGCAACCGCGATACGCTTCATGTCGGTCATATAACCGCGCAGTTTATGCCCCACTTTTTCGATCTCGTGGCTGCGAATCGCATCGTTAACGTCACGCAGTTGCGCGTTATCCACTGCGGTGCCTTCTACGGCTTTACCCAGATCGCCCGGCTGCAGTTTGGTCATAAAGTCTTTCAGCAGCGGCACGGCTGCATTGGCAAACAGGTAGTTGCCATATTCCGCGGTATCCGAGATAACCACGTTCATTTCGTACAGACGCTTACGGGCAATGGTGTTGGCAATAAGCGGCAGCTCATGCAGAGACTCATAGTAAGCAGACTCTTCGATGATGCCAGCAGCCACCATGGTTTCGAACGCCAGTTCAACGCCTGCTTTCACCATCGCGATCATCAGCACGCCTTTATCGAAATACTCCTGTTCGCTGATTTTGCCTTCGAACTGCGGCGCGTTTTCAAACGCGGTTTTGCCGGTCTCTTCGCGCCAGGTCAGCAATTTCTTATCGTCATTCGCCCAGTCCGCCATCATGCCGGAAGAGAATTCGCCGGAAATGATGTCGTCCATATGTTTCTGGAACAGCGGCGCCATAATCGTTTTCAGCTGTTCGGAGAGCGCGTAAGCGCGCAGTTTCGCCGGGTTGGAGAGGCGATCCATCATCAGCGTGATGCCGCCCTGCTTCAGCGCTTCCGTGATAGTTTCCCAGCCGAACTGGATCAGTTTTTCTGCATAAGCCGGGTCGGTACCCTCTTCCACCAGCTTGTCGAAGCACAGCAGAGAGCCAGCCTGTAACATACCGCACAGAATAGTCTGCTCGCCCATCAGGTCAGATTTCACTTCCGCAACGAAAGACGATTCCAGCACGCCCGCGCGGTGACCACCGGTTGCCGCCGCCCACGCTTTTGCGATAGCCATGCCTTCGCCTTTCGGATCGTTTTCCGGGTGTACCGCGATAAGCGTCGGCACGCCGAAACCACGTTTGTACTCTTCACGGACTTCAGTACCCGGACACTTCGGCGCCACCATCACCACGGTGATGTCTTTACGGATCTGCTCGCCCACTTCAACGATGTTAAAACCATGGGAATAGCCCAGCGCCGCGCCGTCTTTCATCAGCGGCTGCACAGCGCGTACAACGTCAGAGTGCTGTTTGTCCGGCGTCAGGTTAACCACCAGATCCGCCTGCGGGATCAGCTCTTCATAAGTACCTACCTGAAAACCGTTTTCTGTCGCCTTGCGCCAGGAAGCACGCTTCTCGGCGATAGCCTCTTTACGCAGGGCATAGGAAACGTCCAGCCCGGAATCACGCATGTTCAGACCCTGGTTGAGGCCCTGCGCACCGCACCCCACGATGACTACTTTTTTACCTTTGAGGTAGCCTGCCCCGTCGGCGAATTCGTCGCGCGCCATGAAGCGGCATTTACCCAGTTGCGCCAGTTGCTGACGCAAATTCAAAGTATTGAAGTAGTTAGCCATGGTGATACCTCGTGATGTTGTATTGTCTTATTGTTCGGTTTATTGCGTCGTCAAAAGCGACGGTACAGATTTCAGGTTACAGGAAGACGGCGTTTTCGCGAGCCCTGGGCGCCAGGGTTGCGAGCCTGGTCAGAGAAAGCCGGCACACCGGTAACCTGAAACCGGTTAAGACCACTATATGACAGGAAATTCGTTGCGGAAATTGATATATTGACAACATCACGTTGCGTTTTCCGCAACGCCATCTCAGGGAGTCGCCTCCATGGATCTACGCGATCTGAAAATGTTCCTGCACCTCGCGGAAAGCCGACATTTTGGCCGCAGCGCACGAGCTATGCATGTCAGCCCTTCGACGCTGTCGCGCCAGATCCAGCGGCTGGAAGAGGATCTGGCCCAGCCGCTGTTTATTCGCGATAACCGCGCCGTCACGCTGACCGAAGCGGGCGAAGCGCTGCGCCAGTTCGCGCAACAGACGCTGCTGCAATATCAGCAGTTGCGTCACGCTATCGACCAGCAGGGGCCGACACTGTCAGGCGAGCTGCATCTGTTTTGCTCGGTGACAGCGGCATACAGCCATCTTCCGCCAATCCTGGATCGCTTTCGCGCCGAACACCCTTCGGTAGAAATTAAGCTGACAACGGGTGACGCCGCTGACGCTGTGGAAAAGGTCAATTCCGGCGAGGCCGATATTGCCATCGCAGGTAAGCCGCAAGCCCTGCCTGCCGCGGTCGCGTTTTCGATGCTGGAAAACCTCAGCGTGGTGCTGATAGCGCCTGCCCTGCCTTGCCCGGTGCGCGCGCAGGTTTCCGCACCGGAGCCGGACTGGGCCCAGGTGCCGTTTATCATGCCGGATCAAGGCCCGGTGCGGCGGCGTATCGAACTCTGGTTTCGCCGCCATAAAATCAGTAATCCGTTTATTTACGCGACGGTCGCCGGACATGAAGCGATGGTGTCGATGGTGGCGCTGGGCTGCGGCGTGGCGCTGATACCGGAAGTGGTGCTGGAAAATAGCCCGGAGCCGGTGCGCAACCGCGTGCTGATACTTGAGCGCAGCGATGAAAAAACGCCGTTCGAGCTTGGCGTCTGCGCACAAAAAAAGCGGCTGCATGAGCCGCTTGTTGAAGCCTTCTGGAAACTCCTGCCGGGCTACCGTTAACCTGCGAGAAAGAACCGAAACGCCGGGTTGCCGGTTTCGTCATGGCACTCGTAGCCAAGCTCATTAAGCCGGGTTTCGAAATCCGGCTCATGTTCGCTGAGTTCAAAGGCCGCCAGCACGCGTCCGTAGTCGGTGCCATGGCTGCGGTAATGGAACAGCGAAATGTTCCAGTGCGTGCCGAGCGTATGCAGAAAACGCAGCAGCGCACCCGGCGCCTCCGGAAATTCAAAGCTGTACAGTCGCTCACGCAACGGCCGCGAAGGGCGCCCGCCGACCATATAGCGCACATGCAGCTTCGCCATTTCGTCATCGGAGAGATCCACCACGCCATAACCATCGCCGGTTAACTGCGCGATAATTTCATGCCGCTCTTCCAGCCCCCGGCTGAGCCGCACGCCAACGAAAATGCAGGCGTCTTTAGCATCGGCGAAGCGGTAGTTAAACTCCGTGACCGCACGTCCGCCCAGCAACTGGCAGAACTTAAGAAAACTGCCTTTCTCTTCCGGGATCGTCACCGCCAGCAGCGCCTCGCGCTGTTCGCCCAGCTCGCAGCGTTCCGAGACGTAACGCAGCCCGTGGAAATTCACGTTGGCGCCAGAGAGCACATGGGCCAGACGCTCGCCGCGAATATCATGCTGCGCGACGTACTTTTTCATGCCCGCCAGCGCCAACGCGCCGGAAGGCTCCGCCACGGCGCGGACATCTTCAAACAGATCTTTCATCGCCGCGCAGATAGCGTCACTGTCTACGGTGATGATGTCGTCGAGATACTCCTGACAGACTCGGAATGTCTCATCGCCGATACGTTTTACCGCCACGCCTTCCGCAAACAGCCCGACGCGCGGCAAATCGACAGGATGCCCGGCCTCCAGCGCCGCTTTCAGACAGGCGGAGTCGGCGGCTTCGACGGCGATCACTTTGATCTGCGGCATCAGTTGTTTGATCAACACCGCGACACCCGCCGCCAGACCGCCGCCACCGACCGGTACAAATACGCGATCGATATGCGCATCCTGCTGGAGCAGCTCCAGCGCCAGCGTTCCCTGCCCGGCGATAACAGCCGGATGATCGAACGGCGGCACGTAAGTAAATCCCTGCTGAGAGAGCGAAATCGCATGAGCTTTCGCCTCATCGAAGTTCGCGCCATGCAGAAGCACTTCACCGCCAAAGCCGCGTACCGCATCCACTTTGATATCCGCCGTGGTGACCGGCATGACAATGAGCGATTTAATACCCAGCCGTGATGCCGAGAGCGCCACGCCTTGCGCATGGTTGCCCGCAGAGGCGGTAATGACGCCGCGCGCTTTCTGCTCATCGGTGAGATGCGCCATCATGGCGTAAGCGCCGCGCAGCTTAAAGCTGTGCACCGGCTGGCGGTCTTCGCGCTTTACCAGCACCACGTTATTCAGCCGTGCCGACAGTTTTTCCATCTTTTGAAGCGGCGTAACCTGCGCCACTTCATAAACCGGAGAGCGCAGCACGGCGCGCAGATATTCCGCCCCGCAAGGGGCGGCAGAAAAGGGTTGCGACTCGGCCATTATCAGCCTCCCAGCTTCGATTTATCGCGCACGGCGCCTTTATCGGCGCTGGTGGCGAGGCTTGCGTAAGCACGCAGCGCGAAGGAAACCTGACGTTCACGGTTACGCGGCGTCCAGGCGTCAGCACCGCGGGCGTCCTGCGCTTCACGACGCGCGGCAAGTTCTTGATCGCTCACTTCGAGCTGGATGCCACGGTTCGGGATATCAATCGCTATCATATCGCCGTCTTCAATCAGTGCGATGTTGCCGCCGCTGGCGGCTTCCGGCGAGACATGACCGATGGAAAGCCCGGAAGTCCCCCCCGAGAAACGGCCATCGGTGATAAGCGCGCAGGCTTTACCGAGGCCCATCGATTTCAGGAAGCTGGTCGGATAGAGCATCTCCTGCATACCCGGACCGCCCTTCGGCCCTTCGTAGCGGATCACCACCACATCGCCCGCGACGACTTTACCGCCGAGGATCGCTTCTACCGCGTCGTCCTGGCTTTCATAGACTTTCGCAGGGCCGCGGAAAACCAGACTGCCTTCGTCGACGCCCGCCGTTTTTACG
This sequence comes from Cronobacter turicensis z3032, assembly GCA_000027065.2. Taxonomy (NCBI): domain Bacteria; kingdom Pseudomonadati; phylum Pseudomonadota; class Gammaproteobacteria; order Enterobacterales; family Enterobacteriaceae; genus Cronobacter; species Cronobacter turicensis. The sequence goes on along the minus strand of FN543093.2, from coordinate 229,139 downwards.
ATGCAGCCGTTTTCTGCGAAGTTGCCATACAGCACCGCAAGACCACCGTCCTGGCTGTAGGCATGTTCCAGCGAGCGGATGCAGCCCTCCTGACGGTCATCGTCCAGCGAGTCCCAGCGGCAGGATTGCGAAAACGCCTGCGTGGTGCGAATACCGGCAGGCCCTGCGCGGTACATCTCTTTCACCGCATTATCCTGGGTGAGCGTGACGTCGTACTGTTCAAGCGTCTGCGGCAGCGTCAGCCCCAGTACGTTATTCACGTCGCGGTTCAGAAGACCTGCGCGATCCAGTTCTCCGAGAATGCCGATAACCCCGCCCGCGCGGTGAACATCTTCCATATGGTATTTCTGGGTGCTTGGCGCAACTTTGCACAGCTGCGGTACTTTGCGGGAAAGGCGGTCGATATCGCTCATCGTGAAGTCGATTTCCGCTTCCTGCGCCGCGGCGAGCAGATGCAGGACGGTATTGGTAGAGCCGCCCATCGCGATGTCGAGCGTCATGGCGTTTTCAAACGCCGCTTTGTTCGCGATATTGCGCGGCAATACGCTGGCGTCATCCTGCTCGTAATAGCGTTTAGTGAGCGAAACGATGCGTTTGCCCGCATTGATGAAGAGATCTTTACGGTCAGCGTGGGTCGCCAGCAGCGAGCCATTGCCCGGCTGCGACAGGCCCAGCGCCTCGGTCAGACAGTTCATGGAGTTGGCGGTGAACATGCCGGAGCAGGAGCCGCAGGTTGGGCAGGCGGAGCGTTCTACCTGGTCGCTCTGCTCGTCGCTGATGTGCGGGTTCGCGCCCTGAATCATCGCATCGACCAGATCGAGCTTGATTATCTGATCGGAAAGTTTAGTTTTACCGGCTTCCATCGGACCGCCGGAGACGAAAATCACCGGGATGTTCAGACGCAGGGAAGCCATCAGCATCCCGGGGGTGATTTTGTCGCAGTTCGAGATACAAACCATGGCGTCCGCACAGTGGGCGTTCACCATGTACTCTACGGAGTCAGCAATAAGCTCGCGAGACGGCAGTGAATAGAGCATACCGCCGTGCCCCATGGCGATGCCGTCATCCACCGCGATGGTGTTGAACTCTTTCGCCACGCCGCCAGCTGCCTCGATTTGCTCCGCAACCAGTTTGCCCAGATCGCGCAGATGCACATGGCCCGGCACAAACTGAGTAAAGGAGTTTACAACCGCGATAATTGGCTTGCCGAAATCGGCATCGGTCATTCCCGTGGCGCGCCATAAGGCGCGGGCGCCCGCCATATTGCGGCCGTGCGTGGTGGTGGCAGAACGGTACTTAGGCATGCTTTTTCACTCCAGTCTCTACAAAAGCCGGGCGGCTGATGCCGCCCGTGCAGGTGTTATTGTGCTTACGGGTTAACCTGGTCCAGCCAGCCCCATTTATCTTCGGTCTCACCCGTGAACAGGCCAAAGAATGCCTGCTGAACGCGTTTGGTGACCGGACCACAGCGGCCTTCGCCTACCTGAATGCCGTCAACGCTACGCACCGGCGTGATTTCCGCCGCGGTGCCGGACATAAACACTTCATCCGCCAGGTACAGGGACTCACGGGAGAGCACCTGCTCGCGAACTTCAATGCCCATCTCTTTGGCCAGCTTGATGATGGCGTCACGAGTGATGCCTGGCAGCGCGGAAGAGGTAAACGGCGGGGTATAAATCACGCCATCTTTAACTTCAAACAGGTTTTCGCCTGCGCCTTCAGAGATATAACCGTGAACATCCAGAGCGATACCCTCCTGATAACCGTGACGACGCGCTTCGCTGCCGACCAACAGGGAGGAAAGATAGTTACCGCCCGCTTTTGCAGCAGTAGGAATGGTATTTGGCGCCGCGCGGTTCCATGAAGAAACCATCGCGTCAATGCCCTGATCCAGCGCTTCCGCTCCCAGATACGCGCCCCACGGGAACGCGGCGATAATGACGTCTGTCTTGTAGCCCTCAGGCGGGTTAACCCCCATACCGACATCGCCCACGAACACCAGCGGACGGATGTACGCGCTGGTGAGTTTGTTTTCGCGAATGACCTGACGGCAGGCTTCCATTAACTCATCAACAGACTGGCTAACCGGGAAGCGATAAATCTTGGCGGAATCACGCAGGCGCTGCATATGTTCACGATGGCGGAACACGACCGGACCTTTGTGCGAATCGTAGCAACGGATCCCTTCAAAGACTGATGTACCGTAGTGCAACGCATGAGACATGACGTGAACCTTCGCCTCGCCCCAGGGAACCATTTCGCCGTTGAACCAAATGTAATCAGCTTTTTTCGTCGTCATTTTTCTTCTTCCTTTTGCGCTCAGGCGCGGATTTGTTGTGATGTTGGTTGCTGGATCTCGACGCACGCGACATCGACCAGTTTGCTTAGCTGACTAAACAGTAATTCGACTGGACGCGGGCTGGCAACGGTCAGCTCAATATTTATATTTTGCGCATTAGCGCACGCCGCCATATTCATGGCGCAAATTTGAAAGCCACGGTGACGCACCACGCGCAGCACACGTTCCAGGGTTTCCGGGCGAAAGCGAGCCTGTACGGCGAGTTGATGTTGCATCATGATATTTTCTCCAGCATTTGTGAGTTGCTGGCGCCAGGAGGCACCAGAGGCCAGACGTTTTCAGCTTCATCGATTGAAACGTGCAGCAAATAAGGGCCTTCGCTGTTGAACATCGTTTCCAGCGCGGCTTCCACCTGGTCTTTACGGGTGATGCGCTGACCGGCAATGCCAAAGGCGCTGGCCAGCGTCAGAAAATCAGGGTTGTCGGACAGATTCGTCTCGCTGTAACGCTCCGAGAAGAAAAGCTGCTGCCACTGGCGCACCATTCCCAGGCGCTGGTTATCCAGCAGGACTATCTTCAGCGGCAGCTGCTTGCGTTTTACGGTACCCAGCTCCTGGATGTTCATCATGAATGAACCATCGCCGGTCACGCAGATAACGGTATCTTCCGGGCGCGCCACTTGTGCGCCTACCGCGGCCGGCAGCCCAAATCCCATGGTGCCGAGACCGCTTGAAGTAATGAAATTTTCCGGACGGCTGAAGCGCATGTGCTGCGCCGCCCACATCTGATGCTGGCCTACATCGGTAGTCACAACGCTGTTCGCTGGCTTGCGGTCCGAGAGTTGTTTTAACAACAACGGCGCAAAAATACCTTCGCCTGGATGATCGTAACGCCAGTCATGTTCACTTCGCAGCGCCGCGACGCGTTCGCGCCAGGCGTCGATCGCCATCGGGCGTTGCAGCGCAGGTAATAATGCGTTGAGATCGCCCGGCAGCCCGACATGCGCCTGACGCAGCTTGTTCAGCTCTGCCGGATCGATATCCATATGGATAACTTTGGCGTGGGGAGCAAAGGTATTGAGCTTACCAGTGACGCGATCGTCAAAGCGTGCGCCGACCGCTATCAACAAATCGCACTCCTGCACCGCCAGGTTAGCGGCTTTGGTGCCGTGCATGCCCAGCATACCCAGGTAGCCCGGATAGCTCGCTTCGACCGCACCAAGCCCCTTAAGCGTGACTGCGCAGGGAATTTGCGTTTGTGCCATGAATTCGCGCAGCGCAGGTACCGCCTGCGCCATGCCCACGCCACCGCCCACATAGAGCATCGGTTTTTCAGCCTGGCTCAGTAATGTACGCGCCTGCTCCAGCTCCGCCTGAGGCACAACAAACGTGTCCTCTACACTGGAGAGCCATGGCTCGAGTTCCCCGCTGGCCAGTTGAATATCTTTAGGAATATCGATCAGGACCGGCCCAGGGCGCCCCGAACTCGCCAGATGAAAAGCATGCGCCATGATTTCCGGCAGCTCTTCCAGTGACTCCACGAGAAAGCTGTGTTTGGTACAGGCGAGCGATAAACCGAGTACGTCGACTTCCTGAAAAGCATCCGTACCGATAAGTGGCGCCGCGACCTGGCCCGTGATAGCTACAACGGGAACCGAATCCAGCAGCGCATCCGCAAGGCCCGTGATCAGGTTGGTAGCGCCTGGCCCGGAGGTAGCGATACACACGCCGGTTTTACCCGTGGCACGTGCATAGCCGATGGCAGCCATTGCTGCGCCCTGTTCATGCCGACACAGTAGGTGTTCCACGCCGCCGTCGTATAACGCATCATAAACCGGCATTATTGCCCCGCCCGGATAGCCAAAAACCGTATCCACTCCCTGAGCTCGCAAAGCATGTACCACCCACTGTGCGCCATTCATAGTTAGTTCCCCGCCTTACAATGCGGACAACAGAATTTTATGCTACTACTCATTTTCTGTTCCTCGCTTAAGTTTTAGGTCATAAAAAAACCCCCGGACCTTTCGGTGCGGGGGTTTTCGATGATTCAGGCTTGATTTCTAAGCCTTTCTTCTTCCGAGTGCAGCCCCGCACGGTGGGTTAATAATCACCACCACGCTAATCACGACCAGGCTAATCACTAGTAGAAGGGTTGTCATTTCTGTATGTACTTACGTCATATTCGAAGGAATACCTAAAGAGTTATCACAGAGAACAAAGCTGTGACAAGAAATATTTATGACGCGGCACTGCAATACATTCAGCAAATCTATTAAAACCCAACGTAATCAACCAGTAGCGTTAACTGAAATTTTTTCAGGATTTTTAGCGATCGCGCTGTGCGGCGCAATGCCTTTCCGAAAACTTATTACGCTTTTGCGAGACGTCTCGGGCAAATTGAGAGTTTGCATTTTCTTGCAGCAAAAGATTGCTATCTGCGCCGAAAAATCGCGAATTACACCTCGATCAACGTCTTCATCCTGGCGATGCTTCAGGCCTGAGGAGGGATTATGTCGCTATCAATTATTCATACCCGAGCGGCGCTTGGCGTTAAAGCGCCGTTGGTGACAGTCGAGGTACATATCAGCGCAGGGCTGCCCGGCCTGACGATTGTTGGCCTGCCGGAAACCACGGTTAAAGAAGCCCGGGACCGGGTACGTAGCGCGCTTATCAACAGTGGTTATGATTTCCCGGCTAAAAAGATCACTATCAACCTCGCTCCGGCCGATCTGCCAAAAGAAGGGGGACGATATGATTTGCCGATTGCGATAGCGCTTCTCGCTGCTTCAGAGCAACTGAGCGCATCGCATGTTGGTGAGTATGAATTTGTAGGAGAGCTCGCGCTCACAGGCGCACTGAGAGGCGTACCCGGTGCAATTTCAGCTGCTATGGAGGCGCTTGGGTGCCAAAGGAAAATTATCGTCGCGCATGATAATGCACCCGAAGTCGGGCTCATTAACAAGGAGGGCTGTCTTGTCGCTCATCATCTACAGGAGGTGTGCGCTTTTCTGGAAGGGAAAACCACGCTGGAACCAGCCACGCCTTCCGGCTTTGAATTCAGAGAGCCTGCGGGAGACCTGAACGAAGTGATCGGGCAACCGCAAGGGAAACGCGCGCTGGAGTTGACGGCAGCAGGTGGGCATAACCTGCTGTTTATTGGGCCACCCGGCACCGGTAAAACGATGCTCGCAAGCAGACTCAATGGGTTACTACCGCCTCTGAGCGACCAGGAGGCACTGGAGAGCGCTGCAATACTTAGTCTGGTCAATCCCGTCTCCTTGCATCATCAGTGGCGTCAGCGGCCATTCAGAGCCCCTCACCATAGCGCCTCGCTGAATGCCATGGTGGGTGGAGGAGCGATACCTGCGCCTGGAGAGATTTCACTCGCGCATAACGGCGTACTTTTTCTGGATGAATTACCTGAATTTGAGCGGCGCGTGCTGGATGCATTACGCGAGCCCATCGAATCCGGGCGAATTCATCTTTCACGGACGCGGGCGAAACTGACCTATCCGGCACGCTTTCAGCTTATCGCCGCTATGAATCCCAGCCCGACAGGACACTACCAGGGTAACCATAACCGCTGCACGCCGGAGCAAACGCTACGTTATCTTGGCCGGCTTTCAGGTCCTTTTCTCGACAGGTTTGATATCTCGCTCGAAATTCCTCTTCCTCCGCCAGGTATGCTTAGTCAGGCGGGACAGCCAGGCGAAAGCAGTTCACACGTGCGGGAGCGAGTGATTCAAAGCCGCGAACGTCAGTTTGTACGGCAGGGGAAGCTCAATGCCATGCTGGATAACAAGGAGATACGCCAGTTCTGTGTACTTAGCCCGGAAGATGCGCAGTGGCTGGAAGCCGCGTTAATTAAACTGGGACTATCTGTTCGCGCCTGGCAGCGTTTACTTAAAGTGGCGCGCACTATTGCTGATAGTGAGCAGAAAGAAAAAATTGGTCGTGAACATCTGATGGAAGCGCTGAGTTACCGCGCAATAGACAGGATGCTGGCGCATTTGCAGAACATGATGGCATAGCGTGAATGAAATGCCATATACACACATTAACCCGACAGCAGGCGATACATAAGACAATGGGGCTTGCGCCCCATTTGTAATTAGTCATCCGTTTCCACGAAATCATCCACCCCTTCCATTTGCGGCTTGCCGCCAGACAGGGTATGGAAACGCTTGGGACGCTTAATTCGGGTCATATATTTGGACCACACGCGCTCTGCTTCAGTAGCAGGTTCGCGAATACCGCGACAGACTTCAACAAACTGTTTTTCTTCAGCGGTCACAGGCTCACGTTTGCCCAGATCCAGTTCATTAAAGGCATAGCCATGACGCTCAAGCAGCTGTGCTTCTTTAATGGTGAAGTCACCATGGCGAGAGAACCCGCGCGGATAATATTTGTTGTCGAAAAATCGATTAGTCGTCGTAAAGCTTTCCGCCATCCTACACGCTCCTAATTCTCTTGGCCGAGCTATTTATGGCGCGGAGTATTAGTTACGCTTGACAGAGTGTAAAACAAAACATTTAAATCATTACGACAAATTTTTTTGTGGAGTGGGATGTGGATACCGACTTGCTAAAAACCTTTCTTGAAGTCAGCCGAACGCGCCATTTTGGCAGAGCGGCTGAAGCGCTTTATCTGACACAGTCGGCGGTGAGCTTTCGTATCCGTCAGCTGGAAAACCAACTGGGTGTTAATCTTTTTACTCGTCACCGCAATAACATACGTCTGACGGCAGCAGGTGAAAGATTGTTACCGTATGCCGAAAACCTAATGAATATCTGGCAGACGGCGCGCAAAGATGTCGCACAGACATCACGCCATAACCTTTTCTCTATTGGCGCAAGCGCATCTCTTTGGGAGTGTATGCTTTCCGGATGGCTGACAAGGCTTTACCAGGACAAAGGCTCTATGCAATTTGAAGCACGTATTGCTCAGCGACAGTCTTTGGTTAAACAGCTGCATGAACGTCAGTTAGATCTGCTTATCACCACTGAAGCGCCCAAAATGGACGAGTTTTCGAGCCAGTTACTGGGACATTTTGCCCTTGGCCTTTATTGCGCGTTGCCGGAGCGCAGTAAGACCAGCCTCAATTATCTTCGACTTGAGTGGGGACCGGACTTCCAGCAGCACGAAGCAGGGTTGGTGACGCCAGAGGATATTCCTGTGCTGACAACCAGCTCGGCCGATATCGCCAGAAAAATGCTGCCGGAATTGCAGGGATGCACCTGGTTACCGGTTAACTGGGCTAAAGAAAAAAGCGAGCTGCATCCGGTACTGGATAGCGCGACGCTCTCCCGGCCGCTTTATGCTATCTGGCTGCAAAATAGTGATAAAAACAATAATATAAAAGATCTACTTAAGATCCCGGTAATTACTTAACGTGTGGTTTTTAGAATTTTGCAAAGGGAAAGATACGGTAATAGGAGGGATTTTACGGCGGATAAAAGATAAAAAAAATCCTTAGCCGAAGCTAAGGATAATTTCTGGCAGGGGCGGAGGGACTCGAACCCCCAACACCCGGTTTTGGAGACCGGTGCTCTACCAATTGAACTACGCCCCTAAATAGGGTGGCGGAACGGACGGGACTCGAACCCGCGACCCCCTGCGTGACAGGCAGGTATTCTAACCGACTGAACTACCGCTCCACCGAATTTCTTCACACCACCGGATTATTGTTCCGGCTTACTGCTTAATTTGATGCCTGGCAGTTCCCTACTCTCGCATGGGGAGGCCCCACACTACCATCGGCGCTACGGCGTTTCACTTCTGAGTTCGGCATGGGGTCAGGTGGGACCACCGCGCTACAGCCGCCAGGCAAATTCTGTCTGTTCACCGCTTTCGCCATGAACATTTATCCGTCACAAGCTGAATCTCTCTCTCAACACGCCAGACTTCTTTGGCGTTGTAAGGTTAAGCCTCACGGTTCATTAGTACCGGTTAGCTCAACGCATCGCTGCGCTTACACACCCGGCCTATCAACGTCGTCGTCTTCAACGTTCCTTCAGGAGACTTATAGTCTCAGGGAGAACTCATCTCGGGGCAAGTTTCGTGCTTAGATGCTTTCAGCACTTATCTCTTCCGCATTTAGCTACCGGGCAGTGCCATTGGCATGACAACCCGAACACCAGTGATGCGTCCACTCCGGTCCTCTCGTACTGGGAGCAGCCCCCCTCAATTCTCCAGCGCCCACGGCAGATAGGGACCGAACTGTCTCACGACGTTCTAAACCCAGCTCGCGTACCACTTTAAATGGCGAACAGCCATACCCTTGGGACCTACTTCAGCCCCAGGATGTGATGAGCCGACATCGAGGTGCCAAACACCGCCGTCGATATGAACTCTTGGGCGGTATCAGCCTGTTATCCCCGGAGTACCTTTTATCCGTTGAGCGATGGCCCTTCCATACAGAACCACCGGATCACTATGACCTGCTTTCGCACCTGCTCGAGCCGTCACTCTCGCAGTCAAGCCAGCTTATGCCATTGCACTAACCTCCTGATGTCCGACCAGGATTAGCTGACCTTCGTGCTCCTCCGTTACACTTTGGGAGGAGACCGCCCCAGTCAAACTACCCACCAGACACTGTCCCCACGCCGGATCACGGCGCCAGGTTAGAACATCAAACATTAAAGGGTGGTATTTCAAGGTTGGCTCCACGCAGACTGGCGTCCACGCTTCAAAGCCTCCCACCTATCCTACACATCAAGGCTCAATGTTCAGTGTCAAGCTGTAGTAAAGGTTCACGGGGTCTTTCCGTCTTGCCGCGGGTACACTGCATCTTCACAGCGAGTTCAATTTCACTGAGTCTCGGGTGGAGACAGCCTGGCCATCATTACGCCATTCGTGCAGGTCGGAACTTACCCGACAAGGAATTTCGCTACCTTAGGACCGTTATAGTTACGGCCGCCGTTTACCGGGGCTTCGATCAGGAGCTTCTCTTGCGATAACCCCATCAATTAACCTTCCGGCACCGGGCAGGCGTCACACCGTATACGTCCACTTTCGTGTTTGCACAGTGCTGTGTTTTTAATAAACAGTTGCAGCCAGCTGGTATCTTCGACTGACTTCAGCTCCACCCGCAGGGGCTTCACTTACATGTCAGCGTGCCTTCTCCCGAAGTTACGGCACCATTTTGCCTAGTTCCTTCACCCGAGTTCTCTCAAGCGCCTTGGTATTCTCTACCTGACCACCTGTGTCGGTTTGGGGTACGATTTAATGTTACCTGATGCTTAGAGGCTTTTCCTGGAAGCAGGGCATTTGTCACTTCAGCACCGTAGTGCCTCGTCATCACGCCTCAGCCTTAACTTTCCGGATTTGCCTGGAAAGTCAGCCTACACGCTTAAACCGGGACAACCGTCGCCCGGCCAACATAGCCTTCTCCGTCCCCCCTTCGCAGTAACACCAAGTACAGGAATATTAACCTGTTTCCCATCGACTACGCCTTTCGGCCTCGCCTTAGGGGTCGACTCACCCTGCCCCGATTAACGTTGGACAGGAACCCTTGGTCTTCCGGCGAGCGGGCTTTTCACCCGCTTTATCGTTACTTATGTCAGCATTCGCACTTCTGATACCTCCAGCATGCCTCACAGCACACCTTCGACGGCTTACAGAACGCTCCCCTACCCAACAACACATAGTGTCGCTGCCGCAGCTTCGGTGCATGGTTTAGCCCCGTTACATCTTCCGCGCAGGCCGACTCGACCAGTGAGCTATTACGCTTTCTTTAAATGATGGCTGCTTCTAAGCCAACATCCTGGCTGTCTGGGCCTTCCCACATCGTTTCCCACTTAACCATGACTTTGGGACCTTAGCTGGCGGTCTGGGTTGTTTCCCTCTTCACGACGGACGTTAGCACCCGCCGTGTGTCTCCCGTGATAACATTCTCCGGTATTCGCAGTTTGCATCGGGTTGGTAAGCCGGGATGGCCCCCTAGCCGAAACAGTGCTCTACCCCCGGAGATGAATTCACGAGGCGCTACCTAAATAGCTTTCGGGGAGAACCAGCTATCTCCCGGTTTGATTGGCCTTTCACCCCCAGCCACAGGTCATCCGCTAATTTTTCAACATTAGTCGGTTCGGTCCTCCAGTTAGTGTTACCCAACCTTCAACCTGCCCATGGCTAGATCACCGGGTTTCGGGTCTATACCCTGCAACTTAACGCCCAATTAAGACTCGGTTTCCCTTCGGCTCCCCTATACGGTTAACCTTGCTACAGAATATAAGTCGCTGACCCATTATACAAAAGGTACGCAGTCACCCTCTTACGAAGGCTCCCACTGCTTGTACGTACACGGTTTCAGGTTCTGTTTCACTCCCCTCGCCGGGGTTCTTTTCGCCTTTCCCTCACGGTACTGGTTCACTATCGGTCAGTCAGGAGTATTTAGCCTTGGAGGATGGTCCCCCCATCTTCAGACAGGATATCACGTGTCCCGCCCTACTCATCGAGCTCACAACCTGTGTGCTTTCATGTACGGGACTTTCACCCTGTATCGTGCGACTTTCCAGACGCTTCCATTAACACACAAGCTGATTCAGGCTCTGGGCTGTTCCCCGTTCGCTCGCCGCTACTGGGGGAATCTCGGTTGATTTCTTTTCCTCGGGGTACTTAGATGTTTCAGTTCCCCCGGTTCGCCTCGTTTGACTATGTATTCATCAAACGATGATGCACCAGAGTGCACCGGGTTTCCCCATTCGGACATCGTCGGTTATAACGGTTCATATCACCTTACCGACGCTTTTCGCAGATTAGCACGTCCTTCATCGCCTCTGACTGCCAGGGCATCCACCGTGTACGCTTGTTCGCTTAACCTCACAACCCGAAGAAGTCTTCGTGCTGCGAGTTTGAGAGACTCTGACACACCGCGCATTCCTTATTACGGAGAAATGCAACAGCATGTCTGTTTCAATTTTCAGCTTGTTCCGGATTGTTAAAGAGCAAATACTTCGCAGTATACTCAGTGAGTACACTCTGAAGTGATGGTGGAGCTATGCGGGATCGAACCGCAGACCTCCTGCGTGCAAAGCAGGCGCTCTCCCAGCTGAGCTATAGCCCCATCGTAGTTAAACCTCTTCAACTCCTGCGGAGTTGGTAGGCCTGAGTGGACTTGAACCACCGACCTCACCCTTATCAGGGGTGCGCTCTAACCACCTGAGCTACAAGCCTGTAGAGGTTTTGCTTCTTTACTTTCTATCAGACAATCTGTGTGAGCACGCGAGGTTGTATCTTTCAGGTAAGGAGGTGATCCAACCGCAGGTTCCCCTACGGTTACCTTGTTACGACTTCACCCCAGTCATGAATCACAAAGTGGTAAGCGCCCTCCCGAAGGTTAAGCTACCTACTTCTTTTGCAACCCACTCCCATGGTGTGACGGGCGGTGTGTACAAGGCCCGGGAACGTATTCACCGTGGCATTCTGATCCACGATTACTAGCGATTCCGACTTCATGGAGTCGAGTTGCAGACTCCAATCCGGACTACGACGCACTTTATGAGGTCCGCTTGCTCTCGCGAGTTCGCTTCTCTTTGTATGCGCCATTGTAGCACGTGTGTAGCCCTGGTCGTAAGGGCCATGATGACTTGACGTCATCCCCACCTTCCTCCGGTTTATCACCGGCAGTCTCCTTTGAGTTCCCACCATTACGTGCTGGCAACAAAGGATAAGGGTTGCGCTCGTTGCGGGACTTAACCCAACATTTCACAACACGAGCTGACGACAGCCATGCAGCACCTGTCTCAGAGTTCCCGAAGGCACTCCCGCATCTCTGCAGGATTCTCTGGATGTCAAGACCAGGTAAGGTTCTTCGCGTTGCATCGAATTAAACCACATGCTCCACCGCTTGTGCGGGCCCCCGTCAATTCATTTGAGTTTTAACCTTGCGGCCGTACTCCCCAGGCGGTCGACTTAACGCGTTAGCTCCGGAAGCCACGCCTCAAGGGCACAACCTCCAAGTCGACATCGTTTACGGCGTGGACTACCAGGGTATCTAATCCTGTTTGCTCCCCACGCTTTCGCACCTGAGCGTCAGTCTTCGTCCAGGGGGCCGCCTTCGCCACCGGTATTCCTCCAGATCTCTACGCATTTCACCGCTACACCTGGAATTCTACCCCCCTCTACGAGACTCAAGCTTGCCAGTTTCAAATGCAGTTCCCAGGTTGAGCCCGGGGATTTCACATCTGACTTAACAAACCGCCTGCGTGCGCTTTACGCCCAGTAATTCCGATTAACGCTTGCACCCTCCGTATTACCGCGGCTGCTGGCACGGAGTTAGCCGGTGCTTCTTCTGCGAGTAACGTCAATGACTGCGGTTATTAACCACAATCCCTTCCTCCTCGCTGAAAGTACTTTACAACCCGAAGGCCTTCTTCATACACGCGGCATGGCTGCATCAGGCTTGCGCCCATTGTGCAATATTCCCCACTGCTGCCTCCCGTAGGAGTCTGGACCGTGTCTCAGTTCCAGTGTGGCTGGTCATCCTCTCAGACCAGCTAGGGATCGTCGCCTAGGTGAGCCTTTACCCCACCTACTAGCTAATCCCATCTGGGCACATCTGATGGCATGAGGCCCGAAGGTCCCCCACTTTGGTCCGAAGACGTTATGCGGTATTAGCTACCGTTTCCAGTAGTTATCCCCCTCCATCAGGCAGTTTCCCAGACATTACTCACCCGTCCGCCACTCGTCAGCAGAGCAGCAAGCTGCTCTCTGTTACCGTTCGACTTGCATGTGTTAGGCCTGCCGCCAGCGTTCAATCTGAGCCATGATCAAACTCTTCAATTAAAAGTCTGATGCTCAAAGAATTAAACTGTTAGTTCGTAATGAATTAACTGTTGTTCACTTGAGACTTGATATTCATTTATCGTCCGAAGACGTTAAGATATCAGTGCCCCGAGTGCCCACACAGATTGTCTGATAAATTGTTAAAGAGCGGTGCGGCAAGGCTTTCAGCCTGCTGTCGCGAGGTGGCGTATATTACGCTTTCCTCTTTCAGAGTCAAGCGTTTATTTTCGCTTTCGTCTGCCTGACGGGCCGGCTCATTCGCCGTTGTGCCGTGTCAGTGGAGGCGCATTATAGGGAGTTCTTTGCGCCTGACAACCCCTAATTTCAAAAAAGTTTTCAACCGTCTCTTTTTTGCGCAAAACGCCTTTAAACTGGCAATTTTTCGAGTTTATTAAACCCATAACGCTGCAAAACGGACATTAACTGCGCAACTTCAGGCGTTAATGCCATGCAGTAAGCAATATTCTCATCAAAAGAACATGCATCCGGCGCTTCATGCTCCAGCAGCCAGGCGGTACGTCTCGCAATCGCCGCGCCGGAATCCACCAGTCGGGTGCCTTCCGGCAAAACCTGCAACAGTTCATCCGCCAGCAACGGAAAGTGCGTACAGCCGAGGACGACGGTATCTGGCGGCTCCGGCATGCGCAGCCACGGACGCAGCACGCGGCGCAGCGCCTCCAGCGAAACCGGTTCGCCGTGCAGCTTCGCCTCGGCAATTTCCACCAGTTCCGCAGAACCCAGCATTTCTATCTGACATTCATTGGCGAAGCGCGCAATCAGCTCATGCGTATAAGGACGCTTAACCGTTCCGCGGGTCGCCAGCAGCCCCACCACGCCGTTCGCCGTCAGACGCGCGGCTGGTTTGATAGCAGGCACCACGCCCACAACAGGAAACGCGAATTTTTCACGTAGAGCAGGGAGAGAAACCGTACTGGCGGAGTTGCAGGCGATAACGGCGAGCGCCAGGGGGTAGCGCGCCTGAACGGCGGTAACAATCTCAACGACGCGCTCAACGATAAACACTTCGCTCTTCTCGCCGTAAGGAAATGCAACGTTATCGAAGGCGTAAATGTAATGCAGATCCGGCAGGAGATGCCGGATCTCATCATAAACAGAGAGCCCACCCACACCGGAGTCAAAAACCAGTATGGTTGGGCGAGCCTCAGAAGGTGTAGCTGCCTGACAAGTTGTACTCCCGTCCTGCAGTAGCGTAGCCATAAGCCGTCTCGTAATCTTTATCGAACAGATTAGCTATTTTACCACGAACTGTAAGGTGAGAGGTGACCGGATACGAAACCGCGACATCCCACAGGCTGACGCTGCCAAGCTTCACTTTTTCTGATGGGAAAGTATTAAAGTTAGTATCTTCGCGCTCGCCGATATACTGGTAAGTGATATCCCACCCAAAGTCTGAGACTTCACCGCTGAGATTATATTTCACTTGTTGTCTGGCGCGACGCTGCAAGCGCTCATGGGTTTCATCATCACGCGGATCGATATACTGCAACGTAAGCTGATGACTTACAGGCCCGGTAGTCAGATTGCCTGTCCACTCCACCCCTTTAATCGTGGCTGATTTGACATTGTAATAAGCGTCATTGTCGTAGCTTATCAGGTTATCAATCTTGTACCGCCAGGTCGACAAACGCCAGTCCAGCGGACCGGTGATTCCTTCAATCCCTACTTCCCACTGTCTGGATTTTTCCGGCTGAAGATTCGGGTTGGACGCAATACCATACTGCGGTGACCCAAACTGCTGGGTCAGGCCTGGCGCCAGAAAACCGGTACCGTATGAAAGGGTTGCGCGGTAGCCATCAACAAACTCCCACCCTGCCGCGGTTTGCCAGGTACCATGCCAGCCAAACTGCTCGTCATGATCTTCCCGGCCTGACGCTTCAAGCGTGACGTGCTCAAGCACCTGCTGCTGGCCGGTAAGGTAAATACCCGTGGTATCGCGTTTATAACGGTCAGTATCAGCCTGCGTTGCTGAGGTGAGTTTTTCCTGCTTCCAGTCCACCCCGGCGCTGACGGAACCGTGACCGACAATCAGGTTATTGCCCCACTGAATATAACGCTGCTCCATGCGATCAAGCGTCGTGCCATCCTGGTAGCGACCATAAAGGCTGCTGTAGTTATAGCTTTTCAGCTTCTGAAAACTGGCGATGAGCTGAGAAGAGTAGATGTCGGCGTTATACCGTAATCCGGTGTCCCATGACTGATTGTCATACTGGTTTTCATCCGCGCTGTACGCCGGGGAAAACGGTGGGCTGCCCACATCGTAATCGGCGTTATTGGCATAGCCATAGCCGCGAAAGAAACCGTCTACGTTGTCAGAGAAATGATGCTGAAGGCTGCCAAAAAACGTTTTATTACGATAACCGTCGCGGTCATTATCATGACGCCATGTCGATCCCGGCTGAACGTTAAATCCATGGGTAGTCTGATACGCCCCCATCGCCGTCACGACTGTATCCCCAAAACGCTGGCGCAACGTGCCCGAATATTCCTGATAGCCCTTAGAACCGACGCCAGCATCAATCCGTGACACTTCATCATCACTCTGCGTGATGATATTAATCACGCCCCCAATCGCGCCGGAGCCATACACCGCAGAACGCGGCCCGCGAATAAACTCAATACGCTGAATCAGCGAGATCGGAATTTGATAAAGATTAGAGTCGTTAGAAAGGTTTGGGCGAGAAACCGGTACGCCGTCCATCAAGATGAGCGCATGGCGTGAATCCGTACCGCGGACATACACGGAAGCGAGTTGCCCCATTCCTCCGTTTTGCGAAATATCCACGCCCGGCAAACGACGCAACACATCCAGCACCGTTTTAGACTGCCATTTATCAATTTGCTCGCGCGTCACAACATCAATCGGCGCCAGCACCGTATTGACCGGCTGCTGAAAACGGTTTGCGGTCACCACCAGAGAATTTGAGCCGCTATCCTGCGCCCAGCCAGAAAACGCCGTGACGGAAAGCGCCGTCAGCAGCGAGATTTTTTTTATCATCATTAACGTAAGCATCCGCTTAACTTGTAGGATGCCGCAGGCGCACTTGATAGAACGCGATAAGTGCGCGAGATGCGACGTGACTCCGGCAGGTCTTCGGGCTTGGAGGTGTGTTACGGATGAGGACTTCCCACCGGCAGGCCGGCAGTGTCTGCGAACGCGTTCATCCCACCTGTCTTTACCGCTGCGCGTCAGCTCCAGATTTGCACTGGATTCCCTTTTCACTCACAGGAGACCGGAGACGGCATGCTACATGGTGCGCCGGACAGAAGTCCAGACTTCCATCTGTAATGATGCAAAAACAATCAATGCTGGACATCACGCCCGCATTCCCTACAATCCCGGCGTAAATTTTTATCACCCAGGACGCATGATGACCCCTGAACATCTCCCTATCGATCAATACGACGCACAGCTGGCCGAAAAAACAGAGCGCCTGCAAAGCATGATGGCGCCTTTCGCTGCGCCAGCGCCGGAGGTGTTCCGCTCGCCGGTAAGCCACTACCGCATGCGCGCCGAGTTCCGCCTCTGGCATGACGGCGACGACCTTTACCACATCATTTTCGATCAGGAGACCCGCAGCCGCATTCGCGTCGACAGTTTCCCGGCGGCGAGCGAGCTGATTAACGCCCTGATGCCGCGCATGATCGAGGGAATTCGCGGCAACCGTACGCTGCGCCATAAGCTGTTCCAGATTGACTACCTGACCACCCGCAGCCAGCAGGCGGTTGTCTCGCTGCTTTATCACCGCGCGCTGGGTGACGACTGGCGTGAAGAGGCGACGCGTCTTCGCGATGCGCTACGCGCCGACGGTTTTGACGTGCACTTCATCGGCCGCGCGACGAAAACCAAAATCATGCTCGATCAGGACTACATCGACGAGCGCCTGCCGGTGGCGGGCACAGAGATGATTTATCGCCAGGTGGAGAACAGCTTTACCCAGCCGAACGCGGCGATGAACATTCATATGCTGGAGTGGGCGCTGGATGCCACCCTGGGTTCAAAAGGCGATCTACTGGAGCTCTACTGCGGTAACGGCAACTTCTCGCTGGCGCTGGCGCGCAACTTTAACCGCGTCCTGGCGACGGAAATCGCCAAGCCGTCCGTCGCCGCCGCGCAGTACAACATTGCGGCCAACCACATCGACAACGTGCAGATTATCCGCATGGCGGCGGAAGAATTTACTCAGGCGATGAACGGCGTGCGTGAATTTAACCGCCTGCAGGGAGTTGATCTGAAAAGCTACCAGTGCGAGACGATCTTCGTCGATCCGCCGCGCAGCGGGCTGGATCAGGAGACGGTAAAAATGGTGCAGGCGTATCCGCGCATCCTTTATATCTCCTGCAACCCGCAGACGCTTTGTGAAAACCTCGAAACGCTGAGCCAGACGCACCGCGTCGAGCGCCTCGCGCTGTTCGATCAGTTCCCTTACACCCACCATATGGAATGCGGCGTACTGTTAACGCGTCGCTCATAAAAAAGGGCGCCGCGGCGCCCTTTTCTTCACTCTTCGTAGCGCGCTTTGCGCCGACGCAGGCGAAAACCAATCCAGAACAGAAGCACCACCGACAGCACCGACGGCAGGAAGTTAGAACCAATCGCCGGATACTCGGCGCGCACCACGGCGCTATAAAGCAATACGCCCAGAATAAAACAGGCGGCGGCGATGCCTGGCAGGCCCACCGGCATCGTGCGGTTAAGGTAGCGCTGATGCAGACAGTAAACCGTCAGCGCCAGCGAAATAATCGGGAAAATCGAGAAAGGCACGATGGAGCTAAACAGCGCCGCACAGGTGCCGTTAATCGACAGACCGGCGATCAGCGCCAGCAGCAGCGTACCCTTTTCTTGTGTCGTGGTTCTCATTGCTCGTCCTTCACTTATCGGAATTTTGCGCCATCTTTTCTTGCTCACGACGGTACCAGTAGTAAGCGCCTTTAGAAATCATGCGCAGCTGCAAGACCAGTCGCTCTTCTAATTGCCCGCGCTGTTCCGGGCTCACGTCCAGCGCTTCTGCGCCAGCGCTAAAGACAATGGTCACCATCGCCTCCGCCTGAGCCTCGGTAAACGCGCGCGGCATATGATTTTCGTGTTCCAGATAATCGGCAAGTTCCGCGATGAAATGCTGGATTTCACGCGCCACCGCGGCGCGAAACGCCGCTGACGTGCCGGAGCGCTCGCGCAGCAGCAGCCGGAACGCGTTCGGGTTGTTGCCGATAAACTCCATAAAGGTGGAAACCGACGTGCGGATCACGCTGCCGCCTTTGGCGATACGCTGGCGCGCCTGGCGCATCAACTGGCGCAGCATCAGACCACTTTCATCCACCATCGTCAGGCCCAGCTCATCCACGTCGCGAAAGTGCCGGTAAAACGAGGTCGGCGCAATGCCCGCCTCGCGCGCCACTTCGCGCAGGCTCAGGCTGGCGAAACTTCTTTCCGCGCTTAGCTGGCTAAACGCGGCTTCCACCAGCGACCGCCGGGTTCGTTCTTTCTGTTGCGCTCTGACGCCCATCACCTTGCCTGCTTCCTTCCTGTTGAAACGGCACTATACCAGTTTTAAAACTACCGGGTTTATAACGGATTGTGAATGATTGTTTACGAAATGCAGGCTACCAGAGATGGCAAAACGCACAGCGAGAATTGGGTTATTCTTTGGGTGATGTTACTATTCTGTTGCTTTTATGTATAAGAACAAGGTAAGCCTTACCATGCCACAAACCTACGATTATGATGTAATAGTGATTGGCTCTGGTCCCGGCGGCGAAGGTGCTGCAATGGGCCTGGTGAAACAGGGCGCCACGGTAGCCGTGATAGAGCGCTACCATAATGTCGGCGGCGGTTGCACCCACTGGGGCACCATCCCGTCGAAAGCGCTACGCCACGCCGTCAGCCGTATCATTGAATTTAACCAGAACCCGTTATACAGCGCCCACTCCCGTCCTCTCCGTTCCTCTTTCGCCGACATCCTTAACCACGCCGACAACGTGATCAATCAGCAGACCAACATGCGCCAGGGCTTTTATGAGCGCAACCGCTGCCAGATCCTGCAGGGCGACGCGCGTTTTATTGATGAACACACGATTGAGCTCACCTGCCAGGACGGCTCGATAGAGACCCTCACCGCCGAGAAATTTGTGATTGCCTGCGGCTCGCGTCCCTATCACCCGGACGATGTGGATTTCAACCACTCGCGCATCTACGACAGCGACTCCATTCTCAGCATGCATCATGAGCCGCGCCACGTGATTATTTACGGCGCGGGCGTCATCGGCTGTGAGTACGCGTCGATTTTCCGCGGCATGAACGTCAAGGTGGATCTCATCAACACCCGCGACCGTCTGCTGGCGTTCCTCGATCAGGAGATGTCAGATTCGCTTTCATACCACTTCTGGAACAGCGGCGTGGTGATTCGCCACAACGAAGAGTATGAGCGCATCGAAGGCGTGGACGATGGCGTGATTGTGCACCTGAAGTCAGGCAAAAAAGTGAAAGCCGACTGTCTGCTCTATGCGAACGGACGCACCGGCAACACCGATTCGCTGGCGCTGGAGAATATCGGTCTTGAGGCCGATGGCCGCGGGCTGCTGAAAGTGAACAGCATGTACCAGACCGCGCTGCCGCACATCTACGCCGTGGGCGATGTCATCGGTTATCCGAGCCTGGCTTCCGCCGCCTACGATCAGGGCCGCATCGCCGCGCAGGCGCTGGTGAAAGGCGTGGCGTCGGCGCATCTGGTGGAAGATATTCCGACCGGCATCTATACCATTCCGGAAATCAGCTCCGTCGGCAAAACCGAACAGCAGCTCACCGCCATGAAAGTGCCTTACGAAGTGGGTCGTGCGCAGTTTAAGCATCTGGCGCGCGCGCAAATCGTGGGGATGAACGTGGGCACGCTGAAGATTTTGTTCCACCGCGAAACCAAAGAGATTCTGGGCATTCACTGCTTTGGGGAGCGCGCGGCCGAGATTATTCATATCGGCCAGGCGATTATGGAGCAGAAAGGTGGCGGTAACACCATTGAGTACTTCGTTAACACCACCTTTAACTACCCGACCATGGCGGAAGCCTATCGGGTCGCCGCGCTGAACGGCTTAAACCGCCTGTTTTAACGCGCTGTCGAAACGGCCATCCATCTGTTTGCGGATGGCCTCTGCGAGCTGCTCATAGCGGCTACGCAACGGCGAGCCCGGACGATACACCAGACCGATGGTGCGTCGCGGCTCCGGTTTCACGCAGGGCAGGTAAACGACGCCGTCGCGATGGCGTTCCGGCGGTACGGCGAGCGCAGGCAAAAGCGTAATGCCGCTGCCTGCCGCCACCATATTGCGCAGCGTTTCAAGGCTGGTCGCGCGGAAATGCGTATCTTCGTCCGCGCCCGCTTCGAAGCAGAAGCCCATCGCCTGATCGCGCAGGCAGTGGCCGTCTTCCAGCATCAGCAGTTTTTCGCCGGCCAGTTCGCCCATCGGCACGCGCTCGCGTCCGGCCCACGGATGATCTTCATAGACCGCCAGCAGCATCGGCTCGTCAAACAGCGGCACTTCGATAAAGGCTTCGCTCTCTTTTACCAGCGCCAGGATCGCGCAGTCGAGCTTGCCGCTGTCGAGCTGGGCCAGCAGCTGATGCGTCTGCGCTTCGTGCAGATACATTTCGAGTTTGGGGAACGTCTGATGCAGCATCGGGATGATTTGCGGCAGCAGATAGGGGCTGATGGTCGGGATAAGGCCAATATGCAGCGGGCCGGACATGGTTTCGCCCTGCTGGCTCGCCATCTCTTTAAGCACTTTGACTTCACGTAAAACGGTACGCGCCTGGTCTACCAGCAGCAGTCCCGCCTGTGTGAACAGCACTTTGCGGCTGGTGCGTTCCAGCAGCATCACGCCGAGTTCATCTTCAAGCTTGCGGATTTGACCGCTCAGGGTTGGCTGACTCACGTGGCAGGCGTCCGCCGCACGCCGGAAATGGCGATGTTCGGCAAGGGCCACCAGGTATTCAAGATCACGAATATTCATTCTTCATCCTCCGCCGCCATGATAGTTCATGGCGATAGATAGCATAGCAACCAACGATTATCCCTATCAAGCCCGAAAGTGAATAATAGCCTCAGCCGCGGAGAACATCACTCGTTACCCTCACTGGGTGATAACCCGCAAACAGAGTCTCTCTGTTAGCCGTATAACTAAAGCCAACGTGAACTATTTAGCGGACAGTAAGTCCGCTTTTTTTTGCCCATTTTTCGGGAATGTATTTCGGGCGCCCATAAAAAAAAGCCCGACATCCGCCGGGCTTTCTCCTGCCAGTAACGCTTACGCCAGTCGCGCTTTCGCCGCGCTAATCGCCTGCGCCACCTGTACCGGCGAGACGCCGCCCTGCGCTGCTCGCTTGTCGAGACAAGACTGAAGCGACAGCACCGGGTAAACGTCGTCATTGATTACCGGGCTGAATTTTTGCAGGTCGGCGAGCGTCAAATCTTCCAGCGGTTTGCCCTGACGAATCGCCTCCACCACCGCCTCGCCCACAATGTGGTGCGCTTCGCGGAACGGGACGCCTTTGGCGACCAGATAATCCGCCAGCTCCGTGGCGTTGGCGTAGCCCTGCTGCGCGGCTTCCTGGCAGCGCGGACGTTTCACCTGAATGCCGTCCAGCACCAGCGCCGCCATATGCAGACAGTCGAGCCAGGTGTCGAGCGCGTCGAACAACCCTTCTTTATCTTCCTGCATATCTTTGTTGTACGCGAGCGGCAGGCCTTTCAGCGTCATCATCATGCCGGTGAGCGCGCCCTGCACGCGGCCGCACTTGCCGCGAATCAGCTCCAGCGCGTCCGGGTTTTTCTTCTGCGGCATTAACGAGGAGCCGGACGTCACGCGATCGGAGAGCTCGACAAAGCCCGCTTCGCCGGAGTTAAAGAAAATCAGGTCTTCCGCGAAGCGCGACAGATGCACCATGCTGATGGCGGCATCCGACAGCAATTCCAGCACATGGTCACGATCGGAAACGCTGTCCAGACTATTGCGGGTGGCGCTGGCGAAGCCGAGCCAGCCCGCCAGTTGCTCACGGTCAATCTCATACGCCGTCCCGGCGAGCGCGCCGCTGCCGAGCGGACTGACGTCGAGACGTTTCAGCGTATCCTTCAGGCGGCTTTCATCACGCGCCAGCATTTCGACATACGCCAGGCACCAGTGCGCGAACGTCACCGGCTGTGCGCGTTGCAGGTGGGTGTAACCCGGCATCACCGCGTCCTGATTTTCTTCGGCGGTGACGACCAGCGCCTGCTGGAGCTGACGCGTGGCGCTCAGCAGCGCATGCACCTGGGTTTTACACCAGAGTTTCAGGTCAGTCGCGACCTGATCGTTACGGCTGCGTCCGGTATGGAGTTTTTTGCCGAGCGGGCCGACTTTGTCGATAAGCTTGCCTTCCACCCAGCTGTGAATATCTTCCGCGTCGCTTTCCAGAATCGCGTGCGGGTTTTCCAGCACCTCTTCCAGCAGCGTATTGAGCGCGCCTTCGAGCTGGCTTTGCTCCTGCGCGGTCAGCACGCCGACGGTAACCAGCGCTTTAGACCAGGCCACGGAACCGATAATGTCCTGCTCGGCGAGTCGGTAATCAAAGCGCAGAGAGTCATTAAATTGTTTAAACCGCCCGTCTGCCGCCTGAGTAAAACGTCCGCCCCAAAGTGCCATAATCCGCTCCGTTATCTGTCTTGCTATGGCGGGTGCGCTTTGCTTACCCGCCCTGTGACTGTTCTGGTTATCTCTTAAATGGCGGGGTGACCCGCCCTACAAATAGTGTGCTGCTTTTCTGCGACGGGACC
Organism: Cronobacter turicensis z3032; assembly: GCA_000027065.2. Taxonomy (NCBI): domain Bacteria; kingdom Pseudomonadati; phylum Pseudomonadota; class Gammaproteobacteria; order Enterobacterales; family Enterobacteriaceae; genus Cronobacter; species Cronobacter turicensis. Next base: position 206,235 of record FN543093.2, on the reverse strand, counting down.
GCTTTGCTGCCCCGTGACCCGCTTACCGCGCGTAGGGCGGGTAAGCGTCAGCGCCACCCGCCATCCACGCAACAGCAGATTACTTCTTCAGCTCATTCAGCGCACGGATGCGTGAAGAGAGGGAGAACAGACGGATAAAGCCGCCCGCGTGGCTGTGATCGTACACTTCGTCTTCGCCGAAGGTCGCGAACTCTTCGTTATACAGGCTGTTGGTCGATTTCTTCTGAATCGCAGTCACCTGGCCTTTATAGAGCTCCAGCACCACTTCGCCGCTCACCTGCTCGGCCAGCGACTGCGCCGCCGCCTGCAGAGACTGGCGCAGCGGGGCGAACCAGCGACCGTCATACACGACATAAGACATCTCCAGACCGACCTGCTCACGCCATTTAAAGCTATCGCGATCCAGCACCAGTTGCTCAACGCCGCGCAGCGCCGCCATCATGATGGTGCCCCCCGGGGTTTCGTAGCAGCCGCGGGATTTAATGCCCACCAGGCGGTTTTCCACGATATCGATACGGCCCACGCCATGCTTCGCGCCGATCTTGTTCAGTACTTCCAGGCAGCCAAACGGCGTCAGGTGTTCGCCGTTGACGGCCACCACATTGCCTTTCTCAACGGTCACGGTCACCTGCTCCGCCTCATCCGGCGCGTCTTTAGGATCGACCGTCCAGACCCAGCAATCCTGGTTCGGGGCATTCCACGGGCTTTCCAGCACGCCGCCTTCGGTAGAGATATGCCAGGCGTTCTCGTCACGGCTGTAGATTTTCTCAAGCGACGCGGTGGTCGGGATATCGCGCGCTTTCAGGTAATCGAGCAGCGCTTCACGGGAACGCAGGTTCCACTCACGCCACGGGGCGATGACTTTCAGGTGCGGCGCCAGCGCCGCCCAGGCGGATTCGAAACGCACCTGGTCGTTGCCTTTACCCGTCGCGCCGTGGCACAGCGCGTCGGCGCCGACTTTCTTCGCCACGTCCACCAGCGCTTTGGCGATCAGCGGACGCGCCATTGAGGTGCCCAGCAGATAGCTGCCTTCATACAGCGCGCCGGTTTGCAGCACCGGGTAAACGTAATCTTTGATGAACTCTTCACGCGCATCGACCACATAGCACTCAGACGCGCCAGAGCGCAGCGCTTTCTGCTCAACGCCTTTCAGATCGTCACGATCCTGGCCGATATCGACCACGCAGGCGACCACGTCGCAGCCTTCATAGTTTTCTTTCAGCCACGGAATGATGGCAGAGGTATCGAGGCCGCCGGAGTAAGCGAGAACAACTTTTTTGATGCCGTGATTTTGCATTGTCTGTTTCCTTTAAAATCTTGTAATTAGGCCAAAATGCGCGTGCCGATAGACACGCCATTAAATAAAGCGGGCAACTGCTCCGCGTGGCGCCAGGAGGCGATGTCCACCGGGCGGCCCAGCGTGCGGGCGGCGTCCAGCGCCGCATGCACTTTGACAATCATCCCGTCGGTGATAATGCCCTGCGCGATAAGCTGCTCGGCTTTCGCGGAGGTCATCTCGGCGATGCGCTGGCCTTTGCCGTCCAGGATGCCGCTCACATCAGAGAGCAGAATCAGATCCGCGCCGAGCGTTGCCGCGAGCGCCGTGGCCGCCTGGTCAGCGTTCACGTTCATCAGGTCGCCGTTGTCCGTGACGCCAATCGAGCTAATCACCGGCATAAAGCCGTTTTCCAGCAGCGTGTTAATCAGCTTCGGCGAACCCGGATGCGCCTGGCCCACATGGCCCAACGCTTCATCAAGCGGCGTCACGCTGACGCTGTCGCCGTCGCCCAGGAACAGGCCGACGGAGGCGATAGAGTGTTTTTTCGCCCACGCGAGCAGCGTCTTGTTGGCGGTACCCGCCAGCGCGCCGGTAATGATGTCGATTTGATCGGCAGGCGTGACGCGCAGGCCGTCTTTCTTTTTCACCGGCAGGTTGAGCTGCTTCATCAGGTCGTCAACGAGGCAGCCGCCGCCGTGAACGATAACCAGCGGACGCTGATGCTCCTTGCGGTAGTTAACGAGGGCGGTAAAAAGACGCTCCAGCGCCTCTTCGCTGTCGAGCAACACACCGCCTAACTTAATGATTAACGGATTCATCATCACACCTGACTCGGTTAAATAAGTGACTGCGTTTCGGCGAAGCCAAAACGAATATTCATACACTGCACCGCCTGCGCGGCGGCGCCTTTCAGCAGGTTATCTTCCGTGGCGACCACGATCAGATGTTCGCCCTGCACGGCGAAGCCGATATCGCAAAACGGCAGGCCCACCACGTTTTTCAGCGCGGGCACGCCTTTGTCATACAGCCGCACCAGCGGTTTGTCGCCGTAAGCATCCTGGAAGGTTGCAGCGACTTGCTGCGCGCTCACACCCGGCTTCAGGCGGCAGGTGATGGTTTCCAGAATGCCGCGCGGGAAGCTGCCGAGGTGCGGCGTGAAAATCACCTCCGCGCCCAGGTGGCTCGCGATTTCCGGCTGATGACGATGCGTAAAAATGCCGTAAGGCTGGAGGCTCACTTCACAGAAGCTGTTGGAGATAGCCGCTTTACGCCCCGCGCCACTCACGCCGCTGGTGGCGTTAATCACCGGCCACTGGTTCAGATCCAGCAAACCGGCATCAATCAGCGGTTTCAGCGAGAGCTGCGCCGCGGTCGGGTAGCATCCCGGCACCGCCACCAGCGTCGCGTCTTTCAGCGCCTCGTGGTTCCACTCCGCCAGGCCATACACTGCCTGCGCCAGCAACTCCGGGTGCTGATGCGTGAAACCATAAAATTTGTCATAGAACGCGGCGTCGTTAACGCGAAAGGCGCCGGAGAGGTCAAACACCACGCAGCCCGCGTCGAGAAACTGCGGCGCGAGATCGTGGCTGACCTCATGGGCGGTGGCGAGAAACACCACATCCACGCCGTCGGTGAACTCGCGAATGTCGCCCATCGGCTGCAGCGGCAGGTCAAGCACGCCTTTCAGTTGCGGATGCAGATCGGAGATTAACTTTCCCGCATCATTGCTTTGCGCTGAGACCGTCAATGCGGTTATGTTCATATGCGGGTGGCGATTCACGTAGGTCGCAAGCTCTGCGCCGGCATAACCACTGGCGCCAACAATCAGCGTGTTCAACATCGGGGCTGGATACCTTTTACCGTCATGTATTTCAGGCGCGGGCCTCCAGGCCGTTGCCGCGTCCGCGAGCGTATCGTCTTCACCGGAACCCGGCGGTTCCCTTACGCTCAACGTTAATGTATTTTTATTCACAAATACTGCATGAATATTGATACTATCACGACCTGAGGTCTGTCAACAGTGAAAATGAAATTACCGCCTTTTATCGAGATTTACCGCACGCTTATCGCTACGCCATCCATCAGCGCCACCGACAGCGCGCTCGATCAGAGCAATGCGACTTTAATCAATTTGCTGGCGGAATGGTTTGGCAATCTCGGCTTCCAGGTCGAAGTGCAGCCGGTCCCCGGTACGCGCAATAAATTCAATATGCTGGCGAGCACCGGCAGCGGCGCGGGCGGCCTGTTGCTGGCCGGGCATACCGATACCGTGCCTTTCGACGACGGACGCTGGACGCGCGATCCTTTCACGTTGACCGAGCATGACAACAAACTGTTCGGGCTCGGCACCGCCGATATGAAAGGCTTTTTCGCGTTTATTCTCGATGCGCTGCGTGACGTGGATGTGACGCAGCTGAAAAAACCGCTCTACATCCTGGCGACGGCCGATGAAGAGACGAGCATGGCGGGCGCGCGCTATTTCGCTGAAACCACCCGGCTTCGTCCGGACTGCGCCATCATCGGCGAGCCGACCTCGCTACAGCCGATCCGCGCCCATAAAGGCCACATCTCCAGCGCTATCCGCGTAGAGGGACAATCCGGCCACTCCAGCGACCCGGAGCGCGGCATCAACGCCATTGAGCTGATGCATGACGCCATCGGGCGCATTATGCAACTGCGCGATTCGCTCAAAGCGCGTTATCACTATGACGCGTTTACGGTGCCTTACCCGACGCTTAACCTCGGCCATATTCACGGCGGCGACGCGTCGAACCGTATCTGCGCCTGCTGCGAGCTGCATATGGATATTCGTCCGCTGCCGGGCATGACACTTGACGATTTGAGCGGCCTGCTGAACGAGGCGCTGGAGCCGGTGAGCCTGCGCTGGCCGGGCCGCCTGACGGTCTACGATCTGCATCCGCCGATCCCGGGCTACGAATGTCCGCCGGATCACAAACTGGTGCAGGTGGTGGAAAAGCTGCTCGGCGCGCAAACCGATGTGGTGAACTACTGCACCGAAGCGCCGTTTATTCAGACGATTTGCCCGACGCTGGTGCTCGGCCCCGGTTCGATTAATCAGGCCCACCAGCCGGATGAATATCTGGAAACGCGGTTTATCAAGCCGACCCGCGAATTAATTTCGCAGGTGGTGCACCACTTCTGCTGGCACTGAATGCCCTGAATGTCATGGTGGATGCGCTACGCTTATCCACCTTACAAGTCATTTTACCGTAGGGCGGGTAAGCCACACGCACCCGCCAGCTCACCCGGCAAACTCAGCCCATTCCACTGCGTTTACACTCTCACGCAGCGCGTGCGACTGCATATCGCCCCTGGCGCCTGCACGCTATTTTCATAAGCGTTACTTATCTGCAATAACGTGAATTAACTTTCATAAATTGCCGCGCTTTATTCACCTGCTGAACCGATTTCGCAGCAATTGACGAACGGGATTTCACGTGGCTTTATAAAGTAAGAAGTCATTCAAGCCTGAACTTTCGGACGTAAGTAAAAGCTATCGCTTTTCGGTGTCCTGATTTTTTGCAGAACCTATACCCAAGGATTTCGTGTTGCAGGAAGGCGGCAAGCCTGGTGAGCCCCGGGAGCTTACATCGGTAAGTGACCGGGGTCGCCAGGCGCGGCCAACGCGCCTGCGGCGCGAAAGACGACGGGTATTAAACATAATTGAGATGGGGTGTCTGGGGTTATATGAACGAACAATATTCCGCTTTGCGAAGCAATGTCAGTATGCTCGGCAAGTTGCTCGGGGATACCATCAAGGATGCGCTGGGAGAAAACATCCTTGACCGCGTAGAAACAATCCGCAAATTGTCGAAGTCGTCCCGTGCTGGCAATGAGGCCGACCGCCAGGCGCTGTTAACCACGCTGCAAAATCTTTCCAATGATGAACTGCTGCCGGTGGCCCGCGCGTTCAGTCAGTTCCTGAATCTGGCCAATACCGCCGAGCAATACCACAGCATTTCGCCGAAAGGCGAAGCCGCCAGCAACCCGGAAATTATCGCCCGCACCCTGCGTAAGCTCAAAGATCAGCCGGACATCAACGAAACCGCGATTCGTCAGGCCGTGGAATCGCTGTCGCTGGAGCTGGTGCTGACCGCGCACCCGACCGAGATCACCCGCCGTACGCTGATCCATAAAATGGTCGAAGTGAACAACTGCTTAAAACAGCTCGACCACAAAGATATCGCCGACTACGAACGCAACCAGATAACGCGCCGCCTGCGCCAGCTTATCGCGCAGTCCTGGCATACCGACGAAATCCGTAAAAACCGCCCAAGCCCGGTGGACGAAGCCAAATGGGGCTTCGCGGTGGTAGAAAACAGCCTGTGGGAAGGCGTACCGAATTACCTGCGCGAACTGAACGAACAGCTCGAAGCGCATCTCGATTACAAACTGCCGGTGGATTTCGTGCCGGTGCGTTTCACCTCCTGGATGGGCGGCGACCGCGACGGCAACCCGAACGTCACTGCGGATATCACCCGCCACGTCCTGCTGCTGAGCCGCTGGAAAGCGACCGATCTGTTCCTGAAAGATATTCAGGTGCTGATTTCCGAACTCTCCATGGTGGAGTGCAGCGACGCGCTGCGCGACTATGTCGGCACAGAGGGCGCGCAGGAGCCTTACCGTTATCTGCTGAAAGGGCTGCGCGCGCAGTTGCTCGCGACCCAGGCCTGGCTTGAAGCGCGCCTGAAAGGCCAGAAGCTGCCGAAGCCGCAGGGCCTGCTGACCCAGAACGAACAGCTCTGGGAGCCGCTCTACGCCTGTTATGAATCGCTTGTCGCCTGTGGGCTGGGGATTATCGCCAATGGCGAACTGCTCGACACCCTGCGCCGCGTTAAAGCCTTCGGCGTGCCGCTGGTGCGTATCGACATCCGTCAGGAGAGCACCCGCCACGCCGAAGCGCTGGGCGAGCTGACCCGCTATCTCGGCATCGGCGACTACGAAAGCTGGTCGGAAGCCGACAAACAGGCATTCCTGATCCGCGAACTCAACTCCAAACGTCCGCTGCTGCCGCGCCAGTGGGAGCCGAGCGACAACACCCGCGAAGTGCTGGAAACCTGCAAAGTGATCGCCGAAGCGCCGAAAGGCTCGATCGCCGCTTACGTGATTTCCATGGCGAAAACGCCGTCTGACGTGCTGGCCGTTCACCTGCTGCTGAAAGAGGCGGGTATTGGCTTCGCGCTGCCGGTAGCGCCGCTGTTTGAAACGCTTGATGACCTGAACAACGCCAACGACGTGATGACGCAGTTGCTGAATATCGACTGGTATCGCGGCTTTATCCAGGGCAAACAGATGGTGATGATTGGCTATTCCGACTCCGCGAAAGACGCGGGCGTGATGGCCGCCTCCTGGGCGCAGTATCAGGCGCAGGACGCGCTAATCAAAACCTGCGAGAAAGCGGGTATCGCGCTGACGCTGTTCCACGGACGCGGCGGCTCCATTGGCCGTGGCGGCGCGCCAGCCCACGCGGCGCTGCTCTCCCAGCCGCCGGGCAGCCTGAAAGGCGGCCTGCGCGTGACCGAACAGGGCGAAATGATCCGCTTTAAATATGGTCTGCCGGAAGTCACCATCAGCAGCCTGTCGCTCTACACCAGCGCCATTCTGGAAGCCAACCTGCTGCCGCCGCCGGAGCCGAAAGCCGCCTGGCGTCACATCATGGATGAACTTTCCGACATCTCCTGCGCCATGTACCGCGGCTACGTGCGCGAAAACAAAGATTTCGTGCCGTACTTCCGCTCGGCCACGCCAGAGCAGGAGCTCGGCAAACTGCCGCTCGGTTCACGTCCGGCCAAACGTCGTCCGACCGGCGGCGTCGAATCGCTGCGCGCCATTCCGTGGATTTTCGCCTGGACGCAAAACCGTCTGATGCTGCCCGCCTGGCTGGGCGCGGGCGCCGCGCTGCAAAAAGTGGTGGAAGATGGCAAACAGGATGAGCTGGAAACCATGTGCCGCGACTGGCCGTTCTTCTCCACGCGCCTCGGCATGCTGGAGATGGTGTTTGCCAAAGCGGATCTGTGGCTGGCGGACTACTACGATCAGCGTCTGGTGAAAAAGGAACTCTGGCCGCTCGGCCAGGAGCTGCGCCAGCTGCTGGAAGCGGATATCAAAGTGGTGCTGGATATCGCCAACGACTCGCATCTGATGGCGGACTTGCCGTGGATTGCCGAGTCCATCCAGCTGCGCAATATTTACACCGACCCGCTGAACGTCCTTCAGGCAGAGCTGCTGCACCGTTCACGCCAGGCGGAAGAAGAAGGCAAACCGGCAGACCCGTGCGTTGAACAGGCGCTAATGGTCACCATCGCAGGCGTCGCAGCGGGGATGCGCAACACCGGCTGATGCCACGCCGCACAACGTAAAAAGCCCCGGCACGCCGGGGCTTTTTTATGGGCGCGACATAATGCGTCAGTAATAGAGCACCGTAAACGTAATCGCGCCGTTCGCCTTGCCGGGGCGCATCCGATCTTCCGTCTGGACATAGCGCGCCACAAACGGAATGCGGTGCGTGGAGACATCGTCGGTGCTGAGATCCCAGTAGTTATTGGTATAGGTGTTCAGCGCCATCGGCTCATGCGTCGCATCCGACACGTTGCCTTTGGCTATCTGAATGCCGACCCCGCTGGCGCTGTCGTTACCTGGCGTCACGGCGAAGATACCGTTATTCGCGTCAATCACCGTGGTGGAGGGCTTCATCGTGATCCACACCGGGTTCGGCGAGGCGTTGCCCATCGAGGTAATCCCGCTGTCATTCGCGTTGATATTAGTGCGAATGCCCCAGGCGCGTGGACAGTTGGTCAGGGTAATCGACGCATCGCGCCACTCCGTCCCGCTGCCTACGCCGCTGAAATCGTTCTCCGCGCTCCAGGTGCCGAGCTTCACGTTAACATCCGGCGTGGTGCAGGAGAGCGCGGCGATATTCACCGACCCGGTGAAGTTGATTTTCAGCGCATTTAGCGGGCTGCCAGCGGCCCCCGACGCGATGAAATCGACCGCCATCGACGGCAGATCCTGGCCGTTCACATATCCCGGCTGTACAGGGCCGGTCTTAATGAGATAGAGCCAGAACTCGCTATTCACCGTGTGGTTAACGTTCTGATTAGGCTGCGGATGAATGGTGTCGATGTAATACGTCCCCGGAATGGCGACATCTTTTGCGCCCTGCGCCCATACCGCGACGCCCACACCCGGCAGGTTGGTATCCCAGACTTTGCCCGGATACGGCGGCCCGTTCCAGGGTGAAAGCCCGTGCGGCGTGCTGGTCCAGCGGTAATCATACGAGACCTCATAAGGCGTGCTGCCGGTTGATAAACAGTCAATTTTGACCGGTGAGCTGGGCATGTAATGCAGCCGGTAGAGCGTGCGCCCGTCAGAGGCGTCAGAGCCGACTGAAATCGTCCCGTTAATCGGCAACGTCACGCTCATCGCGTGCGAGCCGGCGTGATAAGAACATGACGTTGAAGCCAGCGCGTGGCCACCGAATGCCAGCAGTAAAAGCATGCCGGCCCGGAGAGTTAAAACCGTTTTCCTTACAGCCATAATTCCCTCTTTACAGTGCATCGTTCCTGTCACAGGAAAGTGTTATTGCCCGGCCCGTCAGGCCGGGGTTATCCGGCCGTAAAAGCAGCCTGGCGGCGTCGATCGGTGGAGAGCTGTAGCGACGACGAGGGCGACACGCCCCCGGCAGGCGGCAGACACGGCGTATCGAAGCGCTGAATAGACTGGCGCTGCCCTTCCGCCTGCGGCATCAATAAATAGCTGATAAGGCACTGCATACCGACGCTTTCGCCCCATTTAACCGTCAGTTGGCCCTGGTTATTGCCAACGCGCGCATAGACCAGACCGCCTTGCCCTGCCGAGCCAACCTGATTGCCTTCAGCGTCAAACACCATCGCGCCGAACGGCACCGGTTCGCCCTGATAGCGCGAGGCGATAAGTACCGGCGTGCCGGTATTGGCTTTGTAGGTGAGTTTGACGACCGCCCCCAGATAAGGCGCCACTTTCTGCGAGGTGTTCTCCAGCTCCACATTTACCGGCGCGGTTTTCGGGTCGATAGTAATGTCGTTGAACTGGTACGGATCGAGATACGGCACGGCGGCGTAACCACGGCCATCCACAAACACGCCGGGATAGGACGACACCGCCGCGCCGCGTGCGCCTTTTGCCTCTACGAGCGCGAAGGTATCTGAGGTATACGGCGTAAACGTCAGCCCGCCTGCATGCCCAAGAATAGTGCCGGTGGCGCCGAGCGATACGCTGCTGTAGTGATCGCCCACGCTATAGCCGCCGCTCAGTGATGTGACCTGGCTGCGGTAATCGGCGTTAAAGGAGCCGCTGGTGCCTTCTCCCTGATCGCCGTTCATCGCGGTCATGCTGTAGTTCATCTGGTTGTACTCGCCAAGCGAGCCGGAAATGCCAAGCTGCTGTGCGTCATGGCCGTTGCTGTCACGCGTTAAATCGATATGCGCATGGGGGGTGTGCTGCTCAAAGTCCTGACCCAGCGGGAAGCTCATGGTCAGCAAATAGTTGGTCTGCCCTTCGTTCTCTTTGCTGTAGGTGCGGCTCACCGTCAGGCCGTACGTCAGGCTTTTATAGGTGTTGTTATAGCCGACCTGAAACTGTTTATCGGACCCCGCTTTGTTCCAGTAATCCTGTAGCGAGCCGCTGAGGTAAAACTGCCCCCAGCCGTCATCCAGCCCCTGGCTGACCGTCGCCACAAACTGGTTTTTCATGCGCAGAATGCTGTCCGGCGAATCACCGCGATCGACCGCGTCGCGCGTCAGCATCGCAGTCTGGAAATCCATGTACTGGCTGGTTGCGAAGCGATAGGCCGCCAGCGAGATATTGCTGCGCGTCTCCGTGATATCCTTGCTGAAGCTGAGTTTGTAGCTCTGCCCGCTGAGGCTGTCGGCCTGACGCTGACCATTCACGTAAGTGCCGTTATCCAGATGCGTGCGCGCCTGCGTGATATCCAGCGCCAGCGAACCCAGCGGCGTACCGAAGGCCATCCCAAACAGCAGCGCGTAATAGCCCTGACTCACCTGCACGCCGCCATAGCTCGTCAGGCGGTTGGAGATCCCGTACTGGTAAGTCGCCTGATACAACGCCGGTTTGCTGCGCAGGGAATCATTGCGATACTCCCCCGCCACGACGGAATAACGCAGCGCGCCGGGGCGCAACTGTTGCGCCACCGAGGCGTAAGGCACCTGGAAATGCTGTTCGCTGCCGTCCGCTTCATAGACGGTCACGTCAAGATTGCCGCCGTAGCCCGTCGGGTAGAGATCGTTAATCGCAAATTCGCCGGGCGCGACGGTGGTTTCATAGATGGTCTGCCCGCTCTGGCGTACCGTGACGCGGGCATTGGTACGGGCGACGCCGCGAATATCAGGCGCATAGCCGCGCTGCGATTCCGGCAGCATCCGCTCGTCGCTCGCAACCTGAACGCCTTTAAAAGGCAGCGTATCGAACACCTGGCCCTGCGTGTTGGTCTCCCCGACCAGCGCCCGCCCTTTAATCACGGGAATATCGCGTTGCAGATAGGTGCTGATGCTGCTGTACTGGCGCTCGCCTTTTTCCATATAGCTGTAGTAGCCATTATGGCGAAGATACCAGGCGCCGACATTCAACCCGCCTTCAAGGCTTGAATAAAAAGAGTCGAGCGTTTCGCCGTTGGCGTGGCTGGAGTAGCCGCTCATGTTATATCCGAGCATCAGCGCCGGAATGCCGCTGTCCCACAGCTCAGGGTTTACGCTGCCGCGCGCGTTATGCAGCAGGTAAATTTGCGGGACCGAAATATCGAGCCGCTGCTCGCTGCTATCAAATACGATTTCCGAATGCGGCAGTGTCTTTTCAAGATCGAGACATGGCTGGCCTTGCCGGAAAGACGCCAGAAAATCCTTCGGCAACTTTTCGTAGTTAAAGGGGATGGTCTTAATCAGGTCCGGCGTCAGACAGACGCGGCTGGTTTTATCCGGCTGCGCCACCACGTCAATTTCACTGGTGAGCGTCGCCTGCCCGTTAATATAAATCAACGCGCGATAGCGGCCCGGCAGCGCCGTCGCGCCATTGGCGAAACGACTCAAATCCACCGCATTTTTATTTTCCAGGTTCAGGAAAATATTATCGAATTCGACATGCTCTGCGATATCAACGGGGGCTTCTGAAGGCTTTCCCGGCACATTTTCCGCCTGAACTGGCGCTGCCAGCAGAAAAACCATCATAGCCATAATGCCGGGCGTGCGCGTCGCCGCATGTCCCTGGCGCAACCTCTTTTTCATCACGCGTCTCTTTTAGAGTGATAGTGGAATAAACAGAGCGACGACTTATTTCAGCGTCGCTTCGAATTCATTCAGTGCGCCATAATCATTAACAAAGACGCCTGCGAGTTTATTCCCCGGGCTGCCGGACAGTTTTACCGTCATGGTGGATTTCGGCGACATCATGTCAGCATTAATGGTTTTCCCGTTAACCTTCAGATTGACCAGGGAGATAAAATAAGGCGTAGGGTTTATCGCCTCGATAGTCTGGCCGTTCGCCCGCCAGGTCACCTGAGTTACCGCCTGGTTGGCATTGCCTTCAAGGCCTTTTGGTCGAAGAAATAATTTAATGCGTGAGCGAAACGCGACCTGTAAATAGTTATCGTTGACCGTAGACGCTTTTTTGGCAGGGATTTCCAGCACGTTAAGCCAGTAAACGGATTCACGATCCGCTGGCAATAATTTACCGGTAAAAGTAATACGCAGCGTCTGGCCTTTATCCGGCTCTACCCGGTTAATGGGCGGCGTCAGAATAAATGGCACCTGGATAGTTTCTGGCGCGGCATCGGCATTGCCGTTATCGATCCAGCTTTGAATTAATACCGGCGAGGTTCCTTTATTATCGAGCTTAACGCTGACTTCCGGCGCGTCGCTCGGGTAAATCACGCGGGTGCCGGTAATCACGATACTGGCGATGGTCGCCGGACAGGCGAACCACGTCGCCAGCGCAAAGAAAGCGCCCTTCCAGGAAAGGGTATTCGCCATGCTATTCACTCCCTTGAGGAAATACAGGAAGGGTTACCCCTTCCTGTCGCGTTTTTACTTATACATCAGTGAATAAACGACGCTGCTGTTAACCTTACCGGCAGTGGTCGCATCTTCTGCGTAATATTCCACCGCGTAAGGCAGCGTGGCGGAGCCATCGGTGGTGTCGTACGCGATATAGGTCGTGTCTGTCGCCTGGCTTGCGCTACCCGCTTTAATCACGGCGTAGGAGGTGCTGGAGGCATCACGCAGCTGGAGGCTGACGTTTTTAGCATTGTCCGTACCGGTGGCGTTTTTCAGGCGGCCCGTTACCGGATCGACAGAGGCGCCCGCTTCAAAGTAGGCCGCCACGGTTTTCAGCGTGCCTTCACAGTTGGCAAGCTCCATCAGAAAATTGGTACGGCCTGCTGTTTTACCTGCGGCTTCGAGCTGGTTGATACCCAGTGTCGGCAGGGTAACTGTCGCGTCTGCGCCCTGACCGTCTACGGTTACGTCACATGATGTTGCCGTCAGTTCCCCTTCAAAGGTAATTGTGCCGGTGGAAGCGGCCTGCGCGGTCGCGGCAAATCCCATCGCCGCAGCTAAAGAAAGGCCAAGTGCTAACTTTTTCATATATCATCCTAATTACATTAAAAGTTAAGCTATTTATCAAAATAGCCGGACTATATTCACAGCCTGTGAATATAATTTTCGCCCCGAATGCGCCCTGCGTATCAGGACAAAACTGGTTCTCATCTGCGGTTATATTTCGCGCCATTGTTTATGACTACGTGATGATTTACCGCCAGTGCCGATTGCTACGCGGTGATTTCTCGTTATTGGAAAGCGCTATTCACAACGTCACGATGATGCGCACATTATAAAAATCATCATCTGCGGAACAATAGACGAACCTTTACCAGCTTCAATGAATAAACGCACATCTCTAAAAAAACGTCTTTAAAAATAATTACCTGAAAAGGATCAGGGCTATTTCCTAAATATCAGGAAAACGTAAAAAGAGAAAATCAGCAACAATAATTCATTATTAAGACAATAAGTAAAATCCAGTCAGAATAATTACCTCTGTGGCAAACTGCTTTATTTATTATCATTAATTTGAATGGAAACCAGAAAGACAATCCCGTGGTGGCGGTGATGCGGAAGATTTGTCAGGAATTTATCTTACATTAACCATTAACAGCACCAGCGCCGCACAAAAAAGAAAGGAGGCCAGTGGCCCCCTTTCTTGTATCACGCGGTTGTGCTTACAGCGCCATATCGTGCTGCGGGCTGGCCGCCTGCGCCGGTTTGGCTTCCGGCGTGGCGGGCTTCGCGTCTTTCATCTGGATCACCGGCGGTTTGGTGAGCTGCAGCGTGGCCGCCGTCTCATCCCATACCTGCTGGGTCAGCGCCACATTGCCATTCAGCTTCTGACCGTAGCTCGGCACAATCTCACGCAGCTTGCTCTGCCACGCTTCTGATTTGTACTGCTCCGGGAACAGCTGTTTGATAACGTTAATGGAAATCGGTGCCGCGGTGGAGGCGCCAGGAGACGCGCCAAGCAGCGCCGCCAGGGTTTTCTGCTGGTCGGTGACGATTTCAGTACCCAGCTTCAGCACGCCGCCTTTCTCCGGGTCTTTCTTGATGATCTGTACGCGCTGGCCCGCCTGGATAAGTTTCCAGTCTTCTTTACGCGCTGTCGGGTAGTACGCTTTCAGCGCGTCGAAGCGGTCTTCATCGCTCAGCATGACCTGACCAATCAGGTATTTCACCAGATCGAAGTTATCAAGGCCCACATCGGTCATCGGCATAAAGTTGCTGGTGGTGGTGGTGCTCAGCAGATCAAAGAACGAACCGTTTTTCAGGAATTTGGTAGAGAACGTGGCGAACGGCCCGAACAGCACCACGCGCTTGCCGTCCAGGAAGCGGGCGTCAAGGTGCGGCACGGACATCGGCGGCGCGCCAACGGAGGCCTGGCCATAGACTTTCTCGCCATGCTGACGGGCGATTTCCGGGTTTTCAGACACCAGGAATGAGCCGCCAACCGGGAAGCCTGCATAGTTATCCGCTTCCGGAATGCCGGTTTTTTGCAGCAGCTTCAGCGCGCCGCCGCCCGCGCCGATGAACACGTACTTCGCGTCCACGGCGTGCTCTTTCCCGCTGTTCACGTCGGTGATCGTCACGTGCCAGGAGTTATCGGCGTTGCGTTTGAAATCGGTAACTTCTGAAGAGGTTTCCAGTTTGAAGTTGCTGGTTTTCTTCAGGCTGCCCACCAGCTGGCGAGTGATTTCGCCATAGTTGACGTCGGTGCCGACCGGCGTCCAGGTGGCGGCGACTTTCTGCTTCGGATCGCGGCCTTCGATAATCAGCGGCGCCCATTTTTTGATTTGCTGCTGATCGGTGGAGAACTGCATCCCCTGGAACAGCGTAGTCTGCTGCAACGCCTGGTAGCGTTTGGTCAGGTACTCCACATTTTTATCGCCCCAGACAAAGCTCATGTGCGGCGTGGAGTTAATAAAGGAGTGGGGGTCATTAAGCACGCCGCGCTTCACCTGAGAAGACCAGAACTGGCGAGAAATCATAAACGCTTCATTGATTTCCAGCGCTTTGGTGACGTCAATCGAGCCATCTTCACGCTCTGGCGTGTAGTTCAGCTCCATGTTCGCGGAGTGGCCGGTCCCGGCGTTATTCCAGCCGTTTGAGGATTCGAGCGCCACGCCATCAAGCTTTTCCACCATCAGCTGTTTCCAGTCCGGCTGGATCTCCTGAAGGACCGTGCCGAGCGACGCGCTCATGATGCCGCCGCCAATCAGCAGGACATCGGTTTTTTCCGTGAAGTTATCCGCATAAGCGGCTGAACTGACAAGTAAAGCAATAAGAGAGAAAGCCGGTGCCTGCTTTCTGCTGAAACCCATTTTAGACATCACAATCAACTATCATTGAAAATTTAGCTGATTATTTTAACGCATCAATTAAATTTTTAAAATTATTAAAACAAAAAATTAACAACCTCAAAGAGCGTGCGGTTATATCAGACGTTTCGCACGTCTATCCTGTAAATAGCGTCGAATCATTTCCTTAAAATAATCAGCCATTTCCGGCTATCCACGAAAATGGTTTTATACCGGGCGGCAGCG
Organism: Cronobacter turicensis z3032; assembly: GCA_000027065.2. NCBI lineage: Bacteria > Pseudomonadati > Pseudomonadota > Gammaproteobacteria > Enterobacterales > Enterobacteriaceae > Cronobacter > Cronobacter turicensis. The sequence continues at coordinate 190,798 of FN543093.2, read as the reverse complement.
GGTATATCACGCATAAAACCCTTACCGCCGTTGCGATTATTCCCGATGATGCCGCAGGTCGTCAGGCATTAATGGCTTTACCGATCGCGTTGACGGCTTCGAGAATATTTCTGGCGTAGCCTTCAATCTCTTTGGTCAGCATCAGCGCCTCGCGAGAAATAACGGTAGTAGACGCCACTTCTTTACCGCTGCGACAGATGGAATCCAGCGCGCTTTTCGTCAGGTGATCGTTCTGCTCGGTAATACGCGTTATTTTTCCGGTCGCGTCATCGATACGGTCCGCCAGCGATTTAACTTCCGTCGCCACGACAGAGAACCCTTTACCCGCATCGCCTGCACGCGCCGCTTCTACCGAGGCGTTTAATGACAATAGTTTGGTCTGGGTCGCTATCTGAGCGATGACCGACGACAGATCCATAATGCTTTCAGAGTCATTTTTCAGGTTGGTCACGATAGCGATAACCTGCTCCATATTGCGCTGGATATTCTCCATCGCGGTGACGCAGTCATCTAAGGTCTTTCTTATCTCGACCGTTTTGGTCAGCGTCTCGCGGGAAACCGCTTCCGCTCTTTCCGTCGCCTGTCGCTCGTCACGGCTTTTTTGCACTTCAGCCGTCACGTCATAGGCGAATTTCACCACGCGATAAAGACGGCCTTTATCGTCAAAAACCGGGCTGTAACTCGCCCGTAGCCAGAGTTCATGACGGTGTTTGGTGACGCGGCGGAAATCCCCGGAGGCGAATTCGCCGTGGTTCAGCTTGCGCCAAAAATCGGCATACTCCGCGCTCGTCGCGTAGTCGCGCTCGCAGAAGATACGGTGGTGCTTGCCGATGATTTCGTTCAGCGTGTACCCGGAAGCCTTACAGAAGTTCTCGTTGGCAGAGACGATATGCCCGTCAGGCGTAAATTCAATAATCGCCATCGAGCGGTGCGCCGCCTTGAGGATAGCGTCTTTGTTCAGCGCGTCATGGATCCTTCCTGAGATATCACGCGCCAGTTTAAGAACATACTCAACGTTATTGTTTTTGCCGATGACCGGAATGTAGTTCGCCTCCAGCCACATTTCGCTGCCGTCTTTTTTATAACGCTGGAATTTATCGCTGAAGGTTTCGCCGCGCCCGAGACGGTGCCAGAACTGTTTATATTCGGGGCTGGCGACATATTCCGGCGAACAGAACATGCGGTGGTGCTTCCCCACCAGTTCGCTAAGCGAATATCCCATGGCATTCTGGAAAGCCGGATTCGCCTCCACGATAGTGCCATCGGGGCGGAAAAGAATAACCGCCATATGTTCTTTTATCGCAGCAAACGCCGCGTGATTTTTTAAAATATTGGTTATCGTGCTAATCATTATTGCTATCCAGGAAGGTTTCTTACACAGCATATCGGCAATAACAGATAAGACATAACGTGTATTTTTATATCGCTCCGATAGCTGCCAGCGCGGATATTTTTCATAATAAAAAATCACGATTAATAATATGTCTGCTAACAGTCAGAAATAGCACCAGCACGCTTAAACCTCTCGGGAAGGAAGCGGAAAAACATCTCGATTTGGCTTAAGGAGAGATATCCTGTACAGAGATATCCACAACTGTACAAGTACCCCGGACAACGGAAATATAAGTTTTGTAACAATCACGTTTACGATGGATAAAAAAAGGAGGCTTGCGCCTCCTCTTCATCAACCCGCAGGGTTATGCGGTTTTCAGTTCCAGCCCAGGCCGGACGCCCAGCGTATGGCAGATGGCGTAACTCATTTCCGCGCGGTTGAGCGTATAGAAGTGGAAATCTTTTACGCCTTCGCGGCTTAAAATCTTCACCATGTCCATCGCGATGTTGGCGCCGACCAGCTTGCGGGTTTCGGCGTCGTCATCAAGCCCGGCAAACATCTGCGACATCCAGGACGGAATGCGCACGTTGGTCATGTCGGCAAACTTTTTCGCCTGCTTAAAGTTGGAGACAGGCAGAATGCCGGGGATGATTTCCACATCAATGCCCGTGGCCGCGCAGCGGTCGCGAAAGCGCAGATAGCTTTCGACATCAAAAAAGAATTGGGTGATGGCGCGGTTAGCGCCCGCGTCGATTTTACGGCGCAGATTCAGCAGATCCGCCTGCGCGCTTTTCGCCTCCGGGTGCACTTCCGGGTACGCGGCGACGGAGATATCGAAATCGGCGACCTCTCTTAACAGCGCCACCAGATCGCTGGCGTACATTTCCGGCTTGCCGCTGCCTGGCGGCAGGTCGCCGCGCAGCGCGACGATATGGCGAATGCCGTTGTTCCAGTAGTCGCGCGCGATGGTGCGCAGCTCATCCGGCGTGGCGTCAATGCAGGTAAGGTGCGGCGCCGCCTCAAGACCGGTGCGGTCTTTGATGCCTTTGATGATGCTGTGGGTGCGGTCGCGCTCGCCGGAGTTAGCGCCGTAGGTCACCGACACAAACTTTGGCTTCAGGCTGCTCAAGCGATCGATAGAGGACCACAGGGTCTGCTCCATTTCACTGGTGCGCGGCGGGAAAAACTCAAACGAGACGTTAATCTGTCCCTGCACTTCTGCGAGGCTCTGATTCAGGGCCTCCCGCTGGTTGGCGTGAAAAAAGCTCATACCTTACCTCATCAATCGCTGTGTCGTGGTCGCGTGTGTTGACTTCTATACGTTTAGACGTCCAGATGTAAAAATGACGGAAAAGCCCGATGGCGTCAACAGGTAAATCATCACTTGATGTGAGTATTTTTCAGCGAAGATGAAAAAGGTTCATGACGGAGAAACGCGCAAAGGTTGTACAGCGGAAGAAAGAGGCGTGGGTGTTATCTGGCATGGCGGGTGCGCTGGCGCTTACCCGCCCTACAGGGGATGTGGCGTGGGGTGTTACCCGCCCTACTCAATAAAACGCAGGCATTACGTAGGGTGGGTAAGCGCAGCGCACCCACCACGGTGAAATCAGAGCAACTGTGCCAGACGGTTAAGATCCGACTGAATCGCGCCGGCGGTCACATCGCGCCCGGCGCCCGGCCCGCGGATAACTAACGGGTTATCGCGATACCAGCGGCTTTCAATGGCGAACACGTTATCGCATGGCAGCAGCGACGCCAGCGGATGCTCAGGACGCACCGCCTCGACGCCGACGCGCGCCTTGCCGTTGGCGTCAAAGCGCGCCACATAGCGCAGCACCAGACCCAGCTCGCGCGCTGCTTCAAGACGCTGCACCATCTGCTCGTTCAGCGCGTCGCCATATTCAAAGAAATGGTCCACCGACCCTTCTTCGCACCCGGCGGGCACCAGCGACTCCACGCGCACCTGATCGGGCTCGATATCGTAGCCCGCCTCGCGCGCCAGGATAACTAACTTGCGCATCACATCCTTCCCGGAAAGATCTACACGCGGGTCCGGCTCCGTCAGGCCCTGCTGCCAGGCCTGATCCACCAGCTCGGTAAACGGCACCGTACCGTCAAACTGTAAAAACAGCCACGACAACGTGCCGGAGAAAATCCCGCTGATGGAGAGAATCGAGTCGCCGCTGTCGCGCAAATCGCGCACCGTGTGGTTCACGGGTAAGCCCGCGCCCACGGTCGCGTTATAAAGCCAGTGGCGGCCCGTTTTGGCGAAGGCGTCGCGGATTTGACGGTAGTTCTGGCTGTTGCTCGCGCCCGCCAGTTTATTGGCGCTGATCACGTGAAAACCGTGGCTGGCGAAATCGAGATACTGGTCTGCCAGATCCTGGCTTGCGGTTACATCCAGCACCACTAAATCGTCGTACGGGTGCGCGCGCATCCACAGGAACAACGACTCTTCATCCTGCTCCACCGCTTCATCATTAAAGAACGCCAGCGCGCGGCTCGCGTCCAGACCGTCGTAATTCAGCAGGCTGCGGCGGCTGTCCACCACGCCCGCCAGCACAAACTCAAGCCCGGTGCGGGCAGAGAGCGTCTCCTGCTCGCGCGCGAACAGCTCCAGCCAGCGCGAGCCGATATTCCCTTTACCGAACAGCACCAGCCCGATGCGTTTTTCGGCGCGGAACAGCGACTGGTGCAGCCCCTGGATCAGGCTCTCCGTCGGGCCCGCGCGCAACACCGCCACCAGACTGATAGCGTCTTCCGACTGCCAGATAAACTCTACCGGCTGATCTTTCAGTTGCTGCCAGAAGCGGTGGCTGTGCAGCGGATTGCGGCAGACGCCCGCTCCCACCAGCGCCACCAGCGCGAGCCCTTCACGCAGGCGCAGCTCGCCAGGCAGCGCGGCGTCTTCCAGCAATTTGAGCGCGCTGCCGACGACTTCCGAGGTATAGCAGAGTTGCAGCAGGCGGCGATCGGGATGTACGCCCACCGACAGCGGACGCAGCTGAGCGCGCCTTAAAAGCGCATCAACCTCTTTATGCGCCAGTTTGAAATCCTGGTGCGACGGCACTTCAAATTCGATAAGGCAGACGTCGTCATGACTGGTGACGATACGCGCGCCGGTGCCGGAGGCCAGCACGCGCTCAATGCGCGTGGAGCCCTGCTCCGGGCTGTAGCTGCAACGCAGCTGTAAATCGATATCGCTGCCGGAAACCGGCTGCAATGTGCGGGCGTGCAGCACGGGCGCGGCCAGCCGCGCCAGCTCGCTCGCTTCATCGAGGCGCAGCAGCGGCAGCAGGCAAGCGTCTTTAACTTTACGCGGGTCGGCGCTGTAAACGCCCGCCACGTCGCTCCAGATGGTGACGCGCGACACACCCGCCAGCGCGCCGATTTGTGTTGCCGAGTAGTCGGAGCCGTTACGGCCGAGCAGCACGGTTTCGCCCGCGTCGTTGCGGCAGATAAACCCGGTGACGACTAAACGTTTATTCGGGTGCTGAACCAGTAACTGCTGCAACAGCGGGAAGGAAAGACCCTCGTTCACCTGCGGCTGCGCGGCGCGCTCTGCACGCAGGAAATCGCGCGCATCGAGCCAGGCGGCGTCGATGCCCTGCTGATTGAGCACCGCGGCCATCAGGCGCGCGGACCAGATCTCGCCATGGCCGACCACTTCCGCGTAAACCGCGTCGGTGATGGCGCCGTCGAGCAGCGCCGCGAGACGCTCCAGGTCGCGGATAAATTCGCTGACCAGGCCGTCGGCGACCGAGGCAGGCAACAGCCCGGAGATAAGCTCGCTCTGATAACGGCGCAGCGCCTGTTGCACCTGATGCGCAGAGAGGCGATCGTTCTGGCTTAACTTCAGCCAGCTGATCAGCTGGTTGGTCGTACTGCCCGCCGCTGACACCACCATCATATCCCCGGCGCGGGAATAGTCGGCCATGATACCCGCCACGCGCAGGTAACATTTCACGTCGGCGAGACTGCTGCCGCCAAATTTGTGCAGCTGACGACCGTTCGTCCCTGCAGGCGCTGTAACACTCATGCTTACCCCTTAGCTCGCCGCCTGGAATGCTTTTTCCAGGTCGGCAATTAAATCTTCGCTATCTTCAATACCGGTCGAAATACGTAGCAGCGTCTCGGAAATGCCCGCGGCGGCGCGCGCTTGTGGCGCCATGCCGGCATGAGTCATCGTCGCGGCGTGGGAAATCAGGCTCTCTACCCCACCTAACGATTCCGCCAGCGTGAACAGCTCCAGCGCGCCGAGAAAACGGCGCAGCGTCTCTTCATCGCCATCCAGTTCAAAACTCAGCATCGCGCCGAAGCCTTTCTGCTGGCGGGCGGCTATCTCATGCCCCGCATTCTCCGGCAGCGACGGATGATACAACTTTTTCACCAGCGGCTGCTGCTTAAGGAAATCGACAATCGCGCTGGCGTTGCGTTGCGCTACTTCCATACGCGGGCTCAATGTACGCAGGCCGCGCAGCAGCAGGTAGCTGTCGAACGCGCCGCCGGTCACGCCGATGTTATTCGCCCACCAGGCAAGCTCCGTAACCTGCTCCGGATCTTTCGCAATCACCACGCCCGCCACCACATCGGAGTGCCCGTTGAGGTATTTGGTGCAGGAGTGCAAAACCAGATCGGCGCCCAGCGCCAGCGGATTCTGCAACGCCGGGCTCATGAACGTATTATCCACCACACTTATGGCTCCGGCCGCGCGCGAAAGTTCGCAAATTTTCGCAATATCCACCACGCGCAACAAGGGATTACTCGGGCTTTCCACCAGCACCAGTTTCGGTTGTTCGGCAAGCGCCGCTTTCAGCGCCGCCTCATCGCCCTGATCGACGAATTTCACGCGATAACAGCCGCGTTTCGCGAGGCTGTCGAACAGGCGATAGCTGCCGCCGTAGCAGTCGTGCGGCGCCACCAGCAGATCGCCGGGCTTCAGGTAAACGGTGGTGACCAGATGAATCGCCGACATGCCGGTGTTGGTCAGCACAGCGCCCGCGCCGCCTTCCAGCTCCGCCAGGGCACGCTGTACCACGTCGCGCGTCGGGTTGCCGCGGCGGGAGTAGTCGTGCGCGCGCGGTTCATTAAAGCCGGTGAAGTTATAGGTGCTGGAGAGGTGAATCGGCGGGACGACGCAGCCGTACTGCTCGTCGTCATTGAGCCCGCTGCGCACTGCGATGGTGGCCTGTTTACGCGTCATGATGAGTCGTTTCCTGGCATTATCGGAGAAAAGTCAGGTGACAGAGTAAACATTGCCAATATAGACGTCAATACATCTGGACATCTAAACTTCTTTGCGTATAGATTGAGCAAAACAGGATTAGCCGTTAAAATCATGTGTTTTATAGGGTAGTGATGCAGCATCGATACGGAAGTCGCGGTATTATTCTACGCTGCTGCACAACAGACTATCGGGTTAAGACCGTGAGACCTATCCGGTTTTAATCTTTTTCTAATGACTGAGAGGATTAAAGGTATCTCATGGCTGAATGGAACGGCGAATATATCAGCCCCTACGCTGAGCACGGCAAGAAGAGTGAACAGGTCAAAAAAATTACGGTTTCCATTCCTCTGAAGGTGTTAAAAATCCTCACCGATGAACGCACCCGTCGTCAGGTGAACAACCTGCGCCATGCCACCAACAGCGAGCTGCTGTGCGAGGCTTTCCTTCACGCCTTTACCGGCCAGCCCTTGCCGGATGACGATGACCTGCGCAAAGAGCGCAGCGATGAGATCCCGGAAGAGGCAAAGGTAATCATGCGTGAAATGGGTATCGACCCGGATACCTGGGAATACTGATTCGCATCAACGACAAAGGCGCCCACCGGCGCCTTTGTTTAATGCTCGAGAGCAACAAAAAAGGCGCCGTCTGGCGCCTTTTTTCGGGAAACTTATTTGCTGCCCGGGATGCTGAAGCGTTTGTTGAAACGCTCAACACGACCACCGGTATCAACAACACGCTGTTTACCAGTGAAGAACGGGTGGCAGTTGCCGCACACGTCCAGGTTCAGGTCGTGGCCAACGGTGGAGCGAGTTTTGATCACGTTACCGCAAGAACAGGTAGCGGTGATTTCAACATATTTCGGGTGAATATCTTTTTTCATGGGAAACCTCAGTTAAGGCCGCGTCGCTCTTCCAGCCCTTACGCCAGACACCACGCGATGTTGATAAAGTCGGTTTGATACTTTTAAAGGGCATCAAAGGCGGCGAATCATACAGAAAATAACCGCCCCATGCAAACTGATCCGCAAATTGATGAACACACAGTGTACACTATGACGCTCCTTTTCTCAGCCCGGATGCCTTCATGCCTGTCGCCCGCGTCGCTCTGCCCGTTCCGCTTGCCCGCACCTTTGACTATCTGCTGCCCGATGCGATGACGGCGACGGCGACGGCGGGTTGTCGCGTGCGCGTGCCGTTCGGTCGCCAGCAGCGCGTCGGCGTGGTCGTGGCGGTAGGCGATGAGAGCGAGCTGCCGCTTGCTGAGCTAAAAAGCGTGGTGGAGGTGCTGGATAGCGAATCGCTCTACCCGCCGGTGCTCTGGCGCATGCTGCTGTGGGCGGCCGACTACTATCATCACCCGATTGGCGAAGTGCTGTTCCACGCGCTGCCGGTGCTGTTGCGCCAGGGCAAACCCGCCAGCCACGCGCCGCTCTGGTACTGGTTCGCCACTGAAGAGGGCCAGGCGGTCGATCTCAACACCCTAAAGCGTTCGCCAAAGCAGCAGCAGGCGCTGGCGGCGCTGCGTCAGGGCAGACTCTGGCGGCATGAAGTGGCGCAAATGGCGTTTAACGACGCCGCGCTTCAGGCGCTGCGCGCTAAAGGGCTTTGCGAACTGGGCAGCGAACTGCCGCCAGTCGCCGACTGGCGCGGGCAGTTTTCGGTGTCAGGCGACAGGCTGCGGCTTAACACCGAGCAGGCGACGGCGGTCGGTGCCATTCGCGGCGAAGCCGATAACTTCTGCGCCTGGCTACTGGCGGGCGTGACCGGCTCCGGGAAAACCGAAGTCTATTTAAGCGTGCTCGAAAACACGCTCGCGCAGGGCAAACAGGCGCTGGTGCTGGTGCCGGAGATCGGCCTGACGCCCCAGACCATCGCCCGCTTTCGCGAGCGTTTCAACGCGCCCGTCGAAGTGCTGCACTCGGCGCTGAACGACAGCGAGCGGCTGGCGGCCTGGCTGAAAGCCAAAAGCGGCGAGGCGGCGATCGTCATCGGCACGCGCTCGGCGCTGTTTACACCCTTTAAAAACCTCGGGGTGATCGTTATCGATGAGGAGCACGACAGCTCCTATAAACAGCATGAGGGCTGGCGCTACCATGCGCGCGATCTGGCGGTCTACCGGGCGCACAGCGAGCAGATCCCAATTATTTTAGGCTCTGCGACGCCTGCGCTGGAGACGCTGCACAACGTGCGCCAGCGTAAATACCGCGTGCTGAAGCTGACGCACCGCGCGGGCAACGCGCGCCCGGCGCAGCAGCACGTGCTGGATCTGAAAGGCCAGCCGTTACAGGCGGGCCTCGCGCCTGCGCTGGTCGCCCGTATGCGCCAGCATTTGCAGGCGGATAACCAGGTGATTCTGTTTCTTAACCGCCGCGGCTTCGCGCCCGCGCTGCTGTGCCACGACTGCGGATGGATAGCCGAATGCCCGCGCTGCGATCACTTCTACACGCTGCACCAGTCACAGCATCAGCTGCGCTGCCACCATTGCGACAGCCAGCGCCCCGTGCCGCGCCAGTGCCCGCAGTGCGGCTCCACGCATCTGGTGCCGGTGGGGCTTGGCACCGAACAGCTGGAACAGAGCCTGGCGCCGCTATTCCCCGGCGTGCCGCTGTCGCGTATCGACCGCGACACCACCAGCCGCAAGGGCGCGCTAGAACAGCAACTGGCGGAAGTTCATCGCGGCGGCGCGCGCATTCTTATCGGCACCCAGATGCTGGCCAAAGGCCATCACTTCCCCGATGTCACGCTGGTGGCGCTGCTGGATGTCGATGGCGCGCTGTTCTGCGCCGATTTCCGCTCGGCAGAGCGTTTCGCCCAGCTCTATACGCAGGTGGCGGGCCGCGCCGGACGCGCTGGTAAACAGGGCGAAGTGGTGCTCCAGACGCACCACCCGGAACATCCGCTGTTACAGACGCTGCTGCATCAGGGTTATGACGCGTTTGCCGATCAGGCGCTGGCGGAGCGCGGCAGCGTCTCGCTTCCGCCCTACAGCAGCCATATTTTGATTCGCGCCGAAGATCACCATAACCAGGACGCGCCAGCGTTTCTCCAGCAGCTGCGTAATCTGCTCCAGGCAAGCCCGCTTGCCGATCAAAAACTCTGGCTGCTCGGCCCGGTGCCTGCGCTGCAACCCAAGCGTGGCGGTCGTTATCGCTGGCAGTTGCTGCTACAACACCCGTCGCGCTTACAGTTGCAACGCATTGTCGCGGGCAGCCTGCCGCTGGTAGGCACGCTTCCCGCCGCCCGTAAAGTGAAATGGACACTCGACGTCGACCCGACCGAAGGCTGACTGCCCGCCCCGCTTCTGCGAAACGGATCGTAAAATTTAATATCCGTCACATCTTCGATGTAATTTTTGTAACTGGCGCGCCCAATATCTGCTAAGAATGTGAGGCGTGTCAGATTACAGGACGAGTCTGCGCCTGCGGACCGCTACGAGGAGATGAAGTGAAGTCCAAAAAGCAGGTTGCCGCCGCAACCATGAAAGATGTCGCCGTTCGCGCCAGGGTCTCTACCGCGACGGTATCCCGTGCGTTAATGAATCCGGAGAAAGTGTCACAGGCCACCCGCAACCGCGTGGAGCAGGCCGCCATTGAGGTGGGTTATCTGCCCGGATCGCTCAACCGCAACCTGAAGCGCAATGAATCGCGCACCATTCTGGTGATTGTCCCGGACATCTGCGATCCGTTTTTCAGCGAAATCATTCGTGGTATTGAAGTCACCGCGGCGGACCAGGGGTATCTGGTGCTGATTGGCGACTGCGCGCACCAGAACCAGCAGGAAAAAACCTTCATTGATCTCATCATCACCAAACAGATAGACGGCATGCTGCTGCTGGGCTCGCGTCTGCCGTTCGACGCCAGTAAAGAGGAGCAGCGCAATCTGCCGCCGATGGTGATGGCGAACGAATTCGCGCCGGAGCTGGAGCTGCCGACGGTGCATATCGACAACCTCACCGCCGCGTTCAACGCCGTGAACTATCTGCATGAGCTGGGGCATCAACGCATCGCCTGTATCGCCGGGCCGGAAGAGATGCCGCTGTGCCACTACCGCCTTCAGGGCTACGTTCAGGCGCTGCGCCGCAGCGGCATGACAGTGGACCCGCACTATATCGCCCGCGGCGATTTCACCTTTGAAGCGGGCGCGCAGGCGCTGGAACAGCTGTTAAGCCTGCCGCACCCGCCGACGGCGATTTTCTGCCACAGCGACGTCATGGCGCTCGGCGCGCTGTCGATGGCGAAACGCCGCGGCTTCCGCGTGCCGGACGATCTCTCCATCATCGGCTTTGATAACATCGCGTTAGCGGAGTTTTGCGATCCGCCGCTCACCACGGTGGCGCAGCCGCGTTTTGATATCGGCCGCGAAGCCATGCTGTTACTGCTCAGCCAGCTCAACGGACATACCGTCAGCAGCGGCTCGCGTCTGCTGGACTGCGAACTGGTGCTGCGCGGCACCACGCGCGCGCCGAAGCCGCGAAATTAACCGCCTTTAAGACTCCTTATCTGGTCAAAGGCCCGTCCCTTAAGTAACATGGCGGGCTGATAACGAATGGATACAGCGAAACGATAGTGGCACAACGAGATTATGTACGCCGCGGACAGCCGACACCCGCGCGGCGCAAGAAAACCAGTCCCCGCAAAAAGCAACGTAACCTGCCTGCTGTTTCACCGGCGATGGTCGCTATCGCAGCGGCGGCGCTGGTCGCCTTTATTGGCGGTCTGTACTTTATTACGCATCACAAGAAAGAAGAGTCAGAAACCCTGCCGGGCCATAAAGTCACCGGCAACGGCCTGCCGCCGAAGCCAGAAGAGCGCTGGCGCTATATTAAAGAGCTGGAGAGCCGCCAGCCTGGCGTGCTGAAACCGACCGAGCCTTCCGCCGGCGGTGAAATCATGAATCAGGATCAGCTGACCAACGAACAGCGTCAGTTGCTCGATCAGATGCAGGCGGATATGCGCCAGCAGCCGACGCAGCTTAACGAAGTGCCGTGGAACGAACAGACCCCGGCGCAGCGTCAGCAGACGCTGCAACGCCAGAAACAGCTTCAGCAACAACAGCAGATGCAGCAGTGGAATAATACGGCGCAGCAGCCAGTGCGCACCGCGCCGCGTGCGGAAACCCCGCGCACAGAAACGCGGTATCAGCAGCCGCAGACCCGCACCGTGCAGACGCAGCAGCCCGCGCGCGCCGCCACGCAACCGGCGCAACAGCCGCGCCAGCAGCAGGCGAACAGCGCGCCGTATCAGGATCTGCTCCAGACGCCGCCGCATACCACTACGCAGCGTGAAACCGCTCAGAGCAAGCCTGCGCAAACCGCGCCGGTGACGCGTGAGACGGAAGCCGCGAAACCGGCCGAGAAGAAAGACGATCGCCGCTGGATGGTGCAGTGCGGCTCGTTTAAAGGCACCGAGCAGGCGGAAACCGTGCGCGCCCAGCTGGCGTTTGAAGGGTTTGACTCACGCATTACGTCCAACAATGGCTGGAACCGCGTGGTGATTGGCCCGATTAAAGGCAAAGATAACGCCGACGGCACCCTCAACCGCCTGAAGATGGCGGGTCACTCAAACTGCATTCGTCTCGCCTCCGGGGGTTGAAACCCCCAAAACATCCCCCATCTATAATTGCATTCTGCCCTGCATAACCTGCAGGGCGCTGTCTTCAGCTTATGCAATAAGGGGTTTGCTCGTGACAACAATAGTAAGTGTGCGCCGCAACGGCCATGTAGTGATCGGTGGCGACGGCCAGGCCACCCTGGGCAACACCGTAATGAAAGGCAACGTGAAAAAAGTCCGCCGTCTGTATAACGATAAAGTTATCGCGGGCTTCGCAGGCGGCACCGCCGACGCCTTTACCCTCTTTGAACTCTTTGAACGCAAACTGGAAATGCACCAGGGCCATCTGGTGAAAGCCGCCGTGGAACTGGCGAAAGACTGGCGTACCGACCGTATGCTGCGTCGCCTTGAAGCCCTGCTGGCGGTAGCCGACGAAAACGCCTCGCTGATTATTACCGGCAACGGCGACGTCGTGCAGCCGGAAAACGATCTGATTGCCATTGGTTCCGGCGGGCCTTACGCGCAGGCTGCGGCACGCGCGCTGCTGGAAAACACCGAGCTTGGCGCTCGTGACATCGTCGAGAAGTCGCTGGGGATTGCGGGCGATATCTGCATCTACACTAACCACTTCCTCACCATCGAAGAATTGAACTCCAAAGCGTAAGGACCCTACATGTCTGAAATGACCCCACGCGAGATTGTCAGCGAACTCGACAAACACATTATCGGTCAGGACGCGGCGAAGCGTTCTGTCGCTATCGCCCTGCGTAACCGCTGGCGCCGTATGCAGCTTAACGAAGAACTGCGTCATGAAGTGACCCCGAAAAACATCCTGATGATCGGCCCGACCGGCGTCGGTAAAACCGAAATCGCCCGTCGTCTGGCGAAGCTCGCCAACGCGCCGTTTATCAAAGTAGAAGCGACAAAATTCACCGAAGTGGGCTATGTCGGTAAAGAAGTGGATTCCATCATCCGCGATCTGACCGATTCCGCCATTAAAATGGTGCGCATGCAGTCGATCGAGAAGAACCGCTACCGCGCCGAAGAGATGGCAGAAGAGCGCATTCTCGACGCGCTGATCCCGCCGGCCAAAAACAACTGGGGCCAGCCGGAACAGCAGCAGGAGCCGTCCGCGGCGCGTCAGGCGTTCCGCAAAAAACTGCGCGAAGGCGAACTCGACGACAAAGAGATTGAAATCAATCTCGCTGCCGCGCCAATGGGTGTTGAAATCATGGCGCCTCCGGGCATGGAAGAGATGACCAGCCAGTTGCAGTCGATGTTCCAGAACCTGGGCGGCCAGAAGCAAAAACCGCGCAAGCTGAAAATTAAAGATGCGATGAAACTGCTGGTGGAAGAAGAAGCCGCCAAGCTGGTGAACCCGGAAGAGCTGAAAGAACAGGCTATCGAAGCCGTTGAGCAGCACGGCATCGTGTTTATCGACGAGATTGATAAAATCTGTAAGCGCGGCGGCAACGTTTCCGGCCCGGATGTCTCTCGTGAAGGCGTACAACGCGACCTGCTGCCGCTGGTGGAAGGCTGCACCGTCTCCACCAAACACGGCATGGTGAAAACCGACCACATCCTGTTTATCGCCTCCGGCGCGTTCCAGGTGGCGAGCCCGTCCGATCTTATCCCGGAGCTTCAGGGTCGTCTGCCGATCCGCGTTGAGCTGCAGGCGCTGACCGCCGACGATTTCGAGCGCATCCTGACCGAGCCAAACGCCTCTGTCACCGTCCAGTACAAAGCGCTGATGGAAACCGAAGGCGTGCACATCGAATTCACCGACGACGGCATCAAACGTATCGCCCAGGCGGCATGGCAGGTGAACGAAACCACCGAAAACATCGGCGCGCGCCGTCTGCACACGGTGCTGGAGCGTCTGATGGAAGATATCTCCTATGACGCGAGCGATCTGGGCGGCCAGACCATCACTATCGACGCGGATTATGTGAGCAAGCACCTGGATGCGCTGGTCGCAGATGAAGATCTGAGCCGTTTTATCTTATAATCGCGCTCAACGCATTTTCATCACTTTTGATGAGGGCTTTTGCCCTGTCCGAGGTGAAGTGCGGTAAGGCGGTAAGTCTGCTCCCGGCGTTCATGCGCCGGGATGATAAGGCGACGCCAGCCATCCGCAGCTTCATCAGGCAGGCAGGCCCTCATTTTTTATTGGCTCAGATCCCTTTATGAATACATCGACACACACGGTAAGCCGTACCCAGGCCTGGCTTGAAAGCCTGCGTCCGCGCACGCTGCCGCTGGCTTTTTCCGCCATTCTCGTCGGCAGCGCGCTCGCCGGATGGCAGGGCTATTTCGATCCCGTGATTACGCTGCTGGCGCTGCTGACCGCCGGGCTGCTGCAAATTCTGTCTAATCTTGCCAACGATTATGGCGACGCCGTCAAAGGCAGTGACCAACCGGACCGCCTCGGCCCGCTGCGCGGCATGCAAAAAGGGGCGATCACCGCGCCGCAAATGAAGCGCGCCATCCAGCTCACCGTGGCGCTGATTTGTGTCTCCGGGCTGGCGCTGGTCTATGTCGCCTGTCGCAGCATGGCGGATGTGCTCGGGTTCCTGGCGCTCGGCGCGCTCTCGATCCTCGCCGCCATTACCTACACCGTCGGCACGCGCCCGTACGGTTATATGGGCCTTGGCGATATCTCTGTGCTGGTCTTCTTCGGCTGGCTGAGCGTGCTCGGCAGCTGGTATCTCCAGGCGCATATGCTGATTGCGCCGGTCTGGCTGCCCGCGACCGCCTGCGGATTGCTGGCGGCAGCGGTGCTCAATATCAATAATCTGCGTGATATCGACAGCGACCGACGCAACGGCAAGAACACGCTGGCGGTGCGCCTCGGCCCCGTCGCCGCACGCCGTTACCACGTGGGGCTGTTAGTCGGCGCGCTGGGCTGTCTCGCGGCGTTTAATCTGCTGTGGCTGCATAGTCTCTGGGGCTGGCTGTTTCTGCTCGCCACGCCGTTGCTGGCGCGCCAGGCGCGTTTCGTGCTGCGCGAAACCGAGCCTGCGGCGATGCGCCCGATGCTCGAACGTACCGTCAAAGCGGCGCTGCTGGTTAATCTGCTGTTTATCATCGGGCTTATCGTCAGCCAGCCTCTGCGTTAACTGACCCGCATCAATTAACAATTGATGATTTTGCCAACAGCGCGCGTTAAGCGATATACTGACAACTCTTGCAGCAACTGAACGTTAAACCTATGAAATACGATACTTCTGAGCTTTGTGACATCTACCAGGAAGAGGTCAACGTTGTGGAGCCTCTGTTCTCCAACTTCGGCGGTCGCTCTTCTTTTGGCGGGCAAATCATCACGGTGAAATGTTTCGAGGACAACGGGTTGCTGTATGAGCTGCTCGAAGAAAATGGCCGCGGACGCGTTTTACTGGTCGATGGCGGCGGTTCGGTACGCCGCGCCCTGATTGATGCGGAACTGGCGCGCCTTGCGGTGCAGAATGAGTGGGAAGGTATTGTCGTCTACGGCGCGGTGCGTCAGGTGGACGATCTGGCGGAGCTGGATGTCGGCATCCAGGCGCTGGCGGCGATCCCGGTGGGCGCGGCAGGTGAAGCCATTGGCGAAAGCGACGTGCGCGTCAATTTCGGCGGCGTGACCTTCTTCTCCGGCGACCATCTCTACGCCGACAATACCGGTATTATCCTTTCTGAAGATCCGCTGGATATCGAGTAACAAAAACGGGCGCCCTGAGCGCCCGTTCTTTTTTGGTTCAATGTGCGTTAATCACACTTCTTCCATTTTCCCCAGCAGCGCCTGCAGGCGTTCCTGCCAGACATGCTGCTGTTCGCGCAGCTGGTGGTTTTCGTGCTCCAGCGCTTCGCGGCTGCCATGGGCGTTCTGAACTTCCTGAGCAAGTTGATTATTCTTGTCTTTCAGCTCTTCGATTTCCATCTGCAGCAGGGTGATGGTATCAACAGCCTGCTGTACTTTGGCTTCCAGTTTCTCAAACACTTCAAATGACATCGTCCTACCTCTCCTGAATTGCAAGGCGTTGATGGATAACTATCCTCGTCCCGGTGCCCGGCGACGCCTTAAATTAATCTGTGCGCACAACACTCGTCCCGATTGTATGAAGCCCTTGTGCCCCTGTCCAGCGACAACCCGCACGGATTGCGGTTTGCGCGCTTTTTCAGTCTAAACCGAGTGTATTCGCTTCACACTGCGGTAAATTGTTAACATATGCGTTAATGAAATGATTCAGCTCTCACTTCCCTCTGTCCGAAAAACACGCTTCCGAGCGCGAAAACGCTCATTTTCTTGACGTGACACACACATTTTGATTTCGATATTTCTCGTTTTTGTTCGTTAACGATAAGTTAACACCATGTCTACATGACATCGTGGTCGTCTTCGACACCATGCTTACAATAATCATCAATTAGCCTTCAGGACCCGATTATGAGTCAAACATCAACCTTAAAAGGCGAGTGCATCGCCGAATTCCTCGGTACCGGGTTGTTGATTTTCTTCGGTGTGGGCTGCGTGGCGGCGCTGAAAGTGGCAGGAGCCAGTTTCGGACAGTGGGAAATCAGCATCATCTGGGGTCTGGGCGTGGCGATGGCCATCTACCTGACCGCAGGCGTTTCCGGCGCGCATCTTAACCCGGCGGTAACCATCGCGTTGTGGCTGTTTGCCTGTTTCGACGGGCGCAAAGTCGTTCCTTTTATTATTTCTCAGTTTGCCGGCGCCTTTTGCGCAGCGGCGTTAGTTTACGGGCTTTACTACAATCTTTTCCTCGATTACGAACAGACTCACCACATGGTTCGCGGCAGCGTCGAAAGTCTCGATCTGGCCGGGATTTTCTCTACCTATCCAAACCCGCACATCAACCTGATTCAGGCGTTTGCGGTTGAAATGATCATTACCGCCATTCTGATGGGCGTTATCCTGGCGCTGACCGACGACGGCAACGGCATCCCGCGCGGCCCGCTGGCGCCGCTGCTGATTGGCCTGCTGATTGCGGTTATCGGCGCGTCAATGGGCCCGCTGACCGGCTTCGCCATGAACCCGGCGCGCGATTTAGGACCGAAGGCGTTCGCGTGGCTTGCAGGCTGGGGTAACGTGGCCTTTACCGGCGGGCGTGATATTCCTTACTTCCTGGTGCCGGCCCTGGGCCCGGTCGTCGGCGCGGCGCTTGGCGCGTTTGGCTACCGCAAACTGATTGGCCGCCATTTACCGTGCGATACCTGTGAGCCAGAAGCGGATAAACCTTCTGCCGCCAGCGCACAACAGAAAGCTTCGCTGTAACCGATTTACGGGATAAAAATGATGACTCCAGAAAAAAAATATATCGTTGCGCTCGACCAGGGCACTACCAGCTCCCGCGCCGTCGTGCTGGATCATGACGCCAACATCGTCAGCGTCTCCCAGCGTGAATTTGAACAAATCTACCCGCGTCCAGGCTGGGTAGAGCATGACCCGATGGAAATCTGGGCCTCCCAGAGTTCCACGCTGGTGGAAGCCCTCGCGAAAGCGGATATCAGTTCGGATCAGATTGCCGCAATCGGCATCACTAACCAGCGCGAAACCGCGGTGGTCTGGGAGCGTGAAACCGGCAAACCGATCCATAACGCGATTGTCTGGCAGTGCCGCCGCACCTCGGAGATTTGCGAGAAGCTGAAGCGCGACGGCATGGAAGATTATGTGCGTCAGTCGACCGGCCTCGTGATTGACCCGTATTTCTCCGGCACCAAGGTGAAGTGGATCCTCGACCACGTCGAGGGCGCCCGCGAGCGCGCTAAGCGCGGCGAACTGCTGTTCGGCACCGTCGATACCTGGCTTATCTGGAAAATGACCCAGGGCCGCGTGCATGTCACCGACTACACCAACGCCTCGCGCACCATGCTGTTCAACATCCACGAGCTTGACTGGGATGACAGAATGCTGGAAGCGCTGGATATTCCGCGCGCCATGCTGCCGCAGGTCCGTAAGTCATCTGAAGTGTACGGCCAGACCAACATCGGCGGTAAAGGCGGCACCCGTATTCCTATCGCCGGTATCGCGGGGGACCAGCAGGCGGCGCTGTTTGGCCAGCTCTGCGTGAAAGAAGGGATGGCGAAAAACACCTACGGCACCGGCTGCTTTATGCTGATGAACACCGGCGAAAAAGCGGTGGCCTCGACCCACGGCCTGCTGACCACCATCGCCTGCGGCCCGCGCGGTGAAGTGAACTATGCGCTGGAAGGCGCGGTGTTTATGGCGGGCGCGTCGATTCAGTGGCTGCGCGACGAGATGAAGCTCATCAGCGACGCGTTTGACTCCGAATATTTCGCGACCAAAGTGAAAGATACCAACGGCGTTTATGTAGTACCGGCGTTTACCGGCCTCGGCGCGCCCTACTGGGACCCGTACGCTCGTGGCGCGATTTTCGGCCTTACCCGCGGCGTGAACTCTAACCACATTATTCGCGCGACGCTGGAATCCATCGCCTACCAGACCCGCGACGTGCTGGAAGCGATGCAGGCGGATTCCGGCATTCGTCTGCACGCGCTGCGCGTGGACGGCGGCGCCGTGGCGAACAACTTCCTGATGCAGTTCCAGTCCGACATTCTGGGCACCCGCGTGGAGCGCCCGGAAGTGCGTGAAGTCACCGCGCTGGGCGCAGCCTATCTGGCTGGTCTTGCGGTCGGCTACTGGCAGAACCTGGATGAACTCCAGGAAAAAGCAGTGATTGAGCGTGAATTCCGCCCGGGTATTGAAACCACCGAGCGTAACTACCGCTACGAAGGCTGGCGCAAAGCGGTGAAACGCGCCATGGCCTGGGAAGAGCACGACAAAGAGTAAGCGTTAACCTCATTGGTCTCCCCCTTTTCTCCCGCCTTCGGGCGGGAGACTTTTCCCGCTTTTTTCATTCGTCCCCCGCAATTAGTGTATCCTTTGCAGCAATACCCCCTTTTCTGATGGTTTGTGTGAATGAAAGAGATCGAAAAAGCTGAAATTAAACGCCTGAGCGACCGCCTTGATGCCGTACGTCACCAGCAGGCCGCCGTTTCCCTGACGGAAGCCGCCGACAAATACGCGGAGCTGGAGCAGGAAATCGCCACGCTGGAAGCGGAAATCGCGCG
Organism: Cronobacter turicensis z3032; assembly: GCA_000027065.2. Taxonomy (NCBI): domain Bacteria; kingdom Pseudomonadati; phylum Pseudomonadota; class Gammaproteobacteria; order Enterobacterales; family Enterobacteriaceae; genus Cronobacter; species Cronobacter turicensis. The sequence goes on along the minus strand of FN543093.2, from coordinate 171,601 downwards.
CCTGAAAGATGTGCGCACCGACAAGCTCAGCAAAGAAGCGCAGAAGCTGATGGCCATGCCGTTTAAACGCCCCATCACTAAAAAAGAGCAGGCCGATATGGGCAAGCTGAAAAAAAGCGTGCGTGGGCTGGTGGTCGTTCACCCGATGACCGAGCTTGGCCGTGAAATGGGCCTCAAAGAGATGACCGGCTTTGCGAAAAGCGAGTTTTAAGCGTGGCGGGCCGCCGTCTGGCGGCCGTGTTAACTGAAAGAAAGCTTTAATTTAACGCCGCACGCCTGCGCATACCGTTGAAGCGTGTCGGCGCTGGCGCATAGCGCGTGATCTTCCAGGCGGGTGATTTCTGGCGGTGAGTTGCCCATTCTTTCGGCAACGTCGTCTTTTGTCAGTCCCGCCTGAGTACGCATCGCGAAAGCAAAAAACGTGCGTGCGATATCTTTAGCGCCAACCCGCAGTTCGTACAAGCCCCCACTTAACACGCGGGTGTCCGGATAACGCAGCCGGAAACTTTCTCGTTCAAGCTTTTCCAGCCCTCTCAACACTTCGCCTGCATAGCGGGATCAAGCACGTACAGTTCTCCCACGGCGCCTGGATGAAAAATTAATTCAAACATGACGCGCTTCCCTGCACAGAATTACTCTCCAGCATCACTCTCTGTCATACCTTCCGGGCTTCCTGCCCATGAAATCGGAAATGATTTTACTGCTGTAAACGAAAGCGAAACGTTTTATGTGCGGTTATTGCGAGACGCCTTCCACGATTTCTCGTTTCGAAGAGGGAGTGGCGCTGACTCGCCAGACACCGCCTGAATTGGCCCTACCAATTCCCTCGCAAACTTACCGCCCACTCACAAAACCCCAAAAAAGCGTAACCAGTGTGTTGCCGACGCCTAACAAATGGTTAACCTTTTGTTGTCATTCACCCTACAACAACACATTGGTTGGGCCACTTTTACAAATCCGCGCTAACAGAAGCACAGACTTCCGGCACGAATGAAGGCCCGCAGGAGATTCGCTATGCACCTCTGGCAGCAGAATTACGACCCGGCAGGGAATATCTGGCTCTCAAGCCTGATTGCCGCTTTGCCGATCCTGTTTTTCTTTTTCGCGCTGATTAAGCTCAAGCTGAAAGGCTATCTGGCGGCGACCATTACCGTCGTCATCGCGTTGCTGGTGGCGCTCTTTTTCTACAAGATGCCGGCGGAACGCGCATTCGCGTCCGTGATTTACGGCTTCTTCTACGGCCTGTGGCCGATAGCGTGGATTATCATCGCCGCGGTGTTCGTCTATAAAATTTCGGTGAAAACCGGGCAGTTCGACATCATCCGCTCGTCTATTCTCTCCATCACGCCGGACCAGCGCCTGCAAATGCTGATCGTCGGTTTCTCGTTCGGGGCGTTTCTGGAAGGGGCCGCGGGTTTTGGCGCGCCGGTGGCGATCACCGCCGCATTGCTGGTAGGACTTGGCTTTAACCCGCTGTACGCCGCTGGGCTGTGCCTGATTGTCAACACCGCGCCGGTGGCGTTTGGCGCGATGGGCATCCCGATTCTGGTGGCAGGCCAGGTGACCGGGCTCGACAGCTTCCAGATTGGTCAGATGGTGGGCCGTCAATTGCCGTTCCTGACGATTATCGTGCTGTTCTGGATCATGGCGATTATGGACGGCTGGCGCGGCATCAAAGAGACCTGGCCCGCGGTGCTGGTCGCCGGTGGCTCGTTTGCCATCGCCCAGTATTTGAGCTCGAACTTTATCGGGCCGGAGCTGCCGGACATTATCTCTTCACTGGTATCGCTGATCTGCCTGACGCTGTTTCTCAAACGCTGGCAGCCGGTGCGTATTTTCCGCTTCGGCGATATGGGCGCCTCGGTGGTCGATCAGACGCTGGCGCGCAAGAACTATACCGCAGGCCAGGTGGTGCGCGCCTGGTCGCCGTTCCTGTTCCTGACCGCCACGGTCACGCTCTGGAGCATTCCGCCGTTTAAAGCGCTGTTCGCCAAAGGCGGCCCGCTGTCAGATCTGGTGTTTAACTTCTCCGTGCCGTTCCTGGATGGCCTCGTGGCCCGTATGCCGCCGGTTGTCGCAAAGGCCACCTCCTACGCGGCGGTCTACAAATTCGACTGGCTCTCCGCCACCGGCACCGCGATTTTCGTGGCGGCTGTCATTTCGATTATCTGGCTGCGCATGAAGCCGAAAGCCGCCGTGGAAACCTTCGGTCAGACGATGAAAGAGCTGGCGCTGCCGATTTACTCTATCGGCATGGTGCTGGCGTTCGCGTTTATCTCTAACTACTCCGGGCTCTCCTCGACGCTGGCGCTCGCGCTGGCGCACACCGGCAGCGCGTTTCCGTTCTTCTCGCCGTTCCTCGGCTGGCTTGGCGTGTTCCTGACCGGTTCGGATACCTCGTCGAACGCGCTGTTCGCGGCGCTCCAGGCCACGGCGGCGCAGCAGACCGGCGTCTCGGATATTCTGATGGTGGCGGCGAACACCACCGGCGGCGTGACCGGCAAGATGATTTCGCCGCAGTCTATCGCTATCGCCTGCGCGGCGGTGGGGCTGGTGGGCAAAGAGTCGGATCTCTTCCGCTTTACCGTGAAACACAGCCTGGCGTTCACCTGCATGGTGGGGCTCATCACGCTGCTTCAGGCTTACTACTTTACCTGGATGATCCCATGACATTAATGACCCGGCGACTGGCCGACCATCTGGTGGAGCGCATTCGTGCGCTCATCGCCGAGCGCGGGCTGGAAGCCGGAATGCGCCTGCCTTCGGAGCGACAGCTGGCGCAGGAGCTTGGCGTCTCGCGCAATTCACTGCGCGAAGCGTTGCAGATTTTGATTCGCGACGGACTGCTGATAAGCCGTCGCGGCGGCGGCACCTTTGTGCGCTATCAACTGGAGCCGTGGTCGGAACAGCGCATCGTCCAGCCCATCCGCAACCTGATGGCGGACGATCCGGGTTATCGCTACGACATTTTAGAAGCCCGCCACGCCATTGAGGCCAGCACCGCGTGGTATGCGGCGCTGCGCGCCACCGCGCAGGATAAAGAAAAGCTGCGCTACTGCTTCGACGCGATGTTGCAGTTTACCGAACGCGACGACCCGGATCTCGCCTCGCAGGCCGACGTGCGCTTTCACCTGGCGATTGCCGAGGCGTCGCACAACGTGGTGCTGCTCCAGACCATGCGCGGCTTTTTCGATCTGCTGCAGTCGTCCGTGATGGAGAGCCGTCAGCGGATGTATCAGCAGCAGCCGATTTTCGCGCAGCTCACCGGCCAGCACCGCGAGATGCTGGAGGCGATAGAAACCGGCGATGCCGAACGGGCGCGCAACGCGACGCTGCGCCACCTCGGCTTTGTCCACTCCACGATTAAACAGCTTGATGAAGATGTCGCCCGCCAGGCGCGTGTCACCCGCCTGCCCGACGACCTAATGAAACCGTCCAGGGAGAATGATGAATGATTATTTCCGCAGCCAGCGACTATCGCGCAGCGGCGCAGCGTATCCTGCCGCCGTTTCTGTTTCACTACATCGACGGCGGCGCATACGCGGAATATACCCTTAAGCGCAACGTGGACGATCTCTCACAGGTGGCGCTGCGCCAGCGCGTGCTGAAAAATATGTCGGACTTAAGTCTTGAGACGACGCTGTTTAACGAAACGCTCTCGATGCCGGTCGCGCTCGGCCCGGTCGGGCTGTGCGGCATGTACGCGCGACGCGGCGAAGTTCAGGCGGCGCGTGCGGCGGCGGCGAAAGGCATTCCCTTTACGCTCTCGACGGTGTCTGTCTGCCCGATTGAAGAGGTCGCGCCCGCTATCAATCGCCCGATGTGGTTCCAGCTGTATGTACTGCGCGACCGCGGTTTTATGCGTAATGCGCTGGAGCGCGCCAAAGCGGCGGGCTGTTCGACGCTCGTGTTTACCGTTGATATGCCAACGCCTGGCGCGCGCTACCGCGATGCCCACTCGGGCATGAGCGGCGCCAACGCCGCCATGCGCCGCTACTGGCAGGCGGTGACGCACCCGCAGTGGGCGTGGGACGTGGGTCTGCATGGCCGCCCGCACGATCTCGGCAATATTTCCGCCTATCTCGGCAAGCCGACCGGGCTTGAGGATTACATCGGCTGGCTGGCGAACAACTTCGACCCATCCATCTCCTGGAAGGACCTGGAATGGATCCGCGAATTCTGGGATGGCCCGATGGTTATCAAGGGGATCCTCGACCCGGAAGACGCCCGCGACGCGGTGCGCTTCGGCGCCGACGGGATTGTGGTATCCAACCATGGCGGCCGCCAGCTTGACGGCGTGCTCTCGTCGGCCCGCGCGCTGCCCGCCATCGCCGATGCCGTGAAAGGCGATATCACAATCCTGGCTGACAGCGGCATCCGTAACGGGCTGGATGTGGTGCGCATGATAGCGCTCGGCGCCGATAGCGTGTTGCTGGGCCGCGCGTATCTTTACGCGCTCGCGACCCACGGCGAGCAGGGCGTGGCGAATCTGCTGAATTTGATTGAGAAGGAGATGCGGGTGGCGATGACGCTGACCGGCGCGAAGTCGATTAAGGAGATCACCCGCGAATCGCTGGTGCCGTCCCCGGAATTTACGTCGGTTTTAGCGGACCTGCCCGCCGCCAGCGCGAAACCTAAGCAGGATAACGCAGCGTAAATCGTGGGTGTTGTGACGATGGCGGGTTAATTGACGATGGCGGGTGCGGCTTCGCTTACCCGCCCTACAACGCATAGAGACAAGTTTTCCCGTAGGGTGGGTAAGCGAAGCGCACCCACCAGCAAGCACCGCCCCATTTCCTGTAGGGTGGGTAAGCGCAGCGCACCCACCAATTACATTCGGGTAACCGCGCGCACTACCCCCGGCCCCACAACCTGCGCGAAAAACCCTCGATCTTCCCGTTAAGACGCCGGTTTTGCAGCGTTTTCGCCCAACTGGCGGAAAGGCCGCCTGCGCTCAGCAGCCGGTGATACTGCTCGTCATCGAACGGCGTATGCCACGCGATGGCGGCGGCCTCGCGCACGGAAATGCCGCTCACTCGCGACACCAGCTCCAGCGGCGCGTCGCTGAACACCTTGCCCTCGCCTATCACCCGGTACAGCCAGCCGCAGCGCGCGGTATCCTGCATCCGGCCGGAAAGCTCGCTAATCCTAGAGTGAAAATTGACCTTAAAACACGGCGAACGCGGCTGGGTGATTTGGATAAGCGCCTCGCCCCAGCGAAAGATATCGCCGATAAACGCGTTTTCTTCGGTAAGCCCCAGCGTTGAGAGATTCTCGCCAAACGCGGGCGGCGCGAACCACTCCGCCTGTTCCGGGTATTCACGCGCCCAGACGGCGTAATGCTCGCGCGGATAATGGCACAGCGCGCGGTCCGCCCCGCCGTGAATTTTCTTCTCCGCCTGCTGATCGCCAACCAGCCCGCGGCTGGTGAGCGACAGTTCGCCTTCCACCTGCACTTTGCCGATGGCGCTGGGCCTGCTGCCTTCATAGTCGCGGATTTTGCCGAGATAAACCTGCACCGGGAAATACATACGCGCCTCCTTTTGCGGATATAAAAAAAGCGAGCCATCAGGCTCGCTTTTTACAGGTCAGGTTGCAACCTTATTTCTGAGAAGCGAAACGCGCTGCGGCTTCGTCCCAGTTAACCACGTTCCAGAACTCTTTGATGTAGTCCGGACGGCGGTTCTGGAATTTCAGGTAGTACGCATGCTCCCACACGTCCAGGCCCAGGATCGGGTAGCCGGAAGCGCCGGAAATAGCTTCGCCCATCAGCGGGGAATCCTGGTTTGCGGTGGACACGACAGCCAGTTTGTCGCCTTTCAGCACCAGCCACGCCCAGCCAGAGCCGAAACGGGTCGCTGCCGCTTTCTCGAACTCTTCTTTGAATTTCTCAACGGAGCCGAAATCGCGCTCGATAGCCGCTTTCAGATCGCCCTGCAGGGTGGTGCCTTTTTTCAGGCCTTTCCAGAACAGGCTGTGGTTCGCGTGGCCGCCCGCGTTGTTACGCAGAACGGTTTTCTTGTCAGCCGGAACCTGATCCAGTTTCGCGATCAGCTCTTCAACCGGCAGGTTCGCCAGCTCCGGCAGGCTTTCCAGCGCCGCGTTGGCGTTGTTGACGTAAGTCTGGTGGTGTTTGGTGTGATGGATTTCCATCGTCTGCTTGTCGAAATGCGGTTCAAGCGCGTCATAGGCGTACGGCAGGGATGGCAGTGTATAACTCATATTCATCATCTCCATTATTATCGGGCGGCAGAGGTGTTAACGCCGCGTAAGCAGTGGGTTCATTATAGTTAATTAAATGATATTGAAAATGTTTATCAATGCCGCAGTTTTTATATGGTTATAACTTAACGCAATAATGGCTGAAAATGGACACCTGGCGCTGATTTTTACACAGATTTCCATGTCTTAGGCATCGTCTGAATTCACCACAAAGTGTGATCCCCGTTCGGCTTACCCCCTGTTTTTTGCCATCCGCCTGCGCTTCGCGGCAGCGCCCCGAAGGTGAAAGATTGAGCGCCTCAATAGACTCGTTTCGGTTAGGGGGCGGCTTTCGCTCCCGTCTGGCCTTATGACGGAAACGAGGACGACAGCATGAGTAACGCAATAACCATGGGAATACTGTGGCATTTGATTGGCGCCGCGAGCGCCGCCTGCTTTTATGCGCCGTTTAAGAAGGTGCGGCACTGGTCCTGGGAAACCATGTGGTCAGTAGGCGGCGTGGTGTCGTGGCTGATTTTACCGTGGGTAGTCAGCGCTCTGCTGCTGCCCGATTTCTGGGCCTATTACCGCTCGTTCAGCGCCGCCACGCTGCTGCCGGTGTTTTTATTCGGCGCGATGTGGGGCATCGGCAACATTAACTACGGCCTGACCATGCGCTATCTCGGCATGTCGATGGGCATCGGCATCGCGATTGGCATTACGCTGATTGTCGGCACGCTAATGACGCCGATGCTGAACGGTAAATTCGGGCTGCTCATCGGCACACCCGGCGGGCGGATGACGCTGCTTGGCGTGTTCGTCGCCCTGATTGGCGTCGCCATCGTCACCCGCGCGGGCCAGTTGAAAGAGCGCCAGATGGGTATCAGGGCCGAAGAGTTTAACCTCAAGAAAGGGCTGGTGCTGGCGGTGATGTGCGGCGTGTTCTCGGCGGGCATGTCGTTTGCGATGGACGCCGCAAAACCGATGCATGAAGCCGCCGCGGCGCTGGGCGTCGACCCGCTGTATGTCGGCCTGCCGAGCTATGTCGTTATCATGGGCGGCGGCGCGCTCATCAACCTCGGCTTCTGTTTTATTCGCCTCGCGAAGGTGAAAACGCTGTCGCTGAAAGCCGATTTCTCGCTGGCGAAACCGCTGCTTATCAGCAACGTGCTGCTCTCGGCGCTGGGCGGGCTGATGTGGTATTTGCAGTTTTTCTTCTACGCCTGGGGACATGCGCGCATCCCGGCGCAGTATGACTACATCAGCTGGATGCTGCACATGAGCTTTTACGTGCTGTGCGGCGGGATCGTCGGGCTGGTGCTGCGCGAGTGGAAAGCCGCCGGGCGTCGCCCGGTCAGCGTGCTGAGCCTGGGCTGCGTGGTGATTATCGTGGCGGCGAATATCGTCGGGCTGGGCATGGCGGCGAACTAACCTGTCATTGCGCCCCACTGCTGACGCCACACCCGTGGCGTCACGCCCGTTTCACGGGTAAACACCACCGAGAAATAGTTACTGTCCTCAAAGCCGCAGCGCGCGGCGATATCGCTAATCAGCAACGAGGAGTGACGCAGCAGGTACTGCGCCTGGCAGATGCGCAGCTGGCGCAGATACTGGCTGATGCTCATGCCCGTCTGCTGGCGGAACAGCTGGCGCAGCGGGCGTTCGGCAATCTGGTAATGGCTGCAAAAGTGCTGCAAATCAAACGGCACTTCAAGGCTGTTGCCCAGCGCCGCCATCAGCAGATCCAGCGTTTCGCCCTCGCCCGGCCCCGTGCCGCCCGATGGCTGATAACGATGACGGCGCAGCGTAATCGCCAGTTGTAAAAAGAGGCTTTCGGCTAAACAGTGCGAGAGCGCGTCGTGCTTCGGGCTCTCATGCTCCAGCTGGTCGATGACCTGACGCGCCTGCACCATACCCTGGCTGCTGAGCCGCCAGCGCGGGTCGCCGTTCACACCGCGCGGGTTTTCCAGCAGATCGCGCCAGTTAACGTTCAGTTGCAGTCGTTCAGGACAATAGATGATGTTGTGCAGCACCAGATCGTTGACCGACTGATAACTGTGGCGGTCTTCGGCGCGGATATAAAAGAGATCGCCGCAGGTGATGCGATACGGGCGGTCATTCAGCACATGCAGCCCGTTGCCGCGCCACACCAGCACCAGTTCGCAGAACTCGTGGGTATGCTCGGCAAAGACATTCTGAGGGTAGCGATCCGCCACGACGACCGGCTGGGCAGGTGTCGCGAAGAAATCCGCTTTCCTGAGCATTAACTGAGAGGCCACAGCGTATCTCCGGGGCAAATAGCTGCAAAGTATCCCCTTTTTTGCCGCAGAAAACGGTGATTCCCTTCGCGTTACTGCATCTGTTCGTCGCGCCCCTGGCGAATGTCGCGCGGCGACCACGAAAATTCACGCCGGAACAGCGTGGAGAAATGGTTGCTGTCGCCAAAGCCGCACTGGTAGGCGATATCCGTAACGCTCTCTTCGCTATGGCGCAGCAGATAGCGCGCTTTCATGAGGCGCAGGCGGTTAAGGTAACGCTGCGGCGTCAGGCCGGTGCGCTGCTTAAGCTGCCGGTGTAACGTGCGCAACGACAGCATGTGTTTGTCGGCGAGCTGCTCCCAGCAGACCTCTTCCGCGTAGTGATCCTCAAGCCAGGCGATAAGCTGGTTCAGCCGCTCATCGGCATGGCCGCCACCCTGCATCTGACTGCCGCTTCGCAGCAAAATCAACAGCTGCATAAAGAGCATCTCCATGCTGGCGACGGCGTGTACGTCGCTGCATTCGCGCAGCGCTTCCAGCCTCTCCACCAGCGGGCTGGCCTGATGCAGCGTCTGCTGGCTGACGCGCCAGTGCGACGGATAGTGGCCGTCCTGCTCCTGCGGCAGGAGCTTTTCAAGCCCCGACAGGAAACTGAACGCCTGCGGAGAGCGATACAGCACATTGGTCAGACAGAGGTTCTCGGTGTGCTCATAGAGATGGCGATCGTGGTCGCGCACAAAACAGACGGAGCCGCCGCTGAGCGTATACGGCTGGCCATTAAACACATGCGTGCCGGTGCCGTGCTCGACGATAACAATCTCCCAGAAATCATGATGATGCTCAGGAAAGGCTGCCTGCGGCAGACGCGGTTCAATAGTGACCGACGCCGCGCCGGATGGGAAAAAATCAATGCCCTGTAGTACCGTCATCATCGCCCCCGCATTCTGTAAAACCTGTCTGATAGTAGATAACGGTTCTCACTCAGACCTTAAATTTTCGACGCCAAAACGCGCAAAGCCCGTCGGTTTTTTAAGAAACACCGTGAAATTTCTGGAAATGCGGCGCGGCTCACACCCCTGCCTGCCGGGCGGCCAGACGCCATTTTGTGAACTTCCTCACGTTCATCTTTGCTTCCTTGCCAGCGCGGTGAACACGCTGTCCGTGGAGTGAAGGTGCGCCGCCGTGCCGCTCCCTAGACTGGCGTCAGAGATTCCAACAGGACCCTAACCATGACTATTCGCCATAGCGTCGCGGTCGATCTGGGCGCCTCCAGCGGCCGCGTAATGCTGGCCCGCTACGACAGCCACGGACAGCGCCTGACGCTTGAAGAAATCCACCGTTTCGCCAACGGCCTGCGCCGCGTGGACGGCTTCGACACCTGGGATGTGGACGCGCTGGAGCGTGAAGTGCGCGCGGGCCTTGAAAAAGCCTGCGCGCGCGGCGTCGCTATCGACAGCATCGGCATCGACACCTGGGGCGTCGATTATGTGTTGCTGGACGCACGCGGCGAGCGCGTCGGCCTGCCGGTGTCGTACCGCGACAGCCGCACCGACGGCATCATGGCCCGCGCAGAGCAACAGGTGGGCCGCGAGGCGATTTACCGCCGCACCGGCATCCAGTTCCTGCCGTTCAATACCCTCTATCAGTTTCGCGCGCTGGTGGAACAGCAGCCGGAGCTGGTCGGGCGCGTGGCGCACGCGCTGCTCATCCCCGATTACCTCTGCTACCGGCTGACCGGCGCGCTGAACTGGGATTACACCAACGCGACCACCACGCAGCTTATCAACATCAACACCGATAACTGGGACGAGACGCTGCTCGACTGGGCGGGCGTGCCGCGCCACTGGCTCGGCGCGCCGACGCATCCGGGCAACGTCATCGGCCGCTGGCGCAGCGCGCAGGGCGTGGAGGTGCCGGTGGTATCCGTGGCGACCCACGACACCGCCAGCGCCGTGATCGCCGCGCCGCTGGCGACGCCGGACGCGGCCTGGCTCTCCTCCGGCACCTGGTCGCTGATGGGTTTTGAGAGCAAAACGCCGTACACCGACGACCGCGCGCTCGCGGCCAATATCACTAACGAAGGCGGCGCCGAAGGGCGATACCGGGTGCTGAAGAACATCATGGGCCTGTGGCTGTTGCAGCGCGTCTGCCAGGAGCAACAGATTAACGACCTGCCCACGCTTATCGACGAGGCGCGCGCGCTTGCGCCCTGCCGCTTTGTCGTGAACCCCAACGATGACCGTTTTATCAACCCCGAAAACATGAGCCGCGAAATTCAGGCCGCCTGCCTTGAGCGCGGCCAGCCTGCGCCGCAAAGCGCGGCAGAACTGGCGCGCTGCATCTTTGACAGCCTGGCGCTGCTTTACGCCCGCGTGCTGGAAGAGCTGACCGCCCTGCGCGGGCGTCCGTTTACGGTGCTGCATATCGTCGGCGGCGGCAGCCAGAACCCGCTGTTGAACCAGCTCTGCGCCGATGCCTGCGGCATCCCGGTACTGGCGGGCCCGGTGGAAGCCTCCACGCTCGGCAACATCGGCTGCCAGTTAATGGCGCTGGATGAGATTGCCGATGTCGACGCGTTTCGCAGCGTCGTGACCGCCAGCCAGACGCTGACCCCTTTTCACCCTCAGACTGACAGCGAGATAGCGCGCCAGGCGGCGCGGTTATCGCCGGGTCGTCAAACCAGGAAGGAGCTTTACGCATGACCACTCACATTCACCAGGCATGGGAACTGGCGAAGCAACGCTTCGCCGCCGTTGGCGTCGATGCCGAAGCCGCGCTGCGCCAGCTTGATCGCCTGCCGGTTTCCATGCACTGCTGGCAGGGCGACGATGTGGCCGGGTTTGAAAACCCGCAGGGGCAACTTACCGGCGGCATTCAGGCGACCGGCAACTATCCGGGCAAGGCGCGCAACGCCGAAGAGTTGCGCGCCGATCTCGACCAGGCGCTGCGCCTGATCCCCGGCCCCAAACGCCTCAACCTGCACGCCATCTATCTGGAATCCGACACGCCGGTCGCCCGCAATGAAATCAAACCGGCGCACTTCGCAAACTGGGTAACGTGGGCGCGCGAGCGCCAGCTGGGGCTCGATTTTAACCCGTCCTGCTTCTCGCACCCGCTGAGCGCCGACGGCTTTACGCTCTCGCACCCTAACCCGGAAATTCGCCAGTTCTGGATTGAACACTGTCAGGCAAGCCGCCGCGTGTCGGCGTCGTTCGGCGAACAGCTCGGCACGCCGTCGGTGATGAACATCTGGATCCCGGACGGCATGAAAGATACGCCGGTGGACCGTCTGGCGCCGCGACGCCGCCTGCTCGCCGCGCTGGATGACGTTATCCGCGAGAAACTCAACCCGGCGCACCATATCGACGCGGTAGAAAGCAAGTTGTTCGGCATTGGCGCTGAGAGTTACACCGTCGGCTCTAACGAGTTTTACCTGGGCTATGCCGCCAGTCGCCAGACCGCGCTGTGCCTCGACGCCGGGCATTTCCACCCGACCGAAGTTATCTCCGACAAAATCTCCGCCGCGATACTTTACGTGCCGCGTCTGCTGCTGCATGTGAGCCGTCCGGTGCGCTGGGACAGCGATCATGTCGTACTGCTGGATGATGAAACGCAGGCCATCGCCGGGGAGATCATTCGCCACGATCTGTTTGACCGCGTGCATATCGGCCTCGATTTCTTCGATGCCTCCATCAACCGCATCGCGGCGTGGGTGATTGGCACCCGCAACATGAAAAAAGCGCTGCTGCGCGCGCTGCTGGAACCGACCGCGCAACTGCGTCAGCTGGAGCTTGACGGCGATTACACCGCCCGTCTGGCGCTGCTCGAAGAGCAGAAATCGCTGCCGTGGCAGGCCGTCTGGGAAATGTACTGCGAGCGCCACGACACCCCGGCCAACGCGGCGTGGCTCTCCGCCGTCCGTCATTATGAACAACACGTTTTAAGCACGCGCTAAGGAGCACTCATGCAACGCATTCTTTCTTCCTGGTTTGTTCAGGGAATGGTTAAAGCCACCAGCGATATGTGGCTGAAAGGCTGGGACGAACGTAACGGCGGCAACGTGAGCCTGCGCCTTGACGCGGCCGACGTGGAGCCTTACCGCGACGAATTCTACCCAGCGCCGCGCAGCGTGGAGCTGAGCCAGCCGCGTACAGAGCTCGCGGGATGCTGGTTTCTCGTGACCGGTTCCGGGAAGTTTTTCCGCAACGTGCAGCTCGACCCGGCAGACACGCTGGTGCTGCTGCAAATCACCGATGACGGTATGGCGTACCACATTCACTGGGGGCTCGCCAATGGCGGCCTGCCGACGTCTGAGCTGGCGTCGCATTTTCAGTCGCACGCGGTGCGCAAAGCCGTCTCCGCCGACAAGGACCGGGTGATCATGCACTGCCACGCCACCAACCTGATTGCGCTGAGTTTCGTGCTGGAGCTCGATGAAGCGCGCTTTACGCGCCTGTTGTGGGAAGGCAGCACCGAGTGTCTGGTGGTATTCCCGGACGGCATCGGCATCGTGCCATGGATGGTGCCGGGTACCGACGGCATCGGCAGCGCCACATCGGAGCAGATGAAAACCCACACGCTGGTGCTGTGGCCGCATCACGGCATTTTCGGCACCGGGCCGACGCTTGATGAGGCGTTCGGGCTTATCGATACCGCCGAGAAATCGGCCGAGATCCTGGTCAAGGTGCTGTCGATGGGCGGCATGAAGCAGACCATAACGCGCGAGGAGTTGATCGCGCTCGGCGAGCGTTTTGGCGTAACGCCGCACGCGGGCGCGATCGCGCTTTAAACGGGCGCGCGCGTGGAGACAGACGGTGGGTGCGCTGCGCTTACCCACCCTACCCATCCTCAATGTAAGGCGGGTAAGCAACGCGCACCCGCCAGCGTGAATACAACCGTAGGGCGGGTAAGCAACGCGCACCCGCCATTACCGTAAAAGCAAGGAGAAGCTGCATGAGCTTTATGCTGGCACTACCCAAAATCAGCCTGCACGGCGCGGGCGCTATCGAAGACATGGTGAAGCTGGTAGCGAACAAAAACTGGGGCAAGGCGCTGATCGTCACCGACGGGCAACTGGTCAAACTCGGCCTGCTTGATAGCCTCTTTGCCGCGCTCGATGCGCAGGAAATGTCTTACGAACTTTTTGACGAGGTCTTCCCTAACCCCACCGAAGCGCTGGTACAGCGCGGCTTTACGGCCTGGCGCAACGCGCAGTGCGACTACCTGATCGCCTTCGGCGGCGGCAGCCCCATCGATACCGCCAAAGCGATTAAAATTCTTACCGCCAATCCGGGCGCGTCCACCGATTACGCGGGCGTAGGCCACGTCAAACACCCCGGCGCGCCGCTGGTGGCGATTAACACCACGGCCGGTACCGCGGCGGAGATGACCAGCAATGCGGTTATCACTAACGAAGCACGGCGGGTCAAAGAGGTGATTATTGACCCCAATCTGATCCCGGATATCGCCGTGGATGACGCGAGCGTGATGCTGGATATTCCGCCCACCATTACCGCCGCGACCGGCATGGACGCGCTGACCCACGCGGTCGAAGCGTTTGTCTCGGTGGGCGCGCATCCGCTGACCGACGCCAACGCGCTGGAGGCGATTCGCCTGATTAACCTGTGGCTGCCGAAAGCGGTGGAAGACGGGCGCCACCTGGAAGCGCGCGAGCAGATGGCGTGCGGTCAGTATCTGGCGGGCATGGCGTTTAACAGCGCGGGCTTAGGCCTGGTGCACGCGCTGGCGCATCAACCGGGCGCGACCCATAACCTGCCGCACGGGGTCTGCAACGCTATCCTGCTGCCGGTTATCGAAAATTTTAACCGCCCGCGCGCCGTGAAGCGGTTCGCCCGCGTGGCGCAGGCGATGGGCGTCGATACCCGCGACATGAGCGACGAACAGGCGAGCCATGAAGCTATCAATGCTATCCGCGCGCTGTCGGCCCGCGTCGGCATTCCTTCCGGTTTTAGCCAGCTTGGCGTGACGAAAGCGGATATCGAAGGCTGGCTGGATAAGGCGCTGGCTGACCCCTGCGCGCCGTGCAATCCGCGCGTCGCCTCGCGCGACGAGGTCCGCGAGCTCTATCTGGAGGCATTATGATCCGCAAAGCGTTTGTGATGCAGGTTAACCCCGACGCGCACGACGAATATCATCGCCGCCATTCGCCCATCTGGCCGGAGCTGGAGGCGGTGCTGAAACAGCACGGCGCGCACCATTACGCTATCTGGCTTGATGCGCAGCGCCACCTGTTGTTCGCCACGGTCGAGATAGAGAGCGAGGCGCGCTGGAACGCCGTGGCGCAAACCGAGGTGTGCCAGCGCTGGTGGAAGCATATGCGCGAGGTTATGCCGTCCAACCCGGATAACAGCCCGGTGAGTCAGGAGCTGAAAAGCGTGTTTTATCTGGAGTGAACGTGGGGTTGGATGAATGGCGGGTGCGCTTTGCTTACCCGCCCTGGATAACACAGAGCCTTCCGTTAAACGTAGGGCGGGTAAGCAAAGCGCACCCGCCGTAATTACGGTTATAAATGATAAACGCCAGCCTTAAACCTTCACCGTCGCTTTTAACGCCACGCCCTGTCGCTGGCTGGAGAGCGTAAACGCCGATACCACCGTTATCGCCAGCACAAAACTGCCGAGGATCAGATAGGTATCCTGGAACCCTATCCGGTCATACATCGTACCGGCGAAGGCGGAGAGGAAAATCGCCGCCATCTGCTTGGCAAACTGGAAACCAATCAGATAAATGGTCGCCGACAGGCGCGTATCGAACACGCCGGTAATGTATTTAAACGCGCCCACCAGCAGGAACGGCACTTCCAGCGCGTGCAGCATTTTCAGCGCCACCACTTCGTACACGGTCGTGGCGAACGCCGAGCCGATAATGCGCGTGGCCATAATCGTGCCCGCAATCAACAGCGTATTCTTCGCGCCGATGCGGTTAATGATCCATGGCGAGCAGAACATAATAATGGCGTTACACAGCTCCCCCGCCGTGGTGGCGAAGCCAAACGCCTGGGTACCCGCCTGCGGCGTCGGGAAGAACGATTTAAAAAACGTGGCGAACTGCTGATCAAACACGTCATACACGCACGCCACGCCCACCACATAGAGAATAAACATCCACAGCTTCGGCAGACGGAACAGGCCCAGCGCCATTTTGGCCGTCACCTGCGGCTGGTTGGCGCCGAGCGCGTTCATCACCTGCGCCGTCTGATTCGCGCGAGGACGCGCCACCAGCAACAGCCCCATCAATACCAGCGCCGCGCAGGAGCCCATCCAGAACACGATAGCCGGGTTAACGTTAAACAACATGCCTGCCGTTGAGGCGCACAGCCCCCAGCCCAGACAGCCGAACATCCGCGCTTTACCATATTCAAAGGCGCTGCTGCGGCTCACGCGCTCAATATAAGCCTCAATCGCCCCGGCGCCTGAAGAGAAACAAAAGCCGATATACAGCCCGCCCGCCAGCGCGCCGAGCCAGATATTCACCTTCAGAAGCGGCCCAAATACCCACAGGAAGAACGGCGCGAACAACACCAGCAAGGTAGTGATAATCCACAGCAGATGTTTCTTTAAGCCCAGCTTGTCGGAAATCACGCCCAGCACCGGCTGAAACGCGATCGCGAACAGCGACATGCAGGAGAAGACGATACCGGTATCGGTTTTGTTCAGGCCAATCACATCCGACAGCCAGATAGGCAAAAACGGAAAGCAGGTGGCCATGATGAAGAAGTAGAAAAAGAAGAAGAGACCAAAGATCCAGAAGTTCGGGTTATTTTTGTAGGTACAGACGGTATTATTCATTATTGTCGCCCTTATAAGACCAGCCCATTAAGGCGCCGCCTGCGCGGCGCCGTTCTGTTACACGCGCTCAAACGCGATAAGTATCGCGGTTTCCGGATCAAGCACCGGCAGTTGCAGCCCCGCCTGCGTCAGCCATTCGCCGCTGGCGCTGACAGGCTCGTTCATCCAGCCGGGCAACTGGCGCATGGTGTGGCCGCCCGCGCCGGTCAGCTGAATATTCGGATGATCCACGAGACGCACCTGGTAACGGGCCTGCGGATCCAGCCCCGGCACGCGCAGCGCGCCCGGCAGCGTGTAGTCTGGCATCGCCAGCTGGCTTACCAGAAACAGCCCCTGTGTCTTGTCCTGGCTGACGACGCCCTGCACCTGCGTGGCGGCGTCCGGCATCTCCACGCGCCACAGGTCGCCGGTATGGATAAGCTCGCGCCATTCCTTATAGAGCGCGGCATAGCGCTGATATCCCGCGGCCTCCTGCGCCCCGGCGCTGACCGGGTCCAGCTCCAGCCCCATGTGACCGAACAGCGCCGTCAGGCCGCGAAATTCAATGCTGTGCTGGCGGAACGTGGCGTGGCAGCGCGGGTTGCCGATATGCGCGCCCATCACTTCCGGCGGGAAGAAGTAGCTCATGCCGCGCTGGATAGTATTGCGCTCCAGCGCGTCGTTGTTGTCGGAGGCCCAGAAGCGGTGCGTGCGCGTCAGCACCTCGAAATCGATACGCCCGCCGCCGGACGCGCAGGATTCAAACTCGACGTTCGGGAAGCGCGCGCGCAGCACATCCAGCAGACGATAGAACTGGCGCGTCTGGGCGTCCGCCGCCGCTTTGCCTGCGTGGCCCGGCTGCACCAGCTCGCGGTTCATGTCCCACTTCACGTAATCGACAGGATGCTCGCCCAAAAGCCAGCTCATGCGTTCCAGCAGATAATCGAATGCGTCAGGCATGTTCAGGTTGAGCACCCACTGATGTCGCCCGGTGGTCTTCGGGTAGCCCGGCAGCGCCAGTACCCAGTCCGGGTGCGCGCGGTAAAGATCGGAATCGGGGTTGATCATCTCCGGCTCCACCCAGATGCCGAATTCCATGCCGAGGTTTTTTACGTGGTGGATCACCGGCATCAGGCCGTCCGGGTATTTCTGTTCATCGAGATACCAGTCGCCGAGCGCCGCGTGATCGTCGTTGCGGCCCTTAAACCAGCCGTCGTCGATGATAAAGCGCTCCACGCCGAGCGCCGCAGCCTCGGTCGCCATCCGCATGATGTATTCCGGCTGGTGGTCGAAGTAGATCCCCTCCCAGGTGTTGAGATGCACCGGGCGCGGTTTATTGCCGGGGAAACGGATGATTTCATCGCGCAGAAAGCGGTGGAACTGCTGGCTCATGCCATTGAGGCCGCGCGAGGAATGGCTCGCGTAGAGCCAGGGCGTGTGCAGCGTCTCGCCGGTCGCCAGCGCCATTTCGCCCGGCAGATAGAGCGCCTCGGCCTGGAGATAGCGCCGCCCGTCGGTTTTCGCTTCGCACTTCAGCCGGTGGTTGCCGCTCCAGCCGAGATGCACGCCCCAGACGTCGCCGTGCTGCTCGCCAAACCCCGGCGTACCGGCGATAAGCGCCGGAAAATGCTCGTGCGAGGTGCGCCCGCGGCGGTTCTCCAGCACAAAGCCATCATGGCTTAACGTCACGCGGTGCGGCTGGAACTCGCGCGTCCAGCGACCATGAAACGCCATCACTTCAAACGCCCGCTCCGCCACCGGCAGCGTGACCGCGAAACGATCCACCTGCCAGGCCCCGTCGCGCAGGTTGGTAAGCCCGTGACGCACTTTCAGCACGCCGCTGTCGCTGAGCGCCAGTTCGCTCACAAGCCGCAACCCGGCGGTGGCGTCTTCACTGGTGATCACCAGCGTTTGCCCGTTCTGGCTCACTTCCCGCGTGGCGAACACCGGCGAGGCATCAAACCCGTTACGGTGCCCTTCCAGCCCCGGTGCGCCGAAAAGCCCGTGACCGTTCTCCGCCATCAGCGTGACGGGCGAATCGCCGTCCAGTCGGCCGTTAGCGACCGGGCGGATAAGGCTCGCGCAATCCTGCGGCGAAAAATGGGCAAGATGCGGCCCCCAGTAGAGAATTTCGGCGAATGGCTGGGTTTTGATAACAACATCGGTTGTGGGGCTGGTCAGACGATAAAGGCGGGTTTCCATAAAAGCATCTCCGGTAAAAAGAATGCTTTTACTGTTGATCCGAAACGTTTCGGATGCCAACCAAAACGTTTCGGATGTGTGATCTGTACGGAATTTTGCTTAAGAAAACGCCTGGTTTTAGCCCGCGGGGTGCAGCGTGTCGCCTTCGAGAAAATCGGGCTGCCAGAGGACCTGAAGCTGCGCTGCGGGTTCGCCCGCGATGAGGCGCTGCACCATGTCCACGATTTGCCGTCCTACGCCTTCGCGGGTGGACTGAATTACCGCAGCCACGTTCATCTCCACAATGCTGTCAGGCGGCAGGCCGTCATACACCACCAGAGAAACCGCCCGATCGCCCTGCAAGCGATTAAGCGTTTGCAGCGCCATGGCGGCGCCGTCGCCGAGCGAGTTGCAGTCGGTCACAATGGCTGTCGGCGGCGAGGACTGCGCCATCAGTTCAAGCACGGCTTTGTAGCCCGCGCGGCGGGTGGGCGGCAGCATCCGCAGGCCGCTGTCATCCAGCTGATGCGCTTTCAGCGCGTCGCGCCAGCCTTCGCGGCGCTGGGTGATAAACGCCTGGCTGTTGTGCTCGCCAAGCATCGCGATGCGCCGGTGGCCAAGCCCGATTAACCGCGCGGTGGCCTGATGCGTACCGGCATAGTTGTCAAAATCAAACCACGCGTAGGGCTGCGGCAACCGGCTGCGCCCGAGCGCCAGGAAAGGAAAATTCATCGTCTGGAGCTGCTGCAGCCGCGGATCGTTATCCAGCGTGTGCGCCACGATCAGCGCATCCACACGGCGGCTTTGCACCAGACGCATATAGCTATGGCTGTCCGCCAGATCGTCATCGGCAATCAGCAGCAAATCGACCTCATGTTGCGCCAGTTCGCGGCTTATCTCGCCCACCATCTCCATAAAGACGCTGTTGTTAAGCGGCACCGGGTGTACCGGGAAGACCAGCCCGACCGCGTCGATTTTGCCCATTTTCAGGCGACGCGCGAATGTATTGGGCCGGTAGCCGCGCCGCGCCGCCTCGGCCTCCACCCGCGCGCGGGTCTCCTGAGAAACGTCGTCATAACCGTTCAGCGCGCGGCTGACGGTGGTAACGGAGAGGCCAAGTTGTGCAGCGATTGCTTTAAGCGACATAAATGAAGTGCCTGATTACCTGATACGTGAGAGTGTCGCCTGAGGTGTTACAGGCGTCCACAGATTCTGTAAGGCTTAATTTTGTTCCGCCACCAGAATCGCCTGAGTATCAGGCTCCAGCGCGCGGAAAATATGCGCCTGCTCGCCCGGGTAGCAGATGTAATCCCCGGCGCACAGTTCCTCCGGCGCCTCGGCGAGCCCCACCAGCGCGCGGCCCTGCGTCACGATAATATGTTCAACTGAGCCCGTCGGGTGCGGCTGCGACAGCCGCTCGCCTTCGGGCTGCGTTAACAGTAAGTAGATATCGCGACGCGCGCCCGGCGGGCAGGTCGCCAGCAAAATCGCCTGATAATTGGCGAGTTCCGCCACAACTTTCGGCCCTTCGCCCCGGCGGATCACCTGCGTTTTATTGGCCTGCGGCTCCATCAGGCGGGCGAAAGGAATATCAAGCGCCACGCATAACGCCCAGAGCGTCTCCAGACTCGGATTGCCGTTACCGGCTTCCAGCTGGGACAGCGTGGATTTAGCGATCCCCGCGCGACGGGCCACTTCGGCCAGCGATAACCCGGCGCGCGTGCGTTCACGCACCAGGCTTTTGGCGATCACGGTAATGGGCTGTGTCATGTCGGGTTCCCTGGTTCGTTAAAATGAACGAACGTTCGTGTTGAAAATAGGCAGCGGCCTGTTCATTATAATGTTCATTCGTTCGTTATGGGTAAAAACGTATGATTCTGCACCGGTTCGCCTGTCTTAAAGGCGACATTATAAAGGCTATTGTGCTGGTCTGTCTGGCCGTCGGCGTAGTGGGTATTTCTTATGGCACGCTGGCGATGGCTTACGGCTTCGCGATCTGGGTGCCGCTGCTGCTATCCATCGCAGTGCTGGCGGGCGCGTCGGAGTTTATTTTTATCGGCATCGTCGCGAGCGGCGGTAGCCCGCTTGCCGCCGCGGCGGCGGGGCTGCTGGTTAACGCGCGTCATTTGCCGTTTGGCATCACGGTACGGGATCTGGTGGGCCGGGGCGCGAAAAGGCTGCTGGGTTCGCACATCATGAACGACGAGAGTGTGGTGTTTGGGTTATCCCAGGCGACGCCCGAGACGCGTAAAGCGGCCTACTGGCTGTGTGGGCTTGGCGTGGCGCTGTGCTGGCCGCTTGGCGTCGTTATCGGCGTGGCGATGGGCTCGCTGCTGCCCGCCCCGGAAACCATCGGTCTCGACGCCGTGTTCCCGGCGATTTTGCTCGCGCTGGTGCTGCCTGCCCTGAAAAATAAAACCACGCTGATTCGCGCGGGCAGCGGCGCGGCGCTCTCCCTTGCCGCCGTACCGTTCGCGCCGGTCGGGCTGCCGGTGCTGCTCTCTCTGGCGGGCTTATTCACGAGGAAGAAATAATGGCGAGCACCATGATGATTCTTGCCGGGATCGGCGTGCTCTCTGTCGGCACATATCTGATGCGCTTTGGCGGAGCGAAGCTCGGTAACAAGCTGGCGCTGAGCGAACGCGCGCAGGCGCTACTCTCCGATGCGGCAACCACGTTGCTGTTTGCCGTGGCGCTGGCGGCGACGTTTTACGAAGGTGAGCATTTTGCGGGTATGGCGAGGGTGCTGGGTGTCGCGTTCGCGCTCTTTCTGGCCTGGCGCAAGGCGCCGTTGATCGTGGTGATTTTTGCGGCGGCGGTCGTCACCGCGCTGCTGCGTCTGGCGGGTATGCCATAAAAAAAGCGCCCGCAGGCGCTCTTTCGACAATGTCTGGCTTATTTGTTCAGTTCGGCGGTCATGTGGACCTGATTGCCGGTGAACGCTTCGGTGATAGTGTAGGTCGCGCCCAGCTGTTCTGCCTGTGCGGCGATTTTGGCTTCCGCGCCGGAGAGCGTGGTGTCAGTCGCGGTCACGGACTGGCCAGCGAAAGCGCCGAAAGCGGTGGCAAGGGTCATAACAGCAACAAAAGATTTGATAGTGTTCATGGCAATATTCCTTCAGGTCTGGTTTAAGTGAGAAGGCGCACTGCCTTCGATGTGTGTAATACTAGACCTGCACACCGCAAACCAAAAGCGGAAGGATTTGCCATTCTTTGTCAGAAAAACTGAACGATAATTATGCGTTCGTATCGCCTGCGATCAGGCGCTGCGGATGCGTATAAATCGTCGCGCGGCCGGGGCGCGAGAAGCCCACCAGCGTCAGGTTGCACCGCTCCGCCACTTCCACCGCGAGCGTGGTGGCGGCGGAAACCGCAAAGAGGATCTCAACGCCACAGGTCGCGGCTTTCTGCACCATTTCATAACTGGCGCGGCTGGAGACCAGCACCGCGCCCTGCTGCCACGCTTCGCGCGCGCGTCGGCCCAGCAGTTTATCGAGCGCGACGTGACGTCCGACATCTTCATGCCCGCCCGCGATATCGCCCTGCGGGGTCAGCCAGGCGGCGGCGTGCGTGCAGCCGGTGAGTTCGCCGACTGGCTGTACGCTAGCGAGTTGACGCAGCGCGCCGTCGAGATTAGCGAGCGCGAAAGTTTGCGTGAACGGCAGCGGGACCAGTGGACGCACGATGTCGTTAAGCTGTTCCACGCCGCAGACGCCGCAACCGGTACGCCCGGCCAGATTACGACGGCGCTCTTTAAGCCCCATGAAGCGACGACTGGAAAGTTCCACCTGAATTTCGATACCATTACACCCATGGATAATATCCATGCCGTAAATTTCGTGTGAAGATTCGACAATTCCTTCCGATAAAGAAAACCCAAGGGCGAAGATTTCCAAATCTTTGGGAGACGCCATCATCACGACGTGAGATATACCGTTGTAGACCAGCGCTACCGGCACTTCTTCCGCCAGCCAGTCCGGCTCAGTGGTGGTCAGATTCTCTCTTTTCCAGAGCGGAAGGGAACGAGCGGCAGTGACGTCGCTCACGTTTTGCAACAGTTCTGGATGGTTCTTATTCACTTTTTATTAACCGTCTGAAACAGCCTCAGCAACATTGTGGTATTCTGTTGCGCCTAATCCCTCCTTGCAAAGAAGGGAATTACGATTGTGAACCGTTGCGGCGGCATCCGCAAAAGAAAAACCATACGACTTACTTTGTGACAATGTCTGAACAAGGAGCAATCCATGCAGGTCAGCAGAAGGCAGTTCTTTAAGATCTGCGCTGGCGGTATGGCAGGCACCACGGCAGCCGCACTGGGATTTGCTCCCGGCGTCGCGCTGGCGGAAACACGGCAATACAAACTGCTGCGCGCCCGCGAAACCCGTAATACCTGTACGTACTGCTCCGTCGGCTGTGGGCTGTTGATGTATAGCCTCGGCGACGGCGCGAAAAACGCGAAATCTTCGATTTTCCATATCGAAGGGGACCCGGATCATCCGGTTAACCGCGGAGCGCTTTGCCCGAAAGGCGCAGGTCTGGTGGATTTCATCCACTCCGAATCGCGTCTTAAGTACCCTGAATACCGCGCGCCAGGCTCCGATAAATGGCAGCGCATCAGCTGGGAAGACGCGTTCGATCGCATCGCGAAGCTGATGAAAGAAGACCGCGACGCTAACTACATCGCGCAAAATGCTGAAGGCACTACCGTTAACCGCTGGCTCTCCACCGGTATGCTGTGCGCCTCCGCGTCAAGTAACGAAACCGGCTATTTAACCCAGAAATTTACCCGCGCCCTCGGCATGTTAGCCGTGGATAACCAGGCGCGTGTCTGACACGGACCAACGGTAGCAAGTCTTGCTCCAACATTTGGTCGCGGTGCGATGACCAACCACTGGGTTGATATGAAGAACGCCAACCTCATCGTTGTGATGGGTGGGAACGCGGCAGAAGCGCATCCGGTGGGTTTCCGCTGGGCGATGGAAGCCAAGATCCACAATGGCGCGAAACTTATCGTGATTGACCCGCGCTTTACGCGCACGGCGTCGGTGGCCGATTTCTATACGCCTATCCGTTCCGGTACTGACATCGCTTTCCTGTCAGGCGTACTGCTGTACCTGCTGAACAACAACAAGTTTAACCGCGAGTATGTCGAGGCCTACACCAACGCCAGCCTGATCGTGCGTGAAGATTACGGTTTCGATGACGGCCTGTTCACCGGCTACGATGCGGACAAACGCAAATATGACAAAACCAGCTGGCACTATGAGCTGGACGAAAAAGGCTTCGCGAAACGCGATACCACGCTTTCTCACCCGCGCTGCGTCTGGAACCTGCTGAAAACGCACGTTTCCCGCTACACGCCGGACGTAGTGGAGAACATCTGTGGTACGCCGAAAGCCGATTTCCTGAAGGTGTGCGAGTACATCGCCGAAACCAGCGTACACGACAAAACCGCGTCGTTCCTGTATGCGCTCGGCTGGACGCAGCATTCCGTCGGCGCCCAGAACATCCGTACCATGGCCATGATCCAGCTGCTGCTGGGCAACATGGGTATGGCGGGCGGCGGCGTAAACGCCCTGCGCGGACACTCCAACATTCAGGGCCTGACCGACCTCGGCCTGCTGACCCAGAGCCTGACCGGCTACATGACGCTGCCAAGCGAAAAACAAGCCGATCTGCAAACGTACCTGACGGCCAACACGCCGAAACCGCTGCTGGAAGGCCAGGTAAACTACTGGGGCAACTACCCGAAATTCTTCGTCTCGCTGATGAAAGCCTTCTATGGCGATAACGCGACGGCGGAGAATAACTGGGGCTTCGACTGGCTGCCGAAATGGGATAAAGGCTACGACGTCCTGCAATATTTCGAGATGATGCACCAGGGCAAAGTCAACGGCTATATCTGCCAGGGCTTTAACCCGGTCGCCTCGTTCCCGAATAAAAACAAAGTGGTCGCTTCTCTGTCCAAACTGAAGTTCCTGGTGACTATCGATCCGCTCAACACCGAAACTTCTACCTTCTGGCAGAACCACGGCGAGCAGAACGATGTTGATCCGGCGAGCATTCAGACCGAAGTGTTCCGCCTGCCGTCCACCTGCTTTGCCGAAGAAAATGGCTCCATCGTGAACTCCGGCCGCTGGCTGCAGTGGCACTGGAAAGGTCAGGACGCGCCGGGCGAAGCGCTGAACGACGGCGAAATCCTGGCCGGTATCTTCCTGCGCCTGCGTAAAATGTACGCCGAGCAGGGCGGCGCGTGCCCGGAACAGGTGCTCAATATGACCTGGAATTACTCGACGCCGGAAAACCCGTCGTCGGAAGAAGTGGCCATGGAGAGCAACGGGAAAGCGCTGGCGGATATCATCGATCCGGTGACCGGCAACGTGCTGGCGAAGAAAGGCGATCAGCTGAGCACCTTCGCGCACCTGCGCGACGACGGCACCACGTCGAGCGGCTGCTGGATCTTCGCCGGTAGCTGGACGCCGAACGGCAACCAGATGGCGCGTCGCGACAACGCCGACCCGTCGGGCCTTGGCAATACGCTGGGCTGGGCATGGGCATGGCCGTTGAACCGCCGCATCCTGTATAACCGCGCCTCCGCGGATCCGCAGGGCAAACCGTGGGACCCGAAACGTCAGCTTCTGTCTTACGCCAACGGCAAGTGGGTCGGCGCCGATATTCCGGATTACAACACCGCGCCTCCGGGCAGCGATGTCGGTCCGTTTATCATGCAGCCGGAAGGCATGGGCCGTCTGTTCGCCATCGACAAAATGGCGGAAGGCCCGTTCCCGGAACACTACGAGCCGTTCGAGACGCCGATTGGCACCAACCCGCTGCACCCGAACGTGGTGTCTAACCCGGCGGCGCGCGTGTTCAAAGGCGATCTGGAAGCGATGGGCAAAGCGGATAAGTTCCCGTATGTCGGCACCACGTACCGTCTGACCGAGCATTTCCACTACTGGACCAAACACGCGCTGTTAAACGCCATCGCGCAGCCGGAACAGTTTGTGGAGATCGGCGAGAAACTCGCCGGCAAGCTTGGCATCGCGCAGGGCGATACCGTGAAAGTCTCCTCCAACCGCGGCTATATCAAAGCCAAGGCGGTGGTGACCAAGCGTATTCGCACGCTCAACGTGGACGGCAAACAAGTGGATACCATCGGTATTCCAATCCACTGGGGCTACGAAGGAGTCGCGAAAAAAGGCTTTATCGCCAACACGCTGACGCCGTTCGTGGGCGACGCCAACACCCAGACGCCGGAATTTAAGGCGTTCCTGGTGAACGTGGAAAAGGTGTAACGGAGACGACTTATGGCTTATCAATCGCAAGACATTATCCGTCGTTCCGCGACTAACGGTTTCACGCCCGCGCCTCAGGCGCGGGACCACCAGCAGGAAGTGGCGAAGCTTATCGACGTGACCACCTGTATCGGCTGTAAAGCCTGTCAGGTGGCCTGTTCCGAGTGGAACGATCTGCGTGATGAGGTCGGTCATAACGTCGGGGTGTATGACAACCCGGCGGATTTGACCGCCAAGTCGTGGACCGTGATGCGCTTCTCGGAAGTGGAGCAGAACGACAAACTGGAATGGCTTATCCGCAAGGATGGCTGTATGCACTGCGCCGATCCGGGCTGCCTGAAAGCGTGCCCGTCGGAAGGCGCTATCATTCAGTATGCCAACGGCATCGTCGATTTTCAGTCTGAGCAATGCATCGGCTGCGGCTACTGCATCGCGGGCTGTCCGTTCGACGTCCCGCGCCTGAACCCGGAAGATAACCGCGTCTACAAATGCACCCTGTGCGTGGATCGCGTGACCGTGGGCCAGGAGCCGGCGTGCGTGAAGACCTGTCCGACCGGCGCTATCCACTTTGGCTCCAAAGAGGATATGAAACAGCTGGCTGGCGAGCGTGTGGCGGAGCTGAAAACCCGTGGTTACGAAAACGCGGGCCTGTACGATCCGGCAGGCGTTGGCGGTACGCACGTGATGTACGTGCTGCACCACAACGACAAGCCGAACCTGTATCACGGCCTGCCGGAGAACCCGGAAATCAGCGAAGCCGTTAAGTTCTGGAAAGGCATCTGGAAACCGCTCGCCGCTATCGGCTTTGCGGCGACCTTCGCAGCCAGCGTCTTCCACTACGTCGGTATCGGTCCAAACCGCGCCGAGGAAGATGAAGACAATCTGCACCATGACGATGATGAGGTGCGTAAATGAAAAGACGTGACACCATCGTGCGCTACAGCGCGCCAGAGCGAATCAACCACTGGATCACCGCCTTCGCCTTCGTGCTGGCGGCGGTGAGCGGGCTGGGGTTCTTTTTCCCCTCCTTCAACTGGCTGATGAACATTCTCGGCACGCCGCAGCTGGCGCGCATCCTCCACCCCTTCGTTGGGGTGGTGATGTTCGTCTCGTTCATGCTGATGTTTTTCCGTTACTGGCACCACAACCTCATTAACCGTGACGATATCCTGTGGGCAAAAAATATCCACAAAATCGCCATGAACGAGGAAGTGGGCGACACCGGACGCTATAATTTTGGTCAGAAGTGCGTCTTCTGGGCGGCTATCCTGCTGCTGCTGCTGTTACTGGCAAGCGGCGTGGTGATCTGGCGTCCATGGTTCGCGCCGATGTTCCCCATCCCGGTTATTCGCCTGGCGCTGCTGGCGCATTCATTTGCCGCAGTGGCGTTAATTGTGGTTATCATGGTGCATATTTACGCGGCCCTGTGGGTCAAAGGCACCATTACCGCCATGGTGGAAGGCTGGGTTACCAAAACCTGGGCGAAGAAACACCACCCGCGCTGGTATCGCGAAGTGCGCGAGAAACAGGAAAAATCATCTGAATGAGTATTCGCATCATCCCGCAAGACCAGCTGGAGAAGAGCGATAAACGTACGGCGGAAGTGATTCCGCCGTTATTGTTCCCCAGACTGAAAAACCTCTATAACCGCCGCGCCGCACGCCTGCGCGAGCTGGCTGAAAATAATCCGCTGGGCGATTTCCTGCGTTTTGCCGCGCTTATCGCGCATGCTCAGGAAGTGGTGCTGTATGACCACCCGCTGGAGATGGATTTAACAGCCCGCATCAAAGAGGCGGCGGAACAGGGCAAGCCCCCGCTGGATATCCACGTGATGCCGCGCGATGGTCACTGGCAGAAGCTCCTGCAATCGCTGATTGCCGAGCTGAAGCCGGAGATGAGCGGCCCGGCGCTGGCGGTTATCGAGAATCTCGAAAAAGCCTCGGCGCAGGAGCTGGAAACCATGGCAAGCGCCCTGTTCAGCGCCGATTTCAGCGCGGTGAGCAGCGATAAAGCGCCATTTATCTGGGCTGCGCTGTCGCTCTACTGGGCGCAGATGGCGAGCCTGATCCCCGGCAAGGCGCGTGCGGAATATGGCGAATCGCGCCAGTTCTGCCCGGTCTGCGGCAGCATTCCGGTCTCCAGCATGGTGCATATCGGCTCAAAACAGGGGCTGCGCTACCTGCACTGCAACCTGTGCGAAACCGAGTGGCATGTGGTGCGCATTAAATGCAGCAACTGCGAGCAGACGCGCGATTTGCACTACTGGTCGCTGGAGAGCGAACAGGCGCCAGTCAAAGCTGAAAGCTGCGGCGACTGCGGGACTTACCTGAAGATCCTGTATCAGGAAAAAGACCCGAACGTGGAGCCGGTGGCGGATGACCTCGCCTCGCTGGTGCTCGACGCCCGCATGGAGCAGGAAGGCTTTGCCAGAAGCTCCATCAACCCGTTCCTGTTCCCGGGAGAGGGTGAGTAAACCTTGTCTGTAGCCCGCTCGTTCAGGGCGGGCTAATTCAGAACATAAGGTATCTCAGCCCCGGCTATTCCACCAAAATCCTTGCTGTTACGAGTGAGCAGCGTGCGTGAATGCACCTGCGCAGTGGCAAGAATGATGGCGTCAGGTAATTTCATTCCGCATTGCTGACGAATCTCTACGCTGCGTTCCGCGACGGATAGAGATACCGGCAGAACCGTAAATGCGCCGAGAACCTCACGCTTTCGCGCTTCCTGATGATACTTACGCGCCCCGACCATCACTTCAATCCAGGTAATCAGACTAATGGCCCGCTTTTCCGGGAATCGTGCCAGCGTTTGTCGCGCTTTCTCGTGGCCCCTGAAAAGATCGATCAGGATATTGGTGTCAAAAACAGCGAGCACGCCCATCTGTCACCACTCGCGACGCAGTCTGCGTTCATACCGCAGGCCATCCTCAGCGTTAATGCCCCACAGACCCAGCGCGTCGCGCAGTATATCCACGTTTTGCAGGCTGGAAGAGAGTTTCGCCGCGTCGCATCCGTGGAGCGTCCGTAACATGTTACGCTCTTCAGGACGACGAACCAGCTCAGCGGGCAGCTCATGAGAAATTCTGTCCATAACAATCTCCTTAATCACCATAGTTTCTATCCTCCTGATAAATTCACAATGGCTAAAAACAGAACAGCACAGGCCAAGATTACCATCCGTCGGCAGAAGCGAGAATGCCCGCATCAATGAACTTTTCCCTTCTGCGAGCCCCCTTCCGTAATCATTTATACAATTACATCAACGGGATAAATATTGAGGGGCGCAGCGCCTGTGGTTGGCCACGCTTATTTCAGCATCGCCAGGGCGGATGAGAGCGTCAGGATAAACAGGAACAGCCCGCCGCCGGTATCGACGACGACTTTCAGCCAGCGCACCGAAAAGCGGCGCGTGGTCAGCACGATAGCGCCGCCGCACAGTAGCAACCACGATGCCATGATGGCGACATGGATGCTGGCGAGCAGCAGATAGTGCATGAACGCCGTTCCGGCGAACGCGGGCGCCACCGTCAGCCAGAGCAGGATCGCTTTGATATTAAAAAGGTTCGCCAGCAGCGCCTCTTTTATACCCGCGCCGTGGCCTGTGTTTTGCTGCGGACGCCGCCAGGCCTGAATGCCGCTTGCGACAAGCCGCAGCGCCAGCCAGAGCAAATAGAGCGTGCCCGTCAGCTGTAAGGTTTTCATCACCGGCGGGTAGCGCGCCAGCAGCTGCGTGACGCCAAGCCCCACCAGCGAGGCGTGAATATAAATCCCGATGAGCGTGCCTGCGATAACGCTGAACACGCCCGTAATGCCACGGTGGATAACGTTATTCATCGCAAGCGTAAAGCTGGCGCCGGGAGAGAGCGCCACCGGCGCGATCGCCAGCATAAAACCTGAAATATCCACGCCGCCGCCTCTGTTCATATCAGCCGTTACTTAACCACAATCACGGCGCGCGCGGTATTCACCAGAAATGACGGCGGATTACCTTCCTTTACGTTGGGTTTGCGCAGGTGCGCCATACTCAAAGGCGGAACACGGTTTGTCACAGAAGGAAGGATCATGCGTAAGTTTATCGGCTTTGACATTGGCGGCACCCATATCAAACACGGCCTGATCACCGAAGAAGGCGAGGAGCTTTCCAGCGACGAATATGACACCCACTACGATCCCGACGAGTTCAAAAACGCCTGGCGCGAGGCGGTTGAGCGTTACCAGAACAATGACGAAATAGCGGGCATCGGCGTCAGTTTCCCGGGCTATATCAATCCCGGCACCGGCCATGTGCCAAAAGCGGGCGCGCTGGAATTCCTCGACGGCTGTAATCTGCTGGAGCTGTTTGGCGAACTGACCTCGCTGCCGGTCACGGTAGAGAACGACGCTAACTGCGCGGCGCTTGGCGAGATGTGGCGCGGCGCCGGGCAGCGCTACGATTCCTTCATCTGTATGACCATCGGCACCGGCATTGGCGGCGGCCTGATCCTCAACCGTGAGCTGATGCGCGGCGCGCACTTCCGTGCGGGCGAATTTGGGGTGATCCCGGTCGGCGACAACGGCGAAAACATGCACCAGATTGCCTCCGCGCGCGGGCTGGTAGAAGCCAGCCGCCGGGCGCTGTCGCTGCCGTCCGACGCCCCGCTGCATGGCAAAGAAATCTTTGAGCGTATGGGTGGCGACGTGCATCTGCGTGAAGTGGTCGAGCGCTGGGTCGGTTATCTGGCGCGCGGCGTTTACAGCGTGGTGTCGCTCTACGATCCGCAGGTGGTGCTGATTGGCGGCGGAATCAGCCAGCAGAAAGAACTCTACCCGATGCTTGAGCGCAGCCTCGAAAAATATAACTTCTGGGATGCGTTGCAGGTGCCCATTCAGCCGTGCCAGCTCGGCAACCAGGCCGGACGGCTGGGCGCGGTGTGGCTCGCGAAACAAAAACAGTAGCCCCGCCGCAACGGGGCTTACGCATTACATCGCCGCGCGATAAATCGCCATGATTTCCGCGTGGTTTGCCTGCACCGGATTGGTAAACCCGCAGGCGTCTTTAAGCGCGTTATCAGCAAGTGTAGAGATGTCCTCGTCACGCACTCTCAGCTCCCGCAACCCTGCAGGAATATGCACCCGGCGGGCCAGCGCGCAAATGGCGGCGATGCAGGCATCCGCCCCTTCGGCGTCATTCATGGCGCTGACATCCACGCCCATCGCCTGCGCGCAGTCGCGCAAGCGGTGCGCCGCTACGGCGCTGTTAAAGCGCTGCACATGCGGCAGCAGGATGGCGTTACAGACGCCGTGCGGCAGGTCATAG
Source organism: Cronobacter turicensis z3032 (assembly GCA_000027065.2). Classification (NCBI taxonomy): domain Bacteria; kingdom Pseudomonadati; phylum Pseudomonadota; class Gammaproteobacteria; order Enterobacterales; family Enterobacteriaceae; genus Cronobacter; species Cronobacter turicensis. The sequence goes on along the minus strand of FN543093.2, from coordinate 140,585 downwards.
AAGCCGCCCAGCTGATGCGCCATCGCATGAACATAGCCGAGCGAGGCGTTGTTAAACGCCATCCCCGCCATAAACTGCGCCCAGGCCATCGCCTCGCGCGCCGCGACGTTATCCCCCTCTTCCACCGCCTGCGGCAGCGAGCGCGTAATCATGGCGATGGCTTTCAGCGCGCAGGCGTCGGTCACCGGCGTGGCGGCCGTCGAGACATACGCTTCAATGGCGTGCGTCAGCGCATCCATGCCTGTCGCGGCGGTCAGCGATTTCGGCATCCCCACCATCAGCGCCGGATCGTTAACCGACATCACCGGCGTCACGTGTTTATCGACAATCGCCATTTTCACGTGCCGCTCCTGGTCGGTGATGATGCAAAAGCGCGTCATCTCGGACGCCGTCCCCGCCGTGGTATTGATGGCGATCATTGGCAGTTGCGGTTTACGGGAGCGGTCGACGCCTTCGTAATCGCGGATATCGCCGCCGTTGGCGGCCACCAGCGCGATACCCTTGGCGCAGTCGTGCGGCGAGCCGCCGCCCAGCGAAATCACGCAGTCGCAGCGGTGAGCGCGCAACATACTTAATCCGGCTTCTACATTTTCTGTCGTCGGGTTCGGGTGCGTGCCGTCGAAGATCACGCTCTGCATGCCTTTCTGCGCCAGCATTTCCTTGAGCTGGCCCGCCATACCCAGCGCTGACAACATACCGTCCGTCACAATCAGCGCGTTGCGATAACCATATTCACAGGCCGTTTTCAGCGCCTCGTCGAGACTATTCATGCCAATCATATTAATAGAGGGAATATAAAAAACAGACGCGGTCATACTCATTATCCTTAATGAATCAAATGAGCTTCAGAAAATACACCGCATGGCAGAGTAAAAAAGCGAGATGCCGCGAATTACGGCGAATTGGTTCCCAGAAAGCACCATAAAATAAAACAGTTAGCGTAATCACCTGGAATTATTCATGAGGTAATTAAAACACGGGGAATATATATTTCCTCAATATATATTCCCCGGTTTCGATATCGTTTTTACAGCGCGGAATTAAACAGCGCGCTGTCGCGCAGCAGATGTTCATTACCGCGACGGCGGGTAAAGCCGATGCGGTCGAAATATTCCAGAATCTGAATCGCCAGCTTGCGGCCCACGTTCAGGCTGTCGCGAAAATCAGCGGCGACGGTCGCGCCTTTTTCGCGATCGAGCGTGCGGATCAGATCGGCGAACGCCACGATGCGATCGTGACGGTAGTAGCGATCTTTGACGATCGCCGTGATAAAGCCCTGCTGCGCGGCGAGCCGCAACAGTTGGCGCATCGCCTGTTCTTCTTCGCCCGCTTCGCGCGCCAGATCGCGCACCCACCAGGGCTCGTCGCCAAACAGCCCCTGGATTTTCTCCCACAGCGCCTGCTGAGGCTCGCTGAAACCGGCCTTATGGCCCGGCAGATGCAGCCAGCCTTCGCGGCTCGCGAGCTGCCCGTCGCGCCGCATCCGTTCGATAAGCGCCAGCACCAGCGGCTCTGGCTCGGAAGGGAGCGCCATGCGCCGCAGGCGTTCGCGGCCAGGGCCGGGCTCTTCGCTGTGCGTTTCATGGTAGCGGGCGAGCGTGGCGAGCAGTTTCTCCTGCCAGCGCGCCGCAAGACTGCTGCTTAACAGATAACCGTTCGCCTGCAGAAACTCCTCGCCGCCCGCCAGCGTGTCGAGCGCCGCCGTGGAGAGCTGGCGCGCCCAGCCAAACGTCACGAGCGCGACCGCGCCGCGCGAGGCGTGAAGCCGCAGCGCTTCGGCGTCGGTTTTAGCGCCGGCAAGTTCGGTGAGAAACGCGAGAAATTCCGGCTGGCGTTTGCCGCGCCGCGGGGCTTCCAGCGTGACGACGCGCGCGCCTGCCAGCGTCTGGCGCGCGCTGATGTCGCGCAGCACCAGACGGTCGTTATCGGCCAGGAAGAGCGGCGTGTCGAACACCAGCTCCGCCAGATTATCTTCCAGCAGCGAGACGCGCCCGGTGACGTGGCTTGCCGCATGATGAATATGCAGCGGCTGCCACTGTTGCAGCGGCGCCTGGCGGTCGAGCGTGACGATGACCCGCTCCGCGGCCTGCGGCGGCGCGTCGCTGAGCAGCCAGTCGCCGCGTCGGATATCCGCTTTCTGCGCATCGCCGCTAATGTTCAGCGCGATGCGCTGACCGGCGAACGCCCGCTCCGTCGGCTGGTTCTGCGCGTGCAGGCCGCGCACGCGCATCGGCGTATTCGCGCCGGTCAGGTAGAGCGTATCGCCGACGTTCACCTCGCCGGAGAGCGCCGTGCCGGTCACTACCAGGCCCGCGCCTTTCACGGTAAACGCGCGATCGACCGCCAGGCGAAAGCGCTGCCCGGCGGGATGCGTGCGTTCGGGCAACGTGCGCAAGTGGTCGCGCAGCGCCTCAATGCCCACGCCTTCGGTGGCCGCCGTCACAAACAGCGTGGCGTCGTGCCAGCCATAGTCGCTCAGTGTTGCCTGGACATCTGCTTTCACCTGCGCCAGTCGCGCCTCATCCACCCGGTCGGCTTTGGTGAGCGCCACGGTGAGCGTCGGCTGGCCGGTCAGGCGCAGAATCGCCAGGTGCTCGCGGGTCTGGGCCATCACGCCGTCATCGCACGCCACCATCAGCAGCGCATGATCGATGCCGCCCACGCCCGCCAGCATATTGGCGAGGAATTTCTCATGGCCCGGCACGTCGATAAAACCGATCACGCGCCCGTCCGGCTGCGGCCAGTAGGCGTAACCGAGATCGATAGTCATGCCGCGTTTTTTCTCTTCCGGCAGACGGTCGGCGTTAATACCGGTGAGCGCTTCAAGCAGCGTGGTTTTGCCGTGGTCCACATGCCCGGCGGTGGCGATAATCATTGCAACAACATCTCCATCAGTCCTGCCTCATCTTCAAGGCAGCGTAAATCGAGCCATAACCGCCCGTCGCCCACGCGCCCGATAACCGGCACCGGCAGACGGCGCCAGCGGGCGGCGAGCGCCTCAAGACGGCTGCCGCGCCCGTCGCGCGGAGTGAACGTGAGCGCAGCACCTGGTAGCCGGTCGACCGGCAGCGAGCCGCTGCCAATCTGCGACAGGCAGGGCGCTACGTCTATCTGAAATTCGTCGCCGTAGCGGGATTCCAGCGCAGGACGCAGGCGCTGCGCCTGCTCGCTGATGTCGGACGCCTGACGCGTCAGCAGCCGCAGCGTCGGCAGCCGCTCAGCAAGTTTTTCCGGGTGCAGGTAGAGACGCAGCGTGGCGTCGAGCGCCGCCAGCGTCATTTTGTCGGCGCGCAGGGCGCGCTTGAGCGGGTGTTTCTGAAGCTTTGCGATGAGCGCCTTTTTGCCGACGATAATCCCCGCCTGCGGCCCGCCCGGCAGTTTATCGCCGGAAAAGCTCACGAGACTCGCCCCGGCGGCCAGCGCCTCCTGCGGCATCGGCTCTTTCGGCAGGCCATACTGGCTGAGATCGATAAGCGAACCGCTGCCGAGATCGACAATCACCGGGACAGACGACGCCTGCGCCAGTTCGGCAGCGTCAACGGTTTTGGTAAAGCCTTCAATCTGATAATTACTGGTATGCACTTTCATCAGCAGCGCGGTCTGCTCGCCAGTCGCCTCAAGATAATCGCGCAGGTGCGTGCGGTTGGTCGTACCCACTTCCACCAGCTGACAGCCCGCCTGGCGCATCACATCCGGAATGCGAAACGCGCCGCCAATCTCCACCAGTTCGCCGCGCGACACAATTACCTCTTTGCCTGCGCCCAGCGCCGCCAGCATCAGCAGCACCGCCGCAGCGTTGTTATTGACGATACAGGCGTCTTCCGCGCCGGTGAGTTCACAGAGTAGCGCCGCCAGCGCGCGGTCGCGGTGGCCGCGCTCGCCGCCGTCGGCGTCATACTCCAGCGTCACCGGCGAGCGCATGGCGCGGGCGACCGCCTCAACGGCCTCTTCCGCCTGCAACGCGCGGCCAAGGTTGGTGTGCAGCACCGTCCCGGTAAGGTTAAAAACCGGGCGCAGCGCGCTTTGCGAACCGCGCGCCAGCCTGTCAGCCGCCGCCGCGGCCCAGTCGTCGCACCACGTCGGCAATGCCTGGCGTTCGCGAATGGCAAGCCGCGCCTCCTCCTGCATCGCGCGAAGCGTGTTGACCACGCGAGTATGGCCGTAGGTGTCCAGCAACGGCTGGAACGCGCTGTCGCGCAGCAGGCGGTCGGTAGCGGGAAGCTGGCTGTAAAGCAGACGGGAATCGGTCGTCATGACGTGAATAAACCTGGATAAAACGTGGCGATAATTTAGCAGGAAACGCGGGGCAGTTCAGTCCCCGCGCACGGTCAGCGCAATAAAGGGCGGTTCGCGCCCGGTCAGGCGCTGGGCGGCTCGGTACGCGCGAAGCTGTCGCGGGTAAAGAGCGCTTCCACCAGTTTCACCAGATGCGGACGCTGCGCGCACCAGCCCGGCGCCACGCGACGGAAATTGAGATAGCCAATAGCGCAGGCCGTTGCGATAGTGGCGAGCGTCAGTTCGTCGGCCTTCAGCGTGCCGTCAGCCACATATCCTTCCAGCGCGTCGAGGCCGCGGTTGATTTTCTCCCGCTGGCGCAGCAGTTCACTTTCCGACTGCTGCTCCGCCGGGCGCGCCTGCTCGCGTACCGAAACCAGCGCCGCGTCCATAATGCCGTCGGCGAGCGCCTCCAGCTGGCGCACTTTCAACGCCGCGCGCGGCGCTTGCGGCACCAGCGCCGGTTGGGCATCCAGCAGCTCGATATACTGCGCGATGATGGGCGAATCAAACCAGGTCTCGCCCTCATCGGTCACCAGCGCCGGCACTTTCCCCAGCGGGTTGTACTGCGCCATGCCGTTCTGTTCGGCATAGGGCGATTCATTTACGAACTCAAACACGATGCCTTTTTCGAGCAGCATCACAGAGATTTTGCGTACAAACGGGCTGGTGTAACTACCGATAAGTTTCATGCCGGGTCCTTTTACGTTAACGCCAGAGAAAGATAAGTATGGGTCAGGATACGCCAAAAGGACGCGCGGCGGCGCGCTAAAACGCACGGCGAGACGCGCCTGGCCGCCGCCTTTTTTCGTCATTTCTCTGCTGTAACTTTCTTACAGACTATCCTTGTTAACGTGAGTGAAAAATGTACGACGCCCGATCGGATTATTCCTGGGAAATATTTTGTGATTCACATCACAAATGAATAACAAAGATGCCGAATGAAAGTGTGATTCTCTTCACATTTAAGAGGTTGTGACGGTGACATTTTGCGCATTGTCTTTTTTTTACACGTCTTTTTTGTGATTCAAATCACGCCACAACACCCTGATCACCCCGACATCACGTGATCACGATCACACTTAACGGGTCTGTCTGGACACCATCGCGATTCAGTGCCAGATTTCGCGTCATCAGAGCATGGGTCCGGCTACCTCTGCCGCCACGTTAACAATAAACCTCGGGCCGCAAGCCTGCGCGTAAACATAAGAAGGGGTGTTCTATGTCATCCGATATCAAGATCAAAGTGCAAAGCTTTGGTCGCTTTCTCAGCAATATGGTAATGCCTAACATCGGCGCGTTTATCGCCTGGGGTATTATCACCGCGTTATTTATTCCCACAGGGTGGTGGCCAAACGAGACGCTGGCGAAGCTGGTTGGTCCGATGATCACCTACCTGCTGCCGCTGCTTATCGGCTATACCGGCGGTAAGCTGGTCGGCGGCGAGCGTGGCGGCGTGGTGGGCGCGATTACCACCATGGGCGTTATCGTCGGCGCGGACATCCCGATGTTCCTGGGCGCGATGATTGCAGGCCCGCTGGGCGGCTTCTGCATCAAGAAATTCGACGCCTCGGTCGACGGCAAAATCAAATCCGGCTTTGAAATGCTGGTGAACAACTTCTCCGCGGGCATCATCGGTATGATCCTCGCGATTCTGGCGTTCCTCGGCATTGGCCCGGCGGTAGAAGTGCTCTCGAAAGTGCTGGCCGCGGGCGTGAACTTCATGGTGGTTCACGACATGCTGCCGCTGGCGTCGATTTTCGTTGAACCAGCGAAAATCCTGTTCCTCAACAACGCCATCAACCACGGCATCTTCTCGCCGCTGGGCATTCAGCAGTCGCATGAACTGGGCAAATCGATCTTCTTCCTGATTGAAGCCAACCCGGGCCCGGGTATGGGTATTCTGCTGGCGTACATGTTCTTTGGTCGCGGCAGCGCCAAACAGTCTGCGGGCGGCGCGGCTATCATCCACTTCCTGGGCGGTATCCACGAAATCTACTTCCCGTATGTGCTGATGAATCCGCGTCTGATCCTCGCTGTTATCCTGGGCGGTATGACCGGCGTATTCTGCCTGACCGTACTGAACGGCGGCCTGGTTTCTCCGGCGTCTCCGGGCTCTATCCTGGCGGTGCTGGCGATGACGCCGAAAGGCGCGTACTTCGCAAACCTGGTGGCGATTTTCGCCGCGATGGCCGTCTCCTTCGTGGTGGCCGCTATCCTGCTGAAAACCAGCAAAGTGAAAGAAGAAGACGATATCGATGCCGCGACCCGTCGCATGCAGGATATGAAAGCGCAGTCTAAAGGCGCGGCAACCGCGGCGAACGCGGATCTGAGCAACGACCTGAGCCACGTGCGTAAAATCATCGTCGCCTGCGACGCCGGTATGGGCTCCAGCGCCATGGGCGCCGGCGTACTGCGTAAGAAAGTGCAGGATGCGGGCCTGAGCCATATTTCCGTCACCAACAGCGCGATTAACAGCCTGCCGGGCGATGTGGATCTGGTTATCACCCACCGCGATTTAACCGAGCGCGCCATGCGTCAGGCGCCGCACGCGCAGCACATTTCGCTGACCAACTTCCTGGACAGCGGCCTGTACGCCGGCCTGACCGAACGTCTGGTTGCCGCGCAGCGTCATACGCAGAACGAAGAGAAAGTCCGCACCAGCCTGCAGGACAGCTTCGACGCCAACGACAGCCATCTGTTTAAGCTCAGCGCAGACAACATCTTCCTGGGCCGTCAGGCGGCGAATAAAGAAGAGGCGATTCGCTTTGCGGGCGAGCAGCTGGTGAAAGGCGGTTACGTTCAGCCGGAATATGTAGACGCGATGCTGGAGCGCGAAAAACTCACCCCGACCTATCTCGGCGAGTCCATCGCGGTTCCGCACGGCACCGTTGAAGCCAAAGACCGCGTGCTGAAAACCGGCGTCGTGTTCTGCCAGTATCCGCAGGGCGTGCGTTTCGGTGAAGAAGAAGACGATATCGCCCGCCTGGTGATTGGTATCGCGGCGCGCAATAACGAACACATTCAGGTTATTACCAGCCTGACCAATGCGCTAGATGATGAAAGCGTGATTGAGCGCCTGGCGCATACCAACAGCGTCGATGAAGTGCTGGCGCTGCTCTCCGGTAAAACCGTGGCGTAAGACCATGCAGAGAGGGACACTGTCCCTCTCTTCGCTATTGAGAAGCTATTGAGATGTTTGTGCTCCACCAGGGCAACCTTACCTCTCCCGCACAGGGAGAGGGCAAGGGAAAGGGAGGTCGCACGCAGCACCCTTTCCCCCGCCCTCTCGGGTGATACAGTTTCCGCTTTAAGTAAGAAGGTATTCCCATGAAAGCATTACATTTTGGCGCAGGTAATATTGGTCGTGGCTTTATTGGCAAACTGCTCGCTGACGCAGGCATCGGCCTGACGTTCGCCGACGTGAACCAGACGGTGCTGGACGCCTTAAACGCGCGTCACAGCTACCAGGTGCGCGTGGTGGGCGAGCAGGAGCAGACGGATACCGTTTCCGGCGTGGACGCGGTCAACAGCACCAGTGACGATGTTGTGACGCTTATCGCCACCGTCGATCTCGTGACGACCGCCGTCGGCCCCGTCGTGCTGGAGCGCATCGCCCCGGCGGTCGCCAAAGGCCTGGCGCTACGCAAAGCGCAGGGTAACGAGCGCCCGCTCAATATCATCGCCTGTGAAAACATGGTGCGCGGCACCAGCCAGTTGAAAACCCACGTGTTTAACGCGCTGGCAGAGAGTGACAAAGCCTGGGTGGAAAGCCACGTCGGTTTTGTCGATTCCGCCGTTGACCGTATCGTGCCGCCGTCGGAATCCGCCGCGCGCGATCCGCTGGAAGTAACCGTTGAAACCTTCAGCGAGTGGATTGTCGACAAAACCCAGTTCAAAGGCGAACTGCCTACTATCGCGGGCATGGAGCTGACCGACAATCTGATGGCATTTGTTGAACGCAAGCTCTTCACCCTGAACACCGGGCATGCTATAACCGCCTACCTCGGAAAACAGGCCGGTCATCAGACCATTCGCGACGCGATTCTGGATGAGAAAATTCGTCTGGTGGTGCGCGGCGCGATGGAAGAGAGCGGCGCGGTGTTGATTAAACGCTACGGCTTCGATGACGCGAAACATGCCGCGTACATCGAGAAAATTCTCGGCCGTTTTGAAAACCCGTACCTGAAAGACGACGTGGAACGCGTTGGCCGTCAGCCGCTGCGCAAACTGAGCGCGGGCGACCGTCTCATTAAGCCGCTGCTGGGCACGCTGGAATATGGCCTGCCGCACCAGAATCTGGTGCTGGGTATCGCCGCCGCGATGCATTTCCGCAGTGAAGACGATCCGCAGGCGCAGGAGCTGGCGCAGCTTATCGCCGATAAAGGCCCGCAGGCCGCGCTGGCGCAGGTTTCCGGTCTGGACGCCAACAGCGATGTCGTGGCGTTGGCCGTACAGGCGTATAACGCAACAGCGTAATGAATAACGGGCGCGGCTGAGTCTGCGCCCGCTGATGACGTGTCAGATATGCAGGCAATGATGGAAGAAACCCAGGCCTTTGAAAACCGTGTGCTTGAGCGTCTGAATGCTGGCAAAACCGTAAGAAGTTTGTTGATCGCCGCCGTTGAACTGCTCACCGAGGCGGTCAATATTCTGGTGTTGCAGGTGTTCCGTAAAGACGACTACGCGGTCAAATACGCCGTTGAGCCGTTGCTCGACGGCAGCGGCCCGCTGGGCGATCTCTCCGTACGCCTGAAGCTGATTTATGGACTCGGCGTGATAAGCCGCGCCGAGTATGAAGACTGCGAACTCCTGATGGCGCTGCGCGAAGAGCTGAATCACGACGGCAACGACTACGCCTTTACCGACGATGAAATCCTCGGACCCTTCGGCGAGCTGCATTGCGTTGTCGCGCTGCCTCCCGCGCCGCCCGCCCTCGAAAGCAGCGACCCACAGCTGATCCAGATGCAAAAACAGCGCTACCAGCAGGTTGTGCGCTCCACCATGGTCCTTTCCCTGACCGAATTGCTCTCAAGGATAAGCTTAAAAAAAGCCTTCCAGAAGTAGCTTCGGTGGCCGCGTAGCGCTTCTGTCCTCCTCCCTCCGGTCAGCCCCTCCGTAACAGCCGTTACCCGCTCTGTGCTACACTCCGACGCAGTTAATCTTGCGGAAAAGAGTCATGAAACGAGAACTTGCCATCGAATTTTCACGCGTCACCGAAGCGGCGGCGCTGGCCGGGTACAAGTGGCTGGGACGCGGCGATAAAAACCTCGCCGACGGCGCGGCCGTTAACGCCATGCGCATTATGCTCAATAAAGTCGATATTGACGGGCAGATTGTGATTGGCGAAGGAGAAATCGATGAAGCGCCGATGCTCTACATCGGCGAGAAGGTCGGCACCGGTAACGGCGATGCGGTCGATATCGCGGTCGATCCTATTGAAGGCACGCGCATGACGGCGATGGGCCAGGCTAACGCGCTGGCGGTGCTGGCCGTGGGCGATAAGGGCAGTTTCCTGAACGCGCCCGATATGTATATGGAAAAGCTGATTGTCGGCCCCGGCGCGAAAGGCGTTATCGACCTCAATCTGCCGCTTGAGCAGAACCTGAAAAACATCGCCGCCGCGCTCGGTAAATCGCTTAGCGAACTCACCGTCACCATTCTTGCCAAACCACGCCACGATGCGGTCATCGCGCAGATGCAACAGCTCGGCGTGCGCGTATTCGCCATTCCCGACGGCGACGTGGCGGCCTCTATTCTGACCTGCATGCCGGATAGCGAAGTCGACGTGCTGTACGGCATCGGCGGCGCGCCGGAAGGCGTGGTCTCGGCGGCGGTAATCCGCGCGCTGGATGGCGATATGCAGGGCCGTCTGCTGGCGCGCCACATCGTGAAAGGCGACACGCCGGAAAACCGCCGCATCGGCGAGCAGGAGCTGGCGCGCTGCCAGGCGATGGGCATCGTGGCGGGCAACGTGCTGAAGCTTGATGAGATGGCGCATAACGATAACGTGATTTTCTCGGCGACCGGCATCACCAAAGGCGATCTGCTGGATGGCATTACCCGCAAGGGCAATATCGCCACCACCGAGACGCTGCTGATCCGCGGCAAATCGCGCACCATTCGTCGTATTCAGTCGATTCACTATCTCGATCGCAAAGACCCGGAGATCCAGACGCACATTCTGTAATCGTTTGTCTGAATGAGCTTTCCGGCCCGTTCGGGCTGGAAATGCCACGCGGCGCTGGCGAAGATAAAGCAACAGTTAACACAGGAGCGAAACATGGCGGATTGGGTTACAGGTAAAGTGGTTCGGGTTCAGCACTGGACCGATTCTCTCTTCAGTCTCGTGGTTAACGCCCCTGTCGCGCCTTTCACCGCCGGACAATTCACCAAGCTGGGTCTTGAGATTGACGGCGAGCGCGTGCAGCGCGCCTATTCTTACGTCAACGCGCCGGGCAACCCGGATCTGGAGTTTTATCTGGTGACGGTGCCGGAGGGCAAACTCAGCCCAAGGCTGCACGCGATGCAGCCCGGTGATGAAGTGATGGTGGTGAGCGACGCGGCGGGCTTTTTCGTGCTGGAAGAAATTCCCGAGTGCGAGACGTTATGGATGCTGGCGACCGGCACCGCCATCGGCCCGTATCTGTCGATTCTGCAGGAAGGCAAAGATCTGGAGCGCTTCAAAAATATCGTGCTGGTGCACGCGGTGCGCTACGCCCAGGATTTGAGCTACTTACCGCTGATGCTGGAGCTGCAACAGCGCTACGAAGGCAAGTTACGGGTACAGACGGTGGTGAGCCGTGAAACGGTCTCTGGCTCGCTGACCGGGCGCGTGCCGGCGCTGATTGAGAGCGGCGCGCTGGAAGAGGCGGTCGGGCTGCCGATGGACACCGCGACCAGTCACGTCATGCTGTGCGGTAACCCGCAGATGGTGCGCGATACGCAGCAGTTGCTGAAAGATACCCGCCAGATGGCGAAGCATCTGCGCCGCCGACCTGGACATATGACGGCGGAGCACTACTGGTAATCAGCGGTACTTCACATCCAGCGTTTCTTTGCCGTATTTGTTCTCGCCCTGGGTGCCAAGAAACGCGCCCAGGTCCAGCACCATCATGACCATGATAAGCGTCGGGATGAAGCGCCCCACGGCCCACTGCCAGACGCCGCCCAGCACTGCCCAGTTACCGGCGAGCAGCATCCACGCGAGGATCATCAACAGCGCCCACGCGCCCGATTTGCCGCGGTCGTGGAGGCGTTTCACCACTACCGCCGCCGTCGGCCAGAGCAGACAAACCAGCATAAAAGCCGCGGTCTGCGTATTGAGTAAATCGTTGCCTGTCAGGGTAAAAAGGATAATCATCGACGCTACCCAAAGCGCCATCCATACCCAAAAATCACGGCGGCCAATACGGCCTTTAAAAGAGAATAACCACTGCTGAAGGGTCATAGCGTAAACCTTACTGTGTGCGTGGCGCACAGTTTACCCTGGTGCGGACGGGTTTTGACAAGCCAGCCCGATATGGTTTTAATCGCTGTGATACGCAACCGGGAAAGGTGAATCATGAAGCCGCTGTTTTATCTTCTTTTTCTGACGCTGCCGCTGGCGGCGTGCTTCGCCGATGCCGAAACCGACCCACAGACGCTGACGCCGACCGCGCCATACCTGCTGCCCGGCTCGCCCACCTTTGACCTCTCGATTTCCCAGTTTCGCGAACGGTTCAATGCCGACAACCCTGCACTGCCGCTCAATGAATTTCGCGCCATCGACGTGAAAGGCGATAAGGTCAATCTGATGCGCGCGGCCAGCAAAATTAATGAAAATCTCTATGCCTCCACGGCGCTGGAGCGCGGCACGCTGAAAATCAAAAGCATCCAGATAACCTGGCTGCCCATTCAGGGGCCGGAGCAGAAAGCCGCGAAAGCCAAAGCGCTGGAGTATATGGCGGCGCTGCTCAGGAGTTTCACGCCGAAAATGGGCAAAGCGCAGAGCCAGCAGCGGCTGACGCGCTTACTGACCGATGGCAAGGGCAAACGCTACTTCAGCCAGGCGGAGGGCGCGATTCGTTATATAGTGGCAGACAGCGGCGAAAAGGGCCTGACCTTCGCTGTTGAACCGATTAAGCTGGCGCTATCGCAAACGCTGGAAGGGAGCAATAAATGACAAAAAGCAAAGCCTTTCCAGGTTCGAATCTCTATACTGTTTCACAGACCGCGCTGCCTGACAGGCAGCAATATTCCTTAATTCGCTTAGCGCGTGGAGAATGAAAATGCGACATCCTTTAGTGATGGGTAACTGGAAACTGAACGGCAGCCGCCACATGGTAAACGAGCTGGTAGCTAACCTGCGTAAAGAGCTGGCTGGCGTATCTGGCTGTGACGTAGCGATCGCCCCGCCGGCGATGTATCTGGATCTGGCGAAGCAAGCCGCCGCTGGCAGCCACATCATTCTTGGCGCTCAGAACGTCGACGTTAACCTCTCCGGCGCGTTCACCGGTGAAACTTCCGCTGAAATGCTTAAAGATATCGGCGCGAAATACATCATTATCGGCCACTCCGAGCGTCGTACTTATCACGCGGAATCTGACGAGCTGATCGCGAAGAAATTCGCCGTGCTGAAAGCGCAGGGTCTGGTTCCGGTACTGTGCATCGGTGAAACCGAAGCCGAAAACGAAGCGGGCAAAACGGAAGAAGTGTGCGCACGTCAGCTTGACGCCGTGCTGAAAACCCAGGGCGCCGCCGCGTTCGAAGGCGTTGTGATTGCTTACGAACCCGTATGGGCTATCGGTACCGGCAAATCCGCTACCCCGGCCCAGGCGCAGGCGGTTCACAAGTTCATCCGTGACCACATCGCCAAAGCTGACGCGAAAGTCGCCGAGCAGGTTATCATTCAGTACGGCGGTTCTGTAAACGCGGCTAACGCGGCAGAACTCTTCACCCAGCCGGACATCGACGGCGCGCTGGTTGGCGGCGCCTCTCTGAAGGCGGACGCGTTCGCGGTTATCGTGAAAGCCGCTGAAGAAGCGAAAAAAGCGTAATACTCTGCGCCGCTCATTCGGGCGGCGCTCTTTCATCCCTTCCCTGCGCTACACACGTCCTCAGGCGCTTTTTCGCTGACGGTGAAACTTAATACTCTGCATAATTTCCTGATACTGCCAGTGATGTGACTCCAGAAACTCACCAAGGCAGGTGCCGATATAGCACACCATTTTTTTGCCTTCCTGCGCATCATTTATCAGAATCACCGTCTGGCGCTGGAACACCGGCGTATTGTCTTCCATATACTGATAAAACATATCGACCGCCGGTTCGCCGTCGATAATGGTCATTTCCGTTGATTGCAGACGGAAGTCGGGTAGAGACGTTTCCATTTCTCTGACGATGCGGGCCGCGACGGCATGGACTTTATCATCCGCATTGGCAGAGGTTCGGGAAACAACAAAGGTTAATTCACTTACGTTACTGTCACTAACGGGGAATAAATTCATAACTTAGTCTTTATCTATTTTGGGCGTAACACGCTCTGCTACCTGCTAAAAAAGAAAACACGGCACCGCACGGGTGACCGACATAATAAAGAGCTCACAATACTGATGGATTTATTTACGTTAAGATAAAACTCATTTCCGGCAGAGGATAACGCGTTTCGTCTGCCAATTAAAAGACCTGACGGAAATTTCCTGCCTTATGTGAAATTTCTTCAACAGAGACAGTGGGTTATATGCTCTGCGGTTATGCAAAAGCTGCCATAAGTTGATATTTTTTTATAATTTTACTGTGTATATGATCAGGCAATATAACCCATGCGGCAACAGATAAGCATTAATTGATAAAAAGCGGCAGGTTAAATCAGGCTGATAATGGTTGAAAGGCGATAAAAAAAGAAAAAGCCGCCGGGCGCTATCTCGCCTTTATCCTGAAAATAGGCGCATTTAAAGCCAGTATAAGGCACGTATAAAATCATCAAATGAGTCTGCAATCTCAAAGAGGGCATCGCCATCTTGTGCATAGAGATAGACACAACCGTAGTCGCTTTCTTTTAATGACAGGAAAAACGTCCTCGATGTATCTGTCAACTTCAGAGCAAAGTCCTGACGCAGTGAGGTTCCTGTGTTTCGAACAATGCGTTAGCGCACCCTGTAAATTATTCTGGAAAGAATAACAATCTATACGCCTTTTTGGGGAACCATATCTTGAGCTTAATAATATGCAGCTGCATGTTTTAATGCCCGTATAATTGAGATAAGACCTCATCATCAGGGCTTTCAGCCATCCTTGATTTATCTTTAATTTCTGACATTTTTCCTTGAGATGTTATGTGTCGTGATATTCCTTTTACACTGTAGAAATAATAATGTTAACAATAGCTATGAGCACAGACAGCGGCTCTCTATGGTTACTATTTCTTAAAAAATCCAGTAATATGCACTACCGCCTCAGATAATACTCACCAAAATTGAGCATTACAACCAACACTTTTCAACCAAAAGTTACATTTAAATGGCTTAAGCCCATTTTAAATATCAATCATTAAATTGCAGAAACTTTTCTTATAAGGTTAAGTTTTACTTAATGAAATCAAGCTGGCCGAAGACGTAAGCTCAATCATTAAGACAACAAGAGAAAAGTAACTTATATAACCCCATACATCACGTAAATGGGATGAGTTCATTCCTATCAAGATCACTTAGCATTGCCTTTAATATTTTTAAATTCTTTTTGACCTCTGCATTAACGAAGTTGGGATTAAAAAAATCTGAACCACCGAAGGCTTTTGCCTTGAGTAATTTCATCAGACAAATCATTCTTGCTTCAAATTCCGCGTCATAATTCTTACTCTCGACTTCATTTATACTAAATTCCTCACCGTTCATAAATCGCTTATGAACCTGATTTCTAATTTTTTTCACCAACCCTTCACCTGAATCCAGAGCTTCTTTTATGATAGTTATTGATATTTCTTTCTTTTCGGGATTTATAAGCTTCAAGCTTAGCTCTATGCGTAAACATAAAACATATTCAACCCAAGCCCAGTAATCATAGTCATTATTAAATTTTATATTTGCTAATTCATCACAAATTACCATCGCCTCGTGCTCTTTCTCAGCAATAAACAAATAGTAAGCTAATTTTGTTAGCGTCTCAACGATAGTCTTGTCAGTCTTAATACTCTTGGATGGCAAAAGGCTTATAGCATTTTTTATTGCTAAATTTTTATCAGATAACTCGCTTAAAATATTTTTCAATGTCATTTCAGCTACCTTATTATTCAACTTTAATTTTAGTTTATCCGGGAACGGTTTACTGGCCCTGGAAGCGCAGGTTCTGCGGCACCTGCCACTGCGGCACGCTGAGTTCGCGTTCGGTTTCGCCCCAGGTGCTGAACTGCCCGCGCCAGACGGTCTGGCCGTCTGCGTCCGTCACCCGCTCCGGCAGGCCGTTGGGTTCGGTGTGAGCAGCGCCTGCCGCCATTCGGCGCGCGTGGCGCGGCGGATTTCCAGCGACAGCGTGTCGTGGCGGTACTCGGTGCGGTGCTCTGCAGTTTCCCGGGCGGTGAGACGCCCCAGCACGTCATATTCAAACGCGGTTACCAGCGGCGCGTCCGGGCTGCCCGGCAGCGGATGGCGGATCACCTCCGTCACCTGGCCCAGCGCGTCATGGCGGTATTCCGTCAGGCGGCCCGCGTAGTCCCGCTGGCCCGTCAGGCGGCCTGCGGCGTCATACTCAAACCGCCAGCTTTCGCGGTTCGGGTTCACCAGCGTCGTCAGACGGCCGAAGCGGTCGTAGCGCAGGCGCGTCAGGTGTCCCGCCGGGTCGGTGAGCGCCACCACATCGCCGCGCGGGTTGTATTCATACTGCCAGGCGGCGCCGTCCGGCAGCACTTCCTTCACCGGGAACGCGAACACCGGGTGCAATCAGAATGATGATGACCTATTTAGAAGTACATTTTGGGCTAAATAGCTTTATCAAGCCCCAAAAGTGGTTAATGGGCCGACTGCGTGCTGGTTTATTAGTCTGCAATACAGCTCAACGGGATTTTACTTTAATATATATTGAGCTCATATAACTAACATACTTAATTATAAGGAACTATGTAGACAAGCCTAGGCATGATTACACCTAGGCTAGGTCGATTACTCTATTTCATTAATTAAGGCATCAAATGAATCAATAACGAATGCCAACTCTTTTTCATCCATTAACCATATATATACTTTCCCGTAATCCTTTTTGCGCATTGAAATGAGGAAACAGTTGCCGCCCTGGTCATCAGCAAAGGGAACAAAATCTTTCAGCTCTGGAAAATCATCAACCAAATCCTTATAGGTTCTTTCTATTGGAGCAGAACCATATTTGAAAGGAATAAAACCACTTAGTAAAAAATCATTATCAGCATATTCATCCGCTAGCTCACCTCCGTTGTTATTGAGGTAAAATTCTTTAAAAGTCTTCGGAAACTTCCAGTTGAATTTTTTTTCAAGCTCTACAAAGTCTTCTTGCGTTAAACCTATTTCTGAATCCACTATAATATGTTGCATGTTCCTTTACTCCTAAAACGACCTGGATGTACATATTGTTTACCCGTCGCAGCTTTATACTGACTCACCCCACCATTATGATTAATACCACGGTGTGACGGCTTTTCAACAAGCTGCATCGTGCCTTTATTCGTTTCCGCATCATAGTCATCAAGATGATGCCAGACATAACCACTTGGGGTAGTTTTTTGGTTTAAACCAGCCTCATAATTAGCCCGTTCAAAGTCAATTGCATAATCACCAGAGTACTCTATTTTCACAATAGGATTCACACCCGGCTTTTTATTATAAAGCGCGTTACTATTTGAATAATCTAACCCTCCACCAGGTGTTTTAACTACGCCGCTATAGCCACGTTCTTCTAATTTAACTAATGGATCAACAGCAAGCCCCAACGGGTCCACCCACGTCAGCGGATCACCCACGTAAGCATACGTATTTATCCCGCCCGCTAACCCAATCGGGTCCATCTGGGTATAACGCCCCGCCACCGGGTCGTAATAGCGGAACAGGTTGTAATGCAGCCCGCTTTCGCGGTCGAGGTACTGGCCCTGGAAGCGCAGGTTCTGCGGCACCTGCCACTGCGGCACGCTGAGTTCGCGCTCCGTTTCACCCCAGGTGCTGAACTGCCCGCGCCAGACGGTCTGGCCGTCCGCATCGGTCACCCGCTCCGGCAGGCCGTTGAGTTCGGTGTGGTACCAGTAAATCTCGCAGTCGTCGAAAACGCTGTCGACGCGCGCCAGCGGCTCGTAGCTGCCCTCGGTGTAAACGTCTGAACGTAGTGGTCCGGCTCGCGGTCGCTCTGTTCACCGGCCAGTTGCAGGCCCTGCCAGTCGAAGCGGATGGTTTCCGGCTGCGGGTCGTTATAGCGCCAGAGAATCTTGTGCGTGCGTCGGCCAAGCGGGTCGTAGCGGTATTCCACTTTTTTGAATTCCGCATGACCGGTGAAGGTGATTTCCCTTACCCGCTGCTCATCGTCATACGAGAACTGCTGGATAACACCAAACTTATCCCGCCGCTGAATCAGCCGCCCGAACCCGTCATAATCGAGCTTCAGCCCGTCGAGGCGCAGCAGCAGGTTGTGCCATACCGGGTTGCGGTGCTCCTCGGTGCGGTTGCCCGTCGGGTCCCAGAAGAAGTGCTCTTCTCGCTGCGGTTCGACGGCTTTTGTGACCTGGCCCGCGGCATCGTAGCCCCACAGGTACTGGCTGTATTTTTCGCCCGGCGTCGCCGGAGTCGCGTCGGTGTGTATCTGCTGGACTATCTGGTCGGTGCGGTCCCAGCGGTAGCGGCGCTCGAACACCAGCTCGCGGCGCGCATCCAGCACCGTGCGCTGCGTGACGCGGCCTGCGGAGTCGTAACGGGTTTCCTGCGCTAGCACGCCCTGGCTGCGGGAAATTTCCCGGTGCAGACGGTCACGACCGTACGCCGCCAGCGTGTGCGTGGCCCCGCCGTGGCGCAGCTGCATCTCCAGCAGGTGGCCGGTGCCGTAGCGCAGCGCGGGTGGGGAGATTTTTCCCGCGCGGCCAGGCTTAAATGAACTTATGGTTAAGGAAAATTAAAACATAAGACAATGCAAACTTTAATTTAGGAGATTCTTATAAATCACATCTCTAAATTTTATATTTTCACTGGTTAAAGTAAAATCGCCTTTTTTTATGAAAGGCTTAAAAATATCAATGGTCGGATGAGAAACAAAATCAATGTCCTTACCAGCATTGACTCTTATTTTTAATAAACATAAAATTTCACTTGGTAAAAACTGCCATTCAGTAGCATCAAAGACATAAAACTTTTTGGAATCTTTACGACAGTTTTCAGCGTGAAAATCCCCCAAAGAGGTAAAGACCTTATTCACAACCTCAGCGTCATCACTTAAAAAATTATTATAAGCGAAATCATATATCTCATTGAAATTTTCTGTAACTTCCTCACTAAGGGAAACACCATTCCCATCAAACAAGTCTTTAAAAGGTATAAAGTCTTTTTTTATTTCAAAAAAATCATTACCTACCGCAATGAACAATGGAAGAATGCTATGTCCCGCCTCACAGCGAGCCAAATTTTGATTACCTTTACTCTTAGCCTCATTTACTTTATTTTCAAGAAAAAAGTAAAGGTATTTCATAACATTAAACTGTTCTTCTTTTTTAAAAAAAACAAAAGAAAGTAAGCCTAAAGAACTGATATTGGAATCCAAAAACGCAGGCAACCTCTTTTTCATAAATAGAGCTGATGTTACTGCGAGCAGTTGAATATAATAAATATTAATTAACTTATTGAAGCTATCTTCATCTTTATTGGCGTAGAAATCCTTTGCATATACAGCAAACTCGTCAAATTTCCTCGAAAGGGCAGAGGCTATATCTTCTTGTACAACACGATAGCCTACCTTTTCATTTACAAAATACTTATATGAAAGATCTGTTTCCCCTTCCAGGTAACGGGCTAATCTCTCGTTAAGGTCTTCATATGACTGCTTCTCATCTTTGGTGACGTAGTTAACAATACCGTCAATTTCTTTAATTAGTTTCTTCATTTATTGACTCCGTTACTCCCAAATACTCATCAAATACTTTGAAACAAACCAACGCCCATTAGAGGCTCTTTCAACGAAAACATCGACAACATAAGTATCACCTATATTATCCAACATATCATTGACTCTGTGCCCGTTAAGGTCATAGCCTCCTTTCCGGACATCTGTTCCAAGAACAGTTTCAATAAAATCTTTTGAACTTAGCTGCCGATCACTTAATTTGCCGACAGATCCGGTTGTATTTGTTTTTACTTCAAAGAAGTCATATTTCCCGTCATGTCTTAAGCCGACTAAATCAATACCGTTATTAGATTTATTTTGCACTGAAAAAACATCTGCATAATTTCCTGAGCGTTCGAGCTGAGATTTAACATGGGATTCACCAAAATCACCCAAGCGCTTACTGAAGCACAGACCAAGCGGATCTACCCAAGTTAATGGGTCCGGCACATATCCATAAGTATTAATCCCACCAAGAAGCCCAATCGGGTCCATCTGGGTGTAACGCCCGGCAACCGGGTCGTAATAGCGGAAGAGGTTGTAATGCAGCCCGCTTTCACGGTCGAGGTACTGGCCCTGGAAGCGTAAGTTCTGCGGCACCTGCCACTGCGGCACGCTGAGCTCGCGTTCGGTTTCGCCCCAGGTGCTGAACTGTCCGCGCCAGACGGTCTGGCCGTTCGCGTCGGTAACCCGCTCCGGCAGGCCGTTGAGTTCGGTGTGGTACCAGTAAATCTCACAGTCGTCATACACACTGTCGACCCGCGCCAGCGGTTCGTAGCTGCCTTCGGTGTAAACGTACTGAACGTAGTGGTCAGGCTCCCGGTCGCTCTGTTCACCTGCAAGCTGTAAACCCTGCCAGTCGAAGCGGATGGTTTCCGGGTCTTTCTCTCCGTAGCGCCACAGGATTTTATGCGTGCGTCGCCCCAGCGGGTCGTAGCGGTATTCCACCCGGCGGAACTTCGTGTTCCCCTCAAACCGAATCTCTTTTACCCGCTGCTCATCGTCGTAGGCAAAATGCTGCACTACGCCGCTTTTATCCTGACGGCGCGTGAGTCGCCCGAACCCGTCGTAATCCAGCTTCAGTCCGTCGAGGCGCAGCAGCAGGTTGTGCCACACCGGGTTGCGGTGCTCCTCAGTGCGGTTGCCCGCGGCGTCCCAGAAGAAGCGCTCTTCTTTCTGCGGTTCGACAGCTTTTGTGACCTGGCCCGCGGCATCGTAGCCCCACAGGTACTGGCTGTATTTCTCGCCCGGCGTGGCAGGGGTTGAGTCAGTGTGTATCTGCTGGACTATCTGGTCGGTGCGGTCCCAGCGGTAGCGACGCTCGAACACCAGTTCGCGTCGCGCATCCAGCACCGTGCGCTGGGTGACGCGGCCTGCGGAATCGTAACGGGTCTCCTGTGAGAGCACACCCTGGCTGCGGGATATTTCCCGGTGCAGGCGGTCGCGGCCGTATGCCGCCAGCGTGTGCGTGGCCCCGCCGTGGCGCAGCTGCATCTCCAGCAGGTGGCCGGTGCCGTAGCGCAGGGTGGCGAGCTCCCGGCCATCCGGAAACGTTGTACTGCTGAGGTTGCCCAGCGCGTCGTACTCATACTCAAACTTCCCGCCGTGGTTCTCCTCACTCACCAGTTCGCCCGCGGCATTGCGGGTGAAGACCAGCACGGCGTCCCACGCCGGTTCGCGCTCTTCCAGCAGCGCCTGCCGCCATTCGGCGCGCGTGGCGCGGCGGATTTCCAGCGACAGCGTGTCGTGGCGGTATTCGGTGCGGTGCTCTGCGGTTTCCCGCGCAGTCAGGCGGCCCAGCACGTCATATTCAAACGCGGTGACCAGCGGCGCGTCCGGGCTGCCCGGCAGCGGATGGCGGATCACCTCCGTCACCTGGCCCAGCGCGTCGTGGCGGTATTCCGTCAGGCGGCCCGCGTAGTCGCGCTGGCCCGTCAGGCGGCCCGCGGCGTCATACTCAAACCGCCAGCTTTCGCGGTTCGGGTTCACCAGCGTCGTCAGACGGCCAAAACGGTCATAGCGCAGGCGCGTCAGATGGCCTGCCGGGTCGGCGGCGCTCACCACCTGCCCGCGCGCGTTGCGCGTTACCTTGCGCTCGCGCAGCCCGTCGTCGTCCTGCCCGCAGAGCAGCCCGGCGTTGTCATATTCGTAGTGCGTCTCGCGGCCGTCCGCCCGTCGCCAGGTGCGCAGACGCCCCGCCGCGGTCAGCGCCCAGCGGTCGGTGTTGCCTTCGGCGTCGCTGGCGCTGAGCGGCCGCCCCGCGTCGTCGTAAAGCCGCTGGCTCTGGTTGCCGGAGCAGTCCTCGTCGCGCACCAGCTGTCCGCGCTCGTTCCACCAGAACCGGTGCGTGTTGTTCAGCGCGTCGGTCTGCTGAACCAGGTCGCCCTGCTCGTTCCACTCAAAGCGCGTCACGCCGCCTTTCGGGTCGGTGAGCGCCACCACATCGCCGCGCGCATTGTATTCATACTGCCAGGCGGCGCCGTCCGGCAGCACTTCCTTCACCGGGAACGCGAACACCGGGTGCCACGTGGTGAATGTGCTGTTGCCGAGCGGATCGCGCACTTCCGTCAGGTTGCCGTGCTCGTCGTAGCCATACACCCAGCGGCTGCCGTCCGGCGTGGTGGCCGCTTTCAGCAGCTCGGCATAATCTGCCCACTCGTAGCGCCACACGCCGCCGTGGCGGTCGGTGTATTCCGTGATGCGGTAGAGGAAATCCCAGCAGTGGCGCGTCGAGAAACCCGCGTCGCAGCTTACCGTGGCGCAGCGTTTCGCCTCGTCGGCGTCGATGCGCCAGCGCTCCAGCACGTTGTCCTGGTCGTCCAGCACCTGATAACTGCACACGCGCCAGTTGGGCGCATCGGCGGCGGGCTGCCACTGATAATGCACGCTGAGGTTGGTGGAGTAGCTGTGCCAGCCCATCATGTCGCTGGCGCGATCCCAGCCGAAGCGGCGCGTGACGATGCCGTCCGCGTCGGTGACCTCGATCAACTGGCCGTTTTCGTTATAGCCATAAGTCACCAGCAGGCGGCGCTCGCCGTTGCATACCTGGTGCACGCTGGCGAGACGGCCATGCGATTTCTCGTAGGCAAGTTCGACATCCAGCGCTTCGTTGTCGCCGGAAATGCGCGCCAGCCTGCCGTGTTCATCCCAGCTGTAATACTGGCAGTTTTCGTGACGATCGTAGATGCGGAACAGCCGCCACTCGCCCGGACGCGTCGGGTCCGGTTCGTAGACGTGATATTCGCCGCTCGTCATCTGGAGCATCAGCGTGCCGCTGACGGTGTAATAGAGCGTGACGCCGTCTTCGAGATAATCCACCACGTCGCCGGGGGTCAGCTCGCCGAAGCCCAGATCGCGGCCCGACATATCGCGCCAGATAAACTGATTGTTCTCAAGACGGAAGAAGCGGGTCTCAAACGGCAGCAGCCAGCCGGTACCGAGCATACCGGTCGCCAGATTGCGGCTGTTGTAAACACGCTGCCAGATGAGCGGAATGCGGTCTTCCAGCGTGAAATCGCGGTCTTCGCCGCCCGCGAGGATTTTCGCGCCGCTGGCGATATCCACCGGGTGCTGCGTGTGGCGCGCTTCGCTGCCCACTTTCCCCGCCTGAATCAGCCCGAACGTGGTTAATCCCATGCCGAGATCGGCGGCGAGCTGACAGCAAAAGGTTTTCAGGATCTGGCGGCTGAATATCGCCTTTAACATCCCTTTACTGAGATTGCGCAATATTCCCGGTCCAAGGCTGCCGATGGCGTTACCGATAAGCCGCGCCCAGAAATTTTTACCGCTGCGGATATCGCGCACCACAATGCTTTCGCCGCCGATGCGCACACGCGTGTTTTCTTTAACTTTTATCTTTGCTTCGCAGGTGCTGCGATCGCCATCACGGCACGCGGGCTGACCGTTGATCAGCACTTTTTTCGAACCTTCCGCCAGGAAGTTACCGCCGGTGATCGTATGGCCTTTGGTGCACTCGACAGTATCCAGCGGCGCTTCTTTAGCAAAAGGGCTGGCCCCCGCCACGACCGGCTGGGTTAAGTTATCCCAGACGCTGCCCGCGAAATTTTTCACGCCCTGCCAGCCGCTGCTCGCAATCGCGTCGGCTCCCGCAGCCAGATTATCAAACGGGTGCAGCGTAAACTGCGCCACTTCGAGAATGGTAACCGCCGTGTTTATCGCGAACGCCTTCGCCTTATCGGCAAAGCTCTCTGCCGGGATAGGCGTATTGAGATAATCATGATCGACCGTACCCGCCGCACGGGCGGCAGGGAGATCCATGATATGAACGTTGTGCGAGCCACTGGTAATAAAGGCATCCGGTGGCCCACGCCAGCCGAAGAAATCCAGCACGGCATCAACACCCTGGCCGACCAGATCGCCTGCCTCTTCCGCGATGCCGCTGCCGAAAACAGCGGCAATCAGTACAACGCCTGCGACCGTGCCAAGCCCCGTTGTCATCATCGCCGCACCCGCCGTAAACGCAGCAAGACAAATGGCGCCTTCGACCACACCGCTGACGACATCGGCGAGCAGAGAGCTGTGGATGAGCGGGTCCTGATAACGGGCAGCTAACGGTTCAGACACGCTTATGCTCCCTCTCCAGGCGTAAATTCCAGACCCGCTTTAATGGATTCCCATATCGCCAGCGCGTCTTCATCAAACGGCGCGGTGCGGCTCATCGCCATGACCAGCAGGTGATCCTCAAGCATCGTGGTCGCCAGCTGTTCATAAACCGTCACGCCGTGGTTTTCAAAACGCATCGTGACTTCCTGCGCGGGCCTGCTGCCCATCCGGGTGTCAGTCACGTCGCCGCCGGTGAACTTTTTCATGTCGCGTTTGATTTTGGCGACCTGGCTTTTCAGGTAAGTCTCTTCTTCGCCGGGCTTGACGTCCCAGGCGCGCGTCAGCACCAGAGAGGCCCCCGCTTTCGGCAGTGACAATATCGTCATGCTGCGATCCTGCACGGCTTCCGGCAGCGTCAGCGTCCCTTCTGATAACGTATATTTCACCTGGCTCATGCCTGCCCTTCTCCGTCGGAATTAAATGTTTTTGCCACTTCGTTCTGGATATCCGCAGGCGTCGGCGCGACGCTTGTCGCTTTGTCCGGTTGCTTCTTGAGGTTCAGATCGAGCGTGCCGCCGGTATTGATTTGCCCTGTGCCGCTGGCGTTAATCGCGAATTTTGTACAGTAGAGATTGACTTCACCGTTCGCCCCCATCTCCAGTACCGAATCACCCGTGACCAGGCGGATGCCGGTCGCAGAAGAAATGGTCACCGTGCCCTGGCCTTTGATGTCGTACTGCCCGCCGACCAGCTCATTGCGGCTCATCTGAATGGCGTGTTCTTGCTTACCTTCGACTTTGCCGGTGTAGTCCTGCTTGATAGCAACCACCCGCGAGCCGCCGACGCTGTGGGTTTCATCTTTTTTCACTTTGGTATCGAGATTGCGCTCGGCCTGCAGCCACACCTGCTCCTCGCCCGCCTTGTCTTCAAAGCGCAGGGCGTTGGCGTTGTCCGGCGAGCCGTCCTTCGAGCGGCTTAAAAAGCCCATCTGTGTCGCCGCCGCCGGCAGCGCCCACGGCGGCATGCTCGCTTCGTTATACACGCGACCGGTAATCAGCGGACGGTCCGGGTCACCGTTGATGAAATCCACCACCACTTCGTCGCCCACGCGCGGTATCTGCACCCCGCCAAAACCCTGGCCCGCCCACGCGCTCGACACACGCACCCAGCCGGAGCTGGTGTCGTCGCCCTTGCCGAGGCGGTCCCAGTGGAATTTCACCTTCACCCGGCCATATTTGTCGGTCCAGATGCTTTCGCCCTGCGGGCCGACCACCTTCGCCGTCTGCGGGCCGTAAGTTCTGGGCCACGGCGTCTTCTGCGACGGGCGGTACGGCACGTCCGCCGGTATCACTTCAAAGCGGATTTCGTGGAGGGTGTTGCTGTCCGGCCCGCTGGCGTAGCGGTTTTCCTCGAAGCGGTAATGCGCCACCGTGGTCAGGTACTCGCCGTTATCCCCGAAGAACGGCGCGTTGCGCAGCACAAAGGTGTGGCCCGGCGCGATGCCCAGCGCGGTGCCGGAGCCCTGGGTCTGGCGGTGCTCCACCTGCCAGCGCTCCTGGCGGATACGGGCGTAGAACTCGCCGTGGCCGTGCTCCACAAAGCGGCCCGGCCAGTCGTAGACGTCAATGCTCCCCGGCTGCGGCGACAGCGGGTTCTGCCTTGCCTGGAACAGCCACGCGTTCGGCTTGCGGAAGTCGTAGTCATCGAGGCTGTAGATGCCCGGCGTCACGCTGTCCTCCAGCGCCCACTGGCTGATGCCCTCTTCGTCTGTGCTGCCGCCTGATGGGGTGACGTGATACGGAATGGTCTCGTAGCCGGGGAACGGCTCGTACTGACCGGGGGCGTCAGTGAGCACCAGCGTGTGGCGGTCCTGCTCGTGGCGGAAGTGATAGGTGATGCCCTCCAGCTCCAGCGGGCGGCTGATGAAATCGAGGCTGCTCTCCTGGTACTGCACGCAGTACTCCCAGACCCGGTAGCTGCCCGACAGACGCTCTTCCATATTCACCCGGCTTTCGCCCAGCAGCGTTTTCACTATCTGCGGCACCGTCTGGCCCTGGAAGATACGCAGGTTGCGGTCGCGATGCATCGGCCACAGGTCCGGCTCCACCGTCAGCTCGTAGGCGGCGTAGCGGGTGCCGGAGAGCTCCACGGCGGTCACCGCCACGCGGGTCACCTTGCCGTTAAGGTAGCGCGGCGTCATCAGCGCCTGGGTCGGGATGGTCACCGTCACCGGCTGGCCCAGCAGCGCGCTGCGGTCGGCGCGCGCGTCAGTGCCGAGCAGCGTCAGGGTGAACATGAACGGCTCCGACAGCGCCTCGCGCCCGGAGAGTTTCCAGAAAAGCAGCCCCTCGACCGGGAGCTGAACGGTGATTCGGTTAAACATAACTTCCATCCCTATGTGTATATGCGGTGCATACCAGAGCCGGAGACACCCACCTGGCTATGCCCGTAAATCACAGCACAGCAGCAAATGACGCATACCTTTCAGGCTTCTGGCCGCGCAGCAGACACTCTGCCAGAAACACTTTGCAGTTTTAGTTAATTTCATATTGCAGGCGACATGAAATTTCATAATACGGCTACCGCTGCCATAGCCTCGATCGAGGTTAAGCCATATCAGGAAATGTCAGGTAACGAAGCGGCAATAAAGGCCATATACAAACGACGCGCGTGCGCTGTGTAAATATACCAACAAGTGACTCATCGAAAAACCGCCATTATTCTGAATATACAGACTATTCTGATTCCAGTACGGGTAGAGGTTGATAGCTGGCATAAATTCCGGGGAACAGCAGGCTGTTTTTATGGAGGACGTCACTAATCACGCGCTGAAATATTCATGAAAGAAAGAGGATTTTCTTTTACTGACCGCGCTGGGAAAGGCTTTTTATATGAAAGGATAATATTTAGCTTAAGGGAACCACTAATAATGGTGGGTTGAGCAAATAACGGATTATTTACCCCGGCGCATGGGAATTGCTCTGCATGATGCTGGGGATTTGTGCCTCTGCGGCGTGCGGCTTTGAAAGTTCACTGGCGAGCGCAGGGCGCCTCGTCGTACCGGCATCATCGCTCAGGCTGCGCGCCGGGCGTTACTTCTCCCGGCTAATAATGACGTCGTTTAAGCAATCTGGCGCTTTCGCGGTAAAGCTGAACGTGACGGCTTCGCCAGACGCACCGGCAGGCGTGGTGTAACTGGTCACTTCGTTTTGCGAATGGCCGCGTGGAGTGTCGGTTATCGTCAACACCGGGTAATGCTGTTTAATCTCGTTAAGCGTCAGGCACGGCCCCTGCCAGTGAGAGATAAACAGCAGCGTTTTCTCATGCGGATCTCTGCTCAGCCGCAATTCAATATCGGTCAGCTTCCCTGGCGCAGTAAACGCGACATCTTCCGCCCGGTAAAAGTTGATGTATTCGTTCTGAGAATCCAGCTGAAATTTTAAAGGCGCGTGGTTAAGCGTGGCGATGTTGATATCCGCTAAGGATGAGCGCATCGCCGCAA
Organism: Cronobacter turicensis z3032; assembly: GCA_000027065.2. Taxonomy (NCBI): domain Bacteria; kingdom Pseudomonadati; phylum Pseudomonadota; class Gammaproteobacteria; order Enterobacterales; family Enterobacteriaceae; genus Cronobacter; species Cronobacter turicensis. Next base: position 113,167 of record FN543093.2, on the reverse strand, counting down.
TAAACGTCCAGAGGCTGGCGGAGGGCGTAGTAGCTGAAGCGCCGCTAAGCATTAACATTGTTATTAACGCAGCGGTAATCATCTTTCCGGTATGACGAATGAAAAACATATTATCCTTAAGGGAGGGTTGTTAATTTGTCTGACGTGGGGGTTCCATGTATTCACTATGAATCATCTTATTAACGTCGGACAGGCAGCAGGTAGTGGTTTATCAGTGTAATACCGTTACCTGGATTGCATACCATCACGGTTACGAGTCAGGGTAAATGTTTGCGGCGCATAATAGCCACCTTTTACAGGAACCTTGATGAGCCGCCACGTCATCCTGTCGCCTTCAAGCTCAAGACTCGCCTGCCCGTTAACGCCGCCGAAAGAGGAATCAAACATTACATCGGCCCGATTGCCCGCAATGATGCCGTGCAGATTGTTATCCCCGGGCGCAGTACAGTCGATACGGTTGCCGCGCTGCGTGATGTAACAGTAAGTGCCGTTTATCACCTGCGCGTTTTGCTTCAGGTCCAGCGTTAGCACAGATCCTGCCTCATTCTCGCCTTCCCACTGGCCGGAAAACCTTTCATCAGCGAACGCCCCCAGGCTACAGAGGACCAGAAAAGGTAAGAGCTTTTTGGGATGAAGCAGTATGAGCGTTAAAGGCATCATATCAGTCCTTGAATGCGCGGTATGGCAGGGATGTAGCTTTTATTTAATAAATTACGGTCGATTACTTTTATAAAAAATACTTATAAGTCTTAATGAACCAATTCAGATTTTCTGAAGGCTCATTGATTTCCATAGCAGAAGCATGATCAATTTCCGGTTCGCCGGGGATAGTAATATAAAAGACAATATTATTTACGTTACTGCCGAGAGAGAGACATAGCTGTTGTTTTGCCTTTTTCATGGCATTTACATAGAGATTAATATTTCTTCCTCTTTCAGGATCAAAGTCATATCCTTCAGGCAGTAAAGGAAGGATATGTTTATTATAATGCTCCATCATTATAGTCGTGAAAGAACGGACGCCGACATCATCATTATCATCAAAAAAACCAAGCACCCAGGAATAACCCTCCCACTCAATGCCCTTATGCATATTTCCAATGCTTTCCTTTGTAGATATAGCCATATAGCTTGAAAGAGCATCGTCATCTAACACTAAAACGACAGCATAAATTTCATCATCCTGATATTTTTCGTATAAAGCGGAAAACTCTTGCTGGATTAAAAGATTAAGTATTTCTTGCTGATCATTATGCCACGAATTCATATCCAACTTCCAGAATTACTATAACGTCAATCTGATAATCAAAGTCTGTACATCTTTTTCGCTTCGTCATCAAATAAATAGGCTATATCTTTAATATTATCCCAGGCCATTAACTTCTCATCCATTATTGCTTTAATAAAAATAGCATTTTTAAATAAAAGATTGACGATCGCGCGCTTCTGCTCTAATTCAGAAAAGCAATTTAAGAAGTGATAGATCTCTCCGAAATCCTTACTGAGGATATAAATTACAAAGTTCTGTAAAATGAAGTTCAGGCAATATTCACTGTGGGAATTTCCCCCATTAAGAAGATTAACAACATCGCGTATGATGATCTGCTTATTATCGAGGTAAGCCTTAATGAAATAGCTTGAATCGTTGACCAGATTCATATCGATAGAGACATCTGGAGAGGGAATTTTCAGCGTGAAGCCACCATTCTCAATCATATCGATAAGAGACAGATGTAAACACTTGGCAGCTTCTATTTCGTCTTTATCAATAGCAATTTCTGCTGATAGTTTCTCATAATTTTCTATATAAAAGTCATAATAGTCAGAGGCATAATCTTTTAATGCAACATTTGAAGCAGTGTGAATAATTTTTCCCAAATCACTTATAGTAAATGCATTTAAAGTTTCTTCATTAACGGGATGGGAAATCAAAAAATATCGAAATAGAAATTTTCTATGTTTTATAAATACAGATACATCATTCTCATTTTTCTTCATATTTGATAACTGGAAGAAACAATACATCTTCATAAATGCATTTATACGATTATACTGGTTTATCTCAGGAACTGTTGTTACAGAGTTAACCGAAAAAATGATATGATGAAAAACCTGTTCATCATAGACGTTCAGCAATGGATATTTATCCTTAAGGAGAATAGTTGTGTCAGGATCATATTTATAATGAGGATCTTCAGGCTGCAACTCTAAATCCCATTCACAAAAGGTTTCATCTTCATTTTTTTTGAAAAACAGTTGAGTCGTATTATCATCACAAGAAGAATATTCAAAATTATCAAAATAAATATTATCTCCAATCTCTTTTCGCATTAAACAAGAAAAGTAATCTTTGAACATTTTATCGACACAAACAACTATCTCTTTCTTTTCTTTTTGCATTTTTGTATTTCCTCTACACTAACGCTTTTTATATGCTTATTGAAATCATCTATCATGTCAGATCCGATGCCTCTCGCTCCTGGCTCGTTCGGTTTGGAAAGAATATTTTTTGTTTGGGCTGATTCTCTTCCAGCATCAGTAACTTTCCCGCCATTAAGCATATCGTATCCTTCTTGAGTAATTTCAAAACGGGCTTGATGGGTAGGCTTAGGATTAGTAGTTGCATCGTAATTGGCACCATCAATATTAATCCACTTTGCCCGTCGGTCAGGACGACCATTAGTCATTCCTGGAACTAATCCTCCAGCACTTTTGGTCAGGTCAGCTTCAGCTGCGCTCATGTTACGAGTAACAATGTATGTCTTTCCACGAGTCAACCCCAGCGGATCCACCCACACCAGCGGATTCGGCGCATACTGGTAAAGGTTTATCCCGCCCGCGAGCCCTATCGGGTCCTGGCTGATAAAGCGCCCCGCATCCGGATCATAGTAGCGGAAACGGTTATAGTGCAAACCCGTCTCGGCATCAAAATACTGCCCCTGGTAGCGCAACGGCTGATACACCGGCTCGCCGGCGCGTGTCCCGATGTGCTCCACGCGAAGCGTGTTGCCCCAGGCGCGGTATTCGGCCCGCCAGGCGATTTCGCCGCCCGCGCCGGTCAGCTCGCGCGGCATCCCCGACACATCATTGTGATACCAGTACACCTCTGCGTCGTGTTCGGTGTCGCCCGTGCCCAGACTGATTTGCGCCAGCGGCGCGAAGCTGTCGTCTTCGTAAATCCACAGGTGGCTGCGCCCGCCGCGTGATTCACTCAGCAGGCGGTTGCCGTCCCACACAAAGGTCGTCACGCCGAACGCGTCCTGCTTCCAGCTGCGTCTGCCGAAGGCGTCATAACCGTAGGTGGTGCGCTGCCCGGCACCGTTACGCACCGTGACGGATTCTGCCAGTTGATGCTCCGCGTTCCACCGGAACCGCTGCGTGGTGTGCCGGGCGATATGTTTGGCGGTGACATTGCCGAAATTATCGTAATCCCAGCGTTTGTCCTCATACACGCGCAGGCGGTTGTCGTGCAGCGGCGGCGCGCTGGTGTCGCTCAGGAGGTTATGAGCCGGGTCGAAGGCGAAATGCTCTTCGCGGGCGCGGGTCAGCCGGCCCAGCGCATCGTAGTCGTAGCGATGCTCGCCCGTGTATTTATCCACCATCTGCAACAGCTGGCCGTCGCGCCGCCAGGCGTAATCACGCGCGACCGCGATTTTCCCGTTACGCCCCGCGCGCTGGCTGACCAGCCGCCCCATTTCATCATGGACATACTCGCTGCTGATGGTGCCCTGCGTGCGGCGAACTTCCCGGTGCAGCACATCGCGCTCGCTTTCGCTGATAACCCGGCTGCCGAGGTTCACCTGAATACGGTGGCCGCTGCCGTAGTAGAAGTTTTTCAGCTCGCGGCCATCCGGCAGGGTGGTGACGGTGCGGTTGCCGAGCTCGTCATACTGATGACGTAATTCATGGCTGACGCCGCGAATAAGGTTACGTTCGAGCGTCAGCTGTCCGGCGGCGTCCCACTCCAGCTCCACGCGGCCGCCGTGGTTGATGCCCGCAATCAACCGCCCAAGGGAATCATACCGGTAACGCGTGCGCTGCCACTGGTCCTCGCCGCTGCGCGCGACCAGTTTTTCCAGCAACCTCCCGGCCTCGTCACGCTGGTAATGCGTGCGGATGACGGTGCCGTCTCCGTTGCCTTCTTCCTCGCGCACCGTCGGGAAACCGCCCGCGTCATAGCGGTAACGGGTGGTGCAGCCGTCAAACCCGGTCTCGCGGATAAGATTGTCGCGCAGGTCATATTCCATCTCATAACGCGCGCCGTTTTCATTTATCAACGTGGTCAGGCGGCGCGCCAGATCATATTCATATTTCACCTGATGCCCGAGCGCATCGGTACGCGCCAGCGGCAGGCCATCCGGCGCCAGTTTCCATTGCGTGAGCTGCCCCTGCGCGTCGCGCCAGGCGGTAAGGCGCTGCCAGCGGTCAAACTCAAAGGTCTCCGTCGCGCCATCCGGGTGAACAATACTCCGCGGCAGGCCATCCTGCCGGTTGTTAATCAGCGTGCGGTTGCCCGCCGCGTCGATCTGCTCTTTCAGCCAGCCATATTTGTCATAGCCGAAGGTGGTGGTACGCCCCGAACAATCGGTGTGGCTGATAAGAAAATCCGCGCTGTTCCAGGAGAGACGCTGAATACCCGACGCCGCATCGCGAATGCGCACCAGGTTGCCGCGATCGTCGTGGTTATATTCCGTGATACGGCCCAGTTCATCCATGAAACGAATCAGATTGCCGGCGACGTCATACGCATATTCGCGTGTACCGCCCTGCATATCGGTAACACGCACCGGCAGATTCCAGCGCTCGTGGTAATCGATGCGCGTCATCTGCCCGTCCGGCTCGGTCACGGCGGTACAGTTGCCGCGCTCATCGTAACGGTAGCGCGTGACGCGGCCTGCCGGGTCGGTCAGCTGCGTCATTTGCCCGCGAACGTTGCGACGGAACCGGGTATAGCCGCCAGCGGCGTCCTGATAGCCCAGCAGCTCATGGTTGTCGTCATATTCGTACCGCGTCACGCGCCCTGACGCATCGGTCACTGTGGTGCTGGCGGCGCCATATTCAAAGCGCCATTCGCCGCCCAGGCTGTCGCGATGCGCCAGCACTTTCCCGGACGGTTCGTGTTTATCGTAGTGGTAGAAACACTCCATTTCGCCCGCGCGGCGGTGCGCCACCATGATGTGGTTGCGGTAACGGAATTCGCGCAGCACCTCGCCCTGGCCATTTCTGACGGCGATGAGATCGCCCTGCGGCGAGTAGTCGTAGCGGCAGAGGCTTTCGGCGTGAAGCGGGTCGGAGGGGTGGCAGACGCTGACGCCGACGATACGTTCAGCCGTGTCGTTATCCGCAAGGGTGAGCCTGGCAAAATGGACGAAAAACCGCCGTCCGGCGCTGTCGGTTATCTGTTCAGGCTGATGATGCGCGTTGTGGTGCAGCGTTAAACGGTTGTCATGCCGGTCGCTTATCGCCGTGAGCAGCCAGCGGCCCGGCTGCGCCTGGTGCGTAAAATGCCAGCAGCGCGCTTCATCGGCGGTAAAAATACGAAACTCGCCTGGCTGAGGCTGCGACAGCGAGAGCTGTTCATAGCGGTGCAGCCTGGGCGGATGGCCCGGCTCTGGCCACGGGAACTCGATTTCACGCCCTTGCTCGTCGATAAACAGCAGGATGTCATCCTGCGCGCGAACCTCCAGCGACAGCGGTAAAAACCACCCCTGCCCGAGCCAGCCGTTGCCGATTTCATCGGAAAAGTAATACCGCTGCCAGTTAAGCGGCACGGATGCCGGAAAGGCAAAATCGTTATCTTCGTTACCGAACAGCACTTTGATGCCCAGAATGGCGTTAACCGGGCTGCCGACCAGCGGCTCGACCGCGGCGGTATTCGGGATTTTGCACGGTTCGGTCTCTTTTTTCGCTTTGCCTTTATCGCTGCCGCCTTTCTCGCTGCCCGCTTTCTTCGCCTTTACCGTTTCCTCTGCGCCTTCTTTGGCGGCTTTTCCTTCGGCTTTGGCTGCCGCTTTTTCCGCTTTAAACGCGGATTTTTCGGCGAGTTTCGCGGTTTCTTTTACCAGCCCTTTCGTCGCGCTGGCCGCCTCTATCGCTTTACCAGCTTTCGCCGCCATTTTACCGGCTTTAAACGCCGCGCCGCCGCCCGGTACGAAGTTCGCCGCCGCTGACGCCGCAGATAACGCCGCGTTGCCGTAGTCGCCTTCGGCGGCATAAATCGCCGCGTTAGCGCCATCCGCCACCACGCCCAGTACCGGCACCGCCCCTAAGACATCCAGCCCGGTGTGTACAATATCGCCCCAGTCGCCCCACCAGCTTTTCTTTTTAGGCGGGTTAGCGCTGCCAGCCGCAACCTTGCCTTTCGGTGCCGGCGCATATTGTAATTTACCAATAGTATTTCCTGTCGCCATGTAAATTCCCTGCGATGGATTGCGTGTTCTGAATAAAAGTCGTCAGGTTTATTGCTTTGCGCAATAAACCGTAAAATTAACGTAAGGATGATTTAAATAATACGCGCCACGCTCATTTCTGAACGCGACGCGGATAGAATGAAAATTTATCGGGGAATATAAAAGAACGGTGAAGTTATTTCATTCCTTTACTGATTGCCAGCCTGCGAATTTCCTCAAGCTTATTGACGGTTCGGCTACCGCTGTCGCTCTCGCGCTTCATGACGCTCTGCAGCATTGAGCTAAAACTCATGCCCGCCGGGGTGACGATATTGGGATTTGCGCCATGATTTAACAGATATTCCACCTGATCCAGCTCCATATCGGCGAGCGCCACCATAAGCACCGTTTTCCCTGCGCTGTCGGTTTTATTGATATCCGCGCCTGCGGATAACAGATATTTTAAAACCGAAAAGGAATTTTCCGTTGCCGAGTTAAAAATTAAAGGCTGGTAGTTGGTCATGGCGTTCGGGCTGAGGCCGCCCGCGATCAGGGCTTTAATGTAGGCCGGATTATTGGAGCTCGCCATTACGGCCGCCGGGCTGCCGAAATCCGGGATCTCCTGTAGCGGATCCGCGCCCGCTTTCACCAGATCGGTCACAATATCCAGCGATTTCGCATCGCCATTGGTGGCTTCTAACAGCGCATACATCAGCAAGGTCATTTCCTGACTGCCGGGTTTATTTAAATTTGTGCTTTTCGCTAATGCATTAACTTCGGAAAGATTGTGCTCGGCAATAGCCTGAGCAAGCTGTAATTGCGTACCGCTAAAATAAACTTCCGGCGCTGCTTGTTTCATATTCGTACTTCCATGACCAGGTATTACTACGGAGAAGAGTGCCAGCCCGGCGAAGAGACTGCAAATTAGCCTTCGTAATGATTTCATGCTGCGCTCCTTATAAAGCCATCAGTATAGCCTCATCCTCTGCTTTTTCTGCCTCGATACAGGGAATGACCTGGCTCATAAAATGGCGGTTTACCGGGTTGCCCTGGCCGCCCGACATATCATGCTTTTTGCCTACGGCGGCGGGCAGCGCGGCGATAACGACGCCGAGGCCCGCGCCAATAATGCCGCCAAACACGCCGCCGAGTTTTGCGCCCAGCGCGCCAAGCGCCCCGACCACACCTATCGTGCCCAGCACGCCTGGCTCCTGCAGACCGGTTAACACTTCGCCTTTAACGCGGTAGGCATTGATGTTCTCTGACGTCACGCTCTTCTCAAGCACGTTGCCGCCATACTTCTCGACCGTTCCGCTGTTAAGACCCGCCGCGTTGAATGTCCAGCCAGGCTTGTTGCTGGCGCGCGAGCAGGCGGAGGCGAGCCCGCCGCCCAGCGAATGTCCGACGCAGTCGACAGGCGCGTTACTTTGCTCCAGCGCGGTGCCTATCCTGACTGCACGTTTGTAGTAAGGGTTTTCGACACCAAACGCCTGTTTGGCATTGACGCCCCAGTCCGGCCCCGACTGCGTGCCGCGGAACACGACGGAGGGCGTCATATCTTTGCCGAATACCGCTTCGTCTGGCGCGTACATCCGCGCGCGAAACTGCGGCGCGCCGTTCACCTGGAAGTCGTTAGGGGTCAGGTTATATTTTGCGAGCGCTTGCGGATCGTTAGAGATATCTTTCCAGCCTGCCGGGATCTCCGGGGTGGGTTTCGACGGATCGCGAGGCTCATACACGTAATCCGCCAGACGCGCCTTTTCCACCGCCACGTTATTCTGCTCAAGCCGCTGTGCCGCCGCCTGGGCTTTAGGGTCGCTGCTCTGTTTACCCTTCGCGATAAGCGCCTTACGCCGCTCCCAGGTCTCTTTCTTGGTGAAGTTCCCGCCACGGCCGCCGTTGGCTTTGCCGTTCATGGCGAACGTATCCTGCACGCGGTTGAGCGGATGCCCGCCGACGTTAGTGTCCGGGCTGTGTTCAATAGACCAGCAGTCGCCCTCTACCGTGCCGCTGACCACGCCTTTATTGCGCCCCGCCGCATCGCCAATGGTGGTTGGCACAAAGCTCTGGTTGTAGACAAAAGCGGGGTTGCGGCCAAAATTCACCGAATTGACGGTGCTTTTTGAAGGCTCCAGCGTGGCGGTCACCGGATAGGGCACCGGCGGCTGGATCCCTGGCGTAAAGCACATATCCGGCGCCAGGCAGACCAGTTTATATTTCCCGTTTTTACGGGCGGCAAAGTTCTCAGCCATGCGCGCCTCTTTCCTTCAGGTTTAATAACGACGGGGGTAGCGGCAAAAAGTCTGCCGATTCGCGATCGGTAAGCCGCTGACGCGCGCGTGCGACCTGCGCGTGTCGTTCTTCACGCGCGATAAAGCGCAGCTCGGTCATCACCGGCTCCATCAGCTCTGACATCACGGTGCGATAGCTGCAATGCACTTTACGCGCGGGCACATCCACCACCAGCGTATCGAGCGTCATGTCCTGCGCGACCCCGGCGCCTTTCTGCGTCATGATAAAAACAAACAGGCTTTCAACCGGCACCTGAAAGCGAATCTCCTGATCGGCTTTGTCACGCGCGGAGATGAGATATTTCAGCGTCACAGGAACCGCGCTTAAGGGCGCAGGCAGCGGAAACTGCAACAGCGGATGCGCGCCGCACCAGTAGTCAAAACGAAAGTCCTTCGGCAAAAAAGGGTGGCGGTTTTGCTTCCAGTTTTCGTCATACGTGCCGGCGTGCTCAATGCGCCCCTGCCAGCCGCGGCCATAGAAACCAAACCCGGCGGCCAGGCCCGCTTCGTCTATCTTTTTCACCGGCTGGGTAACCCACTCAATCTGCGGGGCGGGCAGCCGGTCTTTTTTCAGGTGCTTTCTGACCTCGCGCGGGTACCAGCCCATCCCGACCGTGTTTTCCTGCGCGGCGACCACCTGATCGTCCGGCAACGTATACATCCCGCCCGCCGCATATTCGTAGCGCAGCTCAAGCGTCTGCAGGGGTTCAGGATCGGTCAGCCGCCAGCCTGCCATCACGTTCCACCACTCGCGTGGCCCGTGAATACGTAACAGACGGGTCGTCTCGCCAATCTGCGCGCCAACGGTAAAGCTGCGCGCGGGTTTATCCTGCGGCGCCCAGGCGCTGGCGTTAATAACGACATCCATCCAGGGTTTATAGGGCGCCAGATCGCTTTCAAACCGGACGCTGCTGTAACCCGGCTCGCCGTAACAGATATCCTGCTCCACGAGTTCGCCCTGATCGTCGCACAGCGTCAGCGCGCCCGTGGCGATATCGAGATCGTAACTGATTCTTGCGACAACGGTGCTGAAGCCGTGATCGTTCTGGTCGAACGAATCAAACAGCATGGCCGGGAAAGCGCTGAGATTAGTGAAGTTTTCCATATCAGTTGATATTGATTTCCGTACCGTCGATGTCGATGACCTTCTCGCCGACCATCTTGATCTTATTGGCGCTAAGCGTAATGGTGCCGTTCTGTTCCAGCACAATCATCGACTCCCCGCAGACCAGCGTGATTTTATCTTCCGCTCTGAAATCCGCCGTGGTGCCCGCAGACAGGCTGAGATCTTTGCCGGAGTTCACCGAATATTTGAGCGCCACGTTATGCATCTGCATCGCGCCGACGTTAGTCATCCAGCCCGCGCCGACGTTCAGCACATACGCCGCGCCAATGTTGGTGTTTTGCGCGAGGCCAACGTTCAGCATGGAGGCGAGCGCAATGGTCTCGGTTTTGGTCTTATCGACGCGCAGCGTCTGGGCGCCGTTAACGGTCACGCTCTGGTTTTGCCCGATACGCACCTCTTCATTCTGATCGACCGTCTCGTTACGGTTGGAATGAATAGTGATGGTTTCGTTGCCATCCACCGTCTCTGTGCGGTTCTGATGCACCGTGATCGTTTCATTTTCCACGACCGTTTCCGTGCGGTTTTTCTTCACCGTCGTGGTTTCATTGGCGCCAATGGTTTTGGTGCGGTTGCTGCCTACCGAATGCGTTTCATCGTTCTCGATGTCGGTATCCATATTCTTTTCAGCATGCAGCCACACCTGCTCCTCGCCCGCCTTGTCTTCAAAGCGCAGGGCGTTGGCGTTGTCCGGCGAGCCGTCCTTCGAGCGGCTTAAAAAGCCCATCTGCGTCGCCGCCGCCGGCAGCGCCCACGGCGGCATACTCGCTTCGTTGTACACGCGCCCGGTAATCAGCGGGCGGTCCGGGTCGCCGTTGATGAAGTCCACCACCACTTCGTCGCCCACGCGCGGTATCTGCACCCCGCCAAAACCCTGGCCCGCCCACGCGCTCGACACACGCACCCAGCCGGAGCTGGTGTCGTCGCCCTTGCCGAGGCGGTCCCAGTGGAATTTCACCTTCACCCGGCCATATTTGTCGGTCCAGATGCTTTCGCCCTGCGGGCCGACCACCTTCGCCGTCTGCGGGCCGTAAGTTCTGGGCCACGGCGTCTTCTGCGACGGGCGGTACGGCACGTCCGCCGGTATCACTTCAAAGCGGATTTCGTGGAGGGTGTTGCTGTCCGGCCCGCTGGCGTAGCGGTTTTCCTCGAAGCGGTAATGCGCCACCGTGGTCAGGTACTCGCCGTTATCCCCGAAGAACGGCGCGTTGCGCAGCACAAAGGTGTGGCCCGGCGCGATGCCCAGCGCGGTGCCGGAGCCCTGGGTCTGGCGGTGCTCCACCTGCCAGCGCTCCTGGCGGATACGGGCGTAGAACTCGCCGTGACCGTGCTCCACAAAGCGGCCCGGCCAGTCGTAGACGTCAATGCTCCCCGGCTGCGGCGACAGCGGGTTCTGCCGCGCCTGGAACAGCCACGCGTTCGGCTTGCGGAAGTCGTAGTCATCGAGGCTGTAGATACCCGGCGTCACGCTGTCTTCCAGCGCCCACTGGCTGATGCCCTCTTCGTCGGTTGAACCGCCTGATGGGGTGACGTGATACGGAATGGTCTCGTAGCCGGGGAACGGCTCGTACTGGCCGGGGGCGTCAGTGAGCACCAGCGTGTGGCGGTCCTGCTCGTGGCGGAAGTGGTAGGTGATGCCTTCCAGCTCCAGCAGGCGGCTGATGAAGTCCAGACTGCTCTCCTGGTACTGCACGCAGTACTCCCAGACGCGGTAGCTGCCCGACAGCCGCTCTTCCATATTCACCCGGCTTTCGCCCAGCAGCGTCTTCACTATCTGCGGCACCGTCTGGCCCTGGAAGATACGCAGGTTGCGGTCGCGATGCATCGGCCACAGGTCCGGCTCCACCGTCAGCTCGTAGGCCGCGTAGCGGGTGCCGGAAAGCTCCACGGCGGTCACCGCCACGCGGGTCACCTTGCCGTTGAGGTAGCGCGGCGTCATCAGCGCCTGGGTCGGGATGGTCACCGTCACCGGCTGGCCCAGCAGCGCGCTGCGGTCGGCGCGTGCGTCAGTGCCGAGCAGCGTCAGGGTGAACATGAACGGCTCCGACAGCGCCTCGCGCCCGGAGAGTTTCCAGAAAAGCAGCCCCTCGACCGGGAGCTGAACGGTGATTCGGTTGAGCATAACTTCAGTCCATATCGCTGAGGAATATTACAGAACGGTTATCTTTCTTGCGAATAAACGCAGTGCGGATAAGTTAAAGTCTAAGATAACCTATCGATTCATTTTCTTAAGGTTGCCTTTATTGCTTTTTCTTTTGCCAGGGCCATTTGTGATTTTCGAGCCTGACTTCAAGCACATTGCGCATCTTCAGCATATTCTGACGCGGATCGGATTTAAGACAGATTATCGGGATGCTGACACCCTTCTGAAATTTAAACAGGTCCATAGTTTCTATCGCGGTCAGGACATTATCCTGAATCATCATCTCCCCATTCGGGAGCGGATACTGGTATTTTAATGTGATGTTCACGATGCCATCCTGCGAGGGCGTGCCCGGTATCACGTTCAGGAGTTCGGCATCGATATACAGAGGGTCGTTCAGAATAGCTTTCTTCTTTTTCTCTGCCTTTTTATCTTTGATAATAATATGAATAATAATCGCCACAAACCCTGCTGGCAGGAGAAAGTGCAAACTTTTTAAGATGAGTGTTGAAATTTCCATTTAACTTCCTGTCATTGCAGATGAAACGGGGCGAGCCATATCCCGTAATAAATCAGCGCGGCGCCCAGCGAAAGCGCTGCCCTGAGTACTAATGGCGCTACCGGGCGGATATTTTTAACGGCTGACTGTATTGCCTGATAATTATCCTGATTGAAATTCTCATGAAATTTCATAATAAGAAAAAACTGCGTGTTTATGCCCACAGAAGCAAACTGCAATCCCCACAGCACAATGGCTGACAGAAGCAGGATGCATGAGTAATGTTCAGCTGCGGCAGGAGAGAAGATATTCCAGACGAGCGCCATCGCGAGAAAAACGAAAGAGACGACCTCGAAAATAATAAAAATGCCGACAAGCTTAAGACCAAAGAAAAGCCACTGCCTGCGAGTAAAGGACGTTTTACCTTTCCAGATGATATACAGCGCGCACGCCAGGAAAAAAACCAATCCCACGAAAAACATTCCATTGCCTCAAAGACATTATACTGTCACGCACTGACATTACGTGTGCGTGGCCCTGCTCAACCGTTGCGTTGCCGTAAAACGTTTAAGATGAGGAATCGGCGTCAGGTAGACATCCGAAAACGCAAGATATTCCTGCATGGCATACCCAGACGGCACTTTCTGTAACATTTTATGCCACTCAATAAGCCGGAGACATTTTGACCAGCGTTTTGTTTTTAATATCAATAGAAAAGTGCCAATCATGCCACCCTTCAAATTTTTCATTAAAAACGCACACTACTAAAACTTCCCGCATACTATTTTTAGTTAAATAATAAAAGTTAGCACCGTCTGGTGGAGAAAAAAAATGAATCTTATTTCCACATTCATCTAAGACAATTAATTTTTCAGGGAGAGGCCGAGCATTACATAGTATAATAATTTTCTGGCGATGATCATCCAGCATAGCTTGATCAAGGCCCTCTATATGTAAACTCATTTCCTTTGCATCAACAGACCAATGAATATCCGCATCATCCACTTTAAATCTTTCAATCCTTTTGTTACTCATTATATCAGGGTTTAATTGGTTTCTCGTCAATGATCTTAAATAGTTCATCCGTATCAATCAAGATGTTGTAATAATTAATGATAATATTCAATTATGATTACTTGGATCAGGAGGAGCGGTTTTAATCCCAAGAACCTCTTTTCCATAACGAATTTCTTCATCTGATTTCTTCCTTAACTTAAGAACTATTACACCTAATACCTCTGTGTTGTTTTCATCAGAATAAATTTTAAAGGAATATGATTTATTACGAATATTGATTACACATACATTTTCTTTATTGAACGCTTCAAGCGCCGAAATTAAATCTTCAAGTCCTTGAGCCTTTAACCCTGTGATTTTTGCGTTTTCTCTATGCGCCTTCATTATTCGCAATTCATGTTGCGCATTGCTTATGTATGACGAGCTTTGATAATCTTTATTGTCCTTTACAAAGGATTGGAATTTATTTGAGATCATTCCTAGCGCGTAATGGTAGAGTTTGTCATCAATCATCATAAAAACATCTCGACATCATCTTTTGAACTCTATCAAAACAAATGGGAGCCTGTAACTTTAAGAAACCAGATCTTTGATTCCTCAAAGGTTTGTTTTCAGAAATTAGTAAAACGGGGTTCACATTTCACAATCCCAAGCTAAAAATTTACAACATAAAAACCATGTATTACTCAGAACCATCAAAAAACTCGAAAGACTCTTTTGCAAGATTGTTTTTTAATCTATATTCACTTTCCCATTCGAAATAATCCTGCGGCTCCTCTGCGCTAATATTTTTATCCCAATACCTCTCACCATATACTATAGTCATTGCCCAATGATATTCAGTTTCATGGCTTCGCAAAGCTACACTCATATAATTATTTAAAGCACCACATATTATAGGCGATTGGAATACTAAACCCTCAGCCTCTTGTTTACTTTTATCAGTGTATTTAATAACCAGCCCAATAATAACAGTTACCCATGAGCGGAAATTGAAAACTATTTTATTGGCTGAAGATTCATTCTCTTCAAAAATAATTCCATCGGTAATATTTTTCTTTTCAATCATTTTTTTTACAACCCTTACTTTTGTATTTATTGAATAGTTTTGCTGCTTTACTAGTGAATACAGCTAATTGTTGGCCTATGGGCCGTGGAGAAGCACCTTTTCGCACTGCGCCTGGATTGGCGAGCATAGGTCCACTAACAGCATCATAATTATGGGTTAACGTATTTTCTCGTCCCTTCGTTACAAACTCAGCCCATTCGCTATTTGCTTTATCAAAGGTTTTTATGTTTAGTTTTTCTAACTCTGAATTTGGGATTTCGAATTCTGTTATGGATGGATGATTTCGCATATTCGCCCATTCGGTCGCCTGAGCCCTGTCGGTTGTAACGTAAAAACCCCCATGATTAGCGGGATTAAAATCTAATCCAACACGCCCTTTTGATGGATCGATATCCCCTTGTATGTCTCCAGCATGATAAAATGTTGTCTTATTCAACCCCCACGGATCCACCCATCCCAGCGCATTCGGCGCAAACTGGTACAGATTGATACCGCCCGCCAGACCAATCGGGTCGTGCTGCGTGAACCTGCCGCAGTCCGGGTCATAGTAACGAAATAAATTGTAGTGAAGCCCGGTTTCGCGATCCAGGTACTGGCCCTGCATACGCAGGTTCTGGTTATAGCCCGTCGGCAGCGGCGTCGACTCATGCGCCAGCTTGCCCCACGCGCTGTTTCGCCCTTCCCAGCGCACCCGGCCTTCCACATCGGTCAGCCGCTCCGGCGTGCCGTTCGGCTGGTTGTGGAACCAGTAAATATCCGGGGCCTGCGTGCCGTCGATGCGCGCCAGCGGCTCGTAGCTGTGCGGGTCGCTGTAAACGTAGGTGAGCGGTACCTCGTCATGGATTTCCTGTAGCAGCCGGAACCCTTCCCAGACAAAGCGCGTGGTGACCGCTTTACCGGTGGGTTGCCCCGCCAGAAACTGACGGCGGGTCTTGCTGATGCGCCGCCCCAGCGGGTCGTAGCGGAAGCTCACCTCCACCTGCGGCTTATTGCGGTCACGTGGCTGGCTGATAACGTCCGTCAGACGGTGCTCGCCGTCGTAGCGGTAGCGCCAGCGGGTCTGTCCGTTATCTTTCTCTACCGTGCGGCCATGAATGTCATAACGCCACTGGATGCCGTTAAGCTGCGTCACGCGGTTAAAGCGCACCGTCTGCGTCGCGCTGTCGTCAAGCGGATTGCCCGCCGCGTCCCACTGCCACTGTTCCTGGCCCGGCAGCGTGCCGTCCTGCGTCAGCAGACGCCCTGCGCTGTCATATTTCCAGCGGTACCAGCTGAAGGGGTTATCGTCGCGCTCCTCGCGGATGAGGTTGTTGCGATAATCATAATCCCAGCGGCGAGACCAGCGGCGCGGCGCGGGGCGTTGCGCATCGCCGGTGAAAACATCGCGCCTCGTCAGGCGGCCCAGCCGGTCATACTCGCTGCGGCTCGTGAGTAACCCCTGTGTACGGCTCAGCTCGCGGTGCAGTTCATCACGGGTAAAATCCGTGACCGGCAGGTTATCGAGCGCAATGGACAACAGATGACCGCTGCCGTAGAAGTGGTTTTTCAGCATTCGCCCGTCGGGCAGTTGCACAGAAGTACGGTTGCCGAGCGCATCGTAAGTCCAGCCCAGCGCGCCGTTTTCGCTTTGTTCGCCGATGACGCGGCCCAGGGCGTCATACTCAAAGCGCAGCTCCTGTTCCGCCTCGCGGCTCCAGACGTTTTCCGCAAGCGATGCATGCAGTGCGATACGGCTGATTAACCCTGCTGGCGTGTAGTCGTAGCGGATCTGGCCTTCCGGCGTCGTGCGTGAAAGAAGCTGCCCGGCCGCGCTCCAGGCGAAAGTATGGGTTATCGCTTCCGGATGCCCGGCGGCGAAAGTACGAGCGATGGTGCGTCCACAGGCGTCATACCCGTAGCGGGTAATCACGCCGTCTAAACTTTCTTCCTCCAGCAGCCGGGAATCCGCGCCCCAGCGGAACTGGTATGCCTCGCCCTTTTCATTTTCGAGTTCAATCAGGCGGCCGCGACTGTCCCAGCGGCGGCGCACTGTCTCCCCCTTCGGGTTAGAGGTTGAAACAAGACGCCCCGCAGCATCATAAGTAAATTCGCTGCGCTTGCCGTCAGCCCCTTCATGCGCCTCAGGCAGACCGCGCGCATTCCATAACAGGCGTTCTTCCCAGCCTTCCGGGCGTTCCAGCTGGATCGGACGCCCTGCGGCATCGTAGTGATAGCGGGTCTCTTCGCCATCCGCTGAGATAGCAGTACTTAACCAACCAAGCGGGTGATAGCGGTAACGGGTAACGCGCCCCGAACAGTCCGTCGCGCGAATGACTTGCCCCGCGTCGTTATATTCCTGGTGGCGGCTGTTACCCGCCGCATCCACCTCTTCCACGATTTGTCCACACTCGTCGCGGCGCAACAGTGTGGTTTGCCCGAGCGCATCGACGATGCGCTCCAGCCCATGGTGCTCATCGTAGTAAAAACGTGTGGCGGTACCGTCTGCCTCAGTGATAGCCGCAGGTAACGCACGATGCTCCAGCCACTGCGTGGCGCGGATGTTGCCTTCAGCATCCACCTCTTGCACCCGGTTACCCATGTCGTCATAGACGAAGGTGGTCGCGTTACCCAGTGGGTCGATACGGCGGGTCAGCAGATCGTGTTCATTCCACTCGTAACGCCAGGTTTCGCCGCGCTCATCGACAAAACGAGTGATAAGCCCCTGCTTATTCCAGTAATGCTGACGCGTCTGGCCGTCGTATTGCGTGACCGTCGTCAGCCCTGCGGTCAGATCGTAAGCGATACGGCAACCGTCGCCGGTGCTGGTGCGGTTCTCTACCACGCGCCAGTGATCGAATTTCTCCCAGCGATATTCACTCTCCAGCCCGCCGGGTAACCGGTGCCAGATCATCAGGCCAGCATCGTTATAGCGATATTCGCGCGTCGTGATGCCGGTTGCGTCGGTGACCGCCGTCAGTTGCCCGCGTCCGTCGTAACGATAAGTCACCAGCGGCCACGTTTTGTCGCCGTCAAAATGTGAGGCTGAAGTGACACGCCGTGGAAAGCGCTCATCCTCATAGCGCAGCGTGACATCAATGGCGCACGGCGCGTCGTGAATGCGCACCAGGCGGCCATGTTCATCCCAGCCAGTTTCCAGCGCATTGCCATATTCGTCGCTCAGCGACGCGAGGCGCAGTACTGAAGGGTTGCCGCGGGTGGGTTTGAACAGACGCCAGACGGCGCCATCGTCGTCGGCGATCGCCACATCGCCGTTCTCATTGCGTCGAACGATAAGCCCTTCGCTGATACTGTATAGCGCCTGGTTCAGCGGCGGCAGCGTAAAGCGCAACTCACGGCCGGTCTCGTCAAACCAGGTGGCTTCGCCATCTTCCAGCGTCAGGTAGCTGTCGAATGCCGTGGCCCAGCCAAGGCCGAACAATCCTTCGCGGGTGGTTAAGCTGTTATAGCTGCGCTGCCAGCGCAGGGGAAAACGACCAGGCAGTGAGAAGTCCAGTTCATTATTGTCGTTCAGGACCTTCACGCCGGTGGCGGCATGAACGGGGTGGAATGAGGCGAAAACCGCGTTTATCGCCATATCCGTGAGCATACCGGCGCCTGCCGACACTAAAGCGCAGGGCATATTTTTAAGAATGTTGCCGGGGCGCCCTCGAATGAGCGAAAGGGCAATCATCGCTACCGCCAGCCCTGCGGTTTTACCGCTTTTGATGTCGCGCACCGTCAGCGTTTCACCACCGATAATGACGTTTGGCGACACATCGTCCGAAATAGTGGCTTCGCAGGTGGTGCGATCTTTGGCGCGTACGGCAGGCTGACCGTTAATGAAGACGCTTTTTGACCCTTCCGCCAGGTATTGCGGGCCGGAATGTTTATCGCAAAGCACGGTATCCAGCTCCAGCGACGAGGTCCCTGGCGCGGCAGTCGCGACCGTAGGCTGCCACATCTCGCTGCCGAACTGCGCCGCTGCGGAAAGCAACATACCGCCGTAGTCGGCGAAACTGCCAGGCTTTTGCGGCTCCGGCGGCGGCGTGTCGCCTGGCGTGAGTTTGCCTGCCGCGCGAGCAGCCGGAAGTTTGTTGGTCAGCACGTTGGCAGAGCCGGTGGCGATGAAACCAGCCGGTGATGGCGGGAAAATCGCATTGCCGATCCCCGTCGCCATATTACTGATGTCATCCGTGATGCCTGCGGCATTCGCCAGGATACCACCGATAATTCCGCTCAGTGCACAGCTGGAACCTATCGCCGCCAGCCCCGCCGCCGCAGCGCCAGCACCCGCAAGCGGCGCGGCGGCCGTTGCGGCGACTGCTACCGCCGAGCCAATTGCCGCATACGCGAGACCTTCAGCTACAAGGCTTGTGATATCTGCAAAGACACTGGAGTGAATAATCTTATCGCCCTGGCGGGCTGCATGTTTGTCGCTCATGCCATGTATTCCATTATTTATGCAGCGTCAGGCTTTGTTTGATCGTATTCCAGCGTTCCACATCTTCATCAGTGAAGGGGCGCAGCGCGGAAAGGGTGAAGATTAAAAGGCGTGGAGCATCCAGCGCCTGTACAGCAAACTGCTTTTGCCAGATCTGCTGATCCTGACGTACAAACGCGGTTTCAACTTCCACCGCGCGGTGCGAAGGCTGTCCGACCAGGATACGTGCAAACTCGCTCTGTTGAATCTCACCCATTTGTGCGCGCAGCACTTCCCACTGGCGGTGGAATTCTTTTTCAAAATCGCTGTCATCCGGAATTGCGCCGCGGCTGACAATTAACGATAAGCCGCTCTCATCGTCGCGTAACATCGTCATGCTGGTGTCCTGCCAGGCGGCAGGAAAAAGGGAAAATGAACCTTCCTGAAGGGTATATTTCATGGTGGGGCCTGTAATAAGATTTTTACGCTAAATAATAATTAAGAGCGGGTTAAGAGTACCTGCGCTTAATATTCATACTTAGCCATCGTGATACGTTTCAGACACCGTGAATCCTGTTCCGGGAAACTAAAAGCCCAGGCAAGTCCGCGGTCATCTCTTGCAGTCCGGTAACCGATCATTTGTCCGACGGCATGTCCCTTCGGTATGTTAAATAGTCTAGCATCAGGGAAATGTTCTCTGACTTGCTCAAGCGTTATACAAGGCGTATCAACAATAAACGAAACCAGCGAGACCGATTTTTCACCATTGTTCCACAGACGCACATCAAGATCGCTTATCCGTGTCCCATCCATTAACGCAAAGGTGGCGGATGTGAAGCGATTGTCCGCTGTTGCCACTGTTCGGACGAGAGGCTGTTTAAGAAGCTGGCTGACATCGTCTGCTTGTTTGCCCCAAACGGATTTTAATGCTTTGACAATGCCCCATAAGGAATCTTGATTCATGTCTTTTTGTCCTGCATAAGTAAAATTAAATAATGAAGAGATTATAAAAACAACAAAGCTTGTCTTTATTATATTAATCACCATAGTGCCCTCATAAATATCAACATACTAAATGGCAGCGTCAGGGATTATTTTCCCATTTTACTATCATAAAAGGCCCCGTACTTGTCCGCATAATTTACATCTCCACCTGAAGCTATTTCACCTTTGCCATATATTTTGCCTATAGCTTGTGCTGCGCTAGTTCGAGATAAGTCACCACGGTCCATTTTGTCATAGATTGAATTATACGCTGCCAAATTTTCTTCGGAGCCTGCGATATCAATATCGATACCGCCATTAGCCAGAATTTCACGCTGAACTTTAATATTATTCAACGTTGCTCCACCTTCATCCATGAGTTGACTATTAATAAAATTTTCCCGGCTGGAGTAATCTTCAGCAACCGGATATAGCGCATGACCAGCCTCATGCGCAAGTGTTTGCACAGTATCAGTGGGTGTTTCCATATATTCTGGATCCATAACAATAAACTTGTTCGCGACATCTGTATAACATCCTCCGCCTTTTGGGCCTGGCAGGATTGACCATCCTTGGGATTTTAAAGCTTTCATCTGTGTCTGCAGCGTTGGTGATTTATTAATCTCCTTAACAACATCTTCGCTGAAAGGCATTATTTGTGAGTCGGAAGGATCGTTTTTATAGACGTAATCGCCTTTCAATGGTGGAGATGATTTAAGGGCGGGAGCAGGTTTTATGCTTGTTTTGGCTGGCGCGGTGGCTAAAGCCGGAGTAGCATTTTTTACACTTTTCTGCGGCGTAAAATGTTGTTCTACCGCAGTCTTTATATTTTCTTTATGACCCGAACCCGGCGCGGTCGTTCCTGGCTGTGTACCGGCAGTATTAAGGTGTAGCTTACCGCCTGTCGTAATATAGCCATCCCCTTCGACAAAGAAATTAAAATCTTTACCGATCAGATTAATTTTGCCGTTTGCATTGAGTTCAATGGCACTTTCACCGCAGACCAGACGCAGCTTGGTTCCTGAGGCCAGAACATATTGTTCAACAACGGCGTCCAGCTTGCCCTTTCCTGTCAGGATTTCGGTGCCGCCTTTAACCGCCTGAATCTGATTCTCTTCGACGCGATGTAATTCATTTTTACGTACATAATGGCTGCGCGCGCCGTGGACGGTATGCGACTCGTCATTTTTCACTTTGGTATCGAGATTGCGCTCGGCCTGCAGCCACACCTGCTCCTCGCCCGCCTTGTCTTCAAAGCGCAGGGCGTTGGCGTTGTCCGGCGAGCCGTCCTTCGAGCGGCTTAAAAAGCCCATCTGCGTCGCCGCCGCCGGCAGCGCCCACGGCGGCATACTCGCTTCGTTGTACACGCGCCCGGTAATCAGCGGGCGGTCCGGGTCGCCGTTGATGAAGTCCACCACCACTTCGTCGCCCACGCGCGGTATCTGCACCCCGCCGAAGCCCTGGCCCGCCCACGCGCTCGACACACGCACCCAGCTGGAACTGGTGTCGTCGCCCTTGCCGAGACGGTCCCAGTGGAACTTCACCTTCACCCGGCCATATTTGTCGGTCCAGATACTCTCGCCCTGCGGGCCGACCACCTTCGCCGTCTGCGGGCCGTAAGTTCTGGGCCACGGCGTCTTCTGCGACGGGCGGTACGGCACGTCCGCCGGTATCACTTCAAAGCGGATTTCGTGGAGGGTGTTGCTGTCCGGGCCGCTGGCGTAGCGGTTTTCCTCAAAGCGGTAATGCGCCACCGTGGTCAGGTACTCGCCGTTATCCCCGAAGAACGGGGCGTTGCGCAGCACGAAGGTGTGGCCCGGCGCGATGCCCAGCGCGGTGCCGGAGCCCTGCGTCTGGCGGTGCTCCACCTGCCAGCGCTCCTGGCGGATGCGGGCGTAGAACTCGCCGTGACCGTGCTCCACAAAGCGGCCCGGCCAGTCGTAGACGTCAATGCTCCCCGGCTGCGGCGACAGCGGGTTCTGCCGCGCCTGGAACAGCCACGCGTTCGGCTTGCGGAAGTCGTAATCATCGAGGCTGTAGATGCCCGGCGTCACGCTGTCCTCCAGCGCCCACTGGCTGATGCCCTCTTCATCTGTACTGCCGCCTGAAGGGGTCACATGGTACGGAATGGTCTCGTAGCCCGGGAACGGCTCATACTGGCCGGGGGCGTCGGTGAGGATAAGCGTATGGCGGTCCTGCTCGTGACGGAAGTGATAGGTGATGCCTTCCAGCTCCAGCAGGCGGCTGATGAAGTCGAGACTGCTCTCCTGGTACTGCACGCAGTACTCCCAGACCCGGTAGCTGCCGGAAAGACGCTCTTCCATGTTGACCCGGCTTTCGCCGAGCAGCGTTTTCACTATCTGCGGCACCGTCTGGCCCTGGAAGATACGCAGGTTACGGTCGCGATGCATCGGCCACAGGTCCGGCTCCACCGTCAGCTCATAGGCCGCGTAGCGGGTGCCGGAAAGCTCCACGGCGGTCACCGCCACGCGGGTCACCTTGCCGTTGAGGTAGCGCGGCGTCATCAGCGCCTGGGTCGGGATGGTCACCGTCACCGGCTGCCCCAGCAGCGCGCTGCGGTCGGCGCGTGCGTCAGTGCCGAGCAGCGTCAGGGTGAACATGAACGGCTCCGACAGCGCCTCGCGCCCGGAGAGTTTCCAGAAAAGCAGCCCCTCGACCGGGAGCTGAACGGTGATTCGGTTGAGCATAGTCTTCATTCCATAATGTCTTATGCGATTGCGTGTGTAGCGGCAAAGCAGAAAGGGAGAAAACCCGCGGCATCAGAAATGATATCGCCTGCATAATCAGGAATTATGCAGGCGCGTGTCAGCGGGTAAGGTCGTGCAGGAATTATTTAACCGGGGCGGGCGGCCATTTTCCGCCGTGCTCAATGAGCTTCTCTTTTATTTCAGTGAGCTTTTGATACTCGTCGCTGCCCGCTTTTGCCCGCTTCAGGAAACGCTCAAGCTGGTTGCCCATCGTCCAGCCATTATTGGCCCGGATTTCCGGGTCGGCGCCTCTTTCCAGCAGCAGTAAAACATGGTCATAAGCGTGGAAATTCAACGCCTCAAATACCAGGGAGCTGTTCAGTTCATCCGTAACGTTGATATTGGCTCCCGCATCGAGCATGGCTTTCAGCGTTTCAGTATTTTTGGCTTTAATGGTTTCAAAAATAATAGGCTCATGGGACGTTTTATCTTTCGCGTCCGGCGATAAACCGCCGTCGAGCATCGCCTTGATCCAGTCGCCGCTGTCAGCGTTGAGTACAAACTCAGCCGCGCTGCTTTGCCCCTGCGGACGCGGCTGGAGCGGATCGGCTCCGGCCTTAACCAGCACGGTAATGATCGTTAACTGGTCAGGTGTTTTTTTATCATTTAAGGCATTTCCCAGCGCCCAGAATAACGGTGTCATGTCCTGCTGGCCGGGTTTATTCAGGTCGGTTTCCGGCGCGAGTTTTTCGACGTCTTCAACCTTGCCGTCTTCGATAGCTTTAGCAAGCGTCAGTTGCTGGCCGCTGAAGTAGTCCTGCGGATTTAAATCCATATCTTGCTTACACCCCTGAATCATGAAGGTAAAACACAGCGCGAGGCAGCCCCAAAAGAGATTTTTCACAGGCGGCTCCCGATGATGGCAATGTCTTCGTCTTTTTGCTGCTCGATACAGTTAATCGCCTGCCCGATGCCATGGCGATCAAGCGCGCTTCCCGTGCCGCCGGGCAGATCGTGTGGAATCCCCGCAGCATTGGGGCTGAGCGCAGAAACGCCTTCTTTAAGCAGGGTCGGCACGGGAAGGCCTTTCATCGACTTAAGGTCTTCCCAGACATTCACTTCCTGCGCTTTCGTCAGCAACTCGCCCTCAACGCGGTAGGCCTGGATATCATCTGTTTTACCCAGAACAGTGCCGCCATATTTTTCCACGGTGTCGCTGTTGAGACCGGCGGCGTTGAAGGTCCAGCCCGGTTTACCGCTGGCCATGGAGGTGGCGGAAGCCAGGCCGCCGCCCAGTGAGTGACCCGCGATATCCACGTTCTGGCCCGACATCGCCAGCTTATCGCCAATAGACACCGCATTCTGGTAATAGGTGGAATTCTTGCCCATCCCTTGTGCGAAGTTGTTCGACCAGTCAGCCCCGTTTTTCACCGGCGCCAGCTCGCCTTTGTTCCACAGCGAAGAGAGGTTATCTCCTATCGAGGCAAACTCTGGCTCCCTTGAGCCCCTGAAGACCACCGTCGGGTTCATATCATTGCCAAAGACGGCCTGGTCAGGCTGGTAAACGCGCGCCAGAAAATTGGGCGAGGCGGGGTCGTCATACAGCATATTGCTTTTCAGGCCGAGCTTATTCAGGGCCGCGCTGTCATTACTGATATCCTTCCAGCCCTCCGGCACGCCGGGTGTGGTTTCCAGCGGGTTAACCGTCTTGTAGACGTTTTCCGCAAGCTTGGCTTTTTCGACGGCGATATTGTTCTCCGCCAGACGCTTCGCGGCGATCTGCGCATCGGGGTAGATACTACCGCTGCCCTTGCTGATGAGATCTTTACGCGCCTGCCAGCGTTCCGCCTTGGTCATCGCTTTAAGCTGCGCGGCGGTCTGCTTCATATCTTTGCCCGGCGTCGCCAGCTCAGGGCCCGCTGCGGCTTTTGATTTCACGACCTGGGCTGGTCTGACGGTCGGCGGCGGAAGCGTCCGATAGACACGCACCATCGCGCCATAGCGAACGATAATGCTACCTAACGGAAACATCAGGGACCGGGGCGCGTGGGTCGGCTCCAGTTCGCCTTTCTTATTAATGTAGTAAAGCTCGGTGGTGGGCGACCAGGGCCGCGAGCTTTCATCAATCGCCACCAGGTTGCCATGCCAGAATTCATCGGCAATCAGCTTGCGTAAGTCACGCCCGGACTGATACGGGTTCGCACGGGTCGAAGGCTGAAACTGATCGTAACGCGTAAACAGCGTGCGCACGGTGTTATCCGGCACAGACATTATCCACTGCGCGGCGATGTCAGGACGCATAATCCTTTCAAACTGCGCAGGCGGAACGTTCTCGCGGAAAATAGAGACAATTTTGATGTGGTACATACGCTTTGTCCTGTAGCGGGTATTCGCCTGCCGGCATTTTATGAAGCACAAGCCGGAATCAGGACGGGAGGCGCCGTGGGGTGGCAACGGGCAATCCGCCGCCGGTAACGCCTCCCGGTATCCTTACGGGTTTACAAGCCAGGTGCCCGGACGGGAGACATTGATGGTCTGACTGCGGGACTGGCCGCGACCTTTAATGATGAGCTCATAATTGCCGGTCGGCAGTTGCAGCGAGGCGAAGCCGTTCTCGGCAGGCGTCACGGTCTGCGTTTTGCCGTTAAGCGACAACTGCTCGCCCTCGCCCATGCGCACGTAAATCTGCGCCACCAGCGCGCCCTGTACCGGCGCGTTTTGCTCCGGCGCGGCGTCCTGCGTCGTCGTGGTCGCCGGCGCGGTCGTGGTGTTCTGCACCGGCGGCTGCGCAGGCGCTTGTTCACGCGGCGCGCTGTCGTTGCTGGCGGTGTCCGACGCAGAGTTATCGTCGCCGCCGCTAAACAACAATCCGCCCGCAACCAGGCCCACCAGCACGCCCGCGGCAATCAGCCCCGGCACTTTGTAACGGCGCCAGCCCGTCGCGGCGGCAGGTGTGGTCTCTTCTTCTTCCACCGGCACCAGCATGGTGCCCGGCTTTTTCACGCTCATGACGTCATCGAGCCCGGCGACCGGCATTTCAATCAGCGCGGCGAATTCATCGATCGACTGCGGACGGTCTTCCATTTTCAGCGCCAGCGCGCGGTCGATGGCCTGTAACAGCGGCAGCGAATAGCCTTCCGGGCGCAGCTCGGCGAGCGGACGGTAGCTGTCGGCGATGCTGCGCACCACGCTCACCGGCGGCGGCGAGCCCATAATCAGCGTATGCAGCACTGCGCCCAGCGCGTAGATATCGGTCCACGGGCCCTGCTCGCTTTCGTTGTCGTCGGTGTACTGCTCAATCGGCGCAAAGCCCGGACGCAGCATGGTTTCCGTCTCATCGGAGACGTTGCCGATACTGCGGCGCGCGGAGCCGAAATCCAGCAGCACCGGCAGACCGTTATCCTGGATCTGGATGTTATCCAGCGAGATATCGCGGTGCAGGTAACCTTCGTCATGAATCGTTTTGATGGCCCCGAACAGCATCGGCAGCGTGCGGCGGATCCACGCCTCGTTGATCATCTCCGGGTGCTGTTTGCTCAGGCGCGACAGCGTAGTGCCGCTGTAAAACACCGTGCCCATGTAGGCGGTATCGTTTTGCACCCAGAAGCGCAGCACATGCAGCAGGTTCGGGTGGTTGAAGCGCGCCAGCAGGCGCGCCTCCTGGATAAAGCTGTTCAGGCCCGCGGTAAACGCTTTGCTGAAGCGGTCGCTGCGCAACACCAGGCGCATGTCGTCATTACGCACCGCCAGCGACGACGGCATAAACTCTTTAATCGCAATGGTACGCTCAAGCTGATGGTCCCAGGCGCGATAGACAATGCCGAAACCGCCACCACCAATCACTTCCTTAATTTCAAACTCATTGAAACGGTAACCAATCGGCAGGGCGTTGGGTACAGTCCGGTTGTTTTCGTAATCCGTCATGTTTGGAAAACTCTCTGCTTGATGATGGCGTTACGCCGCAAACTGACACTGAAACTCACCCTGCTCGAACGTCACGCGCAGACGGCGATATTTCTCGTCCTGCGCGCTGGCGGTGAGCAGTATCTGGCTCATCTGCGGCAGCAGGGTGTTGGTAAGAATCGCATCGACCATACGGCCGCCGGATTCCACCTCGGTGCAACGCGCCACAATCTGGGTAATTACGCTGTCGTCGAATTCGGAAATAATACCGTGATTTTCCTCAAGACGACGCTGGATCCGCTTAAGCTGCAATTTCACAATTTCGGCCAGCATCGCGTCGCTTAACGGATAATACGGCACAACCAGCAATCGGCCCAGCAATGCTGGCGGAAAAACCTGCAAAAGCGGCTGACGCAGCGCGCCGCTGAGCGCCTCCGGCTCCGGCATCAGGTCCGGGTCGGCGCACATGGCGCTGATAAGATCGGTGCCGACGTTAGACGTCAGGATGATAATCGTGTTGCGGAAATCGATATGACGCCCTTCGCCATCTTCCATCCAGCCTTTATCGAACACCTGGAAGAAAATCTCATGTACGTCCGGGTGCGCTTTTTCAATCTCATCGAGCAGCACGACGCTGTAAGGACGACGACGCACCGCTTCGGTCAGCACGCCGCCTTCGCCGTAGCCCACGTAGCCCGGAGGCGCGCCTTTCAGCGTGGAGACCGTATGCGCCTCCTGGAATTCGCTCATGTTGATGGTGATAACGTTCTGCTCGCCGCCGTACAGCGACTCGGCGAGCGCCAGCGCGGTTTCGGTTTTACCGACGCCGGACGGGCCGCAGAGCATAAAGACGCCCACCGGCTTGTTCGGGTCGTCGAGGCGCGCGCGGGAGGTACGCACGCGTTTGGCGATAAGCTCAAGCCCGTGACGCTGGCCGATAACGCGCTGGTTCAGCGTGTCGGCAAGCTTCAGCACCGCGTCGATTTCGTTTTTCACCATGCGGCCCAGCGGGATGCCGGTCCAGTCGGAGACCACCGCCGCGACGACGTTCGCGTCCACCGCGGCGAACAACAGCGGCGCGTCGCCCTGCACGGCGGCCAGCGCTTTCTGGCGCTCCGCCAGCGTTTCACGCAGCGCAGGCTGGGCTTCTTCATCAGCCATATGCAGCTCGGCGCGCAGAGCGATAATCGCATCCACCAGCGCGCGTTCTTCTTCCCAGCGGGCGGTCAGGGCGTCGCGTTCGGCTTCCAGCGCTTCACGCTCGGCATTCAGACGCGCCACGCGCTCGCCGTCGCCCACCGCCACGCGCGCTTCGCGCTCGGCGATTTCCGCTTCGACGTCCAGCGCCGCGATGCGGTGCAGGCAATCTTCTAACTGCGGCGGCGGCGCGCTCTGGCTGACAGCGACGCGCGCGCAGGCGGTATCCAGCAGCGCGACGGCTTTATCCGGCAACTGGCGCGCCGGAATGTAGCGGTGCGACAGTTTCACCGCCGCGCTGACCGCTTCATCCAGCAGCAGCACGCGGTGATGTTTCTCCAGCGGCGAAACGGTGCTGCGCAGCATCAGCACGGCTTTTTCTTCATCCGGCTCATGTACCTGCACGGTCTGGAAGCGGCGCGTCAGGGCCGGATCTTTCTCGATGTATTTTTTATATTCCGCCCAGGTGGTGGCGCCGATGGTACGCAGCTGACCGCGCGCCAGCGCCGGTTTCAGCAGGTTGGCGGCATCGCCGGTGCCCTGCTGGCCGCCCGCGCCGATAAGCGTATGGATTTCGTCGATAAACAGCACAATCGGCGTGGCGCTGGACTGCACTTCATTGATAAGCCCCTGCAGACGCGCTTCGAACTCGCCTTTCATGCCCGCGCCCGCCTGCAACATGCCGATATCGAGCAGCCACAGCTGCACGTTTTGCAGCGGCTCCGGGACATCGCCTGCGGCGATACGGTGCGCCAGGCCTTCCACGACCGCGGTTTTACCCACGCCCGCTTCACCGGTCAGTAGCGGGTTGTTCTGACGGCGGCGCATCAGAATATCCACCATCTGGCGGATCTCTTCATCGCGCCCGACCACCGGATCGATTTTGCCTTCACGCGCACGCGCGGTGAGATCCTGGCCGTACTGCGCGAGCGTGCCCTGCTGCACCGGCGCGTTACCGGCGGCGTCCGGCGCGGCGGCGACCGCCTGCTGGGCCTCTTTGCTGCCCGCGAAAATCGCATCGAACTGCTCGACCAGCAGGTCGGCGCTGATGCGGTTGAACTGGCTGGAGATGCCTTTCAGCACGTTCGCCAGGTTAAAGGTTTTCAGAATGCCGATCAGCAGATGGCCGCCGCGAATGCGCGTCACGCCGAATTTCAGCGAGCCGTACACCCAGGCGCGCTCCACCGCGCTGTCGATATGCTCCGAGAGATCGGAAACGGAACTTGCGCCGCGCGGCAGGCGATCCAGCGCCGCCACGATATCCCGGCTCAGCGCCTCTTCATCCAGTGAAAAATGGCGGATCAGATGTTGTAAATCCCCGTCCTGCTGCTGCATCAGCTGATGCAGCCAGTGCGCCAGCTCCACATACGGGTTGCCGCGCAGCTTGCAGAAGGAGGTGGCGCTTTCCAGCGAGGTAAACAACAGCGTATCCAGTTTGCCGAACAGTACGGCACGGCTGATTTCTGACATGATCGGTTCCGTTTGAAGATGATGAAGTGTGTGTCAGATAACGATGCCCCTCCCCGGCCGTTTCCTGCCAGGGAACGGCGGAAGACGGGGCAGGCATGAATTCTGGTGTTTGATGTAATTTACGCCCGGTTTTTTTCAGAAAATCGCGGGCGGGCATGACAATAAATTGGTTATTCCTCGCCCGTTCATTTCGTAAAGCATACGGGGCGAAGCATGTTAACTTTCCGCGCGAAAAACCAGATCGCCGCGCGGTTGCGGGGTGGGCTGCTTCCCAAGCCAGGCGCTGTAGCCCAGACGGCCCGTGCCGCCAGGCGTGACGCCTTTCACCGCATCGGCGCGCAGAATGACGCGCACCTCCCACTCATACTCAATGCCCATATACTGACGCACCCAGTCGCGCAGCTCCTCAACCCACGGCTCGCCGGGCAGAAAACGCTGATAGGTCTCTTCATCCAGCGGCCCGAGTTCAATGCGAAATTTATGCTGTACGTCGCGCACCGCCACGCCGAGAAACGCGGCGTTGCCCAAGCGCGGTATCCGGCGGCCCGCGCCGAGACGCGCTTTCTCACGCTCGGTTAACGGCATCCACTGCGGGATGTTCTGCACAATCGTCACCGGCACGCGGAAATAGTGGCGCAGGATTTTTTCGAGCCCTTCGGCGTCGCGCCCGTTGCGGGTCAGATGGCCGACCAGCGAATAGCGCGCGTGGTGGCTCAGGCTGCCCTTTTCCATCTGCCCCGGCTGGCCCATGCCGATAAGGGCGGCGAGGTATTTTTCAATGCGCGGCCCGTCGGCGCGGTCGAGCGACGCGGTCGGCTGGGCATCGGCCCAGGCGCGGTAGAACAGCAGCGTCAGGCGGTGATGAAACAGATCCGCGAACGCGCTCAGGCTGTCATCCTGATGATGATACAGACGCTCGCGCGCATATTCGGTCAGGTGCATCGGCAGCGGGCCGTTCGGGCCAAACAGGCCGAAGCTTAAAATCGACACATCGTGCAGCGGCGTGTTGTCGCGCGGTTTCACCGCGGCAAGCGTCGACGGCGCAAAGGCCATCGACGGCTGCTGGCCGATGCGCAGCGGCTCAAAGCGCGGCAGCGGCGCGCGGCCTAAACGGTAGCGTTCGCCGCCCTGCGCGTCGAGACGGCGCAGCATCTGGAACAGATCGTAGCGCCACGGCGCGGCCATCATCTGTTGCCAGTAGTTTTCCGGCAGCCGGGACGCGCTTTTTACCGGCGCGTTCTGTGGCAGCGTCTCACTCATATCAGCGCCCTTTTACCCATCCGCGGGCCCCAGTAACCCACTTCGCCGCGCTGCTGGCTCTTGAGGGTGAACTCGGTGAAGCTGTTCATCGAGACCAGGCGTGCGAAGACGCGCTCCAGAACGCTGCCAAGCAGCCACGGGCTGGAGCCGGAAAACGCCTGTTCGTCGACGGTCATCGAAATCCCGACGCCGCGGGCGAAGACAATCGGGCCTGGCTCCGGCACGCGGCGATGCACCGGCTCCAGCACGCAGTGGCGAATGCCGTCAATCTGGCGCGCCACCGGCGCTTCCGCCAGGCGCGCGTAGAGGCCGAGCAGCTGACGCAGCGCGGCGGCGCCTTCGCCATCTTCGGCGTCCATCAGGCTTAAATAGTTCATTTGCAGCTGGCTGATAAGCCGCCAGGTGCTGAATCCTTCGGCCAGCGCCGGACGCGGCGGCGTCGGCCCTTTGCGCATGGTAAGCGCGCGCACCGGCATGGAATCCGGCAGCACGAACTGGCCCATATCCTGCGCCAGCATCAGCGGCAGATCGCGGCTGGTACACATCACTTCGGCGGTGATATAGCGCAGCTCGTCGCGCCAGGGCGCGTGGGTTGCATCCACCAGCGACACAAACGCCTCGGAGCCGATATACCCCGTACGCGTGCCGTAGCGCAGCGCGTGTTCCGAGAGCGCGCGCTGTTCGCGGCGCATCGAGAAATACGCGCCGTAGTTGCCGCCGTCGCGGCTCCAGGTGCTCCAGAACGGGCGGAAAATCTGATCGTCGCGCTGGCCGTCTTCGCTGGCGTAAATTTTACTGACCGAGAAAATCTCGTAATCGAGTGGGCGAATGTTATCCACCACCAGGTGGTATTCGCTTAAGCCCTCGGTGAGCTTCTGGCGCTCGGCGATTTTCGGGAACAAATTGATGACCGGCGTGCAGTGCATCGCGAGGTGGCTTTTATCCACCACGCGCTCCAGCGGCGTGTCGGTTTTATCGAGCAGGATGATGATATCGAACGCGTTCGCCTGCCCGCTCTGCGCCAGCAGCTTGCTGATGCCGCGCAGGCTTAAGAACTGGAAGCGCGCCGGGAACGCGAAATATTCCTGCAACAGGCGGTAGCCGTCGAAATTACGCAGATCGTCCGGCAGCAATGCCTGGTCGGCCTCAAAGCCTTCCTGACGCAGCGCGTCATCGTCGAGCACCACGCGTGACGGTTTCGGGCCGACGGTCTGACAGAAGATGCCGACGCGGTGCTCCATCAGGAGCTCCAGCAGTTGCAGCGCCTGGATATCCGGCCCGCTCAGGAAGAAATCAAGGCGGTCGAAATCGAGATGGTTGAGCAGCACCGGGCCGTCGCACGCGATGCGCACGCGCAGGGCGCTGACCGCGCCGCGCTGGCTTAAGCCGAGCTGGCTTAACGGCGCGTCGGCCGGTACGCCGCCTAATTCCACCAGGCTGATATGCAGCGGCAGCAGGCGAACGTCATGGGCGGTAGCGTAGCTACAGGTGACGCCGTTCTTTTTCAGAAGCTGGCTGTCCATCATCGTGCCGCGCGGCACCACGAACCCGTTGCTTAAATCCCCTTTGGCGCTGTCCGGGTGCAGTTCGGCAATCGCCATTGACGGCGTCGGCGCCAGATAATTCGGCGCGAGCATCTCCAGCAGGCGCTGGGAGAAGCGCGGAAACTCGGCGTCCATTTTGAGCTGCACGCGGGAGGTGAGAAAGGCGAAGCCTTCCATCAGGCGCTCGATGTACGGGTCCGCGATTTCAATGCCGCGCATACCGAGCCTGCCCGCCACTTTCGGGTAGCGTTCGGCGAATTCCGCGCCCATTTCGCGCAGATACGCCAGCTCTCGGTTGTAGTATTCGAGCAGTTTACTGTCCATGTTTACCCCGCGTCTTTAAGCTCAAAATGGCCGTTTTCCAGATCCACATCGGTGCGGAACAGAAATTCGAGCGGCCAGGGCACGCACCACAGGCGGCCTTTAATCTCGATAGATAATACGTTGTGCAGGTCGAGCGATTTGGTGTCACAGACGCAGCGCACCTGCAACCCCTGCGGCAGAATGCGCGGTTCGAAGTGCAAAATCGCCTCGGTAAGCCGCTGCTGGATGTCGCCCCACTCAATCTCCGACATCCGCTTGCCCGCGAGCGGCGCCACGCCGAAGTTAAACACCGAGCGGCGCACATGGTCCACCCGGCTGAGATCCTGCTGCGCTTCGTTATTAATGGTGTTGAACAGCCACTGCAAATCGCGCAGCACCTGGCGACGCAGCGCGCTGTGGGAGACGAGATTGCTGTTCGCCGGCTCCTGACGCTTGTCCGGCGCGTTATCGGTCAGACGGTCCAGCAGCGAGGGCTGCATTTTGTCGCGTGCGGTGACCGTCGAGGCGTTGCGGCGCGAACGGTAGCCGTGGCGCAGCAGATCGCCGCTGTCGTCATCCTGATACGGTTTATTCATGCGATGCGTCGTCCGGTAGCCCGAAAGCGAGCGTATCCAGCGTCAGCAGCGCGAACTCCTGTTCGCCGCTCAGCCAGACTTTCTGACCCGCGCCGAGATAATGAATGCCTTCCGCGTCCAGCGGCTGCCACTCGGTGGTGCGCGCCAGCAGGAAGCGGTCTTCCGCGCCGGTTTCCAGCGGGTAGCGCGCCGGGATCTGGCACACCTGTTCGGTGCCGTCCACCAGCTGCACCATCGCGTGACGCCACACCAGATCGGTGACGCTCGCCGGGGCCTGGAAACGAACCGACGCGATAGCGCTGAACGGCACCCAGAAGTAGTTGCCGTTAACGATAAGCTCGCACACCGGCCCCAGACGCGCATCGCCGTCCATCAGCCAGTCAAAACGCACCGGCTCGCCGGGCGCGTCGCCCGCCGCCAGCGTCAGCTCGCCAGGATTGGCCTCGGCCTGTTCCAGCGCGTCGTTGCGCAGGCTGCTTGCGCGCGCCGGGTCGGTTTCCGCCAGCGCTTTCAGCAGCAGATCCAGCCACGGCCACTGTTCGCCCGGCATCCGCGGACGCGCGCGACCCGCCAGCACTTCGGCGCGCTGCTGCTCGCCTTCGATAGCCTGTTGCAGCAGCGTCACGGTCGGCTGCGCCTGGGGCGCCAGCGCGGCCCAGCTTTTCAGCTGGGTGAGCGCGCGGGTCCAGTTGGCGTTCAGGCAGAGAAACTGCACAAACGCGGCGCGGCGATCGGCGTTGCCCGGCTGGGCTTTGATGTCGGCCTCAAGGCGGCTCAGCGCGTCGCTGACGCTTGCGCCAGCCAGTTGTTGATACAGCGTGTTCATAACGGCTCCTGGCGGTTAACGGTCATTACAGCGCGCGGTAAGCGCCCGCCGCAGGGTCGCGCAGCTGCGGATGCAGCGCTTCGACCAACAGAATATTGAGCGTCGTGCCCGGCGCGACATAGCTGGACCAGACTTTGCGGACTTCTTCTAAGCGCGTGCGCAGACGCGCTTCGTCGCTGGCCTGCTCGCGGGAAATTTCAATCGCCACCGTGCCCTGCGCCTGCCAGACGTTCTGCTCGCTGTTATACGGCAGGATCATCCAGCTCTGGGCGGAGCGGCCATCGCTGACGACCATGCGCTCGTTATTAACGCTGGTGATAAGCAGGTTATCGGCGTCGACGCCCGCATTAATGCCGACAATCGGGAAACCGTGTACGAAGGTCACCGCGACTTTTTTCTCGCCCGCTTCGCCCATCTGAGTGACTTCGCTGCGGCCATTCAGCCAGCCGCCTTTTTCGCAGATGCCGTCGTCTTTCGCCGGAATAAACAGGGCTTTGGCGTCCGCGCCGCCTTTCCAGAAGGTGCGCAGGTGGCAGCCGTCCTGAAGGTTAAATTCGAGCCACGGCGTGCGGTCCGCTGGCGGAGAGAGATCTTCCGGGCGGCCCTGCGGCAGAGTATCGGCGGTGGTCGGCGTCGCGGCGGCCGTGGTCTGCTCAGGCTCGGTTTGCGGCGTCACCACCGGATTCCACTCGCCGCTTTTCGTGGCCGTACCATGCGCCAGCGCTTTGCCCTGGGTGTCGTTCAGCTGCCAGCGTACGGTTTTCAGCTTGCCGCACTGGCTTTCCAGCAGCGAGCCGAGACGCGGCATAAAGTTATCCAGCACTTTCGGCGTCTTATCGCCGCTGGTCACGATGCGCAGCGGCAGCTCAGGGCCGCACCAGCTTTGCGGCGTGTTGTCTTTAATGTTGTCTACCCAGACATCCAGTTTCAGGGTATTTGACTGAACGATACGGTAATTATCTGCCCAGACGCTGGATGACGCCGCAAGCAGAGCCAGACCCGGAAGCCAAAGTTTCATAAAAGTCCTTGTTAGCCTTTAATCTCGAAGAGGGAAAAACTGCGCTGCGTCAGAGAGCGTGTGCAGCAGCGTCGTATCCTGGGGCGATCCTACCCAGACCGCTACGGCGCTGTAATTATCCTGCTTATCATGCCCCTGCTCACCATTTTTCAACAGTATTTGATTCATCAGAGTGAGCCATTCATCTGGGGTATTCACCATATGAAGGGATTTTTTCATCTGTTCTTCGCTCACGCCGTGCCAGAAACCGTCGGTGCAGAGCAAAAACGCGTCGCCGTCTTCAATCGGCACTACATCACTGTAGCTTGCCTCGCGCCCTTCATCGCCCATGCCGAGCGCGAAATAGAGCAGGTTGCTGTTCACACCGTCAGTCTGGTGCCCGGCGTCTTTCATCTGCTGCACCAGGCTGTGATCGGTCGTGACGTGATAGAGCCAGCCGCGGCGAAACAGATACAGGCGGCTGTCGCCCGCGTGCGCCCAGTACGCCAGGTGATAGTCGCGGTCGATAAACAGGCTCACCAGCGTCGTGCCCATGCGGTGATAATCCTGCACCGCCTTTTGCTCGGCGCGGATAGCGTGGTTCGCCTGATTCACATACTCGCGGATGTATTGCGCGTTGAGATGCTGCTCCCCGTCAAAACGCGAGAGAATGGCATTGCGCGCAAGCGCTGCGGCGACGTCGCCACCCGGCAGGCCGGCGATCCCGTCGCACACCACGAAGCAGGCGGAGCGTTCGCCGATGGTCTCTCCGGTCTGATCCTGGTTGCTGGCGCGCTCGCCCTGTCTGGAGAGTGAGGCCGTGCTGATATTCATTCTTCTTCCGATCCGCTTTGTGAGTCTTTGTACTGATTCACTTCCATGTCATAAGCGTGCAGGAAGGCTTCGCCGAACAGGGTATGGAAATCGTCCTCGATTTCACCGGCGGTATCGCTGTAATGACGCACAAAGTAATCCCACAGCGCGGCTTTGCGGCTCGCCGGCAGCGCCAGACGAGAGATAGCGCCATCGCGCTTCGCCTCTTCTTCCAGCTGCTCCGGGTTAAAGGATTGCAGCATGGCGGCGATGATGGCGCGGATACCGGCGATCATCCCAAGCTGGTGGGCCTGGAGATCGATAAGCGCGTCGCGCACCGATTTTTTCGGCGGCATAAAGCCCGGCATACGGGTGCCGAACATCTGCATCAGCACGGTTTTACCCGATGGCAGCAGTTTGAACGGGTTGTTCGCGTCATCCAGCACCATTGTCATGTCGGCTTTTACGCCGCGCTTGAGGATCGAGCGCGAGGAGAGCAGCGCCACGGTGCCCTGCGAAAACATGCTGAGCATCTGGCCAAGCTGGCGCATATTGTCGCGGTCGAACTGCGGCGTCGGTTGCAGCTCGCCAAGCCCCATGCCTTCCAGCAGCGCCTCCAGCAACTCGCCGTTCAGCACATCGCCGTTAGACGCCGTCGACACGCCGCCCTGGCTGGTCGGCGACTGCACCGGGTCGATACGCAGGCGGCCTTTTGGCGTCTGCGCGGCGCTGCGCACCACCGTCTGCGGCGTCGGCAGCGTAATACCGGCGTAATCCTGCACTTCCGGCGGCGTCGGCTGCACTTCCACGCGCGTGACCGGATCTTCCGGCACTTCTTCCGGGAATAACGGCGAACCGGCGAGCGAGGCCAGGTCCAGCGAATCGTCGGCGTTCGGTGCGAGCGGCGAGGTCGTCATCTCCGGCTGCGGTTTTTCTTGTGAAGCCTGCGGTTTAACCGGTTCAGCGTCCGGTTGCGCGGACGGCGGCGGCGTCAATGGCGCGGCGCCGGCGTTAAGTTCATCCGGCGGCGTCAGCGGCACAGCGCCGCCCATCATCAGGCCGAGCGGATCGTCGCTGCGGCTCTGTACCGGCGTGGAGCCCACGCCGCCAAACAGCGCCAGCGGATCGAGCTCTTCTTCGTTCTCTTTTTGCGGCGCCTGCGGCTTCGCGGCCTGACGGTTGTCAGACGGCGGCACCAGCGTGGTCGGCGTCACATCGTTGAAAATGCTGTCTTTATCGAACGGCGTGTCATCTTTAAACAGACTGTCCGGGTTGACCCTTTCATTGCCGAACAGCGGCTCGTTGCCGACGCTCTGGAAGTGCGCCAGCGGATCTTCCGGGTTGCGATCCACCTCTTTCGGGGCGTTGAACGGGTTAAACGGCTGCGCTTCCGGCGTTTTCGGGCGGGCGCTCTGGGTCTGCCCCTGGCTGATGCTGTCGGAGATAGAAAACTCCTGCATCAGGCTGTCCCAGATTTCGGTCGGCACCGCCGTCGGCGCGTTGTCCTGCGCGTCGGCTTTCTGCGGTGCCTGCGATTGCGGTTGCGCAGGCTGCGGCGCCTGAGGCTGCTGCGGCGCGACGTGCGGTTTCGGCGCGGCCATCGCGATGACCGGCTGCGCGCTCAGCGCCAGATCGCTGACCTGAATGCGGTAGTCGTCAATGCCCAGCACGTCGCCGTCCTGCAGCTCAACCTGACGACCGCGCTCCAGCGGAATATCGTTCAGCACGACGCGGGTGACGTTGCCGCGGTTGGTAATGCGGCACTCGCCGTCGGCGGAGATATGGACAATCGCCTGCAGGCGGGAAATCGTTCTTTCGTTATCCGGCAGTACCAGATTGTTATCCGTACCACGGCCAATCGTGCCGCCCGGCGGGTAGAAGTCACAGCTGCTCTGAGGAGGCTGGTGGCCGGGCTTGTTGGTAGTAATCGTGAATCGCATAGCGTATTCCTGCCTGGGGTTATTAGCGCTCAAACGTCGTGGGTCTTATCAGACGTCCGACGTTTGTGTGCTAAGGAACAGAGCCGCGCCTGCGCGCTGCCCGTGACTGCCTGTCGTGGTGCCTCGCGCCTCACAACCGGACGAGGTTATTCTATTGATAAGATGTATGTAAGCGCTATTAACATCATCGCTGCGCATAAACATAGTTGCTGTCGCGCCTGGCTGATTTAAAAATTTTCTACGCCTCGCGACGTCTTTCGCCCGGCGAATTGTTGATACAGCGCGGCAATCTCCGGGCTATGCGCAATCAACGAACATTTCAGCACCCGGTAATCGCTTTTCGCTGTGCCGCCCGCGGGCGTTTTCAGCGCCTGGGTGATAAGCGTATCCGCTTCATTGAACGCCTCAACCGGTAACTCGCTCGCCTCCAGCCAGGCAGCGGCGCTGGCGTTGGCGTCCTCCTTCAGCGCGGCGCTGTCGGCGATGTAGCCCATGCAGCGGTTCTGTACCCACTCGGTAAAAATCTGCGGCTGCGTGAATTCGCTGACGGATGCCAGCGGTTGCGCCAGCGCGGCGTGGAAAGAGAACGCGAAAACTGTGAAAGCGGCGATACGTGTTTTTAACATGATGAATTTTCTCGCAGCCTGCTTACTGGTCCGGCTGATTTTTATAACGGCGTATGAGCGCGTCCAGTTCGCGGCTGTGCATGAAATCAATGCATTTCGCGAGCGTCATCGGCTCGCCCGACTGGCTGCCATACGTTTTCTCAAGAAAGGTTTTACCAGGCGCAATGACCGCCGTATGCGCCTCAAGCGAATAATCCCCGAACTCCAGATAGCCTCTCGCTGCGGCCGCCGCGTCGTTTTTCACTTCTTCAGACTGATAGCCCTGCGCAATACAGGTGCTTAGGGCGTAATTTCTTAGATACTCTTCCGGGCTGTAAGTTGTGGTGCGGGCTAACGCCTGCGACGCGAACAACCCTGTAAAAATAAATGCCACACAGAACTGCTTCACCATCCCTGATCCCTGAAAAGGTAAAGTGAGCCCTTGCGGGCTCACTATGATTACGCTTCTTTGTTTTCTTTGATGTTCCAGCCAGCGCTGGTTTCTGCGCCTTTACCGCCGGTCGCAGTCTGCTCCCAGTACTGCTGTTTCACTTTCGCAGCCTGGAATGCATAAGTAACGCCAACGGTGTCGCCGTTGTCAGCACCGGTGTACTGAACGGAAGTCACCAGCACATCTTCCAGAGTGATACGGGTGTATTCCACCTGCTGGCCGCCTGCTTTGCAGACAGACAGCTCAACTTTGGTCAGGTGCTTACCGCTGGAGCAGTGCTTCAGGATAGCGGTGGTGGATTTGTCGATCAGCGCGTTAACGTGCAGATCGTTGAAATTCACTTTACCGGCACCGCCGCCGCCGCCCACGCTCATATTACCCGGCTGGGATGCGCCCCAGGAAAAAGAGGTGATGTCGGTCCAGCCGGTGTGGTTAGAATCTTTAGATTCGCCGGTTACACCGTCTACTTTCAGGAACATATCAATAGCCATAATATTTACTCTTCGTTAATGACGATTATTGCTTTCGAAAAAGCGCTTAATATGGCAAACAGGAAAGCATGGGGCTGAATAAAACCATCCATATTTTACCTCTGCCTCTTTCCCGAACAGGATTGTGTGTTCAGGAATACTCACTCTCTCGCCAGGAGAGATTGAATTCATTAATTCATGCAATCATTAAAAAATGACGTTGCGATTATTTATCAGGATTATCCTGATTCCAGGTGTGGTCAGGGTTTTCAAACAACACGTCTCTCGCCGCTTTATCCAGTTCAGGGCTGTGATATAAGCGCAAACAATTCAACGTAAGCCCTGTGCTCTTCTGGTCATATTCACTGTGCGAAGGATTAACGGTGTCTTTAAACTGCTTGATCAGGGCGTTAATTTTTTTGTCGCCGTTTTCTATGTCAAAAGGTATCCATACACGTAATGCATTCGCGGTATGCGCCGCATCCCGCGAGAATGCAGAACCGGGTTCAGAAACCTGCGCGATACAGCGCGCCAGCACCATATCTTTCACCACCTGCGTGTACGGCTTATCTTTAATAAACGCGACAGGATCCTGAATAGCGTTCGCTGACCCGGTTGTGCAGATAAACAGCAGCAGTAAAAAGCAGTTTTTCATGAGCGTTTACTTACAGGCATGATTTTCTTTTAACGCTTCAACGATAAGCGTTTTGGCTTGCGCGTTCTTAAGCCGCTCAGACGGTAATTTAGCGAAATACTCGTACGTTATTTCACCCAAAGTCCCAGGCTTTGATGGTCTTTCAGAACACCACAACAGGCCTTCGGTCGCATCCATCACGCCCACGAAATACATATCGGCTTTAATACGCTCGCGTTCGTTCTGCCTGTTGCTCCAGGCATTAAAAAAACGCGCCGCGGTGATACGGCTGTCCTGCGCGGTTAATAACGCCGGATCGCGCGGAAATACCGATGTACTGTCCTCAGGCAAATCCTCTGCCCGCGGATATTCATAAACCGTGGTGCTGGCGACGGACACCGCCGACAGCGCCAGCAGGGCGCTTGCCAGCGCAAGATGTATTTTCATCACGTTTCCCTGTGAGTCTGCATGGTATGGCAGGCCGTAAGGAATGCCCTTACGGCCTGAGGCAGCGTTACGCCTCGTTGCTCTTCAGAGACGGCAGTTTGGAGACCAGACGCAGAGAAACGGTCAGGCCTTCCAGCTGGTAGTGCGGACGCAGGAAGAACTTGGCGGCGTAGTAGCCTGGGTTGTCCTCGATCTCCTGAACCTGAACCTCGGCCGCGGCCAGCGGCTTGCGGGATTTGGTTTCCTGAGAGGAGTTCGCCGGGTCGCCGTCCACGTAGTTCATCACCCAGTCGTTCAGCCAGCGTTCCATTTCGTCGCGCTCGCGGAAAGAACCGATCTTGTCGCGAACGATGCACTTGAGGTAGTGCGCGAAACGGCAGCAGGCGAACAGGTACGGCAGGCGGGCTGCCAGACGGGCGTTCGCGGTGGCGTCCGGATCGTGGTATTCCGCCGGTTTTTGCAGCGACTGCGCGCCGATAAAGGCGGCGAAGTCGGAGTTTTTACGGTGGATCAGCGGCATAAAGCCGTTTTTCGCCAGCTCCGCTTCGCGACGATCGCTGATGGCGATTTCGGTCGGGCATTTCATGTCCACGCCGCCGTCGTCGCTCGGGAAGGTGTGACACGGCAGGTTTTCTACCGCGCCGCCCGATTCCACGCCGCGAATGGAGGTGCACCAGCCGTACTCTTTAAAGGAACGGTTGATGTTGGCCGCCATCGCGTAGGCCGCGTTGGACCAGTTGTAGTTGCTGTGGTTCGCGCCGTCGGTCTCTTCTTCGAAGTCGAAGCTGTCCACCGGATTAGTGCGAATGCCGTACGGCAGGCGCGACAGGAAGCGCGGCATGACGAGGCCCAGATAACGCGCATCTTCCGACTCGCGCAGGCTGCGCCAGGCGGCGTACTCGGTGTTCTGGAAGATTTTGGTCAGGTCGCGCGGGTTCGCCAGCTCCTGCCAGGATTCCATCTGCATCACGCTCGGCGCGGTGCCGGTGATGAACGGGCAGTGCGCCGCCGCGCCGATGCGCGCCATTTCGCTCAGCAGTTCAACATCCTGCGGGCTGTGGTCGAAGTAGTAGTCGCCCACCAGGCAGCCAAACGGCTCGCCGCCGAACTGGCCATACTCTTCTTCGTAGATTTTCTTGAAGATCGGGCTCTGGTCCCAGCCCACGCCCTTAAAGCGTTTCAGGGTGCGGCCCAGTTCCTGCTTGGAGATGCTCATAAAGCGGATTTTCAGCATCTCGTCGGTTTCAGTGTTGTTGACCAGATAGTTCAGGCCACGCCAGGCGCTTTCCAGCTTCTGGAACTCGTCGTGGTGAATAATCTGGTTAACCTGCTGAGACAGCTTCTCGTCGATACCGGCAATCAGGTTCTGAATGGTGCGGTAGGTGTCGTTTGAGAAGGTGACGGTGTTTTCCAGCGCCTGCTGCGCCAGGGT
Organism: Cronobacter turicensis z3032; assembly: GCA_000027065.2. Classification (NCBI taxonomy): domain Bacteria; kingdom Pseudomonadati; phylum Pseudomonadota; class Gammaproteobacteria; order Enterobacterales; family Enterobacteriaceae; genus Cronobacter; species Cronobacter turicensis. The sequence goes on along the minus strand of FN543093.2, from coordinate 71,657 downwards.
TTTTACCGCGTTTTCGACGGCCGAACGCGCCTGGTCGGTTTTCGGGCGAAACTCTTTGCTGAGCAGCGCGCTGAATTCGTCCTGGCTGAATGCCTGCTGCGACTGCAGCTCTTGTTGTTGAGAAGAATTGCTCATCGATTACTCCTCGTTACCTTTCGTGCCATCGTCATTTTTCGGCATCTGGCTCAGTGATTTGAGCAGCGTCGGATCCTGAAGCACTTTCGCGATAAGCTCTTCGGCGCCGTTTTTACCGTCCATGTAGGTCAGCAGGTTAGAAAGTTGAGTACGGGCTTCCAGCAGCTTGTTCAGCGGCTCGACCTTACGCGCGACGGCGTCCGGCAGGAAGTCGTCCATGCTGTCGAACGTCAGATCGATATTCAGTTTGCCTTCGCCGGTCAGGGTGTTGTCCACCTGGAACGCCACGCGCGGCTTGAGCGCTTTCATACGCTCGTCGAAGTTATCGATATCAATCTCAAGGAATTTACGTTCGTCCACCGCAGGCTGCGGATCGACCGGCTTCCCGACCAGGTCGGCAAACACGCCCATCACAAACGGAAGCTGAATTTTGCGTTCCGCGCCGTAGATTTCCACGTCGTACTCGATCTGCACGCGCGGCGCGCGGTTACGGGCGATAAATTTCTGCCCACTGTTACTCATTGGCATGATGTTCTCCATCGAAGATGCGCGGTGAATTTCGGGCGGCGGGCCTCATGCCTGTCGCCGTAAAGGGGAACGCCGTTATTCCCGGCGTCCGATAATGTTTTCCACCTGATGCACGCTGTCAGGCGCCAGGTCGCGAATAAGATCCATGAAATTCATTTCAATCAGTCGCTGCACGCGCTCAATCATCAGCGGCGCGGGGTGGCTCGGCTCATGCCGGGCAAAATATTGCTTCACTTTCTCAAGCATTAACTGGGCGTCGTCGCGCGTTTGTAACTGCACGTTGCGCCAGTCGGTTTCCACCACGCGCGCCGGGGCGCGGGTCGTCGTGGCGGCAGGCGCGTCATCGGTCTGCGCCTGCGGGTCTTGCACATCCTGCGGCGCCTGGGGTTCGCCGCTCTGGCAGGCCAGCGCCACAATGCTGGTCAGCTTCTGGAGCTGCTCCATCTCCGGCACGCCGCTCTCACCGAGGTGGTTAACCAGAATGGTGCGGATCGTTTCCAGCCGCGTGTGGATCTGGACTATCGCCTCGATGCCCGGCTGATCGCCGCGCGCGAGTTCATCCACCAGTCGCGGGCGACCGCCCGGATAACCCGGACATTCGCTTTTGCTGTTGTCGAGCAACGACTGCGCGTCGCGCAGCGTAATTTCATCGCCGTTGCTGCGCAGCAGCGTGGCGGTGCGCAGCGTGCCGGTCAGGGCGGATTTATCGCCAAGGCCCGCCAGCGCGTTAATACGGTAGAACGGATCTTTTTCGCCGTACTCTTCCAGCAACGGATAGAGCGGCTCCCAGTAGCGCGTCAGCGCTTCCTGGATCAGCAGCAGCCCGTCGGCATAGCCCGGCAGGCCGCGGCGTTTGGCCCATGCGTGAGTCAGCGCCAGCATGACGCGCAGATCTTTGGTACGCTCAAGCAGCGACAGGGCCAGCTTTTCAACTTTAGTCCAGTCCGCCGGCTCTGCCGGAATAATGGTGTCGCCGAACTGCTGTTCCGCCTTGCCCTGGCTTGCCTGTTCCATCGCCTGGTAATCGGCGTCGTACTCCAGGTTTTCGCCGCACGGCTGCTCCGGGCTCACCGGAGTAAGAAGGGTTTCAATATCCATCGAACTGCCTTATTCGAACATGGGCGGGTAGAGCCCGTGGCGACCCGGACGCGCACCGCCCGCCGGATCAAACAACAGCGAAAAGAGCTGCCCGGTAAAATTGCCGCTGTGCACATGCGTGTAGAGCGGATAGCCGTCGCTGCGATTAGTCCACCAGAAGCTGGTCTGACGCTGCGGTTCGAAGCACTCTGCCGCCTGACGCCAGCTCAGCGTCACTGGCGTCTCCTGATAACCAATCACATCCAGAATTTCCGAGCGATTCTCGGGCGCCGGCAGCGCGGGCGACGGAATTGCTAACACCGCCTGGTCGAGCTGTTCGGCGGAGAAGGCGTTGCGCACCGCGTGATGCAGCACGCGACCGAGCTGCTGATACCAGTCTTCGGCCATCGCCAGATGCTGCGGCGTCCACTCGGCGGGGCTGAACGCCACCGTCGCGAGGAGCGGATACTGACGCCCTACGCTGTCGCGTCCTGGCATCAGGCAGCCCATCTGCACCTGCTGACTGCCGAGCATCGGCGGCACCACGAAATTCCAGACCGGCGCGCTGGCAAACTGCCGGTTGCCCGTCTCGCGCTGTTCATCCTCTTTTTGCCAGTTCAGCAGCCCTACCTGAAACCAGTGTGACCACTGGCGTTGCAGAGCATCGGGAAAACGGCGCTGGAGAAAGTCGCCGGCACTGGGCAGTTTCCCGTACCAGCTAATCGCAGGGTAATGACTCATTATCCGTTCCTTGCGGTTAAGGGCATGCGAAGCCAGGGAGCTGGAATGGGTTGCGGATACTGTTCGGCGTGAATTCCAGCGTCACGCTATGTCCGTCAACCGAAAACGTCGCCTGGCGGCTCAGGCTTCCTGCACCCGGCGCAATGCGGGCGCGATCGAAAAAGCGGTTCAGCGCCCACGCGCCGTTGGTCACCAGCGTCGAGGTGGTGCCGTTGGCAAGCCCGAGCTGCATACGCACCTGATTCGTGCCGCCGCTGCCCGGCCAGCTCATCAGCTGGACCGCCTGCGGGCCGTGGCTGTAACGCAGAAGCTGACCGTCAACGTCGAGCGACAGCGTCAGGATGTCGTTATCCATCCGCACGGTGCGCACCGTCACGCGATAAGACGGCGTGGTCGCGCCGTTGGCGAAGAACGCGTCGCGAATATATTGCGCCTGCTGGAACGGACGCAGCACCCCTTCGCTGCCAGGCAGCGTTTTGCCGTCGATGCCTGGCGTAAAGCGCCAGCGCTGCTGGGTGGTGTCGACTTTGTTAGTCAGGTTATCGCGAAAGAAACTGTCCATCAGCCCGGTGCCCGGCGCGAACATGCGCGCCAGATCGTCCGGCGTCACTTCGCTGCTGGCGGAGCGCACCAGCGGATAACGGCCCGCGATCGCCTGGCGGCAGAAGCTGCCGACTTCCACGCTGATACGCTTACGGACGTTTTCCAGCTCACGCTGCTGGGTGTCGCTGCTCGCCCCGACCGCCATGCGGCTGAACATATTTTGCAACCCGCCCGGCAGACGCCCGGCGCTCGCCTGTAAGCGGCTGATCGCCTCGCCCCCCGGCGGCGGCATACCGCTGTTAGCGGCATCCTGCACGGCGGTCAGGTAACGGTAGAGTTCATCGATTTGTTTGATGAAGTCATCAAACACGATAGCTTTGCCGCCTTTCTCCAGCGGCTGCGCCAGTTCGATGATAGGCGCGTAGTGATCGGTCACCACTTGTTCCGGCGTCTGCGGCGCGGCGGCGGCCGTGGTCGCCCCGCTTTCGCGGTCGCTGAACAGCGCTTCCAGGGTGCGGGTCGCGCGGTTGCCCTGCTCTTTCGCCTGCGCTTCGCCCGCCTGCGGCTCGGCGCGGGAGAGCGTCAGCACCTGGCTTAAGTTCATCACCAGACGGCGCAGCGGCGAGTTGCTGCTGGAGAGCACGCGGGCCGTGTTGATGCGCTGGTTCAGATCGGCGCTGTTGTTAAGCTGAATATCCGCCAGGTAGCTGTCCCACTGGCTGATAAAGTCGCGCATATAGAGCTGGCGCACCGCGTTGTCCGTCTGCGTTTTATCTTCCTGCGCGGTGGTCAGTCCCAGCACCCAGGCATCGTCGTCATGCAGCGAAGCCGTGACGTTATCAATCTGGCCGTTGAAGCTTTCCCAGTAACCTTTCGGGGTGTAGAGCCCCGGCACGCCGTCGCTGACCGGCTTGCCGCTTTTACGCGAAAAGACCAGCTCGCTCTGCGGGCCGCCAAGCGTGGCGAGCGACACCGGCTTTAAATTTTCATCGCGCTCCAGCAACCGTTTGAGGCGGCCATACACGCGCAGCGACAGCGGCTTCTGGTTGATCATCGCCTGCTGGCGGCTAATCAGCGACTCATCTTTGGCATACGGCGAGGTCTGGATTTGCGGCTCCAGCAGTTGCGTCAGGTGCCATTCGAGCTGGTTAAGCTGCGCCTGGGTGACGTTCTGCGGCAGGTTACGCTCAAGATTGAGCATCACCCAGGAGTGCAGGAATTTGCCGTCGTAGTGCTTCGGCTGGTACAGCATCTGGTACGCCTTCAGCGCTTCGTAGCTGTATTCCACGTCGCTGCCGTTGTCGTTGCGCACCCAGCCGGTGATGAGCTGCGCCACGGCGGGCATCAGCATCTCCTGGAGCGCTTTCTGGTAGAGCGCCTGCGAGGCGTCGTTGACGTCATCGCCGCGATAAAGCCCCATGCGATACGTCACCGGCGGCGAGTTCAGGTCAAACGCTTTACTCTTCGGCAGCTCCACCAGGCTGTTAAAGAACGGCAGCATACTGAAGAGATCGCGCCCGGTGGTGGTTTGCAGCGCTTTGCTCTGGCGCTCGACGCCCGGCACTTTCCCTTCCACTTCCGCCAGGTAGTCTTTGTTATTGCCATAGCTCGTAAGCCACAGGCCGCCCAGCACCAGTAACAGCGCTACCAGCGCCGCGTAGCCAGACCACAGCACCGCGCGGTTGCGCAGCTCCCACCAGCGGTTTTGCCCGGCGATGCCCGCTTCCTGGAAAATCACGTTCTGGAGCAGGTTTTTAATAAAGAAGCTCTGTCCTTTGCCGCCGGGGATAGGCGCCTCTTTGCTGACCGAATCCCAGTTGTCGCCCTCTTTGCCGCCTGACGGCAACGACAGCGCGCGGTTGAGTTCGCCCATCACGCGGTCGAACGGCAGCCCTTCCTGGGTGCCGCTCGCGAGATAAATCCCGCGCGGCGAGAATTCGGTTTCAAAGTTGGAACGGGCGAAAACGGTACTGAGGTAATCCGCGAGCAGCGGACGCAGCGCCGCAAACTCCTGCGGGAACAGATAACACTCGGCGCGCGCTTTCGGGTCGCTCTCCGCGAGCAGGGTATCCGGCAGGCCCGCGTCCAGACGCTGCTGGAGCAGCGCGAATTCCTGAGTAAACGCGCCTAAAAGGTCGAAATCGGCCTGTTTTGAGCGATCCCACGGGAACGTGAAGCCCCAGATCTGGTCGCGCTGCGCTTTATCGAAGCGCCCGAAGTAAGAACGAAAGCCTTTCAGCAGGTCGGCTTTGGTGACCAGCACATAGACCGGGAAGCGGATACCGAGCTGCTCATGCAGCTCGCCAAGACGCTGGCGCAGGTTAACGGCCTGCTGTTGCGTCGCTTCCGGGGACTGGGTCAGCAGGTCAGAGACGCTGATGGTGATGATCACGCCGTTAATCGGCTGGCGGCGGCGGTATTTACGCAGCAGATCGACAAAGCTCAGCCATTCACCGGCGTCCTGCGCCTGTTCGCTCTCCTGCGTGGTGTAACGCCCGGCGGTATCCAGCAGCACCGCTTCGTTGGTGAACCACCAGTCGCAGTTGCGGGTGCCGCCAATGCCGCGCAGCGCGGTTTTGCCAAAGCGATCCGCCAGCGGGAATTGCAGGCCGGAGTTAACCAGCGCCGTCGTTTTACCGGAGCCCGGCGCGCCGATAATCACATACCAGGGAAGCTGATAGAGATACTGCGTGCTGAAGCGCTGCGTCCACTGGCCGCGCTGGCCTGGGGCATTGAAGTGCGCTTTTTTGAGGATCTGCGCGGCTTCGTCGAAACGGTCCGCCAGCACCTGATCGTCATTGCCGAGGCGCTTGAAGTCGCCGCCCTCTTCCGCCGGCTTGCCCTCGTTGAGTTTGTCCATCAGCTTGCGGTTCAGCCAGGCGTTGTAAAGCCGCGGCACGATGTGGCTATGCACCCAAATCAGGTAGATAAGCGCAATGCTGATGATACGGTTGGTTTCCGACTCCAGCGGGCGGCTGTCGACGATAGACAGCAGGGGCCCTATCATCCAGACGACCGCAGACAGCGCGGTAACGCCCATGAACCCCCACAAGATGCGGTTGGTCACTATTGAAAGGAGAATATTCAGCATCCTTAGTTTCCTTGCGGCAATCCGTTCAGCTCGGCCAGAGTGTTATCCGGCGACACCAGCAGAGTTATCTCTACACGGCGGTTGCGGGCGCGGTTTTCCGGCGTATTGTTCGGAGCGATAGGGTCCATCTCGCCACGGCCCTGCGCTCTGACGCGGCTCGGGTCGGCGAGGTGCGCCTGGAGCATTTTCTGTACCGATTCGGCGCGCGAGAGCGACAGCTCGTAGTTAGAAGCGAAACGCGCGCTGCGGATAGGCACGTTGTCGCTGTAGCCCACCACGAGGATTTTGCCGCTGACGTTGTTCATCGCCTGCGCCACGCGGTCGATAACCGGTTCATAACGGTCACGCACCACGGTCGAGGCGGACGCGAACAGACCGTCGCCTTTCAGAATCACCACGCTGCGATCGGCTTCGTCGCGCACCGCCACCAGGCCCGCTTCAATTTCCGGACGCAGGAAACCGCGCAGGTTAAGCACTGGCGCCACTTCTCGCGCGGGCTGTTGAACGGTGACTTCCGGCAGCGGCGTCTGGTAAATCTTCGCCAGCACCGGGCTGGTGTTATCGCCAAGCCGCCAGTTAAGAATGATAAAGAACAGACATGCCAGGAAACCGGCCAGCGCCACGCAGGCCCACAGCGGCACCACAGGACGCCAGAGCTTGCGCAGCACCGGTTGATCTTCCGGATGCGGCGAGAGCGGCGGCGGGTAGCTGCCGCGCACGCTGCGAATCATCTGCCACAGGCGCTGTTTGATGGTTTCAAGCTGCGTGCGGCCGTTGTCCATGACGCGATAGCGCCCTTCGAAGCCGAGCAGCAGGCAGTAGTTGATCATCTCCAGCAGAAAGATGTGCTCGCGCGGGTTTTGCGACAGCCGCGCCAGGAGCTGGAAGAATTTCTCGCCGCCCCAGGTTTCGTTGTGGAACGTCACCAGCAGACCACTGCCGGACCAGACGCCACGGCTACCCCACGGCGTGAGCGCTGCCGCTTCATCGAGCGCCGTACACAGGCAGTAGCGCGCGCCGACGATCACTTCGTAAGGCAGCGCCGCCTGCTGGCAGCGCACTTCAAAGCGGCGGATCTCATCGATCAGACGCTGGCGCAGCCCGGCCTGATCTTCATGCGAAACAGAATGACGAATCTGCGGGATCGCGTTAAGCAGCGGGTTGGCCGCCGCGACCAGCGGATTGTTACTGCTGGCGCCGGAAAGAATGGCATCGCTGCCGGTGGCTTGTGGTTCCATAGTGAGCGCTCGTCGTGTTATTCATTCGTACTGCGAATGGCCCAAAACTCCATATCAAGGCCCGGGAATTCACCGGCGAGATGCAGCGCGAACGCGCCGGATTTTTCCATCTCTTTCCAGAGTTCGCCGCCCTTTTCCAGTTCGAAATAGCTGTAGCCGGCATGCCACGGGATCTGCGGCGGCGCAACCGGCATGGCGCGCAGCACCATACCCGGCAGTTGCAGCTGCACCAGATCGCGAATTTTGGTGACCGGCGCGACTTTCATCTGCGCCGGGAAGTGCGTTTGCAGCGCCTCGCCCGGCACGTTGGCTTTGACCGCCAGCACGAAACCGAACTCGCGCACCATGTTGCTTTCCGGCACGGTGGCGACGTTGAGCCCGTGTGAACGCTCGGTGAGCGGCAGCTGAATGGCGCTCTCTTCCATCACCAGCGACAGGCCCTGGCGCAGCATCAGCGTCAGTTTGCCAAAGCAGCCCGCCAGGTTGTCATGGTCGTAAACCGGCAGCGTCGCATCCGGCGCGCGCTGCGCCGTCCAGGTGGTGAGCTCGCAGGCGAACGCCAGCCAGTCGCGCCAGAGGGTTTCCGGGTGCAGCAACGGCAGCGTTTTTAAATGCGTGACGTGGCCCAGATGATGGTTAATCAGCGACAGCAGCATGAACTCCACCATCTCGGAGGTGTTAAACCGGCCCGGCTGGCGCAAGCGCTGGCTGATTTGCTGGCTGCGCTGGCCGAGCAGGCCATGCAGATCGTTGAGCATGCTGTAGAGCGGCCCGCTGTTGATGGCGTTAAGCATCGGCGGAATGTAGCTGGTGTCGAGACGCACCTGGTTGTCGTTGCGCTTTTCAATGACCTGCGCGACGCCAATGGCGGTCCACTCGGCGGTCAGTTCGCTCTCCAGCATCAGCTTGAGACGCAGGCGGCCAAACTGCACCGTCGCCGCGCCGACCGCCAGCGCGTTGTCGTCTTCCACCTCTTCTTCAAAGGTGGCGTAGCGGGCGAGCGAATCGGCCGCCTCGCTGAAAATCACTTCTTCGCGTCCGGCGCGGCGGGCGGGCAACGCCAGCACCACGCGCTCGTGCGTGAGGTTATCGGGGATGGCGAGCGGCGCCGGGCCGTGGCGGGCGTCGCGGAAAGAGAACGGCGTGCCGTCCGGCAGCAGACCGCTGGCGTAGCTCAGCGCCACGCGTCCCTGACGCAGCATCGCCTCGTCAAATTCCAGATCGAGAAATCCCCAGAGATACGGACGCTGCAACGAACCCCATTCGCGGATGTGATGTTGCAGGAAACTTTCCGCACGCTGGAAGTGGTGCGGACGCAGGAACATCCCTTCGGTCCAGACCACTTTTTCTGCTTTGTTCATACTGGTGTCCTGTAAGGGCGCTGATTATTCGTTGATGACGCGGATCCCGTTGACGTCAAGAAACACTTTCGCCTCAAGTTCGTCGGATGACCATTTCCAGAATTTGTAAATACTGGAGTCCGTGGGTGCGGGGAGCGGGAGCGAGATTCGCCACTTCTTGCCGTCCAGCGCCTGATATTCCGCCATCACGCCGATGTAGCGCGCGTCAAGCGAGCTCTGGCCGCTGAGGGTTTTATCCAGCTGGCCTGGCATCAGGAAGAACTCGTCGCTGTTGAGCAGGTTCGCTCCCAGCACGGTCTGAGCATTGTTTTGCAGCGAAAAGAAATCGGCAGACATAAAGTCGGCATCGGATTTCAAAAGCAGCACCCGGACTTTCAGCGGGGCGGAATTATTAATTTGCGGGTGAGCCTGAAAATGCAGGCTGTACTGGGAAGGAACGCTGCGTGAAGACGATAAGCAGCCGCTCAGTAAGGTGAGAGCGGCAATCAAAAACGCCAGGAAGCCCTGGCGTAAAACGGTACGGTTTTTCATGAGGTGTGGCTCATTGAATCAGGATTAATCAATAACCCAGGTTCCGCTTTTGGTGTTTTTACAGGCTTTGCTATTGCCATCCACCGTTACGCAGTTGGCTTTGGCTGCTTTACGGCGCAGTTTCGGGATCTGTTTACTGACGGTCGCGTCATAAAGATCGCTTTTCACTGCCGCGCGCAGCGGAACATAACCAATCAGTTGCTCTTCACCCTGATCGGCCAGCGCCAGCCAATGGTCTTCAACCTGGCCCAGTACGTTATAGGTTTTGCCGGTTTCCAGTTGACGAACGACTTTGCCGCCGAAATCAGGGCGGGTCATGACCGACGCCGGGTACATCGCGCGGTACTCTTCGTTAACAGGCTCGAACTCTTTTGGCGGGATCACCGCGTGGCGGTGGGTGAGCGTGACGCCATTAACCACACTGGTCACGATAGTGTCATCCGTAACGGCAGGAGGCGGCGTTTTACAACCCGCTACGCCTAACACAAACAGCAGGGCTAATACGATTCGCATATTCATCGATGGTTTCCGTTGCAAATATATTCTGTATACAAAGAAATAACGGCTTCTGGATTCAGGCTATGACTAAAAAGTTGTCATTGCCAGTGAAGATTATGCCATTTCGGTGAAGGAATTTCATTTTCTTCAGAGATAGCTACCGCACGAGCTTTACCGAAGTAAACCCGGACGTTTTACGCATATTTCTGAGGCAGAGCGAGAAAATTCTACATAACCCTGATGACAATTCAACACCAGGTCTGGCGCGCATTCTGGTGAAAACAGCCACCTGTTTAATTCAATAGCGCATTTTTAGGAATTTTCCGCCCTTAAGCGCACGAAATAATCGGTCAAAGAATAAATATATCGAATCGAAATTATTTGTTTTGAATATATTAAGCGATTGATTTACAAGTAAAAGTAACAGGAAAGCGTAACGCTTTATGAGGGGGGCTTAAGGAGAGAAAGCGGGCCGGCAAGACGCTAGGATTAATCTGAAAACACATTATTAAGAAGGCGTGAATATATGAAGCTACCATATTTAGTGGGTGCGGAAATTCACGCCAAAAAACACACTGCAGGATCTTAAGTAAAATTTCATTAAATAATGATGACAGCAAATAGTGCTAATGCATTTGCGTTTTCCCAAAAACCTATTTGCCTGGAAAGCATAAATGCAGTTGATTGCGCTTTTTTGTCATCAGATTTTCCTTACAAACAGTGCGAAATATGTCGTGCATGTCGCTTTTTTACTCTGCCTTTCGCTACGGATGTGAATATTATTACGCGTGATTATTCCGGAAGGGTCAGATCGGCTTTGCGCATAATGTTTATGAGGCAGGGATGAAAAAAAACCCCGCCGGGGCGAGGTTTTTTTCAGTTACTGTTGCGGTTGGTAGCCGCAAAGCACACTGTGTTACGTCAACAGGGTAACTATACGATGAAATGCGCACACCCGCAATTGGCGCGCGGCGCAGCAGTGGCTTTTAATCAGTATGGTCCAGCTCTCCCTTTCTTGTCCAGAAAATACTGTTCATTTATACAGTGTTTATCTATAATGATGTTGCTGTCACAGCGTGCGATACGGGGCCGCATTTAAACGGGCGCAATAAAGAGTCCTGGCTGAAACGGGTGGTGCCGTCAGTGCCTTAACCCCGAGAGAGCACACTGTGTTACGCCAACAAAACAACTGGCAACAGGCAGCGGAGAGGTACGCCAGTTGGTGCTCCTTTTACCAGAGGAGACGCGTATGAGCGGAGTGGATTTGTTTATCCTTATCCTGAAACTCATTGTTGCAGTCCTGCAACTGCTTGATGCTGTCCTGAAGTTCCTTCGGTAACTCAGGTTCAGGCCGCACCAAAGAGGGGCGGGCAACCGCCCCTCTTTAACACGGTACATCCACCAGGAGGGAACGATGTCAGGAATCATCACTATCAGGTCTGTCACCCCGGTCGGCATCGATTTTGACCGGCTGCGTGAAGAGAGTCAGGCGCTCGGCTTCACCATGCTGGACCGGCTCGCCGTCCACTGGATGGACGGCAGTAATGCCTTCTCCGCCCCCGGCGAACGGCTGCTCGGCGCATTTCTTGGCGACGCGCTGGTCGGCGTCGGCGGTCTGAACCGCGACCCTTTTGATACCCATCCTCGCGCCGGACGCGTGCGCCATCTTTATGTCAGCCATGCGGTACGCCGCGTTGGCGTCGGCAATCAGCTGCTGGTGACGCTGGCCCATCACGCCCACAGCGCTTTCGATTATCTTAATATCCGCGCGCCGGAGTCCGCCTTCAGCTTTTATTTACAGGCCGGCTTTCTGCCGATGGACCACCCGCATATTACGCACCGGCTGACGCTGCCGTTTGCGGCCTGAAGCGCGTCGCGGCTTCCTGCCGTGGCGTCATTCACAGTGGCAATAAATCTTTCCGATGAGTGTCCGTAAAAGCTGCCTGCTATGAATCGCGATGCCGTGACAGTTGACTGGATAATCCCCGCACATGCGGTATATTTCTCTCGCATTTAATATCCATACAGAGATATATCCTGTTTCCTTCACCTGTGCATATCGAATAACCATGATGAGAATGTTCGCTAACCGTCATTTGTTAATGATGTTGATCCTGCTTGTCGCCGTCGGGCAGATGGCGCAGACGATTTATATTCCGGCCATCGCCGATATCGCGCTGGAAATGAACGTCCGTGAAGGCGCGGTGCAGAGCGTGATGGCGGCGTATCTGCTCACCTACGGCGTGTCGCAACTGATTTACGGGCCGATTTCAGACCGCATCGGCCGCCGCCCGGTCATCCTTACAGGACTGCTGATTTTTATCCTGGCGACGCTGGTGGCGCTGGCCGCGCAAAGCCTGCCGGTGCTGATCGCAGCCGGTTGTTTACAGGGGATGGGCACCGGCGTGGGCGGCGTGATGGCGCGAACCCTGCCGCGCGATCTCTATGAAGGCCCGGCGCTGCGCCAGGCAAACAGTCTGCTGAATATGGGAATTCTGGTGAGCCCGCTGGTGGCGCCGCTGCTCGGCGGTCTGCTGGATACGCTCTGGGGCTGGCGCGCCTGCTTCGCGTTTTTGCTTACGCTTGCCGTCGTGGTCACGTTTTGCATGTTCCGCTGGATGCCGGAAACGCGCCCGGTACAGGCGCAGCGCCCCCGCCTGCTGGCGAGCTACAAACTGCTGTTCGGCACCGCCAGCTTTAACTGCTATCTGATTATGCTGGTTGCCGCGCTCGCGGGCGTGGCGGTATTCGAAGCCTGCTCCGGCGTGCTGATGGGCGCCGGGCTTGGGCTGAGCAGCCTCGCGGTGAGCGTGCTGTTTATCCTGCCGATCCCGGCGGCGTTTTTCGGCGCCTGGTTTGCGGGGCGCACGCATAAGCGCTTCACCACGCTGATGTGGCAGGCGGTGTTGAGTTGCCTCTGCGCGGGCGTGCTGATGTGGCTGCCGGGGTGGCTTGGCATCATGAATATCTGGACGCTGATTATTCCCGCCGCGCTCTTTTTCTTCGGCGCCGGGATGCTATTCCCGCTCGCCACCAGCGGCGCGATGGAGCCGTTCCCGTTCCTCGCAGGCACCGCCGGCGCGCTGGTGGGCGGCCTGCAAAACTGCGGGTCCGGGCTGCTGGCGTGGTCATCCGCGCTGCTGCCGCAAAACGGGCAGTTTAGCCTCGGGATGCTGATGACGGCGATGGGTGTGCTGATGCTGGCGTGCTGGCTGCCGCTGGCGCACCGTGAGCGGATGCCGGAGCAGACGATTTAACGCGAACATGCCCCGGCGCGCTGTCAGGGGCGCAGGTCGGGTTCATCATTGCATCCAGCAGGGCGGCCTGCGCGGGTCGCCAGGCGCCCTCTTCTCCGTCGTAAAACTGACTGGCGGCATTGAGCGCATACGGAATGCCCGCCTTTTTCAGCTCGCAGGCCATAAAACTGGCGAATGCGAGCGTCGTCGCCGACGGCGTGGTTTTCACCGTCTGCGCTGCCGACCAGCCGCCCACCCAGCTGACATGACCGGTTTTCTGCTGCCAGTGGCGAGCGCTGTTAATGCGCTCGCGGATCGCCGCTTTTTCCGCCGCCGTGCCGGACGTCCACGGGTATTTGCCATTCGCGCGCAGCGGCCCCCACGGGAAAATATGCCACTGGGCCAGCACGTAATGGCTGCTCTGGGGCGGCAGTTTCAGCGTCGGGAGATCTTCCGGCACGGCGCGAAAGCGTGGCGCGATAAATATCATCCGTTGCGCATCCACATGGTGAATGGTTTTGATCACGTCGCCATACAGCCGGTTGAGCTGCTGCGGGTTGTGGTTGAGCTTGTCGGCAGGCTCATAAATCAGATCGAACCCCAGCAACGGATGTTCGCTGCCAAAGTAGTTCGCCACGGCGCTCCACCAGGCCACCACTTTCGCGGCGTTCTGCGCGCTTGGGTCCGCCTTAAACGCGTCGGCCTGATAAGAAATAATCGGGATGATGTCGTAGCGCTCGCAGGCTTCGACGATTTTGCGCAAATGGATCAGGCGCTCTTCGGTGGCGTCGCCCGCCACTCGTACCCGCACGTGGCGAATGCCGCGCTGCTGAAAATCGCGTACCGCCAGCGGATCGAACTCGCGGATGCCGCGTTCGGTGCGCGCCCAGTCGACATCCATGCCGACACCCAGCTGCGCGCTGTAGCGCTGGGCCGTCAGCGGCTCGCCGTCGCTTGCGGGCGGCGCGGCATGGGCGGAGGTAAAGAGCAGCAGGAAAGCGAGGGGGAGCAGCGTTTTCATGGCGACCGTATCGGGAACAGGAATCAGGAATATGTAGCACGGATCCGCGCAGGCCGGGTAGTCTGCGGATGTGTTATTCGGCAAGCAACTGCATCAGCGCATGGAGATGCGTCACCACAAAGAGCAGCGCCAGCGCGCAGACGGCCAGCGCAATCGCCAGTTTCGCCCGCACCTGGCCGGGCGCGGAAAAATCCTCGTGCACCAGCGCGGTCAGGTGACGTTTGCGGGCATAAACGTAAATCATCCCGGCCACCGCCGTAAGACACCCCAGCGCCAGCCAGATAAGCAGACCCGCATTATTCCACGCATGGCGCAACGCCAGGGCCAGCAGCGCGCCGTAGCCAAGCAGCGTGCGAACCCACGCAAGCGACGTGCGCTCCGGTTGCAGGCCCGGATCGCGTGGATTACCCGGCATAAAACACCACCAGCATGACCGCCAGCGCCACCACGACCAGCACGCCGCTGATAAAGGCCAGCATGCGGGTATAGGGCAGCTCCGCTTTCAGGCGCATCGCCTTTTCGTTGCGCAACCAGCGCAGGTAACCGTAAATGGCGAGCGCCCCCGCGAAGAAACAGAGCAGCAGCGATACGGCCTCGCGTACCACAGGCGTGGCGAAATCCGGCGCCAGTTGATCGAGCCCGACGCCCGCGGCCAGAAACCCCAGCGCGGTGCGCACCCACGCCAGAAACGTACGTTCGTTGGCCAGCGAAAAGCGATAGTCCGGCGCCTCGCCGAGACGGGAAATTTTCATGACGGCTCCCTGTTTTACCTGTGCACGCTCAGCATAACGTAAAACGGGCGTCGCAGAGGAGCAGAAGCGGCGCGACCGGCACCGTGATGATGCCGGTCGGTAAGGCGGGGCGTAACGTTAGTGCAGTTCCGGCCAGTAGTCTTTGTTAGCCTCAATCAGATCGTCGAGAATCGCTTTCGCGACCGACGCGCTGGGGACGGTTTTCGACAGCGTGATCGCCTGCCACAGTTTCTGCCGTGAGCGCTGCTCCCAGGCGTCCACCACCAGTTTCTCTACCGCCACCTGCTGGCTCATCAGCCCTTTCTGGAAATGCGGAATATCGCCGACCGTCAGCGGCTCTGGCCCGTTTTTACCCACCAGACACGGGATCTCGACCATCGCATCGGCATCAAAGTTATGGATAGCGCCGTTGTTCGGCACAATCAGCAACATCCGCGCCTGAGTGTTAAAGGCGATAGCGGTCGCCAGATCGACGATATACGACGCATGTTCGTCTATCTCCAGCTCGCCTGCCGACGAGTGGCCTGCGGTGATAATGGCGCGGCACGCGTCAAAGACCTGTTTTTCGCGATGCTCCATGACTTCGTTGGCGCGGGTGTGCGTCGGGTTGGAATGCGCCACAACGTAATCCGGGAAGAGATAGTATTTCAGGTAGGTGTTCGGCATGGTGTCCGGATCCAGCGCCTGCACATCTTTCGCTTTCGCGAAGGTGTCGTTCCAGCTCGCTTCGGTATGCGCGTCCTCTGAAGGCGGCACATAGCCATGCTGCGCCACATACTCGCGCAGCCGCGGCATCAGATCGTTGCCCTCCAGATCTTCAATCGATGTCCACCAGCCAAAGTGGTTAAGGCCGTAGTAGCGCACGCGCATCTCTTTGCGGCTGCCCAGACCGACGATTTTCGCCATCCGCCCTTCAATGCCAATCGGCATATCGCAGATGTTGAGAATTCTGGCGTTCGGGCGCAGACGGCGGGTGGCTTCCGCCACAATCGCCGCCGGGTTGGAGTAGTTCAGCATCCAGGCGTTCGGCGAATATTGCTCCATGTAATCCACGAGCTCCAGCACGCCGCCGATAGAGCGCATCCCGTAGGCGATCCCGCCCGGGCCGCAGGTCTCCTGGCCGACCACGCCATGACGCAGCGGAATTTTTTCATCCTGTTCGCGCATCGGGTATTTGCCGACGCGAATATGCGCCATCACAAAATCCACGTCGGTGAAGGCCGTTTGCGGGTCCGTGGTGTAGGTAAACTCGATCTCCGGTGCCTGCTCCTTCAGCAGGATTTTGCACGCTTCGGCGATGATCTCCTGACGCGCGCCGTCGTTGTCATAGAATTTCAACGCGCGCAGCGGGAAGCGATCGCGGTTAGCCAGCAGCATCAGAACAATGCCGGGCGTAAAGGTGCTGCCGCCGCCTGCGATGACAACTGAGAATTTTTTCATGATACAGCCTCCGTCATGGGGGATAGTGGGTTCGTGGAAGGGGTTTTCATCAGCGATTCAAGCTGGTCGCGCACCTGAGGAACGTGCAGGCCGACAATCACCTGGATACCGTTGCCGCGACGCACCACGCCGTGGGCGCCAAGGGCTTTAAAGACGTCGTCACTCTGGGTTTGCGCCATGTCGATGAGCGTGATGCGCAACCGGGTGGCGCAGTTATTGATGCTTTCGATATTTTCCGCGCCGCCGAGCGCCTGAAGGAAACCGGCGGCCTGACCGGCAGCGGAGTGCGCCGCCGCCGTAGTCTGCCCGCGCGCGGCGCGGTAATCGGCTTTGCTGTAGAGCTTGATGTCGCTTTCGGCGCGGCCTGGCGTTTTGAGGTCGAGGCGCAGGATAAGCGCTCTGAAGACGACGAAGTAGAGCGCGGTAAATCCGCAGCCGATGCCAATCTGGGTGAACACCATCCCGGCGTGGTTATGGAACATCGGGATCCAGTTCTGCGGCAGGAATTGGTCAAGCAGGCCGCCGCCCATGTTGCCCACGACGCCGAAAACATACATCAGCGTCGCCATCGTGGCCGCCAGCACCGCGTGCACCGCGAACAGCAGCGGAGAAATAAACAGGAAGGTGAACTCCAGCGGTTCGGTGATGCCCACCAGCACCGCCGTTAATGTCGCGGGGATCAACAGCCCCGCGACTTTGACGCGGTTTTCCGGCTCGGCGGTGTACCAGAGCGCCAGCGCAATGCCCACCGAGCCGAACACTTTCGAGTTGCCGTGAAGCGCAAAGCCGCCTTCCGGGAACAGCGATTTGAGCGGCGCCGTGCTCTGGCTGAATTCCTGCAAATGCTGCGCCCAGTAGACCTGAATGCCGCCTTCCACCGCCGCCGGGCCGAAGATAAACGGGCCGTAGACGAAGTGATGCAGCCCTGTCGGGATCAGAATGCGCTCAAGGAAGGTATAGACCCAGACGCCGAGCGCCCCAGCGGAGCGTAAGAACGCCTGTAATGACTCAATGCCCATCTGTACTTTCGGCCAGCCCAGCAGCGTGAGCCAGGCGCAGGGGATCATCACAAAGAACGCGATAATCACCACAAATGAGGTGCCCTGAAAAATACCGAGGAAGACCGGTAACGATTTTTCGTAATAACGGTTATGAATGGCCGTCACAAGCCCGGAGATGACAATCGCGCCGATAATGCTGGTATCAAGCGTTTTAATCCCGGCAATGAGCGTTAACCCGCTGCCCGCGACAGGGTCGGCGGCGAAATTCACGCCAAAGAAATGACCCCAGGTCATGCCCATCGCGTTAATAAAATAGTTCCAGGTCAGAAAGCTAATGAGCACGGCCAGGCAGGCCCGGCCCTGCGCCTGACGCGCCAGGCCAATCGGCAAGCCGACCGCGAAAATCAGCGGCATATTACGAAACACCGCCCAGCCGCCCTCTTCGATAATATGAATAATCTGTGCGAAGAGGTTATCGGGCGCGGTTAATGCCTCGCCCACAAACAGCGGATTTTGCAGCATGATGGCAAGGCCGACGACCATCCCGGCGAAAGGAAATAACAACACCGGGGTAAACATGGCGCCGCCAAATCGTTGTATTTGACTGAGCATTTTTACATCCTCATGTAACAACCTGTAGGGTTTGAGGCCTTAATGATTTTCTGGTGGCCTGAAGTGAGCATAAAAACTAACCCTGCCGCGAACATGGCGCGCCGCTGCGATCCGTGATCGCATTCATGGTTTTAATTTGTGCACTCAGGTCTACTTTTCCTGTTAAATCTGGACATCTTCAGGGGCTATCTCCCCGCTAACAGGCGTAAAGAGGTCTACAGGTGATCTACAAATCCATTGCCGAACGGCTGCGTCTGCGCCTGAATTCATCGGACTACCACATCGGCAGCCCGCTGCCGGGCGAGAAAGCGCTGGCGCAGGAGTTTGGCGTGGCGCGCATGACGATTCGCAAAGCGGTCGATTTACTGGTGGACTGGGGGCTGGTGGTGCGCCGTCACGGCAGCGGCACCTATGTGGCGCGCAAAGACGTGCACCACGAAACCACCAGCCTGACGGGGCTGGCTGAGGTGCTGCGTCAGCAAGGGAAAGACGTGCACAGCAAGGTGTTGCAGTTTGAAGTGATGCCCGCGCCGCCCGCCATCGCCAGCCAGTTGCGCATTCAGATAAACGAACGTATCTACTTCTCGCGCCGGGTGCGTTATGTCGAGGGCAAGCCGCTGATGCTGGAAGACAGCTATATGCCGGTGAAGCTGTTCCGCACCCTGTCGCTGGCGCATCTGGAGGGCTCGAAATTTGATTACATCGAGAAGGAGTGCGGCATTACCATCAGCGGCAACTATGAAAGCCTGACGCCGGTGCTGGCGGATAAACAGCTGGCGGCGATGATGAACGTGCAGGAGCAGACGCCGCTGTTGCGCATTACGTCGCTCTCCTACAGCGATAACGGCGAGTTTCTCAATTACTCGGTGATGTTCCGCAATACCAGCGACTATCAGGTGGATTACCACCTGCATCGCGTTCGCCCGCCAGTATTGTGATGATCGGACGGTTACGCATAAAAAAAGGCCCCGCTGCGGGGGCCTTTTCATGAGATGCCGTTACTGGTTTTCGGTTTCGCTATGGCTCAGCGCCGGGCGTTCGCCTTCAATGACGCGCTCGTCATCCTGAGCGCGCGGCTGGCCGATGGCGATACGCTGCGGGGCCAGCGCCTCCGGAATGTTGCGCACCAGATCGATGTGCAGCAGCCCGTTGGTGAAGGTCGCGCCGGAGACTTCCATATGCTCAGCCAGCGTGAAGCTCAGGCTGAAGGGCTGAACAACCAGTCCCTGATGGAGCCATTTCGGTTCGTTTTCCGGTTTCATCGGCGTACCTTTCACGCGCAGCACGGTGTTTTCCAGCTCAATTTCCAGATCTTCCTGACGGAAACCGGCTAACGCAAGGGTAATGCGATAGTGGTTGTCGTCGCTTTTTTCGATGTTATAGGGCGGGAAGCTCTGGCTTTCAGCGGTGTTCATCAGCGCGTTGGCCAGTTTGTCAAAACCGATCCACTGACGGAAAAACGGGGATAAATCATAGTTACGCATAGTATCTCTCCTTCTTTGAAGCGAGTGAAAACGCCAGTGCGTTAACTGGCTGTGCTCCCGTTCGGCGAGCACGGAACGACAAATATGGGCCGCTGCGGCGACCCGGCGAAATTAGTTACCGATTTCGATACGGCGCGGTTTTTTGGCTTCCGGGATCACGCGCTCAAGCTCGATGTAGAGCAGGCCGTTCACCAGATTTGCGCCACGCACGAAGATATTTTCGGCCAGCTGGAATTTGCGCTCGAAGTTGCGCTCGGCGATACCCTGATACAGGTAGGTACGCTCTTTCTGATCCGGCGCGTGGGAGCCTTTCACCACCAGCAGGTTGTCCTGGGCAGTAATATCCAGCTCGCTTTCCGCAAAGCCTGCCACGGCAATGGCGATACGGTAGTGGTTTTCATCTACCAGCTCGACGTTATACGGAGGGTAACCGCCGTTGCTCTGGCTCTGGTTGTTCTCAAGCAGATTGAAAAGACGGTCAAAACCGATGGCGGAACGATACAGCGGGGATAAATCAAAGTTACGCATACATACTCCTGAAATCAGCGAGAGTTAACATCGCCCTCCTTAAAGGACAGGCGGCTGTGGCGGGAGACCCGTTCGGCATCCTCCCTGCGACCACGATCCAAAAATGGGTGCGGCCCGACGCTTTTCAAGGGCCGAAATCGGCCTTTTTTTGTCGATTTACATTTCTTTGCGTAGACTGGGAGTAACAGCATCTTATGCTAAACTGCGAGCGCTGCCACAGGACGGCAAAGGCGCGCTATTCATTCTGATTCAGGGGCGTTATATCTCATGTCTGACGCCTGCGATGCGACGACACAACAGAAGAATGAAAATGAACAATACTCTCGGGAAAGTGATTTTTTGCGGCAGCGCGTTGCTGCTTGGCGGCTGTTCCAGCGTCATGTCGCACACCGGCGGCGGCGAGCAGGGGTATTATCCCGGCACGCGCGCCAGTGCGACGATGCTCGCCGATGACGACACCAGCTGGGGGCTGAAGCCGCTGGTGGCGCTCGATCTCCCCTTTACGGCGATAGCGGACACGCTGCTTATCCCGTGGGACGCCTTCCGTACCGATAAATCGGTGAAATCACGGGTGGAAGAGAGCGAAAAGAAGTCCTTCGCCATTAACGCTGTCATTCCCCCCGCGCCCTGATTACCGCCCGGTTTCCGTCATCCAGATCTGGCGGAAACCGTCGGTCTCCTGCATCCAGGCGATGCGTTTTCCATCCGGTGATATTACTACGGCATCCGCTGAAATCGCCGCCGTTTGCGGCGGCGTGAGCGGCGTTATCTCGCCGGTCTGAGCATCGCACAGCACAATCCGGTTGTCCTGCATAAACCCGAGCGCCTCGCCCGACGGGTGCCAGCTAAACGCCGATGCCACACCCTGTGCGCCCTGCGTCACCTGACGCGGCTCGCCGCCCGCAGGCGAAATGAGCCACAGTTGCGCCACGCCGTTATCATCGTTCATCAAAAAGGCGATTTCCGTACCCTGCGGATTGCTGCGCACCCAGTGGCGCGGCGTGGCGGCAAGCCCCGGATAGCGGCGATCGTGCGTGAATGTCAGACGGCGCTGCATGACGCCCGCGGGCGGCGCGGGCATAGCGTCCAGCGTGCCTGCAAGCGGCGCGTCGCCGGGCGTTTTCCACGCGGCCTCGTCTTGCGGTAAATCCACGATAAACAGCTCCGGCGCTTTCACGCCTGCCTGCGTCAGCGTATCGCCGATAAACGCCAGCGCGCGGCGCTGCCGCGTGCCGTCGGCGTTCTGATAGCCATGCAGCCCAATCCAGCCCTCTTCATACGCGCGGTTGATCTCATCGCTGCCGGGGCGCGGCGCGGGCGTGGTGCGGCTTACCAGCGCGCACCAGCGGCTGCCTGCGTATTCGCGCCGGTGCGTGCAGGGCGGCGTGACCGGCCCGAACGGCAGCGCCACGCCGACGTTCCGCAAATCGAGCGCCGGATCGCGCTCATGCAGGACGTGATCGTTATAGGTGAAGCTCAGCCAGGCGCCGTCCGGGCTGAAGACATGCACATGGCTGCCGCCGCGCAGCGCGCCGGGCGTAAACGGCGGCGTAATATCCATCGCATCGAGATTCTCTGCCGCGCCGTTTTCCACCACCACGCCGCGGCGGTGATGAAAATCGTAGCGCCAGGTGTCGTCCGGGTTCTCCGGGCCGTGAATGAAAACATACTGCTCCGCCACGGGGCTCACCGTCACCACGCCCACGTGCGCGCCGTCGGGCGCACGGTAGAGCACTTCCACCTCGCCGGTCCCGACATTGACGCGCTCAATGGTTTTGCCGGTAAACGACGCGCCGGACGGGCGCACATCAAACGCCAGCCACTGGCTGTCGGGCGTCCAGACGTTAATATTGGTGAGCTGATGGTGACGTGGGGCGAACGTGAGCTGTTTCATCAAGAGAAAACCCTGAAGCCAAAGAGGGCCTCAGGGTAAAAGATTCCGCGAAAAAAGCCTATCAGGGAACCGGCGTAATCAGCGGCTCGCCTGTACACCAGGCGTTGACGTTCTCCAGCACCAGCCGCGACATCTCGCGCCGCGTCTCCCACGTGGCGCTCGCCATATGCGGCGTGATGACGACGTTGTCGCGCTGTTGCAGCGCCGCGGGCACGTTCGGCTCATCCGTGAAAACATCCAGCCCGGCGCCGGCAATCGCGCCACGCTCCAGCGCCGCAATCAGCGCCGTTTCATTCACCACGCTGCCGCGCGCAATGTTAATCAGTATGCCCTGCGGCCCGAGCGCCTCCAGCACGGCGGCATTGACCACGCCGCGCGTGGCATCGCCGCCTGGCGCGCAGAGCATCAGGAAATCGCTCTCCTGCGCCAGCTGCTGTAAATCCGGTACAAAGCGGTACGGCAGCGCGCTGCGCGGCTGGCGGCCGGTATAAGAGATAGCCATATCAAACGCCTGCGCGCGGCGGGCGATGGCCTGCCCGATACGCCCCATGCCGAAAATACCAAGCCGCGCGCCGGAGACTTTCCGCGTCCACGTAAAACCGCCCTGCTGCCAGCCGCCCTGCTCGATAAACTTTTGCGCGGCGACGATACGGCGCGACGTGGCGAGCATCAGGCCAATGGCGAGATCGGCCACGTCATCCGTCAGCACGCCCGGCGTATGGGTGACGGCGATGCCGCGCTCGCGCGCCGCTGCGACGTCCACGCCGTCATAACCGACGCCGAACACCGCAATCAACGAAAGCGCCGGGAGCCGCGTGATAAACGCCCGCGTCACCACCGCTTCGCCGTTGGTGACAAGCGCCGTGATGTCGCCTGCAATCGCCTCTACGTCGGCGTCAGACATCTGCGAAAATTCACGCAGATCGTAGCGCTCGCGCAGTTCAACCGTCAGCGCATCCGGCAGATACGCGTGTTTAAGCACAATCGGTTTCATCGGGACCCCTGTTTAAGTGAAGCGGACGGTCCAGCTACGCCGGGGCGCGCCGGGCGTGAGACCAGCACGCCAATAATGCCGCCGAGGATCAGCGCCACGGCCACAATCAACAGCCCGTAGTGGTAGCTGTCCGTCGCGTCTTTGATTTTGCCGAGCACCGGCGGCAGGCCGAGCCCGACGAAATTCGCCACGGTGTTGATAAACGCGATAGAGGCGGCAGCGGCCACGCCCGCGAGTTTTTCGGTGGTGACGGCCCAGAAGATCGGCGTAAGGGCGAAGTTAAAGCCCACCGTCAGCACCAGCAGCCCGTAGGCCACCAGCAGATTGCTGGACCAGATAGCGATGGCCAGCGACACGCCGGAGAGGATCAGCGGCAGGCCGAGATGCCAGGAGCGCTCCTTCGTGGTGTCGGAGTGGCGACCGTTGAGATACATAAACACGCAGGCGGCGATAAACGGCACCGCAGAGAGCAGGCTCACAACGATGTTGCTCTGATCGCTCGCCATGCTTTTGATGATGAGCGGCAGAAACAGCGTAATGCCGATAGACCCAAACGCCTGGAGGAACCAGACCAGGCTCAGCAGAAGCACAGTTTTGTTTTTCAGCGCGCTCAGCCAGCTGTGGTTATTACCGACTTCCACGCCCGCGTTGTCGCGCGCCAGCTGCGCCTTCAGCCAGCCTTTCTGTTCCGTCGACAGCCAGGGGGCGTGGTCCGGCGTCTGCGGCAGTCGCCACAGCACCATAATGCCGAGCACTATCGCCGGAATGCCCTCAATGGCGAACAGCCAGCGCCAGCCTGCGATATCGGCGATGCCGTGCATGTTCAGAATAGAGCCGGAGATCGGCAGGCCGATGATCGACGCCATCACCGAGCCCATGTAAAAGAACGACATCGCCCGCGCGCGGTTACTCTTCGGGAACCAGCAGGAGATGTAATAGATGATGCCCGGCGTAAAGCCCGCCTCCGCCATGCCCAGCAAAAAGCGCATGACGTAGAGCTGCGTTGGCGTCTGCACCAGCGACATCCCGGCGCTGACGATGCCCCAGGTTATCATGATGCGGGCTATCCAGATGCGGGCGCCCACCTTCGTCATGATGACGTTGCTCGGGATTTCAAAAATGATGTAGGAGATGTAGAACATCCCGACGCCGAGGCCATACATGCTGGCGCTCAGGCCGAGATCGGCGTTCATTTGCAGCGCCGCGATGGAGATGTTGGTTTTATCGAGGTTAGCGACAAAGTAGCAGAGGATGATAAACGGGATTATCTTCGCGTTAAGCTGCCGCAGGGTGGTCGAGTACAGATCGGTATGCATAGCAGAACCCTCTTTTCCTGCCGTGGCAAACCCGGCAGGTTTATGGTTGTTATATGTTGATACGTAACGCGCGCCGGTGACCGGCGGCGCGTTATCTGCGCATTCCGTCGCAGGCGTCCCTGCCTTCCGTGACGGCCTCAGCCGACGCGTTTCACCTCCCCGACCAGCAGGATGTAAGAGAGCGCGCCGATGAGCGCCACGACCGAGATGTACACCAGCGCCGGGCCAAAGCCGTAATCCTGCGCCAGATAACCAATCACCAGCGGCACCGTGATACCGCCCAGCCCGCCGACGAAGTTAAACATGCCGCCGGTAAGCCCAATCAGCCGCATCGGGGCCAGCGACGACACCAGCGACCAGGTGATCGACGCAAAACCATTACCGAAGAATGCGAGCGCCATCAGCACCACAATCCACGTCGGATCGTTGGTGTAATTCGCGCCCATAATGCAGGTGGAGATCAGCAGACCGCAGATAATCGGCAGCTTGCGCGCCACGCCAAGCGAATAGCCTTTACGCACCAGACGGTCCGCCACCCAGCCGGAGAGGAGCACGCCGACGAACGCCGCGAGGAACGGCACGGTGGTCATAAAGCCCGCTTTCAGCGCCGTGATGCCTTTCTCCTGCGTGAGATAGTTCGGGAACCAGGTCAGGAAGAACCAGAGCGTGGACGTGACCGCAAACTGGCCGAGATAGACGCCTATCAGTTTGCGATGGAACACCAGCTTCCAGTCGGCGCGGGAGAGCGGCTGACGCCCGGCTTTCGCGGCGGGCGCGTCGCCGTCCACCTGGCCGCCGCCGTCGCGGATGTAATCAAGCTCCGCCTGGCTGATGCCTTTGGTGAGCCGCGGCGGCTGATACACCTTAAACCAGACGAGCGACCAGATAATCCCAATCCCGCCGGTGATGATAAATACCCAGTGCCAGCTTAAAAGCTCCTGGATCCAGATAAGCAGCGGCGTGAGAAACGCGAGCCCGACGAACTGCCCGGAGGTGTAAAACCCGACCGCCGAGGCGCGTTCCTGCTCCGGGAACCAGCTGGTCACCATACGGTTGTTGGTCGGGAACGCGGGCGCTTCGAAGATGCCGGTGATGGCGCGCAGGCCAATCAGGGACATCAGCCCGGTTGCGAAGCCCTGAAACAGCGTCGCCACCGACCAGCCGAAAATGGCGATAAAATAGGTCAGCCGCGAGCCCATGCGGTCGAGAAGCCAGCCGCCGGGGATCTGGCAGAGCGTATAGAGCCAGGCGAAGGCGGAAAAGACGTAGCCCATTTCCGCTTTGCTGATGCCAAACTCCTCCTGAATATGCGCCGACGCGACGGCTAAATTGGCGCGGTCGACATAACAAATCACCACGGTAATAAAGATCATCGCCAGCGTCAGATAACGACGACGCCCCGGTTTTGCAGCAGTTACAGAAATATCCATAACGTTCTGTCTCCAGAATAAGGGCATAGCGAGGCCGCTCACCATGCCCTGTAAAATACAGAGGGTGTGTTTTTATATTCGGGTTTACCGCCCGGCGAGCCGGGCTAATCTTCATTTAATCAATACGCGAAATAATTTTCGCAAAAGCCGGAATTACATTGTCCTGAATAGTTCGTGTTGCAACAAGGCGGCAAGATAATGAGTCCCCAGGAGCATAGTAAACTATGTGACTGGGGCGAATTAGCGAAGCCAACGCCCCCACAGCGCGAAATATGACGGACATTACCACTCGGCAACGGAACCATCGGCATGCCGCCACAACGGATTGCGCCAGTCGGCGCATTGCTGACTGCGCGCTATCACCTGTTCTTCGTCGATCTCCACGCCAAGCCCTGGCTTCATCAACGGCTGGAAGTAACCGCCTTCCATTTTGAAATCATCTTTATTTTTAACGAAATCAAGCAGCTCGGCGCCCTGGTTATAGTGGATGCCCATGCTCTGCTCCTGGAACACCGCATTGCGCGAGATGAAATCGATATGCAGACAGGCCGCCAGCGCGACAGGCCCGAGCGGGCAATGCGGCGCAAGGCCGACGTCATACGCCTCCGCCATCGCGGCGATTTTCGCGCACTCGGTAATGCCGCCCGCATGCGATAAATCGGGTTGCAGAATCGCCAGCCCGCCCGCTTCCAGCACGCGTTTAAATTCAAAGCGCGAGAACATACGCTCGCCCGCCGCAATAGGAATATGCGTTTGTGCGGCGAGACGCGGATAATATTCCGCCTGCTCGGCTAATACCGGCTCTTCAATAAATAACGGGCGGTACGGCTCCAGCTCTTTAATTAATATTTTCGCCATCGGCGCGCTGACGCGACCGTGGAAATCAAGCCCAAATTCGATATCGCTGCCAAATTCTTCACGGATCTGCGCCACGGTATTCACCGCCGCGTCGACTTTACGCGAATCATCAATAATGCCTAATTCTTCGCAGCCGTTTAATTTAAACGTATCAAAACCTATCTGGCGCAGCGTTTTAATACCGGCGATAACTTCTGCCGGACGGTCGCCGCCAACCCAGCTGTACGCTTTGATTTTATCGCGCACCAGACCGCCCATTAACTGCCACACCGGCGCGTTCAGCACTTTGCCTTTAATATCCCACAACGCCTGGTCGATACCGGCGATAGCGCTCATCAGGATCGGGCCGCCGCGGTAAAAGCCGCCGCGATACATCACCTGCCACAGGTCGTTGATGCGCGCCGGATCCTGGCCAATCAGGTATTCGCCCAGCTCATGCACCGCCGCCTCGACCGTCCGCGCCCGTCCTTCAATGACCGGCTCGCCCCAGCCCACCACACCTTCGTCAGTTTCAATCTTCAGAAACATCCAACGGGGGGGTAAACGGTATGTCGTTAGTTTGGTTATTTTCATTGCACTGCCTCCCGATACGCCTTAACAAATGCTTTCGCCTGCGCGACCGTGCGCTCAACCGGCTGTCCGGCGCGATAGAGATCGCTGCCAAGCCCGGCGCCGGTGCAGCCTGCTTTCAGCCACACCGCCAGGTTCTCCGGCGTGACGCCGCCGACCGCAAACACCGGGATCTCCGGCGGCAGTACGGCTTTTAATGCTTTGATGTAATCGGGGCCGAAAGCGGCGGACGGGAAGATTTTCAGCGCCTGCGCGCCCGCTTCGAGGGCGTTGAACGCCTCGGTCGCCGTGGCGCATCCCGGGCAGACGGTCATGCCGTAGCTCACCGCGCGCCTGATAACCTCCGGCTGAATATTGGGCGTGACGACAAGCTTGCTGCCCATCTCTGCCAGTTCATCCACCTGCTCCGGCTTTAACACCGTGCCTGCGCCAATCAGCGCGCGATCGCCAAACGCTTTGACCATCGCGGCGATACTGGTGCGCCACTGCGGCGAATTAAGCGGGATTTCCACTGCGTCGAACCCGGCGTCGATGACCGCCGCAACGTGGTCGTGCGCCTCGTCGGGCGTGATGCCGCGTAGGATGGCGATGAGCGGAAGTTTATTCTGCCACTGCATGAGCGAGACTCCTTATGCCTGTCTGAAATGCGCGGTCGCCTTCAAGCGCCCGGGCCGTATATCCCAGCAGCGACAGGGCGCACTGGTAACGGCTGGCAAGCGAAGGGCTGGCGACCAGCGTGAGAGGGGACGTGCGGCCTGGCTGCCAGTGGCGAAGCTGACTTGCCACTTCATTGCCAATCAGCAACCCGGAAAGAAATTCGGCGACGTGTTCGCGGGCAAGGCTTCCCAGCACATGGGCGGCGCGAACTTCAAACAGGCGGGTCAGCGGCGCGTCGGTTTCAGCGCCCTGTTCAAGGCCCGCGGCAAAAGCATCGGCGTCCGACTGCTGTTCAGGCAGGCCCGCGCCAATCAATGAATGGGTTAACAAAAGATGGTGCAGCTCGCCGGTCATTACCGTGCGGAAATCATTTACCTGCTGCGCATCCGCCTGTACCCATTTGCAGTGCGTGCCGGGCATGATGTAGAGCGGCGCGGGGGCCAGCTCGCGGGCGCCGAGCAACTGGGTTTCCTCACCGCGCATGACGTTGCGGTTATCGTCCCGGCTCACGCACAGACCAGGGATAATAAAGACGCGTTCCGCCACCGTGGTGAGCTGGCTGCCGATATCGGCAAAACGGGCCGGACAAGGCAGATAAGGGGCGATTTTCCAGCCTGCGTTGCTGCCGACCATGCCCGCCATTACCACGGGCGTGGCGTCATCGCGCCAGCCTTCGGTCACCTGCGCTAACACCGCTTCGGGGGTTCTGCCGTTGAGGCGGGTGACGCCCGCCTCCGATTGCCTGCTTTCCAGGCACTGTTCATCCTGGTAAAGCCAGGCGCGCAGATTGGTGGAACCCCAGTCGATAGCGATGTAGCGAGATGTCATGTGATTTCCTTAAGCCTTTTTGTCGAGCTGGCAATCATCGTTAATGCCGCCTGCTCCGCCGCCTCGCCGTCCTGATGCCGTATCGCATCGAACAGCGCTTTATGCTCCTGGAGCGTTTTCGGCATGTTGGCCTCATCGCCCATCCAGGTACGCTCGAACACAGCCCGCTGCAGGGAGCTGATCGCCACGCTGAGCTGTTGCAGCACCGGGTTATGCACCGCCTCCAGCACCGCTTCGTGATAACGGATGTCTGCCTCGTTGAAGGCGTCGCGATCCTGGTTGTTGGCAATCATGTCATTCAGCGCCGCCTCAATACGCGCCAGATCGCTTGAGGTGGCGCGCTCTGCCGCCCAACGGGCGATAGCCGGCTCAACCAGGTTGCGCACTTCGCTCATCGAGGCAATCAGGCGCGGATCGTCGTCATGTTCCAGCACCCACTGGAGCACCTCGGTATCGAGGTAGTTCCACTGATTACGGGGCGCGACAAACGCGCCGCGATAACGCTTCATCTCAATGAGCCGCTTCGCCATCAGCGAGCGATACACTTCGCGAATGATGTTGCGCGAGGTTTCAAACTCCTCGCACAGATCCGCTTCAGCGGGCAGTGCCGCGCCCGGTACATATTTCCCGCCAACAATCTGGCGGCCCAGCGTCACAATGATGCGATCGGTTTTGGTCATGTTATGGGTTCCTTTCACGCGAGGTTTCTTCGCTTACTTTACCCTGACCGCCGATTTTCGCCGCATTTTTGAAGTACAACCGTGACGCGGGTGGCCGTGCTGATGAGTTCAATGTAGTACAATCAATTATGGTTGTACTACAATTTAGATCACAAAAACGACAAAAGGATATATCGGAAGAACGCGCAGGGTGTGATTCATCAGGTAGAGAGATGGATCCTAAAAAGACGTGATTTACGGGAAAACGTTACACAAAAGACGTGAAAATTCAGCAAAATGCCCGTAGGTTTTCGTTAGTCTGACGCAGGATGGACGATTTATAATGGCGGCGGCGCTTGAGGCTTTTTGCCTCATGCTGTCGGCAGAAATGCAGTGATGGTGAGGCAGAAAGAAGAAAGCCCCGAAGGTAATTTTTTCAATTAACCAACGAGGCCCACTGATGCCTAGACACCATCAGCGTAGCCTCTTACCCGCCGAAAGGCAAGGAGAAGAAGGCCATGAAACTGCTGCGAAGCACCCTGTTCTGGTGTGTATTAATGATATGTATAACGTTGTTAATGTTCACATTTCTGACGCGTCATTCGCTGTGCGAACTGAGGCTGAAGGACGGGCAAAGGGAGTTTGCTGCGTTTCTGGCTTACGAATCCGGTAAGTAGCAACCTGTCGGGCGGGGGCAACCCCGCTCTTTCAGGCGAGGCGAGGCTGAAGATGGCTTTGCAGCCGAAAGCGCCTTTCTGACGCGCCGCCAGTAACGGGCGGCGCGTCAACATTCCCGCTTAACGCAGGGCGAATTTCTCAATCGCGTACGCGACGCCATCTTCCAGGTTTGAACGGGTCACAAAATTTGCCGCTTCTTTTGCCGCATCAATGGCGTTTTCCATCGCCACGCCAACGCCCGCATATTCCAGCATCGCAATGTCGTTTTCCTGATCGCCTATCGCCATCACTTCTTCCGGCTGGATGTTTAAAACCTCCGCCAGCGCTTTCACGCCGGTGCCTTTGGTGACGCGCTTATCGAGGATCTCCAGGAAGTAAGGCGCGCTTTTCAGCACGGTATATTTCTCTTTGACGTCCTGCGGGATGCGCGTAATGGCTTTATCAAGGATTTCCGGCTCGTCGATCATCATCACCTTCAGGAAGGTCATGTCCGGGTCCATTTTCTCCGCCTCGCAGAACACCAGCGGAATGGTGGCGACAAAAGATTCATGCACGGTATAGCGGCTGATGTCGCGGTTCGCGGTATAGAGCGTGGTGCGATCGAGCGCGTGGAAGTGCGAACCCACCTCGCGCGAAAGCTGCTCCAGATAACGGTAGTCGTCATAACTGAGCGGGGTTTGCGCCACGGTGCTGCCGTCGCTCGCCTTTTGCACCAGCGCGCCGTTATAGGTGATGCAGTAGTCGCCCGGTTTATCCATATGCAACTCGCGCAGATAACTCTCTACGCCTGCAAACGGACGGCCGGTCGTCAGCACCACGTTAATGCCCTGTTCGCGGGCCGCGGCGATGGCGTTTTTCACGCCGGGTGAAATGGTGTGATCGGGCAGCAGTAATGTGCCATCCATGTCGATTGCGATAAGTTTGATAGCCATGAGTTCCCCTGCATAAATGAGTCTTTTCGCATGCTAACGCGATTGTGCTCAAAACACAGTAGCAGTCGGGGCGAGAAAAGGGGATGGGATTGCCGCGCGAAGTGCCGCTTATTTCATAGTGAGATGAGAGGAAAAGGAGTGGCAGAGGCGCTGTGCATACCCGCCCTGCAGTAAAGTTTCACAGGGCGGGTAAGCGCGGCAGCGATTATCAGATATCGATATTCGCCGCTTTAAGGGCGTTTTCTTCAATAAAGGCGCGACGCGGTTCAACGGCATCGCCCATCAGCGTGGTGAAGAGCTGATCGGCCGCAATCGCGTCTTTTACCGTCACGCGCAGCATACGGCGGCTTTCCGGATCCATCGTGGTTTCCCACAGCTGCTCCGGGTTCATCTCGCCAAGACCTTTATAACGCTGAATAGACAGGCCGCGACGGGATTCTTTTACCAGCCAGTCCAGCGCCTGCTCGAAGCTTGCCACAGGCTGACGGCGTTCGCCGCGCTCGATAAACGCGTCTTCTTCAATCAGACCGCGCAGCTTCTCGCCGAGCGTGCAGAGACGACGGTATTCGCCGCCGGTCACGAACTCGTGGTCAAGGATGTAATCGGTGTCGACGCCATGCGTACGCACGCGAACTACCGGCTCGAAACGATGCGTTTCCGCGTTTTCACGAATATCGTATTTCCAGACGCTGCCATGCTGCTCGTTTTCATTGAGCGTGGTGATGAGCGCAGAGACCCAACGGGTGACGTTCGCTTCATCGGCCAGCATCTCTTCGGACAGCGTCGGTTGATAGATAAGCTCCTTCAGCAGCGCGCGCGGGTAGCGGCGCTCCATACGGTTGATCATCTTCTGCGCGCCGTTGTACTCAGACACCAGTTTTTCCAGCGCTTCGCCGGCGATGGCAGGCGCGCTGGCATTCGCATGCAGCGTCGCGCCGTCCAGCGCGATAGAGATCTGATACTGATCCATCGCTTCGTCGTCTTTAATGTACTGTTCTTGCTTGCCTTTTTTCACTTTATAGAGCGGCGGCTGGGCGATATACACATGGCCGCGCTCAATGATTTCCGGCATCTGACGGTAGAAGAAGGTCAACAGCAGGGTACGGATGTGCGAGCCGTCGACGTCAGCATCGGTCATGATGATGATGCTGTGGTAGCGCAGTTTATCCGGGTTGTATTCGTCACGACCAATGCCGCAGCCGAGCGCGGTAATCAGCGTCGCCACTTCCTGGGAAGAGAGCATCTTGTCAAAGCGCGCCTTCTCCACGTTCAGGATTTTCCCTTTCAGCGGCAGGATCGCCTGATTCTTACGGTTACGGCCCTGTTTTGCAGAACCGCCCGCGGAGTCCCCTTCCACCAGGTAGAGTTCGGAATGCGCCGGGTCGCGCTCCTGGCAATCCGCCAGTTTGCCCGGCAGCCCTGCGAGATCCAGCGCGCCTTTACGACGGGTCATCTCACGCGCTTTACGGGCCGCTTCACGGGCGCGCGCGGCGTCGATGATTTTGCCGACCACGATTTTGGCGTCGCTCGGATTTTCCAGCAGGTATTCCGCCAGCAGTTCGTTCATCTGCTGTTCAACCGCCGTTTTCACCTCAGAGGAGACCAGTTTGTCTTTGGTCTGGGAGGAGAATTTCGGGTCCGGCACTTTAACGGACACGACAGCAATCAGGCCTTCACGTGCGTCATCGCCGGTGGCGCTGACTTTCGCTTTCTTGCTGTAGCCTTCTTTATCCATATAGGCGTTCAGCGTGCGGGTCATCGCCGCGCGGAAGCCCGCCAGGTGCGTACCGCCGTCGCGCTGCGGAATGTTGTTGGTAAAGCAGTAGATATTTTCCTGGAAACCGTCGTTCCACTGCAGCGCCACTTCCACGCCGATGCCGTCTTTTTCGGTAGAGAAATAGAAGATGTTCGGGTGAATCGGCGTTTTGTTCTTATTCAGATACTCAACGAACGCTTTGATGCCGCCTTCGTAGTGGAAGTGATCCTGCTTGCCGTCGCGTTTATCGACCAGGCGAATAGAAACGCCGGAGTTCAGGAATGAGAGTTCGCGCAGGCGCTTCGCCAGGATCTCATATTCAAATTCAGTGACGTTGGTGAAGGTTTCGTGGCTCGGCCAGAAACGGACCTGAGTACCGGTCTGTTCGGTATCGCCGGTCACTGCCAGCGGCGCTTGCGGTACGCCGTGCACGTAAGTCTGCTGATGGATTTTGCCTTCGCGGCGAATCACCAGCTCCAGTTTCTGCGACAGAGCGTTAACCACAGAGACGCCCACGCCGTGCAGACCACCGGAGACTTTATAGGAGTTATCATCAAATTTACCGCCCGCGTGCAGCACGGTCATGATAACTTCCGCCGCCGAAACGCCTTCTTCCGGGTGAATACCGGTCGGAATGCCACGCCCGTCATCCGATACCGAGACAGAGTTGTCGGCATGGATAGTCACGACGATATCTTTACAGTGACCCGCGAGCGCTTCGTCGATAGCGTTATCTACCACCTCGAATACCATGTGGTGCAGACCGGTGCCGTCATCCGTATCGCCGATATACATACCCGGGCGCTTACGCACCGCATCCAGCCCTTTCAGGACTTTGATACTGGAGGAGTCATAAGAATTCGACATCAACGTTTCTCGCTCATTTTAACTTGGGTTAATCCGTTATTTTACCCTGATCGACAGCGAACATCTTCGAATTTTTGTCCGTCATGTCGAGAATATGTTCAGCGCTGATCGCGCTGACAAAGACTTGCGACTGCGTAGCCTTCAGGCGCTGCGCCAGAAGCCCACGACGGGCATCGTCAAGTTCAGAGGCAAAATCATCTATCAGATAAAGGCAGCGTCGCCCGCTTTCGCGAGTCAGAAACTCGCCCTGGGCCAGACGCAGCGCGCACATCAGGAGCTTGAGCTGCCCGCGCGACAGCGTATCTTCCACCGGCGCGCCGTCGGCGCGGATGCGGAAATCGGCCTTATGTGGGCCATGCGCGGTATAAGTGAGCATCCGGTCGCGCTCGAAACCGCGCTCCAGCACGTCGGCATAGTCGCTCTCTTTCTCCCAGCCGCGCTGGAAAGAGAAGGTAAGCGAAAATTCCGGCAAAAATTGCGCGCAGGTATCGGCCATGTCGTTAGCAATCGCCTCGCTGTAGCTGGCGCGCCACTGACTTATCTGTTCGGCCAGCGGAACCAGTTCACGGTCCCACGGGCGCAGTTGTTCGTAGCGGGTCACCTGTCGCAGCGCGGCGTTGCGCTGTTTGAGCAGGCGCTTTAAGTTGCTCCAGGCCACAAAGAAGCCGGGTTCGTTATGGAAGCATCCCCAGTCGAGGAATGCTCTTCTGTATTTGGGGCCGCCGCCGAGCAAAGTAAACCCCTCGGGGGTAATTAATTGCATCGGCATTAGCTGCGCCAGCTCGGCCACTTTGTGACCGTCGCTGCCGTCGATGCGCACCGTGCTGTCGCCGTTGCGATCTTTCGTCAGGCCGACCGAGACTTCGCGCTCGTCGCCCTGCAGTCGCCCGTGAAGAATAAAGGCATCCTGTTCATGGCGGATCACGCGCCCGATTTGCAGACTGCGAAACGCGCGTCCGTGGCCCAGCGTGTAAATCGCTTCCAGCACGCTGGTTTTCCCGCTGCCGTTCGCGCCAACCAGAAAGTTAAAACCGGGAGAGAGCGCAAGATCCGCGTTTTCGATATTGCGGAAATCTTTAATAAGGAGACGCGTCAGTGACATTAAGAACTTTTCCGGTCCAGGGCGTGCATACTCTCAGAGACAGGGGCGTTGGTGTCGCAGCCAGTTCGGTTACCGACAGCGCGCAGAAAGCGGAGCGTACACATAGTACGTGAGCATTTCGAGCACTGCCGGGAGGCGAAATGGCAAGTAAACCAGCCCCTTTTGGAAACTCTACAGACGCATGGGCATAACAACATAGGCCGCGGAGCTACTCGCCGCATCTTCTATCTGCACGCTCGATACTGAATCTGTCAGCAGAATGCGAACATTCTCGCATTTAAGCGCGTTCAGCACGTCCAGCACGTAACTGACGTTAAACCCGATCTCCATCTCCGTGCCCGGGTAGGTGACGTCGAGAATTTCTTCCGCCTCTTCCTGCTCAGGGTTATTCGCAGTGATTTTGAGCTGATTTTCACTTACGTACAGACGCACGCCGCGGAATTTCTCATTGGACAGAATGGCCGCGCGGGCAAAGGCCTGTTTGAGAATATCGCAGCCAGCTTCCAGCGTTTTGTCCGGGTTTTTCGGCAGTACGCGGCGGTAATCCGGGAAGCGGCCATCGACCAGCTTCGAGGTAAAGATAAAATCGCCGACGTGCGCGCGAATATTGTTGCTGCCGATCTGGATGCGCAGCGGGGCGTCGCCGCCATCGAGCATACGCATCAGCTCCAGCACCCCTTTCCGCGGCACGATCACCGAATGGTTCGGCAATGGCTGGCCGACCGGCATTGAGCAGACCGCCAGACGGTGGCCGTCGGTCGCCACCGTACGCAAATCTTCGCCTTCGGTTTCAAACAGCATGCCATTGAGGTAATAACGGACATCCTGATGCGCCATGGAGAACTGCGTGGCTTCGATAAGGCGCTTCATGGTCGCCTGAGGCAGCGTAAATTCCACCTCGCTCTGCCAGTCGTCCAGATTCGGGAAATCCGCCGCAGGTAATGTAGACAGCGAGAAACGGCTGCGCCCTGAACTCACGCGCATACGGTCGCCATCCAGCTGAACGGCGATTTCCGCCCCTTCCGGCAGGCCGCGGCAAATATCAAAGAATTTACGGGCCGGTACGGTTGTGGCGCCCGGCTCGTGCGGTTGCACCAACGCGACGCGCGCCACCATCTCCATTTCCAGATCGGTGCCGGTCAGCGACAGCGCCCCATCCGCGACCTGAAGCAACAGGTTGCCGAGAATAGGCAGCGTCGGACGACCGCCCAGCGGGCCGCTGACCTGCTGGAGCGGCTTTAATAAGTGTTCACGTTCAACGGTAAATTTCATAGCGTCACTTCATAGCGTCACGAAGATAATGTTCTGATTAAATTGGAGAAATCTTCTTTGATATCGTGGCTTTCCTCACGCAGCTGCTCTATCTTGCGGCAGGCGTGCAGCACCGTAGTGTGGTCGCGGCCGCCAAACGCATCGCCGATCTCCGGCAGGCTGTGGTTGGTCAGCTCTTTGGCGAGCGCCATCGCCATCTGGCGCGGACGCGCAACCGAGCGGGAGCGCCGCTTGGAGAGCAGATCCGCGACCTTGATCTTGTAATACTCCGCCACCGTCTTTTGAATATTGTCGATAGTGACGAGTTTTTCCTGGAGCGCCAGCAGATCGCGCAGCGCCTCACGCACGAAATCGATAGTGATCGCGCGGCCGGTAAAGTTGGCGTTGGCGATCACGCGGTTCAGCGCGCCCTCAAGCTCACGCACGTTGGATCGCAGACGCTTGGCAATAAAGAAGGCCACTTCACCTGGCAGGCGGATATCATTCTCATCCGCCTTTTTCATCAGGATCGCCACGCGAGTTTCCAGCTCCGGCGGCTCAATGGCTACCGTGAGCCCCCATCCGAAGCGCGATTTCAGACGATCCTCAACCCCGTTGATCTCTTTGGGGTAACGATCCGAGGTGAGAATGATCTGCTGATTGCCTTCCAGCAGGGCGTTAAAGGTGTGGAAAAACTCTTCCTGGGATCGCTCTTTATTGGCGAAGAACTGGATATCATCAATAAGCAGCGCATCCACCGAACGGTAGTAGCGTTTGAACTCTTCGATAGCGTTGTTTTGCAGCGCCTTTACCATGTCCTGAACGAAACGCTCAGAGTGCATGTAGACCACTTTGGCGTTGGGCTTGCGGGCCATGATGCCATTGCCCACCGCATGCAACAGGTGCGTTTTACCGAGACCCGTGCCGCCATAAAGGAAGAGCGGGTTATACGCGCCGCCGGGGTTATCCGCCACCTGACGCGCCGCCGCGCGGGCCAGTTGGTTAGATTTACCCTCAACGAAGTTATCAAAGGTGTGCTTGACGTTGACGTTCGAGCGATAGGACGGCTCTGCGGGAGCGGGCACGTTATCCCACGCCGGACGTACGGGCGCCGCCGCGGGCGCGGCCTGCGCAGGCCTTACGGTCTGGCTTGCGGGCGCGGTTGTCGTCTGCGTCAGGGGTTTGGTGCCGACTTCAAAGCGCAGCAGCGGCGCGTCAGAGCCGCAGAAATCATTCAGTAATCCATTAATATTATTGAGGTATTTGTCCCTTACCCAATCGAGCACAAACCGGTTTGGCGCATACAAAGCCAGCGTGTTATCGCTCAGTTCCGCCTGTAGGGGGCGTATCCACATACTGAATTCAGTGGCTGGTAACTCATCCTGCAATCGGGCAAGACACTGCTGCCAAAGCGAAAGTGACACGGCGGACTCCACTCGAACAAAAGTCGATAAAAGACGAAGACTGAAACATTCATGATTGTTGACACACGCCGACAAGCCCCGAGCCGGGAGGCGTGCGAACCGCTATTTGCGGTTTTTTTACCCGAGGCTGAGATCAGGGATCCCGATCGGGACCGCGGATCATAGCCTAAAGCGAGCCAGAGATCTCCTGTTTCTCACAGATTCTTCCCGATTTATCCACAGGCCTGCGTCAGGACGCTTAAGTGTAATCGATCCTTTGATGGCTGCGGCACGTTTTACCCGGCATATCGGAAAAATTAATGACGATCCGGAAATTATCGCGTTATCGATCTAAGGAAGATCCGCGACGATCCTTGCGCTTTGGCGGCGAGCCCGTATAATTCCCCACCCGGTGCGTAAAGCGCGGTTTAT
Organism: Cronobacter turicensis z3032; assembly: GCA_000027065.2. Classification (NCBI taxonomy): domain Bacteria; kingdom Pseudomonadati; phylum Pseudomonadota; class Gammaproteobacteria; order Enterobacterales; family Enterobacteriaceae; genus Cronobacter; species Cronobacter turicensis. Next base: position 34,213 of record FN543093.2, on the reverse strand, counting down.
CGCCTGAATTTTGCGTGTTTTTTATCCTCAAAGTGAGGAGAAAAGCGCGGGAAATAAGGAAAGTGAATTGACTCCGGAGTGTACAATTATTACAATCCGGCCTCTTTAATCGTCGATTACTTTGGCGTAAGTCGTCCGGCAGGCCGTTCGCGCATACGCAAAGTCAGTGAATTTATTCAAGTTTAGGTAGAAATCGCCATGAAACGCACTTTTCAACCGTCTGTACTGAAGCGCAACCGTTCTCACGGCTTCCGTGCTCGTATGGCTACTAAAAATGGTCGTCAGGTTCTGGCACGTCGTCGTGCTAAAGGCCGCGCTCGTCTGACCGTTTCCAAGTAATAGCTAACCCTTTAGTGGTTAAGCTCGCATTTCCCAGGGAGTTACGTTTGTTAACTCCCGCTCAATTCACCTTCGTCTTCCAGCAGCCACAACGGGCTGGCACGCCGCAAATCACCATCCTCGGCCGCCTTAATTCGCTGGGGCATCCCCGCATCGGTCTTACAGTCGCCAAGAAAAACGTTAAACGCGCCCACGAACGCAATCGGATTAAACGTCTGACGCGTGAAAGCTTCCGTTTACGTCAGCATGAACTCCCTTCAATGGATTTCGTGGTGGTGGCGAAGCGCGGGATTGCCGACCTCGATAACCGGGAGCTTTCGGAAGCTTTGGAAAAATTATGGCGTCGTCATTGTCGCCTGGTTCGCGGCTCCTGATAGCCCTCATCCGGGTCTATCAACGCTTCATCAGTCCGCTTCTCGGGCCGCATTGCCGTTTTCACCCCACCTGTTCGCAGTACGGAATTGAGGCATTGCGCAGGTTTGGGGTGTTAAAAGGCAGTTGGTTGACAGTGAAACGCGTATTAAAATGCCACCCTTTGAACCCGGGTGGAGACGACCCCGTCCCGCCAGGACCTTTTGATACCAGAGAACACTAACGATGGATTCGCAACGCAATCTTTTTGTCATCGCTTTGTTGTTCGTGTCTTTCATGATCTGGCAAGCCTGGGAGCAAGATAAAGCTCCAAAACCCCAGGTTCAGCAGACCACGCAGACTACGACCACCGCAGCGGGTAGCGCCGCAAGCCAGGGCGTACCGGCCAGTGGCCAGGGGAAACTCATTACCGTTAAGACCGATGTCCTTTCTCTTACCATCAATACCCGTGGTGGCGACATCGAGCAGGCGCTTCTGCTGGCATACCCGAAAGAGCTGGGCTCCAGCGAACCTTTCCAGCTGCTGGAAACCACGCCGAACTTCATTTATCAGGCACAGAGCGGCCTGACCGGTCGTAACGGCCCGGACAACCCGAATAACAACCAGGGTCGCCCGCTGTATAACGTTGAGCGCGACACCTATGTGCTGGCTGACGGCCAGGACGAACTGCTGATCCCGATGACCTTCACCGATGCGGCAGGCAACGCCTTCACCAAAACGTTCGCCCTGAAACGCGGTCAGTACGCGGTCTATGTGGGTTACGACGTGAAGAACGCCGGCACCCAGCCGCTCGAAGTCTCTTCGTTCGGTCAGTTGAAGCAAACCATCGATCTGCCGAGCCATCGCGACACTGGCAGCAACAACTTTGCTCTCCATACTTTCCGCGGCGCGGCTTACTCCACGCCGGACGAGAAGTACGAGAAATATAAGTTCGATACGATTGCTGACGACGAAAACCTGAACGTGAACGCTAAAGGCGGCTGGGTAGCGATGCTCCAGCAGTACTTCGCGACCGCGTGGGTTCCGGCCAGCAACGTAACCAGCAACTTCTATACTGCCGATCTGGGTCATGGCGTTGCGGCTATCGGTTATAAATCTGAGCCGGTTCAGGTTCAGCCAGGCCAGACCGCCAAGCTTGCCAGCACCCTGTGGGTAGGGCCGGAAATTCAGGACAAAATGGCTGCCGTTGCGCCGCACCTCGACCTGACCGTTGACTACGGCTGGTTGTGGTTCATCTCTCAGCCGCTGTTCAAACTGCTGAAATGGATCCACAGCTTCCTGGGCAACTGGGGCTTCTCGATTATCGCCATCACCTTTATCGTTCGTGGCGTGATGTACCCGCTGACCAAAGCGCAGTACACCTCCATGGCGAAAATGCGCCTGCTGCAGCCGAAGATTCAGGCTATGCGCGAGCGTCTGGGTGACGATAAGCAGCGTATGAGTCAGGAGATGATGGCGCTGTATAAAGCGGAGAAAGTGAACCCGCTGGGCGGCTGCTTCCCGCTGCTGATCCAGATGCCAATCTTCCTTGCGCTGTACTACATGCTGATGGGCTCGGTGGAACTGCGTCACGCGCCGTTCGCGCTGTGGATCCATGACCTTTCCGCACAGGACCCGTACTACATTCTGCCGATCCTGATGGGCGCGACCATGTTCTTCATCCAGAAGATGTCGCCGACCACCGTGACCGACCCGATGCAGCAGAAGATCATGACCTTTATGCCGGTCATCTTTACGGTCTTCTTCCTGTGGTTCCCGTCCGGTCTGGTGCTGTACTATATCGTCAGCAACCTGGTGACCATCCTTCAGCAGCAGCTGATCTACCGCGGTCTGGAAAAACGCGGTCTGCACAGCCGCGAGAAGAAGAAATCCTGATTCGGTCAGGGCAACGCTAAAATGGAAGGCGGTCTGATGACCGCCTTTTTCTTTACGTGGGGCAGGCAAAACTCCCCCGCCAGACAGAGTGACAGAAAGACCATGAGCCATAACGACACCATTGTCGCCCAGGCGACGCCTCCCGGACGCGGCGGCGTGGGCATTCTTCGCGTCTCCGGCCAACAGGCGCGGGACGTGGCGCAGGCGGTGCTCGGCAAACTGCCGAAAGCGCGCTATGCCGACTATCTGCCGTTTAAGGACGCGGACGGCACCGCGCTCGATCAGGGCATCGCGTTGTGGTTCCCTGGCCCGAACTCCTTTACCGGCGAAGATGTGCTGGAGCTTCAGGGTCACGGCGGCCCCGTGATTCTGGATCTGCTGCTAAAGCGCATTCTGACTATTCCCGGCGTGCGTATCGCGAAGCCCGGCGAATTCTCCGAGCGGGCGTTCCTCAACGACAAACTCGATCTCGCCCAGGCGGAAGCCATCGCCGATCTGATTGACGCCAGCTCTGAACAGGCGGCGCGCTCGGCGCTGAACTCCCTGCAGGGCGCATTTTCCGCACGCGTAAACCACCTGGTTGAAGCGCTGACCCACCTGCGCATTTTTGTCGAAGCGGCTATCGATTTCCCGGATGAAGAGATCGACTTTCTTTCCGATGGCAAAATCGAGGCGCAGCTTAACGAGGTGATAGGCGATCTCGACGCGGTACGCGCCGAAGCGCGTCAGGGCAGCCTGCTGCGCGAAGGGATGAAAGTGGTCATTGCCGGTCGCCCGAACGCTGGCAAATCGAGCCTGCTGAATGCGCTGGCGGGCCGTGAGGCGGCGATTGTCACCGATATCGCGGGCACGACCCGCGACGTGCTGCGCGAGCACATTCATATCGATGGTATGCCGCTGCACATCATTGATACCGCGGGTCTGCGCGAGGCGAGCGATGAAGTGGAGCGCATCGGCATTGAGCGCGCCTGGCAGGAAATTGAACAGGCCGACCGTGTGCTGTTTATGGTTGACGGTACGACGACCGACGCCACCGACCCGGCGCAGATCTGGCCCGATTTTATCGCCCGCCTGCCAGCGAAACTGCCGATTACCGTGGTGCGTAACAAAGCGGACGTGACCGGCGAACACCCAGGCTTAAGCGAAGTGAATGGTCACTCACTTATTCGTCTTTCGGCACGCACCAGCGACGGCGTGGACGTGCTGCGCAGCCACCTGAAGCAAAGCATGGGGTTTGATACCAGCATGGAAGGCGGCTTCCTGGCGCGCCGTCGTCATCTCCAGGCGCTGGAAGACGCGGCGAACCACTTGCAACAGGGCAAAGCGCAGCTGCTGGGCGCCTGGGCTGGCGAGCTGCTGGCCGAAGAACTGCGCCTGGCGCAACAGGCATTAAGCGAGATCACCGGTGAATTTACGTCTGACGACCTGCTGGGCCGTATTTTCTCCAGCTTCTGTATTGGTAAGTAAGTTTTAGCCCATCCTCGTACGTGAACGTTCACTAACCCGCATTAACTGTCTGTTAATGCGGGTTTTTTATTTTCTGGATGAGGGATATTTCGACTGACATTCTAAAGGCAGATTAACCTTTATTAATCGCTTCAGAAGCCGCTACGGCAATTTCCTTGCAAAGTGCGACGTGCCCTGATGGGCATTGCATTTTGGCGGTATCGCTCACCTTTTGCAGATCGTCAGAACCGAGTGTGGAATCGATATGACTGAGCACCCAACGTCCGAACGACGCGTTGCGTTTTCCCAGTGCATCTAAAGTCGGTAATTCACTCCAGTGGTCAACCAAAAGACGAATTATCGTTTCAGAATAGCCTTCGCCAATACTTCCCTCATCACATGACGAATAACGCATATAACTCTCGTAAGTCTCTGCCCATGTTTTGAGGTTATCTACGGCGTTTTCTGCCGCTTCTGCTTTCTCCTGGGTACATTCACTTGCCTGCGTTAAAGGGCAAACAAAAACCGCCAACAGAAAAAACAGGGCCGTTTTTTTCATATTTTTTGCACCCTCATCGCACGGTAAACTTCTTTCCTGAATAACGAAACTTACAACCAACCGGCTTTGCAAAATGTAACTTATTTTCCCGCCAGTAGCGTTAATTATTGGCAGCAATATCAACCTGATTGCGCTTCATAAAATGAATGTGCGGACGCAGCGATAACCGGGTTTTTAACAACCGATCTTATTAGCCAGCAGCATGGTTCAGGCCAAAAAAGAACGGCATTTTCAGCCGCTCCCCGTCATGACCTTTCTTACGCGGTGTACATCAGCAGCCGCAGCTGACCGGCGTACCGTCGCGGCCCTGATGCCCTTCAGTGGCGTAGCCGTCGCGTTTCCACCAGTCCAGCCCGCCGATAAGCTCCTTCACCTGAAACCCCAGCGTCAGCAGTTTCATGGCCGTTTTGGTTGAGCCGTTGCAGCCGATGCCGTCGCAGTAGCAGATATACACTTTGGATTTATCGAGCTCCGCGGTGTTGTTAAAACACAGCGCCTTATGCGGCAGGTTAATTGCGCCCGGAATATGCTCGCGCTGGTACGCCTCTTCGTTACGGCCATCCACGACGACAATATTTTCCCCGGCGTTAAGCGCGAGATAGAGATCCCATGAATCGGCTTCAAAGGAGAGTTTTTTCTGGTAATACGCCAGTTGCTCAAGGTTTGACATAATTTCCTCATGTAGTCAGATGGGTAACGTTGAAACGGCAGCCAACGCGGAGCGCGACGTCATATCGTCTCCGGCATGGGCTGATAAGCGATAAAACCGTGGCGCGTGACCTGCCAGAGCCGAAAACTTTTAGGGCGGCTCTCGCGCCGTGCATCGAAGTGCAGCGGCCCTAATACGGTGCGGGCGGGCATGTATGGAAATGCTGCCGCCGTCTGGATAGCCGCCAGCGTTTCCCATAAATACGCGCCCGGCTCTCCGCCCCAGCGCCGCTGCCAGGTCTGGCGTACAAAATGGGCGATTTCGCCCGCAGGGTGCGGACTGATACCCGCGATCAGGATGTCGTGCCGATCCGGATCGATACCGTGCGCCAGCAAATCCGGCACGAGCGCGGGCGATCCTGCGTCGTCTGTCAGAATAAGCCGCCCCGGCAGTTCAATATGCGCCCAGCGAATGGCGTAACGAACCGACGCGGCGTAGCGGCCTGAAAATATCCGCGTCGCGCCATAAGGCGTAATCGGCAGCGCTGCCGCCAGCTGTTCCGACACGCTAATGCCATGCAGCGAGCCGTCATGTTCAGGTGTGGCGACCTGCCACTGCGCCTGGGCTACTTGCTCTCTCAGCCAGGCGACGTAGTCAGTGTCGTTATCGCACAGCCGCCAGGTCGTCTCGTTGCGCGTAAGATGGCTGGCGGTCGCGGCAGGGAGAAACAGCGGCACGCCTAGTCTGGCGTATTCAGGCGCGGCGGCATCGGCGGCGGAAGAGACATAATGCCCGACGACAGCATCCGCCCCCCACGCGGCTATCTCCCGCGCCGCGCGTAACGCGCCCTCCCGACTGCCGCCGTCGTCAAACAGCCTGATCTGAGCATCCTTGACCCACTGACCATGTCTGGCAAGCACCACGGCACGTAAAAAGGTATGCGCATGCACAGAAAATTTCGGATCAAGGCAGGCCACGCAGGCAATACGTTTCATTAATAGCGTCGATCCTTTATCCGTACGCCGAAGCGGTGAATTACCCAAAAATAAAATGACTGGCGAGTACCTGACAGATAACGCCCACCACCACGCTGACAATTAAATTCTTCGTAAACCAGGCGGTGAATACGACGGGAAGCGCAGCCAGAACGCTGGCGTTATATAAACTGAACCCCGCGTTTTGTGGAAAGAACAGCGCCGGGATCGTAATGCTGGAAATCACCGCCGCCGGAATGTACTCAATCACCGCGTTAATAAAGCGCGGCGTGCGCTCCGGGCTCAGATGCAGCGGAATAAGCCGGATGGCAAACGTCACCGCCATCATGGAGAAGATAACAATCAGGAGGAAGATTTCTTGAGACATACGCCGACTCCGCAACCGACCGCTGTCGCCACGAAGACGTTCAACGGTGAAATATGGATGAAATTCATACCGATCGTGGTCGCAATCGAGACCAGTGCGACGAGGCGCTTACCGGCGGTATTACAGAGCGCGACCAGCACGAACAGCATCATGGCCGTGAGTGCATAATCGAGCTTGAAGCTGATGAATTTCGCCAGATACTCCGAGGCCACGGCACCCGCGAACCCGCCCGCAATCCATGACAAGTGACAAAAGGCGTTAAAGCTCAGCAGATAACTCGCCGTCGTGGCGATACGGCTTTCCAGACGCTGGCTGTGCATCGCAAAGGATTCATCGGTGAGTCCGAATGCGTAGAGCGATTTTTTCAGCCCCGACATTCCAACAGGCCCGAGTTTCTTCGACATATACATCGACATTAAAATATGTCGGGAGTTGATAAGCAGCGTCGAGAGCACGATGGGCAGCAGCGAAGCGCCCGACGTAAGCAGCGCCAGCGCAGCAAACTGCGCCGTACCCGCGTAAACAAACAGGCACATCGCCGCCGGAAACCAGACCGGCAGCCCGGCGTTCAGACACATCACGCCAAACACAAACGCGACAACGAAATACCCCGCCATGATTGGCGAGGCGTTCAGCAGGCTCTCTTTAACATCGCTACGTTCGGCGTAATTGAGGTTTTTTAAAGATCCAGTTCGCACGTCGTTTCTCCTGTAGTCGGTTGAAATCCCTGGGAGCGCCAGAAATTGAACGCGACCTGGTTTTTATCTTCAATAAACAGAAAGACACGTTTAATACCGCTGAGATAAAAATCGTTCAGAATGGTTTTCGTCAGTACCGTACCAATTTTGTTATTTCTAAAAATGGGTGAAATCGCGATGTGATTTAACGTGGCGCGCGTGCCAAGCATACCGCCAATAATAGCGCCCACCAGAACACCATTCTGGTCTTTCGCCAAATAACAGCGGGCATTATCCGCCGCAACGATTTTGCGAATATGTTCTTCATCCTGCCATTCGCAAAAAGCCACCTCTTTAAAGAATTTTAAAAAGCTGACGATATTGCAGGCATCGTTAATTGTCGCTTTAGAAATAACTAATCCATCTGGCGCCGCGTTTTTATCAACATCAGAGGAAACAAGCTGGAGTTTATTTGACGATATCATATTCCGTCCCCGGCCTTGAAAATGAAACGGCAATAATCTGACGAAAACCCATTGCGTCTGTTGTCGGGTTGAACGCCGTGGTGACGTAGTGCAGCATTTCACGGTCAAGGAAGAATGTGGTATCCAGAATATTGCGATAGGTGCCTGAATCCACCAGCGTGCCATCTTTCTTAAAGACCTGGCTCATGGCGCCTTCGACGTTATGACGCCCCCAGAAGTGCACGCCGCTGAACGGGTAGCCGTCGCAGTGAATACCTTCCGGCGTAATCTCCAGTTCGCACCCCGGCTTAATCTCAATGCGGATTTGATGAATCTGGCACTGCCAGACTTCATTATGCAATTCTGGCGGCAGAATTTCTTTATATACATTGAAATCCAGCTCTACCAGTGAGCGTAATACCGGAGAGTGCAGTACCTCGGTGGTAATATCATCAAAATGACGCTCAATACCACCGACATATTTATTGTGTTCTACCGACTGCTCATAAGGGCGATGGCCGAGTGGTGTTAATATTTTGGTTACCGGGTTGTAATCAAAATCACTGTAACGGCGATACCGCGTGCCGCGATCGGCCTGACCATAAAATTTATCCACGCCCATGGTTTCCCAGCTTTGCGTAAATTTAACGAAATCGCTAAATCCGCCACTGAGTGAGAAATCAGAACCCAGAACATTTACCGCTTTATTTTTTCTCAGGTCATCGCCGATGTTTTTATTGAGCTGTAACATATATTCTATATTCATCCAGGGTGGTAGGGAGGTTTTGTGTTAAACTACCAGCTAATTAAGTTATTTATATTCAATTCTTTTTCAGTCACCTTAATAATCATTTTAAACAGGGCTGTTTCAGGACTATCTGACCGAAAAAACAGGTAAAACCGGAGTTTTCAGCCAGCGTAATGACCGCGTATCAATTGATAATTCTTATGGTGGTTGATATAAAGGAAAGACCGGCACGTCATGGGGTGACATATGGATATTAAGGTTTTGAGGAATCTGCTGAAAACCGCGCAGATGGGTTCGTTAACCTGCGCCGCGGAAGAGGCTAACCTCACTATTCAGGCGCTGGCGGCGCAGCTCAACAAAGCGGAAGAGTATTTCGGCTTTAAAATATTTAACCGCAATAATAAAGGTGTGGTACTAACACCTGAGGGCACGCATTTATTGCCCTATATTATGAACGTCGTCAAAACTTCCGAACACCTGCGTCTGAAAGCCGAACAGCTTAAAAAAAGCACCACAACCCCCATCCGAATTGCCCTCAACAGCACCTTCTCTGTCGATACCAACAAGAAAATCATTAACTTTATGATCGACAAGCTGAGCGATTACAGCGTGATTTTCAGCACGTCGGAATCACCGGAAAATCTGGTGAAAATCGCAAAAGACGAGACGGACATTGCGGTAGTGCTGGGCGGAAACGTACCGCCTGGCTTCTACAGCATTAAATTGACCGGGCTGCACATCAAAGTGATTGCGGCCTGCTCGGCGGAAAGCGCAGCGACCGCCACCACGCTGGTGCAGCCGCTGGCGGAGTGCCCCTATTCGGCGAGTTTTGATAAGTTCACCGCCCGGCATAAGCCGCTCCTTCAGGAGGCGAGCGTGATTTTTTCCGGGAGCGAGCTGATTACCGTCTCCCTGATGAAAAGCTTTAGCAGCATCGGGATTATTTCTCAGGACCTGGCACTGGCGAACGGCCTGAACATTTTGCCGGGCTTTGAAGATATCCTTGATGTGCATCTGATAATGAAAGAGCCGATCCTGACCGAACACGATCTGGAATCGTTCTATAACAATGTGGTGCATCTCCCAGAGATCCCACTGACCGCTTAAGTTGCCGCTACCGTAAAGGCGCAGGATGGCGCCTTTTTACCCGTGCGTTGCCTTACGTTGTGCGATAATTTTGTAAAAGTCCTGACAGAGTACTTTTCAGCGTCCGGATTAGGCATTAAAACCTAAACGTTATCGGGCTGATGAGTTGCAGATTACGCATTTACCAATTCGATAATTAACCGTTACTGACCATTATCATGGAGTGAAAAATGGCAACGCATTTTGCAAGAGGGACGCTTGGCCCCGAATTCAGTCTCTCCCCCAGGCTTTCCGCCGACGCGCTGAAAGCCGCGCAGCACCTGCCGGAGCACCGCCGAGGCCGCTTTCTGGCATCGCGCTCGCTGCTGGCTGAACTGGTGTTTATGCTTTACGGCATTCCGGTACTGCCTGAAATCGTGGTGAATGAGCAGGGCCGTCCGCGCTTTACCGACGCCGGGCTTGCCGATTTCTCGCTCGCCCATACCGGCAATATGCTGGGTGTGGCGATCACCACAGAAGGCTGTTGCGGGCTCGATATGGAATTGCAGCCCGCCACCCGTACCTTTACGCATCCGCTCGCGCCGCAAACCGGCCACACGCTCAGCAAAAATGAAACCATCTGGATAGATAATCAAAACGATCCGCTGGAAGCGCGCACGCAGCTGGTGACGCTGCGCCGCAGCCTGCTGAAGCTGACGGGTCAGCAGCACGATGACGGCCAGCAATTTCAGCTGTTGCCGGGCTCCGGCAAGCTGCGCGTGGCGCAGTTTCCGCTGGTCGAGGCCGCCTGCGACGCCGAAGATGTGCTGATCTGGACGGTCGCGGTATCGCCCGCCATTGAAAAGCTCTATCTGTGGGAATATGACAGCGTGCAGGGCTGGCGCAGCCTGCCGGATATGCGCAAACGCAGCACCAGCCCCGATACGCGTCTGATGCGCTTTACCAGCCTGCCCTCGGAAAAAGCGATGATTATCAACTAATCTGCTTTAACCATCCTGGAGGTTTCTATGTCTGATACGCTAAAAGTAGTGACGCTGATTGGCAGCCTGCGCAAAGGCTCCTTTAACGCGATGGTGGCCCGCACGCTGCCGAAACTGGCGCCCGCCGGTATGACGGTCGCTGAACTGCCTTCCATTCGCGATATCCCGATTTATGACGCCGATATTCAGCAGGAAGAAGGCTTTCCGCAAACGGTGGAAGCGATAGCCGCGCAGATCCGCGAGGCGGACGGCGTGGTGATTGTAACGCCGGAGTATAACTATTCGGTGCCAGGCGGGCTGAAGAACGCTATTGACTGGCTGTCGCGTCTGCCCGACCAGCCGCTCGCAGGCAAGCCGGTGCTTATCCAGACCAGCTCAATGGGCGCCATCGGCGGCGCGCGCTGCCAGTATCATCTGCGCCAGATTCTGGTGTTTCTCGATGCGATGGTGATGAACAAACCGGAGTTTATGGGCGGGGCGATTCAGAACAAAGTCGATACGCAGACCGGCGAGGTGGTGGATCAGAGTACGCTGGATCACCTGACCGGCCAGCTGACCGCGTTTGCAGAGTACATCAGGCGGGTGAGCCGCTGATAATAAAAAGGCCAGCGATTCGCTGGCCTTTTTGATTAATGCGCGTCGATAAAGACGATTTTCAGCAGGAACAGCAGCGCCACAACCAGCACGCAGGCGTTCAGATCGCGCAGGCGACCGGTGAAAATCTTCATCACGCAGTAAGAGATAAAGCCCAGCGCGATGCCTTCGGTGATCGAGAAGCTAAACGGCATCATGACGGCGGTGATAAACGCCGGCACGGCTTCGGTCAGGTCGTCCCACTTCACGCGCGACAGACTGGACGTCATCAGCACGCCGACGTAAATCAGCGCACCGGCGGCAGCATAAGGCGGCACCATACCCGCAAGCGGCGAGAGGAAAATCACCAGCAGGAACAGCAGACCGACCACCACGGCGGTAAGGCCGGTGCGTCCGCCAATAGAGACGCCGGACGAAGATTCGATATAGGCGGTCACAGAGGACGTTCCGATAAACGAGCCCGCTACAGAGGAGATGCTGTCCACATACAGCGCCTGCTTCATGCGCGGGAATTTGCCACTTTCATCCGCCAGCCCGGCTTTATCGGTCACGCCAATCAGCGTACCGGAGGAGTCGAACAGGTTGACCAGCATAAACGAGAAAATCACGCCGGCGAGGCCGATATCCAGCGAACCCGCGAGATCGACATGGCCCAGCACCGTCATCACGCTCGGCGGCTCTGATACCACGCCGTTGAAATGCACATCGCCAAACGCCAGGCCCAGCAGCGTGGTCACGACGATGGAGACGAGCACCGCCGCGTGAATGTTGCGGGAGGCGAGAATCGCGATGATAAAGAAGCCCAGTACGCCAAGCAGCGTGGTGTGGGAGGTGAGATTGCCGATAGTCACCAGCGTCTCCGGGTTCGCGACGATAACGCCCGCGTTTTTAAGCCCCATCATGCCGATAAACAGACCGATGCCACTGGTGATGCCGATACGCAGGCTCACCGGAATGTTAGCGATCATCCAGTAACGCACGCGGAAAATAGTCAGCAGCAGCAGACCCACAGCGCCCCAGAAAATCGCGCCCATGCCTACCTGCCACGAGAGCCCCATCGCGCCAACGACCACAAACGCGAAGAAGGCGTTCAGGCCCATCGCGGGCGCCAGCGCGACCGGCAGGTTTGCCAGCAGGCCCATCAGAATGCTGCCGAACGCGGCGATAAGACAGGTGGTGACAAATACTGCGCTGGTATCCATGCCAGCCGCGCCGAGGATCTGCGGGTTTACAAAAACGATATACACCATCGTCAGGAAGGTGGTTACCCCGGCAATGACCTCGGTGCGGGCCGTAGTGCCGTGCGCGCGTAACTTAAACACGCGCTCAAGCAATCCCTGCCCTTCGGCCTGGGACGTCGGTTGTTGGCTCATTCTCTAATTCCGTACAAGGAGGGGAAAAATTCGTCGCTATCCTATACCAAAACGGCGCAGTATTGACGGTCGTTACAGACTTTTTTTCATTGAATTTGCTTATACGGCATCGATTGCGTGACGCAAAGCGCTTAGAGTAATCGTTCAACTTGCAACAACAGGAAACGGCATGTCCCGAATTGAAGCGGTATTTTTCGACTGCGACGGTACGCTGGTGGATAGCGAAGTTATCTGCTCCCGCGCTTATGTGCACATGTTCGCCCGGGCGGGCATCACCCTTGAGCTGGAAGAGGTGTTTAAGCGCTTTAAGGGCGTAAAGCTTTACGAAATCATTGATACCATCAATGCCGAATATGGCGTGCAGCTGGAGAAAGCCGAACTCGAACCGGTGTATCGCGCGGAAGTGGCGCGCCTTTTTGACGCAGAGCTGGAAGAGATCCCGGGTGCCGCAGCGCTGCTTGAGAAAGTGACGGTGCCGATGTGTATCGTCTCAAACGGCCCGGTGAGCAAAATGCAGCAGTCGCTCGGTAAAACCGGCATGTTGCGCTATTTCACTGACAAACTGTTCAGCGGCTACGATATTCAGCGCTGGAAGCCCGATCCGGCGTTGATGCATTTCGCCGCCGATGCCATGCAGGTGGCGGTGGATCGCTGCATTCTGGTGGATGATTCCGCAGCGGGCGCAAAAGCAGGCATCGCCGCCGGGATGCAGGTGTTTTACTTCTGCGCCGATCCGCATAACCCGCCGCTGGAGCACCCGAATGTGACGGTGTTTACCGATTTGGCGCAATTGCCTGCGCTGTGGCGGGCGCGCGGCTGGGATGTGACGCGATAACCGTCTGGCAACGGCGGGTGCGCTACGCTTACCCGCCCTACGAAGTGGTTGCAGAATTTTGTAGGGAGGGTAAGCGTCAGCGCACCCACCTATAACTCAGTCCACATCGATGCCGTCAGAAGAGCTTCTGCACCCACTCGGCATAGGCCGGACGCCATACGGCCATCTCATGGCCCAGTCCCGGGTAAACGTGATAATCAAATTTTACGCCGTCGCGCTCAAGCTCGGTTTTCAGCCCGGCGATATCGCGGCCCGTCACGCTGTCTTTCTCGCCCACCACCAGCGTAAAGTTCCGCAACTGGCTGTTTACCTCATCCGTGCGGGAGAGCTGTTTCGTCACGTCGTCATTCGGCACCGTGGCGGTAGTCACGCCGCTCAGTGACGCCAACCAGCCGAAGCTTTGCAGATGCGTCATGCCGGACACCAGCGCCTGGTAGCCGCCCTGCGATAACCCCGCCAGCGCGCGCCCTTGCGCATCCTGACGCACATTAAATCGCTGCCCGATCAGCGGAATGATATCGTTCATCAGCTCTTTATCCGCCGCGCGGGCGTTAATCGGGTAGAAATCTTTGCGTCGCTCAGCGGGCGGGAAGTTTTCCGGCACCGCATTGGCGATATCCGTTTCGGTATCCGGGATAACCACCAGCATCGGTTTGATTTTGCCCTCCGCCAGCAGGTTATCCATCATCTGCGGGATCCGGCCCTGAGTAACGGCGGAAAGACCAGTATCGCCAAAGCCGTGATAGAAGTAGAGCACCGGCAGCGGCTCACTTTCGCGGCTGTAGCCCGGCGGCGTCCAGACATACACCCGCCGCTCCGATTTCAGCGCGCCGGAGTGGTACGTCAGCGTGCGCAGGTCGCCGTGCGGCACCGCCCGGTCATCAATAATGCTGCCCGGCACCAGAATCAGCGAGGTATTCGGCTGGCGCTGCGGTTTCACATACGGGTTGCCGGTATCGATGGAGCGAAACCCGTCGATATCAAAGAAATATTCGTGCAGTTCCGGCGCCATCGGCGCGCTTTTCCAGCTCCAGACGCCGTTCTCCTCTTTGCGCATCTCATGCGATACCTGGCTGTCCGCCGTCGCGCCGAGCACTACCGCCACACGCTGCGCATTGGGCGCGAACAGGCGGAAGGTGATGGATTTATCCGGGTTGACCTGCGTGATGTAATGACTGACCGGAACAGACAGATCGGGCGTTGCCGGCAGCGGCGCGCTGAAGACAGGTAAACTGGCGCAGCCAATCAGGGCGGCGAGGGCGAGAGCGGTACGGGAAGGTAATTTCACGGATTCATCCTTTTATAACGGGCTCGGTAACCCCTTATAGTATTGAGTAAAATCCGCAAAAGGGGCGACACGCGCCCCAAAATGGCCCTCGCGCGCGGCGAGGGCGACAGGCTTATTCTTTCGGATCTTTACCGGCGAGCAGTTTATCCAGCTCGTCGCCGCCTACGTGGCGGAAATCCTGGCCTTTCACGAAATAGAAAATGTATTCGCAGATATTCTGGCAGCGGTCGCCGATGCGCTCGATGGATCGGGCGCAGAACAGGGCGGTCAGCACGCTCGGGATCGTGCGGGAGTCTTCCATCATGTAGGTCATCAGCTGACGCACAATGCCTTCATATTCCTGGTCGACTTTTTTATCTTCGCGATAGATACGTACCGCTTCGTCGAGATCCATACGCGCAAAGGCGTCCAGCACGTCATGCAGCATCTGCACAGTATGGCGGCCAAGCGACTCCAGGCTCACCAGCAGCGGCTGATGCTGGTGGGAGAATTTTTCCAGCGCGGTACGGCAGATTTTATCCGCCACGTCGCCGATGCGCTCCAGCTCCGCGATGGTTTTAATGATGGCCATCACCAGACGCAGATCGCTCGCGGTCGGCTGGCGTTTGGCGATGATGCGCACACAGGCCTCATCAATCGCCACTTCCATCATGTTGACCTTTTTGTCGCCGTCGATAACGCGTTTGGCCAGCTCGCTGTCCTGGTTGTGCATGGCGGTGATCGCATCGGAGAGCTGCTGCTCTACCAGCCCGCCCATGGTCATCACCTGGGTGCGAATGTATTCCAGCTCAGCATTGAACTGACCGGAAATATGTTTATTCAGATTCAGATTATCCATTTAGCACTCCACATGCCCGATAAATTCAAAAGCGGCCCACATGAGAAATCCGGGCATATCAACCGTAACGACCGGTAATGTAGTCTTCGGTTTGTTTCATTTTCGGCTTGGTGAAGAGATCGTCGGTGTTGCTGTACTCGATCAGCTCGCCAAGGTACATAAACGCCGTGTGATCGGAACAGCGCGCCGCCTGCTGCATGTTGTGCGTCACGATAACTACGGTGTAATCCTGCTTCAGCTCGGTGATGAGCTCTTCGATACGGCCAGTGGAGATGGGATCCAGCGCCGAGCATGGCTCGTCCAGCAGCAGCACTTCCGGACGGATAGCGATGCCGCGGGCAATGCACAGACGCTGCTGCTGACCACCGGACAGAGAGTATCCGCTCTGGTGCAGTTTATCCTTGGTTTCGTTCCATAATGCGGCCTTGGTCAACGCCCACTGCACGCGCTCGTCCATGTCGGCGCGGGAGAGTTTCTCAAACAGACGCACGCCAAACGCGATGTTGTCGTAAATCGACATCGGGAACGGCGTCGGCTTCTGGAACACCATGCCCACTTTCGCGCGCAGCAGCGCGATATCCTGGGAGTGGTTCAGAATGTTCTCGCCATCCAGCAGGATTTCGCCTTCCGCGCGCTGCTCCGGGTAGAGTTCATACATTTTGTTGAACGTACGCAGCAGCGTGGATTTACCGCAGCCAGACGGGCCGATAAACGCCGTCACTTCGTTTTTGGCGATATCCAGGCTGATGTTTTTCAGGGCATGGAATTTCCCGTAGTAAAAGTTCAAATCGCGAACCTGAAGCTTGCCCGGGGTCGTGTTAACCATACTCATCTCAATCGTTCCTTATCCGGCGTCGCGAAGCGCCACGCCGTCAAAAAATTAACCTTGTTTACCTTTGGCGAACAGTACGCGCGCCAGGATGTTCAGCAGCAGTACGCAAAGGGTGATAATCAGCACGCCTGCCCAGGCCAGCTGTTGCCATTCGGCGAACGGGCTCATGGCGAATTTGAAAATCGTCACCGGCAGGTTGGCGATAGGCTGCATCATGTCCGTGCTCCAGAACTGATTAGAGAGCGCGGTAAAGAGCAGCGGCGCGGTTTCGCCCGCGATACGCGCGACCGCCAGCAGCACGCCGGTCAGGATGCCCGACACGGAGGCTTTAAGCGTAATGGCGGAGATCATCTTCCACTTTGGCGTGCCGAGCGCGTAGGCCGCTTCACGCAGGCTGTCCGGCACCAGCTTGAGCATGTTCTCGGTGGTGCGGATAACAATCGGCACCTGCAGCAGCGCCAGCGCAATCACGCCCGCCCAGCCAGAGAAGTGCTCCATCTGCGCCACGACGATGGTGTAGACGAACAGCCCGACCACGATAGACGGCGCCGAAAGCAGAATGTCGTTAATAAAGCGAATAACTTCCGCGAGAAACGACTTGCGGCCATATTCCGCCAGATAGATACCCGCCATGATGCCAAGCGGCGTACCGATAACCGTCGCCCACAGGATAAGCAGCCCGCTGCCCGCCAGCGCGTTCGCCAGCCCGCCGCCCGCGGTATTCGGCGGCGGCGTCATTTCGGTAAACAGCGCCAGCGACATTCCGTCAAACCCGCGCGATACCGTGGAGATTAAGATCCAGATAAGCCAGAACAGGCCGAACGCCATCGTCGCCATAGAGAGCGTGAGGGCGATGCGGTTTTTCATACGCCGCTTCGCCTGCATTTTACGACGCGATTCGGCAAGCTGAGTGGTGTTTTGCAGTTCCATCGTCGCCATTAGCGCGCCCCCTCGTTTTTCGCCAGACGCATAATCATCAGCCTGGAGATAGCCAGCACGATAAAGGTGATCACAAAGAGGATCAGGCCCAGCTCCATCAGCGCCGCCACATGTAGCCCGGATTCCGCTTCGGCGAATTCGTTGGCGAGCGCCGAGGTGATGCTGTTGCCCGGCATATAGAGCGACGGGCTGTCGAGCTGGTAGGTGTTGCCGATGATAAACGTCACCGCCATGGTTTCGCCGAGCGCACGGCCAAGGCCGAGCATGATGCCGCCGATCACCCCATTTTTGGTGAACGGCAGGACGATGCGCCAGATAACTTCCCAGGTGGTGCAGCCGATGCCGTAGGCGGACTCTTTCATCATCACCGGGGTTTGTTCGAACACATCACGCATCACGGCGGCAATGTAAGGGATTATCATGATGGCGAGAATGACGCCCGCCGCCAGAATGCCGATGCCGAACGCCGGGCCCGAGAAGAGCGAGCCGATAAACGGGATCGTGGAGAGCACGTTGCCCACCGGCTCCTGAAAATAGGTTGCAAACAACGGGGCGAAAATAAACAGGCCCCACATGCCATAGACGATGCTTGGGATAGCCGCCAGCAGCTCAATGGCGATGCCAAGCGGACGTTTGAGCCAGCCCGGAGCCAGCTCCGTCAGGAACAGCGCGATGCCAAAGCTTACGGGAACCGCGATCAACAGCGCGATAAACGAGGTGACCAGCGTGCCGTAAATCGGCACCAGCCCGCCGTAGATATCGTTAGGGGCATCCCACTCTTTGGTCCAGAGGAAGGAAAAACCAAATTTCTGGATGCTTGGCCAGGAGGAGATGATAAGGGAGACGATAATGCCGCCCAGCAGCAATAGCACAATCAGCGCAGCCAGACGAACCAGCGCGCTGAAAATCATATCGCCCTTTTTACCGGGGGGGTTAAATACCGGCTTGGTAGCAGCCATATTTCACTCTTCAGTTAAACTCTGTTTTGAATGACGCCCGGCAGCGTGTTGCGTACCGGGCCTACAAAAAAACAGCATGTTACCGGATTTTTGTAGGGCGGATAAGCGAAGCGCCATCCGCCATCATCGGTAAATCTCGATCAGTACAGCGCTTTACCGCTGCTGTCTTTCACGTTGGTCTTCCAGGCAGCGCGAACCTGCTCAACCACGCTGTCCGGCAGAGAGGCGTAATCCAGGTCATTAGCCTGTTTCGCGCCTGACTTGTAGGCCCAGTCGAAGAACTTCAGCACTTCGGCGCCCTGCTCAGGTTTCTTCTGCTCTTTGTGGACCAGAATGAACGTAGTAGAGGTGATTGGCCACGCGTCGTCGCCTTTCTGATTGGTCAGGTCCTGCGCGAAGGATTTGCTCCAGTCAGCGCCTTTGGCGGCGTTGGCGAAGCTCTCTTCGGTCGGCGCGACCGGTTTGCCGTCAGCGGAAACCAGTTTGGTGTAGGTCAGGTTGTTCTGCTTGGCATACGCGTATTCCACGTAACCGATAGAGCCCGGCAGACGCTGTACGAACGCGGCGATACCGTCGTTACCTTTACCGCCGAGACCGGTCGGCCAGTTAACGGTAGAGCCAGAGCCGATTTTAGATTTCCACTCGTCGTTTACTTTCGCCAGGTAGCTGGTGAAGACGAAGGACGTACCGGAACCGTCAGCGCGGCGCACCACGGCGATGTTCTGAGAAGGCAGTTTTTTGCCCGGGTTCAGTTTGGCGATAGCCTCGTCATCCCACTTCTTGATTTTGCCAAGGTAGATGTCGCCGAGGGTTTTGCCATCCAGCACCAGCTCGCCAGACTTGAAGCCCGGCAGGTTAACCGCCAGCACCACGCCGCCGATCACGGTCGGGAACTGGAAAAGACCTTCTTGCTGTAATTTTTCGTCAGAAAGCGGCGCGTCAGAAGCACCAAAATCAACAGTGTTAGCAATAATTTGTTTCACGCCACCGGAGGAGCCGATACCCTGGTAGTTTACCTTGTTACCCGTTTCTTTCTGGTAGGTATCCGCCCATTTGGCATACACCGGCGCCGGGAATGTTGCGCCCGCGCCAGTCAGACTTGCTGCCGCGAATGCGGAAAAAGCGCTCAGAGATAAGGTCGCGGCGACAACAGTTGCGACGGTGGTACGCATAACTTTCATAATGTCTCCTGCTGGTGTTCGTAATTTATTGTTTCGTGGCTACGGTGAGCAAAGTAGGACAGTTTGGTGACAGATAAATGTACGAATTATGACAGTTTTATGACAGCGCCAGACCTGCGAGTTTTCCACAAATAAAAATACTTAAATTCAACTAGTTAAATTAATTTATGACATCTGGATGAAGGAAAAATTTTCTTTTTATGACAGGGTAAAGGTAGGCCAAAATAAGGATTTGTCACAAACGCTATCATCGTAACTGTTCCGTCGTTCACGATTTTTTTCTTCGTTTTACGGCGCGTTTTTCCGAGGGCCGCTGAAGTTCTTTGGTATGGACGCGATGCATTTTTATCGCCAGGCACCAGCGGACCAGCCTGAACATTTCCTGGCTGTTCATCATTCTCCAGGCCAGCCATATCAGCAGCGCGCCGCCGCCCCAGCATAACCAGAACCCCCACGAAGAAGGCCAGCGCGCCAGCCCGACGCACAGCGCAACTACGCTTAACGCCAGATGGAAAAACCAGCTGTACAGGAGCAATACCAGCCCGCTGCGACGCCCTTTTTCAACCATAAACGCAATGACCATCAGCAGTATCAGCCAGAGCACGCCGCCGAAAACCCAGAGCGGCGCAAAGGGCGGGCGCAGCGCAGCGACATTCAGCGCCGCGCTAAAGAGCATCAGATAATTGCTGCCCACCAGCACATGATAAAACGAGGAGGTGCCGATAAAGCGGGCCTTTGGCAGCTCACGTTGCTGCGCCATTTTGAGCTTTAGCTGATGCAGCCTGCGGTGGGCGATGTCGTCATCCACCTCTGCGCTGTAAGTGATGAGCTGATAAAAACGCGAACCAGTCAGAAAGGGCTTTAGCGACATAAAAATCCATTTCCGTGACGTTAAAAAAAGAGGCTGCCGGGCGGCAACCTCTTCAGAGCATAACACGGGCAGAAACGCGTTATTCCACCGTGACGGATTTCGCCAGGTTACGCGGCTGGTCAACATCGGTGCCTTTGATCAGCGCGACGTGATAGGCCAGCAATTGCAGCGGAACCGTGTAGAAGATCGGCGCGATAACGTCTTCAACATGCGGCATCGGGATGATGTTCATGTTGTCGCTGCTGCTGAAGCCGGCGTCCTGATCGGCGAAGACATACAGCACGCCGCCACGGGCGCGAACTTCTTCGATGTTGGACTTCAGTTTTTCCAGCAGTTCGTTGTTCGGCGCCACCACGATAACCGGCATATCGGCGTCAATCAGCGCCAGCGGGCCATGCTTGAGCTCGCCCGCCGCATAGGCTTCGGCGTGGATGTAGGAGATCTCTTTAAGCTTCAGCGCGCCTTCCAGCGCGATCGGGTACTGATCGCCGCGGCCCAGGAACAGCGCGTGGTGCTTGTCGGAGAAATCTTCCGCCAGCGCTTCGATGCGTTTGTCCTGAGAGAGCATCTGCTCGATGCGGCTCGGCAACGCCTGCAGGCCATGCACGATATCGTGCTCAATGGCGGCGTCAGCGCCTTTCAGGCGACCCAGTTTCGCCACCAGCATCAGCAACACGGTCAGCTGCGTGGTGAACGCTTTGGTGGACGCCACGCCGATTTCCGTACCGGCTTTGGTCATCAGCGCCAGCGAGGACTCACGCACCAGCGAAGAGCCCGGTACGTTACAGATGGCCAGCGAACCAAGATAACCCAGCTCTTTGGACAGACGCAGCGCCGCGAGGGTATCTGCGGTTTCGCCGGACTGCGACAGCGTGATCATCAGGCTGTTGCGACGCACGGCGGATTTGCGATAGCGGAATTCCGAGGCGATTTCGACATCGCACGGCACGCCTGCCAGCGCTTCAAACCAGTAGCGGGAGACCATACCGGAGTTATACGAGGTGCCGCACGCGACAATCTGAATATGCTCAACCTGCGAGAGCAGTTCGTCGGCGTTCGGACCCAGCTCGCTTAAATCCACCTCGCCGTGGCTGATGCGCCCGGCCAGCGTGTTTTTAATCGCGTTCGGCTGTTCGTAGATCTCTTTTTGCATGTAGTGGCGGTAGATGCCTTTATCGCCGGCGTCATACTGCACGTTAGATTCGATTTCCGGGCGGGAAACGCTTTCGCCGTGGGTGTTGAAAATCGCGACGGAGCGGCGGGTCACTTCGGCGATATCCCCCTCTTCGAGGAAGATAAAGCGACGGGTGACCGGCAGCAGCGCCAGCTGATCGGAGGCGATAAAGTTCTCGCCCACGCCGAGACCAATCACCAGCGGGCTGCCGGAACGGGCCGCCAGCAGAACGCTCGGATCGCGGTTATCCATGATGACGGTGCCGTAAGCGCCGCGCAGCTGAGGAATGGCGCGCAGCACCGCTTCACGCAGCGTACCGCCTTGCTCCAGCTCCCAGTGCACCAGATGCGCGATCACTTCGGTGTCGGTTTCGGTGACGAATTCGTAGCCGCGCGTTTTCAACAGTTCGCGCAGCGGTTCGTGGTTTTCGATAATGCCGTTATGCACCACGACGATATGTCCGGAGACATGCGGGTGCGCGTTGCCTTCTGACGGTTCGCCGTGGGTCGCCCAGCGGGTGTGCGCGATACCGGTGCCGCCGTGCAGCGGGTGTTCTTCCGCCGCCTGCACCAGCATCTGCACTTTGCCCAGACGGCGCAGGCGGGTCATATGCCCCGCGCTGTCCACGACGGCGAGACCGGCGGAGTCATAGCCGCGGTACTCCAGACGACGCAAACCTTCGAGAAGGATTTCAGCAATATCACGTTGCGCTACAGCGCCAACAATTCCACACATAATTAATTTCCTGACAATGGCATTTCGCCATGCGTTGTCGCCGACCTGTATGTGCCCGTTTTCCGGGCTCCCCGAGCCTTGTAGAGAGTGGGGTTATCGTTTTGGTACTGCCAGTGGGCGGAAGATTATGTTATCCCCTCATCCCGCGTCTGCCGGAGGCCTTAACGCTTATCCGGCCGACAAAAGCGTGTGGCGGGCAAGCAAAGCGCGCCCGCCATCAACGTTATTTATTTTTTCTTCACCGGGCGACGCCAGCCCTGCTTGTGCACCTGCGGCACGCGGGTGAGCACCAGCTCGTTTTCCGCGATGTTGCGCGTCACCGTTGTACCTGCAGCGATGGTCGCGCCTTTCGCCACCGTGACCGGCGCGACTAATTGGGTATCGGAGCCGACAAACACATCGTCGCCAATGATGGTTTTGTGTTTATTAGCGCCATCATAGTTACAGGTGATGGTGCCTGCGCCGATGTTAACGTTATCGCCGATCTCCGCGTCGCCAAGATAAGTCAGGTGACCCGCTTTCGAGCCTTTACCCAGACGCGCTTTTTTCATCTCAACGAAGTTGCCGACATGCGCGCCTTCGAGAAGCTCCGCGCCCGGACGCAGACGCGCGAACGGCCCGATAGTACAGGCGGCGTCAAGACGAGCGTCTTCCACCACGCTGTAGGGGCTGACTTCGCAGTCGTCGCCGATGACGCTGTTTTTAATCACGCAGCCCGCGCCGATTTTGACGCGATGGCCCAGCACAACATCGCCTTCAATAATCACGTTAGCGTCGATCTCGACATCGCGCCCGTGTTTCAGGGTGCCGCGCAGATCAAAACGCGCCGGGTCGCGCAGCATCACGCCCGCCAGCAGCAGTTTCTCGGCCTGCTCGGCCTGGTAAACGCGTTCAAGACGCGCCAGCTGCAGGCGGTTGTTCACGCCTTCCACTTCGCTTAAACGCTGCGGATGTACAGCGGCAATCTCACGGCCTTCGTTCCAGGCCATCGCGATGATGTCGGTGATGTAGTATTCGCCCTGCGCATTGTTATTGTCGAGCTTCGCCAGCCAGCGCTTCAGATCCGCGCCGTTGGCCACCAGGATGCCGGTGTTGATTTCGTTAATCTGGCGCTGCTCGTCGCTGGCATCTTTATGCTCAACGATCCCGGAGACTTTTCCGTTCTCACGGGTAATGCGGCCATAGCCGGTCGGGTCGTCGAGCTTCACGGTTAACAGGCCAATGCCGCCCTGCGGCTTCGCCGCGCAGAGCTGTTGCAGAGTCTCAACAGAGATCAGCGGAACGTCGCCGTAGAGCATCAGCACATCTTCATCGTCGCTAAAGAACGGCGCCGCCTGCTGCATCGCATGGCCAGTGCCGAGCTGTTCTGCCTGTAATACCCAGTTGAGCGAGGCGTCTTTGAGGGTGCTTTGCAGCAGATCGCCGCCATGACCGTAAACCAGATGAACATGTTGCGCGCCGACATGCTTTGCGGCGTCAATCACGTGTTGCACCATCGGCTTCCCGGCCAGGGTGTGCAGCACTTTTGGAAGATCGGAGTACATGCGCGTGCCTTTGCCAGCGGCAAGGATCACAACGCTCATAGCATGGCTAGACATAGTCGTCCTGTCTTATGAAAGTGAATGAAGTAAAGCGATTTAGCGCCCGGAATTCTACATATTTTTCAGCATAAAACGGGGTGATGGCAAATCGCCGCTTTTAACCTGTTTTACCCTGTTATACAGGCGCGTAACGCACACCGGAAGGCGCAAAACGAGAGAGTAAACGCCTGCATCCACAGTATCATTTATAAAAACAATGGGATGCTGTTTTTTTGCGGCTGGAATAAAGCGGTGAAAACCAAGGTAAACGTTCAAAACTCGTCTTAAGTGAGACTGATAAACAGACATAAAAAAAGCCAGCCGGGTCGCCCAGGCTGGCTTTTTAACTTTCAAGCCGGTGTTACATCGCTTTTTTGGTCAACTCGATAACGCGCAGTTTGGCGATCGCCTTGGCCAGCTCAGCAGAAGCCTGAGCGTAGTCCACGTCACCGTGGGAGCTACGGATATGGTCTTCCGCTTTACGTTTCGCTTCCAGGGCTCGCGCTTCGTCGAGATCCTGGCCGCGAATCGCAGTGTCAGCCAGCACGGTTACGGTGCCCGGCTGCACTTCCAGCACGCCGCCGGAGAGATAGATATACTCTTCGTGGCCGTGCTGTTTCACGATGCGGATCATCCCAGGCTTAATGGCGGTGAGCAGCGGTGCGTGGCCCGGGTAGATACCCAGCTCGCCTTCGCTACCCGTAACCTGGATTTTCTCGACCAGACCAGAGAACATTTGTTTCTCTGCGCTGACGACATCCAGGTGGTAAGTCATTGCCATATCACCCTCCGATTAAGGCGTTAAAGTTTTTTGGCTTTTTCCACGGCTTCATCAATGGAGCCAACCATGTAGAACGCCTGCTCCGGCAGATGATCGTATTCACCTTCCATGATGCCTTTAAAGCCACGGATGGTGTCTTTCAGCGATACGTATTTGCCCGGCGCGCCGGTAAAGACTTCTGCCACGAAGAACGGCTGGGACAGGAAGCGCTGAATTTTACGAGCACGCGCAACGACCAGTTTGTCTTCTTCAGACAGCTCGTCCATACCGAGGATGGCGATGATGTCTTTCAGCTCCTGATAACGCTGCAGGATGGACTGCACGCCGCGAGCGGTGTCGTAGTGCTCCTGACCTACTACCAGCGGGTCCAGCTGACGGCTGGTGGAATCCAGCGGGTCAACGGCCGGGTAGATACCCAGGGACGCGATCTGACGGCTCAGTACCACGGTTGCGTCAAGGTGCGCAAAGGTGGTGGCTGGTGACGGGTCAGTCAAGTCATCCGCCGGTACGTATACCGCCTGTACGGAGGTGATAGAACCGGTTTTGGTGGAGGTGATACGCTCCTGCAGAACGCCCATCTCTTCCGCCAGGGTCGGCTGATAACCTACCGCTGAAGGCATACGACCCAGCAGTGCGGATACTTCAGTACCGGCCAGGGTGTAACGGTAGATGTTATCGACGAACAGCAGTACGTCACGACCTTCCTCACGGAACTTCTCAGCCATGGTCAGGCCGGTCAGCGCAACGCGCAGACGGTTTCCCGGCGGCTCGTTCATCTGGCCGTATACCAGGGATACTTTGTCCAGTACGTTGGAGTCGGTCATTTCGTGGTAGAAGTCGTTACCTTCACGGGTACGTTCGCCCACGCCCGCAAACACGGAGTAACCGGAGTGCTCGATCGCGATGTTACGGATCAGCTCCATCATGTTTACGGTTTTACCTACACCAGCACCACCGAACAGACCAACTTTACCGCCCTTCGCGAACGGACACATCAGGTCGATAACTTTGATGCCGGTTTCCAGCAGTTCCTGAGAGCTGGACAGCTCTTCATAGGACGGCGCCGCGCGGTGAATCGCCCAACGCTCTTCTTCGCCGATATCGCCTTTCATGTCGATAGGCTGACCCAGAACGTTCATGATACGACCGAGGGTCGCTTTACCTACCGGTACTTCAATCGGGTGTTCGAGATCGGTAACAACCAGACCACGACGCAGACCATCAGAAGAACCCATAGCGATGGTACGTACGATACCGCCGCCGAGCTGCTGCTGGACTTCCAGCACCAGATGCTCATTACCATTCGTTACCTCAAGGGCGTCGTACACTTTCGGTACAGCATCCTGAGGGAACTCGACGTCCACCACGGCGCCGATTACCTGGACAATCTTTCCAGTAGCCATCTTGAATCCTCTACGAAATAACCTGGTTAAACCGCGGCGGCCCCCGAGACGATCTCGGTGAGTTCCTGAGTAATGCTGGCCTGACGAGCTTTGTTGTATACCAACTGCAGCTCTTTAATCAGGCTGCCGCCATTATCGGTTGCGGCTTTCATCGCCACCATTCGTGCGGCCTGCTCGCTGGCCAGGTTTTCAACCACTCCCTGATAAACCTGCGATTCGACATAGCGACGCAGCAGGGTGTCCAGCAGCGCCTTCGGATCGGGTTCGTACAGGTAATCCCAGGATTTGTGCTTCAACTCATCGTCTTCTGATGCCGGCAGCGGCAGCAGTTGAGTGATGGTCGGAGCCTGAGACATGGTGTTAATAAATTTGTTGCTGACAACGTAAAGCTTGTCCAGACGGCCTTCATCATAAGCCTGCAACATCACTTTGACCGGGCCAATCAGATCGGACAGGGAAGGGTTGTCCCCCATACCGGTGACCTGCGCCACAATGTTGCCGCCTACTGAATTGAAGAAAGAAACGCCTTTAGAGCCGATCATTGCGATATCGCTCTGAACGCCTTTATCGGACCATACTTTCATATCCGCCAGCACTTTCTTGAACAGGTTAATGTTCAAGCCGCCGCACAGACCACGGTCAGTCGACACCACCAGGTAGCCCACGCGCTTAACGTCGCGTTCTTCCAGGTAAGGGTGTTTGTATTCCAGATTACCGGTAGCAAGGTGACCAATCACTTTGCGCATGGTATCTGCATAAGGACGGCTGGCCGCCATGCGATCCTGCGATTTACGCATTTTGGAAGCGGCGACCATTTCCATCGCTTTAGTGATCTTTTGCGTGTTCTGGACGCTTGCGATCTTACTACGTATCTCTTTTGCGCCGGCCATGAGCTTCTCCTCAATGCCTTGCGGCTTGCCTTACAGCAAGCCGCCAGACGTTACCAGGACTGGGTTGCTTTGAAGGAATCGAGGAGGCTTTTCAGCTTGCCTTCGATCTCATCGTTATAGCCACCGTTCTGGTTAATCTCTTGCATCAGCGGAGCGTGATCACGGTCAGCGTAAGCCAGCAGAGCGGCTTCGAAGCTACCGATTTTCGCCAGTTCCACATCTTCGAGGTAACCGCGTTCCGCCGCGAACAGGACCAGGCCCTGCTGTGCAACGGACATCGGCGCGTACTGTTTCTGCTTGAGCAGTTCAGTGACTTTCTGGCCGTGGCTCAGCTGTTTACGGGTTGCTTCGTCCAGATCGGAGGCGAACTGAGAGAACGCCGCCAGTTCACGATACTGCGCCAGCGCGGTACGAATACCACCGGACAGTTTCTTGATGATCTTGGTCTGAGCAGCACCACCTACACGCGATACGGAGATACCCGGGTTAACGGCCGGACGAATACCGGAGTTAAACAGGTTGGTTTCCAGGAAGATCTGACCATCGGTAATAGAAATTACGTTGGTCGGAACGAACGCAGAAACGTCACCCGCCTGGGTTTCGATGATCGGCAGCGCAGTCAGGGAGCCGGTTTTACCTTTCACTTCACCTTTGGTGAAGTTCTCAACGTATTCCGCGTTAACGCGGGATGCGCGCTCCAGCAGACGGGAGTGGAGGTAGAACACGTCGCCCGGGAATGCTTCACGTCCTGGCGGACGACGGAGCAGCAGGGAAACCTGACGGTAAGCCACAGCCTGTTTAGACAGGTCATCGTAAACGATCAGCGCGTCTTCGCCGCGGTCGCGGAAGTATTCGCCCATCGCGCAACCGGCGTACGGCGCCAGGTATTGCAGCGCAGCGGATTCAGAAGCCGTCGCGACGACAACGATGGTGTTAGACAGCGCGCCGTGCTCTTCCAGTTTACGAACCACGTTAGAAATGGTGGACGCTTTCTGGCCGATAGCCACATACACGCATTTGATGCCGGAGTCGCGCTGGTTGATGATGGCGTCGATAGCCATCGCGGTTTTACCGGTCTGACGGTCGCCGATGATCAGTTCACGCTGACCACGACCGATTGGGATCATGGCGTCAACGGACTTATAACCGGTCTGTACAGGCTGGTCTACGGACTGACGCTCGATAACGCCCGGTGCGATAACTTCGATTGGCGAGAAGCCATCGTGTTCAACCGGACCTTTACCGTCGATCGGCGCGCCGAGGGTGTTAACCACACGGCCCAGCAGGCCACGGCCAACCGGCACTTCAAGAATACGGCCAGTACACTTCACCTTCATGCCTTCGGCGAGGTCAGCGTACGGACCCATAACCACTGCACCTACGGAGTCACGCTCCAGGTTCAGTGCGATAGCGTAACGGTTACCCGGCAGGGAAATCATCTCACCCTGCATACAATCGGCCAGGCCGTGGATGCGGATAACACCGTCGCTTACAGAAACAATAGTACCTTCGTTATGAGCTTCGCTCACAACATTGAACTGAGCAATGCGCTGCTTGATCAGTTCGCTGATTTCGGTGGAATTCAGTTGCATGCTCCAGTCCCCTTAAGACTGCAAGACGTCTGCGAGGCGCTCAAGACGGCCGCGCACGCTGCCGTCAATGACCGTATCACCCGAACGGATGATGACGCCCGCCATTACAGACTTATCAATTTTGCAATTCAGCTTCACTTTGCGTGACAGACGTTTTTCCATCGCGGCGCTGATTTTCGCAAGCTGTTCATCGCTCAGCGCGCTGGCAGAAGTCACTTCGACTTCAACGGTAGCCTCAAGGGCTGCGCGTAACTGAATGAACTGCTCAAGAACATCAGGAAGTACCTTCAGACGACCGTTTTCTGCCATCACCTTAATCAGGTTCTGGCCGTTGGCGTCTAACTGGTCACCACAGATTGCGATAAACGACTTAGCGAGCGTTTCTGGCGCCAGGGCGCCAGAGAGGAGCTCAGCCATCTGTTCGTTTTTGGCCACTTCAGCGGCAAACGCCAGCATATCCTGCCAGCGGTCGAGGCTTTGGTGTTCGACGGCAAAGTCAAAAGCTGCTTTGGCGTAGGGGCGAGCTACCGTTACAAATTCAGACATCAGCCCCTCCCTCCTTACAGTTCAGCGACCAGTTTATTCACGATGTCGCTGTTAGCAGCTTCATCCACGGAACGTTCAATGATCTTCTCGGCGCCAGCAACAGCCAGGATAGCAACCTGCTTGCGCAGCTCTTCACGGGCACGTTTACGCTCGGCTTCGATTTCGGCCTGGGCCTGCGCCACGATTTTGTTACGTTCCTGCTCTGCTTCAGCTTTCGCTTCGTCCAGGATCTGAGCGCGGCGTTTGTTCGCCTGCTCAATAATCACCTGGGCTTCCGCTTTCGCTTTTTTCAGCTGGTCGGTCGCGTTGGACTGTGCAAGCTCCAGATCCTTTTTAGCGCGTTCTGCAGAAGACAGACCGTCAGCAATTTCTTTCTGACGTTTTTCGATGGCAGCCATAATTGGCGGCCATACGTACTTCATACAGAACAGAACGAACAGGACAAACGCGATGGCCTGGCCGAGGATTGTTGCGTTAAGATTCACAGCACAATGCCTCTTATCTGGTTAATGTTCTGATATTGTCTGGAAATTCAGACAACTTCGTTTACTACGCGACGGCGAACATCACGTACAGACCCAGACCCACAGCGATCATCGGGATTGCATCCACCAGACCCATTACGATAAAGAACTGAGTACGCAGCAGAGGAATCAGATCAGGCTGGCGCGCAGCGCCTTCCAGGAATTTGCCCCCGAGGATGCCGATACCGATCGCAGCACCGATTGCCGCCAGACCCATCATCACAGCGGCAGCCATGTACAGCAGATCCATATTCAGGTTTTCCATGACAGTCTCCAGTTTGTTTCAGTTAAAACGCAGTAGTGTTGAGTAAAAAATCAATGCTCTTCAGATGCCATCGACAGATAGACAATCGTCAGAACCATGAAAATGAAGGCCTGCAACGTAATGATCAGGATGTGGAAAATGGCCCAAGGCACATTTAATAACCACTGTGACCACCACGGCAGAAGACCCGCAATCAGAATGAAAATCAGCTCACCGGCATACATGTTGCCGAACAGTCGCAGACCGAGAGAAACCGGTTTGGACAGCAGGCTCACACCTTCCAGGATCAGGTTGACCGGGATAAATACCGGGTGATTGAACGGCTGCAGCGTCAGCTCTTTAGTAAAGCCGCCAACGCCTTTCATTTTGATGCTGTAGAAAAGAATGAGGATAAACACACCAAGCGCCATGGAGAGGGTGATGTTCACGTCCGCAGACGGCACCACGCGCAGGGCAGGCAAACCAAATACGTGCTCGCCGATGTACGGCAGCAGGTCGATAGGCAGTAAATCCATCAGGTTCATCAGGAATACCCAGACGAAAATCGTCAGGGCCAGCGGCGCAATGAGCTTGCTTTTGCCGTGGTACATGTCTTGTACGCTACCATGCACAAAGCCGATAACCAGCTCTACCGCTGTCTGGAATTTGCCCGGCACGCCGCTGGTCGCATGTTTCGCGACTTTACGGAACAGAACCAGGAATAACAGGCCCAGCACCACTGAGAAAAACATCGAGTCGATGTTGAGCGTCCAGAAGGTGGCCGGGGGGTTATGCGGATCCACCAGCGAGAAGGTACGCAGGTCAATCTGAAGGTTATTCAGATGGTGGCCTATGTACTCCTGCGGCGTCGAGATTTCTCCTGCAGACATGATGCCTCTTACCCTTTGTTGTTAATTACAGCTGGCGCCAGTATCTGCACAACCAGCACCGAAACCCACGTCACGATCAGCGGCAAGAAAACCGCCTTGAAACACGCCAGCGCCACCACCAGCAGGGTAAAGGTCGCAACCACCTTGAACGCTTCGCCGAAGGCGAAAGACCATGCCACGCGGCCTTTAGCGGGTGTATGCGCCTGATGACGCCAGGCAAAATTCATAAACAACACATTCGGCAGCCATACTGCCAGCCCTCCGCATACTGCGGAGAAGCCCCAGAAAGGATCGTTGAGGCAAAACAGCAATCCTGCCACCAGAACCGCGATGAACTGGATGAACAGAAGCTTGCGGGCCACTTTTTTGCTCATGAGCGACGCAGACATTTTTTGCCACTGCTCCCTTCGAGGTATGTCGCGTGTCGTATAAAACGTTCTTTGACGCTCTGAGTCAAGCCTCAAAAAGCGCTCAAATTATACGGGGCGAGCACGTGATTTCAAACTATAAGTAGCCAAAAGGTGAATAAATGTTTAAATAATTTTCAGAACGCGTTTTTTTCAAGTTTCTCTTAAACCTGAAAAGAAATGTAAAAACTGCAAATTGCGCGTAAACCTTGCGAATAAAGCGTGCACGAGATCACATTCTAGACAATTTCTGCTCAAGGTTTGTCACATCCTTTAGGAATGCGTCTCTTATAACCATTTGATTTTAAATTGCTTTAAACCCTAAATTTTTTAAAACACCCCGAAACACGATTAATACCTTTCATTGACATCTACTGGAAACAATTTACGCCCCGTTATCATAGCGCCGCCTGAATATAGCACCCTTATATTTTCATAGGTGACTATTAAGTTTTTAGCGCAAATGATGCTTCGTTATACTCAAGCTGCAACAAAGTTAACAAAAAGTGAAATAAGGGGTTGTTAATGCGGGCCAGTTTTCTTTTTGTCCATGCGAAAGGCCCGCCCCTTATTTCTACTTTTTTTGATAAATATTAAGTTCTGTTTGCTTTAAGGATAACCAGATGGCGCTCGCCGTCGAGACGCGGAACCGACAGCCTGACGATTTCCTCAACAGCAAAGCCTTCTGACAGCGCACTTATCTCATCATCAGGACGCTGGCCTTTAAGAGCATAAAAACGCCCCTGCTCGCCCGGCAGATGATGACACCAGTTCACCATATCGGAGAGCGACGCGAACGCGCGGCTGATAACGCCATCGAACGGCGGCTCGGCGGGGAAGGCTTCAACGCGGCTTTGTACCGGCGCGATATTGTCGAGCTTCAGCTCGTGTTGCACCTGACGCAAAAAGCGCACGCGCTTGCCAAGGCTATCCAGCAGCGTGAAATGGCTGTCCGGGCGGACAATCGACAGCGGAATACCCGGCAGGCCCGGACCGGTGCCGACATCGATAAAACGAGAACCCTTTAAATGCGGTTCTACCACGATGCTGTCCATGATGTGGCGCACCAGCATCTCGTTCGGGTCACGTACGGAGGTGAGGTTGTAGGCCTTGTTCCACTTGTTCAGCATATCGACATAGGCCACCAGCTGCGCTTTCTGGTGTTCGGGCAGCGTAATCCCTGCGTCATCAAGCAGGCGGGATAGTGTATTCAGCACGACGGTTTTTCCATATAAAAAGGGCCAGACAAGGCTGGCCCGAAGCGCGTTTTAACTCAGGCACTGCGGCGCAGTAGCCCCTGTTTTTTCAGCCAGACCAGCAGAATCGAGATAGCGGCGGGCGTGATCCCGGAGATACGGGACGCCTGGCCAATCGATGCCGGTTTATGATCGTTAAGCTTGGCGATCACCTCATTGGAGAGGCCATTCACCTGGCGATAATCCAGCGTCGCCGGCAGCAGCGTGCTTTCGTTACGCTGCTGTTTTTCTATCTCGTCCTGCTGGCGGGCGATATAGCCTTCGTATTTCACCTGGATCTCAAC
Organism: Cronobacter turicensis z3032; assembly: GCA_000027065.2. Classification (NCBI taxonomy): domain Bacteria; kingdom Pseudomonadati; phylum Pseudomonadota; class Gammaproteobacteria; order Enterobacterales; family Enterobacteriaceae; genus Cronobacter; species Cronobacter turicensis. The sequence goes on along the minus strand of FN543093.2, from coordinate 1,640 downwards.
CTGCTCTGCCGCCTGTACGTCATCCAGCGCCGGCGCGAAAACCGACAGCGCGGTCAACTGAGCATAGGTCATTTCCGGTCGACGCAGCAGATCTTCACCGCTAGCTTCACGGGAGAGCGGCGCGGTAAGCACCGTGTTGATCTCTTCCACCGAGGCGGTAGACGGCGTCACCCAGGTGCTTCTCAGACGCTGGCGCTCACGCTCGATATTTTCCAGCTTCTCGTTGAAACGCGCCCAGCGCGCATCGTCGACCAGCCCCATTTCGCGACCGGCTTCGGTCAGGCGTAAATCAGCGTTGTCTTCACGCAGCATCAGACGATATTCCGCGCGAGAGGTAAACATGCGGTACGGCTCTTTGGTACCGAGCGTGCAGAGGTCATCAACCAGCACGCCAAGATACGCCTGTGAGCGACCTGGCGCCCAGCCCTCTTTCTCCGCCGAATAACGGCCCGCGTTAAGGCCAGCCAGCAGGCCCTGGGCGGCGGCTTCTTCATAACCGGTGGTGCCGTTGATCTGGCCTGCGAAGAACAGCCCCTGGATGTATTTGCTTTCCAGGGTTGGCTTCAGGTCGCGCGGATCGAAGAAATCGTACTCAATCGCGTAGCCCGGGCGAACAATCTTCGCGTTCTCCATCCCTTTCATGGAACGGACGATTTGCATCTGCACGTCGAACGGCAGGCTGGTGGAGATGCCGTTCGGGTAAATTTCGTTGCTGGTCAGCCCTTCGGGCTCCAGGAAAATCTGGTGCGCGTTGCGATCGGCGAAGCGCATCACTTTGTCTTCGATAGAAGGGCAGTAGCGCGGGCCGATCCCCTCAATCACGCCGGCGTACATAGGGCTGCGATCGAGGTTGTTGCGGATCACGTCGTGGGTTTTTTCGTTGGTGTGCGTGACATAGCACGGCACCTGACGCGGATGCTGATCCGCGGATCCCATGAACGAGAAGACCGGCATCGGGTTATCGCCATGCTGCTGATCGAGCACGCTGAAATCGATGGTACGCGCGTCGATACGCGGCGGCGTTCCGGTTTTCAGGCGGCTGACGCGCAGCGGCAGTTCACGCAGGCGACGCGCCAGCGGTACGGAAGGCGGATCGCCCGCACGGCCGCCGCTGTAGTTATCAAGCCCGATATGAATTTTGCCGTCGAGGAACGTACCGACCGTAAGGACGACCGCTTTTGCGCGGAATTTCAGCCCCATCTGCGTGACGGCGCCCACCACACGATCGTTTTCCACGATCAGATCGTCAACGGCCTGCTGGAAGATCATCAGGTTCGGCTGGTTCTCCAGCGCAGTACGCACGGCCTGCTTGTACAGCACGCGATCCGCCTGAGCGCGGGTAGCGCGAACCGCCGGGCCTTTGCTGGCGTTTAGTATCCTAAACTGAATACCCGCCTGGTCGATCGCTTTCGCCATAAGCCCGCCGAGGGCATCCACTTCCTTAACCAGATGTCCTTTACCAATACCGCCGATCGCCGGGTTGCAGGACATCTGTCCAAGCGTGTCGATATTGTGTGTCAAAAGCAGGGTCTGTTGACCCATGCGTGCAGCGGCCATTGCGGCCTCGGTACCTGCATGACCCCCGCCAATGATAATGACGTCAAAAGGATCCGGATAAAACATGTTGGTATGACCTCGCG